>NZ_JBBPBC010000001.1:4800000-7687307 GCF_038009325.1 Paenibacillus sp. FSL L8-0708
GGCCACAATCGCACGAGTTGCCTCCTTATTCAGAAAAGAAAAGTCTCCCAAATGAAATACTTTGTCGTCCGGATTCACTACCGAATTCCAACTTTCAATCATAACTTCATTCATTTGCTCTACATCGTTGAAGGGCCTGGATTCAAAATCAATGATCAACTTATGCCCAAAATGATGATCAGATGTGAAAAAAACCTTAGCCATGTGCACCCTCCTTTTGTTCCTATTCTAATGACAGTATGTATGAAAAAAGCTCCGACTACCCATAAACCCTAGGAAATTCGGAGCCCCGAGGACTTTTCCGCCTAATTTCTCACGAAATTATACGTATCATTCTATGTCATGAGGCGATGACGGAATACCTCTTTATTGTTAATGTTACTTTTCCCAGTCGCGCCGCTTACTCGAACGTTTATTAACATCACTCTGAATCAGTTCAGCTAAAGGAGGCGCCTCCTCATTGTCTATGAGCCAACCACGCATCTCCTTGATCGCTTCCACCTGTCCATTGCCTTTGTCACGCCATGTAAGCAGTTCAATAACTCTAATTACAAGCGCTAAGAGACTGCTATTGCTGTTTTGCGACTTTTCAGCCCGGATTTTTTGAAATAACGCTTCATTTTCCCAATCTATTAATATTTCCTCCGCTATAGTGGGCCGCATTACCGTGAAGGTCTTATTGCAATTATCGCAACAGACGACAGATATTGGCTCTGCTTTAAATTTCACTTCAATCTTCTGCTGGCAATATTGGCATGTAAAACTAACCTGCATTTCAGAAGGTTTATTCTTCACTAGACAGCCCTCCTCATGATGACATTAAAAAGTTACTCCTAATGTTTACCCATTTCTTTTGAGAAATGACCCACAGTGCGGAAGGTATGTAAAGACTTTTTTATCAGAACAGCAGCAAATTCATAAAGAATCGCATGAGAAAATAGAGTTACTCTTAAAACGCCTCGCGAATATGACTAAGTGAAGCTAGGCTAAGATCGTCATTTAACAAGACGCTAATTACATCAAAAGAAACCCGCCGTTCCTCATAACCCTTCATATGCAAATAAACCTGTGTTGTACTCCGAACCTGGTTTATTTTGCGAGCATTCACCGATTCTTCTGGAGTTCCCTGAAGCAGCTCTCCACTGCGGCTACGAACTTCGACAACAACAATACAGTCTTCACGCTCCGCAATGATATCAAGCTCTCCAGTACGACAACGCCAATTCCGTTCCAATATCATATACCCGCTAGAAGATAGGTACTGCACAGCTCCGTTCTCTGCAGCAGTTCCTTTCTCTTTGCGGTTATAGTGCTTTCTTACATAGGGCTCTTTCATTCTTGTCCCCGTTCACCAGCGGAACGATCGCTCTGATACACAAAGCTGAGGATTTCCGCCACCAGCTGATAGAGCTCAGACGGAATCTGTTGGTCCAGATCAAGCTTTGAAAGAACCTCCACGAGGGCTGCATCTTCCTGAACAGCAACCCCGCTCTCCTTAGCCTTTTGCAGAATAAGGTCTGCTATCGCGCCTTGTCCCTTGGCTACTACGACAGGAGCCTCGTTTTGTCCGGGACTATATTTGAGAGCGACCGCTTTTTTGAGCCCTTGTGAAATTGGCTGTACAGGCTCATTCATATACGGTAATCCACTCCTTTGTAAGCCTCAGGAACATAATCAACAAACTTATTAGTATTGGAGCCAGCAAGCTCTTTAGGCAAATTCAATTCTGGCAAGGGTTCGGTTCTTAAACCTGATAATTGATAACCGATGGATTCTACTGCAGTTTTTATATCTTCACGCCGCGTCTCCAGCAGCTCAAGCACCCACGGATGATCATTATGAAGCTTAAGACTAACGATTCGATCTACAACCTGCACATCTACCAATGTCTGCCCTAGCTGCTTCATGTCCAAATCGAACCACAATCGACAGTTAGCTGCATCCAACTCCCCTTTGCGGCCCCGCCTGGACTGGATATGAACCGATGCAGTTTCCTGCCCATCTGGACCTTGCAGCGGCAAGAACAATGTAACCTGCGCGAAGGGAGCAGTCCGATCTGTATTCAGCAGCAGCTGTTGGCCTGTCAGCTGCTGCACTAGCCCGCTCGCGGCATCTTTTACCGCGGGCGGCACCTCGCTGCTGCTCATAAGCTGCAGCAGCACGCCCTTCAACGTGTCGGCAGCTTGCTCCCCCCCGACACTGCCTAGCGCGGCTGCAGCTGTCCCCGCTGCCGCTCGCGCTGTCTCCGCGGCCGGCAAAGCGCCGCCGCGCACGGCCTGCTGCTCGTGCTCCGCACCGAGCAGCTTCAACACCCGCCCCACCCACGACTCCGCATCCGCGGGTGGGGCGGTGTCTGGCTGCACCGGCGAAGCCGCAGCAGCCGTGGTCTCCCCGCGCGGCGCTGCCGGCGCGGGGGCAGGATCTTGTCCCGCCGCGTCAGCGGGCGGGACGTTCGCGAGCTGCGGCATGCTGCCGCGCAGCTCGGTGAGCACGCCCTGCAGCT
Source organism: Paenibacillus sp. FSL L8-0708 (assembly GCF_038009325.1). Lineage (NCBI taxonomy): Bacteria > Bacillati > Bacillota > Bacilli > Caryophanales > Paenibacillaceae > Paenibacillus > Paenibacillus sp. FSL L8-0708. Next base: position 4,802,504 of record NZ_JBBPBC010000001.1, read on the forward strand.
TCGCGAGCAGGGCAGCCCCGCTAGGCGCAGCAGCTTGGCTTCCCGCAGCAGCTTGGCTATCTGCACCTGCTGATCCAGTGGCGCTTGTAATCGCGCCACTGACACTACCCTGCGCTCTATCTTTATTTAGACTCATTTCATTGCCATGAGTTTCGCTCTGATTAGAACTATTTTGATTGCTTACAATTCCGTCCCCTTGCGTGTTAGCAGCACTACTCTGAGTTCCTGAAGCAAGCGTAGAAGTTATTTTCCCAGTCAAAGGTTCACCAGTATTTCCACTCTTCGAGAGCTGAGCTACCTCACCAGCCTCTTCGGGGACCACTGGCTTGGCAGTTACAATACCGGTTTCATTCTCAGGAGTTTCAGCTGTACTTGCAGCTGCACTTCCTGATATTTCTGATTTCACTGAATTCAAAGGAATTATTGGTTCATCAGAAATAACTCCGGCTCCCGTTGCCCCTCCTGTTGCAGCAGCACTTCCGCTTGTAGTAGTAACACCAGCACTACCTTCAGCAGGTTTACTTACAGGTTGTCCAGTTCCTTTAACCGCCACCTGGTCCATTTCCGCATCAGCATCACCTGCTGATACCGCTTCCCCGTTAATCACAGCGCCCGTACCTGTCGTTACAGGAGCATTCAGCTTTCCGGTTAGGGTACCCATTCCAGTTTTAGCTTCGGCTGTTGTTGTTTCTTCACCGGCGACTTGACCTGCCCAAATCGTAATCTGTTCTTCGAGCGCTGACAAAAGCTGATGAAGCTGCGGACCAAAAACCGCCTGCTGCAATCCTTTCACACTTTCAGGGGTAACCGGCAAGCCCCGCTTTACAGAAATGACAGCTGCATCAAGCCACTCTGAGGTCGGCACGCCCGCAGGTTTCGCACTCATTACAGCATCCAGAATCGCCGCTGTCTCTTTGGTAAGCGGAATACCACCCGACTGCATCGCCAACACAATTTCCCGACCCGCTTTGGAGTCAGTAAGCCCAAGCGATTCCAATGCCTCGCCCATGTTTTGCGGGGTGGCTAACACCGTTTCGCCGAGGGAGACCGGCTTCAATACGGGCAATCCGCCTTCTCCGGGTGCTCCAACCTGTAAGTTCAGGGTCTCTCCTGGCAGTAGTGGTGTTTCCAACTCCGCACGAACAGGTGTACCTTGAATCTGCACAACGGCTTCTTTTCCCGAATCCGAGACAGACAATACAACACCACGTACAACCTGCCCTTCCTTCAATTCCAAAGACTTGGCTGCTCCCGGTTTATTATCCCCGAGCAATCCACGGATCAATGTTCCGATATTCATACCGTTTCTCCTCCCTCCATTTTCTCTCTTCTTACTATATCGGTATTAATCCGACTTTTTTGAGCGGTGAATTTATCCAAGCTTAAACGCCTTTGGCGTCTTTTATATTCTGATATTTCTAAAAAAGGGTTTGCTGTTCAGCAAGAATCTTCCCAATAAAGCTGCGCCGATGCATAGGTGTCGGACCTAACGCCGTAATTTGTTCCCTGTGAAGCTTGGTCGCATAACCTTTATGTATCGCAATCCCATAATCAGGGTATAATTCCTCCCACACCCCTTCACACAGTCTATCTCTTGTTACTTTAGCTATAATCGAAGCTGCCGCAATGGACTGGCTGTTTGCATCTCCTTTTATGATCGCCTGCTGCGGCAACGGAAGATCAACTTTTTCAGCATCGATTAACATATAGTCCGGGGTATGACTAAGACCTTCTACCGCTTTTTTCATCGCCAGACGGGAAGCCTGTTTAATATTAATTTCATCAATCATGCGGGAATCCACATAACCTACACCAATAGCTATCGCCTGCTCCATAATAATCTCGAATAAGGCATCTCTTTTTTTCGCTGTAAGCTTCTTAGAGTCGTTGACGCCATCAATAATAAGCCCTTCCGGCAAAATCACCGCTGCTGCAACAACATCCCCAAACAAACAACCTCTGCCTACTTCATCTACGCCGGCTATACGGCGATAAGACTGTTCCCAGCCCTCTTTTTCATAACTCAACATATCTATCGTACTCACGATCTGTCACCGCCAATTATAAATTATTCTATAAACTACATAAGTCAGCTTACCATAGTAAAGCTCACATGGTCATGTACAAATAACCACTCCAATTTGATCCAAATCAGCAAAAAAAAGAGCCCCCGAAAATTTCCGGATGGCTCTTCCATACCCATTCATTTAAACGCCTTTAAGGTGTTTCCAGCGTAAAACGACCAAGCTTACCTGCCCGCAGCTCATGCAGCAAAGCACGTGAAGCTTTTTCCAGATCAACACGTCCACCGCTAATCAGACAACCGCGTTTGCGGCCCACGGCTTCCATAACTGCAACGATCTCATCAGGGTTCTCAAGATCCTCAGGAAGCTTCTCAATACCAAAGCGTTCTTTAAATCTGGAACCATAATCCTTGACCAAATACTTCACTGCATAAAAAGCAATGTCCTCAATGTTCAGGATTTCTTCTTTGATCGCACCCGTCACGGCCAAGCGGTAACCCACGTCTTGATCCTCAAACTTCGGCCATAAGATACCAGGAGTATCCAGAAGCTCCAGATTACCTCCTGTTTTAATCCACTGCTGGCCCTTAGTAACCCCCGGGCGATCACCCGTAGCAGCGATACTCTTACCAGCCATTCGATTAATCAGCGTTGATTTACCGACGTTAGGAATACCGACGATCAATGCGCGCATAGCCCGTGGGTTCATTCCCCTTGCGATCTGCCGATCAATCTTTTCCTTCAACAGCAGCTTGACCTGCTCCGGAATCTCCTTAACGCCTGTTCCAGTAGATGCGTCCACAGGATGGGCAACATGCCCTTGTTCCTTAAAGTACGCCAGCCACTTCCGAGTAATTTCCGGATCCGCCAGATCCGCTTTGTTCAAAATAATTAATCTCGGCTTGTCCCGCAAAATATCGTCAATCATCGGATTGCGGCTGGAAAGCGGCAGACGGGAATCGAGCAACTCTATAACAACATCAATCAGCTTCAGCTTATCCTCGATTTGCCGCCTAGCCTTCGTCATATGACCAGGAAACCAATGAATGGCCATTGCCGTCACCTCCTTTGACTTCTGTCAACTTAATGGTTAATCAGTGTAATATCTTTTATCGGCCAGAAGATTAAATCTGCACGACCCACAATATCACCCAGCGGCACATAGCCAATCATCCGGCTGTCTGTACTATCCGAGCGATTATCCCCCATAACGAAAATATGTCCTTCTGGTACAGTACCATCCGTGAATTTTTCATTTGGAAAATCTTTATTATTATACAGAGCGTTGTTACTATGCGCAGCATCAATAGCGCCTTGGATGTAAGTCTCGTTAACAACCTCACCGTTAACTGTAACTACATCTCCTTCTACTTTCACAGTATCTCCAGCCACACCAATTACACGTTTAATAAAATCTCTGCCTTCAGATGGCACGTGGAATACAATAACCTCACCCCGCTGCGGAGATCTTATATCGTATAAAATTTCATTAACGATAACACGTTCTCCCGTATGGAAATTAGGCTGCATGGAAGGTCCATCTACAATAAAAGGCTTGAATAAAAGCCAGCGAATCAGTATAACCAGAACTAAAGCAATCGCAATGGCCTTGACCCATTCCAGCACTTCATTTTTCTGTTTACGTGGGTTCTGCTCGCTTGATTCCAAAGTTTCGCTTTGTTCCTGCTGCATAGTTCACCGTCCTCTCTTAATACTACTCTTACTATACAACACAAAAAAACTCCTGCCAAAAACCCCTCCACAGATACTCCTTCAGGAGGCCTTTTCGGAGAAGCTTATCCCCAAGCGTATATGTCACACGCATTGTATACCAAGCTAAAACGCCCTCAGCGTCCTTTTAAGGACGGTATGCGTTTATGCGAGAAATATAAGAATAATGTATAACGTAAAACTTATGCTTTTCTTATATTTTCAAAAAAAAATAAAGCGAAAGGGGCTTGAACTCAAGCCCCTCTCCTCTGTCACTATTCTAGCGACGAATTTCTTTAATTCTCGCTGCTTTACCACGTAGTTCACGAAGGTAATAAAGCTTAGCACGACGCACTTTACCACGACGAGCCACTTCGATTTTTTCGAGTTTAGGCGAGTTGATTGGGAATGTTCTTTCCACACCAACACCGTAAGAAATTTTACGAACCGTAAAAGTCTCACTGATTCCACCGCCACGACGTTTGATTACAACGCCTTCGAACAACTGGATACGCTCACGAGTTCCCTCGATAACTTTTACATGCACCTTCAAAGTGTCACCCGGACGAAAACTAGGGATATCTTTACGAAGTTGCTCTTGCGTAATAGCTTGTAGGATATTCATTAAGGACTTCCTCCTTCCGTACAGGTGTTCTTGCCTCTTCCGGAGAGATCTGAGCTCTCCCTCATTATCCGCAGCGGACCACCGTATTCCACACAACAGAGTTAATAATATCATAAAGGACGGGCTAATACAACTTATTTTTCTATTTTATAACGGTAACATATCTCTTTTTTTTGCCTTAGACTGGCAGTCTTTACACAAGCCGACCACGGTTCCATTGTCTTGAGCATAGAAGATCAACTTCCCATTCTTCTTCTTGCAAGAAGAGCAAGGTTGCTCCCCTGGACTCTGTTTGGCTTTGCGATGACTATCCATTGAGATCACATTACTGCTAGTTGTGCGCAAAGGATCGCTTGAGCTGCTTGTTTTCTTTTTCTGAACGATATAATACCCAACACCCAGCGCTAGCAAGACAAGCAAAATAACTACATATTTCATCTGGCTCCCTCCGCTCTTCATGATTTACTTGAGGTAAGAAAATAAAAAGACCGCCCTGTGATGCAAGTAAGGCAACGGTCTATATCGTATTCGCAAACTAGCCTTAGCACATCTCACTATAAAAAGCGCTTTTCAGTAGCTGCTGAAGATTATATATGAGAGCATCTTCGCTCTTTTTATATGTACCCTTACCCATTTTAATGTGAGCGTAAGATCTATATTTCATTTTAGCACAATTGAAATTTGAAGTGTAGTGAACACTTTTTAAATACCTAGTCTTTGGTCCAGTATATTAACCCGCCTACAGCCGTTTTTACAATAAATCCCCATAGGCTATACTTACAGAAGTACGTACATAACGTAGCGCTTAGGGAAGAACACATATACCCAAAAATAAGGAGGATTTTATTCAATGAAAAAGAGTAATACAACTAGCGTAATGGCAGCTGTAGCCGTCTTGTCCATCGTACTTCTGGCAGGATGCACAGAATTACCGGGTAGGCAATCCGCTAATAATGAATTAGGAAAGAATATTACTGAAGATGTGCAGCAAAATATTGGTGAGGCTGTGAAGCAAGAGCTGGGTAAAGCCGCTGCAAGCGTGGAGCAGGCCGTTCAGGATACAGCTACCAAGGTGGTCGACGAAGTTAAAGCAAACAGCATTAGCAAAGAACTATCCTTATCTAAAGAGATCGGCTCTGCTTCAGTGCTTAGCATGAACAATGCAGTGGGAGAACTAGAGGTTACATCAACTACGGGTGATCAAATTAATGTGAGTGCGACAATCTTAGCCCATAACGGCTCCGCTCATAAAGCTGACCGCCAGAAAATTTTGGATGACGCTGAGATTTCAATAGACGTTAGTGGCGATACTCTGAAGGTATCTACAAATTCCAAATCAAATCCGAAGAAGGATTTATGGACTTGGGCTCAAGACAAATACGGTTATTCAGATTTTAGCATTAACTATACCATTAAGATCCCCACCCGTATGGATGAATATCAAATCACCAATAATGTCGGGCAAATTCGTCTCCGCAATCTGGACGGAAATTACCGCATCGTCAGCAACGTTGGAGCTATTGATATCGAAGGAGCTAACATCACCGGTAAGTCCACTCTAGAGTCTAATACAGGAAGCATACGTATGGATATAGCCGGAATGAAGAGTGATAGCCGTCTTAAAGCGACAACAAATGTAGGTAGCCTCAATGCTGTTCTAGCCGATGGTGTGAAATGTAGCTTGGTGGCTAAAAGTGATCTAGGCCAGATCACCGGGGTTGAGGGTGGCAAACGTGATGTTAACGGAGGAGGTCCTTTGTTATCCTTAAGCTCAGATATAGGTGCAATTACAGTAGAGTAACCAACCACTAAAAACAGACCGTCCGGATTAGCGGACGGTCTGTTTTTGCATCATCATATCAGATTAATGCAATAGCCAACAGCGTGAACAAGCTGAGAGTTAAAATATTGTCAGCAGCATAAGGGTAACCAAAAAATGCAGAAGTCTGCACAGGTCCATTGGATCCTGTTCTTAAGTAAACATTATATCTGTCCACATCTGTAATCACACCTTCATGCTGTCTGCCATCAGTAGTCAGGATACGTACCCTTCTATTCTTACAACGTAAGCAATTATAATAAGCCTCCACTAGTGTACTCCTCCTCATTCGTAATGATATACTCTATGGTGAGGAGTACAGGTCGGTAACGGCTAAGTTACATAGGTCATTTGTTTGGATCGATATTTACTTTCCGTTCTCTGCATTTTTTGTATTCCCAAAGGTTATATATAAGGAAAGACATATTTTCGGCTTGTTATCCGTACCATCCTATCCATTCAAGGAGGCCAATCGAATGAATGTAGCACGTAAACAGTTTATTAAGGAAGGCGTACTGCGTATTACCATCTTTATTATTTTATCATCGCTTACCTATACCGTTCGCAACTATGCATGGGCAGTTACTGTTCTCGTATGTTTTGCGCTTTACGCTCTACTTACAGGAGTATATCGCCTCTTTCGCAAAGAGTAGAATGCGCCTCCACGAATTTTTATAGTTAACCAAACGCCCCCTTTCCAAAGAGTTTTTAATTCTCCTTGAAGAGGGGGCGTTTACATTCTGATCAGAATCACAGGGTTTGACCTCTTAGTAGAGCACAATAAAACCATTAGATGTAGTGAACTTTCGTCCGCTATACTCTAATGGTTTTATTGGACTTGCTTATTCATACTTAATTATTAATCTTATATGTTCAAGCTTTAAAGGGCGAATGGGAATTACGATTTGCGATTTGTATAATAATCGATAATATCATTCACGGTGCGGAGCGGCTCCGCATCTTTGTGGATCGTGTCCACGCTAGGCTTGAATTCTTCACGCGTCTTCGTAGTCACTTCAGTTCATTCCTTTCAATAGTTAAGCTTGCTGCATCGTAAGCTGCATATAGTATTACGCCACCTCTATCTATTACCCCAAATAGAAGAGTTCAACGCACCTATGCTAATTTGTTTTGGGAATTACGCAAAAAAATACGAGATTATAGCCCTTCTTATACTTAAGTAAACATAACAAAAACGCCTCCTTAACGTAAGATACGTTAAAAAGACGTAAAATATGCCTGTTTTATTAAAATTTTACTCCGGCTTGATTTCATTTTTCAGACGTTCCAGTGTTTTCTTGTCTTTCAATGTTAGTTCTGCACTTTCGAGCAAATCAGGTCTACGTTCAAGTGTACGCTGTAACGCTTGCTCTCTCCGCCATACTTCGATGTTGGCGTGATGGCCACTCAGCAACATATCTGGTACCTTCCAGCCGCGAAATTCAGCGGGTCGAGTGTAGTGAGGATACTCCAACAGCCCTGTACTGAACGAATCCGTGATCGCAGAGGTTTCATTTCCAAGCGCCCCTGGCTGTAGCCGAACTACTGAATCAATAACCGTCAGTGCTGGTAGTTCTCCACCCGTTAACACGTAATCGCCAATCGACAGTTCATCTGTAACCAGATGCTCCCGTATCCGCTCATCGTAGCCCTCATAATGACCACATATAAAGATTAGATGCTGCTCTTGTGCCAGTTCCTCAGCAATCTTCTGATTATAGGTCTTTCCTTGTGGGCACATAAGAATGATGCGCGGCTTCACAGAGGAAGGCGACGGGACTGCAGATTCAGAACCATTCTCCAAAGGACTAGCCTCGATCCCCAATACATGTTCTACCGCTGCAAAGATCGGGTCAGGCTTTAGTACCATACCCCCGCCCCCGCCATACGGTGTATCATCCACACTGTTGTGCTTATTTCCTGAGAAATCACGAAAGTTCACAGCATTCAAAGATACAATCCCTTTTTCGCGTGCCTTACCAAGAATACTTGTGCTAAATACGCCTTCGCACATCTCCGGAAAGAGCGTTAGCACATCAATTCTGATCATGGCAATAGTCCTTCCATTAAGTGAACCGTAATTCGTTTGGCCTCAATGTCCACGTTCAGCACTACATCGTTAATTACAGGGATAAGGATGTCTTGACCTTTAGCAGGCTTAACAACCCACACGTCATTTGCACCTGGCTGTAAAATTTCCGTAATTGTGCCAAGCGGTTCACTTCCAGCATCATCCGTATAAACTTCACAGCCAACGATTTGGTGGAAGTAATATTCGTTCTCTGGCAGATCAACCAGATCATTACTTGGCACCTTAAGCAAACTTCCCTTATACTTTTCCACTTCGTTAATATTGGTATATCCCTTAAGCTTAACGATAAACATACCCTTATGCTCTCGAGCGGATTCTACAGTCACTTCGAATTTTGCACTGCCATCCGCAGGAATGACGAACAGCTTCTTGTCTTTAGCGAAACGAACCTCAGGAAAATCGGTATGGGATAATACTTTAATCTCCCCGCGAATTCCATGTGTATTCACAAGCCGGCCTACGGTTAATTCTTCCGTCATATAACCCTCTCCTCTACAAGCTTCATCTATATATTTGAACAAAAAGGAGCCGGGATATACTATCCCTAGCCCCTCATTGTACGCATTATTTAAGATAAAATATCTACAGTTACGCGTTTATCGCTCTTGACTGCTGCAGATGTGACCACTGTACGGAGCGCCTTGGCGATCCTGCCTTGCTTGCCGATGACCTTTCCTACATCATCTGGATGTACGGACAGCTCATAGACAATCAAATGCTCTTTCTCCACAGCCCGTACCGTCACATCTTCTGGATGATCCACTAAAGCCTTAGCAATTACTCCAACTAATTCTTCCATAGAGGACCCTCGCAATCAGTCATTATTTCTGTTGCTTAAGCTCATGAAACTTCTTCATCACGCCTGCTTTGGAAAGCAAGTTGCGGACGGTATCAGATGCTTGCGCACCTGTTTGAAGCCATTTAAGAGCTTTTTCCTCATCGATCTTAACTACTGCCGGTTGTTCAATCGGATTATAATAACCGATTTCCTCGATAAAACGACCGTCACGAGGGGACCGGGAATCGGAAACCACTACACGATAGAAAGGCGCTTTATGCGCTCCCATTCTTTTTAGACGAATACGTACTGCCACGAAAAATCACCTCCTTATAATAGTTTCCAACATTAGTTGGTCAGACATTCAAGATCATTTAAAAGGGAATTTCAGCCCTTTTCCACCACCAAGACCTTTAAGCTGCTTCATGGCATTTTTCTTGGAGGCTTTGCCGCCTCCGCCCATCATGCCGGAGAATTGCTTCATCATCTTACGCATCTCATCAAATTGTTTGATGAGGCGGTTGACCTCAGCGACTGAGGTTCCGCTGCCGGTTGCAATACGCTTGCGGCGGTTATGGTTAATGATCTCAGGCTGTTGCTTCTCCGCCTTAGTCATAGAATGAACTATGGCTTCAACGCGTCCCATTTGCTTATCGTCGACCTTTAAATCTTTAATGCCCTTGGCTTTGTTCATACCCGGGAGCATATCAAGAATTTGATCGATAGGGCCTAGCTTCTTCACCTGATCCATTTGCTCAAGGAAATCATCGAACGTAAACTCTGCATTACGCATCTTACGTTCCATTTCTTTAGCCTTGTCAGTATCAATGTTCGCCTGGGCTTTCTCAATCAGCGACAGCATGTCGCCCATACCCAGAATCCGCGAAGCCATACGTTCCGGATGGAACGGCTCCAGCGCGTCGATCTTCTCCCCTAAAGCGGCGAATTTGATCGGGCAACCGGTAACAGCTTTTACTGACAGTGCAGCACCACCACGGCTGTCGCCGTCGAGTTTCGTCAATACGACCCCTGTAAGCTCAAGCTGCTTATTAAAGCTCTCGGCTACATTCACGGCGTCTTGACCTGTCATAGCATCTACTACAAGAAGTACTTCATCAGGATTTACAACATTGTGAATCTGCTTGAGTTCTTCCATTAGTTCTTCATCAATATGCAGGCGGCCTGCAGTATCGATAATAACATAATCAAGTCCGTTATCCTTCGCATGTTGTACAGCTTGTCTGGCAATTTCTACCGGACTAGTCTGATCACCAAGTGAGAATACAGGAACCTTAATCTGTTCTCCCAGCACTTGCAGCTGCTTGATAGCAGCAGGCCGGTAAATATCTCCCGCAACCAGGAGCGGACGATGATTGCCCTTCTGTAACAGCTTAGCCAGCTTACCTGAAGTGGTTGTCTTACCAGCCCCTTGTAGACCCGCCATCATAATGACGGTCGGCGGCTTGTTCGACTTGGCCAGCTTCGCTTGGCTTCCGCCCATCAGCTCGGTTAGTTCCTTGTTGACGATGTCGATAATTACCATGCCAGGCGTAAAGCTGTCCATGACTTCCTTGCCGATGGACTTTTCTTTCACCTTAGCCACGAATTCTTTAACTACCTTAAAGTTAACATCGGCTTCCAGAAGGGCTAACCGCACTTCACGCATAGCTTCGTTTACGTCTTCTTCGGATACTTTACCTTTACCGCGTAGCTTGCTGAACACATTCTGCAATCTTCCGGTTAAACCTTCAAACGCCATATGCAGATTTCTCCCTTCATGCTACTCTAACCTCTGCAAGCGATCCACGATCTCCGCGAACCGAAGTTTATATTGCTCAGGCAGCATCCCATTCTCCGGCAGTCTGCGCAGCTCTTCTAAATATTTAGTACGACTCTCATGTTTCACTAATAGTCCAAGTTTTTCTTCATAATTCTCAAGGACTTGCTCAGCCCGCTTAATATGCTCATAAACAGCTTGGCGGCTGATTTCAAATTCAGCGGCAATCTCTCCCAAGGAAAAATCATCGTGAAAATAATATTTAAGAAACGTTTGCTGCTTATCTGTAAGCAGTCGTTCATAGAAGGCAAAAAGCAAATTGATACGATTCGTTTTCTCGAGCCTATTCTCCTGACTCATTAAGGACAACCCCTTCGTCAAGGAAAAACACTTTACACCTTCACAACGTCCCTTATGATACCTAAAAGAAAGAGAGATGTCAAGCACTTTTGCTTGTCATCTCTTTCTTTATTAAAAATCCATATTTTCCGCGATAAATCCGCTTGAAATTATTGGATTGGCAGTACATAAATCAATATGGCGAAGAAATGTGTGACACTGCCTGCAAGAACAAATACATGCCAGATCGCGTGATGGAACGGAAACCCTCTCCATACATAAAAAACTGTACCTAGAGTATAAAGCACTCCGCCAGCCATCAGCAGAATCATACCACCGTCCGCTACCACTGCCGATAGAGGATTCCAGGCGATAACAATCAGCCAACCCATAGCAATGTAGAATACCGTAGACATGAACAAGAACTTTTTAACAAAAAACGCTTTGAAGAAAACGCCAAATACTGCGATTCCCCATATAACACCAAATAAACTCCAGCCAAGTGTTCCCCGAATAGCTACTAGCAAAAAGGGTGTATACGTGCCTGCGATAAACAGATAAATAGAGGAGTGATCGAAAAATTCGAACAAATCCTTCGCCTTGCCCTCTTTGAGACTATGCACAAGTGTTGAATTGAGATACAGAAGCAGCATTGTCGTTCCATAAATGGAGAAGCTGACTACATGCCATGCCGTTCCTTTCAGACTTGCAAAAACAACAAGCAGGACAAGTGCAGCGACGCTTAATACAGCTCCGATCCCGTGCGTAATCGCATTCGCGACTTCTTCTCTCCGGGTGTAGGTGTGAGTATTTGCCATATCCATATCCTTCCGTCTAAGCTTTCTTTCTATTATACCACGCGGACCTCACTGGATTACAGTTTGTAAATCTCCGTGTATTTCTCCTCCAAATAATCAGCCAGATAATCTGGACTGAGCGGCTCACCTGTTACTTGTTCGATAATTTGCGAAGGGGTCAGGCTTTTTCCGAAACGGTAGATTTTTTCTGTTAACCATTCTTTAATCGGCAAAAGATTTCCCGCAGCAATCAATTCATCGAAGTTCGGCAGCTCCTTGCGGAGTGTATTCAAGATTTGGGCAGCATACATATTTCCCAGAGAGTAGGATGCAAAATATCCGAAGTCTCCACCGGACCAGTGCACGTCCTGCAATACACCAAGCGCATCATTAGGCGGTGTAATACCTAAATATTCTTGATATTTAGCATTCCATACCTGAGGCAGATCTTTGACAGATAGACCTTCATTAAAAATAAGCTTTTCGATCTCGTAACGCACAATAATGTGCAGATTGTATGTAAGCTCATCTGCTTCAATTCGGATGAATGAATTTTCCACACTGTTAATAGCCCGGTAGAAATCCTCTACATCTACATTCGCAAGCTGCTCTGGGAAATGCTGCTGCAGATCACCGTAATAACGTTGCCAGAACGCACGGCTGCGGCCGATCATATTCTCCCATAGTCTCGACTGAGATTCATGAATCCCCATCGATGCGCCTTGAGCCAGTGGTGTTCCCACTAAATCTTGGCTGATATTTTGTTCGTAAAGCGCATGTCCACCTTCATGCAGTGAGCTGAAGACGGCGCTAGTCACGTTATCAAGTAAATAAGCGGTCGTAATACGAACGTCACCTGGATTCAGCCCTGTAGCAAAAGGATGCACACTCTCATCCAAGCGGCCTGCGTCGAAGTCATAGCCCATTTGCTTCAGAATAAAGTTACCAAACTTTTGTTGCTGCTCTTTAGGGAAAATCTGCTGCAAGAAGCTGGTATCTGGTTTATTGGGTGAAGCAGCGATAGCTTCCACTAACGGAACCAAGCGGCTGCGGAGGCGACTGAACACTTCATCCACCTTTTCTACCGTGAGATCAGGCTCATACATATCTAGTAGCGTATCGTAACGTGTGCCATTTACACCCCAATAATCGATGAACTCTTGTTTCAGAGCTACGATTTTACTCAAATAAGGTTCAAATGTAGCAAAGTCATTGTTCTCCTTAGCTTCTTCCCAGATTGTTTGGGAATGAGCAGACAGGACAGCGTACTCTTCAAATCTTTTGGAAGGAATACTCTTACTGCGCTCATACTCTTTGCGGCAATCGTTGACGATCTTTTGTTGATTAGCTGTAAGCTGGCTCAACACTTCTGGACGGCTGAAAAATGCTGTGAAGTCACCCATCTCCTGTGAAATCTCAAGTCTGAACAATTCTCCACTCAGCATCCCAATCGTACCGGAACGTACTTCTACTCCCTTACGCGGTGCACCTGTGCGCAAATCCCAGTGCATTAATTCTATGGCCTCTGAATATCCACTAATTTTTGCTAATAACTCGCTGAATTGTTCCCATCGTTCCTTAACTTGTTGTTCCATTCTACTCCACCTGCTTTCTCTGTTTTACAGACTCCTCTTGATGATACTTTTTTGAATGAGTATAATCAACTTCAGAGATTACATCTCTAATTTTAAATATTTAATGAGTTACATAAGAAGCAGAGCATGCTTCGAACAAAAATCAAGGAGCGTGAACAGGGCTATGATGATTCAAGTTACACCTCTCGCAGAAAGGAAGTTGAAGGAAAGGCTTGGAGATCAGCCAGGATTTTTCAAGCTCTTTTATGATACGGTAGGCTGCGGGTGTGACGGAATTAATGTGTTACTGATTGTTTCAGAAGTGGAGCAAGGCGATTCTAGGATAGAGACGAATTCTCTTCCCTTTATCGTAAGCCGGCAACAGGAAATCTTTTATGAAGACAAGATGCGACTCGATGCAGAGGAACGTTTCTCTTCCTATAAGCTGGTCAGTGATTCTCAGATTTATGGTAACAATATCATGGTAAGAGATATGCGCAACGTAAGTACAATTCAAGGAATTTAAGGGAGGAAGCTAATATGAGCCACGTATCAGAAATTATTAACTTTAATAAAAGTTTTGTAGAGAATAAGGACTATGAAGCTTATTTAACCAGTCGTTATCCTGACAAAAAAATGCTGATCATCACCTGTATGGACACTAGACTCGTTGAATTATTGCCGAAAGCCATGAATTTCAAAAATGGTGATGTCAAAATCATCAAAAATGCTGGTGCGGTTATTTCTCAGCCTTTTGGTAGTGTTATGCGTAGTGTAATGGTAGCTCTATATGAACTAGATGCTGAAGAAGTAATCGTGGTTGGACACTATGAATGCGGTATGGCCTCCCTCAATGCGGACCATATGATCAATTCCATTAAAGAACGTGGAGTATCTGAAGAAGTGCTGTCTACACTGGAGAATTCCGGAATCAAACTTACAAAATGGCTGCGTGGGTTTGACAATGTCGAAGAAGGGGTAATTCAGACTGTGGACCTGATTAAACGTCATCCACTGCTTCCCCCTAATGTACCTATCCATGGCATGATCATCGATCCGGCAACCGGAGCGCTTGAGCTTGTCGCTGATGGGTATAAGTAACGAATGACGACTCTCTAACTGCTGTTTGCGTGGATCCTGGATCCACGCTTTTTTTGTGCATAAAAGTATAAATTATGATAAATAAAATTGAAACCTTGTGGGGCATGTCTGCGTATTACCGACCATACACAAAAATTCATGCTCACAGGAGGGTTTTCGTACTAAATGAAACCAATGAAACGCGTAATGATGATTCTAATGGCCTTCACTCTGTTTTTTGCAGTGGTTGCTCCAGACTTTGCCGATGCACGTCGAGGTGGCGGCGGATTCAAATCCGGCACTCGCAGCTATTCAACAACCCCAAAAAAATCAACAACAACAAATAACATCAAAAAAAGTGACAGCACTAAAAGTTCCACAGCAGGATCTGCTGCAAATACAAAACGTGGCTTCTTCAGCGGCGGCAGCTTAATGAAAGGCATGATGATCGGTGGTTTGGCCGGATTATTATTCGGTGGAATGTTTGGTGGAATGGGAGCTTTTGGTGACTTCCTAGGCTTTGCCGTTAATATGCTAGCTATCTATGTATTGGTTATGCTCGTGATGTCCTTCTTCCGTCGTAGAAAAGAACGTCGCCGCTTAGAAGAACAGGATGGTCGTTACTAATGTCTACAATTGTTCTAAGCATGGATGAGATCATCAATGCCCTCTGTCTGCACATGGCGGAACGAAAGGCTGTTCGTCCAGAGGATGTTCAGGTAGAACTGAGCTGGGAAGAAGATACCGGTTACTCTGCAGAGGTTTGGGTACAGGGCCGCAGTCAATTTCTAGTGGAGTCCAATATGATTGAAGCGATCCTGCGTTACATGCTCAGTGAATATGGTGTTCGCGCCTATCGTGAAGATGTAAGACTGGACCTGGATGAGGAAATCACAGCGATTGTAACTACAGGGAACTAATGATAGTAAAAGGGACAACCCGAGGGGTTGTCCTTTTTTGATATAACGCTATTCATAGAAATATTGCTTTACCGTCCCTACTCCGTCTGCCACTTCAATTTCTGCATAAGCTCCATTAATAAAAGTAACCTGCGGCGGGACATGACCACAATCGATATCATAAACGATCGGTACCTTAAGCTCTTCGAATAGTTCAGCATAGATATCCTCGGCAGTATAGTTATCCACAGGCCGATTAGCTGGACTTCTGCCAAACATAATCCCCGAACAATTCTCAAACCACCCTGCCAGCTTCATCTGCACTAAAGATCTGCGTAAATCCGCTGTGTTCAATTCACAATTTTCCAAATACCAAACTATAGGTTCGTCATGAATCATTTCTTGCTGAAAATGCTGGAGCTTTCCATAAGGTGTGCCGATCAAATGCCTAATTACATCTATACAACCACCCAACAGACGTCCTTTCATCGTTACAGCATCTGTAGTTAGAGACTTCCAATAAGTCTCCTCTGTCAAATGAAAAACGCATGGCGAAGGCACATCATGCTGCCATTCCCGCTGATATTTAAGAGATGAATGCTGCACAATGGACTCACCCACTGGTGTCTCTAGAACCGCATGCCAGAGGGCTGTAGTATCATCCGAATACTCTCCCCGTAAATCAATGAGATTCGCTCCGTGGGCAGTAGCCAACCCGGTTGTCAGCGTGACCGCAAGCAGCAAGACGCTTATATCTGAATATCCCACGATCCATTTGTCCTGCAAAGCATCAAAATCAATAAACTCCAGAGCTTCAATTAACAATTCCCCGCCCCAAGGCGGAATAAGGACATCGATTCCATCATCTTTGATCATCTCATTAAACTCATGACCACGAACATTTGCTGGTGCAGATTTAGCCTTATCTTGCTTCCATGCCGTTTCGCCGATAATGACATTAAATCCTTGCGACTTCAACCGGCTGGAGGCCAGTGTAAGAAGTTCTGCATTTTGAATGCCTACTCCAGATGAAGGTGCTGTAACGCCTATCGTCGCATTTTTTTTCAAAAAAGGGTATCTAATCATATGCCACCTCCCAGAGTTTGTACCCATTATATCCCTAAAGTGATAATGAGAACACCTTCTTCTAACACATACTTTACGCCTAAAAAAAAGGACCTGGCTGGATGCGTCAACGTATGACCGCAAATCCCGCACATGTCCTTCTTCAATTAAACTCAAGCACTAGATTAAAGAGATAGCAAGCAGTTCAAACAACACAAGCGGTAAAATCACATTATTATTGTATGGGGGACCTGGATAAGGTCCTGGATATGGGCCAGGTCCCGGGCCCGGATGAGGATGATACGGCTGATGAGGGTTGTAAAACCCGCGGGGCATTTGCCCATTAGCTGCAACATTCAGATACAAGTGTTTATTATCTACTCCGGCTATAACGCCTTCATGTACAAAGCCATCTATTGTCTGTACGTTCACCTTATGGTTAAGGTATGGCTTGCAAGATTGATGTAAAGAATCACGGACACCGTGCAGGTGCTGGATCACAGCAGGATCGGCCTGATAAATCACATTTTGTTGCTGCCCAGTGTTAAATGTCGACATGGATGTTCTGACCTCCGTAAATGGATTTGCTCCATTCTATGCAGAAGCCTAGATTACGGTGCCTATTAAATGGGCTATTCTTAGAATGGCAGAGCGACTTTCTCAACCTTAACATTTACGGAAACTAGAGACAGTCCCATCATATTTTCAACAGCATTTCTTACATTTTGCTGCAGCATATAGCAGACCTCTTGAATCACACATCCGTAATTAACTATGACCTGAAGATCGATGGCAACATCCACTTCTTTTACTTCAACGGACATTCCTTTTTTTACATTTTTACCGCTTAGACGTTTAGCCCAGTTGTCCGAGATACTGCTTCCTGACATGCCGGCAATACCCGGTGTGTCCAGAACCACTTGCCCGACGATCGAAGTCACCACATCATCTGAAATATGAATTAGTCCTTGCTCCGTTCCTTCATTCATAGAAATCCCTCCATAATGTTTTATTAACTTATGAGATATCAGAACTCTCCTCTACCTCTATCTCTACCCGGCGTTGCTTGACAAACAAATAATAGGCCTTGGTCAAGACGATTTTAACAATCATATACAGCGGAATAATCAGTAAAATCGCAATGATCCCGCCTAAATCGCCGCCAACTAATACCAGAATAATCGTAGTCAGTGGATGAATATCGAGCTTTTTCCCAAAGATGTAGGGAGCGATTAAATTATCCTGTATCTGCTGCGCTACCAGAACAATGATGATGGACCAGACGGCAATAGACGGTGATTGAATGAATCCGATGATAAAAATAGGGATACTAGACAGTATCGCTCCAATAAAAGGCACGAAGTTCATCACAACTGCGATTACAGTCAACAGCAATGCATATTGCAGGCCAATAATAAGGAAACCAATATACATCAGAACGCCTAAGGCCAAATTAACAAGCACCCGGCCCACGATAAAACCACTAAGCGCACTGTCGATTTCAGTCATCATTGTAGTTCCTTCTTCACGATACTTCTTTGGAAAGAAACTTACAATCTTACGTCCGAATTTCCCACCTTCCTTAAGCATGTAGAATAACATGATCGGAAAGGTGAATAAAATGATCGCAAAATTCGAAACAAAAGAGAACAGTCCTGAAACGTAATTCGTTAACAGCGTAAACCCTTTATTCAAATAATCCGTCAATGTGGAGGCTGGATTCGCATCAGCAGGGATCAACGCAGACAGAAATTCATTATCTTCTAGTTTCAATAGCTGTTGATTCAAGGAGGCAATGAGATTCGGCATATTATCGACGAAATTAACTAATTGTGTGCGAAGTGAAGGCCAAACGCCGATAATAAAAGCAAACAGAAGCACTAAAATAACTACATATACGATGATAATCGCCAAAGAACGATTCAGCTTATATTTCTCCAAGGTATCGATCAGTGGCCGCAGCAGGTAATAAAAGAAACCCGCCAGCATTAAAGGCACTATAATGACACTGAACAAAGACAGGATCGGTGTGAATAAAAAATCTACGCGTGAGCCTAAAAATACAATGCCTAACACTAAAAGGATCGCTAGACAAACTCTGATGAAATTGTTCAGTTTAGCCATACTTTCTCTCCCGTCTTCTGATTTGGATGTCTTCCAGCTCGTTATTTCGGAATCCGGATGGTGAATACCGTAGGTTCCTTCTTTGAGTGACTGAGATGAAGCGTCCCCCCCATTTTCTCTGTATTTTTCATAGCTATCGAGAGACCTAGCCCTGTTCCTCCCGAAGCTGTCCGCGCTTTATCTCCCCGAACAAACGGATCAAACATTGTGGACCACAGTTCTTCTGGAATACCCACTCCAGTATCAGCGATTTCAATCATGACTTCTTTCTCCAAAGGGATCACCTCCACACGCAAATGTGTACCTGGAGGATTATAGATCAGTGCATTGGAGATCAAATTATGAACCACACTCGAGAGCAGCTCCGCATCAAAGTTCAAGAACACATCCTCTTCGGGAACATTTAGATGCAAAACAAAGTTCTTTTGTTCAATCTCTCCGTACGTATCTGCAATGATTTCACGAATAAATTCGCCCAGTTCTTGATGCTCCATTCGTAGCAAGAAATCCGGTGAATCTATTTTTAACAGCTCCAGCATGTTCTGAATCAGCTTAGTAACCTGTGAGGATTTATTATAAATATAGCTTAAATATCTTTTTTGGCGTTCGTCATCCTCGCCTCTACCCTCTACAAGCGCCTGTGCAAAGCCCTGTATACTCGTTATCGGCGTCTTCAGATCATGGGACAGATCAACCATCATCCGTTTCTTACTTTCCTCTGCCTGGCGTTTTTCTTTGGTCGTCTTTTCAATTACGTCTGCCATATAATTAAAAGTCTCTCCAATTTGCGAAAATTCCTTCTCTGCATATAAAGCGATTCGAGTATCATAATTCCCCTGAATCATCTGCTTCAACCCAAGCGTGATGATACGCAGTGGTTTCCTGATTCGCCGCGCCACCCAATAGCTGTACACGATAATTAGCAAAAGAATCATTCCCACACCCAAAAAGACGTAGTATGAAAGCGAATGATTAAAGTAGGCCACGAAGGGATCACTATTAATGGTGATGGTGATAGCTTCCCGCGGCAGCTTCAAGAGCAGCCACTCCGATTCGCTCTGAGCATTTAGCGTGGTCAACGAGTAAAAGTAAGCTTGATCTTCTCCATTTTCCAAACTTTTTAAAAGCTGGTTACTGGTATATTGGGTTACACCGTCTTTTTTTTCTCCAACAACCTTGGTGACCTTCATGTCTTGATCCAAGACCTCGATCCATCCCCCGCTCCGCAGAAGACGTTTGGTTTCTATCCCATGCTCCAGATTATCTCGATAAGCACTAGCTTCCACCTTCAAATCAGGATCAGCGATTTTATTTTTTTCAAAAATATGGGTCACATCAAGATTAATAAACAAATAATATACAATCACGAGAAAAAACAAAATACAGATAAACAACAAAAAATCCAGCGTCAGCGATGATTGTAAAGGTCGTTGATCTCTATTGCTCCATAGGCGCTTCAATTTTGTATCCCAGCCCTCTAATAGTCTTTAAATATACTGGCTTTTTGGAATCTTCCTCAATTTTTTCCCGGATATTGCTGATATGTACCATGATACTATTATCTTCGTACACATAGAAATCTTCCCACACGGCCTCATATATTTTTTTGCGTGTAAAGACTCGTCCAGGCTGCTTCATCATTAGTTCCAAAATTTTGTACTCGGTAGAAGTAAGCACCACAGGTTCACCTGAACGATAGAGCAGACACTGGCTTTGATCCAGCATTAATTCACCTAATACAATCTGTTCAGCTTCTTTTTCCTCAACGACTTGCGCATCGAAATGATGTACACGCCGCAGCAGTGCTCCAACACGGGCTACTATTTCTAATGGATTAAACGGTTTGGAAATATAATCGTCGGCTCCTAGTTCAAGACCCAGAATTTTGTCATGATGTTCGCTTTTGGCGGATAAAAATAACACTGGAAAATGATGCACCTCGCGGATCTTTTTCAATAATTGCAGTCCATCCAGACCCGGCATCATAATATCCAGAATTGCCAAATCAACTTTATGGTTCCGTACCTGCGTTAAGGCTTCAGTACCACTGTTTGCTTCCAAAATGGTGTACTCTTTCTCTAAATATAATCTTAGCAATTCTACAATTTCTGCTTCATCATCAGCGATCAATATTGTATACATGATAATCCCCCCATCTAACTATATTCTGTGATTATTAACAGAGCCTAAACACAATCTAAAGAATAGCTAAATTATCACATAGTAATAAAATAAAAATCGCACACGGGAAACCGTCCCATGTACGATCGTAATTTGTCTGGATTGTGAGGATCACTACTTTAAAAAGCTACGCCAATTCCGCCTTCCCCAGCATAGGTTCCCATAACCGGACCCATGCTTGAGAGTAAGACTTCTTTGAAGGGATGCTTTAGTAAAATGCGTTCTTTTATCTCGAGTGCCAGCTTCTCACAATTACTGTGTACAATAGCGATAACCGCTTTCTCGTAATCATGCTGCTTCTCATCCAAATGCGCTAGCAGACGATTCAGTGCTTTTGGAAGACCCCGGGTCTTCTCCACTACTTCGACAGTGCCTTCTTCGCTGATTTTGAGCAGCAACTTTATATTGAGTACAGACGCTACGGCTCCCGAGAGCCGACTTAGACGTCCGCCTTTCATTACATTCTCCAGAGTGTCCAGCGTAAAATAAGCGTTAACTTCCTCTATCTGCTGAAGTACCTTTTCCTTGAGCTCTTGCAAGCTTGAACAAGTTAAGGACCACTGCGCCGCCAGGCCGACAATCAATGACAGCCCGCCTGAGAAGTTTTTGGAATCTATAACCTCTATTGCATTGGTATGTCCTTCATCCTTATACATTTCCATAGCAATCATAGCCGTCTGATAAGTGCTACTAATATTAGAGGACATACAAATGACCATAATGTCAGTTCCCTCCTCCACTTGCTTGAACTTCTCAAGGAATTCGTTGGGACTTGGACTAGCTGTGGTAGGCAGCTCCTTGGATTCGCGCATTTGAGCATAAAAGTTTTTCGTGTCCGTATCAGCCGGCATTAACTCATGCCCAAAATGAACCGGTAGGTGGATCACGGAAACATTATACTTCTCCATGTAGTCAAGGGGTAGGTCTGAACCGCTGTCTGTTATGATCTTGATTGCCATAATATAAGTACTCTCCTTTCAATATCAGTACTATTATAGCCACCATAAAATGAAATCTCCAGTAACCTTTATAACTTGAAAAATTCTTCGATCTGTGTTATGTCTTTCTTCCTTAACTTGTCCTTATATGATATGGTTTATGAATAAGCGTATAGAAATGGAGTGTATGTATGAGTAAGGGTAGAGTATGGAACAGAGGCAAACATGATGGTACAGGACTATCGAGGAAAAAAACCGTAGATCAAGAGGGTGCAGCTTCTACTGAAACTGAATCCACAGAACCTTCGAATGAACCTTCCAATTCAAGAATTGATACCGTAAAACCGATGAATCGCACGAATTGGGTGACCAGACCCACCCGTGTCAGCAATAAAGATTCGAAAGACAAACGATAATTCATACATTCTAAGATTTGAGGACCCAGATGACGTTATTGGCAAATTTCCAGCCTTTTGAGTAGAGTTTCGGACTCCAGAGCCGTTATTCCGTAGAATGAGGTTCATATATGGTGTCTTTAGTGCCATTAGTGGCTATACGGTCCGTTAGCATCCCAAATGCGGAATAAAACTGCGTTTAAGGTCATCTGTGTCCGATAGTTATCTTTGTACATGCAAAAGTAATAAAATCCAGCGAACAACAAAAAGGGTTGTCCCAGTAGCCATTTCATCATTTCATGGCTTATGGAACAACCCTCTTCTATTTTCTACGCCATATATCCTAACTCCGCTTCATCTCTGGAGGGGGCTTCGCCAATTAACTGCTTCAATAGTTTTTTCATCATTACCGAAGCCTTTACTTTGGTATGAAGACACGGAGAAACCTCTATTTCATAGTTCCCTTGTTTGATAGCTTCCTTCAATTCTTCCACAGTTGAGCAGGAGTCTTGCAGACGATTCACAACACTGCCATATTGCAAACACTGATGACTGTCACTGCCAGCAATCACAGGCACACCCAACTTCTCAGCAAAGGGCGTGATCAGGTTCTTATAAGTCTCCACCCCCTGCATGTAAATATCCTTAGCGTTGAAATCAAAAGCGTCTAATCGCTGAAGCAATGCCGGATCCAGTTGATGTAAAGGCGTAGAAGTTCGGAAGGGGTGGGCTCCGATTTTCCAAAGATTATGTTCATCGGCCATATCAAGCAACTGCTTAAAAGGTATGAAATTCCCCTCCTGCGTATGCTCATCTAGTAAAGCGCGGACAGCTAGAACATTCTCCTTCAGTCCGATCAAGAGGATATGACCTGTCTCCGCGATATCCACTTCCATGCCTGGAAACAGTTTAAGTCCGTTCACATCGTAATAATGCCCGTTATAGGGATAAGTCTGATCCAGCGCATCATACATCACAAAGAAATTAGAAGTATTAAAATGCTCGGTCAATGCTACAGCCTGTAATCCATTTGCCTTGGCTTCGAACATCATCTCCGCAAAATATTCGGGGGAAAACGTAGATTTTTTAGATAATTTACCATGGGTATGCAGATCAATATTCATCATGTCTAATTCGTCTCCTTTGAGCTTGTAAGTTATGTTAATACACCAGTTCAGGGTAGAGATAACCAATACAGAATATCAAGATGACATAAGCAGTGGATCCGGATAAAAAGTACCAGTCGGACCGCTTCATTTTCAAATAAGATAACTTGATCTTCTTCACTTTCTTATTATTAAGGCCGTAGCTAAATCCCCGAGTCTCAAGTGCTTCAATCGTTGTTCGAGAACGTTTAGCTGTGTTCAACATGAGCGGGTAAAATGCCAGAATGACGATTCGCAAATAATACGTGATTGTTCGCCAGTAGAAAATTCCATGTTGAAGCGGTCGTTGCCCTCTCAATCTAAAGGAAAGTAGAATTTGATGGAATTCCTCCAGTAAAGTAGGCAAAATACGATAGCCATAAGATAAGCTGAATGCAAAAGTATCAGGGATTCCTAAAGACAGTAAGCCGTCACTAAGTCGTTCCGGATCAAGACTAGAGAAAACCGTTATACTCGCCAGCGAAATCACCGAAAGCTTAAGCGTCAGTGTCAGCATAGGCAGCAAGGATTCAATCCCCCCGCCGAAAAAAAGCGACAATATAAACATCCAGCCAATCTGGCTGATTAAGCCGAGACATAATATAAAAATAATATAAGGGCTGACCCGGGAGAGGACGGTCGTTAAAACCATAAGCACGAACATCCCTAACAGGATTGTCCGGTTATGTACAAACCAAGGCACGATGGCAAAAAAGAGATACCAGAGCAGCAGAGTTCGCGGGTCCAGCCTGCCCAAAAAAGTACTGCTGCTATTATATGCGGTTCCGAGCAACTCCAATTTGATTTGTTCTACAGATATACGGTCAAGTGCCCGTTTAACGGCTTCCATGGATTGCAGCTACCTCCTTCTTTTCCACTAAACTCACAAACTCTTCTAAGCTACTGCAAATTCTAGGGAGACCGAGCATACGACTTAGCTCCATCAATTGGGTCTGAGCCAGACCCGCACGCCGTAAAAGAAGGCCGTCAGCGAAAATTTCATCCTTCGTCCCATCCGCAATTATCCGCCCTTGATGCATTACAATTATTCTGCTGGCCCATTCAGAGACAAGCTGCATATCATGAGTTGCGATGACGACCGTCTTCACATGATTACGAAGCGTCTCCAGCACATGTACCATTTCTTGTTTGGTCGAAATGTCCAGATTAGCTGTCGGTTCATCAAGCAACATGATAGCAGGCCTAACCGCGGCACCAATCGCCAAGGATACCCGGCGCTGCTGCCCTCCACTTAGCAGTCGGGCATCCCGTTCAGCCAGCTCGCTTAAGCGAAATGCCTTTAGCATCTCATCCACTCTTCCATCCGTATCTGGTAGTTTCCGCGCCTTCAGATAATAAGCAATTTCCTTACGCACAGAATCCTCGATAAACATTTCCTCCGGATTCTGGAATACGTAAGCTACCGTACCGGAGAGACGTTCAGGCGGCAGCCCGTTCACCGTCATTTCTTTAACCTTTACGGTTCCAGCTGTAGGTCTGACAATACCAGCAATCAGCTTCATTAATGAAGATTTACCTGCTCCGTTGTTGCCAATAAGAGCAATGGACTCTTCCTGCCCCAGTTCTAGCTGAATTCCATTCAGTACAGGATGCAGCACCTTATGAATCGTACGGTAAGAGAGGTGAACATTCTCCAGCTGAACGATAGAATTTCCTTCTTTTGCAGCTATGGGGAGCTGCTCTTGCATACGTCCGATTGGAAGTGTCTCCTTGGCATCCTGACGAAGCGTCATGCGGGTACTGCCTTCCTCAGCATTTAAGGGAAGCAGCTTTGACTTCTGATCATCAGGCTGTAGCAGCCAAGCCGCCCGGGTCACATCCGGTGGGTATATGCCCAGCTCTAGCAATTCTTGTACAGATGACAAAGCTTCACGCACAGGCTTCTGCCAGCGCATTTCCCCCTGATCCATCAGGACAACATTTTTGCAATAATCCGCAATAAATTCCGCATGATGCTCAATCACTACAATGGTCTTTCCATGCTCCTCATTCAAACGCTGCAAAATATCATAGATATGACGGGCATGCTGCGGATCCAGCTGGGCTACGGGTTCGTCGATCACCAGAATTTCCGGATCCATAGCTAGGGCTCCAGCTAGAGCGAGCAGATGTTTTTGCCCACCACTTAACTGCCAAATAAATTCATGCCTCAAGTCACTAAGTCCGGTTAGCGCCAGCGCACGCTCTCCCCGTTCCTTGTAATCCGTAAACCCATAATTTAGAGGTGTAAAAGACACATCATCAAGCACAGTCGGTCGTACCAATTGATTCTCGAAATCCTGATAAACATAACCGATACGTTTGGACAGCTCTGCTACACTTTTTCCATCCGCAGATTGGCCGCAAACTGTCACCTCTCCACTGAAATCACCAGTGTAATAATGTGGAATTAAGCCGTTAAAGCATTTGCAGAGAGTAGATTTCCCGGAGCCATTACTGCCGATGATCGCAATAAAATCCCCTTCTCCCAGTCGTAAGTCTACGTCTTGCAGTACTGGTTGTTCAGCTCCCGGATACGTAAAGTTAATTTTGTTCAATTCAAGAATTGTATTACGCATCTGCTTGACCCGCTTCCTGTCTTTTTCGTGCCGAACGCCGAAGCAGTGCAATAATCGCCGTTGCCGCTACTACAGCCGCCACCAACATACTGAGCCAAATCAAGGTCTTTTCATTCGATTCCGCCCCTGCAAGCTCAAAATCACCGAAGTTCCAGCCCGATTCCGATAACAATTCCGAACCCACTGCTACCATCACTAGAAAGGTTCCGGCAATGACCAGCTTAGGAGATAGCCACGCTCCTGTTGCATATTTCATATTCCGCTCACGCGGTTTCATGCCGAGTAATGGTTCAATTTTTCCATATAAACGCGGAACCAGATACATGGTAGGAATTAGCGCGAACAAAATGCCGGAGAAAAGGACATCCTTCAGGAACCCTACTCCCTCAATTACAACGATACTTTCTGCCAGCCCTTTAACAGCCTCTAGCTCTTCTACCCCTACCCACACCTTCACAATATCTATAATGGAGCTAAAAAACTGGTGAATCGCCACGCCGGTAATCGCAGCCACTCCAACTTGTCTTCGATTTTTCGGATCAGACACCATACGGCCTGCGGTGTACATCGCCAGTGAGAAGGTAATGAATTTCTCCAGCTCCCCTAAACCTCCAAATTGGCCTAACATCAATTCCCCGAAGATTACCTCACCAACAGCTGCTCCGACCGCCGCATATAAGGGGTGAAACAACATACATAATGTCAAAGGAATGAAGGCGAAATATTCAATGGATAATTCAATCGGGCCCAGTTTGATCCCAGGCACTAGCTCGGTAAACATATTGGACAACCCGTAAAGCGACATCGACAGTACAAAAATCATCATTTTTTGTGACTGAGTCAGTGTGTAACGCGTTTTTATCGTGCTCATGAAATATTTGGCCTCCCAATAAGAATTTATCTTCATTATAAGAAGGCCATGTCATCACAGCTTTTTTCATTTGTTAAATGAGAGTAATATTTTTTTCAATATTTTTAACGTTGTAAAAATATTTACAACATATTCACACGTTATATTCTATCTATCGCATCATCATAGGAGGATTGAGAGATTGTATAAAGATTGGAACCACCGCGCTTTTTCGCCTAATCAACGGATAATTGCCGACTTTATTCAAAAAAATGAGCAACGTGTGGTCTATATGACCGAACAAGAAATGGCAGACGAGCTGCATTTGAGCATCGCCTCCGTTTCACGGTTCTGGAAAGCTGCGGGATACAAACATGCCAAAGATTTTAAAAACCGGCTCCGTTTCCGCTTTGAATCCACACCTTCTGTAAAAATGCGTGATGCCATGCAGCGATCAGACGATACCTCACTCCCTCAACTGCTGCTGGACAATTGTTCACATCATTTGCAAGAAACACGCCGCTATTTAAGCGACGATGTACTAAAGCGTGCAGTAGATGCGATATCTACAGCTCGGATTATTTATGTATACAGCCCTGGACCTTGCGCCGGATTAGCAGAGCTAATGATCTATCGAATGGCGCGTTTTGGTCTTCAAATGAAAAAAATGGCCCCCAGCGGCCATGAGCTGCTAGAGACCTTAATGCATGCTGACAAACAAGATGTCTTGCTTGTCTTTGGATTTGTGCAAATACTGCCTGAGATTGAAGTCATACTGAACCATGCACGTGAAGCAAATTACCAGGTCATCCTGATCACAGATAGACTTGTATACCCGCGATCCCAAGATGCAGATATCGTAATTTATGCGGGGAGAGGTGAGGTTTGGGAGTTCCATTCCATGGTTGGCCCCACCTATATTATTGAGAATCTGATCCTTGGAGTGGGATTAGCGAATAGGGACAGTAGTCTAAGCAAGCTGGATAAATTGCAGCAATTGCGCGCGCAGTATGGGGGGAAGCTCCCGCGGAGTTAGCTTTAGATTTGACTGCAAGGAGAAGGGAAATTTAATTCATTCCTAAAGCTTCTTTAATTTGTGGGATAGATAAACCGTTTGCTTTCATTTCTTTGATCCAAAGAATGCGCGCGACGGTTTCTTCTCTTTTATATCTGCGTGTTAAATTCTCCTCTGCCTGTTCAAAGGGCAGCATGCCTTCTTCTGTATAATGTTTGAGTGTACTATAACGAGCATTTGTGATTCTTACTAATTCCCCTATCGATACATATTCTGACGCCATAATATTCTCCATGGATCGTTGTCTAGACATTGATAACCAACTCCTTTACAGCGGGCGCTTCGGAATAAGACGCACACCTTGAATTGGCACTTTCATCATTACAAAATGTGGGATCGCATCGTAGAGCAAATTATCAATTTTAAGAGTCGCAATCGATCCTCTCTCCAGCACCTTAACTTCATGTCCATAGGACATTAATCTTGTAATAACTGCGTCTAACCTTTGATTAGAATTATCAAACCAGGACTCTGTTTCTATAAAGACAGCTCGTGATCGCTCCAGGGCAGGGAAGATAAGATTGATACTACTGCCGATAAAGGTCTTCGCAAACTTTGTCTTCAATGCTAAAAAACGTTTGATACCTAACTCAACTCCCTGGCGAATTTGTATAGGAAACAGCGCCTTTGCCCATATGTTACTTTGGTATAGATCATGTAATTTGATATTCACCTCTTCTAATTCGTTCAGCGAGAAGAAATCATGCATACATCCACATTCACGAAGTAGCCATAGCATACAAATGACCTCATCTGTTACTGGGCCCTCTTCCAAAATCTCTGCCCGCATATTCTCTGTAATGCTCGTGTACGCCTCCATATTACTGCGATAGGCTCTAATTTCAACTTCAGCAGAATCAAAATACATGTCGCTCCCTATCAGGCTTGGTATATCTTCAAGCAAATTCATTGCTTGAAGATAATCTGAAATCGCGGTTTCGAACTTTTTTAATTGATGGTTAGACTTCCTCGAAGCCTTCTTTAACCACCAATTTAAGTCACCCGTTACCTCAGCACTATTATGAAGTAAGGGTTGTAGAACAGTTTCTCTATAGAGTGTTGAATGAGATTGATCAAGTGCTTCCTTGTGCAAAGTTAACTTGTTCTCAGATTGTGTAAAACATCCCTCTAAGTAAAGCTCCAATATAACCGCTGCTGCCATGCAGCGCAAAGACACTTTCTTAACAGTAGTCATCTGAAGACTTCTCTGTGCATTAAGCGCGATCAATGAAAAACTTGGTGCTAATTTAAGATCCATCATAACCATCCACCCCTATCCATTAATTCGTATTTACAGGATGATATTTATTCCGTATGGTGAGCGTTTGATTTACTTACTACTTACTACTTATCACTTACAATACACCATCTTTACAATAATTGTCAATGGTCTGGAATAACGTAAAGAAGGCCCTGCCCTTAATGGTCAAGCCCCGATTTTACAGGCACCAAAAAAAAGACCCTAGGCTATAAGCTGCTTCTGGTAATCAACCAGGGTATCTTAGAAATAGGAGGATCAGTTCTAACGGGAATTTATGTAGCCAATGAAGCAATTGGAGCCTCCGGCTGGTCACAAAAAAGAAGTCGCCTTGTAAAGCTAAATAAAGAAGGCTGGCCATGTGAGCCTGCCTTCTTTATTCACTCAGATCAATAAGTAATTTGGTTAACTCTAGATTTTCAACCTTGTCTTCTTTGACGACAAAGGCAAGGGAAGGGAAGGATGATAGAATCCTTCGTCAAGCTTGGTAACGTTCACCCAATAGTTAACAACACCATCTACTTTCTTTTCGCTGCGGGATGCCTCAGGGATAGCCGCAATGATATCCTTTTCACTGCTTCTGATACCGATATTTTTATCCGTCCTAAGCGAAGAAAGAGAGCTAATCGGTATATCAACTACGCCTCCGACTGGCTTAGTTTCTCACTACGGTAAAACTGATCGTCAAATTATCTTTTTCATATAACCAGCGCATGTTAAGAGGTTCCCCCCACTTCCGTCATCCGTTTCGAATAAATTCCCGCTCCGCTTTTTTCAAATGCTTTAATGAATTTTCGAAAGAATATGGAAACTTAGTCCTAAGTTTAGAGAGTTTTTCAACCTCTCCCATAGCGATAGCTTCCTTAATAGCAGGAACCAACTTCGCTTGAATAATGCCCCAACTTTCTGCCTGAAGAAGTTCGTCTATCAACATATGCGGTTTGGAATGATATTGTTCAATTTTTGTTCTCCTCTTCTCGATTTCTACCCTCTAATAGCTCTATCTTTATTTTTTCAAGACATAGCTTCTCCCTTAGAGTGTATAAGTTCATCCTTATGTTCTAATACTTCTATTATCATAGCAGCCCCCGTCTGAATCCGAGAGTATAGGCGGAAGCGGATGAGATAGAGTTCTGCATGCCACTCAGATCCAAGGCTTGTTCAATCATAGTAAAGTCTTCTATAGATAACTTTGCTTTTAGGATGTCCATAAACTCTGAGATTAGCTTGGAGTTCTGTATATACTCGGGATCGCGTAAACACAAAAGTTCACTTGGACAGATTTTCCCGTAATATAAATCCTCCAAAAGACTCACCAGTCATCCCTCCCAAATCATCTCTTCAATCATCTTAGCGAATTTATCGCTAAAAATAAATAGCGAATAATTCGCTAAGATATGCTTGCCTTGGAGGTGTTTAGTATGTATCAACGTATCCGAGATTTGCGTGAAGATAAAGATTTAACTCAAACCCAAATGGCAGAGTATTTGCAATGCAGCCAGAGGATTTATAGTAATTATGAACGCGGTGATGTTGATATTCCCACGGCCATTCTGATTAAGCTAGCAGATTATCATAAGACGAGTACGGACTATTTACTAAACAGAACGAACCAAAAAACTCCTTACTCTAAAAGTTAAATTAAAAGAATGAGTAGATATCGCAGTTTTCAAAGGATTTCATCCTTATGGTGATGAGCATTGTACACAGGAATCCGTGATTTACGCGGAGACAAAGATCTGACACAGCAACAAATAGAGGAGCTTTTACATATTATACTAGCCACCTACTCCCGCAATAAAAATGGAAATTTGGATGTTCCGAGCGCCGTTTTAATTACTAGCTAATTTCTATAAAGTAAGCATCGACTTTATTTTAGGTCAGACAGATAATTCTAAATGCTATCCCAACAAAAAATAATCCGCAGCACAAACAAGCTCCTGTGATAATCACAGGAGCTGTTCACGTTTAGGCTAAAAATAGCCTGAAATTAGCGGTTGCTCTTAGATACCGCTCAGGCCAGCAAGGTACGGGCTACCTGATCCACAATGTAATTGATACCTGTCGGTCCGTAGCAGCCGATCCATGTAGCGGCATCTACCGGGTATATATACGGCCGCTCATCGGAATCCAACATCCCTCGGACGCTTTGCTCTGTCGCAGATATCCCCTCCTGCATCATCTCGTTACTAAGTAAAAAATAATGGCTGGCATGCACAGCCGGCAGTCTATCAACTGTAATATGATAAGCCGTGTCGGAAGTGTCTGCAACAAATAGAGGAGCTGGCAGACCAAGATCCCGGTACAGCACGGCACCTGTGCGATGGGAGGCAGTATGCACCCGTACCAGCGACTCACGCGGACGGATCAAGGCCACGCTCTGACCCGCCAGCGCCGTTGCAAGCTGCTCAGACAGCAATGCTGTTCGGCGCAGGTAATCCGCAATAATACGCTCCACCTCTGTCCGCTTGTCCGTCAATTCACCGAACAGGCCCAGAATCGTCTGCCAGCTCTCATTCCGTTGAAACATTAGGGTTGGAGCAATCCGGCTTAACCGTTCATAATGCTGGGCATGCACCTCAGTACAAACAATCAAATCCGGCCGCAGCCGTTCAACAGCTTGCAGGTCCGGGTACTCATAAGTTCCGAGCATTTCGGTTGTCTTAAGCCTTTCCCTGATATATTGGGGGAATTTTAACGCTGCACTACCCGTTCCTACACTCCCTGCCGGAGATATCCCAAGCGCAAGCAAATGGTCTGCATATTGAACGTCGAGTACGGCGATACGCCTCGGAGAAGCGGTGACGCAATATTCGCCTCGCATATGACAAATTACCGGGCCTTGCAGCGACTGGTACGATGAGGCCAGGCGATCCGGTAGCCCAGAATATGCTAAGAGAGCACCGAACCCTGAAGCAGCAGTGCGCCTGTAGATCTGCGGGGGAACTCCGTGATATTTCTTAAATGCCCTGCTAAAGTAATACATGTCGCGATAGCCCGTTTTTTCTGCAATTAAGCCGATGGGAGCATCCGTATGACGCAACATCCGCTCGGCACTCTCCATCCGCAGCTGGATTACATATTCCATCGGTCCTAGTAACTTCTCCTGTTTGAATCGCCGCTGTAACTGTCTTGTACTGCATCCGGCAAACGCTGCCAGCTCCTTAAGCTCCAGCTCCTGACGATAATGCCCCGCTATATAGGCAGCGACAACATCCACCATATCCGCCTCTGTGCCTTTCTGACCACATTCATACTCCATAATAAGCTCGTAAAGCATTCCTTGCAGTAGCGCATTCGCATGGAAACGCTCCAGCCCTTCGCCCCGGCTCCATTTGGCTTCGATTTGTTCCGCAGTCTGATGCAGTTCAGCCAGGAGCACAGGACGGTGAACAAATGAAGTGCGTAACGGGTGATTGCGCTGCGGAAACAGAACATGGGCAGCCCCCAACATTGGAAAAGCCTTGTACATAATAACGGTATAATGAATGGTTTCTGATCCAGCAGTCAAAGTAAATGCTGATCCCTTGACTGCGTGACAAGCGAAATAGGCCTGGATATGGCAAATTTCGCCATTCATCACAAGCCTACCTTCCCCGCCGCCTGCCAGCAGCAACACATTGGCTGTTAATCCGGTTTCGCTCATAACGCCGCCGGGTGGCAAAGTACCGCTGCGCACATCAAGCATCTTGATCGTTGTATCACTCCATAAACTTGCCTGTTCTTTCAGCGGCATTTCTCTCATCTCCTGACAATAGCATCCTCTGTTAAACGGGCGCACTCGAATAGGATTACATACTTTAGTGAAAGCGCGTCCGCAACATAAGTGAGTGCGTTGCTGTTGTCATTTTAATTGAGATTCATTCTCATTGTCAATTTTCGGACATTTCCCGCAATATTCCGCCGACATCCTGTAATAAAAACAGCAGGTGATACGTTTCTTTTTTGCAACCGGAGCTAGGTCATTGTTCTCTGTGAACCGGGTAAATGGATTGCGTCTTGCGCCGAACAATTGTCCGGGAGCTATCCGGGTCAGGAAGGAAAAATCTGCTTGTATTCGTTGCCTTTCTTGCCCTAATTCACCTGTTCCAGGAGAATACAGCGGAGCAATACGTACCATAATATTCTCCCAAAGTACTGCCATGGAGACGGGACCAATTGCAGCAAGCGTATGCAGCAGCGGCGCAAGACGTACCGCGAAAATTTCCTCTACGATCTCTTCTCGCCACGCTTCCCTGTCTTCCGGTGCCGCCGTCGCTCGAAGCCCGTTCAGCGCAAGGAAAGGAAAACGCGTATCCCCTTTAAAAGCTGGGGAAGCCGGATGATAGAGGAAGCAGTTCTCCAGCGGGATGGAGACTTCCCGGTTATGAAGGGTCATAGCGGTCAGCATCGGCGCGATCCACAGATAACCGATCCGCTTGGCCAGCATGGAAGCGGCAACCTGCAGATCAGGCGCACCGATATAACCCTTAAGCCAGCTTACATACTCGCGGCATGCAGCTTCTTCGTGCAACTGGCTAAGGGCAATTGTCCGAACGTTGCCTTCAGGCGGTTCACCTACCCACAGACGGTATTCCTCCGCCATTTGCTTCCAGGTGGCAGACGACAGATAGTTGTCCATTTTAATGCGATCCCAACAGCGCTTCCGCGGTTTGATCTACAATAATGTTGAGGGCAATTGGCCCATAATAAGCGATCCATAACGTTGAATTCACATTGTATACGCGGTTATTTTTAACGGCATCATGAGATTTCCAGACCGGACTGTTCGCCATTGCCTCTGCCTCTTTGGCAAACAATTCATCCGATAACAGGAAATAGTGATCTGCTCCGATATCAGCGATGGTCTCCATCGAAATTTCAACGGAGGTATCATCTTTGATCTCCTGAACGAATGCAGGGATATTCAATCCCAAATCCTCATAAAGAATGCTTCCGGTCCGATGTTCGGGACCATGTACGCGAATACCTTCCGGTCTTGGGCGAATTAGAGCTACCGTTTCGTCGCCCAGCTTCGCCGACAGCTGCTCCCGCAGTCCGGCGATTTTGTCCTCGTAGGCTTGACGCACTACCTTCGCCTCCGCCTGCTTGCCCGTTATCATACCGATGGTAGCCGATGTATCCCGCCAATCTTCATAGAAGTCGAGTACTATTGTGGGCGCTATTTTACTGACGCTGTCATACACCTGCTCCTGAAAGTCGGTCATCAATATAAGATCCGGATTCATCGCTACAATAGCTTCAAGATTGGGCTCATCGCGTGTGCCCAGGACCTTCACATCACCCAATTGTTCACTTAAATATTCTGGAAACTTTGCATCTTTCGCTCCAGCCACAACGCTGCCTGCCGGATGCTCGCCTATCGCTAACAATTGATCGACGAATTTCACATCAAGCGCGGCGATGACCTTCGGCTTCTCAGTCAGCGTATATTCACCCTTCATATGCGAGATGGTAACCGGGAAGGCTGCAGTCTGAGCCTGTGTCTCAGATGTAGGTGACGGCTCGGCTGAAGCAGATGGCAGTGCGGCAGTGCCCGCATTTGCTCCACCTCCAGTACCGCAAGCCGTTAGCACAAGTACCAGTGCCATCATCCATATCATTAATAGTCCTGCTTTTTGGGCAGCATCTACCTTTCTACCGGTTGCTTGCCTCTTCTTTGTTCTTTTCATGCTGACTCCCCCTTATGTATGATAATGATTTTCATTATCAGATCAATAAAGCGATTATAATCTATCTTCATACTCTATTTCCATGTACTTTTGCGACATTGCAGCCGGATTAATGCGACATTGCACACCATAGGAACGACTCAGGAGAACCGCGGCTGGCTACAAAAATTCCTCACAAGCACCCAATTCCCTAATTTCAACATAATTTCTTTGCTCCAGTTCTGCAATTACGCCAACACAGTCGATGGTAATCTCGCTCAATTCAAGCTTTTCCTTCTCCAGAAACTGATCATCGAGCAATCTGGCTACTTCAGAAATGGTTCTCCCATTGCACTCCCTGCTTCTTCCCAAAATGAAAAAAGGTATCTTTGTATTACACAAAGATACCTTTTTTCATTAAAAGCTTACGGCTCAATCCCCCACACAAGCTGACCATTCATATACCCGGTGACCTGTTCATTATTTATGAACTGACTGCTGGATGCCTTGAACGAATAATCATTAGCCTGGTTGTAATTGGACCAGTCGGTTTTGGAGAAACGGGTTTGAATTTCTGCGCTCTGACCTGGATTAAGTATTCCAGCCGAACTCGTGAAACCAATTTCCAAAACATAATCTGCACTGGCAACAGGAGTCGCCAGCTTAACGAAATTGCCGGTTACATTCGCATTTCCGATGCTGGCCCAGTCGATCCAGAAACTCTGATCTTTCTCGCCATCAATCGTATAGTAATACCGGACCTTCACATCACTTAGTTGAATCGCTGAATCACCGGTATTGACTACTTTGATTTTGGGTGAAATCCCGTTGGTGGAGGCACTTGTGTTGCCATTAAAAGCTTGGACCGTCAAATCTCCAGTGGGTACTGGAACACTGCTATCCGCTACGTTCACTGTAAGAACAGCATTATTTCCTCCATTAAAATGAAAGGTTAGGGTATTCTGTCCCAGCGGCAGCGTGGAAAGATAGGATTTTTTCAGAACAACAGCAGCGCTTGATGCCGTATAATCCTGACTCGCTAAAAGTGTGGAATTTCCATTTGTGATACTTGCAAGCTGGTGTCCATTTAAGGTAAGGGCTACGGAAATATCCTGGGCTAGATTCGCCGCTTTATCAAATGCAGCGCTCACGGGCGCAATGGATGCGCTTGGCGTGGAATCGACAATTTTCACTTTTAATACGGGATCTTGTCCTTTATTAAAATCAAAGATGATCGAATGCTCGCCAACCGGCAGTGTCGCCAGAAATGCTTTTTTGAGCAGCAGCGTATTTCCACTCAAGGTATAATCCTGAGTCGCTGTCAATGCATTGGCGCCTGTCCGGAGAGCGGTTAACGTATTGCCGTTTGAATTCACGGTGATGGCTTTGTCATTCTGATTGGAGGCATTTTTATCAAATTCGACGTTTGCAGGTGTGATAGACGCACTTGGAATTGGATTGTTAACCTTCAAATCAGGCAGCTCATCGAGCGTGATTACATAATTGCTTTGGTACAGCGTTGTTAAGGTAGCCGGATAATTAAAGGCGGAACTCATGAGATGCTCACCATACCACGGTAAGAAATAGAGCCAGCCCGATTTTTCCTCTGTCAGATTCTGAACGCTTGGAACGGTGTCGTTCTCCGTCATGGCTACCATTTTCGTACCGCCGGTTAAATCAACAAGCTGATAGAAAATCGAGGTAATCGCGTCCTCATTGGGGACACCAGACAAACCGTCATAGCGGTTATAGATCGTGTTGTATTTATCATAACCTACAATATCCACCTGATCATCGCCGGGATACCATGCGGGAGAAGTGCTGTACACATAGCTGTTGTAGGTCCAGATCAAATTGTGCAGACCGTACGTTTCTGTAAGTTCAGTATAGAGCAGGTCCCACAACTGCTTGTACACCTCCGAGCCTGCCGAAGCCCACCAGAACCATGCACCTTCTCCATTCAATCCACCGTTGCCCTCCGCCTCATGGAAGGGTCTGAAGATAACCGGCACATTGTTATTTTGCAGAATCTGCAGTTGCTCCGCCAAATCCCCAATGGCCAGTTGTACATATTGGTATTCTTTCGTACCTGGAACTACCGCATTAGCTGTATTAAAATTGGTTTCTGTCGGCTTGTAGGTGGCTTTCTTCCAATCTACAAATTCCCCGAGCTGATAGGCGGTGAAATCTCGGGGTACAGTGATATGCCAGCTGTTTGTCGCGATCCCGCCCCGGTTATTCACCCAATCGATCATCCGGGCGGTCGTACCATCCTCCCAGCCGTAAAGCGGATTGTAGTTCATCAGATCAAATCCGCGGATCGCCGGATACTTTCCCGTTAAATTGTGAATCCAATCAAACTCCAGCTCGGAATTGCCGTCATTTCCGCCTCCGTAAATCTCCTGCTGGCCGGAGATCATATGATTGCCGTAAACCTCCGTTAAATAATTCATCAGAAGCTGAGTTTCCGGAGTCGCTTGAGTATCGCTGAGGACAGGTTGCACATCCAGGGGATCAAGATCGGCATAATCCACAGTGAAGGTATCAAAATAAGCGAAACCCCAGCCGGCCTTCAGTTGAATAGTGTTGCTGCCTTGATTCAGCTTGTGATAGCCAAAATCGAAATTCGACCATGTGGTCTTATAGGGCAGCATATACGAACCCTTCGTAACGCCGTTAACGGCTAAAGATTGAAGCCTTCCGTCAGCACTGAGCTCCTGCATATAACGTGTAGAGATCGTATACATGCCGGTTTCTGGGACAGTCACTGTGAAGGAAATTGTACCGGAATTCTGCATCCAGACAAATCCGCTTCCAGAGTATCCGGGTTTGGGCTGTCCGTAAATTTGGGTAGTCACTTGAAGATCGGAGGTGAGCTGAGCGTTTTCGCTTTCAATTGTGAAAAGTGCGTTGTCTGCATGAACGGGCGGCGCTGTCATCAATCCAAGTAGCAGAGTAAATGCCAGCATCATTGTGATTGCCTTCTTGAGCAAATTTTTCATTTCCGCCTTTCCTCCCTATGTTAAATATGGTAAATAAAAGTTCAATATACCATCTCTTGGATGCGCTTTCATAGATAAGATAGCATATATTCCATATTTTGTAAATCTACCAAATCGAGAAAATTTCCACATGCAAAAAAACTCCCACCAATATTTATTAGGAGGAGTTAAATAACATTGGCTTCTTACAACTTAAAGTTTCGGAGCGGCTTTCCGTACCGTACCAAAACATGCCATAAGAGTTTTAATTCTTGAAGTACTTCTTTTTCGGTTCCTCGGTCACGCCAAGCTGCAGGATCATGCTTTAAGTGCATAGCAGCAGATCCAATCATGCTCGCATCAATATAACCGTGATGAGCAATACGCTTAGCCAAAGAGGGCATCGTAGGCCCTCTAAAATCTGAAGGCACTTCGTCTACCCACATCGCGAATCCCATGTGCCAATAGAGTTGGATGGCATACTGTAAACATATTTGCTCCAGGATTTGCCCTGTTGGAGTGCCCTTGAATGAAGGATCGGCTACTAAGATTTCCACATCTTCCTTAAGACGGATGTTTCCATGAACTTGCGCTTCAATATAGTGGTTAAGATTACGTTTAGCTTCACATTTTGAAGAGTCTGAAAACGGCATTGTGAGGTTGACCCGAAGATGGTCAACTAATTTTTGTGATCGAAGATCTTTTTCCCCTAGAGCGGAATCTCTTAAGAAAATCTCCTCTAGTAATGCCGCCATCATATCATCAAATTCTGCAAATGTTCCTTTCTGTACAGGGTTTTGATGCGAATCCATATAGGTGTATGTACTGCGATAAGAAACCTCAGGGGATAGGAGGAAATAGCAGGAGCCAAAGCGCGGAGCTGGCCCATCCGAATGACGCATCAAATCAAGAGCGCCATATTTAGGGCGTTCGCTATTCGAAACACCCTCTTGTTGGTATGCCCCTCCAAATAGTCTTTCCTCCCACAAATCACGTGGACCACCAGAATAGGCTGATACACTACCACTGGATAACAAGGTCTCAAATTGGCTCTTGTACACGCCTTGCTCCAATAGCGCCTCTGCAACACTTTTCTTTACCGGATCTAGTCGATCTGGATGGAAATGTAGAGCAATCTTCGCATGTGACTTTATTTTGACCACAGCATCTTCAAACTCTTCCCGATCCACATTAGACATTTGAAGAATTTCATGGATGGTCTGAACTGCTTCACTTTTTCGGATTTGCGCGTAATTCGTAACATATTCTAAAGCCGATAATTGTGACTCCGATAGTTCCTCAGTGAACTGAGACTCTCTTTTTTTATTGGCATTTGCATCGCCTTTCCACTCCATTGCTTATTCACTCCTTTCTAGACCCAGTACAAAAGAAAAGAGACTTGATTTCTCCTCTCACTGTATCAAACGCTTCTTCACTTAAAACTTCATATCCTTACCATCGCAGATTCCGATAACTTTACATGGATCTCGAATGATATAAATTCAAAATCGAATGTTGATGGCTTGAACATTGTATGGGCGTTATGCGTAATCTTCCTTTTTCGCAGGAGTAATCAACTCGATTTGGATTTGCTCGTAAGGTGCTGTCAAATAGGGACTCAAAACAAATACCATTCAGTTAACCGTCAGTGTCACAACCACTCAACCATAATTAGAGCGTCTCAGCCAATTTCTGAATCTTTGAGTGGGAAATTAAATATACATTGCCTATAATGTCGATTTTGCTGCCCTTCACACGTACAGCACCATCTTTGTCTGCCGCCACATAAATATCCATTTTATTCGATAAAGGGAAACGCTCCTCAATCATCGCGGTGTTATCATGATCAAAATGAGCTTCAAAAGAAAAGTGATTAAGAGCCATACCTTCACAAACAGTGCATTCATCCACATATTCATCAGACATGTTCATCCCACCGGCACTTGTTCCCATTACAACAGCATTGCTTTTTTTAATCAAATCCGATAATTCATATTCCGTCAAAAGGTGCTTTTGGTCCCGAACGGTTCCACCACATAAAAAAACGACAGAGGCGTTTTGAATTAATCGCTGGGCATCTTCCTTCTGCGTGCGGTCATCAATGAAATGATATTCATCAAAATAAATGTTAGCCTGATTAAACCATGTCCTTTCAAAAACACTATCAATATTAACTTGTTCATCACTAAAATCAGACGATTCAGCGCTAATCATAACCAGCGATTTTCTGTCTGTTATATCCTCATGCAACACATTGACTAGCTTCTCAGAAAAACCCTTATCATAAAACCAATCTAAGTAATAGTGAGTTTTCATCCGTAATTTTACCTCCATATGTAATATTTAAATTTATCCATTATGTTTATCAAAATCCATAGTGCCAAGCGAGAAAAAATATCTATAGTAATATAAATTTAGAAGCATAATCAAGGTTTTCTATCTGCGCTTGATCCACATTAAGCTTATCCGGTGAGGAAATGGGCCACGTATTTTTGTCCTGCACCGATTATCTTCACCTCCATTTATACCATGGATATCGTACCATATAATGGAATTCAATAAATCTTACAAATTGATTAAAACAAAAAAATCCCAGCCTCACTAGCTCCTTCGAAGAACAGCAAAAAGACTTACTCGAGGTATCGATCCCTTCAAGTAAGTCTTTATTTCTAAAGTTATAAAGATACTAGTCCCTTAAACGAAAACATACTCCCCATCACCAATCGAAATCGTCTTCCCTTTCAGCTCTAACGAATCCGTTTCAAAAACCACCTGCTTGAATTGGTTCTCGTCTCCTTGCACGAAAGCAAATGATCTATCGCCAATCTTAAGGCTGAAGGTATCATCCTCTGACTTCGTAACAGGCAGTCCGAATATGGTTCCCCAATGGTTGGCTGCAGCTTCAGGATCGGAGACATGAAATACAGCACGGACGATTTCGACTTCTCCCGCAGGATGAGGTTTAATGACTCCAGATGATGTTAATCTTTCCACTCGCTCTGTATCCGTTCCGCTCCATTGAATGATGAACGGATAGACCAGTCCCCCAAAGTCACCAGCAATGGTCATCATCCGCCACTCTATTAATCTTCCCTCGTTATCTAGACGCTTACCATCGATAATTGGAGATAATGATAAGCCTGCTGCTTTCAGGGAAGCCGCTACTTCTTCAATATCATCCGTCCGGATGACTACTCTACTTAGAACTTCATGTTCTGGTAGAAGTTTTACTGCATCTTTCACCACTAAATTATGTTCAGTTGCCTTTGCCAGCTCAAGATTCTCAATGCCCAGAAACTCGAGATAGGTTAGCCCAAAGTAACTTAAGGCATTATAGGTTCCCCAATCTTCATGAGAGCCTCCCTTAAAAGCAACCAATCCATGAGCTCCAAAGATCTCAACCGGTTTGGCCAAATCATTGACATAGTGAACTAAGTGATCCCATTTCATCGTTGCCATGATTACTTCACTCCCAGCTCAGTAGTACGTTTTACGGCTGCCAGAACACTTCTTTGCAGACCCGCTGCGAAATCACTGTTGTTTAATTCGTACAAGCCATGCATGCCGACACCGCCAGGTGAATTATTAATATCCAGCAGCTGTCGTGGATGCAGCCCTGTCTGTTGCAGCATTGCTACCGAGCCCATCATATTCTCCAGTGCAACCTTCCAGGCTTGCTCACGCGGCAGTCCGGCAAGTACACCTGCATCCACGAGAGATTCAATGAAATAATAGATATAGTTAGGACCCGCCACACCAAATCCAGTGAAAACATCCATTAACGCCTCATCC
Organism: Paenibacillus sp. FSL L8-0708; assembly: GCF_038009325.1. NCBI lineage: Bacteria > Bacillati > Bacillota > Bacilli > Caryophanales > Paenibacillaceae > Paenibacillus > Paenibacillus sp. FSL L8-0708. The sequence continues at coordinate 4,844,052 of NZ_JBBPBC010000001.1, forward strand.
AGATATTGTACTTTTCCAAAGCCGAGTAAGAAATGCTCCACTTGATCACGAGTTGCATAAGCATTTAACGCTACACCACTATAGCCATATCCTGTATCGGTTAAAGTATTGGGGATAACCCGGATAATGGACCGTTCAACTCCAAAATACCCAGCTAATTGATCATTTGTCACACCCGCCACAATCGATACGATTGCGGCAGAAGCTGTAGCGAATTGTTGTACGTTTTGACCAAGTGTAGTTAAATCATCCTGTGGGCGAACTGCCACTACAATCACATCTGCTGTAGACAGGTTATGCTCTTGCGAATTCTCCGTATCTACACCGTATTTGGTATTCAAAAACTGCAGACGCGTTTCATTAATATCCGATACACTAATTTGATTTACAGACAAGGTGTTATTCGCTATACATGCGCGGATGATCGCTTCCGCCATCTGTCCGCCACCAATAAAATGAATCTTTTCTTTGGTCACTCCGTTCACTTCCTTAATTAATTGTTGTCCCAAGCTTCAGGTAGAATGAAACCATCATATTTTTCTAATCCAAGAATATATTCTTCAAACTCTTTGGATTCATAAGCAGCTTTCAAATCTTTAGCCCACTGAGAATTTTCATCCTTTTTATTAACCGATACGATAATTCTGTGTTCCATAGGTGTGTTTTCTATTTTCAAAGCATCCGTAATCTTTCTGTCCGAATTAGCAATATAATTACCATTTACAACGCCATAATCAACATCTTGAAGGGAGACAAGGATTTGAGCGGGGTCCAATATTTTAATATCAATATTATATTTATCCGGTTCCATACTATTAATATTAAAATCCGCTACGCCTGCCCCTTCTTTAATTTTGACCCAACCCAATTCTTCCAGAATACGCAGTGCACGCTCTTGGTTTACCGGATCGTTCGGAACAGCTACGGTTGTACCGTCTTTAACATCGTCTAGCGTGGTATGATTTACAGAATAAAGACCTTGTGGAGCACCTGGAACATAAGCAATTCCGACCATATCTGCATTGATTTCTTCGTTAATGGCCTCCATATAAGCTGTACTTTGGAATATGCTTGCGTCAATGGAGCCTTCCTTCATTGCTGGATTGACCTGCATGTTTTGCGAAAAGGTTTTAATGTCAACGGAATACCCTTGTTTCTCTAGAATCGGTAGAATCGATTGGCGGAATTGTTCCTCATAGGTTCCGACACCAAATCCAACGGTAAGCTTTTTCTTATCTCCAGAATCCCCTGCCTCTTTATTGCCACAAGCCGTCAACACTGCAAGAACACCTATCATCATCACTAACATTAACTTTTTCATGCTTACTTCCCCTATTCCAATATAGATTTTTTAAATTGTGCCAACGCCTCATCCGTCACATTGAGTGGGATTGCGCAATTTGGAGATAGAATAAACGGCTGGTCTTTCATTAACTTTAATGCATCTTCAGCCTGCTGCTTGATTTGGGCAATATCGTTTACCGCAAACAACCCATGATCGACTCCACCCACTTTAGTAGCTTTGAGATTTGCCTCTAACCCTGGATTCCCCTCGGCTATCGTATCCCAACTGATCCCGTCAATCCGATAATCGTTGAACTTCTCAGGCTGGGCGTAGGCTCCACAAGTATGAAGAATGTTTTTTCCATAGCTTGCTGCTTCTAACACAATAGAATCATAAGGTCTGGACAGTTCGTCAAACATAGCTTCATCAAATAATCCTGGGTGAGCTGTGCCCGTCACTGCGTAGAACAAACCGTCAGAACCCGCTTGCTGTAACTCTTGTACATAATCGGCTAAGGTTAAGGAAATCGCATGTAGCGCATGATGTGCTGCCGCTCGATGTTCTTTAAACAAGGATTCCAAAGTTACCGGGTGCTCAATACCAAACACCGTTTTAGTAACGTAAGCAGAACGCCCTACAATAAATAGCAATACTGTTAATGGTGAAAATACAGTTTGGATTAGCGGGGTGTCTGGTAACCCTTGACGAATTTTTCTAACCGCATCTAAATGCTCTGCCAAAGGGGCTGACTGGACTGCCTTTTTGACGTCGATATCCCACAGACTAGCCGCTGTTGGAATAGCCGTCGTTTGCTGTCTCGGAAATACGGTCTGATAATCCGTAAAATCGTATTGATTCCCCCAAGCTTCCGCCAGATAAGTCGCTCTTGGATTAATCTTGACCCAATCCCAATCATATTTTTTCGTAAAAGAAATCGTAGTTTCTGCTAAATCATCTGCAGTTTGTTCTTTGTCGATAAAATGGCGCCAACCACTTCCGATTGGACGATCCGCCCGTTCTCCAGATAATAATGCTTTAAAACGATCTTGCTTACTCCATTCACTCATCTGTCGAGTCCCTCCCAGAATATGTAGTAACTAGTAACGGCGAATTTTTCTTGCTAGCGTGTTGCCTAAAGATTGAATACCTTGCACTAAAATAATCAGGATAATCACGGTGGCTACTACGACAACAGTGTCAAAGCGTTGGTATCCATATACGATCGCCAAGTCTCCCACGCCGCCTCCCCCTACCGTTCCAGCCATTGCAGTTGCACCTATCAGACCAATCGTCGCTGTTGTAAGAGACAGGATTAAGGATCCAACCGCCTCTGGCAATAAAAAGTACCAAATGACTTGAAAAGGAGTGGCTCCCATCGCCTCAGCGGCTTCAAGGATTCCCGGATTCACTTCAAGCAGTGAGTTCTCTACCAACCGCCCTATATAAGGTGCGATATAGATAATCAAGGGTACGATCGCTGCGCTTGTCCCAATTGAAGTATGAACAATCAATCGTGTGAAAGGCACAATCGCAACCAGTAAAATAATAAAAGGCAATGAGCGAATGATGTTGATAATTGGATTTAGTACGGCGTAAAGCGCTTTGTTCTCCAAAACCCCACCCGGACGAGTGATGACAAGCAATATCCCAAATGGAATCCCAATCAGGGAACCAACAAACAAGGAGAACCCTACCATTTGAATTGTTTCTATAATCGCCTGCAGAAATTGATCACCTGTTACTGTGGTCGAAAACATTAGATTCTACCTCCTCTACACCGACTCCATTTCTTGTTAAGAAAGATAATGCATTGTTAATCTCTGCTGCCTCACCATCGAATTGAATGATCACTGTTCCCAGTGTTGTTTCTTGAATCTCCGTCGTATTCGCAAATAAAATATTGACCTTTATATCGCAGGAGCGAATCATTTCAAACAGGATAGGCTCAGAGGCACTTGCTCCCACAAAATTAAGCTTGTACAGCTGACTTCCGGGTTCTGTTTTGATAGATTTCCGCACGCTAGAGGTCATGCTATTTTGAATAACCGTCTTCACGAAATTTTGCGTGGTCAGATGTTTTGGACTTCCGAATACATCCAGAACACTTCCTTGCTCAATAATCCGGCCTTCTTCCATGACCGCTACCTTGTTACAAATCTCTTGAATCACGGACATTTCATGTGTAATGATCATCACGGTAATGTTGTATTCAGCATTGATTTTTTTTAATAGCTGTAAGATAGAATGTGTGGTCTGTGGATCTAAGGCAGAGGTCGCTTCGTCACATAAAAGGATAGACGGATTAGAGGCAAGCGCTCTGGCAATCCCGACACGTTGCTTCTGACCACCTGATAGCTCACTCGGGTAACTCCCCGCTTTGTCACTTAATCCAACAAACTCTAGCAGCTCCATTACCCGCTGGCGGATTTCATTTTTATTCTTTTTTAGGAGAACTAGAGGGATCGCCACATTATCAAATACTTTTTTTGATTCTAGTAGATTAAAATGTTGAAAAATCATTCCGATATTTTTCTTAGCGGTACGCAACTCTTTATCGTTGTATGTTCCCAAATCACGTCCAGCGACCATAACTTGTCCTTTGGTGGGTCTTTCCAAATAATTGACTAAACGAATTAATGTACTTTTCCCAGCACCGCTATAGCCGATAACCCCGAATATATCGCCTTTTTCGACCTTTAAATCGATTCCTTTAAGAGCATCAATAGTGGTCCCTTTCCGAGTGAACGATTTGTAAACATTCTTTAATTCAATCATTTCCATTCCCCTCAATCATCTTTAGGATTAAGCTTCCTCTTGCAGCTTCACCAGCGCTTGTTCTGCCAATAAAGCGAAGTACTTAGCAGCTGGCAATATCGCAGCTTCATCAACATCGAAACGAGGGTGATGTAAGGGATAGGTTGGACCCGATCCTATATTCACAAAAGCACCCGGTATCTGTTGTAAATAAAAAGAGAAATCTTCTCCACCCATCTGTGGAGGAATATCATGTACTTCATAGCCGAAATCTGAGGCGATCTCTTTGGTAAAGTCCGCCCATTCCCCATGATTTATCGTTGCGGGTGGACCTGGATACCAGTGTAACTGGGCCTCTGCCCCAGCTCCCGCAGCAATCCCTTCGATAAGACGAGTCATTTGTATTGGAATATTGCGGCGAATCTCTTCATTGTAAGTTCTTACTGTACCTTCTAATTCGACTTTTTCCGGCAATACATTCCATGTGAAGCCTCCATTAATTCGGGTAATACTTAACACTACTGGTTCCGTGGTGCTGTTTTGGCGACTTACGATGGTTTGTAGTGCGGTAATGATCTGAGCCGCAGTTACAATCGTATCCACACCTTTTTCAGGATAAGCAGCATGAGCGCCGACACCTTTTATTGTAATTTCAAACCGGTCAACACCGGCTGTTAAAGCTCCTGTTCTTGTTCCAAAAGCTCCCGTAGGCAAGTCAGGTGAATTATGGAGACCAAATATAGCCGCCACATCCTGGAGTCCTCCCGAGGCTAAGACGCTTTCCGCCCCATGCCCTGTTTCTTCCGCGGGTTGAAACAATACTCTAACCTTTCCAGGTAGTTCATTTTCACGATCCTTTAATAATAATGCAGCACCTAAAATAGTAGCCGTGTGAAAATCGTGACCACAGGCATGCATCTTTCCTGGGATCTCTGAGGCAAAGGACAATTCAGTTTGTTCCTCTATGGGAAGTGCATCAATATCACAACGAATGGCCACTATGGGTCCCTGACCCTGCCCGATCTCTGCGATGAGTCCGGTTTGTAAAGGTAAGTCAAGGATGTGAATATTGGCTTGGGTCAGCCATTCCCGTAATTTTGTTGTGGTTTTAAACTCTTCATACGCTAATTCAGGCTCACGATGCAGGTTTCTGCGAACCTCTATTAATTGATTAGCTAAAGCTTGCTCAACCTCATTTAGTGGTTTCATAGGTGATGTCTCCCCTTTCGTTATGCTTCCAGCTTTTCTTCAATCCCTTTGATGCGATCAAGCGCAGTCGATAGACTGCTTAAAATATGATCTTGCATGGCTTTTTCAGCACCATCTTCATTTTTAGCAGCGATCATTTGTAAAATAAGATCATGTTCTTCATCCGCTTGTGTGTTCCAATCCCCATGCATAGAGACGAATCGACAATAACGAAGCGAATGATCTCTTAATTGATTCAGAACCTTCTCGAAGGTTTTTAGTTCGCTGATTTCTGACAAATAATCATGGAACTCAAATCCATATGTAACAAAATTCTGATTATCACCAAGCTGGAACGAGTGTTTCATTTTTGTAATCATCGTCGTTAAATTCACAATATCTTTCTCTGTGGCATGCTTAGCTGCACTTCTTGCAATATAGCCTTCAAGCATGCTGCGAATAAGAAATATTTCTTCAACCTCTTTAAGGGTTACTGAAGCTACCCGCAGTCTTCCATTTGGCTGTCGAACCAGAAAATCCTCGTTCTCCAGTCTCTGTATCGCCTCTCTTAGAGGTGTGCGGCTGACCCCGAGCAAGGCCGCCAAATTTTCTTCATTTACAGGTTGATTCGGTTCAAACTCGCTATCAATAATTTTTTGTTTTAATTCATAGTAGGTATTATCCTTTGATAACCTTCGTGATCGTATCGCCATTTCTATACTGCTCCTCATCGATAATCTGTGGGGTCCGAATCCCAATAATATATTTGTATAATTGTATACAATTATTAGTTAAGAATGGATTGGTTAGTTACATTCCCTTCCATACCGTTCAAGCTTTTTTATACTATATTCCAATTATTCCACCTAGTCAAGTAGGAATTAAAAATCAATTTAATCCCCTCTTTTCAACACAAAAAAACCCTACAACCCTCAGGGGGTGTAGAGCTATTTTTGGATAAATAAATTTCAGAATTAGAAGGAAATAATCCCCGAGGTATGGAGCAGCACTAGGAACACTAGGATCGGCGCCACATAACGGAGCATAAACAGCCAAACACGGAACCAGCGCGCCTGTAGTCCAGCGGCTTCCGCTGCACCTTTCCAGAAATAACCGGCGAAGATGGTAATCAGCAGACCTCCAAGCGGCAGCATAATGTTAGAGGTGATAAAATCCAGCCCATCAAATAGAGATTTGCCACCAATCGTTAGCTCCGGGAACATCCCCAGTGACATCGCTAAAGGAATACTAAGTAGGAAACAGATCAGCGTCAAAATCCAAACCGAACGTTTCCGGCTCCAATTACAGCGCTCCATTGTGAAGGATACAGGCACTTCAAGCAGCGATACAGCTGAGGTTAGAGCAGCAATCGCCAGCAAGATAAAGAACAAACCGCCGAAGAGCGCACCAAAAGGCATAGCCGAGAAAGCGGCTGGCAAAGCGATAAAAATCAGCGAAGGGCCCTGATCAGGAGCAATACCAAATGAGAACGTCGTCGGAAAAATAATCAAGCCTGCGATAAACGCGTATAACAAATCTCCTGCACCGATTGCGATGGCAGCGGTACCCAGCGATTGTTTTTTATCAACATAAGATCCGTAAGTCAGGAGAATCCCCATCCCGAGCGATAATGAAAAGAAGGCATGTCCCAATGCAACTAGCGCAGATTCCGCTGTCAACACTGAAAAGTCCGGTTTTAGGAAAAAAGATACCCCTGCGGATGCACCCGGTAAGGTTACTGCGCGAATCATTAACACTACAAGGAGTACGACCATACCAGGAATTAATACTTTGTTAAATTTCTCAATCCCGCCTGATACGCCAAGGATGACTACACCCGCCGTAATCAGAATGGCTATCCCCTGCCAAACGATCGGCATATATCCGGAGACAAACGAATTGAATTCGCCTGCATAATCAGTAGTGCTGAATAGTTGTCCATTAAAAGCAATCATCGAATAGTTCAGCGTCCAGCCAGCAACAATAATATAAAAGGAGAGAATTAGAAACGGCGCAAGTACCTGCAACATTCCAGCTGCAAACCAACTCTTCCCGCCTCCAGCCCGCATAAAAGAGGTCGCCGCGCTACCACGCCCGCTGCGTCCGATAGCCAGTTCTGCCAACAGCACCGGTAACCCTATCAGCACTAAACAGACGATGAAAAGCAGGAAAAAAGCTGCCCCCCCATTTTCTCCTGTAATATAAGGAAACTTCCACATATTCCCTAGCCCAACCGAGCTGCCGATGGCGGCAAAAATAAAGCCCGCGGAAGAGAAGCGTTCCTCCTTCTCCGAGAGAAGATTTTTGTTACCCTTCATTTGATTCATTATAACGCCCCGTTTTCTTTTTTAGACCTCATTATAGCTTAAGTAACAAAGCACGTCATATGGAAATTTTCTGACTATTTTTATAACCACTCGAATTTTCTGTTTGTAAACGCTTATATTATTCATTCGGCCCTTGAATCTCATTATATCCACTAATGTCGTGCCCCATTGCTTCAATGAAACGGATTGTCTATATCCTGACAATATTTTTAACGAAAAAGGCTCCCACTAAGGGAGCCTTTTCTAAACATTATTTGCGGACAGAGAGAATGAACCTCTCAAGCTTAGCTGTATCGGTTATGCTCCGATTACATTCCAGATTATCCAGACATACGTATTGACCCACAGCAGAAATATTATCCGGCGAAACGTTCACATTCTTGGTCTTAACATAAAAGAATGCAAGCTCTTGATGCCGATTGCAGAACATGCAGTACCCTTTTTTGTGCGTTGGTGTGATTCTACCCTCAATACCAATGAACTGTCCTTCGTACGGATAGATAATGAATAATTTATTACTGGCAATATCTATCCAACTCAAATACGTTATGTTGCGATAGTCGATGAGTTGTAGATCAGGTACTTTCAGTTTCTTATTCTTAGGGAATAGCTTCTGAATCTGCTTCAGCGTAATCGTCGGATATGACTCTAGGTATGGTTCTAATTCACTAAGATATCTCTGGAAATCTTCTGCAGTTTCGAAGGTCGATATTTGTTCCAGCAACTGCTTGTGATTCTCCGTAAGAGAAGGAAATGCCTCAATAATGTTCGTAGCAGCACTATATCTTACAGTCTCCAAGACTCTACGATCCGCAACGGTTCGCAGGGTATGCAGAACAAATTTCGTTTGTTTCTTAATTAAGTTATATTGATGGTTTCTAATAAATGGTGTACACATCGCTTTTCAGCCCCTTATTTATATTAAAAGTTCATAAGGTGCAAAGCCCATTTATAGAAACGATAAAATTAAGTTGGGCGATATAGTCCATCCATCGCACCTCACGCAAAGTATCGCCCTATATTAGGCTTTGCGTGAGGAACTTCTAGCTAATGGGCATTTCAACATTAGCACTGTACCACCTCCGAGCATATTTCATGCCAAAAGTATAGCACCGTATTTTAGAAGGCGCAATTCATCTGGGAATGCTTATTTGCATGCCATACCTACAAAAAAAAAGGGAGCTACATGGACTAGTCCAGTAACTCCCTCTTTTTTGACTATTCTTTTACAGCGCCGACTACGATCCCTGTCACAAAATAACGTTGCAGGAATGGATAAACTAACAATATCGGTAGCGCACTTATGAAAATCTGTGAAGCCCGTATGGTCCGTTGAGACAAGTTAGCTACAGCTGACGGATCAAGCTTGGACATATCTGCCTGAACGATAATGGTCTGCATAAACGTCGCCAGCGGCAGCTTATCCGAATCTCTGATATAGATTATACCGTCAAAGTAAGAGTTCCAATGGCCCACCATCATGAATAGGGAAACTGTTGCAATGACTGGTAAGGAGACTGGTAAATATATTTTCAAAAAGGTCTTAAAATGTCCTGCTCCATCAATAAAGGCTGCTTCCTCAAGGTCCTTAGGTACACCACGGAAGAAGTTCAGCAGCAAAATGATGTTAAATACGGCTACCAATCCAGGTAAGATAAGTGCCATCAAAGAATTCATCAGCCCGAGCTTTAGAATCAGGATATATCCCGGAATCAGACCCCCACTGAACAACATGGTTACGACAAAATACCAAAGATAGATATTACGCGCCCGGAAAACTCTAGTTTCCTTAGAAAGAGCATAGGCTGCAACCGTATTTACTACCAGTGCAAGTGCTGTTCCTAGTATTGTCCGCTCTACCGACACCCACAGGGATGTAAGAAAATTAGTATTGTTAAAAGTTTTTGCATAGGCCTCCAAAGTGAAGCCAATTGGCCAAAAGGTGACCAACCCAGCATTGGCTGGGGCGGACGCACTAAGAGATACCATGAGTAAGTGATACAATGGCAGCAAGCAGAGCACCGAAAGGATAGTTAGGAGCACATTATTGAATATGCTAAATATTCGATATGGAAGGGTTTTATGGTACATTTGTTGTCATCCTTTCTAGAAAATTCTGTACCCTGCAAATCTATAGGCAAGTCGGTATGAAATAACGATTAGAATTAAACTAATTGCTGATTTAAAAAGATTAACTGCGGTCGCAAAGCTGAATTGTCCGCTGAGAAGACCTTCTCTATACACAAAGGTATCAATGATATCCCCTTGTTGATAGATCAAAGGACTATATAGGTTAAATACCTGGTCAAAGTTGGCGTTCAATACATTGCCCAGTGCCAAGGTCGCAATTACAATAGCAATTGGAATAAGTGCTGGTATGGTAATATACATCGTTTGCTTCCAGCGACCTGCCCCATCCACTTCAGCAGCTTCATAAAGTGATGGATTAATGCCGGATAGCGCAGCTAGGAAAATGATCGTGTTGAAACCAAATTCTTTCCAAACATCACTGGCTATGATGGTAAATCGGAACCAGTTGCCGTCCCCTAGAAAAAAGATCGGTTTTATGCCGAAAACGGACGAAATAAACTGATTCACAATCCCTGTTTGAGCTAGGATATCGATCAGAATTCCTGAAAGGGTAACCCATGACAAGAAATGCGGTAGATAGACGAGTGTTTGAATCGATCTTTTAAGGCCCATATTCCTTACCTCATTGAGCAACAAGGCGAATATAAAAGGAATAATCAGGTTCAAAACAATTTTGGAGCAAGCAAAAAACAGTGTGTTCCAGGTAATTTGCAGGAAATAATCGTTCTCCCACATGTACCTAAAATGCTTAAGTCCGACCCATTCGGAATCAAAAAATCCTAATGCAGGCTTATAATCCTGAAATGCCATGAGTATTCCTGACATGGGGATATAAGAAAAAATAAAAACCATAATTGCCGCCGGTAATACCATGAAGTGGAGCACCCATGGTTGTTTATAGCCTTTTTTTCTTTTTCTTTTTATACTTGGTTTATTTTCCAGGCCTACCTGCTGTATTGAATTAGCCTCCATAGCTCTCTCCTGTTCCCAAAAAAAATATTTTGTGTGTGATGGGGATCTCTGCTATAAATAGTATCAGGCGTTTCTCAGGTTTGACTATATAACATTGTTAGGCTTGATATGGTTTTATTAGGACATCATCTGGAGGGTACATTTATGAATATTTGGAAGCGCTTTACATCCCTGAGAGAATTAACACAATCCCGGTTTAGTTTGTTTGCCAAAATAAACTGCCTGATCATACTCTTGTTCATCCCCATCATTATCATGTATACCTTTTCAAATAACGTCACATACGATGTTGTAAGCAAAGAGCTGCAGGTGTCCAATACGAAGCAGCTCACTTTTCTGTCCAGTCAAATTGATTCGCGTATTAATCAGATGATGGACTTCACCCTTATCCTTTCTAGAGATCCCAATGTCAGAGCCTTCAACGGATTAAACATTTGGGCGGATCGATATGATCAGATGCAGACCCGGTATGTCATTCAGGAAAAGATGGTGCTTCAATCTGGGGTTGCAGATATTTGGCCTGCCAGATATGCCGTACATTCACAGCAAAATAAAGATGTCATCTCCAACTACAATCGAGCATTTGGGTATGATGAGGATTACTTAAAAAGAAATATGAGTGGAAAATGGACGTATGGCGATCACAGCTTGGAATCTAAAGACGAGTTAAAATCCTTCTACTGGTTCTATACAGATTCCTTAGCTCAGCCGGGGATGTTGACGGGAAGCAACTTGGTGATTGAGGCCAGCTTCAGTTATGAGAATATTCAGAACATGCTGGATACGTACAAGGAAGGTGGACAAGGTGATCCTTTTCTCTATCATAAAGGGAACTCGCCAATTCTGAATCGCAGTGCGGACAAGCTGCTATCTGAAGAACTCATTCGTTACCTGGATAAACACTCACCTAAGAATACTACCCAGGATGTAGTCAAACTCAATGGCAAGAACTACCTGGTCAGCTCTGTGAAGTCCTCCTATTTGGATTGGAATTTAATAGATGTTGTCCCTCTATATCAAATTCTAAAACCCATTTCGCTCAGTCAGGATTTGTTCTATATCTCGATGATTTTGCTGTTTGTTATGGGAATTTCCGCTTCCATATTACTATACAGAAATGTTCAATATCCTATTAAAAAGCTAATTAAAGGCTTACGGCGCGTGCAGCGTGGAGATTATTCTGTACGTCTTCATAATGAAGGCCGGAACGAGTTTTCGTTTCTATTCCATCGCTTTAATGATATGTCCCATCAAATTCAAGACCTGATAGAGAATGTGTTCAATGAGAAAATCCGTGCCCGCGAAGCTACACTTAAGCAACTGCAGGCGCAAATCAATCCGCATTTTCTCTATAACTGCCTTGGTTATATTATCAATATGGCCCAAATGAAGGATGAGGACGCTGTCGTCTCCATGGCTTATAATTTAAGTGCTTACTACCGTTATACTACCCGAATGGAACGGGAAACCGCGTCACTGGATGAAGAAATCAAGCTGCTCGTCAACTATTTGGATATTCAAAAGCTGCGCAATGCCAGAATTGATTATTATATCGAAATCCCTGAGAACATGTTAAGCCAGTCTGTGCCACGTCTAATGCTACAACCTATTGTGGAGAATTCAGTCATTCACGGAGTGGCAAAATCGTATTCATCGGGTGAGATCAGCATTAGTGGTGAGATTTCGAACGGCTTCTGCAAGATCTACATTGATGACGACGGACCTGGCTTGAATCCGGAGCAGCTGGAAGCTTTGAATCGTAAAATGCAGGAGCCATTGCAGGAAGAAATGGGCTGCGGGCTCTGGAATACGAATCAGCGGATCATGCACCTGTTCGGCAATCAATCCTGTCTAACCTTTAAACCATCCCCTCTTGGAGGTTTCCGAACAGAGATTATCTGGGAAATCCCTACGGAGGATGAATATTCTAAATTTAAGAATCATCAAGGAGAATAACAACATGCAAATGATTATAGTAGACGATGAAGCACACTGGGTAGATAATCTTGCCATGACTAAACCCTGGCATACGCTAGGCATTGAACAGGTGCATAAAGCGTATTCGGCCCGTGAAGCGCTACAAATTATCGATACCAACCCTATTGATATTGTGATCTCGGATATCCAAATGCCCGAAATGACGGGAATTGAATTAATAGAGCGGATAAGAAAACGTGATAAAAAGATTAAATGTATTATTTTATCAGGCCATTCGGAGTTCGATTACGCCAAAAAAGCACTTCAGCATAATGCCGTCGATTACTTGCTTAAGCCACCTACCGATGATGAAATTATCGGTGCAGTCAAAACTGCCATCGAGCAATTGAACACAGAATGGGAACTTATCAGTTCGCTTAAGCGAACCCAGTTTACCCTTCGGGAAAATCTGCCGCTTTTACGTGGTCAACTGCTCCTTGATGCCTTGCAAGGTCATCAATTTCAAGCTGGCGAATGGGAACGGAAGCTCGTAACTTATGATTTGCCCTTCCATTCTGGCGATTGCGCTTTGATGCTTGTACGCATGGAAGAAGAATTTAGCCATTATAACAATAATGATCAAACCTTAATTGAATATGCCATCATCAATATGGCTGAAGAGATTATGGGTGAATTCATGCAGGTCTGGGGCGTTAAAGAGGAACATGGATATCTTGTGTTTCTGCTTCAGCTTAAAGAGAAAGGATCCGACATCGGCAAAGAAACCATCCTAGAAAAGCTTTCTTTACAGCTTCAGTATAAGGTTAAGCAATTTCTGAAAGGTTCCCTGTCCATAGTAATCACCGAGTGGTTCCAGTTTCCCGAGAAGGTGTCGAGCCGTTTCCGTCAGGCCACAGCTTATTTCCGGCAGATCGTGGGAGACGAGCGCGAATTCGTAATGCGGGTCAGCGAATTTGAACCTTCCACTACCCAAGGACCTTTGGATGCCCTTTACACCCCACCGACACTAATTCACCTGCTTGAAAGTGGGCATTGGGATGCTGCGGAAGAGAAACTACTCGCTGTCTGCGCGGAGCTGGATGAGAAATGGTCTGAATCGTGGGAGCATTGCATGGAGGCCGGTTTTTTAATCACTGCATCCTTCACGAATCTCGCACACCGAAATGGGCATACTCTAGCTAACTTAGCGGGAGACGATCTCGGTTGGTTGCAAAGCGGTGAAGCGTTCTCGACCATCGGTAAACTTAGAAAATGGTCCCTCAGCATTCTGAGCAAATTGAAAGAAGGAACGTCTAACGAAATTAAAGACATCAGGTCTGAATATGTGAAAAAGATTCAAGATTTCACAGACAAAAACCTGCATTTAGATGTTTCATTACGGGTTCTGGCTGACCATGTAAACCTCCATCCGACTCATTTATCAAAAATTTATAAGATTGAAACGGGTGAAGGAATAAGCGATTATATCTCGCGTCTGCGCATGGATCGCGCCTGCCATAAGCTGAAGACTACCTCTAAAAAAGTCTATGAAATCAGCATGGAGATTGGCTATATGGACCCTGCTTATTTTATAAAAGTGTTCAAACGACAGTTCGGAGTAACGCCGCAGGAATATCGAGACAATAATAAATAGCATGATAGAGTCCTATCGAAACTAAAAATCTCATATAGATGCCATCCCCGACTAGTTGTTAAAGTTACACTTGTAAAGATCATACACAGTAGGGGGAATTAAAGAATGATCAAGTTCAAAAAAATGTGGTCGTTGTTAACGGTCACAGCACTTATCACACTCACAGCCTGTGGCAGTGGCGGCGGAAATAATGAAAACGCCAAACAAAACAATACCACATCGTCTGAGACTAGTTTATCTGAAGCAGATGCTGCTTTTGAAAAAGGTAAATACGATCCACCCATCGAGTTCAGTTCGGTATTGATGCCGAAGAAATATGTTCAAGGTGATACCAAAGAAAACAATGTTCACGATCGCTGGATGCTGGAAACACTGGGCATGAAGCATAAAGATACTTGGTATCCTGCCAATGACGATCAATACAGACAAAAGCTTCAGCTTGCCATTGCTTCTGGCGAAAAGCTGCCTGACTTCGTTTCTGTACCAACCAATGCAGTATTGACCAATCAACTGATTGATTCCGGTCAGTTCATTGCTATCGATGAGTTGTTCGACAAATATGCTAATAAAATTCTAAAAGATCATGCTGCAGCACACCCAGAACTTTGGTATCCATTCACAAAAGACGGTAAGAAATACAATATGCCGATCCTTGAATATACCGATAATGACGATACTCTTCTCTGGTTACGTGAAGATTGGATGGAAAAGCTGAACCTTCAGGCTCCAAAAACAATCGCCGATCTTGAGAATATCATGGACAAATTTAAGAACGAAAACCCTGACGGTCTAGCACCTAAAGATGTTTTCCCACTTGCGATTTCTTTGAAAAATAATACAAACACCTGGATGGGCCAACTCGACTGGTTATTCGGTGCTTACGGTACGATTGAGGAACAATGGAATAAAGATGCCGACGGCAATCTGGAATACGGTTCCATTAACCCTGGTGCTAAACAAGCCCTTGCTAAGCTTAGTGAGTGGATGGACAAAGGTTATATTCACACAGACTCTGCACTTTGGGATGAAGGTAAATCTGCTGAAAGCTGGACAAAAGGCGCCGCAGGTATTCTACCAGGAGCAAACTGGGTTCCAGACTGGCCGGCTCCCGATCTTATGAAAAATGTACCTGGAGCGAAGATCAAAGCTTATCCGGTTCCAGCAGGTCCAGACGGACTCATCGGTACCAAATGGCAGAACTCTGGGGTAAACGCTAGTATCATGATTAACAAAGATGCTAAGCACCCTGAAGCAATTTTCTTATACTACAACTACTTGCTTGATAACCTAGCTAATCCAGCAGCTGGTAGTGAATTTGAATACGGCTTTGCTAAAGGCTACGATTGGGACATGATTGATGGAAAGCCTACTAGTGATAAAGAGAAGATTAAAGACTTCTCCAATGAGTTTCCTTTCTTAACTGGACCGGCTCGTATTCCTGATCTGTTTATGAAAACATTGGTTAAACTTGCTGATGGTGAAACCCCTGTAACTCCTTATGAAAAACAAATGGCTGAGTTCCGTAAACCGGAAAACTGGGCCGCTGCAAAAGTTGTTATGTCACAAATAGACATTCGTAGACAGAACTATTTCACTGGCGCTGCGACACCAACGATGGTATCCAAATGGAATCTGCTTCGTCAATCCGAAATGGAAACCTTCAACAAAATCATTTACGGTAAGCTTCCTGTAGATGCCTTTGACTCCTTTGTTTCCAACTGGAAAGCAAATGGTGGTGATCAAATCACCAAAGAAGTTAACGAATGGTTCAAGTCTGTATCCACCAAATAGACTAAAGTAAATAAAAACAAGCCAGAGCGTGATCCTTTCGCTCCGGCTTATTTTTTTATGAATTCCTCATTAACTTTCGCTCGCTAGAATCCCTTTCAAATACCCCGTCAACTCTTTTGCCGCTTGTTCATGAGCTAATGCTCCCGGATGACTTCTTGCCCCTATGGTCTCATCCGTCATATTTGGAAGCTGCAATACAGAAACCTGCTTGTCCCCTGTTTTCTTGCTATAAACATCGACCGCGCGGTAGATCACTGGCATCATCGGGATACCAAGCATCCCATATGCCCATACGAGATGTGCATGTTGATTATTTTTTCTAAGCTTCATCAGAAATTTCTCGGCGGCATCGACAAAAGCTTGTATATCATCCTCATGATAGGTCCCGTCTTCATTTAAACGTTGTTTATGGCTCTCCCCTGTTACCTCATCTTTCCATTCTGGCGATTGAAAAGCGCCCCCATCATTTGTTCCTAGATTAACTACCACAACATCTGGCTGCCAGATTTCAAAAGAATGTTCTTGAAAAGCTCCTATAGCTTCGTTTTTTGCTCCAGTTAGAAGACCACAAACCTGCTCATAACAATCAGGGATATTACCGTGCGGATTATTATCCCAGCTAGTAAGGACGCCCCAGCCACTTTGAGAAATAACTCTATATTCTGCATTTAAAGCATCTGCTGTCATTCTGGTATAGTTGTTGATGGCGCTAAACCACATTGGAATCCAATCTTCTTCAGCCTTGGCACCTATACTTCCTTCTCCGGATGTGATGCTGTCACCTATGAACTCTATCTTGTGGGGTTTGTCCGCAACAGGCAGGAATTTTCCATCCATCTTCACCGCATGTATCTGCAAAGAGCAGCCAGGGTCTCCACTCATTGCCTGCACATCTTTTACAATACGAATATTGTTGACAACACGATCATTCATGCCTCTAAATACACAAATCCAATACCTGCCTGCTACTAACATTTGTCTGCTAACAGGAACGGAATTGATCAGGATGCTAATCCAGGGTTCATAAACATCATAATCTGATTCTACTTCAAGCCATAGCTCAGAACTTTTAACATTTAATTCGACCGCACTGCCTGTCCAAAATAACGTTAGTGGAGAAAGTGACCCTGTTGTTCTGCCGTGAATTTTCAGATGTTCGATATCAGCTAATGTATGTACCTTTAAGTTTGTATTCTGCTTCATAAAATCCCTCCTAAATTACCACTAGAATCCTAATCTACACTTCTACTTCACTACTTCTTCAATATTATCTTATAATCCTTTTCCAAATAGCATATACTCTTCCTCTGGTACAATAGAATTAAATGAGGTCATGAACAAAGGTGGGGTTGAAGTTGAAAGTTATACCTAACTGTATTACACTTGGCAGAATTATTTTGGCAATAATGCTGTTATTCTTCGAGCCGCTAAGTTCGGCCTTTCTTGCAATTTATATCCTTTGCGGAGTCACCGATCTGATAGATGGTCCAATTGCCCGAAAATCAGGCACAACAAGTCATCTCGGAGCAAAGCTGGATTCTGCTGCCGACACGATACTAATCGGGATCTGCTTATTTACTTTGTATCCGTATCTGGGTCTTACCCTCGAATTCATCCTATGGATCTTCTTAATCGCGGGCTTCCGCATAACATCGATAGGGATTGCCCTCCGCAGATTCAAAACTTACGCAAGTATCCATACCTACGGCAATAAATTCACCGGGCTTCTCTTATTTGTAACTCCTATATGGCTTTCCCATAGTAACCCCACCATTTGGACAACCATTGTCTGTATAGTTGCAACCTTATCCGCTGTGGAAGAATTGATCATCCAAATCACATCCACTCAATTACAGCTGGACAGAAAAGGATGGTTTTACAACCCTCCTAATCAGGAATAATGAAAGACACCGTAGTTCCCACCCCAGGAATACTTTGAATCTTCAAGCCTTGTCCATATAATTGTGTTAATCTCCGATCTGTATTAAGGAGCCCAATTCCTTGATCCTTAAGACTTTTTGGTTGCAATAACTTACTGACTTGAGCTTCATCCATTCCAATCCCCGTATCAGCAATGATAAAATGAACAGCCTCCGCATGTGTCTCGATGTGAATACGCAAGGTTCCACCTTTTGCCCGACTTAAGATCCCATGCCGGACGGCGTTCTCGACCAGTGGCTGAATGGTCAGCGGAGGAATTAGAAGCTGTAGATTCGCGTCTACCTCCCATTCAACCTGCAGCCTCTCCTCAAAACGCTGCTGCTGGATATATACATAATTCTCGACCAGCTCCAGCTCTTGCGACAGCGAAACAAGTTTGCCTGCATTTAAGAAGTCAAAGCTGATCCGCAGATAAGTAGTGAATGCATCTGAAAGATCTTTCATTTTGACAGTGTCAAAATCACTCAAGGACATAATCGAATTTAATGTATTAAAGAGAAAATGTGGATGGATCTGCGCTTGTAAATAAGCAGCCTCCATTCTCAAACGATCATTGACTGCTTGCTTCATAGAAGTGAGCGACGAAGCACGATACTTCAATTCCATGGCATCTACTGGCTTGGTTACATAGTCATTAGCTCCAGCCAAGAAACCTGCGTAAACATCCTCCTGCTCACTGCGAGCGGTCAATAGAATAATAGGAAGTTCATACATCGTGAACCGCTCGCGTATCAATCTTGTCAATTCATATCCAGACATGCCCGGCATCATCACATCAGCGATAACCAAATCGAACTGCTCATGATGCAACATATCCAGCGCCTCACGGGCTGAAGTCGTTGTATCAATCCGATAGGCTCCATCTGATAAAATATTTTGCAGAACTTTTAAATTGACCGAATCATCATCAACCGCCAGCACATGTATGATGTCAGCGTCTGTATCGAGCTTCGAGAGTGCCTCTACTTCCTTTGTGTTATAGGTGGCAGCCACCATAGCTGATTTCTCCGCAGTTATCCACGTGCTGAATGGTGACAATGGATCCGAATCTTTTTCTGTATGAACATCTGGAATAGATGACTGCAGGCTCCCTTTGACTACAGGTAATTTAAAGCTGAACTTACTTCCCTGACCCGGCTGCGATTGCAGCAATAATTCACTGCCATGCAGTTCGACCAGCTCCTTACAGATACTAAGCCCCAACCCAATGCCGCCTTGACCGTAAGCCCCTTGTTCATAGCGCATAAAAACACGCTTTTTCAAAGCTTCATCCATACCTACTCCTGTATCCGTAACATGTATCCATACATCCCCACCCACTTGTTCTGCGGCCAGTTCAACACTTCCCTGTTCGGTGTACTTTAGTGCGTTATGAACTAAATTAATCAGAATCTGCACCAATCGCTCCTCATCAGCATAAACACGCGGCAGATTCTCATCTATAGACATTCGAAGCTCCACCTTCGTCCCACCGGTTAAGAAACGCAACATATCCAGTACACCTTCAGCCAATGACCTCACTTGCAGCGCCTTTATATTCATCACAATCCGCTTATCCTGCAATCGCACAACATCAAGCAAGTCATTCAGCATAAGCGACATCCGGCGACTGACCATAATTAGCAATTCCATGTCACGCTGGCTCTCTTCATCCAGCACATGTTTTTTTCTTGTTAACACACTTTGGGCAATATTCATAATCCCATGCAGTGGAGTGCGCAGCTCATGTGACGTATTGGCTAGAAAACGGTCCTTTAATTTATTGGATTCCGCCAATTGAGCGTTCAGTAACACATTTTGATGGGATTGATGAAAATATCTCCTAAACCAATAGGCGGAAAATGCGGCAAGGGCAGCAATTAAATCTACGGGATAAAACATAAATTGTGAGCTACCGGCATAGTAGACAGCCCCCCACAACATATTATTCAGTACTGCTAACACTGAAAACAATAAAAATAGAGCACCTTCAGCTCGTAAGGATACCATCTTCCAAAAATAATATACCGTCCAACACACTGGAACGTAATACAGGATCATGTAATACCCTTTTCCGATGATATATAACACTGCCTCTTCAGGACCTACAATAATAAATAAAGTAAAAATGAGAACTGACAGGATGTAACTATAAAACGCCTTGCCTTTCCGTCGATTCCCCAATAGTTCTCTTCCCATCAATAAAAGGAATAAACAAAACCCTATATACGAAAGAACCTTTAACCTCAGCATCCAGGCAAAATCAACATGAAGAAACCTGAACAACAGTCCATTATGTTCAACCCCAATCGATACAGCCGCAGCGACCATCATTAGGAAAAAAATAATCAGCTCTGTTTTTCGTACATCCATCAGATAGATAATCAATAAATACAACCCATGTAGAAGAAGCATGACCCCTACGACTAGCTGCAAGCCAATGGAATTCCAGTATATAGTGTCTACCCCATGTTGAATGCCAAACTCCACGGACCGAATTATGCCCCCTTTTAGTGGAGACTCGTAGTTTGACGTCCGAACAAACAGATCCAGATGCTTCTGATTTGTAGGTGTATAACTGATTAAGAATGCTTTCGTCACATAAACATGCTCTTCCTTCTCGTCAGATAACACTCCAAACCGTGAGAGGACTGTTCCATTAATCTCCACTTCAGAAGAAGTATAGATGGATTGGAACCAAAAGCTAAGTGGCTCAGACAAGGGACGATCTAGCAGAATCCGCAAATGATAAGTTCCGTATCCATACGCCTTCTTTTGCTCAGCAGAATTGAATACAGAATTCCAGTTACCCGGCACCTGAAGCATCTGGCCTTTTAAAACACTATCCATATTGGCGGCGTTCACCCATTGTTCAGGATAAAACTCCCATTCTCCATCCAATGGAAAGGAGCTTAGTGATTCAAGGTCTACTCCCCGCAAATCGAGCACACCTTGCTCCACAACAGGAGGATTAGACAGATTAAAATGATTGTACCAGCTCCAGCGTATTGCAATCAGCAGGCAGATAAATACTACTATGTACAACATATGACTTAACTTAATTTTATTCTCCGAAGTTCTCATAGACTCCTCATTCGTCAATAGTATTTAATAGTGCTATATCCCTATCTCCAACTTTGAGCAATACAGTATGATTATACTATATTAAGAGGCCTATAGACGTATGTAATCCTATGTTCAGAGGAAAAAAATCAACCATCCCATAGAGCAGATGGTCGATTCTTTTATTGCGATTTATTGATTAAAGCAGATCGCATCGCGGCGAACTTACTAGGCATTACTCCCACATTTGTTTTGAACGTCCGACTGAACAGACTCATCCTTAACGCTCCTTCCAATGTGGGTTTCGATGGGGTTAGATTTCCAGTGATGAGAATACTTTATCGAAGCCTGCTTTGGAACGAGAAAATAGTTCAGATGAACTTTGTGATGAAGCTGGCGCTAGCACTTCTTGAGCGATAACGCCCTTGTATCCGATCTTTTTCAAGCTTCCCAAGAATCCGGTAAGATCAATGGATCCTTCCCCTGGATACAATCGATCGGAATCAAGCAATTCCTCTATCAGCAGAGGTTTAGCATCATTAATATGGACATACGCAATTTGATGCGGTTGTAATTTCAGCAGGTCCTCACTCGTTAATCCATTCGTATGCCAATGATAGGAATCCAGTAACAAACCGATATTTCTCACTTGAATTGTATCCATCCAGTCCAACGTATCTTGCATCGTCCAGATTAGCGGATTTGCCCATTGTGTACGTAAGTGATGAGGACCAACGAACTCTAAGGCTAGCGAAATACCATAGGCGCCTAATATTTCTGCACATAGTCTTAAACGTCTAGTGGCTGCAATCATGAACGGTGCGACCGGAAGATCTGTCGAAGGCAAAATATAGGTACAGCATGTGGTGCAATTTAATGCAGCAGCGGCCTCAACCATCAGCGTAAGCGATTTCAGACTTTTCCTAAAGCTTTCCTCTGTCGTGCGCCAATCTACCTCTAAACCAAATGATCCTAGCATGATGCCTTGACTTTCCAGTAATTGGATGGACCCATCCTTGCCATACTGCTGTACCAACTCTAATGGATTGACGTCTATGGCCTGAAACCCGAATTGGCTCGCAAGTCTGATATATTCTTCATTAGAAGCAATTTCTCCCAAACCCGCTGTTGTTAATCCTCTTATCATCGTCGTTCTCCCCCTTTATGACCAATCAAACAGTACGCCATTGTACTGGGTACCCATTCCAAGTCTAGCGCATTTGGCACTCGAATAAAACACCTCAGAGGACATGTCATTCCTTTCATTTTCGTTCAAAGATCCTTATACTTGCTTGGAGAAGCATTTCAAGGGAGAATGAAAAGTATGGACATAAAAAAATTACAATACTTTATCGCAGTAGCAGAGGAACTGCATTTTAACCGTGCAGCAGAGAAGCTAAATATGACGCAGCCTCCCTTAAGCCAGCAAATTCAAGCTCTGGAGAATGAAATTGGTGTGAAACTATTAGAACGGAATAAAAGACAAGTTCGTCTCACGTCAGCAGGGGCGGTATTTCTAGAGGAGGCTAAATCCATTTTATCTCAACTGGAACGCTCTATTAAAACAACACAATTAGTCGATCAAGGAATTATCGGACATTTGAACATTGGATTTATAGATTCTGCAGCTGGTGGAGTATTGGTTAATATGTTAAAAATGTTTCGGGAACGTTATCCACAAGTCCAACTCACATTACATGAGATGACGTCTGCTCAGCAGTGGCAGGCTTTACATGAAGGAACGATTCACATTGGATTTGTACGTTATACAGAGTCGGGCAAACATATCGAGCATCGTCCCTTAGTCAATGAATCGCTTATTGCCGTTTTGCCAGAGCAGCATCACCTAGCTCAATTACCGGTGTTATCCATTCGCTCTTTAGCTTTAGAGCCGTTTATATCGTTCCCACGTCATTTAGGAGCACCTTTTCATGACCTCATTATGAGCTTCTGCGCCCAACACGACGTGTATCCGAATGTTGTACAGGAAGCCATTCAGATGTACACCATTGTAAACTTGGTAGCTGCTAATCTTGGAGTTTCCATTGTGCCCTCTTCAGTTGCTATTTTTCAGCGTGAAGGTGTCGCATTTCGTCCTTTTGAAGAAAGCACACCATCGATTCCCCTTTATGCCGCTTGGAGAACCGATTGCGATCGTGCCTCCTTATCCGCGTTACTAGAGATCATAGGACAAATGAGTTCAGAAGCTATTAATGGTGAATAATATAATATTCAGCCCGTTTTTCTAGGATCACGTTCAACGAGTCCTTCTAGCACCCTATCGATTTCCAACATCACTTCCCTATCCAGACGAACTCCCGTAGCTTTGGCATTTTCTATAACCTGCTTAGGTTTGGATGCCCCAATAATTGCAGATGAGACTTGTGGATTTTGCAACACCCATGCTATAGCCAACTGCGGAAGCGTCAACCCAACTTCGCTGGCGATGGAAGAGAGATTCGAGACCGCCTCAAGCACCACAGTCCGAAGCCACTGACCCGCCAATTTATTCATAAATGGTGAGCCCGCAGCTGTTGAAGCACGAGAACCCTCTGGCAATGGTTGACCTGGCATATATTTGCCTGACAGAATCCCTTGAGCAAGCGGCGACCAGACCACCTGTCCAATCCCTTCCCGCTCACAAGCTTGAACTACCTCCGTCTCCATCACGCGCCATAACATCGAATATTGAGGTTGACTAGCCACCAATGGCACCTTCAATTCCCTCGCCAAAACAGCACCTTCTGCTATCTGATCCGCCGTCCACTCACTTATCCCGACATAGAGAACCTTACCTTGACGCACCAGATCCGAAAAAGCCAAGAAGGTCTCTTCAAGGGATACTGTTGCGTCAAAGCGATGCGCATAATAGATATCAATATAATCGGTCTGTAATCTGTTCAGTGAAGCATGGCACGCCTCCATAATATGCTTGCGGGACAGACCTCTTGCGTTACGTCCCGTCCCTGTGGGATGGCACACCTTGGTACACAATTCGATATCAGCTCTGTGCACTCCTTTTAATGCTTGGCCCAGCACCATCTCAGCTTTCGTATCGGAATATACATCTGCAGTATCAAATGTTGTGATCCCTACATCCAATGCAGCGAGAACACAAGCATGGGCAGTATCATTGTCCACTTGAGCACCATGTGTAATCCAATTACCATAAGCAATCTCACTTAGATGTAAGCCACTCGTTCCTAATTTGCGATAGTTCATTTTATACCCTCCTTTAGATAACAATCTGATTGTAACAAAGAGATATTAATACGAGAAATACTCTTTAAGATGCGGTTTAATTCAAAAAAGATATTACTGAGATCCTTAAAGATAATAAAAAAAACGCCCTTTAGGCGTTTTTTTCGGTAAATATTCTGTTTCGAAACTCTAACTTCGCCTATACTCCGGTGAGTATTAACCACCAAGCTTTGTTACCGCACCACAACTAACAGTACAATAATTCCGAGCCAAAACAGCCAGCTTACTGGGTGACCGAAATTTAATCCCCAGCCGACTCCGAGCCTTTTCTTGACGATTAGGTTTGGATCTTTACGATTGAAATAAATCATACCTAATCGCCATTTATCATCATCATGGACAGGTCTGACATTGGAGCTATCGGCAGATCGCTCCAAGCGGCTTTCGCCCTGACCAGCCCAGAACGTTAAGGCCAAGGCGTATAGGATGACAAGGGCTATTATGATTAGGATAATAGGGATAGCGAAACTCATGTTAAGCAGAGATATCATGTTTAGTTGCACGACGGAAAACAGGATAACTATTAAGAAGCTTGCTGTAAGCATAAAATATGACCAAGTACGGCGGTAAGCTGCGTCTTGTCTGATGGAACGGTTAGGATCATTGGGTTGAACCTGCTGCTTTACTCTGCGAATACTCCAATTCTCAAATATGAACAAAAGTGTTATGAACACTTGCATGATCGTAGGCATAAACACAGAACTAAAAGATTTAGCTGCATAGCGGTCTACGTTCCAACTGCTGTTGTAATGGATCGGAATCTGATCAGGAATCAGATCGTAGTTGCGCAGCACAGTTACAATACTAACAACAGTAATTAAAACATGAATGAGGAACCAATTATTAGACAAGCCAATGTTTATTTTCCGAAATCCAGTGTCCACTGCCATGATCGATGGTTCCAGAGCAATAGGCAGCATAGGTAGTAAACTTTTCATTTTGAAATGATAGCTAATGTTTATGACTAGGGAGATTACGACCATGGCGAGTGAATAAGTGACAATGATCCAACTTTGTTGCTTGGAATGTTCATCACCGTATATTAGACAGAGGATACAAACAATGAATAGGATGGTATGCACGGTAGCACTAATCCTAGCATATGACTTCCGCATCTGGCGCAGAGGCTCACTATGGAATTGTACAGGGCTGACGGTGACCCCAAAACTAATCGTCTCTCTTGTTAAATAAGGCATGCTTACCATGAGTACAATGGCAGGTACAAATACAAAGATCATTACTATAACAGGCATTATCGTCATATCATTCGCCTCCTCTTATACATAAGTGTGTATTTAAAAACTCTATAACCCTTATAGCATAGGCGATTCAGCGCTATGCCTTTTTGCGTATGATGATCCTATTAACTTAGGATAGGTGATCGACTTGAACATAAATTTTATTATAATCGATTTTAGTGACTGTAGGGGTGAAATTAACAATTTATCCAGTTTTTTTGCTACGCAGAGCTACTCATCTGAAAACTGAATTATGGCAAGTACATCTGTTTGAAATTCTGTGTAGGTAAAGGACTCGCCTCGTATCTGCAATGGTGCGGATCACTGCGTCAGAGTATAAATAAGTCCATCCATGCTTAATATAGTACTTGCTCAGGTTTGTTCCATTAACTCATGTATGGTCATATGCAGCACTTCTTTAGCATTTACAAGAATGTACTCCGCTACTTTTTTCTCTGATTCTGGCAATTCATTTAAGTCTAGCTCAATTTGCGAAATCATACTTCCCCCGCAATTATACCCGCTCCAACAAATGCAGGAATCATTAGTATGAAAATATTTCCGATTTTTCGCAAAAAGTTCTTGAACGGTTTATCATTCTTCTTTTTAAGCTGCCCCTTCATTTGTGCACTTTGTGCTTGTAATTGCTCAGCCGAAGTCGCTAATTTCCTAATCCTCATTTAGACTATATTGAGCAATCTAAATTTTGTATCACTTCTATGATTCCACACGTTCCATTATTGACGAAATTTTTTTTCAACATTAAACTATAAGTTAAGAAATTAAATTTCAAAAAAACCGTTTTTTTTCATTTATTAAATTTATCCCAACATTACGGCGCAGGAGGAAATGAAAGATGACGACGACACCAAACATCATCGTAATGAACCATCCAACTAGAGAGCAGCTTGAAAAGATTTACGATATTTTAGATGAATGCTTTTCCGTAGGCCGAGCTTATTTCCAAGAAAGATTAGACCTAGACACCACATATGATCCAGATACAACATGGTTTGCGATGGTTGACGATAAGATTGCATCTAATGTACAAATTTTTCCGTTTCATATTAGAGTCGGTCAAGCGATCTTGAAAACGGGTGCAATGGGGAGTGTCGGTACAGATCTAAATTACCGCGGGCTGGGGCTTGCACACAAAATTCTTCATGCGCAGACCAACTATATGAAAGAAACCGATTATGATATAAGCTTGCTTTTGGCTAGTAAGCATGCGTTTTATGAAAAAGCTGGCTGGAGACTTATTCCCGAGACTGCTTTCGCAATTGAAAAACCAGCAAGTTTGGAGCAGCAGCAAAGCAGTGATGAAATCATTCCTTTTGAAGCCTGTTATCTCGATGATATCCGTTTCATCTATGAACAATTTAATAAGAATCGTACCTACACCGTGATCCGAAGTAAAACGTATTGGAATGATTTATTGACCTGGCCGGAATGGAAGAAAGTTGACTGCTTGCTCCTTCGCAGAAATGGAAAAATCGTCGCTTATGGCATCATTGAAAAGAAAGATACTGAACAAGTATTTATTAATGAATTATTGTATTTGAACGAAGCCGAAAACGGTGTTGAAGCTTTGTTTCATGCCTTATGTCAGCTGCGCCAAAATGCAAAGCAAATATTAGCGATGCTCCCAGAGGACCATAAGCTATATTCCTATTACCAACAGCATCAAGCAAATTCAATTCAAATCAATATGGCGATGTGGAAAATGATCAATCTCAGTTCAACTTTCCATAAGCTTCAGCCTGAATTAGAAGATCGCCTAAACCGTAGCAACATAATTGCAGGCCAGGAGCTGCATATTGCACTTCGCAGCAATGAGGACTGTATCTACTTGGATTATAAGCAAAAGCAGCTTTCTGTTTCCGATGCTAGTAATCATACCAATCCCTATACTTCAATAGAAGTAGATGAACGCGAGCTAATGACTTATATCATGTTCGGCTATAATGAAGCAGGCGCAGCAAAGGACAGTACGGAGGACGCTAACATCCTTCAAGCTCTATTTCCGAAACAACAAGCCGTGTTTTATTTGACCGATAAATTTTAAGCCATTTTTGATTCCTACCATTTTAAAATAAGGGTGTGTCGCAAGTCCAACTGCTCGGACTTATGACACACCCTTATTTTTCCATATCGATAAAAACTAGTCGTTGTTCATTTTTGATCTTCCTAACAGGACAGCACCGTAGGCTGCATCCTTAATCGGCAAAATCAGCTTTGTTTGCGGGTAGCTCTGTGCGAGCTTTCGCTCCAAGGCTTCTTTCACAAAGCGAGACTTTTGCAGCACACTTCCTGCAATCGCAATCGGACTTTCATATAGCTTAAGCCGTTCAATAACAGGCACAACAAGCTCATATAGATTGGCTGCACATTTCTCCGCTAACGCTATTGCATGTGCATCGCCCTTCTCGCATGCGGTCGTCATAATCGGTGCGAGCTGCGCAATATCTTTTTTCGTCGTATTTCTATCATAAACAAAACCAATAATCTCTTTCACAGTGCTTAAGCCAAGCTGATCATATACCATCGCTGGGATGACCGTATCGGTTATTCTTCCGTCCTCCACTTGAACTAATACAGATAATAGATCGCGCCCAATGCTATAACCGCTTCCCTCGTCATCAATCAGATGACCAAAGCCTCCTGTGCGATGCTGCTCTCCTTTTTCATTGACCCCGAAGCAAATCGATCCTGTACCGGCAATGAGAATGATGCCTTGCATCGCATTTTGTGCCCCGTATAATGCAGTTTCTTGATCGCCTGTAATCGTTAATGGCCCGATATAACCGTTATTTCTCACATGCTGCTCCAAAAAATTGATGACCAGCGGATTACTTATTCCTGCCGCACCTATACATATATGAGCAACTTCTTGTAAATTACCGCAGTAGAGCTTCGTTTGACTAAAAATTTCCTCAAAGGAGGCGGCAATAGCATCAGCATCACCACCGTTATAATTAATAGGCCCTACAGTAAAGGTGAATAAAGAGTCTTCCTGGTCATGCGTAATGGTGACAGCTGTTTTCGTGCCACCCCCATCAATTCCAACGATAAATGCCATACCTATGTCCCCTTGTTGTACTTTTTTCAAAGATAAGAATTTATATGTTTCACGCGATATATTATCCTTATATTTCTCGCAGAAACGCTTGCCGTCCTTGAAAGGACGCCGAAGGCGTTTATGCTTGTCTACATCTGAATCGTAATCTTGGCGGTGGGTACAACCTCACCATTTAGGATTGGAAGGAGTGATTTGAATGCATCAAGTGTATACTCAAATGCCGCAATTCCGCAGAACTCGCCTTCGATTAACGGTAAATCATACGGGCGACCTAATGTAATGGCCGTTACTTTGCAGCCTGCTGCCAGCAGCTTCTGAACAAGCGCAAGCTGACCTTTGTTTTCACGCGCATTGAACAAGCCGATAACAATATGCTTGTAGCCTTGTACCTTTGGCAGCGCAGCGTTGATTTGTTCCTCGCTCGGGTCAATGTCGATAATCTCATAAGCTGTATTGAAATGCTCCCCCATATATTGCGGAAAGCTAAGAGCTTGATTCAAGCTGCTGGACGCAAGATCGGTGCGGTATGAATAGGAACCCATAAATAACACTTGCTCGTCACCGGTATGAATGGGCTGGAGCTCACCTTTCATGAGGCAGATCGTTTCCGTACGCATTAGCTCATTTGCTCGGCGATGTACATCGCAGCCAACTAGTTCATAATCCAGCTCCTCAATCGTCGCATATTGTGCTTTATAAGCTAAAATTTTTGTAACAGCTGCATCAATCAGCGCTTCATCCAAATCACCGGTGGCTACAGCTTCTTCGATCAAATGAATCGCTTCCTTCACTGTCTCAGGAGTATGACTAATGAATACCAAATCAATACCTGCTTTAACAGCTCCTAACGCTCCTTTTGCCGTACCATAGTATCGTTTGATCGCGTCCATTTCTAAACAATCCGATACAACTAACCCTTTATATCCTAATTTTCCTTTTAATATCTCTGTAATAATGGTATGAGACATAGTTCCGGGCACACCGGATTTTTCAATTTTCGGAAATAAAATATGTGCACTCATAATCGCTTGAGCGCCTTGCTCAATTGCGGCCTTAAACGGCAGCAGCTCAAGCTGCTCTAATTCCTCAAGTGTTTTTTCAATGGTAGGCAAGCCAATATGTGAATCGACATTTGTATCACCATGACCTGGAAAATGCTTAAGTGAGGACATGACGCCTCCATCGAGCAATCCCTTCATCATTTGAATTCCATACTGGGATACTGTTGCAACAGAATCACCATAGGAACGAACATTTATGACTGGATTCAATGCATTATTGTTAACGTCCATAACTGGAGCTAGATTAAAATTAATACCTAATGCTTTCAATTCTCTGGCAGTCATTCTGCCTGCTGCATACGCATTTTCAGGTCGTCCTGAAGAAGCAATTGCCATGGCTCCAGCAACATTGGTCGCGTCTTTAGGCATACGAGTGACTCGACCGCCTTCTTGGTCGATCGTAATAAAGCCCGGGATACCAGTATGTGTCATGTACCATTGCTGCAGCTCAGTAACAAGCTCGCCTAATTGATATTTATTGTCGATATTATGTGAGAATAAAATAATATTGCCGACTTTATAATGCTCAATAACTTCCTTCAGCTCAGGAGTGATCTCGGTTGAAGGGAAGCCTGTTACGAACATTTGTCCAATCTTTTCGCGCAGGCTCATATGTTCTATTGTTCTCATCAATTATTCACCTTCCTCTAGCGATATAAATGATACTGCTGTGTTATTTCTGCAAATTGCTTGCTTTCCGCTGCAAACTGTTCAAGCAGCTGCTTGGCTTGAATATTGTCCGTACGATACATGTTGTCTCCCCCCAGCAAATCGATAAATGGACGAGAGCCCTCCTTCACAGGAGGCAGGAATGAAAATTGCTCGTACAAATCTCTTATCGTAAATAATAAGGTTACCCCAACTTCTAAAGGCCTCAGCACTTGGAGATCTGTAATGTAAATTTGTACCCCGCCGCATAGCTCGCCACAATGTTTAGATGACGTTGGCTTGAAATGAACTGGACGAAAAAACACACCCGGGATACCTTTTGCATTCATCTCATCTGCCAATTGCTGCGCTTGAATGAACGGAGCACCAATCATTTCAAAAGGGAACGTTGTTCCACGTCCTTCGGAGCAGTTTGTGCCTTCAAATAAACATGTTCCTGTATATAATAACGCCGTTTCATATCGTGGTATTCCAAGTGAAGGATGAACCCAAGTTAATCCTGTATCCGGGAAGGACATGCTCCGTTCCCAGCCTTCCAAACGAACGACATGCAGCGATGCATTCCAATTCATTTGATCATTTGCCATCGTTGCTACCTCACCTGCTGTTAAGCCGTATCGTACGGCTAGCTCGTAATTTCCAACAAATGATTTGAAGCCGGGCTTCAAGACATTCCCTTCTACCGTTACCCCGTTAAGCGGATTAACACGATCAAGAACAACAAATTCTACACCTGCATTTGCACAATCTTCAAGTGCATACAGCATCGTATAAATAAATGTGTAATAGCGAACACCAACATCTTGAATATCGTATACAATGATGTCTACTTCATTCAGCATTTCTTTTGTTAAACGCTTGGAGTCTTTACGGTACAAGCTATAGACTGGAACATTCGTAAAAGGATCCATGTAAGTGTCTACTACTGCCCCTGCATCCAAATCTCCGCGAACGCCATGCTCAGGTGAAAACATCGCAGCAAGATTAAAATTTTCATGTAAAATAGTAATCGTTGATGCAAAATCCTTCGTAAGACCTGTCGGCGCTGTAATCAATCCTACGCGCTTACCTTCGAACAAATAACGATAATTCGTTATAGAATCAATCCCATTTAACACCATATGAAGCTGCCTCCTAGCTGCTTTTTCGCATAAATGGATAGAACAAGGGAATGTTTCCTGCAATACATAGAAACACTCCCTCTTAGCTAGTTGAATAGTTACCAAAGACTAGACTGCCTAACCTTCACCGTTTCAGCTGGCACCATAAATGCTTCTGCATATGTCTTTCTTGCTTCACAGCCGCGAACAACTGCTAGTGCTTTATAGTAATCCATGTATTTGAAAGATTTGCTATTCGTCACAAACCAATGCTTGCTTAAAGCATCTATCCATAGATCAAATGCCGCTTGATCGAAATCCACATATACGTAAGGGACATAATCAACCGCATCCTCCCAGTTTTCGGAGTAATATAATCTTGCTGCAAAGTGCGCGGGGAGCGCTCGTTCAAAGGATGATAGACTTGCGAAGAAACGGGCATCATTTACGATATGATGCGTTAGCGCATGGTCCTTATGCATACTGTTTTTCCAGTGTGTAATAATAATGTTAGGCTTCACGCGACGAATTACATCACAAACCTCCATACGAATTTCTTGATTGTCAGGCAACTCTCCGTCACAATAATCATCGAATACAATGGCTTCACCACCTAGCATATCCGCAAAAACCTGTGCCTCTTTCACTTTTTGCTGACGATATTCCTTCATATCCTGTCCTGCCGGGACCCCTCGTTCACCCGCAGTTAACGCTAATGTCACAATGCGATCTCCCTTTAAACTATGACTAGCGAGCACACCACCAGAAGCTAGCTCCACATCACCAACATGCGCTCCAATTGCTAATACTGTGAATTTTTCGCTCATCTTTAAAGTTCCCTCCGCAATATAGAAAATTGTTTTTCAATAGTAAAGCCCGCTTTTTGATAGATTCGAAGAGCCGGATTATTATTTCCAGTGAATAGAGAGATATATTGACAGCCCACATTTTGAAAAGCTTCAACCATTCGGAAAAACAATACACTGCCAAGGCCATGCCCCTCATGCTCTGGGTGCACTCCGATACCGCAAAAAAATGCTCTTCCATCAGGCTGCGAAATAATTGGACCTGCAAAGCCCACAACCTCGTTGCCGTACACAGCTACTACAAGTGGTGCGCCAACCTTCACGTAAGTAACAATATCCTTCTTCCACTGCGGATTTTGCAGGGCAGCAAGCGTTGCTTCAAGCCCTGTATGTAAATCAGGGACATAGGACGTAATGTAATAGTCCTTGCTATTTGCATTGGTTTCCTTATCTAAAATATCTTCGGGAACTATAAAGCTTCCGAGTTTTAAATACATGCCGCATTGCGTCGCACGATCTTCGTAGCCTCTAGCCATTAAAGCTTCATATAATGGCAGGTCCTTACTGATGCCCGGGGCATTATTATGCTCATGCTGAGGTGCACTTGGTATACTCCACTTCAGCTTAACAGGGTTGAAAAACAATACATCCGCTTGTCTTTTCCCAAGTTCTTGGAATCTTTTTTCTAAACGCAATAGAAAAGCATCGTAAAGCTCCAGAGAAGCCACATGGGTATCTATAATAACACTCGTAATATAACCCGCCACATCTCCAAGAGGGAGATCGTCACCGCAGCAGCCAGCTGCAAAACCAACAATCCCTTTTTCGTCACAGCCTACCCATATACAGTCAGCGTCAAAATAAGGATGGTCGATGAATGTATCTTGAAACTCTCGCTCTGTAAATGGCTTATAATCATATTTTGTAGCCTCACGATTCCAAAGCTCTACAACTGCAGAGTGATCTTCAATTGAAAAGGGTCTGATTTGCAACATTTAAGCCTCCTGTGAACGTCCAATATAGGGCCAGGAAATTTTGCCCATTACTACTGGCTGTGATGCTCCAGTTACTAGCGGGATATTGTTTGGTAAGCGCTCCATCGTGTAATACGCTAGCAGAGCAAAAGCAATTGCTTCCTTAGCATCACTATTACCACCGATATCCTCCTGCGTCAGCACCTGCACGTTATGCGGTGCAAATAAGTGCTGCAAATCACGCAAAAGCGTCTTGTTATAGCTTCCACCGCCGCCAATTAACAATTGCTCAGCCTGGTGCTGCGGTGCAATATACCGTTCATAGCTATCGACGATGCTCCAGGCAGTTAAGTACGTAGCTGTTGCAACAACATCTTCTGCTTTCCAGTGATTAACCTTCATCATTTCAATAATTTGTGCCACGTATTGTTGGCCAAACCGTTCTCTGCCTGTCGATTTTGGTAACGGCATCGTATAATATTTATCCTGCTGCATCCATTTCAATAGCTCATCAATCACTTGACCGCCCGCACCAATTTCGCCATTAACATCCATTGTCATTGGTATAAATAATTGCGATACAAGGCCATCGATAATCATATTTCCAGGACCCGTATCAAAAGCAAATACCTCATCCGGTGAGGCATTTACAGGCAAAACAGTCACATTGCCTATTCCGCCAATATTTTGCATCAGAAGTGTTTTCTTTGGATTGTTAAACAATAAGTATTCGGTAAATGGTACTAACGGAGCTCCTTGTCCACCCATTGCCATGTCAGCAACTCGAAAGTCTGATACGCAAGGAATTCCTGTGCGATTGGCGATAACTGCACCATCCCCAATCTGAACGGTACAATGCAGATTATAGCCGCCCATAACATTCTCTTCCGGAGCATGATAGATTGTTTGACCATGCGATCCTACTGCGAATATTTGCGAAGGCGAAAGGCCGCATTTCCCTATAACGGATAATGTGGCTTGGGCGTATAATTCGCCAAGCCACATATTCATTGCGCCAACCTTATCAATCGTAGCGCTAGCGGGATCAAAAAGCTCAAATATGGAGTTTCTAACTTGCACCTCAAAAGGTGTGTTTTCAAAAGCCAGTAATTCAATCTCTACTCCATGCTCTTTTTCGGCTGAAGGGAAAAGCTTAACTACTGCTGCATCAATACCATCTACTGATGTACCTGACATCAAGCCAACTAAGTATGTTGCATCCACTTTTGATTGTTTGTCCATTAACCTTTCACCGCTCCAACTGTTACCCCTTCAAGGAAGTATTTTTGTAAACTGAAGAACAAAATAAACATTGGAACTGCTGAAATGGTTGCCCCCGCCATCATCGGTGCAAAGTAAGTTGTATTCGCAAAGCGAAAGTTTTTCAAGCCGACCTGAATGGTTTGCATATCCATCGTATTCGTTACTAGGAACGGCCAGAAAAAGTCATTCCATGCCGCCATGAACGTTAGGATTGCTAGTACTGCCATAATTGTTTTAGATAGAGGCATAATGATATACCAGAAGATTTTAGGCTGGGAACAACCTTCGATTTTAGCAGATTCAATAATTTCACCTGGAATGGAGGACATGAACTGCTTAACCAAGAAGATATTGTATACCGTTACTATGCTCGGCATAATCAACGCAGTGTACGTATTTTGTAATTCAAAAATATTTACGATCAAAATATATAGTGGAACCTGAGTAACTTGAACAGGAATCATCATAGATCCCAGCAAAATAGCGAACAAAATGTTTTTCCCTTTAAATTTCATTTTTGCAAAAGCATATCCAGCAAGAGTAGCAAAAAATACGTTAGATACCGTGATACACGCTGCCACTATAAAAGAGTTCAATAACCAGTCCCATGTATGTGGGCTAAAGTTAAAAAAGAATTTATAAGATTCAAATGAAATCTTCTTTGGTAGGATAGAATAGCTCATTGCACCAGCTTCTACCGGATCACCGAACGAGGAAATGACCATAAAGTATATCGGGAATATGGTAGCTGCGGCGAATAGGATAAGGAACGTAATGTTTGCACCATTACGTATAAACAGATACCCTTTGCTTCTTAAGCTGTTGTTGTACAAACCCATAGTATTCTGCTCCTTTTCCTAGTATTCTACATCTTTACCTATAAACTTGAATTGAAGGAATGAGATAAATCCGATAATCGCTGCTAGAACTAATGATTGTGCCGCTGCCTCACCAAACTCAAAATATGTGAACGCATTGTTAAATATTAACAAACCTACCATTGTTGTTGCATGGTCTGGTCCACCGCCTGTCATAAGATAAGCGTTTTGGAATACTTGGAAGGAACCGATAACACCCGTAACAAGTAGGAATAGCGTTGTTGGCTTAAGGAAAGGGACAACGATAAACCAAAGCTTTTGCAGGAAAGACGCGCCATCAATTTCAGCTGCTTCATAATAGCTGTTATCAATAGCGAGTAATGCGGCTATATAAATAATAATTGCTGTACCATGACTTGATAACCATGACATTAACACAAGTGAGAACATTGCAGTTGCACTGGAACCAAGCCAGTTTTGATTTTCAATACCTAAAAAACTCACGAGCTTATTGGCAATACCTGATTTTAAAGGATCGAAGATCCACAGCCACACAACAGAAAGCGCTACACCAGATGCTACGGCTGGCAAGTAATATAGTGCTTTAAAGATCGTTTGTGTTTTTTTCTTGAAAGGAATAATCAAAATTGAAATTAAAAATGACAGAAGAATATTAAACGGAACAGTTAATAGCGTATATACTAACGTGTTTTTCAGCGCTTTCCAGAAAAGTTCATCTGAAAACGAGTTAACGAAGTTATCCATGCCGACAAAAGTGGATCCTAATGGACCATATTTTTGTAAGCTGATAATAAAAGCATTGATGACTGGATATGCGGTAAATAAAGAAAACGCAATAAGTGCTACTGCGATAAACGCGTATCCCCAACCTGAGTCACTTTCGAGCTTCAATTTTTTTCTTTTAGTCAACGTTTGATTCATTGGGTCGCACCTCTCTTCTAAAAACAGTACAAGCTCTAGCTAATTTAGAAGGAAAGCTGTACGTTCTAGCTACGCACAGCTTTCACATGTCAGCCTACGACAGACTAGTCAACTACAATACCATCTTTACCGAAAGATTTAATTGCAGCCGCTTTAACTGCATCATACATTTCTTGTGGAGCAATCTCATTTGCAAGTAAGGCTTGTAGTTTAGGAATAATAACTTCTGTTTCAATTTTTAATGCTTCAGCAGCCAGATCAGTAGGAATATCTGTACGAGCCGGAAGCGCTTTTGCCATCATAGCTTTACCTGCAGCAACGTTATCTTCGTTACGAGGGAATTTTTCAAGTACTTCTGCATTACGTGCAGATTCAGTAATTGGTGATAAGAACAGCTCATTACTGTAGTTAGCAGCAATTGAGCCAGAAGACAAGAAATTCGTTGCTAGGGCAATATTTTTGATGTGCTCTTCAGATGGAGCTTTTTTACCACGAAGTGCGATATAACCATCAACGATTGAAGTAGGGACATAATCGGCACCGTTGAATGTTGGGACTGGAAGTGAAATATAATCAACTTCAATAGAATCTGCAACAGCTGAACCATCGTTCGCTTTAATCTTCTCATTGTTTAGACGAGCAGAGTTTTCAAATGCAGATAAACCTTTACCTGTGATCATCGTTTGGCCCGTTAGGAACATGTTCCACCGTTTGCCAGCATCGATAGAGCTTAGCTCTTTAGGCATAGAACCATCGTTGATCATTTCGCGAATAGATGTAAGTAGACCCAAGAAGTTTTTGCTTGTATACGTATATTTAAGATCTTTATCGAAGTAATCTGGTAAACCTGCAGTTTTAGCAAGAATAGCTAGATAGTCTTTAGATGCTACACCAGATGTTGCGAACACGAAACCATAACGAGTAGTTTCACCTTTATCATTTTTCACTACGCCTTTAGAAATTGCATTACGGAACTCTTCATAAGTCCAACCGTTTTGTTGAATGCTTTTCCAATCAATTCCGGCTTCTTCAAGGAATTGTTTGTTACCACCGATAGTGTGGATTTCCATATATGCTGGTAGGCCGTATTGAGCGTCACCTAGTTGGAAATATTTCAATGGAACTTCGTCATAATCGGCCTTGGCTTCATCAGAAAGGGCACCGTTAAGGTCGATTAGTACATTAAGTGCTGCATATTTCGAAATTCCTGAAGCACCGATAAAAGCAATATCTGGAGGAGAACCTGCATTTACTTGAGTATCAAGTTTTTGCGTCATATCTTCCCAGCTCGCTGGTTCGATTTTCAAAGTCAAGTTAGGATGTAGTGTATTAAATTCTTTTTCCATATCAGCAAAACGTGTTTGATAGTTCGCTGATATCGGAGGTAAAAGTGCTGTAATCGTATCCTTTTTAGGCTCAGAACCACCGTTACTAGTTCCTGTATTACCGGAATCTGTAGAAGTTGTAGCGTTATTTCCGTTTCCTCCGCAAGCCGATAAGAGTGATACCATCATGATTCCTGACAAAAACAGAGTTAATCCACGTGATCTTTTTTTCATCGAAAACAGCCTCCTCAATTATTAATAGCATCCATCCTGTTATTCCACTTTTCACACCTAAACCAATGATGCGATTGCCTGTTTCAAGCGTCCTCCGTTTGCGTTAAGTACTTGTTCTGCTTCTTTTGCATCTAACCCCGATTTAATCATCATAATTGCCAGCTTACAGTTCATAGATGCTTTATCAAGTGTTTCTGCGGCGGTTGATGTATCTACACCAGTCGTGTTCATGATGATACGAATCGAGCGATCTACGAGCTTAAAATTACTAGCCTTCAGATCAACCATCAAGTTGTTGTACGTTTTTCCTAACTTGACCATTGTGCATGTTGTCAGCATATTAAGCACCAACTTCTGAGCAGTTCCTGCCTTTAATCGAGTCGAACCGCTAATGACCTCAGGTCCTACAACAGGTGTTATACAAACATCTACAATGGGTTCGAACTTTGAGCCTCTGTTGTTACAAACACCGATAGTGGCTGCTCCAAGTTCCTTTGCTTTCGCTAAAGCTGCAATAACGTAGTTTGCACTACCGCTTGCCGAAATCCCAATAAGTACATCTTTGTTTGTTACACCAATGCTTTCGATTAATGCGATCCCTTCATCCATATCGTCTTCACAGCCTTCAACCGCAGTACGCAAAGCAATATCACCACCAGCGATATAGCCCTGCACCAAGGAAGGATCTGTACCAAAGGTAGGAGGACATTCGGAAGCATCCAGAACACCTAATCTTCCTGATGAGCCAGCTCCTATGTAAAACATTCTTCCACCATTAGACAACCTATGATGTAGAATATCTACCGC
The DNA here is from genome assembly GCF_038009325.1 of Paenibacillus sp. FSL L8-0708. Taxonomy (NCBI): domain Bacteria; kingdom Bacillati; phylum Bacillota; class Bacilli; order Caryophanales; family Paenibacillaceae; genus Paenibacillus; species Paenibacillus sp. FSL L8-0708. Next base: position 4,882,591 of record NZ_JBBPBC010000001.1, read on the forward strand.
CTTTGCAATCTGCGGAATCTCCTCAGTTATAGCTCTGGGGACCAGTGCATCTTGTTGATTCATTAACTGGATCATTTCTTCCGTAGTACATTCATCAATCATTAATGTGTCTGGATTCACAGCCTCTGTTGTCAATCCCGCAAGGTAGTCATTCATAGCCATCCTCCTTCTTCCCAGTCTCAATCTGTCACCTAGTTAACAAAACGTGTTATATTAACTTACAATTATTATGCTCTTATACTAATACAACACCATCGCTTCGTCAATAGATTTTGAAATATAATTTCATAAAGAAATTAAATTCTGATGTTTTATTTCATTCCTTACATACTATGTTATACCACATTTATAAAGCGCTTACAAGATACAATTTAAATTTTTACCAATTGCTTTGATCGCTATGGCTCTAAGGTTAAAGCGATTTATAAAAATGTATTATTTGCTGATTATCGCTCCAAACGAAACATAAAGTTACATCATCCGCGTTCAACCGGATGATGTTTCGTCTTCGATTCCATTCATTTTCTTCCTCATTATTGTGTGCCAAGCTATTAATTATTGAATTAAACTACTTATTATATTCATTAGATCAACGTATTCATCATGTAGATAATCTAACATGGATTGATATGTAGTACATTTTAGTACACGAATAAGCGAATGAAATACAAAAAAAGGAAAGCATTGATCCATGATCAATGCTTTCCTTCACATTCATTCTATCAGAACCTAATTTCTAAGTTTTTTCTTTAATATATTATGCGTTTTTGTTAAGTAGGTTTTTACTTCTTCATATTCTGCACTTGCGACACCAGCAAATAATATGTCGATGATCGTAAGCATCGCAATACGTGAGCCCATAGCCCCACTGCGGATTGTTATTTCAGGTGTGGATATGCTCAGTACAATATCCGCCCGCTCCGCAAGCTCACTTTTATTGTACTTCGTAATCGCAATACATTTCGCTCTATTCTTTTGGGCAATTTCCAGTGCATCAATAATATCACTAGTTGCTCCAGAGTTAGAAATGAAAATGGCAACATCATCTTTCTCAAGTAAAGTTGCTGCCGTGAGCTGACTATGACCATCTGTATAGGCATGACACATCTTATTAATTCGCGAGAACTTCTGTTCCCCGTCCATACAAACGAGTCCCGAAGCACCTATTCCAAAGAAAACAATTCGCTTACTATGACATAGTAATTCTACAGCTCTTGTAATTTCTTTTCGATCAATAACACTAAGCGTATCCTCAATGGACTTGCAATTATTCAATGAAATATTTGATATAATTGTCGAGAGATCATCACCTGGCTGAATATCTGTATATTGAGCCTTTGAATCCTCATCACGAGAACCCAAAGATGCCGATATACTCACAATAAAATTGCGGTATCCGCTGTAACCCATCGTCTTACAGAAACGAAGGACAGATGCATCGCTTGTCTTACTCGATTGAGCCAATTCCTTAATCGACAAATGAGGGATCTCTTCCGTATTTTCTAAAATGTAATCTCCGACCAATCGTTCAACTGGTGTAAAACTCTCTCGCATATCACGAATTTTAATTAATACGTTGTCATTTAGACTCATAATCTACCTACTCTAGATTTAATTAACACCTTTATTAATATCATAAACAATATAAACAACCTATTTCAATAACAAAATACGTTTCGGCATATCAAAGCTAATATTAATTAATCTATTAAAATCATCCTACTCTTAGGTCATCTGGTGACTTTACGTTGATTATAGCGTAATAAAGTTGTAAGGTATAGTCGATAATTATATACTTTCTGATATGGTGAAACAAGGGACCACAAAGGTCCCCGAAGATTCTTTCTATTGTTCTCAGCATACGTAATACGCATGTATTTTTAAATTTTACTGCCGTCTAAATATGACTCGATTTGTCAACGACATTCTTTGATGTAGCACCGTACTTGAACCATTTAATTTGCTAGCAAGCTGCATTAATTCAGTCAAGAACACCGGCATGGCCGCTACACTTAATAATAGTGCAATGATTAATACGAATGCTACCTGTATAAGTGTCGTTACGCCCGAAGGAATCAACGCGGCGCAGGTGATCCAACATCCCCTTCAAGCTCGTTATACCGCATCATCAGGAATATGCTGTAATCAACGCCCAGGGCTGCAATCATAATGAAGCTGAAAAATGGAACGATCCAGCTCAAGATTTCACTGATTCCAAGAGAAGTAAGTACACTAGCACCAAGGAAGCAATAATGAACAGAGAACTGGACACAGAGCGCGTAATGACTATTAGCACAATTATGATTCCGACCAGCATAATCACGGCTGTACGTACAAAGTCATCCTGTGAAATATTCTGCAAATCAGCATTGGTTGCAGTTGTTCCTGTTAAGGCTGCTTGCACTCCTTGCAAGTCGCTGCAATCTATTGGCATTCCAAAAGCTGTCTGCAAGTTCTTCTTCGAGCTCAAGCGAATACAGTAACTCACCTTCTTCCATCATTTTAGCGAACATCTTCAAAGGGCCATATACAGTGCAGATCAATGCCATGGAAGGCAGGGGGCGTAACAATTTCTCCTCCTTACCTGATTTGTCTATATCTAGAATGAATTTTAATAAATGACCGAATATTGCTTTGCTATGTTCGTCTAAGTAATATCCATCTTCATGCAAGCCTTTCTTTTGCGATTTTTTTGCGCAAGAAATAAAGAGTTCTTTATAATGTAATAATGTACATAAAGACGGATTTGGAGGGAAATAAATGGCAAGTCGTAAATGGGTATTAATCATAGACGATGAAGATGATTTAGCGCGTCTGATGAAGGCTGTTTTACATAAAGAAGGTGTTCCAGACGTTGTAACTGCCGGGACCGTTGCAGAGGGTTGGGACAAGTTTCAGGAGTATAAGCCTGAGCTTATATTGCTAGATATTATGCTCCCAGATGGAGAAGGATATGACTTATGCAGAAAAATTCGGGAAACATCAAATGCACCCATCTTATTTATGTCTGCAAAAGACGAGGAAATTAATAAGCTGTTAGGACTGGCGATAGGTGGCGATGATTATATTACTAAACCGTTCAGTCCGAAAGAAGTCGCTTACCGGGTAAAGGCACAACTGAGAAGAGCTGGCTTTACAGAAGAAAAAAAAGCTCCGAAAAGCTTACAAGCTGGCCCCTTTGAGCTTAGTGCCAATGAGACAGAATTAAAAAAGAATGGCGAGGTCCTCGTGCTAACCGCCAAAGAAGTCGGTTTAATGAGCTGTTTTATGCATCATCCCAATCAGATTCTAAGCAAAGAAACCTTGTTTGGACAGGCGTGGGGTGAGGACTTTTTTGGTTCCGATAATACAGTGATGGTACATATTCGGCGCTTACGCGAAAAAATTGAGGCAGACCCTTCAAATCCTTCCTTTATTTTGACGGTTAAAGGGTTAGGTTATAAATTAAATACCAAGGAGTGAGACTAGTTGAAATGGAAATTGACACTCCGCTTTTTAAGATCGGTTATGACTATTGTTGTGATCGTTGGTATTGTAAACGCGATTTTGTTCCTTTCCTTATTCGTTATAAAGGTAAATAATAATAACTTTGGCACTGAAGAAGCATCTGCAGAAACCTTTAGCCGAACCTTTTCACAATACGTAGAATTACAGGCTGGCAAACCTGTTGTGAATGAAGAAGGTCTCAAAAAACTACAAGAAATGAGCGCCTGGGTACAATTCTTGAATGACCAAGGGGAGCAAGCAGCTGCCTTTTATACCCCTAAAGAATTGAAAACAGAGTATTCTCCTATTGAAATTGTACAAATGTATAAATATAAAGAATTAGATGCACGCACGACGGTTTTTGTCAGCGAAGCCCAACATTTCAGTTACTTTTTAGGGATTAATAATCCTAAAATAGGCCGCTACGTAATGACCTATGACTACGCTAAAATTTTCAAAGATGTTAATGTTTTTCTTTCCATTTTTTTAATCGTTGATGTGCTTATTGTAATCCTCATTGGATTTCTATTTGGGAAAAAGTTAACTGCACCCCTTCATACATTAATAGAGGGTATTCAACAGCTCAGGGAACGACGTTTTAAGAAAATGCCTACTCCCAAAGGTGTTTATGAAGATGTTTTTCGTAATATGAATGAACTATCTGAAAAGCTCGATCGACATGAAGAGGAACGTAAACGCCTCGATCAAATGCGTGAGGAATGGATTAGCAATGTTTCACATGACATGAAGACACCACTTGCTTCTATTCAAGGTTATGCAGAATTTATTAACGACAGTGCCACAGATCTAACAGCCCAAGAATTACAGGAATACACGTCAATTATCAAGAGTAAATCGATGTATATGAAAGATCTGTTAGATGACCTCAATTTAACGACACGTTTGCGTAATCACCAGCTATCCCTGCAATTTGAAGAGGTGAATCTCGTTCAGTTTCTACGAGAAATGACGATTGAACTTTTAAATGACCCGACCTTTGGTGAACGGCAGATAGAGTTTGAGGCGAATATGGCTAAAGCAATGCATAAAGTAGATAAAAAATTACTAAAACGAGCGATCCTTAACTTGATCTACAACGCGCTGGTGCATAACGATGAAAGTGTCGTGGTGAAGATTCGAGTGGATACAGGTCCAGAATCTCATACCCGAATTTCGATTTCTGATAATGGTCATGGAATTCCAGCTAAAGATCTGGAACAGATTTTCGAACGCTACTATCGGGGTACAAACACAACGAGTAAGCATGGTACTGGTTTAGGAATGGCCATCGCAAGAGACATTATTTGGGCTCATGAGGGGAAACTCGATATGACGAGCATTGAGAATACCGGAACCACCATTACTATACTTTTATAATACAAATGCCTTACTTACTCATTAGGCAGAGAAAAGGGCTGTGCTCCATTACCTTTATTGGAGACAGCCCTTCTTCAATTTATTAGTTTTTTATTGCTTTTAGCGGAATATCCTCTACCTTCACTTCATCATATGAGGAGACTTGATCACCTTTTTTTACATACATTTTTAAGTAGGCGCCTTTACGAAGATTTTTTTGTGCATTAAATTCCAGTGGAATTGTATTACCTTTGGCATTTGTAGCTTCTAGTGTATAGGAATAGGAAGTCATCACTGTACCATCACTCAGTTTATATTCATGGGGTTCCCCATCCTCTGTAATTTGTAAATAATAATTTTCGGCATTCATGCGATTGAAATCAATCTTTGCTAGAGCAAAGACACCTACAACCCCAACAACAAACAAAATACCCATAGTAATTAGAAATTTTTTCATCTCAATCATCCTTCTGTTCTATTATTTAGTGTGATAATACGATTGTATGAAGCTACGGTTAAGAAATAATACAACCCATAAATTAGGGTATAAGCAATCATCCAGAGCAACACTGGCTTTGCTAAATCTATCATCAGTAGACTAGAGAATGCTTTTAAAGCCACTACACTATGCAATAACCCTACTATAAGCGGTACAACAAAGATAACGAATACCTGTGACGCAATGGATTTCCGCATTTCTTTTGCACTGACACCCATTTTATGCAGCATATTGTACTGTGCTTTATCTTCTTCTGCCTCAGTTAAAACTTTAAAGTAAATGATACTGCCTGTTGCAGCCAGAAATACGAGTCCAAGGAAACTTCCTATAAAAAGTAGAGAACCCACACTTTCCAAGCTTGTTTGGTAATCTTGAGGCCTGCTTGAAAATAGCGCTTCTTCAGGTAATTGGTTTGCAATTTTTGCAGATAAATCCACAGAGGCATCCTCTACCCCAAGAACACGATAGCGTAGCACTTCTCCATCATTCCGTAATACTTTATACTGTTCATCCGAGACTACAACTGTTATACCTGCTGTACCTGCATTTAATACGGTTTGTGTTTTAAAGCTTTGGAATGTGAGTGGATGGCCGTTGCCTGTTGTTATAGTTTTTCCTGTATACATAGGTGAGAACCTTTTGTTATATCCGATATCTAAAATAACCGCGTAGCCATCCTTTACATTTAATTTTTCTTTATGCTGTACATTTGCTAAATTGTTGTATGTTTTTTCATCGATAACTGTATACCCTCTTTTATCAGAGCTATCGAACGAGGATCGCGAGTTTAATTCTTTCGTATGAAACGTAATGGATAGCGCTTCGATATTTTCATCGTATTTTGTAGCTGGCAGTACAGCACTTACTTGTTTATCCATTTCTGCATCTGTTAATTGATACATAAAGGTATTCGGATTAATCGTTTTTGCCGAGTCATTCGTATTGTAATACAGGCTATAGACCGCTCCACCGGCAGTTACTGTTGTAGCACTCAACACAGCAATCACAGTTAATGTACGTGCATTCCCACGGATACGATAGAGCAGCTGCGAAATGGTTATTACATGAAGGCCCTTCCACAGCCACTTTTCATTTTTCTTAATCATTGCTAACAGAAAGCCAGTCACACTGTGGAACAATAAAAATGTACCCACAATTACCGTTGTTAAAATAATTAATACGGTCATGAGAAATCCGATTTTTGCCCATACCTTAGAAGTGAAAAGGTCCTGCATTGCAAGCCAATAGCCCAAGACAATAAGTAACACTCCAAGAACAGCTACTATCATAGATGGTTTAGGCGCCACTTCTCCCTTTTTGGAAGCATGAAATAAATCAATCAGCTTAAATTGATAGATCAAACGGTAGCCTTGAAACGATGTCACTAAGAAAATAACCAGAAATACGATAGCCGTGTTCATCGCTGCCGCCATTGAAAAAGTAAAGGGTGCTACAACGTCATAACCCATTAAATGAATCAAAATCGTCATAAATCCTTTTGAACAAAGGAAGCCAAATACAATCCCTACTATTAAAGAGAATAATCCTAATAATAAATTTTCAAAAAAGAGCATAAAACCGATTTGACGATTACGTACCCCCAGCAACGCATACAGTGCGACTTCTTTTTTACGTTTTTTCATAAAAAATGAATTGGAATAAGCTATAAATATGAACACGAAAAAGATAAGAATGACTGCCGCTCCACTCATTAGGGAACCCAGTTTTTGGGATGAAGCCGTCTGTTCTGCTATCGTATCACTATATTTTAAGGTCACAAATGTAAAGTAAATGATGATACTAAACACCATCGATGCGATGTATAAAAAATATTGCGAGAAGTTTCTGGCTATATTTTTTCTTGCTAGACTAAATAACGTCATCTACCTCACCCCCAATGGCCGCATGAACATCTAAGATCTCTTGGAAGAAGGATTTGCGTGTCTGATCACGACGATAGATTTCTGTTGAAAATGAACCATCCTTGATGAAAATGATCCGGCGGCAGAAGCTTGCGGCAAAGGCATCATGGGTCACCATCATAATGGTCGAATTGTTATTTTCATTTAAAGTACTTAAGCTTTCCAATAAATCTGTTGCTGATTTAGAGTCAAGTGCACCTGTTGGTTCATCAGCCAAAATCAGTGCAGGTTCTGTCACGAGCGCTCTAGCCGCAGCGGTTCTTTGCTTTTGACCCCCAGAGATTTGGTAAGGATATTTCCCCAGTAAATCTTCAATCCCAAATACTTTAGAGATCTGAGTCACGAGGTGATTAATTTTCTTCGCTGGAATTTTGGCAATCGCCAGGGGAAGCAATATGTTCTCCTTTACCGTCAAGGAATCGAGTAAATTGTAATCTTGAAAGATGAACCCGAGATGTTCACGCCGGAAGTCTGACAAAGCTGTTTCCTTCAGATCATGAATACTCTTGTTCTTCATATATATCTTTCCTTCTGTTGGAGAATCTATGGTTGCTAACAAATTTAGCAAGGTTGATTTTCCCGCTCCGGAAGGTCCCATAATCCCTACAAACTCACCTTCATGAATGTCAAAAGACACGTTTTCCAACGCTGTGTAAGCAGCACTTAACTTCCCGTACACTTTTTTTACGTTTTCTACTTTTAATAATGGTTCCATTCATTTCACCTCATAATTTGCTGATACTTATACTATAGGCACCGAACCTTACAGCAAATTCATGCCAACCTTACAACAAGCTTAAATCTACAAAAAAAAGATACCCTGTAGCCATTTAAGACTACGGAGTATCCCTTTGCTATTGAATAGCATTCATTTTTTTCTGGTTGTATATAAATCAGAAGCTTCATCAAAGTAAAAGCGGCGTTTTTGTTTGCCAAACACGACTAATATAACATGAACGAACAATACGATCGTTAAAATGAGAGAGGTCAATCCAGCACCTAGCGTTAAGAATATAGATGCCTTATAAAATGGAGAATCCATTGATATTTCCACATTATTCAACGTTTTCGCAATGACTGTTATGAAGTACATCGCGTAAATGGCACCAAAGCGTTTAAATAATCGTTTGTTAGTTTCCACTCGACTTATTTTACTGTCATAGCGATAACGCATTATTTTCGTACCGATTGTCGATCCATTCCAAATCATCGGAATAATAAAAAAGGTTACAGAAAGTGTAATGGTGCTCGCAATAAATTCACTAACCATATTAACGTTGGTCATACTCAACACAACTTTAACTACTAGGTTGCTGATAAATAGATCAATAATAACAGCCAGTAACACAGACATCCCTCTTACTTCATCAAACGCTAATAATCTTTCCGCTTTCTCCTTAATTTTCTTTTTTGACGGGAATAACGCCAACACAGCTGGAGCAATAAAGAACCCCAGTACACCGCCAGTAGTATTTAACAATAAATCATCCACATCAAAAATACGATAAGGGCAATTATAAATCCCGTAAATGCCGGTTACCTGTGTTATCTCATAAAATAAAGTTAATAAGAACGTGAAGCCTAGAGCTTTCTTCCAATATTTCTTATCTTGAAAAAAGTATCGCAGATAAACACCAAAAGGTAATAATAGCAAGAAATTAAAAAACGCTTGATAGAATGAGGGTTGGCTAAATAATAGCCTATAAGTTGCAGGCTGTGATAACACGATGCCACTATTCCCAAAGGTGCCCACTATAAATTGAAATGGCATAAGTGAATAATGTTGTGTACCCGGTTTTTGAAGCGAACAAGTGTTACGTATTTCCGGCAACGGCAACAATACTAAAAATAACGCTGCTAGAAAGTAAAAGATAAACGAAAACGAAATTAACGTGGTAGAAAAGGGAAGGTAATTATATTTTCTATAGGTATAAATGAGCCATGGGATAAATAAGGCAAATGCTAAAACCACAAAAAAGATCGCTGCCACAAAGATCGGTTGAGTATATGCTGACATTTCTAGTTCACACCCCAAAATGATTTAGTATTCATATTAACCATAAAACTGATTCTAATTCAACTGGAGTTGGAACATTTTATCAAATTTAAGGATACTGTAATGTTGGCATCAATTTAATGTAAGGTTCGCAACTTATACTGACTCCTAGGCAAATAAAAATATTTTCAAAGGAGCACTATTAATGAATCCCTCCATTTCGCAAAAAGAAAGAATCATTTCACTCGACATCATTCGCGGACTTGCTCTTTTTGGCATTCTGCTTATAAATGTTGGAGCCTTTAAAGTTATTATGGAAGGAGATCCCTTACCAGACTATAGTGGCATTAATGGAATCATCCATAGCTTGATAATCATCTTCGTACAAAAAAAGTTCTTTTCTATTTTTTCATTCCTATTTGGTGTAGGTCTATACATTTTCGCCTCAAGAGCCGAAAGCCGGGGAGATAAACCCAGATGGCGTATGGCTAGACGTTTACTAATCCTTTTGCTGCTGGGAATCATTCATGTATTTATCTTTTGGGGAACCATTCTGCCCGCATATGCCATTATCGGATTGTTTCTGATCCCTTTTTATCACACAACGGTTTCTACACTTAAAAAGTGGCTTATGGGTATGACATCCATTTACATCATTTCCTTAGTGGTAAAAATATTCCTGCCTTCTCAAGGGGCAATCTCATCTATTCTTGATATTTTTTCTAATGACGCTATACAAATCTTTATTATGTTTTTAGCTGGTTTTTTAACCGCAAAGTCAGGTTGGCTTACACACATACAAGAATTAACAAGACCCATTAGATGGATTCAAATGGTATCATTTCTGTTGTTCATTGGTTTTTCACTATGGATTTGGAACGCTTCTCAAAATGGGAACAGCAATGTAGATTCAGTTACGGGCTTAGGATCTCTCCCAACCACATTGTTCTACTTAACAACATTATTTCTACTATTAGAAAATAAACAAATGGTGAAATTCCTGAAACCCATATCACGGGTGGGTCAAATGGCGTTTACAAATTATGTAGCACAAAGCATTATAGGGACGGCAATCATTTCAATGATAGGTCTCGAAGTCGTTTCACCAAAAGATATTCTCTACATCGCAGTTCTGATTTATATGATTCAAATCATTTTTAGCACCATTTGGTTCAAGTTTTTTTCCATGGGCCCTTTAGAAAAGGTTTGGCGCTTGATGACCTATAGAACAAAGCCTGCAATCAAACGATAAAGCTTCGCTTTCCTCGCCTCAATTCAAGTCGGAATTTCTTATCTAAACCCAAAAACCCCTTTTAAAAAGGGGTTTTTGGGTTTAAGCGCTTTAACTTTTAGGCGACAGATCACAACATGAACTTTAAGAATTAGAGAATTAAGTCCAAAGCATCCTGCGAAATCCACACTTTATCTTTAATCATTACTGTCAGCACATTTAGTTTCGTTGTTTTGCCATCCTGAATGACGATATTTTTATCTATAGGCAGCTTGAGAACTTGGCCTGCTTTTTTCACTACAACCACCGGATTAGTCTTATCGGTCTTATCTAGGGTAATCGTAGCTCCTTTGGCCTTGAATTTATCACTGGATACGTACAGTGTATCCTGAAGCTGCGCCAGATTGAGTCCGGTTACTTCTTGAATATACTTATTCACATCCGTATTCTGGATTACACCGCTGTTCATGAAATCGGTCGGTTTAAAATTAGCCGGATGGTAGGCGAACAATCCAACTTCTTCCGATGTGTGATCATCCGTAGAGAAGGTTACTCCTATTTTATCCCCCAAAATTTTACCGATGACTGGCGAAAGGTTGTCCTGCATTCCCAATCTGACTTGATCCGCTTCTTCTTTGGTTAGATCACTAAGTCCATAATTATCCGCAAGGACCTTTTTGAAATTGCTCTCATTAATACTGCCTTCAATGTAATAACTGGTGTGCTTCGCTTTCTTCAGCACGGAGATTAGGTCTTTGGTAGAATCATAGTTCGTCATATTGAGCCCGCCGGTAGCATGATCCGAAACCGATAAGACTGCTGTATTCCCGTCTTTTTCTGCAAAATCAACAGCGGCTTTGAAGGCTTTATCAAACGCTAAGGTCTCACTCATAATCCCCACTGGATCGTTATCATGACCATACCAGTCAATCTGGCTTGCTTCGACCATCAGAATAAAACCATTCTCGTTCTGTGACAACTTCTCTATCGCTACATTGGTCATTTCGGCAAGGCTCGGTTGCTTTTGCGGATTCAGGTCAAAATCAGCATCCAGTGCTTCGGGGTTGAATAGTCCCCAGATTTTATTCGTTTTAGAATTCATTAAACCTGCTTTATCCGTTACGTATTCATACCCATTTGATTTCAGGATTTTGGTTAAATCTTCTCCGTCCTTGCGGTTAATGTCTTCTTTGCCGGGTACCAAATACCCGGAACCGCCCCCAAGTAGTACATCTACACCACTATAGACCATCTGTTCTGCAATAGACTGCGCATTGTCACGCGTGTATGCATGACTTAAAAATGTAGCCGGTGTCGCATCCGTTAATTCACAAGTGAATACCGTTCCTGTACTTTTCCCTGCCATTCTCGCTGCATCCATAAGGGTAGGCAGAGGTTTGTTCATGTCCTCTGGTTTAACTGCGCTTACGAAAGGCATCGTTATTCGGTCTGGAAGTATGGATACCGTCTCACTCTTAACCTTATGGCCTGTGGCATAAGCCGTAGCTCCCGCAGCGGAATCTGTGGTCAGTGAATCCGTAGAATAGGTTCTCACCAGCCCGCTGAAATACTTATCCATCGCAAGCGCCTGACCTCCCTGATACCATCTGGCCAAGTTCACATCGGATAAGCTCATCCCATCCGTAATAAACAGGATTACGTTTTTGACCGATTTGTTGGTAGGAGCATCAGAGTTATTGGCGTAGGATGTTCCGTTGCCTGCTGCAAGCAGACTGCAAACCATAACTGTACTGCAAATTGTCCCGATAACCTTTTTGCGCATTTGAATCCTCCTCTAGCAGATTTTGTTAAGTACGTTACTAGTTTAAAGGAGGATTGTATGCGGGAGCAGCACCTATTCTCTTATTTTATATTAAATTCTATGCATATTTTGTCTTGACCTGTGCTACTGATATTTGTAAAAAAGGGGCGCCCTAGGGGCACCCTTTGCATTATTATTGTCTTATTACGAGGACATCTCGAGGCGCTCTACCCGTGCTTTGAATTCGGGAAATTTCGGAGCTTGTAAGGATACGGCCTACCAATATCAACGAAGATGTGACATTGTTAAAGTTAAAATTATTCAAGTTCGCTACGTTTTGGCTGCCACGGAATACACGGAACGATCCCTGAAAGTTAATTCGCGAAAATAGTACAAGCGTTACTTGAGAGCTCTGCACAACATTTCTGAGACGGAAACTCGAGAGAACGTTGTTAAACCGAAACGCTCCAAGATCACGAACCGCAACTCCCCCACGTCTGAATCGAATCCGGCGATTGGTAAAATTAGTACCCGACCAAAGAGTAAGACGTATATCACTGTTAGCCAACTAAATCAACTCCTTCTCTGAGATTGATATAGTCTATTACTAACTTCAAAGAACGGTACAAGACAAACACAGTTGCACAAATGATTGTTTTTCAGATTTCCCTACGGTGGTATTATCCAAATCACCGGGTCGAGCCTCGGATAGGTTAGCAGTCGAAGTGATTTTCCAGTTATATTCATCTACCTATTAGACACTTTCTTATACGTTAGGAGGGAATATGAAAAAAATAACTCAAACATTCGGGTATTTAGGTAGTACAATGTTGGCTGCAGCTTTACTGTCATGGATCTGCGTATTTTTGTTTCACGGCTTACCTGGGGTCTATGTATGGATGGCACTTAAATTTATCATCCCAATTCTAGGTTTCGTAGGACCCACCCCGAACCCTCTTGCCGATTCTGCTCATGATCTGGTAAAAAGTGAAGCTATCTTTCCGAGGAGTTACCCTAGGAGGAATGGACAGCTTCAACAACTATGAAAAAAAGGCGTTAACGGATGCCTAAGCTCCGTCAACGCCTCCTCTATCCATTCATTGCATTCCTGCCTCTGCTGGAAGCGAATTATTTCTTGTCCCCACTGCTTTAATCACGAAATTGTAGGCTTTAGCAGAATCTATGCCGTTTAATGTATAACTGTAACTCGTCTGACCGCTTACCGTCGGCACATAAACGCTCCAATTTGTGCTGACTTTATCATTTTTCTCGTACATCCGGTAACCTCGCACAGGCTCAGAGCTATTTGCTGGCGCTTTCCACGAAAGAACTGCACGGTTCCCTGACTGTCTTACTGCACTTGGATTTTCGACAATGCCGGGTTTGACGTCAGTCCGTTTAATACTGTAAGCATCATAGACGGCAAGAGGTTTATCTTTAACAGCTGTGTAGGATGTGAATTTCAGCACGTCGCTTGTAATGGAAACATCCACGAACATTTTCTTATTGGGCTGGTCGTTTTTTGCTGCAAAAAAAGTGTCTGCATCTGGATTAATGGCATAAAATTTCGAAGCGGCCGAGTTGCCCATCAGATACACGGTCCCTTTAGGATTCAGCACATTTCCTTGCTCATCGGTAATGACATTCTTAATCGGAACGTTGTTCAGCATTTGAAAAGACCTCATATACATATGGTCATGTCCCTCAAACACCATATCCACACCCAGCTCATCAAATACAGGAATTAGATATTTCCGGTAAAATTCTACCCGGTCGCTTTCTGCCGAAGCATTATCCCCTGAAGAATACGCTCCCTTATGCATCGAGACGAATTTCCACTTCTTGTCGGTCTTTGCCACTTGATTCCGCATCCATTCCAATTGCTTCGTGAATTGAATATCCGCTTTATACGGCTTAACCTCCCCTTCGTACTGGGAATTGATCTGCATAAACAGGGCATCGCCGTATTCGAAAGCATATACCGACCCGTCATGAGCGCCCGTCCCGACATCTTTTGGAAGATTAAAATGGTTATAGAAGTTGTTATTCGGATAATCCTCTATCTCATGGTTGCCGATAATCGGTGCAAATGGCACATTGGCAAATTCTTTTTTCGGCACACCTAAGAACCACTGCCACAGCTGCTCCAGATCACCGTCATCCGTTAGATCCCCTGTAAGAAGAACAAACTTGGGATCTACCGTTTTCTCAATAGCTCTCTTAAAAGTATCCTGCCACAGATCGAAATTCGATTTACTTGAGCCTTGGGTGTCGGTTACATAGAGGAAATGGAAATCCTGATTATCCGCCTTGTCCGTAGTAAAAGAACCCGCCTCGCTCCAGCCGTCCGCATCACCGTTACCGGCCCGGTAGATATACTTAGTTCCAGGCTTAAGACCGCTTGCAATAACCTTGTGGCTAGCGAACTTTTTATACTTTTTGGAGCTTCTGTCTCCTGATGTCATTAAGGTTTCAATAACTGTTACGCTGCCCTCATAAGAAGCTGCCAGTTGTTCCGGGAACTCGCTTCCTCCCGCATTGGCGGCCTCCACTACTTGCACTACTGTACCTCTGACGGTTTCGGCTGTATACCAGTCAAAGGCAATACTTGTCTTCGGGTCTCCATTAAAAGTCATGTTCAGAAGCGTTGGTGTTTTGATGCCGGTATCCGGAGACTTCGTCTTAAAGCTCCAGGTAATATCGTTCTCAGGTGTCCGGCCATCCGTAGTTCCCTTAACAAACTCTTTAGGGACGGTCACGTTGTAAGTTTTGCCGGCAGTGAAAGTAGGGTGGCTGACTTTGACTGTGTCTTGACCGAGGAGTGAAGCAGAAATGTTGGTAAGAGGAAGATTGTTTTCTGTGATTACAACTTGATAACTGCTGTCGAGACTGATGGCTTTGTTAAACTTCACGGTGATCTCTGCGTTAAGGGGAACATCTGCAGCCCCTGAAGCGGGCGTTTTGCTTACCTCAAGTGTGGGAGTGTCCCCAGGTTCGCCGCTGCTGCGTGTTCCTTTAATTATCACATCTTTGATTCTGCTTGAGCCTGAGCTGGACACCGTTCCCCCGCTTACGCTTTTCGCAGAGTTTACCACCCAGCGGATATAGAGTACATCTTGATTGTTTGTTCCGGCAGGTAAAGCGAGGTTAGTTAATTTGCAGGAATTATTGGAACAATTAAAATTGTTCTGGGCTAGAACAAGGTTGCCGCCCGTAACATCTGTCCATTCCTGTTGATCTATACTGTATTGCACCTTAAAATCCCTGGGTCCTGTACTTGAAGAGGTTTGCTGGGAAGAAAGGAAGATCCCTTCGAAGCCTTGGGTAGAAAGCGTGGCAAGCCAGTATTTTAGGCCCGTTCCTTCATGCCAGCCCTGGTTGCGTACGCTGTTCTCACTTGACTCATAGGTGTACGCATCCGTATTAGTTCCTACATCACGAATGGATGAAGATGTCTGATATACCCCGCCGGTAGCCGGAAATACACCGTTTTCGCCTTTGTCTTTAAAAATCCACTGGGCAATCGTTTCCTGAACTGCAGTTGCTTCATTTACAAGGTCTTCCTCAATTTCTTCCCTTCCTGCTGAGACAAAACCAGTCAACTCCATGGCAAGCAGCAAACCTATAACCATTAGACTGATTACCTTGTAAAATCTATTTTTGAGATAAGATCGGTTGTTATCCATTCAGCCCATCTCCCTCTTCCTTAATCTCACTTATCATCGAACCGCCGTCTCCGAGCAGAACGGCGGTTCTGCTACCCTTACCTTCCTGTTATTGGAGTTCCCAGTCGGTGACTTGAAGGATTGCTGAATCTGCACCCTTCAGGTCTGTCTCTCCCATGTTCAGCAAATTGCTCCACTGCTTCACACGGTTCTTGCCGTTAGGCGGAGAGTTATACTCATTAGTATCCACAATCTTGGTCCGTTCTTTATAAAATTTGGTCATAAAAGTCTTCTCATCCGTGATGCTTCCGGATTTACCCAAAAGCCCTTGAAGGGTCTCGGAGCCGCCGGTAGCTCCATGGTTCAGCGCTGCATCCACGAAGGAACCAATAGTTAATGCCGAGTTAAAGCCGCGTTTGCGGGCCTGCTCCACACTGTATTTAATATAGATATTGTAGAACGTTTTCCACATAGCCTCTCTCCACTCGGGATCATTTTGCAAATTGCCGATTTTTCTGCAGAAGCTCTCTTCGCTTTCATTGATCTCGAGGATCTTCCCTTTCATCGAACCCTTAACACCGATCCGGGCCAATGCGCCTTTAACCGAAGGATTACTCGCGCCTTTGGCAGCGTCATATGCCTTGAACAGATCCGGACCGTCGGGACCGGTATCATTTGAGCCGCCTGTAGTCGCACCGAATATTCCAATCGTATACCCGCGGTCATCATCAATATCTTCACAATATCCGTAAAAATTGATCCAGTTCAGATCGTCCTGCTCCGGTTTGTTGACAAGCATCATAATATTGTTCCACTGCTCACCATCCAGACCTGTGTTGTCACGCAAGAATTGAAGTGTTGCCGGTGAGAAATTAGAATCAGGGTTCCCTGCCGCATAACTTTTCTGTTGAGATGTTTTGGACAGACAGCCATAAGAAAAAATCATTGAAAAACTGAGCAGAATCATCAATGAAAATTTCATCTTCTTGGAAACCTTACTCTTCGTTGAATTTAGCACCGCAATCTCTCCTTTAATTGAATAGTTTAAGCGCTTTAACTTTTAGTGGCAGTGAACCTTATCCCTAACCTATCTGAGCATGACAGCCCTCCTTTTTCCAACACTTGGTAATTCAATTTAAGCTTATCTCAAAAACTTTGTCCAAACAGCACGTATTTTCTTGTAAATATTAATTTTTATACATATGTTGCTACAAAGCATAGATTAAGTCTACAATCCTCTTAGGAGGTGCTGAATGAAACCGGTATTTTATGAGTCTACTCTTTTTGACATCAGCCGCAAGAAACAGGTATACACCAGCATGCCTTCAAGACACTATCATGATGCATATGAGATTCTGTATTTAATATCCGGGGATTTTTATTATTTTATAGGGGACAGAACTTACCAGGTTGCGGGCGGAACACTGCTATTTATGGATATTCACGAAATGCACAAACTGGTCAATTCCGGCTGCAATATGTATGAACGGGTTACACTCCTGTTTAAAAAAGAATTCCTGCAGCATTTCTGCACCGGCAGTCAATGTGAGGAACTGCTCGAATTGTTCAAAAGTGATTACCGCGCTTTGAAGATGACCGGGATGGATCAATATTTCATCGAACAGCTTTTTCAGAAAATGATCCAGGAGGGGAAGAAGCAAGCCCGCGGATATGAACAGTACCAACAAATATTATTGGTGGAGCTGCTTCTCTATCTTAATCGTAAACTATTTGACAGCCGCGTAGCTTCATTTGTAGAATCCAATCGTACACATAAGAAAGTCCTGGACATCGTTAATTATGTAAATCAACATTATATGGAACCGCTCAAGCTCTGTGAGATTTCACGGCAATTCGACATAAGCTCTTCCTACCTTTGCCGCACTTTTAAAGAATCCACCGGGTTCAGCTTCATTGAATATATCAATAACATCCGCATTAAAAAAGCGCGTGATTTGCTGGTTGGCTCTTCTTTTAATGTTACTGAAATTGCGGGAATGGTTGGGTTCGATAACACCTCCCACTTTGGACGAACCTTCAAATTAATAATGGGCATCTCGCCGCTCTGCTTCCGCAAACAATTTAAGTCTTAATAACAACTCACTGGAATACGTCAAGACATTTCATCAAGCCTAACAAATTGCAAGTTTCTTGCCTGTAGTTGGTTTAGCACTTCTTCTAAAGCTTGCAGCATAAAATAAGGAGCATGCCGGTCCGCGCCCGCAGTCTCTCCGCTGTCGTGAAGTAAAACAACGGAGCCATCGGTGATTCCACCTAATAAAATGGCCTGCATCCGGGTTTGACAGGCCCGGATGTTCCAGTCACTCGCCTTCAGCGACCATAGAACAATTCGATACTGCTTGTGCCGAAAGAAATCAAATAGATTGATTAATCCCCAGGGTGGACGGTAATGATTGGGTCTGATTCCGACAATAGACTCTATAATATCAGCGGAGCGTTCCAGATGTTCTCGCCTAATTGTACTGGGCAGCATCAGCCAATTAGAGGTATGGCAGTAATTATGGATGCCAATCTGATGGCCTTCCCGATCCATCCTTCTGATCAGATCTGGATACTGCTCCGCTCGCGATCCAAGCACGAAAAAAGTAGCCTTCACTTGATGTAACTTCAATAAATCCAGCAATTCCGGCGTATATTTTGGATGTGGCCCATCATCAAAAGTGAATGCCACCTGTTTTTCTACCGTTCCTTTGCGAAAAACACCAAAGCCGCTCACTCGCGTAATCAAACTTGGAATAAACATGTAAAGAGTAGCGGCACATAGTATTCCTCCTATCAGATATGTAAGTATGATTACACCTCCTTATAACAAGCATAAGACCTATCCAGAGTAGTTCTGTCCGGGTGAAAATCGATTTTTCAGTGAGGCGCGTGAATGGATCAGTAACATCGGGACCAGTTGCTCTGTTCGCCGATTGATTCTTTGTCTCCCTTCAGGATGCATGGCAGACAGCAGCAATCGAAGATAGATGGTGGTGATGCGTTCGAAAACGCCGGACTTTATATTTTGTTGTTCAAAACCAAGACCGTGCGTTAATCCCCGATGGAGCAGTGTAATCCCCAATAAAGCCTTGACCTGCCTGAACTCCGACTGCGATTCGAACGCTTCATTGATTTGCTGCATTGATTTGCGCAGCATGCGAGCCGTTTGCAGTGCGGCACGATCCGATCCTTCGGACCGGATCAACTTCAGGATTCTTTCATTGTCGAGGTGGAGTTCTCCCACCCATTCTCCCTGATTGATGACCGTGGCGTCTTGGCATACAATAGGCTGTCCCCGGTGCTTTTTTAGCATCACGGTACATATACCAAAGCGTGACTTATGTGATCCGCGAAAATGTGAAAGCAACGCAAAAGTTTTTTCCCACATCATCCAGACGGACTGCACCGTGGTTTTACGTATTTTGAAACCCAACTCATTCACCATCCTTAAAACGGTTATTGTCTCTCATTTCATCCATTGTACCTAACGAAACTTTCTTTTTTCCTAACGTCTACTTCTATTTGACGCTATTCACCGGAATTTCTCTGCGTGTAAATCTAAATTTTTGGCATCTAGTTAAAAAAACTTTCTGACCTAAAAAAAGGACAAAATTTAGTAAGTCTTAAATTAGACAACTTCTGCAAGAAAATCCAACTACATAAAGAAAAACCCATGTCTCTTGGACATGAGTTTCGGATGTTATCTTTTTGACTAAATCAATCTGGTTTCACTATCATTCCAAACTACCCCACTCTACCACATCTCCGCTGGTGGCCTTCACGGCATAATCACAATCCAGCTTTCCGCACAGCACATACTTCTTCTGCCCAGGATCATATACATAGACGGGTGTTAATTCGAACCATCCCTTGAGCTTATCATAAGCTTCGTCATGGCTCACAGCAATTTTCCCTTCACTCTTGAATTCATCAAACGTATCGAGCATTAGCTTGTTATCCATATAATTTATAACCTTATAATTGTTCGTATCGATGAACAGAAGGAGCTTACGCTGAAACATACGATTACTTGATACATTCTTCCTCAATGTCGCTTGAATATGTCCTCTTTCCCGATGTAAAGTCTTCAATATCCATTGTCCGGATTCTTCCGGATAGAGCTGGCTTAAACCAATTTCGACTGCGGTTATACATTGGGCTTGTTCTATGTCTGTGATTGAAAATGAATCTGGATGCGGCTCACGTGCTATTGCCTGTTCGATTGTAACCACTTCTTGCAGACGGATCTCCGTCCTTGCGAACTGTTTCGTGTCCGCTTGCTCCCACTGCATTACTTGATCAATATTCAGTCGTGCTCTCGTTCCTGATATCATCTCAAATGGAATTGTGGTTGTTCCATCATTTGTAATGTAGATTTCTTCTATCCCATAGATCGGCAGGAGATGTTTCATCTCGTACACTGGATATTCTATAAGCTGTAGTTGGTTTTTAGCCAGTGGCTCTACCGCTTGAAGCGTGAGAGAATAATTCTCTTTTTGCACAAGGGAGCTGGGAGGAAACTGGCCATAGACACTATAAAAAATAATTCTACCTTCCGCATCGAAGCGTAACTCCATTCGCCCGCCGGGAGAGATGGGTATACCGTCTATACATTCAGCAAAATGATATTCTCCTCTTTCTTCCTTCACTAGGTAGAATTGTTTACCATATTCAAGCCCTACTTCAGCTTCCATCCACTGAATAACGCCATTTAATTCAATGTTTTGGAACGTTGTTCGATTTGCATAAGATTTCCCTCCAACAAAAATAACACTTTTATAGTTATTGGATAGCAAGTCAAGCGTAATGACTGCAGTTCCCTCCGGATTATAATCTTCCTTCCATTCCTTAATGTGAGAAGGAAACCATTCCATACTAAGCAAATAGCCGGTTTCTCCCAGCATCGTAACTTCGCGATAAATTTCATTTGTATGTAAATAGTAGTTGTCCAGTCCATAGGTTTGCTGTGTAGCATTAACTAGTTCTTTGATTCGGAAATCCATATCAGTGCACCCCACAAAATTGATACCTATATCATATCATTACTTAGCAATGATTATGAAGCGCAGCGAATCATATCTGCTACATATTCTACGATCTTATGTAACGGGTTTTGCTGGTGTTCAGAAAATGATCAGTAGCTTGGGGTTTAATAATGCAGAGTGTATCAATCGATTGGACAAGTCAGGGAAATTCACCCTGCTGACTCAGACCTTGCCAGAATACTAAACGTGTATAGTGAACACATATTTTAATGGAGGTATATCATCATGATTGACATCATCGACGGAAATGCGGCATTAATACATTTTTTTCCACTTCCGGCGCATCTTTATTCTAAGAATATTGCTTGTATTGTTGCTGTAGCGCATGCAGAAGAACGGGGTCCAAATTTAACAGGCCTCATAAATGCTCTATACTCGAAGGGATATACAGATCTTGAACATCTATTCAATTCCACATGGAAAAAACTATATCAAGTTCCGAGGTTGGGCCAGCAAAGACTGGTGCTTCTACTTAGTTTACTAGAACGAATTTCTGCAGATCCCAAGACCATAGAAAACTATACAGCTGTCCCTCATGTTACCATCCACAGTAAAAAGGAAATGAAAGAATTAACTTTAAAGAGGATCATTAAGAAGTATAACGAAACATTTGTAGAGGTATTAACTGAAGACACCGAAAAAGAAGCTCGTTTAAAGAAAATTAAAGATAGACTCCGAGAAATGGGGATGATCGTATAACAAAACCCCGCCAGTATAGTGAAATGCCCCCCTTAGAATAGACATTGGATAACCCCCTGGGTCATTCCGATTTCTATTCTAGGGGTGTGACTTTCAATTCATTTAGTAATCGCGTGCTGCATCGAACCAGCGTTGAGCCATCTCCTCTGTGATAGGCTGGCCAATCAGGTGGTCAGACTGGCTAAGTTGCCATACCGCTTCACCAAGGTCTTCTCGTTCGGTGGTTTCGATGCCCTTAAGATTGTTGAAGCGCACGGTGAAAGCGGTAATGGCGGCCTCGGCTTCAGCAAAGCTACGGGCTTCGGACAAGGTTACCTGTGCAACGTTGTAAGCTTCATTAGCCAGCTTGGCTAGACGTTTAGCCCAGGAGGAGAATGGGCGGCCAAACTCGGTCGTCCACCACTCTGGCTTTCGTAATTGGCTCACTGAAGCATGGTCGGTCCAAGGACGGGTTTCAGCGCGAGTTTTCATTTGCTTTTTTATACGCTTGCCAGCGCTTTCTTCGACATTGTAGGCGATGAATCTGTCAAGCAACGGCCACGCGTTTAAGGTCGGCAAGTCCCCCAGATCAGGCATGAAGCGCAGCTCCAGATTCGTTAACTGGGTATGATGAGCTAATAAATTCAGGTCGCAGAAGTTTCCCCACAAACTCAGTGAGTTAAGGTTTGGGTACCGGTTTAGACACTCTAGCGAGATGGGCTGTCCCAGCGGTGCGTTATGTAGCGTCAAGCTCGTTACCTGGTGCAGCTCCCCCATATCGGGCAGCAAAAAAGGGGGATCATTCTTACGTCGGCCGGTGCGCGGTGCTAGTGTAAGAGAAGATGGCATATCACCTGTGGCCGAGAAGCGTGATAGATCGCCGGACACACTCAGGCGGAAAGGCTGCTTCGGAAGTATTAGGCTAAGGGACCTCCCGGATGGTTCCAACTCGACATGCAAGCCATGCAAATTGGACTGACTGGCGTCCGCCACCGTGTCTGCAGACAGGATCGGAGTCCATGTCATCTCTTCAATGGGACGTTTCTGTGCCCAGTCAAAGAAGCTTGAATCACTGCCTGTATAATGCAGAAATCGCGGCCAGGGAGAGCCAGCCGGTGTGGCAAAGACATCGAATACGGTCCAATCGATAGGCGCATCAGACGCGACATGAAGGTCAACCTTTTTCCCCAATTGCGACGGACCCATGGATAGACTGCCCACACCGGGCTTAAGGACAAGAGTATGACTACGTGGACCTGTCAGGTTGATAGGATAACTACCAACTTCTCTAACAGAACCAGCTGAAGGACCAGCTTGGCTATCATTTGGCATTTCTATCATCCTTTCCTCTAATGCATATCAAGATCTAACCATTCATACCTGACTCTATCTTCTCAGTAATAAATTGTTTGAATCTTGTAAAATACCGCTCTGATGCTTCCCAGCGCCTAAGATCCAAATAGGACATGTCCTGCTTGCCATATTGATCGGGCGGCTGATAATGCCGGGAAACATAAGTTCCATTGTCCACTGTATAAAAATAATACGCTTCATCTGGAGTCCTGATTTCAATCCGACCATGTAGAAGGTCTCCGTCCTCGTCCGTATGCGTTTGACGGAAGCTGTAACATTTAGAGCCGTCCCAGAACCCGCCATTCTCCTCCACTTCCGAATATAATTCCCGAATTACAGTGTGTTGCAAAATGTCTTGCACATACTGTACCTCAATGTTTCGTAAATAAAGCTCAGCCATATTAACGCAGGTCAGCAACATCGTCCAGCAGTCGCTAATCTCTGCTAGTTGTTCCTGAGACTCTTCTGTAATGTCCTCCCACTCAGACCCTTCTTCTATGGTTCTCTTCAACAAACCGACAGAATGATCTTGCTCCAGCCAAATATAATAGTGATGCCGGTTATCATTCATATAAACGCTAAGATCCCGCTCATCCCCGTCAGCATCAATATGCTCCAGTTGAACTTTGAAAAAAACGTCTTGCTCCCGAAAATTAAAAGAAGGCTTGTCACTTGGCATTAAAATACACTGCGTCAACTTCAATATATTTTCTTCATTGATTGTGTTATGGGTGAAATATAAATGAATAGCTTTCTTGCTAGCGGGGGATTCCTTTATTTTTTTTAGAGCAGAACGGCCTTCTTTAATTACGTTCACCAGTGTACCAAAGGAAAAGTCCTCCTCATCCTCTTCCATATCCCAAAAAACTTCATCAATCAACACTTCATGAATGTCTACCGGAAGCTCCTGAAATACGCCGTCCCCCTCCCACACATTTACTAAGCAGGCGATCGATTTATGTCCGTCCACTTTGAAACTGTACTCGTCATCCTGAACCAAAACCGCAGCGCTGAGATCACCTTTAACAATCGTTTCCCCATGATTGTAGGAGCCACATAATATTTCCTCAATCATCAGGTTGCCCGAAACATAAATTTCCTGACCGCCTACAGCTATATTTTTCGCACTCATATTACCGGTCACCAAAAGCCCTATGGCACCATCCGTTTCTTTATTATAAAGATTGTCTACAGTAAAATTTCCTTCTATAAAAATGATGATTACCTCTTTTTGTTGCGGGAAAGGTTGCTCCCAATCTAGATTAAGAGAAGGCAGCGTCAAATCCCCTTCATAGTAAGCGGCAAGTTGCTCGTCACTAAAATCTTGGTAAAACTTCGCCCACCAAGATCCTTCGGGAAATTTATCTGCTAGTTGGCTAATAGGAATGAATCTGAAAAGATTGCTCATAAATTATTTTCCTCTCATTTTAAATCCGAATATAGTAGACGATTTCCGAAAGCGGAGGCTTCTACTCCGCCGCTTCCTCCAACCATACTTGCATAGCTGGAGATTCTGCCCGATTCAAACGGAGGGCGATTTCAGTATTGATCTCATCCGGCGGCATGACTTCGACAAGGACGCATACTGACTCTCGCAGTTGATTCAAGGCAAACACACCTTCATCATCGAGTATTTTCATCGCCAGCTCCATGGCCTTCAGCCTCAAATCAAACTCGCGATTCCCTTCGTCATCCTCAAGAACCGCAATGAAAGAACGATCGGTAAATCGTTGTTTAACATTATCAAAGTTCTCATCGCCGAAACAACAATAGGGCGAATCCGCATAAGACCATTTGATAAGTTCCGCAATCGCCGATGCCGGTGTGTCACTTTCGACGCCTTGCCTGGCTGCTTCTACCTCCAAAGCTTCCCACGACCAGGCGGAGATACTTGGCGCATGTCCCTCGCCAGTAGTGTAAAGGGTACAGTAATAGTAACATTCGCCATTTTCAAAAAGAGCGCGAAAAGACGTTCTAGCAGCATCGGCGATCTCTATCGCCAGCCTCTCTATTTCTTGCATCGGCTTCCTCCTTTCCGTTAGTTGATCCGTTCAGGCAGGATGTCTTCTATTTGCTCCAGCCTTCTAGAAATGATATGGCGGTGCTTTTTCTACTACAAGGTTATCAGGATGAACATCAGTTGGCTCATAGTCATTCATACGGAGAAGGATATACTCAATCTCTTCTAATGGCATCTGCAATTTCTGGCTGACTTCATAAAGATCCATGTCTTGCGAAAGTAGGTCCCGTGCTTGATTTAACTTTCCATTTAGCCAATTGTTTTCGAGCATCCATTTTTTCACTAGGTCCAGTAGTTGATTTTGGGTTTCCTTATCTGCATGCTTATTATATTTAGCAACTGACTCTGACAAATAGTTAAAAAGGTGAATACCTAATCCCTCACGTTGCTCATGCTTGGACATCCGTTGGTACTGCTCATAACTTATGCTGATATCTAATTCGAGGGTATGATCCCTGCTATCAAGCCGTCTGGATGTTTTTCGGCCATAACCTTCAGGTAAAACACGCAACACAAAAAAGATATCATAGGGAAACTCCCATGTATTTGCTAATTCCTCTAAGGGCAGCAGTTCATCTCTCAATTGACCCACACACGTTCCATGTGTATCCAAAGTAAAAACTAGTTTCATGCATACCTCCCTCTCCCAGACTTACGGAGCACCCAGATTAGCTGTTATTTTCTGAAATCGCTTCGCAGCCTTTCGATAAGAGCCACTGCTCCATTACGGCAAACGCCTGACCCATATCCTGTTCATAGAAGATGGCCACCTCTTGCTGGTAGGCATAATTCAACCGTACATATCCTCCCAGCTGCCGGTAGAACAGGAAACAAACATAGGCATTCTCAATAAACAAATCCGGCGGAAATTCATGTTGGCACAATCCAGCCAGTTCGGGTAGCGTAAGCTGGGCTTGCCCTTGTGGCAAACGCAAAAAGCGATGGCTGCGAGTGCCCGTCCACGGTTCATAATAGACGCTCTCCCCTTGACTGATTCCATACACCTGACGATAAATTTCGTCCAGCACCAAGGCGTACAACCCTTCGTCTTCCTGCTCCCCTGCCTGCAGGGAAATCGCCTTTACGTGCTCCGCATGCCGAGGTAGCCAAAGCAGCCCAGTTGTCTGGGGATGTATTGCCAGAAAATCACCGTCCACCGTTGTACCTATAACGATACACTCATCGATCTGTTGTTCAGTAATGGGGCTATTCTCGTCATGCTCCCATAATCCGTACTCTGCAAAAGATTTAAGCACCTCCGCATCCGGAAACTGAACATTCAGCCACCCTCTGTAAGTCCCTTCGCCGAATCGCCGCAAAAACCGGAGGTAGCCCGGTGGATAAACAGTGGCGTCTTCCTTTGCAAGTGCTTGGTTTTGACCATCAGACAGCGGTTTTGGCCGAGATACGATGTACATAAATACTCCTCCTGCTGCCCCCAACATGCAACTCTTCCAGATAGTGAATTCTTTAAAATATTGCAGGTTGAGCAGCTTTTTTATCCAAGATAATACTGAAATTTTAGAGAGTGCAACATATCAATCCCCAATTTTTGAATTCTCCAGCTTGGTCAATGCCTCGGTGTAATTTGCCCTGAACTATTTGCCACCCATCACAAGCCCATATTTATTGAAAATCCACGATTTGCTCAAATCGTGAATCGCACCATGGCTTATACGCACAGAAGGCTTTTGCTCCTTCATAGCATCTGCATCATGCGCTGAGAAGCGAAGCGGCTTTGTCATTTTTTTAATAGCACCCGTTATTTCATCGAAAAACGTATATGTTAACGGCTTATGATCCCGAATATCCTCATAGATATAATACTTCCCTTTTTCATCTTCCAAAGCTATTTGAAAGCCTTTAGGAAATGATAGCAAGATACACGGCAGTTCATCCTCTGCCCATTGTCCGTAATATGGAAAATAGACACTCTCATTTCTCGCGAAAAATCCGGAGCTTTCATTATCAGACGTAACAGAAATGGAATAAACAAAGAAAGGGGGACCCTCATTCCTTTTTTTCTCTGCCGTAAAATAATGATAAAAGGTCTGATATGCTTCATACACCTGTTTCAGATCATGCTCTGTCTGGGCATAATTGGTTAGATGAAATTGCGCTTGCTTATGTTCAAAATGCTTCAAAACGCTTTCAAACTCTTCCGGCCTGATGAAGAATCTAAGTTTATAAAATCCGCTGTTCTTTAATTTATCCATTTCTTTTTGCTCACCGCCATGTATTAAAATGTCATCTCAGAGGTCCTTAGCCATTTACTCGTGTATTTTCAAAATTCATATTTCACAAATCGATTTTTGAGAGCTTCTTCGTACGGGATCCACTCCCAGTCACTCCATAAAGACATGCTTACGATTTCTGACAGCTTATCTACGGCTAGTCCCGGACTCGTAATGCCAATGAAGCCGTCAAAATCCTCATTACGGATATCCAACGCTTTTCGCAAGTAATCATCATTGAGACGCTCTTCCCGGAGTTGTTCATATTCATCCCTCGTCCACTGCTCACAAAAGATCTTTTCGGCTTGAATGTCTCCATTCTCGAACAACGACAACTCGAATATCTCCTCATTCATATATCCGGCGGTCATCACTGGCTCCCCGGTAAGCTGGGACAACGTTTTACCGGCCTTCTTCACCGTACCCCATACAAAATAATCGTGGAGCACGCTGATCCAGTTTTCGTTGCTTTTGCTTACATACATGACAACTTTGCTCTCTGGAGCTTCATGATTTTTCTTGCCTAATACTTTGGCATGCCCTTCGCTTAGCTCTCTTAATGCTTCGACAGTCTTCTCAAGGTTATTCGACTTGATATGCAAATTTGCGAATGATCTTCCCACGAAATGGCCTCCTCTAATCGCTTTTTTAATCAGCCGGATTCTTATTTATATCCTATTGATCGGTTCTATGAATGTCTCATATTTCCATTATAGTGATCGCTTGTCCTGAGTCTACCTACTTTTCACCTGGATTTTAGAAATAACCTTTGCACAGAAAGAGTTATAACCTTGACCGTTCAACACAATCTCTAGTCCCTTCCCCACTCCGCTCTTAAAAAAAGGAGGGTATCCCTCTGCCATTTTATGACGTTTAGGACACCCTCAGTCGAGCTATTCCGCACCCCCACAACACTCTTCATCTTTCCAAAACAAAATTTTTTCGTCGTCACTTATGATAAGGATCAGCGCGCTGGCTGTAACGGCAAGTTCTGATTTTATATTACCGTTCGATCAATCCTTACTCTAGGCAGTTACCGACTCGCTGCCTCGATGATCCAGTCGGTCAAATCGTTGATTTGTCTTTTCACGGCGATTGGGTCGCGGTACCAGGATTGGTTCTCCGTCCATAAAAATACCCGATTGTTGCGAATCGGCTCTAGCGACCCCCAGATTGGATCAGCCTGCAGCGATTCCAAGCTGGCTTCCGTCGTCAGAATCAAATAATCACCCATGTACTCCGAAAGTTTCTCCAGCGAAAATTCATAGTAGGATTCCTTCAGCATAAATTCTGGAACCGTCGTCGGCGGCTTCAGCCCCATTATTTCATACATCAGCCGGCCGCCTCGTCCCGATTTCGGACCAAAAAGGCTCACGTTTCCATCGTACTCTTGCATAATCGAAAGCGTCTCTCCTTCGGGAACGGCTTGTTGGACTTTCTCCCGAATGTCTGCAATTTCCTTCTCGAAATTTTCGTTCCATTTCTCCGCTTCCTCACGTCTATCCAGCAACTCGCCAAAATACAGCATTTCTTCCTGAATGGATACAAACTGATTGTAAGGAACCGATACCGTAGGTGCGATCATCTGATATTTCTCGACTACCTCAGGCTGTGGATTATGCGTTATGATTAAATCCGGATTGAGTTCCAGCAGCTTCTCTAACGAGTCGCCTACATCCGTCACGACGTCCAGCATTCCCTCGAGATAAGGACTCGACATCAAGAACGATTCGGCTGCGATCGGCTGGACTTCCAGAGCAAGTACGGTGCCGAGATAAGAAATTGCCGCTACGCGCTGAGGGTGTGCAGGAACTTCGACATCGCCGAAAGCGGTCTTGACTACCTTGATCTCAGAAGATGCCAAAACCTCTGACTCTTGAGTGATCATGGTTGGAGAAGCGCTGACGGCAACCTGGCTGTTCGTTGCACCTCCGTTGTTCACCGACCCGCCACAAGCTGTTAACATCACGGTCAAACATAACAGCATCACTGCATAAAAACTTCGGGTTGCTCTAGTCATTTTATTCGCCCCATCCTGTTGAAATTGATAATCAATATCACTCACATAAAAAGGATAGCTTAATGACCGGCTTAGAACAACGGACGATTGTGACCTATTCCTTGCATAATCTGAAACGAACTGGCCGTATCGTTTACGATATTGACCTGGCGTCATGCCGGCATGCTTTTTGAACATGCGGCTGAAATAAATGAGGTCCGGATAACCGACATGTGATGCTATTTCCTGTTGTGTTGCTATCGTGCCGGCCAGCAGAGCCTTCGCATCTTCCATTCGGAAACGAATGACGTAGTCCAGCGGACTGAGCCCTGTCTGTTCTTTAAATTTTCGCGATATATATTGTTGGCTGTAATTCAATTGCCGAGCAAGCTCCTCAAACGAGATCGGCTGGCGATAATTCCTGGACAAATGTCGAATAACTTGCTCCGATAAAGAGGGCTCGCCGGCTCCGAACAGACGCTCCCTCAGGACAGCGTGAACGAAGCGGATAAAGTCTCCCTTGGCCGACAGCCGGGTCAATCCGTCGTCAGATTTAAGCCAACCGTCGCGTATCGTTTGAAGCAGCTCAAGCATGGCCAGCGGTTCGCCAGGCGGGAACCCCCAGCTTTCCAGAAACGGGTCGGATTCCTCCATCATCATATGAAATTCGCACGAGGCCGAAGCGGGGAGAAACGCTTTGTAGAGTACGATATATACATTCAGCGCTTCTCGGCTCCGAACCGTCACCAGAGAGCCTTTGCCGGCGTGTAGTACATGGAAACGATCGCACAGCCATACCTCATCGTCAACCCACAACTCGCCTTGTCCTTGAAAAGCGAATAAAAATGCGCTTGCCGGCAAACGGTATTGATTCAAATCGTTGTCGATTCCGGCCTGTTTTAGCCGTACGTCCAGTACACTCATAATCACCTGGTTCCATATTTGTATAAGTTTCAGAACATCCATAACTGATTCGCAAACTCCCTTTAAATTCTCAAGAGATAATCATTCTCAATTGAATCATGTTTCTAAACACAATAACGAATACGTCTAGCGCTGTCAATAAGGTGTTGCCGAATGAGACGAGGATGCGAATAGCGAGGCATACGGCTATTTTGCCGGAGCCTAGCCCAAAAGCAAAAGACGCTGATCCGCAAACATACGTGCGGAACTAGCGTCTATCAATGAATCGTGAGGGCCCTTTTTTTGATCTCACAATTATCTTAATCATTGGCATACTTTTATGTCGCCTGCTTAGTAAATGCCTGTCTCTTTCGCAAGGGAATTTTTGTAGGCTGCAATTTTGTCTTTCAACATCTTCTCTGTGGCTGTTAAGTTTCTGATTTGGTTCTGTATAGAGTTACTATGATTCTCAAGAAGGTTCAAGCGGGCTTGGGCCGTATGCTCTCCTTCTAAATATAACTGCGCATATTCTCTAATTTGTGAGATCGGCATTTGGGTTTGTTTCAACCTCATCACAAATCGCAGCCAAGCAAGATTGGAGTCATCATATATTCTTTCTCCATTCGCATTCCGCATCGGAGCAATAATCTTTTCCTTTTCATAATATCTCAGTGTATATGCGGTAATCCCTAGTAATTTGGCTACATCGCTGATCGAATACATACAAGCCCCCGAATCTATGTTGATTTTAAGAGTCCCCATAATTATAAAAAATATTTGACTTAGAGTAAACTCTAAGCTTTATGATTACATCGTTGTTGAAATACTAAATATTCTTGTAAAAACGGAGGAATTCACATGAAATATACTGTAATTACAGGCGCCAGTTCAGGTATAGGTTTTGAAACCGCTCTAGCCTTTGCGGCTCGCGGTAAAAACTTAATTGTTACAGCCCGCAGAAGGGAGCAACTGGAGGAGCTAAAATCTGAAATCAATCATAACTCCCCCGATGTAGATGTCGTTATTCGAGTAACTGACTTATCCGTTTCTAGTAATGCTTATAAGCTTTATGAGGATCTACAAGGGTTCGAAATCGAAACTTGGATCAACAATGCGGGGTTTGGAAATTTCGCTTCAGTGGCCAAGCAAGATTTAGATAAAATTTCTGCAATGCTGCATCTGAACATTGAATCGTTGACGATCCTTTCCTCTCTATTCGTTCGTGATTATTCCAATGTTGAAGGAACACAATTAATCAACGTTTCATCCGGTGGCGGCTATACGATTGTGGGAAATGCCATTACGTACTGTGCGACTAAGTTCTATGTGAGTGCCTTTACTGAAGGACTCTCTCATGAGTTGAAGAGTCAAGGTGCACTTATGCAGGCTAAAGTGCTAGCACCTGCCGCAACAGAAACAGAATTCGCGAAGCTTTCTTTCGATGTCCCCGAATTCGAATATCATGGGACTGTGCCGAAATATCATACCGCGAAGGAAATGGCTGGATTCATGCTTGACCTGTATGATAACGATCATGTTGTGGGGATTGTTAATGGTTTGACGTACGAGTTCGAGTTGAGAGATACCCTCTATAATTATGTGGCGAGCACGCGATAAGCTCATCTTGTAATGGCAAGTTAAGAAGCATGACCATCCATTACGGATCGCTATGCTTCAACAATGATGTATCACCTAAATCCCCTATCAAAAAAAGGCTACCAATCCCTTATGGGCGGCAACCTTTGATTTTTACTCTACGACAACGCCAACATCGCGTTCATATCTTCTTCAGCAGTAGTAATTAGCTTCAATCCAAAAAGCTCTACCAGAACATCCAGTACACCTGGTGAAATAAACTCGGGTGGCTTTGGTCCGATGCGAATGTCCTGAATGCCGAGACTGAACAAGCCTAGCAGAATGGCTACTGCTTTTTGCTCAAACCAAGACAGCACGATGCTGACAGGCAGCTCGTTCACCGTACACTCAAATGCCTCAGCCAGAGCCATGGCAATCTTCACTGTAGAACCGGAATTATTACATTGCCCAAGGTCAATGTAACGCGGAATACCGGTGTCTCCAACGGTGCCATAATCTACGTCATTGAAACGGAACTTTCCGCAAGAAGTCGTTAAAATGACAGTATCGTTCGGTAAGGAAGTCGCCAACTCACGGTAGTAATTCCCGCCAGTACCTGGCGCATCACAACCAGCAATGACGAAAAACCGGCGGATATGCCCGTCTTTGACAGCTTGAATGATCTCTGGTGCTAACCCGATTACAGTTTCATGATGATATCCGGTCGTAAGTACCAGATCTGACTCTACATCAGCCGCAGGTAGGGACAACGCACGATTAATTAATGGGGAGAAATCGTCGCCCGTTATTTTCTCTACACCTTCCAGCCCCGCTACTTCATATGAGAAAAAGCGGTCTGCATACGTGCCTTTAATCGGCATTACACAGTTTGTGGTAGCAAGAATTGCACCGGGAAACTGCTCGAACAATCTACGCTGATCATACCATGCTTTGCCGATGTTGCCTTTCAGATGTTTATACTTTTTGAGTGCAGGATATCCATGCGCAGGCAGCATTTCTGAGTGGGTATAAATGTTGATGCCTTTCCCCTCTGTCTGCCGCAGTAATTCCTCCAGCGCATATAAATTATGTCCTGTTACAACAATACATTGACCTTCAATTTTGTTCTGACTGACTGTGATCGGTTGCGGAATGCCAAAGCGGTCCGTATGCGCACGATCCAGTACATCCATGATGCGAACCGCCGCATCCCCGACCTTCATCGCCATCTCCAAATGTTCCTGTGTATTAAAGTTGGAATTGGTCAACGTCATATACAAAGCTTCGTGGGTGATACGATCCACCTCGGGATCGCTATATCCTAGCTGCCGGGCATGTGTCGCATACGCTGCAATTCCTTTTAATGCAAAAATCATCGTATCCTGCAAACTCGCAATGGTTTCATTTTTGCCACATACCCCTACAACGGTGCATCCGCCATTCGGTGTCTGTTCACATTGGTAACAAAACATATCGTTATCCTCCATATCTAGATAATCATTCGTTACTTCCAACGTAACAGAACACCAAAGCTTGAGTTGTGATTACACACACATTTTTTTTAGATCAAGCAGATTTAAATGTCCTTCTATTTATAACAACCATTAATACAATAACGCTTAAACAAATGAAAATATTAATCTCAAAAACCAATTTGAACGCCTGCAACTGACTCCCTTGTCCTGTCTCTCCACTCATCACACCAAGTCCAAGTGCTGAGCCAAAGACCATACCCGCATTTCTTGTTAAAGCAATTAATCCGCCAATCGAACCCACGTGTTCCCGAGGTGTCTGCTGCATAATGAAGCTATTATTAGGAGAGGCAATGAGCCCCATACCAAGGCCAATAAGAGATAGAATCGCCGCGATTCCATAAATCGGTATATGATCTAAATACACCAGTAACAAGATAAACCCGCTTCCCATGCAGCTCAGTCCCATAAGCATCAGACGATGAGAGCCATAACGGTCGGAGCAGTAGCCTGCGAGAGGACCTGCAAACGCCAAGGCAATGGGATAAGCCGCCATAATATATCCTGTCGTAGATGACGAGAACGGAGCCGACGCCCCCATCAAATAAAATGGAATGAGGACAAGCAATGTATTAGATAAAATAAAAGAGGCACAGCTAACGATCAAGCCTCCCGCTACAGTTGGAATTTTCAATGCTTGTAAGGGTAGAAAAGGATTCTTTTGCTTCCGCTCCCAGAATAGAAAAGTAATCAACAACAAGGAAACCCCCACCAAACTTGTCATTGTCCGCACGGACACCCAGCCCCATTTGCTCCCATTTGTTATTACGAGAAGGACCAAGGTGATGAATGCCATAAACAAGCTGGCCCCCACGAAGCTGATAGCACCCGGCTTGCGCTCTTGCACACGGTTCGGGATGTACCGATATGCCATAATTGTAGCCACAATCGCCACAGGAACATGGATTAAAAATAACCATTTCCAGCTCAGCCACTCTGCAATCAAACCTCCCGCTATAGGTCCCGTCATCCCGCCCAGCGCGACAGCTGTACTTAAAATTCCGAGTGCACGACCTCTTTGCTCTTTCGGCATATGAATGGTGATGAGTGCAATATTAGTTGCTTGGAACATCGCAGCTCCTACTCCCTGTACAACTCTGAGCGTTAGCAATATTGGCAGATTAGGTGAAAAAGCGACCAGGATAGAACCCACAGTAAAAATCACAAATCCAAGATTGTGAATCCGGCGAAAACCATAACGGTCTCCCAGTTTCCCCATAATAGGAAGAAGAGCCGTAATCACTAGCAGATAACCTGTTGTGATCCATAATCCCTTCCCAAGCTCTGTCTGAAAATAATTCACAATAAAAGGAAGCGACACATTCACAATTCCAGCTGTAAAATGGGAAATAAACGCCCCCATACAAATAGCCGCCATCATTCCCAGCCGCTGCCCGTGTGTGCTTTTAAACTCTATATCTTTTGCTGCCATCATGTTGATCCCGTCCCTACTCATATTGTTTAAGAATTACTAACAATTATAAGTAGATCCCTTGCAAGAACAATCCCATAAAGATGGGATGGGAATGGTTTAGGCGAATATGTCTATCAGTATAGGTGACGAAAATCAGAGATAATGCAAAACAGCAAAAAGCGGCACATTTAAGTGCCGCCACTGAATTATTATCTATAAGAGTCATGCGTTGGGCGAAACAAATCTTCTTCGGAACTTCTGACCATAGAAAAATGTTCGACATTGTAGTGCCCATGTAATGTTTTATTGTGATGCTTGATGATTTGTTCTGCACTTAAAACATCATTGTCCGTTGTAGAATGACCATCTCCGACCAATGTAACATCCATGCCGCTAACCGTAGCCGTCCGAACCGCAGTATCGATGCAGTGTTGAGTTTTACATCCCATAATCACCACATGCTCAATCTGCTGATCTTTCAGATATTGTAGCAGCTCAGTTCCGTGAAAAGAATTCGTTGCCAGCTTATCAAAGATTTTGGCATTTGCAGACCTGTTGATTTCATTGTGAACTTGAAAGCCTGTACCTGTTCCTTCAGCGACATCTAGATCCCTAACGAACACAACTTCGACATCGGCTTCTTTTGCTTGTTCAATCACTTTATTAATATTCCGGATAAGCTGCTCTTTATTGAATACTGCACTTTCCTTTTCGTTTCCATCCATTAATTCTTGTTGTGCATCGATGATTAATAATACCTGATTCAAATGATTTTCCCCTTTCGAATGGTGGGGAAACGTCAACGCTTGATCAGTTAAACGTTATCCCCATATCATTTTGCAAGCTGACATTGTTTTTCATAATATCTACCTCCCAATAAAAATGGTATATAAACTTTAATCTTATAATTTAAGACTTTTTTAGTTTACCATATTTTTAAAATGTACTCTCTAAAAACTTTGATTGCTACATCCATTGATACATCATAAAAATGGTGGAAATCAGATTAGTCAGCCCGTGCAGAACCCAACCTGGAATGATCGAACCGCCGGATAATTTCTCATCCAACATTCCGATGCTCCAACCCACAAAACCTGTAAGAATCATTACAACAGCAGAATTCAATAATCCGGAACTGCTGTATAACAGCACAGCATGTACGACACCAAATAATAAAGCTTGAGCACAGTTTCCAATTCCGAATCCGAATTTCGAACTTAACCGTTTACCAATGAAGCCGCGGAACAGAATCTCTTCGGACAAGCTAGTCTGTAACCAAGAATAAATCAATGCCGGAATCAAACCTTTAAGACCTGTACCATAAAACTGTGAGCTGGCCAAAGTATTCTTATCCAGCATATAGATTGCTGTAAGCATTCCCAGGCTGGTGAATATAGTCATTGTAAGTATAAACCATAGTATGAACTGCTTCCTAGAAAGCAAGTGGGGTTTCTTCCAGCCAATCCACATGGCAAAGGATGAAGTTGTTCTGCTTGTAAAAAACCAGTATGTATAGGGAATGATGCTGAATAAGATGAGCTGAAGGACTGCACTGATGAGCAATGACAATGTCAACGGAATACCCTCCCTTTAATAAGAACAGCCTCAATATATCATGGACCGCTGCTTACCAGCGGAAAGAGACCGTAACTTGCAGGTTAGGTGGAGTAGTTGGTTGCGGATTGCTACTCAGGCAGTGGTAATACCGCCAACATCATGAACTGCCCATTCTCATATCTGAAACTGACGCTTCCTTGAAGCTGTTGAACTGCATACTCAATGCTTTCGATTCCGAACCCTCTACGCCCAAAGTTCCGCTTGCTGGACAAAAAAGAGCCCTGCCCGTCCTCTGTAAGCAGAGATGCAGGATTCTTTAAAGAAATCACCAATAACCCGTCGCAATAAATCACTTCCAGCCCAATAACATTCTGCTCTGACTCTGGTAATCTCTGAACCCCTTCGATTGCATTATCTAATGCATTGCCTAAAATAATTGCAATTTCAACCTCTTTGCCTGCAAGTAACAGGTCCTGCGGGATGCGAAAATGAGATTGCATTGTAACTTGATGTAGCTCGGCTTTGGCGAACTTCTCATTATAGATGGCATCAATAGCTATATTTCCAGAAGAAATATACTTTTCTCCTGCCTCCTGTGTCGAAGCAAGCTCCGCAATATATCGCTTGGCTTCTTGTACAGCTCCTTCGTCCAGCAGAGAATGAATAAGGATCAACACATGGTTCAGATCATGCCGCAAACGCTGTGCTTCCTGATTAACTTTCAGTTTACTCGTGTAATCCTTCACTTGCTGCTGAAGCACATGATTATGCAATTCTATTTGCATCCGTTTCATTAACTTTTGATATATAAACATTACAGCCACATTAATTACAAGAATCCCAAGCAGGATGAATACAAAATCAAACGGAATATCAAAAGGTTTATCACTGGAATTTCTCAGATTCACAATAATAATAAGCAAAGAACCCGCAGAAACAAGATTCAGCACAGCCCAATCCTGATTCGACAGTAACGTTGTGGTATCCACTTTGAACAACCGCAGCAATAGCAGACATAACATGATGCTTAGCAAAACAACAAATAGGAAAGCAAAAGATAACCACCAGAAATTAACTGTATCTATTCCCTCGGCATTGAGTGGGATATGCTGAATCCCAGACCATACCAGCATCTCAATAACCACCGTAAACACTGTATAGAAACTGCTAAAGAACAGCTTTTGTAGCACACTGCCGCGGAAATAAATAATGGTAATCAGACTATACACAAGCAGGTGAAGGATGACCGAATCAACTAGAGGTAAGCTAGCAGCGGTAAGCGATTTAATTATATAAAAGATAATAAGACAACCTATAAATGACTGTTTGCTCCTGCTCAGGATCAGGAATTTCTTGAGAAAAATATAAAATGTGACCCCTTGCGAGACATATATAAGGACGAGCATAAATACACCAAAAAAGTAAGGACTAATCTCCCGGATGAAAGACATTTATCTTAAGAGCCTCTTTTCTATAAAGGCATGGTAGGACCGTAAAGAATCAGAGCTTCTACTGCGGCTGACGGGAAGCTCCACCCCGTTCTTCAGCTGAATAAGTTCTTTGCTTAAAGAACGAACATACAGCCAATTTACTAGGAATCCCGTATGTACGCGACAAAAATCATGTGATCCCAGCTGTCCTTCCAACTCTCTCAGTTTGCCATAATACGAGTAAGTCCCTTGTTCAGTACAAAGGACCAATTTTTTGCCTCGTTCTACCGTGATATACATAATATCATCTACCCTTAAATTATAGCTCATATGATGGATTGAGAATGACAGCACGTTGTTTCTTTGCATGCATTGCTGAATGGCTTTGACTGTGGCGGTCTGCAGTTCATGTTCATCAATGGGTTTCAGTAAATAGCGAAAGGGATGAACCGCAAAGCTTCTTCTCATATAACTTGTATGGCTGGTGACATAGATAATTAATACCCTGGCATCTTTGAGCCGGATCTTCTCTGCGACTTCTATACCGTTATACTCGGGCATCTCCATATCCAGATAAACTATATCGTATGCGGTAGTCGTCATTGCCTGAAGCAGGGTTTGGCCTGATTCAAAAATCTCAATAGAGGCAGTCATCCCTTGCAGGCTGGTTATCTGCTTCATGAGTAATTCTTCCAATCGCGAGGCATCTTGCCTCTGATCGTCACTGATTGCAATGTGAAGATTCATATTATGTATCCCTCCAAGTGAACGTAATTCTATCATATTATAATTTGAAAAAATATGAAGAACCGCCAAAAAGCCGATCCTCTCGGACCGGCCTATAAACTCTTTTTTACAGGGAAGTTTCTACCCTAGTCAATTCATCGGAATCGCGGACGCCAGCCGCCGAAACTGGATGAAAATAAACAGAGCGGTCAGCATCACCACAATTCCTGAACCGAGGAACCATAGCTGCACACCGT
The DNA here is from genome assembly GCF_038009325.1 of Paenibacillus sp. FSL L8-0708. Taxonomy (NCBI): domain Bacteria; kingdom Bacillati; phylum Bacillota; class Bacilli; order Caryophanales; family Paenibacillaceae; genus Paenibacillus; species Paenibacillus sp. FSL L8-0708. Next base: position 4,921,234 of record NZ_JBBPBC010000001.1, read on the forward strand.
ATCGATCCACCACAGGTCCTGCCAACAGCAGCCCAATTGGCGAGGACAACATCATAATGCTGGTCACGAGTGAAATGACACGCCCAAGCATCTCGGGTTCAAAAGAACGTTGGATCATCGCCATGAAGGGACCATTGAAGAAGGGTGCCGCACTGCCCATCAAGAACGAGAGAATGGCAAAAATCACAAATGCATTCGGACCAATCAAACCACTGATCACACAGGTAAGACCGATGACTAGCAGACCTACGCTCATATAGCTAATGTCGCTCCATTTAGATGAGAACATCGACAATAGCAGACCACCTAAAATCATCCCGATGCTGAACACCGCTTCCACCAGGCTGGCACTGTATCCTCCACGGCCAAAATGAGACAATGTCATATAAGGAAACAGTGTCGCCAATGGCATAAATGCGATACTAAACACCGCAGTAGCCCCCGTAATCAACACAATGGGTTTCGCTTGAATGAGTGCGTTCCAACCCAAACGGAATTCTTGAACGAAAGACGGCGCAGCTGAAGACTGCACTTTAGGCTGATGGATCTTCACCATGAACAGCATCAGATTCGCAATCAAAGCCCCAGCCACATCGAGTAGTAATACTGCCCCGAGCGAAGTTGCCGAGTAAACCGCTATCCCAAGTGCAGGACCCATTACATTCGAGAAAGAGAACACCATCTGCTGCCAGCCCGCGACTCTTGTCAATTCTTCTTCAGGAGCAATCAACGGAACAGCCGCCTGAAATGCCGGAGCATGAAAGGCTGATGCCGCCGAACGCAGGCTCAGAATGACATACACAAAGCCAAGTCCCGGTTCCCCCCACATGAAATAAATACCTAATATCAGACTGAAGAGCGCAATTGCGCTATCAGCAATAATCATCGTTATTTTACGATTCCAACGGTCCAGCCAGACCCCTACAAAAGGACCCAAGACCGCTTGCGGCAAAAACGCTGCCAACCCAGCAATCATCAAAACTGCCGCTGACCCTGTCGATTCCGTCAAGTGCCAGATCACCGCGAATTGAACCATCGAACTCGTGAGAATCGAGAAAATCTGTCCGCTAAAAATAAGGGCGAAGGCTTTTTTCCATTGTATTTGCATAAGGTCATCTCCTTTGATTAAAAACTTAAATAAACTCATTCCATGAGCATAGGCACACTGAAACAGGCACATCACAAATAAACTCATTTCCATATCTCAAAAAAATGAATGAGTCCATTTGTCTTGCACCACTGATTACCATAAACGAATGGAATGAGTCACAAGGAGCACCTCCTGAAAAAAATTATGTTCATTATAACATCGCATCTCTTCCCTGAGCCAGTTCCAATTGTTCTTTTTGCGAAAAATTTGATCTATCTCCACCTTCCGAATAAATTCCTAAATAAGGGAGAAGATAAAAATCACTTAACATCTCATTTATTTAAGGAGAATTGCATGCGGAAATTTTTTAACGCCAAGACACCTCCGTCTAATCCTAAGGTGCACCCTCAATTCGAAGCCGAAAATGAGCTTTCAATGAAGGGTCTTTTTTCCCATGCTATCTCTGCGTCTCTCGAAGACAACTTACAGATTATTAATAAATGTTTTGCCAATTGTTCGGACCTAAAGGTTATTCCATGGCATTATGGCCCGGATCTTAAGTATGAAGCCTCATCCGTCTATTTCAATACACTTACTAAGTCTGACCCTACAAATTATTTTAAAGATGTCTTGCAGAATTTAGTTCCGCATGAGCTGGGTCCCACCTTGGACGTGACCGTTGAAGATGTCATCTCCTATTTTGAAAAAAATGGTGTTTCATCACCACTGCTTGAATTAATGGACAATATCGGTCAAGCCATTAAGGGGATTCTTGATGGGAAAGTTGTCCTTTTCTTTACAGGTTGGCAAAAAGCCGTTGCCTATTATGCCTTCGATGTAGAACAGCGCCAAACCTCTGAGCCCATTTCAGAGCCTACTGTTCAAGGTCCCCACGTCAGCTTTATAGAAAGCTTAGAGCGTAATGTAGGTGTTATTCGTAGTTTGCTGAAATCTACTAATCTTAAGTTCGAGTTCTTTACCTCTGGTAAGCAGGTTCAAAGAACGTTGTCCTATGGTTATCTGGATGGAGTAGTCAAACCAGAAACATTAAATCAATTCAAACAACGGATAGCAAGTATTGATCAGGAAGAAATTCTTGACGTTTCCTATCTCGAAGGGTGGATCGGTGATTCGCTCTACTCACCATTTCCACAAGTCCGCTATACAGAACGACCGGATACAGCTATAACAGCTCTGCTAGACGGAAAGATTATTGCTATGGTTAACGGAAGTCCTTCCATTCTGATCTGTCCCGGGAATTTCATGGAGTTTTTTACGAATAGTGAAGATTATTACTACCGGACCATTTTTTCATCATTGATAAGAATGATTAGGGTCGCTGCCTTCATCATCGCCCTGCTGTTACCCAGTACCTATATTGCCTTATCCAACTTCCATTCCGAACTAATTCCCACAGTTCTGCTGCTTGCCATTCTAAACACACGCGAAGGAATCCCCTTTCCGGCTATGGTTGAAGCTTTGATCATGGAGTTTTTCTTTGAGCTATTGAGAGAAGCGGGCATACGCTTACCCAGACCGATTGGATCGGCCGTCAGTATCGTTGGGGCTTTGGTCATTGGACAAGCTGCTATTCAATCGCAGATTGCCTCTCCGGTCATGGTCATTGTCGTCGCTTTGACGGGCATTGCCTCATTTGCGCTACCACAATACAATATGGCAATTGCGCTGCGGATTTTACGGTTTCCCTTAATGATTCTCGCGGCAACATTCGGAGGACTTGGCATCATGGTCGGTTTTATTCTAATTTATCTCCATCTGGCTACCTTGCGCTCTTTAGGAGAACCGTATTTAGACTCGTTAGCTCCGTTAGATCTTAAAAGAGTACGTGATTCTATTTTTCTACTTCCGAGAAGACTGCTGCTTCATTCACCACGGAATCGACACCTATATAAAAAGACTTCGGGAAGGAAGTAGATATAGTGAAGCGGCTTACTACCATACTAATTTCCCTTCTTGTACTCACTCTAACTAGCGGATGCTGGGATAATAAAGAATTGGACGAGTATGGGTATGTGCAGGCGGTCGCCATTGACCAAAGCGAAGACAATCGGATTGTAATCACGACACATTTCTATAATCCTTCCACCAAAATAGAAATGGGACAAGCAGGGGATCCAGCGTCCAAGGGAATTAATATTGTTACGAGTGGAGAAACCTTTTTTGAAGCAATAAGGGAGATCCCGGCAAAATTTGGCCGAAAAGCCAAATGGGATCATATGCGTGTCATATTAATCGGGGAGCAACTAGCCAGAACCTCGAACATCCGGGAGGTACTTGATTTTTTCTCCAGGGATCAAGAACCGCGTGGTACTGTTCTTCCTCTCATCGCTGAGCAATCTGCGGCACCATTTTTAGATATCAACCCGTTTATCGAACAGACCATTGGTCAACAGTATAAGAGAATGGAGACGAGCGGTGCTCTATATGCCGCAAAAACTTCCAAGATTCCTCTCTATGAGCTGGCTATACAAATGTGTAGCCCCTCCAATACTTCCATCATCCCTTACCTCCATAATTCCAGTTTGGATCATAAACCATTGATATCTGGGCTGGCTGTAATTCATGACGGTAAAATGATTGACATTCTAAAGGAGAAGGATACAGAAGCATTCATGATGCTGACGGATAGATATATCTATGGAGTACTAGAATTTCCTTGCCCGGATGAGACCGAAGTACCGCTGCGGAAAAAAGAAACGCTTGAAGTGCTTACCTTCAACAGTACGCTTACTCCAATCGTAAAAAACGGTTCTGTGTCCGTCGGTGTAAACATTGCTATTGAAGGGATGATCGGAGAATTACGTTGCTCACATTTAAAAAACAATAAGGACATGAAGCTTTTTGAGCAGCGTATCATAACTCAGGTTGAACAACAGGTTGAGCATGCAACCAAGTTTTTGAAAACAAAAAAGATCGACGCACTCGGAATTGGCAATCAGATTTACCGGAAAAATCCGCAGCTGTGGAAACAACTAGAGCCTCAATGGAAGGATACATTCGCCCAGACTCAGTTCGATATCAACGTTGATGTCAAAGTGTTAAGCACTGGAATGAACTCAGGCACAATATTTGGAACAAAGGAGAAGTAGCTATGGTGGGAAAAATAATCTGCGTCCTCTTATTAGCTTCCGCTATGCTAACCCATGACATCCCAAGGTTTAAGCAAGCCTCCATCCGCGATCGAGTAGTTTATGGAGTATTATTACTACCCGTACTTTATCTCGGATTTATCTTTATTGCAGCTAAGCCATGGCCCAATTTAGATTCCATCTTCAATTTATTCACGGCTCCAGCTGAGCACATCGTCCATTGGATCAACCCTGCCATTTCATAAGCTTAAAGAATGAGGAGGAACGTATGAATAAGCAAGAACGTGTTAGTTCGATCCAAATGTCCATGCTGTTTCTCTTCTTTATGACCGGTTCCTCAATCGTTATCGTCCCTGCGTCACTAACTAACTTTGCCGGCAACGGAGCCTGGATATCCCTCTTAATCGCCTCGGCCATAGGAATGGCTCTGCTTTCCGGTATTCTATATTTGAACCGACGAGCGCCAGATCTTTCGCTTGTGGAACAAAGCCGCTCCGTACTTGGAAACGGACTGACCCTCGTCCTCCTTATTCCTTTCACTTGTGTACTGTTTTGGAATGTCGCTGGAATTGTAATTGAGATCGGAACCTTTTTCAAAAGCACGATGTTAAAAGAAACGCCCACTTACGCTGTAAATACCATGTTTTTTATTACCATTGCGATGACAGCTCTAGCTGGAATTGAAGTGATTGCCCGCATGGCAGCCGTCCTAATGTCACTAATGTTCGGATTTATCATCTTAGTCTGGATACTCGTAGCAGGGTTGTATCATCCCGAGTACCTACTGCCCATCATGCCTGATGGATTTAGGCCTATCCTAAGTGCTGCATATGTAGTCTATGGCTTTCCCTATTCCGAGCTTATCGTTTTTTCGATGATTTTACCGTTCGTGCGTAAAGAAGACAATTCTAAACTGGGAAAACAGATGTATCTTGCACTCATCATCAATGCCCTGACGTTAATTGCTTCTGTCATTAGCAGTATTATGGTATTGGGACCACTGTCCGGAAGCTTGAAATATTCATTATATCAGTTGGCGAGACTCATTTATTTTCAGGAAACCATTGAAAGAATCGAATCCGTGATTGGTTTTTCACTCATTATCGGGTTCTATTTCAAGGCTTCTATCCTGCTGCTTATTCTTATTAAAGTACTAAAGGAGCTTCTGAGATTGAAGGATGAACGCTTAATTGTTTTCCCTCTTGCTTTTGTCTGCCTGCTGTTATCTGTAACGACTTACTCACAGGAGTCTGAGCTTGAGGAAATCGTGAATACTACATGGCCCTTGATCACTAACCTAGCTTACATCCTGCCGTTTCTTCTGATTCTATTAGTCACTTTTATTCGTTATCATATAAGTCAACACAAAAAATAACCCGTTCTAAACGGATTCAATATCCCCTATCTCATTTCGCAGACTTCAGCTTCTTCTTTTCTTGAATCCAGCCCGCCAGTAAAAGTATTACTCTACATAATTGCTTGCCATCGCGATTGAAGATTCTGAGATTTCCGGACCCAGAAGACGTTATTCCCAATTTTTTGGCCTGTGGAGCAGAGTTTCGGACTCCACTGACGCTATCTCATATAAAAAGACTCATATTGAGTGTTTTTTTGTGGGAATAGCTGCTATACAGTCCGCTAGGATGCAAAATATGGACCAATGACGCGTTTAAGGTCAGCTGTGTCCGATGGGCTTGGTCTGTACAATTGTTATTGGATCAAACGAAGCAAAGTAGGGATGCCCAACAGCCACCTTTAGCTTATTAGGACACCCCTGTTAAGTTTATTACATTACTCGCTCTAACCAATAAATTCTTGAACCCACTCGCTGTTATAGTAACCTATTCCAATTTCTGTGAAGCTGCTATTCAGGATGTTGGCACGATGACCAGGACTGTTCATCCATTGGTTCATTACTTCTTCTGCGCTCGACTGACCTTTGGCGATATTTTCCCCTGCTGAATTGTATGAGATCCCGAATGCTTTCATCATATCAAACGGAGATCCATACGTTGGAGACTGATGGTCAAAATAGTTATTGTCATACATATCCTGCGCTTTAGCCAAAGCCATTTTCGAAAGTTCGCTATTTAAGCTAAGAGGCTTCAAGCCTGCATTCGTTCTTTCTTTATTCACCAGATCCAATACTTGCTGTACCGATTGGGATGTATTGGTGGATGGTTGTGGATTTGCAGACTTCTGTGGGACAGCAGAATGTTGCGGATTTGCAGAATATTGTGGTTTGGCCGATTGCTGCGGATACGTTGTTTGATCTGTTGTGCTTCCTGTAGGTGGATTGGTACGGATGAACCCATCCAGCCATTTCGTTACATCGCCAGGAACTTGTTTAGTCTTAATTGTTGAATTCCCTGCATTCTCCGTGGAAATGGAAGATGCTTGCGTTAAAGTTGAACTTGAGGCAGTTTTACGAGCATGATTGTCAACCTTCGTTTGTTGAGTTGTCATTTGGTTGTTGGCCGAGTGATTACCCGAACAAGCAGTAACGAGTAATAGCGCTACTATTACGATAAATGGTTTAATTAGAACCCCTCCTGATTTGGCAAAGTAGTGACTTAATCGAATAAAGTTTTTGTAAAGTACCCCTGATTTATTCATCCCTAATTCAAAAATATAAAAAGCAAAAAAGTCCACTCGCAACATGGTTGCTGTGGACTTAATCTTAGTGGATATTTTAGATGCGTCGATATAGTTACATTTATAGTAAATTATAGAATTTTTTGCTAATTAATGTTATGCTTTGTTAAGATCATAAAGTATAACATCAAATAAGATTTGGACAAACAAGCTTATAGAAATGAGCAGGCGTTGTTAGGTAAATAGATACTTTTAGATTACTTAATGTAATGTGATTGCAAAATTATTACAAGGAGTGATCATGCTATGTTAGAAGGTATCTCGATAAAACAAGTCTCCATTTATTGTCCTGAAAGAGTGATTAACAACCAATATTTTATTGACCATTTTCAAAAGCAAGGTATAGATATTAAGCGGATTCTTAAAAAGACAGGCAGAAAAAACCGCCATGTTATTGAAGGAACGAAGGAGAACTCGTTGACGATGGCGATTAATGCCGCTCAACAGGCAATTGATGCTGCATCATTGAAATCTGCAGATATAGACCTGATTCTTTTTTCCAGCTCAACTCCGGAATATTTATCACCTACGAATTCATTGCTTATTCACAAAGCTATCAAAGGTAAAGATGATACGCTTTGCTATGACTTGAATGGTAATTGTATAGGAATGTTTATTGCGGTTGAACAGGCTGCTCGTACTTTATACGATGATCCTGATAGAGATAGAGCGTTGGTTATCGGTTCGGATTTTTTAAATTTATGGGCTGATCCTTCACATCCAATAACATATTCAATTTTTGGCGATGCCGCCGTAGCCCTCATTTTAGAAAAAGATCATTCAGAGAGTGGATTAATTGACGTAAGGTATCTTTCGGACAGCCGTTTTACAGAAGAAATTGTGTACCCCGCTCAAGGATTGGCTAAGTCTTTGCGTGATGGGGCTGAACACCGCTACTTACACTGGGGGAGATTCAGCGGAATAGACAGTGTACGATTTGCGGAAGCATCTATTGTTGAATTATTAAACAAACATCACCTAACATTCGAGGATATACAAGTTTTTTGTTTTTCACAATTTACATTGGCTAATATTAAATTACTTCAAGTTAAGCTGAACCTGGATCAACATAAAATTATTTATGTAGCCGACGAATATGGCTATACAGGCACAAGCAGTCCCTTTCTGGCCTTATATTGTGCTATTGAACATGGTTTGATCAAACGTGGCGACAACTTATTATTTTGGACATTGGGGTCAGGTTATCAAGCCGGTTCAATGTTATGGCGTTATTGACATGGGGCTCCATTCATTCATCCTATCACTATCGAAACTCCACAATACACTAACAACAATCCCATAAGTATATTAAATTGACTTCTATATCTAGATATCATCTTTTTGAAAAGAGAACCACATAAACACCAACTAAAAGTGCCCATAAAACCGATGAAAGCTAAGACTATAGAGTAACTCAATAAGTTAAAATAGGAAGAATGAGAGGTAAGAATAAATGTAGATGTAACTGTGATTCCATATAATATCCCTTTAGGATTAATAAATTGTAAAAGCATACCCGCAATAAAACTGTTGTGTTTATCGCCACTTCCATCACTTTCTTGATGTTTACTTGTAATAATTTTAAATGCTAAATAAAACATGTAGACTCCGCCTATCACAGCCATACTAGATTCAATCTTAGGGATAAAATTGATCAGAAGTATATTAAAATAGCAACATAACAATATGATCACGAAAAAACCTGTGCCCACTCCTAAACAAAATCTCATTGTTTTTCGTAAACCAAACTGGTTTGCAAAAGTCATTGCCATAATGTTATTAGGTCCCGGAGTAAAGCTAGCCACAAATGCATATAAAAACAAAGAAACAATCACTGAATTACACCTCGTTGTATGTTATAATGTATTTATCAGACGCTATAACGTCCTTATGTGCGTTTTATTGTATATCCTGGTCGTTATAAAGTAAATAGGGATAGGAGAATTACCGTGGAAGAGATAAATCAAATCATTGCGGAGAATATAAAAAAGATTAGAAGAAGTAAAGATTTAAGCCTGGAAAAGGTGGCTGAATTAACAGGAGTAAGCAAAACAATGATTGGTCAAATCGAAAGAGGCGAATCGGCACCTACCATTACAACCATTTGGAAGATCGCCAATGGATTAAAAACTTCATTTTCTGCGCTGATAGATTACCCAAAGCCTGACACAAGAGTCGTATTAAGAAATGAAATTCAGCCACTGCTTGAAGACAACGGAAAATATCGGGTGTATCCCTCTTTCCCATTCGATGAAAGCAAACGATTTGAGGGTTATACAGTGGAGATAGACGAGGGTGGATACCATGATGCCAATCCACATATGGAAGGAACTGAAGAATTAATCACTGTATTTGATGGTGAATTGTCTTTGCGTGTCGATGATAATGAATATCTATTAAAATCTGGTGATTCTATCACGTTTAACGCAGACAAACCCCATGTATATTATAATCCAGGACAATCATTGACCCGTTTAAGCATGATCTTATATTATTCTAGTTAGCAAAAAAACCAAGGTTCTTAAACCTTGGGATCAAATCTTACTATGATAACCTGCGGAGATAACGCTCAGCCTCCCCATTATGAACCGTCCAGCATTAACTTATAAACCTTACCGTCTTTTGCATATTCATTATTAAAAAGCAGGGCATCCCCTTCTCTTTTCAGGAATTTCAGATTGTCTCCAAAAAAAGGAAGGTCGTTTGTTTCGGCATATTTTTGCTGCTCTACGTCAAGAAGTGCCTTGTACAACAATGTTTTGGCACCTGTTTTACGATCTATCATCATGAGGAAACCTTGCTGATTGGACCGAATCAGCAGAAAATCCTCGTCCATTCCCTCCACTAAATAATTACCCGAATTACCACCTAGGGTGTTCAGATTAATCGTCTCCGTTACGTTCCCTGTTCCATCTTCAATTAATCGTAATATTTTCCCATTGGTAAGCAGGAGCTGATCGCCAGCTATTTTCACATTGTCACCATAACGAAGATGGTACCCTACACTTGCGTGCCGAATGACCATTCCATCCTTAATAATCATCGTATACCATTTATTATTGATATGTGGTTCTCCGTAAACATCTGTTACGGTTAGATAGATTAGACCTTTCGGCGTCTTCTGAAAATCGAATTGAACAGCATCGAATAACTGCGAACCAAGGTTCGTTAGCAAGCGAGTTTGTCCTGCGGAATCTGTTAGATATAAACCCCCTGTTTTTTTATCCACTGTATAAGTAGATCCAGCAAATTGTGCGCTGGCACTAGCATAGTTCAATAGCCCAGTTGCTGTATATATCCTCTTCGTCGCATCCCAGCTGACCGTTGTTCCTCCTAATGAATTTACAAGAAAACGGGCAGGTACATAGAGTTGACCATTAATTTCAAAAGGAACACCTTCTACACTTACCAATTTACCATCAAGGACCCCCTGTTTACTTCCAATACGAACGGCTATCTTTTTTCCCCATCCAGTAAACTCCGCTCTTTGATGCGATTTATCCCATACAACCTTAAGTCCTGCCGCTTCCCAGTGACTGGCTGAAACATAAGTAATCCCATCCTTTACTAGTGCAGCGCTCGTACCTTTCCCGCCTCCATCCATAATGAAAGTGAAGTAAGCGGGCAATGCCGCATTCGCAACTGGAGCAGCAAGCAATGATGCAACAAGTATTGGAGCTAGCAACCATCTTTTATCCATATCTTGATCAACCTCCATGTTAGAAAATCATAAATTCTTCATAGGGTATAGACGCAGTTTAATTCCAAAGGTTCCTAGAAGTTAACAATAATAGTAAATTCTAAGATCAAAGTCTCTCCTTCTATTCACCCTCTCATCTGCCTCTTTTTCTCTCATTTCGTTGTTCCCCCAAGAATCTGTGAAAGTTTTCTCATAAATTGATAGGGAGGTTGGCGCCAAACCTTAAACAAAATAATTGAAAGAAGGCAATTACAATGGCTTTAGGTTGTGATACTGCTACAAATGTAACAGCAGCAAGATTAACTACACTTAAAAATAATAAATTCACATTCGTTTGCCGATATTTAAATCGCGTGGAAGGATACCAGGATGGTCTCACCTCAGCTGAGATTACACGGATTTCAGATGGGGGATTATATATCATATCCCTTTATCAAATCAGCAAATCGCTCGATCATTTTACGAAAGCCAATGGGGTTAAAGATGCTGAAACGGCTGTAGGCTTAGCAAGTGATTTGGGACAAACCAGCAGCACTCCGATTTATTTTGCGATAGACCGCGATATGACCTCTACCGAAATCACAAACAATATAGTACCTTATTTTCAAGGCATAAAATCAGTGCTAGACAGCAGTACTAAAAATTCCAAAGGTTATAAAATGGGTATCTACGGATCACGAGCAGTCTGCTCTCATATTCGAGGCACTAATTCCGCCACAACACGTTACACCTTCATCGTAGATAATGACTGGCAGGGAACCTTCGAGGATTGGAACCTGCGACAATATAATTTCAACACTGAGGTAGGAACCAGCACCGGCAAAATCAACGTAGACTATGTAGAGTCCTCCTCACATAGCGGTGGAGGCTGGAAAAAGTAATTTATTCGACTTTTATCGGTGACGAGGCGGCGTTATACTAAAGCAGATGATGATAGATTCAAATAAAGTCTCGTTATTATAAAAATAGTAAAAAGACAACCAGGCATGGATTATCCGATTATTGGAGAAGCTCTGCCTGGTGTTTCTGGTTTGTAGCGGTTTGTTTAAGCAGATATTCATAAATCGTAGCTATCCGACTTTAATGTCTTCTTTGGGCAACCCTCGGAGAAAAATCCATAGAATTTTCCAATGTCCAGCCGAATTACGATCGAGCATCCATTCCACACTGACAGCAACTCGCTTTCCTCACTGATAGCAGCTTGGTTTCTTCACTGACAGCAGCTTGCTTCCGCTATCCTCTCCCCGTATATTTTATCGCTGTAACTTTATGCAACCTATGAGATAACTGCACTCTATACACTTATTTCGTCTGTAAAAGGCTAACTTCTCACTTTAACTGTATTCTATACAATTAAAAATCACAGTTATCAGCTTTAGCGGCAAAAAACTAAAAAATAGCTGTACAAAATACAACTATCTTCATGAGCGAGTTTTTCGAGCGAAAATAGCTGTACAAAATACAATTAAAAGCCGCTACATATTAAATTCGTCCGCTCTCCATATAAAAAAGGGGCGAGATCTTTGTAGATCACCCCCTGCTCCACTTGCTTCTATTTAGAATCGCCCATTTGATCATATGCTGGATCATACGTCCACTTCAGGCCGTTGTCCTTACTCGACAGATAGATGGTACCTACAGTGTTGCCCTCTTTGCTGAGCAGAATAGGATACAATCCTTCTTTTCCATTAAAAATAGGTGAAAGCGGCGTTTTTTGATATTCATTAAAGGTTTCCGGAAGGGATACCACGAGCTTTTCCCATGACTGCCCCTTATCTTTGGTCCAATAAATAACAGGCCCATTATCTTCATAATATCTGAACCCTAAGAATCCGATATCCTTGTTAGAAAACCCTGCCCCGGCTAAACTTTCCGCGTATAAATCGTTAGGATTTCCAAGCTCCGTCCATGTCTTCCCGCCGTCAGAGGTCTGGTATACATAATTTAATGAGCGTCCCACGCCTGAAGAACCTCCGGAGACGATCCATCCATTTTGTTTGTCGGTAAACCCGATGAACTTGGCGTCATAACCCTTTGCACCTGCAATGTTGTAGTTATTCCACGATTTCCCCATGTCATCACTGATTAATACATGTAGAGGGGATTCTTTACCATCCGCAAATCCATATACAATTGCAGTTTTGTCCTCGGAGATATAAAATCCGGTATCCGCTCTCCCCATCCCCATTTCTGTTCCAGTCGTATCAAGTTTTAAAGGCGTTTGCGCTTGGATCTCCCCTTTCCGATAGGAGACAGAGACATTACCATCCTCGTCCATGGAATACGCATTCCCAGCGTCATGCACAACCACTTGTTCGCCACTAGAGCTGTAGGAATAAATAGTACCTGGTTTGAGCGCGGTATCTGAAGATTGGCCGTTTAGGTTCGTACAGGCTGCTAGCACTGCTGTTACACCAACCACCATTAAGACCGCAAGAAATGCGCCTACTCCATTTCGTTTTTCTTTCATATTTAAAATACTGCCAAATCGCTGCTTCATCGAGTGTTTTCCTCCTGCAAAATTCGTTGATAAAGCTACATGCCGTGTAGCATTACTTTGCATAACCGATAAAATGGCTGCGCAGTATTTCTTTCGATATGCCGCATTTTGCTTACGTACAACGGTGTCATCACAATAAATTTCAATTTCGCGGACAGCTTCGCGTGCCATGAACCAGACCAATGGATTAAACCAATGCAGTGCCTGCACAATCAGTAGCAGTAGCTTATATATGATGTCATGCCTTTTGTAATGGACCAGCTCATGTTTTAAGATAAACTCCAGCTCTTCGTCACTATATTGATCATGCGGCAAGAATAGTGTTGGATTATAAAAACCCATTAGCATCGGATTCGGAACTTTACTGCTTATCAGAACCGGAATGGCGGTTGTTACATGCATTTCTTTAGCGACTTGTTTGAGCTTGACGAACATATCCTCTCTCTGAAGAGGGCTGCTCCAACGTAACACCTGTTTCCTGAAAAAGAAATAACTCAGCAAATGATACCCTATAAAAAGCACAGCGCCAGTAACCCAGATGTAAGCTAAAATATTAATTATAGAAGGGATATGGCTTACATCCCCTGTCTGGACCGCCTGAGAGATTACTGGCGTATCCGCCTGCAAATTCTGGGACACTGAGCTTTGAAAGACAGTTGCTATGGCCTGACCTTCGGGTAGCTGAATCGCCACAGGAGGATTGGTAAAGGAAAAGTTGAATGGCAACAATAATCGCAAGGTTAGGATCAACCATATCCAATAGCTCAACTTAGCCGAATAATGTTTTCTTAACAAGGGAGTTAATGTGATTAAGCCGATAATAACTAAACTAAGGGTCACAGAAATAACCAGAAAATCTGTAAAAAGACCTGTTATCATCAGGATTCCTCCTTATCTACTCTATCGAGCAGTTCCCGCAACTCAGCAAGATCGCTTTTATCAATCGCCTTCCCGTTGTATAAGGACATCACCATATCCTGCACAGAGTTGCCAAACAGCTTTTCAAGCGTAGACTTCCCTTCGCTCTCTTTATAATCTGTCTCAGAAATTGCAGCGAGATAACGGTTGCTCCGCCCTTCTTTTTCGCAAGATAGAAAGCCCTTTTCAACCAGCCGTGACAGCACTGTCATCAAAGTTGCAAGCGCCCACTTACGTTTATCCCCCAGTTGATTCAAAATATAAGAGGAGCTAACCCAACTCTCGGCTCTCCAAATCACCAGCATAATTTCCAGTTCAGCATCTGGCAAGCGTTTGATTTTGTTATTCATCCATATTTCTCCTTGTTATACATTTGTGTAATACATTCATTATACAAACGTGTAATTAAAAAGCAAGCACATTATTTCTAAAATATGTATACATTCTTAGACGTTTATTATTTTAATAAAGGTTTCCCAAGTCCATTAGCAAATAATAAATAGAACCCTAGGAATTTTTATAAGATTCCAACAATGAGATAAGCAACGCACACTCAGCTGAAATTTATAACTATTTTGGAAACTAAGTGATTGGTCTGCATTATTCTTAAGTAAGGAGGTAGGTTATGAAAAAATTTAGTATTCTATCATTTTCACTGATAATTTTACTGATTTTATTATTTGTATTAGTCAGACCCACGCAAAAGATCGTAAGTGTGTATCTTGCATCCGAAACAACAGAAATTACTTATACTGACCGTGAAAGCCTTCAAATCTTCGAAGATGCTATAAGAACTGTAAAAAAAGTACGCGGGTCTGTTGATGTGGGTGAACCGACTTATCGAATGACTGTTACTTACGCTAATTCAAAGGTGGCCGGATTCAGCCTTTATATGGATTTTAAAACGAAAGATGGTTTCCTGATTAAAGCTAGCAATAGCGAAAAGATGCTGGATTTAAGAAATAAGAATTCGGTTGAGCTAGCTGATCTGTTAAGTAAAGAAAAGGAAGATTAAAATTTGGAAACTCGATTTAAAAATAGCATGATTATCACACAAATGTAAAAACAAGCCATCCTTTAGTACTAACTAAGGATGGCTTGTTCGTGATTATATTATTTTCCTGCGCTTCAGATATACTGTCCCGCTCCGCTCAGAGTGCTGCAATTCTCTGCTGGATGCGTGGGAATAATGCAAAGGCATTCTCATAAAATACTTTCTCGTGGTGCTGCTCAGGCACAAGCCGGCGGACGAACTCCGCATAGAGATCAATAGGCGCGAGTGGCCAATCGGTACCGAACAACATTTTTTCATAGTGATCAGAGTACACCAACGCCCGGCGAAAATGATCCATAAACAGGGGTTCATTCATGAACCGCTCAAAATGAGGCCGATCACCAACAACGAGACCGGACAAATCGGCATAGACGTTCGGATTCTTGGCGACCACTTCGGCAGCATCCATCACCCATGGATCGCCTAGATGGCAGACCATAAAGTTCACGTCGCGCCGTTGGAACGCCAGTTCATCCACGGTAAGGGGATGCGCATACTTAAGCAATCCATTCATCGAATACGTATCACCGGTATGAATAACCACAGGCGTGCCGTACTTGGCGGCCAGCTCATAGATCGGCGAGTAGATTTTGTCATAAACGTAATGATGATAGTACCCGGCATAGAGCTTAATACCAGCTACCTCAGGAGCTTGCAGCCTTGCCTCTATTCGGTCCAGCTCATCCAAAGCATCCTTTCCTCCGAGCATATTCGGATTAATGCCCACGCATTCCATTAAGAATGGCGGCACACTGGCTTCCAAGTCGAGTCCCATCGGATTGGGAGAGGCAGAGTCAGGGAAAGCTCCCTTCGTCTGCTCCGTGACCCCCATTCCAATGCCGAGAACAACGTCGTTCTTGTCAAACTCCGCTTTGAGCCCAGCAGCTGTGTAATCAACTTTGGAGAGATCCAGTGCTGTCTGATGAAAGCTATCGATGTCCGACAGATGAATGTGAATATCAATGATTGGCATTTATAGTCTCCTTTTTGTCAGAAACACTAGCAAAGGTCACCTTCATAAGATTACGAACTACCTCTGGATTCAGAGCGAGCTCTCCCATGATCATGAAGGTCGGCTGTGTCCAAGCGGTTTCTCCGTTCAGAAGTAGTAGATGGTGATTCACACCATATGTGAATACCTTATTGTTCACGTAAGACATAGCTCTCTGATTAGGATAACCATGCACCACATGCAGCATGTCTTTACGCGAAGTTGCACCGATTCGGATAAGCCCCTTGGATTCCAGATGGGCTTCGACCTTCCCGATTGGGAAGTTGCCTTCCTCTGGGAGATCCATCCAGCCTTCCGAATAGATTGGTGAAGGCTTAAAGTAACTATCCTCGGATAGCGAATAATGCGGCAGCGTCATTCCACTTTCATTGGTTACTGAAATCAACACACAGAGCACAGGGACTCCGGGCAGCATAAGGTAATGCTGATTGATCGTGATCCCCCGGTTTGCTTCCTGCTTCTCCATCGAAGTGGTCAGTCTCAATCCCTTCCAGACGTTGCCGTGATCATCCATCTGCTCCGTCCAAGCTGCGCTTCTTGGCTCCTGCAACCGGCTAAATCCGCCTATGCCAGATATACCCACACCGAGTCCACCATGCCAAGGATTCCACCAGGAACGTGGTTCAGCTTTCGGAAAGGTGCTGTCCAGCCACTCTTCTCCTTGGTGCTTCAAGGAATGCACAACGCTGCCGAAATCAGGAGCAGCTGCAATAGATAGAACTCCGTTGCTCACTGTGTAAATGGGACCCGCAGGTCCTTCTTCTATCCCACAAACAACGCTTGTTTCCGTTTGTGGAAACCAGAGGCCTGTTCGCTCTTGAATGCGATCCTCACCACGATAGACGACCCGGACCTTACGGCCAGATTCGTTGTGTTCTGGTGATTCTGTATCCTCAGTAGAGAGTTCAAAACCAGCGGAGTGCAAATTTTGTCCTCTTTGCAACTCCATCTCAGCGACACTCCGCTCCTCTTCTCCATCAGCCTGTACATACAATTCAAGGCTTCCATCAAGCGGTGTCATCTTTCGTTCGATTAGCTCGGCATGAAGTGCCCCTGCCGCAAAAGGATTTCCACCGCCGAGCGTTAGCTCAAGATGGTCATCCAACACCGGTATGACCGAATTCTGCTGTTTTAGGGCAAAGGCGCGGAATTCCGACCACTTAAGGAAGGTGTTAAGAGCAAACACCATAGTTTTTGTCCGTACGACATCTCCAGCGGAGATTCGGCCAAGATTATGCTCCAGCCCAAGCGGGTATTCCGGACGAAGCAATTTTAGCGAAGGATCCCAGCAGATTCCGCATGTGACGTTCTCTTCCTTGCAGAACAACCAGTTCTCCGTAATTTGTGCACTGTCCCAAAGACTTGGATCGCCTGAGTAAGCATCGCCCATGTCCACGTATTGGCCCTGATATGGCAAGATGAGCTGTTTACCGAAAAAGCCGAAATTCGTCAACAGATACATGTCTTCTTCCAGAATATCACTATTGGTATTGCAGACCTCACTATAAAACTCAGCGATTCCGTTGGCAAATAGCTTAGCCACTCTTTTTATCTCAAGACCCGGGAATTCTTCCGACTCGTAAAGAGATTCGAGAACCTGGCTCTCCCCTTCAGAATAGATCTTTACTTCTTTGGCCTGTTTCTTAGAGAATTCTTCTGCGAATGGCTTGCCTAACTTCGGATGGGTCAACCAGAAATTATGGCTCGAGCCGGGATATTCAATCCACATTCCATTGTCGGTATTATTAAGATGAATAGAGTAAGCGCCATTCACAGCCACCCACTGATCCCCGTTTTCCCCGCCAAAGCGGCCATGCGTTCCCTTCATTAGAACGGATAGTTTGCTTATGAAGGTGACTGCCTTCTCTCCAACCGGAACGGCCGTTACCTCAATAGCCTGTGAATAAAGACCGTATGAATTTAGGGTATAGGGTACTTGAATAGAAGCCTTACTCTTAGCTGGAACAGTAAAGCTTACTGTACGGTCCGCCCAGACGAGGAATTCGTCTTCGGGCAAATCAAAAGAAAATTCTGCTTCTGCAGCAAAATTATTCTCCACATTAAGGTACAGTTCCGAAGGAAGACCCAGATACAGTTCCCGGTGTGGCAGCGCTATCTTCATTTTGAGTGGAAATTTAGGAGCAACGCCAATGCGGAATTCCGCACGCTTGCCACCGATGATCCACTTGCTCATAACAACGGGGTGTGTCTTCTTATCGTTCTGCTCTTCCCGAACTGAATCAAGCTCAAAATCACCTTCCACGATAACCGTTTCACCTGGAGCGAGTATTCGCGCAGCAGATAGAGCAAAACGGATATTTTTATCGTTCTGGCCTTCGATCTCAATGGCCAGCTCAGACGTCGAACGATTCTTGATGCGATAGCGAATCTTGTAGGTCGAACCAAACACAAGATCATGATCATCAATTTCCGTAGAGATTTCATAGTCTGGTGTATCAAGAGCGGTCAGACCGCGGCCAGTCTTCTCGAATTCCGCCCGCAAGGAGAGTTTTCCCTTTTGCCAAGTGTAATCAAAGAAATCAAAGCCACGCTCCTGGCGGCCATCTGGCTGGATGGGAAGTTCACGGGTACTGTCTGCATACCAATCCAGTTCTTCAAAATAAGGAGCAAGTGCTTCCGTTTGCAGTACTGTTGGAATGAAGTTCATCAGATGGACGTAATCTTCATTTTTCTCCCAAAAAAATCCGCATTTCTTATACATCGGTACGGCTTTCGTATTACCTGCCCAAGTGAACAGATCAAGACGTGGCCAGCCCGCTTCTATTGTTTGGCGAACAGCGTTCAGAATCAGATTGCGGCCAACCTTGTATCCGTGATAATCGGGGCGTACATTCAATAGCGGGACATACAAAGCCCCTTCATCTTGACGGTAGTGGGCGAAGCTGCAGAAGCCGACTACCTCTTTGCCATCAACGGCAAGAAAGGCATTAAGATTGGACGAGATCTCCATCTCACGGCGCACACTGTCCTCAGTTCTTTGATTGGTGCCTCCGCCCCAGCTTTCGTTGCTGCGGTTCCACATTTCTGCGACCGCCCCAGCATAAGAAGAATCGTATTCGATAATGCGGATTTGTTCCGCTGTAGTATTTACAGTCATGCTTTCATCTCCTTATTCCTCAAAAAATATGAGTATGTATTCGTATAAAGTTATTGTGGATAACCTCTCTACAACATATTGAAATAACTCCTACGAGTTCTTATTATACTATTAACTGGAAGCTCAATACGAGGTAAAAAACTCTTTCTCCTTATTTTCTACATAAACTCACTGCCAGCAGAAAGCTACAAAAAAAGCTGTCGAGTCACCCTCGACAGCCTGAAGCTGCTCCTAAGAGGAGCCTTTCTTCTTTAACAACTCTCCACACGATCCGCCGCTCTTTTCTTCATATTAGCGAGACCTACAATACATATCAACAGTACGCAGATAGAATAAGGAAGCGCCATATTAACGGTGTATAAGGCCGTACCTATAACTGGCCCTATGAATGACCCGCCACCTTGCAGGGCCGCAATAAAGGAAGCAACGCTTCTTTGCTCATGGTCTTGAACCGCCATTGAAGCACCCGCACTGTAGCCGAGCAGTGTAAAGCCGATGCCAATACCCAAGAATGTAAAGTCTACATACGCAAATCTGATGAACAATAACAATCCCAGCAAGCCTAAGGCAACAAATAAGAGTCCTACGAGCAGCACTTTTTTAGGATGCCATTTGAGATACTTACTGATTACAATTTGCGAGAGCACTACCATTATTCCCGAGATCGCCAGCCCCATTCCAATTAACTGAGTGGCTTGCTGAGTACTGTAACCCAAGCTATCCTGCACAAAAAATCCGATAGTAACCTGCACGATATTCAGAGCAAACGAAAGCAAAAGTCCAATCCATAAATAGAGGCGTATCCGTCGATCATTGGGGGAAAGTGAAATCGCCTGCCGCTCAATCTCAATATTCTTTTCTTTAGGAATAAACACCAGAAACAATATAGCCAAGGTGAACAATAAAATAGCTGCCGCGTACATTGGTGAGGTCAGGCCCAGTGAAGCCATTCCTCCACTCATTGCGGGTCCTACTACGAAACCAAGACCGTTGGCCGCACCAAATAATGCCATTCCTTGTGTACGGGTTTCTTTTGTACTCCAGCCCATAACATAAGCTTGTGCTAATGCCGGAATTCCTCCAAAGAAAAAGCCAGCGATTGCGCGAAGTAAAAAGAAACTCCAAAACAAACTCTCTTTACTCTGTGCATTTACTGCATAATCAGCCAATAGGGCAAAAATGATGAGTGTGGCCATATAGACGAACATAATCGAAGCAAGCAGCCACTTTCGGCTCATAAACTTTTGTTTTTCCCAGAAATATCCTCCGAGCAGCCAACATAACCCCGCCACCGATACTAAACATCCTGATTGAAAATCACTCAGCCCCAAATTTCGCGCAAGCGGACCAATAATCGGATTAAAAGCAGCTATTGAGATCATTCCTGTAAGTACGATTAGAAACATAATACCCCGTCTGTATTTCATAAAATCCCCTTCTCCTCTCAAGTAAACCAGAAACAATATACGATTCGTTATAATCGCTGTGTTTATGGTACTATGCATGGAAGTCAGGCCTCT
Organism: Paenibacillus sp. FSL L8-0708; assembly: GCF_038009325.1. Taxonomy (NCBI): domain Bacteria; kingdom Bacillati; phylum Bacillota; class Bacilli; order Caryophanales; family Paenibacillaceae; genus Paenibacillus; species Paenibacillus sp. FSL L8-0708. The sequence goes on from NZ_JBBPBC010000001.1 coordinate 4,941,911, forward strand.
ACCTCTTAGCGGATTACTTTACTGGTTAGCGGGATTTATAGTAGAACAAACAAAAAACCCTGCTCTTAAGAGCAGGGTTATAGATGTTAATCCACCGTTCCAACATTCTCCAAGTGTAATGAGCTTTCGGAGCTGACGCCTGCTTCCGTACTCAGAGTAGTAAGTGCTTGTTTTAGATCCTCTTTATTCACATAGACATAAGGACTCTTCCAAAGAGATTCCACATGTAAGGAATTAATATGCTCTGGTTTAAGTTTAGGGAAGTTGAATAACCACTGCTGCAGATCTGCTTGAGGAATATCCGTCTTCACATTTTCACCAATGATATCCAATACATTTCCCCATTGGGACACGCCTTGGAAATTCCCTAGCTTATCCAGGATCTGCTTGATTACTTGCTGCTGCCGATCATTGCGCTGGAAATCGGAGGATTCAGCCGTTCCTTGATTCGATTTACGGTACCGCACAAAATCAAGAACTTGTTGGCCATCCAGCTTTTGCAAGCCTTTCTTTAAATCGATGTGTGTACCATCTGCCGTATCGGTATATTTCATATCCATATCGACATCTATAGTCAGTCCGCCAAGCAAATCCACGGTCTCCTGCAACACATCAAAATTCACCACAACCATGTGATCAATCGGCAGACCGAGCAAATTGCTGAAAAACTCTTTTGTATTCGGAATAGCCTCTGTTTTGTCTTTTATGTAATGATAAGCATAATAATAATTGGCTTTACGGGAAGGTAACGATTTAGGTTTTAACAACAAATCCCTGGGTAAAGATAAGAAACTCGTCGACTTCGTGTCCGGATTAAAGCTGACAAGCATCAGAACATCGGTATTCATTACCCCACCGCCACCGTCCCGGCTATCTACCCCGGCAAGCAGAAAAATCATAGGTTCAACCGATACGGTCTCCTTTTTTTCCTCTGGAGCAGCAGTGGGTTGGACGGTGACTGGAGCTGCCATACGCTGTATCGCATCATCCGTCTTTTTGTATAAATACCCTGCATATACTCCAATCCCTATAATAGTTGCGCCTAAGACAAGACCAGTGCTCGTCAGAATTTTACGGGTTGTTGTCCACTTGCGTTTGTTAGACATAATTTCCTCCACTCAGTTCCAATAGCTTATTCAATCAGCGCTTTCATCCTTATGAACTTTAACACTTAGCACTATGCCAATCGCTATCATATTAGTTAGCAATGAGCTGCCTCCATAACTAATAAAAGGCAATGAAATCCCCGTTAGGGGCAGTAACCCAATATGCATCCCAAGATTAACGGAAACTTGAAAGATGAACATAGCGATAAACCCGGTGACAATATAGGTACCCGCACGGTCCCTACTATCCAGCGCAATAAAGATCATTCGGTACACGAGCAGCAAATAAAGCATCAGCAGCACGGATGAACCTATAAAACCGTATTTCCCCCCGATGACTACATAGATCGAATCGGAATACGCATATGGAATATATCCTTTTCGCAAAAAAATACCTTCACTGCCCGATAATCCTCCGGAGCCAATGGCTATCATTGCGTTTTTCACATGCCAAGACTTATCTGGATCGCTCTGCGGGTCCAAAAAAGCTTGGATTCGTGACAGTTGATGGGGCTCGACAATCTTGGATAACAGGTCGAAGTTAGCATAATACAGCCATAGTATCGTGCCGATCGAAATAATCACAACACCAAGGATCAGAATCATATATAGAGCACTGATGTTACCAATCCACAGCATACTAAGTAATATGCCAGCAAATACGAGTGCTGTACCCAAATCGGGCTGATCCATTATTAAAATGAAAGGAATTAAAAAAACGAAACAGACCGGCACTAAATCTTGAAAAAATCGCAGCCGCTGGCCCTCTCGTGTACCTAATAGATGAGCAATGAGCAGCACCGTACATATTTTAGCCAGCTCGGAGGGCTGAAGCTGAAAGCTCCCAATACTTAACCAACGCACAGCACCATTGAGGTTTTCTCCAACCAGCTTGACTAGTACTAGTAAACCTATGCCCACGCCATAAAAGAGATAGGCTAACCTGCCTAATAGAATCTTATAATCTACCAAAGCAATGAATAACATGGGTAGGCAAAATAAAGCAAATAAATACAAATAACTTATGTAAAGACCGTCTAACCGCGTATCCGTAGTCGCTTCATAAATAGCAACAGTACCCATGCCAACTAAGCAGGTGGTGAGAAAAAGTACGGATCTGTCCAGCTTTGCAATTTTGGTAGAGATAAGCATTTACAACCTCTATTTAATTTCTGTAGTTTTCTTGTTGTGTAGGGGATATATACATGAAAATGGGCATTATAAATAATCCGCTGAGCACTTTTACTTCTTTTTTCTCAATGAAGCGCTGCGGATGATTAGGTTAAATGATTACCTCAGATCAAATTTGCCCTGATACGCCTTCTTCGATAACAGCTTAAGTTTATCTTCACTTAGCGTATAAATATCCAGACCATTCCCAGCCTCACCCAATGACCAGCCAAGCGCGAGCTCGTTATGGCCATCTTCATCAACATCAAAGAATCCGGCATAATCTAGACCATACCCAAACCCCTCGACCTCGGAAATCTTCTGCCAAGCTTCATTTTCCTGCCTCAACAACATTGCTTTTATAGCGTATCCTTTGTTTTTACTGTACTCATACACAACTACAGCTTCGTCGATTCCGTCTCCATCCATATCGCCAAAGGAGATGGCATTATCTTCTTGTCCCTTCATCGGAGTTATCAATTGAGCTTTGTCTGGAAGCCACTTAATAAATTCCTGGCTCGTTTTGTCTCGCTGCAGATTTGCTTCTGATGATGGAGGTTTAATCAGCTCTCCGGGTGTCGCCGGGACTCCGCATCCTCCGAGCAAAAATAAAGTTGTCAACAGGGTACCTATTTTTATGAATTTGCTCGGCATTTGGATCATCGACTCCTCGCTTGTCCGCATATATAGTATTTTATCTGTGAAAGAGATGAAAGTGGTTATGAAATAGTTAAATTTGAATTCTTATTCTATCGGTAAGTCAAAATGGACAATCGTTCCTTTGCCTAAAGTGCTGCTTATTCGCAGCTCTCCATGATGCAATTTAATGATCTGTTCCGAGATGGATAATCCCAAGCCGCTGCCCGAAGCCTGTTGATCCCCTTTGTAGAATTTTTGCCGCACATTCTCTAAATCCGTCTCAGCGATGCCTGAGCCTGTATCCTCTACAGAAATCACGACTTTCCCTGGAACCGTATGAGCGGTGATAAAGATTCGACCTGATGAACCAGTAAATTTGAGTGAATTATCAATGAGATTAATCATGACTTGCTTCACACGATTCTCGTCAGCTTGAATCACTGGCAGATGTTCTTCTATTTTTACATCTAGTGAGATGCCTTGTCGGGTCGCTCTAGGGGTAAGTTGTCTGCCGATATGCTGCAGTAGTTCTGTTAGATCCACAGATGTGAAGTGAACGGCGATTCTTCCGTTATCCAACTTGGAGAAATCCAACAATTCATCCACCATATTAGTTAACCTGTCACTTTCGGATTCAATAATATCAAGCCCATCATAAAACAGAGGTTGATTACTCACCTCACTCGCCTTTAAGGTAATTGCCCAACCTTTGATCGAGGTCAAGGGTGTTCGCAGTTCATGGGATACGGAAGCGATAAAATCATTCTTAAGCTGTTCACTCTTGGAGATTCGACTTGCCATCATATTTAACGTATCCGCCAATGAACCCAGCTCATCTTGATAGCGCTTATGCACTCTGATGCTAAAATCACCTTCGGTCATCTGGTCTGCTGCCTGCTTCAAATCTTTAATGGATCTGGTTATGGTCCAAGACAGTAATAATCCAAGTAAGGTGACAATGCCAATGACGATGATCCCCACCCCGATCAGTAAAACCGTAATCTGTTTAACTGTATGTATAGTTTCCGTTAAGGACGTGATAAATCTGACTCCCCCCACGATGTTTCCATTCGCTTGTAAAGGATAGGATACCGCGTAAATCGCTTCCTCTGTGTTAGAGTCCGCACCTTTCCAACTGCCGGGCTGCCCTTTTATTGCTGCTTGCACATCTATGTACTCAGTCATAGTAAGATCGCCTTGAAGTCCATTTGAATCCTGCAACAGCCGGCCTTCAACATTAATAATCTGTACCTGTGCATCGGAATGACTCGCAAAACCCTTCAGTAACCTATCCGATTGTTCCTCCAGATCCTGGTCCCCAAAGTATTGCTGAAAAAAAGAAGCCGATAGCTCTGCTTGATTCATCAGGGTTTCCTCTATGTTATGAAAATAATAATATCGCACAGATACATTAAGAATGATTTCAAGAATGAGCACAGTAAGACAGATGACTACAAAATAGCTTCCTACTAATCTTTTCTGAATCCCCATTCTTCAACCATCCTTTCTAAAGCGGTATCCGAGCCCCCATACCGTCTCAATCCAAAGCGGATTAGAAGGATCAACCTCAATTTTCTCTCTTAACTTACGCACATGAACATCTACCGTCTTAGGATCTCCAATATAATCCTCTCCCCAGACAAGATTCATTAATTCATTCCTAGAGAGTGCTGTATCCGGATGCTCCAGAAAGGTCTTCATCATCTGAAATTCCTTCGGAGTTAATTCAATGCTGTCATCCTGCTTAAACATCTTGTTTGCATTCAGATCCAGCCGAATCGGTCCAGCTTGAAGTATCGTTTTTTGCGGCTTGAGAGCTGATTCTGTACGGCGCAAAATCGCTTTAATACGTGCTACCAATTCTAATGGATTAAAAGGTTTAACAATGTAATCGTCAGCGCCCATTTCAAGGCCATTGATTTTGTCCATATCCTGTCCACGAGCGGTTAAGAAAATGATGATGACCCCAGCGTCTTTCTCTCTTAGCTTTCGGCATATTTCGAACCCATTAGAATCAGGCAACATGATATCCAGAACCAGAACATCTGGACGGCTCACCTCAAAGCTCTGCAAGGCTTCTTCTCCACAAGCAGCTTCACTAACCACAAACCCGTTATTCGTTAAATTTATAGATATAAAACGTCTAATATTATCGTCATCTTCCACAATAAGCACATGATTGCGATCAATAGTATCCACGATTTCCACCCCTATTACCCAGAGTCTAAACAAGTAAAAAACAAAAAAACTCTCCCGGTAAAGAGAGAGTCTTGTCTCAGATCCCTATAATTAAATCACAAGTGGATATTACTCTAAATCGCTATAGTTGTCAAAATCTAATCCAGATACACAGCCTTGCCGGTCTGCGCCGATTCATAAATAGCTTCCAATATTTGCGAAACAACAAAAGCCTGTTCAGGAGTTACAACCGGGTCCTTATCCTGTTCAATCGCTTCAATCCACTTTCTTAATTCTATATCCGGAGCACTTTCAGCTTTTCCTTCATAATAGGCAACGCCGCCTGCCCCAAGCTCAATTTTATTAGTGTACAGCTTGCTGAATTTCTCTCCGTTAATTCTAAGTCCGTCCTTCATATCTGCGCCTGCTTCCGTCCCACTTAAGCTGCATTTCGCTTCATGTACGTCTAGTGAATTCAGAGCCCAGCTCGCTTCCAGCATGATTGTTGCGCCATTCTCCATTACGACCATTCCAAAGGCTGAGTCCTCCACGGTGAACTTTTTAGGGTCCCACGGTCCCCATGCGTTGGCGGCTTCTTCTTTTTGTGAAAGTTCATGATATTTAGTGCCAAGCACGACTTTAGGTTTATAGTTATCCATCATCCAAAGGGTTAGGTCCAGCGCATGAGTTCCGATATCGATAAGCGGACCGCCGCCTTGTTTCTCTTCATCAAGAAATACTCCCCAGGTCGGTACGGCTCTCCGTCTGATGGCATGTGCTTTTGCAAAATAGATATGACCAAGCTCTCCGGACTCACAGGCTTTTTTCAAATATAAGCTGTCTTCTCTATATCGGTTGTCATATCCAATGGTCAGCTTCTTGCCTGTACGTTTCGCTGCTTCAACCATTCGTTTGGCATCTGCCGCTGTCTTAGCCATTGGTTTTTCGCACATCACATGTTTTCCGGCTTCTAGTGCAGCGATTGATATTTCCGCATGGACATCATTAGGCGTAAGCACATGAATAATATCAATGGATTGATCTTTTAATAGTTCAGTGTAATCCGTATAGACAGTAGCTTTATTATTTCCGTATTTCTCCACTGCTTCTTCAGCACGTTCTTTAATAATGTCACAAAAAGCCACGATCTCAACCTTACTTTGTCTGCTCAAGCTTGGAAGATGTTTGCCATTCGCAATACCACCACATCCAATAATCCCTACACGAAAAACCTTACTCATATCCTTCACCCTCACCTCTAATGGATTTGTTTGCTGTTTCGATAAGTTGCCGGTGTCATGCCTAACCGCTTGCGGAAGACAATATGCAAATAGGTAGCATTGGTAAACCCTTCCGACTGTGCGATTTGTTCTATCGGATAATTGCTTTCTTCAAGCTTGCGGCAGACCGCTTGCAATCGGATGTCCTCAAGCGCCCTACTGAATGATTGTTCTGCATTTACTTGCTTAAACACCCGCTGCAGCTGCCTTGAACTAATATTCAGCTTTTCCGCAACATTTTCTAAGGTAACCGTTCCTGAATAATTCGCTTCCATATATTGCATTGCGTATTGATACCGGTAAGTCAGCATATCTCTAACCGGCGCCTCCGTGCGGATCCCGCCTGAATCATACGCTCTAACGGCCTTTAATAAAATACTAATCACGAGATGCTTAATTGAAGTATAATATCCGGTCAACTTCCCATCGCATGCTTCGTACGCTTCTCGAAAACACTTCATAGCCCCGTGATAATCTTGTGCTGGGACCAAGGGTAAACACTTCAGCTTCTCCACACAGGTCTCAGCTTCCGCAACCTCCCAAAGATCAGCATCATCCCGGATCCTCTTCTTGATGTCAACATGCAGGCATAGCTCTTCCATGGATTCATCTGCGGCTGCCTCTTGACGATGCATGACACCTGGTCCGGTTAGATAGAACATTCCCTCTGACAGAGGATACTTTTGATCCCCAAGAATGACTTCTCCCTTCCCGCGCGGAATGAAATGAAACTCAAATTCAGAATGATTATGGAACTCGACTACTCTGCCCGGTGGAAAAGATGTCAAATGAAATCTAAACACTGTAATCTCGTAATGTCCCCATAGAATCGTGATATCCAATCTTTCAAGCATGTCCTGCTTCTCAAACATCATCTCATAGGGAAAGCTGCTCAACGTTAAGTCCTCCCAATCGGAATTACACAGCCTTCTTTAGCCGAGCGGTTCGCCGCCTCCATTAATCTGGTAAGCTCAACTGCCATTTCAACATTTTGAGTGGCGAGTGTATTATTTTGAATATGATCAACCCATTGATGGAAGGCGCTTTCACGATTGCTTTGCAGGGCTACTTCTTTCCAGCCTTCTTCTTTATCCGTGGATTTGTTCGTTCTAAGAAGAAGCTTATTCTCTGGTGTTCCGTAAAGCAGCGTTCCTTCAGTTCCATGCACCTCGATAGTAAACGGCGAATGACTATTCACGAAACCAGCCTCCACCACACCAATTGCTCCTGAATCCGTAAATAATGTCACTACAGCATTATCTTCCACTTCTTTACCGGTTACATACCCAAAATTAGCACTAACCCCAGTCACATCTTGATCTAAGAAAAGCTTCGCCAAATACATGGGATGACAGCCAAGATCAATCAAAGCTCCGCCTCCACATTGCTCCAAACTAAAGAAATGATTAGGAAGCCAGCTTTCCGTTGCTCCGTTATGGGATAAGCGAACTCTAACGTAAGTAATCTTGCCGAGCAGCTCCTGACTTAGAATCTCTTGAATAGTTAATGTATAGCCGTCATTTAAACGAGGCAAGGAGACCGTTAGCTTCACTTTGTTCTCGTTAACTTCTGCGATAATTGCGTTAACTTCTTTTAACGTTGGGGCAATAACTTTTTCTGTGAAAATATGTTTGCCCGCCTTGGCCGCAGCCACGATTACGTCTCTATGCATATTCGTTGGTGCATCCACGATAACGGCATCTATATCCTCTTGCGCAAGCAGATCATCCAGTGATTCAAAAAAAGGAATATTCAAGCTTTCCGCAGCTTTGTTCCCACGCTCTACGTTTTCGTCCCAAACTGCAGCTAATACGGTATCTTCATGCTCCTGAGCTTGCTTGGTATAATCCCATGCATGCACATGCCAATAGCTGAGCTTACCAATTCTAATGGTCATTTACTTGTGCCTCCCGTATATATGTTATTCTGACATCTGCTATAAAAATAACACATAATAAACAGCTTTTTTAGTAGGAAAATGCGACAAAACATATATAATATTACGACACATAAAATCCGGAGTGAAATACGATCCCTAAAAAAAGAAACCCTTGCTATAAAAGCTAAAGGTTTCTTTATACTTGGCTTAATGGGTTAGTGGCTTATTATATCCTTTGTCATCAAAGGGCTGCAGTTTCTCGAACCACTTCTTTTTCAATAGTTTAAGCTCCCAGCGCACGTCGGTTACGTCTTCTGACTCCTTCTGCTCTAACACCTCATAGCTGAAGGCTTCTGCTCCAAGTTCCTTCCAGTCCTTTTGCAGCTCTGCATTCGCAAATCTGCCCATATCTAATTGCATCTGTATAGTCATCCATTTATTCTTCAGGTTGGGATAGCTGTCAACGAATATTTTCCCGCTTCTTTTGTTTGTAATTTGAATAGCACCCATGTACGTCTTGAGCTGCTTATATTGCTCCTGAAGTTCTTTACGTTTACTTTTGTCCATTATAATTTATGATTCTCCTTTCACAGGCCATTCTGCTAAATTTCAGTACCCCATTTCTTTTAATAAACGGGACAATACCGAAAGTCGTTCTCCGATCATTTCACCATCATCACTAAGCGCCTGAGCGAACAGCTTAATATCATTATCAATCATGGGATTATCTGCACATACAGATACACTCATTGCATCTCCCTGCAGTCCAATACGATCAATCATAGGGCTCTCGGGATCATACATTTTTGGAAAACGATAGGCCTCTTGAAAATACAAACTACTTCTGCAAATCAAAATTGCCAGGTCAAGCACTCTGTGCATTGGCAGCTCTTCGGACTGTCTCGACCATTTGTCCCCTGTATGTCTCCATACCTTTGCTGAGATGTCGACCTTTCCTCTATCGTTCCATTGTGCTAATCCTAGGGACAGACCTTTTGCATCTGTGTCCCCGGCATAGCGGCCATCAACCTGCTCGTAATTTTCTGACACGACTACAGGTTTATGTTTTAGAGTTGTTGGGATTTTCATGATTAGTCACTCTCCATTTTATGATTTACTAATTTACTCATTTACTAAATTACTAATTTACTAAATATAAGATTCATATTACCCGGCAAAAGGTCATCTGTCAAACGACATTACACCCGTTTTATCCAACAAAACAAAAAATCCCTCTGCGCGCAGCAAAGGGACTGTTATTTTCATGTAAAATATATCTCTAGCTTAAATGATCATTCACATTACAAAACCAAACCATATGGACAGAATCAGGTCCCCAATAGTCTTCTACTACTTTATAAGGCTGCCCAAATTTACGTTGCCACCTGACCTGTGCACGTTTATAACCGCTGTCCAGACAAAACTGCTCTACCCCTTGCTTTTTTAGAAATATCATCATTTCCTTAATTAAGGCTGAACCCACACCTTGGCCCTGATAACTTGGCATAATGTATAGACTGCCCAATTCCCCTATTTCATCTAACTGATGATCCGTGCAGGTTTGAATATCTTCGCCACAAGGTCCAAAGGAAATCGTACCGACAACCTGCTCTTCTATTTTTGCAAGAAGGAAGTAAGGCTCCCCAGTCGTAGTATCCAGTGAAGTCATCACCATTTGCTTTTTATGATCTATTTCACTTTGGATATCGTCTTGTAAATGATCAAGCCCTTCTTTTTCAAAGGCATCTTGGATTGAAGTTTCAAAAACAGAGCATGTGGATTCAAAATCATCTGGAGAAAGCGTGCTTATGGTCATTGGATTACTCTTATTCATTGATTCGGACACCTCTTCTATTCCCGGCCGGAATTCTTAAAAACCCTGCAATAATATACTATCAGCATTCAGACTGAAAGGTTTATATTCATAGAACTACTTTACTGGAGGTCATCATGAATATATTGTCCTTTCTGATCTATTGCGTTGTCGCTACATTTACACCCGGTCCTACCAATATTGTTATTCTTTCTTCGGTGCAGCATTCCGGGGCTAAAAAATCAATGGGGTATGTATACGGATCCACGCTGGCTTTTGGCTTATTACTTATCATTTCTACTCTGCTGAACCGTATTCTAGTAGAAATCATCCCAAATATCCTGATCATTATGCAAATCATTGGGAGTTTATATATGCTCTACCTTGCTTATAAAATCTTTAAAATGGGTTCAATGGAAGACCAGCCTGACCCCAATGCCAATTTCCGCTCAGGCGTGCTTATGCAGCTTGTGAATCCTAAAGTGCTAGTATTTACACTAACGGTTATTCCCAACTACGTAATGCCATTCTATACCTCTTCGCTTGCCTTGTTTATATTTGTTATAATTATAACTGTGATCGGATTTTTTGCATTTACGACATGGGTTGTATTTGGGACAATCTTCAGAACATTTATGAAAAATCATCAAAAAGTTCTAAATACCGTGATGGCACTGTTTTTACTATACTCGGCCATTATGATATCGGGAATCCTATAAAGTCGCGGAGGTTAAGAACGTGGAGAAATTTAACTATAAAAAGTCAGCAGAGATTCTGTCCTTATCCGCCAGCCTTTCTGATTTCACCTATAAAAAACATTGCCATGAGGAATATGCACTCGGTGTGACCCTTCGTGGCATTCAGCAATATAATCTTGACGGTAGTTTGCAATCCTCTCATAAAAATGGCGTAATGTTGTTTAATCCAGAACAAACGCATGATGGCAATGCGTATGATAAAGGTGGCATTGATTATGTCATGCTTTATATTAAGCCAACCCTAATGTTAGAGATATTAAGAAAAAAAGAACTCCGCTTCGCCACTCCTATCTTATACGATGACAATTTGGCGCAGTGCATATTAGCCCTAAACCATGCCATTCAGAATGGCAAAGAGGAGTCTTTGTGCAGTGAACTGTTATTCACTCTGGTTCATTTAGTATCCAATACTGAAATAGTTACCGATCGCAGAACGAATAATAAATTTCTTAAAAAAGCAAAGGAAATGATGTACTGCAGTTTAGACCATGTGCTGAAGCTGGACGATCTCTGCACAGAGTTTGGTCTATCCAAATATCAGTTTATTCGCGAGTTTAAGACACTCACAGGAATATCACCCTATCAATTTTTCTTAAATTGCAAGGTAGAGCGTGCCAAGCAGTCCATTGAGAGAACCAAGGATATCTATGCAGCTGTTGTAGATTGCGGATTTGTGGATCTAACTCATCTGAACAGGCATTTTAAAAGCGTATTCGGAATAACCGCACATGAATACCGGTCACAGCTGTAAGATCTGCCCTCCTACCATTGTCCAGAGCACTTTGAATTCATCATCCAAGAGAACCAGGTCAGCATCCAAGCCAGAGGTAATCGTCCCCTTTTGTTGAAGTTCAAGAATATTGGCAGGTGTAGTTGAAGCCATTTGCACGGCATCTGTGAGCGAAATTCCAGTTTCGACAGTATAACGTAAGGCTTCATTCATGGTAACTGTACTGGAGGCCAGCGTGCCATCTTCCAATCGCGCTATGCCACCAGATACCGTAACCTGATGTCCTCCAAATATATAATTTCCATCCCCTAACCCCATTGCCTGTAAGGCATCTGTGATCAAGACCATTCCTTCCGGTCCTTTCATGGTATGCATCAAGCGGATAATTGCAGGATGCAGATGGACATTATCCACAATAGCTTGCAGGCTCACATGCTTCTCTTCGAAAGCGGCAACCACAATCCCCGGATCTCGATGATGGATCGGCCGCATGCCATTAAAACAATGCGTAACATGACTTGCCCCAGCGGCAAAAGCTTGTTTGGCTTCCTCATATGTGGCATCCGAATGAGCAATCGCTATCACTACTCCCTGTTCTTTCAAAAAGGAAAGAAGCTCCATGCCTCCCGGCAGCTCAGGAGCAATCGTAACCATTTTTATGAGTGATCCAGCTTCTTGGAAAATGAGCTTCATTTCCTCTAAGTTAGGATGCCGCAGATACTTTTCATTTTGCATTCCTTTTCTCTTGGGGTTTAGATAAGGTCCCTCTAAGTGAATGCCTGCGATCTTTGCTCCCACTTCATACCCAATTACACGTTTGACACTACGAATCATCTCTAAAAGATCCTCCATCGTAGAACTCACAGAGGTAGCCAGAAATGAGGTGCAACCAGATGCTGCACAAGCCTTCGATACTTCTTGAATACTCTCTTCAGTACCGTCCATCATATCAAACCCGTTAGCGCCATGAATATGCACATCTATCATTCCGGGCACTAACAAATGCCCTCCGCCATCAATCCGTTCATACCCACCCTCTGGGATGGAAATATCTCCTGAGTCTATCCTCATCACTTTTCCTTCAGAAATCCATACATTGGCCGCTGAAACTATACTATTCTGAAGCACTACTTGTACATTTTGCAAAATATAAGTCATAAACATTCTCCTCCATTCGTTATCACTCTTGATTTCGAACCTCTTCAGCTTCATCTAGGCACTCAATAACTGTGATGTTCTTCTGATCTAGAACTTCTCTGATCTCGATTGGAAGCTCTCGATTTGTAACTAAAATATCAACGAAATCAAAGTCTAGCCGATAAAAGGATTTAGCATTAAATTTGGTGTGATCCGCTACTAAAATCACTTGATCAGATCTTCGAGCCATTTCTCTTTTTACCCGCGCATCTTCTTCATAAGGATAATAGAGTCCATCAGCACAGATCGCCGATGCTCCAATAAAGGCTTTATCCGCACGAATTTCACTAAGTTTATCGATAATGGAAGAACCATATAACAAGCGGTTTTTCACATTCAAGTAACCACCAAGTACATAAATTTGCAGATCCTCGCGATGGGATAAAATCCCTACATTATCTATCGAGTGCGTGACAACCGTAATATCCTGCGCACTAATTTGTTCTGCAACAAACTGTACAGTGGTCGATACGTCTAAAATTACAGTCTCACGATCTTGGATAAGCCCGGCCGCGATCTTCCCTATTCTCTGCTTACTCTCGGATTCATCGATCAAACGATCTTGATAAGATAATAATTCTTTTTGCAATTCAGGTAACGCTAGACCGCCATGCGTCCGAACAACGACGCCCTCTTGTACTAACCTAACAATATCCCGTCGGGCAGTATCTCTTGAGACTTCAAATTGCGTACAGATATCTTGAACACTCATCGATTGGTGTTGTTTCAAATATTCGAGTATTTTTAATAATCGTTCCTCTTGATACATAATGAAATTCACCTCCTAAAGTCATCATAAGTCATTTTATAAGTATTTACAAGCATTTATAAGTTATTAATTAAGTATATATAAGTATTAATGCGTAAAAAAAGACGAAAGCCAGATGAATGTGCATCCGCTAACGCCTTTAAAATGTCTATTCTTTAGGATTCACTTCACAATGTCACTTCACATCGCGGTTCCAGCTCTTCTGTATCTTTCGAATATAAACAATTTGGCCCACATGATAAGCATTATGGGTTGTTACATTTCCGAGGACTTCCCACCATTTACTGTCTGGAAATCCTTGAACATCAGCTTCCAATTGTTCTTTCTTAATCAATTCCTGCCAGTGTAAAAGAACCTCTAAAAGTTGTTTTTGCAGCGCTTCGAACGTTTTCCCTTCTGCAACGACAAAGGTATTATTATTACTATCCACTGGAGGAACCGCCTGAACACTGGCTTCTTTATACCTTGTTTGCCAAGTTTCATTCCAGTAAAGAAGATGCTGCACAATCTCAGCAATATTATTGCTTTCTTCCGTTACCTTCCAAAAAGCTTCTTCTTCACTTAAGTCTTTAACCGCCACTTCAAGGGGCACATACCAACTCGGATCATTCGCATTGGCCAGCAACTGGTTGGCTAGAACATCATAAGCATGAAACATTCTTCCTTCCCCCATTTTCCAGATAAATTATATGCAAATCAAGTACCGCAGAATGTACGATATGGACATGCGGATTCCTCAGGAAGTGCCGAGTATTCCTCTTGTTCAGAGGAGTAGGCGTATGGGTTAGTCAAAGCTTGAAGTAACCTCTCCATCACATCGTAATCTTCCCGCTCTACCGCAGCCTCAAGCGCTTCTTCTACACGATGGTTCCGCGGAATAATCGCAGGATTGCTGCTATGCATCAGCTTCTGTGAAGAGGATTGTGATTCCTGCTGCCTGCTAAGCCGCGCCTGCCATAGCTCATTCCATTGCTTAAATTCAGGGGTGCCAAACAGATCAGCATCTTCCGTTACGCCTAAAGTTAAGGACCGAAATGTATTAGTGTAGTCAGCCCGATATTTTTGCATCAGTTCAAGGAGGGTATCAATCAGAGCAACATCCTCTAACTCTTCGTTAAAGATTCCCAGCTTCGCTCTCATTCCCGTTAGCCAATATTGATAGGACCGCTCCGAAAAATCTGAAATTGCCTCCTCAGCCAGCTTAATCGCCTGTGCCTGATCGTCAGCCAGCAATGGCAAGAGAGTCTCGGCAAATCTGGCGAGATTCCATGCGCCAATCCCGGGCTGATTGTGGTAAGCATAACGACCCTGCTGGTCTATGGAACTAAATACTGTCTCAGGATTATACACATCCATGAAGGCACATGGACCATAATCAATCGTTTCTCCGCTAAGGGCCATATTATCAGTATTCATCACTCCGTGAATAAAACCTACAAGCTGCCATTTAGCAATTAGCGCTGCTTGACGTTCCATTACTTCCCGAAGCAGAACAAGATATGGATTATCTTCCACAGGAGCTTCTGGATAATGTCTTTGCAACGTGTAATCAGCCAGAATACGCAGATCCTCCACAGTCCCCCATGCAGCAACATATTGGAAAGTTCCAACACGCAAATGACTGACAGCAATCCGGGTCAGAACCGCCCCCGGCTGTTCCGTTTCCCGAATTAGCGACTCCCCTGTAGCTACCACCGCCAAGCTGCGAGTCGTAGGAATCCCAAGTCCATGCATAGCTTCACTGATGATATATTCGCGTAACATCGGCCCAAGCGCTGCCCGGCCATCGCCACCACGAGAGTATGGGGTTCTTCCCGCACCCTTCAATTGAATATCTACACGATCACCTTGAGGGGTGATCTGTTCGCCCAGCAGCACTGCTCGACCGTCTCCCAACATGGTAAAATGTCCGAATTGATGTCCAGCATAAGCTTGCGCAAGCGACAGGGTACCTTCAGGAACTTCGTTGCCGGCAAGAATCCCAAGAACCTCCTTACTCTGTAGTGCGGTGCTGTTCAGCCCAAGAGTAGCAGCCAATGGTTCATTAAAAATAATCAGTTCCGGTTTACCCACAGGCGTTGGCTTAATCCTTGTAAACATTGATTCCGGCAGTTGAGTATAACTGTTCGCAAAATTCCAGCCTATATCTATTTTCTCTGTCATATTATCTCCTTTTTATACCCTCAGTCTCTATGCCTTTATTAACTCAGAATAAGTTATGTTAAAATTTAATGCAAATCTTCTCGCAGACCTATGTTTTTGCCGAAGTGTTACAAAGACCGCCCGGCTTCCTGCCATTTTATGCAGGGAACCCGGCGGTCTTAATTATGATGTTCTATCTTGTTTTCAACTTATTTGGAGGCTAATTCGCTACGCCTTTGGAGAGCATAATATTGAGAATGGTCTTGTCAGTATCCGCCAGCCCTTCCTGAACCAAACGCTCCATGTTGCGGATGGTATCTTCCACCTCTTCGAAAATTACACCATCCTTGGTTGTAGGAGCAATGTTGTTCATAGCCAGTGTGGCTGCCTGGATCGCCGTATTAGTGGAGGTGGAAATCTTCAGCGCACAGGTAGAATTCGCACCGTCACAGATCATGCCTGACAAAGAAGCTATCGTATTCTGTATCCCATGCTTGATCTGCTCAAGACTGCCGCCCATGAGATAAATGATCCCGCTATTTGCTCCTACTCCCCCTGCAATCCCTGAACCACATAATGGGGACAAACGCCCGATATAATGTTTGATGTGCACAGTGACCAGATTGCTCAGTGCAAGCGCCCGAGCTAGCATTTCTTCATCTTTGTCCAGCAATTCCGCCAGAGCAATAACGGGAAGCGTACAGGCGATGCCTTGATTGCCACTGCCTGCAGTTGTCATCACAGGCATTGCACTGCCATCCATTCGAGCATCTGAAGCCGCTGCGGTAGCCGCGATAATTCTGTTCGCTACATCATTGCCGAACAGATTCACCGCAGATTGCTGATTCATTTTCTTACCTACTTGCAAGCCATAATCGCCTCGCAATCCCTCATCAGAGATCGCTTTGTTCATCCGCGCCCCTTCCAAGAGAAAGCTAAGGTCTGAAAAAGGAGCGGTACAGATAAACTCGAATATCTGGTCAACTGAGCCCGCATACTCTTCCGTGTCGGAAAGACCAGGCTTGCCACAGTCGGCTTTTGAATTCCGGGGTGTTATTTTCTCCCCGTCCAGAGCTAAATATTCTATATGGGTGTGCTCTCTGGCAATAATGGCAGTCGCCGTATGATTCTGCGTAAACAATTGGGCTTCAATATATAATTTCTCAGGAGTGTCCTTTATCTCCACTTTTAGCAGCTTTCTATCCAGCAGGTCATTTGCCATCTTCAACTCAGCCTGCGTCAGACCTGACAGAATTTCCAGCTCCTTGTGAGAACGGCCGACCACCGCTCCAAGGGCTGCTGCGATGGGCAGGCCTGTCTGGCCTGTCCCGGGAATGCCCACTCCCATTGCATTTTTGATAATATTACCGCTGAGATGCAGCTGAATCCCCGTAATTTCTTCCTCGAGAAGCTCTGCCGCCAAGGAGACGGCATACGCAACTGCAATCGGCTCCGTACAGCCTTCTGCCGGCACGACTTCCTTGTGTAAAATTTCCAATAAGTTGCTCATGTATGCATTTCCCCCTTTTCTCTCGCTGTTGGACTTATTTATATATAGTAACTCAGAGAGAAGTTTCAGGGAATCCTTTTTCTTAGGAATCACTCCTGCATCCCCCTAATATAGTGTAGGAAAGAAAGGCGGGATGTACGTGAGTAAGAGGGATGAGCAAGAGCAAAGGGCGATCTTTCTAGCTGCAGTCTGCGGGCAAACCTATACACAATTTTCAAATATAGATGGAGTTTTCGTCATTCCATTAGATTATCAGCTATGTCATCCCATTGAAGCACAATCCTTCAATAATGTATGGGAACGTTTCGGCTTTATTTTGGAGTCTCCACAAGAGATTATTATCGCTTTTCGGGGAACCAGTACGACGACCAATTGGATATCCAACGTCCTCGCTTCACAGGAACGGTTCAAATATCTTAAAGAAGACTCTCTCACCCATCGTGGCTTCACCAACATTTATTCTTCAGCTCGGGACGGCATCTTCTCTGCGCTCTCCAAGCTATCTCCTGACAAGACCTTATACATTACGGGCCACAGCCTCGGTGGAGCGCTCGCCACCTTATGTACCTTAGATATTGCGGCAAATACCTCTTACACCTCACCTAACCTATATACTTATGGTTCCCCACGGGTAGGTGATCCGGACTTCGTTAATATTTTCAAACAATATGTGCGGAAGAGTTACCGGTATACCAATCTTTTTGATGTTGTAACCTACGCACCTCCACATGTCTATAAGCTCCCCAAACGGGAAAAAAAGTATTATTACAATCATGTCCATACTTTTAACTCACTGTCTTTCCAGAATGGATCTACAAGTGGTAATCACGTAATCAGCAGCTATTTCGCCGAGCTCTCCAAGCTCCAACCGGAATTCGCTCAAGAATTATGTATAACGAACCCTGGATTCTGTCCACTCGTGGCTACGAAAGCAGAAGTATAATGTGAACACAAAAAGGAGGTGCCCAACAAGCCATATGCTGGCTGTGAACTGCACCCCGTCAAGTAGACAGCACAAAAAATAAAAGTAGTTTAAGCGGCCTTAGTCCTAAATTCAATGGGACTGAGGCCGTTTAGTTTTGCCTGTAACCGTTCGTTATTGTAAAAATGAATGTAGGTATCAATATCTGTTTGGAGTTCTTCAAAGGTCTGGTAGGAATGTAAGTAGTACTTCTCACATTTCAATGTTCCCCAGAAGGATTCCATCGGCGAATTGTCAATGCAGCAGCCTACTCGGGACATGCTTTGCTTCAGTTCTACATCGTCCAGCATCTTTTTAAAATGCAGAGAGGTATACTGAAAACCACGGTCGCTATGGAGTAAGGTTCGGCTCCCCGGTGCTGCCTTCAAAGCTAATTCCAGTGTGTTAAAAACTAGCGAATTATTATTGGAATGACCCAGAACGTAAGCAACAATCGACTTGTCATACAGATCTTTTATTGCACTTAAATACGCCTTCTTGCCGTTGCCGTATTTGAATTCCGTTACATCCGTTACCCATTTTTGGTTTGGAGCTTCAGCCTCAAAATTACGGTTCAGCACATTCTCTGCAACCTGCTGAGGTGTGGAGCCTACATACTTCTTTCTCTTTCTGCGGATGACTGACTGGATGCCTTGGCATCTCATCAGCCGATACACTCGCTTTGCGTTAATAGATTTATCCATTTGTCTGCGCAAATGCAGGGTCAATTGGCGATACCCAAAGGTTCGTTCCACCTTCTCATACAAGAGGAGCATAGCCTCTGTCAGTTTCTCGTTGTCAGCCTCTCGAGAACTGGGTTTGCGATTCAACCATTTGTAATAACTTGACCGTGATATCCCTGCGATGTCACACAAAAGCCGAATGGAGCAAGACTGTTCCTGCTGAACGGCCTGAATGGCCAGGTAGATGTTCACCTGGCGAATGGTCCTTAACGCCTCCTCCTTTCGAGTTCCTCTAACTTTTTTAGAAAAGCATTCTCCGCACGCAGGCGTGCATTCTCGTATTCCAGCTTTTGCATCGCGAGTTTGTGGCGATCTGCTTCCGTAAGTTCTTCAGGCGCTTTAGTGCGTCCTCTACCGTCTCGTAACGCCTCTTCACCACCAGCTTCGTACTTCTTTACCCAGCTATATACTTGTTGGTAAGACACGTGAAAATGGCTTGCCGTCTTCGCATAGTCTTCTCTGTTCGAAAGGCAGTACAGCACGATATTTATCCGTTCCTGCCAAGTGGTTACGCGTCCTTTGGTCATAGCTTTAGTTCCTCCTGAATGAGCTGTTAAGCTGTTGCTATGACCATTATACTTCCTAATCCAGTTGGCGAGTTGGGTTGAACTTGCAATCTTATACTTGCAGATGATTTGGTTTTGCGATAATCCTCCCTCGAGATAGTCCTTAACGGCATGGAGTTTAAGTTCTGCAGAATATGTACGATTGTAGCTTCGGACTTCCAGCCCTTCGTATCCATACAATTGATAACGTTGCCGCCACTTCACTAATGAGTTTTTGGATATTCCATACTTCCGGGCCGCAGTTTTCAAACCAATGTCGCCCCGTTCAATTTCTTGGAGAATCGTTAACTTTTCCAGTGCTGTAAACTTCTTTTGTTCCATAAAAATGCTCCCCATACAGCGACAGGTTTTTATTATTTCACCTGTCTACTATATGGGGAGCATATCACTGCCGGAACACCTCTTTTCTTCGTATGATTCGAAACCATCAGCAGTCACAAAGTCACTAACGGACTCCATCGACACTAACAGCAGTATATTTCCACTTTAAGAATTCCATCGGACCCCAGGGCCACTAATGGCATAAAAAACCCGTAATATAAGTCACTTTCTAACGAATAGCTGCACTGGAGTCCGAAACGCTGCCCAAAAGGCGATTATTTAGCAATTAACATCATCTGGGTCCGATACCGGTACGAATGAAACTAGATCAGAATATAAAATAAACTAATACCACACCTAGGACTAACAGAATAAGTGAAACTATGTGCTGTTTCGTATGTTTTAGAAATTTCCAGTCGATAAACGACTGAAATCCTATTGCTACTATTATAACTACAATCCAAAACCACTTCATAACCGTACCCTCTGGGCCATCGGCAATTATTATCACAATCCCCGTAATTAATCCCACAAGTGCAAGTATAAGCTTCCCTTTTATATTAAGCTCATAACCGTCTTCAGGAAGTTTTTCTTTATCCGGGCCAACAATCCATATCCTTAGAAATAGGTTAGAAAAAGCAAGTATTATAAGTATAAGTCCAATTTTCACTTTCGTTCACCTCCACTCTTATATAGAATTCATTCGTATTTATTTCTGATCATTAGTTCTTTGATTTCTTTTAACTCATTTAATATTTCTTTTGATAGTTGTGTACTTCTAGAGTTATCGATGCCTACTTTAATCACAAATATTCCAAGCAACAAATAGATGATTAGCATTACGATGATCCCCAATTTACTTTCACTCCTCTTATTTTTGTATATTTCATTAAAGATATAGTTAGCATTAGATTAATATTATTCCCATGATACCATAATAAGGATATCTAATTAACACTCAGGAGCTTGCCGTTGGCTTGACAAATGATCAGTATATTCGATAAAATATACTATATCTTGATAATCGAGATAATTGATATGCGAGACTTTTTTTCTATGCGGGAACGCGATTAATCTTAACTGAAAAGAGGGAACACAATGGCAGTACTTATTCTATACGCTACAAAATCTGGAGCAACAGAACAATGTGCAAAAGTATTATCAGAAGAGCTACCTCAGAGCAAAATTTGCAATATCGAACTAGAAAAGCCAGATATCGAGGCATTTGATAGCATTATTTTAGGAGCAGGAGTAAGAGATGAAAAAATATATAAAGCCATTCGTGACTTTATCAAAAAAAATAAAGATGAGTTACTGACTAAGAAGATGGGCTACTACATTTGCAACGAGAAACCTAAGAAAACCGAAGAATTAATAGAGAAAAATTTCCCTGATGATCTGAAAGAAGCTGCGATTTGTATTGAATCTTTTGGAGGTTATAAGGCCTATAAGGCTCCAAAGGAAGGTACTGATCAGCTCAAAGGGATACTGGTAGATAAAATAAGAGAATTCTCACAAAATTTCAAATAAAAAATCCTGTTACCAAGACGAAAATCTTGATAACAGGATTCTTTTTTTATATACGTTTATTGCGCCTTGAGGGTCACTTCAAACTTCGCACCGACATCACCTACAAATACAATTTTGCCGTTGCTAGGAAGTTTGACTTGTTTAAGACCGCTAATGGTGAAGTAATTCACACATACACCATTCTCATCATAGACGGCAAAGGAACTTTTGGTTGGCAGCTCTACTGTCATTATCTTACCTGTTGCCGTTTCAGGAACTCCATACCATCTAGCATATCCATCTGATTGGATAGTTACCATAGATTGCGGGCCTGCATAAATAGGTTTAACCGCATCTTGATGTATAAACAATTGATTGCCAATCTTTAAATACTCCACACCATTTTTCTCTTCAAAAATAAGATCCGCAAGATCGCGCCCAGCGATGGTTGGGATTTGCACGGTCATTTCTGCTTTATTAGGTCCTGTTATTTTATTCGAGCCCATATAACCAGGTGCGTCAGGGAACATAGCGATTCCAGCTACCGGCATACTCATGTAATATTGGGAGCTGTACTTCTCGCTGACATCAAAATACAATTTCCCTTGGCGCTGCTGCCATGCAGTAGTGACCTCTTGAGATAGGGCATTAGGTTCAAGCTTCTCAGCTGCATATTGGGTAACGGCAGTTTCACCAAGTCCTGGAATCACCCCATACCCTTGACTCCAAAGATAGATACGGCCATTGCTCTCCTTCACAAAGCTAACTTTACTTGTACCCTCTGCATCTAAAAATTCTCCGTTCGAATTATAGGAAAATTTCTGCGCCGGCATTGTAGGAGCTATAATTGAAGATATACTCAATTCCCCAGTTTTACTAACCTCTATCTTCATCAGTTGCGTAGAATCACCATAGACACCCGCATAGTTTAGCAATTCTTGCGGCATATCCTCTTTGTTCGAAGTTTTAAATGTAGGTGTAGCTTTCAGTTCCTTAATAACTCCCTTTTCCTGTAAAGCGCTGAGTAAAATTTCGTTGGCAAGCATCTGGTCCGTTGTACTTGATCCGCCAGAAGATATTACTGCTGCTGCCATCCGCTGCTCGGGCAGTACAACTAATGAGGTATGATACAGACCTGTATCTCCACCCTTTGTCAAAGCCTTGATTTCGTACTGATTAAATGGATATAAGTTCACACTGTCCCAGCCTAATCCATAAGCTAACGAATTATCGGCTCCTTTAGGCCATATTCCACGCTTATATTCCTCTTGTTCCATCGCTTTTACAGACTTTTCTGACAAAATGCCAGTCGATTGGCCTGTAAAAATAGTTGCAAAACGCACCAAATCCTCAGCAGTGGAATAAATACCACCTGTTCCAATCACGTTAATGGTTTCTTTGGGTAAAGCTGCTAAGTAGGTAGCATTATAGACACTAGCCAGCTGAGAAGAAGCTACAGAATCTACAGGCGTTTTCGTATGTTCAAGCCCTAGAGGTTCTGTGAAATTTTGATGAATGAATGTGGTAAAGTCCGTGCCACTGACCTTTTCAACAATCAACTCAGCCAACGTAAATCCATCATTACAATATACTGAGTAGGCGCCTGGATCGGCCTTCAGACGTTGTGTTGACAAAGTCTCTAGCAAACTATCTTTTGCAATAGGATCGGAATCATTAAATAAGAAAGAATTGGATAAGTTCGAGCCAGCAAGACCTGATGAATGATTCAACAGCATCCGTACAGTGATTTGCTTATAACGAGAATCTTCCATCGTAAAATTATTCAAATAAGATACGACTGAACCGTCCAAATCTACTTTTCCTTGCTCAACGAGCTTCATAATAGAAGCTGTTGTATACATTTTACTCGTCGAGCCAATACCATACATCGTTGTGACGCTTGGTGCTGTCTTACTCTCCACATGGCTAAATCCAGATTGACCGCTCACAACGATATTATCGCCATCAATAAGAGCATATTGGAGACTAGTCGTCCCCAGCTTCTCCGTTAAGAACGCCGCCTTCTCTGCTGCCACTTTCTGAGTGTTCACATACGTTTGCCCTTTGCTGCTATCCGCTGCTAAAACACTAGTAGGGACATACACCAATAGAAGCAATGCAACTAATAAGGATGCCAAATTTTTCTTCATACATAACCTCCCGATATGAAATCGTCATCCTTTAAAGGATAATTTATCCATGGAGTAATGTAAAGGAAGTTTATACTATTGGGATTATATATCTAATCTACTATTTCTACTTTATCTCCGATTCGAATTTCCCCTGTTTTGATTACAGAGGCATAGACTCCGAAATGCAAATCAAACTCTTTATGTAATTTTTTCAAAAGCACTGGGTCCTTCTGGAGACTATCCGGGTCCATCGTAATCACAACACATCTCTCACAAAAACTATCTACCTGTAGCTGTACATCCCCAATGTTGAGCCGGCGTCCAATCCAATCTCCTTCAAAAAGAGAATCATCATTCAGCGCGATAACAAAATTCCCGCGAAAACGCCGTTGATCCAAGGAATGCCCCCAGGTTGCCTCCAGTTTTTTTAAGCTGGCATCCGTAATGAGTAGAATACTAGCGCCATCCACGGATAGGAGCTGCGGATGTTCTGGCTGTGGATGTGCAGCTTTTAGACCAGACATAGTGATTGGAGTTTTGGTTTGGCTTTGGATTTCTTCCAATAGATTATCATCCCATCCAAAGGTTCGCCCGTCTGATGCCGTTACATGGATTTGTCCATCTATAAATTGCGCTTGATAGGTAAGCATATTCGGTATATTTCTAGCGGTGATATATCTTCGCCAGCCCTCTTTTGACTCATCGTAAAAGGAGCAAAAACGGTCACCAAGCATTCCATACGGTTCAATCATACAGCTTTCTAATTTTTCACCCGCAAATGACTTGACCGGGTAACGATTAATTCCTTGAATTTCACCAACAACTGATAACATAATACAACGCCTCCACTTGTCTTAAAATGCAACGTATCTTCCTATTCTACCTGATTTTATTTAACTGTTGTATGAATATCTAATAACCCAGAAATTTTATATGTTTTATTGAGTTATATGTTTTATACTATGACTGTTAGACATATTGCATTTTGAAATAACACTCACTCCCCCATAAAGAAGAGAGGTAACCTGCTGTGCGGACAAATGATTTTCAAGGTTTTGACTTTGTTTTTACTCAAGCCGTGATGGGTATGGCCCTTATTTCGCTTGATGGAACGTTCCTAAAACTGAATTCAGCATTATGCGACCTCTTGGGGTATGATGAAACCGAATTAACGACACCCTCTCCAACCGTCCGTACCCTACTAGATCAGATTCAT
This sequence comes from Paenibacillus sp. FSL L8-0708, assembly GCF_038009325.1. Lineage (NCBI taxonomy): Bacteria > Bacillati > Bacillota > Bacilli > Caryophanales > Paenibacillaceae > Paenibacillus > Paenibacillus sp. FSL L8-0708. Next base: position 4,966,530 of record NZ_JBBPBC010000001.1, read on the forward strand.
AAATTCAATTCATTAGGAAGCTCTCTTCCATCTACGAGTACTGATCCGCAGAGACTCGAAGTAGATTATTTCCATCCCACCGGACGCCGGTTATCTTTAAAGGTCTCCATATCTATCCTTCTGGATGACAATGGTCAACCCATATATTATTTTACTCAATTCGAGAATAAAACCCTGATCAGGGAAATGGAGACTCAGCTTCAGGTTGTGAATTCCCATCTACTTGAAAAAGAGAGCTCTTTTCTACAGCTGCTGGAGGAACTGCCTCAGCCCGTGCTTATCACTAGGGGAGGGATTGTTCTGTATGCAAATTCGGCAGGTTTACAATTAATCCATGCGGAAAGCCTAGATCAAGTGCTTGGTCTATCGACTATGGATATTGTAGACTACTCTAATTATGAAATTCTCTCAGAACGAAGAAAGAAATTCAACACTGATAGAACAACAGGTTCTGTCTGCTACCTGATTAATTGTTTAAATAACCAGCAGAAATATGTGGATGGGATTACATTGCCGATCATTTATGAAGGAAACGAAGCCTTCATTGGCATATTCAAAGATATATCCGAGCAAGTATTGGAAGATGAACGACTGATACAGTCCGAGAAATTATCCACAGCAGGACAGTTAGCAGCTGGAATCGCTCATGAAATACGGAATCCTCTTACAGCCATTAATGGCTTTATGAAGCTACTGCGCTCTTCCGAGCGGATGAATGATAAATATATTTCCATTATTGAGTCAGAATTGAAACGCATCGAGTTCATCGTCAACGAACTGCTTGTCTTATCTAAACCCCAAACCACTCATATTAGTAAACCAGTGGATTTATTGTCTTTGCTGGAACAAGTCACCACACTAATGAATGGACAAGCTGCCCTAAAAAATCTCAAGATCCTCCCTGTCTGTACTGATCATTCCATTTGGATCAATGGTGAGGCTTATCAGCTTAAGCAGGTATTTATTAACTTACTTAAAAATGCGATGGAAGCAATGAATCATGGGGGAAACATCTATATTCATGTGCAAACCTATGACAGAGAAGCCCGAATCAGTGTGCAGGATGAAGGCTGTGGGATGACAGAGGAACAGATCAATGCCCTCGGCAAACCATTTTATACGACCAAAGAAACAGGAACAGGCTTAGGTTATATGATCACACAAAATATTATACATAATCATGGCGGAGCGATCTCTGTAGAAAGTATTCTGGAGCAAGGAACAACTTTTACTGTGAGTATTCCAACGATCATTACACCTGAGGAACCTATCATGTAGAAGATGAGGTATCGCAACATCATGCAAGAATGCCCCTAATTTTCACATTATAATGGTTATACATAATTGGAAAAGAAGGTGCAGCAATGACTCGTGAAGTTCGAACAGTAGTTTTCGATCGTGACTTAAAATTTGAGGCCTATCGATTTGAAGGTATTATGCAGAAGTTTCCCAACCATTTTCATGACTATTATGTCATAGGTTTTATTGAACAAGGAAAGAGACATCTGCTATGTAACCAAGAAGAGCATATTCTTAACAGCGGAGATGTGGTCATCTTTAATCCGGCGGATCCCCATGCCTGTGAACAGATAGACGGGAGGATGCTTGACTATCGCTGCATCAATATTCAGCCGGAAGTCATGCGTGAGTATGTGCTAGAAATTACCGGCATAGACTACTTACCGCGGTTCACACACAATGTTCTCTACCAAAGTGAACTGTCGAGCCCTTTACACGATCTGCACCAAATGATATTAGAGGATCAATCCGATTTTCAAAAAGAAGAATTGTTTCTATTTCTCTTGGAGCAGCTTCTGAGAGAATACACGGAGACAGAAACCCTCTGTCCCGCTCAAGAGCCTACTTCTGAAATTAAAATCATTTGCGAATACATAGAGTTACATTATACGCAGAACATTACGCTGAACCAGCTAAGTGAATTGAGCGGCTTAAGTAAATATCACTTGCTGCGTTTATTTACCAGACAGAAAGGAATATCACCTTACCGTTACTTGGAAACTATTCGCATCAACCACGCCAAAAAGCTTTTAGAACAAGGAATATTGCCAATAGAAGTGGCCTCTCTAACCGGTTTCAGTGATCAGAGCCATTTCACAAATTTTTTCAAAAGACTTATAGGCTTAACCCCTAAGCAATATATGCGTATATTTGTTCAACAAACGGGAGTAAAGTCATCAATGGAACTTACGAAATGATAGATCAACGCAAGATTAACACAGGACATCTGCTGGCATTGCTTACGATTTTAATCTGGGGAACCACCTTTATCTCCACAAAAATACTGTTAAAAGACTTTACGCCTGTGGAAATTCTGTTCTTCCGTTTTCTTATTGGGTACTTTGTACTGTTACTGATCTATTCACGTCCAATCCGAACTACATCCTTTAAAGAGGAATTACTCTTTATCTCAGCAGGTCTTTGTGGAGTCACGTTATATTTTCTTATAGAAAATATTGCCCTAGTCTATACCCTTGCATCCAATGTAGGTGTGATTGTCTCCATCGCTCCATTTTTCACGGCGGTTATCGCTCACTTTTTTTTAGAAGAAGAGAAATTTCATAGGCAGTTTTTTATAGGATTTTTGATAGCCTTGGCAGGAATTATATTAATTGGGCTGAACGGGAGTTATCTTCTCCAACTGAACCCCATCGGTGACTTGCTGGCATTGCTGGCACCTGTGGTTTGGGCAATATATTCAGTGTTGATGCGAAAAATAAGCCTACTAAAGATTCATACTATAGGGGCTACCCGCAGAGTATTTTTCTATGGTCTGCTGTTTATGCTGCCTCCTCTGTTTCTGTTTGATTTCCAGCTGGGTCTGAGTAGATTCAAAGAGATTTCAAATGTAGCTCACCTGCTTTTCTTAGGTCTGGGTGCCTCGGCACTGTGTTTTTTGACTTGGAATAAAGCTGTAGGGATTCTAGGGGCTGTAAAAACAAGTGTATACATCTATATTGTGCCTGTAATTACAGTGGCAGCTTCTGCCCTTGTTCTGAATGAAAAGATCACCTGGGCGATCCTGACGGGAACTTTTTTAACGCTCACCGGTTCATATATTTCCGAACGCAAACCTAAATAACCACACCATCTTTAACATTTAATAAAAAGAAGCCCCAGCAGCGTGATGCATACTGGAGCTTCTTTAAGTTTCATTCCATACTCAGAACAACGAGACAGGAATAAGCTTTCTTCCTCCCTTGATCAGGGTCGATTCCAGCATGTCCCCTTTGACGCCTCCAAAATAAAGCTGCCAATACACGCCAAAGCGCACGCTGACATCATTCTTCACCAGCTCCGGCGGCGTAACAATCAGCCATTGGAATTTGAGCGCCTTGGAAATTTCAAAGACGGGGTCAAGCACGTTATTGGAGACCATTTCTCCGAAAGGATTGTCATATAAAAAGACCGTCCAGCCTTTATTCTCACGATTCACCCGTTTATGCGTCATGATCATCATTGCGACCAGCAGCTGTACAGATTGACGTTGCCCACCACTGCCGACTGCTTCATCCAGTGCGCCGCGATTAATAATCTCCCAGTCCGAATAATGATAATCTTCCGGTGCGGCGTAGAGGAAATAATTCTCCGTTACCGGTTTATACACTTGAAGTATCGGAAAGCGGTTCTGCAGCGCTGCATAGACAATTCGTCCGTCATTAATAACCTCTTTGATTACCAGCGCCGGCACTTGTTCTATCTTGGGATACTTTTTGAGCAATTCATTGATGCATTGATTGAAGTAGTCACTCACCATCGGCTCTACCTCATCGCTTGTTCTTGGCACATTGATATTCTTGTAGTTCAGACGTACCAGCGGGAAGGCATAATTATTCTCGTTATGAATAATCATCCGGCGTTCCATTCGCTTCATAATATCAATGATTTGAACCACTCGTAGAGATGCCCGGCCAACCCACATCTTGCGGGAGAGATCCATGCCTTCCTTATCGCTTTGAATGCTCTCGATCTGATCGCGCGAACTGCGTAGCATGGAATCTAGGACTTGCAGTGCAATGGCGAAATTATCCCAATGGACCGTATTCAATCGATCTAGAATCTTGGTCTCCAGTTCGGAATTCCGTTCATTTTTCGCAAGTTTTTCGGTTAAGGAATTTTTCTCTTCCTTCACCTTTTTGGAGATCTCATCCTGTCTAATCCGGCTATCCTTAATGCGGAGAAGCCAGTCGGCTACTAGAGGCTCGCAGCTTTCTCTAACCCTCAGCGTTATTTCTTCTGGCACACTCCGTAGGTTGACGCGATCCTCAATATGCGCGTTCATTATTTTGATTTGATTGGATAAAGTCTGAAGGAGGACATCGATTCGGTCCAAGGATCTTTTACACTGATTAAGCATAAGCTCATTCGCTTGGCAGCGCTCCTGAATTTCTGTCTCCTTATCCCCTAGCGCCTCATTCCAAAGCTCCACGGCACGTTCATGTTTCTCTTTGATCCCCTTCTCTACTTTGCGCAACTCTTTCTGCAAGTTCTCCAATTCAGTCTGGCAGCGGATGTAACCGTCGTGAACAATCTGATAGTCTTCCTCCAACGAAGTAGTATCCGTCTTTTGGTGATTTCTTGCAGCCATAATGGTCTCAGACGTTTCCGTAGGTTCAGTCGCCTTCCGCCAATTCACATCCACTTGATTCAGGCTGGATTCAAGCTCAGCCAGATTCTCGCTTGCTGCTTTAATCTGTGCAGCTCTTGTCCGAACTTCCAGTTCATTTTCAGTTAATGATTGCTGTAGACTTTCCACGGTACTGAGCTGCTGCAAGAGAAGATTCTGCTCTACAGGATCTATAGGTATGACTTCTCCTTCATCAGAAAGCTGGTGATCTGTTGGGAAAACTATCTCAGGAAACCATCGTTGCAGTCTGGGGAACATCGCATATTCGGTTTCTCTCGTCCATTTATTGCGTTGTCCACTCAAGCTTTCCATTTGCACCTTTAGGTGTTCAAGCTGCTGATCTTTACCTGCTAACTCTTTGCTCACCAGATTCTTTCGTTCGATTATTTTTTGTTTTTCCTTATAATCTTGTTCCTGTTTCTTCGTCCGTTCAATCCAAGCTTGCAGAACCCCCGCTCTCTGCTCATGCTCCACACTTAGAACTTTGTTCTCAGCGAGCTCCCGTCCGATCCGGGTAAGCGTCCCTTCGTTCTCATCCATCTCATGGCTCAGATTGTTAATGCTCTGCTGAAGTTCAGCCTGCAGTTTAATAAGGGCATCCTGCTTGGCTGTAAGCGTCATGGTATTCTCGGTTTGGAATAAACGTTCATATTCTTGACGCACCGATTTTAACTTAGATAAATAAGCTTCAGAGTCCTGAAGGATCTGCTCCTGTTCTTTGAGCTTCCCCTGAATACTGCTCTTCCAATCCTGGAAACGATCCGGCTGCAAGACCATTTGCGGCCCTTGATTCGCAAAAAGCATGAAGGATGCTTGATCTTGATGCGAAGCTGCCATCTCTTCACGGATAAAGATCGGCACCGCTGATTTAAGCAAGGTGTCCTTCATCAGTTCCGGCTGAATTTTATCAGCTTCGCGCCGGGTCATAATCAAACTATATGGAAGTAACGGATATTGCTCCAGTTCTTCCTCACGTTCAAGATACGGACGGTCATTTAAGTAGGAACTACCTAGTGTTGATTGAATCTTTAACGAATCGAGTGTATCTTTGACCGTCAGAATATCTGAATTGGGTAGCCAGTAGGATTGGTTCTGAAGTTCCACATCCATGAGCTGATTATAGTAATCCCTTCTGGAACGTTTAGTCTGTTGCTCTACTTCATCTATTTTTCGGATAAAACGTGCCGGGATAACATCTTGTTCTTCAAAAAGGCCAGTAGCTCCTAAACGATTATGCTCTTCATACATTTCCAGCAGTACAACGAGCTGTGACCATAATTGGGATTCTTTCTGAGTCTGTGACTCAAGCAGAACCCCAAGCTCGTCCGCTTCACGCTCATAAGAACGCCGTTTCTCACTCAGCTCAGCATGACTCTTATGCAGTGCCAGCTTCCGAATCTCTTCCTGCTTGTGCTGTTCTTCCAAGTCTCCAATGTCTTGAAGAATCGTTTTGGCCGCTGAGATCGTACGCTGCAGGGCAGCTGCCGGAGAATGGGCGGCATCCTGCCCATATTGGGCTGCGAATGCTCCGAGTTCTTCCGTGTATTGGCGAATAGATAAGGTCAAATCATTGATCTGATTATCCAGCCCGGCCAGCTCTACCAAGAAACTTTCCCTTTCCTTGCGCAATCTTCTCTCTTCCGCCGTTAGGTCTTGCTGTGCTGTCCCAAACTCTCTGATCGTTTGCTGCCAGAGATTAAACACCACATCCCACTGTTTCCGCAGCTGTTCCTTGGCTGCCTGAATGACCTCCTGCCGTTCTTTCATCTCCAGAGAACCTTCGATAGCTTGAATTTCTTTTTGCCACTGCTCAATTTGCCGGGTATGGAGCAACCGTTTAGCCAGAAAATAAGCTACTTCAAGCTTCTTCTCTTGCGCTTTGGAATCCTCCAGCCGACCACGCGCACGGCTCTGATCATCACTGAGCTTCTTAAACTCTTCTTGCTTCAGTTCCGTTTCTTCCTTGTTGCGTAAGTATTTAAGATTGTCTGTCTCAAAGCGCAATTGCTTCGCATCCTGATAACGTCCAGCCAGTTCATCAGCAATCTTACTTCGCTCAGCTTCTGCATTTCTCTGCTCTTCATAGATAACCGTATAGATTTGGCGTCCACGTAATTCCGTTTCTTGAACTACGTTTTCTGCTTCCACGCCTAGTTTTACCAGCTCATAAAGTGGTGCAGCCATACTAAGAAACTCTGTATAGACCTGCTCCCGCTGTTCAAGCATCGGCAAGCGCTGAGCCACTGTTGCTGTATCGATAAACATCCGCTGCAGCGTATTGTCGTCTTCCTTTAATCCTTCATTCAGACTAGATCCGATTTCAGGAATAATCAGCTTTTCGAACAAGTTATGATTGGTGAAGGCATCATTTTTTTTAAAATAACCTTTGATACCGCCCTCTTCACCATTGATCCGCCGCATATTACGCCACTCGGCGATATGGATATCCCGGGTAGCCAGGAAGTCATAATATCTTTTCAAATCCGAGCTATGGCTGCCAAAAGGTACAATCTCTCCCCGCCGATCGCGCACAAATTGCTGGATCGTTTCAAAACTCGTAGGTTCAGCAGTCACCTCGTTAAATAACGGCAACGTTGATAGCGTAAGTTCAGCCGCTTCACCGTAATCTGTAAGTGCGTACAGCAAGTAATCCACTTTGATATCCTGCTGATCAAGCGAATTATGTGCCGTCATAGCGATTCCCGTGGTCATATACTCATTGCGCTCATTGTTGTCGAGATGCCATTCGATAGCTACGTGAAAAGTGTACGGTTTAAGTTGTTTTTTATGATTATGAAAAAAAGCCTCAACCTGGTTCTCACCGTCTTTGCCCCATGGTGTTTTGGGCATCAATAGCTGGAAAATAGATTGCAGCAGTACGCCCTTTCCACCGCCATTCATGAGCGTAATAAGCGTATTAGCGGGTCCCTCTTCGTTACAGAGGTCCAGAATCATGTCGTCGTATTTCTTGAGCATCTTCTCGTATTTAAGTCCTGTAATTCGTATGCGTTCAATCCGCGGCATAGGTAGCACCGTCTTTCTCAGCTAAAGTTCTTCCAATGAGGCTCTTTAATTCCTGGTATCGATCGACATCATGATATAAATAACGCATTCTCTCATAAAGCTCTTCCCGAGGAAAGATACGCTTCTCTGTCTCAGAGATGAATACGAGCTTCTCCTCCTCCAGAAGTTTCATGCCTTCATGAATCAGCCCAATTCGTGAGCCTGCGCCTCTGGTCAGAAGATCACTCTCTTCCTGACTCTTAGTCTGCATGTAAAGACTGGTCCATACCTTAAACATCGCTTGGATATCAAGCTGCCACTGCTGGCTGAATCGTCCTTCCTCATCCATCTGAATCCACGTCTGAAAGAGAGAGGACACCTGATCAGCAATTTGAATATAGGACATACTGTCCTGCCCCGACTTAAAATGAGTCTCATCCTGATCCATTTCGGCCAGAAAAACCAGAATAATAATATTGATAATATGTAAGTGAGTTTTACGCTCAACACGTGAATATTTGTTCTTCAACTGGGTGAAATTGGTTGCAAACACTGACCCCAGCGGATTAACTAGCAGATGGAGACGGTGCCCGGAATTCATCACCCGACAGCCCCCTTCTTTAGCAACGTACTGAAGTGCATCATAAGTTCCTGCATCCTGAAGGCATTCTGCCGCTGCAGGGTCATCGAGAGGAATTACTTTTTTACGGAGCAATTCAAAAAATAGCCGCGAAGCTTGCTGTACCTGTTCTAATGTATAACTCATGTTAGTAACTTCTCACCTCTCCACGATCGTAATCATATATGGACTCATATCCAGACCAGAACACCGTACCCCTGAGGCTGGTTCTGGAGCAATGCTCGTCCGCAGCGTTTTGCCGCGTAAACTCTCCAACAGAAGATCTTCTGCAAGTACATATTGGATTAGCTGTTGGCATTCATCAGAAACGCCGCTACCACCTTCTGGTGCCTGTTCCTGCACTAAAATATCTGTATGAAAAAACTGCACCCACAGATCAACAGCATCCGGTGTGTTTGCCCACCCTGTTAGTTCTTCGGCGGAAAAAGCGTCTGCAGTAAAGGTAAAGCTTCCCTGCTCAGCCAAGGCAGCAAAAACCGGCTGCCACAGCTCTACTACTTTTGCCCATGGAATACCTTTAGGAATATATTGAACAGGCTCTGTGTCCACCTCATCTTCGAAATCATCCATCACTAAGTCGGGGATAAACCCTACCTCTTGTTCCTCCCAAGCCCAAGGAAGCGGATAAACGAAGTCCTGATTCGGAGCGAATAATCCGCTGAGCAGCAGTTCAAGACTGTCACCGCTTGGCAGACCCTCTTCTTTCACCCATTCCTCCCATACATGTGTACGGAAGTTAAACCCGGCTGCTCCCCAGAATAATTCAGGGAAGTTCAACCTTAAATTGGTCTCCATCTCAAAAATATTCAATACTACCTCAGCCAGCTCATCGTGTACACGCCTAGAAAGCTCGACTCGTTCAGAGAGAATACGGATCTCATTGAAGTCGATCACGTCTTTCTCATCATTGGCCAGCCGGGCCAGAGAACGGTGAATACTGTCAAAATGTTTGCGTTCCTCCTCGAACTGATGATGAATCTCTTCGAGTCGCTGATGCCGAGCTACTCCGAATTCACTAAAAATATGCTTCGGATTGCGGCGTAACGCATTGCGGTATTCTTGCTGTTGCTGGGTCATCTTGCGGACACGGGAGATCAGTTCATTAACATCCTGAAGAGCCCGAGTTACGCGCCCATGCTTTATATGCATTTGAATCTCGAGCAGTTTGATGCTGATCTGAAATTCATCAATAATCTCATGGCTCATAAAAATGAGCTCCATTGCATATTCAGAGAGACGATAGATGGTTCTGCCGTTCTCTTCCCAACTGCTGCGAGTCGCATCCTCGTCCACCGTGAAATACTTATATTTCTGCACGGACATTTGCCGGGTCACATCATCATAGAAAAAGGATTCGAAATCCCCACCATTCCCGCTCCACAATAAACCGTCCACGAGACGCTCTACGGATTCGGTAGTCCCAAGATTGGCGATATTAAAACGTTCCAGCGCAGTCCAAGTAAGCTCAATAATATCCTCTTTGGATCTTCTCTCATTCGATTCTAGCTCCAGATAATAGACTTGCAGCAGAACGCTTAAAGATACCATTTCTTTGTAAGGTTGGATTTCGCCAAGGTTCATGCCAGCCCCCAAATTCCACAGGGGATTCAATCGTTTGTTTCGTTCGCCAAAATCCGACCAATTCATCTTTCTGCTAACCTCGCCATCACTTCATAATTTAAAATTTCCTGCGGAACTCTCCGATCCTCTTTTCCCTGTTCGGACAACCCCATACTTGTTCTCGATTCCCTCACTAAAAGAAATAAAACCCCTATACATCCTGTATAGGGTTCTGAAGCACGGGAATATATGTTTCTATTATAACAATCCTACAAAGGTTATGCTATTTTTGTTAAACAAAATAATAGATTCTAGCCGGATGACAAAGATCGCAGAATTACAGGGAGAAATGCCCTGATTTTTCTGTTGAAGCTTCATTAACCCTTATAGACTCCGCAAAAAAAAGACTGCCCCAAAATCATGAAATGGCTGAATGGGACCGCCCTTTTTATTAACTACTCGGCAACTCCTGGCGTAAACGCCATACAATACTGCTCAAGTGAACTATTAGGTAGAGGAATGACCTTAACCGTACGGAACTGATAATGCTCATAAATGGGCAAATTGCTCGGTGTCTGTGTCTCTAATGTACATAACGTATTGCTCATACGACATTCCGCGAGTAGCGGTGTCATGATTTTTGATACATATCCTTGACCTCGATATTGATCCTGCACTGCAAGCATATCCAAATGTTTATACTTCTGATCCCCAAACATTGATAACCACAAGGAACTCATACTACACAAAATAGATAAACCACGTATAAATCCTCGCACCCCAATGATTCGGCAAATCGGTAATGACTTAATTATCGCAAGGACTATCTGTTTCATATACCTGACGTTCGAAATCACTGTCCCTGTCTGACGCTCCGAATGGAACACTAAAGCCACTGCTTCAAAGTGAGTAGAAGTCGTTAGTAAATCCGTATATGGATACAACATCTCAATGTAACGATGAAAAAAAATATTCAACACGCGTAATCGGGTTGATTCATCAGGCAAGATATGCTGATATAACGGATCATTTTTGGCAAATGCTTCGGCCAGAACACTGGCTGCTCTTGGAATATCATGCTGCTGAATTTTTAGTAATGTACTACAAATAGTTCCACCTCATTTAATAGTCTTACGAATTAGTATAACTCGTTCAATTGAATATGGCACGATGGTTCTATTGTCATTTCTTTATTGAATACGATATGATTGAAAAGATTACAAAAATACTGGGAGGTAAAATGGAAGATATTATACTGTGGCTTAAATACTTGTTTCTAGGGTTTGTTCAAGGGGCAACTGAGCCAATCCCCGTCTCTTCGAGCGGCCATTTGATCATCGCACAGAAATTGCTAGGCTTAAAACAAAATGGGCTATCATTTGAAATCTTAACAAATACGGCTTCACTAATTGCGATTTGTTTTATTTTCCGCAAAGATATCGGAAGATTGATCACTGGATTCGTTCAATTTATTCTGACCCGCAAAGAGGAATATAAGTCGGATTTCCTGTTCTCTTTGTACATCATCATCGGTACCTTGCCTGCGGTAATTGTTGCCTTACTCTTCAAGGATCAGATTGAGGATATCTTCTCGTCGGTTCATACCGTATCCATCGCCTTGCTGGTTACAGGGGTAGCTTTATGGTTGATCCGTAACCTTCGCGGACGTAAACAAGATGGTGACTTAAAAGCGAAGGATGCAGTTATAGTCGGACTTGCCCAAGCAGTCGCCCTTATTCCTGGGATAAGCCGCTCTGGTGCAACTGTCATCTCTTCCATCGCTGTGGGAATGAAGCAAGAAACTGCCTTACGCTTTTCTTTTATGCTTTATATTCCTGTCAGTTTGGGCGGACTCGTTATGGGCGCATCTGATATTGCCCACGATCCTAACCGCTCGCAGCTAGCCATTCCATACTTGATTGCATTTATTACTACACTTATCGTTACTTATTTCTCCATGCGCTGGTTTATGGGGATTATGGCTAAAGGTAATTTGAAGTATTTCTCTTATTACTGCTTCTTAGCTGGGATACTTCTCCTCATCTTTATGTAAGACATAATTTCAACTGAAAAACCTCATGACAATCTCTGAGATCACAGAGAGAGCATGAGGTTTTTTTATATTATTTCAACATGGATATTACTTCATCGCTCGACCGGATCTTACCTATGCGAGGGAAGATAGTTTTGCATACATAATCATGTTCTTCTTTAGCCATCGCGGTCATAGCATCTTCTACAAAAACTTGATGATAACCAAGCTGATAAGCTTCTCTAGCAGTAGTATCCACACCAATCGAGGTAGAAATACCACATAATACGATCGTGTCTATTCCGCGGCGTCGTAACTGCAAATCAAGATCTGTACCGAAAAATGCCCCCCACTGCCGTTTGGTAATCAGATGTGCATTTTTGATATTCGCTAATTCTGGTACGATGTCGTCCCAACCTTCTGGATAGGTCACGGAATTCATTTTCAAATCAGTTTTAGGTTTAAGCATATCTTGCCCATCTAGCCATGACACCCTCACCAGAACAACAAATCCTCCTTTCTCGGTAAAGGATTGGGCTAATTTGCTGGCATTCTCAACCACCTGAGCACTTGTATGCGGCCCCTGCTTTGGACTGTGGACAATTCCTTGCTGCAAGTCGATCACGACTAGCGCCGTTTTACTTGCCTCAATACTTTCAGATGCTAAGCTTGTTAATTCTTCCATTGTCTTCTCTCCGATTACTATCAATTTTTGTATACTACAATTACCCTATATTACCCAATAGGTGTCCCATTAGGTAATTTAATATCTGGCTTCAAGAGAACCACATCCCCTTTATCCGGTATTCCTCCAAGAACTAATACTTCTGATTGGAAACCCGCAATATTTCGAGCAGGAAAGTTAACTACCCCAATGATTTGTTGCCCTACAATCTCTTCGGCCCTATATCGTTTAGTAATCTGTGCACTTGATGTTTTGCTTCCGATATCTGGTCCAAAATCAATTTGGAGTTTAATCGCAGGTATTTTTGCTTTTTCAAAAAACTCCGCTTTAATAATTGTTCCAACACGAATATCAAGTTTCAAAAAATCGTCAATAGTTACCATTTGCCATCCCCCTATTTAGCTAAATATTTTCCGACTGCTTATTTACTTATTTTGAATGTTGTACTTTAAAGATTTCGCCCAAAAATACATTCCCATACCGAATAAGGTTATTATGCCACCTATAAACTGGAATAACGATATAGTTTCCCCTAATAATAGATATGCAAGGACTATAGCAAGAACAGGCTCACCAATAATCCCAACCGAGACAGTAGTTGCTCCAATCGACTTTAACAAAAGGTTAAAGATGTATTGACCAAAAATAGTTGGAATTATTGCAAGAAGCAAAAAATAAATCCAATCTGATGAAGCATAATTAATTAATGAGACATTATTTATCAAATTGTACACGAGCATAACAGTACCACCAATAAAAAAGACGAAAATGCTGTATAGACTTGCATTGATTTTGCCGCTTACTTTTTGCCCGGCCAACAGATAGACTGAAGCAAAGAATGTGCCAATTAACGATAAACCATCGCCGATTAGTGCATCTTTCGAAACCCATATGTCTCCCCATGCAATAACAATCGAACCTAAAAGAGCAACAATCAGGCAAAAAACGGTTAGTAGGTTAACATGTTCTTTGAATAAAAAGTAAGACCCCATCATAACAAATAGCGGCTGTAACGATAAGATCACCATGGAGCTTGCAACTGAAGTATAGACCAATGATTCCATCCAGAATAAAAAGTGTAACCCTAGAAATAGGCCGGATAAAATAACGATGACCCAATCTTTTTTATTCATCTCAGTAGAACGAGCCATTTTCCCAGATGTAAAACAGAGCATGATGATTACAGAAATAAACAATCTATACATCCCAGCCACTGAAGTAGGTGTATCTGAAAGTTTAATCATGATTGAAGAGATAGAAACGGACAAGATACTGATAAATAACAGAATAAACGGATGAAATAGTATAGACGGTTTATTTGAACTAACCATAGTTCCTCCAAAATGTGTGACAATCCCTGTGCACAGAATTGTATGATAAGTCTAGGCTGGATATAATAATATCACCGTCAGGGTCTATATTGTGCAACTATATCTTTAATTTATATAGAAATATCGTCAAATAAGGAGAATAAGCACTTTGAAAAAGCAATTGCACGAAGCCATTCAATTTCCTGATGATGCATTTCCATACATCATGTACACTCATACCAATTATGAATCTATTCCTAATGGCAGAGGGGTTAACGATCTACATTGGCACCAAGAACTACAAATTACTTTAGTGACCAAAGGGAAACTAACCATACAAGTCAACGGAATCAATTATGATTTAGAAGCAGGTCAGGCCATCTTTATTAATAAGAGCGTACTTCATATTGTTACATACCTTAACCAAGAGGGTGAATATGTTAGTTTTAACTTCCCAGAGAAGTTACTTGCCTTTTATTCTGATAGTGCAATGGAAAAAAAGTATGTACTTCCGTATACCAATTCATTCTTGTTAAGTTTAGAAATCAAAGGAGATAAGGACTGGCATAATCAAATCCTACAAATTCTTTGGGCTATGAAAAAAGAATTTGAATCGAAAAAAAAATGGGGATGGGAGTACGAAGTTTCTATCAAAACAGTCCAGTTATGGTTAATCCTTATATCAAATTTTTCTCTATCCTCTGAGAAATCGTCTAAATATAACAGACTCCAGCAAGAGAGACTACAATTAATGCTTAGTTTTATTCACAAAAACTATTCTAATAATTTGACATTGAAGGAAATAGCAGATACAGCACATCTAAGTGTATCGGAGTGCACTCGAGGTTTTAAGAAAAGTATCCATATGACTCCGTATTTCTACTTAATTAAATATCGCATTAATAAAAGCTGTGATTTGTTAATAGCAACTGACTACACGATAACTGAAATCGCACAGCGAGTTGGTTTCAATAACGCAAATCACTTTATCCAGTCTTTTAAAAAACACTTAAATATAACTCCTAAGGAGTTCAGAAAAATTAGAAATGAACGAACTTAAAAAATCAAAAAAGCAGAGTCGATCACTTTGTCTGATTGCCTTGTGTTAGCGTAATTTCGATGTCCTTCGTAAATCTCGAATATATTTCCAAGACACAAGCTTAATGTTTTCATTTTCTAATAGTCTATGATTTCGGGATCGCCATATAAACGATATCCCACTCTTTTCCAATAAAGTTACATTTATATCTTCAACCTTTTCGTCCTGCATGAATTAGTGTTCAATTCTACTATATGATAAACTTGCAAGAAGTTATCTGCTATTTATCTATTAATAAAGGAGCGGAAAAATGAGATGGGCAAAAAGAAAAAAACATTACCCGCCAATTTTGCCGAGCTGGTTAAAACGAATGATATATCTGCCTTAAAAGAGGTATTTGAGCTATGCGAATGGGATGCCCGTGGGGGTTACAGCAAAGGTACCGCCCTCAGCTTCCGGCAAATACCGGATGAAATGGTTTCCTGGCTTGTGGAGCAGGGTGCTGACATCAACGCTGCCGACAACTATAAGCGCACCCCTCTTCATGCTCAGGCTGCAACCTGGTCCGGAAATGTCCCCTTACTCCTTGAACTAGGTGCAGATATGGAAGCCCTGGATTACCAGAATGAGACACCGCTGCACTCAGCAGCAGCTTCTTACAAAACAAAAGTAGTGCGGGATCTGGTGGTACGCGGCGCAAATGTCCATGCAGAAAATAACCGAAAAAACACACCTCTCGCCAAAGGATTGTTACAATGCCGGAATATCGATATAGTTCACATGGCAGAAATCTCGCGTATTATGCTGGATGCAGGAGCAGTAATCACGCCGGAGATGAAGGAATCCGTGCGGCGTATCGGCAAGGATTTTGAATTCGTCAGAACAAATTACAATAAAGATCGACTGGATGAAACGGCAAATGCTCTCCTGGAGCTGTACCGGCAATTTGATGTCGAGCCTATAGCGAAACTGCAGAGACATGATGGAATCTCTCCTATCGAGGTAACGGAAGCCGCATGGCCCGCACAGCACCAAGAGCTGTGGGATTTTCTCGTCCCTGCTTCAGGACACGCGACAACGGTGCAGGGTGAGGTTATCCGCATCACAGGGCGGGTGTCTCATGAAATCCTTAATAATGGCGGAGGAAACTGGGATGCCGGTTACCGTAAAATGCTGGATGCACTGATACGGCATTTTAGCACGGGAACACCTTTAGAGCCCGTCCTTCTTCAAGAAGCAACATCACTCGCCAAACGGTTCCGCAACATCGCTGGCAATGAGCAACCGGCCAGATTATGCGAGCTGGCGGTGCAATGGGTACTTGCCAATCCTCAGCCTATTTCTATGACACAACCCGATTATTCCCGTTAAGTCTATCCTGAATCCTTAACGTGTCTATTATCTAACTAAAGAAAACAAAGAAACGCCCCGAAGAAAAAAACTTTGGGGCATCAATTCACATAAATTCTAGATCCAACAAGTTTTAAGGATAATGACGAGAAGAATGTAAAGCACAAGAATCGTACCCGTTGATGTCCAAGGATTAATACAAACTGGAGCCTTTTTTTGTTCTTGAACGCCCCCAACACAGTTATACCCCATTTAAATCCCTCCCTAATTATTTTTTTTAATTTCACAACAGCATATGACTATGTATCATCAAGTGATTGGGCATTAAACAACTTTGCCGCTTGTATCTAAGTCTATGATTCTATTCATTTTCTTAACTTGACAAGCATCCATAACTTTATGCTAATATAGACAAATCAATAACGTTGATATATCATCTATTCTTCAATTAGGAGAGATCATATGGATTCAAGAGAACCTTTAGGTTTGGTCATTCGAGATTTGCATTTAGAAATAGCAAATTATTTAACAAAGTTACTTGCTCCTTTTCGACTTGCACCTGAACAGCATCTACTTATGGCTCTGATGCTTGAGAAAGAAGGTCTATCTCAGAACGAGATTGCTGCTAATCTTGGTAAGGACAAAGCCAGTGTTGCCCGAATGATCGCCAGCTTAGAGAGCAAAGGTTACATACACAAAGTAACAAGTGCGCAAGATCGCCGAGCGGTAAATGTATATGTAACAGAAGAAGGACGGAAATTAGAGAATACTATAAATGAGGTGACGGTCAATTTAAACGAAATTATCGAGTCAGGATTATCTGCTTCAGATTACTCAACGTTAAAGACTTTGCTAACACATGTGCTGAATAATGTAAGAAGTGCTTAAAGCATTTCTCTCCCCCTTATAGTTGATATATCATCTATCATGCAAAAATAATCCGAATCAAAATTCTGAAAAGAGGTTCATCATTATCATGGAATCAACATCAACTGTTCAAGTTAAACGTCCCGCTCTTATGGCCTTCTCGCTTATGCTAGGTGCATTCGTCGGGCTATTCAGTGAAACCGCCTTAAACATGGCTTTTACAAATTTAATGGATGAATTTTCAATCAACGCCTCAACGGTTCAGTGGCTAACCACAGGATATTTACTTGTATTAGGTATCCTCGTTCCAATATCCGCCCTATTAATGCAATGGTTTACCACTAGACAATTATTCACAGCTTCCTTGCTATTATCTATCGTCGGTACATTAATTGCTGCCCTCTCGCCTAATTTCACCTCATTATTAATTGCACGATTAGTGCAAGCCTTAGGGACAGGCTTATTGCTTCCATTAATGACCAATATTATTCTTATTATTTTTCCTGCACATAAACGCGGAACTGTCATGGGAATGATGGGACTCGTTATTATGTGTGCACCGGCCCTTGGACCTACTCTATCTGGTTTAATTGTAGATCATTTTGGCTGGGAGTATATCTTTTGGATAAGCTTACCTTTATTGTTATTTACATTAGGTTTCGGATTAACATTCATCAAAAATGTAGCCAACATCACAAAACCTAAAATTGATATTTTATCCATCTTGCTTTCTACTCTTGGATTTGGTGGAATCGTCTTTGGTTTTAGTAACTTTGCTGATCATTCTTTGAGTGAAATCATTGTTTTGCTGCCTCTTATTGTTGGTTTCATCAGCTTAATCTTGTTTGTATTACGGCAATTTAAATTGGAAACCCCAATGCTGAATTTACGGGTATTTAAATATCCCATGTTTACGATAGGTCTTATAATGCTCTTTTTAGGAATGATGATCATTTTATCTTCTGCAATTTTATTACCTTTATATTTAAAAGGAGGTTTATTGTTATCGGCCACAATGGCGGGTACTCTACTTCTTCCAGGCAGTGTTATTAACGGGGCTATGGCTCCAGTTACGGGTAGAGTATTCGATAAATACGGTCCGAAATTATTGCTGCCGCTTGGATTTTTTATCGCAACCATTGCTGGTTTTCTATTTACAAGAAACTCTACTGAAACCAGTAGCCTAACCTTTATTTTAATACACTGCGCAATGTTTATCGGATTAGCTATGGTCATTATGCCCGCTCAAACCAATGGGTTAAATCAATTACCCGTGAAATACTATCCGGATGGGGCTGCTGTTATGAGTACACTTCAGCAAATTGCAGGTGCTCTTGGTACAACGTTCGCTGTTACGCTAATGTCTAGCGGACAAACACGATTCGCAAACACACATCCAACCGCTGCACAGCCTGAAATATTAACCGCTGGAATTACACATGCTTACTTATTTATCGCAGCAATTGCAGGTATTGGATTGATTATATCGTTATTTGTGAAGCGTATTCGAGTGTATTGATTTGTATGTGAAAAAGACAGTGGACATGAACTGCCCGCTGTCTTTTTTTTAAGTATAACCCTAAGGCTTTAACTCATATGTTTTTCATAAAAAACTAATGTTAAGTTGTCATTTATTTTTTTGGTTTCCCCCGTGCTTCTATACCCTAACTTTTCATATAAATAGCAATTCCTTTGCTCCTGTATAATACTATCCAGCTCCCATTTCTTTGCATCTTTATATCTCTGTTCAATCATTGCAAAAACCTGCTGGGCAATCCCCTTCCCATGATGTTCTGGCAATATAAAGATGATGCTGACCCGATAAGTTTTATTATCCTTTTTAACGATACGGACACCGCCCACAGCAATATCAAAATACTTAATCATATAATAATCTGCAAAAGTCTGATTAATTCGATCCCTGATTTGTTCCACAGATTCATTGGCTGGGCTGGTTTCATAATCTTTATATTTCTCCAGCAATGGCATAAAGGCTTTGACTTGCATTTCATGAATAAACTCTGCGTCGCTCGCGTCTGCTTTAGATAAAGAAATCTCCATAAAGTTATACCCCTCCGAAAGTTAGTAAATATATAAGCTGTCAGATATTCTTTTTATCCTCCGGTTTAGAGGAATCTCTAAAAGAGCCCAAGATCCCCGTAAACAGTCCAATTAATCCAACAAAAACGCCTATCCCGCGACCACCCTCATAGGCCAATATCACAACTACTCCAAACAATGTAATGTGAAGACCAAAAATTTGAGTTTGTAGGACACTAGGCCGGATAAAATCTAATAATGCTCCTGCGTGAAACATTACAACAACTAGCACAATTAGAGCGGTTAAGATCCATAATCCTAAACTAATCATCCTTACCTCCATTAAAATTTATTATTCACTAGGCACTCCTGATTTCAAATAAAGACACTTGAGTCACTCGGCTCCAGCGTCTTATCATGTTGATTTATGGTTTGTTTTTGGGAAGGATATAGAGCGTTCCGTCTTCTTTATATTCAGCATAGGCAATATCCTCAATGCAATTATAACCCTGCTCTCTGACGCGTTCCTGAATCTGCTCCTTGTTCATCGATCTGCCCCGCATGGACTCTTCCAGTACCCTGCCTTTATCAATAACTGTTATGGAAAAAGCAGAAGACTGCTCAGCTTCAGACTTGCGCATAACCGATAGAGAGCCGTTCGTTTCAAGCAGAGCATACCGCACTTCACTTAGGGAAAAGATATTTTGTTGCCTCAGCATGAACAATAGCTGGGTATACTCAATATCGTATTTCTCCAACAAATCCTGATTCACTTTGCCATCGTCAATTAGCAGCACTGTCCGGCCTTCCGCCATGTTCCCGAATTTCACAAAATGGGTGGTCACCTTTTCGAACAGATAAGATAATGCGGTCCAAATAAAAAGAGCAAACAGCAGATGCCAGATCTTTACCTCATCATCATATATCGTATTGCCGACAATTTCACTTAAAATCAATGAAGACAGAAAATCGAGTGGTGTCAATTGACTAAGCGTCTTGCGGCCGGTAATAAAGGTAATGATCCACAAACCAAAAAAGCTGATGACCAATTTGACGCCTATAGATACAAATATCTCCATTGCTGCACCTCCAGATGGGACTCGTACAGGCTCGTTACCCTTTTTACACGAAATCCATTCATGAGAGGTATTACACACTCCTAGTGGGGTATAAACAGCAAAAGATACTCTCTGCAACTTGCCTATGTTGGGATAGTTATAAGGAACGTTGTCCCTTTGCCTTTTTCACTATCGACTTCAATAGTTCCTTTCACTTTATCGACGGTACTGTAGACCATAAGCATACCCAGCCCCGTTCCTTCTGCTTTAGTCGAATAATACGGCTTACCGAGTCGCGATATTTCATCTTTAGTCATACCGACTCCGTTATCTTTAATACTGATCATAATATTTTGTTTTTTTTCAAATATATCGATAAATAGCGTACCGCCATCGGTTTCCTTCATCGCTTCTATACCGTTTTTATATAAATTAATTAGACACTGCTGAATCTGGTTTCGGTCATAGTTTTTATTTAACGAATTATTAAAACTAAATTGGACATCTACTTTGTGCATAGTGGCATAAGGCATTATGATATTTTTAGTATATTCTGATTCTGCCTTCATATTGGAGTAAACCATGTTTTCAGATTGTGGCTTGGCAAAGGAGAGATAATCACTTACAATTTTTTCTGCTCGCTGTAGCTCTTGTAGAGATAACTCTACAAAGCCCTTTTCCTCTGGCGTCATCGTTTTAGATTTATTTAATAGCTGCAAAAAACCACTAGTCACTGTAAGTGGATTTCTGATTTCATGGGATACACTTGCCGCTAGCTCGCTGACGACATTTAATCTTTCCGATTGAACAATCCGTTCCCGATTTTTAATATTGGAGATAATCTTCTCAATCAAAATCATAATGACACTCATCACCCCAACATGAGTTGTCAACGCATTTAATGAAAGAATCCAAAATTGCCTGTCTAAGGAATCCTGAACAAAACCTAAAATTAACAGATAAACCCCCATAATTAGCAAAGCAATCAGACTTGCCGCAATCACACGGCCCTTCGATGGTAATTTTAAAAATCTATTTTTATATAACGGCACCAAAATCAGAATCGCTGTCGCAAATAGAAACGAATAAAATACTCCACCTCCACCCACATAGAATCTGTAAGCATTCAAAATAATATATAGAGGAAGAACGTTCCTATATCCTCCAAACAGTGCCACAATAATAAACGGAATGTACCTTAAATCAAAAATATAGCCAATTTCAAGTCTGATAGGTTTTGCAATACAGAGACTCATGGTCACTGCAGACATAAAAACGAGAATCAATCTATTGTAGGAATAGGCCCGATTCTCAAAGAATATTAGAAATGTTAATACTGGAAAAAGCAAAAACAAAAAATTTAAAAGTAGGGTTTCAAACAAGAGATGACTTCCTTTCAGCCTTTTGCTGCGTAAATGAATATATTCAAGGTTATATTAAGAGTTTTAGATCATTACCTAAGCTAACATTATAAGTCACAGTATTGACTATACACTATGTATTTCTCAACCATTTTTCAAATAATCCCAAAAAATCATACTATAGAACCACAATTAGCAAAAAAATACAGACATCTGAAGTCTGTGTGGGGTCATCAATTTTCGTATTCCTGAATATCTAAATTGTAAACTGTACCTTCGTAGTTTTTAAGGGCTCATAAATCTAGAGCTGCCACCTTTACATCCCATAACCGTAATCGAAATTGTAACGTCGGTTGGGTTTGTCCTTGTCATTTTTGTTATAGTATTAGTTTCACCTACGAGGATTAGAAAACTCGGTTTAATCGTAGCCTCTATATTAACATTACTTTTGCTTTTATCCTTTGCGATTCGTCCCGTTTGGATCCCACCAGAAGGCAAATCTCCTGAGGAAGGAACGCATTCGGAAATGAATCATTAAGTTGTCTTACACAGAAAACAGCCATCCCCTCAGGATGGCCGGTTTTTATTTCACTAAAAATCCGTTAACTGTGATATGGAGCGGAGTCAAACTAACTTCGCTCGGATCTCCACTTTTGATAATAGCAATGGAGATAGCTATAAGCAATATTTTCCGGAGAAGAAATAAGTACTACAGCCTAAAAACAATTTGATTTCCTGTCTCATTGTTCTTGAAGGGTTTACCATGTTCCCTGAACTCTAATATAACACCTGAAGGATCGTCAGAGAGCGGTGGAGAAATTACGTAATTATAAGAAGCTTTTCCGGTTGAACTTCCGCCATTCATCATTCGACTATCATATTCTTCGCCTATAAACAGCTCGAAAAAGCTATGGTTATGAGAATTTGTTGGAAGCTCAGTTGTCATGTCCCAATCTATATTAAGGGTGACCACACTAGCATTACTATATTGGCGTATAGAGGTCAGTGTATAAAAAAATCCATCTTTCTCAATTGATTTAAGAACTGCAATATGTTTTCTAAAATCAATTGGCTCAACCATCGGTTTAAAATGATCTTCACTTAGCAACGTCCCAAATACCGCTTTCAAAAAATCCTCATAGAGCTCATAATTTTCTGCCCATTTAGAGATAGATTCAAACGGTGGGAATCCTGGATTATTATTCGAGATTTCCTTTCGTTGCTTGATCAATGCACATATTTGCTCGTCAATATCCTTAATTTGCAGATCGTAATGTTCGGTTGGTCGTACAAACGGCATCCTTTTCATTTTGAACCTCCTTTTTGCACAAATGCAAAAGAAATCTCAGCTTCACATACAAGCTCACTATTTACTGTTGCGGTGCCTTTGCCTTTTACAATTTCACCTTTCATCCGATTGACTTCGAATTCGAGAAGAAGCTGATCCCCAGGCGTTACTTGGCGCTTAAAACGGGCATTATCTATGCCAACTAATAACCCTATCTTGCCCATCAGCTTCTCGTTTTTGCACATTGTGATTCCGCCTACCTGGGCTAATGCCTCCACAATTAAAACACCCGGCATAACAGGATGCTCAGGAAAATGGCCGCTAAAAAACGGTTCATTAATGGATACATTTTTAATACCTACTGCTCTTTTGTTCTCCTCCAACTCTATAATTCTGTCCACTAAAATAAACGGATACCGATGAGGAATAAGTTCTACAATCTGCTGTATATTTAGCATAATTCCCGTCTTAGCCTCCTAAAATACTTTTTGGGTAATTTTAACATTAAAAGTGATTTTGTACTACTCAAAAATACCCGGACAACTGGCCTATAACATCCCTTCTGGAGATCCTAAAAAACAACGGCAACCCTGGACTAGAAAATAAAGTCCACGACTGCCGCTTTTTATTGATATATTGTACCCTAGCTTAAGATTCAACTCGATTAACAAACACCTGTGTCTTTCTCCCTGCTTCAATTCGTTCAGTGAATTTTCCGCCAGTGTATTCCTCTATCACCTTTTTCCAAAAGCGTTGTGCGGGCTCGTTATTATCTATTTGGTAAACTTCCCATTGCCCCTTATGTATATTAAAAATATCTTTTGCAACTAGTCTACCTAATCCTACTCTCCGATACTTTTTTATAATAAAAAACTCTGCAATGGAAAAGTATAAATCATCATCTCTATTTTTTAATTTGACTAAAACGAATCCAGCATTTTTCCCATTCAGAGTTAAAAGATATGGGAAATTCGACTCTTCTGTCCAGTAATCGTTGAGGGGATAATCATTAAATTTTCCGTTTTCTTCAAGGTGCAAATCCATATACTCGGAGAAATCATACATATAAAATTGCATTAGGTTGTTGAGGATTTCTTTTTCTTCAAGGGTCGCCCTTTTAATTTGATAGTTCATCTAAAAACCATCCCATATCTATATTTTATCTAATTAGTAACGGACTCTTCTATTTTCTCGGATAAGTTTCTTCGCATCCTTTTGAAATAAAATGATTGTTGTTGTACGCTTCAATGGATTGATTCCCAATTACTTTTCAGTAATATGTTACCACTCAAGAATGCTCTCTTTCAACTTTACAAATTTTCACTTTGTAATTTTGGTACCATTCTTTCTTACCTTTCTCCTGAGCAACTTTGTGAGATTGATGTTGTTTCCAGTTACTAATCGCCTCCAAGCTCTCCCAATAAGAAATCGTAATACCCGCTCCTGAAGAATCCCTGACACTCTCCACTCCTAAAAACCCAGGTTGCCCGGACGCAAGCTGCTCCATTTTTTCAGCCATAAGGTTATACCCGTTATCCCCCTCCGTACGTTGACTTGAAAATATGACTGCATAATAAGATCCGTTTGATTCATGAACCATTCCGCTCAAACTCCCCTTTAATCGTAGATGTTTTTATATAAAACAGATTATACTATTATAATTAAGATAAAAATAATGAATATTAATTGTTAGTTTAATGAATTTTTTTCATACATTATTGAGGAGAGAAATCATTATGAATCTTTTAAAATATCAAATTTTCAGTAAGGTAGTTGAGATCGGCAGCATTACCAAAACAGGAGAGATATTAAATTTAACACAATCAGCCATCAGTCATGCGCTTTCTAGCTTAGAAGCTGAATTCGGACTGTGTCTTCTCATAAGAAACAGATCGGGTATCCGGTTAACCAACGATGGCGAACGTTTAATCCCACATATCAGAGAAATCCTCCAACTTAATGAAAAACTCAATCAAGAAGTAGCTGCATTAAAGGGTGTCGAAATCGGCACTGTGAAAATAGGTACTTTCTCTAGTGTATCGATCCAATGGATGCCCCAAATCATTAAACAATTTCAAAATCAGTTTCCACATATTGAAATAAAACTACTTGATGGTAACTACTCTGAAATAGAAGAATGGATTGCCGATGGAACCGCTGACTTGGGATTTGTTAATCTGCCTACTCGAGATGCTTTTCATGTGGTCCCTCTTCAAAAAGATAGGATGGTCTGCATTATGTGTCAGATTCATCCTCTCGAGCGCCAATCAACCATCCGCCTTGAGCAATTGATTGATGAACCTTTTATCATGCCCATTGCGGGTTGTGACACCGATGTAAAGCGAATTTTCTCGCAAAATAAACTCACACCCACGATCAAATATGAATTAGAAGATGATCATGCCATAATAGCCATGGTACAAAATGGTTTAGGGTTAAGTATTGTCCCAGAAATGATTTTGTCACATCTCCCCGACATTGTATGTTATCGCCCATTGGAAGGCGAGTATTATCGTTCTATTGGTATTGCAGCCGCCTCCATTAAAAATGCCTCTCCAGCGGCAAAAAAACTAATTGAATTCATAACACAATGGATCACCAACGTGCCCATCCCTCCGCATTACCGTGATTTATGAGATGGCTCAACGCGCTGTCTGTAACGGCAAGCTTTAAGGCTATCCTTCGCAGAGTAGTCCCTTTTTTGATCCAGCATTAACGTTAGCGTCAGGGGAAACGATTCTTCACTATGTATCTTTTGAGAAATTCACAACTCCCGGGACACGATAATTTGCACAACATAGAGAACAGCCTGCTGGCTGTTCTCTATCGCTGTCTGCCTTAGAAGCACGTGAACGAGCTAATCCGATTCAAATCAATGCCGAAGTACGACCAGAAAAAACCATTCCATCTGAACCCTGCAATAGAATTACGTCCGACGAATACCGGAAAGAACCAGAATTGCTCGCCGTTGTTCAGCCAAATGTATGTGTTGCGGAACAGGCAGCGTCTGATCCCGCCGGGATCAATGGCAAATGTGGTAGACGACATTTGCGGCACGAATTGCGGTGGAGGAGCCGTCGGCGCTTGAACGCCTCCCGGTGCACCCCCCGGAAATTGTCCGGGGGTTCCACCCGGAAACCCTGGTCCCCCTGGTCCTCCAGGTCCTCCTGGCACGCCAGGTCCGCCTGGTCCGCCTGGGAATCCTGGAAATCCTCCGCCGGCACCCGGTGTTGGAAAAAATCCCATATGTGATCGCTCCTTTCAATGAGTAGGCATAATCATCATATGCATTCGCGGAGAGAGCGTTTGGGCGCAATAGACGTTTTTTCAAAAAATGAAAATCAACAATAAGATCTAACATAGGCACTATCGGAAACCTAACTTGCCTCTACTTATGGTACGTTCAGCGCATCATAGATAAACTGACCAATTACACTCAGCTTTACCTGCTGAATTTATTCCGTCCACATCACCTTACTAAGTTTTCAACTTTAATATTGAATCTTCACTGATGTGATGTAGATGCCTGGTCAGCCTTCACACAATCAATAGCGACAACGAATGCAATCATGAGCGTCTCCATCTCATCCTTCAATATTTGAACCTTATAGCTATCCCCCCAAGTGAACCATTCCTTGTTCACTTTACCGATGACTACACCATGCTGTAAAACCTGAAAATCCATGTCCCACCAGTTACCATGTACCTCAATGTCAGCCGCATCAATCGTATAACGTGCTTTAAAGAAAGAAAACTCCTTCTTAATCGTCAATACCTCTCGACCATCTACTTCTACAAAAAACTTTGGTAAAAAACTGAACACTTTTTTCGTAATAAGTGCGACTTCATCTCTTGTTGTATTCATGATGGAGAATGTCTTGGGAATTTGCATAAAACTGCCCTCTACGTAATAGACATCTTGCTCCTGCTGATTCTTTACCGTGAATTTACCACTTAGACTGAATACCTTTTGTTTTATATAAAGTTGCTTCATTCTAAGCCTCCTATCGTTCCTCTCAGTTAACATCATTTTAGACAAATGTTATAGTTGTTTTGTCATAATAAAATCTATTTGTTCTTCTTCACCCATATAAAAAGAATGAGTTCCTGTATGAACAAACTTCATTTTTTCATAAAAGCTAATAGCGTTTTTATTTTTTTCCCAAACCCCTAACCAAATCTTCTCTTTATTACATTGTACCGCTATTTCTATAGCTTTATTTATTAGATATTTCCCAAGCCCCTGTTTATGAAATTTTTTTCTAATATAGATCCTCTCGACTTCAAGTGAATCATTACCCATTACTTCAGATTGAGCATCCTCGGTGTTTACCTTTAAATACCCAGCGATTTCTTCATTAAAATAAATAAAATAGAATTCTGATGAGCTATCCGACAATTCTTTTTCTAATTGTTTTAAGTTAAATGCACTATCCAGGTAGGCCTTCATATTTTCAGATGAATTTTGATTACTAAATGTCTCATTAAATGTTTCAACACTAATTCCTTGAAGTGAACCTAGATCTTCGAATGTGCACTTTTTTATATTGATAGCCATATCGTTTTCTCCTTTTAAAATATCAATTTACAAATAAACTCTTATTTCGAGCTCTAATTATATGGTGTTATGCAGATGTGACAGGAAAATAGTATAACATAATTGTTGTATTTGCAACAAAAAAAACTAAGGATTTATCATTCATTCTACCTATTAGCGTATTGGCGTAATCAGTCTCTATACGGCAGTCAGAACTCCAAAAGTAGAAGCGAACGAGGTTTTGGGGATTCGATGATGGATGGCGGTTACTTTCGGACCCAGATGACGTTATTTGCGAAGATTTCGGCTTTGGAGCAAGGTTTCGGACCCCAGTGCAGTTATTCCCCCGAAAAGGCTGCTTTCGGGGTGTTTTTCAGGCTAATAACGGCTATGCGGTCCGTTAGGATTCCAAAAGTGAGATATGACGCGTCTAAGGGTCATCTGAGTCCGTTAGATGCTTCCGGGCGCGCAAACGTGATCGAAGAAAGTGTGGCTTAAAGGTGATGATAGCGGAAGTGAGCCAACTTTGAGAAATCGGTGAGGGAGAATAGATCAGCGAGGTTGGGGGTCTACGATGGAGAATGTCAGCGGGATTTGGAAAATCAGTGATAGCAGTAGCAAACGAAGTATGAGGATTCGTGGATAGAGGAAGCGAACGAGGTTTGGGAATTCGATGATGGAAGATGGTTACTTTCGGACCCAGATGACGTTATTTGCGAATATTTCGGCTTTGGAGCAAGGTTTCGGACTCCAGTGAAGTTATTCCCCTGAAAAGGCTGCTTTCGGGGTGTTTTTCAGGCCAATAGCGACTATGCGGTCCGTTAGAATTCCAAAAGTGGGATATGACGCGTCTAAGGGTCATCTGAGTCCGATAGATGCTTACGGGTGTGCAAATGTGATCGAAGAAAGTGTAGTTTTTTTTGGGGGATAGCGGAGGTGACAAAAGTAGAGGGTTCTTGATGATGGAGGAAGCAAACGAAGTTTCAGGATTCGCGGATGGAGAAAACGAGCGACGTTTGGGGGACGATGATGGAGCAAAAAAAATGAGGTGCCCCAGCAGCCATTTTCGGCTTTTAGGACACCCATCCTTTCCGCTGTGCGCATAAAGCGCGGTATGGTGGACTGGTAAGAGCCCGGTTAAAGCCATCTCATAAATCTTTTTTTAGATAGTTTAATCTGATTACTTTCGGCCCATGCGGTTAGTTCTTTCATTCCCTTGTATTCTTCGTCAAGAAAACTAAAACATAATTTATAGGGAGGAAATTTGTGATCTACAGGTTTAATGCCTATTACGGGTATGAAATAGCCCTTTACATAAATATTATCAATTTGATTCGCTTGAATTTCTTTGTTTTCTACTATTATAGCGTCCGGATGAATTCGAACCTCAATGAACTTTCTAATCGTAATGATCCTATAGAGCAATATGATTACAACAATCAGACAGAAAGCCGACCATATATAACCAAAATAAAGTAATACATTATACTCCATATTATTTCTGGTATTTAACAATAGTATGCCACTTGAAAAAATCATAGAAAACAGAAGCGACATTAACGACGGACGACTCACCTTATAAGCACCTATATTTTCCATAACCCCCTCACTTTCTCAGACTATTATAGCTTACTATATTTCATAAATTATGGATATGGCACTTCTTTTTAATCCACAGGAATCTCAATGACCTTGTTATATTCCTTCATATAATGTATTCCTTCTATCAGAATACTTTCAGGTTTCGTTTGTGTATCAAATAATAAGGTGCGTTCCTTCATGAGTTTACCGTTCGTTTGTTCTGACTCTTTTTGATTAATTGTTGTTTTTAAAGCCGTGTTTTCGTCAGCATTTTCTATAGACACACCATCCAGCATTACATCCTCATCTGTAGCAATAGTTACTTCAATCCCTTGAGCGGTCTTGGTCACATCTTTAATCCATAATTCTTTATCCCCTAGTAGAATCGGCTCATTACTATCAGCATTTAGAGGATACTTCTCTTCCAGCTTCTGATATCCAACAAACTCTTTAACAACCAGCTGCAATGAATGTAATTCTTTTGGCAAGGTGTCATAACGAATATCAAATGATCTCCCACCCAGCGAGGTTTTATTGCTACTACCTAATATTTCTACAGGCTTTCCATTGGCAATTAATTGAATGCCTTCTAACCCTAATCTTATTCGATCGAAATTCTCGACATTCATACTCCCTTTAATCACAGTCATGGTGGGTGTGGCCGTGATCGACTTGAAGGTAATTGATCCTTTGTCGGCTTTGACCTTTTTATTAATCGACTGTTTGATCTGAGTCACCATCGCTTGATTTGGATTATAAGAAAACGTTATGCTCCCTTCACTCATCTGCCCTTTCTGTGGAGGTCCCCAGTAATGAAGTGTTAGTTTTTTCGAGAATGGGCTTACGCTATCAAATGTCATCGTGCCTTTTATTTCTGTATGTTCGTCGTTGATTAAAGATACGCCGCTTCTTATGTTGGAATTCGTGAGAAACCCTTCTATTTTTGAAGGACTAAAATGATCTCCCGTCTCCTCTAGTCCCTTAGGATTGTTTAACGTGTAATACACAATAAATTGATTGGCATCTGCCATAATTCCGTTAATCGTAAGTTCTGTTCCATCTGCTAACGTCGTCTTTTTGTCTATGCTTTGTCCCATTCCTTGTTCATTGAGTTGTTGTAAAGTTCCCTCTAACACCTCATCAAAACCAAATAACTTTTTTCCATAATAAGCGAAGGCATTATAGCTGTTTCCAGAAACTATTATCACTAATATAATGACGGCTGCAGTCTTCCAGAGGGGCGAGCTTTTTCTTTTTATTCTTTTTGGAGGTGCCGAGTCTAAAGCATTTCTTAATCTCATTTCTAAACCCTCAGGTGCAGTTATGGACTCTAAATTCCTCTTCTCATCCACTAATCGTTGTTCGACGTTATTGTTCATCAACATCACCTCTGTAATGATTTTTCAGCGTTTGTAATCCATTGTAGATCCTTGATTTAACAGTTCCGATCGAGACCTGTGTGATCTCAGCTATCGTTTGATAATCGAGATCATGAAAATATTTCAATTGAATTGCTTCTCTTTGCTGCTCGTTCACATGTAACAATAACGCCTGCATATCCATTTGCTGTTCACTTTTATGATAAGGATCGCCTGATGTAACATCGGCTTTTTCCTTCTCGTCAGTGATGCTCCAGTCCTCTAATAACACCAGCTTGCTTCGCTTATGAAGTTGCCTTTTACAGCCGTTTACCAAAATCGTCTTACTCCAGCTGTAAAAAGACTCCTCTTTCTTAAGTTGGTCAATCTTCTCGTATAACGTAACTATCATTTCCTCCATGGCATCCATAGCATCATGCGCATTTCCCATATAGCTGTACGCAAGCCTATAAAAAACATCCTTTTCATACATGATTAATTGCAGCAAAACTTCTTTATTTCCCTTTTTAGCTTTTTTCACCAATCGAACAACATCCATGCCTTCACCTCTCTCCCCTATATGAGTCAGGAGCACTGTAAAAAGTTCATCTTCATAAATTTTTTTTATATATCGTGAACTATTCAATCCACCTAAACTGTAATATTCAGGAAATTTTCACTCAGACATACCCAAATCTAGTTGATTTTAAACGCTTCAATGTAATAGAATGAACTAATCTAAAAAGAAAAGGATGGGCATAAGCAATGCCGTTTAAAGAACCTCGTACACTTAGTAAAAGATCCCTGCTATTCTTCTCTCTCATTATGCTTGTAAAAAGCTATTTTGCCTGGTATTTTCTATTTGAAGATGGCCCTACTTGGACCACTTGGCTTAAAGAAATCCCTTTTGTACTTCTAGTCTTTTGCTTGATTGAATGGTTCGCTACGAAACGAAAAATTGCAATTTACATGCTTGTCAATGTATTGATTACTACTCTATTTTTCTCATTAATTGTATATCATAATCATTTTGGCATCATTGCTACTTCGCAAGTATTAGATCAGGTCAAACAAGTGGGAGCCGTAAAGAAAAGTATATTTTCGGTCCTTCGTCCTCAATATATGCTTATCTTTGTGGATATCATTGTCATCAGCTTGGTGATGTTTAGAAAACAGAAAGCGCTGGATTGGAAAAAAGCCATGTCGCGCAAAAGTAACCGTAAAGCGGTGGCAGTCCTGTTCTGTATTTCCATCATCATTTGTGCAATGAATATTTTTCCAAACCGTGCCAGTATGAACGAAACGATTAAAGCGGAACAAATGGGCATTCTTAATTATGAAGCCTACTCTCTGCTAGCTGATCAAGAGGAAGAACAAATTGACGTTTCTGAGATTACGCAATCCACTATTGATAAAACTAAAGGAATTCAAGCTAGCTCTAATCCGGTTTTATTTGGAGCCGCCAAAGGAAAAAATCTAATCATTCTGCAAATGGAGTCTTTCCAGAACTTCTTAATCAATCTAAAGATTGATGGACAAGAAATCACACCAAATATGAACAAGCTTGCCGCCAGCAGCTTCTACTTCCCGCGTTTCTACCAGCAGGTTGGACAAGGCAACACTTCAGATGCAGAGTTTATTGTGAACACTTCTTTTTATGTACCCCCTGATGGTCCAGCTACCCAAATGTACGCTCCTAAAGAGCTTCCAAGCTTACCCAAGCTGCTGCAAGCACAAGGTTACGATACGGCAACATTCCATACGAACGAAGTCGACTTTTGGAACCGTGGTGAGCTTTATAGTGCTTTGGGATTCAATCGTTATTATGATAAAACTTACTTCGGGGAAGAAGACACTGTATTCTATGGCGCTTCTGATGAAGTTTTGTATGAAAAAACAGCTGCAGAGCTGGCAAGAATGGATCAGAATGAGCAACCTTTCTACTCCCATGTAATTTCGATGTCATCTCATAATCCGTTCTCCATCCCAGAGGATAAATACAAAATGACACTTCCAGAGCGATTCGAAGGAACGCTTGTTGGCGATTATATTCGGGCTCAGAATTATGCTGATTATGCGCTGGGACTTTTTATCGATGAGCTCAAACAAAACGGTGTGTGGGATAACAGCTTGATCGTATTGTACGGGGATCATCGTGGACTGCCTATCTTCTCTCTAAAAGAGGATGATCATCTCCTACTGGAAGAGATTCTCGGCCATGAATATTCGGAACGTGAATTGATTAATATTCCGTTGATCATGTCAGCGACAGGGATTACAACTCCTAGTGTAAAAGAACAGCTAGGCGGGCAAGTGGATATTTTACCTACCGTATCTAATTTATTGGGTGTCTCTCTTGCAGATCATATTCATTTCGGACAAGATCTCTTGAATCAATCAACTTATAACTTACTACCACAACGGTATTACTTGCCTACAGGATCTTTCGTAAATAACGAAGAGCTCTTCTTATCCGGCAGTGGCTTCGAGGATGGCCAGCATTATACTTTATCTGGTAACGGCAACCAACCTCTGCAATCCACAGAAGACGAATTCGAGCGTGCCTTACAGCTGCTCCATTTGTCAGACAGCTATGTTACACAGCTACCGGATAGAGTTATTGAAGAATAAGCTGCAATGTATAGCAAAAAAGACTGTGCTCACCAAATCGGTGAGCGCAGTCTTTTTCTATAATGATTATTATTTTGACTCTTTAACAACTAGTTTAAGCGGTGCCGCAATCAGCTTCTCTACGGTTTTGCCTTCTAATACATCCTTAGCGGCTTGAATGGCTAGTTGGCCAATTAATTCAGGCTGCTGCGCAACGGTTCCTGTTAATTTACCAGCTTCGATGGATTTAAGTGCATCTTCATTTCCATCAAAACCAATCACAGGGATATTCTTGCCTGAACTTTGAATGGCTTCAATAGCACCTAGCGCCATTTCATCATTATGAGCGAAAACTGCTTGTACGCCAGGATTTCCTTGCAGAAGGTTCTCCATAACGGTCAGGCCTTTCGTGCGGTCGAAATCAGCTGTTTGCTTAGCAATGACCTCTAGCTGGCTGTCCGCAATCTCATGGAATCCCTTACCGCGTTCCCGAGTCGCTGACGCTCCTGGGGATCCTTCTAGCTCGATGACCTTTGCACCTTTCCCAAGCTGCTCTACAATATATTGTGCCGCCATAGAGCCACCCTTTACATTATCAGAGGCAACAAGAGCTTTGATATCCCCTTGATCTGCGGAACGGTCCAACGTAACGACGGGAATATTTAAACTGTTAGCTGTTTGCACTACCGTCGAGATCGCTGATGAATCCACTGGATTGATCAATAACGCATTCACACCTTTTTGCATCAAATCTTCGACGTCATTACTTTGTTTAGCAGAATCATTTTGGGCATCAATGACAAGGACTTCCAAGCCTTGCTTCTTAGCCTCGGCCAAAACACCATCTTTAACGGATACAAAGAAGGGGTTATTCAATGTAGATATGGATAATCCAATCTTCATGTTCTCCATGCTTCCACCACTGCTAGGCTTAGCCCACTCTGGAGGCTCCAAGGAACAACCTGTCATGAGAATTAATAGTAAGGAAGTAAGAATCAAAGTTAACTTTTTCATGTTGGAATCCCCCTTATACGGCTTTCTTACGGTCTATGAGTACGGCAATAGCAATAACGATCCCTTTGACCACCATTTGGTAAAAAGAGGATACGCCGAGCAAGTTCAATCCATTGTTCAAAATCCCGATAATCAATGCACCAATCAATGTGCCCACGATACGTCCACGACCACCAGTTAAGCTCGTACCGCCTAATACTACAGCTGCGATAGCATCCAACTCATAAGATGTGCCTGCTGTGGGTTGCGCTGAGTTCAATCTGGAAGTCAGGATCGCTCCTGCCAATGCGGACAACATACCGGTCAATGAATAGATCATTATTTTAATGCGGTCGACTTTAATCCCTGAAATAATAGATGCTTTTTCATTACCACCAATGGCATAGGTTTTACGACCAAATGGAGTTTTGTGCAATACAACCCATAAGACTGCGAAGACGATGATCATTGTTATAGCAGGTACAGGTATTCCCAGTAAATATCCACGGCCAAACAATTGGAAGGTCATGCTGTCTCCGAGACCTGTGATCGGATTACCGTCTGTGTATACAAGTGTTAATCCCCGGAAAATCGTCATGGTCGCCAACGTAGCGATAAATGGCGCCATTTTACCTTTTGTAATCATCAGTCCGTTAACCATCCCCATCACGCCACCCGCTAAACAACCTACAATAATGGCTAAGACAGGATCCCAACCAGACAACATCAGGTTAGCGGTGAAGGCACTGGATAGGGCTAGAATAGAACCCACCGATAAATCGATACCACCCGTTAGAATAACAAAGGTCATCCCAAAAGCGATAAGCGCATTTATGGCAACTTGTCTAAGCAAGTTCAGGATATTAAGGGGCTCCATAAAGCTTGGGTTCAACACCGTAACGATAACAATTAGAATAATCAGCCCTAGTAATGGACCTAGCTTCTGTGTAATTTGCCCGATTTGAAAACCTTTATTTTCTCTCTCACCTTTGATAGTTGTCATTACTATTGCCCCCCTGTAGCTAACGTCATGATTTTTTCTTGCGTAGCTTCTTGTTGTGATAGCTCTCCACTAATTTCCCCCTCATGAACCACTACGATCCGGTCGCTCATTCCTAAGACTTCAGGAAGCTCTGACGATACCATGATTATGGCGACTCCACGTTCCGTTAATTCGTTCATGAGCTGATAGATCTCCCGTTTAGCTCCTACGTCCACTCCACGGGTAGGTTCATCGAGGATAAGCACACTTAAGCCGATCCCAATCCATTTGGCGATGACCACCTTTTGTTGATTCCCCCCGGATAAATTCCGGACTAAAGTGGAGGAAGACTGTGTCTTGATGTGCAGCCGCTTGATAAGTATGTCTACAAATTCTTGTTCTTTTTTATCATTGATTACACCCTTAGGAGCGAAGCTATATAAATTTGTAAGCACCATATTGTCTCGAATAGAGAAATCAAGCACTAACCCTTCATCTTTACGGTCCTCCGTAACGAAACCTATCCCCGCCTTCATCGCATCATTGGGATTTCGAATCGTGACCTTTTCTCCTCGCACCATAATCTCACCACGGTCTAACGATTCCAATCCGAATAAGGTTCTCATCATTTCTGTTCGTCCAGATCCCATTAATCCTGAGAAACCTAAGATCTCACCCGAACGAACGGAGAAATTAACATCTTTAAATTGCCCTTTTTTCGTGGCATTTTTAACTTCAAGAACAACCTCTCCGGGTTTGGAGGTACGCTCAGGAAACCGGTCGGTTAATTCACGCCCTACCATCTTCCGAACTACATCATCGAAGTTAGTTTCTGGAATAGGCTTCGTGTCTACTGTTTTCCCATCTCGCATGACCGTTATTCGGTCACATATCGTAAAAATCTCTTCCATCCGGTGCGAAATATACACGATGGAGACGCCTTCCTTTTTAAGGGAAGTTATGACTTCGAACAATTTCTGGATTTCCCGTTCGGTTAATGCCGCTGTCGGTTCGTCCATGACGATAACTTTTGCATGAGTCATAAGCGCTTTTGCAATCTCAATCATCTGTTTCTCCCCTACCGAACATTCCCCCGCCTCTTGATTTAAGGGAATCGTTACGGAGAGCTTACGCAACTGTTCATTTGCTAACGCTTTCATTTCTTTCATATTTAAGATCCCTAGTTTGGAGGTTCGTTCCTTACCAATAAACAGATTATCTAGAACTGTCATATCCGGCCACACATTCAACTCCTGATGGATAAAAGCGATCCCATAACGTTCAGCCTCTTTAGGATTGTTAAAGTATGTTTCCTGACCATCTATACTAATGGTTCCTTGATCACGCTGATGCAGTCCAATCAAAATGTTCATCAGAGTAGACTTTCCTGCGCCATTCTCTCCCATTAGGGCATGAACTTCACCATCCTTCAGCTCAAAATCCACACCCGTCAACACACGGTTAGCCCCAAAAGATTTATAAATATCCTTCATCGTAATGTGCATATGCTTTGAACCCCCTTTTTATCAAAAATAGACCCCGGCTTGTAAAATACAGTTTGCATACGGCTTAGCTTCCCCCGTACGAATGATGACCTTCGCATGCCGGGTTAACAATTTAAATTGTTCATGTGAAATCGCCTCTATAGGTATTTCCTTAAATTTGTCATTCAAGTATTCAGAAGTGCCTTTATTTTTTGCTGCTAATTCCTCTGCCACGATAACTTTCTCTATGACCATATCCTCTGATATGATTTCGACAATCTCTTGAAAGCTGGGAACTCCCAATTTAAGCGCTAAATCAATCTTTGGAACACCAGATGGAACGGGTAATCCAATATCAGCAATGACAATCGTATCGGTGTGGCCTAAGTCAGTAAGCACTTTGGAAATATGACTGTTTAAGATTCCTTGTTTTTTCATAATTAAAGACTCACCTCCACCTCTACTCTTGTTGGCATGCCACCTTGGGCACCAAATTTTGTGACGGATAAAGAAGCGGCGCGATTGGCAAACTTTACACTAGTTCGAATAGACTTGCCTTCGGCTAGAGCAACAGCAAATGCCGCATTAAAAGTATCTCCTGCTCCAGTGGTATCTATAGCATTCACTTTATAGGTGGGAACTAAAACTTCCTGTTTACCATCGTAATAACGCACACCATTGCTGCCCTCGGTTATAAATAACTTATTGGGGTATTTGCGTAAAGCTTCAGCAGTACTCATCTCAGGAAATAATATTGCACATTCATGTTCATTGGGAGTTAAATAGGTGGCATTGTTTATAATCGTTTCACTGATAGGCCGAGCAGGTGCTGGGTTAAGCAACATAGGCACATTGAATTTATAGCAAATCTCACTTACATAAGACACCGTCTCTTCCGGAATTTCTTGTTGGATTAATACCATGTCAGAGCCTTTAATATTATCAAGTGCCCGTTCAACCAATGCAGGAGTAACTAAATCATTGGCTCCTTTTACAACGATAATGCTGTTATCGCCTTCCGCTAAAATGATGTGAGCTGTTCCACTTTCGACATGTGTAACCGGTTCCACATTGGCGGTAAAAACGCGATTCTTTTTCAGATTATCCATGATAGCGGTACCATAGAAATCATCACCTACACAACCAACCATCGTAACTTCTGCTCCTAGTCGGGCAGCAGCGACGGCTTGGTTCGCACCCTTACCGCCCGGAACGGTGGAGAATTGTTCTCCAAGCACAGTCTCACCCGCGTGAGGCCGCTTATTCGAAGTCACTACTAAATCCATTGAACAGCTGCCAATTACACATATCTTAGCCATATTCATCAACCTTTCTCATGTTGTCATCTATTCTTTACTTCTTGTAGTTTCCCGCTCCACAAAGCTAACGGGTAGTTGAATAATCTTCTCTTCCACCTTATCTTGCTCAATTAGCTTAATAAGTAAACCCGCTGCTTCTCTACCCATATCATGTGCCGGCTGGCGAATGGTGGATAAAGCAGGTGACAACAAGCTGCTGAGCGGGATATCATCAAATCCGATGATTTGCAGATCCTGCGGCACTCTTTTACCTAAACGATGTGCTTCATGAATGACTGCCGTCGCCACAATATCATTACTGGCAATTACGCCATCCGTATCTATATATTTATCAAATAACTCCACTGCCCATTGTTCTGCTACTGTATGGGAGAAGGATGAAGTTTCGATCACATTATAGCTGATTCCCATTTCATTAAGGACTTCAATCGCCCCAAGAAATCGATCTTGTGCTGGTTTGATATGCGCCGGTCCTTGTATCACTGTAATTTTTTTGCTTCCCCGTGCGATAATCTCCTGTGCTGCAAGACGTCCGCCCTTTTTGCCATCTGCGTATACGGAAGGGCTATCATTAGAAGTACGGTCCAGAAATACGACCGGAATCTTCAAGTTAGAATAAACGTCACTCTCAGGGAAATTGGTTGACGATATCATGCCAATGACATTGTTTTGGATAAAGGTTTGAATATAATCCATCTCTTTGTCCTCGTTCTCATCACTATTGCCAAAGATGATCCGATAACCTTGCTCCTGCATTCGATCCTCTATCCCCCGCGCTAACTGCGGGAAGAACGGGTTAGTAATATCAGGCAAGAGCAGCCCGATTAACTTAGATTTCCGCTTGTACAATGATCTTGCAACCTCATTAGGGGTATAATTCATTTCTTTGATCGCTGCCTCAACCTTTTTGCGAGTATCGATATTTACATATCCAGATTCATTTATAACCCGTG
Source organism: Paenibacillus sp. FSL L8-0708 (assembly GCF_038009325.1). Lineage (NCBI taxonomy): Bacteria > Bacillati > Bacillota > Bacilli > Caryophanales > Paenibacillaceae > Paenibacillus > Paenibacillus sp. FSL L8-0708. The sequence continues at coordinate 5,005,225 of NZ_JBBPBC010000001.1, forward strand.
AGACTGTTGCTACCGAAACTCCAGCTATTTTTGCGACATCTTTGATCGTCATCATTCTTTCATTCATCCCCCAATGTGTAACCGGTTACATGTATTACATAAATTAGATTATCACATAACCTTTTCATTTACAAATCTTTTTTTCGATCATAAAGCTAACAAAAGATACCAACTATATATCGATATCTTTTATTATTTGAATTTATTTATCTGCAAAGCGATTTAATAATTTTATTGTATTGAAATGCATACCTTCATGGTAAAGTGTGAAATTTATGAATTCACCAATTGAATTTAAGGTTAATCCACTTCCTGTTGTAAGAGGGGTTACTTGCTCACTTAAGCGATTGTGAAAAGCTTCCTGGATCCGTTTGGGTTGCTCCGTAAGCATCTCAAGTAAAACTTCAAGCGTTGGCGGTTCCTCATTCCACTCGGCTGGTTTAGTCCCTTTCGCAAATAAGCGTTCAAAGCTTGCCGGCAATTGCATAAGCTCCCGAGCAGAATGAAAGGCAAACTTCTCTTGCACCAAATAAATATGTCCCAAATTCCATCGGATATTGTTATTAAACCCTTCTGGAATGCTATTCAAAGTTCCCTCAGATAGTCCCTCGACAGCACGCACAGTAACACTTCGCACAAACTTAATTTGTTTGAATACAATTTGATCCATTATGACCCCTCCTAATATTTTTATCCATAGTTTACCATGAGATTATCTTTAATTTCCTAAAATTATTTTATACTTAATTGTTTCATAACGAGCGTAATAAACGACTGCATATAACTTTCTTGAAGTTCCTTCTTTCTGTAGCCCATCCATATCGAATGCTTGGAGACTACATTTTCTACTGCTATTTTAGCTAATGTTCCCTGATCAAGATAAGGTTTCGCCAACAAAGCGGATACATAACTAATTCCATAACCGGCAATGACAGCTTGAATAACTTCATTCACTCCATTAAATTGAAGCCCAATCGTTGGCTGCTGTACACTTCTTTCTTCACACAACCGGACAAGCTGCTCTCTGGCTGCACTGCCCTCTTCCCTCATAATAAATGCTTCAGACATCACTTCTTCAAAACTAACCTGCTGATTGGCAATAGGGTGATGGGAAGAAACCACGAATACATACTCGTCCCTATATAACTCCCGATGTTCGAACACTCCTGTATTATGCGAAGGAAACTCCATATCACTGTAAATCGCCACGTCTGCTTCAAAATTATTTAATTTTTCCATGACACCATGAGAATTAGTAGTAGTGATCTGAATGTTAACTTCCGGAAAAGATTGTTTGAATAATGACGCCCACCGGGGAATGAGGATGCTTGTCGCCAAATAATTACCTGCAATCCGCAGATTCCCCTCAGGAAATTTGTGATAGTCTTCAATGATTTGCTGGACTTGATCACCCATGGCAAAAAACTTCTCAAGAGGTTCGATTAACCTTTTTCCTAAAGGGGTGAGCACCATCCTCTTTCCTTTAATTTCAAATAATAAAATATGATTCTCCCGTTCAAACTTACGGATTTGAGCTGATATAGCGGGTTGACTGATATGCAAACGTTCAGAGGCTTTGGTCACACTACCTGTGATCGCAACGTAATAAAACAATTTTAATACATGATAGTTCATCGTCAACTCTTCCTCACTTTATAAAATAATATCTGTATTCGCCGCTTATCCTCAGCTATTTTACTATAACTATACATTATGGATGTTAACTATTATATATTGTTTATTTATATTTATTTATCTTATACTTACAACTATTCATAAGGGAGGTCACGTTAATGACAAAGACAGTATTCTACTTAACCCGCCACGGGCAAACAGAATGGAATTTACAAAAACGAATGCAAGGGCATCAAAATTCTGCGCTTACAGCCTTGGGCGAACAGCAGGCGGAATGGTTAAGAGATCGTTTGGAAGTAGAAAACTTAGGCGCAATTTATTCTAGTACTAGTCCAAGAGCATTGCATACTGCGCAGATTTTACGGGGAAAGCGGAGTTTACCTATTCATCAGCAAGTTTCTTTAATGGAAATTAACATGGGGAGCTGGGAAGGAATGAATACGGATCAGATACAACTAGAATCTCCTTTACAATATTCCCATTTTTTCACCAGACCCGATCTATATATTCCTCTAACCTCAGGTGAAACTTACAAGCAGCTTGAACAAAGAGTAGTGCCGACAATAGAGCGCATCATAAACGATAACGCAGGGCTAGAAGTGCTCATCGTCACGCATCGGATGACTTTAAAAGTCATTATGGCTTATTTTCTCAATAAATCATTGCAGGAAATTGGGGAGTTACCGGATATTCTCTCTACAGCATTATGTAAAGTAACCCTAACTGATAACAATACAACCATTGATCTGTATGGAGATACTTCACATTATCAATGACTATGGGTCAAAAAATAAAAAGGTAACTCCGATTAACGGGGCTACCTTTATAGGGTTCAACATTAAATATCCACACTTTTGATTATAAAACTGCGGACCTTCATCCATTTGCCTGAAATGAATTCATCAATCGTTTTCGTCTTTGGTCTAACGCAAAAGCGGTGTTTTGCCCCTTTATCAAAGCCCACAGCTTCAAAAATTAAGCTATCCCCTATTTGCTCCTTGAAGAACACCTGCTTTAATCCCAACCTATTTAACATTTCAAGCTTTACGCTCTCAATATATGTGCGCGAATACTCCTTAGACATATGTGTTCCTCCTAGTAGTGGTAGTAATATTATAAGTCAATATGAAGAAAATCAACAATAGTTCATATATTCATCCACAAAAAACAACCAGGCAGCGATTCTCCGTTGGAGGTTCACTGCCTGGTGTTTTGGGTCTGCGGTGGTTTGCTTGAGTAGGTTACGAGCTAAGCTTAATCATTCGTAGCTTTCGGATACCCACTCCGTTGTAACGCACTATCTTGTTGAAATTTGTAAGATAACTGCATTTTATACACTTATTCCATATCCACAAGGGCTAATTCTAACTTTAAGTGTATTCTATACAATTAAAAACTTAAGAAATAGCCTGTAGAGTATTAAATCAAGAAAATAGATGTACTACATACAGCTATTTTCATTGGCCGAGCATTTTGAGCATTTTAGTTGTACAAAATACAGTTAAAACCATCTACTGTACACTTCAATACTCCATTACTTGTTACTTCACAGCTTCCGTCGGCTCTCATATGGTAATTAGATGGGGTGTAGTCCATTATGAGTTTGCCCATTCATACTGATTCCATTTTCCTGAACCTATCCGGAAAATTCTATCTATTTAGTCCTTCAACTTCTACATCTACCTAATCGAAATCATCACTAACTTATTTAACTTCAGTTGCCCCAGTTACTTTACCTTCAATCCCTGCAGTTGCTTTCACATCTTCGTTTGCGAAGTAAAGATTGCCATCAATAGTCGAGGTTTCATGCAGATTAAATCCGTTCGCTTCTACATAAACATCACCTTTAATGGTTCCGCCTTGAACCCGTAAATTTTCACTTTGTACAGTTAACTTAGGTACAGTGAGTGTGTAATTGGCAGTAACTTTGTGATCAGCATCTTGGGCATAAAGAGCAATCTTACGGTAGATATCGCCGTCTGCGGCCCCTTTATCATGGAATTCGCCTTCAACAACAACATCTTGGGCAATCGTCACATCATTTAGAATGGCAATAATCCAGTTTCCATCTTTACTTACAGCCTTGGTAAACGCATCTGCTTGATTTACGATTGAAGCTGTAGTAACTGCATCCGTTTGCTCTGTAGTTGGAGCCGTAGTAGCCGCCGAATTAGTCGCATTATTATTATTCGCACCACAACCAGACAAGACTGCAACCGAGACGCCTGCTACTAACATCATTTTAAATAACTTCATTTGAAATCCCCCTTGTTTTTGATTATAAATTAATTATATATTAAAATTTTTAATAAACAGGTGAAAATTTTCACAATATTGTGTCGTTATCTGAAGCGGTTTCACAAAGATCACTCCTTTCCATCCGGAATCGTATCCATAAGTAACACCTCATCTCGCTGCCCGTTTTAGGTTCATGGATCTTAATACTTATTTACCCAAATTTTAAGAAAGGTCACAAAGGTGCTTAATTCCATACAAAAAGGACACTCCCAATAACTGCGGAAGTATCCTCATAATCTTTATTACTATAAATCTTTAGATTAGATATTCTCTTGAAAAAGATATGGAACCATCATACTCTACACTTACTTTTTTAATGTTAGGTTTATGCAAAACTCCAGCATAAAAATAATACAGCGGAAGGATGACCATTGGGTTAATAAGCATTTTTTCAGCTTTTGCATAAAGCTTGTTTCGTATAATTTAGCTTAAGACGATTATCAAGCAGATCTTCCCAGAGTTGAATCTCAAGGGCTACATTCTTCCATTTCTAGCTACTTAACAGGGTCATCTGACTGCTCACTCCCCCCCCATTGACGCTTTAGAATCAGAATGTTAATCTTTAGAAAATATCACAAGGATAAGGGAGCTATTTACTGGTGAAAAAGACAACCATGAAGGACATCGCACTTCGTGCCAATGTCTCCGTCGCAACAGTGAGCTATGTTCTGAATCGTGTCGGCAACCAAACCATTCCTGAGAAAACGCGCCAGCAGATTCTTCAGCTTGCCGAGGAACTGCATTACATACCGAATCTGGCAGCACGTTCACTTGCGAATCAGAAAACAAGATTGGTCGGTGTGCTTGTTAACACATCAGTCCATACCCCACACTGGAAGCTCCATGCCCAGTTCTCATTTATACATGCCTTGGAACAACGGTTAACAAATGCTGGTTACCATACGCTGCTATATTCACTTGATGTTGACCAGCCTTCTTTGGATATTATCGTAGAAAGAAAACTGGAGGCTGTATTTCTGATCGATGTGCGTGAGGAAGCCTTTTATTCGATCTCTACACATTTTGTAGAAGGAATTCCTTTGATTCTGATCGACAGCATGATTGAAGATAAACTCTTTAAGCAAGTCCTTTTCAACTATCGAGCAGCTCTGCAAAAGGTAAAACCACAGAACCTTTCAAAGGTATGTTTAATTATGGAGAGCTTCAATAACTCTTTCCTCACCCGCTTTATTCAGGACAGTCTTCCATTACCTCAAGAAGCGATATTCACCGTTGTCAATTTGGAGGAATTAAATACATTCTTACAGGAGGGGGGCTATAAAGAGGCTATTGTCATTAATGAGTTTATTGGAAGTTACGTTGAAAAAAACGGGAGGTTCGAACAACTCTCTGTTCTTTGCACCTGCAATTGTCCGGAAATATTAGGCGATGACGTTCATAAATTCATTTTCACAGGGGATAAAGCGGCTACTGCATTTGAACTCATGGACAAATTATTGCATCATTCTGACTACTCCGCACAAGAAAATAATTGTTATTTTGTAGAATAATTTTTTTGGCTATTCACTTAAGCGTTTAAGTTGAAAGGAGCATAACTTATGCCTGGTCCTGTATTAGTGAAACAAGTTCCCTCTGCTGTTCAAGCTCATCCCTCTCTTTGGGGAAATCGGAGATTCCTGCTGCTACTCAGTTCGTACTCCATTTCCTTGTTCGGTAACACTTTTCATAGTATTGCTTTAAGTTTATGGGTACTGCAAACGACCGGCAGCGCCAAAATGATTGCCATCATCACGATAATCAATTTATTGCTTAGTTCTTTGCTCGGATCGATAGGGGGAACTTTTGCGGATAGGGTCAATCGTCGAACCCTCATGCTGATCACAGATCTGATAAGTTGCGGACTCGTAGTGACGCTAGCTTTAGCCATTTCCCTGCCCTCTACTTCGTTCATTATCGTCGCCATACTGACGGGTCTTACGACCATTTCAGCTTTATTCCAGTCTCCGGCATACCAAGCTTCTATCACTACTGTTGTTGGTAAAGAACATCTACAAAAAGCGGTAGGACTGTTGAACTTGTCTGAAAACATCTGCCGGACTATTGGTTATTCCGCCGGTGGGATTTTCGTAGCGAGTTTTGGAGCAGCCGACGCTATTTTATTTGATGGAGCTACATTCTTCCTCTCCTTTCTGCTCGTGTTAGCGGTCCGTTCCCTTCCTTTGCCAACTCAATTAAATAACGTGCCCAAGAAAGAACGGAAATTCACACAGGATTTGATCGATGGAATTCGCTATATTTGGAGGTACCCTTTTGCACGCGCCGTTATGATTATGCTTCCTACCTTAACCTTATTTTTTGTCCCCTCCCTGATGTTGACCCAGGTTATGGCTGTCAACGTGTGGGATTCCACTCCCTTTCAGTTTGGACTTATTGAAGCCTGTATTCCACTTGGTTATATGATCGGATCCGGTCTGATCTTACTGCTCGGCTCCAAATTGAAGAATAGAGGATTTCTTATTATGACTGGACTGCTATGTCTCGGTCCCCTGTACCTCCTGTTATCATTCGTCACTTCCGCTGCGATTGCCATTCCTATCATTCTTGTAATTGGCTTCATGTTCTCATTCTGCACGTTGCTGATTAATACAATCCTTAGGCTGGAAGTTTCAGAAGACCTCCAAGGTAGGGTGTTCGGTGTATTAGGTTCTATCATGAGTGTAGCCCCATCCATTGGTCTTACTGCTGTCTCATCCTTGTCTGATCTCTTCAGCCCTGGTCCTGTCATGGGTTCAATCGGAGTCTTACTGCTGCTGTTTGCCTTATCAACTATCACTAAATTAAAGGTAATTCGAAACTACAAGTAATTTCAGAACGTATCCTGTGTTCTTTATCGCCCTCTTTTTCTAATAACGCGTCTAAGATGAAGCTCAAACAGTAATAAAACAACCAGAAAAATCAATAACAGGAGACCCGCTATTCCAGTTAGAAACGGAAATAGGAGTGGGAAGAAAATACTAGGATAGGCCTTAGTAACATCTGAATAATAGCCCATACACATAAGGGAGGTACCGGAGAACTCGATTAGCTTGACGCCTAAATGATTGTTGCTTCTTTGCGCATAGCTGAGAACCTCTTCGTCTACTTCTCCGTCTTGTGCAATCGTGATGATTTTCCATTTTCTTGTTTCCATGGGTTGACTATCGTCGGTCAGTCTTTGGACTATATTTATTTGATTCTCACCAGTCTTTCGGTCCTTTACTGTGAGAATATCTATCCACGAAAAATACCTGCTGCCTCTGTCCCGATTGGATAGCCATATTTCATCAGGGGTGGAGATTTTTTGATCATTTAATAAGAACTGAACTTTGACAATATCACCAGGCGGGACCTTCTCCTCTTCATCCCATGGGGTCAAATCTGCTTTCCTGCCTGTTTTTTCTTCCCTGATTTTAATATTCTTATCATCAACCGTTATCTCTTGTACGTTTATTGGGTTATATTCTTTTTCAGCATGCTTTATCTCATAACGCTGATTAATTTGATCAGAGATTATGTACTCACGTATATAGTTGAACAATGGGTTAAAAGAAATCGCCAACAAAAATAGCGAGACGCCAGATATAACTATAAACTTCTTCATAAGTCCTCCTTTTTATCGTACAGTCAGTTTAAACTTTTGGCGTGAACGCCCTTCCGGTCCATCGGAACACACTCATCCATTTATATCTTCCATCGTAGCGTTAATAACATTCATAAATAAGTTCTCCTTTAATAGATTAGGCACTACCTTCCTCTAAATCTCCCAACCATAATAAACATTGTGGAATAAAATCAGCGTAGTCGTGTAATGCATTAATCGTACGGATTACCTCACGAGTACCCAGCTCCCGTTCTGCATCATCTGAGCTCTCCAGTCCTAGCGAACGTCTGATATTGTAAGCTAACCATTCTAATTTTCCCAAAAAGCCATAGTTGAGCACAACCTGCCAATCCGCATAAATCTCTCCGCCATGCTCCAGATAGCTGTTAATCAAATTTGAGAATGCCTTTTTGCTTAAATCTCCCGATACAGAACCTGACCAATATAAAGCTACATCTATCAGCTCTAACGTCGGATGAATAGGTCCTGCTGCTTCCCAATCGATTATTATTGGAACTTTCCGCTCATCCCACAAGACATTTTTGGGGTCTAAATCCCGATGGCTGATAACATAATGATTCGTCAATAGACTCGCTGATGAATGAATCAATGACTCCCAATTCTCTATCTTATGCAGGTGATCTGCCAGCAAGCTTGACCATTCTGCACTCTGCTGCTCTCCTTTGAGAGCAAGCTCTTTCCAATTGGCAACTGCAGTATTAGACGCTTTAAGCGTTTCAAAGTGATGATCATCCGTTCCCTGTGAGAAATCGATGATGTGGAGCTGCGCAAGAATTGCCCCAATCTTTTTACAACAATCTAAATCTATTTCATCTAAAGGTAATGCCTTCCCCTGAACCCATGGAAACAATAAATAAAATTGCCCTTCAACCTCGTGCATACTACTGCCATTAGATACAATTGCCGGAACAGCATGGATTCCCTTTTGATAAGCCAGATTCGCAACCATTTCAGAAAAAATATAATTGGACATTGCTGTATCTCGTTGCATAATTTGAGGATTTAAGGCCTTTACTGCGTATTGCGCTTTATCCGTTTGCAGGCGATACATTCTGTGCAAGAGTCCGCCTGTTATCGGTTCAGGTTCATTCATCAACAGACCCAGATTATATTTGGCACAAAGTGTAGCGAATTTTAAATTATAGCTTATATTTTCCATGTTATGTATTCCTTTCTGTGTGAGTAAAGTCGTACTCATTTAAAATGGTTCAAGTAAATTTAAAACATATTTTTATCTTTATGAAATATTATGTACTGTTCACTATGACATCCTGTGTAACCCTCGTGAACCAAAAATGAAAAGGAGGCTTCGTTAATGAGTAAGCGGTTACATCAATCAGGGTATCTTGTAATCATTTGGTTTTTAGTCTTTACCTTAGGGACGGCAGCTTTTGGCTCTCTTTCCTCTGTGTCGGCAGCATCTGCCCGGCAAGCAGAAAAGCTAAATCGGGGACTAGTAGCAGTGAAGGTATCCAGTGGTGTATTTGTGAGCTGGCGGCTACTCGGAACAGAAGAACTGTCGGTTTCTTTTAATTTATACCGCAATGGCACAAAAGTAAACGTTACCCCAATCACGGACAGCACGAATTATCAGGATAACGCCGGCACAACTTCTTCTAGCTATACAGTTCGAGCAATCGTTGGCGGTATTGAGCAATCTGATTCCCCAGCAGCAAATGTATGGGCCAACAATTATTTGGACGTTCCAATTCAAATTCCGGCTGGCGGCACTACGCCAGATGGCGTAAGTTATACCTATAGTGCCAATGATGCCAGCGTGGGCGACTTAGACGGTGACGGGGAATATGAAATCGTGTTGAAGTGGGATCCTTCCAATTCCAAAGACAACTCGCAAAGTGGATATACAGGCAATGTCTATCTGGATGCCTATAAGCTGAATGGAACTCGGCTATGGCGAATTGATCTGGGTAAAAATATTCGGGCTGGCGCACATTATACTCAATTTCTAGTCTATGATTTCAATGGTGATGGTAAAGCCGAAGTAGTCTGCAAAACAGCAGACGGTACAGTTGACGGAGTTGGCGTAACCCTTGGAAACACAAGTGCAGATTATCGCAACTCCAGTGGATATATCCTGACCGGGCCTGAATATCTGAGTGTATTTTCCGGACAAACGGGCAAAACCTTAACCACGATTGATTATGTTCCTGCCAGAGGAACCGTATCCAGTTGGGGTGACAATTACGGCAATCGAGTAGACCGCTTTTTAGCAGGTGTAGCCTATCTGGATGGAGTACATCCAAGCATCATCATGGCACGTGGTTATTATACACGCACAGTCGTTGTAGCTTTTGACTGGAATGGCAGTGCTTTGACCCGTAAATGGACCTTTGATAGCAATAGCTCCACCAATGCTGGAACCGCCGGTCAAGGTAATCATAGCTTAAGTGTAGCCGATGTGGATAACGATGGTAAGGATGAGATCATTTATGGTGCCTTAACCATTGATAATAACGGTGCGACCTTATACAATACAGGGCTGGGTCATGGAGACGCGCTGCATGTAGGTGATTTAAATCCGAACCGCCCCGGTCTCGAAGTTTTTAAAGTCATGGAAAATACTAGTTCTCCCTATGGCGCTGCGGTATGGGATGCTGCAAACGGGACGGTCTTATGGGGTGTATACACGGGAAAAGATACCGGCCGGGGGATGGCTGCCGATATTGATCCCAATTATCCCGGGGAAGAGGTATGGGCTCACGGCGTTGGCCTATACTCCATTACAGGCACCAAAATAAGCAGCTCAATGCCTTCTGTGAATTTTGGAATCTGGTGGGATGGCGACTTGTCCCGCGAACTGCTGGATGGTGTCAAGATTGATAAATGGAACCCTGCAAGCAACTCCGTTACCAATTTATTAACCGGAGCGAGCGTAGCATCCAACAATAGTACCAAAGCAACGCCAAGCCTACAGGCCGACCTGCTTGGAGACTGGCGCGAAGAGGCTATCTGGAAAAAGTCCGATAACTCGGCTCTACGAATCTATACAACTACGAACATCACCACTAATAAAATATATACCTTAATGCATGATCCAGTATATCGGTTAAGCATTGCCTGGCAGAATACAGCTTACAATCAACCTCCGCACACAGGATTTTTCCTAGGCAACGGTATGGCCACTGTGTCTAAACCCAATATCTACGTAGTGCCGTAAGCTTTCTAAAGAATCAGTAAGTGAACAAAAAAGCAATTGCTGTTATCCGGATGTGCCGGGGCAACTGCTTTTTTGTTCGGTTTATACCAGCATCAGCAATGATCGAGGTGCGTTAATAGTTTTTTTAATTGTTTAATGCCTTCGCATTGAGTGGTTATTATTGCATATAGGATAGGTTTTAGTGCTGGGCAGATATTAAACTGCAAAACGTTGTTTGACATTCGTACAGCGCTAGATCCCCAATCAGAATCCCAGCTTTAATAGCCAAGCCGCAAGCTTCTCCTCCCGCCTTTTCAATTCCCCATCTACGCGATTATATTTTCCAAGCCGTTGCTCAGCTGCAATGCTGCCATCTAGCATATACAAGACACGCTCAGCTTGAGCAGCGACTTTAGCATCATGTGTGGCGATTATAAGCGTTGTTCCTGATTGATTAATATCTGCTAATATGTCCATGATTTCACTAGCTGCTTTTGAGTTAAGCGCCCCGGTTGGCTCATCGCCAAATAATATATCTGGCTGATTAATGAGTGCTCTGCAGATTGCTGCTCTTTGTAATTGTCCTCCTGACACCTGTGTAATATTACGTTCAGCCAGCGCAGATATTCCTGTTTTGTTCATTAACTCAGCTGCTCTTTTATTGATAGTTCTACGGCTGCTGGTTCTCGCCCGATAAGCAGACAGGATGATATTGTCGCGGATATTCAAGTTTTTTAACAGATGCATTTGCTGAAAAATAAAGCCCATATGCTTTAAGCGCAGACCGGCTAATTCGTTCTCTGAAACTCCGCTGATCTCCTGCCCTTTAAAAATAACACTTCCCTCTGTCAACTTATCCATCCCGCTGATCGTATACAGCAATGTTGATTTTCCTGAACCAGAAGGTCCCATGACAGCTATGAATTCCCCCTGAGACACCTGAAGCTGAACATCCTTTAATATCGACTGCGGAGTTCCTTGCCCTGTTGAATAACTTTTTTTTAACCCTTTCGTCTCTAATATGAACATTCTGCCACCTCCTATCATTCGGCAATTAGTTTGACTATACTGGATTTTCTGATTGAGATCGTGCTTGTTACGGTGGTGAGCGCTACAATAAGCATGAAAAGTAGAGGAAGAATAAGATAGGCTACCGCCGGATTGACTACAAACTGTATCTTAGAAGCCCCCATGAAAGAGCCTAGCATTTGAGCAATTTTTTGCCCGAGAGTGTTAGCCGCAAAAGTACCAAGAATGACGCCCAGCCCTGATATTATCAGCATCCTTACCAGGTATTGCCTACGAATATCTCCTAACGTAAAGCCAACACTTCTCAAAATAGCGTTTTGCGAAGAATCCTTGGCAAGCAGCATTTTCAGAAATAAAGAGGTAATCAATATCGAAATCGAAAATGCGATAACGATGGATAAGCCTGTAACCAGCTTCAATTGGCGAATTGTATTTCCTAATGTCTGAGCTAAATAGCTTTGCAGATGAGTGATTTTTGCTGGATAAAATAATTTGGTGTACTGATCCATTTTTGCCTGGACGGAAATTCCCGGATTCACATCCAAAGCTACTACATACCAGAGAACCGTCTTCGAATCATATGGCAATTGCGCTTTTGCGGTTCGGCCACCATTAGTTATATCCTGATAGATCCCGCTAACGGTCAATTTTCTTGCCACCCCAGCAACCTCTAAATGAACGATATCCCCCACCTTTTTATTCAGTTCCTTGGCGTTCAGGTCAGAAAGAGCGATCTCACTTGCACTTCTAGGAGTTCCTCCATGAACATACGAGAGCGGAAAAATAGTAAAGTCACCGGTTTCAACATTTAGCGATTCCCATACACCATCACTACCTAATACCTTAAATCTAGAAGTAATCAGTGGAGAAAATTTAGAGATGTCCGGGTCATTTTCAAGCTTGGTTATCATCTCATTAAAACGCTTCTCTATTTGGTTCGATTGCTGCAAATCAATGCGAATATCGCTCTGACCGACGCCCATATAAGAAACAAACCGGGGAGACTGAAGGGTATTCAATATATTCACTGGCACTAGAACGATAAACAAACTGATCACAAATACGAAGAACAATAATCCGTACATGGTGAAGCGCCCGTAAACATCTTTTACCCCGAGAAAAGCATTCACGTTAACAAATTTACGCTTGCTAAGTGAAAATCTGCTTGTGTTCATCCTTGCTTCACCCCTCGTACCTGACCGTAAAGCTTCTACAACCGTGATGCGATTAAAGCGTCTAAGAATCATCCGGCAAAAGAATACAACAACTCCAAAGATCAAACCTACCGCCAGGACAGGAACAAAATATTGAAGGATACTGGCAGGAGCAACGCCCAAATACAAAGTAATATTGGCTGTAAACAAACGCACCACACCTAAAGACAGTAAATATCCACATACAGAGGCGACGGCTGCCATCACGATATATTTTGCTAAATAAATGCTGCGAATATCTTGCTGCGTGATCCCAATCGCTTTCATGACACCTATCTCTCTGTAATCCTCTTCCAAGGTAGCGATCATCGTAAATCTGAGACATAAAATAGCAATCAGCATCAGCAGAACACTTACCAAAATAATAACAACTGCGATAATCCCGTCCGTCAGTGCATTCAGCGTTTTAAATAAAGGATAGTCAATGGAGGGGCCTTTATTGGGCAGATTTGAGGATTGATACTCATTGCGGAAATCATTGAGCTTAGATAGATCTGTAAGCTGAAATTCAATCAGGTATTCAGGTTCGCCGAGCTGTTGTTTAAGCGCTGTAAAGTCAGCAGCATTTACGACAAAACGTTTGGAGCTGACCATGGCTGGATTCATTTGGACATCCCTTACAAAATCAGTAATCACAAACTTTTTATCGAACTGTTCACCTAGAACGCTAACTACGTCGCCGATTTTCAGATTCTTTTGCTTCATATAATAAATGGGGACAGCGATTTCTCCTGCCGATACCTCAATCACCTTGTTCTCTAAATTCAGCAGCAAATCAAACGAAGGGTTCTGCTCTACAAAGCCGATATCCATCACGCTGTTTGCTTCCGAGCCTTGGTTACTGCCTAGATAAACGTTAGATCCATCCAAGTTAAGCATCTCTACGGTTTGTTGATCTTTCACCAGTGGATTAGCGGCTGTAAAGCTCTCGATTGCTGAGCTGTCGATTTGTCCTGCGTGCATCTGCACGAAATGAGGGGCTTTAGATTTAATCAATAGCTGATTCAAGGACCCCGACAATTCTATAATCACTTGCGACGCTGAAGCAACAAGCAAAGCCGATAACATGATAAACACAAATAATCCGAAGGTAATGATTTTATTGCGTTGAAGGTCTCTTTTTACAATTCGTAGCAGCATTGACAGGCCTTCTCCTCTCTAATACGGAATTCAATTATTCACGTTCAAGGCAGCGAATTGATTTCATTCGGGGGATCACAAATGCCATAATAATGATGAGCAAACCAGAGATGATAAAAAATAAACCGATTCCCCGTCCTTCCCCAGTGCCTATCACCTTACCTACTGATGAAGCAAGCAGACCTCCCTCTCGTAAAAGAGGATTAAACACTTGATCAGCCAATATGCCAGCAAAAGCATACGCAGCCACATAACCGAGTTGTGATAAAATGCCAATGATCCCCCATGCCCGCCCCTGTGTGTCATTTGGGATATGGTTGCGAATCATAACGTCAGCACTGGTATTAACAAAAGGCAACGTTGCAAAAAATAAAAAGCCAGCAGCTGTAATAAAAGCAACATTCGTGGTCAGACCCACCAAAGAAAAAAACAGTCCGGCGAATCCTAGGCCGAGCGCTAATACTTTGATATATTTACGATCGATGCTAAAAACTCCAATAATCAGACTGCCGAGCAACATCCCTATAGCACTTACAGATAATACCGTGCCTAGAGTTTTCGTATCCGTAAAGGGTAGAAGCATAGGCGTATATAAGGTTTGGAGAAAACCCACATAAAAAGTAACGACAGACAAAATGATCGTAAGCTGCAGTACACCTTTCGTGTAAATAAGAGCATCCCAGCCCTCCTTCAAATCTTTTACAAACGACTGATTCGTTGGAATTCTGTGTTCAGTCTGTAGATTCCTGCGAACAGCCATCACTGCAAGAACTGTAACTAGAAAGGTTGAGATATCTATAAGCAGGATAGTTTTTATATCCATAAAGCTAAGCAAAATCCCGGCAAGGATAGGAGAAAGAAGATATTTTGAGGACGCAGCAAGCTGAACTAAACCACTGGCCTTAGCAAATTGCTTCTCTGTTAATAAATCTGTAATGGTAGCTTTGTAGGCAGGTTCAAGCAAGGATACAAAAATCGAACTAAACGTCACGCCCAGACAAATCTGCCATAAATGAGGTTCACCCAGCAGCATGATGATGAGAACATATACAAGTCCAAAAGCAGACAACAAATCCCCTGCTATCATCATCAATCGCCGATCAAACCGATCCGCTAACACGCCGCCAAAAGGACTGAGCACAATGGAAGGGAGAAAAGCACATAAGGTTAAAAGTGCCACGCTAGAGGCAGTCTGTGTCATCTGGAACACATAAACCCCTAAGGTGAAAGCCGTCAACCCGCTGCCAATACTGGATATCCACTCCCCCATCCAAATGATCATAAAATTTCCGAAGGATTTGTTGTTCAGAATATTCCCACTCCCCTACTCAAACATTTGAAACACATAGTCGAAGCTGCCCTTCTCCGCCCCCAGTGTAATTTCCATCGTATAGATAAACGCTCTTATCTTCTGGATGATTTCCTCAGGCTGCCACTTGAATATCCCTTCATCAAAAAGAAATTGAGAGGTGATCAATAGAAATTCCATCGTCTCCCGGGGATACGGATTGTGAAACAGTCCCTCCTCTATGCCCTGCTCAATGACCTCCGTCAAAACAGGAGTTAGCCGCAAAATGGTTTCCACCAGGCTTTTCTGGTGCAGCTGTGCATTATCAGCCTGATGGAACTGCTCAATTATTTGGCTTTTTCTGTCCGTATCCGGCTTTTGCGCCATAATGATTTGCAGCAGCTTTTCATGAACGGTCAGCTTAGGATCTGCAGCAATTTGCTTAGCAACTGCTACACCAGCATCAATAAATCGCAGCACAACAGCATCCATGACCTCTTCCTTCGATTTAAAATAATAGTAGAAGGTTCCCTTCGCGATACCTATAGCCTGCAAGACATCATTCACTGTCGTTTTGGTATACCCTTTCGTAAAAAACAGCATTTCTGCTGTATCCAATATTTCATTTCTACGTTCTTCCGCTTCTTTGGAAATTCTCATCTGCAACGTCCTCCATTCTGTGGACCGACCGTCGGTCTATTCCAATTATATACAAATATTAGATCGTGTCAAGATTAACCCGGCATCACAAAAAAGAGAGAATTCCAAAAGCTACGTTATAGCATCTGGAACTCCCTCGTTTTGGGATATACTTTTGAGTTTTACTGTTGAGTTTTAGTCTTACTGTTTACTGTTTGGTCTTATTGTTTATTGTTTGGTTTTACTGTTTGGTCTTACTGCTGCATCTTATTTTTAGCTTGCTCTTTGATCTGATACATGGAGATACCTTTGCTCGCGTTGTAACACTAAACTACTAAACTTCGTTTGCTTGGATCACATTTGCACTTACGACGCAGCTTATCGGACACAGCTGACCTTATACGCTGCATTATCCCCCATTTGGATTCCTAACGGACCGCATAGCACCTATTGGCATCAAAAACACCACAAAAGACCGCTTCCTCAAGGAATAGCTGCACTGGAGTCCGAAAACCGGCTCAAAGGGCTATAAATTTGCAAATAGCGTCCTCTGGGTCCTTAAGCAACACGGGATAGGGATTCATTAGGTATTCAATAGGTATTAATTACCTAAGTTCGGACTAAGTGGCTTCCGGCTGCAGATTTTGCCCCCAAACGGCTTCCCTGTATAGAATGCTGCTATTTCGCATGAGCTTCTGCAATCCCGTCTCAAATAGATTATCTAATCCGCCGGATTGTACTAATGAAAATTTGCTGCCCAAGGAATAGGCTATATAATAATCCGCCCAACTGCTATAGCGTTCTTGTAGCTGCCTTGCGGCTTCTATTTTGTATTCCCAGGCTTCTTCCTTCTTCAAATAATCCTCAACATAACCAATCCGGCTCAGATAAATTACCCAAGCTAATCCAAAAGCTGAAATGTCACCAGAAGGCAACTGATGTATACCTTGTGCAACAACCTTCAGATTAACAAAATCCTCATGATCCTTATGTGCCTCAAGATATTTACTGCGTGAGGTTTCGGAAAGTGTGGCTAATCGAGCATGTAAAGATCTATATTCTGCACGGTTGCCATCTTCTAGAAGCCAGCGAATCTGGCGATGAAAGGAGTTAGCATCCTCGATATTCCATCTTTCACAAGCATTTTTGATTAATCCTCTTTTGAAGAAGACATTACTGAAATCAAACTCATAAACCACATAGTATCTCCCTAAGAGACCACGTATGCAGGTAGAGGAAAGACAGCGGAAATACATTTCCAATCGTTTTCTTTGCTTAACATTGTATTCCTTCAGCATATAGAGCCTCCTGATATTAGTTCGTGAATAGGTATGCTGTTTTGCAAATCTTCCTGATTTTCCATAGAAAAATAAGAATGAACACCGCATTGACAAGCGGGGGAAGCTCAGAAACTGAAAAATAATATATGGTATATACCAAAATATAGAACCAGCTTAATTTCAGGAAAACCAATAGATAGAATAATATAGACCCTATAATGTTCTTTCCAATGGTTACGAGCGAAGAGATACGAAGACGTTGTGGATACAGTTTTTTGTTCTTCAACATGAACTTATTCGCAAGGTAACGAAAATGAATGAACTCGTCCTTTTTAGGCTCATTAGTCTCCGTTTGTGTAAGAGCTTCCTCAATTTGAGAACATGCAATCTTACATTCCAGAATTAAACATTGCACATCTCTATTTCCAGCATCCTCTTGCAACAAATATTCACAATCCTTCATCGCTTCCTCATAACGCTGCAAATAGTAGAGAAGCCGGCCTCTTAATAAGTAACCGTCTCTTTCGTTAGGCCACATAGCGGTTACTTGGTCCAAACACACCAGCGCTTCCATATAATCAGCAGTATTCAGACAATACTTAGCTCGCAATAATTGCAGATCAGGATCATACTGAAACAGCTTATTTGCTTCGTCGAGCAGTTGACCCGCTTCGGTATGTCTATCCTCCATCAGCATGAATTGAGCGGATTGCCTCAGATTTAGATAGTGTTCTATGTCAAACTCAAGAGACTCCTGCAAAAGGAAACACTCATAACGCATCTCCATGCTTCCATCGACCTGCCCTAGTATGTACTCGACTAACTTATTATCATAACGTTGAAGAAATATCTCCTTGTCCTCACGAAAATGAAAAAATGAATCCAACGCCTCCCATACGGCATGAGGCAAATTCCGATGCTGATCAAGGAACAACATAAGCTTATCCCTTAGCCGATCGCGATGCTCTATACTCCACATGAAATCTTCATTCAAAAGTGAATGCCACGAAGCTTGTTGAATCCGGCGCGAGAAGTCCGCATACAGTTCCCTAATTTGTCTGTCAAAAATAGCTGCTGGCTGTTCTTGAAGATCAGCATCAAGTTGAACGGGAAGAGGGCGAAACATCGTCCACTCGTTTTCATGCGGTATAGAAGTGGTCCCTTCTACTTCTTCCTCGGTGTCTTCCTCCGCAACTTCTTGTTCTTCTTCCTCCTCAGCTTCATCTACTCGTATTACTGTTTCTGCTTCTGCTTGTATCACCATTTTTTCTATTTCTTTTGATATTGCTTCTGCTATTTCTTTCTTATCCTCACCTATAAATGAAGGGACAGTGCTTGCTATACGCTGCCCGGAGCGGGCCCATTTCACGGCTGTATCATAAGCTTCTCTAAGCTGCTGGTATCCTTCTGGGTCATCTTCGGGGTGATGCGATTTCAGTTTTTTGGCATAGGCCTTCTTGATGATAGCTAGTTCATCTGTGGGTTCAATCTCCAACATACTCCAGATTGTCATGTGAAGTATGACCACCCTTCAATTTCCGCCAATTGCTCATTGAAAGCTTGTGCCGCTTTTTCAATCACTTTCTCGTTCTGAGTATATAAAGCATCTTCGAATACTTTCAGACACTGTGCGATAAATTTCCGTTGGTCCCCAAGCACCTCTTCATATAAACGCTCACCTCTAGCAAGCAGAAGCCTGTTCTCGGTACGCTCACGCGGATGAATTTTGATACTCCGCAGTTCCAGTAAACGAGCTTCAATTTGCTTTTTCGTCATTCCACCAGCATTTTGCTCAATGATCATCTGATGCTTCTGACCTGTTGAAACGGTTGTAACCTCCACCTCAAGAATCCCATTCACATCATATGTATATCTGACATCTATACTTTCTTCTCCCCGAGGTGCTTGCGGAATCTGAAACTCCATTTCTCCCAGAAAAAGATTATTTTCAACGCGAGGACTCTCCCCCTGATACACATCTACACTTATGATCTTTTGATCATCTGCGGCTGTATATAGACGTTCTACCCGGCTAACAGGAATCGGAGTGTTACGTTCAATGATCGGAAAGTAATGTCCAGATGACGTTTGTCCGCTTGAACCTCTTCGCAGAACACTGGTTCCTAATGTATAGGGGCAAACGTCCGTCAAAATCATTTCATCCAGCGCTTGATCACGCTGCTTCAGCGCCACCTGAACCGCAGCTCCCAGTGCGACGGTCTCATCTGGGCTGATATTCGCATAAGGCATTTTCCCGAACATACGGCTGATAATTTGCTTAATCAGAGGCATTTTAGTAGCACCCCCAATCATCACAATCCCATCCAGATCGGAAGGCTGCAGAGAAGCATCCCGCAATGCTCTTTCTATCGGCTGTCTTAGACGTATTAGTAATGGTTGTACCAATTGCTCAAGCTCTGAGCGTTCTATAGTCAGCACGTATTCTTCCTCTTTAATAACTATCCGCATAGTCGCAGCAGACTCTGTACCAAGAATTCGTTTACTCTGCTCAGCCTGCTTATACAACATCGACCTCGTTATTGGTGTTAACGATTCAGCGTCCAGCTTATTCTTTTGGATAAAATAGGCCACTAGTATCTCTGTGAAATCTTCCCCGCCAAGATAGTTATCTCCGGCAATCGACTTAACATCCATTACCCCTTCGAAAAGCTCCAGGATTGACACATCAAAGGTTCCTCCACCCAAATCAAAAACAAGAAATGAAGTCTCCTGATTCTGATGCAGGCCATAAGCGAGTGCTGCCGCCGTAGGTTCACTAATAAGCCGCTCTACTTGTAAACCAGCCATCTCAGCCGCTTTCTTAGTTGCTTTCCGCTGAACATCATTGAAATAAGCCGGAACACTGATTATAGCTTTCGTTACGGACTCACCTAGATGATTTTCCGCATCCTCTTTCAGTGACCGCAGAACAAAAGAAGATAACTCTTCAGGAGTAAAAGTCATCGTACCTAGTTTGTATTTCTTTGCTGATCCCATAAAGCGCTTAAAAGTCGAGGCGGTTAACTGTGGATGTGTAATCAGTCGTTCCTGTGCGATTCTTCCAACTAATACTTCTCCCCCTGCATCTACACTAACAATCGAGGGTGTTACATGCTCCCCGAGTACATTGGGAATAATTACAGCCTGACTGCCGTCCCAATAAGCAGCAAGACTATAGGTCGTTCCTAAATCAATTCCGATTGTTCTCACTACTATCTCCACTCCTTTTATATACAATAATATACAAAGAAAAGAGTCCAAGAATCGAAATGTCACTAATTCAACATATTTACATCCAGAGCATAATAATGAAATTGCGCTTCTGCAATAGACATAAAAAAGGTATCTCAAAAGCCACAATGGCTAATGGGATACCTTCATTTTTTGGCGGAGGATATTTTTCTGTATATCATCTATAAAAAAACAGTCTCATTCGTTCTCTGGACGTCCTAACATCTGATCTATCTTCTCTTTTGCACCTTCCCATGAGGTCAATAATGGAAAAGCATATTGTTCACGGGCCCGCAAATTCCATGGATGCGGAATACAAAGCACTTTTCTTCCCTCCTGCAATGCCGGAACCAGGTTATGCACCCCGTCATCGATCAATAGATCGTAGTTAATAAGATTTTTCCGCTTACAGGTAAAGAAATTTTCAATCGGAATAAACGGCATATGCTTCTGCAGCCAGTTCCATTTTTCCACCACCGACTGGGGTTGGGCTGCCGTAACTATAATTACATCATAAGCGTTATGCAGCTTCTCCATTTCTCCTACGACATGTTCGTCAAACAGTTCAAGCTCTTCATACAGACCGGGCCGCCCATAGAAAATATCTTGTGTACAATCCGGATGACGTAAATGATCCGTATTCCAATCAAGCATTTCCTCATACCGCAGCAGATGCGTGGGAAAATCATTATTATTATGGTATATGGCTCGCTTCACTAGATGGCAAATTGTATCATCCATATCTACTGCAATTATTGGCTTCCTCATCTGCGCCTCCATTATTTTTTTAGATTACACTTTAATTATATACAATGAAATTATGTTTTTCGTCGAGAGTTAATTAAAATCCCCGTTAATGTTTATTAAATGCTTCTACGCATTTTTGGCAGATACAAGCTTTCCCTCTCAGTTCTTCCGGGATCTGTTCTTGCAATTCGAGTGGAATTTCTGTATGGAAACACCAACAGTCACCGCTTTCAGCGCCACAACGATTCAATTCTTTACATAAAGGACAATGGCGTTCTTCAACCAGTATGTTCATCATATCCAAAATTTCTACTCCCCCAAAAATCACAAACTATTTTGCTTTGGAAAACCATATCAATAAAAAAAATCCAACAAATGACAAAACGTCAGTAAGTAAAACAAACAACTCCCCGAATAGGTTTCCGCCATAACCACTTCTGAAGATTCCAAGTTAAGCATAAGTTCAATTTCTCTATTATTCCTACACTTGTGAACTCGGTTCACTTGCATTAAGATAGTGAACATTACGAACTCAAATGGGAGAATAACAGATGAATGATAAGAAGCTGAGCTTTTTAGATACCCTACATAGTGACTTACTTGCTACCATGGAAGAAGTATATAATCCTTGCAGGTTTGATTGCTCCGAACCAATTCTTGAACCGCAAAATGCGGAATACGGAGCATATATCTTTACCTTAAATGTGTTGGCCATTAGATTCCGGGTGGCTAAAATCACACCCACTAAAGTCGGGCAATTTGTGACACTATGGGAGCGAATTGGAGATCATCCCATCCAACCCTATGACATCTCAGATCCTGCTGATCTCTTCGTTATAAGTACACGAAATGGGAATCACTTTGGCCAATTTATTTTCCCAAAAGCTGTCCTAAGAGAACAAGATATTCTATCTGATAAAGGTGAAGGTGGAAAAAGAGCTTTTCGAGTCTACCCGCCTTGGGACATTCCCACGAGTCGCCAAGCTCAAAAAACGCAAACATGGCAGTCGGAATATTTCTTGGATATCCCTGCAAATAAAACCGTAGACTACCTTCGTGCGCAAGCACTTTACGGTTTACCCGTAAATCTTACGGTCTGACCTATCTCCTCCACATGTTCCTTATCACCCTGCAAAATAAAATAATAGTATACATCATCTCCTATTTTCACCGCTTCGGGATATTTAATTATAAGCGCCGCTTGATGATTCCATTCCTCCCCTTGGTCAGCAGAAGGCATAATCAACTTTGCCTTCTCTTCCTCTTTTAACCCCTCTAATGTCAGTTCAGTGATTTGCGGATTGGAGCCATAAGGCTTCAGCTGATGGGAGGCAATGATTTCAGCTACTTCATCTATTGATTGTCCCTCTCCAGACATAGCTGATAATTGAAAAAAACCATCCTCCCCCTGACCCTTCTCATCATCTGCTGAATCGACGACCCATTCCGTTGGATACTTCAAAGAGACTCCATAAGCATTGGAAGTAAAGGTTGCAAGCCCAGTTTGCCTAACTAGCATACCGATTACAGTACCTGCAAGTGCAATAACCACGATAGCCAACACCCAAAGCCACCGTTTTTTGTATACATTTGTTTTCACGATATCCCCCTAAATCAATAATTAGTTGACATGTACAATATTAGGAAATAAGATATAAACAAACATATGATCAATCATTCATATGTATTGGTAAGGAGGAAATCATAATGAGCGATCTTAAAAATATCCTATCTCTACTTCTTTTCTGCATCTTCTTAATTTCTTATCTATTAAAGCTCCTTATACTTTACAAGAAAAACCAGATTAAAGGAAACGTTCTGGCTAAAGGCGCTAAACTATCTAAGCTCCATTATATCGAGCTATTGGTAAAAACCTCTACTTTTTTATGGGGTGCAGCATGGTTTGTTTTTTCCGTAGCAGAGTCCTTTATGGTTACACTTGTAGGCAAAACGTTTGATATTCCTGTAGTTCACTTTATCGGTGTTAGTGTAGCTGCCCTCGGATGTTCCATTTTTATTCAAGCTATGATTGCTATGCGCACTTCATGGAGAGTTGGGATTGATAAGACTACTGTAACCAAACTCATCACACACGGTATTTATAAATATAGTAGAAACGCTGCATTTGTCGGGTTTGATCTCATGTTTTTGGGATTGTATCTGATGTACCCCAATCTGTTAACACTCCTAATATTCATTCTTAACATTGCCGCG
The DNA here is from genome assembly GCF_038009325.1 of Paenibacillus sp. FSL L8-0708. Classification (NCBI taxonomy): domain Bacteria; kingdom Bacillati; phylum Bacillota; class Bacilli; order Caryophanales; family Paenibacillaceae; genus Paenibacillus; species Paenibacillus sp. FSL L8-0708. The sequence continues at coordinate 5,028,719 of NZ_JBBPBC010000001.1, forward strand.
ATTCATTTACTAATTCTTCAAGAAGAGCAACATTTAAAGTCCGTATTCGGAGATGAATATATCCAATATGCCAATAATACACCCAGATATTTTTTATTTTAAAATCTTTTATCACAGCTCCGATAATTTAAATTCGCTATATCATTTTACATTTTTTACAAGTCCGGAAAATATTCTCTTAATGTAACTACTATAATATGAGACTGTAAACATACATTAGGAGGGAAATTATGAAATCACCGAAAAAGTATGGCGTCAAAACAGCAATTGTAGCAACAGCGGCAACTGCTCTTTTTGTATCCAGCATTGTTACTACAAATGCACCTAATCAAGCAGACGCAGCATCTTCGAACACAAGAAATGTAATTCTGTTTATTGGAGACGGAATGGGTGCTGCTCAGCGTGATGCCATCCGGCTTGCCACCGTAGGTGAAAAAGGAAATCTAGCAATGGATTCCATGCCATACGTTGGATTAATTCATACAAGCTCCACTGTCCCTGTTACAGATTCGGCTGCTTCTGCTTCTGCTTATGCCAGCGGTGTGAAGACTTATAATGGTGCTATCGGAATGGATGCCGATAAAAAAAGTGTTAAGACCATTATGGAATATGCTAAAGATGCCGGGAAATCAACAGGTGTCGTTACTACTAGTCAGATTACAGACGCGACTGGCGCCGCATTTGGTGCTCACGTTGAAGACCGCTCAAAGCAAAGTGATATCGCTCTTCAGCTTCTGACTAAGAGCAAGGTTGATGTTCTGCTCGGTGGGGGTGAGGATTTCTGGTACCCTGCAGGCAATCCCGGCAAATTCCCAGATGAACCCGCTGAAGATCCTTCAGAAAAAAGCAAAGGAACACAAGGAAACCTAGTTGATAAAGCTAAACAATTGGGCTACACCTATGTAACGAACAAAGCGGATATGCAAAAAGCAAAGGACGGCAAGCTGCTTGGAATTTTCGCAAACGAGGAAATGTTCCAGCAAAAGCCTGAAGGTGAAGGAGATATTTATAATCCGGTGGTATCACTGCCAGAGATGACTAAGAAAGCTATAGATACGCTAGCAACAAATAAAAAGGGATTTTTCCTTATCGTGGAAGAAGAAGGCACTGACGAATTTGCACACCAAAACAACGCTAAAATGACGATTAAATCAGGTCAAGAACTGGACAAATCCGTGCAAGTAGCCAAAGACTTCGCCAAAAAGAATCCAGATACACTGGTTCTAGTGCTTGCCGACCATGAGACCGGCGGATTTTCTATTGAAGCAGTTGACGCAGATGATGAGTCCGGTGACGGCATATCCAAAGAAGACGGTCCATTCGCCATCGCCAATTCCAAACACAATTTTGTAGTGGACTGGACGACCTCAGGCCATACTGCGGTTGATATTCCAATCACAGCTATGGGCAAAAATGCACAATTATTTACGGGAATCTACGAAAACACCGAAGTATTCACCAAGCTTATGCAAGCATCAGGTTTTAAAGCCAATAAATAAAAGCGAGTAAAAAAAGACTAGCCAGATTTTTTTCTGGGTAGTCTTTTTCATTTTAAAATACAGTATTTACTTAGCATCTGTTCGCACAACAAAAATGATATCCTTAGTCTGATCCGCCCATTTACCTGTCAGATGAAATCCTCTGATCGTTGCTCCAGGCTCATAATCTTTACTATTTGAACTCAAAAAGGCTGCCAGATTAGACTCCAGTTTAAACGTTGCTTTTCGATCTGCGAATTAGTGGATGGTTTCACCAAGCTTTACATAAGGAATAGAAGCCGCAGAATCCTTCATTTGTGCTTGAAAAAGCGCACTCTCATCATCCAGTTCTATGCCCACCTCTCTGGAGAGGGTCTGAGATTGATTCACTTTTCCATCCATATGAATGGTTATCTCTGGCATCGCCGTGCTGCTGACTTCCTCACGATCACAAATGGTTAATACAAGCAGAAGTACAAAACTTAGGACTGCGATGTATATTCTTTTCAAGAAGACACCCCTTCTTCCCATTGTTCAACTAATCTGGTGTGAAATATTCGATTCCCAATATGATCAAACCCAAAATAAAGATGATGATACCAATCACAAGCGGAAAACCTAAAGCTAAACTATGAATCGATTTTACAAATATACCGTTAATTAACGATTACAGCGAGGTGTGTTTATAAAATTCTATTTTTATAGCTAATCCAACGGTTTCCTTATGTTTCTAATTTACGTGACAGCTCCTTAATTAACTCGATCTCTCGTAAAACCATACTTCGGGTGTAAAAATAGAGCTCCTCAGAGTAATCCATATCCTCACTATTGCCAACTACTTTGGATAACTGCTGTAAATGGTCCAGCTTTTCGTTCATATAAGTCTCTCTGTAATCAAGCAATCTTCTACGTGTCTCACGATCCAAAAGCTCATAATAAGCAAGACGAATAGACCATTCATTATCAATTCGAATAGTCTCCAGCGTAAATTCTGTTAAGCAGGTGTTAAACCGCTCCTCACCCTCAGTAGTTATAGAATATACATAACGTTTAGGCCGGCGTTCCTGAATTTCCGTTTTTTTGATTACCCATTTTCGCTTTTCAAATAATTTCAGCTTTGGATAAAGCGAGTTATTGTTTACGATTTTATCATTGCCCATTACAAAAATAATGTTTTTTTTAATTTCATAACCATGTTTGGCCCCTTTCATTAATTGGGCCAGAATCAAAACTTCAATATCCATAATCATCCTCCGGGCTTCCGGAATACGTATCCGGTTCATCATTTTCTTATATTACCTCAATTACTACATTCCTGCCAAATCACTCGTGATTTTTTGCACATACTTTCGCCCTGCACTTTCGCTAATATAGGTTAAAATAACCTATTTATTTTTAACCTATATGTAGAGAGGAAGTTATCGTATGGAATTCACACATCTATTTAGCAAGGGCACAATCGGAAATATGGAGCTTAAGAACCGGGTCATTTTACCAGCGATGGGCACGAAAATGAACGCGCCGGGTGGATACGTCAGTGATCGTCTGATTGATTACCATGTAGCACGAGCTAAAGGCGGCAACGGCTTAAATACTGTAGAAGTAACAACTATTCACCCAACAGCGGCCTCCGATGATGCTCCTGCCCTTTATGATGATAAATTCATTCCAGGTATGGCTCAATTAGCATTAGCTATTCGAGAGGCAGGAGGCAAAAGCTGTCTACAGTTATGGCATGGAGGTAAAGTAACTCCCAACCTAATTCAGGTCTCCTCTTCACCTGTTCCGTTTGAAGGCGTGACTCATATACCACGTGAACTAGCGCATCATGAAGTCGGTGAGATGGTTCAAGCTTACGCAGATACAGCATTACGTGCGAAGAAAGCCGGATTTGACAGTGTGGAATTCCATGCCGGCCATGGTTATTTGCCCCAACAATTTCTAAGTCCTGCAATGAATTTTCGTCAGGATGAGTACGGCGGTTCTTGGGAGAATCGCTGCCGCTTCCCGCTGTCTTGTATCCGGGCTATCCGGAAAGCGGTTGGACCTGGGTTCCCTATCTTGATGAGAATCTCTGCGATTGAGGATCTACCGGGCGGACTTACACTGGAAGATATGAAGCTCTTCTCAAAGCTCGCTGAAGAAGCTGGAATTGATGCTATTAATGTATCTCGTGGGGTCCCTGCTGGCGCTGCAATTAAATATGAAGTACCGCCGATCGATTTACCTGTAGGCTTCAATGTAGATAACGCAGCACAAATTAAATCTGTGGTTAACATCCCTGTTATTGCCGTAGGCCGTATTAATGATCCAGCAATTGCAGACCGGATTATTGCGGAGGGTTTGGCTGATTTTGTAGCCATTGGGCGTGCGCAGCTGGCAGATCCGGAATTCTGCAATAAAGCTTTAGCCGGACGTGCAGACACGATCGTTAAATGTGTGGGGTGCGACCAAGGCTGCTTCGATGGATTCGTGAATCCTAATGTTCCATTTATCAGCTGTGTGTTTAATCCTGCAACCGGCCGTGAAAGTGAATATGAATTGCAGCAAACGGGTATCCCCAAAAAAGTACTTATTGCTGGTGGTGGCCCTGGCGGATTAGAAGCAGCTGTCACCCTGAAACGACGTGGGCATCATCCAATATTATGCGAAAAAAATGACATTCTGGGCGGACAGCTTTATATTGCCGGTGCCGCACCACGTAAAGAGGAAATGGCTGCAGCCGCTCTGAATATGGGAGAAACCGCTAAACGTGAAGGTGTAGACATTCGAATGAATACAGAGGTTACACCTGAATTAATCCAAGAAATTGCGCCAGATGAGGTCATTCTTGCAATCGGATCTTCTCCTATTATTCCGCCTGTGGAAGGCATCGACAGTTCACATGTGGTCAATTCACATGATGTGTTATGGGGAACGGTTCATCCAGAAGGAAGAGTCGTTATTATCGGCGGTGGTTTAGTGGGGCTTGAGGTCGCAGAACTGCTTGTAGAGCGCGGACATCAAATCACTGTAGTTGAAATGCAAGCTGATGTTGCTAATGATCTAGGGCTTCTGCGGAAAATCTGTGTCATGGAAAGTCTATATGGACATGGCGTTGAATTAATGACCAACAGCAAATGTATGGCGATTCAAGGGGATAGCGTAATTGTTGAAAAAGACGGCGAACGTCACAGCCTACCTGCTGATTATGTAATAATTGCTGTAGGTTCACGCGCCCTCAACAAACAAATCCTTCAGGATTTCTTGGAGGAAAGCTCCATCCCTTATCATGTAATTGGCGATGCGGTGCAAGCGCGTAGAGCGCTGAATGCGATTTGGGAAGGCGCTGAATTAGCTAGACGAATCTAATTAAGCTAACTATATGCTTCATCAAAATAACCCGGCAGGTCCGCCCTGCCGGGTTATTTTTTATTCAGAGTGCATCCGTGAGCGGTTATTCGGTAATCGGTAACCATTCGCCATTCACCCCTCACCCCTCACCCCTCACCCCTCACCCCTCACCCCTCACCCATTATGCCGTTCGGACTCAGGAGACGCTATTGAGCTAAAAATAGCCTTTTTACGAATCTATCGGACCCAGATGCCGCTATTCCGCAAAAATAGGGGTCAAAAGAGGTGCTGCGACGGGAATAACTGCATTGGAGTCCGAAAAACTCAGCAAATTAGCATTTAGGTGCTAATAAGCGCAACGGTGTCCGTTAGCGAGAAAGAAGCACACAAAAGAATGGTAAGAAAGATGAAAATGGTGAGAATAGTGAGAATAGTGAAATACTCATCTCAATGAACCACTCACATTCATTTTGAGTACTGGCAGCCCAATAAATGCGGCATATCGCTCAGCTTCTTTAAGTACCAACTTTTCCGTATCGCCCAGATCGGCAAAAGGATGGATCATAATCTCAATCCCCTTGGTCTTTAGGGTTCTTTTCCATTTACCCACCACCTGACCCTCCACAACAATCGTCGGAAGAAAAACACCATTATTCCCCGGAACTATTAAAGGAGCAACGTCGGGCTCTAGAACGGCACTTCGGTCTTTATAACCCAGAATGTACTCATCAAAACCCGGAAGCAGATGAACGCCCGAGTCCTCAGCAGCTGGCTCTAGCCGATGAGCAGACATCCAATACTCACTGCCATCAATAACCTCTGATTGCAGTTGACTTTTGGCCGCTTCCAGACCTCTTCTAGCATCGGTAAGGGTGATGCCTGCCCACCAAGCAAAATCTTGAACAGTTGCTAAACCATGTCCGGTGAAATATCTCCGAGCGAGTTCATACAATGACTCATCGTAAGAAAGTTCTCGAAACTGTGGCACCCATTCCTCTAACAAAACAATCGTTTGCTGCTTACCATTCATCGGTCCGAAACAAATCAACCCTTGGTACGCAACATTCCACAACATATGATAACCACGCTGGTTCCCTGTGTGAATACCTTCTTCTTCTATAAGTTGAAGTAGAAGTGCACGATCTAGCTGCTTTCCACCTTGTAAAGCATTAACTATAATATGTCTACAACGTTCTAGTGTCTGATCATCTAGCCCAAGCTCTGCATTCCGCCGCTTTGTTTGTCCTGCTAAACGCGGCACAGATAGCTGATGCATCCACTTTACATCTTCCGGTGGGACAAAATGAAGCGTACCTCGCAGCGTCCAATTCAGAATCATCTTACGATCAGCGATAGCACGCTCTATATCAGCTAAACTCGAAGAGGGAGTACGTAACCCGATCGCCCACATCGCCTGCATGTAATCCTGCGCCTGTACTGCCCCTAATTCTTTAACGACCTGTTCGGGCTTGATTAGCTTGGAATCAACGATCTTCTGGTTGTATAAACGTTGCGCAGCTATCATTTTATTCGTCACACTTTGCCTCCTTAAGTGATCCTTCTCAAACCATCGTTTAACCTTATTGGAATAATTTTAATATAATTTTTTCCAATCTCATAGTTTTTCTTATTTCTTAGCTGTGGCCCGTCTTACGGCTGGTGCGACTACCGATCCCAACAAATCAATGATTTGCTCAACCTGAGCATAAGGTAAACCACCAATATCAATCTGAGCCAGAAAACGATTGTGTCCGTACAGCTCATGTTGATAAAGGATTTTTTCAATGACCTGTTGTGGACTGCCTACGAGCAGCGCATTTCTCACACTCATGGCTTCAGCAAATTGGTCTTTAGGGTACGCTGATCCACGAAGCTCTTTCATCATGTGATTTAAATATGGGTAATAGTTACGGAATGCTTGCTGTGAATCTTTATCGATATATAAAAGGGTGGTTGTACCCACCGGCAGCTCTGCCGGATTAAAACCTGATTGTGCGGCAACCTGACGATACATATTCACAGAGGTCTTGAACGCTGAAGCAGGTCCACCTAGAACAGCCAGCATCATCGGGATGCCCATTCTTCCTGCCTTAACTGCACTTGCCGGAGGTCCACCAACCGCTCGCCAGATAGGCAGTTTACCATTCAGAGGCTTCGGAAAAATCTCCATATCATTCAGAGCAGGACGGAATTGCCCTTCCCAGGTAATTCTTTTTTCGTTATTTATTTTCATAAGCAATTCAATCTTCTCTTCGAACAATTCTTCATAATCCCTCACGTCATATCCGAACAGTTCATAAGCTCCTAATCGTGATCCACGTCCAGCAACAATCTCTGCTCTGCCTCCGGATAACAAATCCAATGTCGAAAATTCTTCATGTACACGTACAGGATCCGCTGTGCTCAATACAGTCGCTGAACTGATAAGCTTGATTCGTTCCGTTGCGTTTGCTATAGCTCCAAGTACGACCGATGCTGCTGAAGTAATAAATTTCGCCTGATGACTCTCCCCCACTCCAAATACATCTAATCCAGCATCCTCTGCTAATTTGGCGGCAGCAATGATCTCTTGAATCCGTTGTCGTTCACTGATTGGTTTACCTGTTAAGGCATCTGCAACATGATCACCTAAAGTATATAAACCTATTTCTAAACCCTTATTCTCGTCGATTCTATATTGTTCCATCATGATGATGTCCTACTTTCTTAGCTGTATTATTGGATAGGATGAAGCTTCGATGCAATCTCTTCCCGGCGTTCTTCCAGAAAAGAAGGCAAGGTCAAATTCTCGCCCAATGTGTCAAAAGATTCATCAATCTCAAACCCTGGACCATCTGTAGCAAGCTCGAAAAGAATATGGTTCGGATCACGGAAATACAAGGAATGGAAGTAATAACGATCAATGACCCCTGTGTTCTTGAACCCTGCAGCTGTGATTTTAGCAGCCCATGCGGTTAATTCTTCCAGATCCTTCACTCTTATAGCCACATGATGGACACTCCCTCTTCCCGGTCTTTCCCGGTCTTGATCATTAACTTCTTTGAGCTGTAGCTCAGTGTACAAGCCGCCTTTAGCTGTTTCATAAATATCCACCATAACCTTCGGATCACCCATGGATGGAACTCTACGAACTTGTGTATAGCCTAAAATATCCTCCAAAACAGCCTTTGTACGGCTAGCCTCACGGACAGTCAATTCAACGGGACCCAATCCAACAATGGCATATTGTGGTGGAATATCATCAGTAATCCAAGGTTCTACCAGCTGAGTCACATTATCTTTTTCTGCGGAAACCAGATGAACCGTTAATTCATCACTATCCTGAAAAGTAAGCGAATTGCGCTCCTCTATACTTACGATAGCTTCATGAGCAACTTCAAATGTATCTAATCTGCTAGCCCAATATACTAAAGCCTCATCGCTAGGAACGAGAAGAGAGATTGCAGAAATACTGTTCGTTCCTTTCCGGGTCTGGCCTGCATTCGGCATTTCAAAAAAGGATACCTCGGTGCCTGGAGCGCCATTAGAGTTGCCATAGAATAAATGGTACATGGTTGGATCGTCCTGATTTACGGTTTTTTTGACAAGTCTTAGTCCCAGTACCTCTGTATAAAACCATAGGTTTTGTTTAGCGTCTTTAGTAATCATTGATACATGATGTTGTCCGGTTATTTGTGGTTGGCTCATTTTAATTTCCTCCTAATATGATTATGGTTTACTAGTAAACTGATGCTGAAAAAAGGAAGCTTTATTCAGAATAAAGCTTTTACAATACTACTGAACTCCTTGTGGAATTCGATTCTCATTCAGGCTATGGCGGTGAATCTTCTTAAGCATGCTGTAAAATACTTTCTTCTCGTCGTCCGTCAGTGGATCGAATAACGAAGCTTGGAAATCCGATTGCAAAGGAAGAACCTTCTCGATAAGCGCCTGGCCCTTTTCAGTTAAAGAAATATACTTCACCTTCCAATCCTGCTTGCGTTCAATCCATCCTTCTTTTTCTAATCTGCCAAGCATATGTGATACTCCACCTTTAGTAATGGTTAAATGCTCGGCCATTTCCATCTGTGTCACAGGCTGATGTAATAGTATTTGTACTAACGCATCAAACTGGCTAACCGTTAAATCAAACTGCTTCAAGAACTCATTGGAAAGATCGTTACTATTGTCATAAACTCTTACCAGCCGCAGCCAGATCAATAAGCTTAGTTTGTTGTCTTCAGTGAATCCATTGTCTCGCATTATGCCACATCCATTGCTTTGGAATTGGATCTATTTGATTATCAGTTTACTAGTAATCTGATATGAAGTCAAGTTTCGTATTAACTTAAGAAATAGAGAAGCACAGATAAACCATTACTAAACATGTGCGCGCCTATAGGCACTAATATATTTTTTCTTTTCTCATATAGGTAGGCAAAGATTAATCCAGCAGCCATATAGGAGAAGATATTCCACATTTCGTTATAGTTGCTCTGGAACACCACGGCTCTATAGACATGCTGGAAGCCAAATAAAAAGGAGGATATCAGATAAGCCAGAAGACGACTTTTCCTGCGGATCGTTCTATAAATGGTAACCCGATATACTAATTCTTCAATCACGGGGCCAATCCATACCACGTTCACTGTAAAAATAAATGGATACGAGGACAACATTGCCCGTAAATCCACCTCATTAACAGACTTTGTAATAGGATGAAAAATGGAAATTAGTGTGGGGATCAACATACTTCCGATGATAATAATCAAACAAAGTCCCCAAACCATCCATAACATATTACGGACCCAGTATTGTCCGAAATCTTGAATAGCTTGTTTATAGAATCTCCTAAAACCTATAATCACTCCTATGTAGATCAGACTATTCAACATTAAGGCCATTCGATTTTGTTGTTCTGGCTGCCAAATAAAAACATGGTTAAGAATTCCCATAACCGGCCTGATCAAGAGAATGGAGAACAATCCTAAAAAGTACATTACTGCTAATATAATGCCCAAGATCAATTGCCTTTTACTTAATTTTTCATCAATCATTATAATCTAATCCCCCAAGTAAAATTGTTAATAGACTGAATATCAACCATTTTAGCATTGGGAAATTTCATACGACTTAATGTAATCTTACATAGACCTTAAATTTGCCGGTTCAGCTCAATTATAATTTCAAACTGGTTATCTTGCGTATTCAGCTGAACAGTCCCTCCATGAGCAGCTATTATTTTTTGAACAATGAGTAACCCTAATCCAGAACCTGCCGGGTTCAAGGCTGATGGTTGGCCGTAATTAATAAAAGTAAGCTTGGCTCCATCATTCACCTTTTCCAGCACAGCTTGAAACGTAGAACCTTGCTCCTGATAAGCGATGGCATTATAAAGCAGGTTTGAGAATACTCGATTCATTCTTTTTTTATCAAACTGTAGAATTATTTCTTCTGGCTCGATTACAAAATCAGGGATCAGACCCGCAGCCTCAAGCTCGGGCAACATATGTATCATTTCTTCTCTCAAATATTCTGAGAAATCATCTGTTGTAACATCCAAGCGGAATTCGGGACTTTCCATTCTCGATAATTCAAACAAATCCTGAATCAATACATTGGCACGGATACTATTTTCGTATATTATTTTGGCAAATTCCAAATGTTCTATCCGACCGCTCCCCTGTTCTTTTAGTTCAAGCTCTGCGTAACCCATAATACTTGTTAATGGATTTTTTAAATCATGGGATATATCCAATATTAGATTTTTTCGATTGTTTTCACTCTGTTCTTTTAACGAGGTCTGGATCTGAATCACTTCTGCCATATGATTAAAAGCCTGCTCCAGTTGACTAAACTCCCGATTCCCGCCTACCTGCACTCTTGCTGAATAATCCCCATTCTTAACCTTTTCAACAGCAGCGGACAACTGGTCTAAGGGTTTAATGAAACTAACCGCCGTAATTCTCGCATAAATCATCGTGCTTAGAATCAGAATCAACAAATAACCTAACCCAATAAACCCAAGCATTTGAAGGGTATGATCCTGCATAGGTGAATCTGAATTCCAATGGAAACTGCCTGTCATTTTCACTTGTATAGGTAAAGAGACGATCAGCCAAAATTGTTCCTGCTCATTATATTCAACAGTGATCATATCTTTGTTAGCGCCAGTATTCATTAGAAAATCCGTAAATTCTTTGACACTAATCTGCTTGGACGTAAATGGATTGTTGCCAATGGAGTGTATGACTTCGTAATTGGAATTCACAACCTGTAAACTGCCCCCGACATCATTAACAACACTAGTGTCAATTCTTTGATAGTCATTTTGCATAAGCTTAGCAGCCGTTAACTGATTATAAATAATGTCCTTAGATCCCAGCCTGTTCATGCAAAACAAAGCAACAATCACCAATATCGTTATAACCGTTGTTATAAGAAAGATCGCGATATAGTTTTTTAACAATTGATAGGATATATTTTGTTTTCTCATCTTATTTACCTGGGTTGTAGAATTTGTAACCTAGTCCACGCACTGTAACGATATATTCGGGATGGTGTGGGTCCCGTTCGATCTTATTCCTTAGACGGCTGATGGTAACCATAATCGTATTATTATCACTATAGAAATCTTCTTCCCACGCCGCTGCATATAACTTTTTGGGCGTAAAAATTTGATTAGGACTCTGCATCAGACATTGTAACACCTTATATTCCTTGGCATTTAGAAGAACTGGACTTTCATTTATGTACAACATACATTCCTTTAAATTCAGCTTCAATTCTCTATGTTGGATTGTTTCTTCAGTTATCGATTGGCTGAGATCGTATACATTTCTTCGTCTCAGCTGCGCCTCAACCCTAGCCACAAGCTCTGAAGCACTAAATGGCTTCACCATATAATCGTCTGCTCCAAGGCCTAAGCCCACTATCTTATCAATTTCTTCACCGCGGGCAGTTAACAAGATAACCGGAATATGGCTTTTCTCTCTTATCCGTCGCAGCAGATTAAGCCCATCAAGCCTGGGCATTACAATATCCAGAATGGCAAGATTTATTTCATGTTGATTAACAACCTCTAAAGCCTCAATGCCATCCTTGGCTTCGAATACTCGATAGGATCGATCTTCTAAATGTATTTTCGCTAGTTTTCTTATATCAGCTTCATCTTCAGCAATCAGTATATTCATCGCTTAATTCCCCTAACTATTCTCAAATAGCTGAGTCTTTTCACTCAGTATAACTTGCCAATACCACTTCGGTATATAAAGCCTAAAGAATACATCTGGAACATCATGATTAAAATACCCATGGATCACCATAATCAAATCTATTAAAATCAATAATTCCAAGTTCCTCGACTTCGTAATGATCATACTCCCGTTTTTTCTGATCATAATGGGAAATCTCCGCCGTTCTCAACAATAACTCTCAGCCCTTATGAACCGGTTCAACTACCTCCCATGTAGAAGCATTCAGGATGTCACTAAAAAATGGAATCATTTCACGACCTCCTTTTAATCAAACTGCTTCACAAAATAGAAAAATTTTCTTATTTATTTCTCAGAAGATTATTTTATTCAATTGATGTTGGAACAACAATAGTGTATGATGCATAGTATAGATCGAATACTGTATGACACATAGTAAGTATAAACGACTTCGACGTCCTCTTAAGGACAGCAAGCGTCTAAACCAAAAATATAAGAACAATTTATAAGAGATTATAAATCCTTATATTTTAAATAATGAGGTGGGTGAATGAGTACTTTATTAAATTCTTTAATCACAGAGCTTAGAAGAGGTACGTTAACGCTAGCCGTTTTAAGTCAATTACGAACGCCCCAGTATGGATATTCGCTCGTTCAATTGTTGGAGGAATCCAGCATCATCATCGATCAAAGCACCCTATATCCATTACTTCGCCGATTAGAGAAACAGGAATTAGTGACGAGCAGCTGGGACACATCCGAGAGCAGACCCCGTAAGTATTATGTTCTAAGTGACTATGGCGTAGAGATTTTTTTACAGCTAAAGGAAGAATGGCTTAAGAATTCGAAAGAACTCTACGGCCTATTACAAGGGGAGGATGACCATGAAGCTGATTGAGATTTACATTCATGAAGTTACTCGGAGGTTACCAGAACAAAATCGGGAAGACATCGCATTAGAATTACGCTCAACCATCGAGGATATGTTACCGGATGATTATGACGAAAAAGAGGTAAAAGCCGTCCTTGCAAAATTGGGCAATCCAGCTATTTTAGCTAGTGAGTACCGCGATCAGCCCATGTATCTCATCGGCCCACGCTATTTCGATTTATATGTTACGTTATTAAAAATGATTATACCCATCGCTGTAGTTGTTTCTTTAATCGCTCTGGTTGCTGATTACTTGATTGGCTACAGCGGCGATAAAACAGTTGCGGATATTGTTACTGCAGTTATAAGTACAGGAATTGGAACCTTCCTTGAAGTAGGCATCCAAGTCTTTTTCTGGATAACTGTTGTGTTCGCTATTATCGAACGGGCGGATAAAGGAAAGGAAGGTCATCCTCTTACTACAAAATTAAGGAAATGGACTCCTGATGATTTGAAGGATATCGCGCTTGTCCATAAGAAAAAAGCAATTACAAGCTTCGAAGTGTTCGGAAGTTTACTGTGGACTGCCATTTGGGCTACTGTTTATTTTAATGCTGAACACCTGATCAGAGTCTATAGAGGCGGTGAAGGCGCACTTAACTTCGTGGCCCCAGCTTTTAATCAGCATGTATTACTTGATTATTGGCCTATTATTCTTATTGTGATCGGATTAGAAGTCGCGTTAACTATATATAAATTAATCAAGAGACAATGGACTAGAGAATTAGCATTATGTAATACGGTCCTTGAGCTCATTGTACTTATTGTATTCGCTGTTATCCTTATAAATCCGAGTGTATTTAACCAAGAATTTATTAATTACATGTCTAATTTATTAAACACTACAGCTAACCAATTTGAAACGGGACTAGTAGGTGGAGGAATAGCAATCTTGATTTTAGTCGCGGTCCTCAATATATATGAGGGCTTCCGCAAGGCTCGCCTTTAGTATTCACAGAACGGCGATTCTCCTGTTATTTGGAGAATCGCCGCTTTGTTTTCTGACTCGTTGAATGCCTGCTTCAAATGCTTCAACAACTTCAACATTGTCACCCCCCTCTGAGAGTTGCGGACCCAGATGACGTTATTTGCACATTTTCTGCCTTTGGAACAGGGCTTCGGATTCCAATGACGCTATTCCCTAGAATCAGCTCCATATCGGGGGTGTTTCAAGCCAATAACGACTATGCAGTCCGTTGGCATCCCAAAAGTGCGATATTTCTGGGTTTAGAGTCATCTGTGTCCGATAGGTGTTTCGTATGTGCAAATGTTGGCGAAGAATACGAAAAAAAGGAGTTGTCTCAGCAGCCATTCAGGGCATATGGGACAACTCCTTCTGATTTAATTAAATAGTTCAAGCTCGATAACCGTATCCATCTCATCAGGTAACATCGCGCCTTTTAATGTAATAAAAGCTCCACCGTCAACATCCGAATATTCCTCAGCCATCCACGGCACCTCCACCTTTAGCTCGGTACCATCACGTAGTAATCTAGCCTTATTAATCTTCCCTTTCAAGCCTTGGAAATAGATCGGGCCAATTCCACGGTCGTAGACATGCGCATACAATTTATTGCCCTTTTGCGTATAACGTCCCCACTCTGGCTTAGGTAGCAAAGACTTCCCGCATCCATAAATACTATCTCCATTAAGGCGCATCCACTCCCCAACTTCGTCAAGGATAACCAGGGATTCCCGCGTCATTTCACCTTTGGCATCTGGTCCAACATTGAGGAGCAGGTTACCATTCTTACTGATACATTCGACCATCGTACGGATGACTTGCTTGGTCGATTTATAATTCTTATCCTCGGAATGATAACCCCAGTTGTCATTCAGGGTAATGCAGGCTTCCCAAGGGATGGATTGCCCGTTTACGTCAACAATGCCGCCAGGCGGAATGATCTGCTCGGGGGAGAAGAAATCTCCAGCATACTCCTCAGGTTCTGCCGCACGAATATTGCCACCTAATCGATTGTCGATAATAATATCAGGTTGTATGGAACGAATCATCCGGATAAGCTCCGTCGCCTTCCACTTCTCCCCTGTCATATTATCGTAGGAGAAGTCAAACCACATAATGTCGATTTTACCGTAATTGGTGAGCAGTTCCTTTACTTGCCCATGCATATACTCCAAGTATCTATCGAAATCAATCGGCTTATCTTTGACCGCTTCGTTATCCCGATCAGGATGTGCCTTATCTCCATAACCGGGATAATCCTCATGGTGCCAGTCTATGATAGAGTAATATAGACCTACTGCAATCCCTTCAGCACGGAAAGCGTCTACATATTCCCGCACTAGATCACGCCCAGCAGGCGTATTAGTCGCTTTGAAATCAGTCAGCTTACTATCGAACAGACAGAACCCGTCATGATGTTTGGTCGTAAGCACAGCATATTTCTGACCCGCAGCTTTGGCTGCACTTGCCCATTTCTTCGGGTCATATCGAGAGGCGTCAAATTCATCGAAATACGTCATGTAATGCTCTCTACTCATCCGCTCGTTGCCGCGTATCCATTCCCCTCTAGCAGGAATTGAATATAATCCCCAATGGATAAACATCCCGAACCTATCCTGTAAGAACCATTTCGTTCTTTCTTCTCTTGTACCCATCTCTCCAACTCCTCCGTTAATGAAAGCTGTGATCAATCATTCACTCCACCTAAGTGGTATGAAATAATGCAGCTGCTCCAATTAGGCCTACATCGTCTTTGAGCGCGGCAGGTTCAATTGTAAAAGTACCCTTATAAGGATCCATGACAAATAGCTCCGTCTTCTCCACCAGTGCAGGGAATAACAAATCTCCAGCCTTACTCACGCCTCCACCGATCACGATCCGATCAGGATTGAACGTATGTACTGCATTGGCTAGACCTAGTGCCATATAATGAATACTCCGGTCAATAACCTCGACGGCCACGGGATCGTTAAGTGCCATGGCTTCAAATACGTGCCGCGAAGTAATTTTTTCTCCATTTATATTAGCCAGTTCCGTAATCATCGACGGTCTGCTCTCCATACTTCGCAGCGCCATATCCCGAATCGCTGTGCCCGAAGCGAAAACTTCCCAGCAGCCAAATCTTCCACAGCTGCATTCCGTTCCGTTCGGGTCAATAATATTATGACCTAGTTCACCAGCAAATGAATTTTTGCCAAGAAGCAGCTTGCCGTCAATGACGATACCTGCTCCAATCCCTGTGCTAAAGGTAACATAAACCATGTTGTCTGCACCTTTGCCAGCACCTCGGACATACTCGCCCCAAGCCGCAGCGTTCGCATCATTCACTACCTTTACTTCAACGCCTAGCTCCAACTCCATCCAGTGCTTCAGTGGAACATTGTCCCACTCCGGAAGATTGGTGCCGTGAATAACGATCCCGTCCTGGCTATTTACAGCTCCGGGAGAAGCCAGACCCACTCCTGTGAGTGGTCGCCCTTCGGATACGGAGCGGATCATATCGATCATTCGCTGCACCACTTCTTTAGCGGTACGCGCCCCAGCCGTTTCCATCAATTCCCGTTTCAACACGGTCCCCTTTGAATCAAACAATGCTGCGGCAATTTTTGTGCCTCCTAAATCGATTCCAACTACGTAGCTCTCAACCTTCTGCATAACCCATTCACCTTTTCACTATCTATTATTAGCCGTTAGAATGAATACTCTCCGCTAACGCCCGTAAGGCTGCTGGATCGATTGGCGACAAAGCATCTTTGTCATAACGTACAGCCGACCCAAAATGTACTTCTGTTACTCCAGTCTGATGTATAAATGAAGTAATACCTTCCGGCTTCAGACCGCTTCCAGCCAGTATACTTACCGATTTACCCCTTGATTCCTCGACTAGCTTCCGCATAGCAGGAATAGCTTCAGGTGCCGGACCTGGCCCGGCAGAAGTGAGCACACGCGTAATTTGCGGATACTTACAAAGCGTTCGATAACCTTCAATTTGATCCTTCAACTCATCAAAAGCACGGTGGAAGGTAACTTGCAATCCCTCGGTCAACGGCAATAATGTTTCAAGCGCTCGCTCGTCGATAGTCCCTTCCGGGGTTAACGCACCAAGCACAATCCCCGCCGCACCGCTGGCTGCAATTTGCTTTATCTCTGCTGCCATGGTCAAAATGTCATACTTTGAATAGCAAAAAGAACGGCTGTGCGGGCGAACCATAACAAACGCAGGAATGTTAACCGATTTGGCAACTTGTTGCACCAATCCTATCCCTGGTGTTAATCCGCCTTCCGTAATCGCAGTAATGAGCTCCAGGCGGTCAGCCCCGTTCGCTTCTGCTGTAAGGGCATCGTCCATACAGGTAGCGATGACTTCCAATCTCATAACTTTCCTCCACTCTTCCGGTTGTTATTGTTGTGCCTGTTTCATGACATAATCAGCGAGCAGTCGGGCACCATAGCCCGTTGCTCCAGCTTCTGAATACCCCACATCCTGTTTGTACTGAACCGTCCCAGCCATATCAATATGAACCCAGCTCAGCGATTCCGCTACAAAACGCCGTATAAAAAGCGCTGCTGTAATCGCACCTGCAAAAGGTGAAGTACTAACGTTGCGCAGATCAGCGTAATTGCTTCGAAGATCGACTTCGTATTCATCCATAAGCGGCATGGGCCACAGTCGTTCTCCATTGCGCTCACCGATTTCGACGAGGCTCTGCGTCATCTCTCCATCACCCCATATGCCGGCGATACCTAATCCTAACGCTGCGCCAACATTTCCAGTAAGTGTTGCAATATCAATGACCTTAGTTGCCCCGATATTTGCTGCATGAATAAGAGCATCCGCGATAATAAGCCGCCCCTCGCCATCCGTATTTGCAACCTGAACCGTCAGCCCATTAGGATAGCGTATAACAGACGATGGCAGCATTGCTTCAGCATCTGGTACGTTATCAACAACGGGGATCAACGCGGTCACATTTACATGAGCTTGATTCCGCACTAAAATATCCAGCGCCCCAAGAACAGCTGCTGCGCCACCCATGTCCATACGTGCATCGCTAATATCACTTGCGGTCTTAACATTCATCCCACCCAAATCGAAGGTAACACCTTTACCCACCAATGCCAGCATTGGCAATTCAGGGTTACTCTCATAGCGAATTTCAACGAGGGCTGGGGAGTGTTTACTGCCAGCTCCAACCGCCAGCAACCCATTCATCTGTAGGTCAACCAGCTCCTGCCCCCGGTAGACATGAACTTTCACTGCTGCGTTATCACGCTCGAAATATTCGACCATCCATTCTGCGAACCGATCCGGATTTAGAGTCCCGGGCACCTCATTCACCAGATCGCGAGCAACTACTGCTCCTTCAGCGCGCATGCGGCCAGTACTTAGTACAACTTCCAGTTCAGGCTTAGTCAGTTCAGGCCAATCGGCTGTCTGGAGCAGCAAATCAACTGAAATGTCTATTTTAGTAACGCCACGATAGGTTTGAAAACGATATAATCCAAGAAGCCAGCCTTCAATCCATGCTTGCAGCTCATCCGCAGCGGAAATATTACTTTCTGCTGTCCTACGAACAAATGAAGCTGAATTTCGTCCTTCTCTTAGAGCTGTACGGGCGGCAGATCCCGCTGCTCGGCGAACTTTCTCAAGCGTAAGAGCCCGGCGTTTTCCCATTCCAATTGCTATCACATCGGACTCTTCCTCAGAGCGAGCATATAACCATGTCACACTGCCACTCTGTTTGTGAGCTTCTCCCAGCCGAAGAGGAAATGGCTCCTCTTCATAGGCTAAGTAGATAAGCGTATCCGCCCCATTAGCGGAATCGAACAAGATATTCATAGCTGTCCCTTCTTTTCCGTAAAGTGTACTCACATTTAAAATTATCGTTCTAGTTTCAACATTTCTTCATCAAACAGATGACAAGCGAGCTCATGACCGGGTTCAACTTCCCGGAATACAGGCACATGTTGCTTACAGATTTCCATACAGGAAGGGCATCTTGTATGAAAACGACAGCCCGTCGGCGGATCAACTGGACTTGGAAGATCCCCTTTTAGAATAATGCGTTCCTTCTTCAAGCTTGGATCGGGCACAGGAACTGAAGATAGCAGCGCTTGGGTGTAAGGATGCAAGGGACGGTCATACAATGTATCCTTATCAGCCGTCTCCACAAGAGAACCCAGATACATAACCCCAATTCGATCACTAATATGCTCGACCACACTGAGATCATGAGAGATGAATAAATACGTCAGGCCATATTCCTCCTGCAAGTCCTGTAACAGATTCAACACTTGGGACTGAATCGATACATCCAGCGCTGACACGGGTTCATCCGCCACAATTAGACTTGGGCGAACGGACAGAGCCCGGGCAATCCCAATCCGTTGCCGCTGTCCACCGCTGAACTCAAACGCGAATCGCTCGGCGTGGAAACTGTTCAATCCAACGGTCTCTAGCAGTTCGCAAGCTAGTTTATCCCGTTCTTTAGAGGACAGCTTTGTATGAATAAGCAGGGGTTCGGCGACAAGATCCTTCACCTTCATGCGGGGATTAAGTGAAGCATAAGGGTCTTGAAACACCATCTGCATATCTTTGCGCAGAGGCCGCATCTGGTTGTCTGAGATATGGCTAATATTTTGTCCCTTAAACCATACTTCTCCATGATTGGGTTCCAGTAAGCGAGTCACCAGCCTGCCCGTAGTCGATTTTCCACAGCCACTTTCACCTACAAGGCTGAACGTTTCTCCCTTACGAATGGCGAATGAAATCCCATCAACGGCGTGTAAATATTTAGTCGTTCCGAAGAAGCCCTTCTTCACAGAAAACAACTTCTTCAAACCCTTAACCTCAATTAATGGAGTCTCTTTCATAAACATCCCGCTCCTTCCGTGTCCTCCTGCTGTGTAAGCCAACAACGGCTTTTGCGCTCTAGCCCCTCAATCGGAAGTAGCTCAGGTTCTTGCGACAGACAACGCTCCATGGCAAATTCGCAGCGTGGCGCAAACTTACAGCCGGCAGGCATTTGTGAAAGGTCTGGCACATTCCCTTTTATAGACTCCAAGCGATGTACATTCTGGCGCAGCTTAGGTACCGATTGAATCAATCCCTTGGTATACGGATGTTGCGGTCTGGCGAACAGCTCCTGAACAGAGGCTTCTTCCACCACACGACCAGCATACATAACAACTACCCGGTCACATAATTCCGCAACTACTCCAAGATCATGGGTAATGAGCAGCATTCCCATATCCTGTTCATCTTTCAACTGCTTCATCAGATCAAGAATTTGCGCTTGAATCGTTACATCGAGTGCGGTCGTGGGTTCATCGGCAATCAACAGCTTTGGATGACAAGACATGGCCATTGCAATCATAACCCGCTGTCTCATCCCGCCGGATAGTTGATGCGGATATTCATCGATTAATTCCTCTGCGCGAGGGATACCTACAAGCCGCAACATATGAATCGCATGCTCACGAGCCTTCTTGCGTCCATAACCCAAATGCAGTCTAATCGGCTCTGTTAATTGCAGCCCAATCCGCAGCACTGGATTAAGAGAGGTCATCGGCTCCTGAAAAATCATTGCCAGATCATTTCCCCGGATTTGGCGCATCTCCTTCTCAGAAATCTTCGTCAAGTCCTTTCCTTCAAAACGCACAGAACCTTCAGAAATTCTGCCCGGCGTATCTTTAAGCAACCGCATGATCGATAATGAGGTTACACTTTTGCCACAACCAGATTCACCAACCAGGCCTAGCACTTCACCTTTTTTAATAGCAAAGTCTACCCCCGCAACCGCAGTTATACTTCCATCGCCGCGTTTGAACTCCGTTTTCAGCCCTTGTACATCCAACAAATGTTGAGTCATGTCTTGTCCCTCCTTAGTTTTTCATTTTGGGATCAAGAGCATCACGCAGTCCGTCCCCGACCAGGTTAAATGCAAGTACTGTTAAAAAGATGGCTATCCCCGGAAAATAAACGATATGTGGAGCAATACTTAAATAATCACGTCCCATACTTAACATTGCGCCCCAATCGGGCTCTGTTGTTTTTGCACCCATTCCGAGAAAGCTCAATGATGCAGCGGCCAAGATCGCTCCGCCAATCTTCATGGATAGATTAACGATAATGCTGGGCACGGTCTCAGGAAAAATATGACGCCAAATAATCCGGCGATGCTTCGCTCCCATGGAACGAGCCGCTTCCACAAACAATGTTTCTTTCGCAGACAGCGTTACGCTCCGAATAATTCGGGCGAACGATGGAGTACCAAAGACTGCAACTGCGATAACAACGTTGGATAGACCCGGACCGAGAATGGCGACGATCCCAATGGCAAGCAGCAAGTCAGGAAAAGAAAATAGTACATCACTGCCACGCATAATTATCCGATCTAGCCAACCGCCATAATATCCGCTTAACAGACCTAGGATAGTTCCAAGTACACCTGCGATTAAGACGGAACTGAGACTGACCGCTAAGGTTAAGCGAGTACCATCAATCAGACGGCTTAGAATATCACGGCCATATTCGTCTGTCCCGGCCCAATGTGCAGCAGAAGGACCTGCCATAAGAGCATCGTAGTTTGGTTCATCAGGATTATACGGGGTCAGAAATGGCCCGAAAATTGCAATTAGGAATAGCAATATAATAAAAAATGCGGCCACAAGGGGCATCTTTTGTTTACTGAACTTACGTAAAAAAACACCCATACGGCCTTTTGTTTTCTCCGGGGCCAGTACCTCTCCGGGTAATGGAGATTTTGCTCCCATCACCGCCGAATTGTCACTCATGATATCCCTCCTGATCCTAAATTCACCCTATAAATCTATTGAAATTCTGCTTCTTAGTCGCATTAGCTACTGAGAAAACCTTATTTTCGGATTAAGAACACCATACAATAAATCTACTAATAGATTGATAAGAATAAATTGTGTAGCAAACAGAAGCAGTAAGGCTTGAATGACTGTATAATCCCGGAACAAAATGGAGTCTACTAGCAGCCTGCCAAGACCCGGAATACTGAATACCGTCTCAACCATTACAGAGCCGCCGAGCAGGAACCCAAACTGAAGTCCAGCTACGGTAACCACCTGAATCAAAGAGTTGCGCAGCGCATGCCTGCCGATAACAACATACTCGCGTAAGCCTTTTGCACGTCCTGTACGGATATAATCCTCCCGAAGGGTCTCCAGCATAGATGACCTAGAATAACGGGCCAACATAGACATAATTCCCATCCCGAGTGTAATGGAAGGAAGAATATAGGACTTCCATGAATCAACACCACCCGTTGGAAACCAACCAAGCTCTACCGAGAAAATTTGAATGAGTACCAAGCCTAACCAAAATCCAGGAATAGACATCCCTGAAATGGCTGTCAACGTCCCTAAATGATCCGGCCACCGATTGCGATAAACGGCTGAAACCACGCCAATTAGAAGACCAATAATTAGAGCCCAGGCCATACTAAGAAAAGTCAGCCACAACGTAGGCATTACTCTGCTTTCCAGCATGTCAGTAACCGGGATCCCTGAACGGATCGAATTGCCCAGATTCCCACTTAGCAGATCACCCATGTAGTTTATGTATTGCTTCCACAAAGGCAGATTGAGACCCAGCTGCTCCTGAATTCCACGAATCTCTTCAAGCGTAGCATCTTTACCGGCAATAAGTCGGGCTGGATCGCCTGGGATTAAGTGAATAAACAAAAAGACAAGCACCGATACAATGAACAACAGCGGAATAACCCCGAGGAGTCTTTGTAAAGCATATCTACCCAACTCATAAGCCCCCTTCAGTATCGACAAATGATTTAGTGAGGCCGCTTCCCACCATACTACAGAAGCGGCCTCGTTCATTTCTTGGGATATTAAACCTAACGTTTGTTTAGCATTATTTCACTTCTGCATTCAGGACATTAATGGAACCATCCGGGAAGACCTTAACTCCTTCCAGATACGATCTTTTGCCTGAGATGATTTGGTCGACGCCCATGAATGCCCATGGAGCATCTTCCCAAATTGTTTTTTGAATATTGCCATAGATGGATTTAGCCGCTTCTGGATCAACAGATTTATTCGCCTCAGCGATCCATTTGTCTACATTTTCATTTTTGTAATAGGCTGTATTTGAGCCAGCAGGCGGGAACATTTCACTACTGAACAACCCTCTGGTTGCACCATCTGCATCACCTGAAGACGGAGACCAGCTGACATACCACATTTGAATTTTTGCTTCTTCTGGTGTCTTAGCAGAGTTAATTTGGTCGGACAATGTGCCGCCTTCCATGGATTTCACGTCTACCTTAATCCCTACAAGTGCTAGCTGTTGCTGAATAAATTGCATCCCCTTCATAGTTTCGGATTCATTTTCACCCCAAATTTCGGTTTCGAATCCATCAGGATATCCTGCTTCAGCAAGCAATTGTTTAGCTTTTTCAATGTCATAGTCATAACCTGTTTGCGGGGAATAGTATTGTGTTTTGGAAGACATCGTGGAATCAAGCTTAGCACCAAGACCCGATTTCACAACTTTGATATAAGCTTCTTTATTGATAGCATAGTTAATGGCTTGACGAACCTTCACATCATCAAAAGGTTTTTTCATCGTATTTAACGTTACATAACGGACAATTGTCGAATCGATGGTATCTACAGTAATTCCTTCAAGACCTTCAACCTCAGATACTTGCTCCGTTGGCATTGGATAAATAAAATCTGCCTCGCCGGTTTTTAGCATGGCTATCCGTGATCCATTCTCTGGCACAGGTCTAAAGGTCACACTATCCACTTTTGGCAAGCCCGCTTGCCAGTAATCAGGGTTCTTAACGACAACCAAGCGGTCGCCTTGCACCCATTCTTTGAACTTAAATGGTCCCGTCCCTACAGGATTTTTCGAAATATCGGTGCCATTTTCTTCTAAAGCTTTCGGACTAATAATAGGTGCCATAGCTACTTTATTTAAAAATGCGTTGTACGGCTCACTGAGTGTAATAACCACGGTTTTAGCATCAGGAGTCTCCACTTTCGCTACCTTTGCGAAGCTTTTGCGCAGTCTCAGATTGTTCTTCTCATCTTGAATACGGGCGATGTTTACTTTAACCGCTTCAGCATTAAAGTCAGTACCGTCTTGGAATTTAACATTCTCTTGCAGCGTGAACGTGTAGACCAAGCCGTCTTCACTTATGGAATGGCTTGCGGCAAGAACAGGAACCACGTTCATATTCTCGTCAAAACCCATCAGACCTTCGTACATCGTTCTGGCAGCGCTGATTGAATGCGTATCGCTTGCGTTATGAGGGTCCAGCGTAATAAAGTTAGAATTGATGGCAATTACAATGTCTTTATCATTCTTTGTAGTTGGGGTGCTAGTTTCAGTTCCACCAGCAGTATTGCCGTTTTGTCCCTCGTTGCTCGCTTTGTTGCCGCACCCTGCAGTCACTACTACTGTAATAAGCAGCAGCATGAACATTGACCATACTTTTCCTTTTGCTTTCATTTTTTACACTCCCCTATTCAAACGATGTATTAGAAAAGCTTCTAGTCCGATTAATCACCAAACTTGAAGATTATTCTTGACCTTATGCTCTAGATCTCCCATTGAAATACAGCACGGCGTTCGCCGACTACAGTACCGCCATCATTAACAATCGTGTTAGGCACGAGTGCATATAGGCGATCAATTGTGTCTTGATTGCTGTAACCAATACGTTCTAGAATCGATGCGATAATACATGGCCAGACTTGTTCTGATCCGTCGGATACTTTCAGTGATATACCCATTCGTTCCTTACGGAGTCCGATACCGTATACCCCTTTTGCTCCACCCTTAGCCGTCAGATTGTCATCCTTCAGGAGCTCTGAGCATACAAATTTCGTGTCAGCAATCATAACCGGGTTATCGTTCATAAGTTTTGCAATGGCAGCGGTTGCGTTACGTATATCCGTATCCTCAATTAAATCGGGACACGCTAGCTTTAGATAGGAATAAGCGATTTTATGAAGCGGAAGTGCGAAGATAGGAAGTCCACAGCCATCAATACCTTGCGGGATGGACGCTTTGGGAACTTCAGCGATATAAGCCATCATCTCAAGAATCTCCTGTTGTACAGGATGGTTAGGATCGTAATAAGTGTTTATATCCCAACCCATATATTTGCTAAGGCCCATTAACCCTGCATGTTTGCCTGAGCAGTTATGAAAGATTTTACGAGTGGGTTCATTTGCCCGGTGACGTTCTGCTTTGGCTTCTTCATTCAGCGGGTATGTAGAGCAGCAATGTAGTGACTCTTCTTTTAATCCCATTTTCTGAAAAAGAGCTTCAAGCGCTTCAATATGGAAGACTTCTCCCCGGTGTGAAGCGGTAAACAGCGAAGCTTCTTTACTTGTCAAACCATATACTTCATCGATCCGGCGTTTCATTACCGGCAAAGCTTGGAATGGCTTAGCAGCAGAGCGAAGATAAGTCATATGCTCCGGATCGCCTGCTTTGTACAAAATGTTGCCCTTCTCATCAACTACACTAACTGCACCATAATGCACATTCTCCAGCAGGCCACCACGATATTCTTCTACCAATGTTGTAAATCCCATCTGTACAACCTCCCCAGTAGTAGTTAATTTAATCTAAGGCAAAAAATCGATTCTGCGATAAAAGTCCCGATCCGATAATTACACCCTTCTCATTCAGCAACGAGCGATGAATCGTAAAGGAACCACGAAGCGGCTCCCAGGTAAAGCGCGAGAGGTACAGCTGCTCAACTTCTTCGTATATATCCGGGAATTTGTCCACGAGTTCTCCACTTAAAATCACGCTGTCGGGGTTATACATGCATACGACATTATTAATGGTGATGGCCATATACATGAGTGCACGGTCGATCAAGTGAATCGCCCATTGTTCTCCTGCATGTTTTGCTGCGAATAACTCCTCAATCGTACGGATCGGGCGAATCCGATTAGCTTCAGATAATAAAGAACTGATATTTATATAGGTCTGTAAACAGCCCGCTTTGCCGCACTCACACATCATTCCGTTAGGATCTACTGTCGTATGCCCAATTTCACCCGCACTGTTCATCACCCCTCGATAAATCTCTCCCTCGAGAATCATCGCAGAACCCACGCCTTGACCGAAACCCAATAATGCCGTACGGCTTGAGCCGACTGCGGCTCCTTTAAGATGTTCAGCAAGAGCCCTTACTTTCAGCTCATTGTCCACAGCGATTTCAAAACCTGTCAGCTCTTTCAAGCGTTTGGCTAACGGCACATTTTTCCATCCTAGCTGAACAGAGAAGACAACAATTCCTTCTTCGTTATTCACAATGCCGGGAAGTCCAACGCCAATACCCACGATACGTGTTCTGTCAATCACATGCTGCTGGAACAATTGCTCAATGGCTTCATGAATCCGTTCCAGCGTTCCATCCGGGCTTTCGTCTGGTGTACGGGGAAATTGACTACTGCAGATAAGCTGTCCTTGTAAGTCCACAATTCCAATAGACATAAGACTGCGATCCAGTTCAACGCCAACCGATAATACAGAAGCGTCCATCATACCTATTAACGTTGATTTCCGACCTAATCCTGATGATACCTGCTCTGAATCGAGTAAATATCCTTCCTCCGTCAACTCTCCGACAATTCGACTTACAGTCGTAGGACTCATACCAGTCTGTTTAGCAATAGAAGCGCGAGAAATCGGTTGTTGATTTTTTATAATTTCGAAAACCGTTAAACGATTTTGTCGCTTCATAAAATCCTGATCGTGCTTTTTCACGGGCATTCTCCTAATTATTTTCTCCAGTGCATTAATTGGATTAATAAACCACAAAAATAAGAAATTATTTGCAAATAAAGCGCTGATAATGTATTCTTTGATTTAAATTTTAATTTAGTTTCTCCAGTGATGGGATTAATGATAAAGGGTCATGGTTTATGTGTCAATATAAATGACATATTTTTTATTTAAAAATAAATGTAAGCGGTTAACGAAAGATAACCAACACAAAAACCACTCAATATATAACACAGACATAACATATAAGCCCATGAATTAGCATTTAATTTGAATCTTGAACCTATTAATTGGAACAGAAAGACTGAAAGTGGTATTTTGCTTGGATTAATGTGAGGGTGTGTGAATCGATGGTAAATTGAAGGTAACACTCGCATCAAAAGGAAACTCTCAAAAAGGAGGTAGCTTTTGATGCGAAGTGAGTTAGTTACATCGAAGGTGCTAAAAAATCATTGAAACTCAACGGTCTTAACCGCTGCGTCCTCTTGGATCATCGATAACAATTGTACTGGATTAAATGATTCAGGCAATCTTACAACGATTTCTACGTTTAATTCGGATTCTACACTGTTATTTTCAGCATGAAAACTTAGAACAGCGATTTTGTGTTCTTTAAGCAACTCTTGAATTCGGCCCATAGCGCCTTCTGTGTTAGCTAGACTTATAACGAGCTGTTGGGTTTTTGGTGCGGCCAGCCAGCTATTACGACTGTGTAAGATCTTTTGCCCAAGTAAAATGATTATCGTTGCTCCTACGCCAAGAATATAAAGACCAGACCCTATAGCCATGCCCACTCCGGCTGTTGCCCAAATCCCTGCAGCAGTAGTGAGCCCTTTGACTGTGTGTCTTTGCATAAAAATCATTCCTGCGCCCAAAAAACCTACTCCGCTTACTACCTGAGCAGCTATCCGAGCGGGATCAAGAGAAAGATTAGGCCAATCCGCTTGATCCTGAAACCCATATTTGGAGATGACCATCATGAGTGCAGCACCTAAGGCCACAACAAAATGTGTTCTAACTCCAGCTTCTTTCATCCGGCTTTTGCGTTCATATCCAACTAATACGCCACAAATTCCCGCGCCAATTACACGAAGCAAATACTCAAACTCCATACCTTCACCTTCTTTCATCATGATATGTATGTTGGATTAGTACCACGTAGGATAAATTCGATAATCTATTTATTGTATCACAAACAAAAAACCATAATACGTCCTCTCGCATTATGGTTAACTCGCATTTTTTAATTTTATACTTCTTAGTTCGTATCGGAAGCTAACAAAGAGCAAATCTCCGCATCTACAAATCTACCTTTTTCAAAAAAAGATTCGCGCAACAATCCCTCATACTTAAAGCCCGCTTTCAAAAGAGACTTCTTGGAGGCAATATTAGCCGGATCATAAAGCGCCTCAATTCGATGGAGCTTCATATGCTCAAAGCCATACGCAATAATAGCTGTCAGGACTTCCGTCATCACACCCTGCCGCCAATAAAGTGGAGATAATTCATACCCAATCTCTGCTTTGAAATTTCTGTGCGCCCAGTTATGATATCCGCACGAACCAATCATTATATTATCCTCACGCCTGGCTATTCCCCAGCGAATGCTTTGTTTGCCTTTGAAACGTTCATCCCATCTTTCGATAAGGTTGATCGCTTGCTGTATATCGGTAAAGCTATCCAGATCATAATACTGGGTCACTTCATCTTTTGAAAAATAATTATATATTTCTTTAGCATCATCCAGTGTAATTCTTCTCAAAATAAAGCGGTCTGTTTCGAGCACAGGAAATCCTTCAACGTTATCGATCATATTTTCCTTAAGTCTCCTCTCATTTCTCTAGTAGTACAGTTCGTCGTGGAAAGTGAAACTTCCTTTAGGATATAATGTATTTTATAAACTAGTGATTTTTTTCACCTTGTAATCATTTGTTCATATTGCGTTCTTAATTGCTTGATACACTTCAATCATAACGATAACTACAAAGGAGATATTCTTATGAAAAAATTGTATTACACGTCTTTTTTCTATGCAATTCTTGGTTTGATAGCCGGAGTGGCCTATCGCGAAATTACTAAAATGAATGATTTCACAGGAGATACTATATTAGTTGCGCTTCACACTCACATTCTAGTCTTAGGATTCTTTTTCTTTATTATTGCTATGATCTTAGACAAGTTATTTAATATCCATGAGGCTAAATCTTTTGGTGCATGGTACATTGTCTATAACATTGGTCTTCTAATCACGATTGGTGCAATGGCTACACGTGGAATGCTGCAAATTAACGGCAGTGATATTAGCTTCCTGCCCCATATTGCGGGACTTGGTCACGCCATTGTTGGGGCTGGAATCATCTGGCTGCTTGTGCTACTCGGTAAACGAATTAAATAATACAGAAAGAGCCGCCTGGATCACTCCAGCGGCTCTTTTAATTATCCCCTGCTTTCCGTTACGGAGCAATCCCCCATACGAGAGCATCATTCTGATAAAGCGTCACTTTATCCCAGTTAGTATAAGCAGTTTTAGTAGCATCAAAGGAGTAGTCATTGACTTCGTTAAAATTAGTCCAATCTGATTTATATATTCTGAGTTGAATATCTCCGGACTGGCCTCCAGCTGGAATGGAACCAGACGAAGAAGCAAACGAAAGTTCAACGTAAGTGTCTGCATTCGTGCCAGTGTAGTCTGCAAAGGCGACTTGAACATTATTATTGCCGATCTGTGCCCAATCAATTGTGCCATTTAACGTCTGATTACTATCTTTAGTGAAATAATAACGGATTTTAAGATCGCTTAAGTTCACTGGGGTTGTGCCGTTATTTTTAATATTAAAATAAGGTTTGATCTGATTGTCTGTCGCATTAGTATCTCCCGCCCGATACTGCAACGTCAGACTAATTGCTGCCGGAACTTGTGGAACAGCACTCGCTTGTGCCGAATTCACACTCTCTCCTGTACTATTGGTTGCGCTTACAACATAGTAATAGGTTGTTCCGTTCGTTAAGCCCGTGTTAATGTAGCTCGTTGCCGTTAGCCCTGTTGCTACAGTGGTATAAGGCCCTCCGCTTGTGGTTGCACTTTTCACAGTGTAACTAGTCGCACCACTGGATGCACTCCAGCTCAGGTTTACTTTTGCATCTCCTGCTGTCGCTACCAAATTGGTTGGCGCCGCGGGAACAGTCGCCACTGCTGCTGGAGCCGCACTCGCTTGTGTAGAATCCGCACTCTCTCCCACACTATTGGTTGCGCTTACAACATAGTAATAAGTTGTTCCGTTCGTTAGGGCGGTGTTAGTGTAGCTCGTGGTCGTTAGCCCTGCTGCTACAGTAGTGTACGGGCCTCCGCTTGTGGTTGCACTTTTCACAGTGTAGCTAGTCGCACCATTGGATGCGCTCCAGCTCAGGCTTACTTTCGCATCTCCCGCTGTCGCTACCAAGTTAGTGGGTGCCGTCGGAACAGTCGCCACCGCCGCTGGGGTCGCATTCGCTTGTCCCGAATTCACACTTTCTCCTACACTATTGGTTGCGCTTACAACATAGTAATAGGTTGTTCCGTTCGTTAAGCCTGTGTTGGTGTAGCTCGTTGTCGTTAGCCCGGTTGCTACAGTTGTGTACGGCCCTCCGCTTGTGGCCGCTCGTTTTACGGTGTAACTAGTCGCACTGCTGGATGCCGTCCAGCTCAGGCTTACTTTTGCATCTCCCGCTGTCGCTACCAAATTAGTGGGTGCCGCAGGAACTACAGTGCCCCCTCCGTTACTCAGAGGAATTACAGGGTAAGCATTCTGTACCAGCTGAACAAATTGATCATGGAACCAGTGGCCTGATACAGGCGCATTAGGTAATGCACCGGTCAGTGTGCCGCTTGAGCTGGTATAAGTCGGATCACACATTCTGTCAAAGCCCTTGCCCTCATTATTTGGAATGGCACTGCTGGAGCCATCAGATTCTCCCGGAGGTTTCACCCAGACGAATGCATCCAAATGTGAGGCTGCATAACCTGCGGGTGCTGCTTGTGGAACTTCTCCAATTCCGGCACCGCTGGCATTACACCAATTGCCGCGATGGAGACGTTTATCAATCCGACCGGAATCCGCATAAGCGTTAACGGTTGTTCCGCTTGCACTAGTCGGACGATTAGGTCCTCCCCACCCGTTACGGGAAGTATCAATAAGGAAGCCGATCGTGGAAGGCCAACCTTTTGCTACAAAACCTGAATACAAAGCTGCTGTGAAATCGGCTTCATCAAAATACGGATTCCATTCATAATAACTTGCAGAACGAAGCTGCTGGCTGCCTATCGTAAGATTCGGATCTGGAAGATTAGGTTCTACTAGTGGAGTGGTATTGGCTGTATTCGTAATGAATCCATCGACACTAGCAAGTCCAGCTGTAGTGCCTGACACAACCGAAGTAAAGAGGTCTATAGCGGGGCCACGGTTAGTATCCCATCCGAGCCAGCCGGAGTGACCAATATCCATGTAAGTATACACATTTGGAATGGCATGGAGAGCATTTAAAGTGTAACGTGTAGCATCACGGTAAATATTCGTGGAGTTAGCT
Source organism: Paenibacillus sp. FSL L8-0708 (assembly GCF_038009325.1). Lineage (NCBI taxonomy): Bacteria > Bacillati > Bacillota > Bacilli > Caryophanales > Paenibacillaceae > Paenibacillus > Paenibacillus sp. FSL L8-0708. The sequence goes on from NZ_JBBPBC010000001.1 coordinate 5,059,983, forward strand.
TGAGCACACTGTGGTGTGCTGAGATTGGTAACTAGATTCGGAAGCGAATCCGGCTCTACGATAGTCACTATACGAATGTCACTATATTTGGGCTTTGCAAAAATACTGGCGATTACGTCAACATAATCTGATTTGTAGGTTGTCAAACCCGCTGCCGTCAGTGGCAGCTCGCCATTGGAGGCCAAAGCGTGGCAATCCCGCCCTGGCATATCATAAATTACAAATGTGGCTGTAATCGGCGTGTTGGGTTGCTTTTGCGCGAGTACGGAATCTAATGTTTCCTCAAGACTTTTTCTGCCTCCGTTTTCTGTCCCGCCATAAATTGCAGCAATTCGATCCAGCCATACGGCTGTCGGATATTTTTTAATGGTCTCCATCTTGGAAACTAAAGTACTATCGGTAACCTGAGCAATAGAGGTATCAATCAGTGCGGCATAATCAGGATTAACATATGCTGTAGCTCCTACAAACGGATTGTCAACATGCGCCTCACTGGCATACGTGGTAGAAGGAGCATATCCGGTGATAACTAAAGCCATGATCGTAAGCAATAACAACATTTGCTTCCTTAGTGCTTTTGTCATTTATTATTCTCCTTTCGACAATTAAATAAATTCGTAAATAATTTATTAATAGCCACGCGATGCTACAATTGCAGTATTCACTCCTTTAAAGAATGGTCACCTCCTCTATGCCTTACCCGCACTCATCATCACCTCCCCTCCGTTTTAAAAATCTAACAAGAGCCTAAATCCTCTAACTATTTAACATAAATATAATTTTATTTAATTTATAGAAAATTATCCCTTTTCTTGAATACTACCATATCCTATTTTTAATTAGAAGATAGTAGATGAAATAAAAGTTTAATAATGAGACTATAAGAATATTTGTTTATAAACTGGTAAATGATACAATGTGGAAGTGACAAGGTATTTTGAATTTTAAGTATTTTCAAAGTAACGCTAACAAACCTTTAAGGAGTGAAAAAAATGTCTATCGATGTTTATCTTAATTTCAATGGGAATTGTCGTGACGCAGCAGAGTTTTACGCAGAGGTGTTTGGCACTGAACGTCCACAAATCATGACCTTTGGTGAAACACCACCCGATCCCAATTTCACTCTTCCTGAGGAAGCTAAAGATTTGGTTATGCACACCCGCTTGAATATCGAAGGCAGTAATGTAATGTTTTCTGATGTTTTTCCAGGTATGCCTTTTATCGAAGGAAACAATATTAGTCTTTCCGTAGTTAGTAAGGATTTAGATAACATAAAGAAATATTTCGATAAGCTTCAAGAGGGCGGTAAAGTAGTTATGGAACTGCAAGAAACCTTCTGGAGCTCTTGTTATGGTAGTCTAAAAGATAAATTCGGCATCGACTGGCAATTCAATTATGATGACGGACGAATAAATATGTAATAAAAAAACAACGGGCATGGAGTAACTAACCTCCTGCTCGTTGTTTTTTTGTTTTTCGCTTAAATTAGTCCATAATCAAATCGTACACACTAACCTTCCGAATTCGCCGGGCAACAAGCATAGACACCGCATAAGCGACTACTAGAATGGCTGCACACAATAGCAATACTTGAGGCAAACTAACCGCCAGTTGGACATTATAAATCCCTAAACTCGAGAGCAATAGTACAAACGCTGAGTCTGAGAAAAAATACCCCCCTATGCTCCCCAAAGCTACTCCCACCACAATCACCGGAAACAGACTAAAGGTAATCTGCGTCATCAGATTAAAAGTGGTATAACCCATTCCTTTAAGAATGCCGAACTCACGTTTTCGCTTCAGAATCAAAGTCTTAATCACTAAATACAAAATCAGACTGACTACTATAATCGTCACCACAGTGATGACTGCTGTCATAGAAGATACTGCGGCAGTGAATGTACTGAGCGTACTATCAACCGTTTCTCGAATGTTAGTAATGTTCCATTGCTTAGGGAAGCGTGCTTCCAGATCCTTCACAAAAGCTTGCGCATCTCCCCCCTCTTTCAGATACACATTGATGGACAGAGGGGTGTACTCCGGTTGAAGTCTTCTCATTCCATCACCGGTCATACTCGCCACCATTCCAAGTTGGCTAATCTGCTGGCTTAAGCCAGTAACCAAATAATTCTCCGTCACACCATTAAAAGTGATCGGGACCTCGTCCCCTATTTCTGAATTTTCCAACTTTGCAATAACACCGGAAATCACAATTTCATTATCATAAATTGGCTCTCGCCCTTTGTATATGGTTTGTGTCTCCAGCTTGCTATAATCGTCAGATACCCGGAGCATAAAGCTGGTGTTTTTAATCGAAGCGACCATGCTATCCAATACAGTCAACTTTTCAACCCCTGGCATGGCTTCTAATTCTGTAAACTTCCCCTGCTGTAGGTCACCGTTTTTCGGCAATAACAAAAAGTCGCTGCGTTCTATACCTACCAGTTCTATAACGGCGGAGGTATCTCCCTTAAAGTTGAAATTCAATATAGAGCAAAAAATACTAGAAAAGGTTAATCCGGCAACGATCAATACGATCATCATATTCTGTTTCGCCTGCCTTACTAAAGCTTTAAGGCTTAAGCTGAATTGCAGATTCATCCGGGATGTTTCGAGTGGAATTGGGTTCCGCTTGAAATTGTGAGTGAGGATTCCGCTCTGCAGAGCTGTAATCGGAGTAATGTTCCGAATTCGCCGGCTCGACAGATAGGTAACAAGTAGCACTAGTCCAGAGACAATAACCAAACTAAGCACTGCACTGACCCCTTCAAAGGATATTGGCCACAGAAGTCCGATTGAAGACGAAATCATATTCCCTACCAACGGCATAACCAGCCCAGATAACCCGCCTCCCGGTATAGCTGCAATGATGGAAACAGAGGTGAACTGTAGCAGAAGCGCATTTTTAATCTGCCATGAAGTATAGCCGTTAGCTTTTAAAATACCGATGTTCGTTAAATTGTCTTCAATATGCCCCAATATTTGAAACCTGATGACAATAAGCGAGATTAGAACCATAATCAGTGCAAATACGATTAAAATGGCTGCTAAAAGATTAACAAAAACACGGTTCCCTTCGAGCCCAACCTCTGCCCGCATGACTTGAAATTGATCCGTACTTCCTGAGGCGAAAATCCGCTCACTAAGCATTTGCTCCAGCTTTACATCCTTTGAAGGATCGGTTAAATTTGCTGATAGAAAGCTGTACTGAGCTTCAGTTCCAAGACGTTCCCCCAACTGTTTATAACCTTCATCATTCAAAAATACTTTTAAAGCTCCATTAGTTAACGTCCCTAGCAACGGCTCCTCAATAAAGCCACCTATGGTATAAGAAAATGAGTTATTATCGTATACAAAAGTAAAAGTATCCCCAAGGTTATACCCCGATCCAACATGGAACAAATAAGGCAGATAGATCATATCCGCATCCTTAGATCCTAGTGGAGTCGTTGTCTTGAACAGTCCCTTGGTCCGCGGTGTATCCATGTTAAGAATTATAAAAGCTACCGTAGTGTCCGTTTGTCCGTACTTCATTTTAGCATCTGCTAACAGAATTGCTGCTTCATTCTCCCAGGATTCTGTATATGAATAACTATCCACAAGCTCCTCATACTCTTCTAGATAATCATCTTTTGGAAAATATGCACTTATTTCTGGAGTCCTTAATTCAGTCATTTTTTCTTGCTGGAAGGAATTGAGCTTCAAAATGACCGTAAGACCAATGTTCAGCAGCAGCACAGCTATCATGATAAGAATGAAGAGCGTAACCGTAGCACTTTTTCTTTTACGAATATTGGACCAAGCTAATTTTCCTATTAGGCTGCTCATCCCTACCACCCCAATTCGGTTAGAAAGGACTGTAATTGCTGCTGCCGTTCAGGTCCGTTATCTTCGCTATAAGGGGTAAGACGCAAATCTCCCACGATGACTCCATCCCGCAAATACAATATCCGATTTCCACGCAACGCGGTTCTAAGATCATGAGTAACCATAATTATACTTTGCCCTTGTCTATTCACCTCAGTAAGGACGCGCAGTACACCTATTCCTGCTGAACTATTTAACGCACCCGTCGGCTCATCGGCGAAAACCGCTTTTGGACTGTTGATCAATGCCCGGATAATCCCCGCCCGCTGAGCTTCGCCACCTGAGATTTGCGCCGGAAACTTGCCCCAGACAGAGTCATCCAGACCTACATCAGAGAGTAGCTTTTTGGCTTTTTTTACAGCCCCTGCTCTATCCTTTTGTACAAGAAAAGCACTTGATAATACATTGTCGAGGACACTCATCGTATCCAGCAGATGAATCTGCTGAAACACGAACCCACAATTCTTCCGCCGGAATATCGCAAGCTGATCATTACTCATGGCTGTGATATCCTGACCTTCAAATAGAACCTCTCCAAGTGTTGGCTTATCCATACCCGAAATGGCATACAGCAGTGTTGATTTACCAGAACCAGAGCTGCCCATGATAATCGTAAAATCACCATGATATAAGGTCAGATCCAGATTTTTCAAAACATGCTGCTGAGTTCCTCCATGGGAGAAGGTTTTTCCAAGCTTATTAGTCTGCATCAGCACTTTATTATTCACTTCGCTCATGTTGAACACTCCATTTACATTCATGCTCATTAATTGCGCTAAAAAAAATCATAGCTCTACGCGAAATATAATGGCTGCAATCACAAGCTCATTCGTAATTGCAACCTTATCGTACGTTAAATGTTCTTAACATGTCTTTGTGCAATCCTTAGCTAATTCTTAATTCTGTCCTGCTAAAGGAATTAGCAGTTTAACTGTAAATCCGTCCTCCCGATTGGAGCACAGAATGTCGCCTTGCATTTTTTGCATCATATAACGGGAAATGTACAGGCCTAGACCTGCACCATTCTGGCTCACGGCCAGACTGCCCCGAAAAAATTTATTGAATACTAAAGGCAGCTCCTCTTCAGGAACCCCGGGACCATAGTCCAGAATATCTACCTCCAGATAATGATCCGTGATCTCGAACTTAATATCTATGGGTGTGTCTGTATAGGCATATTTGTAGGAATTATTCACAACATTATCGATCACCTGCTGCAACCGCAAGGGGTCCACCGTAATGAGACAGTCAGGCACAGATGCTGCTGAAATCCGTTCATAGAAATTCACATTATTTATAATTTGGATCAGCAGGTGGCTTTGCTCTTCCGTTAAGCTGACTTTAAGTTCATTTAGTTCCTCCAAGGTCGAATGGAACATATCAGTCACCAGACGATCAATCTGATCTGCTTTGGAGTACAAAGTGTTAAGCTGTCTGCCGGTCTTCTCATCCCTTGCGCTTAATAACATCAGTTCCGTGATCGCCTTTAACGAAGCAACGGGTGTTTTAATGTCATGACTGAGACTAGCAACCAGTTCCTTTTTACTTTTATTCGCCAAATATTCGCTGTGTCTAGCCGCTGCAAGCTCTTCCCGCATCATATCAAAGCTTTCGGTAAAAGCACCAAACAGATGATTACGATCCATCTCCAGCGGCACTTCCAGATCACCTCTCGCGATATGCTTCGCGAATTGCTGCATTTTGCGGAACGGACGGAGAACCGATCGATTCAGGAACCAAATATAGAGAACGCCTAGAACTGTAAGCAGAAGCAGCATCACAATAGAAACTTGTATAAATTGTTTTTTCATATGTATAAAGATCGCACGGTAATCATTATTAATAATCACCTTCCCCACCATCTTATCCTGAACAAAAACGTCCACTAGAGTATCCCGATTATTGATGGCTTCGTTAACAGTAACGGAAATCACATTTCCCGTCTGATATTTAAGTACTCCCGTGGTATCTATAATGGCAAATTCATAAGGACTTTCCTTGTACAGCTTCGGATCAAGCTTGTCCCAGTTCTGTTCCGTGAGCTTCACAATGGTATTGATCGCCACTCTATCTGTTCCTGTCTCCACCTGCAAATTAAGAATTAGGAAGGTGAGCGCTAAACTTGCGGCAAATATAGTAAGCAGAAGGGCCAACAGCAGTTTTTTTGTCATAACTATTTGTCCTCAAAAGCATAACCGATGCCCCATACTGTACGGATGTACTGAGGATCATTAGGATTCTGCTCAATCTTCTCACGTAGATGACGGATATGTACATTTAAGGTGCCATCCCCCGCAAAAACATCTCCCCATACCTCTGTAAATAACTCCTCTTTGGGGATTACCCTATTTTTCTGCTGAATCAAATAGCTGAGCAATTTATATTCCATCGTTTTCAGCTTGAGAGCTACGCCATTAAGGCTTGCCCTCCTAAGTTCGGGGTCTATCTGGATAGGGCCGGCTTGGAGGATAGCTGCCTCCGCTATAACTTCGTTATTGTGGCGTTTAAGCACCGCCTTCACTTTTGCGAGCAGCACTCGCAGGGTATACGGCTTATGAATATAGTCATCTCCTCCGATATCAAGAGCAATCAATACATCATCTTCACTAGAGCGGGCACTAATAAACAAGATGGGAATCCCCAACGTCTGACGCAGCTCTTTGCATAACTGGAAGCCGGATTCACCGCCTAAATTAATATCAAGCAGTAACATTGAGACCTGATGCTCACGTAAAAAGCTTCGACAGGCATCAGCGCTTGTAACAAACGCGGTTTGAACATCGAACAAATTAAAATATTCGCAGGTGGTCTCCGCAAGTTCAGTTTCATCATCAATAATTAAACAATCATATCTCATGGATTTCTCTCCGCTTCAACAGAATTTAGTATTATGTTAGAATATGCCTTTAAGGAGGGGTTACCTGTGGATAAACAATCCCAGCGTCTGGAGCAATTTTTAGATAAATACGAACAAAGCTGGCCATTGAGCGGCACAGTCTTGATAGCTCAGCATGGAGAAATCAAGCTACAAAAAGCATATGGGTATGCGAATCTTGAACATCAGGTCCCGAACGCTATAGATACCAAATTCCGGATCTGGTCGCTAACCAAGTCATTCACTGGCATGGCGATTCTGATGCTAAAAGAACAAAAACGTCTGCGACTGGAAGATCCGATCTTAAAATATCTTCCTGAACAGCATGCATTCGAGGGGATGACCATCCTTCATCTGCTGGGACATACCTCGGGTATAGCCAACTACACTTCTCTACCCGAATATAATCAAAAATTAAATAAACTGAAGCTGACTCCCTTGGAGATGTTACAGCTATTTGTGAGTCAACCGCCTGCATTTATGCCCGGCACATCGTTTTCCTATAATAATTCGGGTTATTATTTATTAGGAATGATCATTGAAAAGATTACTGGCATGACATTTGAAGATTATATCACTACTTTTATATTACAGCCTCTTGGCATGGTAAATACAGGAGTTTATAACAATCAGCAAATCATTTCAAAATTAGCCTCACCTTATCATTCCTCATGGGGAGAGTATACTCAGGGTGAATACATACATATGAGCTCTATCCTGTCAGCGGGTGCCATGTATTCGACGGCTGCTGATCTTTTCCTGTGGGATCAAGCTTTATACTCCGATCAATTAGTGTCTCACGATACTCTGGAGATGGCTTTTCATTCAAGTAATCTCAAATATCGATTTGGTTGGTTCTTGGACGAACGTTATGATCGCAAAAGAATGTATCACGGTGGCGCTTATCGCGGCTTCCGAAGTGAAATGCACAGATATCCAGAAGAGCAGACAACCGTCATCATGTTGACCAATTATGATTGTGTCCCCATTACCAAGTTAACGGAATCTCTATCTGGATTAGTATTCGGTGAGCCTGCCGAAATGCCGATATTCCCGCGAGCCTTTCCACTTGATGATAGCATGTATGCTGAATATATGGGGACCTATGAGGGATTTGGCTGCAAAGCGAGCGTGGAGCGTAGGGGCCAGGACTATTATTTTGTCTGGAATGATGAAGAGGTTACACCGTTCTATCCTATCTCAGAAACAAGATTCCATCATACCAAGCATGACAGTGAATTTGAATTTAAACGAAATGAACAGGGTGAGCTTTCATTTCTGGGGATGAAAAAAAACAAACGAGTGCCGCAATAGCCATAAAATAGCTACTGGGCACCCGCCTTTTTTCAGCTAAGGCCTAAGCCTTGGCCAAAATTATAAATTGCGTGAGCATCACGATTACCGCTGAAGACACTCCCAGCGAATTAATGATTGTTAAAGCATTTGGATAACTTTCTTTCCGAAATTGTGAGAACAAAGACACCGTCCATAACACGCTGAAAAATAACGACGACAACCCAGATACAGCTTCACTATCAATTCGTCTGCTCCGGAGAAACAATCCGGCAAGGGTGGCGACAGTATAAACAATATATATTACTAGCTCTATCGATGTGATAACGATCGCCTCGCCGGCAGAGAACAAACGCATTAACAAGTATTGAAAACCTAAACAGATAAACACAAGCTGGTTAAAAGATAGTCTCTTCACTCTCATAGCTTAGCTCCTTTAGGATATATTTTCATAAAAGACAACGCTTACATTGTACTAGTGATTGAATATATCTTCTGTGACTTTCCATACCCTGCCAAATATTAGTCAGATAATATCCTCACATACAAAAAAGGAAGTACACTTTGCGAAAAAAAATCCGCAAGGCATACTTCCTTTTTTTTACGATTCGATTGTAGATTTAGACGGAATGGGACATCTTAGTTCCAAAATAGAATGAACAGTGGATTTATAAGATGTTTTCTTAAAATTAGGAGGTCATTGCTGTGAGAAACAAACAATCCATTGTCTTCGTGACCATACCATTATCCGAGATCAAGAAGTTCATCCTTATTGATATTGTTGCTGGATGGGTCTTTTATTTTGCTATAAAATTCCCCTTCCATTCCTTAATTGCCGCCTCTGCCGGAAGCATGTTTGGTCCTATCCTCATACGCCAATCCATGAAGTTAGTTCAAAATCGCGCCAAGGTTTAAGGTTTTAAGAACTGCTCAATCTGTTTTTTATGATGCTTATCATGTGGGATAAAACTTCTCAAGTACTTGCGAACGCTGAATTTTTTGCGATCTCCATCCTTATATTCATGATTGAATTCATCTTCCGTTAAGCCTACAGCTGCATCTATGATTTTAGTTCTATAACGTACAAATTGTTCAATTAATGTTTGTTCAGATAATAATTTAGCATATTCTACAGCGTTAGCATTAAACTCGTTAAAATCCAAATGCTTGGTTGTGATCGGTTCCCGGAGAATTATTTTCTTAATCGCACCTTCATAAAAATATTTATCCCATAACATGAGATGACAGATGATATCCTTTAAAGTCCATTTACCAGCTGCAATAGGCTGATTCCAATGTTTGTCTGATACTTCACCTAAAGATTCTACGAACGGGATGAGGGACTTAAATTCGAGTAACATTTGCTCATTTGTTTTTGCAGCCAGAGAGATCAACCTCCACATGAAAAATAAAATAATTCAGTCACAACATCTATGCTGCGTCATCCGCAGAAGCTGCGGCCAGATCCGTATCGGTAGAGTCAGGATTCAGCCAAATCTCAATCAACTCATGGGTACGCTTCACATCATTTTCGTCAAGCATGTAATACCATTGATCCTTCCGTCTGCCCTCACCCTGCAACATATGGCTTGTGATCTCAGGAGTACCCCCTTCAAGAATTACTCTTTTCGCCAAATCAAGAATAAAGTCTGACTTCATATTGGTTTGGAAATTACTGCCTGCTATTTCGATGATTTTCTGTATATTAAGGATATTATCTACTCTCTTCATCCGTTCAAGCGCAGATTTCAAAAAGATCCGCTGCCGCTCCGTTCGTTTAAAATCAGAATCCTCGCGGTATCTTACATACATTAATGCTTCAGCGCCAGAATAAATCGGTTTGTTCGGTTCAATTCTTAATTTCTCATGATCCGGGCTCTTGTTCTCAATCACCTTGGTAATCGGAAGTTCAACACCCCCTAGAGCATCTGTAACGCCCACAAGACCGTTAAAATTAATAGTAGCGTAATATTCGATAGGCGCGTTTAATAAATTTTTAACGGTGTCTACACTCATCTGAGGACCGCCATAGGAATGAGCTGCATTAATCTTGGTTTCTTTCCTAGCTCCTTTAACCTTTTCCGCTCCGATAATTTCTGCATAGGAATCACGAGGGATCGACACGAACAATACTTTATGATCAACTGGCCGGATCACAGTATATATAATCGAATCAGAAAGCCCGTTCTCTTTTCCCCGCTGATCAGTACCCAATAGGAGGATAGAAAATGGACGATCCTTGTTATCCGCCGTTGGCTGTAATCCGGGAGCTTCAGCGTTTTCATTATTTTCTAAAGGAACGTATGATCCATCAAGCGTGTGTTCAATAGTCGGAGCCACAACATTATTAAATCCGAAAATCAGCAGTTCTTTACGAAAAACATAAGATCCTAGCCCAGCAATAAGTACGATAGCAAGCGTAAATAACCAGATCTTTTTTTTCTTGCTGGTCTTAGTTTTCTTCTTCACCTTTTTTTTCTCAATTCTACTTAAAGAAAATGAAGAAGCTGAATGGGTAGTCTGTTTATTTTTCATTCGGATCCTTAACCCTTCCTGATGACGGATTCTACCAGCCGATAATAGGGAATCATGTAGGTTGTCTCAAAGCCTAATCTATGCGCTAAGTTGAAAGAACCCTGGTTATCCAGACGACACGCCCACACCGGCTCAAGCTGATGTTCTAGACAGTATTCTATTAAGGCTGAACAGACCGCGTAGGCATAGCCCTTCCCCCGATGTGCTTCTGAGGTTTCTATGCCAATTTCCAGTTGATGCTCATTAACAAAACCCGAAAATGCCGTAGAGGCAATTTCCCCAGCGTCAAGAATATTGAAGCCCAGCCCCTCAGCAATAAATTGCTCTTCATTCCTCCAAAACGCCTTAGGATTGACACCTCCTGTTGCCGCCAAAAACCGTTCTTTGTTCATTCGCACCACTTCAAGGTCTTGGCTAAGATAAGAAGCTTTCTGTTTCAGATATTTCTCGCGGTTAAAGCTGAAGTTGACCCTTGTATTTCTATGGAGCATTTCCTGTTCACTCCAATAAGCGATAACTTCCGGCCAGCCTCCCGCTGGATCAGCCTGCAGCAACTCTTGATGATGCCGAATCATATTTTTATTGGTTATGTAATCAAAAAGATCGCGCTTAAACTCTTCATTATCCGACTCTCCAATTAATAAAGACATTCCACAAGGGTGAGCAATGTAAAAAGCACGCGGGTTAACGATATCGTCAACATATACGCTGCCAGGTATGACTTGTTTAACCACGGACTCAGCAAACATCGTATTTATTTTCACTTTTCCTAAAGGCTCAATAGCTTTGTAATAATCTTTACGCTCTAGTCGTTTCATAATTTTCTCCTTAGATCTCACGTAATGTTTTGATAGATAACCACCAGTATGTGAGGATATTTTTTTGCTGGATGACACTGTTACCTAAAATATCCCATTATTATAGACGATCTTAGGGTCGATAAGTTTCTATTTATAAGAAATTTGTGAGACAAAAAAAGACCATATCCTATCAAGGATTGGTCTACCCTATTTATTAATGATGATCTTAGGTTTTTTTCACAATCATATCGATCTCACTCTTCAGTAAAAGATATCTGACGACACTTCTCATGATCGGAACTTTAGTCAACTTATGCTGATCTACATAACTTTTCATTTGGTCTTTAGACAGCCCGAGCAAGCTTCCCGCTTCAGACACCGTCAATACTTCCTTGTTACTTGTAGCGTTAAAGGTTTTCTTAACTTTTAAATTCCAGTCTTCAAACACCTGCATTTACATCCGCCACCTTTCTATAAAAAAATCCCCAAACGATACGTTTGGGGATTCATTTTACTACTTACAGTTTTACAACATTCTCAGCTTGTTGACCACGATTACCTTGAACCACGTTAAATTCTACACGTTGTCCTTCATCCAGGGACTTGAATCCGTCACCAGTAATTGCGCTGAAATGTACGAATACATCTTCTCCACCTTCAACCTCGATAAAACCAAAACCTTTGTCTGCGTTAAACCATTTCACTGTTCCTGTTTGCATAATATAATTACCACCTTATTTTTATTTACATGTTATTCTTATCCTCAAAAAATCTCTAAAAAAATAAAAATTCACATATGGTACAAGGTTATTAACGTCTAAAGAATAACCCTCTACGCTATGTGAATTCGCCAGGTAAATACTTTCGATAGATTGATTATAACACAGCTAACACCAAATAGATACTCTTCTGCATTATGAAGAAAATGGGAAGAAAGAAGGAGCTGTGCCATAAGTGATTCTACGAGCGGAGACTGACCTCCTCACTTTCAAAATCCTAAAATCAACAAAACAGCGATTTTTGGTCATTCGCGGCCTGCTGCGACTACACATTCATTATCCTACGGGGCTTTCGGACTCGGTAGACGTTATTTACATGTTTTTATTCTTTACCGCTAGATTTCGGACTCCAGTGACGCTATTCCTTGGAAAGAGGCTCATAATAAGCATTTTTCAGGCCAATAGCTGCACTGGAGTCCGATAACATTCCAAATATCGGATAATCGTACGTTTAAGGACCACTGTGTCCGTTAGCAGGTTACTAAGCGTATTTTCCAGTGACTAAACATGTGCTTTCGACACAGCAGTCATTTTCATAGTTTTAGGTGCCAGCCCTTCTCTATATTTGAAAAGGGAATCTAAATTTTAAAGTAAGATAATTTATCCAACAGGTCTTGCACCATTGAGCTGAGTGACTCCGACGAGGCTGAGATCTCTTCCATAGAAGCAAGCTGCTCCTCAGAGGCTGCTGCCACACTTTGGGAGTCAGAGGAAGCTTCCGAAGCAAGATCGGCTAATTGTTTAACGGTAACTGAAATTTGCTCCGTTCCCGCGGTCATCTGCTGTGCAGCTGCTGAGACCTCTTGGATCTGATCGGTTACCTGTGTCATCTCTGTCAGAATCGACGTAAATAAAAGATCACTATCAGATACACTCTGCACACCAAGAATTACTTTTTCATTGCCGACAGCCATCGCTTGTGAAGCTTGATTAGTATCTTGCACCACATCTTCAACCAAAGCAGTAACTTGTTCGGCAGCTTTTTTAGTCTGATCTGCCAGCATGCGAATTTCTGAGGCCACCACCGCAAAACCTCGGCCATGTTCACCCACTCTGGACGCCTCAATAGCCGCATTTAGTGCCAACAGATTGGTCTGTTTACTTATGTTCGAAATCAAGCCGATAATCCCGCTGATCTGAGCAGATCGTTCGCCTAAACGTTCAATCGCCAGACTCGTCTCATCTACAGACAGCTTTAACTCCGACATTTGATTCACTGCCATTTGCAGCTGGGCACTGCCCTTTTTCGTCTGATCGGTAACTTCATCTGCAGATGCAGATACCGATGACGAAGAGTCAGCAATCCGTTGCACTCCAACATTCAGCTCGCTCATCGCCATTGAAGAATCACCCGCATAATCATTCTGCAGCTGCGCTCCTTCGGCTACTCGTCCGATTGCCACAGCAATTTGTTCAGCAGCTTTCCCAGTCTGCTCAGCGTTAGCTGTCAGCTCTTCAGAGGTAGCTCCGACGGACATTGATAGATCAGCGACAAGTCCAAACATTTCTCGAAGCTTATGGGTCATATGATTAAAATGTGTAGCCATTTTGCCGAATTCATCATCATTTCGAACCTGCAGGGTTTGAGTCAAATCCCCCTGAGACATCAGCTGCAATTTCTCAGATAACAAGCGAAGCGGTTTAACTACCATCAACCATAGTTGAAGACCAACAATAACAGCTAAAATCAAAATCCCAATAATCATAATGATAAAAAATTCTGTTTTAGCTTGTTCATAATCAGCCATGATAACATCCTTAGAGATCGCTGTCTGTGTGTACCAGACCTGGTCACTTCCAGGCATTGGTATCGGAACAAAAGTCCGCAGCACGTCTTCTCCCTTGGAATTTATCGTGTATCCCAGTTTGGCCTCCCCATTCTTCACACGCTTCCACAGTACTGTTTTATCTTCTGTATCACCGAATTCTTTGAGTACACTTTGAGGATCATTTGGGTTGGCTGCATATTTGCCATTACCAGTGATTAAAGAAACATAACCTCCCAGAGGTTTATAGTTAACGGCTTCTTCCTGCAATTGGGTTAACGAAACATCGAACCCTACAGTCCCCAGAAATGCACCCGTTTTATCCAAAATTGGCAGCATGACCGAAATCATCTCTATAGCTCCACCAGTCGTCTCATAGGAGTAGGGTTCAATATATACCGGTTTTTTCTCTTTTTTTGGTAAAAGGTAATAATCACCCGCACCTTCTACATCATAATTCTTTAAGGGTTCAACCTTTATTGCACCTTGATTTCTAAAGACATAAGGAATAAAACGCCCCGTACCATCATCATATGGCATCTTATTTATATTAGCCTGATCGTTCTGATCAAAAGCATTGGGTTCCCATAATATGCTCATCCCAAAAATTTCTGGTCTGTGCTCAAGCATAGTTTTCATTGTAGAAACAACATCTTCACGGTCCAAGGTTTGACGTTCTCTTGATTCAAGGAGTACTTCAGCGAGCGCTTCACCCGTCGACTGAATGTCTATCATTCTATTCTGAATGGTCTCCGCATAACTTTTTCCTGCGACCTCTGCCTGAAGTTCACCGTTGGATATGCTCACACTACGCAGATTAGCCAGGTTTGCGACTAAACTAAAGAAAAAGATCACAATAATTACTAAACTTACCACCATAACAAATTTAAACGTTAATGAAAGCCTTCGATACAATGCCATCTGAACAACTCCACTCTAGGATAATATATCTTTAATCGACAAAATACGACCTCTATTCAATAGGACTTATTACCTATAATTCAAGGGGTGAAAATTTAAAATTCTATCCATTCCAAAAGTATGTTTAAATAAAAGTAGCCTAATCAAAAAATAACATAATACAAAGGAGTTCATGCCGATGGAAATATCCTCTTTTTTGTTGCCAAAAGATCAAGTCGCCTATATCACTAACTCACTATCCATGCTGGAAGCCTTAGAACAATTAGAACAGCACCATTACACGGCTATCCCTATTATTGATAATGAAGGAAAATATGTAGGAACACTTTCGGAGGGTGATCTATTGTGGAAGCTGAAAAACACAGCAGATTTAACCTTTGACAATATAGGGGAAGTTCCAGTAAGCGACATCCAAAAGCATGTTCATAACGAAAGTGTTCTCATTAATGCAGAAATGGAGGATATGCTGACGCTCGCTGCGGATCAGAATTTCGTTCCTGTGATTGATAATGAGGGTGTATTTGTTGGAATTATTAGGAGAAAAGATATCATTGAATATTACACTCGCAACATTACAGATTAATAAAAAATGACCAATCTCCATTACGGAGACTGGTCATTTTATTTTTCATCAAAATTACAGTTCAGTCAGGATAATCGTTCCTTGTGGGGTAATCGCTAAGGTATGCTCATATTGTGCTGACAATCCGCCGTCAATGGTACGCGCAGTCCAACCATCCGCATCAATTTTTGTTCTGTAACTGCCTGTGTTCAGCATGGGCTCAATGGTAAATACCATCCCCTCTTTAAGACGAGGCCCTCTCCCTGCTGGACCATAGTGAGGCACTTCCGGAGCTTCATGCATTTCTGAACCGATCCCGTGGCCAATAAAATCACGCACTACAGAAAACCCGTTAGACTCTGCATAAACTTGGATGGCATGCGCAACATCGCCAATACGGTTGCCTGCAACCGCCTGCTCGATTCCACGGAATAAAGATTCCTTAGTAGTGTCTAGAAGTTTGGTCGCCTGTTCACTAATATTGCCAATCCCGTAAGACCAGGCCGAATCTGCCAACCAGCCGTTTAAGTTAACAACCATGTCAATGGTTACGATATCCCCGTCTTTTAGCGGCTCTTTTTTCGGGAATCCGTGGCATATTACATCATTTACAGATGCACAGGTTGCGTACGGGTACCCATTATATCCTTTTTGCTCAGGAGTAGCTCCTTGAGACAATATAAATTTTTCTGCAAATTCATCAATTTCCCAGGTCGTAATACCAGGCTGCAAAATTTGCGCAATTTGACGATGACATTCAGCGAGAATTTTTCCCGCCGCACGCATTTTTTCGATCTCTTCCATCGTTTTCATGATAATCATAATATCGCCTCTTCTGTACAGAACACATCGCTCTCGGGCAACGGTTCTTCTTTTGTATTTAGTTTACCCTTTATATTATGAAAGAAAATCGCGAGAAATCCAAATCATTAGGCAAAAAAAATTATATTTTCCTTGCTGAATCTAAAAATAACATCATTTTTATGAAAATGTTAGATGAAAGACGAGTGCCTTATCAGTAATTTCTCTTATCTATCTAATAAAACATAAAGTTATTGTTATCGTTAAATTATTTATTATTCCTAAAAATTCCTTTATATGTTATATTCAAAATAACTGAGGAGGTGATACATGCCTGTAATTGAGTGCATTTACTGCAACCACCTGGAGGATACGCATAATCAAAGAAGCAACCCTATTTGATTAAGGAGGAAATGTTGATGAAATTCAGAAAGCATTTTTCGTTCCGGAAAATCAGTTTGTTAGTATTAATTAGTATCCTTACTCTTTCTATTTCTTTACCTCAACAGCAGGCAGCGGCTGCGAACACTTCTGTTAAAGGTTTTTATGTAAGCGGTACCACTTTATACGATGCTACTGGCAGTCCTTTTGTAATGCGTGGGGTGAATCATGCACACACTTGGTACAAAAACGATCTGGCTACTGCAATACCGGCCATCGCAGCGACTGGCTCCAATACCGTCAGAATTGTACTTTCTAATGGCAGCAAGTGGTCTCTCGATACTTTAGCTGATGTCCAAAATATTCTTAAGCTTTGTGATCAGTATAAAATGATTGCCATGCTGGAAGTGCATGATGCTACGGGCTCAGACAACACCTCTGACCTTAACGCTGCAGTAAACTATTGGATCAGCATCAAGGATGCTTTGATCGGTAAAGAAGATCGTGTCATTGTGAATATTGCTAATGAATGGTACGGTTCTTGGAACACTGCAACATGGGCCAGTGGATACCAAGCAGCAATTCCTTCGTTAAGAAATGCGGGCATTAAGAACACTTTAGTTGTAGATGCAGCGGGATGGGGTCAATACCCACAATCTATTTTCACTAGTGGTCAGGCTGTATTTAATTCAGATACCTTAAAAAACACTATTTTCTCAATTCATATGTACGAATATGCTGGAGGTAATGCTGCTACAGTCAAGAGTAATATCGATAGTGCCTTGGCTATTGGAGCCCCTGTGATTATCGGCGAATTCGGTGACAAGCACACGGGTGGAGATGTCGATGAAGACACCATTATGAGCTACACGAAGGAAAAAAAGGTGGGCTGGCTCGCCTGGTCCTGGTATGGTAATGGCGGAGGCGTTGAATATCTGGATCTAGCCAGCGGTCCAGCAGGAACACTCAGCAACTGGGGAAATACAGTCGTTAATGGAGCAAACGGAACCTTAGCAACCTCCGTGCTTAATAAAATTTACACAACACCTGGTTACCAACCTGTGCCGGATGGTGGCACTACACCAACACCTACACCAACAGCTACACCTACGCCAACACCTACACCTACACCTACGCCAACACCAACACCAATACCTACGCCAACAGCTACAGTAACACCTACAGCCACTCCTACCGGCTCGCCATCCAGTAATCTGGCACTTTACTACCGTGCAGCAGATACCAATGCTACTGATAACTCAATCAAGCCCTACTTCAACATCTATAACAACGGAACAACGGCAGTCAATTTAAATGGACTGAAAATTCGTTATTACTTTACTAAAGATGGAAGTGCCTCTCTCAATGGAGTAATCGATTGGGCGCAGGTCGGTGCTTCTAATATATCGGTTGCCCTCGGGTCCACAAGTGGGACGAACGCCGACTCTTACGTTGAGCTTACTTTCAATGCTAGCGCGGGCTCCATACCTGCCGGTGGGCAGTCAGGAGAAATCCAATTACGCGTGCACAAAAGCGACTGGTCTAACTTCAATGAAGCAAATGACTATTCGTTCGATCCAACCAAAGTTTCCTTCAGCACTTGGAACAAAGTAACCCTGTATCAAAACGATGTACTGATCTCCGGTATCGCTCCTTAAACACATAAACCAGCGAGCCTCCCGGAATTGGAGACTTGCTGGTTTTTAAATTGAATCTGTTGTAGCGCAGATGTTGGGATCTTACTAGATTATTGTAGATCAAATGAAGGCTGTTGCTAGATTTGTCAGTCAACGGTGATCTACTGCTGTTAGCCTGCTCCCGGAATGTTACTACTTTGATGTTAGTCTACTGTCGATCGTCTATTGTTCCGCTAGTCGGTTGCTTCTCTTTTATTTGGCTGTTCTGCGTACTACTCCACTATTGCTACTGCTGAGCTAATCTAATTTTACTCTTTCACCATCTAATGTTATTTTACTATCGATTTAATTCGACCCTTTCACCACTCTGATGTTAGTCTACTGCTGATCGTTTATTGTGCCGCTAGTCGGTTACTGCTCTTTTGTTTGGCTGTTCTGCGTTACTTCACTATTGCTCCTGCTGTTCTGCGTATTACTCTACAATTGCTCCTACTGCGCTAATATCACTCTGTCCCACTATCTAATATGACCCTTTTGCTACTCTGATGTTAGTCTACTGCCGCTCGTCTGCGCTCATCTGCCGTTCTTTACCTTTGGAGCGCTTTTGTCGTGATTTTCGGACTCAGATGACGCTATTTGTGCTATTTGTGCGATTTGAGCCGTTTTGAGCAACTTTCGGACTGGAGAGGCGCTATTCCTCTGAAAAAGGCCTGTTCCTGTCTCTTTTCATCCCCATAACGGCGCTGGTGTCCGAATACTCGTCAAATTGGCAAGATTTCAGGAAATAAGGGCTCCTGAGTCCGTCACCTTGTTAGTCTACTGCCGCTCGTCTATGCTCATCTACTGTTCATCTGCCGTTCTTTACCTTTGGAGCACTCTGTTATGATTTTCGGACTCAGATGACGCTATTTGTACGATTTGAGCCGTTTTGAGCAACTTTCGGACTGGAGAGGCGCTATTCCTCTGAAAAAGGCCTGTTCCTGTCTCTTTTCATCCCCATAACGGCGCTGGGGTCCGAATACTCGGCAAATTGGCAAGATTTCAGGAAATAAGGGCTCCTGAGTCCGTCACCTTGTTAGTCTACTGCCGCTCTTCTGCGCTCATCTACTGCTCATCTACTACTCATCGGCCCCTCATCTACTACTCATCTACTATTCGTCTACTACTCGTCTGCGCTCACCTACCGTTCTTTACCTCTGGAGCATTATGTGTACGACACGACACCCCGCGCATCTAACTAAGCCCAAACCACAAAAATCCCGGCAGCCATCAACTGGCCCCGGGACATTTTTAAATCTACTTTCATTTAGTCATGGAAATTAAGTCCAGAGGTAACGGCTTTAACATAATCTGCACGGATCACGAAATCTCCAAAATGCTCGCCTTGTTGACGTTCTTTGGCATATCGGTGAAGAATAGGTTCAAGCGTCTCTAGGATCTCCTTCTCATCTATGTTTTCTTTATACATTTTATTGAGGCGATCACCCGTAAAGCCTGCTCCTAAATACATATTATATCTGCCTGGAGCCTTTCCGATAAACGAGATTTCACCCAACGCCGGTCTAGCACAGCCATTAGGACAGCCGGTCATTCGGATCACAATTTCCTCGTCCCGCAAACCAGCTTTATCTATAACAAGCTCCAGCTTATCTATCAGCGAAGGCAGATAGCGTTCCGCTTCAGCCATCGCAAGTCCGCAGGTTGGCAGTGCTACACAGGACATGGAGCTGCGCCGCAATGCAGAAAGATGTGCTCCATCTGTTAGTCCATGCTGTTTAGCCAGCTCAGCTACTTTGCGTTTTTTGGCAGTAGTGACGTTGGCAATCGTTAGATTCTGATTCGGCGTTAGCCGGAAATCTCCAGTATGAATCTTAGCAATCTCCCGCAAGCCACTCATCAAGGTGTATCCTTCTTGGTCATGAATCCGTCCGCTTTGGATATAAAGTGTCAGATTCCATTTTCCGTTGGTCCCCTTCACCCAGCCGTAACGGTCTCCGTTGTGATCAAAATGATAATCACGTGCTGCTTCAAGCTGCCATCCGAGTCTTTCATGCAGTTCGTCTACGAACCATTCCAGACCGTGGCGGTCAATCGTATATTTGAACCGTGCATTTTTGCGGACAGAGCGATTACCATAATCCCGCTGGATTGTTACGGTCTTTTCTGCCACATCAATTAACTGTTCCGGACGGCAAAAACCAATTATACGTCCCAACTGAGGATAAGTACTGGTATCGCCATGAGTCATCCCCATACCGCCGCCTACAGAAACGTTGAAGCCGACTAGCTTCTCATTTTCCAGAATAGCGATAAAACCCAGATCTTGCGAGAATACATCCACATCATTAGAAGGAGGCACCGCTAGACCTATCTTGAATTTACGCGGTAAATATACCGGTCCATAGATCGGTTCTACTTCCGCACGTTCGCCTAAGCTATCTACTACCTTCTCACCGTCCAACCAGATTTCATGGTAAGCAGGCGTACGTGGTGATAAGTGATCACTTACTTTGCGCGCCCATTCGTAGACCTCTGCATGCACCTCTGACTGGTAAGGATTCGGATTACTCATTACGTTACGGTTAACATCGCCGCAAGCTGCCAGCGTCGTCATCAGCGTATCATTAATGCTGCGGATGGTTTTCTTAAGATTCCATTTGAGTACCCCATGCATTTGAAACGCCTGTCTGGTAGTCAGACGTAAGGTTCCATTGCCGTATTTTTGTGCCAGATCATCCATCACTAGCCACTGCTCTGGTGTCGCTACCCCGCCTGGGGCAACTACACGAAGCATGAACTGGAATGCAGGCTCCAGCTTTTGCCGTTCACGCTCGTTGCGTAAATCCCGATCGTCCTGCATATAGCTTCCGTGAAATTTCAGCAGCCGATTATCATCTTCCGGCAAGCCTCCGGTAATCGGATTGCTTAATGTCTCAACAAGCGCGCCCCGCAGATAGTTACTCTCTTGCTTAATGTGCTCAACATCGCTTGGAGGCCCGCCGATCGGCTTAACCTTTTCATTGTTTGCCATTGTTGTTATCTCCCCCCGAAGTCATTCGATAACTTTCCTCTATCCATTAGTAAACATCACGTTGGTAGCGCTGCGCCTGCTGCATATTATCCAAATAAGCTGCCGCTTCTTCAGGACTCAGACCACCCTCATGCTGGATGACAGTAATCAGAGCAGAATGAACATCATGTGCCATATGCTTCTCGTCTCCGCAAATGTAAATATGAGCTCCCGCTTGCAGCCATTCGTAGACCTCGCGGCTCTTTTCCAGAATGCGATGCTGAACATATACTTTCTCTTCGGTATCACGGGAGAAAGCAACATCCAGCTTAGTTAACAAGCCGTCTTTAAGCATTCTCTGCCAGTCCGTCTGATAGAGGAAGTCCGTCACAAAATGCCGATCTCCGTAGAACAGCCATGATTTACCTTCCGCCCCAAGCTCGCCACGTTCCTCCAGGAAAGAGCGGAAGGGTGCAACACCTGTGCCCGGTCCAATCATAATGATCGGTGCATCAGGATTCGTCGGAAGCTTAAAGTTCGGATTATGTTGAATGTAGATGGGCAACGTATCTCCCGGCTGGACTCTTTCAGCACAATGTACCGAGCAGACCCCATAACGCTCACGGCCATGTGCCTCATAACGTACAGCTCTAACCGTTAAATGAACCTCATCTGGATTAGCTTTATAGCTGCTGGCAATTGAATAGAGTCGTGCCGGAAGCTTGCGCAAAATAGTCACAAAGCTACTGGCCGAACCCTCCCATGGAGAGAAGTCCTGAACTAAATCGAGCAGATCGCGGCCTTGAATATATTCCTTAAGCTGTTGCGCACGTTCTGGCGACAATAGATCACTTAATTGGTTAGAAGAAGATAACTTCGCCGCTTGTTCAAGTAACGGTTTGGTCAATACAGTGATTTCATAGTGGTGAAGAAGGGCCTCACGTAAGGTGCCGTCTTCCCCTTTTTTATTTAATGGAACAATATCATTAGGATTCCAGCCCATAGTATGAATAATAGCGTCTACCAATTCAGGATGATTCTCCGGATAGACACCCAGCGCATCCCCTGGCTCAAATTGTATGTTAGAACCTTCTAGGGATAGCTCCAAATGGCGGGTCTCACGGTCAGAACCACGTCCGTTCAGATTTAGATTCTCCAATACTTCCGCTTTAAAAGGATTGTTGCGGGTATACAAAGGCTCCTGAGAATCTGCGTCTTCTGCAGCTTGAACCGCTTTTGCCGCAATGGCCGGAGCATTTAAATGTGCATTTAAGGCACTAATGACGCCTTCAAACCACTCGGTAACCGAATCATCATAATCAAGATCACAATCCACACGCGGACTTAACCGCTTGCCGCCAAGTTCCTCAAGCCGCTGATCGAAGTCCTTGCCGGTCTGACAAAAGAATTCATAGGAGGTATCCCCCAGTGCCAGCACTGAGAACTTCAGATTCTCTAATTGAGGAGCTCTTTTGCTATAGAGAAATTCATGGAACATCCGTGCATTATCTGGCGGCTCGCCTTCACCGTGTGTACTGACCAGCAATAGGAGGTTCTCAACCTTCTTAAGCGCATTGGGCTTAAAGCTGTTCATCGCAGTGAGTGTGACCTGAAATCCTTGCTCCTCCAGCTTGCGGGACAAGCTCCCAGCCAGCCGTTGGCAGTTCCCTGTCTGGGACCCAAACAACACGGTCACTTCACGTGAAGCTGCAGGTTGACTAACGGCACTACCTTCCACATTTCCTATCGTATTTGATTGTACTGCTTGAACCCCGGCACCTGCCGATGGTGCAGTAGTAAAGCCCATGGCTGACAAATAACCGCTAAGCCATATTTGCTGTGTCTCCGTTAAGGATGGTAGAAGACGATTGAGTAGCTCGACTTGGCTCTCGTTAAAAGGACTGTTCGTTACCTGTAGTTGCAACAATATCCACCTCTCCTAAACATGAAATCTTCTGATGATCCGTACCTCATGAAATCAGGCTATCACAATAATTGTAAACGATCAATGATGTCGATTTACCCTAATAATTGTATTTTATTGAAAAATCATCTATAAAGTACGTAAAAACCGATCAAAACAGTATGATTTAACCTGTTTTGATCGGTTTCATTATAAAAAGTGATACTATTTATAAAATATTGTGATAAATAAAAGCTATAATTTTTGCTTACTTTCGGGAAATAACACCTCGCCGATCCCCGTCTTAATCTTCACTATCTCCTCAAGCGTATTCGACAGCTCGCCGGGCGGATAAGGTTTAGTTAAATATTTTTGAATTACATCGTTTAATTGGTTCTTATCCGATTGATCCAGAGCAGAAGAAATAACGATAGGTATATTTTCAGTTCTTGGATCTTCTTTAAGCATTCGGATCAAATCCCAGCCATCCAGCTCTTCACCCAACATCAAATCTACCACAATCGCCACAAATGGTGTTTTCAAGGCCTGATCAAAAGCTTGCTGTGGATGGTAATGATGGGTAACACGGAAGCCCTTCCCTTTAAGCTCTTCTGATAAAAGCAACGAAAGACTGTAATCATCTTCAACGATCATTACATTAGGCTTGAGCTCTTTATCGGTGCTCCATTTATTAAGCTCATCCTGTTGCCGGCTCGCTTCCGCATGGAGGATAGGGAGGCTAAACCAGACGGTAGTGCCCTCTCCTTCTACGGAATCTATACCGATATTTCCCTTTTGTTTCTCAATGATCTCCTTACAGATAGCAAGTCCGAGTCCTGTTCCTCCAATTCTTTTAGAGGCGCTATTATCCACTCTTCTGAATTTTTGGAATAGCTGTCCTATTTGATCCTTAGGAATGCCAAGACCATTATCCTGGATACGTACAATAATTCTATCCGACTCGTTATGCAGCAGTACTTTAACTTCATTGTTATCAGGCGAGAATTTAATCGCATTACTTAACAGATTCGTCAGAACTTGGACAATCTTATCCTTGTCCACATCAACATCCGCATTTAAAGCCTCATCCACTAGGAGCACATGATGGGTACTGCTCAGTTTATATTGATCAATTACACCTAATACAATTTCACTGAGATTCAAATGCTCCGTGATATATTGCTGCTTACCTGACTCCATTCTCTGCAAATCAAGAAAATCATTAATGAGCTCCGTCAGTCGTTTAGCTTCTTTATGAATCGTCTCCAGATATTTAAGCTGCTTCTCAGGCTTCATGGTCTTAGATAATAACAGTTCTGTGAAACCAAGTACACTCGATAGCGGTGTTCTTAGCTCATGACTTACCGTACTGACAAGATCAGATTTCATAAGATCCAGCTCATATTCTCTAGTGATATCTCTGTAGACAAACAATGTACCAATACGCAGTTCGCGACGGAATACAGGGATCGCATACACATCAATATGCTTCATCGATTCAGTTCCAATGGAGTATTGCATGCTGCTGGATTCCAGAGCATCCTCAGCAATCGCTTTTTCAAAAAACATCCGAAGTTCATGATTCTCATTCGAGTGCTCAATGAAATAATCCATCCATTTCTGACGGGGAATCAAAGCTCCTTCTGTCCACTCATAATTAAAAATGTTGCTCAACGCTTTATTCATCTGCAGGAGCATACCTTCTGTATTCACAAATTGTATGCCCTCGTTCACATTATTTACGATGTCCCGATTCAGCTTTCGGCCATGTTCAATCTCTTCATACATGAATAAACGTTCAATCGCCAGCGCTACGCGGTTCATCATCCCTTGAACCTCATTAATCTCTTCTTTGCTGAAGGAATAACCAATCCGGCTGCCACAGAACACTGCAAGAATCTCATCCTCTGCGTTCACAACAGTAGTGTAGAAGTCGTAAACATAGACCTCACTCGCAGAAATCCCTTGCTCTGATTGTGTGGCCAGGCGCTTGATTAGGTACGTTTTTTCCGCTTGCAAGCGATATAACATCTCATTATTCTCATGATCAAGATAACGCTCCACATTCTCCTGCGGAATGCCTTTCACAGCCGCGATATTATCTTTCACAAGCAGGAAGAAACTCGAATCAAAGGCATACAGGCGATGCATAAACTCAATAAACTTATCGGCAAATTCATGTTTATCCAAAGTATAAGTAATATCATGATTGAGCTGATTATTAAGTTCAAGCATCATCTTGGTCTGTTCTGTGTTTTTTAACGTTTCGGCTAGCTCCTGCTGTACGCTTTTCATTGAGGTGATATCGTTCGCAATAAGGATGTATTGATAAATCACACCCTCTTCATTCAGGTACGGCACAATCGTCAGATGCAGCCAGATGGGCAATCCGTCTTTGGCTAGAATCTGCAGCTCATTGTTCCACACTCCGCCTGTATTTAATTTGTTAAAGATTTTCTGATAACCCTCATCAGAGAGATTATAAAGTTCAAATAACTTATAGGTGTAACCGATAATCTCAGACTTTTTATAGCGGGTATATCCACTTAAATTATCATTCGCGTAGGTAAAGACACCTTTAGCAGTAAGAATTCCGACGGCAGACGATTGATCCAAGGCTTTCATCATACTCTCAATTTCACTAAGCGAGCGCTGCAGCCTATATTGCTGATCCTGAAGTTCATCCTGCTGCGCATGCAGCTCTTCATTCTGCATCATCAATTCTTCTTCTTTATCTTGAATACTTCTAGCCATATTTAGAAAAGCATAATAAAGTCGGCCAATTTCATCTTGATTCTTAAGCTTGCCCAGAAGAATTTCTTCTCCTGCAGCCAGGGAATGGGTTGCCCCTTCCAGCTTCAGAATAGGATCTATTAGGTTCTTCAGAATCCGCCAGATCATAAAGGTGAAGATTAGCAGAATAATCGTGCTGAAAAAGAATGCGATAAAGGTAAACTCATTGGCACGTTTGATGTAATCCATAGCCATAGTATTTAATGAGGCATCGGATCGTTCCTTGTACTCTTTTGTATACATTAAAAAATCATTTACTGATTTCGTGTTGCCATCTGCGGATAGAGCTCTCAAAGACACATAATCGTCTGCCTCGACAAACCGAATCGCTTCCGGCAAAACTTTAGTTTTGTACTGAACATAAAAGGCTTTCAAACCATCTCTAAACAAGGCTTCTTCCGGAGATAAATTGAGATTAGAATAGGTTTCCAGAATCTTATCAAAGTTAACAAGTCCTAAGTTTAAGAGCTCTAATTCATTGTTACTCTTAAGTGCGCTGAATCCCCTCGCTCGGAAAAAAACCTCATTTAACGCAGTCGCCAATTCGTTAATCGTGTCCGCCTTATTTTGCAGAACTTCACGGTCTCTACTTAATTTGTTCTGCTCATTGTTTATGAAAAACAAAAATACAGATCCCATAAGAATGATTAACGAAAAAACCAAGGCAATGATACGAAAATATCTATTTTTAATACTGTGATTAGAGCTGCTTCCCTTTGTCACTTAGGATCCCCTCCACAATCTGCAAGAGTTCCATCGGACTAAAAGGTTTTGGCATAAAATAACGTACGCCTGCATCTACCGCTCGAAGACGATCTACATCTTGGGCTTTGGCTGTTAACATTAAAATAGCTGTAGCCTTCTTTTTCTCATCATCCAGTTGGCCTAGGACTTCAATCCCTGTCATTTCAGGCATCATATAATCCAATATCACCAAATCATAATGATCCTGTGACAATTTTGAAAGCGCCTCTAATCCGTTCTCGGCAGTGTGGATCTCCACGTCTTCCAAATCTTCTAAGGTGTCTACGATTAACATTCGTAATACTTCTTCATCATCCACTACCATTACCTTTTGCATAGCTGCCTAGTTCCCTCCGCTTTAGATCTCTCCTGGTGCTCACAACATATTCAGAACCCAATTAGAACAAAAATCTATGAGCCAACCGCTCTATCCTCGACAATAACTCAGGCATATGGACCGGTTTGACTACGTAATCATCGGCACCCATCTGCAGGGCATGTACAATATCCGCCTGATTGTTTCTTCCCGTCAACATGATCACTAATATATTTACTTCCGGATACGTTTTGCGGATTCTTTCCAGAACTTCTACTCCATCCAGATCAGGCATCACACCATCCAGCAAAATAATATACTTCTCATCCACGGCATACCAATCCGATTGCAGGAAATCAAGCCCATTCGCATAGCTGCTAACCTTCACCTCAGCAATATTCTCCGGCTCCCAAATGGCGAACTGACTGGTCACAATTCTCCGAATTAGCGTATCGTCATCCACAACAATCACATTCAGAACCGAATGCTTTTTAGTAGTGGATAAATGGTCCGAATAAAGCGTTGTCTGATTCCTTCCAGCATGCTTACTGGCATAAAGAGCCTGATCTGCTTCCTCAATCAATTTATCGGCTATATTCTCGGCATCTGTTACCTCAGAAATCCCGCTAGAGATAGTCACATGAAAGATTTCATTTTTCGCAAAAAAATCAGTCGCCGCAAACCGCTCTTGAATACGTTGTATAACCAACATTGCAGATTCCGCATCCGTGTGAGGTAAGAACACTGCAAACTCTTCTCCCCCATAACGGCAAAAGGTATCCTCCAGACGGATGGAATTCTTCACAAGCTCGGAAAAGCCCTGCAGCACTTCGTCTCCGATTAGGTGACCATATGTATCATTAACGTTTTTAAAATAATCCAAATCAATCAGCGCTAACGAAAATACGCGGTTGGTCCGCTTAAAATCACCAATCAGCTGCTTCATGACTTGATTGAAGTGTTTGCGATTAAATGCGCCGGTCAAATCATCGACGATGATGGACTCCTGCCATTCTCTTTTGAGCTGAAAGCGATTTTTGATCAATACCAGAAATAAATCAATATCTACAGGCTTCGGTAAAAAATCCATCACTCCCAGCGAATACGCCTGCATTTGCGTCGCTTTGGAGTACTCCCCGCTTATAATAATAATGGGAATTCGTTCTTTTTTAGCCTTGCCGATAATTTGGTTCAACACCTCAATCCCGCTTTTATCCGGTAAAAGAATATCCAGCAGAATGAGATCTGGTTTCGTTTCATAAAAGATTTTAAGTCCCCGTTCAGCAGATAAGGCAATGCTTACATAGTAATTCTGCCTCTCCAACGACTCTTTCAGATAAGCAACTAACTCTACATCATCGTCGATAAGAAGAATATCATTCTGCGTGAGCGTCTCAGCAGGTCCCTTTTTATCCAATGCTTTGACAGAGCTTGAAGCTGCCAATGAATGGACATTAAACAATGGAATCAGTGGATATAAATAATCCCCCCATTCCTCGACTGACCAACTCTTAAGACTGCTTTCCATGAAATAGGGCAGCGTATCCTCGGCAAATTGTTCGACATCCGGTAATCCGACAGTTCCAGCAGTGCCTTTTAAATTATGCAAAAAACGATAAATGTCCTTTTCCTTCACTTCCGCCTGTTCCGTCCATTCCTGGAGGGTCATCTTCGTTCTTTGCTCAACCATGTCTTTATATTTTTGTGTAGTCATATTTACTCCTTCAGACTATCATATCAAACTCTCAGTTCATCACATTTTTTATAGGCTGTCAAATGAATTTTCTATAATTTCAGCTGCCAAAATAAATATTTAATCAAACTGACAAAAAACCTTTGGTTGAAGCTTGTTTCATCATTTGCAATAATAGTTGGAATGGTTCATTCCGTATACACGGTGAAATCAACAAATACAAAGGGAGGCTGTATTCATGAAGGGGATTATTACTGTATTAGGAAAAGATAAAGTAGGGATTATCGCAAAAGTATGTACATATCTAGCCGAACACAATTTGAACATTCTGGATATTTCGCAAACGATTGTTCAAGATTATTTTAACATGATGATGATTGTAGACATTTCTAGCTCAACTAAAGCTTTTGAGAATATTGTAGAGGAATTACATTTGCTTGGCGAATCGATTGGCGTGGAAATCAAGCTTCAGCATGAGGATATTTTTAATATTATGCACCGAATCTAGGAGGATGGCTGACCATGATATCACTAGTGGAAGTACAAGAAACGAATAAGATGATTCGTGAAATGAATCTGGATGTGCGTACCATAACGATGGGGATCAGCCTCATGGATTGTGCCCACACGGATATGCGCACCTTTAATCAAAATGTATATGACAAAATCACCAGATCCGCTGAAAAGCTCGTAAAGACGGGTGAAGATCTGGAAAGACAATTTGGGGTTCCTATCGTTAACAAACGGATTTCTGTCACACCCATCGCTATTGCCGCTGGTGCGGTGAAGACAGATACCTATGTACCTGTTGCTGAAATCCTGGACAAGGCTGCAAAAGAGGTAGGCGTTAACTTTATCGGCGGCTTCTCTGCACTTGTACAAAAAGGCTGCACCAAAGGCGATCGTATTCTGATCGACAGTATTCCAGAAGCATTGGCAGTCACTGAAAGAGTCTGCTCCTCGGTCAATGTCGGTTCCTCCAGAAGTGGAATCAACATGGATGCTGTGAAATTAATGGGTGATATCATTATCCAAACTGCGGAACGCACCAAGGATCGGGATTCCATCGGCTGCGCCAAGCTGGTAGTCTTCTGTAATGCCGTTGAGGACAACCCTTTTATGGCCGGAGCATTTCACGGGGTTGGAGAGCGGGAATGTGTCATCAACGTTGGCGTCAGCGGTCCTGGTGTCATCAAACGTGCGCTTGAAGAGGTTCGAGGACAGGATTTTGAAACCTTATGTGAAACCATTAAACGGACAGCCTTCAAAGTCACACGTGTCGGTCAGCTAGTTGCTCAAGAGGCTTCCAAACGGATGAATGTTCCTTTTGGGATTATCGATCTATCCTTAGCTCCTACTCCAGAAATCGGAGATTCCATTGCCGAAATCTTTCAAGTCATGGGTCTGGAGGAAGCTGGGGCTCCGGGAACAACCGCTGCTCTGGCGATCCTAAATGACAATGTTAAAAAAGGTGGCGTAATGGCCTCCTCCTATGTAGGTGGACTTAGTGGAGCCTTTATTCCAGTCAGTGAAGATCACGGCATGATTCAAGCGGTTCAGCGGGGTGCCCTTACACTAGAGAAGCTGGAAGCTATGACCTGTGTGTGTTCCGTGGGACTGGATATGATCGCTATCCCCGGAAGCACCACCAAGGAGACCATTTCCGGCATCATCGCGGATGAAGCTGCAATCGGCATGGTGAATAACAAAACCACTGCGGTTCGCGTGATTCCAGTAATCGGCAAGGACGTTGGTGAAATGGTCGAATTTGGCGGCCTGCTCGGATATGCACCAGTTATGGCAGTGAATGGCTTCAACTGCGCGAATTTCGTTAATCGTGGCGGACGAATCCCTGCACCAATTCATAGCTTTAAGAATTAATAGAAACCTCTAACAGCAAGTCCCTATTTGTACTTAGGAGACTTGCTGTTTTTTTATATTTTAAAGCTGAGAATATTAGTTTATCTTGATTAAGCCCGTTGAATGCCGATATTAGGCGTTCCGCCAGTCAAATCGATAAATAATACATAATCATTTCCATCTGTGCCCTTCAGCACGAGACCCGTCTGACCTACAGCACCTACAGAAAAGTATCGAACCTGTTGCAGGCTGGTAGGAGCGCCTGGTGGCAATGTTGCTTGGTTCGTAGCGATCAACCGGGTTGCAGCTCTGATGGTGCCTGCCCCGCTAATTTCACCGGTAACCCCCAGATGACCGAGTATGGATTCACTGCCGTTCACATTTAGGCTTCCCATTATAGTCTGACTACCATTCAAATGCAGATTCGAATCGATAGTCTCATTTCCATTAACGTGCAGATCATTTTGAATGGTCTGACTTCCTGTAACTAGAACGCTATCGAAGGTTGGCAAGGCGATCATCCCTTTCAGGTTTTATAGTACATCTTATGTTAAACAAGCCAGCCCTGTCATAGATAGATATACAGCTTTCACTAAATCCGCTTTTTATCTTCGAGACTCTGATTAATGGTCTTATACCTAAAGTCAAAATAACCCCCTACACATATAATGATTAGCAAGACTCGGTGCTAGAGCGGACGACTGGCTCCACAGAACACAGGAGGAATTATGAAGAAGACAGCTAATAGGCTCACTCCTGAAAGGCCTTCAAGTCACGAAGTCACCATCAGCCAAGTTAATCCATCGCAACACCATAACCTCATCCTAGAGATGAACTCTTATAGAGCAGAGCCTTTGCAACGGGAACTCAAACAATTAAGAATATTGCTGCTGGTTCCTACAGAGGCAAGCGGTAAAATGCCTAATGTACGACTTTTTAAAGATCAACTAAGGCATCTGGTCAAAGAAGTACTTGCTATTAAATTCCAGCATAATCTGGAGGAATATTTAGCCCATTTTCAACCTGATCTAATATTAGCTCTAGGATCGGAGACCCTATTTCCGGAGGAGAACCTCCCTGCTCTGAAAGCTTCCAATGTTCCCAAAGCGGTATGGATGGCAGATGCCGCTTGTCTTACTCCAACAGAACGTAATCTGGCATTGTTATTCGATTATATTTTCACACAGAACATAGCTAATCTGATCTATTACCAGGGTTTATGGGGCAAACACTCCAGCTATCTCCCATATGCTGCGGATACGGATCTCTATTATCCAAGACGTGTGGAGGACTGTTATCAGAGTGATGTACTCATTCTTGGCGATTTTCAAATCGATAGTGTGCTTTACACATTGGCATATTCAGACCTACTTCAAGGCCTTAAGGTAATGATCGCCGGGCGTGGTTGGGAACCCCCCAGAAATTTCATTGATATCACCCATAGTGAAGATATGTCCAGCTATTATAATGGAGCAAAAATCGTCATCAATTGCACTGGTTCTGTGCAGCAGATTATGGAGGTCACCGCTTGCGGTGTATTTCAGTTAGTGGAGGATCATCCCCATCTTCATAATTACCGAATTGCAGAAGAAGATCTCATTCGTTTCCAGAACTTCAAAGAGCTCTCCGATAGCTTTAAGCACTATTTTTCACATAGTGAAGAAAGAAGAATTTCTGCCTCTCGTGCCCTAAAGGAACTTAAATATAACCATTCTTATATCCAGCAAGGAAAGTTACTGCTGAGAAAAATATTCAAGGAACCATAGGGGGTGACCTGACTTGAAATGCATTGCTTTTGTATTGCCTCAGTTTCATCAGATCTCTGAGAACGATTCCTGGTGGGGTGAGGGTTTTACAGAATGGACAAATGTCAGGAAGGCTGCAGCCCTTTATCCTGAACATGATCAGCCCAAGAAGCCATTAAATAATTACTACTATGATTTAACGGATCCTAAAGTGAAACAATGGCAGGCAGAGACGGCAAGGGCTCATGGCATTTACGGTTTTTGTTATTATCACTATTGGTTTAATGGCAGGCGGCTGCTGGAACAACCGGTTCAGCAGATTCTTGCGAGCAAAGAGCCTGACTTCCCCTTTTGCCTTTCTTGGGCTAACGAACCCTGGACACGTAGCTGGGATGGTACCGAAGAGGATGTCCTGATGCCACAGGAATACGGAGAACAACGGGATTGGCGAATGCACTTTTTTGCTTTGCTGGAAGCCTTCAAAGATGATCGTTATATCCGGGTGGAGGATAAGCCTGTCTTTATCATTTATCGGTCTGCTAGTATCCCGCACTGTGAAGAAATGCTTCAATATTGGCGCGAATTGGCTCTGCAGAACGGACTTAAAGGACTTCATCTGGTCCGGACACTGGGCGGTTTCCCTCTAAAGAAAGAGCAAGGATTCGATGCCAGTCTGGAATTTGAGCCGCATTACACATTCGCACATGGCGGGGTTAAGCATTTATGGAGCTCAAAGCAGGTGGAGGATCAGAGGCATATCGTAATTGATTATGATGAGTTATGGGAATCTATGTTGGAGCGGACACCCCATAGAGACGGAGAAATCATATATCCGGGAGCCTTTGTCAACTGGGATAACACACCACGTAAAGGCCCTGCCGGACAAAGCACCTTAGGCGCTAATCCTCAAAAATTCGGCCAATACCTTTCACGACAAATTGAGCGCGCCAAAAAAATGTTCAAAAGTGAATATATTTATATCAACGCCTGGAATGAATGGGCTGAAGGGGCCTACCTAGAACCGGATGTACGTTATCAATATCAATACTTGCAAGCCGTTAAGGAAGCCTTACAGTTTCATCACAAAGAAGATCCTTCTTAGCCGTAGCGCCAGAAGGATCTTTTTCATGGTATGTTATCTTTCCGATGACTGCACTCTGGCGCTTCTTGCACTCACCAATCTCCAGCCAGTTAATAAAGCAGCCACTAGACATATCGATGCCGAGGTTACAAACACTACATGCATGCCCTCGATAAATAACTCTGGCCGACCAGGAACTAACCCTGTCACCCTATAGCCGGCTTTACTGCTCATCACTTGAAAAAGAATTGTAGTAGCAATTGTTATGCCGACAACCATACCCACATTACGAACTAACGAATTGACACTACCCGCAGAACCAAGCTGTGTTCTTGGTACCTTAGACATGACAAGCGAATTGTTCGGCGATTGAAATAAACCACTTCCTATCCCCAGCATAGCGATCCACACACCTACCAGCACAACAGAGCTTCCTACATGAAGCTGTGCTAATCCGAACTGCGCAATAACCATGACCACCAGCCCTGCAAAAGTCAAAAATTCCGAGCCTATTTTATCCGATAGCGCTCCACTCATTGGAGCCACGACTACCATACATATCGGCAACAGCATTAACAAAAAGCCTGCATAGAATGGCGATAAATTAAGCATGTTCTGTGCATAAAACGGCGCGATAATATTGAAGCAGAAATTCGCTGTAAATACGAGAAAACCACATAAGATACTTAAAGAAAACAACGGATTCTTAAATAATGACAGCTGCAACAGCGGTTCTTTTCTGCGAAGCTCCATCCATATGAAAGCAACGAAGCTGACTACAGCAACAATTATTGATGTAACAATTAAGCTGTTACCATATCCAAGCTGTTGACCTAGTAATAATCCTGCGAACAAAGTAATGATAAAGACAGCGAACAGTAAACTGCCCGGCACATCAATCGAAGATTTCACTCTCGTTAAATCCTTAGGCAATACCTTCCATCCAAAAAATATAGCGATCAGGCCAATAGGGACGTTTACCCAAAAGATATACTCCCAGCCTAAGGTGGAAACCATAATCCCGCCTAGACTTGGACCGGCTATACTTCCCAGAGACACGAATGTACCAATGAAACCAAGGGCTTTACCACGCTCCGTGGCAGGAAAGATATCCGTAACAATTCCCTGACTGTTCGCCATGGTCATCGAAGCACCTAAGGCTTGAATTACGCGCGAAGCAATTAAGGCTGGTAAGCTTACACTAAGCCCACACAGCATAGATCCAATAACAAATACAATCGTGCCAATCTTAAAAATTCGAATCTTTCCTACGATATCTCCAAGCTTGCCGAAGAAAAGGATCGCCGCACAGATCGCCATTAAATATCCTGTTGTTACCCATTCGATTTGCGCCATGGGCAGCTTCAGTTGTTTGGATAGCTCAGGCAGAGCAATATTGACAATACTACCATCAAGGGTGGACATGAACGTAAAAATATTCAGAACAATTAAGATCATCCAGCGCTTCTTCTGAATTTCTTTATCCTCCTGATAGGTTGCACTTACAGAACTCATAACTAACACCTCATTAAATATTAATAATCACTGTTTAGTTGCGCACGCAACCAAACTCGCCATACCCAGTGTACAACAATTTAGTTGCGTGCGCAACGACTTTATTGTACACTTTATTTCAAGGCAACAAATGAACGAACATATAACCCAAAGAGGTGTCTATATTGGCAAGAGAGCCTATCGGGAAGCTAATTTCCCATCTTCACCGTCAAAATCAAAAGAAACTGGTTAAGCAATTTGTCCCCTATGGAATCGGTAGTGGTGGACAGCATAGCTTTCTTAAATTGATTCTCTCTCGGCCAGGCATTACTCAGGATCAGTTAACTGCCGAATTGAAGTTCGATAAAGCAACTACAGCACGTTCTGTGAAGCAATTAGAGAACTCGGGATATATCGAGCGCAAAGACGATCCTAATGATCGACGCTCTCACCTTCTATATCCTACCCCGAAAGCCATCGATTTCTTCCCAGTTTTACAGTCCATCTTAGATGAATTTAATAAAAGCCTTGTGGGCCATTTAACCGATGAAGAAGTAGAGCAACTACATTTCCTGCTGCAAAAAATCAGCAAAAACGAAGAATAGAACATAAGAAAAAGGATGTCCCACAGCCATTAGGCTGTTGAGGCATCCCACGTTTACTTTTGCTTTACGAGCTCAGTAACTTCTTCCGTAATCTCTTCTCCGCCCATACTCTTCCATTTAGCTACAAACGCATCAAAATCACTAAGCGGTGAATCACCCACAATGATATTTAAGAACGTCTCATTCTCCAGATTCTGCAGTTCCGGCCATTTAGTCTTCATAAGCCGGGTGTTCCCATAAAAGACCCCACGCACTCCCTCTATAGCAGTTGAGGTTAACACAGCTACTCCGTATTTATACGCATTTGCTGCTTTCCAGCCTTCAAGATCTTTTTTGGGCTGCTCTGTTTCCGCTACCCATTGATCATAAATGAGCCGGGTATCAGAATTTAATGTATCCGGGTCTATCTTTCCGTGCAAAGCCTGCTGGATATCAGCATAATGTTTCTCAATCGCATCCCTATAATCTATCAGAAGATCGAACGGATAATATGCACGCAGCTGAATGCCTGTCTGCGCAGAGAAATCACCCAGCTTTTTTACCTCCTCTTGATTAGGATCCTGTCTTCTTTCGAGTCTTGTAAACACGTTTAATTGCTTGATTACAGCCTCAGGGTGTTCAAACCCTTTACGCACAACAAGATATCGATCTGTTACCGGCGCTAAATGAGCGACAAACTTACCGGAATCGTCAACTGGAGCTGCATATGCTCTCCATTCTGCCTTCGTATCCAAAGCCACTGCCTCTGATAAAGGATAATAAGGCATCCACCAAGGACCAAAAAACATCCCGGATTTACCTGTAATAATAGGCTCCTGAGTTTCCTTATATAGTGCAAAGTCCGGATCCAGCAACCCGCGTTTATACCAATCAGCAAGTTTAGCAAGCGCTTGTTTGGTCTCTGGTGTAATGGAGCCATACACGATATTGCCGTTGTTATCCTTAATCCAATTCGTGGGGAAAGCGTGAAATGCACTAAACACAGCATCCAGACCATTAACTAATGGTTTAGTTCCATATACGATATTTTTGTAGCCGCTTAGACCGACGGTATCTCTTTTTCCATTTCCATCAGGGTCTTTTTCAATAAAAGCTTTGGCAATTTTCTCGATGTCTTCAAAAGTTTGAGGAGGCCGCAGCTCCAGCTTCTCCAGCCAATCCTGACGTACCCAGAGCAGCACGGGAGAGTCAGCATCAATAGCTACATTTGGTAATCCATATAGTTTACCATCGCGGGAAGCGTCCTCTAATGCCTCACCCTTTGTAGAATTGTACATATCCTTGATAAGTTCAGATCCATATATTTTATAAGTCTCTGTCAAATCTTCAATCATATCATTATCAATTAATTTCTTCAGTTGATCCCGATCCACAACCATGGCATCAGGCAAATCGTTGCTATCAATGGCAAGCTGTACCTTTTGCGTAAAAGCATCCTCACCCTTCGCTTCCCAGGAGTGAACCACTTTGATATTCGTAATGCTCTCTAAATAACGGGTGATTGGATTGTTATCGTTGCTGTCACCTGTATTAAGCCGCGAGTCGGGAACCTTAAACCCTACTCGGATCACAATCGGATCCTCATATTTGCTATAAGCGATAGAAGTAGCTTCATCCCCTGCCTGAGGGCTTGCAACCGAATCTACAATACCATTATTGTCACGACATGATGTCATTCCAATGACCATAAACACTAGGAGGATAGATTTCCAAAATTTCATATTTGGTTTTTCCCCTCCGCACGGAATTCACTTGGTAATTTACCAATACGTTCTCTGAACAATCTGCTGAAATAACGATCATCCTCAAAACCGGACCGCGAAGCAATCTCACAGACGGGAAGTGTAGTCTCCAGCAGCAGTGATTTGGCAAGCTCCAGCCGCATTCCCCGTAAACATTCACCAAATGTCTCTCCGGCAAAACGAGCGAAACATTGGCTGAAATAACCACGGCTCATATTAATGACGGCTGCTACGTCGCTCTGATTGATTTTGTCACCTGCATGGCTCTGCATATAACGAACTGCACGAATAAGACAGGACATAACCTCTTTAGTTAATCCAAGTTCCAGCATTCTTCGTCCCACATGATCAGAAAATCGCCGCAGCCAGTTCTTCCAATGGCACCAGTTCAGATTATGGGAGATGTCCCTTTCCAGTTGAGCAGCATCTT
This sequence comes from Paenibacillus sp. FSL L8-0708, assembly GCF_038009325.1. Lineage (NCBI taxonomy): Bacteria > Bacillati > Bacillota > Bacilli > Caryophanales > Paenibacillaceae > Paenibacillus > Paenibacillus sp. FSL L8-0708. The sequence continues at coordinate 5,097,616 of NZ_JBBPBC010000001.1, forward strand.
CAGGCTTTAAAAGTAAAGAGCTCCAGCTTTGTATTAGAGAGTGTGCAAACGCCAGAAACTGATCAGAACGGGGTTTCTGCTGAATTATGTTTGCTACAAATTTCTCCCACTCATTTCCATCAATTGTCCACTTCAAATTCTGTGCTTGCTCCAGCAGATTATCCGCCTCTTGTTTTGAGTAGGGAGCCGCTGGTTCCTTCTTTATGTCTTCATATTTCAATGAGGTCAAATCCTCAGGTTCAGGATGATAAAATAGAATACGGCGTAATTTCGCAGTGAGCTGTTCCTCTAATTCCTGTAACGGTTGATCTCTCAATCCACTGATTAGCGCGGTCTGCCATCGTCCGGATAGCTGGATCTTAAGCTCACGTTTGCTCTCATCTATTGAGAAACGATGTAATAAGGGCGACATCCACATCTCATGAAAAGTAATGAGCGGATTATTTTTCACGCTGGACAGCTGAAACAATTCTTCTTCATTGCATTGATGATTTAGTGGCAAATACAGCAGAGCCTTATCAGCAGCCATACGTTTACTTTCCCCACGAACCAGAGCATCCCGTGTATTGTCCTCCCATTTAATACGATCGACAAGACGTCTGATGGTTTCATCCGCATTTTCCATCTCAAGCAGTGTTTTTACAATATAGTCAACGGCTCCTAAACGCATAGCCTCCTGAACATAGTCAAATTCATGATGACAAGTAAGGACAACACAGCGAATGCCTGCGAACCGTTGTCTAACCATTTTAATAAGCTCGAAGCCTGAAATGCCTGGCATGGTCAAATCCACAAATAATAAATCTACTTCCTGCTGTTGAAGCAGCTCCAAAGCAGATTTACCATCACCTGCCTCCCCAACTATAACAATCCCTAAGGATGACCAGTCAATCAGGGAAATGAAGCCTTTTCGCACGAGTCTCTCGTCATCGACAACTACAGCCTTAATCATCGAAGTCCTCCTTACCTTTCCTCGGAATCACAATGGATACAACCGTACCTTCTCCTGGCTTACTGAACATCTCTAGCTTCATTTGTTCTCCATAATAGGTTCTAAGCATCCGGTTCACATATGAAAAACCAATTCCAAGTCCCCGTTTTTTCGCTCCATCATCAGACAACAGCTGATCTAATGTATCTGCATCCATCCCAGCGCCGTTATCTTTTACACATAACTGAACTTCTCCTTCACCATGTTTCGTTATCTCAACATCTACCTTGCCATTATCGCTTAATCCATGATAAATCGAGTTTTCAACCAGAGGCTGAAGCAAAAATCTCGGGACAGCCACAGACAATACATCCTCATCAGCTTCAACGTTAAATTCAAATTCATAATCATAACGAATACGCTGCAGCTCCATATAATTTCGAATCGCTTCAATTTCCTCGCCAATGGTAACAATGATGCTTTGCTTTCCCAGATTATAATGCAGCACCTTTACAAGAAGAGTGACCAGCTTGTCGATCTCCTTCTGGCCGTTTAGCCGGGCCATCCACTGTACCGTATTTAAGGTATTATGCAAAAAATGAGGATTGATCTGGCTGAGCAACTTCTCAATCTCAAATTGGCTTTTCTGTTTCTCATTATGGGCAACCGCAACAATCAGCTCATTCACCTGTTTTTTCATCTGCTGAAAGTTGGTAAGCACGAAATCAAATTCTTCCACATTCGTATAGGCTACCGGAGCGGTAACATTTTCCGCCATTCGGTTGATTTCAAGGTTGACCTTACGCAACGGACCATAAATTTTCCTCCAGATGATCCAAGCCAGAAACCCGGCAAAAAGAAGGGTGGAGAAGGCAAGTAAGATCATTTTATAAAACCAAGAATAAATTTCACTGTTGAATTCTGATTTTTTCACAACGGCAATAAGCTTCCAGCCCTGAGGACTCGCGTAACGAAACAGATGATATCCACTTAGCGTTTCATGGGTGAGATTGGAGTTGCTTCCCGCAGCTTTAATAATACTTAGCGGAAGTTTGCCATCGATCACTTTTGTACTATTACCTTGCTGATTGACCAGCAGATGATTTACTTTCATCCCGTAGGACTCCTGATTGAAGATTTTGCGAAACAAACTATAATTCGTCTCCAAATAAATATAAAGCTTATGCTGGCCCGGCACACGGACAATCCGCTGCTCCGAGAATACGAGATTATCACCAACAGCGTACATAGTGGGATGTGGTCCATAATAGTCAGCCCCGTTATATCGCATAAAAGACGGCAATGTACTGATATCAAAATTTCTGCGTGCGCTCATGTTGGTGAACAGAACGGGATCATCGCTGTCCGGCATAATGTAGGCTGTAAGTCCAATATAAGGGTTCGTAAAATTGACTAGATTGATCTTCTGGTTGATGGAATTCATCATTTGCGATTTGCGAAAAATTTGTTTTTCCTGAATAAATGAGGACATCTCCTGCACAATCTGACCGTCCAGAGCAAACTGTTTGGAGGCAAAATCCATATTGTCGATGGCATTCTCCAGGCTTGAGGCTTCCTGTCTCAGACTAGCGCTGATCCCGTTGCCAATTTTACCTGAAAGGATGGAGTAAATAGAGGTGTAGGTTACGAATCCTACTAAGAGAAGCGGAAGTAGTGTTCCGATTACTAGATAGATAAATAAGGTATTACGTAAGGATTTGACAGCTGGAGTATGACTCCGCAGGGGTACTCTTACCATCTGGATTATCCTCTTCTTTCTATCTGAAAGCGTTTTATATTAATGTGAGAATACCACATTTATCCTTAATTGAATAGAATAAGGCAGAACAGCCTCCACGCCGCCCCGCCTTATTTTATAGTTACTAGCCGTGTTTATTTAACGCTTTTACGGGCCTCGAACAATTCCTCAGCCTTTTTAATCGAGAAATCCATAACTTCAGAATACCCAAGACCATTTACCTTATCATGCATTTCTTTATTCAATTTATCGTATTCCGCTTGATCTTTAGCAAAGACCATTTTCCAGGAAATCTGTTGAATAACCGTACCGATTTGTTTATTCTTTTGTTCCACTGTTTTATCCATGGTTAATGGCTCTTTGCCAGTGAAGCCTTGTGGTGCTACAGCCAATAGATTGTTTTTCTCAAAATACTCCTTAGGAGTCAGAACACCCATTTTCGCTCTCCAGTCACTATCAAGCTTGGAAGGGTTACGCTCTAGGGTTGTTGTCCACAGATTATGATCGAATGGCTCACTATTCTCTGGATTCACCATCGCCGGAACCACAAACGAGAAGTTCATTTGATTGGAGCCATAGTAGTAGTCACCCCCGCCGTATTCAGCAGGAACTTGAGTATTCTGTTGATCAGTATAAGCTTTCCAACCAAAATCAGTCACTGCAGGTTTGCCGTTTGCATCAATATCCCAAGTCAGACCTTGAGGTCCGTTAGGTACTGCTGTACCACTTCCTGCAGAAATCATTGCACCTTCCGGTGTGTACATCCAGTTAATGAATTCCATAATTCTAGCAGGTTCCTTAGCTTTTGCGCCGATTGCAATAATACCGTTACCACCGTAAACATTGAACCCTGTGGAATACATCAATTCATCTTTGAACGGAACCAGCGCAAAACCTTTACCTTCGGCTGTTCTTTCTGGTGTATTGTAGTTAGCAGCTCCAAGCCATGGGAACCAAGAGAACAATAGACGACCATCTTTGTATTTCGCTACAACATCGTCAAATTTTTGCGTCATAGAGTCCGGATCAACCAGACCCATCTGGTTAGCTTCAAAATACAGTTTGAGCGATTTCATGTACCAGCTATCTTCGGATAAGAAGTCATAATACTTTTCTTCATCTGCCTTAACATACACAGCAGTATCAGGAATTTCGTCATAGCCCATCATGTTAGCGAACTGTTTAGCCAATGTCATTTTATAGTTGCCATCCCAATCAGACCACATCGAGAAAGCATAGGTTTTTTTGCCTTGTTCATTCTTAGGCTCGAGCTCTTGCATTTTTTTCAGCACAGGCAGATAATCTTCAATCTTTGTAATTTCTGGCGCTCCAATTTGTTGGTAAAGATCAAAGCGCAGGTCTGGACCCCAAGTCATATCTTTTCCTTCAGAGGGTCCGGATGGATTAGAAGCTACGCTGTTCCCCATACCAAAGACTGATGATCCACCGCCAAAAGCTACCTTAGCTTTTTCAATAGCTTTTGGAAAAGTGCTAGAAATGTCTTTTCCGTATTTGTCCAAAAGACCGTCCTGTGTCCAGTCCAAGAGCAGCTTTCCTTTGATGGCATTTGGATAGTGGTTCTTGTCGTCACCGAAAATGATGATATCTCCAAGATCTCCGGAAGCCATCATTGCAGAAATTTTGGTATCTCCACCAGTCAGGTTTGAAGCTACAATCTCCATTTCGATGTTGAACTTATCCTTGATAATTTTTGCAAACCATCCAGTCTGTGGACCGGCATAGTTAGCGGTTGTTGAGAATACAGTCAGCTTCAGCGGCTTGGAATGATCAAGCGCTCCGTCATCCGGTGCTGCTGTCTCTTCCGCCGGGGCATTCGTGGCAGCCGACGTAGGTTTCTCTGTGCTCGTGTTTTTGCCCGAGTTAGCCGTATTATTCCCCCCGCCACATGCTGCAAGAACGAAGACCAGAATTACGGATAGCATGACAAGCGATGCTCTTCTTAATCTCATTGCTTTATACCCTCCCTTTCATCTCTTCACTTATAGTTCAACTCTGCTTATAACAGAGGAAAACCCAGTTCTGGTCCAGAGCGGCCACCCATCAGCCTTTAACCGCACCGATCATAATTCCTTTGACGAAAAAGCGTTGGAAGAACGGATACACGATCAAAATCGGCAATACGACGATCATCGTTACAGTCATCCGCACAGAGGTTGGAGTCTGCATATTCGCTGCACTAGCGGCCATATCTGGCGAATTACGAATTAAGGCTGCGAGCGAGCTGGATTCGTTCAAATAACGCCATAATAAGAACTGGAGCGTAAAGTATTTCGTATCTGTCATCAGAAACGCCGTATCAATAAAGGCATTCCACTGATTCACCGCTGAGAAAATCGTAATCGTAGCCAAGATAGGTGTTGTAAGAGGAACAATGATACTCCAGAACACCCGGAAGTAACCTGCTCCATCCATTGACGCCGACTCCTCAAGTGAGGGCGGAATTGCCTCGACGAAGGTTTTGACCAAAATGATATTAAAAGGAGTAATAATGGTTGGCAAAATATAAGCCAGATAATTATTAGTCAGATGCAAGTTATGCATGGTGATATACCATGGGATCAGCCCTGCGCTGAAATACATCGTAACTACAACACTGCGGTACCAAATACTCCGGCCCCACATTTCCTTTTTGGTGAACAAGTACCCAAGAAATGCCGAAGATCCAACGGTGAGCAAAGTACCAACAACTGTTCTATAAATAGAGACTGTAGCCGCATGACCTAAACCACTGATTCTTAGAACCTTACTATAGTTATCAAAATGGATCTGCCTTGGATAAAATTTGATATACGCTGCTGCGCTAAGATCATTCGAACTGATCGTATTAATGAACAAATAGTAGAATGGATAAATGCATGACAGGGTGAACAATCCAAAGAGTGTGTAGATAATAATTTGAAAGATTAATTCTCCAGAAGTTAGTTTTTTCTTTCTCAAATGGGATCACCCCTGCCTTAAATGATAGATTCGTCACGCACCATCTTGGATAATGTGTTTGCCGCGAACAGTAGAATTACACTGACAACCGACTTCAGCATACTGACAGCTGTGGCAAACGGAAAGTTGTTAGCGAACGCAATATTGTATACATAAAGATCCAGCACTTCTATGGAATCTTTATTCATCGCATTTTGAAAGGCAAAGTACTGCTCCATCCCGTTATTGACCAGGTTACCTATGGAGAGCAGCAGTAGGACAAAGAAGGTTGGGATAAGACCCGGAATGGTAATATGCCAGATTTTACGGAACCGGCTTGCACCATCCACCTCTACGGCTTCATACAACTCCTGATCAATGCCTGCGATTGCAGCAAGATAGAGAATGGCACCCCAGCCTAACGATTTCCACCAATACCAAATGATCATCGTGACCCAAATATTTGAGCTGGAGGCTAAAAAGTTATAACCCTCATCAACGATTCCAAGCTGCACTAAAATGTGTGTGATGACCCCGTTATCAACGGAAAACAACGAGAAGGCCAATGCATATACCAGAATCCAGCTGATAAAGTTAGGAATCGTGGTTAGTGTCTGCACCATCTTGCGATACCAGCCTGACTTAATTTCGGTCAGAAAAATCGCAAAGATCACTGGAAATATCGAGGTGATTAGTCCAAGTGAACTCATGGCAAGAGTGTTCTTCAGCACGCGCACAACCTCTGCGGTCTGTGTTGGATTGGATACAATCGTCTTGAACCATTTCAACCCGACATATGGCGTGTCAGACAACGGTATTCCGGGAATGAAATCATAAAATGCATAAATCCATCCGCTGATCGGCAGATAATAGAAAATAAAGGTGACAACAAGAAACGGAAAAGCCATGAAGAACAATTTATGTTTGTTCTTCATCTTCCAGCGGGATCGATGAACCGGATCGACGCTGGGAAGTAATTCACCAGAAGGTACCCCCATGTCGGAATCTCCTATACCCAGATTTTGATTACGTTTTCATAGTATCAGAACCTTTACGTATGACGAGATAGAACACAGAACGGCCTCACTGGAGAACCGTCTGATGCTTGTGAACCAAATTCGCATATATTTCGACCATTTTCTACCTAATCGCTGTGGGTCTAGTGATGGAGAGCCTACATGCCTTTTGGCTTATAAAAAGCGGCAGGATGACAGGGAATTCCCGTCATCCTACCGCTGAAAGAGATGGTTTCCTAAGGAGCGCTTGGGAGCTATGGGCAACTAGACTCTCCTCGTTCACTACATCAACTATGGTGCGCTTTGTCCTCTTCGTCCGCTACATCAACTATGGTGCGCTATGTCCTCTTCGTCCGTTACATCAACTATGGTGCGCTATGTCCTCTTCGTCCGTTACATCAACTATGGTGCGCTATGTCCTCTTCGTCCGTTATGGTTTTTCACACTTCATAGTTTTGGCATAGGACCCAGGTGCACTTATTTCCGGGTTTCAACACATTCCCTCATGCTATCGGACTCAGGTGCAGCTATCCACACAAATATAGCCCAAATACGAGCATATGCATGCCGATAAGAGCTATACAGTCCGAAACTACGGCAAAGTAACTCAAAAATCACCAATAGCGACTCTACGGTCCGCAACACACTTCATGCAGCGAAATCAGGCACTCTTCTCTCGAGAATTCATCGCATTCCCTCATACTGTCTGACTCATTCTTGGATTCATCGCATTTGCTCATGCTGTCGGACCCATTCTTGGATCCATCACATTTGCTCACGCTATCGGACTCAGGTGCACTTATTTCCGGAATTCAACACTTTTTCTCGTGCTGTCGGACTCAGGTGCAGCTATTCACACAAATATAGTCCAACTGCGAGCAAATCCGTGGCAATAAGAGCTATACAGTCCGAAACTACGGCAAAGTAGCTCAGAAATCAGCAATAGCGACTATACGGTCCGCAACACACTTCATGCAGCAAAATCAGGCACTCTTCTCTCGAGAATTCATCGCATTTGCTAATACTGTCTGACTCATTCTTCGATTCATCGCATTTGCTCATGCTATCGGACCCAGATGCACTTATTTCCGGAATTCAGCGCTTTTCCTCGTGCTATCGGACTCAGGCGCAGCTATTCACACAAATATAGCCCAAATACGAGCATATGAATGCCAATAAGAGCTATACAGTCCGAAACTACGGCAAAGTAGCTCAAAAATCAGCAATAGCGACTATACGGTCCGCAACACTCCACCCATCATTCTTAGGCACACTTCTATCGAGAATACATCGCATTTCCTCATACTGTCGGACCCAGGTGCGCTTATTTCCGGGTTTCAACACATTTTCTCGTGCTATCGGACTCAGGTGCAGCTATCCACACAAATATAGTCCAAATATGAGCAAATTCATGCCGATAAGAGCTATACAGTCCGAAACTACGGCAAAGTAGCTCAAAAATCAGCAATAGCGACTATACAGTCCGCAACACTCCATGCATCATTCTTAGGCGCACTTCTATCTAGAATCCATCACATTTGCTCATGTTATCGGACTCATTCTTGGGTTCATCGCATTTGCTCATGCTAGAGGACTCAGTTGCACTTATTTCCGGAATTCAGCGCACTCCCTCATGCAGTCTGACTCATTCTTGAATTCATCGCATTCCCTCCTGCTATCGGACTAATTCTTGAATCCATCGCATTCCCTCATGCTATCGGACTCAGATGCTCTTATTTCCAGAATTCATCGCATTTACTCAACCTTCGAACTCAGCTCCTTTACTTCGAGGGTTCATGCTCATTTGTACTCCCAACCACACATAAAAAAGCAGCCTCTCAAATGAGAAGCTGCTCCATCACTTTACAACCCTAGTTTGTTTACAACCAATTCACTGCATTCCGCATAATGCGCACTACATTCCGCTCTTCATTCGAATGCCCGCGCCTTTCGCCACAGCCTAATGCCCAGGCGTCTGAACTTTCCCCTCCGCGGAGGCATCCATTTTCTGGCGCCCCATAAAAAAGGAGGCCAGCAAAGCTAACGCAGCAGGAATAACCGCCCAAGCGAAGGTGTTCGCAATGGAAGAGGAAAGTCCCTCTGTAATTTTGCTCAAAATTTCCGGTGGAATCAGTGCTCTAGTCTCAGGCGACAGCAGAGAATGCGGATCTTTAAAATCCATAACCCCAGCAGCCCCCGCAGAAGCAGCTCCTCCTCCATTTGCTGTGAGCAACTTAGTTAGACTGCCCGAGAAATAATGGCTTTGAATAATGCCAAATGTAGTAATTCCGATGGTCATGCCAAGCGAACGAATGAAATTCAGTGTTGCGCTGGCAGAGCCGCGTTGCTGCGCAGTCAGACCATGAATAGCTGCTGTGCTTAACACAGAGAAGGAAGCGCCAATGCCTAATCCGATTAAAATCATATACAAGGTAACCAAGAGACGTGAAGCTTCCGGAGTAAGCGTTGCTACCAGTCCTGTGCCGATCACCAAAAGTACAAACGTAGGAATCAGCAGATTGCGGTAACTGGTTTTTGCCATCAGGAATCCTCCCGTTGTGGCGGTAATTACTGAGCCGACCATCATCGGCAGCAGGACAAGTCCTGAATTGGTAGCCGAACCCCCTAATACACCTTGGATAAAGATCGGGATATATACGGAAGCCACGATAAATGCAGCACCACTAAATAGCGCGCACAGAATGCTGACGGCGTACAGTCTTTTTTTGAATAACGCAAAGGAAATGATCGGCTCTTTCGCTCTCGTCTCTACAAAAAGGAACACTGCCGCCAATATAGCAAAAGCTGCAAATAAGCCGAGGATCATCGATGAGCCCCAAGCGTACTCTTTTCCACCCAGCTCCAACGCAAACATTAAGCAGATGACAGAGCCCAGCAGTGTGCCCGCACCCAGCCAATCAATAGGTTGTTTGGAATGCTCATGTGACTCTTTATAAAAGAAAACGACCATCACAAAAGCCAACAGTCCAAGCGGTAAGTTAATATAAAATATCCACTGCCAAGCAATATGATCGGTGATATACGCGCCTAGCAATGGACCAAAAATACTCGATAATCCAAATACCGCACCAAATGCACCGCCCAGCTTGCCCCGTGTCTCCAGCGGTACGGCGTCGAACATTATGGCAAAAGCAATCGGCACTAGCGCACCGCCTCCAATTCCCTGAATCGCCCGATAAGCAGCCAGCTGAGTAATCGTATCTGCCGTCCCGCAAAGTGCTGAACCCGCCATAAATACAATAATCCCAAAAACAAAAAACTTTTTACGCCCATACATATCAGACAGCTTGCCAAAGATAGGCATCCCCGCCATCTCAGCTACGAGATAAGCTGATGTTACCCAGACAAATTTGTCCATACCGCCTAGTTCTCCAACAATATTGCCCATTGCTGTAGCAACGATGGTGCTGTCCATGGAGGCCATCAGTATTCCTAACAGCAGACCTGCGATTACAATGCCCATATTGGGCGCTTTGGCAGCACTCATTTATTCCACTCCCCATTGTCAAAAGATCTATAACTATGTGTTACAGCTTTACTTGATGCCTCACTATTGCATTCTTGTGAATCTCCAAAGCACTACGGTATTCCACAGTATCAATCTCACAGTCCACACCGATGATTACCCGATCTCCTCTGACAATATTTGCTTTTGTATTATTCAGCTCTATCGTATCGCCTTCAATGAGCCCAGCCTCAAAAAGCACTTTAGGATTCTGCTTCATCAAATGCAGGAATTTTCCGGTCTTGCTTTTTTTGATCGTTAAAGCACTGCCTCCAACCTCTTTCGCTCTACTTAGACCATATAAATTGATCTCCAGTTGTTCCGCACTTAGCAGTCCTGCCACATTGAGAGCGCCCGAAATACGCAGATGTTCACCTTCACAATCACCATTAACCTCCAAATTACCGTTAAGATGAATATCGTCGATTTTTACGGAGGCTGCTTTAATTTCCCCCTGCCCCCGCAAGGAATCACCTTCAAGATTACCCATAAGTGTCATCTCACCGGTTATTTTCATTTTGGTCATTAGCAGGTTTCCATCTACCCTGGCATTTCCAGTCAGGCTCAGCTTCTCACAATCTACATCCCCTGCAAAATGACCTTCCCCAGTAACCTTAATATCCCGAAAAAAGCCTCCCGCTGAGGTCGTTGTGCCCATTATTTTCAAATTACTCCGAATTGTTTCTTCAGTCACCGATCTTCTCCACCTTTCCAACCTTTGCTTCAGGATGTACTGTGATCTGATCACGATACTCTATCCGTTCGACAGTACAGCCAGGACCTACAATCACAATATTGCCCCTGATAACATCAGCCGTTGTATATTCCAAATCAATAAAATCTCCTTCAATAGTCCGAGCCCGCAGCTCCGATCTTAATTTAGGGATGATTCCACTTAACATTTTGCTCCAGACTCCACTATTCGTTTGCCGGATCACTAGACTCTCCACACCAATTTCATGCGCCTTTCCCTGCCCTTGCAGTTTGAAGTCTACATGTCCTGCACTAAGTAAACCTCCGACACTAAAGCTTCCTTCCCCCGCAAAATCCTCAAGCTCACAATCACCCTTGATATTCAGCATTCCATGAAGTGTGCAGCTTTCTCCCCGAATGCTCTCCCCGACAGTAATCATTCCGTCCACTTTTAGGGAGTTAAAACGCAAATGGCCCAGCACTTTCATCGTTCCATTGCATTCCGCTTCTTCCGCCGAGAGATCATTCTTCAAATTCATATGCCCGTTTCCTTTAAAAATTCGCGTCACGATGGGTCCCGTTACTTTGCCTACACCATCGATTCGCACGCTGTTATAAGTACCTCCTGCCCCCCCGCTGACTCCGTTTATAATCAGATCCGGCAGCTCTCGTTTGTCCATTACACTAACCCCCTATTCAACAAGCTTAAAAGCAAGCTTACCTTTCAATTGTTCTATTACATCTGCACTTAGTATTTTACTGACCAGCTTTACCCCTTCATCGAACCATAACTCCGCTGGTGCCTGAGCCAGAATAAAGGATGACACCCCCATTTTGCGGATAAAAAATAACTCCCAGCTGCCACTCTCAAGATTGGAGGCTTTATCCATTAAGGTTCGAAACAGCAGCTCTGCTTCCTCCATACTCATCTCCCCTGCACTAAGCAGGCGATCTACAGCCAATAAATAAGTGAGTTGATCGAAGCTATATCCATTCTTGACACCGAGCCTCTCTCCAAATTTCCCCAGCGTCATCGACGAAACAATGTTACGTTCTATAATTTCCGCAGCAGATATACTTACTCTGTCAAAAGAAGCCTTATCTGATAGCTTATCAGCCATTTCATCCAAAGAAAGTCCATCTTTCATATTCACAATATTATCGATACGGGACAAAATCATGTCTTTTGGAAAAAAAGTCTCCTGTCCAGTAAACGTAGATTTACGGATAAACCATTCCTCTGGAATCAACTGCTTCCGCTTCCAGCGGTACAATTGCCCATAGGATATACCGGTTAAATCCAATAGCTGCTTCTTTGAGATCAAATCCTCTTCCATGCTTATCACTCCTTGAAGCCATCGTAACATAACACTGTTACGTTGTAAAACCAATAAATTAAACTCCCCTCATACCTACCTACGCTAGTAACCATCGTGTCCTAACGTCTCCCCCAAAGATTTTAAAGCATACCTTAAGAGCAGACCTCCGTCTTGAGAAGGATTTAACGGTCATTCACTATTTTTTCCACAAAAAAAGACTGCCCCCGCCGCTATAAATAGCAGCATGGAACAGCCTTCTCTTAGAATGATTTTTACGATCTGCTAATCTTACTGAACAAAAGTATAATGTGCTGAATCATATTGTGGGCCGGATTTTTCGTAAGTGAACCAGTACTCAATACTGCTGCCAGCGCTTAATCCACTCACCGTCTGCTTCCATGTTCCTGAGTTATTAGTCATCCTGTAATTAAGCTGGGAACCCCCGTTAATCTTGTAATGCACATCTACATAAAGGGCACTGGTTACAGGTATAATATAGATACTCGCCTCTGTAGCAGAAAGTCTCGTTACCCCTGCTGTAAAGTCAGCCGTCACATGATCACCGCCTCCGCTGCCTCCAGTGGGATTAGTAGTAACTGTTGCGGTATTACTAGCGGAGGATAAATTACCTGCTGCATCCGTGGCTTTTACTGTAAACGTATAGGCTGTGCTTGGAGTAAGTCCACTAACAGTAGCTGTAGTTCCCCCCACAGTGGACACCTGCTGTGTTCCGCGATAAACAATATAACCTGTAACGCCAACATTATCGATAGAAGCGGACCAGCTTAAGCTAACTCCTGTATCTGTCTTACTGGTTACCGTTAGATTAGCGGGAGCGGTTGGCGCGGTTGTATCCCCAGTATTACCTCCACCCGTCAAATATTGACCTGTGAATGGATTAAACCGGTGCAGGGACATTATTAACCAACCTGTGCTGGAAACACAGTTTTGCTGCGCCATCACCCAATAACTGTTGCTGGACCCTTTGAGCGAGTAGGGAATTCCCCCGAGCGAAGCACCGCTTGTGCCTTGTTTTTTAATAATCTCTGTATTAATAGCGTCTGCCTTTGAGGCATTGCCTTGCAGATAATAAGCGAGCGACATGAATGCGCTTCCTTCAAACCATACGTCAGCACCCGTATTGCCAATTTGATTTCCGTTATCGTCATACGCTGGCAATACTTCATCTGTCCAGTCAAAATCATATCCGGTGAGCGTATTCCCAGCATCATTGTAAGTAAGCGTCTGCTTGTAACGCGGATTCGCAAGTGTTCCCGGGGTGCCGGAGGCATTTTCCACATAGGTTAAGCTTGCGCCGTAGTTATGTGTTCCGGATACGCCTAAAGCTAATACTCCCCAAGGATTCACGTCTAAAGGTATTTTGGGGTCGATCAGATTTGTATCGTTTTTCCAGCCCCCCTTGAAACGTTTGACTGTGTCATCCCACACATAATTATCCAGGAAGGTTTTGACTCCAGAAGCCGCACTGTTATAAGTGGCTGCCTTTGAGGAATCCACCGAAGCATAATACTGCAATACCCGGTAAATATCGATATTGTGCTCGGTTGAGCTCCAAGGCTCATCGGAATTACTCCAACCACTCCATCCCCCTGCGATACTGCCATTAGCCTTTTTATACTGTAAACTCCAATCTAGTGCTTTGAGCGCCATTGGACGATACCGTAAATCATTATATTGCTTCTCATAAGCCATAGCAGCCATTGCCATCCATACAACGGGTCCCACATGTTTACGGATTTCTTCTCCGAAGCCGTTGTTATACCAATAAGAATTCAGCCAGAAGCCTGATGGATCTTGAATGTCCCGCATTTTGTTCAAAACCTGCTCTGCCCGCGTCCGTTCACCCTTTACAATAAAGGCGATAGCTGCAACCGCTTGATCATATGTGTATACAATCTGTTTGGGGTTGTTTGGTCCCCAGAAATCTTCAAAGCTATCTACCAGTCCCTCAAAAGCATACCCCGCTGTTGCATCCTGCTGGGCCTTCAGCCAGATTAAAGCACGATTTGAAGCGTCACTTGCAGCATCTGCATTCGCTTTTCCACCAAAGGGTAGAGCTACCCCAAGCACCAGCAAACTTGTCATTAAGATCGAAAACAGCTTCCTCATCTTCATAACTTTCCTCCTCTTAATCATGATGAACTAGGCAATAAGAGTTCTTTGAAGCATAAAAACTAAAGCGTTTTCAAACAGCAACAACAGGGACTTTTGAATATTTTACCATGGTAATGGTCCTCATTTTCAGGCTTAGAAACCCGTTCGTCAACGATTTTATGTAAATTTTTAACTAAATGAGGCGAAACAACCAAAATTGCCATTTGAGAAATCATACGAAAGACCAGCATCATTTTTATGAATTCATATTTATGAAGACAAAACAAAAAGAGCAGACAGCTCCTTTATAAGGATTCTATCTGCTCTTTACTATTTATCTCTATACTATTCTGCTTTATCTTCGCCAGCAGTTTCAGCTACAGCGGGTTCAGCAGTATCTTCTTCTGTTGGCTCTTGCGCTGCTGGAGGTGAAATACGGACAATCAATGTGTCCTCAGGCGTCAATACTTCCCAGCCTTCATGCTTCGGCAAATCAGATACCAGCAATTGATCACCAATATCTAGTCCACTGATATCCACTTCAAAGGATGCAGCTATTTTATCTGGAAGTGTGCGAATATCCAGCTCATGCAATTCGATTTGTTGCACGCCGCCGCTCTTCACACCTACCGGTTCACCTGTAAAGTGGAACGCTACTTTTGTATCCAATTTGGCCTTCATATCAATCTGCTGAAAATCAATGTGCAGCAGTTGTTTGGAAATTGGCTGACGTTGGATTTCTTGAATAACCACGTTCTTTTTGCCCGAGTCTGGCAATTCCAAAGTAAGAACAGCCCGTGGGTTGCTGGCTAAAATACCTGAAATTGTCTTAGCATCCGCTGTAAAGGACTGGCTATCTGAACCTGCACCGTACACGACTACCGGTACAAAGCCTTTTCTGCGCTGTGAAGAAGTCGAGCCGGATCTTTCTGTCAAACGTACTGTTGTATTCACGATGATTCCTCCTAAGTAGGGATTTTATACTAGACCGATTAGATATGTACGCCTAACCTAACCACTCTCTAATTACCCCATTGACCTGGCTTTGAAACCTCTCACGACTTTTGAGCCCAGGCAAAAATAAGGTCAAATTGTATTATTATACAATTCAACATTAATTATTCATGTCTTAGGAGTAAATCATTGCTATATTTGTGACAACTATTAAACTAAATGACAAGCTACAAAATGGTTACTGCCAACATCACGAAATACCGGGATTTCAGATCTGCAAACCTCTTGCGCAAAGGGACAACGGGTATGGAATTTACAGCCAGAAGGCGGGTTTACCGGACTCGGAATATCTCCCTTAAGTACAATTCTTTCCCTTTTCAGCTTTGGAATAGGAATCGGAACAGCCGACAGCAGCGCTTTGGTATACGGGTGGAGCGGATTCTTAAACAGTTCATCTCTTGAAGCCGTCTCCATCATAGAGCCCAGGTACATGACACCGATTCTTGAACACAAATGCTCCACAACACTCAAGTCATGGGAGATAAACAAATACGTTAACCCTCGACTCTGCTGGAGCTTACTGAATAAATTAATAATCTGTGCTTGGATGGAAACATCCAGTGCTGAAACTGGTTCGTCTGCAATGATCAGCTCAGGATTCAAAACAAGTGCACGGGCGATCCCGATCCGCTGCCGCTGCCCCCCGGAGAATTCATGCGGAAAGCGATCAATATGATAAGAAGATAACCCGCAAGCCGCTAGCGCTTCAAGCACCAGATCTCGCACCTCGGACCTTGAGCATAGACCATGATCCAGTAAAGCTTCACCA
Source organism: Paenibacillus sp. FSL L8-0708 (assembly GCF_038009325.1). NCBI lineage: Bacteria > Bacillati > Bacillota > Bacilli > Caryophanales > Paenibacillaceae > Paenibacillus > Paenibacillus sp. FSL L8-0708. The sequence continues at coordinate 5,113,695 of NZ_JBBPBC010000001.1, forward strand.
ATGGCATCACCTATACGAACCCGTGGGTTAAGTGAGCTATAAGGATCTTGGAAGATCAACTGCATTTGGGGTCTAATATTGCGCAATTCAGCGGGCGACAGGGAGTGAATGTCTATCCCTTTGAACTTGATCTCACCTGCCGTTTTATCCGTTAGCCGTAAAATCGTCCGTCCGACTGTACTTTTGCCGCTCCCAGATTCCCCTACAAGCCCAAACGTTTCCCCAGGTTGAAGTGTGATGCTAATATCGTCAACAGCCTTTACATGCCCAACGGTTCGGTTAAGCAGCCCCTTAGTAACAGGAAAATATTTCTTTAAATGATTGACCTCAAGCAGTGCTTCAGGCATGAACAACCGCCTCCTCATACAACCAGCAAGCTACCTTTTGTCTGCTGGCCACCTCTTTAAGCTGGGGCTGCTGGCTGACACATACAGGCATGCAATGCTCACAGCGGTCATGAAAATAACAAGAGGGCACCAGCTCAAGCGGATTTGGCACTTGACCTGGTATGGAATACAGCTCATCCTGTCGCTGATTGATTACCGGCTTCGATTTGAGCAGCCCTTTTGTATAGGGATGTTTGGGGTTGTTGAACAATTCAACAACTTCACCCTCCTCCACAATCTTTCCGGAATACATAACAATCACATAATCGGCCATCTCTGCCACTACGCCAAGATCATGGGTGATTAGTAGAATGGACATGCCCGAGCTATCTTTAATTTCACGCAGCATATCCAGAATTTGCGCTTGAATCGTTACATCCAGCGCCGTAGTCGGTTCATCAGCAATCAATAGCTTTGGACTGCAGGCAATGGCAATAGCAATCATAATCCGCTGCAGCATACCTCCACTTAATTCATGCGGGTAACTATCAGCAATTTGCTCTGGTCGTGATATGCCTACCTGCTTAATCAGTTCAATCGCCCGGATGCGCGCCTGTTTCTTGTTCATCTTCAAATGTACAATCAGCGGCTCCATGATTTGCTCACCGATCTTGATTACAGGGTTAAGGGAGGACATGGGCTCCTGAAAGATCATCGCGATCTCATTCCCGCGGATGGTCCGCAGTGTGTTTTTGTCCATTTTCAACAAATCTTCACCCTGAAAATCAATTTTCCCTTGGGCTACCTTGCCCCCGGGTTCCTCAACAAGCCCCATGATGGACATCGCGGTCACGCTTTTGCCGCAGCCCGATTCTCCAACGATACATACCGTCTCTCCTTCGCGAACACGGAAGCTTACATCATCAACGGCTTTCACTTTTCCTTCTTCCGTGAAGAAGTATGTACTTAGACCGTCTATATTCATTAAATCACTCATCTGAGGGTCACCTACCTCTTCTGTTTAGGATCAAGCACGTCCCGGAGTCCGTCCCCAAAGATATTGATCGCGATCACTGTCGCAAAAATCGATAACCCTGGTGGAATCCACAGCCACGGCCGATCCTGAAAGTCGATCATATTATTCGCAGCATCAATCATATTGCCCCAGGTTGGAGTTGGCGGCATAACACCTAGCCCAAAAAAGCTGAGAACCGATTCACTCAATATAGCGCCACCGATGTTAAGGGTAGCCATAACGATCAGCAACGGAACGATATTCGGCAGCAAATGATTAAATAATTTACGCCGATCACGGAGGCCTAATACTACCGCCGCCTGCATAAACTCACGTTCACGCAGACTAAGCATTTGCCCCCGTACCATACGTGCCATACCCGGCCAGCTAACAATACTAAGCATCAGCATAACTATATACATCCGATAATCCGTTGGAATCTTCCACTCCGATAATAACGCACCAAAAATAAAGAGCAGTGGCAGACTCGGAACCGTCAACAGAAGATCCGCAATCCGCATTATGATTTGATCAGCAATACCGCGGTAATACCCAGCAATAGCCCCCAGAAGAGCACCGATAAACACCGAAAGAACCATTGATGCTAGTCCCACAGTCAGTGAAATGCGCCCCGCCTGCATTACCCGGGTCAGAATATCTCTGCCCAGTGCATCGGTGCCAAGCCAATGCTTCATATTGGGTGCCTTGTTCATCATGGCCATATTAATTTTGTTATCCGTATAGGGTGAGAACAGCGGACCAATAAAACAAAGCGCAAACATAAAGATCACCACCACAAATCCGGATACCGCCAGCTTGTTCTTCAGCAACCTCCGCATAGATTGCCGGAATAAAGAGGATTTCCCTTTGGTGGTCTGCGGCTTCGCGATCCCAGCTACATTACTTTGAACTGCCACGTCAGCTTCCTCCTCTCTATAGCCGAACTCTAGGATCGGCAATCCGGTACAAAACATCCGAAAGCAACGTTCCTATGACGGTAAGTATGGCAATAAACATCGTAAAGCCCATCAGTAAAGGATAATCCCTTAGTCCGAAGGACTGCATATACAGTTGGCCAATCCCAGGCCAATTGAATATTTTCTCAATAATAAGTGATCCGCCAAATAGTGCCGGAAGCTCAAAACCAACCAGTGTAATTGCGGGCAGCAAGGCATTACGTAAGGCGTGTGTAAAGAGCACCTTGCGTTCTTTTAGGCCTTTGGCGCGTGCCGTACGGATATAATCCTGTTTTAAGACATCGATCATATTGCTGCGGAAATAACGGGTGAGCGAACCTAATCCCAGAAGGGTCATAACCACAACCGGAAGGGTCATGTGCGTTACGATCTCCTTAAAGTAAGCCAAACCCGTAGCATTACTACCCGTGGTGATTATTCCACCTGGAGGCAGCCACTTGAGATCGACGGCCAGGATTTTGATCAGGAATAAACCTATAAAAAATGACGGCAGCGACATTGCTGCGAATATAGCGATCATCACGAGTGTATCGAACCATGAATACTGCTTATAGGCAGAGATGACGCCAATAATGACCGCAATCACCCACGTCAGAAACGTAGATACGGCAGCCAGCAGAAAGGAATTCCAAATATAATCATTAAAAAGCTGCAGCACAGGCTTTTGTTGGGCTAAGGAATACCCGAAATCACCATGCAGCGCATTCTTCATCCAGATCCCATACCGTTCAAGCACAGGCTTGTTTAAGCCGTAGATTTCACGCAGCTCAGCTTTGCGTTCAGCGGTCAATTTAATATTTCCGGTTATGAAGTCACCGGGAGTTGAAGCATACAGACAGAAGATCAATAATGATGCCGCAAATAAGATGATGACCATGTACAACAGTCTTTTCGATAAATAAGCGCTCATGACAGACTCCTTATGATTCGTCCCCTGCCCTTGAATCCAGTCAGGGCAGGGGACACTGGTTTATTTATTTCAGGCTCCAAGTTGGAAGACTGCCAGCAAGACCGATGAACGGGCTGACCGATAGATTCTCAATACGTCCGTTATAGGCGTATACTGTCTTTTTATAACTTGTAAAAATAATAGGCAGTTCATCATTGAAAAGCTGATACAGCTCTTTATATACCGCTTTGCGCGCCTCAATATCAGTAGTGGCCAAGGCTTTGTTGTACAGCTCCAGGAATTTCGGATTGTCATAATCCGTGATTTCTCCATCGAAGAATTGCATGAACCCGTCAGACGGATCAGTCAACATGCTTGTGGAGAAGGATACGAGATCGTAGTCCCCACCTTCTACTTTCGATACCAGTGAGTTAAAGTCTGCGAAAACCTCAGGCTGGAATTCGATACCCAACGCTTCAAAATTCTCTTTAGCTACAGCGATGAAAATATCTGTGTTTTTACTCTTCGAACCGAGGTAATGGATGGACAGCGGTTTGCCATCTTTTTCACGGATACCCCCCGCGCCTACCGTCCAGCCAGCTTCATCGAGTAATTGTTTTGCTTTTTCCGGATCATATTTGTAAGGATTAATACCTTCCTCAGTGTAAGACCAGGAAATCGGCGATGCCGGGATGTTGGCAATAGACCCTGCACCTTGCGCTGCATCCACATAAATACTCTGACGATCCAAACCGTACACAATAGCTTGACGTACAAGCTTATCCTTGAGCTGCTCATGCTTCAGGTTAACTTGCAAGTAACCATAGGTGCTTGGAGTGTAAGGAATAATATTCACAAAACCGAGTGCTTTCAGCTTCTCGATATTCTCGTCTGTCGCACTAAAGGAAGCGTAGTCCACTTCACCAGTTTCTACGAACTGCCACACGTCGCCTTCCGTAGTTTTGTAGATGAAATGCTCCGTCTTTGGTTTACCTTTGAAATAATTTTCATTCGCTACAAAACGAACTTCTTGACCTGGAATAAATTTCTCCAGCTTGTAAGGTCCATCGCCAAGCGGCTTCTCATGCAGCTTTTTAATGTATTCAAGATTTCCAATTTTATAGTCCTTGCCATAATAAGCTTTCGACAGTACGTTCGAGCCGAGCTGTACCAGCGCTGTTGCGTTTGGTTGCTCAAGGGTTGCTGAGATCGTCTGTGGATCAATTACTTTAATGCCCTCAACTGTAGGGGAAGTACCTTCCTTATAGGCTTTGCCGCCTTTAACATTTAACGATGGAAGCTGGGAGCTACCGTCATACGATTTGTCGTATTGGATCGTCCATGTAAATGCCACATCATCCGCTGTTAACGGTGAACCGTCGCTGAATTTCAAATCTTTTCTCAAGTGGAACGTGTATGTAAGCTGATCATCCGAAACATCCCAGCTCTCCGCAAGCTCCGGCGTTGGAACGCCTTTGTCATCAACAGTTACGAGAGAAGCGTATAGCAGTGAAGAGACATTGCCATCATAACCACTTTGTTGAAAATAAGGAGTGAACGCTCCGCTTGGGTCCGTAAGCCCGACGATAATGGTATCTGTACGTTTCTGGGCCACCGCTGGAAGTTTGGATAAATCCGTGGCAGTAAAAGGTTCGCTTAGAGCACCCGCAGGAACAATCTCTGGTGCAGTGGTTGCTTCCACATTGGTTGAATTGGAGCCTGCAGCCGCATTGTTTGCGGATGAGGATTCGTTAGTACTGTTGTTAGCGCAAGCAGAAAGTAACAGTGACCCCGTAAGCAGTAATGAAGTGATTACAATCGCATTTTTTCTCATGTACCTATCTCCCTTTTCTCTCTGAATAGAATAATAACTATAATTCCTACCCGTTAAGTATGAATAACATCTGATTTTCATTATAGAAAGGTTTTCAAGTTCTGTAAAGAGAGAACTTGAAAAAAATTCTCCATAAACAGAATTGGGTGATAAATAAAACAAATAAAAAAAGCCAAAACCCTCTCTGTAAAAGAGAAGTTCTAGCTTTCAGGCGGTTATATTTTTTCAAAATCATTATTTCAAATACTCGAATAGCTGCTCATTCATCCGATGAATACCTTCGAGACGCAGACTGTATCCGGTGACATTCTCCCCTTCAATATAGGCATGAAGCAAACCTGCACAACGAAGATTAAAAATATGATCATGCACAATCCCCTTCGAGATCCCCGCATGCTTAACAATTTCGGTAAACGTTTTACGGCCACCACTAAGGGCTTGGAGGATTTTTAGCCGGCTTTTTTCACTCAGACTACGGATCGCTCTGTACATAAAAGGGGAGATTTCCTCATTCTCCATCGATATCCACGCCGCATAATGGCAGATCGTTAATTCACCGTAGCAATAAATGATATTAGCAGGCTGAAAATGATACTGTGGAATCAGTACGAGCTTCTTAAGCCCATCCGTAGGCATGAAGTAAAATCCGTTGGTCGTCTTGTTCACGAAATCCGCAGTGTCCAGTCCATTAAGCTCCATGTTCTTGGAATCCGCATGCTGCTGTAGTTTGCTCAAAATCGCAGGATTGCATTGGCTAAAGTACTGGCGGTTCCACTCGGAGAGTAAAAATACTACGCGGTTACGGTAATCCTCCATATGGCTTGGAAATACCTTTACATACTTTGATAAGGTCTCGTATAACTCGCCAACCGATAACCCTTCAATCCAGTTCAACACACTGTCTACATCATCTTTAAATGGACAACAGTAAATGAGCAGATTCAACATTTTCCACTCATTGTTTAGTTCGGTTTCTTTCAGACGGGATAACAGCTCTTCACTGAGCGTGCTTTCAATTTCATTAGCCCACGCTACCCCTAAATCAATCTTCTTATAGGATTTTTTGCAGAGATAAGTATGTAAGCTGTTCAACAATTCATAAATCGATCCAAATTCAACCTCAACCTTGTATTCCACAATGATTCCTCCTGCTAGCGGTTCTTTTCAGTAGTGAGATATTCTCTTAATCTTATTGTATTATCCTGAGAATACGCAAGCTACTCTATAAACGGGAGTGCATAAAAATTCATTAGCTGCTATTTCAGCACCGAATTCTCTGCATTGCACGCTGGTTTAGCTGTCATTTCCGTTAGCGTGGACGCTATCGGACACAACTGAGCTTGTGCTAATGGCGTCTGCTGGGTCCGCAGGCTTCAGCGGGAGATCAGGACTCTGCGCTATCGGACACAATTGACCTTATTCGCAGTATTATCCCCTTTTTTGTGTGCGATCGGACTCCATAGGCGCTATGGGCATTAAAAATGCCTATTTCGCGCCTATTCTAAAGGAATAGCTGCACTGGGGTCCGAAACTTTACTCAAAAGGCTAAATATGTGCTAATAGCGTCTGCTGGGTCCGAGAGGTTCTACGGAGGTTTAGGATTTTGTTCCATCGGTCAGTTGACCTTGTGCAAATAACGTCTATTGGGTCCGTAAGCTCCTGCGGGAGATTAGGATACTCTTCCATCGGACACAGTTGACCTTATTTGCAGTATTATCCTCTTTTCAGCATGCTATCGGACTCCATAGGCGCTATGGGCATAAAATAGGCCTATTTCGTGCCTATTCTAAAGGAATAGCTGCACTGGGGTCCGAAACTTTGCTCAAAAGGCTAAATATGTGCGAATAGCGTCTGCTGGGTCCCTAAGCATCAGTGGGGAATTAAGACTCTGGACCGTAAGCTTCTGCGACGGATTGGGATCCTACGATATTGGACACCTATCGGACACAGTTGACCTTATTCGCAGTATTATCCCATTTTCAGCATGTTATCGGACTCCATAAGCGCTATGGGCATTAAAAATGCCTATTTCGCGCCTATTCCAAAGGAATATCTGCACTGGGGTCCGAAACTTTGCTCAAATGACTAAAAATGTGCAAATAGCGTCTGCTGGGTCCGTAAACATCAGTGGGGAAATCAGGACTCTGGTCCATAAGCATCAGCGGGGGATTAGGACTCTGGTCCGTAAGCTTCTGCGACGGATTGGGATCCTACGATATTGGACACCTATCGGAAACAGTTGACCTTATTCGCAGTATTATCCTCTTTTTTACGTGCGATCGGACTCCATGGGCGCTATTGACACTATAAATGCCTATTTCGTGCCTATTCCAAAGGAATAGCTGCACTGGGGTCCGAAACTTTACTCAAATGACTAAAAATGTGCAAATAGCGTCAATTGGGTCCGTTAGATTCCGCAGAGGATTAGGACAGAGGGTTCGGGGTTCGGGGGTTCCATGGTTCCGGGGTCCCGGGGTTCCGGGGTTCCGGGGTTCCGGGGTTCCGGGGGTACCAGCGTTCCCAGCGTTCCCAGCGTTCCCATCATTCCAGACTTCCAGACTTCCAGACTTCCACCGTTCCCAGCTTACCAAAACAAATACTCGAGGTTAGTTAACTCTCACTTGCTCATATTCTGCTATAGCCATGTTGCCCACATGAACAAAAATGCAGTGCAGCGATCCTCGGGTAACAAGGAAAAAAACATTCAACCCGACGAACAATCAATCTGGTTCGCTCCTCGCTTTTTGCAATTCATGGTAGTAAAATATAGGCAATAACTAATTAGGAGTGAAGCCATAAGATGCAAATTCAAAATGAAAACGGACGTTTTTTTGTTGCTAATGACGGTAAGGACCTTGCCGAAATCACATACAGTTTGGATAAAGAAGCCGGGGAATTAGTCATTGACCACACCCGTGTCTCCGAAGAACTGCGCGGTCAAGGTACTGGACAAGAGCTTGTACGTGCTGTTGTGGACAAGGCTCGGAATGAGAATTTAAAAATTGTACCCGTGTGCTCCTATGCTGCGCATCAATTCGAGAAGCACCCGGAGTACAAAGACGTGCTGAGCGGGAATACTGGCGGGAGAGCTTAAAACCTGCTCCCGTTTCCGCGAAGCTTTTTTAGTAACTATGCGAACTTATAATAGTTCAAATACACTTTAGGGGGAAACGGGTTTGACGACTGCCGACACTTTTAAGAATATTGAGGAATTACAACAACGCTGTGAGCAATATGAAGGAATCTCATTAAAACTGAATTGGGATATGCTCCGCCATCCATCAAGCGCAGGTGATACGGAATGGCTCGTGACTTATGAGGACGAATTACTGGTTGGTTTCTTGGGACTCTATGGTTTTGGAAGCGATATGGAGGTCTGTGGCATGGTTCGGCCAGGCTACCGTCGACGCGGAATCTTCACCTCTCTGTGGAACCGAGCACAAACCATAATCAAGCGCAATAAAGTCTCTACTCTTCTTCTAAATGCACCCGCCGCTTCTTCATCTGGAACTGCTTTCCTGCAAACCTTGCCTCTGCAGTTCAATCACGCTGAATATCAAATGAAATGGGATGGCAATTCCATGGTGTCATCTGATGTCAGCTCAGCAACAGGGACTGTCGTCTTACGGCCAGCTCGTGAAGAAGAGGCACACATTCTGGTCGAACTGGATTGTGGAGGTTTTGATATGAAGACAGAAGATGCTGCAGAGCAGTATGAGTTGCACAAACAGGAAGGTATGCAAGAGAATATTATGATCGAGATGGACGGCAGGCCTGTTGGGAAGATGCGGGTGTGGACTGAAGATAATGAATCCTGGATCTATGGATTTACAGTCGACAAAAAGCTACGTGGGCTTGGCATTGGCCGCAGCGCCCTTCTTCAGACCATCGAACGAGAGCGCAAAAATTATAATGGTGTAAATCTGGAGGTCGCACTGGATAATCCCAATGCACTTAAGCTGTATGAGAGCTGCGGCTTTGTCATTCAGAATAAACAGTATTATTACCGATATATCGGCTAATCCCCAGACCTACTCTTGAGATTTTAATAAAGCAGTCACAATAAGACCTCCTTACTTGCTGGTGTTCTAACCTGCAGATAAGGAGGTCTATTTATTATAGTAAATAATCCGCTTCGCCTCTCTCATTTCTACGATCGCTGCAGCTTAAGGAACCGTCAGCTAACACTTCACGCTCAAGAAATACGGATAACAGACGCACATAATCCAGTGACTCCATAAGCGAGTTTGCCTCTCCATCAAAGCAGTATTTACGTCCATCCAGCAGCGAGAAAACTTCCACGGTCTCCGCTGGCTCACCATAAGCATGATGGCAAAAAACATTGGCCATATGCATAAATCCAGTGATGATATCCTCATTGCCATTAACCATAAATTTCTGAATGTTCACGCTTCGGCCACTTTTTGAAGAGTTCCAAGCCAGCTGCGTAATCATCGATAACTCCAAATTCAGCGCTGGAACTGGGACATGCCACTGTTCATATAACATCACTGGAATCTCCTGTAGATGATTGCTTGAAACGATACGCATAAGCTCATCAGCTACACTCGTTTTGATATCCCAATATTGCAAAAGGGAGGGAAAAGCATCTCCCCTAGGAGGCCACCGGCGCTCTAACAGAAATTGTATAGGTGTCTCTCTTCGCACTTCCGGCAACAGACTATAGAAGTCATTAAGTGTATGCCCCACAGCATATTGAACCTGCTGGCGCCAGCGTGGGAGCCCCGTCGCTGGAGCTCCGCTAGCTAAATTCTCAGTCCCGCCCAGCATAATATGCTCCATGCGATAATCGTGCAGCCGTTTATACGGAGGGCTATGTACATCCCTTGGCTTGTTAAACCAACTTCCCACTGGCCCACCCATCTTAGGTTACCGCCATACAGGCTTCGATGAATTGACGTCCGAATTGACGGCAGGCTTCTTTTTCGGCAGCATTAGGGCCATACTCAATCTTTAGGCTATCTTGCAAAATGACTGCTCCACGCTCCTTTAGCTTCTCCTCGATAACATCCACTGCCCCACAATAAATGGCGTAGCCTGTATCTCCACTACCAAAAACTGCTGACTTCATAGCAGTCAAATCAAGTTCATCCATCTCCTCATAGAAATCAAGAGCTTCATCCGGCAACTCTCCGTCTCCCCAAGTGTATGCCCCTAGCAGAACGCCTTCATATGATTTTATCTCAATCGCATTACATTCAGTGACCGACTTCAAAACAGCCTCACCGCCTGCTTGGCGTATTCCTTCTACAATCAATTCAGCCATTTCCTCAGTGTTGCCAGTTAAACTAGCATATGCCACAAGCACTTTAGCCATAAACTCCTGTTCCTCCCCTACTAACACCTTAAATTTAAATCATATACGCTTCACCTCATTCTATTTGATAATGATTATCATTGTCAATAAATAAAGTTAAAAAAACGCAAACTCCCCGTTATTACACACGGTTGAGGTTTGCGCTCCGTCTCATTTTTCTTAAAAAGAAGCTTAATAAGCACCTTCCAGCAAGGTTATGTGATTCCCATCAGGATCACGAAAATTCATTTCTTTACCGCCATATTCCATCGTAACAGGTGGCTGACAATCCAGTCCCTTAGCTTTCAACTGCTCGTATGTCTCATCCAGATTATCACAGCCGAATACTAAATTAACAAAACCTGTCGTAAGATTTCCCCATTTTGCAGCATCCCAAATAATAATTCCCGGCTGCTTCTTATCAAAACCAATCTTTGCCCCGTCGAAATTACCGTAACCTTCGAAAGGCATAGGAATTCCTAGTACCTCCGTATAAAATTTAGCTGACACCTCAGTATCTTTAGTGTAAATGTTAGTCCCTTCAAAAGACGAAATCATAACTTGTCCCCTCTCATTCTCATAATATGTCTCATTTCTTACTTGGGTTTAGTCTAACAAGGTTGACACGCTTTGTATTGCAAAATTACGACATTCTTCGGCCTGCATAGACCAAGGCTTCAAGTGGGGTTCTTCCTGCATATTTTTTGAAATTATTGATAAAATGGGACTGGTGACTGTAACCATACGCGAAAATAAGATCCTGCATATTCTTTGTCTGCCCAGGTAAATGACACATCTCCCGCCATACATTCTGAAACCGCACGAGATCTGCTGTTTTTTTGGGCGATACACCTATATATTCTTGAAAAAGCCGTTCAAGTTGTCGTCTGCTTAAATTAGAACTGGTCTCCAAATCCTCTGCGGTCACAATCCCTTTTTGTTTAACCATAGTATAGACTGCGTTCATCATCCGATCGTTAGTCCGCCCTCTACGCTCAAGACGACGAAGCAGATAGGCTTCAGCGGCTGCAATCCTTTCGTCCATCGAGTTTACTTTCTCCAATAGATGACCAAGCTCTTTTTTAAAAGTGCCAAAATATTGTTCTACATCGACATGTGCATTCAAGACATTCCGCAGATGATCATCTGCAAAAAAATGAACCGCCCAGAACTGAAATCGGATACCAAAGGTTGAACTCCCCCCTGGCTTTCTGTCTGAAGAGACTTCAAATGGAGTGTCATTGATGCCGGAGAAAAAAGTGTTTGTATTGCCTGATTCTCTATCCAAATCCCAAATAATATCCATACAGGTGTCCGGAATTATTGTCTCCGTCTCAGGTTGTTGTATAGACTCCACATCTACAGAACCCCAAAAACAGCGAATAAACGGCTGCAAGGCATGGCTGGGCAGAAACTCACTAGTGTGGTTGGGTTTTGCAGTTATAGGGAAATACAGCGGTGAGAGATTGAACATAGCTTTAGTTCTCCGATCGTAAATAGGGTAAGAACTCTACTATCTGATCATACACAATCAAGTCTTGCAGCACCAGTTGAATAGCCGCATAAGCATGGGAATATTATACACTTCATTAGCATTGGACAAAATTATTGGTGAAGCTGGTTGAGGTGTAATTTGTTTGTAGCAATCAGGTGAAATGTTGTACAATAAAGGCTAAATGAATTTTTTTGAAGGATGGATTAAATCATGTATATAGCGAGCGATTGGAAAGACTATGAAGTAATTGATACAGGCGGTGGAGAGAAGCTCGAACGCTGGGGCGATATTATCTTGCGTCGTCCTGATCCACAGATTATTTGGCCTCTAAATAATGAGACCGCTAAATGGCGTGATGTGCACGGACATTATCACCGTTCCTCCGCTGGTGGCGGACAATGGGAAATGAAAAAAACCATTCCGGACGATTGGAAGATTAGCTATGGTAAATTAAAATTCCACTTACGTCCTACAAACTTCAAGCATACAGGACTATTCCCGGAACAAGCAGCCAACTGGAGCTGGATGATGGACAAGATTGCAGCGGCTAACCGTCCAATTTCAGTGCTGAATCTTTTTGCTTACACAGGTGGAGCTACTGTGGCAGCGGCGAGTGCCGGTGCGTCTGTCGTTCACGTGGATGCAGCCAAAGGTATGGTGCAGTGGGCGAAAGAAAACGTTCAGCTGTCTGGTCTTGGAGAACGTCCAGTCCGCTTTATCACGGATGATGTATTCAAGTTCGTACAACGTGAACAACGCCGCGGCAGCAAATATGACGCGATTATTATGGACCCTCCTTCTTACGGAAGAGGACCTGGTGGAGAAATGTGGAAGCTTGAATCAAGCTTGTACCCTTTCCTTGAGAGCTGTATGGAGATTATGAGCGACAACCCATTGTTCACGCTCATTAATTCCTACACCACTGGAATTTCTCCAACTGTACTGCGCAACATGTTGTCCATGACCATGGGCAAACGTTATGGCGGAAAACTTACCTCCGGCGAAATTGGTCTTCCGATCACCTCCTCCGGCATGAACCTGCCATGTGGTATCCTGGGTCGCTGGGAGGCGTAAGCCATGACACAGCATAGTTCCGGCAACAATGAGGCTGTAAGCGGCGGATCACAACGCTTTGAAGTGTTATACGAAGACAACCATCTTCTGGGGATTGTAAAACCCGTGAATATTCCTGTTCAGGAGGATGCAACAGGCGATCCTGACCTGCTGAACCTGCTGAAAGAAGATGTGAAGGAACGTTTCAACAAACCCGGCAACGTCTATATAGGTCTGGTCCACCGTTTGGATCGACCGGTTGGGGGAGCAATGATTTTTGCCAAGACTTCCAAAGCGGCTTCAAGACTATCCGAGAGTGTCCGTACTCACGGCTTTCATAAGGTGTATTTAACAGTCGTGCATGGTAAACCGCCAGCCACTCGTGGCCGTCTTACAGATACGCTGCTTAAAGACGCAAAGAGTAACACCGTCACTGTGGTTCGAAAAGGAACTCCCGGCGGCAAGGAAGCAATTCTGGATTACACAGTGCTTGACAGTGCAGAAGGATACAGCCTGCTTAAGATTGATTTACTTACAGGGCGTTCCCACCAAATTCGGGTGCAGCTGAGTTCGATCGGCTGTCCATTATACGGTGATCAGAAGTACGGGGCTTCAGTGAACAGACCGGGGCAACAAATTGCGTTATGGTCAGCACTTGTAGGATTCCCTCACCCTGTTACTAAAGAAGAAGTGGAACTCATCTCTCTGCCCCCACAAACCCATCCTTGGGATCTGTGGCCGCGTGAAACACTACAAGAAGGGCTGTCCTGAAGCAGCGCTTTTTAGGCAATGAAACAAACCCTGTTATTTAAAACAAGGCAGTGATTCTCCGGTTAGTGGAGAATCACTGCCTTGTTTTTGGTTCTGCGTCTGCTACTTGATCAGAGACTATGGGAAGAGGGTCCACGTTGGAGTGTTCTTCTTAGCTCCGCACGAATGCTTAGTCCGATTATTCCAGCCGGGCATGGAATATCCCTTTGAGATTAAACATCCCTTCGAGATTAAACATCATTTTGAGAGATTAAACATCCTTTCCACCTTCCAGCCTGAACTTAGCTAACGGTCCACCGCTCTGTTTAGCGATGGATCAGCAGTGGTACAGTAGTGGTACAGTAGTGGATCCTAGTTGGAATCTGAAATGAAAGTAAGATAACTGCACTCTATACACTTATTCCGAATAAAAAAACAGTAGGTCGGATTTTAAGTGTACTCTTTACAACTAAAAATCAGGGAAACTGTAAAAAGAGAAGTAAATCAAGAAAATAGTTGTATAAAATACAGTTATATCTCAATGCTCGAGTAATTTACAAATAATAGCTGTACAAAATACAACTAAATACATTTAGATACCTCTACATGTTTCTCTTACTTCTAGATGCCACTAAATACCTATATATACTTTCAAACGCTTCTAAATGTTTCTATATACTTCTATATATATCTATATACTTCTATATATATCTATATATTTCTATGTATTTCTACATTCATCTAATTCTTCTAAACGCCTCTATCTTCTTCAACATTTTCCGCATTGCTTCCATCGGCTCTTTATACATATATTCTAAATGGGGTGTAGATCCAAATCTAATACCCTATCATATTTATTAAAGGCTTATCATCCCAAATTTGAACCTCAATATATCGTTCAGGTCCCTTGTCACCATTGGCATTCCATTCCTGTGGCATACCGAATTTATCGATTACATCTATAATCTCGTCCCATGTATAAACTTGATTGCGATAAGGTTTGCCATCTTTATATCTCATAGTAGGAAACAAATCCCCGTAAGTGAAACTGATCGAAGCAGGATCAAACTGCTCAATAGTAATTTACAGGCTTTTACCTCTAGGATACCAGTCTAATAACCACGGACATTCTCCCAGCGTCATATAATGCGGACAGGCTCTAGAAGGCTTACCACCTTTTATTATAAATAATTCCCTGGCCTTTGCTTCAAGACCCCGGCGAATATCTAGATAATCTGCTGAACGCTTACTCGCAAAACCTTTATTACGCTGACGTAGATCATTCAGAACCTGTTCCGCTTCTTGGGATGGCAGATCAGACAGATTTTGAAATGGACCTGTAGATTCATCATAGTAGTGATACAGCCAAGCTATTTGCTTCAAGGTGTAGAACCCTCCGGTGTAGTTGTCACAACCATTTTGCCCATTAAGTAGAGCAGTAACTGTTGGTTATGAGAGGAGATCGGATCAAGCGCTTCCGCAAAAAAATCACTGCGGATCTTTAGACCCCGTGCAGTTTCTTCCATTCCAGTCTCCGTTATACTCACCCATACAATCCGCCGGTCCGAAGCATCTCTTTCCCGCACAATAAGCTCATGCTTCTCCATCCGATCAAGTAACATCGTAACCGCTGCAGGACTGGTCGCCAAATGTGGAGCCAGATCAGAAGGCTTCATGGCGTCGCGTTCCTGAAGCAGTTCAAGTACAGTAAGTTGGGCATCCGTCAGCGTTGGAGCAAGATTACTGTCCATATGTAATTTATAATCTTTTAAAATCTTATGCCAAATTTTACTGAATTCAGAAGCATGCACACTTATTCCTTCCTTTCCTCGCGGTTCTATCCGGTATATCTACATTTTCGCGAAACAACTTCCATTTCCTGCAAACGAAGAAAAAATAAATCTGCCAGACCTTCAGCATAAAAAAATAAAAAACGACGCTTAGTCAACCCTCCAAAAGAGCGGACTAAACGCCGTTATAAAATCACTTGTTAATCGCTAGTTTTAATGAACTGATGGGAAAAGATTTATGATCTCATCCTTTTTCTCCACAGCTACAATCTGTTTGCCTGTAGAACGACGCTCGCCCAGCGGCGCTGATTCAGAGGAGAACGTATGGTGGGCATTCTCACGGGTAACGGCATTCAGTTCTAATGGCTCCTTGCAATAGAAAGCCCCTGCTAACCTGCTGCCATTTGGACGTATTCGTTTGCCTTCCTTGAATTCGAAGGTTGGCATTCCTTTGCCACCACGGCTTTGTGATGGATAATCCACAAGTAATGAACGTTTCGCATAACCAATATCAGAAATGGCAAGGATTTCGCCTTCATCTTCGCTGACCCAGAAGCAGGAAATCACCTCGTCGCCCTCGCGCAGCTGAATTCCTCTTACGCCGGATGCAACGCGACCCATAGGGTTAACCTCATTCTCATGGAATCGGATACTCATTCCCTCACGGGTGACCAGCACAATGTCCTTGTCATTCGTACTAGAAGCCACTGTAATGATCTCATCACCCTCGGCTACCTTACAGGCCGCTACAGCTCCAGAACGGCTTGTAGAGTATTCCTTGAGCTCTGTACGCTTCACCTGACCCCGACGGGTGACAAACACAAGGCTCTGCTGCGGATCATCTAGATTATTCACCGGAATCACACTAACGATTCCATCTCCTTTAGACAATCCAATAACATTCACAATCGCTGTACCAGGCTCTTTCCATTTAAACTCCGGGATCTGGTGCACAGGAAGCAAGAAGTATTGCCCTTTGCGGGTAAATACCAGCAGACTGTCACGGGTATTTACATCCAGCAGCCTGACGATATGATCGCCTTCTTTGACGCCTGAGGTATGACGCTCCCCACCAGAACGGGTGAAGGAAAGCATACTAGTCCGCTTAATATATCCATCTGCTGAAAGAGCAACGAGCACATCCTCCGCATTGACCAGCGCTTCAAGGCTAACCTTGAGCTCCTCGACTTCGCCTTGGATCAGAGAACGGCGATCAATGCCGTATTTGTCGCGAATCTCCAGCAGTTCCTTACGAATTACAGCAACTAGCTTTTTGTCGCTATCCAAAATACCGCGCAGATGTGTAATCTTTGCCATCATTTCATCTAACTCTTTCTGGAGTGAAGTGATCTCCAGATTGGTCAGACGATACAATTGCAAAGTAAGAATCGAATCGGCTTGGCGTTCACTGAAGCCGAACATCCATACGAGATTGTTCTGAGCATCCTGACGATTTTTCGAAGCTTTGATCGCAGCGATAACCTCATCCAGGATGTTTAGTGCTTTAACTAAGCCCTCTAAGACATGAGCACGGTCTTCAGCGCGTTCCAGATCGAACTGGGTGCGATGAGTCACAACTTCACGCTGATGGGCGATATAAGCTTCCAGGATGGCTTTTAGACCAAGCTGCTGAGGTGCTTTGTTAACAATAGCAACCATATTGAAGTTATAGGTGATTTGAAGATCGGTTTTTTTGAGCAGATACGCCAACACGCCTTGAGCATCAGCCTCTTTTTTGAGTTCGACTACAATCCGCAGTCCCTCACGGCCGCTCTCATCACGAACCTCGGCAATGCCATCGATCTTTTTCTCCAGCCGAATATTCTCCATGGAAGTAACCAGCCGTGATTTTACAATCTGGAATGGTACTTCCGTGATCACGATTTGCTGCTTGCCGCCCCGCATATTCTCAATCTCTGTTTTGGAGCGCAGGTAAATACGGCCTTTACCTGTGCGGTAAGCATCCATGATGCCGTCTCCGCCCATGATCGTGCCGCCTGTAGGGAAATCCGGACCTTTCATGAAGGTCATAATTTCTTCCAGCTCAATATTTGGTTTCTGCATCACTGCGATACAAGCGTCAATTACTTCACGCAGATTATGTGGCGGAATTTCAGTGGCAAAACCAGCAGAAATCCCACTCGTGCCATTTACGAGCAGATTCGGATACCGGGAAGGAACCACAACAGGCTCTTTGGCGGTATTGTCAAAGTTATCTTTAAACAAGACCGTCCGCTTCTCGATATCACGCATCATCTCCATTGCAATGGGAGACAGCCGTGCCTCTGTATAACGCATTGCCGCTGCTGGGTCATCGTCCATGGAGCCCCAGTTGCCGTGACCGTCAACTAGCACATGCCCCATTTTCCAAGGCTGTGCCATACGTACCATACCATCGTAAATAGAGGAGTCACCATGTGGATGGTAATTACCCATTACATCTCCGACAGTTTTGGCTGACTTGCGGTATGGCTTGTCAGGGGTGTTGCCGGAGTCGTACATCGCATAAAGAATCCGGCGCTGCACGGGTTTAAGTCCATCACGGACATCAGGGATTGCCCGGTCCTGAATAATATATTTGGAATACCGACCAAAGCGGTCACCGACGACCTCTTCCAGAAATGCCGGCAAAAATTGTTCTGATAAACTACTCACTTTGCTCACCTTCTGTTCCTCAAACTGCCCGTTTTAAAATAGTGTGGTGAGTCTCAGGTACTTCAGAGATTTTTGGAATTCCGGGCACTATCGCTCCTACAGTTCCAAAATCCCCCTAGGTCCCATAAATCACCAAGCTCTTAGAAAATCGGGATTATCGTCACTTGCAGCACTGACATTACTCTACAATTTCGGTGAAATCGACATTTTCAACAATCCAGCGTTTACGTGGATCGACTTTGTCACCCATAAGTGTTGAAACACGGCGCTCCGCCTTAGCGGCATCCTCAATCTGTACCTGAAGCAGCGTACGCGACTCTGGATTCATCGTTGTTTCCCACAGCTGATCGGGGTTCATCTCGCCCAATCCTTTATAACGCTGAAGCTCGAAGTTTTTGCCGAATTCCTTTAAGTAATTTTGCAGCTCTTCATCACTCCAGGCATACCTTACGGTCTCCAGCTTACCCGTTTTGCGGGTCAACTTATAAAGTGGAGGCTGAGCGATAAAGACCTTACCTGCATCTAATAAAGGCTTCATATAACGATAGAAAAATGTCAGCAGCAGCACCTGAATATGCGCTCCATCGGTATCGGCATCGGTCATAATGATAATTTTAGAATAATTGCTGTCTTCGACGGTGAAATCCGGACCAATTCCAGCACCTATTGTAGAAATAATTGCTTTATACTCGTCGTTCTTCAGGATGTCCAGCAGCTTAGCTTTCTCCGGATTCATCGGTTTACCTTTTAGCGGCAATATCGCTTGAATCTTAGAGTCACGGCCTTGCTTAGCCGAACCACCGGCGGAATCACCTTCCACGATGAACAGCTCCGTACGTGTAACGTCCTTTGATTGTGCAGGAGACAGCTTACCGCCAAGATTCGAGCTTTCGCTGCGTTTCTTGCCTGTGCGGATCTCATCGCGGGCTTTACGTGCCGCTTCCCGGGCTTTCGACGCTTGAATCGATTTCTTCAGCAGGCTCTGCGCAACTTGTGGATTCTCTTCCAAGAAACGCGCCATATTTTCAGAAACGATATAATCTACTGCACTACGGGCGGAAGCACTGCCAAGCTGATCCTTCGTCTGTCCAACAAATTCAACCTCGGACATTTTTACACTGATGACAGCCATCATGCCTTCCCGCAGATCATTACCTTCCAGGTTTTTATCTTTTTCTTTAAGCAATTGCGTGCGGCGGGCATATTCATTTAATACACGAGTGTACGCAGTTTTAAAGCCGGTCTCATGTGTGCCTCCGCTGCGAGTTGGAATGGAGTTTACGAAGGAAGCCAAGGTTTCTGTGTAGCCTCCGTTGTATTGCAGAGCTACTTCTACCTCGATATCATCCTTTTCTGCACTGAAATGAATAACATCATGGAGAACATCCTTACCTTCGTTGAGGAACTGCACAAATTGACTGGCTCCACCTTCATAAAAGAACTCATCCTGACGGTTGCTCCGCTCATCTTGCAGTGTAATACGCAGACCGGAATTCAGAAAAGCAATCTCCTGAACCCGCTCTGCCAGCGTGTCATAATTCAGAGCAATTCCATTTGGGAAGACACGAATATCTGGCTTGAAAGTAATTTTCGAACCCGTTTTATTGGTGTTACCCAGAACTTCAAGACCAGTTACAGGTTCGCCAACATGCTCCTTGCCCTTCTTGTCCACCCAGTACTCAAACCGCTGCCGATGGATTTTGCCCTCACGATAAATCTCTACTTCGAGCCATTCAGACAAAGCGTTTGTGACAGAAGCCCCTACGCCATGCAAACCGCCTGATTTTTTATAACCCGATCCACCGAACTTACCGCCCGCATGCAAAATTGTAAATACAACTTGCGGGGTAGGTACCCCTGTCTTATGCATTCCAGTTGGGATCCCCCGTCCATTATCGCTAACGGTTACCGAGCCATCCTTGCGAAGCAGTATGTCAATCTTTGTACAATACTTGGCTAAATGCTCATCTACGGCATTATCTACGATTTCCCATACTAAATGATGTAGTCCTGAAGAACTCGTACTGCCGATATACATGCCAGGTCGTTTGCGTACTGCAACCAGACCCTCGAGCACTTGAATGTCGTCAGCATCGTATCCAGTACGGCCATTCTCGCCGTTATTAGAAACTTCAGCAAACATATCGATCTGTTCGAGCATTCATGCTCCTCCTTCTTTTCTCTATACTAAGAAGAAACGGCTTGGCCGTCCTTTATGTTAAGAACGGTATCCGTTACTGCCAAAAACCTAAGGATAGAATATAACGTGAAATTATACTCTCCTATATTTCTAAGAAATGCAAACAAACGTTTTGGTCACTTTGTTCATTCTAATTCAAAATATCCCTTTTCGTAAAGACGGCGAATGAAATGATCACCGAAGCGGCCCCCCATACTGCCAGCACAGCCATGGAAAATGACAAGGACATCCCTTCAATGGGGGCGGGAGTACCAGACAAATAGCTGGTCAGTCCAAGATTTACCATAAATAAATATTTCGCTGTTGTCCAGGCAGAGGCCATATTGGTCAGTATACTACCTGCAATCAGCGCTGCCATCATAACTACTATACTCGCCGCAGTACTGCGAACTAGCACCGAGATCATGAACGCGAGCAGTGCAACCACTACGCTGACGAACCAAATCAAACCACCTTGCATAAGCATATATTTCCACTGGGGCACTGCATGTACAGTAGACATATCTAGCGAATCACCACTGATTTTAAAGCCTGTAAAAACAGGAATGTTAAACCCTTTAAAACCAAAGGCAAGACCAGAGATAAAGTAACTGATTGCAAATGTGGAAAGTACGATAAGCGAAACAAACATTAGCAGTGCTGTCATTTTGCTAAAAAGCACCTTCCAACGCTTGACCGGCCTAGTCAACAGCATTTTGATAGTTCCGGTTGTCCTTTCGGCCGAGACCAAATCTGAGGCGACCGCCATAATGAGCAACGGAATAAATAATGTAACCGAATTATCCATAAATTCACGGGTAAAGGTAACCCCGCTAGGTTCATTCGGATTAACGTCATGGTGAAGATAATACTGAAGCTGTTGTACAAATATTCGCCGATAAGTCTTCCATTCCTCTGGAATCCGGTCACTGCCCAGTGAATTTTGATTATCGATAATCTGCTGCTGGATCTCAAGCCGCCAATCGGAATTAAATTTCTCCCGACTCCGTTCGGCTGAACGCATCTGTGCATAGGTGAACATAGGCACCAGTACAATCAGAATCAGCAGTATAACATAAAACCGTTTCTTTTTTATAATCTTCAAGCACTCATTACGGATTAGCGGAAGCAAGTTACTCAACATTCTCACCCTCCGTTAGTTTCAAGAATAGCTGTTCCAGTGTCGGATTAATTTTATGCACAGCTCTCACCTCAATTTCAGCAGTAACCATTACGGCCACAATCTCGGGGATCAGATCCTGATCCATGATCGTTATTAAAGAATTGGGGCCCATCCCGGCAATAATTGAGTCATCTAATGTGACGTCTTCCAGTTTCTGAATTTGAATATCTGAACGATCAGCCAGCATTTCCCGGGCCTCAGCAAAAGGCTCCAGCTCCCAAAGTACATACGGCGAATTACGAGCGATCAGCTCATCTACCGCACCTACTGCCAATACACGCCCTTTACTAATAATCGCTACACGGTCGCAAAGAAGCTGAATTTCACTAAGCAGATGGCTCGATACGAACACCGCCAGCCCTTCATCCGCCAGCTTGCGAATGAATTCTCGCAGCTCTTTAATGCCTTTAGGGTCAAGTCCATTCGTCGGCTCGTCCAAAATAAGCAGCCGTGGACGTCCCAACAGCGCCTGCGCAATGCCTAATCGTTGTCTCATCCCAAGCGAGTATGTACTTACCTTATCATGTATCCGCTGATCTAATCGAACAATATCTACCACTTCGCTAATACGTTCATTGTCTACGCCAGGCTGCATCCGGGCAAAATGCTGCAAATTCTCCCACCCGGTCAAATAGGTATATACCTCAGGATTCTCAACGATAGAGCCTACATATTGCAATGCTTTTTCCGGATTTCGGTTCACATTGTACCCACATACTGTAATCTTGCCCTCAGTAGGTCGAATCAAATCCACAAGCATGCGGATCGTGGTCGTCTTCCCAGCCCCATTAGGCCCGAGAAAGCCGAAAATCTCCCCTTTTCTCACATCGAAAGTGACATCATCTATAATCCATTTTCGTCCTATTTTTTTACGTACCCCGTCCACAGACAAGACGACTGTGCCGGAGTCTTCACTATTCGCTTTTGTCATATTTAATTTAGCTCCTTGTGACTGTCATTTTCTCGGTTTGTACTTGCTCAAAGGGCATTTACCTACATGATCTTACTGCAAAATTTAACACTCACCTATATACTACTGCACAGCCTGTATGAACCGTTCTCCGATTCGCTGATAGCCATCACCATTAGGATGAAAATGATCGGTGGATAGATACTTGTCCAAATGTCTGTTAAACAAGTCAAACGTAGGAACCAAGGTCATGTTGCTATGCTCATTAATAATATCCATTGCCGTATTATTCCACTTCGTTACCGCTTGATTGCCTGGTGCCAGTAATTCTGGAATATCGCCAAAGGGATTATACAGCCCCATATAGTAAACTTGCGCATTCGGATTGATCTGTGAGATTTTATCGAGAATCTTCTCCAGTCTAGCTGCTGCTTCTGGCAGAGCGGCTAATAAAGACTCTGGAGTCAGTTCCTGCCCAGAGGTTGATGAAGTTGTGTTGCCCTGTTGCGCCCCATCATTCTCAAGAATATCCGAATCCTTAAACAGATCATTTCCTCCGACGGATAGCAGAACAACATTCGACATGCGCAAGGCATACTCCACACCATCTTCGTTCAGTTTGCTTAACAGCCCCGCAGTAGTCAACCCGTTAATCCCCATATTGCCTAAAAAGTCTACGGTGACACCTTTTGCGGATAAACCAGTAACCGTACGCTTAACAAACCCTTCTCCGGTGTTATCACCGGTCCCCTTGGTTAGCGAATCCCCGAGCGCAACAATTTTTAGGAGCTTGACAGTCTCCGTCACCGGTGCGGCTGTTTGCTGAGGCAAGCTGCTCTCGGTAACCTCTCCGACCGGATAGATAATATCTTTAACCGCATAAACTAAACCAACCATCAAAACTATAGTTGTTACTATGGAAATCAAGCTGACGCTGCGCCATGTCCATTTCGAATCCTTCAAAGCTATCCCTCCGTATGCCGTTCTATTATGTATTGTTCCACAATTTACAAAGATCTTAACTATGTTACATAAACATAATTCTTCCATACAAGTTTTGCAAATGTCTAGCAAAGAAAAAAATCCCGCTGCTACAGTGTTTTTGCCGAGGAACGAGTGTGGACTTTTTTGAAAATAAAAAAATACTGGCTTTTTAATTAATGCCATTATATAATATTCACCGTTGACTCTTTAGACATTACGGGTTATTAGCTTAGCTGGTAGAGCAGCCGACTCTTAATCGGCAGGTCGCAGGTTCGACCCCTGCATAACCCATAGAGCTAGACAGAAGAAGTAAGGACAAGTTCCTTACTTCTTTTTTTGTTGCATTTTTAATCTTCACCACACAAAAAAACCGCTCCCCGACTTACATCGGAGAACGATTTCTTCCTGAAGCATCTACTCGTATTATTTACCAATAAACTCTTGAACCCAGTAATTATTATCATAACCGACACCGATATAATTGAAGTTAGCATTCAAAATATTAGCGCGGTGACCTGGACTATTCATCCATGCCTTCATTACTTCTTCTGGTGTTTTTTGTCCCATTGCGATGTTCTCACCTGCGGCTTTATAAGTGATGCCAAAGGATTTCATCATATCAAAAGGTGAACCATACGTAGGTGAAGTATGTGAGAAATAGTTATTCGAACGCATATCTGTAGCTTTTGTAGCGGCAACTTTGTGCAGGCTGTCCAATCCAGCTACAGGTGACAAACCAGCTGCTGCACGTTCTTTGTTTACCAGCGTTACGATTTGCTGAACATAGGTTCCTTTATTGCTCACAGCACCTGTTGTAGTTGTATTATCAGTTGGCTTAGTTACAGTAGTTGTGTCTGCTGGCTTTGTAACCGGTTTTGTAGTTGTAGTTGTGGTCGTGTTGTCTTTGTTTGGTACTGTTCCAGTTTGCGGCTTAGTTACCACGATTGTGCTATTCGAAAAAGGGAATCCCTCAAGATTAGCTTGTTTAAAATATTGTAATATTTGCTCATAACTTGTGCCTTTTATTGTTACTGTCGATTCATTCGATGCCGCATTTGCTTCCAATGGAAGAGAAATACTAAGTGCCATAACAGCTGCCACGCTACCACCGATGATTGCTTTTAATGTCTTGTTCTTCAATCTGCCATCTCCTTTTTTCTTGCGTGTAATATATGCTTCTGCCTAGAGTGACCATCTACAAATGTTACAAAGTTGTAATTTGTTCCTCAGTCATTGTAGCATAAATCTCTCAAATGTGCGCTTCTAATTTTTTACATATAATAGTCTTGACTGTAAGATTTCCGATTCCTAGATACATTCGCTTTCTTCCGCTGTTTTCCTGCCTAAAAATACCATTTTACCTGTTATTCGCGAGAAAAAGCGAGAAAAAGCAAAAAAAGTCGCCCTCCCCGAAAGGACGGCAACTTCAGCAAACCTATGGATACCTGACGATTAATGGAACGATTGCCAGAACTCGCCCTCCGTAGAGATCAATCCCATGATTTCCGCATAAGGAATCCGGAAGGTTGGAAAACCTGCAGAATACGGAGCGATCTCATAAGGTGCGAAATATAGATACAACGCTTCATTATCTACAAAGAAGGGCTGATCCGAGGTAATTCCTTTATACGTATCCGGAAAAACATATGAATATTGTGGATCGTTCTCGATCTGTTTGCCCACAATTTTACTGAGCTTCTCCACATATCTGCTGCCTGGCTTGAACAAGTCCCCCAGCTTATAGAACCTGCCGCTGCGCAAATTAATATGCGGATAGATTTTGGTAGGCATTCCATGTGCTGCTCCAAAAGGAAAACGATAACCGGTCAGCTCCAGCACCAGCAGGTTTTTACGGAAGAAAGAGACTGAAAAATCACCATTATAACTAAAGTCCTGGGAAATCCCTCCACTCCCAACGTCTTCAGCAAGGGATAGCTTGCGCAGCTTATCGTTAACCTCTCGCGAAACTTCCGCACTTGCAATCCCCTCAACGACCGGATAATACACCAGATAATCCCTGTTCGGTTTGTATTTCTTCTCCACTACGGAATAGGGAGGTCTCAGCGGAATGACTCCATTTTGGCGCCAAACCTGCTTTCCCTGCCGATCATAATAAGATGTGCGTTGATCTACATCTGCTCTTATCAAACGTCCGCTAAGGGTGAGTGTTCCTGCCCCTGGAATAACTGGGGGCTGGGCTGCCTTTTTTCCACTTCTATCGATAAAATAAGTATCTTTAGCATCAAATACAGACGCCAAGCCTTCCTGATAATTGTTCACGCCAAGCAGGGTGTGATTGCTCAGGACCGCTCCCGTTTCCGCATCTGCAATTACGTAACGTGATCCGCGATAAGGCTGGCTGGGGAATACAGGCGTTCCTATGGCTACTCTGCCTTCACCTAGCTGCAATACTTCATAATATTTTGCCGGGATGATCATTTTTCCTTGTTTATCAATCAGCCCGTAGGCGTTGCCATAATTCTCAGCGGTATTCACCACCGCACGTCCTTCTGAAAAAGGTAACGCAGAGGTGAATTGCGGTTGAATGGCTACAGAACCATCCGTATTTAAATAGCCATATTTACCGTTTTCAGTCGCTTGAAAGGCTAGTAAACCTTCTCCCGGACTTCCAACGAAAGGATGGTTATACGTATGCAGAATGTTCCCATCCGGATCGATGAGCGCATACTCTCCTTCTTTGATTTTAACCAAAGCCATGCCGTTCATAAAATCATTGGCATCTACATAAATCGCGGGCAGCACCTCTTTGCCTTGCGCGTCCACATATCCATATAGCGATTGGCCGCCGGTCGTATTTTGTTTTGAAAATAGTGCTCGCCCCTCATGTAATGAGTTCAAATAATCATACCGGGCGGACGTCACTTCTTTGCCTTTTTCATCAATAAAAGTGTACCCCTTAGCATCCGACACGACCGCGCGCTCTTCCGAAAAAGGCGCAATAAATGAATAGATCGGCTTCACTCGTTCTCTTCCAGTGCTGTCAATGAGCCCGCTGCTATTTTTTCGCTGAACTACGGCAAGACCATTCTTCTGAAAATCCTCAGCATATTCGTACCGGGGTTCAATCTGAACACGGCCCTCGTCATTAATATATCCCCAAAGTGTGCCCTCTTTGAGATTAAACGGCGCCGGATGCAGACCCGTGGTCCGCAGATTGTCCCCCACCCACTCCGGCAATAAGTATGGCGCCTCAAAAGGCTTATTAGAGTAATCTACACGATATAATCCCGCTTCTGCCGGAATCGTGACGAACAACTCCTCTTCCGTGCGTATGAAATCCTCATCCTGCTGAGTAATATATTCGTTCCAGCCAATGCCATCCCATTTCCATACATCCGCCTGTATCAGACCATTGTCATTCCCTTTCCCCAGCTCATTCAACCTAATCCTTAACATCCAGTCGCTCCCCTTTAACAAAGGCATTTGCCTATAGAATATGGGAGAACGTTGGTTTATGTGCTTTTTGATCTTTGGGGTTAGGGGGAGGCGTATTCTAGGGCATTAATGTCTCTCTTTCCTCCTCCGTCGCTCGTTTCGGCGTATTCTAGGGCATTTTTGCCTCTCATAATTTCACGTTAGCTCGTTTCAGCCAATTCTACGGGATTTATACCGTTCTTTCGCCCCACGTAGCTCGTTTCAGCCAATTCTACGGGATTTATACCGTTCTTTCTCCTCACGTAGCTCGTTTCAGCCAATTCTACGGGATTTATACCTTTTTCTCCTCACGTAGCTCGTTTCAGCCAATTCTACGGGATTTATACCGTTCTTTCACCTCACGTAGCTCGTTTCAGCCAATTCTACGGGATTTATACCGTTCTTTCACCTCACGTAGCTCGTTTCAGCCAATTCTACGGGATTTATACCGTTCTTTCGCCCCACGTAGCTCGTTTCAGCCAATTCTACGGGATTTATACCGTTCTTTCTCCTCAAGTAGCTCGTTTCAGCCAATTCTACGGGATTTATACCGTTCTTTCGCCCCACGTAGCTCGTTTCAGCCAATTCTACGGGATTTATACCGTTCTTTCTCCTCACGTAGCTCGTTTCAGCCAATTCTACGGGATTTATACCGTTCTTTCACCTCACGTAGCTCGTTTCAGCCAATTCTACGGGATTTATACCGTTCTTTCACCTCACGTAGCTCGTTTCAGCCAATTCTACGGGATTTATACCGTTCTTTCACCTCACGTAGCTCGTTTCAGCCAATTCTACGGGATTTATACCGTTCTTTCGCCCCACGTAGCTCGTTTCAGCCAATTCTACGGGATTTATACCGTTCTTTCTCCTCAAGTAGCTCGTTTCAGCCAATTCTACGGGATTTATACCGTTCTTTCACCTCACGTAGCTCGTTTCAGCCAATTCTACGGGATTTATACCGTTCTTTCGCCTCATGGTGCTTCTGTTCTGTTACTAAAATTAGTTTGTTGATATTGTTGGTGAGCTATGATGAATATGATGTATTTTCGTGGTGCTCCTGATGGCGATGGTAGTGTTATTGCTGCTGATATTGATTTGTGGCGGTGATTGCCGTGTTCATGCTGTTAATGTTGAGAGGATTGTGATAACCGTGTTTGTGTTGATGATAATAATTGGTGATGGTAATGATGCTGTAGTAGTACCGTGGCGGTTATGGTGCAACTATCGGGTGGAGTAAGTCCTATTGGTGGAATATTAGATTTGATGGAGCAGGGGTGGCAATGTTGATTGAAGTTGGTGGTGGTAAGTAATGTTGATGTTAGTGTTGCTGGCGCTGTTTAGTCGTGGTGGCATTTTGGCGGGTAGTTTTAGTGGTATGTTTGTTTCATGTTGGTAGTAGCCATTGAAGATCTGTGTGTTAGTGGTGGTGACACTATTTGGTCGTGGTGGCATTTTAGTGGGTAGTTTTGGTGTTGTGTTTAGTTGTTAGTACTGTAGTTAGTCGTGTTTTGGTTGACAGTGTTGTGGTTGACAGTGTTGTGGTTGGCAGTACCGTAGTTAGTGGTGCATTAGTTAGCAGCGCTGTAGTTAGCAGTGCTGACAGTGGCATTATTGGTGTAGTTGATATTATTGGCGTAGTTGATATTATTGCTGTACTTGATGCTGGTCCCAATGGTACTAGTGGGAGCGAAATTGGTTTATCCCTAACTAATTAAACTAGTTTTTGTGGGTAGTTTTTCATACATAGTTTTTGTGGTTAGTTTTTGTGGGTAGTTTTCGTGCTCGTGCGTAGTTTTCCTATGCGAGGAGCAAGGGGGCGACGTTCAGTACTTGTGAATTGGTACTTATGAATTGCTTCTTATAAATCGGTACTTTTAATTTGCATCATATGAATTGGCACTTATGAATTTGTACTTTAAATAGGTTCATATGAATTGTATCTTATGAACTGATTCTTACGAGTTGCTTATATCCGCAAGCGAAATGAACAAACCAAAAAGCGTTTGCCATAAATAGCAAACGCTATAATCACCACACATCCCCCACACAGCTACTTCTTCGAAGAATACTTCCGCATATCAAACGCGACCGCGGCGATGATGATCAGACCTTTGATAATCAACTGATAGTAAGGGCTGATGCCGATAAAGGTCAGGCCGTAGTTGATTAAGGTAAAGATAATAACACCGACCAGAACACCTGGCACTGTTCCGATACCACCGGTTGTGGACACCCCGCCCACGACGCAAGCAGCAATCGCATCAAGCTCATACATGTTACCATAGTTATTGGTTGCGCCACCTGTTCTGGCAGCCTCCAGCACACCCGCCAAACCATAAAGGGCTCCAGCAATCGCATAGATGTAGATCAAGTTCTTGGAAACATCGATGCCAGATACTTTAGCTGCCTGCATGTTACCGCCGATAGCGTACATGTTCTTGCCCAGCTTGGTTTTATTGAACACCACCCATACGATGGCGGCGACACCCAAGGCTATCAGCACGATATACGGGATTGAATATTGCCCCTTGCCGATAAACCCGGAACCGATTGTAGTGAAATCTGGACGCAGACCGCCAATTGGCTGTGATTGGTTGGGGTCCATGTCAAAGTACAAGGAATTCAAGCCGTAGACGATAACCATCGTACCCAGTGTTGCGATAAACGGCGGGACGTTCAGCTTGGAGACGACAATACCATTGACGAGTCCGCAGAGAAGGCCAGCGATAATAGCTATAAGGATCGGAAGCCACACTTGCACCTGCGGCAGATCAGGAAAAAAGCGCCGGGAATAATCCGGAATTTGCAACATCGATGCAGAGATTACCGCTGTAAAACCAACCACACGTCCAGCAGACAAGTCCGTCCCAGCTGTGATAAGGATGAAGGCAACACCAAGCGCGATGATAATCCGTGTTGACGACTGAATTAGAATGTCCCGTAAAGTATTTACAGAGATAAAGGCCGGCTCATATAAGGCAATACCCATAATTAGAATTACCAAGACAATATAAATAGCATTTTGAGTAATAAAAGATTGGGCTCTTTTAGCGTTCATTAGTAGTGTTCCTCCTTAAAGTTACGCGAAGAGTACTTCTCTTCGTAAACCAAATCTAGTTTCGCCCAGCAAAACTATCATTGAAATCCTATCCTAATGCTGTGCAGCGAGCCGCATAACTTCGGTTTCCGTAGCTTGCTCGCCTTCTAGTATTCCGGTAAGCCTACCCTCCGACATGACCATTACACGGTCAGACATTCCGAGCAGCTCCGGCATTTCTGAGGAGATCATAATGATGCTTTTCCCTTGCTGCGCCAAGTCGGCAATAATCGAATAAATCTCGAATTTAGCCCCTACGTCGATACCGCGAGTCGGCTCGTCCAGAAGCAGGATTTCGGGCTCGGTTAAAAGCCATCTGGCGAGCAGCACTTTTTGCTGATTCCCACCAGAAAGATTCATGATCAGCGTTTTGGTTGTTGGAGTTTTGGTCCGTAATTTTTCAATCATTTTATCGACTTCTTCTTTTTTCTTTTTTCCATCTAGTAGAAGTAGTAGTTTCTGGTATCGATGCAGATTAGCGATTGCGCCATTTTCATGAACAGACAAGACTGGAAAAATACCGGTGACACGCCGTTCCTCCGTAAGCAAAGCCATTCCGTGTTTCTTAGCATCCTTGGGAGATTGGATATGAATGCGCTTACCATCGATAGAAATCGTCCCCGATTTGATAGCCCTCAGGCCAAATAATGCTTCAATAACCTCTGTTCTCTGAGCGCCTACCAGACCACCAATCCCTAAAACCTCACCTCGTCTTAATTCAAAAGAAACATCTTTAAACGATCTTTCTTCAGGGGAGGTTAATCCTTCCACCTTCATATATACTTCGCCAGGCACGTTAAAACGTTCTGGGAATCGATTGGTCAAGTCACGGCCGACCATTTTGGAAATGATAAGATCTGTAGTCAATTCCGCCGCTGGCCAGGTTCCGATTTTTTTACCGTCCCGCATAATGGTAACCTCGTCAGAAATTTCGAGAATCTCTTCCATTTTGTGAGATATATAAATAATAGCCACGCCTCTACTCCTAAGGTCCCGTATGATTCGAAATAAATGCTCCACCTCCACACTGGTCAGGGAGGAAGTAGGTTCATCCATTACAATAACGCGGGAGTGAAAAGAGACAGCCTTCGCAATTTCAATGGATTGGATTTTGGATACAGAGAGCTTTCCCACTAATGTCTCGGGATTCAGATCGATATCCAGATCTTTAAACAAATTCTCCGTGTCAGTGTACATTTTCTTATGGTCAATAAACTGAAAAGGTCCAATCCCTTTGGTTGGGAAACGTCCTAACCAGATATTCTCCATCACACTTCGGAACGGCACGGGATGCAGCTCCTGGTGAATCATGGAGATCCCATTTTTTAAAGCGTCATTTGAGCTTCCGATAGAGGTCTTCTCACCCTCCAAAAAAATCTCACCGGCATCCGGTGAATAAATACCAAAGAGACATTTCATTAAAGTGGACTTACCCGCACCATTCTCGCCCATAAGGGCATGCACCGAACCTGGTCTGACCTTTAAACTAACTGCATCCAGCGCTTTGACGCCGGGGAATTCTTTAGTAATGTCATTCATTTCTAGCAAAAACTCAGCTTTTTTCATGTTGTTACGCCCCCTACGCTTTTTTCTTTTTTCATGAGAGGCACAGCGGTTTCATCCTGTTCCCTGCCTGAAAGAAATCCGAGGAGCGAATATCCGCTCCCCGTTGCTGCCATATGATCATGAATTCCATCTAGATTAGAGCGTTATTATTTGGCGTCATCGATATTGTCTTTGGTGATCTTTTTATAGGAAATCCACACGTATTGGTTGTCTGTGATATCAAAGCCTACGTTATCTTTTGTAGGTGTTTCTCCTTTAGCAAGCAGAGCAGCAACTGTGATCGCAGCTTTACCTTGGTTGTTCGCATCATTCAGCACGGTACCAAGCATCGTTCCATCTTGTAGCGCTTGAATCGCAGGAGCAGTAGCATCTACACCTACTACCGGCATGAATTTATCACCCGTGAAGTAACCTGAAGCTTTCAGAGCTTCGATGGCACCGAGAGCCATATCGTCATTGTTCGCAAGCACAGCTTCAATTTTGTCGCCATGGGAGCCAAGGAACGCTGCCATTTTTTCTTGCCCTTTTACGCGGTCCCACATCGCAGTATCTTCAGCCAGCTTTTCTACCTTGATGCCGGCATCTTCAATTGCTTGGATGGAGTAAGTAGTACGAAGCTCAGCGTCTTGGTGCCCCGGTTCGCCTTTTAGCATTACGTATTGGAGGACACCATCGCCGTTTTTATCCGCTTCAGGATGTGCCTTCCAGTAATCCACGATCAGTTGACCGGACATAGTTCCGGATTCTTCTGCCTTAGCGCCTACATAATAAACCTTATCCCATTTCTTCATATCTTCTGGCAGCGGCTCGCGGTTCAGGAAGACCACCGGAATATTTGCCGCTTTTGCTTTTTCGATAATAACGCCAGCCGCAGTACGGTCAACCGGATTGATCAGCATGCCTTTATATTTTTTGGTGATGAACAAGTCAACTTTGTCATTTTGTGTGGGTTGGGAATTTTGGCTATCTACGATATCTACAGTAGCAATGCCTTTGGCAGCAGTGTCGATTGCGTTACGAACACCTGTCATGAAGGTATCGTCAAATTTGTAAATGGCAACCCCTACTTTTGGCGTTTCAGTGGAAGAGCCCGCATTTTCAGTTTTTGGTGCGTTGGTAGCTTTACCATTGTCTGCATTATTGTTGCTATTGCCACAGCCTGCCAGGGCGGCACCCAGTATTGCGCTTGCTAAAAGAACGGAAGTGATTTTTTTCATTATTCATTGACCTCCTGTTTATACTTCTTTTTTTTGGTTTAACCCTGAATTCTCTCGGGCACATCCATATTATGCCTTAGGTGAAAACGGTTTCGAATATAAAATCCTACTCACTTTTATAAAAATTCTACTGAACCCAAAAAACGAATACCTCCCATTTTAAGGATGGCATTCGTCTTTTCAAAAATAAACCGTCCACTATCTGACGAAGGGAAATAACAATTTCTGATTCTCAGGCCACAGCATATTGTCCAAATCAATGAGTTTAGTACCCGTATCGACACGTTCAGGAACATCCATTCCTTCGATTACCTCAACGGCATGTTTTACGGCTAAATACCCGTTACTAAAAGGATTTTGGATTACGGTCGCTTGAACCGTACCCTCCTGCAGCAACTCCATCATTGACGGGGAGCTGTCGAAAGCAACCATTTTAATATTATGCAGCCCTCGGCTCTGGATAGCTTTTGCCGCCCCTTGTGAAGCTGTCTCATTCAAGCTGGCGATCCCGCGAAGATTTGGATGTTTCAGCAGCATTAACCGTGTCAGTTCTTCAGCATCACTAATACTCGAAGTGGTATAAGAAATCTCTACTACCTGTATGTTCGGATATCGGGCAGCGTAATTTAAAAATCCCTTTTCCCGCTCCTCCGCGTCCCTAGCACCATATTCAATGCCGTTTGAAGACTCCTGCTCCGCCCCCAAAGATGAATTTGTGAAGTTAATGATGCCGACCTCCCCGTATCCATTTAGCAGCTGAATGAGTCTTTCTGCAGACTTTTGTCCCGCTTCATAGCCGTTTGAACCCACATAGGCTCTTACTCTGGCCGAACCGACTTCTGCATCCACAGACAATACGGGAATCTTGGAATATGCCGCCCGATCAACCACTTGTGCAAGTCCCATATAGCTACTGGCAGCTAAAATAATAACATCCGCTTTTTCTTTAATGGAGTCCTCAACCATTCTGACCTGTTCCGCAATATCACTCTCAGCATTCGGAGCTTTGAACGTTAGTTTCACATTAAATTCCTGTGCCGCGGCTTCTGCACCCAATCTAACTGTATTCCAATAGTCGCCTTTGTTCATTTTTACAATAAGATGAATATTGCGGGTTTTGTTCGTGTTGATATAATTAGGTGCCGAATTGAAACAAGACGTGATGGTTGTCCATAACACCACACATACCAGCAGGGTTAGCCAAAAACGAACGATTCTCATACCGATGTCTCATCCTCCTCATGTCCAGGATTGCCCTCGCCTGCTGCGAGTGCCGGGAAGATAAGAGTAACCGTAGTGCCTTCTTCAATTTCACTTTCAAAAGAAAGACCATAATCACGCCCATAATACAGCTCAATACGCTCGTTTACATTTCTAACGCCTACCCCGGAGCCATGCATACTCTTACTGCCGCCAGTCAAAAGAACCTTCATAGTCTCCTCGGACATACCCAGTCCATTATCACGAATGCGAATGACGACAAGATCATCCTTCAGCTCCGCTTGGATCGAAATAAAACCTTCATCAGGCATCATTTCAATCCCGTGATACAGGGCATTCTCCACAATAGGTTGTAAAATTAGCTTAATCGTCTGACACTGCAGCACTTCATCCTGAGCCTCAATCTCGTAGCGGAACTTATTTTTGAACCGAAAGCTCTGAATCACAAGGTAATGACGAACATGATCAAGCTCTTCCTGCACGGTAATCATATTATTCCCTTTACTAAGGCTGATCCGGAAAAACTTCGATAAGGACTGAATCATCGTGACTACCTCCTCAGTCTTGCCGCGTTCAGCGAGCCGGATCACAGAATTCAAGGTATTGTACAGAAAGTGCGGATTGATCTGGGATTGCAGTACTTCAAGCTCACCTTTACGTTTGGTTTCCTGTTCATAAATAATCTGATCCATCAGTTGACGGATACGTTGCAGCATAAGGTTAAACCGTTTGGACAGCTGTTCCACCTCATACGCCCCACTGACATCTATTCGGGTGTTGAGATCCCCTTCGCCCACCTGCTGAAGCGTCCGTTCCAGCTTGCGGATAGGGCGGGCAATACGTGCAGACAAAAAGACGGATACAATAATTACGCATAAAATGACTACCGCTAAAAACCAGGATAAAAAAGTGTTTAGATCACGTTTGGTGGTTACAATCTCATCGTAATAAGCCACGCCCACGATCTTCCAGCCTGTCTGTTCCAGTGTTCTTACGGTGATAAACCGTTTTTCACCCGTAGACTCATCCAAATAGCTACGAAAAGCATATTCCAGTACTGGCTCCACATTCTCATATTTTAAGCCAGCGTAAATCAGCTGCTGCTGGGGATGGTACACAATATTTCCTAGCTGATCGAGGATGTAAGCGTATCCTCTTTTGCCAAGCTTAACCTGCTTGCTCAGCTCATCAATGGTTCGAAAGTTAAAATCCATCAGCAGGATGCCGGTTTTTAAGACTCCGTTCTCCTTATATTGAATTAATTTGCTGATAGACACGACCCAGATATATTGACCTTTGAACAAATTCTGAATATGAGGTGCGGAATAGGAGAGCTCTGATGTTCTTTGCGCCGTCGTAAACCAGCTCTGAGTCTCCAGCTGTGTGTTGCTGCGCAGCTTCTGACCGGGTGTACCCACGACATATTTCCCCTGTGGTGTAAAAACAGCCGCCGAGACCAGATCCTCTCTGCTCCCCATTAGCATAGCCATTCTTTCCGTCAATAAAGCGGAATCCACGGAAGGGCTATTCGTAATCTGCTCCTCCGCTGTCTCAAAAATATTGCGCATTCCCTTAACATAAAGACCCAGATTGTAATTCACTTGCTCAATGATCTGCTGCATATTCATATTGGCATTCTCTTCTGCGGTCTTGGCAAACTTGTTGTACAGCATAAGGCTGACAACGACAGCTACCAGCACGGCAACAGATGTAAAAGTGAGTGTAATCGTAACTTGAATGCTTCGGAGCTTGGAGGACAACCGACGTTTTCCGCCTTTGGGATGCTGCGGTCTTAGATGAAAGGAATAAGGTTTATCCTTCAGCATCTTTACCCTCCTCTGGAGCTGTTTTTATACTCTTTAGGAGATTGACCATATTTTTTGCGGAAACAAAAGCTGAAATAGTTAGGATCGGCAAAACCTATTTTTTCTGCAATTTCAAAGGCCTTCAGCTCCGTGGATCGTAAAAGTTCCTTGGCTGCTTCTAACCTAATTTGCAAAAGATAACTAACGAACGTCATTTTCATTTCCTTCTTAAAAATACTGCTAAAATAGCCGGTACTTATATGTAAATGCTGACAAACCTTGCCGATGGAAATATCAGATTCAACATAGTGGCTGCGTATATATTCTTTAGCTTCATCAATAAGCAGCTTATAGGAGGATTGACGTTCTAATGCAATCGTATCCATTAAACCGCTACAGACTGCAATAATCCATTGCTTGGCTTCGGCCATACTATTAAATTTATTGATGGCAGTTAGCGACGAAATGCCAGAACCAATATACTTTGCAGCTTCACTGCCGGATTCTTTAGCCACTCGCAGGATAGATGTAAAAATCTCCAGCAAAAAAATCTGATAATCCTGTGTAGACACCTGCTCTGCGTCAAGACCGGCAAATAACTCCTCAACAACCTCTTTGAGTTCTTGCACCGTACCTAGTTTAATCGTCCGGATTAAGGATTGCTGGGTTAGTTCATCATAGGTTAGCAGTGTGCTGGAACGTGACTCAACGTCCTCAATCCAGATCACCCGGTTATTGCCGAGAATAAGCCGATAATCTAATGCCTGCAAGGCATCCCCAAAAGAATTAAATAACAAAGCAGGCGATGAACAGACCGTTCCGGAGCCTGCCGTTACCGTCAGCTTCAGAAAACGCTGTACGTTCTGGCGGATTTCTTCAAGAAGCTCAAAAGTCTTTCCAGTGATATCAGTTTCTTCCCCTTCTTCATGGATTGTGAGCAATACGACCTCATCACGATGAATAAACACCCTTCCAAAACCATGCTTCGAGCATATTTCTTCAGCAATATTCAGCACAGCGAATAGCTGTAAATTCTTTTCACCAGTGTCTCGTAAAGAAATTTGCCCGCCTGTTGCACCCCCAGCAGATTCCCGCTCAGGACGAATATAATCCACACTAATTACCGAAGCCTGAAACCACCGTCCCGTTAATTTTATGCCATATTCAGTGCTTTTCTCAGCAATTTCATCCGTACGCAATCTACGCGAAATAAGGGACGATAAAAATTGCTCCCTTAACACAGGCAGACTTTTCCGGTAATGCTCACTGAGTACAAATACATTTTCTTTTTCTGCAATTTCAGCCTCGATAGTGGCTCTAACCTTAAGCAATACTTCAATTAATTCCTGTGAAGAGAACGGTTTCAAAATATACTCATCAATTTGCAATTTTATCGCCTTCTGAGCATATTCAAATTCATCATACCCAGTCAAAATGATAATCTTAGTGTTAGGATGATGACTACGAATCCATTCAGCCAGCTGAAGTCCATTCATAAAAGGCATTTGGATATCGGTAACTACCACATCCGGCAGCAAACGGTCTATGGCATCCGCAGCTTCCCGTCCATTCTCCGCCTGCTCGACAATCTCAAATCCGTAACGCTCCCAGTCAATCTGCCCGATAACGCCTTCCCTAACGTCTTCTTCATCTTCAGCAAGAACTAGCTTATACATGTCTCATCCCTCTTTGGAAACGTTTTAGATGTCATAAATTTTATTGTATATGATTCAAACCAATCCATCTATGGTTAAGTTATTTAAATAGTTTTAGGTATTAATATATTAAATACATATAAAAAAAGAGTTCCAGAGCAAAAAAAAACCATCCCGCCGTAGCTGGGATGGGGATGATCGGTAACCTATAAGTATTATAGCAACGCTTTGTTAAAGCGATAGCCTGCTGTCTTTTCGAAACCGATATGACGATAAAAAGCATGTGCCGGTGCGCGTTCTACGCGGTTGCCACTTCTAAGGAAAAGCTGGCAGCAACCTTGCTCACGTGCCCATTCTTCTGCTGCGGCCACAAGTCTTTTACCGAGTCCGTTTCCTCTGAGTTCTTCTGATACGATAAGTGCAGTAATCTCAGTGATACAATCTGTCTGTTTGTAATACGAGCTTACCTGTCTAAGGCCGATCATACCCACAACTTCATTGTTCAGCTCTGCTACAAGTGTGCATTGGAGATTGCTGTTCTCCATGCTTTCCAGTCTCTCTTTCATCACGCTTAGCGTTGTTGGATAGCCGAATTCCCGCAGAAGCGCTGTAACTCTCTCCAGATCATTCAAGCCGCATTTGCGAATTTCCAGTACAGGTGCCATGGTACTACTGTTCATCCTCATATACCTCCACTTTTAGCATAGACGCCGCCTGCTTGGCTATCGTCCGCGCGATTTCCACATCTTCCGCCGCACTTAACGCTACTGCCATCCGCCGACCAGGACGAACTTCCGGTTTACCAAATACGCGAACCTGAGTCCTAGGCAGTTCCAAAGCTTCACCAATTCCGGTCACAGCAAAGGCTCGTCCTTCTCCATCAGCCTTCAGCGTAGCTGAGGCACCAGGTGTCAGCAATTGTACTGACTGGACAGGAAAACCAAGAATAGCTCTGACATGCACTGCAAATTGAGATAAATCCTGCGTCGCCATCGTAACCATCCCCGTATCATGGGGTCTAGGTGACACTTCACTGAACAATACGCCTCGATCTGTCAAAAAAAGTTCCACTCCAAAAATACCGAAACCTCCGAGCTGATCCGTTACTGCTTTTGCAATAGATTGCGCTTCTTCAAGCAGCTCTGGCTTCATAAAGTGAGGCTGCCAGGATTCCACGTAATCTCCATCCTTCTGAATATGTCCAATAGGTGGACAAAATACCGTACCAGACACAGATCGCACCGTCAAAAGAGTAATCTCGCTCTCAAAAGTAACAAAAGCCTCCACGATAACCCGTGTCCCTTTAGCTCTCGCTCCATCCAAAGCAGTGTTCCAGCAGTTTTCTGCATCTTCAGGTCTTTTGCATACGCTCTGACCCTTGCCAGAAGAACTCATAATCGGCTTAATGACACAAGGAGTGCCTAACTCGGCTATAGCTTGTTGCAGCTCTTCCAGACTATCCGCAAAACGGTAATCAGCAGTTGGCAGTCCAAGGTCTTCAGCCGCAAGACGACGAATCCCTTCTCTGTCCATGGTCAGCCGAGCCGCCCGCGCCGTCGGAACAACGAAAAAGCCTTCTTCTTCAAGCTCTTGAAGAGCATGAGTGGCAATTGCCTCAATCTCCGGAACAATGACATCCGGTTTCTCAGAGCGAATCAGCGCTTTCAGCGCCTCTGCATCCAGCATATCAATTACATGTGAACGATGAGCTACACCCATCGCCGGTGCATCGGTATAACGGTCTACAGCTACGGTCTCTACGCCAAGGCGTTGAGCTTCAATTATGACTTCCTTACCCAGTTCCCCGCTGCCCAGCAGCAACAGCTTGCGGCTTTGAGCTGAAAAAGGAGCTCCCCACATTGTCGATTCCAACCTCTTTCGGCAAATTGACTGTCTCGTTTTTATGAATTTCAGAAAACGTAACAGTTTCATTGTATATTTTCAGGCTTCTTTATTTTCATCCATCATACGCCAGATTGCAAGTGTTCTTCGACATTTTCCTACAAACTTCACAGAACTTTGTCGACTTTATCAACGAAAGTTTGTTCTAGACGTGATAATTGGTGGCTTATTTGGCCCCAATGATCTGCAGTCTCACCCCCTTTAAGGAGATCTAACATCGCTTTCTCTTGCTCCGCAAGCCCTTCTTGCAGGCTTTCGGCAGCAGATTTTAATTCTCTGCTGATATTCTCGACGTAATGAGCAATTAATTTTTCCTTCTGCACTGCCGCTGCAAGATTAACCGCTTCTTTCAAAAGCGGCTCTGCCGCACCTTTGACTAATTCCCGCCCAGTTCCCTCAAAGAAATAACGCGGGGATTTGAAATGGCCCCATAAAGCGGACCACTGCACAGGCTGAAGCTGGCATTCCAGATCCTTAGGAGATGGCCAAGCCTGCTCCTCATTCTCCATAAGATGAAATTCCTCCGTGGAAAAGAGTAGCTCTGTAGCTGCCGCTTCAGCAGCTTCATGTACAAGCCTGCGTCCCGTGCTCTCTAGCCGCAGCGTTGTTGCCCATAGCTCTTGCTCAAGCTCGCGCTGAGTAGTACGCATTAGTTCGGCACCACAGGCAGAGAAAATGGCTTTTAAATTCCCTGCATCCTCACGCAGTAAGGAGGGATGAAAAGAGTCCTGAAAATTTCTGTTGAAGGAGAAGCTAATCCGCTGGCACACATGATAGATCAGTTCTTCACTTTCATGAATAAGATCTCTGCTAGGACGTTCCTCAGTCTCCAAAAGAGATAACCGCTTCATGGCGAACTGCCGCCGTTCCTGCAGTTCTTTTAACCCGGCTTCACGCTCGCTCGCCGCCTTGGAAGCCAGATTCTGCCATTCCTCAGCCCGGCGCCGAACCGATGCGATGCTCTCAGCAGCTGCGTTAAGTGAAAGCTGAGGAAGCTCATCACCAGCAAAGCTGGATAATGCTTGCTCAAATTCATTGAAGCGGGAGGTTTCATAAAGATCGTGATTATGTTGAGTTTTAGCTTCTAGAGCAAGCAAGCTGGACAAAGCATAGATTCTCGGAGACCGCAAACCTCCGGCACGCAGATTTTGAACGACATGTGCTTTAACCTCATCTAGTTCTTCTTCGCTTGAAGCGAGATCAGAAGCATTGATAATAAAGAACATTTTATCGAGAGCAAAGCTGTCTTTAATGCGGCCCAGCTGGGCCAAGAGGCCGCGATCCGCCTTCGAAAAGGCGTGGTTATAATAGGTCACAAAACAGATCGCATCCGCATTTTTCATGTAACTAAAGGTTACGCCAGTGTGGCGTGCATGCAGTGAATCTGCTCCTGGTGTATCTACGAGCACAATCCCGCTCTCCGTCAAAGGACAGGCATAATACAGGTCAATCCCTTGCACGAAGCAAGCCCGGGTCTCTTCCGCAACTAGGTTTCGATATTCATCCAAATCAACCGTCCGCACCGTTCCTAATAGCGGCTCAGCTTCAGCCCAACCGGATGCTGCGGCTCTTAGAAATCCTGCATGCGGCAGCGCAGAGGGGTGAATTCCCCGTGTTGGCAGGCTCGCAAGTACTGCTGTCCACGTATCCTGTTGCGGCTCTCCAAGCTGCAGCACGCTGAAGGAATGGCAGATGTCATCCCAGAAATCCGCCATGCTCTTCATCGTTACAACCGCGCTGGCATGGCGGAAGTCTCCTTCCGGCGCCAATATGCGGTTAACTGCGGCCGTGGCAGGGTGTGGCGACACGGGCAGCACTTCTTCGCCGAGCAAAGCGTTGGCGAAGGAAGATTTGCCTGCGCTGAACGCACCGAACAGTGCAAGGGTAAAGCGGCCGCCGGCGAGATCCTCCGCCCGTGCGGCCAGACTGCGCGCCGCCGATGCCATCGCTGGCTCGCGGCGCAGCAGCTCTGCCGCAGCCGCCAGCGCGTCAGCGGCTGCCGAGAGCCGGCGGCGTCCGCCCGCCGGCGAAGCCGTTCCCGCCGCCCAGCTTGCGGCGGCGGCACTTCCAGCCGCGGCGCGTTCGCGCGGCTGGGTCGCCCGCGGTGCGGCGCTCTGCGCAGCCGCAAGCGGGGTGACCCTCACCTCCGGCAGGATGCCGGGGGTGAGGGTCCGGCGCGGCGGCAGCAGCGCCGCTAGCTCGTGCGCGCGGGCGTCAGCCGCGCGGTCCAGGGCGGCTAGCGCGCGGGCAGCGCGCGCCTGCCGGGTAAGGGCCTGTTCGCGGCGCTGGAGTTCCGCGCGCTGCTCCTCGATAAGCGATGGCAGCTTCGCCAGCAGCTCATCGCCAACTAACAGCGCAGCGCGGCGGAATTGGCTCTTCAGATCTGCCGCAAGTGTGCGGCAGAAATTGAGCAGCGCCTCGCCGCTATTCCCCGTTCCCGGCTTAACTGCAGCCGCCAGCCATTCTTGGCTCACCGCCGGGAACCCTTGCTTCAGAGTCGTCTCTGCCTCCTCTGCCCACAGTCCGAGATTCTCCGCCCATTGACGTACCAGCTGAATCAGATGCCATTCCAGCTGAGCGGAAACCTCTCGGACCAGTAATCCTTGCCAGGCATCCAGTCGTTTGCCTTGTTCCTTCTCCCGCCGTCCGGCTGTAGAGAACAAACCTAAGCGGAAGCCTGGGCTGACACTCTCCACATAGCTCCCTGCCGCCTCTCTAACATCCGCAGGCATTAAGTTAGCATTATTGAGTAAGGCATCAAGATCACTTCGCAGGCTAGCTCGTGATTGCTGAGGCAGCTCCTCAAGCAGTGCCTTCTCTTCTTCCAGCGATTTCAGCTCTTCCATCACAACTGTAACCTCTGCACCCTCTAGCTCAGCTAAAAAAGTTTCCCGTTCCTCCTGCTGGTCTTCACGGAACGCGGTTAGCGAAGAATCTGCTGTATGATGAATGGAACGTGACAAGCTATATTGAAGCAATTGTTCCCTGTGCTCCAACAGCTCTGTTATAAGGTTCAGCAGATTATCCCAATGATTCAGCGGGTGCTCTTTCATTTTGAGTGAGGTAAACAGAATCCCCGCACAATGAATCCCCCACTGCTCGAAAGCATTTTCAAGCTGGCGTTTATATTCTTCAATGGAAATTTCTTGTTCTCTATGCTTGTCTATCTGATTAACAATAAGATAGAGCGGTTTGCCCCAGTCACTAAGATTTTTGGCAAAAGCCAAATTATTCTCTGACTGTACATGGTTATAATCCATAACATAAAAGACGACATCAGCTAAATGCAGCGCGGAACGAGTGGCAGCCTGGTGGCCATCATCCGTCGAATCTACGCCAGGCGTATCCAATAGAACACCATGCTTCCCTAGAAGAGGAATCTCATTCCAGACTTCAATCGCGGAATATTCTCCGCCATTTCGACAATATTCCTGTAATCTTTCTGGTGTTGTCTCTACAGGGGTAGATTCATTTTCACTTCCCTCCACCCTTGGATAGATAAGCACTCGTGGAGCCCCGCTACGAATAGAAACAATATTGGCACTAGTCGGCACAGGTCCGGAAGGCAACACTGAGCTGCCACATAAAAGATTAATCATGCTGGATTTCCCTGCCGAGAAATGCCCACAAAAAGCAAGGGTCAGTTCATTCCCACCCTCTTTATTTTGTAAATCTTCATATATTCGTTCAGCACTCTCATCGCCCCAGTGGCGCATTAAATCTTTCAGCCGGGAAAGCTGCGATGCTGTTTCACTTAATGTTTCTCTCTGAATTCTAACCTGTTCCGCTCCCACAGACATTCCACCTCCACAGTTACCTTCTAATCATGCACTGATCTTAATCCATTCATGAATACTGATTTAAGCTCTTTTTTATGCAAAACTTATATAGGTGCAATTTCTGAACTTTAGCGCGGAACATTTTTTATAAATAATAATTACAGTTTATCACCAGTTTGACACAAATTAAATACACACTACTTACAAAATAACCTATCATCTCCTACGAAATGATACCAAAAAAGAAGCGAGGTTGTCGTCCTGTAAAGCCAACCGTCGTTTCTCGTAGAAATATAAGGATATTCAATAAAAAAAGGAGCCAGCCCCAAGGGCCGACTCCATTTCAGGTCACTTCTCAATTATGCAGTTTCCAAAACAGGCAACAGAATTTCAAAAACTTTTCCGTGCTGCAGAATAGTCAATCCACGAGATTTGTCTCTCATTACGACAACCTCTGGTTTTACAGACATACGCTCCAGATAGTGCTCAGGCACATCACCGGAATGACTGATCGTAATGCCCTCTACTTCTTGCTCTTCATTTTCTTCCAGCGGGCTTTCCACTACGCGGTCAAAAATATCCGAGAATACCTCAAAATTATCTGTG
The DNA here is from genome assembly GCF_038009325.1 of Paenibacillus sp. FSL L8-0708. Classification (NCBI taxonomy): domain Bacteria; kingdom Bacillati; phylum Bacillota; class Bacilli; order Caryophanales; family Paenibacillaceae; genus Paenibacillus; species Paenibacillus sp. FSL L8-0708. The sequence continues at coordinate 5,157,335 of NZ_JBBPBC010000001.1, forward strand.
TATACAGAAATGCATTTCATCTCTATCCCATCCTCTTCTTCAACTCTAACTTTTAACTTTTTGGCGTATGATCTTTAGCTTTCCTGACGACAGCCGTTTTCATACGTTTTTTGCCCTCTCGACATACATCAAGGAGCGGACAAACCTGACATTTTGGATTCTGAGCCTTACAGTGATATCGTCCGAAAAAGATTAGCCGGTGATGCGTGAGGGTCCATTCATCACGTGGCACAGCCTTCATCAGCTTTTTCTCCACTTCCAGCACAGAATCTTTCCAGCCTGCCAATGCAAGTCGTTTAGCAACCCGCTCCACATGAGTGTCCACAGCAATGGCAGGAACTCCAAATGCGTTGGATACTACTACGTTAGCAGTTTTACGACCTACTCCTGGCAACGTTACAAGCAAGTCATGTGCCTCAGGCACTTCTCCGCCATACTGTTCTATGAGTATAGAGCACAGGCTTTGGATATGCTTAGCTTTGTTACGATATAAGCCGATGCGCCGGATATCCCCCTCCAATTCCTCCAGCGGCACAGAAATATAATCGATGGGGGCTTTGTACTTTTGGAACAGGTCCTCGGTCACTTTGTTCACCGTTGCATCCGTGCATTGGGCTGACAGCAGCACCGCTATTGTTAATTCAAAAGCATTACTGTGATTCAGCTCGCAATGCGCATCCGGAAACAAATCTCCAATCGTATCCAAAATGTGGCGGACGTCTGCAGCTTTCATAGTGTCCCCTCCACGGAGCAAAAACGCTCAGAAAATTCTATCGAGCGTCTCACCTCAAATGTTAGAAATATAAGCAAAGTATGTATTATAACGTATGGATTCATACATTTCAACACATACGATACTGGCATTATATTTCAAGTATTAACGCCTTGAGTGTCCTAATAAGAACAGTAAGCGTTTAAGCGAGAAATATAAGACATACAGTATAGGAGCAATACTTATACTTTCTTATATTTCAAAAAAAACGTCTTGACGCAGGTAAAGCCCCCTGTGTCAAGACGGTGATTCACTCAGAAATCCACCATTGCAACTATTGTTTCACAATTTCAACCAAAATATCATTATTGAAATACATTATAATATTATCATTTTCTTTCAAAGATTGCACGGATAAAGTCGAATCTCCCTGATGAATATATACATTAGTAGGAACAAAAAATTGATATTTATCATTTAGATTAGCTCTCTTAGTCGACAATAAGTTAGTTGCACTTTCATAGCGTGAGAAGGTTCTACTAAGCTGAGACATTACACGAACGATAATTACTCCATCCGTATCCTTACGAATCTCCACTCGGTCACCTGTAGTCAAGCTGCTAAGAGCCGTCGTTGTCGAGCCATCACGAATGATTTTTACCCCTCCGCTCACCGCTAAGGTCTGTGCTGCTCCAGAATAATCTTTCACAACCAAGGTATTCCCAGCGGCATCTACAGAACTTATCTGGCCTGTTGTAAGCTTCACTGCTTGAATAGCCAGTGGTGTGCTTCCATCGAAGGTCACGTTAAGATAATCACCCGCTTTTAAAGCTGTTAGTTTAATGCTTTCACCAGCTTCATTGGTCATCGGGATAGCATAAGTATTGATCTCGCTGGTTCCACCATTCCATTTGATGCTCAATCGGTTAGTTCCAGAATTTACAGTTGCCGCTTCAACCTGAAGAACGGTCTTTACTTTCAAAACTACGATTAAATCCTGATTAGCTGTTAAAGAAGCTGTCACATAACTTCCAACTGGAATATCTGTTACGGTTGCGTTCGTTTTACCAAAAATATCAATGAGCTGTGGAGTTGGAAGCGTCACACTCTGTCCGTCATTAAGCTTCAGAACTATAGTTCTAGCAGCTACATTGACAGCCGTAACCATTCCTTCATACTTTGTAACAACTTCTAGAGACAATGCTCGTTGTCCGATTGCTTTAATGTTCACTTTACGGTTCTCGGTGAGTCTTGCACCAATACTAGTTAAGTTAGGAAGTACACCATCGTAGGATAACTTAGTTTTTTCATCCAACTGTACTATATGAGCCTTATTGCTAGTATCCATAACCGTCAACAATTGTGTTTTAGAATTATAATCTATAACAGCTGCTCCGCTATACTGATCAATTTGACGGCTTAACACTTCAATTTTGGTCACTTGATCGCTGCTGTTTAAGGTAAGCTGAATCTTGTCACCGCCTACTGTATCAGCAATTAGATCATCAGGTACAGGCCCACTCATGTTCGGAATAACAATTGTCGGTTTAGTACCAAGCAGTTTAACCTCACGATTTCCGTCCGCTTTTTTGTAAACAACTGTGGAGCTAGTCAGCTCGGTAAGTACCCCCTCAACTGTCCGTTCAACACCTTCTGTTACTTCTACAGTGCGGATCACATTATCTTGAATCGTATATTTGACAGCATTCCCTGTCTTCAGATCAGCAGGTTGTAACACTGATGTTTGAGAGCTGAATAAAGAAGTCCCATCTTCCCATTTAAAAGTCTCTACTATACCCGCGGTATTTTTGAAAGTAATTCTTTTGCCCGTAAGATCTACACTTTGAATGGTGCCTGTTGTTGTTTTGTTAACAACCCCTGAAGTCACTTGAACCCTCACTACTTTGTGCGAACCACTGTACGTTTCACGTTGCAATGAAACTACGCTATCTGCTACCAGCGAAGCAGGTTCAATTCTAGCTCCATTTACATCCACAAAGGAAGTAGTCTCGTCGTAGTAATATTCAGTAAACCCTGTTGGTGACTTTAACCAAAGCTTATTACCTGGAGCTACCATGGCAAAGTTTCCTGAAAGATTCTCTACTTGTTGTGTAGGGTCAGTCACTTCAACATAAGCCACGTTATAAGTCGCTCCAATTACGGTAACTTTAGTGTAGGGTTGGACATCACTTAGATTGATTCTGCTTTCAGAAGCACTTGTGAAATAAGCGGTGCTTGCTCCCAAGGTATATGTAGAAGTCTTTCCGTTGTTATAGACGGATAGTTTCCCATCTGCTAATTGACTGATCGTTCCCGATAACGTGTTGTCGTATTCAACCGTATTGTGAGCTGCGGCACGACTGAAAAAAGTCGCCAATTGCGCACGAGTTACAGCTCCTTGCGGATCAAAACGATTGCCATCAAGTCCGTTGGCTAGGCCTAAATCAACGGCAATGTTGATGTAACCACGTTTGTTTGCAGACACTTTGGCATCATCTGCAAAGCCAGTCGGCTCACTAGCGGCCCCTGCTGCATCTGCGTTTTTTCCAAGGGAGCGGATTAACAGCTCCGCAATCCATTCTCGGGATGCTTTACGTTCTCCCCAAGAAGTCTTCAGATTATCTGGAGCCATTTCGGTCGCTTTATCAAGTAATCCTTGTTGAAAAGCCAACACAACATAATCCTTAAAATAATTCGTAACCTTAAAATCGGTAGGCAATGCAACCGTTGAAGAAGCATCCACTTTATCCTGCTGCTTCATAAACCGCAGGGCCATAAGCACCGCTTCCTGCTGAGTTACAGAATCTCCCGGACGGAACAATCCATTATTTCCAACCACGATCCCTTGTGAAGCGAGTTTGTAAATATGTTTTTCAGCCCAGAAGCCTGTCTTCACATCGCTAAAAATCCCTACAGATTGTGTAGTGGTTGATGTCGGTGTAGTGGCAGCTGTGTCAGCAAACACTGCACTTGCACCACCAAAAACCATAACACCAGCCATAACAGCCGACACTGCTTTATTAGAATAAGCCTTCAATGGACGTTTTGACCTTTTTTGCGCGGACAATAGATTATTCCCCTCTCTATGACTCAAATAAATAGTATGTTTAAAATTCGTCAGCTAGATGCCTAATTCCTTTGTTAAATAACCAATTAGAAATTATCTCTAGTCATAGGATGCAGCAGGTCTACATGGCCCATTAGACTTTCTACCTTTTCACCATCAACTAAAACTTCGATACTTTTTACTTCCGCAAATTGAAAATAAGTTTTGGCAAGTGAAGTAATGGCAAAGGATTCTCCGCCCGCACCAAGTTGAGCTTCATCTGGTTTATGGATATCCATTACGATTTGACCCTCTACAAACTTCAATGATTTCAGTTCAATTTTGCCCCATAAAGGTACAAGATCTGTATTCTCACTACTTTGCAGTGCTTTGAACGTCTCTGTATATTTCTCCACATCATCAGAGTAGTTAATCGTTGTCTTAGCAGGCACTAAGTCCATAATTTGCGAATCTGTGTAATAAACTTCAATACTCTGGCTTTGCTTTTGTGTCTCATTTTCTACCGGCTTCGAAGACGGTTGAGTTTCTGCATTAGTATTATCTGCTGTCGGTTGCGGAGTGCTAGCCACTTCGGTTTCCTGATCATCAGACGGAGCTGGGGTACTTTCTCCCGCACCACTTACAACGTTTGTAGTATCTTGCTCCACTCCATTAGCAGGAGCTGCAGTAGGCTTATCTCCACAGCCAGCAATCACTAGCAGAAGCAGCGCAGCAACCCCAACCATCGTCCATTTTTGTTTAAACATTAATAAACGCCTCCTCTAGATGAATACGGGCAGACAGGTACCGCAAAACCACTTCTTGCCTTTTTATAGATAAAAGCAGAAAGCTGACTTTGCGGCGCTCGTCTGCCACTGGTCTGTTATTTTATACCCAAATATTCCTTGATTCCACTCACTATTGAAGCAGCAACTTTGTTTTGTAATGCTTCCGTAAAGAGCAATGTCTCATCCTTCTTATTGCTAAGGTATCCTACTTCAAGTAGAACAGCAGGCATTTTCGTTTCACGAATGACATGGAAATTCCCGTATCGTACACCGCGATCACTAAGCCCTGTAGCCTCAACAAGATACTTATGCATTACTTTTGCTAAGGCCTTACTGGCTTCCCGCTGATAATACGTTTCTGTCCCGCTTGCCGCAGAAGATGCGGAACTGTTGGCATGTACAGAAATGAATAGATCTGCTTTTAGATTATTAGCCATAGCCGCTCTATCCTTGAGCTCCAAGAATGTATCGTCACTGCGTGTCAGTACGACGTCGATATTACTTTCTTTTTTCAGCAATGCTGCTGTCTTAAGTACTATAGCTAAATTAAAATTCTTTTCGTATTTTCCTGTTACTCCTACTGCACCAGAATCTTTAGCTCCGTGCCCTGCATCCAGTACTACTAGCTTCTTGCCATCATTACCTGGCTGTGTTGAAGTATCATCCGTACTTTCTGCATTCAGGTCAATGATAACCAACTTAGAATCCGTCCCAGATACGCTGATGTTATAATTCTTAGGATAATTCAAATCAATTACAAAACGTACAGTATAAGGATTGGAGCTATAAAGCGAATACCGGACGCCTGATACATCAGGATAATCCTTCACTTCCAGTTTACCATTCAGATCAGGATCAAGAACTTGTCCCGTCCCAAAAAGATCTGAGAAAGTGGCATTAGGAAAATCAATCACTAACCGATCCGGCCCTGTCATTACACTTACTTTTGGCGCGGAATTACCTTCCATCGCAATGCTCAAACGATTCTCACTAAAGCTCAAACCATTTATCATGGTTAAATTCTTAGTAGGATCTACCGGTGGAACAACAACCTCAGATCCACCATTTCCAGAGTTTCCATTTGAACTTCCGTTTTCATTTGAGGATCCTGGGGTAATGAGGTATACGATCTTCTTCGCATTATCCCAAGTGACGGTGAGACCGAACTGTTCACTTATGAACCGTATAGGCACAAGTGTCGTATCACTCCGCAGGACAGGCGCAGTGCTAAGCTGTACTGTTTTGTCATCAACCGAAGCCGTCTTTTGATTAACAATAAGTTTGATGACCTTACCTTGCTGTTCAATCGTCACCGTTTTGCTTTTTTGATCCCAGCCCACGGTATAACCAAGACTCTCGGAGATCAATCTCAACGGTACCATGATAGTATCATTCACATTTTCAACCGGTACTTTTTGCCCTGCAGTAATCTCTTTGCCGTCTAGATAAATCTTGCTATTCGCGGCAGCAGCATGTCCATGCTCAGGCAAAACCAACACAAAGAGCAACAAAAACAACATCAAACTGAATTTCTTCATTCTTCACCTCTAAGAATCTAGTATTCGCCTGTGAATGGCGATCGTGGTGCCCCTGTCTCCGTCAACCTCAGACCTCTATTAGACGCTGGTAATCTATAAAGGTTGCGAATATATTCCATAAAAATTGAGAAATCTCACCAACCTCAAGTGTTAAAGCCCCAGATATTCCTTAATTCCGGCAACAATTTCTCTCGCTAATTTCTCTTGAAGCTGCTCACTATACATCGCCGATTCATTCCCTGAATTTGTAAGATATCCTACCTCTAGCAAGACTGCTGGCATTGTGGTTTCCCGTGTAACATGAAGGCTTTTCGTACGAATCCCGTTGTCTTTAAAACCAGTAGCGGCTAATAAATGCTTATGCATAATCTGAGCAAGCGGCAGACTATCACTGCGAGAATAATAGGTTTCACTGCCATTTATTTTATCTCTATTTGGATATCCAACCTCTAGCGAATTCGCGTGCACTGAAATAAAGAGATTCGCTTTAGCAGCCTCCGCAATTTTCACGCGATCCTGAAGCCCCAATGTAGCATCGTCAGTTCGAGTAAACACCACGTCAACTAATGTTTCCTGCGTTAACAGCGTTTGTACTTTGCGGATGACGGCCAGATTGAAGACTTTTTCCAGCTTTCCTGTGAGACTGACAGCTCCTGATTGAGTTCCACCATGACCCGCATCTAGAACTACAATTGGCTTACCTAACGTTCCATTAGCCCCTGTGGTGTTGCCTCCGCTGTTAGTTACATTCAAATCAATCGTAACCAGCCCGGTGCTTTCATCCGTACTAAGCTGGTACGGTTGATTTCCAACCGTTTGAATTACGAATCTGACAGTGGACGGACTCACACTGAACAGTGCATAACGGATCTCAGAAACGAGCGGGTAGCCGGCAACGTCCAGCTTACCTTGTGGACCGCCAGTGGTGGTAACACCCGTAAGACTTCCAATGAAATTCGGATCGAACGCAGCACCCGGAAAATCTACGACGATTCGATCAGGATTGCTCATTTTTGTAACGTTTGGCTTAGTAGCCCCCGACACAGCGATAATAAGTCGGTTCTCAGTGAATACTGCCCCGTTTACTAGAGGGCCTGTTGGAATTCCTGCTGTGCTTCCCGGTACCGTAGTTGTTTGTGGAACTGGTGTCGGGCTGGGTGAAGTTACTACACTGCCAGCAGTTGTCCCGTTGTCACTTCCCGGCGGAGCACTTGGAGTTGGAGCAGGTGTATTAGTTGCTGTTGGATTGGTAGTATTCCCCTCAGGTGTCATTGCAGGATTGCTAACTTGTCCACCTGTCAAATAGACGGTTTTATCAACATTATCCCAGCCCACCTTTAAGCCGAACTGCTCGCTTACGAAACGAATTGGAACGAGTACTGTGCCGCCACTCTGCTTAGGAGCTGCATTTAAATCAAATGTCACCCCATCTGCATCAGCTGTTTTCCGTCCTACCGCCAGCTCAATGCTTTTACCATCCTGGTGAACGGTTACTTTCCGGGTCTGCTGCTCCCATAACACCTCGAATCCAAGATTCTCTACTACCACTCTGACCGGAATCATAACGCTACCATTTACATTTTCGAGTTTAATTCCTTTTGGCAAAGCAAGTTCCTGATTGTCCATAATAATTCTGCCTGTGCTGCTACCAGCTGCGGCAGCTTCTTGTCCGGTGGATGTTAAAAATAATAAAGGCAGTAACAAAAGCAGCAATACACGAAGCCCAGCTCTTCTCATTCTCATTTTCCGCTCCTTCTGCAAGTAATAGATCCTAGATAAGTATTTAGACGACAGAAATCACCAAATGTTTCCTTAATGACCAATGAATATATCGATTATAGCAAAAAAACTTCTATTTCCGACACCCGGAAATAGAAGTTTTGCGTATTTTTTGTAAAGTTTAAGAATCAGACCAGTTATATCCTCTTTTTAAGAGAATAGCTTTGCAGCATGACGCTCTTCATAAGCAGCAATTTCATCCGCATGTTGAAGGGTCAAACCGATATCATCCAAGCCTTGCAGCAGGAATTGACGACGGTGCTCATCCAGATCAAAGCTGATGCTCAGTCCGAATTCATCTTGTAAAGCATTGTTCTCAAGATCAACTGTCAGCTTGTAGTCCTCATGCTCAGCTGTCCGTTTGAACAATTCATCCACTTGCTCTTCCGAAAGCTTAATCGGCAGAATGCCGTTCTTAAAGCAGTTATTGTAGAAGATATCCGCATAAGAAGGTGCAATTACAACTCTGAACCCGTAATCCATAATCGCCCATGGTGCATGCTCCCGAGAGGATCCACAGCCAAAGTTAGCGCGTGAGATCAGAACAGAAGCCCCTTGATAACGTGGTTTATTCATTTCGAAGGCTGGATTATCGTTACCTTCTTCATCAAAACGCCATTCATAGAACAAAAACTGTCCAAATCCCGTCCGTTCAATCCGTTTCAAAAACTGTTTTGGAATAATCGCATCCGTATCTACATTTACCCGGTCAACTGGTGCAACAATTCCTGTTAATTTTTTAAAAGCATCCATAGTTTTATCCTCCCGTGTTCTCTCTAGTTCTATGAGCTGACGGCTTCCGTCTTATAATTCCAATCACGTACATCAGTGAAACGACCTTTGATCGCAGCTGCGGCTGCCATAGCTGGAGATACAAGATGTGTACGTCCTCCGCGTCCTTGGCGTCCTTCAAAGTTACGGTTCGAGGTAGATGCACAGCGTTGTCCAGGCTGCAGAACATCCGGGTTCATGGCCAAGCACATGCTGCATCCCGCTTCACGCCATTCAAAGCCAGCGTCAGTAAAGACTTTATCAAGTCCTTCTTTCTCAGCCTGCATCTTAACACGACCCGAGCCTGGAACAACAATGGCAGTAACCTTTTCAGACACCTTATGACCTTTAGCTACCACTGCTGCAGCTCTCAAATCTTCGATCCGCCCGTTAGTGCAGGAACCGATAAATACATAATCGATCGGAATTTCAGAAATAGGTGTTCCAGGAGTCAAATCCATATATTCAAGCGCTTTTTCAGCAGCTTTACGTTCATTTTCAGTGGTGAAGTCCGCCGGATTCGGTACGCTGGAGTTGATGTCAGTACCCATACCCGGGCTAGTACCCCAGGTCACTTGTGGAATCAATGTTTCCACATCAAATTCAACAACCGTATCGTACTGGGCGCCCTCGTCGCTTACAAGACTCTTCCATCCTTCTACAGCAGCATCATAAGCTTCGCCTTGTGGTACGTATTGACGTCCACGCAGATAATTAAAAGTAGTTTCATCAGGGGCAATCAAGCCAGCTCTTGCTCCGCCTTCGATCGACATATTGCAGACAGTCATACGTTCTTCCATCGACAATTCACGAATAGCTTCGCCTGTATACTCAATTACATATCCTGTGGCAAAATCAGTACCGTACTTAGCAATAACACCAAGGATCATATCCTTTGCTGTTACGCCAGGGTTGCGTTTGCCTGTAAAGCGTACTTCCATAGTCTTAGCTTTGGATTGCTGCAAACATTGGGTAGCCATTACATGTTCAACTTCACTAGTTCCGATACCGAATGCCAGCGCGCCGAATGCACCATGCGTGGAGGTATGGCTGTCGCCGCAAACGATAGTTTTTCCAGGATGTGTCAAGCCGATTTCAGGACCCATTACGTGTACAACGCCTTGATCAATATCGTTCAGATCGAACAGTCTTACACCAAAATCAGCACAGTTCTTAGAAAGGGTATCAATTTGTTGTTTGGAGATTGGATCTTTAATGTTAAAACGATCTTTAGTTGGTACGTTATGATCCATCGTTGCGAAAGTCAGCTCAGGACGGCGAACCTTCCGGTTGCTGAGACGAAGACCTTCAAATGCCTGCGGAGAAGTAACTTCATGAACCAAATGCAGATCAATATAAATAATGCTAGGTTTACCTTCCTCTTGATGAATAACGTGATTCTCCCAAATCTTTTCAAACATTGTCTTGTTGCTCATAATTTCACCTCATTAATAGAATCGTTCATTGGAAGAGAGCGTGGAGTCTCTCTTGAATGATCTAAATATAACACCCCTGTCTTTATAATTCCAAGATATGATATCTATAAAAGTGATAGTCTGAACCTATAAGCTGAGTTAGGGTGTGTTGGAGGTATATTAGAGCGATGTGTAGGAGCGTTGTGCAAGCAGGATGTGTTGGAGCGTTGCGCAAGCGCGATGTGTAGGAGCGATGTGCAAGCGCGATGTGTTGGAGCGTTGCGCAAGCGCGATGTGTTGGAGCGTTGCGCAAGCGCGATGTGTTGGAGCGTTGCGCAAGCGCGATGTGTAGGAGCGATGTGCAAGCGCGATGTGTAGGAGCATTTAGTTGTATTTTGTACATCTATATTCCTGCGAATCATTCGTTAATGAATATAACTGTATTTTGTGCAGCTATTTTCTTGAATTATCGCCCTTTAGCTGACAACACTAGTTTTTAGTTGTATAGAATACACTTAAAACCAAAATGATCCCTTTTGCATACGAAATAGCTGTACAGAATGCAGTTATCTCTCATAGCTACCCTCAAGATCCGGCGTTAAAAATATACCGTGAGAGGATATCGGATACTTCGGTCAGTGTGGAAGGGTTACTCTCTTGAAATCAGGCTCAGCAAATCCTGGGGAGTGATGAAGTGAATGCTCTTTCGGGTTGCCTATACAAAACTATAATCCAATAGGATATACTTATAAGTAAATCATTTCCCTAAGGAGTCCATATATGGAACTGAGACAACTGCAGTATGTGCTGCAAATCGCAGCCGAAAAAAACTTCTCACGTGCAGCGGACAAGCTGCATATTGCCCAGCCCTCGCTCAGCCAGCAGCTTTCCAAACTGGAAAAAGAGCTCGGCGTAATGCTTTTTCAGCGTAATACCAGCTCAGTTGAGCTGACCTACGCAGGTTCTAAATTCGTTGAACAAGCCCAGATTATCATTGACGCAGTGGAGCTGCTGCGACAAGAGATGTCCGACATATCAGAACTGCGCACTGGACGTGTAGTTGTGGGCAGTATGCCGATTACAGGTGCACATCTTCTGCCGCATGTGCTTCCAGTTTTCAAACAAAATTATCCTGAGGTAGAAATTACGCTGCTAGAAGACTCGTCGATGAACCTAGAGAAGCTCACGGCAAGTGGTCAGACCGATTTAAGCCTGCTCTCCTTACCCCTCGAAATTCCTGCTCTAGCTTATGAAGAGCTTGGAGAGGAAAGAATTGATCTTGCCGTCCCTCCTGAACATCCGCTCGCTAAACGAATCTTAGATGGAACACGGACCTCACTTGAAGAGCTTAAGGACGAACCTTTCATCGTACTTAAGGAAGGTCAGGGCTTCCGCAAAATGACTGTGGAGCTGTGCCGGAAAGCCGGATTCGAGCCACGAATCGTTTTCGAGAGCAATAATATGGAAACCGTTCAATCCCTAGTGGCAACAGGTATGGGCGTGACTCTTGTTCCTCGTTTTATCGCTCGTGCACCGCGAAGTGAATTTGTTCCAGTCTACTTACCGCTCGCTGATCCGGTGCCTAGTCGTACGCTAGTTGTAGCATATCGACGCGGACGATATTTATCCAAGGCCGCAAAGGCTTTTGTAGAAACATTCAAATCAACCGTGTCTGAATTAACGGAAGAATAGAATATATACAAATAAAGTGCCCCAGTAACCATTCGCGTGGTTGCCGGGGCACTTTTTCAGGTAAACCTCTTTTAACAGTACTAGATTATTTACGCAAATTACGCTGTGTAATCAGGCGGTTCTGATCATCCGACACACGTGCTTTACTTGAATCAGTCAATCCCTTATCAACTGGAGCCCCGGTGTGCTCTTCCACAAATTCACGAGTCACACTATTCTGAAGCTCTGCTACTTCGTTTGAATCTTGATTCTGTCCCTGCTCGGCATTGTTGTCTTTAGTCAATTTAATCCACCTCCTGGTAACAGATTATAAGTTCTTTACCCCTTCTCTTTGAGGTTAAACATAATATATAGAGCTTTCTGCATGAAGAAATATATCCTACGTTTTCCCTTTGCAATGCAACCAGCTCCATGGTATTCTATTGAAAATAAGTGAAACGTGCAGACGGGACCAGTAAGAATGAGTCTAACCGCGCCTAGAGAGTAGATTCCGACAGGCTGAAAGAATTTACCGCGGTTTTCGTTCCGAATCCTACCCCCGAGCGGCCTGTGTCTAACAGGACGGATCCTCCCGTTATGAGAATGAAGTCGGATGATCCCTCATCAATGAAGGTGGTACCGCGGAAGTTTATAAGCTTTCGTCCTTTGCTAAGTCTAAGGATGGGGGCTTTTTGTTGTTTTCAGGACTTAATAAACGAAGAGGATGTGGACAGAAATGACGACGCGAATCGTGGTCAAAATAGGCAGCAGCTCGCTGACCGGACCCGAGGGCGGTTTGAATCGTGAAGCAGTCTCCTTTTTTGCCTCAGAGATTGCCGAGTTGAAGAAAAACGGCTGTGAGGTGTTGTTAGTAACCTCTGGTGCGGTAGCCGCAGGCTTCCGCAGTATCGGTTATCCAGCACGTCCGAAGCTGCTACATGAGAAGCAGGCCGCTGCGGCTGTGGGTCAGGTACTGCTGATGCAGGCTTATCAGGAAGCTTTTGCCCAGCATGGAATTACTACCGCGCAAATATTGCTGACTCGCACCGATTTCTGCAGCCGCAGAGCCATGAATAACGCTATGATGACTGTAGAAGAGCTACTTCGCCAAGGAGCGGTGCCCGTATTTAACGAGAATGACACTGTCTCCGTAGATGAACTGAAATTTGGCGATAATGATACCCTCTCTGCGCTCGTAGCCAACCTGTTAAAAGCCTCTAGACTGCTTGTCTTAACCGACATGGATGGTTTATACAGTGGAGATCCCCGCAAGCATCCGGATGCTGTCCGTTATCAGTTCGTAGATGACATTACACCAGAGATATATGCTATTGCTGGTGGAGCTGGCTCTAGTGTTGGAACAGGCGGTATGCGATCCAAAATCGATGCGGCCAAGATTGCTACTCGGGGTGGTGTTCCTGTCTTTGTCGGGAGAGCCACCGAACCTGGTGATTTACAGCTTGCTGCAACGGGAGAAGGCAGGGGCACTTATTTTGCAACGAAGCTATCCTCTCTTCCCGTCAAAAAACAATGGTTAGGCTTTATGTCTACCCCTCTCGGCTCCCTATACGTGGACGAAGGGGCTGTAGAAGCTTTGCTACATGGCGGACACAGCCTGTTGCCTGTAGGCGTCAAACAGACAGAAGGTAGTTTTCACGCAGGAGATGTTGTAGAAGTCCTTGGACCCGACTCCAAATTGCTTGGACGTGGGATTGTAAATTACGATGATGCTCAGCTGCGCAGCATTCAAGGTCTGCCAAGCCGTGAAATTGTACCGAAGCTGGGAGAAGTACACCGGCTTGAGGTCATTCACCGTGACGAATGGATTACACTGAGATAAGCATTTTTTTCAATTCAAATATAGGGAGGAAACGTCATGAGTGAAGTTATTAATAAGAGTAAATTAGCCAAGGAGACAACAGGAGTTCTAGCAAGCTTAACAACTGGCCAGAAGAATGAAGCACTGCTGGTCATGGCCGATGCACTTCGCCGCGAAGCTCCCGCCATTATCACCGCCAATGCGGAGGATTTGGAACGAGGAAGACTTAATGGAACTCCGGAATCCATGCTCGACCGGCTGGCATTAGATGTTGACCGGATTAACAGCATTGCCGAAGGCTTGCAACAAATCGCTGTATTACCGGACCCTATCGGTGACACGCTAGAAAGCATTGAACGTCCAAACGGCCTCAACATCCAGAAGCTGCGTGTTCCGATTGGTGTGATCGGCATCATCTACGAAGCACGTCCCAATGTTACTGTTGATGCTGCGGGTCTATGTCTCAAAACCGGCAACGCTGTTGTGCTGCGCGGGGGGTCCTCTGCCCTGTCCTCCAACCGTAAAATTGTCGAGGTTCTGCACAATGCTCTTGCTGAAACCTCAATGCCGCCTAACGCGCTTCAGCTGATTGAAGACCCAAATCGTTCTTCAGTAGATGAAATGCTAAAGCTGAACGGACTTTTAGATGTGATTATCCCGCGCGGAGGCAGCTCTCTTATTCAAAATGTAGTCCTTAACGCAACCGTTCCCGTAATTGAAACTGGAGCAGGCATCTGCCATACTTATCTCGATGCAACTGCCTTGCCAGAAATGGCACAGAACATTAGTTTAAATGCCAAAGCTCAGCGCCCTTCGGTATGTAACTCTATGGAAACACTACTCGTTCATCAGGATTACGCGAGCAAATATCTGTTATCCTTAGCCGAAGCATTCCGTGAGGTTCATGTAGAACTTCGTGGCTGTCAACAAACCATCTCTCTTGTCCCATGGGTATTACCTGCAACCGTAGAAGACTACGCTACAGAATACAATGATTATATCCTTAATATTAGAATCGTCAGTGATTTGGAAGAAGCTATGCAGCATATCGCCCAGTATGGCACGAAACATTCGGAATGTATCGTAACAGAAGATCAGGAGAACTCCACACGCTTTTTACAAGAAGTGGATGCTTCCGCTGTTTATCACAATGCCTCAACCCGCTTCACGGATGGCTTTGAATTTGGATTCGGTGCAGAGATTGGTATTAGTACCCAGAAACTCCACGCTCGTGGCCCGATGGGTCTGCCTGCACTAACTTCAACCAAATATAAGATCTACGGAACGGGACAAATTCGGGGTTAGTATACACGTTTAAGTATTCTATCACACAACTTTAGGAGGATTTTAGCCATGTGTCAGCAACCTTCAGTTCCACTCATGAATCATAATATTGTTTTTTATGGCGCAGGCTCCATGGCAGAAGCCATCGTTCGCGGGATGATTAGCCGCAATATCGTGAAGTCCGATAATGTCATCATGCTCAATCGCAGCAGCAGTGAACGTCTGGCAGAATTAAAAAGCCGTTATGGTGTAATAGGCACGAATGATCCCGAACAAAAAATAGAATACCTACGTAACGCACCAGTAATAGTACTGGCAATGAAACCTAAAGATGCTGCAGAATCCTTACGCGGACTAGGCCCGCTTCTTTCTCCGGATCAGATTGTAGTTTCTGTCATTGCAGGTCTATCTATTCGAACCATGCAAGGTTTACTTGGCAAAGCACAGCCTATTGTTCGCACAATGCCTAACACCTCCAGTTCCATCGGTCTGGGTGCCACTGGTCTAGCCTTCTCCAAAGAAGTAGACGAAAGAGGCCGTCGCCTTGCTCTTAATATCTTTGAGGCTGTCGGGCTTACAACAGTCATTGATGAGGAACGTATGGAAACCTTGACCGGAATTTCAGGCAGCGGGCCTGCGTATATCTATTACATGATGGAAGCCATGATCGCCGCTGGTATCCGTGGTGGGCTGCCACTTGATCAAAGCACCGAATTAACTGTTCAAACTGTGCTGGGAGCTGCCCGAATGGTACAACAGACGGGAGAAGAACCCGCAGCACTTCGTAAGAAGGTTACTTCCCCTAACGGTTCAACACAAGCAGCTATAGAAGTGCTTGAACGAGGGGAATTCTTTGAAACTGTGATTGCTGCCGTTAACCGATGTGCCGAGCGCTCACGTGAAATGGGTGCTGCCCTAGAGAAAGAGCTTCGTTCTTAACCAAAAAAAGATCGCAGCCCATCCCCTCATCGGGTGGGAAGCGATCTTTTTTTACCTTGTTACAACATTTCCATAATTATCTCTTACGATTACCTTTAGATTTACAGGAGCCGCAACGGTCACGTTCAACGCATTCCTGGAGTTATCGAATACTAGATGTCTAGGTATGTCTCCTAAGATAACGTAAAATGTGTCTCCGACTTGCTTAGTTTGCAACAGCCGCTTCTCTTGCTCTTGCTTGAGTTGCCCTTCTGCCGTGGAATAACTCCCAAATACATTCAACTCGTTCCCAGCCGTTCGATCAACCATAATTCCATAAGGTTCGGCAGCCTGGATTATAAGTGTACCTACACCCTGTGGAACATTCCCCTTCCATTCCGGCAAGGAATAATTCTCCTCCGTAGATGAGATCACATGTCTAAGTTCCTGTGTTAATCCTAAAGAGCTGACTCCTGCGAATACTAAACAGCACACTGCCAGAAATCCGACGAACAGAACACTTAGCACATCATAGTACATTTTCCCTTTACCACGGAACCATAAGGTGTAAATTACAATTTCTAAACCAAGTAAGATAAAAATGAGCGGCCACCAAGCAAGCGTTGTCTCGAACACATCCGCTCCTTTCCACTGCGAGACCATTATTAATGCCCCGAGAAATAAAAGGCTCAGTCCCATCGACAACGTACCTACACGCCAACTTCTAGATTTCCCTTCGTTCACTGGAAACTCGCTAGTTACCATGACTCCCGGCTCTACTTCTATTGGATTATTCAAGATTGACCCCCCGCCCCTTTTCTACCTTTATTATTCTTACTTCCAGTCATCAGCTTCACCCCTCCACCAATCAATAACACGGATACGACAATGGTCTTAAAATATTCATTTACGCGATATTCCAGCCGCCATTCTGGAAATCTGATATCGATGGCAGGAACTGCGACATTCACAACAATAAAGTATAATCCGAGGCACATCAGGACTGCTCCGAGCCAGCCTTGATGATTTAAGAAACCTTCGATAACCGGCTTATCCTGCAAAGGTTCACGTCCATATCGGCTAACTAACTGTAAGCCATCGAATAAGCTATAGAACCAAATGACCGGGATAAGGAAAAAGAGCAATGTTAACCGCAATAGATCCATGACATAAATACTTCCTAAGAAAAGAAGCATGAGCTGGAGCCCTCTTTTTTGCAGTCCCAGATACATCTGTCCAGCACCAGGAAATGCGGATAGTAATGTCGCTAATACTTTGCTGCGTCGTCCTTCCTCACGTCCAGCCTCCATCTCTTCGAATAATGTGCGGTCAACAAGCATTTCTCCTGCTTGTTTACGATGGATCAACTGAACTGCATCAAACATGCAATACAGCCAAATTACTGGCAATACTCCAAACAGCAGCAAAAATGCATCACTCGAAGTAATTCCAGCCAAGAATAACATAACGGTCATGAATCCGAAAAATGAAATCAGAAAGGATAGTCCACGCTGCATCAGCCCCATATGAAAATGACCCAATCCAGGAATGAAAGACAATAAGATGACATGCACACGTTCATTATCCTCCGTCTTTACGGGCATAGTAGAACTAAAATCCAGCATTGATCCATCAGGTGCTACAATTGGAGTGGGCATTTGCAGTAATTTAATCACCAGATGAATCATCGAAAGGATCCATAGAAGTAAGAATCCGATCACGCCCAATGCCAGAATTCCCTCATCCCCTTCCGCCATAGCGATTAAGAATGACATAAATAACACACCAAAGCTTAGCAAAAAATAAACAATCCCTTGTGGGCGTCTTCCCATATAATAATGACCTGCTCCAGGAATCATATTAAGAAAAAGACCCTTAATTTTATTACGCTGCTGTTGCATTGTTCATTTCTCCTCTCATTTCTGTCTTCCGTCCATAATCCGGCTCAACCATCCGCTGGTGGCTTGCATGAATTGTTCGCTATAAGATGGCGAATTCTCTTTCTTAGGGACAACAAGCTCCATTTCACCCGTGAGTAACTTATCAAACATCCCGGAAGACATAATCAACAGCGTTAACGAAGCAGCAACGGCATAATGAAAGATTGTTTTTTCATACCAGCGATAACGCCGTGATCCTTCTTCTTGCCCCGCTACTTCTTCTATGACTACTGAAGATCTCACCGTAGCCACCCAATCTCCCATAACTCTCTCTGTAAAAACAGACGAATTCTCCAATGAAGGCAGATCCTCCTTTAGCTCATCCAGCATCTCCATATATGAAACAAATATGTCTTCATCCTCGAGCAGCATTTGTTCCCATTCTTCTCGTTCTATACTATCTTCTTGCCCTTCAAGATAAGCTTTTGCCTGCTCGCGGCGAATTAAGTTTTCTCCACTCTTCATCATAGCCATTCGTCCTCCTTCCAATGTTTTCGCATCCATTGTCTCGCCCTATATAGTCTGGACTCCACCGTCTTCAGAGTAATTTCATTTTCAGCAGCAATTTGCTCATATTTTTTATTTTCCAGATAATAAGCCACCATAATTTCCCGATGACCCTCCGGTAAATTGTTGATCTCACCCGACAGACGATTCATCCGGTCACGACGGACAACAGTGGCTAGTACATCCTCCTCATTAGAAGGTGTCTGGCTCAGCACAAGCTCATAGTCAACAGGTAACTCTCGTAGCCGATCACGTTTACGTTTGGCATCAATAGCCTTATTTAAGGCGATCCGCGTAATCCATGATTTTAAGCCTTGATAACGGTAGTCAGGGAGAGATTTATACATCTGAAGAAAAGCTTCCTGAGCAGCGTCTTCAGCCCCTTTGACTTCACGTAATACAGAATAGGTGATTTTGTATATATGCTGACTGTATGTATTTACAAACTGACGAAACGCATCTTCGTCTCCTTGGCAAATCCGCTTGATTAATAGCTCTTCCTCAATGACTCTCCCCTCCTTCCCACAGCAATAGACGCTGAGTTCTTCGCCTACCCCTGCACTTATCTAAAAAAATAAAAAAAGAACCGTACAGACTCTAGCAATAGCTAAAGCAATACGGTTCTCTCCTAAACGATCTATCTTCCACCATTGCGGAATTTTTGTGTATATGTCTTAACATCCTGAGCGTTCTTGACCCGGTTACGGGCCCATTCCAGCAATATCCGGTCGATATAACGAAAATGAACCTTCCCCGCAAATACGGATTCCTTGAGTGCTAACAGAATCAGCTCCTCAGGATATCGGTCTTGATCCACCCAGCTGGAAATCGTCTCACATTCCATTGGAGACAGCGGGCGCCCGAATTCCTTCTCGAAAATACTGAATAGATTCCGGCTTTCCTCTTTATCTCCAAGAGAAGAAGGAGATATGGGGGGAGTTCCGAATCCTCCACCTGACGCAGCAGCCCGGGGAGCTGATGTTGCATATGCCCCCTTGTCCTTATCTTGCTCATTTTCTTGTACAGCTGTCGCAAGATAAGCACCTAGCTTTCCATATAGCCCTGAGAAATTGTAGCGTTCATAATGGATATCTCTTAGCTCATCGTTGTCTCCATCGATGCTAATGAAACCCTCCTTCATGAGCTTCTGCAATTCTCCGGCCAGAACGGAAATGCTACGACCAGTTACGACCTGAAGCTCCTCCAGAGAAGGGAACTCAATCCCTTCCACTTGCCTGAAGGAGAGCAGATGAATCAGCAGCATGGCTTCACTTCCGCTTAAATTCAGCTTCCGGTAATACTTCAGTAAAGCGTAAGGTATGACGGCCATTCCGTTCTCCAGACCGAAGGAGACGCCTTCGCTCCAGGTACTCCATGTCTTGCCGTCCATGTGCTTCCCCCTTTGTTCAAATCCTAAGAACTTATGGGTAGAGGCGGTACAGTGTACGTGGGAATGGAATAGTCTCACGTACATGGTCAAGACCACAGATCCAAGCTACAGTACGCTCAAGCCCAAGTCCAAAACCGGAGTGAGGTACAGATCCGTAAGTACGCAGATCCATGTACCATTTATAAGAATCCATCGAAAGATTGTGCTCTTTATAACGCTCTTCAAGCAGCGCAGGATCATCGATCCGCTGTGAACCCCCAATAATCTCTCCATAACCTTCAGGAGCGATCATATCAGCACACAGTACGACTTCAGGACGATTTGGATCCGGCTTCATGTAGAACGCTTTGAATGAAGCAGGATAATGAGTAATAAATACAGGTTTATCGTATGCTTCAGCGATTGCTGTTTCATGAGGTGCACCAAAATCATCACCCCAAGCAATATCTTCAAAGCCTTTATCATTCAAGAACTTGATCGCATCGTCATAAGTAATGCGTGGGAATGGTGCTTTGATATTCTCCAGCTTGGAAATATCGCGGCCTACCGCTTCCAACTCCGCACGGCAATTCTTCAATACGGATTGCACTACGAAGCTAATAAACTCTTCCTGAACCTTCAAGCTTTCTTCATGATCTGTGAAGGCCATTTCCGGCTCGATCATCCAGAACTCGATCAAGTGGCGACGAGTCTTAGATTTCTCCGCACGGAAGGTGGGTCCAAAGGAATATACACGGCCCAGTGCCATAGCTGCAGCTTCCATGTACAATTGTCCGCTTTGGGTCAGGTAAGCATCCTCATCGAAGTATTTCGTGTGGAACAAGTTAGTAGTTCCCTCTGCTGACGTTGGCGTCAGAATCGGAGGATCCACCTTTGTAAATCCGCTCTCGTTGAAGAACTGTTGGATTGCCCGGATAATCTCCGCACGAATAACCAGAACAGCCCGCTGCTTCGAGGCACGGAGCCAGAGGTGACGGTGATCCATCAAGAAATCAACGCCATGCTCTTTCGGAGTAATTGGATAATTCTCTGTAAGGTGCAGAACTTCAATTCCGGTAACAGTCATTTCAAAACCGGATTGACTGCGAGGCTCCTCACGAATAATACCGGTCACATACAATGAGCTTTCCTGTGTGAGGCTCTTAGCTGCATCCCATACCTCTTCAGGCACTTCTGATTTCACTACAACTCCCTGAATATAACCTGTACCATCGCGAAGCTGCAGGAACTGAATTTTACCACTGGAGCGCTTGTTGTTTACCCAACAACCGATAACAACACTTTCTCCAACATGTTCATTCACGTTCTTGATTACACTCTTGTTAGCCATGCCTTCAATCTCTCCTCTAATTTAGCCGTTAATTCCTTGCACAATACGGTTTGTATCACGTGCGATGACAAGTTCTTCGTTAGTCGGAACTACAAGCACCTGCACTTTGGAATCTACCGTAGAGATACGACGCGGGTCGCCGGAGCGAACTTTATTAGCTTCAACATCCAACTCAATACCCAGGAACGTAAGGTTATTTAGCAGTTTCTCACGTAGCAATGAAGCATTTTCACCAACACCAGCAGTGAATACGATAGCATCTACACCGTTCATAGCAGCCGCATAAGAACCGATATACTTGCGCAAGCGGTACTCATACATTTCAAAAGCTAGCGTGGAATTAGGCTCACCTTTTTCCATACCCTCAATAATATCACGCATATCACTGCTTACGCCCGAAATTGCTAGAAGTCCACTATGTTTGTTCAACATGGAGTTAACTTCTCCTACGGACAATTCTTCCTTGTTCATCACGTAAGGTACAATTGCTGGATCAAGATCACCACTGCGAGTCCCCATCATCAAACCTTCCAGAGGAGTCATACCCATGGAAGTATCCACAGACACTCCATCTTGAACTGCAGTTACACTACCTCCGTTACCGATATGACAAGTAATGATCTTCAGATCTTCCAACGGACGCTCCAAGTACTCCGCAGCAGCTTTGCTTACGAAGTCGTGTGATGTACCGTGTGCGCCATAACGACGAACTTTATATTTATTGTACAGTACTCTAGGAATCGCGTACATATAAGCTTTTTCAGGCATTGTTTGATGGAATGCAGTATCGAATACAACAACCTGCGGTACACCCGGCATATTTACTTCAGAAGCCGTAATCCCCATCATTGCTGCTGGGTTATGCAGGGGTGCAAGGTCAAACAATTGACGAATTTTAGTCTTGGCATCAGCGTCCACAAGTGCGGAAGCTTTGAAGAATTCACCACCATGTACTACACGGTGACCCACAGCATTGATTTCTTTAATGGATTCAATAACGCCATGCTCTTTATCCGTTAGGCAAGCTAGAACTTTACGAATCGCTGTGTTATGCTCCAAAATTTCACTTACTTCTGTTACTTCAGCTTTACCAGTAGGTTTATGGTTCAGAATGGAGGAATCCATCCCGATACGTTCCACCAAACCTTTAGCCAAAACGGATTCATCAGCCATATTGTACAATTGATATTTTAAAGAAGAACTACCGGAGTTAATTACTAGAATATTCATATACGGTCACCATCCTTGTCGTACTGGAAGAAGCCTTCGCCTGATTTCATACCCAATTGTCCTGCACGCACCATCTTCTTAAGGATCGTGGAAGGACGATATTTCAGCTCACCATATTCACGGAACATATTTTCGAGTGCAGCAAGAACCGAATCCAGACCAAATCTGTCAGCCATTTCAAGCGGTCCATATTGGAATTGATAACCAATACGCATAGCATCGTCAATATCCTGTGCGGAGGCAACGCCCTCTTGCAGTACATGCATAGCTTCGTTGATAAACAAGCAAATGAGGCGTGATGTTACAAATCCTGGGGATTCATAAATCATTACACCTTTTTTCTCAACAATTTCATCAACAAAGGATTTTGTATCTTCAAAAGTAGCATCTGAAGTTTTCAGACCGCGTACAATTTCAACAAGATCCACTTTAGCTACAGGGTATATGAAATGCATTCCGATCACGCGTTCCGGATACATTGTAGAACTTGCAAGTTCAGTCAAGCTAAGTGTTGACGTATTGCTGGCAAGAATAATGTGGTTTGGACATACTTGATCCAGTTGATTCAATATTTTTTTCTTTTCTTCTAAATCCTCAACGATTGTTTCGATAACCATGTCACAAGAGCTCAGCTCTGCGAAATGTGTCACTTTTTGAATGCGGCTAAGAATCAGCTTTTTCTCAGCTTGAGTGATCGCCCATTTCTCCAGTTGCTTATCTAGACTTGTCTCGATCATTTCGTAGGAGTAGTCCAGTTTCTCAGGGGTTTTCTCCACCAGCAATACATCCAGGCCCTTGGCTGCCAGCATTTCGGCAATCCCTTGTCCCATTGTGCCACCGCCGATGACACCAATTTTCTTGAAATTCATAAAAAAGTCTCCATCCTTTCAGGTATCTATACTTTTGTATTGTACCTTGTCTGTCGCAAAAATTTATAAAGCCCGACATATAATGATATCTTAGCATGCCTGAAAAGTAAAAAAAAATAACCAGCATAAATATTTATGCTGGTAAACGCACGCTGTCACGAAATTGACATCGAAATTGCTCTCCAGAGAGCACTTCTTCCTTCATTAAAATGTCAAGGGAGTAATCAAATACATTTCGTTGCTTTTCAAGGTGGTCGTGAGTACGTACCATCAATTCATCCAATATTTTACTGTTTTCCTTCATAAGCTCTTCAGTGGTAACCATTTCCAACTTGGCGATGCCCAACGAAGTCAATCCGGATTTCATCATGGTTTCGACAATATTCAGGGCCTGATCAAAATCGCCACGCGAACCTGTGCTTCTTCCGCCATAATACATTTCTTCTGCAGCCGCTCCACCAAGTGCGATCATAATCTGATCTTCTAGATAATCTTTGGTGTACAAATACTGCTCTTGCTGAGGATTGTGACGTACATAACCAAGGGCTTGCCCCCGCGGAGTCAGCGTAACCTGACTAACACTTCCCGGACGAAGCAGTTCTGCCATAATGGCATGTCCCAATTCGTGGATTGCCACCCGTTTTTTCTCTTCGTGGTTAGTTTCTCTGTCCGTTTTTTCCCCCATCATAACCTTGTCAATCGCCATCGACAGATGCCGCTGCTCAACCTCTGTCAATTCCTCACGCATCATATAAATTGCTGCCTCATTCATAACACTTTCGAGCTGAGCACCGGAAAAACCATAGGCTTCTTCGGAAATTTTGTCGAGGTTCACATTGGCATGAAGCGGCTTATTTTTGGCATGTAATTCGAGAATCGATCTGCGGCCTTTTTTATCAGGCATGTCCACTTGAATATGACGGTCAAACCGGCCAGGACGCAGCAATGCTGAATCAAGCATTTCTTTACGGTTAGTGGCTGCTACCAGTAGAATGCGTGGTGTTTCATTGTTATAGATCCCGTCCATCTCAGTCAACAGCTGATTCAAGGTCTGATCATATTCTCGTTGCTGTCCGCCTTCACGCTTACCGCCAATTACGTCAATTTCATCTATGAAAATAATAGCGCTTTGCTTGTTTTCCTTAAGGGCGCGGGTACGGGCATCCTTAAACAAATCGCGGATACGGCCGGCACCGACACCTACGTACATTTCTACAAACTCACTGCCTGATGCTGCAACAAATACAGAGTTCGTATAATGTGCTGCTGCTCTAGCCATAAGGGTCTTACCTGTTCCTGGAGGGCCTGTAAGCAGAATCCCTTTCAAAGGCCGAATCCCGAATTTGCTGATTTCCTCATGCCGGATCAAAAAATCCAACGCTTCACGAAGCTCCTGTTTTGCATTGTCTTGCCCGCCAATTTCTTCAAAAGTAAGCTTTGAAGGTCCATTCTTCTTGCGTTTCTTCCCGGCACCTGCATTTACCGCAAGTCCGCCTCTTAAATGAGCAATGATAAGTAAAGCCGTGAGCATCCCAGCAGCAATTACAATCGGGAATATATTAATGCCTAGAAAAGCCATGAAAATAAACAAGACAGGAACAAATCCGATTAGAATTTCTTTAAGGTATTTAGGCATTATTCCATACCCCCAATGTCGCAGGTTTTCGCGGCAAAATAATAAATTTGCTTTCTTTTCCATTACTCAAGCTTACATAGACATTATTGTCGTCAATTTCTGTTGAGGCTATCACATTTTTATATTGCGGATATTGCGCTTTGAGTCCATCAAGTTCTGTGGGTATAAGTGTATATTTACGGCTCTCCATGGCTTCAGCTACAGAGAACATCGCTTTATCCCAGTATTCATCCAGCAATTCACTGGAGTTCTGTTCTACATCAAGTTTTAGTGTACGTCCATCAATCATCGATTTTCCTTCTTGGGAGACGTACTGAACCAGCTCACGTAATTTCGTGCCTGGCTGGAGATCAAGTTTCAAAGTGACCTCATTGCGGTTAATACTGATATGAGAATTATTGACGCCCTCATATTGAGATACAATCTTCTGAAGTGGTTCCTGCATTGCAAACTGACGATACAAAAAGAAGCCACCAAACAATAGAGTAGCCGACAGTAGAGACGTTATCAGCACAGGTACAAGACGTAATTTCAAGAAACGTCCTCCTCTCAAAGATGACAAAATATAAAGCTCATTATAATAATTTATAGCTACTTGAGAGCTCATCAGAGAGACTGAAGTCTCTTATTGCTGTTCTAATTACAAGTAGTAGTATATCACAGGTGTATATACTAATTTCAAAATAAATGTGAATATATTTAAAATTTAATTTTTTAAATATTTCCATCAATACCAAATAAATTCCTCACTTTCGACAAAACCGGCCTTGATTTTTAATCAATCGGCCTATTTTCGTATGTGAATTTAAGAGAATATTCGATGATAACCACCCATTCAGTATATCACTTAGTATATCACTTTTGTACATCAAATAAATGTAAACAAGCGAACTTATTATAAGTTCGCTTGTTTACTATGACACCCTTAATTTCCTTATGTTCAGCTTAACTTTTAGGTAAACTGTAACCTTCGCCCATTCGGGACCCATCCGAAAAGCGATAAAATTGATAATAATACCGACCGCTCTGTTTATAAAAAAGCTGCCAAGCATACTCT
Source organism: Paenibacillus sp. FSL L8-0708 (assembly GCF_038009325.1). Lineage (NCBI taxonomy): Bacteria > Bacillati > Bacillota > Bacilli > Caryophanales > Paenibacillaceae > Paenibacillus > Paenibacillus sp. FSL L8-0708. The sequence goes on from NZ_JBBPBC010000001.1 coordinate 5,183,035, forward strand.
CCGTTATATACTCCCGGCAGCAAGCGTTCAATCGTTATGTCCGGAAGATCAGCTTTGATAATGCCGCGTATTTGGGCTTCCGAGGTTCCTTTACTTAGTTCCTCAGCAAACACTGCGTCGTCGCCTTCAGCAAATTTTCCATCTACCGTAAAGCGGACCCAGACCATAAGAGCAGTCCCGGCTTCATTTTTCCCTGTTAATACCCAGTACACTGCATTTTCATCCCAAACCGATTTTTGTGCTTTGGTTACCTCTGTTAGACCCGCTCTGGTTTTGGCAACATCCTTAGCGATATCACGCTCGTTCCATTGATCTTTCATAATATAGGCATAGAACTGGATAAGTCCAAACCCCAGGAGCAGAATCAGAACTGACCCCAGGAGGATCCATTTTTTCCTTTTCTTCAAGGTACAGCTCCCTTTCTAGTAATATATCTTTTTTGATTATATAACACACCCGCGTGTTTATCCAAAATTTCATAATTTTCTAGCTTTCCCAGCCTTAAAAATACACAAAAGGCCGCAACTTTTGCTAAAAGCAAAAAGTCGCAGCCTATTATTTATTCGTTATTCTCCAGACTTAACGCTTCAATAAACCTTCGAAGGCTTCTTGCGCTTTACGCCGGATAGCTTCCTCATCCAGGGTTAAGCATTGTCCATGCTTGATGACCTGTTTACCATTCACCCACACATGCTCAACATCCTTAGCGCTAGCAGAGTAAACCGCATGAGACAACAGATCTGTGTGTGGCAGCAAATGCGGCTGATCGATATCAATAGCAATGAAATCTGCTTTCATCCCTACAGCAAGTCTGCCTACATTATTTAAAAAGATGGACTGCGCGCCATATTCTGTAGCCATACGCAGAGCCTCTGGAGCTGGAACAGCCGTTGGATCACCGCTGACACCCTTATGAATGAGAGCTGCAAGCCGCATCTCTTCAAACATATCCAAGTTATTGTTGCTTGCCGCGCCATCCGTGCCAAGAGACACCTTCACACCAGCTTTTAGAAGATCAGTAACCCGAGCCACTCCGCTAGCCAACTTCAAATTACTGCCCGGATTATGAGATACACCCACATTATGGCGAGCCAAGATCTCAATCTCTTCATCATTTAAATGAACACCATGTGCAACTATCGAGGGACGTGTGAACATGCCAAGCTTCTCTAAGTGAGCTACAGGACGCAACCCGTAATCCGCCACATTTTGTTCCACTTCACGTTTCGTTTCGGACATATGCGTATGCATCGGTAAATCCAGATCATGCGCTGCCTGCACGAACTTAACCAGGAAGTCCGGAGGGCAAGTATAAGGGGCGTGCGGCGAGATCATAGTAGTAATTCTGCCTTCAGCCTTTCCATGCCAGTTACGGGCAAAAGAAATCGCTTCCGCAAGCTTGTGATTCTGTACATCCTCTGGACATAACCCGATCACACCACGCATCAATACGGAACGGATACCTGATAACTCAGCTACCTCGGCTACTCGGTCCATATGATCATACATATCGAGGAAGGTCGTAGTTCCACCCTTCAGCATTTCCAATACAGATAAGGAGGTTCCCCAGTATACATCATCACCGGTGAACTTTTCCTCCATTGGCCACATCTTCTCCTGAAGCCACACTTGTAGCGCTAAATCATCTCCATATCCACGCAGCAAAGACATCGCCGCATGACCATGTGTGTTTACAAGTCCAGGCATGAACAGCAGACGGCTGCCATCAACCACTTGCACTCCAGCTTCCATCTGAGGCTCTTCTTTTCCTATGTAAGTGATTAAATCATCTTCAATAGTCATATATCCACTCAGAACCGGCTCATCCGTTCCCGGAGTCAGAAAATACCCGCCCTTAATTATCGTTTTATTGTTGTTCATGTTCGCTTTCTTCCTTTCCATCCCGCAAGTAATAAGCAAGACTTTGCAGATCAGTTGTAAAATCAGCTGCATGCACCCGGATATTCGGTGGTGTCTTCAGAATCACAGGGGCAAAGTTCAAAATCGCTTCAATCCCAGAAGAAATGAGAATATCTGCTACATTTTGAGCTTCTGAATCAGGTACGGTAATAATGGCAATGCGAATACCTTGCTCACGAATCGTGCTGCCTAGTTCATCCATCGGTTGCACAGTAAGGGAGTTGATCTTACGTCCAACCTTAGGAGCGTACGAATCAAATATAGCCGTGATTTTCATAGTATCTTTAAGATATGCATTGTAATTAGACAAGGCATGTCCGAGATTACCTGCTCCAACTAAAGCTACATTAAGCTGTTGATCCAGCTTCAGGATATGACGGATTTTCTCAATAAGATACGTTACATCATAGCCGATACCTTTTCTGCCGAAGTCACCAAAATATGCTAAATCCTTACGAATCTGTGCGGGATTAAGATCAAGCTTTTGTCCAAGTTCCTGAGAGGAAACTGTTAATATTTCGCGATTCTGGAGATCATTCAAAAAACGCAAGTACACAGGCAGTCTGCGAACAACGGCTTCTGATATTTTATCCGATTTCATATTTTTCCTCCTAAAAATAGTAATGTTCTTGTGAAAATCCATATTCAAACGTCTACCTCTCCTTATTAAGGACGGTACTGTAACACACCGCCCTTAAGGATAAGGAGGAGCTAAACTGAAGACGAGCGTTTTAAGAAGCGCCGCCATCCTCTAGCCATTCCGCTATGCGAGGGACCATTTGATCAGTAAGCATATGCTCCATTTTGGGACCAGGCAATGAATAAAGGAAATACTTCCCGTAATGAGATTCAATAACCCTTGTATCATAAACAATAACTATTCCGCGATCCTGCGCCGTGCGAACCAGTCTTCCGAATCCCTGCTTAAAACGAATAACCGCTTGAGGAACAGATAATTTCATGAACGGATTCTTCTTCTGGGCCTGTAATAACTCCGACTTCGCTTCCGCCAACGGGTGATTCGGCGGTTGAAACGGAAGTCTCACGATGGCCAGGCAAGTCAGTGCTTCACCTGGAATATCTACACCTTCCCAGAAGCTGCTCGTCCCCAGCAATACGGATGCTGCACTGTCCTGAAAGCGGCGGATCAGCTTGCTCCGGCTGCCACCTTCCACGCCTTGACCAAGCACCGTAATCTCTTGTGAGGCTAAAGCCTCTTTAAGCGGATCATATACCTGACGCAGCATTTTATAAGAAGTAAACAGAACCAGCATCCGCCCACGTGTTGTTTTAGCAGCTTCCGATAATGACTGTACGAGTGTATCGACAAATCGAGCATCGCCCACACTGCCCTTCACACTAGGAAAATCACGCGGTATAACTAACAGTGCCTGCTCGCGATACTTAAAGGGAGAAGGAAGAAGTGAGGTCATTAGACGTCCTTCTTCCGCAGCTTCGTTAAGTCCGAGATTATCAATCATAAATTGAAAAGATTTATCTACAGACAGCGTCGCCGAGGTAAGCACGATGCTTTTTTTCTTATCGAAGAACAACTCTTTAAGCTGGCTGCTAACATCCACAGGGACAGCATACATCTGCAGTGATTTGCTGCGGTAATTCCCATTTGCCTCCAGCCAATATACTACATTATCGTCATTCAGCCCCATAAAGAATCTTACTTGCTCACGGATGGAAGCCAAATCCTTAAATAAACCGCTAATATCAGTAACAAGACTGTCTGCTGAGGATTGGCTTTCCTGGTCGCGCATCTCGTTAAGCATTTTATCACCCTTACGGATGATGTCGCTTAACGTCAGATTCATAGTGTTCTCTAGTGCAACCAATTCATCCCAATCCTTCGGCTTACGGGCGGGAATCAAACGCATAACCAGTTGTCCCGCTTCCCCTGCCCCTGCATCACTGCGTTCCGGCAAAAGGCTGAACAGCTTGTCGCTGAGTGCATCCCAGGTTTCTTTGACGGTAAGCAGATCCGGGTAGATCCGATCGATGACTCCGCTCCATTCTGAAGCCTCTTCACTGCCTGACGACTGTAATATCTGGCGCAGAGCAGGAAGCTGTCCGTTTCGGCTATCTTTATACAGCCGCGATAATGTGTGTGCCACAGTGAAATGCTTCATATGCATGCCAAGATGTTTACCAGCCACATCTTCTAAATGATGTGCTTCATCAATGACAAGATGCTCGTAAGCCGGAAGCAGCTGGTGCCCAGCCTTAACATCTGCGAATAGCTTGGAGTGGTTCGTAATAACCACGTCAGCAATCCCAGCTTCATGCTTGGCCCTATGATAATAACATTTGCGGAACCAAGGACAAGAACGGCCCAGACAGGAATCGGTATCGCTTGCCACCGTCTCCCAGAAATCACCGCCCCGGCCGCTTAAATTCAGCTCTTCATCATCCCCTGATTCACTTTGAGTGAGCCATACAATCATCTGAGCGGCAGTAAGCGCATCTTCCCTTGGGCTTATAAAGTCCTTTTTATTAATTTTATGCTCAAACTTACGCAGACACAAATAATGCCCTCTTCCCTTAAAAATAGCAGCTTTAAACGGAAAAGGAACTACCTGCGTTAACAAAGGGATATCCCGCTCGCGCAATTGGTCCTGCAGATTAATGGTATGAGTGCTGACCATGACTTTTTCATTGGTGCGAACGCTTTGATAAATGGCAGGCAACAAATAACCGAGCGATTTACCGGTTCCTGTGCCCGCTTCGATCAGTAGGTGTTTGTCTTCGGCAAGTGCCGTCATCACCTCATTGATCATAATATCCTGAGCTTCCCGGCTTTCATACTGCGGTAATGTGTCTTTAAGTCGTTTGGTTACTTCGTCCATATAATCAGTAAAAGATAAATTCGCTAGCGGATTCTCAGCATGCTCATCTCTAGGTGGCGCTAACTCCGTCCAATCTCCTACTGCAAGCGCTAATTGACGATAGAAAGTCAGATCACCTTCGGGCTGTAGCGTCTCCGCTTCCCGCTCTCGCAGCAGACCATCAAAGTACCAGCCCAGATCACTATCCTCTTCGGTAAACAGCTCACAGAGTCTCTGGATCGTAAGCAGCGGCAGCTCGTAGAGCTCCTCAAGACATTTCAACAGCACTAAAGCAGTCGCAAGTGCATCACTATCTGCCTGATGCGGATGATCATGTGTCACTCCAAAATGAGCACTGACAGAGCTTAGTTGATAAGATGTGAGCGAAGGAAAGCAAATTTTCAGAAAATCAATCGTATCCAAAATCCGCCCTTGAAATGGCAAATAACCACAACGATCTAAAGCATTTTGTAAAAAATGGAAGTCGAAAGCGACATTATGCCCTACAAGCACAACATCATCCAAGAGCGGAACAAGCTCCATCATCATCTCATCCAGCTCAGGCGCATCCTTCACATCATCATCGGTAATCCCCGTCAGACCTGTTATAAAAGGAGGAATCGGCGTTCCGGGCTTGACATAGGAACCATATACCCGGGAGATGGACCGGTCTTCTTCTATAATTGCAAGGCCAACCTGGATAATTTCACCCACGGATTGGGTTCCTGTTGTTTCAAAATCAAGCACGGCAAATTTCATTATAATTCTATTCCCTTTCAATTGAGACTCTTAATCAGCATAACAGAAGTTGCGAAAAAAGGCGATGCACACCACTGGTTCAGGGGATGCATCGCTTGAATGGAAATTTCCAAAACCGTTATTCTTTTACAAAAGGGAAACCAGCTGATTTCCAAAGTGCAGCTTCCCTCCACGACGGCGGCATACCTCTAAGTTAACGTTTGGTTCCGGAAGCGCAGGGTCATGCTGCAAAGCAAGATCAAACAATTCCTGCGCTTCATTGAAACGTTCCTGTGAGGCTCGTATGCACCCTAAAGCATTATAAACCATGGCTTTCAGCTTGGTTTCCCGTATCAAGCCCAGCATATGGTTCAGATGACTCCAAGCGGCCTCACCGTCACCTTCCTGCAGATAAGAGATGGCTAAATATAATCGAGCAGCCAAGCTATCCGGGTATTGCGCAATAACTTCTTTAAACTGATCAATACACTTTCCATACATCAGCAGCTTATAATACCCCTGACCTCTTACAAAGGAATCCATACATAGTTCTGGTGCTTCCTGTTCCGGCACTTCCTCTTCGACCACTGCTGTAAAATCCGCACTTTCGCGAAAGGAACTAAGCTTCTCAGCAAAAGCGAGCCATTCATCCATCACTTTGTCGCTCAGTCTATGCAGCATATTATAATTGCATAAAAGCTCGTTCCGGCGGGCACCCTCCGCTGTAGGGTAATCTGTTACGATCTCCTGAAGCACCTTGTTCATTTCAGCAAACAAATGTTGAAACATGGGCGATCCCCCCTTACTGAAGATGAAATCAGTTCAGCTTGCCTGACTTCATTTTCTGCGAGATCGGGGTCTTTCATCCCTGCCATTCATTACATGGCGTAAGTCCATACATTAAGCGATTGTAGCATGCAATTCATGATCAGCCAGCTTCACTGGTTTGTTATTCTCATCCACGAATACCACCGTTGGCTTATGTGACTCCAGTTCTTCCGAGGACAACATCGCATAGGAAATGATAATTACTGTATCGCCCGGCTGAACAAGACGAGCTGCGGCACCATTAAGACAGATCACTCCGCTTCCACGCGGTCCAGGGATTACATAGGTTTCCAGTCGTGAACCATTGTTGTTATCCACAATTTGAACTTTTTCATTCTCAAGAATGTCCGCGGCTTCCATCAAGCTCTCATCAATGGTAATACTGCCCACATAGTTCAAATTCGCTTCCGTTACTGTTGCGCGGTGAATTTTGGATTTCATCATATGTCTAAACAAGTGCAGCAACCTCCTTTGGAATAAATACATTATTATCAATCAAGCGTGTTCTGCCAAACTTCACGGCGAGCGCTATAATAATTTCCCCATCCACTTCTGATAAAAGAGCTTCATCCTCTAATCCTTCAAGATCCGGGAATGTTAAGATCTCCGCGTAATCAATCACCGCTAGAGGAGAGCTGGAAATAACCGATGTCAACAATTCCCGCACTTCAGCAACGGTTGTTACTTTTCCTTCTTCAATAGACTGACGTGCTTCACGTAAGGAACGAGATAACACCAATGCCTGACTACGCTCCTCTGGAGACAAGAATACGTTACGTGAGCTGAGTGCAAGTCCATCCCCTTCACGAACGATCGGACAAGGAATAATTTCGACATTCATATTAAGATCGGACACCATTCGACGAAGCACAGCAACTTGTTGAGCATCCTTCAGCCCAAAGAAAGCATAATCCGGCTGTACGACATTGAAGAATTTATTAACTACTGTGGTTACACCATCAAAATGCCCAGGGCGGGAAGCCCCACAAAGCCGGGTAGTAAGCTCCGATACCGAGACCGTAGTCCGAGTAGGCTGCGGATACATTTCTTCCACACTGGGGATAAATACAATATCTACTCCCTCACGTTCAGCGAGTTCCAAATCACGACGCTCATCACGCGGATAGGAATCATAATCCTCGTTTGGCCCGAATTGCAAAGGATTCACAAAAATGCTCATTACCACTGTGTTGCTCATTTCTCCAGCCCGGCGAAGCAGACTGGCATGTCCGTCATGCAAGTATCCCATCGTAGGAACGAACCCAATCGGGGCGTGCCCGCCTTGTCTCATATACTCCAAAGCTTCGCGCAGCTGCTCCATGCTTCTGACGACTCTCATTTATTTCCCTTCCTTTCTTGCAGCGCCATATAAAGATTCCAAAACCGTTTCATCTGCATTAAAAACGTGACTTTCATCTGGGAAGGAACGTTCCTTTACTTCCTTCACATATTGGCTGATGCCCTCACGGATTACATTCCCCACATCCGCATAGGTTTTGACAAAACGTTTCTCACGGTAAGGTGAGGCATACCGCAGCAAATCATGGAAAACCAATACCTGTCCATCACAGTAACGGCCTGCACCGATCCCAATGGTTGGGATGCTAAGCGCTTCAGAGATCGCTTGGGCCACTTCTTCCGTTACCAGCTCCAGAACGATCGCAAAAGCACCTGCGGCCTCAAGCGCCTTAGCTTCATCCATCAGGCGTTGCGCATCTTTGGCATCTTTGCCTTGAATCCGGTAGCCACCAATCATATTCACGGATTGCGGAGTAAGCCCGATATGTCCCAGTACAGGGACTCCCGCAGCTACCACCGTAGCTACAGTCTCACAAATCTCGAGTCCGCCTTCCATTTTGACGGCATGAGCCCGCCCTTCCTGCATTAATCTGCGCACTCCCCGCAGAGTTTCATCTACACTTCCGTGATAAGTCATAAATGGCATATCCGCCACGATAAAGGTGCTTTGTGCTCCTCGGGTTACCGAGCGGGTATGGTACACCATATCTTCAATCGTTACCGGTAAAGTTGTATCGTATCCAAGGACTACATTCCCAAGAGAGTCACCAACCAAAATAAGGTCGATACCTGCTTCTTCTGCAAGAACTGCAGACGGATAATCATAAGCGGTCAGCATGCTCAGGGGCACACCTTCTGCTTTCATTTTTTTCATTTTTACAATATTTAGCGCTTGTTTGTTTGCCATTTCTCTTTTCGTCCTCCTTTTTTAAGTAACCTGCCCGTAAAAATCGCAACAAAAAAACCTTTTAGCAATCATTTGCTAAAAAGGTCCGAAGGGCAAAAAAGAGTCACTTGCGATCGTCCCTTCTGTCTCGGTCCTTACGGCTCAGAGCAGAATCCAACGTAACCGTCAAACGCAGTTATGAAGGTATTTCCAATAATAAAAATATAAAAAAGTTCTTCAGTTCAAGAGTACAGTTCGTTAAACGATACCGCCTCCGACCCATAGTATAACAAAAAAAGCTCGGAATTACACGAAAAAAATATGACAAGGGATGATACCCTTGTCATATAAAAAATATTATAAAAGTTCAATCTCACCTGAGCATACGTTAGAGATCTCTCCCAAGCTGTTTTTAAGCAGCAGACCACCTATTTCATCCAAACCTACTACCACACCTTCAGAACGCCCCTGAGGGCTATTCAGTGCGATCTGGCGACCCAAAGTCACTGACATAGACTCCCAGAGCTCTTTGATAGGTTTAAAACCTTGCTTCATGTACAAATTGTAATGCATCTCCAGCTCGTCCAAAACCGCTTTTACCAGCTCAGAACGGTCAACTGGAGCACCACCCCGCTCAATCCGAAGTGAAGTCGCGACCTCCTGCAGATGATCAGGATAATCTTCCTCTGTCATGTTCGCGGAAATGCCAATTCCAGCAATGCAATAATGAAGCTCCCCTTCTCTTAGAGAAGATTCCAGTAAAATCCCACAAATCTTACGACCGCCTGCGAGCAGATCATTCGGCCATTTGATGCCGGCATCTACACCTGTTACCCGTCGAATTGCCTTACAGACGGCAACCCCAGCCAGCAATGTCAGCTGCGGAGTCTCCGACAAGGGTAATTGGGGCCGTAACACAATACTCATCCAAATGCCCTTGCCACGGGGAGAAAACCACTTTCTTCCCATTCGGCCTCGGGCGCCCGTCTGTTCTTCCGCGATGACAGTTGTCCCTTCCGGCGCGCCGTTTTCCGCTAAAAACTTAGCTTCTTCTTGAGTGGACACCACAGATTCCAGCAACTGAATGACGCCTACCCAATTCGAAGCGGAGGTCTCTCGCTTCAGCTCAGTTAGCGACAGCGCTTTATCATCGCTCATGTCTATCCATCCTTTTTGCTTCAAGCAGTAATAATTGTTTATCGTTAGGTAAATCACCTGAAGCGACCGCTTGCAGGAGTCCATTTAACATTTTGCCTAGCCATGGTCCCGGACGTTTGTCCAAAGCCTCCACCAGCTCATTGCCTGTAATCTCAAGCTCTGAAAGGCTGGTTAGCGGCATTTGCGCGATCCATTCTCTTGCCGCTTGTACATTTACAGCGGCAGGTGTTGTTGAGGCCTCTGTCGATTCCACGACGGAAAAGGCAGAAGAGGCCGCAGTAGGAAGTACAGGTGCGGCTGCTGGCAGGATCGCCAGCAGCGAGAGCCACCCTTCGGCGGCTTCCACGCCGAAGACCAGCACGGCGGCGATCCATTGCCGCCGCAGACCTTCCATGCTGCCCGTACCCGGCGGCATGGCCTCTATCGCAGCGGTCCAAACTTCGCGGACCCGCAGCACCTGGACGACGCCGCTCCGCGTCGTCCCCGAGAACGTCCATGCCCGCAGCAGCACATCGGCCTCTTGGGCCGACTGCTTCAGGGCATGGAGGAGAAGCGCCCACCGCAGGCGGGCGCTCTCCAGTTCCCCGATCCCGGCCGTTAAGGCGGCAGCAGCCGCCATATCGGTTCCGGTCCAGGGGAACGGGGCTTTGCCGCGCGCCAGCAGCTCGCAGCGCGTTAGCATGCCGAGGCCGCGCAGAAGATGCGGCCCCTCGACGATGCGGTCCAGCTCCGCGCGGACACGCTCCACAGCAATATGCGCCAGCTTATCCCGCTGGCGCATCAGGCCCCTCCACGTGTTCTTCGCGATGGAGAAATCCAGCACCGATGCAAAACGAATGCAGCGAAGCATACGAAGCGCATCTTCGTCAAACCGCTCCTCCGCATCGCCTACACAGCGAATCACCTGCAGCTGTAGATCCTTCTCACCCTCAAAAGGATCAATAAGTTCCCCATTTAATCCACAGCAAATCGCGTTGATCGTGAAATCACGACGACGAAGATCCTCCTTCACATCGTTGACGAAAAAAACATGCTCAGGACGACGGTGGTCTACATAACCACTCTCTGTCCGGTATGTCGTCACTTCAAACCCACAACCATCCTGTATCACGGTGACCGTACCATGAGCTAATCCTGTTGGCACACTGCGCGCAAAGATAGCTATCACTTCCTCCGGCAGTGCTGAGGTTGTAATATCCATATCATGCACTGGCCTACCCAATAGCTCATCGCGAATACATCCTCCAACCCAATAAGCCTCGTGACCATTTTGGGTTAACTCGGCAATTACAATCTCCGCTGCAATTGCCATCGCAGAAGGTGCCATTGTCCATTCCATATATGACTCCTTACCCCCGAACTGGGTCCAGTCCAAGTACCTTGCGCCCCAGCACCCGGTAATAAATATCTTCATATTGTTTCGTTATCGAATCCTTACAGAAATCTTTGCAGGCTGTTTGTAGACAAGCTTCTCTGAACTGTTGCACCATACGTTCATCCGACAGGAGCTTAACTGCATATTTAGCCATAGCCGTTGTATCGCCAATCGGGGCAAGGAATCCAGTCTTTCCATGCTCTATAAGCTCAGGAATGCCTCCGGTTTGCGAGCCAATCGTCGGTACGCCACAAGCCATTGCTTCCAGAGCAACCAGACCAAAGCTTTCCTTCTCGGAAGGTAGCAGAAGCAGATCAGCTAAAGAGATCACCTGAGCGATTTCATCCTGCCTTCCCAGAAAACGAACTTTATCTTCCAGACCCATTTCGCTAATTTTGGCTTGAATTTTGGGAAGATCCGGACCTTCACCTACAAGCAGCAGGCGTGAAGGCAGTTCACGATTCACTTTGGCAAAAACGTCAACAACATCACTGACTCTTTTTACAGGACGGAAGTTACTGATATGCATCAGAATCTTCTCATCAGGCGCTGCGAAATCTCCCCGCAGATCCGTTACATCACGCGGATAATAGACCCGGTGATCCACAAAGTTATAAGTAAGATCAATGTCGCGGGTAATATCGAGTACGTCCCGTGTTTCTCTAATAAGATCCTGAGAGACCGCTGTAACGGCATCACTTTCATTAATCCCCAGACGAATCAAATCTTTAAGCGATTCATCCTGACCAAGCACCGTTATATCCGTACCATGTAAAGTGGTTACAACCTTCATATCGTTCCCTAGCATTTGCTTTGCAAGGAAAGCACACACTGCGTGAGGCACTGCATAGTGAACATGGAGAAGATCCAGATTTTGCATTTTGGCAACCTGAGCCATCTTCGTAGCAAGCGCTAGATCGTACGGGGGATAGCGGAATACATAATAATCGTTTACTTCTACCTCATGGTAAAAAATATTTTTCTGAAACGTTCCCAACCGGAACGGGATACTATGTGTAATAAAATGAACTTCATGACCCTTCTCGGCCAAGAGTTTACCTAATTCAGTCGCAACTACGCCTGAACCGCCAAGAGACGGATAACAGGTAATTCCTATTTTTAGCATACGATCCATCTTCCTGTCTCCTTCTTCTCCAGTATTGATTCGTGTAATGAATCATCTATTGTTTGTCGGCCGCTTTCAAAAAAGCGAACACCGTTTCTTTCAAAATCACACAGGACTTCATTTCTCTAAGCTGTTCAATAAAAGCTCTCAGGAGCGCAATGGCGTATTAATTCCAAGCGCTCCTGGATCAATCTTAATCAGCTTATTATATTATCATACAAACTTCGTTATATCCGTTCCTTAAGTAAACAATTCCACCGTATGAGGTACCTTGGTTGCAAACCCTTCTGCATAAGGAATCAGTCTGCGCTGGCCAAGCAGCATATCTCTCGAACGGACTCGTTCAATGTAGCCTTCCGTTAACGGTGTGGATACAGTATCCGCACCCGGAGGTTTGGTGAACTGGGAGCGATAGCAGGACAATGCCTGCTCCTTCAAGCCATATTGTTCAGTAACATCAACAATAAGATCGGTACGTCCTAAATCATTGATAAAATAGAAGTACAGCTGAGGAGCAGGAATTGCCGGCTTGTCCGGCATATATTTACGTAGCTTGGCATTAAAAACAGCCTCTTCCACCAGCTTGCTACAGGCGATATGATCGGGATGACGATCCTCCCAATAAGGAGCAAAAACTATCGTAGGAGAAAAGCGGCGAATTTCAGCAGTCACAGCCGCCACATGCTCTGCTGTAATAAAAAGCCCTCTATCTGGCAGACCCAGGTTTGTCCGCACGGATGCTCCGAGAAGGTCTGCAGCTTGCTGCGCTTCTTGCTTGCGAAGTTCTACTGTACCGTTCGATGACATTTCCGCGGCTGTTAAATCGCAAAGTCCCACCTTAAGTCCCGCAGCGGTATGTTTTGCAATGGTTCCTGCCATACCAATCTCCGCATCATCTGCATGCGCACCAAATACAAGAATGTCCAGCTTCATTCATCAACACCCGGTTTGTATTTGTGAACCAGTGCACGCCAAGCAAAATCACCACGATCAATCGCCTTCACAAGAACTTCCGCTGTGGCAATATTCGTAGCTACCGGTATCCCGTATACGTCACACAGACGAAGTAGAGCTGAAATATCAGGTTCGTGTGGCTGCGCCATTAAAGGATCACGCATGAAAATAATAAGATCCAGTTCATCCTGTGCTACCATTGCACCGATTTGCTGATCTCCACCTAATGGACCAGACATGTAACGATGAATTTTTAAGTTAGTTACATCCATAATCCGTTGGCCAGTAGTCCCTGTAGAAAAAAGTTCATGACCTTCAAATACATGTTCATAAGCTAATACAAAATTTACAATTTCATCTTTTTTACGATCGTGGGCAATAAATGCGATCTTTAACATGGTGTTCTCTCCTGTCTATTCTATAAAGTGCTCGAATCCATAGATCAAGCCTGTATATCCCATTACCTTTTCAATACCCATCTTAACGCCTGGCATATATCCTGCACGCTCATAAGAATCATGGCGAATCTTTAAGGATTGTCCGAATCCACCAAAAATCACTTCTTCTTGAGCAAACACACCAGGAAGACGGACACTATGTATCCGGAATCCGTTATAGTAACCACCACGGGCACCTTCAATGGTTTCTTCCTCTTTAGGATTACCTTGACGAAGTTCCTCACGAACTTCCGAAATCATTTCTGCAGTTTTGACCGCAGTTCCGGATGGAGCATCCAGTTTCTGGTCACCATGATACTCTATAATTTCCAGATGCGGGAAGTACTTTGAAGCTTGTGCCGCAAATTTCATCAATAGAATAGCTCCAATGGAGAAATTCGGAGCAATAAGTCCGCCGATCCCCTGTTCTTGACACTGCTTGTCCAGTTCCACCATCTGCTCCGGTGTGAATCCGGTTGTACCGATAACCGGACGCACTCCATACTTAATAGCAAGCGCTGTATTCGTATACGCTGACTGCGGTGTAGTGAAATCGACAAGGACATCTCCGTTGCTTCCCGCGAGGGCGGCCTCAAGATCAGAAGTTACAATAACGCCTGAGTCTTCCAGACCTACCAGACGCCCTGCATCAATATCGCCTGAAGAACGATCTACTGCTGCTGCTAACTCCAGCTCTTCGTCCTGCAATACAAGTTTAACAACCTCTTTACCCATTCTTCCGCCTGCGCCGGATACAACGACCCTGATCTTGTTATTCATATTTTTTCCATCCTCGCTCTCACTAGTTATATAGTTATTGCATATACGATTGTATGGATTTCTGAAGGTCTCTCATCAATTCCCGCAAGCCAGAATCATCCGGATGTAACGAAATCACTTCTTTTAAGGCAGTCATAGCCTGTAAATGTTCATTCACTCGGCTATGCGCGATAGCAAGCCATACATAAGCATCCCCATATAATGGATCAAGGGTAATAGCCTCTTTGAGCAGTGTAATCGGATGATAAGGGTTGCGAGTTTTGTTATCTTCATCTTCTATCAACCGTTTGGCTTCTTGTACATGCATCATAGCCTGCAAATGCTGCAGATGCAGACTATACTCAGGTTTGCTGGTGTCCAGCTTTACAGCAGCCTGAGCATGAACTAAAGCTTTATCTAGCATACCACTGCGGGCATACGTTATGGAACAACGATATCTAACCTCGGCATCAGCAGGGCTTGCTGCAATTGCAGACTCGAAGCAAACAATAGCTTCGGCAAAGTCACTGCGCAATATCGAGCGGTAGGCCTCTCTTACATAATCCTTATGATCCATATACACACCATCCTCACGGCTAAATCCCGTTGGTTTGGTACAGCATATGTTATAGAGGCCTAATCGGTGTCTTTCGGTGTCCAACGTCCCGCATCACGGGTATTAAATTTATGCATTACCTTATTATGCGCTTCCGTCAGGTCTATCCCGAGAGAATTCGCAAAACAAACGGTAATAAACAGAATATCTCCCAGTTCAAGTTCAATGGAATTCTCAGCTTCATCAGACTTTTTAGGCTTCTCGCCGAACTCGTGATTGACTTCTCTAGCCAGTTCTCCGACTTCCTCGGACATGCGGGCCAGCATAGAGAGTGGACTGAAGTACCCTTCCTTAAACTGCGATATATAAGCGTCTACTTCACGCTGTATGTCACCAAGACTTTTGTCCATAAAATGTAACTTCTCCCCCTCTGTATATCTTGCCTTCTGTTTGCCCCTATGTTATCGTAAAGACGTTTTGAAGACAATCTTTTTTGAATATTTTAACACACGCAAGAAAAGGTATACTTATTATAGAAAAAGAAAAACTGCCTACAAAAGGCCTAACGAGGGATTTCATGAATTCAAAAAAGGTAATTACAATCAGCAAGACAGTCGCTCCCATCTTGCTCGGAGCCGCAGTATATGCCTTCGGGCTACTGTATTTCATCATTCCTAATCAGTTGATGGAAGGCGGCGTAACCGGGATCACACTTCTCCTTAATTATGCCTTTAGTATTCCCATCTTTTTATCCACACTGCTGATCAACCTTCCTTTGTTTCTGCTGGGCTGGAAAGTCCTAGGCGGGCGGCAAATTGTGTATACAGGTGTAGGGATCGGGGCGTTGACCTTTTTCCTGTGGGTTTTCGAACGAATGATTACTGCGGGATGGATTATCCCCTTCAGTACCGAACACGACTTTATTCTTGCGGCACTGTACGCAGGAGTAACGCTTGGAACGGGGCTTGGGCTTGTATTCCGGTTTGGGGGTACAACAGGTGGTGTTGATATTGTCGCAAGAATTCTGGGACGGAATTTTGGCTGGAGCATGGGGCAGATTATTTTGGCCATCGACATTATTATTATTGGCTCTTCCATCCTCTACATTCCTAAAGAAAAAATACTTTACACACTCGTCGCAGTTTTTATCTCATCACGAGTGATAGATTTTATCCAAGAAGGCGCCTATGCTGCCAAGGCATTTACAATTATCAGTGATGAAGCACCACAAATTGCCGATCTGATTACAGCCGAAATGGACCGTGGTGTAACCCTCATCCCTGCCATTGGTGCTTATTCCAAGCAAGCCAAATATATGGTGTACTGTGTGGTCTCAAGGCAAGAAATCCGCCGGCTAAGTCTGCTGGTCAAATCCGTTGATCCACGCGCCTTCGTAATTATTAGCGATGTACACGACGTACATGGAGAAGGCTTTCGAGAAACCTAAATAAAAAGGAGTGTAGGCCATTTCAAGCCCACACTCCTTTTTACTGTTTATAATTTCACCCTACGGAATCGGCTTCCAATTCTGATTCTGACCACGGTACTTGCGATAGGCTACATAGGCTAACGCAGCTATAATGAAGCTTGCGGCTAACCCTCCCCAAATCCCAAATTCTTGCGATGCCAGCGGCAAGGACAAAGCAGGTTCATCCTTCTCTTTTCCGAACATTACTCTTACCGCATCCTGACCATAAGATACAATTTCAAGCAGGCGGGCACGTTCAACCTTTTGTGAGGACGAAGGAATGCCGGCCGCATATGAGAGCCAGGAATCAAAAGCATTCACAACTTCAGGCTGGCGGGAGACAATCACTGCCGGCCGGATGTTATCATACCTGCCCTGCAGTCTTTCCAGAGCTGTTTTCCAGCCCGCCAAATCATTTGCAACCGCACTTTGCTCCATCGCATTTAAATCCTCGCGAATCAGCTTGTAGTACTGAAGCCAAATAGGCTGGCGCGGATGATTAAGACTGTTGGCAGCTAGACGTAGCTTGGCGGCTGCCGCTTCCCATTGCTGTGGATTTATTTTCGCGCCTGCCACGGTAGCCTTCAGGTCCATAATGACCCCTGACAATGCATTAATCCCCTCCACAGAGGTCATTCCTTCAAAGGATGAGGACACAAAGATCTTGGAGATCGCTTCGGTCTCCTGTCGGACCTTCATTACATCCCCTTCCAAAACATACCCATACAATGCCTCAGCAGCTTGTTCCAGCTGCTGCGCTCCGGTCTTTCCGCTCATTACTGCCAAACCGTTGCCCGAACTAACGTCGGCGCTTTGCTTCGAAGCTTTGCCAGACCCTTCACCAGCATCCCCTAGCGCTGCTGAAGCCTTTACAACATCCATACTGGACAGCAGCCAGCAGAATACTAGAACAACCACTACATAATATCTCCCGCGGAGCATGAGACATCCCCCTCCTACTTAAGAAGAAACGACGTTGTCGTCTTTTAAAGACGATATTCGTTTCTCGTAAAATTATAAGGATAAAGCATAGTATAAAACTTATACTTCTTATAATTCTAAATGTATGGCAGGGGGACAAGGGATAGAACTGCTTACTAACGTCTATTCTTGAACTGATAGATTGACTCTACCGGTCTTTGTCTTCTACTAAACAACCAAGCAGCTGCAACACTAAGCAGCGTAAGCGCCATTGTAAAGTACTGTACCTGTATAACATAATCGTTCAAAACAGAAGGTAACCACGGATAGATTCCGTAAGAATAATCCAGCATATCGTTGGCGAGTGTCCAAAGCAGGGCTAATGGAATCATTTTGCGGAAAGAAAAAAACCTCGCATAAATCAATGCTTCAACTGCCATCCCCGTATGGGAGATTACCAGCATCCAATCTTTCCAAACCAAAACATCACCGTGATAACCCCCGGCAAAAATAATACTCACTGCCCATATCCCGTACTTCACTGACGTAACGACCGCCAAAGCCTCAATAAGTTCCCTTACATTGTTTCCTGTGTAGCTTTTTGGAGGGAAGAGCATCAGCAACAGAGCCAAGGTAAAAAACAAACTTGCGGTTGGGCTATCCGGAACAAATGAAAGTAGCCAGTGTGGATAATTAGCCGCAGTGAACTCCAGTTGATTGCCATACCATATGTAACCATAAATTGTACCCAGGAAATTTACGATAAATAACAACCAGATAATTCCCCGGTTCTTAAACAGTTTGTTAAACCAATGAACTGGCATACAGATTATTAACCTCCCCAAGTAATGGCACTTCGCATTTAGACATACAAAAACCTGACCGCATGCACGATCAGGTTGCGTTATCATTATTTTACTGTTCGCTTTTTTGTTTGGCAAGCCAGCCGGCCAAGGTATCAATATCCGCTTCTGATAGACCTGCTCCCAAAGCGGTATCGTACATTTTTGGCATCTGCCCTTGACCCTCTTTTATAATAGTAAGGATTGCTTCTTTGTCATGGGTGTCTCCAACTCCACGAAGTGAAGGACCGCCCGCCCCTTTCAAATCTGCTGCGTGACAGGAGATACAAGTGGCTTGCTTGAAGAACCCCATAGCAGGATCATCCTTGTCCACAATCGCTACTTCTTTTGGCTTAACGGCACTGGAGGTCGGCAGACCCTTAGCCCTGTTCTCCGCCGCCTTTTCTTCCCGTTGAACATCTTCAGGAATCTGACCCGTTTCAGCCATTTCATGTTTGTATTCAGTCCAGGCAGTATTGGTCAAATAAACAATTGCTGCAAGCGACAAGAACATTAAAGATGAAGCAATCGGTCTACGGTAAAAGCGACGCTCTCTACCCGTATCCAGAAAGGGAGCCAACAGAAGTGAACCAAAAGCCACACCAGTAACTCCTAGTGTACCCAGAACGATATAATCACCTGAAGCATATGGGAGCTTCAAATACTGATAGAGGAACAAGAAATACCAGTCAGGAATCGGGATAACCGTAGCACTAGCATTTGCTGGAAACCCTAGCGGAGCTGGCTCTGAAATAGTAAGGACTAATATTCCTACAAGTACAACGACTCCGACCATCCATTCCTTCAGTAGAAAGTTAGGGATAAAGGCTTCCGATTTGCCGGGGTAAGCCGTGTAGTCCGGAGGTGTGATAAATCCGTTCCCTCTGCGAACTCTGGAATCACCGACATATACAACCTTTTCCTTAGAATTGTTTCCATGCGCCATCCGTATTCCTCCTCTCTCAGATTAACTTACAACGGTCCGGAAATCCCTTGTCTGCGGATCATAATAAAGTGTCCTACGAGCAGACTAAGAAGCACCGCTGGGAGGAAGAATACATGTAGTGCGAAAAAACGAGTTAAGGTTTCGGCACCAACAATCGTTCCACCTTGCATCAGTTCCTTCAGCACCGGCCCCATCACTGGAACAGAATTGGCTATTTCAAGAGTTACCTTTGTTGCGAAATAAGCTTTATTATCCCAAGGCAACAAGTAACCTGTTAAACCAAGTCCCAACATTACGAAGAAAATCAGCATTCCAACTACCCAGTTCATCTCGCGCGGCGCTTTGTAAGAGCCTGTAAAGAAGACACGCATTGTATGAAGGAACATCATAACAATTACTAGACTTGCGCCCCAGTGATGCATCCCGCGGACAATCTGTCCAAATGCAACACTTGTCTGCAAATACTCAACACTAGCATAAGCATTAATAATGTCCGGAACATAATACATCGTTAAGAACATACCTGATAAAATCTGAATGACTGTAATAAAAAAGGTCAGTCCGCCAAAGCAATACACGAACGCAGAGAAATGATGGGCCGGATTAACATGCTCAGGAACCTCGTGATCGGCCACGTCTCTCCAAATCGGCGTAACATCCAGACGTTCGTCAATCCAGTTATAGACATTTTTAAACATCAGAACTACGCCTCCTCACGAGCTACTGTATTTGGCACAATGTCTCCCAAAAGCACCCACCCGTTATCGAATTTCGTTTTATACTGGTCAAGCGGCTTAGGAGCAACTTCGAGATTTTTGCCAAGCTTTGTATAACGTGCACCATGGCATGGGCAGTGATATTCGTCCGGATGAGCTTTATCGTTGTTCCACCCGACCGTACATCCCAAATGTTTACAGATCGGTGAAAGCGCATAAATATCACCCTTCGCGTCTTTCCGGATCCACGCAGTGAGTGTCGCTGTACTGTCGTACCATCCGTCCTTCTGTTTCAATTCAAAAGTAAATTCCTGGGGCTCTTCGGTGATTTTGCTTATCTCAGCAACCTTGATAAAATCTCCAGCACCCTTCT
Source organism: Paenibacillus sp. FSL L8-0708 (assembly GCF_038009325.1). NCBI lineage: Bacteria > Bacillati > Bacillota > Bacilli > Caryophanales > Paenibacillaceae > Paenibacillus > Paenibacillus sp. FSL L8-0708. The sequence continues at coordinate 5,203,171 of NZ_JBBPBC010000001.1, forward strand.
TATGTAATATCGGATCCACGACAAAACGGACCATGGGGAGAATTGTACCCGCCCCCATAAAAGCAGTGGCGCCACCAAGCGTGTAGGTCAAAAATTGCCTGCGCGACATCTCTTTACGGCTGGGTGGTTGTTCAGGCCATGTCTCCTGTTGTTCATTATGGCTGCTCATACTGTTATATAACCCCCTTCTCAAGATATAAGAAAGTATCTGTGGTGTCCGATCAGAGATGTCTCAATATAAATAATCCGTTTTCAAATCTTTTCAATGAAATACATCACATACCATTTGGATTCAACCTAATAATAGCTTAGGCTCCAAAACCCGTCAAGAATATTGTCTAATTTGTGACAGGCTAAAAAGCGATTTCAACCTATAATTGTTGATTTTCTGTCACATTTATAAGGAGTTCATCTCCGCCACATGTCTTGAATTTTCATCCTAATTTCACTGTCATTCTTCCCTTCATGAGAAGCCTCAATGATAGGCAGAGAGAGAACTAAATCGCTTTCATAGATTTGGCCTTCTTGGAGAGGTACATCCGCTGTCAACACCACTACATGCTGGAAACCACTGGATTTGACTTTTTGGCAAATCTCATTAATTAAATTCACATAGCCCTCTCCAGCGTACTGAATGGCTGGGTAAGTCACGATCCGCCCCTTGAACGGTATTTCCACCATATCCATGAAATTACGTAATCTTTCGAGTGCCTGAACGGTCTCAGGAGGACTCTCCAGTCCACTTAATCCTGTAAAAGGTATGAGACATGTATCATAGAATTTTTGATTTTCTTCCCAAGTGCCCACTTCAAAATCGCTGAATTTCATTCCCATTCATCTCCCTATGTATAATTGTTAATTTTTCCGTTCTTTCGCAAAGCTTCCTGAAGTTATAGAACCCATTATATTGAAGGAGGAGGAGGAACGTCCAGATTTAGATTTTATATTTTCGTCCGATTAAGCAAATTGAGTAGATTATAAGCAAAAAAAGAAATGCGCTAAGCGCATTTCTTTATGCCAAACTTTTAAGTTCCTCAGTAAGATTTCGGAAAGCCATCTCATCTCCGGTAGCCAGCGCCGTGTCAATCTCACGGTGCAAGATGTCGGAGCGACGCTTTCGCAGCGCTTCATCCCACACCATTTCTGCCGCAAGTCCTAGCATCACTTCATACGTAGCCTTCATTTTGTCCATTCGATACACCTCCGCTGTTTAAGAGATCCTTTTTTCTTGTTATTTGATATTCATCAAGATGATTATGTTTTCGGTTTCAAGAGAATCGGCACCTACTAAAGCATATTCATCAATCCTGTCTTCGTTCTACATATTCGCCCATTCCGCTAAACACTTCCTCTATTGTACCCATCAGCAACAATAACGGATTCCTACTTCTGCATATGTAATCCCCATAAGCATTTGCACGCGCACCTACCGAAGATACTTAGGCACGGCTGTCTCTATCCCCCATGGTGTCATCATAACAGCGAGTCCACCAGAAGTCTCGCCCAGTTTAAGCATGCCTAGGTGCACCATCATCCGTATTATACGTTGCTCTAGAATAGAAGCAGCACTGTCATAATAAAACGGTTTAATTAGCCACCCCACACCATCTACTAAAGAAGGTACTGTCACCCAATTACCGGCGCTGATGCTTATCCAATACACAAGTGAAGGTAGATTTGGCACAGCCCCTTTATATAGTCTTAACCAAAAAGAGAATATCTGCATCAACGAATCACATTTTCCATCGTTTAACACAGCCTCACCGGTCGCAGTAAGCCTTAGCCGGAAGCCTTCCTCAGAGATCCAGCAGCGGTGACGAATATAGTCATACAAAAGCGCAAATCTTGGAGGATAATGCTCACAAGCTCTCCCATAACCAAACCTCCAACCGCCTTTGCTAAGAAGCTCCTCCGGAATATGAAGCGCGTTCATCACACCTTGCTGATAACGCCTATACATTGCCCCTTCCTGATTCAGTTCTGGCTCATTGTCCTTAATATATCTCAGCAGCATTACCAGATCACTGATCATTAATTCTCCTTCACTGCGATACATCACAGGTTCAGGGCTAGTTGCGATGCTCTCTTTGATATGCGCACTCATCGTCTCCCGAAAACGCTCTTTTAAATCTTTGGGTACCTGGTACAAATATCTGGTCTGCTGTGAGGAACCACTAAAGAGCCAGCCTCCACTCTTGAAGCGAGAGACCATCTCCCGGAAACCTCTAGTTTTTCCTTCAGGTGCATCAAAAGACGCTTGCCTTGCCACAGCCAACAAATCCTCAAGACTAAAGTAGGTGCGTTCATCAAAAAGCAATGTATTCAAAAACCTTAAATCCTCCGGAGCGCATTCCCGGATATGAGACTCCATAAAACTTCTGCTTCCAAGCATAATCAAAATACTTTGGATCAAGTCGTGTTTGGAATTCTGTTTGCATTCACACCGGTAGCGGCCCGCTATGGCGGTCAGCTGTCCAATATCTGCATAAGTAAGCATATCCGCCAGATTCATGTTTTATCGCCTCACCGTTTTACTACCATTATGGGGAATACTGCCTATTTTATTCCCTTTATTGCAAAAAAAATAACCCGAAGCCCGGGTTAATGCTGATTTTGCAGGATATGGCGAGTACAATTATATAAAATAGGGTTCCATTCCCGCTCTTTCTTCTCCAGAATCGTCAAGGATAGATTGCCAATTCGTTCAGAATACTTATCCTTGTAAAGAGCAGTATACAGCTGAGCAAGAAATCCTCCATGGGATATGACGAGTATATTCCGATTGGGATGCAGTGCAGAAATATCTTCCATAAAAGCAAGAGCCCGAGCCTGAAGCTGTTCGTCGGTTTCTTGACCGAGGGAGAGCTGGCTCCATTCCTTCCCCCACTTCTCTTCACGTTCTGCGGCAGTAAGCCCTTCTACCTGCCCATAAGCACGTTCCCGGATACGCTGATCAGGTTCTAATAGCGGAATCCCTAACTTGTCAGCAATAATCTTACCGGTCTCAGCAGCGCGGGAAAGATTACTAGTAACGCAGTAGTCCCAGCTGTACGGTTCCTGTAATAAGCGGTCAGCAAGCATTGCAGCTTGCATCCGTCCTTCATCATTAAGTGGAATATCACTTTGTCCCTGTATTTTCCCTATCGCGTTCCAGTCCGTCAATCCATGGCGTATCAAGCCGATTAGCATGTTGCCTCCCCCTTTTCAGCAAAGTATTTGTCTCTTAATGTAACATGGATGAAATAAAAAGTCTTCTTTTTATGAGTTTTACAATGCAAAAAGCCCCTCATTACATTAGTAAAGGGACTCATTCAATATTCTGAATATTATAAACAACGGAAGCAAAGACATACGTCTAATAACCCTCTATGATCGGCGATAACGATTCAGCCTAGTTAATGAAAATACTGCAAAGCCTACACCTAACATTGATAACATCATCCAGTATTGAGGATGAGTGGGTCCCATACTTACTACAAGGGGTTCAATGATCCCACCTTCAGAGCCCAAAATTGGATACGTTGATTGCCATTCCATCGAGGATCCAGCGACACCTGTCTCCACAATTCCACTCTGAGCAACAACTGCATCACCTGGAGTTCTGAACATCGTAAAATAAAGAACGCTGGACAGAAATATTGCCAAGAAGCATGCGATCCATAAGCTAAGCCGATGGCGAACAATAGCAGAGGTTCCAGCAGATTTCCCGTCACCGGGCATCAACCATGGACTCTCTAAATAAATCCGCTCCATGACTTTAACATTTATGGCTTCAGCACGCTCTTCACTGATCTCTTCCCTCAAATCTTGCATAAGCAGGCTGCTCTCTTGCCATAGAGCCCATTCTGCAGCGCAGTAAGGACAAGTTTCAATATGTCTTTCAAGTAAAATCCGCCTAGGATGTGTGGGGGGAGCGTCCCACAAGAGCGGAATACATTCTTGCGCTTCCCTGCAATTCATTCGCCTTACACCCTCTCAACCTGCTCTTCAACTTCAGGCTCATTGAAATAGGATTCGAGTTGAAGCTTCACACTACTCCTGGCACGAAACAATAATGATTTCACTGAGCTTACACTCTGATCTAAAATTTCTGCGATTTCTTGATAGTCCATTTGATCATATTCACGTAGGATAAGTGCAGAGCGTTGTTTTTCGGGAAGATTATTTATCGCCTCACGGACCAAATTCATCCGTTCATTGCGCAATGCAGCCTGCTCGGGTGCAACTTCAAACGGTGCTACTGGTGTATATCCACTCTCTTCCAGAGATACATTACCGGCACGGTTCTTGCGAAGCTCACTTAGAACAGTGTTGCGGGCGATAGTGTACAGCCATGTTGAGAATGAAGCATCTACCTCTCGAAAGGAATGCAAGCTACGAAATGCCTTGTAGAAGGTCTCCGAACAAAGGTCCTCTGCGATAAGCTCCATATGTGAATTTCTAAGCATATGATATACAAATGCTAGTATTTTACGTTGATAACGACGCATTAATTCTGAATATAATTCCGTGTTTCCTTGTTTGATTTGCTGGATCAACTGGGAATCCGTCATGGTGAGATTGGCCCTCCTCGCCCTTGCACGTCTTTTCCCATCCGGTCCGTACTTATTATACCGGTTTGGGCTTTAAAAGTTGCGGTGTTACTGCAAATTTTTAGTTTTTTTATGAAATACACCTATGTATATTCAACTACCCGATAATTAAGGCATGATGTATATGAAGAAGACAAAAAGAAATAAGGCATACTTCTAATTTTACATAAATATAGAAACGAATCTAGAAACATACCTGCTCTATTGTACCACATATTCTCATAGGATGACATTAATAGACTTTAGATAGGTCGACTCGCCAGCAAGACCCGACATTGGATTTCTGACTTAGAATCCGGCTTTAAAAATAACACATTTATCAATTTTTAAAAACTGTTGACAAAATGTAAACGTATACATATAATAAAAGTACAGTATGGTTTCTCTCCACTCCTATCCAATACTTAACGGTTCCAATTTATTGTGAACTGTAGCCGCTTACTTTGTAAGCGGTCTTTTTTTGTCCTGAAAGCGCTCTACCTTTTTTTAGATGATCTATATTAGATTATTTTTACTATAGCGAGCGAATTAGCTTCCACAAATCCCCACAATCATCTATTACCCCGTCTACGTCCAATTGAAGAGATATCTGCTCATTACGTTTCCCAATGGCTTGCAGCCCTGCGTTACGGCTCGCTTGTACGCCATTCATTGGATGATCACCTACAAATATAGACTCCTCTGCGCTCACCCCATTGTTATCCCTCCTTTTGCAAAAATAAAGGATTAAACCGGGGAAGGTGATAAGCCTACGGGCAGGTTCGTTACATAGACGTCATTTGCATAGCTGCGTGTGTAATCCACCCTCTAATCCTAATCGTATGGAAAAGAGTCAGGATAAACAATATACTAGCTATAAAGTTATTTGTTGAGGTGAATTTGAAATGGATGAAATCGATGAATCAAAACAACTGGTACTACAAATCGGCGGTGCCTTGAAAAAGTACAGAAAAGAAAAAAACATGAGCTTAGATGACTTAGCGGAATTAACGGGCGTAAGTAAACTTACTCTGGGGAATATCGAACGTGGCGAGACAAATCCAACTTTGGCAATAATATGGAAAATTTCAAAAGGCATATCTTTGCCCCTATTAGCTTTGTTCAAATCTGAAGACCCTGTTAGTTTGTATCGAGCAGGCGAAGGTCTTCGGTTTTCTAATGATCAAAAGAATTGGATCATAGAACCCGTCTTTAAAAATGTAAGCAACGATATTGAAATGTGTCGGGCTTACTTACAGCCAAATAGTTCGTATCACCCTGAAGGTCATCATGTGAATACAACTGAAATTGCGACAGTAATGACTGGTTCCATTGAAATACGAGTCGATGGAGAAATGTACACATTGAATCAATATGATACGATCAGTTTTCGTGCAGATCGCCCTCACTCTTATACCAATCATACGAATAGCGAAACAGTGCTCCATATCTCCTTAAAATATGGTTTCTAAAAGTCGAAAATTTCACCTATTACATGCAACTCAGTATTCCATTCTAAATGGAAACTCTGAGTTGTATTTTTTATCTAATATAAGCATTTCAAGTTATAGAACCATCTCAATAAAGTAAACTTTAAAATACTTATTGTTAAATTTAATATATTATACTATACTTTCATTGTCCGCGCGGATATTAGTACGCATTAATTCTGGGAGGGAAAATGAAGAATGCCGAATAAAAAATTCGTACCATCATCTTTAGGGCTGCTACTACTCGGCATCATTATTATTGCCGCAAATTTACGTGCTCCCTTAACCTCGGTCGGTCCATTAGTGGGTCTCATTAGGGGTGACGTTCATATTTCCAATACTTTAGCAGGCTTGATCACAACGGTACCTTTACTTACCTTTGCTTTATTATCGCCTCTAGTACCAAAACTAGGACGTAGGTATGGAGTAGAACTTTTAATTTTGTTTGCTCTGATCTTTTTGACTGTTGGTATTGTAATACGTTCTTTATCTGGGGCTGCAAATCTGTATATTGGAACTGCAATTCTTGGATTTGCAATTGCCGTTTGTAATGTATTAATGCCAAGTTTAATCAAACGTGATTTCCCTAATAAAATCGGTGCCATGACTGGTGTATTTGCAATTTCAATGAGTTTATCTGGAGCGATCGCATCGGGAATCAGTGTACCGCTAGCTGCAAACGCAGGTTTAAAATGGCAGGGTGCATTGGGAATTTGGGGGATCCTAAGCTTTGTATCAATCCTCTGCTGGTTGCCTCAATTAAGGAAGCATACGAAGCAAACAGCCTCGACGAGTCAACAGATGGCCGGCAATGATGTGAAGGTTTGGCGTTCCCCTCTTGCCTGGCAAGTAACCTTGTTTATGGGGATGCAGTCCATGATTTTCTATGTGCTAATCGCATGGTTGCCTGAAATTTTAAAACAGCAAGGCATTGACTCAGGCCAATCAGGATGGTACCTCTCAATAATGCAGTTAGCGCTGCTTCCATTTACCTTTATTGTCCCCGTTATTGCAGGGCGAATGTCAAATCAACGTTCGTTAGTGTTCATCACAACCATTTTACTTTTAACGGGAACGCTCGGACTGCTTTACGGAAGCTCCAATATCATTCTGTTGTGGATCATCATACTCGGAATTGGTGGAGGCTGCGCCTTTAGCTTGTCCATGATGTTTTTCGGTTTACGTACTAAAAATGCGCATCAAGCAGCGGAACTGTCTGGTATGGCGCAATCGATCGGATATCTGCTTGCCGCAATTGGTCCTGCCCTTATAGGATATTTGCATGACACGACAAATAGTTGGAACGTGCCACTTTTCATACTGCTTGGAGCTTCGGTCTTACTCTTTATTGTCGGTCTAGGAGCAGCAAGAAATCGTTTTGTAGGTAGTCGAAATAGTTACGACGAAATAAACTCAAGTACCAGAGAATTTCATGGAAGAAATACTGATCAGAATGAAGAAAGCGAGTTTGGGAACAGTTGCAACAAACCAAACCTAAATTAGAGTCCGCGGGTATAAATCCGGAAGCATTTTGCGGCACTCCTTTCTTTTCTTCGTTGATCCAATAAACATTTAGCTTGTACGAAGTCGCTATCGGACACAGTTGACCTAAATGCAGCATTAATCCGCATTTGGGATGCTAACGGACCGCACAGCAGCTATTGGCACGAAAAACACCCAATATAAGCCTCTTTATGTGAAATAGCGTCTGTGGAGTCCGAAAGACTGCTTCAAAGGCAAAAAACGAGCAAATAACGTCATTAGGGTCCGTAAGTACTAGGTGGTACTTATGGTGGTACTTATGGTGGTACTTATGGTGGTACAGATGCCGATGACGATACTGACGGCATGTTGAAATAAGCAACCAATAACCCAAAAAACAAAAAAATAGCGATTCTCTATTCACATGAGAATCGCTATTTTACTGTTTTTTATGATTTGAAAATGAACCCGAACGAACCTTAATACTACACGTATACCGTATAATCATGATGCTGCAACAGGATCTTCGCCCGCTCCATATCGTTCTCCTGACGGAAAGAGAGACGCATAATCCCCGGCACATCTTCACGGCTTTCGATAATTTGTACGTTGCTAAGGTTAATTCCTTGATCCCCCAGCTCTGTAGCAATACGACCGATAATCCCCGGATGATCCGGTACATCAATATGTAGGTCAAATAAAGGTGCTATCATACCTTTACGCCGTTCAGGCAACTGACTACGGAAGCCATTGGCTTCATGAAATGCCTCTTCAATCCCTACACCATCTTCACTTTCCAGCAAACGAACAAAAGAAGAAACTTCCTCGTTCCAATCCTTCAACAAACGAAGCATCACTGAACGATTGTTTAACAAGATATCACGCCAAATAATTGGATCACTGGACGCAATCCGTGTAATATCCCGAAAGCCCCCTGCAGCTAACGTACTATACAAGGAGTCAGTATCATCATAAGCTTTAATTTGATTTACCAGCGCAACGGCAATAATATGTGGCAAATGACTAATGGCGCCTACAATCTCATCATGACGTTCTGGATTAAGGCGTACAATCTGCGCTCTAGTAAGGTGGAGTAAGGATTCCAACGCATGATAAGCCTCGTCTGGCACTCCCGGTGGAGGCGTTAATACGTAATAGGCATTCTCAAACAACAGCGATGAAGCTGCCTCAACACCTGAACGCTCTGATCCTGCCATAGGGTGACCGCCGATAAAATGTACTCCAGGAATATCCAAAGAGACCGCGCATGCGGCAATACTAGCTTTCGTACTTCCAACATCTGTAATGATGCAGCCGGGCTTGAGCGGCAATTTGCTTAACTGCTGCAAATAATCCTCTAGCATACCCACCGGCACACATAAAAAAATGAAATCGGCATCGATTGCCGCTTCCTCCACAGACAATGTGGCACTATCGACCACACCTCTGCTAATATACTTACTCGCGGATTCAGGACGGTGGGCATGGCCAACGACGGTCAGGCCCTCCTTGCCTTTAAAGCAAAGGGCCAGTGAGCCTCCGATCAGACCGACACCGAATATTGCTATTTTTGTCGTCATGTTCTTTGAACTACCTGCCTTCTTTAGTCTTGACTTGCTGTTATTACTAGGCGCGTACTCCACTCTCTATAAGAGTTTGTTCCAGCGCGGTGATAAAAGCCGTGTTCTGCTCAGCCGAGCCCACAGTAACCCGAATATAAGTCGGATAAACCTGATGACCCGCTCTTACGATGATTCCTTTACGCATCAAAGCATCAAAGACCTCTGTAGCAGGCTTTCGAACATCTACCATGATGAAGTTCCCGTGTGCCGGGAAGGATTCTAGGCCCAGACGTTTGAATTCACCTTGCAATTGGACAATACCCGCGCTATTAAGACGACGACATTCCTGTACGTAATCTTGATCATTCAAAGCAGCAAGAGCTGCAGCTTGAGCAAGCCGTGAGGTATTAAAAGGCTCACGTACCTTGTTGATCAACGAAATGATCTCAGGACTCGCAACACCGTATCCAATACGCAATGCAGCTAAGCCATAAATTTTAGAGAATGTGCGGAGCACAACCAGATTCTTGTAACGAGTCAGTAACTGGATGCCATTGGAGTATGAAAGATCTGTTACATACTCACAGTATGCCTCATCAAGGACAACCATTACATTGGAAGGCACAGCATCCAGGAAAGAAACCAAAGCTTCCTCTGGAACAATCGTACCTGTTGGGTTATTCGGATTACAGATCCAGATAACCTTAGTGCGGTCCGTTATACGGGCCAACATCCCATCCAGATCATGTGTACCTTTTACAAGCGGCACCTCAATAGATACCGCACTTTCGATGTCTGCGTTACTCTTATACACGGAGAAGGTTTGGTCCGCCATGATTGTCTCATCACCCGGTAAGAAAAAGGCACGAGCAATAAGTGCAATAATCTCATCTGAGCCACAGCCAAAAATAATATTGTCGTTATTCACGCCAAGACGGCTGGAAAGTGCTGAAGTCAATTCAACGGCTGAGCCGTCCGGATAAAGATAAAGATTCTCAAGTTCTGCTAGAATTGCTTCTTTTGCACTCGGTGAAGCTCCATACGGGTTCTCATTGGATGCAAGCTTAATAACCTCACTTAAGCCAAGCCCCTTCTTGACTTCGTCTATAGGTTTCCCTGGTTTGTAGACAGGGAGATTAACTATATTCGGTTTTGGATTCATACAATAGTCCTCGCTCTCCATAGTTGATTACTCCACTATACACAGGTCAGAATGACACTGTTATGGTCTTTTTAATTGTGCCACAAATTCTCGAATTTGCAACAGTCCCTCATTCCGCGTAGCAGGATGATCGAGCAACGGGATTACCTCTTCTATTTTGCGGACAATGGCACTCCCTACTACAACACCATCGCAAATCTGAGCAAAACGGGCAACCTGTTCGCCAGTAGAGATCCCAAATCCTACAGCCACTGGCAGATCCGTAGCTTGACGAACGGAATCAATAAAGGCTTCTACATCCGCATGGAAAGAGGATCTTTCTCCAGTCACCCCTAATGAAGATACACAATAGATAAAACCGCTCGCACCGGATACAATCTTTGCAATCCGTTCGCTTGAGGTTGGTGCAACTAAAGGAATGAGGTTGACTCCAACTTCATCACTACGGCGCCGCATCTCCGCTGATTCCTCAACGGGAAGATCCGGGATAATAAGTCCGCTAATTTCATGCTTGTTCAGATCAGCAAAAAACGTATCTAGACCCATTTGCAGGATAGGATTGTAATAAGAAAACAAGATAAATGGCAAACTGCTGCCGGCTTCACGAGCCTTTAACGCGGTCTCCATGCAAGTGCGCAGGTGAACTTCACCCCGCAGTGCCCGGGCAGATGCTCGCTGAATTACAGGGCCGTCTGCAAGCGGATCAGAGTATGGTACTCCAAGCTCCAGAATATCTGCCCCTGCTGTCTCCAGTTCAGTGATGATGGCAAGAGTAGTCTCCAAATCCGGATCTCCAACAGTCAGAAAAGGAATCAATGCGGTCCGGTTCTCAGCTTTTAGCTTCCGGAATACCAAATCCATCCGGTTTGTAGTTTGGGTTGTCATTCAGTTCCCTTCCCTTCTGTATACGCCATAATGGATTCTACGTCTTTGTCTCCCCGGCCTGACAGGCAGATGACAACAATGTCATCCTTAGTAAGGGTTGGACCCATTTTTACAACATGTGCTATCGCATGCGCCGATTCTAACGCTGGAATAATGCCTTCCGTTACACATAGCAGCTTCAGTGCATCTAGCGCCTCTGCATCTGTAATCGGGACATATTTTGCGCGTTCGATATCTTTTAGATAGGAGTGTTCAGGACCCACACCAGGATAATCCAGGCCTGCGGAAATGGAATGTGCTTCTGTTACTTGTCCATGCTCATCCTGCAGGAGATAACTCATCGATCCCTGGAATACGCCATGAGTTCCTTTACTCATTGTTGCCGCATGAAAAGGGGTATCAATGCCTTTACCAGCCGCCTCTACACCAATCATACCGACATTTTCATCCTCAACAAATGGATAGAACATACCGATGGCATTACTGCCACCGCCTACAGCAGCTACGAGCACATCCGGCAGCCTTCCTTCAGCCTCCAGAATCTGGCGCCGTGTTTCATCCCCAATAACCCGCTGAAAGTTACGGACCATCATCGGATAAGGATGTGGTCCTACAGCTGAACCCAATATATAGAAGGTATCGTCTACATTGCTAACCCAGTAGCGAAGCGCTTCGTTGCCGGCATCTTTTAAAGTACGCGATCCGGAAGTAACGGGAATCACTTCTGCACCAAGCAGCTTCATCCGGAATACGTTAAGGGCCTGGCGACGTGTATCCTCTTCCCCCATAAACACCTTACATTCCATACCTAGCAAAGCTGCAACTGTAGCTGTGGCTACACCATGTTGACCCGCACCCGTCTCAGCGATTACCTTCGTTTTTCCCATCATTTTGGCCAAAATCCCTTGACCAATCGCATTGTTAATCTTATGGGCACCTGTATGATTCAAATCTTCACGCTTCAGATATATTTTAGCTTCTCCCAGATGTTTGCTCAGACGCTCCGCATAATACAGCGGGGTCTCCCGTCCGGAATACTGCTTTAATAGATAATCTATTTCTTCCTGAAAAGCTGGATCTGCCGAAAACTTACGGTAAGCCTCCTCCAACTCAATCAATGCATTCATCAAAGTCTCGGGCACGAAGCGGCCTCCGAATGAACCGAAACGTCCATGCTGGTCCGGTACTTGTATCATGATTGCTTCACCCTTTCCACAAAAGCTGTCATTTTTTGAATATCCTTAATGCCGTCAGTCTCTACTCCACTCGACACGTCTACCCCATACGGGGCATAGGTATCAAGCAATTCACCAACATTATCTGAATGAAGCCCTCCAGCCACAAACAAGGGCAAGTCATGTTGTACTGCAATTTCTTGGTAAGCAGGTAATTTATTCCAAGCGAACGTTCGGCCGGAGCCGCCACTCTGCAATGGATCATAAGTATCTAATAAAACCGCATCTACTGCAGCTACGTAATCTTCCAAGCTATATTCATTTTCAGCTTTATCCCGCTCTTGATCCGCAACGGACAGTGCCTTCCATACCTGAACCTGTGGATAAGCTCGGCGAACCTGCTGGCAAAAAGCTGGACTCTCCTGTCCATGAAGCTGAATTACATCTAAATGCACCACAGACAGCAATTCGTTCAACTCATCCAGCTCCGGATTAACAAAAACCCCGGCAGCCTTAGGAATTTCACCAGTCTTCCAATTTGGAAGCTCTGCAATCAGTTCGGCAGCACGCTCTATGGATACCTTCCGGCGGCTAGGTGCAAAAACAAATCCGATATAATCTAGTGGTAAGTGTAACATAGATTTTAGCACTTCAACGTCCTGAAGTCCACAGATTTTTACTAATGTCTCAGCCATGCCGTACACGGTCCTTTCCATTAGGAAGCTCACCGAGCAAACCGTTAACCGCATCCTCTACGTTAGCTTGACGCATTAGATACTCCCCAACGAGCACTCCGTGAGCACCAGTAGTTCTTAAGTAGTCGATGTCTGTTGACCCGGAAATTCCACTTTCGCTGATCACTGGAACACCTTGCGGCACAAGAGCTGCCAGCTCGGCTGTTGTCTCCAAAGAGGTCTCAAAGGTACGTAGATTACGGTTATTAATTCCTAGCAGGACGTTAGGTTGGGTTATCTTTTCTGTGCTCAGTACAACCGCCAGTTCATTCCGGTCATGCACCTCAATCAAGATATCCAATCCAAGCCCTGAAGCTATATCTATAAAATGAGATAGTTGTGCCGGTGTCAAAATAGCGACGATTAACAACACGGCATCCGCTCCGAGAAGACGTGCTTCGTAGATCTGCTTCTCATCGATAATAAAATCTTTGCGAAGCAGCGGCAGATTTACAGCTTCCTTCACTTGCTGCAGATAAGCTGCGCTGCCCTGGAAATATTCTGTGTCCGTCAGAACAGATAAGCAATCTGCACCTCCAGCTTCATACCCTTTTGCAATGGAAACAGGATCAAAATCCTCACGGATCAACCCTTTGGAAGGAGAAGCCTTCTTCACCTCAGCGATCAAGCCCATATCTCTGTTCTTCCCTTGGGTCAGAGCCTTACGAAAGCCTCTTGTTGCCGGAAGAAGCGCAATATCACGCTCTGCTTGTGCCAGCGAAAAGTTTTTACTGAGCAGTTCAACCTCTTTTATCTTAGTCGCGACAATTTTATCAAGATACATAATTAAGTTCCTCCGTCATAGCTACAAGCTGATTAAGCTTGGATAGTGCCTTGCCTGAATCCACTACTTCTTTTGCTCTCTCTACGCCTCCGGCCATGGTATCTGCCAGACCAGCAACATATATACAGGCTCCGGCGTTAGCAAGAACGATATCGCGATAAGGATTCATCTGCCCTTGAAGGACCGAGGTAATAATCGCCGCATTTTCAGCTGCATCTCCACCCAGCACAGCTTCCAATGGATGTCTGTTAAGACCTAATGCCTCTGGCGTTACCTCATACGTGGTTACGATGCCCTCTTTTAGCTCAGACACTAATGTAGGGGCCGAGATGCTGATTTCATCCAGACCATCCAAGCTGCTAACAACCATCGCACGCTTGGACCCCAGCTCCTTCAGTACATTAGCCACCGTCTCTGTCTTATTCCGATCATAAATCCCCAGCAGCTGACGGTCAGCACCAGCGGGATTCGTAAGCGGACCAAGCATATTAAAAATCGTCCGCACTCCAAGCTCTTTACGCGGTGCTGCCGCATGCCGCATCGAAGGATGATAGATTTGTGCGAATAAAAAACAAATGCCGATTCGATCCAAGCATTCCCGAGCCTGATCCGCATTCAGATGAATGTTGACGCCCAAAGCTTCAAGTACATCTGCACTTCCTGCTCTACCGGAAGCTGAGCGGTTGCCATGTTTGGCAACTCGTACCGAAGCCGCTGATGAAATAATCGCTGAGGCGGTAGAAATATTAAACTTATGGATGCCGGAACCGCCCGTTCCACATGTATCTAGCAGACGCGCTTTTTCAGTAAGGACAGGTGTGCCGAAACCTCTCATGGCTTCCGCAAACCCCGTAATCTCCTCCACGGTCTCTCCCTTAATCCGTAAAGCGGTCAGCAGTGATCCGATTTGCGCCTGTGAAGCCTCTCCCAGCATGATTGCACCCATTATATCCCGTGCTTCTACACGTGTCAGACTTTTGCCTTCGATTAGTCCAGCGATTCCTGATTGTATCAATTTTGTTGCATCCATAATGTTCATCCTCCCAGCCTTAATGTAATCTTTTTTATTAATCAAACCACCTGTTCAGGGGTATATGCGTACATGTAATCTTGATTGATGACTTGTTTCTCTTTTATCTCGGGTGGGAACATAGCCTCTGCCATACGAATAGCTTTTAGCATGCCCTTCGCTTTATTCACCGTCTCTTCATACTCTTTCTCCGGAACTGAGTCCCAAACGATACCCGCTCCAGCCTGCACATATGCTCTGCCCTTACGGAAGATGATTGTACGGATGGTGATACATGAATCCATATTTCCCGAGAATCCCAAATATCCAATCGCCCCCGCATAAGCACCACGGGCTTCTCGCTCCAATTCAGCAATAATCTCCATTGCCCGTAGCTTAGGTGCTCCTGAGACAGTACCGGCTGGCAGACAGGAGAGAAAGGCATCAAAGAAATCTTTATCCTCGCTAAGCGTGCCTGACACATTCGAAACCATATGCATGACATGAGAGTATCTTTCAATTTCCATAAAGGAATCACATTTTACAGAACCGAATTTGGACACTCTTCCTAAATCATTACGACCTAGATCAACTAGCATCAAATGCTCTGCACGTTCTTTTTCATCCTCCAGCAGCTCCGCGGCGTAAGCACGATCCGAAGCTTCACTTTCACCTCTTGGTCTTGTTCCGGCAATCGGCCGTGTCTCCACATGGTTTCCATCTACCTTTACGAGCGCTTCCGGTGAGGTTCCAACAATAATCTCTTCATCCATTTTCAAATAATACATATATGGAGATGGGTTAAGCGTCCTGAGCATCCGGTATACATGCAGTGGAGAAACTTCCGTTTCAATATGCAGGCGCTGCGACAACACCACTTGAAAAATATCGCCAGCCCGAATGTATTCCTTCGCTTGTTCTACGTTGTTGATATATTGTTCTTTAGTCAGGTTGGAATGAATCTCACCCAGCTCAATATCCTGCGGAATGCTGCGGCGGTTCACATTTTCCTTAGGCCCTTCCTTCTGCAGCTCTTCGGCCATATCCTCAAGCTTACGACTTAAGCTTTCGTAATTGGATTTGATATCTGAGTCCGTATCACCGTCTTTAACATGCAGGTTGCCAACTAGGAGAATTTGTTGTTTCACATGATCAAAAACAATGATGCGATCACAGAACATAAACCGGATATCATCCATTTGGAGATCATCTACTGGATGCTCAGGAAGCTTCTCATAATATTGCAGCAGATCATATCCAAAAAATCCGATCGCTCCTCCAGTAAATGGCGGCATCTCATCCAGCTTAGGGCTACGGTATGAACGAAGCAGCGCCTTAAGCTCCTCAATCGGCTTTCCATGCAGCTGTTTTTTCTTACCGTCGATCTCTACGTTAATCGCACCCTTTTTTCCCGATATCATTAAAAAGGGATCGCTGCCGATGAACGAATACCGGGCCCATTGTTTGCCACCCTCTACACTTTCTAGTAAGAACGCGCGGTCACGTTCAGCAAAACGTTGGAATAACCGGATAGGTGTTTCCATATCAGCCAGCAGCCGCTTCACAACAGGAATCAGATTATAATCCTGCGACAGCTTTACCACCTCTTGAACACTCGGATTCGTCATTTTTAGATGCCCCCTTGGTTATATAAATCTTTCCGAAACACAGAAAAACCCTCTACCAAAGTAGAGGGTTTGTGTAAGTAAGTATATGTTTTTGAGCAATGATCAGCATCGTTATGTTGTGCCTACAGACTTATCTCTAAATAAGATACATCACGGATGTGAAATAACACTCCAGTATATATCAAAATAAAGACTCTGCGTACACAAAAACTGCTAATCAGGCATAAACGTCTTCAGCATCCTTATAAGGACGGTAAGCGTATATGCGTGAAATATAAGAATGTATAGAACAAAGCTTATACTTTCTTATATTCGCAAAAATTTCTTGCACTCTGCTCAACTATACTCATCTCAACTCAACTAAACTCTTCTATACTCGGCTAATTACACTATACATGATGACAAGGGTCATTGACAACCCACAACTCAAATTTAAGACTTACTCTGCGACAAATCCGGACGAAGCTTCTGAGCTTCATTCAGATACACATGGCGGATCTCACGCTGTGATTTATCCGTATTAAACTGCACCATTAACCGGATACACATCGGCAGGCTGCCTTTGACCGGGATCTCGGTTGAACACATAAGCGGCACCATTTCCCAGCCCTCAATCTCACGAATGGCTCTTGCCGGAAAAGTAGCATCCAGATCATTGGTCATCGTAATCCATACATTGCTAATATCCTCAGCTATAACATTATTGCGTTCAACGATCTCCCGCAGCAGCACAACGGTTTCACGCAAAATCTCTGTTTCTTCGTTATTAATCACGGTAGTTGCTCCGCGAATCCCTCGATTTACCACGGTTTCCCCTCCTTTTTAAGCTCTGCCAGAACCTCTCGCACAAGCGATTCCTGTACATCGTTTACAATACTAACTACTCCTATGGCATCAGGCACAATAAAAGTCATTCTGCCTTCTTTGAATTTCTTATCATGCATCATTGCTTCCATTAGCTCCTCTTCATCATATTCAGAAGGAAGCTGTATAGGCAGTGAAAGTGCAGATAACATAGATACTGTATCCTCATAGATGGATCGGTCACGTCCAAGCTTTACAGCCAGCAGCGCCGAACCCGCCATACCAATCGCAATCGCTTCACCGTGCAAAAACACACCGTATCCGCCAACCGCTTCAATAGCATGGCCGATTGTATGGCCTAAATTCAGGATCGCCCGAAGTCCATGCTCACGTTCATCGTTCGCCACGACATGAGCTTTGATCGCACAACCGCGCTCAAGGGCATAGCCGAGAGCTTCAGCATTCAAAGCAAGCAGCTCATCAGCATGTTCACGGCACCAATATGCAAATTCTTTGTCCATAATCAGACCATGCTTCACTACTTCAGCTAAGCCAGAAGAGACTTGGCGCGGCGGAAGCGTGCGAAGGGTATCCAAATCGTAAAGCACCAGCGAAGGTTGATAGAACGCACCAACCATATTTTTGGCAAGTGGATGATTGACAGCCACTTTGCCGCCTACGCTGCTGTCATGGGCTAGAATCGTCGTTGGAATTTGTAGAAATCCTATTCCGCGCATGTAGGTAGCTGCTACAAAACCAGCTAAATCACCAACAACCCCGCCACCTAAAGCCAACACCGCTGAGTTACGATCTAGTCCCGCTTGAATCGCGGTCGTCATAACCTCTTCATACACGGTTAATGATTTGGATGCTTCCCCTGCCGGCATAATATGGCTGACTACGGTATAACCTTGCTGACGTAGAGCTTCTTCAAGCGCCGGTAAATACCGTGGAGCTACTTCACTATCACTCACAACCAGTAGCGGGCTGCGAGTGGACAGTCCAGCCTCAGCACAGTACTGGCCAATGTTCTGCAGCAGACCACTACCGATGTGGATTGGATAAGAACGATCTCCCAAATCTACATTGATTGTACGCATGATTAATAACTCTCCAATTGTGCAAGATAGTTTTCATAGTTCGCTTTAATTTCTTCGAGAGAATCCCCGCCGAATTTATCAAGAAATGCTTTGGCAACTTCCCATGCCACTACGCTTTCCAAAACCACACATGCCGCTGGAACCGCACATGCATCCGAACGTTCTACTTGAGCTGTAAAAGGTTCTTTCGTATCGATATCTACACTTTGAAGTGGCTTATACAAGGTAGGAATAGGCTTCATAACACCACGAACCACTACCGGCATGCCATTCGTCATCCCGCCTTCAAAACCGCCTAAACGATTGCTTGCGCGATAGTATCCTTTAGAAGCTTCATACATAATTTCATCATGGACTTGCGATCCACGCAATTTACCTGCTTCAAACCCAATGCCGATTTCAACGCCTTTGAAGGCATTAATCGACATCACTGCCCCAGCGATCGCACCGTCCAGCTTCCGGTCTGACTGTACATAGCTGCCAAGTCCAATGGGCAGTCCTTCGACGATACATTCAACGATTCCACCGATGGAGTCGCCCTCTTCCTTGATCTGATCTATGTAAGCCTCCATTTTCTGTTCCGTTTCTTTGTCGACAACTCTGACAGAAGACTGTTCTGTCCGTTCAATCAGCTCATCGATAGGCAGATCATTTGCAGGTGCCTCAATTTCACCAATGCGAATGACTTGACCTGCTACTTTCACACCAAAAGCTGCCAGCAGCTGTCTGGCTACAGCGCCACATGCAACTCTGGCTGCGGTTTCGCGGGCACTGGAGCGCTCCAGAACGTTGCGAAGATCCGTATGATTGTACTTCAATCCACCATTCAAATCTGCATGTCCAGGGCGCGGCCGATTTACCCGGCGTTTTTCTTCATCACTGCCTGGAATAGGTTCAATATTCATAATATTCTTCCAGTGAGTCCAATCCTTGTTCTCTACTACCAAGGCTACCGGAGCACCCGTAGTATAGCCGTGACGTACTCCACCTACAATTTGTGCCGTATCTTTTTCAATCTGCATGCGGCGTCCACGTCCGTATCCCTTTTGTCGACGATGCAATTGAAAGTTAAGCTCTTCAAAATCCAAAGTTAAATTACTTGGCAATCCCTCAATAATAGCCGTTAGCTGGGGGCCGTGCGTTTCCCCCGCTGTTAAATAGCGTAAACTCATGATGTCTTCCCCCTTTTATACTTTTAAACTGTAAACCGCTAAAATCCTATGATCTTTGCTCATTATAGTATAGGGAATCCGCTTTGACAAGAAAGGGATCTCCCTAGAAACACTGTATGTATACCGAAATAAAAAGCGCCATCCATACCCTTAAGAGTATGAATGGCGCTCCTCGGCTGGGTCCTCAGCTTGTTAGCTGCCGAGCCGCTGGCTTGGTGGAGGGAATGTAGACTTACGCTCTTCCAGCTGCAGAAGGCGCTCCAATTGCATTTCTTCCACACCGAGAATTTGCCCGCACTCACGAACGGTGATAAAGCCTCGTTTGTACGCGGCAATGACCTTGCTTTTGTCCATCGGTTTAACTTTCCTTTCACTTAGCGTACAGATTCTACTATCCAGTATCACTGAACTTTTGCGAAAGTATACCTTTGAAGTTAATGGCGAAGGAGCAAAAAGTATTTATTTTTTACGATAGAAAAAAGTTTCCGTCGATTCAAAGCCATATTGAGCCGGTGTAAAGATTTGCTCTGTGCTGCCCACAAACAAATAACCACCCGGACGTAAGCTAGCCGAAAACTTATGATAGAGCTTGTTCTTCGCTTCTTCAGTAAAATAGATCATTACATTGCGACAAATAATAAGATCGAAGCCTTCGTCGAACTTATCCAAGAGCAAATTTTGTTTGCGGAAATCTATGTTTTTCTTAAGTGAATCGCTGACCTTGAAGACAGGGCCTTCCGGCGTAAAATAACGTGCTGCCACGTCTTTCGGCACATCCTTTAAAGAACGTTCCAAATAAAGACCCTGCTTTGCTTTGGATAAAGCGCCATCATCAATGTCAGTGGCAAGAATACCTGTCTGCGCCAATATATTCTTGTCCGACAAAATCATAGCCAGCGTGTAAGGCTCTTCGCCTGTAGAACATGCCGCGCTCCACAGCTTTAATTTGCGGCCCGACTGCTGGAGGTCAGGGAGGATAATATCCCGCAAAACTTCCCAGCGATTCGGATTCCGCCAGAACTCAGAGACATTGATCGTCATTCGATCTAAAAATTCATAAAATAAGTCCTTATTTTTCATCATCGCTGCAAAAAAATCACTGAAGGTATGATACCCATTCTTCATCCGAAGAGTCGTCAAACGCCGCTTCATCTGCGCTTCTTTATATTGAGCCAGATCAATTCCGGTGCTTTGTTTAACGTTGTGAATAAATCCGCTATAATCTGGATCTGTTGTTAATGCTGCAACATTACGATCAGACATGTTAATCCCCTGCCTCCCACCTGGACCTTACATCCAGACTGCGATGTCTTTGTTATACTGATTCAGTTCATCTGGAGCAAAGAAATTAGCAATTTCCCGTTCTGCACTTTCAGGCGAGTCTGATCCATGAATTAAATTAAGTGGTGTATGGCTGGCAAAGTCGCCACGAATCGTGCCTGGCAGAGCTTCTCCAACTTTTGTTTTGCCTATGAGTGTCCGGGATAAAGTTACGACATCATCGCCTTCCCATACCATTGCAAACACTGGACCTGAAGTGATGAAAGAGACCAGCTCTGAAAAAAAGTCTTTGCCTGCATGCTCAGCATAATGTCTTTTCGCTTGATCCTCACTAACTGTAATCAGTTTAGCAGCGACCAATTTAAACCCCTTATCCTCAAAGCGGGCAACAATACGCCCTATTAATCCACGTTGAACTCCATCAGGCTTGACCATCAGATACGTCTTTTCCATAGAAGCACTCTCCATTTTCCCATTTGAAGGGTTGTTTTGACGCTATCTTAACAGAAACATTGCTTTCTGGAAACGTTTAATTTCAATCTCACCAGAAGATCAATAACTTCTTCCTGTTATAAAATACGCAATATCGCGCAGATTGCGCTTAGTCTTATTGTTAGGCAATTGTTCCAGCGCCGCCAGCGCCTTGTCGATATAACGTGAAGCGAGCTCCTCAGAACGGGCGATTCCGTCTCCGGAAAGAATGAGATCAATCGCATGTCCTACCGTGCTATGTCCCTCACGTATAGACTTCAGTTCCTCAAGCAATGACTCGCGCAGTCGCTCATCCTCAAGACTATAAATCACTGGAAGTGTAATGTTTCCTTGCCGCATATCACTGCCCGGAGGTTTACCGATCTGTTTCTCTGTGCCTGAGAGATCCAGTAAATCATCACGAATCTGGAACGCCATACCCACGTTATATCCATAATTATAAAGCAAACGAGCTACTTCTGGATCTGCTTCAGCAGCAAGAGCGCCGAGTTGGCAGCTAACTGCAATCAGCAGGGCTGTTTTGCGGCGGATACGCCGTAGATAATGACGTACACTTTGCTCACTGTTGAAAAAGTCACGAATCTGCTCCATCTCTCCGATCGACATTTCGATCATCGCCTTAGACAGAATTTGATGAATTCGTGGATTCTTCAGCTCCGTAGTCATAACCAGCGCTTTTGCATATATGTAGTCACCAGTGTACATGGCAATTTTATCGCCCCATTTTGCTTTCACGGTGAGTTCACCACGGCGCAATTCTGCATCGTCGATCACATCATCATGGACCAGTGAAGCGCTATGGATCAACTCTAACGGTATCGCCACCCGTTTCAGTTTTTCCAGATCATACTTACCGAATTTCCCGCCCATTAGGACAAATACGGGACGTAATCTTTTGCCGCCTGCCTTTAATAAATGCAGGGAGGTTTCTGTAAGCAGATCGTCATCCCCCTGTACACTGCGGTACAGCTCTTTTTCAATCTGATCCATATCTCTGTTCAGTAATCCGAATATTTGCAGTCGTTTCATTCTTTCACCCGTGTCAACAGTTTATGGCTCCAAATCTCCATCTTCACTTCCTGCGGCAGCAGGCCCATCTCATAGGCATAGCGGAAATAGAGGTTCAAACCTTGCTGCTGCCTTTCTCCAAAATCATAACATAAATTGCGGAAGTACCCTTCCCAATAAGACTTTGTTCCTCCAATGTTAGAACAAGCTGCTTGTACAATAGGATCTAAATCTCTCAATCCCCGCATTTTACTCTCGGCAAAAGCCTCTGCAATCTCAGAAATAGCTTCCGGTTTGTCCTCCGCAGCCTTTCGATTCACTGCCCAGACCGCAAAGGTCATCCCTAAGCCCGTCCATTCCTTCCAAACCTCAGCCAGATCAGTAACGATATAACCTTGATCCTGCCATGAGGCCTTAATAGCATTATCACCAATTAATAAACAGGCATCCGCTTCATGCATCATGTCATCCAAATCAGGATTAGCGCTAATATACTCCGGTTTATTGCCAAAAGCTTTTTCCATTAAAATTTTCAGCAAATTTACCGAGGTTGCAGAAGTATTCGTAACAGCGATCTTACCGCTGCCAATCTGAGCAAATGGCACCCTGGAAAAAAGGAATATTGATCTCACAGGACCGTCCGCGCTAACCGATAAATCAGGTAGAAGTAATAATTTGTCACTGGCCTCAGCATAAGCAAAAGAGGATAAAGCACCTACATGAATAGTTCCACGGCTCATCCCCTGATTAAGAATGGCAGGTACCTCACTCACCATCTCTGCAGAATATTTCAATGCAGAGGGATGAAAATTGTGAAATACCGGCCATGAGTTGGTATAGCTGATTTTGCCGATGATGGTGTGGCTGTTATTGTCCATCCTTTCAATCCCCCCATCTTCGAAATAAATTGTGTTCAATATTAAAGCTGTCAAGCACTTTGCCCACCATGAAATTAATCAGATCATCCATACTTTGCGGCCCAAAATAAAAAGCCGGCATTGCGGGAATCATCCGAACTCCCAGACGGGACAGCTTCAACATATTTTCTAGATGAATAGCATGCAATGGAGTCTCACGAGGTACAAGCACCAGTGGGCGGCCTTCCTTGAGCATAACGTCAGCAGCACGTGTCATCAGATTATCAGAGGTCCCATTCGCTACCGCGGATAATGTTCCCATAGAGCAAGGCATAATAATCATCCCTTCCACACGAAACGAACCACTTGCAATGGATGCGCCGATATCCGCAACAGGATGATAAAGCAGAGAACCGGGATAGCCTTTGAACCTTTCGTTCAAAAAGCCCTCCCGGTCTGATGCGATATAGCCAAGTTCTTCTTTAAATACGCGCCAGCCCGCATTACTAACTACCAAATGCACGGAGTAGCCTAGTGACAGCAAGGTTTCAGTTAGACGAACACCATATATCGCACCGCTTGCTCCTGTAATTCCAACCACGATGTTTTTCGGTTTAGTAAGCGTCATTAGTAGAACTGCACCACCAAGTCAATCAAAGTGAAAGAGAACACCACGATGCTCAATACGCCGTTCATAGTGAAAAAAGCAGTCTGCAGACGGCTCAGGTCACTCGGAGATACAATGTAGTGCTCATAAAAGAGAATGATATATGCGATGATCATGCCTGCTACATACCACCAGCTTAAATCCGTCATAAACAGCAACGATACGAATCCAATCGCCGTGAGAATGTGAAATACGCGGGCAATAAAGAGTGCACCTTGAACCCCGAACCGAACCGGAATGGACTTCAAGCCCTCTTTTAGATCAAACTCAACATCCTGACAAGAATAAATTACATCAAAACCTGCAGTCCAAAACACAATAGTGAAATAAAATACCATTGAAGTCCAATTCACACTACCAGTTACAGCTACCCAACCGCCTAAAGGTGCAAGCGCAATGGTCAGACCGAGGATAAGATGGCAGGCCCATGTAAACCGCTTAGTAAATGAATAAATGACAAGAAGGAAAACTGCGATTGGCAAGAGCTTGGCCGACAAAGGATTCAGCTTAAAGGCTGCCCAAAAGAGTAAGAAAAACGAAATGCCGATAAAAATGACGACTTCACCGATCTTCAATAATCCTGCAGGAATAGCTCTTCCCGCTGTGCGTGGATTCTTAGCATCACTTATCCGGTCAATCAGTCGATTCAGCCCCATAGCAGCGCTCCGTGCCCCAAACATAGCCACTACGATCCAACCAATCTGGCTCCAGGTAGGTAGCGTGCCAAACATGACAACGGAACCAAGTAAAGCGCCCATAAAAGCAAAAGGTAAAGCAAATACCGTATGTTCAAACTTGATCATTTGTAAAAAGATACCGATTTTCTTAAACATTCCCGTTCTCCTTGAGCCCAATATGTAATGCCGCGATGCCTCCGGTCAAGGGGAAGGATTCCACTTTTTGCAGTCCGGTTTCACGGAAAATAGCAGCTAATTGCTCCCGGTCAGGGAACAGCGCCAGCGATTCTGGCAGCCATTTGTATTGCTCATACCTTTTAGCGAATAACTTGCCCAGCAATGGAAGAACACGCTGAAAATAAAAGAAATAGATACCTTTAAACGGTTGTTTCATCGGCTTGGAAAGCTCCAGGCAGACCACCATTCCTCCGGGCTTCACCACTCGTTTCATCTCGTTCAGCACTTGAACAAGATCCGGTACGTTGCGGAGTCCAAAACCAATCGTTGCATAATCAAATGCGTTGTCTTCAAAAGGCAACTCCATAGCGTTGCCCTGTACGAGAGAGATCCGGTTCTGAAGCTTGCGCTCCTCCACCTTACGGTGCCCCACTTCAAGCATGCCTGCACTGAAGTCGAGCCCTATCACATTCCCTGTCTGTGAGGCTTCGGCCAAGGCAATGCTCCAATCGCAAGTGCCGCAGCATAAGTCTACAGCTGAATCCCCGCGCTTCATGCCCATCTTCTTCATCGTGAACTTACGCCAAGCCTTATGCCGGCGAAAACTTAAGATGTCATTCATCAAATCATATTTACCTGCAATACTCTCAAACACCGAGTGCACAAACTGTTCCTTCGGTTTGCTGTTATCACCCACAGCAGTTGTAGTTTTGTCCATAGTCATCCACTAACCCTCCACGGCTGCTTGTCCTGAGACTTTCATCTGCAGGAGAATACGATCCAGCGCTATCTCAAGCTCTCTAAGCAGGCTTTCGTCTTTAACGCTTTGTAATAGTCCCTGAATCGACTGAATCGACTGATGGAGCATGTCCGTCAGCAGAGAATCACATTTATATTTCATCTTCAGCATCTTCCAGTCCTTCTGATCAAGGTTCTGGTCTTGAAGCTGTTTGCGTTCTTCCTCTGTCGCTGACTCCAGCATCTTCCAGTAGCAATAACCATTGCTTGCATTCTCAAGGTTATCACAACGCTGAAGCTCAATGGCAACCGTTTCGCACTGACTGAACTCTGTCAATAACTTCTCCCACAATTCCACTAAGGAATTCTCGATCATGGGCGTAAAAGAAAGGAACAGCCGCATATTGAGCTGTACCATGTGCCGCAAGTATTGTTCAGCCGAAAGACGGATTCCTCTCATCTTCACATAGAGGTTCGCTTTCAAGACATTGAAATCAGCAATCGCCTTACTCAAGATTCCAACCATCTCAATCTGATCACTCTTTGCAAGCAGATGGTAAAACCAGCTACTAAAATAATCGCCAGCCAATACCTTTAATTGACGGGAACGCATAGGATCTCCACCGCGTCTATCATTCGAGCGGTCAATTACCTCATGTGTATCTAGTCCAAGTTGAATAAGTGCGGTTACGAGCGTATACAACTCACCAGTACTTCCTTTTACAGAAGATCCATGGTTTAGAAAAATATATAACAAATGACCCCGGCCATCAGAAAACGGCGGCAAATCCGTATGCTTCTGAATCATGTCGTAGTCGGTGTAGGGTTTTGCCAGTTGCGGTATGCAGTACGGTTTCATTTCAGCCTCCGAAGCCATTGACATTTATATTAATTCCTTTGTTCACAATCTTGTCTATTATATCACATGTTTTTTTGTCACGCACTGTGACACAACTGAGTTTCTTTTATTCTTCTCAAGGATAACTGAACTGCTTCTTCCAGAGCTCAGTCTCACTAATACGGAAGCCCGTCTTGAGACGCTCGGAAATGGGGAAATTACCCGCAGACTGAAGTTCATTCTGGAGTTCAACGGACCACTCCGCGCGTCTGATATCCCCTGCTAGCAGCAGCCGGCGGCTATCCAGCCATTTATCCATGACCACGATGCGCAGCAGGAGCTGATCCACATTCGAGGTTTCTTGAAAAGCAAAAGAAATAGTCTGTGCCATATTTCGATAAAGCTCCTGGGGTTCATGATCATTTCCGCTCACTTTTAAATCCAGAGACAGAACGTGATCCTCCCAGTCTACGCTATCAATGGATAAGGTCAATGGAAGTGCGCCAAGAACATCAACAAGATTATCGTTGTCTAGCACCGTGTTATAGCCGCCAGTAAAAGTCTCCACTGCACCATTTCGCTGCTGTAAGGTTGAATCCATATCTGCCACTTTGGGCAATATTACAGCAGAGGTTGCAGTCAAGAGTAATACGGCTCCAACCCACCAGGCCTTGTTCATGAACACGCCCCCCTTATCCATAATTCCCACTCTTAGCGGAATACGATCATTTATCTTTACTATATTTTGAAAAAAAGCAGGCTATGCCTGCTTTTCAGCTTTCACTTTCCAATTGTCCGTGCTTTGTCCATATTTCAGCCTTACCGCGGATCTTCATCGCTGAGGTATGATCAGTAAACTGGGCAATCAATACCTCGCCCTTATCCAGCTTCTCTGTATGATGAAAACGTGTATCTGTACCTCTGGTTAACCCAATGACCTGAACGCCATTATCTTTAGCCTTAACCACAATATAGTCGCTGCCCGTTGGAAGCGGAGTAGTACCCGTATTTTTATCCATCATCACTCATCCTCCTCTAAACCTATTATACAGTTCATAGTATTTCAAAAAACAAATGCCGCCTTGGAGGGCGGCATAGTTGTTCTTAAAAAGACTATGGGATAGGTATGTAGAAATCTTTATTTGATTCCGTCTTTCAGCGCCTTACCGGGTTTGAATGCCGGTACCTTGCTTGCAGGAATTTCGATTTCTTCACCAGTTTGCGGGTTACGGCCTTTACGTGCAGAACGCTCACGCACTTCAAAGTTTCCGAATCCAACCAGTTGTACTTTATCACCGCTTTGCAGTGCTTCTGTAATTGCTTCGAAAACCGCATCTACAGCTTTAGTAGCATCCTTCTTGGGAAGTTCAGTTGCTTCTGTAACTACATTGATCAAATCTGATTTATTCATGTTTTCTCACCTCCCTGAGTAAATTCTCCGGTATCATACACTGTTTCCGTTTCAACGTAAAATATACGTGATAATCCCGTTTAAAACTTAACTTTGGCGCCCTTAGACCTTGAAGCGCAACAAACTTATAGTAATACAGCCCATCCATAAATTCAAGCTGTTACTCAAAAAAGGAGCAGAAATTATCATCTATACTTGCATATTTATCTAAATTCGATCTAATTTGTTAGACCTATAGGAGCAGTTAAGGTCTTTATTTCATCAGAATAATTGAGTCAGATTCACCGTTATTATAGGAACTAGGTATCAAGTTTTAGGATATATACAAATAAAAAGAGCAGGATTTCTCCCACTCTTTGAATTTATTTATATTCAGCTTAGAGAATAATTGCAATAAGTCCGCCGGAACCCTCATTTATAATGCGGCCAAGCGTTTCTTGCAGTTTGTAGCGCGCATTATCCGGCATCATAGCTATCTTGCCTTGAATTCCTTCTCTTACAATGGAGTGTAGGGAGCGGCCAAAAATATCGGATTCCCAAATCTTAATAGGATCATTCTCAAAGTCCTGCATCAGATAACGAACCAGCTCTTCGCTTTGCTTTTCCGTTCCGATGATTGGCGAGAATTCAGACTCCACATCCACCCGAATCATATGAATGGATGGTGCCGTAGCCTTTAAGCGAACCCCGAAGCGAGAGCCCTGACGAATCAGTTCTGGCTCGTCGAGTGCCATTTCGGCTAAAGATGGAGCCGCGATACCATAGCCAGTAGTCTTGACCATTTCCAAAGCTTCTGAGAATCGGTCGTATTCTCGTTTCGCATGTGAGAACTCCTGCATAAGCTGGAGCAGATGATCCTTACCGCGGATCTCAACCCCCACCACTTCCATCAGAACTTGATCGTACAGCTCTTCTGGAGCATACAGGTCGATCTCTGCTACACCCTGACCCATGTTCATACCACTTAGGCCAGCTTTATCAATAAAGTCATATTCGGTGAACTGAGATACGAGGCGGTCAACATCCCGCAGGCGGCGGATGTCTTTTACAGTATCGCGAACGGAGTTCTCATAACTACTACGCAGCCAGTGGTTTTCTCCAAGCACCATAACCCAGCTTGGCAGATTTACATTTACTTCATGCACTGGGAATTCATAAAGCACTTCCCGCAGCACACCCGTTACGTCATCTTCGCTCATGTTTGCGGCGCTTAGCGTCATAACTGGGATATCGTATTTGATGGCTAGCTCGTTACGGAGCTGCTGCGCTTCCTCACTGCGTGGCCGGGTGGAGTTAATGACAAGCACAAACGGCTTACCCACTTCCTTCAGCTCTGCAATGACGCGCTCTTCAGAGTCCACGTACGAGTTCCGCGGAATTTCTGCAATCGTACCATCTGTTGTTACCACTACACCTAGCGTTGAATGCTCCTGAATAACCTTACGTGTCCCGATTTCTGCCGCTTCCTGAAAAGGAATAGGCTCTTCAAACCAAGGTGTAGAGATCATTCGTGGTCCATTTTCATCCTCGTAACCTTTTGCACCCTCTACAGCGTAACCCACACAGTCTACCAGACGAACATTAACCTCAAGCCCTTCCGCAACCTTGATTTGGACTGCGTTGTTTGGCACAAACTTCGGTTCTGTCGTCATAATCGTTTTGCCTGCTGCGCTTTGCGGAAGCTCATCCACAGCTCTTACTCGATCAGCCTCATTCGTGATGTTTGGCAGGACAATGGTTTCCATGAAGCGCTTGATAAATGTCGATTTCCCCGTGCGAACCGCGCCGACGACGCCAAGATAAATGTCTCCGCCGGTACGCTCGGCAATGTCCTTGAAAATATCCACTTTTTCCAAAAGAGATCCCCTCCTCATATTACTCCGAAGAAAAAATGCCTGAAGAGCATCGACTTCGCGTTCCGCCGGTAATCTGACCCTTGCAGGACATCAACCGGACTTATCGTATGCCCGCCCGAAGCCTAGCTGCTTTCGACCGGGACGTACTTGCCCCGCGCTAAACTCCGAATGCTCGGACATGCATTTGGACTAGTATCATCATATGTATCCGGAACGAATTTATGACCCATATTCGCGCATTTCACAATGTAATTTCAAAAAAAGTTAAGTCTGCGCGCCGCAAGGCGTCTGACGCCCGGAAGCTTACTCATCCATCTTATGAGGTAGGATTCGTTGATAGAACTATTTTTAGTGGATGCTGAGATTAAAAGGTTATAAACAAAAAACGCCTAATGCCCCGGATAAAACCGAAGCTTAGACGCTTTTAAACTATAACTCTAACTTGGAGGCTGTGGGATCGGCTGATTATTAATCCATAGATACGGCAAAGACTTTACGGGAACGTAATATGAAGCTTCCTCCAGATCCAGTCGCAAGTCCTGATTCTTGTCGTGCTCTCCACCCTTCTTATCGACGGCAGCCATGATATCAAAAACATAATCTACGTAGACAGTTCCATCCTTATCCATGATAAAGTCAAGAACTTGACCGGAATAGACGCTAGTTAAGGTTATAGAGCTTGTACCCGCCTGCTTATGATCAATGGTATACAATCCGGGGTATAGCTCATCAAGCACAGGGAGGTTGCCGCCATGAGCTGATTTATAGCGGTTAACCTGTCGTTGCACGTCATTCACCTTTTGAACCGTAACAAGGTCCATCACCTTCACCACAGGATCAATTTCCTCATTCAAAATAAGAAAATAAGCACTTCCACCCTGCTCAAAAGCGGTAGCCGGTATATCATCCAAATATCCCTTATTATTCAACTTCCCCAGGTCAATACGAAACTTCTCATACCTTGGAGTAGTTTCATCCGCATTAAGAATGGGCAGTACCTCTTCCTCCTGTTGATAATCATCAACGGCTGCTTGTATCCGTTTAACACTTTCCCGATAATTAACACTAGCCCGCTTCTCATCACCTGGGTATAGACAACCCGAAAGCGTAAGCGCGAGCGATACCATCCCTAGCAAAAGCTTGGCCCCTGCCTTCAGTTTCATTTTATATCCTATAAACTCCAACCGAGTCCCTCCCACGGTGACATTCTTACGCTACCACAGTTCATCTTCTTCCCCACGCCGCGCTGCTTCAAGCTTACGGCGCACCGCAGCCTTCAGTGGATCTTCCGGCACCTGAACGGTTACGTCGCTCCATACGGCAGCCTGACAGGCCAGACGCGTTCCTTCTTCTAAGGCCGATCCAAGCTTACGCCGCTCAATATCTCCGGGAGGCCTTACTGCAGAAGCCTCTTCCTTCGCGACTGTAACCTTGCACATCAGGCAGCCTGCTTTGCCTCCGCATCTAGTTGTAATTGGCACTCCTGCTTTACGAGCGGCCTCTAATAACGAAATGCCACGGTTCACAACAGCTTTACGACCTTCTGGTTGAAATACAACGGTAACTCCTTTTTGTGATTTCATGATGTTACTTCCTTCCTCAACACTATGTAACTGCTTACATAATTGAAACAACTCCGCCCAATAGGCCCACTAACATGATGACAAAAGCAAGTATAGACAGTACAGCCTTAAGCAATCCCTTGGTTTTGCTCCGAGCAAAAGTTATAAGAAATACTGATAATCCCATAATCAGCATCGCAATCAGGGATAACCACATTTTCGTCATCGGATCCATGGTCAAAGCCCCCATTCGCCTGTAATTTATTAGGGACTATTATATCATGACCTTATCCTTTTCTGTAAAAAAACATCATTTTTTATGTATTATTTTAAATAAATTACACTTCGTGAAAATTATCAGGAATATAAAAAAAAGCAAAAGACGACGGAATCGTTCATTGATCCGTTTTCTTTTGCTCACCCAACTTAAAGCTATTTTTTAAGCATCATTTTCATTAAAGACTCCATTGTGCTGGAACCTGCGCCGCCTTTTTTAACGGCATTGATAATCTCCTGCACAGTAGCTTCACTGACCGGCACTTTCGCCATTGATGACACCTGCTTAATTAACTGGCGGAGCTGGGCTTCATTCTGCGTAGTTCCTGGCTTTACCGTACTGGCTAGCTTTTTGACGGCACTTTCCGTAATGTTCTTGCCCGCCTTTTTGTTAATGGCGTTCAATGCATCCTTGGAAAAATCTCTGCTCACTTTTCATCCCTCCTCCGTCAATCCCCATTACAACATATGAGAATTTGCGGAAAAAGGTGAACAGGATCAGGAATGCCACTGCTCCCAAGTTTCCTGGGAGATCGACTCAAGCTCAGGCTTACGATCACGACCCATCAAGGCTTCAACCGCACTGCGTGGGCTTCTTCCTTGAAAGAGCACATGATAAATCTGATCCGTAATCGGCATCTGCACACCCAGCTTGAGCGAAATTGCATAAGCTGCTTCGGTAGTACGTATACCTTCGACTACCATCCCCATGGATTCCAGCACCTCGGCCAGCGGCTTGCCTTGACCAAGCATGGACCCAGCGCGCCAGTTACGGCTGTGCTGACTAGTAGCCGTCACAACAAGGTCGCCAATTCCGGCAAGGCCGGCAAAGGTCAAAGGATTGGCTCCAAGCTCAACTCCCACCCGAGATATCTCGGCGAGTCCACGGGTCAAAAGCGCTGCTTTAGCATTGTCCCCATATCCAAGGCCATCGGATAGACCTGCACCAAGGGCAATAATATTCTTAAGAGCTCCGGCAAGCTCTACCCCTACCTGATCACGATTCGTATATACACGGAAATCGTTGTTGATGAACAATTCCTGCGCTTCGGCGCTACGTTTGTCATCAGGTGAAGCAACTACAACGGTTGTAGGACACCGGCGTACAACTTCCTCTGCATGACTTGGACCGGAGAGGACGACGATCTGCCCTTCGTCACAACCTAGTTCCTCTGCAATTACGATGGACATCCGCTTATTGCTTTCTGACTCAAAGCCCTTCGTAGCATGAACACATAACATGTCATCCTTCCAGAATGGCTTCAGACTGCGAGCAACCTGCCGCATTCCTGAAGACGGAGCTACAATTACAACCGCCTTAGAACCGGACACTGCCGTTTCCATATCCGTAGTTGCAATAATGTTAGCTGGCAGTGCGATGTCAGGCAGATACTTATTATTCGTATGAGAGCCATTGATCTCGGCAGCTTGATCAGAGTTGCGTGTCCACAGATAAACTTCCGAGTGGTTTGCAGCCAGCACGCTAGCCAGCGCAGTTCCCCAGCTCCCCGCTACAAGTACGGTAACTTTATCAGACAACACGATTCCCTCCTTTAACTTTTGAGCCTATCTTGTTCTCACGGCCTTCTACGATCTTTACAATATTCGTCCGGTGCCGCCAGAAGGCGAAGACCGCAATAATAATACTGGTCCAGAGCACAGGTTGTGTAAATCCTGTCAACAATAAAGCCACTGGTGTCAGTGCTACAAAAATTAATGAGCCAAGGGACACGTAACGTGTGATAAAGATAGACAGGATGGCGATGATACCGGCGAGCAGCGCTGGCCATAAACAAAGCGTAGCCATAACACCGATCGTAGTAGCAATGCCTTTCCCCCCACGAAAACGAAAATAGAGCGGCCAATTATGTCCGATGATGGCAGCGATTCCGCAAAGAGCCGGAACCCAGGTTCCCCAACCGCCGACCCAGGTTCCTAACCATACAGCGGCCACCCCTTTCAGCACATCCAGCAACAGCACTAGTATTGCAGGACCTTTACCCAATACACGCAGTGTATTGGTAGCTCCCGCATTTCCGCTTCCGTATTGACGGATATCAATTCCCTTTAGCAACTTTGCAAGCAGTACACTAAAGCTGACAGAACCAAGCAAATAGCTTACAACGATAACCAGAAGTTCAAGCGCCACACTTCTTCTCCCCTAACCTTCGTTTTCGGATTTGCGCCGTGTAAAGAGACGGATTGGTGTTCCTTCGAAATTAAATGCTGCGCGAATTTTATTCTCCAGATAACGTTCATAGGAGAAATGCATCAGCGACGGATCATTCACGAACACCACAATCGTAGGCGGCTTAACCGCAACCTGCGTTACATAGTTAATACGCAAGCGACGGCCTTTGTCAGTTGGTGGAGGGTTAATCGCGATTGCATCAGATACAACGTCGTTCACCAAATGTGTAGTAATGCGCAGTGCGTGCTGTTGAGATACATGCTGTACAACAGGCAGCAGTTTTTGCAAACGCTGTTTGGTTAAAGCCGACAAAAAGACAACCGGTGCGTAACTCATAAACAAGAAATGGTCACGAATCTTCGTCTCGAAGTTCTGCATAGTCTTATCGTCTTTCACAATGGCATCCCATTTGTTGACAACAAAAATAGATGCTTTACCAGCTTCATGTGCATAACCAGCAATATGCTTGTCCTGATCGATGATGCCCTCTTCGCCGTTAATTACAACGAGGACCACATCAGCCCGTTCAATCGCACGCATAGCACGCATAACACTGTATTTTTCAATGTTCTCGTATACCTTGCCTTTTTTACGCATACCTGCCGTATCGATAAGCACATAACGTTGCCCATCACGTTCAAAAGGAGTATCGATAGCATCTCTTGTTGTCCCTGCAATATCGCTGACGATAACACGTTCTTCGCCCAAAATCGCGTTAACCAGAGAGGATTTACCTACATTCGGACGGCCAATCAAAGCTACACGAATGACATCCTCATCGTATTCATCATCTATTTTCTCAGGTAGGCGCTCAACTACAGCATCAAGCAAATCTCCGAGTCCGGTTCCGTGACTACCAGAGATTCCGATTGGATCGCCAAAACCAAGGCTATAGAACTCATAAATATCATCCGCACGCTTCATATTATCCACTTTGTTGATGGCAAGAACGACTGGTTTACCTGAACGGAACAGAATCTGAGCTACCTCTTCATCTGAATTCGTCACACCACTCTTCGCCTCACACATAAATACAATAACATCCGCTTCTTCAATCGCCAGCTCCGCTTGAACACGGATTGATTTCAGAATTGTATCTTCTCCATCAATTTCAATACCTCCGGTATCAATCACACTGAATGACTTACCGTTCCAATCTGAAATACCATAAATCCGGTCACGTGTAATCCCCGGCTTATCTTCTACAATGGCTAATCTATCGCCAATCAGCCGATTAAATATCGTCGATTTTCCGACGTTAGGCCTCCCAACAATTGCCACAACGGGTCTTGCCATATTCATTCCTCCTGTCATCCTTACGTTACTCATCATAGCAAAAAACATTTAAATTGGCTAACAATCATGTTAACTCTCATCAATCCGACCAGTTCCGAAAAAAAGACAATCGGCGAACCCCCGTATCGAGGGCTCGCCGATTACTTTACCCGTATATTCAAAAGCTCGTTTAGGGATTAGTTATTCCCCTTAAATTTGTCCAGCTTGTCACCAAAACGTTCAGCAAGCGTAAAGCTAAGGCCTTCGTTGCTAAGGGAAACGTTAGGGTTGTTCAGAACTTCTTTAGGAGCTCTGTCTCTGCTATTGCTGCGTTCAGGTCTAGCAGATGGAGCTGGAGCTTCTTCAGTTTCTTTGATGCTCAGGCTAACACGTTTCTCGGATGGATTGAAGTCCAGAACTTTCACTTGAACTTCTTGTCCTTCTTTCAATACTTCGTGTGGAGTAGCGATGTGTTTGTGGGAGATTTGTGAGATATGCACAAGACCTTCCACACCCGGAAGCAATTCTACGAATGCTCCGAAGTTCACAAGACGTTTTACAACGCCTGTTACAACATCACCGATGTTGATTTCGCCAGCAGCAGAGTCCCAAGGACCTGGAGCAGCAGCTTTGATGCTCAGGCTGATTTTTCCTTTTTCAGGATCAACCTTCAATACTTTAACACGTACTTTATCACCTTCAGATACTACATCAGAAGGTTTCTCTACGTGACTCCAAGCGATTTCAGATACGTGTACAAGACCGTCAACTCCGCCCACATCAACAAATGCGCCGAATTGAGTCAGACGTTGTACTGTACCTTCGATGATTTGGCCTTCAGATAGTTCAGCCATAATTTTCAGCTTGTTAGCTTCGAATTCTTCTTCAAGAACTTCTTTAGCAGACAAGATTACTTTGCTGTTCTCACGGTCAAGTTCTTTCACTTTAACGCGCAAGGTACGGCCTTTGTAATCGCTGAAATCTTCAACGAAGTGACGCTCTACCATGGAAGCTGGGATAAATCCGCGAGCTCCAACATCAGCTACGAGGCCGCCTTTAACAACGTCAGCCACAGTAACTTCGAAAGCTTCTTGGGAAGCGAAGTATTTCTCAAGATCTTCCCATGATTTTTCACTATCAACAGCACGTTTGGAAAGAACAAGGCTTTCCTTGTTGTCGTTGATGCTGACAACTTTACATTCTACTTCCTGTCCAACTTCTACTGCTGCAGCAGCGTTGTCCAGTTGTACTGCGGACAATTCGCGAATTGGAATCACACCGTCGTATTTATATCCAATGCTTACATAAGCTTGGTTATCTTCGATTTTGACGATTGTTCCTTTCACGGTATCGCCTTTTTTCAGAGAAATGATTTCCAAGTCAGCTTGGTTAGTCACTTCTTCTTCGTTAACGGCAGCAACTTCTTCTACAGCTCCGTTATTTTCTGTCACAGCGGAATCCACCGCTTCTACGGATTCATTCTTTTCCGCAGCTTCCTGATTTTTAATTTCTTCAGACATGTGATTAGCCTCCTCGATTCAAAACCCCATTTATTTAAACCTGCGTATAGCAGAGTTCAAAACAAGCAATGCATAATATTTCACTTACACTTGATGATAGTATGTTCCAAAAAATAGCGGCTATGCCGTTATTTAATCAAAACATTGAGCAAAATTTGTTGTTCTGCTCATCCCTTAACTAGCACTTGGTTTACCTGTCTCTTTCATCTCACGGATGCGATCCATAATGACATCGGTAACAGCCTCGAGAGATTCGCTCCCCGCACCGGCAAATTGACTAAGGTCTACAGGAGCACCATAGACAACGACCATGCGTCGAAAGGGTTTATACTGGCCGATAATAGCCGCTGGAATAACTGCTGCGCCACTTCGAAGTGCAAAGCTAGCAGCACCCTTCTTGGCCACTCCGGCATCAGAGTTACGCGTACCCTCCGGGAAGATACCCATGACATTACCATTACGAAGTGTGTTAAGGGCCGTTTTTATGGATTCTTTGCTTACGCCGCCACGTTTCACCGGAAAAGCACCCAATTTATTAATGAGCCAGCCAAGCACCGGAACCTCAAACAGTTCAGCCTTAGCCATATACTTTACCTGACGGTCCAGCTTAATTCCAATAGTCATTGGATCAAGCAGACTAATGTGGTTAGCGCAGAGCAGTACCCCGCCCTCCTTTGGCACATTTTCTTTCCCCACAATCTTAAGTGGGAAAAGGATTGCGTAAATCAAGCGAAGCAATCCAACACAAATTGCATAAATCATAAATGATTTCTCTCCCCGTCAACATGAGATCTACAGTGGGATACAATGGCCTCCACAACTTGATCGATATTCATTAAGGTCGTATCCAGAAGAATAGCATCCTCTGCACGGCGCAGCGGTGAAATCTCCCGTCCTTCATCCAGACGGTCCCGCTTTGCAATATCGTGTTCAAGCTGCTGAAGCGTCACCGATTCCGCGTCTCTCAGTTCCTTATAACGACGGAGAGCTCGTTCTTCCACACTTGCCGTCATAAAAATCTTTACCTCGGCATCCGGCAGCACGGTTGTACCGATATCGCGGCCATCCATTACCACGCCTTTGCGAAGCGCCATCTGACGCTGCAATTGACTCAGTCTGGATCTTACATCCTCGATCTTCGCATACTGCGACACAAGGCCGCTAACCTGAAGGCTCCGAATATGTGGGGTCACGTCTTCCCCATTAATCAGCACCTTCTGAATGTCTCGTTCCGGAATAAGTTCAATCACCATGTCGCGAACCTTCTCGTTCACTCGATGCTGATCTTCCGGTTCAATGCCTTCTTGGATCATATACCAGGTGATTGCCCGGTACATTGCACCAGTATCGACATAGATATAAGACAACTTCTGGGCTACCAATCGGGCTACAGTGCTCTTGCCTGCCCCGGCAGGTCCGTCGATGGCGACGTTTATTCTGTCATAAGTATGTGTACCCTGCCTATCCAACGGGGCATTCCTCCTCAAACACTCTTTCATAAAAAAAGCATCTAGCGTTACGAAAACTATTCCTGCAATATCAAGGAGCACACATAAATTGTTATGCTTGATGATATTATCAAGAAAAAAGCAGGCATTGCCTGCGACTTATAAAATTATACCACAGTTTATACTTCAGTGCAAAATCAGACAGCTTAATAGAGCTGTAAAAAATGCTTATCTGTTGCGGAAATCAAACTGACGTTCGAAGCAATAACGGATAATTTTCTGGCGTTCCAAATCTGAAATAGCGACAAATTTCAACATCGCTAAAAGCCGTCCATTCTCTAGCTTTTTAATGCGCACTACTTCACCTTCAAAATTGACATGCTCCGTGCTTCCGTTTCGATAAGGCACCAATACCCAGCAGGACAATTTATTACCAACCTCCAGCTTAACCTGGTTATCCACCAAAAAGGAGATTCCTCCACCACCAATATCATCTGTACGAACCAGGAACCGTTTGCCAAGGCTATCCTTCACAGCAAGCTCTAGATCTGCATTCACTCGGAAAAAGCTTCTTCTCTGGATCTTAAAAATCGAATCTGTCTCCGGCTTTTGAATCCGGACCATACGAATTACATCTTCTTTAAAGCCCAGTACATAAGTATTAAAGTAATTTTTGATGCCACCCTCAGTTAAAAAATAAACCGAAAGCTCGTCCCCCATAAAGAGCCTTTTTAGACGACCATTGCTCTCCTGCATAGGAATTTCAATCAGGAATGCGTCTTCTTCCGTCTCTGCAATTCTTGATCTATATTCAACTTCTGCTTCAGCAGCGTCACTGGAAGCAACCTGTATGTATAGATATTCGTTAATTTTAGGATACAAAGATGTCACCGCCACATCAGTTTAGTAATTATCACTACCCCTGATTATAGCATGGGAATATCAGCCAGTCAGATATATTTTATAGATATTGCAAAAAAAAGGGACGCACCCAACTGCTGGATGCGCCCTCCCTTTATTTTGCCTCAGACCCCGAAGAAGGTCTGATTTCTTCCACAGACTCTTCAATGCCATCCTCGGCGTTAATGTAAATACGATACTTTGAGCCATTGACCCCTCCACCGAACTCGTAAGTCAAGACCTCGACGGAATCATCATTTTTAATCCAGGACAAGCGATTGTATTGTTCCTTGAAATCAGAATTCAGAAATTTTCTCGCCTCTGCAAGGGTAAGCTTTGGTTTTGGAAGCTTCCGGTTGTCCTTGTGCTCATTGACGTATTCGCTGGCCTCAAAACCGATGGTATCACCTGTATCCAGCCCCATACGAATGGTCATCTTTTCAGGATAAATCAATACATCATTCTGTTTGGTTACAAAGGTCAAATTCCCGATATTATCGTAACGATCAGCGCTGACTGCAGTCATATGGGGATATCCTTTTTTCTCAAGAAACTGCTCTGCTTTGGTAACGGCTCCTTTAATAGAAACTTTGGCAGGGCCAACCTCACGGTTGTCATAATAAGAGATCAGCAACCCGCCATTTTTGGTGAAATCCATACTAATGGTGTGCTTCTTATTCGAAGCGCTAACAGTTGCTGTATAGGATGGCCATTCAGTGTTCTTCCCATTTTCTTTAACATCCACTTTAGCATTGGAGCCCGCATCCGCGAACTTCAACGCCTTACGTTTGATGTCTTCGGCAGTCACGGGGGTACCTCCGAGCATTTTGACGGAACGTTTATCGTAGATGCTTGCTACTGAAGGTCCCCAGTCTAGCTCAGGGTATGCCCCTACACGTTTATCCACCGTTTTGAAGCCGTCAATAATCGTGTTGTCCTCCGCTTTATTTTCTGTCGCCAACGCCGTTTCAACATCCATCCAGCGCAGCCGATTGCCAATGACTTTATTTTGTACCTCTTGCAAATCCTTAGAGATTTCTCCTGAGTTCTTGTACAATGCTTTTAGATTGCTCAGTTCTCCATCTGTCAGAGGTTTTTTAGTGAAGTCACGAATCCCGGCTTTATAAGAAAAGTTGGAGATTTTGGACAGAAACTCCTCTGTTTTGCTAAATGGCAGCAAGGTCAGCGGCAGCTGGTTAATCTCATTTTGGGCCTCACTAGTCATCCGCCACACATTCACAAGTCCTTTACGGTGCATCCCATTAGAAGCAGAGTTAACCGCAAGCGTATTTCCAAGCTCACCATGAAGACGGTCCACATGATAGGACAAATCATGAAAGGCGCGTTGATATTGGTTCTCCGCCTTAATTAGTATTGAATTCTTCTCCTGATTCTCCTGATAACCCCACACAAGCGCACCAATCAGCAGCAGCGCGGTCAGCGGGAACATTACAGCACTTAATCTTTTGTACATAGGGCTACAAGACTCCTTTCGATAGCTTATTGGCGTTAGTTTGACAATAAACTAGGAGTCTTATGCACTGAAGTTGCTACACAATGTGACTATAACGTCCGCTCAAGCTCTCTCTTCAATCTCAAAGCCACTGCTATTACTGCAAAGGCATTGTTTAAAGCCGGTTTGAATGACACCATGCTCTTTAATCCCTCTTAATATGTAGGTCTCACCGCACTGTTTGCAAACGATACGTACTTTTATACGCAAAAAAAGACACCTCTCTCCTCTCTGGAATTCCTTACTAGGAACTGCCCTTCGAATATAAGTGTGTCCATCTCGATTATAGGTTAACCTCTTCTTCACGTTTCAGAAAGCGGAAAGGAGAACGGCTGTTGGCCCTAGCAACCTTTCCCATACCTCCATACCATAGGATAGCCATCAGAGGCACAATAAACCATATCCAATAGTTGGCTGTCGTACTCAAAATAATGTCATATATCCCATGCCACATCCATGGCAACAGGAGAGAAAACACCAGAATTCTGCGGGTATGAACTCCTTTTGAGAACTTCGCCCTTCCCATATGGTAGCCCATGATCACACCAAACATAGCGTGTCCAGAAACCGGAAGAAGTGCTCTTAGAAACATTGATCCGATAGAAGCGTTGCTATACCAAGCGTACATTACATTTTCTATTGTTGCGAAGCCGAGCGAAATCGCCACAGCGTATAGTATCCCATCATATGGCTCGTCAAATTCGGTATGATTGTAAATCATATGGTACAGCACAAACCACTTTAGACATTCTTCCACGCCAGCGGATATGAGAAACGACTCCACGTAGGGACCACCATTTAGTCCCAGCATCAGCCCTCTCTGAATGATCATTACTGGAAACACAATCAGAAGGCCGAGCAAGAATACTTTAATGACTACATGAAGCGGTTCTTGATCATACTTGTCTTTCAGATAAAAAAAGGTCAACAGAGCAAGTCCCGGCGCTACTGCCGACGTAATGACCGATAACACGAGCACCGAATAACCTCCCTACACCCCTAAACCCTATTACTGCCGTTACACAGCAAGGTAGATGATAACTTTGATACAAGAATGACCGACATATCACCAACAACAAGACTAGGGCTGATCGGCCTAAACAATGGTCATCAGCCCCTAGTCTTGCCTAATTACTCCTGACGCTTAAAATGAGTGCACAATAACTGGACCGCATTCTCCGGCATCACTGTTTTCCCGTATTCATCGAGAACAGCTTCTGTGACCGGTGAGGAATCTCCAAACTCAGCAAGTACGCCAACAAGACCTGACAACGCCGTTTCTTCAAATTCCTTTGGATCGAAATACAGATACCATTTATTGTTATAAGAATACAGTTTCCCCTGGGAAGTAATATTACCGATGAGCACATGAGCCGCTTCAACCAGAACCTCGAAATCGCGGAATGCATATACAATGGAGTCGCTTTGTTCAAGAGTAACTTCCATTTCATAAATCTCTTCTGGCAATTCTTCTTCCCCGGACGCACCGTACTGATGGTGATCATATTTTCCTCGGGTCACTATAACGACCATGCCTTGCGCGGGCAATGCGAAAACTTCTACGGCAAGCGGACCCGTGGCATCAAAACCTAGTTCACTATATGCTTGATCCATCATCTCCGTAAACAGGTCATGAACCTTAGGAACTTCCTGCCACATGTCTTCCTTCTGGATGCCCCGCTCGCTCAGGTCGTCAAAAGTGAGGAAAATCCGTATCTTATCTTGACTTAATCGCTCTATTCTCATGACAGGATCCTCCTTTTGCAAGCTCATTTATTATAATGTATGATGAGTCCCGAGTAATGAGCCAAAAATGGTTACTATGTAAGTATGTTATCATTTTGCCGAGATAAATGCACGTAAATAAATATATAAAATCCTCTCTATTGAATAAACCATTTTCAAGGCCCTGAATAATAAAAAAGAATCATTCTGCGGAATATTTCATCCCCAAAATGATTCTGATGGAGTCCTTTACGGTTACAATCCCGGTATGGTTGTATGCGTTTCTTTAAGAATCTGCTCTACTTCGCTCTTTACTTCAGGATTGCTGCGAATGAATTCCTTTAACAATTTAAGATTGGATTCCTTCGACTTCACTGGTGATTCAGTCTTATGCTCAGAGGTTGCGCTGCTTGAACCGTTACTTTGAGCATTACTGCTTGAAACAGCAGTGTTACCAAAACCAGTCGTGGCCATACCGATTATTTTTTCTTTTGCTTTATCTGCAGCCCCACTCATGGAACCACCCGATTGCCCTAGCGAAGACATTAAAGAATTCCGCTTTTTGGACATAATCATACTGGCTGCGGCGCCCATCAGCACCCCGCATAAAAATGACGAAGTATTCATATTTCCAGCCTCCTTGTATGGTAAAATCATGTTTAGTGTTCGCGGAAAGATTCCGGCTCATACAACCTAATAACAAGAAAGCGAGTTGAAAAAAGTGGGTAAAATGACATCAGTGCTCCTATTGGCTACCTTGCTGCTTACAGCCTGTGGCAACAGCGGTGCAAATGGAAATACAGCCAAGGAAACAAACACCACAAACAATCCGCCCACGGCGGCAGCTACACAAAGCGCAGAAACTACGGCGCCAGCACCTGAAGCAACAGCCAGTCCTACCCCTGAAGCAACAGCAGATGGAGGTACTACAGGAAATAGTACAGCCAGTAAGGGTGAAGCATCCGCTGAAATTCCACTGCTGTACCATATGAACAAAAATTACGACATCGTTCCTAATGAGGAAGCTACAAATAAAAAAGTGGTTCTGCTCACTTTTGACGACGGTCCTAAAGATGCTGCAATGATTAACCCTTTGATGGATGTTCTGGACAAACATCAAGCTAAAGCCATCTTTTTCGTAAATGGTTATCGTGTTAAGGAGCATCCTGAGCTTCTGGAGTTAATACATAACCGCGGTGGAATTATCGGCAACCACAGCTGGGATCATATTGTATTGAAAGACAAGTCCTATACTGAGGTTAAAAAGCAAATCGAAGATGTTCAAAATATTGTCAAAGAAACATTGGGAGAAGCTCCTCACTTTTTCCGTCCGCCACATGGTGCCGGCGGGGATGTTGGCAAGAAGGTCGCGGCTGAGAATGGAATGTTATACATGACCTGGTCTGTAGGCTCACTTGACTGGGAAATGAAAGAAAAGGAAACGGGTAAGACAGAAAAATTGATCAGTAATGTTACCGATCAGCTGCATTCCGGCAGTAATATCCTGATGCATGAGCTACCATGGACCGTTGAGGGACTGGATACCTTGCTCACTACACTTGAGGGTAAAGGCTACAGCTTTGTTGATCCGCGCAGCATTGAGCTAAAAATGCGTTGATCTTCTCATCTATACATGTCCGATAGTTGCTTCGTCAGTGCAATTGTTTTCGAATCAAACAAAAATAGAAGGGGGTTCCAAAAGCCTTTTGCATGGCTTTGGAACCCCCTTTTTACGCTACCAGTTTTTCTTACTGGAAAGAGTAAGCCCTATTGGGTTGATTTACGCAGTGTCAGCACATGCATTTCAGCAGGACTGCCCCAGCGAAGGGGCAGATGTGCTGTTCCAAACCCTCTGCTGATCAGCAGCAGGGCATTTTTTGCGGAACCGTCCCCTCTTGGCCAACTAAACTTTCCAGCGTCATATTTATGATAGAAATGCTCTACATGTCTTTGACCCACAAATGGAAGGATCACCTGCCCCCCATGCGTATGACCTGCGAGAATCAGGTCCGCTGGCACACTCTGGCGCTTGGATAACCAAAGCGGATCATGTACAAGAATAATACGACAGGTATCTTCAGCAGAAGTGTTTGTGGTTAATGGCGGAAAAGGACCGTATGGAGTTTTGCCCCCATTTTTCGGAAAATCAATTCCGGTTAACCAAAGTTTAGCTCCCTCA
Source organism: Paenibacillus sp. FSL L8-0708 (assembly GCF_038009325.1). Lineage (NCBI taxonomy): Bacteria > Bacillati > Bacillota > Bacilli > Caryophanales > Paenibacillaceae > Paenibacillus > Paenibacillus sp. FSL L8-0708. The sequence continues at coordinate 5,247,320 of NZ_JBBPBC010000001.1, forward strand.
CGTTCAAAAGCCACATTTTCATCCATTAACAGATTTGCACCACTGTCCTGAATAATCTCATCTACCCTTGAAATATTAGCCCGATAATCATGATTTCCATGCACTACATAGGTAGATGCAATAGAAGTAACTAGAGTCATATTATCGACAAGACGATTTAAAGGGCTATCTTTTTCCGTTAGATCTCCTCCCAGAAAGACAACATCTACCCCACCCTTTAATGGTGTCAGAAGCGCGGAAGGAAGGCGGCGGCGATGGATATCTGTTATAAACAAAATACGAAATCCATCGAACTCTTCAGGTAGCGAATCTAGCATTATTTCCTCGGTAATAATTCTGTTTCTAAAAGCATTAATCACCATGATTATGACAACGGCCACTGCTATCAAAAGAATGACCAGAGCCATTCCCCATGCCCATATGCTCACCATAATGTACTCAGCGGAGGCGCTCCTTCAATTCCCCACCAAAGCAGCCCGATTAGCAAAATAACAAAGATAAAAATCAAAGAATTCACAAACATCTTGCTTAGACGAACTTTTTCTGAAGAATAAGTATCTGAACGAGAAGGAACAGATTCTTCGTCCTTCTCTTTACTTCCTGTGGAAGAGCGCTTTGCAGAACCTGCTGGGCGGCGAGCTTTTCTTGATAAAGTTGCCGTAGAAACCCGAGCGGTAGCATTTTTCTTTATAGGAGTAGACTTCTTTTCAGGAGTAGCCTTTTTTACAGCTTCCAAAGTCCGCTTCTCTTTTTTACTTTTGCCAGGATGTTTGCTTTCACTTTTGTGTTGTTTTTGTCGAGACTTTACCCGGCTTAATTCCTCACTCATGATTCCCTCCTATAGCGGATCACCAGACCTGAGATCAGGTCGATGAAGAAGTGACATAGTATAGGGGCCCAGAGGCTGCCCGATTGAATGTAAATATATCCAAGACCATAACTGCTTAAGAATACCCAGCCGGTAGGTACAAAGTGACGTAAATAACGGACATGAATAAGAGCAAATACTATACTCGTCCAATAAGGACCAATGGAATATTGGATGGCTCCGCGGAATAAGAGCTCCTCACATACCGATACAATTGCTGCTATGACGATAATATGCCACACAGGGCGATTTCGAAATAAAAGGTCGTTTATTCCACCATCATCCATGCTCTCCTCAGGGACAATATGTGTCAATAAATAGTCAACAATTAGCATTGCAGCAGCAAGACCAAGGCCCCATGCCACAAAATGTACTTTTTCTGGAATAATTAATAGCTGAAAAGGATTTCTTTTCTGAAATAATATCCATATCAAACCGATAATTAATGTGAGCCCCTGAGTGATATAGAGATTGAGCAGCAGAAGACGGTCTGTCAACTGGCCTGGTTCTACCTTTTTAACCTTAATCTCGCCAAATTTGAATTTTTTCATCGTGACCTGCCTGTTCTTTATTTTTTTCGGGCCGCTCCGAGAGAGAAACCGTCCATAGTGTTGCTATCAATACATAATACATAGGATAATCCCCCCAGAAAAAGGAGCATTTATTATGAGCAAACGTAAGTCCCGCAATCAAATGTTATACACGCTAGTTTTTTTGTTTTTCCTAGTTTGCGCCTTCGCCGCATTTTTTACTGGCGTCAAGGTTGGCGCAGACAAAACTGAAGCCAAATATGACAATCAATCAAGCATGAATGGATTAGTAGAATTCACGGGCTCGTATCAACAGCAGGATCTTGTTACTTTCTATCATAACGTATTTTTGCCCTATCGGGAATTCAAGCGGAATTGGAACATTCAAGTAGATAAGTTAGCGCGCAGCACAGATGCTCGTATGAATGCGGCAGTAATGAAGAATCTAAGTATTCTAGCAGACCAGCAATATGAAAGAGTTAATCAAGATTCAATTTTCACTAACTCTCCTCTATTACATCAGTCACAGGTCAATGTACTCAAAAGCTTAACTTTATTTTCTAAGGCCTCCGGCAAAGTCTCTACTAGTGCCTCTGGTGCAGAGACAGCCAAGTTATTGAAAAATGATGAATTTACAACCGGCGCCGTGAAGTACGGTCTGTTAGCACAAAAGAACTTCTATGATTCTATGCTAAAATGGGGCTCTAAGACAAACCAGAAAATACCTTCTGCACCTGGCGAACTAAAAACGATGTCTTTCATCCAGTGGAAAAAAATGCCGCTTCTTTTGAAGAATGCTTCTATCGCTGACATGATGCTGAATCGCGGAATTTTTGCAGGTTATGATCCTCAGGACATCACTGCTAAAATAGACGATATGATTTACTCAGGCACTGCAAGCTCATTAAATCTTTCGGATATCCAGTCCTCAGTAACCTTGTTGATTTCTACAGGTGCTGTGCAGGAACAGGATTTTGTAAAATGGCGGGAACAGTATTATAACAGGGAGACACTTCCACAGCTTCCGTTCTTTTTTGAATAGAACCAGTTATTGAATCATAACGAAAAATGAAGTTCACTTCAAGAAACGCTGCTTGCAAAGCCTATTGACACAACTTGCATACCGTGTTACATTATGAAAAAATTAATCATTCAAAACCGATGATGGAACAAAGATCCTGGAAGTCTTCAGAGAGCCGGTGGTTGGTGCAAACCGGTGACGAACAGCTATCTTTAGCGCTCCTGAGATATTGTATCGAACCTTAAAGTAGGTACAATCGGATCAACTCCGTTAACAGTGTGGCCTATGCAGGCCAATGAGGCTGCTTCTTCCAAGTTGCAGTGAATTAGGGTGGTACCACGAAGATAACTCTCGTCCCTTACTACGGCAGTAGTATGGGGTTGGGAGTTTTTTTAATTCCCTAATCCCCCATAAATACTACCTTATGCCCAAAGTTACCGATTTCGCGGTACTCTTGCACGCTGTTTCTTTTGTGCGACACCGCGTTGATCTACTATTATTACATGTTTTTCTCTACTAGTTCGTGAACCTTCTGGTATTGTGGACTGCCCATCAGGGCGTCCTCGACATATAAAGCTTTTCAACTTTAAGGGGGATAAGAAACCATGTTTAAAGTATTAGTATCGGATCCAATCAGTGATTTGGGCATTCAGCAATTGATGGACGCAACAGATGTAGTTGTAGACAAAAAAACAGGTCTCAGTGAAGATGAGCTCGTTGCAATCATCGGTGAATATGATGGTCTACTCGTCCGCAGTCAAACTACAGTAACTGAAAAAATTATCGAAGCTGGAAAAAACTTAAAGGTCATTGGTCGTGCAGGTGTGGGTGTAGATAATATCAAGCTGGAAGCTGCTACTCAACGTGGGGTTGTTGTTATCAACGCTCCTGATGGAAATACCATTACAACTTGTGAGCATGCTTTTGCAATGATGATGGCTTTGGCCCGTCACATTCCACAAGCTTATGCAAAAACAATTGGTGGAACCTGGGATAGAAAAACCTTCGTGGGTGTAGAACTCCGCGGCAAAACATTAGGTGTACTGGGAATGGGCAGAATCGGTAGCGAAGTGGCAAAACGTGCCAAAGCTTTCGGCATGGAAATCCTTGCTTTTGATCCTTTCTTAACTGCTGAGCGTGCTGAGAAACTGGAAGTAAAATTAGCTTCCGTTGACGATGTAGTCCGCGGAGCAGACTTCATTACTGTGCACACTCCACTTACTCCGGAAACACGCCATATGATTTCCCGCCCGCAATTTGAAGTGATGAAAAAGGGAATGCGCATCATCAACTGTGCCCGTGGTGGTGTAATTGATGAAATGGCGTTAGTAGAAGCTATTGATAGCGGTATTGTTGCTGGCGCTGCATTTGACGTATTCGAAAAAGAACCGCCACAAGCAGATCACCCATTCTTGTCGCATCCAAAAATTATCGTGACTCCTCACTTGGGCGCTTCTACAATTGAAGCTCAGGAGAATGTAGCGATCGATGTATCGGAACAAGTACTGCATATTCTGCGTAATGAACCGTTCATCAATGCTGTAAATATTCCTCCAGTTGCTCCAAGCGTAATGAACAAACTCCAGCCTTACTTCACACTTGGTGAGAAGCTGGGCAGCTTTGTTACCCAGATTACAGATAGTGCTATTCGTGAAATCCATGTTGAGTATGCGGGTGATCTGTCAGATGTCGATACCCAACCACTTACCCGCTATATTGTGAAAGGCGTGCTCTCCCGCCACTTCGCTGAGGATGTTAACATCGTTAACTCCATGCACTTGGCAAAAACACGCGACGTTAATGTAGTAATAACTAAAGCTTCCAAAACTAAAGGCTTCACTAATCTGATTACCGTGACCCTTAAAACAGATCACGACCAAGAACGTCTCGTAGCCGGAACATTGCTGCAAGGTTATGGAGAAAGAATTGTTCAAGTGAACAAGTTCCCGGTTGATATCGCTCCTGAAGGACATCAAATTGTAGTATCCCATAACGACAAACCAGGGATTATCGGACTTGTGGGCACATTGCTGGGCGAAAATGATGTCAATATCGCTTCCATGCAAGTGGGACGTAAAATCGTTGGTGGCGAAGCAATCATGCTGCTGACCGTTGATAAAGCTGTACCTACTCATGTGCTTGTGAAGCTTGCTGGCCTGCCAGAAATCAACACTGCCGAAGAAATCATTCTTCTGTAAGCAATACGATAGAAATCAAACAACAGAGCAGCGATCCTCCCCTTTTAGGAGTTTCGCTGCTTTTGTTGTTGATCGTCGACCTGTTTCGGCTTCATTTACAACACCGAATCGAGTTCCCTCGTGGAGGCTTACGGACACCCTTGAGGTTACGGACCCAGATGACCCTATATGCAATAATTTCGCCTTTGAAGCAGGGTTTCGGACTCTAGTGCCACTATTCCTCAAAAAGGAGCTAAATCAGGTGTTTTGCCTATCAATAGCGTCTCTGGGGACCGATAGCGTTCTAAATATACGAAAATGCTGCATTATAGATCAGCTGTGTCCTATACTGCTTCATACGCACATATGGGATCAAACAGATCAAGTTTGCTGTTTAGACTAAGAATGCGGGAACAGTCCGACCATCGATGTCTGTAAATCCATACTTTTCAGCCAGCTTAGCAACCTGCTGCGGTTGTCCGGTTATAGACATAACCTTAGGATCGGCTGCTAGAGCAGCGGCTGCTCTACCGATATAGGTTGTGGATTCAGTCATCTGCAATTCTTCAACCTCATGCCAATGCTCCTCATCCGTGTTCATGCTCTCCAACACCGCCTCTGTCCTCATCCAGCCCGGAGTAAGCGGAATAACTGCAATGTTGTCCTCTTTAAGCTCATTCGATAACCCGTAGGCCATACGCACAAGTGTATTTTTAGAAAGATCATAATAGAAATTTCCTAGATATTTGTAATGATCCCAAAAGGTTGTGTGGATGATTAGACCGCCAGCTTTTGCCTCACGCATTAATGGTATTGCATAATAATTTGTTATCAACTGTGCCCTCACACCCGCATTAAACATATTGTCCCAATGCGCTGTAGGAAGCTCCCAGAAAGACTTCTGCTCAATAGGTAAATCGTTGCCGCCCCATACATTATTGACTATAATATCAAGCTTTCCTTGCTCTGAAGCAATCTGGCGAATGACCGCCTCTGTCTCCTGATCTTTTGTATGATCACATCGTATGGCGCTGCCGGACCCTCCCTCCGCTTTTATTTCCCTAAGTACGTTATCAATGCTCCGCTTGCTATGCTCTATGCCAGAAGCCTCTGTCGTTCTGCCCGTAATATAAACGAATGCACCTTTCCTTGCCAGCTCCAATGCAATTCCTCTACCAGCACCTCTGCTGCCTCCGGTGACCAATGCTACTTTTCCTTTTAAAGTCATGTTCTCAATCCTTTCTACACTTGTTTTTCTCTAAATGTTCTGTATTTAATCCTTACCTTATATAAGTATAATTCTTTAATATGACACCAACTGACATATATAATATAATAATTAATTAAGAACTAACTAACATTTATTAGGAGGAGGAATGTTCCCTTAATGAGAGCCGATCGTTTGTTATCCATCTTACTTTTGCTGCAAAATCGTGGAAAGATGACGTCCCGTGAGCTAGCCCAGACCTTAGAAGTGTCTGAACGAACTGTGTTTAGAGATATGGAAGCCTTATGTACAGCGGGAATACCGATTCTTGCCGAACGGGGACGCGAAGGAGGTTGGATGCTCACAGAAGGATACCGGACCTCCTTAACGGGTATGAAGCCCTCAGAAATTGCTACTCTGCTGCTGTCCGCAGACTCCTCAATCTTAAAAGATCTGGGTATACAAAACGACTTCTCTTCTGCCGTGCTTAAGCTGGAGGCTGCTTCCCCATCCAGGCCGAATAATCCAGCCAGTTACCTGAGCCAACGCATTCATATAGATGGTGCCAGCTGGCACCCTTCCGACGAGACATATCCGTTCCTATCTGTCCTGCAGGAAGCTGTTTGGGAAGACCGTAAAGTGAAGATCACTTACCCACGGAATGACGAGATGAAGGAGCGTTTCATTGAACCTCTCGGGTTAGTCGCAAAACGTGGAGTTTGGTATGTAGTGGCACGAACCGAGGGTGAAATGCGGACTTTTCGCGTGTCGAGATTAATACAAGCTGACGCAACTTATGAATCATTTGTCAGACCTGAGGCTTTTGATTTAAAAAGCTACTGGGAACAATCGACTTTAGCTTTTAAAGCAGCACTGCCAAAATATGTAGTGAACTTAAAGGTGAATGAGTCTATTCTTAAAGAATTACAGCGTGAAAGATATGTAACTATAACTTTAGTAGAACCCTCTGCTAATACTGGGTGGATGAACGTGGAGGCCGAGTTTAATGCTATAGAATCTGCCTGTCGTATCGTACTCTCTTTCTCTCCTTCAGTTATTGTTTTAGCTCCTATCGAACTAGTAGGGATGGTAAAGTCTGCTATTAAAACAATTTCCACAATATATGAGGAATTTTGACATGAATTCTAAATATCTACTACTTAAAGAAGATTTATGACACTTCTCTATAGACCAATGACCTATAAATCCCCTATAATAACACCATTACATAAAATTTAATAAGGGGGACATTTTACCAATGAGCTGGATGCACAAACTTCCGTTAAAACAAAGAATTGTTGCCGGATGTTACCTCGTTGCCGCACTGTTTGCTATTCCTGTCTTAGTTACGTTAATGATTCTAGGTCAATTTCTCGTAGGAATTATACTAGTAGTTGTTCTTGCAGGTCTGACTTTACCTGTTGCTCGCTTCGTGGAGAGAACGCTTACATCATCTTTTGATGATATTGCTAATGTATCTCACAGTATTTCGAAGGGCGATTTCACTAGCAGAGCGGACGAAAATGGCTCAATGGGTGACGTAAGCCGCTCCTTTAACACAATGATTGATAAGCTCAAGAAGATTCTGACCGATGCATCGCAGATCACCCGTCAAGTTATGGATGCAAGCCGCGGAATCGAAGATAAGAACCAGAACCTGAAAATTGTCATGGCACAAGTAGCCTCTTCTTCTACTGAGCTCGCTCTTGGTGCAAATGAAATATCTACGGATATCGCTGATATGACAGAATCCATTAAAGACATTGAGACCAAAGTATCCAATTATACGAACTCCACCAAAGAAATGAACAGACGTTCAATACATACCTTAGAACTTGTTGAGCAAGGGCGCCAATCCGTAGATACACAGGCTGAAGGCATGCGTAAAAACATAGAGGCTACACAAAAAGTGGCTGATACTATTGAAGCTCTCTCACAAAATGCCCGCGGGATTACGATGATCACCAAGACCATCACAGAGATCGCTGAGCAGACCAACCTGCTGTCACTGAATGCCTCCATCGAAGCTGCTCGTGCCGGAGAGCATGGTCGGGGTTTTGCCGTTGTAGCTCAAGAGGTCCGCAAGCTTGCTGAAGAATCTACGGCATCCACAAAAGAAGTATTCGGCTTGGTCCGCAGCATTGAGTCAGATATTAAACAAGCCATCGATAATATTGCCATCAATGAAGAGGTTGTGCAGGTTCAGAATGAAATGATCACTCAATCTGCCCATATTTTCGCACAAATTGTACAAAGCGTGCAGTACATTACCGAGCAAATCTCTTCATTCTCTGCGGAGAGTGATCTTATGCTAGAAAGTGCCTTGAAAATTTCCAGTGCAATTGAGAATATCTCAGCAATCACCGAAGAAACTGCTGCTGGCACGGAAGAGGTATCGGCGGCTATGAATGAACAGATTAATGCCCTGCAGTCTGTTGCAGAAGAAACGGAAAAAATGACCCAGGCCGTATTTAATCTGCAAAAAACCATTCATATCTTTAAATTCTAGTTCAAAACTATCAACTGCCACCTAAGCTGAGTCTTAGGTGGCAGTTTTTTTCGCGAGGCAAAACTTCATCTCTTGGACAAGACTTTCGTCAAATTTCGAGTTTTTTTAGCGGATTATGTTGACAAAAATTAATGAGGAATATATTGTAAAGGAAAATTATTCTTATCAACTATAAATTAATATTGGCAAAATCCTCGAAAGAGGATGACGCAAAACCATGGATCTACAGCCTCATTTTTTCGTTTGAGGCCATGATTGCCAGGTTGCAGAGGAACCAGGACGGCTGAACTATTGTTCAGTCTTAGCGGCGCCTTATGCCACCAACCTGTGCTTACTATAGAGCACAGGTTTTTACTTTTTGAGTATATTGATCTATCGTATCTATTCGGTAGATTAATAACTAATATATATCAAAAAACTTGTGAGGTGTTTCTTTTGAAGACAGTCGCAGATTACATGGCGGAAGCACTACGTAACCTTGGAGTCACACATTCTTTTGGGATCATTGGCAAATCCATTTGTCCAATTGTTCTAAAGATGGTGGATTACGGTATTGAATTTATTCCCGGCAGACATGAAGCAAGCTCCGGATTCGAAGCAGCAGGGTATGCGCTGAAAACGGGTAACCTAGGCGTAGCATTTGGTACTTCGGGTCCTGGGGGAACTAACCTGCTTACAGCAGCAGCACATGCGAAAGCTAACAACCTACCTGTCCTATTTATTACCGGCCACCAATCCATTACAGAGCTTGGAATTCCTCAATGTCAGGACTCCACCTCTTTTCTGGCTGATTTAGCTGATATGTTCAGACCTGCTACCTTGTTCAGTAAATTGGTTGAACGTGGGGATCACTTTGGTACTATTTTTAATCATGCGATTTCTGTGGCCCTGACCAAACGGGGTCCTGTTCATCTTTGTATTCCTTTTGATGTACAAACTGAAGTATTGGAAGAATGCAATATAGTAATCCCAGAAAGAGAATCTCTAATTAGTCTAGCTAATATCGATAGAGTCATCGATGCTATTCAAGCTGCTAAGAATCCTTTGATTATTGCGGGTAAAGGAATTAACCGCTCCGGAGCACATAAAGAGCTTGTTCAACTCGCAGAAACTTTTAATATTCCTGTAGTAACATCTCCTGGTGGAAAAGGGGCTATAGTCTGGGATCACCCACTCTATCATGGTCCTATTGGCGTTGGCGGTTCGACCCACGGGGACGATTTATTGAATAAAAGCGATTTATTTATAGTGCTTGGATCACGTTTAAGTGATATGACCATCTGTAATCTTAAACGGGAGAATCATCCAGCAACTTTAATTCAATTTGATATTGATCCAACCTTTGTCGGAAAAATACTATTGTCCAAAACGATACCGGTCACCGGGGACCTGCGCGATAATTTGGTGCACTGCCTAAATCATATTGACCCAAGCACAATCACCAAACGTGAGGCTTTGGCCGATACGGATTATTCAGAAGAGCTTCCAACCCTCAAGAATCTTTCCCTTGCTTCGGTAATGAGCACTTTAAGTGATTTGATCCCTTATAATAATTCAATTTTCGTTGATGATGGAAGTCATGGATTCCACGCTGCAAAATGGTACAAGGTTAAGAAACCGGGCAGCTTTGTTTTTGATGCGTATTTTGCTTGCATGGGTAATTCGATCGGCATGGCTATTGGTGCAAAAGTTGCAGCTCCTGAAGAAACTGTCCTCTGCATTACAGGTGATGGTTGTTTCATGATGCTCGGCGCTGAGATTAACACCGCTGTCTGCAAAGATATCCCTGTCATCTTTATCGTGGTCAATAATAAGCAACTAGATATGGCTCTTAAGGGTATGGAGAAAACCACAGGTCGTATCGATGGAACTCTATATGAAGTACCAATGGACGCCGTGAAATTCGCTGAATCTCTAGGTGCTAAAGGCTACAAATGCGAGACTGCGGATGAATTCACAGCTGCAATTAAAGATGCGGTAGCTCTAAACCATGTTGCCGTTATTGAACTACTAACAGACCGTGATGAAGTCCCTCCGACTGCACACCGTACTTTGAACCTAAACTAGGAGGCTAACCATGAAGGAAAATATCAACAGTGGTCTCAACCACTTCACGAATCTATCAGGAGACTATGGCGCAAAAGCACTAGCTCCAATTAAAGACCACTTCCCTGACTTGGCTGAATTTATTATGGGGAATGCCTATGGCGATATTTTTCAACGTAATACTATAGCCCCTGACTGGAAGGAAATCGCAGTCATTTCATCTTTAATTTCAATGGGACAATTCGAACAGTTGGGCGTTCATTATGTCATGGCCCTTCGTGTTGGAGTTACCGTAGAACAGCTTAAAGGTATTCTATTACACTTAGTACCCGTTATAGGGGCACCTAGAATCATCACAGCTTTTAATATCCTGCTTGCAACCATAGAAGAAATCCAATAACCCAACAGTTCGACAACAATATACAAAATTCGACTTTATTATTGCATACACTTGAAAAATATGCCTATAATAGAGTCGGAATATCCCATTACTTGCTGTATAGTGTCGAATTTTGACTTTTATAAAACAGCTAAATGGATATACATGGCTGGATATTGCAGTCGAACTGTTTTGGACAAATTCAATCTATGGGAGAGATTTAGGCATGGGAAGTTTCGTTTTGAAGACAGACACTACAAACAAGGTTATTAACATTGAGTTAGATGGAACATTTTCTGAAGAAGATGGTCTAAAATCTATTCAAGCTTATCAACAAACTATCAATCCAATTACTCCAGCTGACTATGAACTAAAAATCGACTGCAGAAAGCTAAATGTAACTGCACCAGATGTTGTACCTCTTTTAGAAAGCTGCTTTGTAATGTTTAAGAATGATGGATTTGTAAAAGTAAATCTAACGCTTGAAAATAACCCGATCCTCAAAATGCAGCTTTCCCGTCTTGGCCGTAAAGCTGGACTCGATAACATCGAGATCATTTCTGCGGTTACAGTCTAGATCTTTTAATCTTAATATGTAGGCCACATTTTACTGCTTTCCTGGAGGCGTATTATGACCGGAATTCGTATTAAAGGCATTGATATCTATCATCCCAGCAATATAGTTGGTAACGACTTTTTCATTAAGCATTTTGACGAAAAAGGCATTGATATTCGAGGTCTATTATCCGCATTAGGTCGTATTACACGGTATAGTATTAAGGATGCGGATGAGAATTCCCTTACGATGGCTTTTGAGGCTGCCAGGAATGTTCTGGAGAAAAGTGGTCTCACAGGTGCCGATATCGACCTTATTGCCTATGCAAGTCAAACTCCTGAGTATATCTTTCCTACCAACTCATTAATGATTCACCGTTTGATCAAAGGCGCATCCCATACGATCTGCATTGACAGTAATGCTAATTGTGCGGGTATGACGGCTTCTGTGGAACAGGTTAGCCGTCAGATGCAAGCGAATCCTAGGATTAAACGAGCGTTGGTCATCGGCTCCGATTATGTAACCCCTCATGCCGATAAGAATGATCCAGTCTATTACGCTAACTTCGGTGATGCAGCGGCGGCAGTCATTCTTGAACAAGCTGAGGATGTGGTCGGTTTCATTGACTCTATCTACCAAACGGATCCTTGTGTTTGCGATAATTCCAAGTTCCCGTGCGCAGGCCTGGCTAAACTGGGTAAACAAGGTGTGGCGGCTGGAGAGTTTAATGTGAAGTTTATTCCTTTTGATAATTCCATTTGTATAGATGCTGCTTCTGAGTCTATTCGTACTCTACTGTCTAACAACAATATCGCGCCTGAAGCCATTAAAGCAGCCTGCTTCTCACAGTTTTCATTGCCTAATATCTTAGAGATGTGTGAGAAAGTCGGCATTGATCGCAATGTAGCGGTATACATAGGGGATGAATTCGGATATACCTCTACCAGCAGCCCATTTATTGCTCTACATAAAGCTGTAACTACTGGAAAGATCGAACGTGGTGATAAAGTCCTGTTCTGGACAGTGGGCGCCGGTTGGCAAAATGTAGCATTTGTTATTGAATATTAGGAGCTGTATAACAAAAAGCGGCAAGCTAGGGATTCACCTAAGCTTGCCGTTTTTTAATATAAATATGAACGCAACATCAGGACTTACTTGCAAAGGTGAGTCCCTTTTCCGCGAGAGCACTCCGTAATAGGACGATCGCCTTTGGCCCCAATCCATGTAGCTGCAGAAGCTCTGCTTCAGTAAGCTTGCTGAATTGTTGAAGCTGAACATATCCAGCCCCATACAGGGCTCGAAGCGCCGGCTTAGATAGTCCGCCCGGCAGATCAGATTCGGTTCCGTTAACCATAGATATATACAGCTCCTTTATCACTGATATCCTTCATGCTTCTCCCAACCCATGGTACGCGCTACAGCGTCCTTCCAGGCGTTGTAACGACCTTCCCGCTCAGTAATACCCATCTCAGGCGAGAAGACCCTCTCAGCCTTGTTGAAGCTCTCTAGCTGGGCACGTGTCCAGACTCCGGACGTTAACCCGGCCAGAAGCGCCGCACCCAAAGCTGTTGTCTCCGCATAGGTTGTTCTAGTAACCTCACTGCCCAGGATATCAGACTGGAATTGCATCAGCAAATCGTTACGCACAGCTCCGCCATCCACACGAAGGCCGGTCAATGGCATGCCTGCGTCTTTTTCCATAGCTCCTATTACATCTCTAGATTGAAAGGCTAAGGACTCCAATGTAGCTCGTACCAGATGTCCTGAGGTAGTGCCTCTAGTAAGGCCAAATATAGCTCCACGGGCATACATATCCCAATAGGGTGCCCCGAGTCCGGTAAACGCAGGCACAACGATAACCCCTTCACTGTCCTCTACTTCCCGTGCTTTATCTTCTGAGCCTGCTGGCTCCTCTATAAGACCAAGACCCTCCTGCAGCCACTGAACAGCCGCTCCGGCCACGAACACACTGCCCTCTAGGGCATAATAGAGTTCATCTCCCATACCCCAAGCTACAGTGGTCAACAAGCCATGACTGGAGGCTACAGCTTCTGTGCCTGTGTTCATTAGAATAAAACAACCTGTACCATAGGTGTTTTTGGCACTGCCGGGTTCTAGACAAGTATGTCCAAACAATGCGGCCTGTTGATCTCCAAGTACAGAGCGAATTGGAATGTCCGCCCCGAACCACTGTTTGTCTGCTACTCCAAATTCGCCGCCAGACATTCTTACTTCTGGCAGGATGGCACGCGGAATACGAAGCTCTTCCATTAGCTCTTCATCCCAGCACCGTTCATGAAGATTAAACAGCATCGTACGTGAGGCATTGGTAACATCCGTGACATGTACGGCTCCGCAAGTAAGTCTCCAAATTAACCAGCTGTCGATCGTCCCTGCTAGAAGTTCCCCACGATTCGCCCGTTCTCGGGCGCCATCCACATGATCCAGTATCCAGGAGATTTTGGTAGCTGAGAAATAAGCATCTACAACAAGGCCCGTCTTGCTCGCAATAACTTGCTCCAGCCCTTTACTTTTAAGTTCTTCACATTGCTCTGCAGTACGCCTGTCCTGCCACACAATCGCAGGGTATATCGGTTTGCCCGTTATTTTATCCCAGATTAAAGCTGTTTCTCTCTGATTGGTTATTCCGATGGCAGAGATCTCCTCAACTGCTATGCCACCCCGCGCAATCGCATCTCTTGCCGCTGCGAGCTGTGACGCCCAGATTTGCTCAGGGTCATGCTCTACCCAGCTTGGATGGGGGAAGGATTGTTTAACTTCATATTGACCTTGTGAGACCCATTTAGCCTCCGTATCGAACAATATGGCTCGTGAGCTGGTAGTACCTTGGTCTAAAGATAAAATCATTCTATGCCCTCCCAAGCAAAACCTACAAGATATGTTCCACGATGAACAAGATTAATGTGTTTGTTTCAACAAAAAGCACCTCTGCTGTCAGAGGCGCTATCACACATTGTGTTTGGAATTACTGTTTTTCGACAGGAAGTCTTAGCGTAAAGGTTGTACTTTCGCCTAGTTTGCTTGAAGCTGAGATGGTCCCGTGATGCGACTCTACAATATTTTTTACAATCGCAAGCCCAAGTCCCGTTCCACCTGATTCTCCCCGTACACGCGCCTTATCAGCTTTGTAGAAGCGGTCAAATATATACGGCAGATCCTCTGGTGGAATTCCAACCCCTTCATCCTGAATTTTAATCTCAAGATAACGACGGCCTTCTAATACACAAGTTCCTGTATGAACCGTGATTTTTTTGCCACCCTGTGTGTGGCGAAAAGCATTATCGAGTAAATTGGTTAAGACTTGTTCCAGTTTATCCTCATCCGCCGCCTTCAGAACAGCAATATCACTCTCTTGCTGTAAGTGAAGATGGATATCGCGCTCTTTCGCACGTACAGAAAATTTACGGTAGACTCGTTCCAGCAGTTCGTTCATGTCCACCTGAGCTTTCATCATATCCGTATGTCCGGCTTCCATTCGGGCAAGATCAAGCAAATCCTTAACCAGACGCCCCATACGCAGTGATTCGTCATGAATGACCTGGATCAGCTCACTGCTTTCTTCGGGGGATGAAGCCATCCCGTCCAATAAAGCCTCACTGTACCCTTGCATCATCGACAATGGAGTGCGGATTTCATGGGAGACATTAGCTACGAAGTCTCTGCGCATCTTTTCCAAACGCACCTCTTCCGTCACATCCCGCAGTACAGCAACTACTCCCCGGATGCTGCCTTCAGAATATAACGGTGCCATATGAACAGACCAGACGCCCTGCCGTACATGTACATTGGAGCGGTCATCGCCACCTTGCTTCAAGGTGCTTAAAAATAAAGGACGCAGGGGAGGAGGAACACTGCTCTCAGCCGTTTCGGGATGGAGTTCAGCATCACTCGCATGTTCCCACTGCAAATCGCTCCAGCTCTCTAGCAGAGCTTGGCCATGCGGATTGGTCAAAATAATCTGCCCTTCAATGTCAAAGGTGATCACAGCATCGCTCATACTGCGCAGTACGCTAGACAGATGCCCCTTCTCATGATGCAGACTGCGAATGTTCTCTTCAAGCTCCTCAGCCATATGGTTAAAGGAAGTAGCCAACTGGCCAATTTCATCACTTGTGACAAGCGTAAGCCTTGTTCCGTATTCACCCCGTCGAATGTTATTCGCAGCTTCAATGACACGCTGCATCGGCTGAGTAATTTTGGTAAACAAAAACAACGCAAAAAATGTCGTCAAAGAAAATCCGATCATACAAGTATACATAAATAAACGTTTGATATCTCCGGAATTGGCAAAGTTACTGTCTATGTAGGGAAGCAAAAATAACCCCAAGGTAATAAGCACGACAGCGACCAGGCAGATGATCGTAACCCACAGTTTGCCGACAAGACTTCTCCAAAAATTCACTTATTTAGGTACCTCTAGTTTGTAGCCTACGCCCCATACGGTCGTAATCATCGCTGCAGATTCCGGTGATACTTTATTCAGTTTTTCACGAAGACGTTTTACGTGAGTATCTACAGTACGCAAATCTCCGAAAAATTCATAATTCCAGACATCCTTAAGCAGTTCTTCACGAGAAAATACTTTATCAGGCGAAATAGCCAAATAATGCAGAAGTTCATATTCTTTAGGTGTCAAACTTACTTCTTCACCACCAGCAGTCACACGGTGAGCATCATGTTCAATAATAAGATGAGTAAATACAATGTTATTGCTGGAATTGCTCTCCTTGGACAAGAAAGCAGTTGCCGAAGAACGGCGCATAATAGCCTTCACCCGGTAAATGACTTCACGTGGACTGAAGGGCTTCACAACGTAATCGTCTGCGCCCATCTCAAAGCCTTGAACACGGTTGATCTCTTCGCCTTTCGCTGTAAGCATTAAGACCGGTGTTGACTTCACTCCTCTGAGTCTTGTCAGCACTTCCATCCCATCGATGCCAGGCAGCATAACATCCAGCAAAATTAGACCGTAGTCATTTGCTGTTGCTTTACGAAGAGCGATTTCTCCGTCTTCCGCTTCATCGATTTCATAACCTTCTTTTTCAAGATACATCTTTAGCAGGCGGCGAATGCGTTCCTCATCATCCACTACCAGAATTCTGTTTAAATGATCTGCCATTTCACTACAACCCCTTCATCAATACAGTAGAACGTAACCTTTAAACCATTGTGCAACGTTAACAGGTAAACTATGCTCAGTCCGTCCCCGCGTAAGAATGAAGTCCGGCGATGACTAAATTAACGCCAACCAGAGTAAACATTACGACCAGGAAGCCAAGCACAGCCAGCCAGGCAGATTTTCTTCCTTGCCATCCACGAGCCAAACGTAAATGAAGATAAGCGCTATAGAAGAGCCAAGTGACAAGCGCCCAGACTTCCTTAGGGTCCCATCCCCAGAATCTTCCCCAAGCGATTTGCGCCCATATCATTGCAAAGATCAAAGCGCCTAATGTGAAAATAGGAAAGCCAATGGCTATCGCCCTATACGTAATCTCATCTAGATCGCCCTCATCAATTCCGTCCATCACTGGGTGTAAAGCAGTGCCCAGCGGTTTACGTACGATCAAGCGAAGAACTCCGTAGAGGATTAATCCCGAAAGGAGTGACCAAATTACAGTATTAAACTTCCGTCCAGCATTTACACCATTCATCCAAGATGGTGCCTCAAAGAGTGGTTCTTTTATGCCAAGAAACGACTGGAAGCTCTCAATTTCGCTATTGTGAGGTGCCACAATCGGCGGCATTCGATAACTCACTTTCTCTATTGTACTATTTTCCTGCCCGGGGCTGTCAATCGTAACGTTCGGACGGACAAAAACAGTTTCATAGCCTGCTCCTCGGAATGCAAAAACAGAACCCAGAAACCCAATTATAACAATGATTGAAAAGAGAGTAAATTCGACCAGCCTCTGTTGCTTGCGATCCGCCTTCTCTTTACTGGAAAAATTGACTGTTCGCAGCAGATACATCAGTCCCGCCGCAAACCCTACTGCGAAGAAGGATTCACCTAGTGCAGCCAGTGTTACGTGAATCTTTAAGTAGTTCGATTGAAGAGATGGAATCAGCGGCTGTACTTCCTGTGGAAATACTGCGGCATAAGCCATCACAATAATACTGATTGGAACTGCAAAAAGACCCAAGATTACCTTACGATAAATAGCGTACATCACAGTAAAGGCAACCATCACCATCATCGATAAAAAAGTCATGAACTCATACATGTTGCTGACCGGAATATGCCCTGAGCCCGCCCAGCGTGTAAAGAAATAAATAAGATGAAAGATAAGACCTATTGAAGAGAAAATAAAAGCAATTTTGCCCCAACGTGCGGTATGTTCCTCCGGCTTGCGGCCTGACCACTTGCGACCCATGATGGCGATAGTGAATAACATAAACGAACCGCTGTATAATAAAAATGCGGCAATAAAGACAGCGCTGCTGATGTCGAGCAAGCTCATGAAAGGCCTCCTCCATTATCTAATGATTTTTCATCGACTACCAGATCTACTTTTTCTAAAATAGAAACGATCTCACGGCGGAACCCGAACCAGTTCTTGTTCGTATGTCCTCCGAGGATAAGCTCCCCGTTAGCAACGGTAAGCCAGATACGTCTATGCTGCCAGTAGAAGCCAAGCACTAAACCCAGCATCACGATTGCTGCACCTAGCCATACAAACGGCATTGCACGATCAATACGTATATTCAAGTAAGTAGTCGATTCCGAAAAATCAACGTCGCTCATGTTGTCCACTTCAAGCTCAAGAAATCTATTGCTCCCGCCAAGCTTATCGTTAATGGCAGCCTGTTGAAACTGCGCCTTATCCACCTGTTTAGGAAAATAGAAATACTGCTGCCCTTCCGCCGGGAGATCCGGACCTTGTATCAGGAACAAAAAAGCAGGTGCATTCGGATAAGGTGATTTGGAAATCGGCTGACCCTCCTCATTTAGACCAAAATCCATATACTTTTCTTTCAAAGTTAAAGTATAAGGACCCGCCTGAATTGCCCGCTGAGGGTTCTTCATGTCCAGCTTAAATTTGCCGTACGCCTCGCCAGTGGTGGAATTCTTAAGCTCAGGCTGTACCGAACGCAGCACAGGGGTCAGATCATAATCAAACTGATACGCTTTCAATCCTTTATAATCCAAAGGTGAATTTACTTGGATATCATGTTTCGTCACCTCGGATAGCTGCGGTTCCTTCGAAGGGTCTCCACAATCCGCGGTGCATTCATAAAGCACAGCTTGGGTCTGGAATAGCTTTGGAAGTATTTTTTTGCCGCGAAATTCCTCAGGCATCTCTTCCTCCGTATAAAACTCCACGGTAAATTTCTCATTTTTCAAATAATAGGTGGTGTCCGGAATCTGTGTGATCTCCCCTTGCGGGAAAGCAAGATGCTGATCCATGTTCAGTCCCGGCAATCCTCTTGCTAATATAGCAAGTAAAAAAATAATTAAGCCAATATGTATTACATAAGGTCCCCAGCGGCTGAAGCGATGTTTCTCTGCCAGCAGAGCCCCTCCATCCGTCTTCACGCGATAGCCCTTTTTACGCATAGGCTGAATTACCCGGGCTACCCAAGCTTCTGGTTCCTCTTGTACTTCAGTCACTAACACAGCTTTTTGCCGAGTTAAGAACTGACGATGTTTCCGAATCTTCTGTCTGGTTAAGGCCTTATAGAGCGGAAGTACTCGATCCAAGCTACAGATCACAAGTGAAGCGCCGATCATTACGAGTAGAGTTACAAACCACCAGGATTCGTATGTATGTGAAAGTCCAAGTTTGTGATAAATATATCCGGCTGTTCCGTACTCTTGCTTGTAATAAACTGAGGCATCAATATTAAGAAAAGTACTCTCCTGCGGGAAAATCGTCCCCAGCATAGAGCCTATAAGTGTCAACACGATCAGGTAGATCGCTATTTTGACGGAAGAGAAAAAGTTCCACACCCGATCAATAATCCCCGGGTTAACGCGCTGAGATCGGCGAGCTACGCCATCGTAACGCATTTCCAAATTCTCGCCCCAGTCTGATTCCTTCCCCACCGGCTTCCCGCATGCTTCGCATAAAACAGTACCTACAGGGTTCTGGTGACCACATTCACATTTGGTATTGGTTATAAATGCCTCGCGTTCACTCATCAATCCACCAGCTTCCCAATTTGATCATCAAGTGAATTCAAATCAAGCTGGCCGATATGAATGTTGTCAATTTTACCCTTGGAATTAATGAATAAGGTAGTTGGCAGCGGAGAAATACCATAACTTCGTACAGCATCACGTCCAGTGTCCATCAAAATCGGAAAATCGATGTTTACCTGCTTCACAAAATTCTCGACAGTCATCCGGTCTTCGCCCACATTAATGCCTAAGACCACTACGTCTTTGTCCTTCCATTTCTCCCATTGCGCTTGGAGAGCCGGCATTTCTTTGACACAAGGTGCACACCAAGAGCCCCAGAAATTAAGCACAATAGTCTTGCCCTTATATTCGTCTAGGGTATGAGCCAGACCGTCAAGCCCAAGCAAATCAAAGGAAGGTGCTTTGCTCCCTTCCTCTGGTTTGCCGCTTCCCCCAAATACAGAGGAACCGATGGCATAACCGCCCACTATAACAATTAGAAACAGAATCACGATTTGAATTGGTTTTCTTGCTTTACCCACACGTAAAGCCCCCTTCTGTGACGCAACTCATACTTATGTTGTAAGGTGTGAACATCCTATGAACATTATAGCGAATTTCGTCACAGCTTTAGGGGGTTTAATTGTGAATATTCTGTGTCTTTATGACTCTTTACGTGGAGTTCTTTCTTTAAGCAATCCTGCTTTGGCAATTTGCTGCAGATGGTTAATTTCATCCTTGGTCAAATGACGGTAAGAGCCACGTTTGAGATTTTGCAGCATAATATCCCCGAATGAAATCCGTTTCAGACGGAGTACGGGGTGTGAAATCGCATCAAACATGCGTCGTACCTGACGGTTACGTCCCTCGTGAATCGTGATGCTGATAACCGCTTCCTTATTTGCCTCATCAATATCCTTGTACTCTACTTCCGCAGGCGCTGTCATGCCATCTTCCAGCTTGATGCCAGCTTTCAGCTTGTCCAATGCAGTGCCATGCGGTATACCCTTGACCGTAGCATGATACGTCTTAGGTACATGATGCTTCGGATGAGTCAGCAAGTTAGCAAAGTCCCCATCATTCGTCAGCAGCAGCAAACCTTCCGTATCGTAATCGAGCCGGCCTACAGGGTAAACCCGTTCAGTAATTCCTTTTAGGTAGTCAGTTACAACCTTACGACCCTTTGGATCGGAAGCGCTTGTGATTACTCCCTTAGGTTTGTTGAACATAATATAGATTTTGTTCTCGCCCCGGATCAGTCTACCGGAAACTTTAATAATATCTGTTGCGGGGTCCACCTTCGTGCCAAGCGTAGTTACGAGTTCCCCGTTGACTTCCACTTTACCGGCCAAAATCATTTCTTCACACTTGCGTCTGGACGCCACACCGGCCTGCGCCAAAATTTTCTGTAATCTTTCCATATTCGACTAGTCACCTCAGATCAATGATAACCATCAGAGGGATAAATCACAAGTTCATTCCAAGGAAAAAATGCTCCTGGGCAGGATTTATTGTGGGGTTCGATGATTAAAGGGGAGATTTGGTAGCGTTCTACTAATTCTAAAACGAGTTTAGCCGTTGCAAAAAGCTGCTCCTGCCTTCCGGATATTGGAGGATCGCCCACTTTCTTACCAAAATCACCTTCCAAACAAATATGAATATACTCCGGATCTGTCAGTAGCGGTGCTGCATAAATTGCGCCATCCACTCCTACCCAGAAGTCAAAACCTTTACCGTTAATGGATGTGCAGCTAGAATGATGCAGAATAAAACCTTTATAGTTCATTGCGGAATGCCCCCCTCCACATTGCTGCAATAGCATATGTTCAGGGGGGCAATGGGGTGACTATCCAAATAATAGCAAACACACAGCGATCGCGGCGACAAAGCCGACAACATCGGAGAACAGGCCAACCTTAAGCGCATAACGGCCATTCCGTACGCCTACAGCTCCAAAGTAAACGGTCAAAACATAAAGCGTAGTATCTGTGCTCCCCTGTATGGTGGAAGCAATCATACCAATTAAAGAATCCGGGCCATGCACACGGATTAGATCCGTAGTGTAAGCAAGCGACCCAGTCCCCGTAAGCGGCCGCAGAAGACCAAGCGGCAATACTTCTGCCGGAACACCAAGCCCCCGCAGGGCTGGGGATATGAAGCCCATAAAAAAATCCAGCGCACCGGAAGCGCGAAAAACGCTGATCGCAACCAGCATCCCCACAAGATGGGGAATAATCGCAATGGCCGTGCCAAACCCATCTTTCGCACCTTCAACAAAGGATTCGTAGACTGGCACTTTGCGCGTAAAAGCATAGAGCGGGATGAACGTGATCATGACCGGAATCGCCCATGCCGATATGAGACTGATAAACTGGTACAAATCACGTTCACCCTTTCAATGAGGAATTAGGGAGTGTTGTCTTCGCCAAAGGAGGAACCCCGGACTTTGCTGAAGGGGGCTTCGGCGGTTTGCGCAATAAAGTCAACCTTCGGAAAAACCGGTCTGCCGCAATCGCTGCAAGTGTAGCCACGGCCGTTGCTGCAAGTGTTGTACCTACTATGCCTGCGGGATCGGCTGAACCATAGTTTAACCGGATGGCAATCAGTGTGGCCGGGATAAGCGTAATGCTTGCTGTGTTAAGCGCTAGAAGAGTACACATGGCTGGTGTCGCGGTCTCTTTATCAGGGTTGAGCTTTTGCAGCTCCTGCATCGCCTTGATGCCCATTGGCGTTGCGGCATTGCCTAGTCCGAGCAGATTAGCACTCATATTGGAGAGAATATATCCTATGGCAGGATGCCCTTTCGGCACATCAGGGAATAAAAAAGCTACGACAGGGCCAAGCACCTTGGCAATCTTTTTAAGCAAACCTGCATCTTCTGCTATCTTCATAATCCCAAGCCAGAACACAAGCACACTGATTAAGCCAAAACTTACCGTTACCCCACTCTTGGCTCCGTCGAATACGGCGGCTGTAAACTCATCCATTCTGCCGTTAACGGCGGCGAACAGAAAACCGATGATGATCATTCCTAGCCAAATCCCGTTAATCATGGATACGCCTCCTTCTTCATTCATCAGCCCATTTTCTTATTTCGAACTCGCTCCCATTTCAAATAGAGCCCTCAGTGCACTGCCCAGCGCCTGGAACCAATTATTTGCCGGATAAGCCTGTGCTAGTGTTGGACTGTACTTTTTCATATAAGCAGATTGCTCAGGAGGCAGGTTCTCAGGAGTATACACCGGCACGCGACCTATTTCTTTTCCGCCCAGCTCCAGCACAAGAGCCCCTTGCAATCCAAAATTCGCTCGTGTAGCTTCGGCTGAAGCACTTTCCTTCTGATTTAAAACAAGTTTCGTGATCACTCTATTTTGTTCACCTTGTCCAAGTGGATAAGCAAAGGTTTTGGAGGTTACAAAGTTATAGCCCGTCACGGCATCACCACGTTCGATCAGTGTTTTGAGCGGATAGTGATTAAACCCGAAGTTTAACAGGGAAGCATGATCATTCCAGTCATCGCCGTCATTTATAGTAACTGCGACAAGCTGCTGGCCGTTTCTGGTGGCAGAGCTGACAAGGCAGCGCAGTGCTTTTTTGGTATAACCTGTCTTTACACCGTCCGCTCCCTCGTATAAATACAGCATCTTATTTTTGTTTCTCCATTTGTAATCCCATTTCTCATTTGGATTGTCTGCAGTTTTCTCCTGCGTCTTCACAATTTCTTTAAATACAGGATTATGAAGAGCATAAGCGGTCAGAACAGCCAAGTCGTTAGCACTTGAATAATGCCCTTCAGCGTCAAGACCATGTGGATTAGCAAAATGAGTATGGGTTAGCCCTAGCTCCTCAGCCTTAGCGTTCATAAGGTATACAAAACCTTCCTCAGAACCACCGATATGCTCAGCGATCGCCGTTGCTGCATCATTCCCTGAGCGCAGCATCAGGCCATACAGCATATTTTCCAGCGTCATCTCTTCTCCCTGCTGCAAGTAAATAGAAGAGCCTTCTTTCGCATAGGCATTTTTTCCCACTTTGACTTTAGAGGCTAAATCACCATTCTCAATGGCGACGAGGGCGGTCATAATTTTGGTCAAGCTGGCAATAAGCATAGGCTCATCCCCACGGCTGCTGTACAAAATACGCCCAGATTCCACATCAATCAGTGCCGCTGCTCTTGCATGTGTAGAGATAGAGCTGTTCTCGGCCTGAATTGAAGATAGCGGCGCCAGAAGCAGCAGCGAAAGGCACAATATTAAGGCGAATGGCCATTTACGGGTTATTGTCTTCATGTTCATCCTCCGGCTTCTTATCGGATCTTAAGTAAAAGTGTTTATGTTGTACAAGTGTATGCGGACCAGCCTTAGGGTATGTCCACTCCTGGGATGTTCCACACAAAATATCCCCACAACGTGAGGCTTTGCTTCGATACATTCTCAGGTAATTTGCGGGGATCAAAATATACTTTCTGACACATCAAAAAAGGGACACCGCCTGTGTATGGCGATATCCCCGAGGCTATTTGTAGAATTATGTGTACCTAATGAGTTGAAGATTGAGATGTACTTGGATCGGTTTTAACAGGTGCTGCTGCCGGTGTGGCAGGTGTTGGCGGCGTTTGAGCTGCAGCATTGCCGGTTTGGAACATCGTTTGAATTTTGTCGATGAGCCCTGGTGTTGCATCGATGATTTTTTCGAATAGGTGCGTTTGATTGTCCAGAGGGACAATATTCACTCCATCCTTACCTACCACTAAAAAAGCGATCGGTCGAATGGAGACGCCTCCCCCGCTACCTCCACCAAATGGAAGCATTTTGACTCCACCTTGGGAGCTTGAACCACTTATAGAATCTTCTACTCGATAATCACTACCACCAGCAGCAAATCCAAAGGCAACTTTACTGATAGGCAGGATAATGCTGCCGTCAGGGGTTTGTACTGGATCACCGACAATGGTATTCACATCTACCATACCCTTGATATTTTCCATCGCTGTTTGCATTAGGCCTTGAATAGGATGGTCGCTCATATTGTTTCCTCCTTTAATTGAGTACGATTTCTCTTTCTTCTACAGCGTATATCATCCCCACATCCGCCCATTTGTATGTAACTTTCATTTTAAACTTTCCCGTGTGGCTCCTGACGCATCTGTTTCAGCAGATTTCTCCAATGGCCGATCCCGCCTTTTTCACGCAAGACACGCCGAGATAGCCGCATTAAGGCATACAAAGTATAGCCGACTGACATTTTCCCCTTACAGACAAACTCCATTGCAAAACAAAGCTCATCTTCAAAAACAGGCTTAACAAAAATTCGAGGATGCTGCTGCAATTTCACCCATTGCGAAATAAAACCAACAATACTCCATTTCAGGCCCCAAACCGCTCCCGATGCGGTCGCAGTGTCTGCTGCATCACCAAGAGAGAAATCGGTGGACCAATCGAGCTTTGATATTTTGACATGAGCTACAGTCTCTTTTAACCATTCCTTCAAGCCGCGTGTAGATTTCACAGCTTGGTTAACATTGGCGCGCCAGTGCATTACTCTTTCTTTATCAAATATCTCTTCTTTTACGGTATCTACACCTGTCGTCGCCGTCCCTGTCTCTTTAAACTTTCCCCACACACCCTGCTCCAATCCCTTAAAGACCAATTGGGGAAGTTCATAGTGAAGCTTTATCAGACCAAAAAGAGAGGTAACATCTAATTCGAGCAGGTCATTTTTTCCATGTTTATAACACCGTATGCGGAAATCGATAGATGAAGACAGGACCAGGATCAGTGCCAGTACAAGCAAAACAAGGGGAATTGCAAGCCATAACGTCACGTATTTACCTCCAAGAAACCTTAATAATGGGAACCTTTGGTTTAGTATGGCAATATAAGCTGGAAAAAATTCGGGGTTTGCATAAAAAATATGAGCTTAAATAAAAATAGGGACTGTCCCAAACCACATAAATGGTTTAAGACCAGTCCCTTCAATACAATTATTAGCGTTCTCGTACCAACTAAGGCAGCTCGACATCCTCAAAAGTCATTTGAGTATCCAGCTTATTGAACAAAAGCTGTGTCTCTTCTTCCAAATTATCCGTGGACTCAAAGTTTGTTGGTTCCGGCAGATCCTTTAGACTGGCAAGACCAAAGCTCTCCAAGAAGGATTTAGTCGTCCCGTACAAAATTGGCCGGCCTACCGCTTCCGCACGACCAACCTCATGAATCAAATCCTTGTTATTCAGCGTATGAATTGCGCGTTCCGACTTCACACCCCGGATCTCTTCAATCTCCACCCGCGTAATCGGTTGGCGATAAGCCACGATTGCGAGAGTCTCTAAGGCAGCCTGAGACAAGGTTGATCTGGATGGTGAATAGGCCAGACGCTCAAAATAGTGGGCATGATCAGGCAATGTAGCCAGCCGATAATTCCCGGCAATTTGCACTACCTGTAAGCCCCGCTCCTGTGCTACATAATCTTCTTTTAGTTCCTCTAATGCTCCGGCCGCAAGCTCTGGGCGCTGTTCCGTAATTTCAGCCACTTGGCGTACGGAGATTCCTTCATCCCCTGATAGAAACAGCAGGCCTTCAATAATCGATTTCAGCGTTTTGTAATCCATTGAAGTGTTCTCCTCCTCTCCACTCCATTACGATGTCATCAAACAATTTCTCTTGGTAGCAAAAAATCGCCTTCATTTTCATCAGTTCCAGAATCGCAAGAAAAGTAACTACGATTTCGTGCCGTGCCATTTCATCGTGAAGCAGTGCCGAGAAATGCAGCTTACCGCCTGTACCTCTGCGCTGCAGCGCATCTGATACATCACGTATACGATCTTTTACCGATATTTCATCCCGGGTGATCCGCTGGTAAGAAGACCTTCTGGCAGCCTTACTTAGCGCTTTACGAAAAGCGGCTATTAAGTCTGAGGTATGTAGTCCTTTTAGCGTTTGATCAATCTCTTCTGGCACGAATGGACCCAAATCCTCAGGCTCCTTCGTAAAAATCAAGCTCCGCTCGCTCTCCATATCCATTAAATGTACAGCAATACTCTTGAACTTACGATACTCAATCAGTCGCTGAACAAGTTCAGCTCGTGGATCAAATTCATCCTCTTCGTAATATTCAAAATCATCGATCTCAATGACCGGTGGTTTGGGCAGCAATAGCTTGCTCTTTATAGATAAAAGGGTAGCGGCCATCACGAGAAATTCACTCGTAATATCCAATTCAAGCTCCTGCATGCTACGCAGGTATTCCATATACTGTTCGGTGATCTCGGCGACCGGAATGTCCTGGATGTCGATTTCCGCCTTATCAATTAAATGCAAGAGCAGATCCAGCGGACCTTCAAACGTCTCCAGCTTGTACAATACAGTCACGAAGCATCCTCCCGCCAAAAAAAGTAAAGTGCAGCGCCCGTCTGGACGCTACACAAGTAGAAAGGGCTCTTATAATCCATGCTTTCTTCTTATACTATAAATAAGCACGAATTCGACTGATTCGTCAATAGCTGACTTACTTAAACAGTTTGTTAAGATTCGCCATTTCAATCGCAGCAGTCGCAGCATCCCAGCCTTTATTGCCTGCTTTGGTTCCTGAACGCTCGATGGCCTGTTCAATATTTTCAGTAGTGACTACGCCAAAAATGGTCGGCACGCCGGTCTTAAGATTGATAGCGGCTACTCCTTTGGCAACTTCATTACATACATAATCATAGTGTGTAGTGGAACCACGGATAACCGTTCCTAAAGTGATTACAGCGTCGTATTTGCCGCTTTCAGCCATTTTTTGCGCGATCAACGGAATTTCAAATACCCCTGGAACCCAAGCAACATCCACTTCTTCATCACCAACACCATGGCGTTTAAAGGCATCAAGTGCACCTGACAAAAGTTTGCTGGTAATAAATTCATTAAAACGTCCTACAACAACTCCGTATTTTAACCCCTCAGAAACTAAGTGTCCTTCTAAATATTTCGGCATATCCATCATCTACCCTTCGTTTTTTATAATGTATGGTTAAGCTTTCGAATCCTCATTTTGTTCAATATCGTCAAAAGACAGCATATGTCCAAGCTTCGCTTGCTTCGTGTGGAGATAATTGGTGTTGTCCTTGTTCTCCGGCATTTGTATCGGCACGCGCTCAAAGACTTCCAACCCATAACCCTCCAGCCCTTTGATCTTACGCGGGTTGTTCGTGAGCAGACGGATTTGGCGCACACCCAGATCCTTCAGAATCTGTGCTCCAATTCCATAGTCACGCAAATCTGCTGGAAAACCAAGCTTTAGATTCGCATCTACAGTGTCAAGACCTTCCTCTTGCAGCTTGTAAGCCCGAAGCTTATTGATAAGGCCAATGCCTCTGCCTTCTTGGCGCATATAGAGTAACACGCCCCTACCGGCAGTTTCGATCTGCCGCAGTGCAGCTTCAAATTGCGGGCCGCAATCACAGCGATGGGAGTGGAATACATCACCAGTCAGGCATTCGGAATGTACACGTACAAGCACTGGCTCATCGCCGGAAATATCGCCTTTTACCAAAGCTACATGCTCTTTATCATCCACTTCATTTGTATAAGCAATGGTCTGGAAATCTCCAAAATCGGTAGGAAGTCGTACAGACACTTCGCGTGTGACGAGTTGTTCTTTTTCGTTGCGATAATGAATAAGATCCTTGATACTGATCAGCTTAAGATCATGCTTGCGGGCAATTTCGATTAGATCAGGTAAGCGGGCCATTGAGCCATCTTCCTTGATAATCTCGCAAATGACACTGGCTGGATAAGCGCCACACATCCGCGCTAGATCAACAGCAGCCTCCGTATGTCCGGAGCGGCGCAGAACGCCACCTTTTTTCGCAATCAGCGGGAACATATGCCCCGGTCTGCGGAAATCAGCAGGTTTCGCTTTTGGATCGATCATGGCTTTAACGGTCAAAGATCTTTCCCCCGCAGAGATCCCAGTGGTTGTATCTTTATGGTCAACAGATACGGTAAAAGCCGTACCGTGATTATCGGTATTGTGGGTTACCATGGCTTGCAGTTCAAGTTCTGCCGCACGCTCCTGGGTAATAGGCATACAAACCAATCCACGTCCCTCAGTAATCATAAAATTGATGACCTCTGGTGTCGCACGTTCAGCAAGGGCTATAAAATCCCCTTCATTCTCACGATCTTCATCATCCACTACAATGATGACTTTACCGCGCATTAAGTCATATATTGCTTCTTCAATCGGATCCAAGACACTTTCCTTTTTCGATTGCTCGCTCATGATCCTATCCTCCTAAAAGCTTTACGAAAGATTATTCCCTTCTTCGTAAGCAAACTCTTTATTTAAACAAACCCGTTCGCCGCCAAAAAATCATGACTAATCCCGGAGCGGCTCTCGCCTTCTTCATCTTGGGCGGCTGAGCCATAATGCAATAAATGATCTACATATTTGCCAAGTACATCACACTCGATATTTACACTATCCCCAGCCCGTTTGTGCGTCAGAACTGTTTCCCCTAACGTATGCGGAATAATGGACACTGCAAGCGATGTGGCTGTAGTCTTCACTACAGTTAAACTAATGCCGTCGATCGTGATCGATCCCTTGGGGATAATATATTTAAATAGTGATTTACGATCCGGTGCAATCTCGAATACAACAGCATTCTGATCACGTTTTACACTTTTAATAATGGCAGTGCCATCAACATGTCCTTGAACAATATGCCCTCCAAAACGCCCGCCGGCTGCCATTGCTCGTTCCAGATTCATCCGGCTGCCGGGCTTCAGTTCCTTCAGGTTGCTATTCCGGTAGGTCTGCGGCATTACATCCACTGTAAAGGAATGATCTCCCAAAGTTGTCGCCGTGAGGCAAACCCCATTGACGGACACACTGTCACCGATTTTTAGATCATCCATGATGACCGAAGCGGCAATATTCAGCACCATCATTTCCCCACCGGCGGAGACACTGCGCAAAACACCAACCTCTTCAATTAATCCGGTGAACATGATATCCCTCCTAAAAAGCATTACTTCCTCAAATTCACTTCTTGCATAGCTTTTGTTAGCGTACTGGAGTGCCGCTGATACATACATTATCTCCCAGCACTTTTACTTCCAATCCTTCAAGTGAGATCGCATCCTTCATCAGCTCTACACCCGGAAATACGAAAGTTCCTTTCGCTTCTGTGCCACCGCCGACAATTTTTGGAGCGAAGAATAGAATAATACGATCCACTAGCCCGCTCTCCAGCATCGCGCCATTCAGCGTCCCCCCGCCTTCCAGTAAAATAGAGCCTATCTCCATTTCGCCAAGAGATATCATGGCCGCCTTCAGATCCACTCTTGGACCTGCTCCGCACACAACGATTTGAACGCCTGCTTCCAGCAGTGCAGCCTTTTTAGCAGGATCTGCAGCATCGGTTGTTACAATAAGTGTAGGCGCTAGACCATCACATACAACTGCCGAATTCAGAGGAATACGTAGCCCGGAATCAATGATGATCCGCGTCGGGTTAATGCCAGGCACTTCTGTTCTTGTTGTCAGAGAGGGATTATCAGCAATCACTGTATTCACACCGACCATGATGCCCTGATGCCGATGCCGCAGCGTATGTACGATCTCCCGCGCTTCCCCATTCGAAATCCATTTACTGTCACCAGATTTGGTAGCTAGATTGCCATCAAGCGTACTTGCACTCTTCAGCGTAACAAAAGGTTGTTTTGTCAAAATATATTTGATAAATCGCTCATTTAATCGAAGCGCACGATCACGCAACAAACCGACTTCGACCGCTATCCCTTGATCACGCAGCATTTGAATTCCGTGCCCTGCCACCTGAGGGTTCGGGTCTTCACAAGCAACTACAACCCTAGCTACCCCTTCATCGATCAGCCTTTGGCTGCAAGGTGGAGTTTTTCCATAATGGCTGCACGGTTCTAGTGTGACATATGCCGTACTGCCCTGTGCCTGCCCAGCTGCCATATTCAAAGCGTGCACCTCGGCATGCCCCGTACCTCGCTGTAAATGAGTTCCGAGTCCAATCATTGCTCCATTCTTCACCACAACGCAGCCAACAACAGGGTTAATTCCCGTCTGTCCTTGGGCACGTTCGGCCATGTCCAGTGCTAGCGACATATAAAACTCATCATTCATGTTGTCCATCTCTTCCTCCTATCCACTGCTGTCAATTCTTTAGCTTAAAAAACAGAAAAACCCATCTCATTCTCCAGGAGGAGTTCAAGATGGGTTATGCGAGAGTTCATCGGCAGTCCAAATAAAAGTGTGCTTAAATAGCCGTCAATCGACGGGTATTGTGAAATATCGCACATGATTATATGAAAACACTGCGATCCGCCAGTCCATTGCAGACAAGCGGTCAACCTCTCCTTCTTCCATCCAGACTATACTGTCGGTCCCGGAATTTCACCAGGTCCACCGTTCGCGTCAACAACGCGAGCCGGGTAGCGGACTGAGCACTGTAGATAAACTGAATACGTTATTTCTACAACAGCATCACCGCCGGTAGGGAATTACACCCTGCCCTGAAGGATTGATCCTTTATTTAATTGAGGTTCAAGTTTTCCTTACTAACAAAATTATCACTTACACCAGCGAAATGCAAGTGCGTTTATTATATTTACTTAAAATTTGTAACTAGATTTTAGATTGTACTGAGTTTATAAAAGGAAACCAAGAAGCGCCAGGACAATGGCTCCTGGCGCTTCTTGGTTATTTTTCATGATTACAAACCACGTTCTTGTTGTTTCAAAAGATCACGAATTTCTGTAAGCAGCACGATATCCTCTGCAGGTGCTGGAGTCTCCACCACTTCAACTTTAACGGCTTCTTTGCGTTGGAATTTATTAGCCAGCTTAATCACCATAAAGATAGAGAATGAAATAATAAAGAAATCAACTACAGATTGTAAAAATTGCCCATAAGGGATAATTAGTTTATTCTGCATAACCATGACACTTAGAGCCCGATCCTTCAAATCTATACCACCCGTTAGCAAGCCTGCAATTGGAGTAATAATATCAGATACCAATGATGTCACAATCTTCCCGAATGCAGCTCCGATTACTACAGCAACCGCTAAATCAAGAACATTCCCTTTCAAGGCAAAATCTTTAAATTCTTTCCACATATTCCAAATAACCCCCAACATATATAATTTGAAATTATTATAGCATAGTAGCTTCCTAATTCTTAAGACTTGTTAAGAAACTATTAAGTTTCCCTTTACTTTTACCTGCCACCGCTGTTAAGAAGTTTTCTGTAAAATAAGGTTTAAGAATTTTTCTTCTTACATGATAGAGGCAGGGCTGAGAATGTATTACATGGATTGAGGCACAGGGATCAGAGCAAGCTAAAAGAAAAAACAACTTGGCATAATGCTGTGGGGGATTTGGTCTTTTATTCCACTAATTTATTAGCTGCTATACAGTTCCTTTGCCTTCACTGGTCTTCAAATGAGGCTTCCAAACAAGAAAATGTTGTATACTTCTTATAGCAAGAATTGCGCTTTACAAGCAAGAAAGGACGCTGAGAAATGCACAACGCAACGCTGCTATTGGTGGACGACGAAGCCGAGATTATTAAACTAATGCAGATCTATCTGCAGAACGAGGGTTACCGGCTGTTAACTGCCAAAGACGGGCTGGAAGCACTCGAAATTATCAATAGAGAGACTATAGACCTCATGGTTCTTGATATCATGATGCCTAATATGGACGGCATTGAGGCTTGTATTAAAATTCGAGAAACGCAAAAATTTCCGATCATCATGTTATCTGCTAAAGGGCAGGAACTTGATAAAATCACCGGACTTAGCGTAGGTGCAGATGATTATGTTACGAAACCTTTTAGTCCGCTGGAGTTAGTTGCCCGTGTTAAATCCCAGCTGCGCAGAACTCGAAATTACATGGCAGATCTAAACGCCAAACAGGATGAAATCATCATTGATGGCCTGGTTATTAATTCGGTTACGCATGAACTAAGTGTGGATGATCACCCAGTTAAGCTTACCCCGCGAGAATTTGCGATTCTAGAGCTGCTCGCCCGTAATAAGGGACAAGTTCTAAGCATGGAGCAGATCTACGCCAAAGTATGGAAAGAACAATTCCTGGAAAGCAACAATACACTCATGGTGCATATTCGTAAAATCAGAGAAAAAATAGAAGAAAATCCGCGTAAACCACAATACTTAAAAACGGTATGGGGCGTTGGCTACAAACTGGAAAAGGGAGGTCCTTCTAGTTGAACTTTAAACGATTCGATACCCTATCCTGGAAAATAGTTGGCTTCAGCTTAACGAGCCTAGCACTCACCGCTTTAATCTTAATGGGCGGCTATTATGGCACTTCACTATTGCTGTGGTTAAATCCTTCACGCTCCTTTTGGGGAGTCAGACTCATTCTCTGGGTGATCAATACCATTGGATCGACGCCAGTTGTGATTCTTATAGGGATTCCTTTATTTATTTTTTTCATCCTAAAACTGTCCAGAAATACAACTAAGAATCTTCATAACATTACGAGCGGAGTTCAGGCCATTGCGGATGGCAATTTATCTTTCACGGTGCCGGTAACAGGTACGGATGAACTCGGAAAGCTCGCAGAAAATATGAACACTATGGCTGGCAAGCTAAAATCTGCTATAGAGGAAGAACGAGCCGCTGCAAAAGCCAAAAACGACCTAATCACAGGTGTGTCTCATGACCTCCGAACCCCACTAACCTCTGTTCTCGGATTCCTTGAATATGTGGAGAAGGATCGTTATAAAAATGAGGTTGAACTGCGTTATTATGTGAATATTGCCTATGAGAAATCTCTGACTCTTAAAAAGCTAATCGACGATTTATTTGAATACACTCGCGTCAGCAGCAGCGGATTACCGCTAAATATTGAGCCAGTAGATCTCGGCAAGCTGCTCGAACAGCTGATTGAGGAATTTGCACCCGTACTGGAACAAGCAGATATGAGCTACCGCATTCATACGGATACTGCTCCTCTGATTATCAACGGAGATGCGGACGAGCTGGTGCGATTGTATGAGAACCTATTTACCAATGCCGTAAGATACGGTAAGGAAGGAAAAATTCTAGACATTTCTGTTGTTAGAAAAGACGATAGAATAGTTGCTCTGTGTACGAATTACGGTACTCCTATCCCTGCATCCGACCTCCCCCACTTATTTAAACGCTTTTATCGTGTCGATAAATCCCGTTCCCGAGAGACAGGCGGAAGTGGCTTAGGGCTCGCCATAGCCAAGAGTATTGCAGAGCTTCACGGCGGAACCATTACAGCCAAAAGTACACGCAAACAAACTGAATTTGAAACCTCTTTCCCTGTGAGCGAATGATGCTTGCGGGGATTTTTTGTACAATCTCAACCATTAAGAAAATGATAAGAATTCATAACATAAAGCCTTAAGATCTCTGGCTTATAGTGATTTCATACTAAATCTGCTATAAGTGAGGATTGTTGTTATGCTATTTAATTCGTATCCCTTTATGTTTGGTTTTCTGCCTATCGTGCTGGCCGGATATTTTATTCTGAATCGTCTTCGTCTCACACTCTGTGCTAAGGTATGGCTTACCCTCGCCTCTTTAGTTTTTTACGGGTATTGGAACATAAAATATGTTCCTCTAATCTTGTTATCCATCTTTTTTAACTATGTTATGGGCCATTTCATTCATACCACAACAGCTAAGCGTCGCCGGCCGCTGCTAATCTTTAGCTTAAGCACAAATATTCTATTACTCGGCTATTACAAATACACGGATTTTTTTATAGAAAATTGGAATGAGGTAACCGCAAGCAACCTTTCTCTGCACCATCTTATATTGCCTTTAGGCATAAGTTTCTTTACCTTTACACAAATCGCCTACCTTGTTGATGTTTACCGGAACCAAGCGCGTGAGTACAATCTTTTGAATTACACGCTATTTGTGACTTTTTTCCCGCATCTGATCTCCGGTCCCATCCTTCATCACAAGGATATGATGCCCCAATTCGATAAACTGCGAAATAAGGTTTGGAATTGGAACAACATACGGAAGGGGACCCTCTTCTTCAGCATCGGATTAGGAAAAAAAGTCATCCTAGCGGATACCCTAGCTGGTTATGCTGATAACGGTTTTGCAGCTGCAACATATTTTGTAGATTCATGGGTGGCTATCCTTTCCTATACCTTACAAATCTACTATGATTTCAGCGGCTATACCGATATGGCGATTGGAATAGCACTGCTGTTTAACATCCATCTGCCGCAAAATTTCAATGAACCCTACCGAGCCATAAGCATCCGCGATTTCTGGAGACGCTGGCATATTACGCTCAGCCATTTTCTTAGAGATTATATCTACATTCCACTTGGCGGCAACCGGAAAGGCTTCTGGATTTCGATCCGAAATGTCATTATTACTTTTCTGATCGGTGGTTTCTGGCACGGTGCAGGTTGGCTATTCATCCTGTGGGGGCTCTTGCATGGAGTAGGACAAGCTGTAGAGAAATGTTGGGGACGCTGGGGCTTCTCCCTTCCCAAATGGTTATCATGGTTGCTGACTTTCATATTTGTGAACATCACATGGGTATTTTTCCGTGCAGAACATATATCGCAGGCATTTCGTTTGTTGAAAGGGATGAGTGGGCTTAACGGGGTATCTTTGCAATCTATTGAATCGCTTAAATGGGCAATCATCCTGATTCTCATCTTAATGACGATCATTCTCTGGAATCCCCTTCATCTGTTGAACAAACGTAATTTTCAGTATAGCTGGAAAACAGCATTTGTGATGGCATTTATCATTATGTTCTCGCTGTTATTCTTCAACCGAATTACAACCTTTTTATACTTTAACTTCTAGAACTGTAAGGAGGAATGATGATGCTTACATCACGGCTTCAAAATAATAACAACCCACGTAAATCCCCCGGGATTCATACTAAATCGAAACGTTTCATAGGTTATTTCCTGCTTTGTTTCAGCTTGTTAGCGCTTCTAACGGCGCTGATTACTGCTTTTATCGACCCATTACAATTCTATCACCGTCCATCGTGGTATACCCCACTCTTGTCAGAAGAAGAACGTTATCAGAATCCAGGTTTAGCTAAAAATTACGACTACGACAATATTATCATCGGCACGTCTATGACAGAGAACTTTCTTCCCTCTCAAGTAGATGCCAGCTTAGGTGGGACAACCTTAAAGTTATCTATGGAAGGATCCACGGTCGATGAGCATTATAAAATTGCCAAACTCGCATTGGAGACAGGCAAAGTAAAACAAGTCCTCTGGGGTTTGGATTATTTCTCTTTGAAACTCGCCACAGCCGAAGATGAGGAAGATTTCCCTGACTATCTGTATGACGGTAAACTGTGGAGCGACTACAAATACTGGTTCAATTCATCTGTATATAAACAATTTTTAAGCAGCATCAAAAATAACCAGAGTGGTGAAGCTAAACAGGATTTGGAATATTTATACAACTGGAATAACAAAGTAGTGTTTGGCAAGCAATACGTTGCAGAATCTTACCTAATGGCTTGTGACAAGGAGCTGGATTACGGTACTAACGAGGAAAGCATTGAGCAAGTAAAGGGCTATTTTAATACGTATATCCGTCCTCTGCTGGAGGAATATCCCGATGTCCAGTTTTATTTCTACTACCCGCCCTACAGCGTTATGCGTCAGGTCGCTTGGTCTGCCAGTAATCCCGTTCGCTTTAACAATCAGCTTGTCATGCGGCAATGGATATTCGAGCAATTTGAACAGTTACCAAATGTGAAGCTATACGATTTCCAAGCCGAAGCGGATTGGACATTCAATCTAGACCTCTATAAGGATTTAAGCCATCATAATGGTGAGGTTAACACGTGGATAGCAGAAGCTATCGGACAGGACAATTCCAAATATCGGGTAACTTCCAGCAACATAAAGGCGCTTAATAGCTCGCTGGAATCACAGGCGGAAAGCGCCGTTATGGATAATAACGGAAAAGTTTATCGCAGCAGTGTACAAGTAAATGGATTACCACTAGCACTTAACATCCGTTTAGTGCAAGGAAATAAAGAATTATGTCTGCCCGCCAAAGATATCGGGACAGCCCTGGGTGCATCCATAACGTGGGATGCGGCCACTAAAACTGTATCGCTTACTTCCGCCGAGAACACCGTTACTATGACTGTGGGCAGTATCAAAGCACTCGTGAACGGGAAAGCTCTCACCATTGATGCTGCGCCTCTACTGGCAGGAGGAAAAGTTTTAGTCCCGCTAGCCTTTGTTGCGGAACAGCTCGGCTGGAATGTCTCAAGTGAAAAGGAAGGCGAATGGCTACGGTATAACCTAAGCACCTCAGATAACGCCGGTACACTTAAGAATCAGCCATAAAATTTTCAAAAAAAAGCATAAAAGCACCCGGCATTTATCATGCTGGGTGCTTTTGCATAAAAATCTTAAATCACACTAATCTCCGATCACTCTGTCTTACCTCTACGTCTAAATACTCGGTTCATAACAAATCCTATGATTATCAACCCTATTCCCGACAGATACAGAGGCAAAGGACTGTTCTCACCTGTCTTCGGCAGCTGAGGAGCACCCGAAGTGCTATTGTTCACCGTACCTTTTGGTACTTCTTCATCGTCGATATCAACTTCTCCTAATGGAATTTCTTCTTCGGTAATCTCTTGCTCAGGAGTTCCCTCATCGGTTGATGTCACGGATCCTAGATCGGCCGCATTTCCAGGACCAGCAGGAACAGCTGGATCATTAATAATTACTTCGGGTACGGGCGAGCTTGTAGACGTGGGTACCACCGAACCTCCAGATGTGCTGCTTGTAGGGATTGGTGTAGGTGCAGCAGTCACTTCTGGTGATGGAGAAACCGTCGGTGCTGGCGTTGTTGATGGTGCAGGTGTTACGGTTGGTTCTGGTGTTGTTGTTGGAGCACCGGTTGGTTCTGGCGTTACCGTAGGCGTGGGCTCCACTGCTTTTTGATTCGTAATCACCAGTTGAACCGCTGACGAGGAACGAATCTCCACTGGATGCTCGGATGTATCGAGCACGTAACCATTTGGAGCTGCTGTCTCCACCAATACATAGCTACCCAGCCATATTTTATTAAATGTAGTTGTACCCTCTGCATCTGTAGTTAGACTGTTAATCAGTACACGTTCCGTGCCATTTAGTCGATACAATGCAAAAGTCGCATCACCAAGCGCCTTTAAGTTATCTTCAGCATCTAGCTTCTTAATATTGAGAGTGCCTCTTCCCCCGCTGCCTGTGCCAGAACCGCTGGAGACCCCGACAATAATTTCTTTAGACGTTTCTTTACTTATTTCACTGCCGTTAAAACCACTGAAATGTACAGTATTTATTACTTTGTCTCCAGTGTTAGCCACAATCAGGGATTGATATTCGAGAATGTAAGCCCTGCTGATTTCATAGGCAAAGCTTAACTCAAAGGATTGTTTTCCATCGGCATCCGTTGTGATAACAACGCTATAATCAATACCCTGAATCAGTTCAGGACCGCTTTTCGTGATATCTCCGTTCACAGCTACAGCCGTAGGATACAGATGGAATGAATTCTGCAGCAAAATTTGATTAGCACTAGGAGTATCTTTGATTAATGCATCCTTTATTGTGGACTGCCCCCGGTTAATTTGCAGGCTCCAGTCAATTTTATCCCCGTTTTGTGTACCGTCCTTCAGCACATAATCCTCTCCAAAAGGAATTTTTACGGAGGCGGTCAAATCTTTGGAAACCACTTTTGCTCCATCATAGAGATTAGCTTTATTATCAACAGTAGTGCCTATTATTTGCCCTTCAAGACTTGTATTAAATTCAATGTAGAAAGCGGAGTTAATCTTGTCTGTAAAAATAACTTTTAATTCATTATCGCTATTTACGCTATAGCTATATTTATTAGGATTCACTTCTGTACCCTTGGTAGGGTCACCATTCTTTGCAATATTCATAGTGTAAACTTTTAGTGAACCAGGAACCAAGGTCTGGCCTGATTTTAAAATATCAACAAGCGCCGGAGCTTCGAGGGTTTTGCCGTTATAATTGGCGCCTATCGTCCAAATAATTTTTTTAGTTGAAGCATCGTAGGCTCCCCCTTTAAATCCATTGCTTTTCGCCTCAGGTCTAGGAATGAATAACCCTTCTGCTTCTATCGTGCGTAAGGCTTCAGTACTGTCCATCCAGTCTAACCGAACTTTGTTATTGAAATTTTCAGTTTTAGCCCAAATCCATTCCTTGTTAAATTCTGTAGAATAGCTAATCGTATAAAGACCAGATACCGGTGAATTAAACACTACCTTGAAGCCTTTATTAGGCTCGACAGGTGAGTTGTACACTAGATCATAGTTATTTGGATTTAAAACATTCCCATTCAGATTTCTAATCACCAGTGATTCTGGAATAAACTTTAGACCGCCAAATGGGAAGGATTCGGTAACTGTAACATGGCTCATCGGGTAATTATCACTATTCAATGTGACCTTCCAACCCAATGTTTTATTCTGATAATCTACGGTTGATAAAGTCTTATAAAGAATGGAAGACCGGATTAATCGGGTAGCCTGATCACTATACGTACTATCAGATACTGTATTAGTTATGGTGGCATCCTCAAACACGCGTTTTATCGCTTTTGTCTTATATTCGATTCGATATGGTGAAGTAACATCGTGTGCAAATTGCAATACAAATCCAGACTTATGAACGTCTGACGTGGAAACAACCGTGTAGTCAACATCCTTTGTCAAAACCTTGCCTAACGTTGCACCACCGGAAGAATCCAGCTGCACAGCATATACTTTTAGCGAATCGGCTACCAGTTCTTGAGAATCATCGAACAAATCTGTTAACACAGCGTTTCCTTGCGGGATGTTCTTTTCATTGTAGTTATATTCAATTGCCCAGGAAATGATCTGCTTGCCCCCATCATAGCTTGTGGAATACTTTTTCAAGCTTCCTCCACGTTCTACATTTACTGTGGCAGTCGAGCTGGC
The DNA here is from genome assembly GCF_038009325.1 of Paenibacillus sp. FSL L8-0708. NCBI lineage: Bacteria > Bacillati > Bacillota > Bacilli > Caryophanales > Paenibacillaceae > Paenibacillus > Paenibacillus sp. FSL L8-0708. The sequence goes on from NZ_JBBPBC010000001.1 coordinate 5,286,765, forward strand.
AGGCTCTTGCCCATTTCCTGAAAAAGTTGCAGTATTGGTGAAGCTTAGCTGATGGTCATTAGTAATCCCTGTGGAATACACAATACGGTAAGCCTCTTTAATCACAGGCTCCGTAAAACGGACAATCAGTGTCCCTCCGGAGAGCTCTGCAGAGTATTTGCTTGTGTCGAGCAATGCTCCTTCCGTTACTGAACCATCCAATTGAATGCTCAGTTGATACACGCTCACTGTGACTGGAGTATTTAATGATAAGCCTGAAGGGATGGGGTCACTCACAATGGCATTCCCCACGGCTTCCAAAGACTTATTGACATCAACAGTCCATAATATTTGGTTCGCATTGAAACCTTCGGCAATACCTCTCTTCTCTATAGTCGATCCAACACTGGGTTTAAAATTTACTGTCACTGTCTGAATACCGCCGCTCACGGGAAATAAAATATTCTGTATAGTACTGCCCGAGATTTGCTGTTTATCGAATTTAGTATTTAACCGCAGCGTTCCCTGCACGTCATCATGCGTTTCTATGTAGTCATTAAAAGTCATTATCACTTCATGTGAAATTTGCCTGACTTCAAAGCTCCCTACATCTCCATCCTCAGAGACCAACGGTCCGTTAAAATCATTAAATAACTGGAACTGTTCTGGAAGCTGAAAAGTAAAAGTGTCACCTTGCTTGTAATTATGATTTTTAGGAAGAGACCAATTATAATCCAAGGTAACATTAGCATCTCGTTCGTATACGCTGTTCGTGACCGTGATTCCATCTGGCCCGTAAACAGCCATTGAAACACTGGTGATGATATTTCTTTCGTCATCAATCGCAGCCGCTTTTACTTGCGGAGCAAATCCGATGCCATAGGCATATTGAGCCACAAGCATCAAAATAATGACCATTACACTTATTTTTTTCTTAAACATGTTCCTGTTGCCTCCATTTTCTTGTTCTAATTGTTTTCCACCCCTGCATGTTCAAAAGCTTCATATGTAATTCCGCGCCCTACGCCCCATCTTATGTTAATATAATGAAAAGTCTTCCTTATGTGGTGGAGTTGACAGAACATATACATATATACCCATTTTATGGATATCTAGAATCAAGATTATTAAAATTCTCAAACTTTATTTTTGATGGATGTTTTCACGTTCAAAGGAGGTTCGTCTATGCAGCTTTCATCTTTTTTTGATCGCCAGCACGCGGAGGATTTCATCATGTTCTCATCTTCGCATTGGGTTGCGCTGTCTATCATTACGTTAAGTTGTCTACTGCTCTATGGCTTACGGTTTGAAATTCGTACAGATTCAAGACTTCGGCAAAGCGTGCGTTTGCTGCTAATCATTCTACTTGTAGTCTCAGAAGCCGGGCTGCAAATGTGGTACATCTCTCAGAACATCTGGCGCTCCAGCTCCTCATTACCGTTCGAGCTCTGTGGAATCACTCTACTGCTGTCTATTATCATGTTAATTTCACGCAGTCGAACCCTTTATTCCTTTCTCTACTTTGCCGGGATCGGCGGAGCATTTATTGCGTTGCTCACCCCTAACCTAGTTTATCCGTTCCCTCATTTCCGCTTTCTCCTGTTTTTTATAGCTCACGGTTCTATTATTCTGGCGTCTCTTTACATGACCTGGATTGAGGGCTACAAGCCGACTTGGAGATCTTTACTCATCACCATGCTCGGCCTCAATATTGTGGCTGCCTGCATCTGGACTGCTAATTACTTCCTAGGCTCAAACTACATGTTCCTATCCCAGAAACCTAGTACCTATTCCGTATTGGATTATTTTGGACCTTATCCTTATTACCTGCTTGTTGAAGAGCTGTTTGCCTTCACTGTGTTTCTAGCTATGTATTTGATATTCTTCTGGCTGCCAGAGCGGCGCAATTCACGGCGTAGACAGGTTAGGCGGATTCTTTAACAACACAAAAAAGCCAGCCCCGATATTCGGAGACTGGCTTTTAACTATTAAATCTTAAGCTTCGATGATTTCTACCGAAGTCATTTTGTCGCGTCCTTTGAAAGCATCAACAAGATCCATGCCTTCTACTACTTTACCAAACACAGTGTGTACTCCATCCAAGTGTGGTTGTGGAGCGTAGCAGATGTAGAACTGGCTTCCGCCTGTGTTCTTACCTGCATGTGCCATTGCAAGTGTTCCGCGTTCATGTTTGTTTGGGTTAATTTCGCAGTTGATTGTGTAACCTGGGCCGCCAGAGCCAGTTCCGTTAGGACATCCGCCTTGAGCAACGAAACCAGGGATAACACGGTGGAATGTCAATCCGTTGTAGAAACCTTCTTTTGCCAGCTTTTCAAAGTTGGCTACAGTGTTAGGTGCATCTTGATCGAACAAGTCCAGCAGCACTACGCCGCCATTTTCTAGAGTGATTTTCGCTTGCTTTGCCATATGTAAATGACCCCTTTCAAAATTAACAAATTTAGAATACCTCAATTATATTACTATGAAACCACGCACAAAGCAAAGCAAGCAGGAGACTTTCCTGCTTGCTCTATATGCTGCTCAACTTTACCCACCTTACAGCAGCAGGCTATTACTTAGCAACAACTGTCTGTTTAGCGATACGCTCTGGTACAATATCGTTGGCAATAAGATCCGTATAGCTTTCACGACGCACTACAAGATCGCTTTGTCCGTTCTGTACGAATACTAAAGCCGGACGGCGAAGACGGTTATAGTTGCTGGCCATGGAGTAATTATACGCACCTGTGCAGGCTACAGCCAACAAATCGCCGCTTTCAGCCTTCGGCAGCTCTACATCCCAGATCAACATATCTCCGCTCTCGCAGCATTTACCAGCGATGGAGACAGTCTCAGTTGCGTCTTCGTTAGCACGGTTAGCAAGCAATGCCTCGTATTTAGACTGATACAAAGCAGGGCGTGGATTGTCGGTCATTCCACCATCAACAGCAACGTACTTACGCACGCCAGGAATGTCCTTGTTGGATCCTACAGTGTACAATGTAGTACCTGCATCTCCAACAATACTACGGCCCGGCTCCACCCAAATTTCCGGCAAAGCACTATAAATTCCAACAAAATGAGTCTTCACTGCATCCGTAATCGCTGCAACATATTCAGAAACATGTAAGGGGGTATCTCCCTCGACATAACGAATGCCGAAACCTCCGCCAAGATTGACTACACGGAAGTCCACTTCCAAGCCTTCTTTAACACTGCGGGCAAAAGTTGCCACACGCTCAACAGCTAGCTGGAAACCATCGGTTTCAAAGATCTGCGAACCAATATGGGAATGCACACCAAGCAGCGTGATATTCTTTTTGCTGACAGCTGCTTTCACTGCTTCATAGGCCGATCCGTTACCGATATCAAAGCCGAATTTGGAATCCGTCTGGCCCGTTGCGGTATATTCATGAGTATGCGCTTCTACACCTGGTGTCACCCGCAATAAGATGTTCACATTAACTTCTTTACGTGCGGCAATGGACTGCAAAAGGTTAAGCTCTATCAGATTATCGACTACAAAGCAGCCGATTTTGGCATCAATCGCCATTTCGATCTCTTCAGATGTCTTATTGTTGCCATGAAAATGAATACGTTCTGCCGGGAAGCCAGCTTGCAAAGCTGTATATAGTTCGCCGTCAGATACAACATCCAGTGACAAACCTTCTTCATCAGCCAAACGAACCATTGCCATTACTGAAAACGCCTTGCTTGCGTAAGCTACTTGGAAACCAAGGCCGGAGGCTTTAAAAGCATCCATATATTCCCGGCAACGTTGTCTAACCAATTGCTCGTCCAATATATATAGCGGGGTTCCATATTCCGCTTTCAATTCAGTTACATCACATCCGCCGATCTCCAAATGCCCAGCATCGTTAATGCGGCTAGTACCGTGTAGAAACATTCTTTAGTCCTCCAATTTCTGTGGAATATCAAGGTTCCACCCTGTCTTAGTGTATTCAGTATAACAGACAGTGGGAACTCCATTGAATGGACTAATTTGCAGTAGTTTTGTATTTTCCTACGATTGTTATTCATTCTCTTGAGATGGCGGCATTCTGGTATTGTCTCTGGTTTTGTTAAAAGACGGTCTTTCCTTCGAACTTAAGACCGGTTTACGCAATAGAATTTCACTCATTGCCTTTGCATTAAAAGGTATAAACGGCCACATATATGAGGAGTTATAGGACCGATGAGTGGTTAAGAAGATAGTCAGTAACGTCGTGCCAATCATAAAGCCTGGTACCTGGAACGCCGCTACGGCAATTAATAACACAAGCCTGACTATACGATTCGCCAGACCCAGCTCATAACTCGGAGTCGCAAACATACCGATTGAGGCTACCGCCATATACAGTACTACTTCGTTTACAAACAGACCGCTCTGCACCGCTATATCACCAATCAATATGGCTGCAATCAGACCCATCGCTGAGCCTAAAGGTGTTGGGGTATGCACGGCGGCCATCCGCAGTAAATCAACCCCAAGCTCTACAATCAGAAACTGAGCGAGAATAGGAATTCTCGCTGTCTTTTGCGGCCCGATAAAATCCAGCATAGCAGGCTTTAACTCAGGATGGATAACAAGCAGCATCCATAACGGGAGCAGGAACATGGAAGCGAAGATGCCGATGAAACGGACCCACCGCAGATATGTCCCCATAAAAGGAGTCTGGCGATTCTCCTCCGCATGCTGGCAAAGATCAAAAAAGGTAGTCGGAAGAACAATTACAATGGGCGAGGTATCCACGAATAATATGACCCGTCCCTCTAATAAATTGGAGGCTACAACGTCAGGGCGTTCAGAATAACGCACCATAGGATAAGGGTTCCACCCTCCGCCGATAATCGCTTCCTCCAATTGCTTATCCGCCAGTGGAATACCATCGATATCGATGCTGTTGATTTTATCGATGACAGACGTAACTTGTGTTTTATCAACGATATCATCAATGTAAGCCACACAGACATCTGTCCGTGTCCGCCGTCCCACTTGAAACATTTCAAGCTTCAGCCCCGGATCACGTATCCGTCTTCTTACAAGTGAAATATTACTAAGCAGGGTTTCTGTAAAACCATCGCGCGCACCACGCACCACCCGATCAATCGAGGGTTCATCAGGACTTCGCATGGGGTAAGATCGAGTATCCATTAGGATAACTTTGTTCTCACCCTCAATAAATAGTGCGCTCATTCCTTTTAATACTTTATCGAAACATTCGCTTAATACACTACCCTCTTCAACTTGAATATGAGGGATGTATTCGTTCATAAAGCTACCTAATACACCTGCGGACAAATTTTCTGAAGAAAGGTAGGTTAGTCGTTTCAGAATTTCATCCGTTACATCTTCGTTGGTGAATCCGCTTAAGCAGAGTAAAGCTGTCTTATGTCCCCCAAAGGACATTTCTCTAAACGTCACATCAAAACTTGTTCCCAGCCCCATCACTTCGGTCAGCGTGTTTTTTGTTTCTTGTAGAGAACCTGGGATATGATCATTGCCTTGCCAATAAATAACGGATTCCTTTAATGAGTTAGAATGCTCACTATCGCGTTTGTTTTGTAGCTTATCTTTACTTTTGTTCTGAGACTGCTGCTGCGCCTGCTTCTTTGAAGGCTTCGGTTGAGCTTGAGACTCCTCCCCAGTACCAGCATCGTTACCTGTTCCTCCTGCTGCCTGAGCATTCTGATCCTGTGCCTCATCATCTGATTCTGAATCCTCTGAATCCATACCAAATAACCTGGCAAAAAAACCTTTACTCGGCTCACTTGGCTCCTGATTGCCGAGCTCATCCGATGCTTCTGCATCCTGCTGCTCTGTTCCCTGCTCCGCAGTCGCTTGTGCATCCTGTTGCTCAGTTCCCTGCTCCGCAGTCACTTCCCCATCCTGCTGCCCTGTTCCCTGCTCCGCAGTCGCTTCTGCATCCTGCTGCTCTGTTCCCTGCTTCGCAGTCGCATCCACATCTTGCTGCCCTGTTCCCTGCTCCGCAGTCACTTCTGCATCCTGTTGCTCTGTTCCCTGCTTCGCAGTCGCATCCACATCTTGCTGCCCTGTTCCCTGCTCCGCAGTGGCATCCGCATCCTGCTGCCCTGTTCCCTGCTCCGCAGTGGCATCCGCATCCTGCTGCTCAGTGCCTAATTCGGCTGATGCCTCTGCATCCTGCTGGTCCTGGCTAGTTTCAGATGTTGTAGAATTTTCCGCTGAATCTTCACTTTCACCGATAGCTGAAGCGCCCTCAGGTTCTGTGTGATCTGCAACTAGATCCTCTGCAGTTGTCTTCATTGCTGCAGCAGCTGCAGCATTATCTTCCAGATGGTCATCTTCCGGTGCAGAATCACCGCTGTGAATAAACTTGCTCATTTCCTAACCCCCTGTTTACTGTCGGTATACAAACCAGTCGAACAAAGAACCCGCGACCTTCCCACTCACCATCGCCATTAACAGACCGAATAGATAATGTGTCATATTTAAGCGTTTAGCGAGTATCGGCAGCACATTTAATACCTCGGTCAATGCTGCAGCGAGCATCCCGACAAAAATCCCATCAAATAGTCCTACACCAAGTTCAACTAGAGGACCTGAGGTAATTTTCCAATTCCAAAAATCACTAACAGTACCTACTAAAGATCCACCAACCATCGCGCCTTCATACCAATGAACTTTATCGTAAGAAGAGGTTAATTGCGCCAGACGCGGCACCATATCCAGCACAACAAATAGAGCGATCACTCCACCGCCTACAGCAATACCACCCGCAATGCCCAGCAGCAAATTTAGTCCCAGTGCTATGGGTGCCGTCATCTTCAGTCCTCCCTATTCTCAGATTGGTTTTCACTGCGGCGCCTCATCTTGCTGTATTCCTCATTGATGACATATTGGTCGATGTTCTTCTGATACAGATACATTTCCACTTCCAGCGGAGTAGGTTCCTCATTCCACTTCTTTTTAAATAAATGGTTGAAAAAAATGACCATCCCAAACCCGATGCCCAGAGAATAAGCAATCTGAAATATATAGGGATGCTCATCCCGATGACCCGTTAGCATCTCCACAATTCGAATTTGTACCTCCAGCATATTTACATCAGCATGAAAGTTCATAATTGTCAGAGCAGACCCAAAGAAAAGCAGCAGCCACACTAAAACAAACATCGCCACCGAAGGTTTCCGTCTCTCCACCTGACTCTCAATCTGCACAATCGTCCTCCCTTCACCGATCGGTTCAATGTCCGCATTCGGTATAAGTTCATATATCCGGGGGATAACCATCAACAGATCAATCAAAATCAGATTGCCGTCACTTTGCTCCGGCTTCATTAAGAGAATTGTCTCCAACGACTCTTTCAGCTCAGGCTCCGCTATCAAAAAAGCAATATCACCCAACGTGACACCTTTACCCTTGGGAACCATCACCCGATTTTTAAGCTGTATATAGATGGTGGGAGCAGAATGTTGTTTCATCCGCATTCCTCCTAAAGGTTATGGTGAAGCTCAGGTCCAAGATAACGGTAGTATGGGAGTAAAGCCTTATTTTTACTCTTGCTGCTCTGTATCAATTTCTTGAAATACTTAAATGTTGCTTGTTTATAGGTATCAGGAAAGGCTAACCCTTCTTCTGGAAATTAAAAAGAAGACAGCTCAAGGTAATTAACCTTAAGCTGTCTTCTTGTTTCAATCCTAAATACGTCAGAATTCGAGCGAATCCAATTTCCCTCCCGCAAAATCAAACAGGGTCAGATTGGACCAACCATTCTCATGTCCCACGGACCATTCCTTTTGCGAAGGAACCCAGGCTGGCTCCCAATAATAAAACCCGATACCTTTACCGTTAGGTATATTCTCAATTACACTAATAAAATCTTTCATATACTTAGTCTGTCCCTCTACTGTAGCCGGATAACCTTCATGCAGCTGCTTTTCCTCACTTACTATTAAGGGGAAACCTTCAGGTGCATTCAGCGTCCAAGGATAAGCTGTTTCAACAACAATAATATCCTTATTGTACCGCACCGCCAATTCATTCAGGTTAGATCGCAAGTCATCCAGCGTGCCGTGCCACCAAGAATAAAAAGATAATCCGATCACATCAAAATTTACGCCATGCTCGAAAAACCGATCATAAAAGTTACGGCTGGCTGGATGATCAGCACCACGGTCAATATGGATCATGATGGACAAATCAGAAGCAACAGCTTTTGCGCCCGCTACTCCTGCTTGAACCAGTGTAATGAACTGTTCCCATTGGTCCGTATTATCCCACTCTCCATCCACCTTGCCTTCATTCCATAACATGCCTGGAGTAATCTCATTACCGATCTGCACCATGTCGGGCATAGTGCCTTGAGATTGCAAAAACTCAAGAACCTCACGAGTATACTCATATACAGCTGATGTTAAACCCGTAAAATCAAGGTTCTCCCAAGCTTTTGGCTTCGATTGATTAGCAGGATCTGCCCATTTATCCGAATAATGAAAATCCAGCAGAAAGTTAAGTCCTGCTTCTTTAATTCGCTTAGCCATAATCAGCGTACGTTCTAGATTGCAGAAGCCGCCCGGAGGATCATTCCAAATCCGCAGCCGGATGGCATTCACGCCATTGTCCTTCAGAATGTAGAGCAAATCCTCAGCGTTCTCAACGGACTCTACAGCACCGCTGTAATACGCTCCTCCACCCTGCTCAATTTCATCCAGAAACGAGATATCCATTCCATTGATAAATGTGGTTGTCATCATTGCTACTCCTTTACAGAACCAAGTGTCATCCCTTTAACAAAATATTTTTGCAGGAAAGGATATACGATCAAAATTGGAGCGGCTCCGATAAATATTTGCGCGGCTCTCACCGTCGTCTGCGAGATCAGCTCCATTTCCTTTGGATTGATGCTCATGGAGCTCATATCCCGTTGAATGATAACCGTCTGCAGGAATGTCGCCAGTGGAAATTGCTTGGAATTATTCAAATACAATAGTCCATCGAACCATGAGTTCCAATGGAATACCATGCTGAACAAGGCAATCGTAGCGATCGACGGCAGAGAAATCGGCAAGTAAATACTGAACAACGTACGGAAATGTCCGGCTCCGTCTATTAGCGAGGCCTCCTCCAGATCTTTTGGAATACCACGGAAGAAGTTCAGCATCAGAATCACCAAGAACGTATTTACCGCACCTGGCAGAACAAGTACCCAGAAGGAATCCATCAAACCAATCTTTTGAATCACAATGTAAAATGGAATCAATCCACCGTTGAACACCATACTGAAAACGAACAACCAAGAGTAAACATTACGGCCCTTGAAGGCTGAGTTTTCTTTGGATAACGGATAGGCTGCCAAAAAAGTAATTAAAAGTGTAAGTCCAGTCCCGAGTATGGTTCTTTGAACAGATACCCAGATGGAGTGTAGAAAGATCGGATTGTTTATTGTCTTTTTATAAGCTTCCAGAGAGAACTGCTTTGGCCATAATCCTACCAAATTGGCATCCGCTGCCGACTTCGCGCTAAAGGATACAGCCAGCACGTGAATCAAAGGTACAATACACATCAGTGCGAGCAGGATTAGAAAGCAAGTATTAAACACGTTGAATATACGATAACCTCTTGTTTTGTAATACATAAGTTGTCTCCCTCTTCCTTTGGTAGATTAGAAAATGCGATATCCTGCCCACTTCTTAGCCAAACTGTACGAGACGAGAATTAGGATCATACTAATGGCCGACTTAAACAGTCCGATTGCCGTACCAAAGCCCATCTCACCATTCAGAATAGCCGTGCGGTACACGAAGGTATCAATAATATCGCCTTTCTGATAGACCAGTGGATTGTAGAGGTTAAAAATCTGGTCAAACCCTGCGTTCAATACATTTCCGAGAGCCAAGGTACCTACCACCACAACCATTGGCAATAGAGATGGCATTGTGATAAAACGTGTCTGCTTCCAGCGGTTAGCGCCGTCTATTTCAGCAGCTTCATATAATGATGGATTGATTCCTGCTAGAGCAGCTAAGAAAACGATCGTATTATAACCAAATTCCTTCCACACATCTGTGAGAATAACTGTGAACCGGAACCAGTTGTTATCGCCTAAGAAAAAGATTGGTTTGAAGCCCATGCTGCCTAAGATCTGATTGACAAAACCATCTGTAGCAAGCAAATCCAGCAAGATCCCGCCGAGAATAACCCAAGATAAAAAGTGAGGCAAGTATACCAGTGTCTGAATAGTACGCTGTATGTATACCTTGCGAATCTCATTTAACAAAATGGCGAATACAAACGGTACAGCCAGATTGAAAATCATTTTTAGAACAGCAATAATCAATGTATTCCAAATGACCTGCATACTGTCATTACGTTCAAATAGATAACGGAAATTGTCCAATCCAACCCATGCCGAGCCTGAAATTTTAAGCCATGGCTTATAATCCTGAAATGCCATCACAATTCCGCCCATTGGAATAAAGCTGAAGATGATCAGGAATATCATCGCCGGCAATAACATCAAGTGAAAAGGCCATGTTTTTTTTAGTGTTCTCATCCTTGGTCCCCCATATCTTGTCAAGTTCTTCTGTAACCATACTCAAATTATAGCAACGCCCGAATTCCTCAAATAGCGGGCAAAACCAATATATATGGTACAAAAGCAATCTCTTTATCACATTGAAAAAAGAGGACTTCAAACGCAAACAGGGACCCTCCCTAAAGCCTAATGCTACGGCTGAAGAGACGGTCCCGTTTACTGCTTTTTACCTAGTCAAACTAAATCCAAACCTTATTTTACGCTGTCATACCATTCGTTAACTTCTTTAGTGATTTGATCGCCACCACCTGATTTCCAGGTTGCTACAAAGGAATCAAATGCATCCAGCGGTTTGTTGCCATAGATAATTTCATTAAACGTTTGGTTCTCAATTTTGTTCAGATAGTCCATCTTCGATTTCATAGTTTCGGTCGTAGGACCTGTGAACATATTCTTAAAGGATTTATCCTCTTGCGCCAGCAGAACTTTGGCAGCCGCAGGGGTATCTTTACCATAATTCACAGCTACGTCCTTCTCCAGACGGGTTGTTGGCTCTGCGCCATCTGCCAGGTTAAGGAGTGCTTTCATTTGGGCATCCGGGATCCGGGCACCGTCACGAACCAGCATATAACGAACACTATTCACATAACCGCCAGCAATTTTATCATTTTCGATCATCTTGCCGTTCGCGTCTAGCTCATAGTCATATCCTGCAAAAAGACCGTTATCCAGTTCACTGCCTGGCGTTGGATTAGCAAAGTTATCGAACAGATAGTTTTGATAAGTAAAGAAGGCTTCTGGATTTTTCATTTTCGTGCTGATCAAAGTTACACCGTTAGTGAATTGTGTGCCATGACGCATAACCTTTCCATCTGGACCCGCTGGAATTTCAATTGGAGCCCATACTGCATCTGGAGAGTTCTTCACGGTATCCTGAAGCGGCCAGCCGCTCATCCAGTAAGGACCCGGGAGAATCCCTGCTGTACCTGCAACTGCTGGTTCGGCAGTTTTGTTCTCATCCCAAAGAGCTGCTTCCTGAGGAATATAACCTTTCGCCAACCATTCCTTCAGTTTTTCAAGCCCTTGCTTCATGCCAGCATTTACTGAGCCGTATTCTAGTTTACCATCAGCATCTAGATTCCATTGCTGTGGCAAGGTTCCGTAAGCACCAAAGATCCAAGATGGATCGCCCATCCAAGTGTTCATCGTTGTTTTGAAGCCGATACTAAGTGGAGTTACCTTGTCTGGTGCCAAACCATCAGGGTTCTGATTCTTGAACGCATCCATCACTTTTTCCAGCTCATCGATCGTCTTAGGGGCTTGCATATTCAGCTTATCCAGCCAATCTTGGCGGATCCACAGAATGTAATCATGGTTATATGCATAATCGAGAACAGGCAGGCCCATTCTTTTGCCATCACGGCTGTATTGGTTCCAAACGTTAGGATCCTGTGCCATCGCTTCTTTCCAAGTATCTGAAGCATATTTATCAAACAAAGTTCCTACATCTGCATACATGCCGGAATCGATCAAATCCTGTGCAATCGTGTTGTCGGCTGTACCGATGGTTACGACATCAGGCATGTCCTGACCTGAAGACATGGATAAACGCAGCTTCGTACCAAATGCGCCGTTCGTATCTGTGATGGACCAAAGGGACTTAATATTGATGCCGAATTTTTCTTTAGCCCATTTTGTAGCCACGTTATTCTCAATGCTTTCACCGTTTTTGAATTTCAGCTCAGGGTCTACGCCCCATGCGGTTGTAAATGTCACCTCAGGATCGTATTTATCCTTGTAGGCGTTTTCAGAATTGGAAGCTGTATTTGCAGTCGCTTCACCAGCTGCTTTATCTCCAGCAGTGTCTTTACTGTTAGCAGCGTTATTGCCTGAACAGCCCGCAAGGCTACCCGCCAAAAGCATGCTCATGCACAGGAGCGGCAGCCATCTTTTTCTCTTCATCGCGCTCATTTTGTTCCCCCTTGGATTCCATAAGTGTTGGTTACATTTTAATTATAGGGAACGACGCTGAGCCCGAATACGTCATTTAAACAAGGTTTCTGCACCTTTCTCAACCTCTATCCGTCCCGGAATTCATTTGGTGTCATATTGTAGTGTTTTTTGAACATCTTACTGAAATATTGCGGATTCTGATATCCAAGCTCAGAGGTAATTTCATAGATTTTTTTATTCGTATTTTTAAGCAGATAAAGTGCCCGTTCCATCCGCATCCGAATAATATAGTCCCCAAGTCCTTCCCCAGTCTCAGCTTTATAAATCTTGGACAAGTAGACTGGATGCAAATATACATGATCGGCAATGGTTTTGACGGACAGCTCATGCCCCGAATGGTTTCCTACCAGCTCATGCACCTGCTTGATAATATAACTTTTCGTATTCTGATCGCTTTCGGATAGCTCCTTCTGAAGCTTATCGAGCATATCAAACGCCCAATCTTTAAGCTTATCAAAAGAAACAATAATACTCTGCGTCAACAACGGATCTAAAGCGTATTGGTCGATCTTGGAGATGAACTGACCACTCTTATGCGCTATATACATAAATGCATTGGTTATCGATAGAAAGACCTCGTACAGATGTTCACTGGAAAACCGTGCATTCTCCATATCCCGGAACACGTCAGCAATTTTTTGCCTTGCTGAATCCCATTGTTTGGATTCCAGCAGATGAATGAGTGTAGGTGGACGATAAAGACATTCGAGCGATTTGATGCTGATCGTCTCCTGATGCTGGCGGTCATCCAAAAACAGCACGGAGCTGGATTCATCATGTGCTGCCAAATACATCGAGCTAAGACCGCTTCTATAGGCAGCCGTCATCCCCTCCGGAAAGGTGAACCACTCTGTTACAATCAGTGAAATCTCACCCTTGAGGTAATTGCTTACACTAATTCGGAAATTCGCGATCACCGCTTTTAGGATTTGCTGCCTTGCAGCTTCATAGTTAGCCATTTGCTCCAATTCCTGCTGTACTGCCGGCTTTAATTCAACAAGCAGAATCAAGCAATCATGCGGCGCTTTGCAGAACCAGACATGGAACTGTTCCTTAAAAAGCTCCTCGGCAATGTTGCCGATCGCATATTCCATGAGAGAGACCGAATGGTGATCCATTGCGGCATAATGTTTACCCAGCTGAATCAGCAGCATCGCCGCTTCAGCATCCGGCTGGAAGGAGATTTCATATTCCTTCAGCTTAATGGCTAGTGTCCGCTCAGACAGCACCCTGCCGAGAAGCAATTCATGCATCAGATTAGCCCGCAAAACACTGTAATCGGCTTTGCGATTATACAGCAGCAAATGATATCTATCATGAGCTTCCCATTCGTCTTTCAAAGATTCAATCGCACTGGATACGCTTTTGATAAACTCATCATCACTTACCGGCTTCAAAATATAATCAAATGCCTGCAGTTGAATAGCTTTTTTCGCATATTGAAAATCGGAATAACCTGTCAATAAAATGGACCGAATATTTGGCCATTTCTCGCTCACGGCTTCAATTAATTGCAGGCCAGTCATTCCTGGCATTGAAATATCCGTAACCATAATATCTATAGCCTGCTGTTCCATAATTTGCAGAGCTTCAGCACCCGATGCCGCTTGATGCACCTGCTTTACCCCGATTTCAGCCCATGGAATAGTACGAGCTAAACTTTCCGTAACATAGGGCTCATCATCAACTAACAACAGCTCTATCATTCTTTCCCCTCCTAGATGTCATTCCATTTCATTGTCTGTGTAGGGCAGCAACCACTGCAGTGTCACCTGTAATCCTCCAAGCGGAGAAGGCGAGATGCGCAAGCCAGACGTCTCCCCAAAACGCAGCCGCATTCTCTGATGCACATTCCATAGACCGCAGCCCATTTCTTCATCCATCGCCCTGCTTAGTTTATTTTCCAGTTCTATAATTTCCTCTGGCGTCATGCCCTGACCATCATCTTCAACCGTAAGCGTCATTTCTCTGCCTGCACAGGAACCCGTAATCCGCACCAGTCCCTCTTTGGCGACGGGCTCAATTCCATGTATAACCGCATTCTCCACCAAAGGCTGCAGTACGAGCGGCGGAAGCTCTCTTTTGCGCATTTGCGGTGGGATATTGATCTCATAACGAAGTCTGCTCATCCTCATCTTCTGGATCTCCAGATAATGATTCACAAATTCCACCTCTTCAGACAGCGCAACCAAATCACGTTCCTGACGAGTGGTGTATCTGTAATATCGGGACAAATTATGCGACATCCCAACGACTGCCCCCATATTATCGAGCTTCGCCATACTTGTAATAAAGGAGAAGCAATTATAGAAAAAATGTGGATTTATCTGTGATTGAAGCTGCTTTAAGCGGGCTTCTCGAACATGGATTTTCTCCATCAGCACATTCTCGATCAGCATCTGAATCTGTTCTACCATACTGTTAAATCGGCCGGACAGGAAGCTGAATTCATTCTTCCCTTTAATCTCCACTCGCGCAGAATAATCCCCTTGCTTCAACCGTTGAAAGCCTCCAACCAATAACCTTATAGGCACCTGCACTTGAACATATAATAGATAGGCTACGAGACAGCTCATTAACAACAAAGCACTGATCGCAAAATAAAATAAACGATTAGAGGTAAGGATCGGATGTAGGATTTCAGTCAGCGGCATATAGTCGATCAAATACCAGCCCATTTTGTCCGAATAGACGATATTTACACTGTAGGATTCACCTTCTATTTTGACCGTGCGATTCTCACTAGGCTTCAGCTGGGTCTCTTCCAGCCTGTCTACCAATTCTTTAGCTAACACCTTGTCGGCACTGCGGTTAAAAATAAGTCCTGTTCCCTGCTTATAATAAAAAGGATCTCTTCTGCCATCACTTTTGAATTTATCCAGCATATCTTCTATGTTCCGGCTGTCGAACTCTACCTTCATAACCGTTTTGACTTTTTCCGGGGCGAATTCTGACATAAAGGGTGTAAAAGAAAACCATGAGAATACGAAGCGGTCACCCTCCTGCCCTTCGATTTTCTCCACATGCCAGCCCGACTTCACTTCCCGCTTCAGATCCTCATCTTCGTATAACTTCGCATCATTTTCAGACACCATACGATGAATGGACGGGGAGTATAAATATAGCTTACTCTTCCAATTGGAGGAGCTTTCTTGAATGCTGATTTTGGTCTGAATCCGTTTGATCAGGTTTATCGTATCCAGATTCAAACGCCCTTTTTCCAGATAAGTATCCTTAAGGCTGAGGATATCAGGATCATGGATCAGCAGAATCGGCCACGAGGACAATAACTCCATATTACTTTCTACCTGATTCTGAAAAAAACTAAGCTGATTATTATTCGAAGTATTTAACTCCGTACGCAGCACATCCGTGGTCGTTTTATTAGAATAGAAGTAAAGGATGGTTATCGGGATCAGCATAATGACCATGATACTCACGATTTTGGTAAATAAATTATATCTATACACGTTCCTTCACTCTCCGGCTCAAATGTCATAGCCCCTATTGTACAAACAATCCCTACTTGCGAAAAGATAAATATCTAAAAAATGTGGTAAAGACAGGCCCTAACTGCCTTTTCGAGCACAGTTATTGCCTGTCTGCCTATTATTACTGCAAAAGATTGAGTATGATGTAAGCCGCTTCAGCGCGTGTTGTATGGGCTTGCGGGCGGAAATTGCCATCTTCGAATCCATTGATAATCCCAGCCTGCGCAAGCGCTGTTATCCCTTCACTGGCATACAACGAGATCAGGTCTTTATCTTTAAAAGAAATAACGTTCACATCTTTCTGACCGTTCACTTTCTCCGCCAGCTTAAGCGCACGGTATGAAATAGCTGCCATTTCTTCACGGGACAATTTATCATTCGGGCCAAAAGTGCCATCCGTATGTCCTTGTACAACACCCAATTTCCCAGCAGTATTCACAGCAGAGCTATACCACGCATCAAGGTTCACATCTTTAAAACTGCCTGTTCCTCTTTCTGCATTTAACTCCAGCGCGGACAGCAGCATGCTGACAAATTCAGCGCGTGTAACCTCCCCTTGCGGATTAAAGATTCCGTTTCCTATTCCTTGCACGATCCCTTTAGCCGTCAAGGATTCAATCGCTAACGTGGCCCAATCTGCTGCTTTTAAATCTGTGTACCCCACCTCTGCGTACCCCGCAGCATAAATGCTGAAATGACTTGGATTAAACACAATCTGTTCCGCGGTTGGGTTGTACCGCACAGCTTTGATAACTTCGAGTTTTCCATCAGCAAGTATCGAATAAACAGCAATCCGCTGGCTCTGCTCCCCGAGCTTCAGCTTGTAGTGGAAGGCTACCGATATTGCTCCTTTTTTGAAAACATCGATAGAAGTCCCGTCTACTGACACATGGATGTTATAGGCCGGATAGTCTTTTGCTCCAGTTGCCAATGGTGAAGGCAAGGTTGGCGTAGCTACCTGAACCAGTGAGAGCGTTAGTTCCTTAGCTCCCGTCTTTATAATTCCTGCACTAGCTTCCGTAGAAACCGTAACAGAGGCCGTCCCATATACAATTACTATTTGAGGATGTTTGCCCTGCTCTAGTATAGAACTCAACGGAAGATGAACGACTGCTCCCTTAAGCTCTCCCGTCGATGGCAGAACAGAAATAACCAGTTTTCCATCCGCCGGAAGCCTCGACAACGCCTTATTGATATCCTCTATACTTAGCGTGATATCAGCTATGCCGGAAATTCCTGCTTGTGCCTTCACCTGAAGTTGTCCTGCCGTTGTATGTTCGACCACTGCTTTATTTGCTGAATTTACAACGCTTGAATCTCTAACGGTGATGATAGGATCAGGATTAACCCCTGCTCCGGGTTCCTCACCAGTGCCGGGATTTCCTCCCGTTCCGGGTTCTTCACCAGTGCCGGGATTTCCTCCCGTTCCGGGTTCCTCGCCAGTGCCGGGATTCCCTCCCGTTCCGGGTTCCTCGCCAGTGCCGGGATTTCCTCCCGTTCCGGGTTCCCCACCAGTGCCAGGATTCCCTCCCGTTCCGGGTTCCTCTTCGCTCCCCTCACCGGCCACCGGGGTTTTGAAGACATTTAATGAAGAGAGTGCATTCCCTGCAAAATCGAACATTGCCTGATTCTCCCAAGCATTTCCTTCGCCTACCTTCCAGCCTACACCTTGCACTGGAATCCAAGCTGGTTCCCAATAGAACAAGCCTGTTCCTTTACCATCGGGTACTTTGGACAATACATTCATTACTGTTTTGACCTCCGCCATTTGACCTGCAACCGTAGCTGGGAAGCCACTGCCGTCCAGCTGATCTTGGCGGGCGATGTTATTCTCAAAATTGTCGCCGTCCTCCAGCGTGTAAGGATACGCGGTTTCCGTCACAATCACTTCTTTACCATATCGTTTAGAGATATCGTCCAAGTTAAACTGCAGGCTATCCATCGTTCCGCTCCAATACGGATAAAAGGACGCGCCGATCACATCATAATCAAGATTCCGCTGCGTTAATTCGTCAAAGAACCAACGAAACATATCATTTTTGCCACCTTCAGCAAGATGGATCATAATTTTGATATCCTGACCTGCACCCTCGCTGTCTCTAACTCCCTTCACTCCGCTCTCCAGAAGCGGAACAACCTTCTCAAAAGCATTCTCTTGATCATAGGATTTGCCGTCAGGCCATAACAAGCCCCCATTAATCTCATTTCCGATTTGGACCATATCGGGTGAAGCTCCCTTTTCCTTTAGCTCATCCATAACATCTTTGGTATAGTCATATACCGCTTGCTTCAATTCATCATAGGAGTAATCCGCCCATGCTCCCGGCTTGTTTTGCTTTCCGGGATCAGCCCAGAAATCAGAGTAGTGGAAATCAAGCAACAGCTTAAAGCCTTTGGCTTTGACACGCTGCGCCATTTCCACAACATGCTCACGGTCATTATAGCCGCCAGCTTCCTGAGGATCATTCCATAAACGCAGCCGAATGTAATTTACACCCCGGCTTTTAAGAATATCCAGCAAATCCTTTTCTACTCCATTGTCGTAATACTTTCCACCGGCATCCTCAATCGCTTCCAGTGTGGAAATGTCCGCACCTTTTATGAACCCGGATTGCAGCACAAGCGGAGTAACCTGAATATCAGCTGTGGGTTGTAGGTCTGTCCCTGCAACTTTCCCCATTACGCTGTAAGTTCCTTCAACCGCGTACTCCGCTTCAGTAAGGTCATCCCAGGTTACAGGCAGCTGTTTGCTTGACCCATCTTCGTATATAGCCGTTACCGCTGATGGCAATAAAGCAGGCACATCCGTAATTGTGCTGACATTTATACTCTCAAATCCAACAATAGGCGTGCTGCTGTCACCTACTACCGTTACCTTCGCCACTGCCTTCTGCACAGTACCTGAGATAGAACCGCTTACTGTAAAGGTTCCGGGACGGGAATACTCTGCTGGCGGGATCACATCCCAAGCAACCTGAGCATCCTCCGTGTCAGAATTGCTATATACCACAGTTACAACACTTGGAAGCTCAGGGGCTTGCCCAATTTCCGTGTTCAACCGTACTGGCAGAACAGTTTGTATTTCACCCTGTGCCGGCTCATGCGGCGCGCTGGCTGCGGGAACACCCCAGACCTTCAGATCATTAATGGCTGCCCATTTTCCGCCGTTGATGCCGGTCAGGTTGACCCTTACATAAGAAACATTCCGCAGCTTAAAAGCATTGTACTGAGTTTGCTCTACACTGCTGCTCTGACTTTTGTCCACAACTGTTGTCCATACCTTATGATCACGTGATACTTCAATCGTATATTGATTAATGTAACTCCATGCATTCCAGATGACGGTTGCACCTGACAAATCATATGCACCTTGCAGATCTACTTCCAGCCAATGAGGAAAGCTCCCGTCATTCGCCGTCCAATGTGTGTTCCATTCATCGGAATCTACTGCGTTACCCGCTTCATATCCTGCAAGCTCACTATCGGATATAGCAGGCTTTCCTAGGGCAATATTCTCATCTCCTGCCGCTTGAGCAGACTGCCCAAACGTAAAAGGGGAAATAAGAAAGGTCAGAATCATAAATAATACAAATGATTTCTTCAATGTCTGCTTCCTCCTAAATAATTTAATCATGGATTATGTACTCAGCAGCACAGTCATTTTGTGCACTCCCTAATTGTAAACGCTTTATTAACTCTGCTATATGTTACGTTAGAAACATTTCAGCAGTTTTTGCAGTCGATTTGATCTAAGCAAGGAGTAAAATCACATACAAAAAAAGATGATCCGAAAGCCATACGGCTTCGAATCATCTTTATATAGGTAGAACCATTCCACTTCAATCTGCTCAGAGCGTTTGTGGTTTGGACTGTTGATTAGATAAAAAGAATAAAGCGACCCAGATCAAGGCAAATCCGAGAATCTGCGGGATAGTGACCAGCTGTTGGAACACGATCCAGTTAATGATTACTCCCGTCATAGGAAAGCTGAGTTCAGCCAATGTGGCGAAGGAAGCTTTCGTCGTGCTAAGTCCTTTGTAATACAACAACATACTAAGAAGTCCTGGCAGCAAAGCTTGCAGCAATAGATTAACCGCAATAGCTGCCGATGCACCAAACCCGCCATGAATCTGCCACGGGGCACCTTCTAGCGTAGTGATAACAAAAAGTAAAGGAAGCGCAAGGATAAACCGCAGCGAAGTCACTGTCTCATATTTCATAGAACCGAGCAGATAACGTCCCATGACTGTCGATCCCCCCCACAGTGCAGCTGCTCCCAAGGCCATCAGACTGCTAACCCCAATAAAGTTATTCACATGTCCGAAAGGGATACTCCAGCCAAAGGTCAGCAGATAGGTTCCTACCAGCGCCAACACAATGAGTGGTCCGAAATTTTTTGGCAAACGTTCTTTAAGAATTAAAGCAGCGAGACCGATAGCGAATATTGGCTGAAGCTTCTGCAGTAACAGCACCGCATTCAAATCCCCACTGGAAAGTGCCATCGTAAATAGGATCGTCGCCCCGGCAGAGCCTCCCCATGAAACAATCAATAAAGCACCAATCTGGCGAAATCCAATTCCTTTAAGCTCCGCCCGGTGACGCCAAAGAACAGGTGAAGCAGCCAAGAAAAGCACCACATGCTCCAGAAGAACAATTTGCGATGAGGTTAAGGATTTTAACAGGATGATACGAAAGAGCGGATCAACGCCCCATAATGCTGCACCAATCACAACGAGCCAAAATCCACTGCGTAGCGTTGATGTACTGCCAACCTTAGATGATGATGAAGCTGTAACATTACTCATAATTTCCTTCTCCTTGTCGATACAAACCCTCGATAAGAGACCAAAAACCCCCGAATTACCAAAAAGGTAAACTCGGGGGCATTATCAATAAAGACGTACAAGGATAGACTCCTAGCGTCTTTATCTTATGATCCTCTCCCATCCGGACTTTACCGTCGGCTCTGGATTTACACCAGATCAGTCACTTCTCTGCAAGCAGAACAAGTGAGTCGCGGGCTCAGTTCGCTTTGAACATTACCGCCGGTCGGGAATTTCACCCTACCCCGAGAATCTTGTATTCCGTTGTTTTTTTCACAATCTCAGAATAAACCTCTTCTTGCCATTCGTCCAGTACTTTATGAAAATGTACACATTACTTTCATGTTTCGCAGCATTTTATTACATGTTTATTCGTAATTGTTCTACTGCTTCATCCAAAAAACTTCTGTATAATGAAATTATGTTGATTTTTCCATAGTTTAGTAATCATGTCGAGGAGGTTGTTATGAAAGAAGCATTCTGGACGAAATTATTGTTCTCCATTTTTGCCGTTGGAGGAATAGCTTTTTTAGGATTCATAGGTGCTATAATTACTGCGCTTTACGGAGGACTGCTGTTTTATACCCCACTTGTGGCGATCTTAGCGATCGTATTAGCCATCTATGTTGTACTCATCATATTTAATGTGTTGTCCCGAAGAACAAGCAATATTGTATTGTTATCTATCCTCGGACTTAGTTTGCTCGCGACCGCAGGATATGAGATCAAGCAAGCGTACGTCAACAGAATTGCCATGGTCGATGATCGGGAGGTTAATCTGCTACAGTATGAACCCTTTGCTGAAAAGACCAAAGCAGTGAATCTGGACGAGCCTTCTTCCTATCATATCGATAGCGATCTTCCAAGATTGGACGGCGCAACCGCACTTTATCCACTGTATTCAGCTTTCGTTCAATCTACTTATCCTGAGGGTTATTATAATCCGTATGATTTTCAAACAAGTCAAGTAATTTGCAGCAGCACGCCTGAAGCTTACAAGAGATTAATTGAAGGAGAAACCGATATTATATTTGTAGCGGCTCCGTCAATTGCACAACAAAAAGAAGCTAAAAGAAAAGGTGTCGAACTGAAGCTTACGCCGATCGGCCGCGAGGCCTTCGTATTTTTTGTAAACAAACGAAACGACGTAACCGGACTTTCCACCGCTCAACTTAAAGATATTTACGCAGGCAAGATCACAAATTGGAAAGATGTAGGCGGAGCTAATAACCGAATCCGTGCTTTTCAACGACCTGAAGATAGCGGAAGCCAGACGATGTTGCAAAAGTTTATGAAGGACACTCCACTCATGAAGCCGCCTCAAGAAGACGTAGCGGATATTATGAGCGGTATCATTCAACAAACCTCCAGCTATCGAAACTATAAAAATGCACTGGGCTACAGCTTCTTATTTTATGCCTCAGAAATGAATCAAAACGGGGAAATAGCCCTGCTGGCCATCGATGATATCCAACCAGACAAGGAAAGTATTCGTAGTGGACAGTACCCTTTGGCAACAGAATTTTATGCAGTGACCGCGGGAAGCGACAACCCTAATATTCAGCCCTTTCTGGATTGGATTCAATCTGCTCAAGGTCAGAAATTGGTAGAGAAAACAGGTTATACATCGTTAAAATAAAATCTCTCTAGCAAATGAGAGCTATCCCAAATGTTTGGGAAGGCTCTTTTTCTATTTTTATACCGAAAATTTTCCTTTTTATCTGTTGTAGAGCGCAACTTTTGGAAACTATTGTCGTTTATACTTTATACGAGCCTTAAACGGCATCAAAGGAAGAAAAAGTAAGAATTGCTAGAGACCAATAAACGGGGATGGTAGGGATTGCAGATGAAAAAGTTTGGTTTTTTGGCGTTACTGCTGCTTTTGTTGGTGCTGGTTCATCCAGGAACTGGTTATGCCGGCTCTGCGGAAACACACATCAACCTAGACGGCAACGATCTTAAGATTTCAAAAGAAGCACAGGTACAAATTGTAAATGGCAGTGTAATGGTTCCTCTTCGTGTTGTTGCGGAACAGCTTGGTTATACCGTGAAATGGGATAATGTGACCAAGACGGCGATCATTGAGCAAAAGGGAACTACTTTAAAGCTGATCGTGGATAATACGATGGCAGAAGCTTCAGGGAAACAAGTCAAACTGGACAATCCTCCGTTTCTCAGTGGCAGCACAACCCTTGTTCCTTTAAGATTTGTTGGGGAACAGACAGGAACTACTGTCGGTTGGGACAATGTAACCAAAACCGTATATTTAACCTCTCCAGTACCTGAGATTGGGGGAAGCGAACCGGAAATTACGGTTCCACAACCCACTCCAACAGCACCTTCAGACAACGGATCAAACGGGAATACAGCAAATGAAGGGAATAGCTCAGTAGCTACAGTCACCAATCTAAGCTTCATCGATAACCAGCTGGTTATTGCAGTGAACGGCATCATAAAACCTACCGTGTTCACTATGACAGACAAAGACCGAATTGTCGTGGATTTACCGAATACTGGCTTTGGAACCGACTTCCATCAGAATCTGTCCGTAGGAAAGAACCAAAGCGGACAGTTAACGGTTACTGACTATCCTAATGTCTCTGCCGTTCGCTATTCATTATTCAGCAGTTCCCCATCTACCATTCGGATCGTCATTGATCTAAACAGCGCTAATAGCTACAGTCTGATAAATGCTAATGATGGACTTATTATTGTGGATCTTAATGGGACTAGCGTTACGCTTCCTGAAACCACCTTACCAGAAGTACCGGTTATAACTCCTCCACCTTCTACCGGCAACACAGACAAGAAGATAATCGTCATCGATGCAGGACATGGTGGGAAAGATCCAGGGAGTTCAAGTGTTAACAAGCTTAAAGAGAAAGATTTCACCTTACCGACAGCACTGAAAATTGCAGAATTACTAAAGAAAGAACCAAATATCGAGGTTATACTCACGCGCAGTGGCGATACATACCCAACTCTACAGGACAGATCTAACCTCGCCAACAATGTAAAAGCCGATCTATTTATCTCTGTTCATGCCAATAGTATTCCGGCGGGCAGTAAAAGTAACCCTAGTGGCACAGAGACCTATTACACACGTAATGATAGCTTATTATTCGCTCAAACCGTTCACAAATATCTCGCAGTTGCTACAGGACTACAGGACCGAGGGGTTCGTCAAGCAAACTATCATGTAACAAGAGAAACCAAAATGCCCGCAATATTATTAGAATGTGGTTACTTAAGCAATACCAAGGATGAAGCATTGCTGTTTACCCCGGACATCCAAAATAAAATAGCCGAAGCAGTAGTTTTAGGAATCAAAGAATATTTAGGTCGTTAAAAAAATGGGTGTCCCATTAGCCGTTTAGGCTGATAGGACACCCATCTTTATTCGGTAGCAGTGTTCCAAACACTCATTCGTTCCCGCAGATTCGAGGTATGCAGCTCCAGCTGTATACCATCTGGATCTAGAAAATTGACCGTCCAGCCTATTCCCCGTTTGATTGGCCCTCTAATTATGGGCACATTCTGGGTTTGCAATCCTTGGACGGCTTCCTTAAAATGTTCCTCTGCAATACTAAAAGCGATGTGATCTACCCCGACCCCTTTATCTGCAATCGCCATATAATCAGGCTTTTCAAGAAGACATATCCAGGCACTTCCCATTCCAGATAAGCATCAGTTTTACCTCTATGAACTAGCTGAAGGCCCAGAATTCCTGTGTAGAAATTCAGGGAATTTGCTAAATTACTGACATTTACGGTCACATGGTTAAAACCTTCTACCTGCATCTTTATTCAGCCTCTCAAACTTCTTAAGCCAGCATAGTGACAATTCTTTTGCGTTTCTCTGACTCAGGATCATAAGCTACATGCGTATCTTCATCAAAGATCAAGGTAGCCCGTTCCTCCAGATTGTATTTCGGCCATACCCTCTCTGCTGTAGCCGGATTTCCTTGATGAGCGAAAGCAATCCAAGCGTCATGCATAACTTCAGCCAACTTCTGCATCGTTGGATTAATTTCTGCCCTAAGATGGGTTAGATGAGATAGATTATTAAAGGCATAAACGATTTCTGCACTATGCACAGCTTTATTTAACAAAGGATGCCCTGGGATCGTGCCGTCAAAACGGTACATCCAGACTGGTGCATAATTCAATTGGTTTTCCGCCAGAGACACCGAGGTTGCCCAGAAGTAAAGATCCGTTAGAATTTCAGCTTGTCCCTCCCAGGTGGAAGAATAATGGTTAGCAATTTCCTTCAGACTCCCAGTACCCATCATCTGCTCCAGCGCCTTGAGTGATTCGTCAAAGTCTGCCTCAGGTGATTCTTCTCTGAAGAACAAGTTGCCCTCATCGCGATTGGTTCCGATCAATAGCGGAATACCATGTGCCGATCCTTCTGCCACAGCCTGTGCTGGTTCTACAGGAAGTATGTCCCCATCAATGACAGGCTGAAATAACATGCCAATTGAGCCACCCGTTAACTTTTTAGTCATTCTTGCGGCTGCATCGATAATTTGTTCAGAAGAAAATGTTTGCAGAAGACTGGCATCTCCATCTGGGGCAATCCCTAATTCAGCTAGCAGTGCAGCTGCAATGTACTTTCCTTGCTCGTTAGGCAGCGTCTGAGCAGCCCCACTTTGCATAATCGCGCCAGCGAACAACCCCTTCGCTGCTGGCATAGCCAAAAGGGCTGCGATACTCATACTCCCTGCTGACTCTCCGAATACAGTTACCCGCTGCGGGTCCCCGCCAAAAGCAGCAATATTCAGTTTTACCCATTCCAGCGCGGCAATTTGATCCAATAATCCTTGATTAGAAGCAAGCCCATGGGCAAATGGAGACAAATTCATGAATCCAAATGGACCCAGCCGATAGTTAATGGTCACTAAAATTACTTTGCCTCGCTCAGCGAAGCTTGTGCCGTCAAACTGCGGCTGACTTCCAGCCCCGGTCACAAACGTCCCCCCGTGAATCCAGAACATAACAGGCAGGGGCTCATCATGAACTGCTGGCGCCCAAATATTTAAATACAGACAATCCTCGGAATGAAGCGGCGTCTTGCCACCGAACCGAGTACCTCTCGTATCCGCTGGCTGATGACTAACTGGACCAAATTCAGAAGCATCTCTAATCCCATCCCAGGCCTCTGGTGGCTGTGGTGCACGAAACCGAAGTTCTCCAACAGGTGGAGCTGCAAAAGGGATCCCGCGCCAAATGTTCACGTCCCCCTCCTGTATTCCTTGAAGCTTACCGTAAGAGGTTACTGCTATTGGTCCTCCCATTACATTTCACCCTTCCACATTATTCCTTATTCTCTTCAATCTGTTTATATAAGCCGGATCGAAACCGGAACCATTCAAAAAGATGTGTAAATACCACCTTAAGTACCGCATAACCCGGAACTGCAAGGATAATCCCCAGAATTCCAAACATTTTACCTGCGAATATAATTACAAAAATAATGGTTATCGGATGAATCTTCAACGTCTTGCCCATGATCTGTGGTGAGATGAATTTCCCTTCAATCAGCTGAACAGCTGTCCACACGATAATCATCTTCAGCAGCATAAATGGAGAAGTGACCATCGCCACAATTAGGGCAGGTGTAATCGCGATTGCCGGGCCCAGATAAGGAACAACTGCTGTACAAGCAGCAGCGATAGCCAGAACGAGAGAGTACTCCAAACCAATGATTAAATAGCCAATATAGAGCAGCAGACCAATACAGCAGCTGACTATAATTTGCCCGCGTATGTAAGAGGATACCTGACTGTTCATCTCCGACATGACCATACGAGTCTGCGGCTGCAGAGAAGTAGGTACAAACTTCAGAATATAATCCGGCAATTTTTTCCCATCGCGAAGCAAGTAGAACAAAATAAATGGCGTCGTTACAACCGCCAAGACAATCTCTGTAAGGGCTCCTACAAAGCTGCCAACACCCGTCAAGGCATTATTCAGAAAAGAACTGCCCCACGCTGTTATCTTAGATGTTATCTCACTTAGGTTCGTTCCGATACTGTCTTGAACTTGCCCAAAGAACTCCGTACCGGTCAGATCCATAAACCGTTCTTGAATTAATTCACTATACCTTGGAAAATTGTCGATCAATCCTGATAGCTGAGTCCGTATAATTGGAATGACCATAAACAAAACCAGCGTGATGATACCAGCAATCAACAAATATAGGATGATTATTGCATATACACGTTTTATTCGGGATCTTTTCTCCATCCGATCTACCAACGGATTCAGCAAATAATAAGCTATACCTGCCAGTAATAATGGTGCGGCCACGGTGTGCAGCAATACTGATATCGGCTTAAAAATAAACGGTATTTTGGAGAATACCAGAATATTAATTCCAACCAGCAGCATAATGAGCAGCACTACTACAAATTTATTATTCAGAAAAAATTTTTTGAACTTCTCTGGCCACACCTGCAGCCTCTCCATCGTACCCTCTCCCCTATAAACCATCATATATACTGTGTTATTTCATTCACTTTTTAATAGCATAGTCAACGTTAGCCCTGCAAGTCAAATTTGATGTCCTTAATTAAGCACACAGTCCTATTACGAGTCTGGTCATGATCCGATTCAATCATAATCCTCCCCTGTTTATAAATAAATAACCCTGCACGAGATATTCCTCTGTACAGGGTTAGAACCGCAACTAAAAGGTACTCCCAAGCCTTGCTATTTTTTCTTTTTCCCTTTAGCGCCCTTTTCATTTGAAGCAATCAATTGTCCATCATAGGTGTATAACACGTGACCTTCAAGCTTCTCCCCCTGTAAATGTTTCCGCACTAATGATTTCGCCAGCTTAGGTGTAATCTCTTTGTACCATACACCTTCGGGATAAGCGATCACCACACAAGCATCTGAACATCTTCCATTACAACGGGTCACAGTCGTATGTATAAGACTTTGTGCGCCCTGCTTCTCAATCTCATCTTCTATCGCTTCAGCTACCTCTTCACCTTTTTGTTTCTTGCAGCTGCTACCGTTACATATTAACAAGTGACTTACGGTTCCTTGTAAATTCCAGGTCGTCATGGATCTTCAACCCCTTCCTATCAGCTAACCCTATTCCGTTCGTGGATTATTTTAAACACTATCATAAGCATCATTATAGTCAATAGTAAGAAAGACTGTTATACTATAAATGAGAATGATTATCAATGAAAAGAAGGGGATTACTACATGCAGATCCAATCCGACGGGATGCCTTATCCATCCCATCCTTTTTATATGCCCCTTCGGGTCATCAGCTTATCGGGAAGAACCAACTGCACAACCCCGAACATCCCTTCTACTAATTCCAGCCTTATGATAATCTGGGATGGGAAAGGTTTTCTTGAAATAGACGGTAAGCTACACAAGGTCATGGCCGGAAGCTTAATAGCCCTTAGTAGTTCTTCTTTATTGAAGATGGAACCTGAATTACAGTTAAAGGGGATATGGATTGAGTATTCCTGTATACCCCAGAGTAAAGATGAGGACATTTTTATAAATGACAACTCCCCTGTCCACCATGCCTCTACACGTTTGACAGCCTTGGCAGGTGAGCTTTACAGTGCCTGGATAGACGCTGATAAGCAAAAGCCGTTTAGGGTCCAGCAGCTATTCACCCAGTTCCTAGTGGAGCTTCATAGTGAACTGACATCCCGTAAAGAAAGATCAAGCAGTTGGATGGAGCAAGTGACGGAGTATATAGAAGCTCATTACAATGAAGATATCACACGGGATCAAATGGCTGCTTTAGCTGAAGTGAGCCCTGAGCACTTTTCGCGAGCCTTTCGCAAATCAATAGGTCTATCCTTCAGTGCTTATATTACACTATTAAGAATCCGAAAAGCCCAGCAACGAATTCTCACCAGTTCCCCCAATCTGACTACTTTGGCACATGAGGTTGGTTACGAAGAGGGAACTTATTTGAGCCGAAAATTCAAGCAGCTTGTTGGCGTTTCACCTACAGCCTACCAGAATAAGAATAAACGGGTCGTTGCCCTGAACTATAATCACACCGCTAGCCTGCGAGTACTGGAAATCATGCCTCAACTCGGGGTTTATTCCGAATGGCAACATAGCTTGGAACAAGTTCCCGCTTCCAAACAGCTTCAAATGAGCGAGGGCAAATTTTCATTACTCTATGACTCAGTAGCTGCGGTAAAGCCAGATGTCATTATCGGCTACAGTCTACCGGACAATAAGATTCTGACTCCTGTTGCTCCGGTTATTGAGCTGCCCTTTATGCAAATGAGTTGGCGAGAGCAATTTGCTCTGATTGCCGAGGTTGTGAATCGACGACAGCGTGCTGAACAGTGGCTAAGTCATTATGACAGTCTTTGTCTTACTGCCAACGGGTTATTAAACCATGCAATAGGAATGGAGAGAGGTACAGCTATCGTGTGGGAGGTTAGCTCCCGATCCGCCTACTGTTTCAGTAGCAGCTTCGGCAGAGGTTGCCAAATTTTATACGGTGATCTTGGCTTCAAGCCCCCCTCCGTAATTATTGAAAAAGGGATCACCGATTCCGGATATTTAGAGGCATCTATTGAGGATATCGTATCGTTTCCTGCTGACCATATTATTATCACCAGCATCCCTTCATCTTCTGAGGGAAGACAACGTTTTACTCGCCTACTACATTCTAAAGCTTGGAAGCAATTAGATGCAGTACGTAACGGACGGGTATATATTCTGAACCAAGGTGATATGTTCTACGGATTTGACCCACTGTCCTCACAGGCACAGCTTCAAGAATTGCTACGGGTAATGACATCATAAATTTGCATAAGCTGAGATCATATCCGTCCATAGTAAATACCCGGTGAAGCTTGTAAAGTTCTTATTGAGAATGATAATCAATATACATAGGAGGAACAACAAATTGCATAATCCAGGAAAAAATAGCACCAAACAATCCCATTGGCTTCTTTTTCCCCTCATGCTGGCATTAATTCTAGTCATATCAGCTTGCGGGAATTCCAATAATTCTGTGGGGAATACAGGCAGTAACACCAGCAACACATCAGCGGCTACTACAGCACCTACCGAAACTAGTCAACCAACAGAAACTACGGAAACAGCTGCTCTAAAAAAGGTCACTACTATAAATGGTGATATTGAAATTCCTGTTCAACCTAAAAGGATTGTCGCTGAGGAATACCTGGGCAGTCTGATTGCGCTAGATACCATCCCTGTTGGTGCTCCCGGATTAACACTGGAGAATATGTATTTTAAGGAGGCACTTACTGGAGTTGCAGACACTGGAACTTACGGCAAAATGTCACCTGAAAAAATCATCGCACTTAATCCTGATTTGATTATTTCTGGACAAGCTGAAAGCTATGAAGCACTAAGCAAAATTGCTCCAACCATCGTTGTGCCATATGGTGATCTGAAAGATGCTCATGCCGAATTAACCTATTTCGGAGAACTCCTTGGTAAAGAAGAGGAAGCCAAAAGCTGGCTTGCAGATTACGACAAACGGATAGCTGAAGCTAAAGCCAAAGTAGACAAAGTACTCCCTGCAGATGCAACGTTTTCCATCATGGAAGACGGCGGAAAATCCATTTGGGCCTATGGCGATAACTTTGGCCGAGGTGGACAGCCTGTCTATCAGGCGCTGGGTCGAAAGCCCCCTACAGCTGTGGCCGCAGAAATTATGGAGAAGCAATGGGCGGAAATCTCTACAGAGGCACTCGCTAAATACGCAGGAGACTATATTATCTTAACTTCCAATAACCGTACAGAAGCTGATTACAAAGCTGATCCAATCTGGAGTAGCCTACCCGCTGTCAAAAATGGCCATCTCTATGTATGGAAAGAAGAACGTTCCTGGTACTATGATCCAATTGCCGTGTTATCCCAGACCGAAGAGCTGGCTGCTTGGCTTACACAATAAAATGCGCTTAAATTAGAATCCCCTACTGCTTCCAACAACATTGGAGCAGTAGGGGATTTGTTATTTCTTTTGACTACAAAAACACTCAAGAGGTAATAATACATTTAGCCTAAGGTTAATCTAGCAAATGGAGTTGATCATTATGAAATTACTATCACTATATTTCATGCTTGCTTTTATGGGGTTGCTGATGGCAGTAATCATCGACCTTTTATCAGGAGAAACCCTCACCACTTCAATGCGGACGATCTATGACTCCTTTGCAGCTACAAGCATACAGGAATCAATAACTATGCTCGTTTTTATCTCCTTACCTTTTGTTAATACAATTACATCCTCTATCCGAAATAGAAGCAATAAATCCATCAAATAAAATAAACTAACCTATGCTTCCTAATTTTCTGCGGATGTAATGAACGATAAACAAGAGAATAGGTACAGCGGCACAGAAATACGGCAAAATATATTTCAGAAATATCCTTCCTTCGTCCATATGTATCGGATAATTCGCTGAACTAATAAAAGCCCCGAACAAAACAACAATACCAACGGGAACAGCGAGCTTCCTGCTGTCTTGCACCTTGAATAGATCTGCAGTGACTACCATTGCAGCATAGCAATATACTGACATTTTAAAAAATACTCCAATGATTAAGGTTAAGAGCACAAGCGCGTCCAAACGTTGAATGAAATTGGCCAGGTTTACTAACGTTATCGTAGTGAACATCGGAAAATTGGCTCTACTGTAGATTTCTGTTCCTAGAACGGATATTTCGATGGCATGGGTAAAACTGAGTAATAATCCGCATAAAGTCATTGCGATGATTCCGGTTCTTTTTGCTACCTTGGTTTTTTTGATATGAGGTAAAATCGTAGTGAAACATACCATCTCCCCGAACGGAAATAGCCATATATTCAGATAGGCTGATTTTAATGCATTCTTCCAATCCGAGGCCTGTAACGGAAACAAGTTATCTAGTTTTACAAGTCCGGCGGCAATAACCAAAAAGCAACTGGTCAAGCCCAACAATATTATAATCAGCATATAAATCTCAGCCGCCCGCGCAAACACCTCAATCCCCTTATTTAAGATGTAAATTACCGCAACAACCATCATTGCATAAATGATGAACACGGGTGTTCTGTCGTAAGAAGCAGCTATTAACAACTCACCTGATTCATGCAGATTTCGAGAGCCATTGAAGAGAAGGATTGGAATGTATGTTAAGCTTAACGGCCAGCCTATAACATTGCCCAGTATCTTTCTTGTATACCCGCTAATAATCATGCCGGGATATTGCCGGTATAAATAAACATAAATTAAATACAAAAGAAGTCCACCGGGCAAAGCTAACAGAATAGCAATCCAGACAGCATGGCCACTTTCAAGTCCAATCGGTACCACAAGGGCCGTTCCCAATTCAAACAAAAAAATCAAAGCAAATAATTGACTCACGCTGATGGTTTCTTTTTTCATAAAGTGGCCTTCTCCCACCTTTCTCACTGAACCCTGTCATTTTTCCTTTAACAATTTTGGCTCTAACCTCATTCCTACACTGCGAATATATGCTTCCACAGAAACGTCTACTTCCGCTTCGGCGAACACTGACTCCCAATTGTCCTTAACGGTCTCCCACGCTTTTGGGTTTATACGCTTCAGTTCATTCCCGAAATTGAAAATATCGCATTTCATAGTTTGAGCAGCCTGTAAGGCTTGGGTTATTTCCTGTTTAGTTTTAAGAGCCACTTGTTGTTCCAATTGAACGATTACCTCTCTATTACTTAGCTCAATATAACTCTGAGCCTCACTAAGTGTCCCCTCTTCCACAACATTTACATGAATGACGGGTACTTTATTGCGGAGTTCAATCTTAATTTTTGTTTTTGAATGATTAATATTCACGGCTATCGAATCCTTAACCTCATCTGAATCTACATTAATACTGGTTTCATTAATCTCGTTCTGTACCCACAGTGCCCCCCGGGCAAGAGGTCCATCCAGCCATCCCTGAAGAACCCCTTTTTTCAATACGCTAAGCCCGCTCATTGTGACAAGTGCTTTTACTTTAGTTTGCTCCATCCCGGATTTTTTAGCTCCTTCTTCAGCGTCTCCAAGAATTCTGGCTCCGGATATCACTACTGACCCTTCTCCACTGAGACCATTAATTAGCTCAAAAACATTGATATCCCGGCTTTCTCCATATATTCTAGCGGTATTTTTACTCTTTTTAATAATCCCTATTGCAGGCAGGCTTTCTACTGGAAGTAATAGTTTCAGAATAGAGGATGCTTCCGTATCTCTGGCTACAATAACATTCGTGTTGAGCCGCAGCTCATGGGACCTTTCAAAGATGTCAAAAATCCCATCAATACCGCTCTTCACTGTAGATTCGCCTAAAACTAATAGCTGCGTGTGTGCAAAAAACATCTGTCTTGCCGCCTTTTTTGAAGTCTTGCGAAAAGCGCCAAAGATCGTACGGTCCGTAGAAGAATAAATAGTGACCGTGGGTTGTCCGGTGCTAGCTCCTGCACTTGTAGCTGTTGAGGATGGATTCACAATCTGAAAAGTAACATGATATTCCTCTTTATTCGGTACTTTATCCACGCCTATACCAGTCACAATGCCTAAATTGTTTAATTCCCTACTGTTCCAGCAGCTTGTCAGCAACATTAAGCAGCATATACAAATAAATGAACGCATCATCCATCCGATCTTCATTTGCCACTACCCGGCTTTCCATCATTCACCTTAAGTCGAGTATTATTCTTTTGGCTAACAAGACGCGGCCGAGTTCTCATATATTTCAAAGGCACGCGCAGGATGGAATCCTTCTGATTCTCAGCGATAAAAGGGCCAAACGGAGACATATAGGGAAATCCCAACGATTTCAAGCTACACATATGAGCAACCATAATAAAAGTAAAGATCGTTATTCCATAAAGCCCCATAAAGGCTGCAATAAACATAATGATGAAACGCAAGATGCGTATGGAAAGAGCCATATTAAAAGCAGGAGTAGCAAAGCTGGATATTCCTGTAAGTGAAACTACAATAACCATTGCAGGTGAGACAATACCCGCTTGCACCGCTGCCTGACCCAACACTAAGCCGCCGATAATCGATACAGTTTGACCTATAGGGGATGGCATACGAATTCCTGCTTCACGTATAATCTCAAAGGTAAATTCCATCAGCATAGCCTCAATAAAGGCCGGAAATGGAACCCCCTCCCTTTGCGAAGCGAAATTAATAAGTAGGGCTGTTGGGATCATTTCTTGATGAAAATTCAGAATCGCAATAAAGAGTGCTGGGCCAAATAACGAAATAATAAGGCAAATAAATCTCAATACTCGAATCAAAGTCGTAATATCATAACGCTGGTAGTAATCTTCAACTGCATGTAAAAACATAAAAAAGGAAGTGGGTGCAATCAGCACAAACGGGGTTCCATCCACAAAAATAGCAACTCGTCCTTCTAAAAGATTTCCAGCCACACTGTCAGGACGTTCAGTATTGTATAGTGTTGGGAATGGGGAAAAGGGAGTGTCTTCTAAAAATTGCTCAATGTATCCAGATTCCAGAATCCCGTCTATATCAATACTTTGCAGCTTAGTTCTAAGCTCATGTAAGGTATTATCATTGACGATCCCATGGATATACATAATAGATACATTCGTTTGGGTTACGTCACCTATCTTCATCGACTCCACCCAGAGATTAGGGCTTTTTATTTTCCTGCGTACCAGAGAGATATTCGTCCCAATAGATTCCGTAAAGCCTTCCTTGGAGCCACGAATGGCTACTTGAGTTGTAGCGTCCGATACCGTTCTAACCTCACCGCCGCTTGTATTCCCTCTGATTGCTTCCCTTATCCCGTCTATCCAAAGAATGGTATCTCCAGAGAATAAAGCCTCAAAAAGCACATCCCAATCTCTAACTGTCTGTTCTTCTCCGATTCCTCTCGCCACTTCTTTCATATACAAAAAGATGTCCTCAGCCGATGTGATCACTGGGTTTTCTTCACTTAGCTTATCGAACGACATCGCATGCTCCACGAACTCATTGACCATCAATTTTTCTATTAATCCCTCAATATATACGGCAGCTACCTCAACCTGTGTGGTGGTGGATTTAATTCTACGAATAACAATATCAGGGCTATGGCCAAGTCTTTCTTGAAGCTCTTTAAGATTATCGTCCAAAATAGTAGAGTTCAAGGGTTCCATAATCAACACCTCCTGCCCATACTATTTGTTCTTGATTGCTTTTTTATGCAACTAATGGAATTTGTAATCTGCCTTAGCTTGGAAAATGAATACGCAAAAGGGATGTCCCTGAGCTACTATAGCTCCGCGAACATCCCCTTTTACTCTTTTGAAATTAACTTATTGAAGAGACTTCAGCAACGTAACTATCTCATCCAGCTGCTTGTCCAGCGCATAAGCATCGGAGAGATAATAAGTTTTAAGATCGTAGGTGAATACATGACCCGCCTTAACAGCAGGTAGGCTTTGCCAGAAGACACTGTCCAGAATGTCCAGCTTATCCTGCTCCACACCACGGCTGAAGCCTTGGAAGATATAATCAGCTTCTCCTAAGTACTCGGGCAACGCTTCGAGTGAGAGGGAAGCCCAGCCTTCTTTAAAGGCTGCCTCTTGGACAAGATCAGGTGCATGCAGCCCCAATCCGTTATATATAATCTCTCCACCACGCCCATATGACGAACCATATAAATACAGCTCTTTACCGGCAATTTCAAAGATCGCCACTTTTTTATCAGCTGCGATCAGATCAGACAATTCCGCTTTCTTCGCTTCCAGCTTCTGATTGAAATCCGCCACCCACTTTACAGCCTGCTGCTCCTTGTTCAAGATTTTCCCGATCTCGATCAATCGTTCCTTATAGTCGTATTTGCCCCAAGGAATAAAGACCGTTGGAGCAATCTTTGAGATTTGCTCATAGGTATCTTCCTGATAAGTGATAATCAAGTCCGGTTCGAGGCTCGTTATTTTCTCCAGGGACACCGTCATGTCATCGCCTACTACTTCAACACTGGTCAGTGCCTCTTTGAAATATGGATGGTTCAGGATGTCATTCCCGGCAACGGCAATGGGCGTCACGCCAAGCGTCAGAAGATCACCAATAAAGTCTTGTACCGGGATCACAACTCTTTGTGGATTGCGTGGAATCTGCACCGGGCCTTTATCGCTTTCGTATGTCCAGTACTCTGCATCAGCAGCCGGCTCCGAGCTGGCAACTACAGAATCATTAGTGCTTTTAGCCACTTCAGCCGACGTGCTAGCTGGAGCATTCCCCTGATTAGCTGCTTGTCCGCATGCGCTCAACAGCAGCACCAGCGTAAGCATAACGGCTATCATGCTTGTTTTTCCTAACGATATTATTTTGTACAATGTAAATCCCCCTTGAGACTTTATATTATTATGATATTGATAATCAATATCATTTAGATCTTTGTTTAATATACCGTCTCCGCGGGAAAACATATATACACGCTAATACATCAATTTTGCTATGGACGATTGTCAGCTTAAATTATGGCCGGTTAACAAATCTGTCTGTATCTCCAATTGGCGTTCGAGCGCAAGCCCTTCGCTGCCCCAAAATTCCTCAAGCTTCAGGTAATATATGCGTTCATTCCTGAATGCTGGAAGATTGCGCCAAACCGCACTTTTACTAATCCGTTTACGTGTCCTCGACATCCAGTCCTCTTGTCCTGATACAACCACAAACATATGGTCAGCCGCGTATATTGGCAATTCCGACAGTGAGATGCATAAATGATCATTCCGCTCCAGAACATCTGACCTTACCTTGTCCGGTGGAGTTAACCCCAGCATTGGATACAGATTGTACACCCCGCGGGCTGTATGATTCCAGATATAAATACTGTTATCTTGCCTGATCTCATACACCGCTACCGTTTCACCAGATTCAATTAGTGAGGACAAGCGCTGCTTGGCCAAATCTATTTTCAAATGATAGTGCCTTATCCATGCCTCTGCCCGCTCCTCTTCTCCCAGCAGTCTGCCGAATAAACGAATCTGTTCCAGGCGGTCCATTTTATCACACTCTACCGTAACTAGTGGACCCAACTTCTCCATGCATTTAAGCTGACGGGGGCTCAGATAGGTTGGTGCAATAACTAAATCGGCTTCCAGCCCAGGCCATTCTGCTTCCTCCGGACATCCCTGCAACTCAAATGATCGTACACCCGCCAGTTCCGGCAGCAAAAGCAAGGAGTAATTCATCACATCTTCTTCAACCGCGACAGGCTTCACACCCAGCGCAAGTAAATCCCCTAAAAATTGCAACGCTACTATCCGCTTTGGTTTGGGACGCAAACGGAACTCTGTTGGGGTCATCCCGGTGACTTGCTTGAATTTCCGGCTCAGATATAGTCCATCTGTATAGCCTACTTTTTGCGAAATTTCCTGTATGGTTGCTTTGCTGGACATCAAGTGTTTTTTCGCTTTATTTACTCTTAAATGCGCTACATATTCGGTGAAGCTCCAACCCGTCTGCTTGCGGAACCATACTGAGAAATAACGAGGATTGAAGCCCATCATTCGAGACATCATCTCCCGCGTAATCTCCCTTTGCAAATTCTGGTGGATAAAAGAGAGCATTCTGAAATATGAACTATCCGTAATGTCTGCTTCAGCGTCAGCCTCTACGACCAGTTGATGTAGCTGATACAGCAAGGATTGAATTCTATCTGCCTGTGCTTCTAAATTATTGGCAGCAACGTCTTCCAATTCGCTGAATAAGCGGGTTATTTTATTCGTCGTACGTATAGGTAAAATCCCATTGACCGGAAAAATTTCACGGCAAAGTCCATAGACCAATTCTTGCTCAGTGCTATTACTTAGCCCATATACCTCATAGGAGATTGCTAGAACAGAGATAACGGTCTCTAATGGAGCATTAATTTGATAAGTCGCACCTGCGCTTAGAAAAAGAATTTCACCATTTTTAAGAGCTACTGTCTCTCCTTCTATGGTTATTTGAACGATAGCTTCTATTGGTGTCAGGAAGAGTGGGGACTGGGCAATCTGGGGTTTACTAATGTGACCGCCGCCGCATTGGCGTTTTCCTGCCTCTTTTAACAGATAAATTCTATGAACCGGGTTATTATTAGATAGCTTCATTCCTGCTCCCTTCCAGACTTCTAGACTTAATAACTCATAAAATATAAAGCAAGCGTATAAGGTTTCTCTCCGCTCGAAATGGATAAGATCCCCTATACGCCTTATATAAAACTTCAGATTTTATGGTTTGAGAAGCCTCTATCCTTAGTGGTCGTCAACGACTCCAAGCGCTTTATTCTTCTCTTTGAACCGTTCATTGTGAGAAGATACGTAAGCGACTTTGGCCGCGGTTGGGTCTATGTACAGCTTAGCGCTATTAAGCGCCAGAGCCGCATCTGTGAAAGTACCTGCGATCAAACGAACCTTGCTTGCATAATCCACAAAGTCACCTGCTGCGAATATACCCGGAAGATTAGTCTCTAGCTTATCAGTTACATTCGCACACCATTCGCCCATATCAAGGCCCCATTCTTTTAACGGACCAAAATCGCTTTTCAGACCATGATTCACAATGACAGCATCCACTTCAAACTGCTCTGTTTCACCTGTCTCTATATGACTGATCGTAACCTGATCTATCGTTTCACCATTACTGCTGTGTAATTGGCTTACTGCATATGGCGCACGGACATTGACTGAGGATTCCTTCATCCGTACAATGTTTTTCTCATGCCCGCCAAACTGTTCACGGCGATGTGCAATCGTCACACTTGCAGCGATAGGCTCCAATTCATTCGCCCAATCTACTGCGGAGTTGCCTCCACCGGAGATTAGCACTCTTTTACCGCGGAACGGCTCCAGCTCTTGAACGGTATAATGAAGATTTGTCACCTCATAACGATCTGCACCTTCAATTTCAAGCTTTGCCATCTGCAGAATTCCGTAACCAATGGCCAAAATGACTGTGCGGGTCCAATGTTGTTCCCCAGTAGAAGAGGTCAGGATGTACGTTCCA
Source organism: Paenibacillus sp. FSL L8-0708 (assembly GCF_038009325.1). Taxonomy (NCBI): domain Bacteria; kingdom Bacillati; phylum Bacillota; class Bacilli; order Caryophanales; family Paenibacillaceae; genus Paenibacillus; species Paenibacillus sp. FSL L8-0708. The sequence continues at coordinate 5,325,580 of NZ_JBBPBC010000001.1, forward strand.
TCCTCTTGTCTCTCTTGATTCATAATTTGCTGACCCAGCACAATAGTCGGATCGAAGGTTTGAGCCTGCTCCTTGAGCTGACCGATTAGTTGATGACAAAGAGTTGGGGTTACGCCTCCTACATCCCAGATCATTTTTTCGGGATAGATAAGCATTCTTCCTCCGAGCTCATCCTTCGCTTCAATTAGCTTTGTCTTCAAGTCTCTCATTCCGCTATAAAAAGCTGTATACATCCCAGCAGGTCCGCCACCAATAATGGTTACATCGTATAATTCCAGTTGTTTATTCATTGTGTCCCTCCAAAATTATATTCTAGTGATCCCTTCAGCTACTTAAGCTCCAAACTGCGCTTCATGCAATCGGCTGTAAATTCCGGCAGTCTGCAGCAGTTCCTCATGCTTACCTTGTTCTGCGATGCCACCTTCCGCAACGACAACAATCCGGTCCGCATTTCTGATCGTTGCAAGGCGATGAGCAATAACAAGTGTTGTGCGTCCCTCAGACAACTCTGCGAGCGCCTCTTGTATAGCGGACTCCGTTTCAGTATCCAGTGCAGATGTAGCTTCGTCCAGAATGAGAATCGTCGGATTCTTCAAGAACATCCGGGCGATGGACAACCTCTGCTTCTGGCCGCCAGAAAGCTTGACGCCTCTCTCTCCGATCATTGTATCCAGCCCGGCGGGCTGAGATTTAATCAGTTCTTCCAGCTGAGCGCGCCCTGCAGCCTCCCAGATTTCTTCATCGGAAGCTCCCAATCTGCCGTAAGCAATGTTCTCACGGATAGTTCCGTCAAACAGGAATACATCTTGTTGTACAATCCCGATATGGGAACGAAGTGATTCTAACGTCATGGAGCGAATATCTATTCCATCAATAGAGATGTTGCCTTCGCTTACATCGTAAAAGCGTGGCAGCAAGCTGCAAAGTGTTGTCTTACCAGCACCGGATGGACCCACAAGCGCAACGGTCTCTCCTGCTGAAATCGATAAGTTCACATTGGTTAGCACCTTTTCTTTATCACTATAAGCAAAAGCTACATCCTGGAAGGTTATATTCCCTGACAGATGAGACACTGGCTTAGCGTCTTTTGCGTCATCAACATCTGGCTCCGTCTCAAGCAGTTCAAGATAACGTTTGAAACCAGCGATCCCTTTAGGATAGGTCTCAATGACCGAGTTAATCTGTTGCAAAGGTCCTAAGAAGACATTAGACAACATCACAAAGGCAATAAATTCACCGTAGGTCATCTGCTTCTGGATTACAAAATAGGTTCCGCACACAAGAACGAATAACGAGACCAGCTTCATGAGCACAAAGCTAAAGGATGAATTCCAAGCCATAATTCGGTAGGTCATTAGCTTCGTAATACGGAAGCGTTCGTTATTAACTGCAAAGCGGGAAATTTCATGATTCTCATTAGCAAAAGCTTGCACAACACGGATCCCGCTTACATTGTTCTCTACGCGTGCGTTATAGTCAGCAATGTCCGCGAACATGATGTGGAACGCTTTTGACATTTTGCGACTGAAGTACATGGATAAATAAATCATCAGCGGGACAATTACAAAGGTCAGAATAGCTAATTGCCAATTAATGCTAAGCATGATACCGAATACACCCAGCAGCGTCATCACTGCTATGAATAAATCTTCAGGACCATGGTGGGCAATCTCACCGATGTCCATCAGATCATTTGTCATCCGTGAGACCAAATGGCCTGTTTTATTATTATCGAAGAAGTTGAAAGAGAGCTTCTGTACACGATCAAACAGCTTTTTTCTCATATCCGACTCGATATTAATCCCCAGCTTATGCCCCCAATAAGTGACGACAAAATGCATAAAGGCGCTGACGATATAGATCCCCAGCAAACCGAGGCAAGAATAGAGAATCCATTTCCAATTCCCACTTGGCAGCATATCATCCACTACCCGGTTAACGGCCAGCGGGAAGACTAGTTCCAGCAGTGCAGCAGCAATAGCACAGGAGAAGTCAAGAATAAACAATCCCTTATAGGGTCTATAGTAAGCAAAAAAACGACGCAACATTGTAAAAATCCGCTCCTTCCGGTGAGTGACCATCCTCTTTCATCAAGATTTAGTACGGGCTAGCAAATACAAAAAGTATGGCGCTCCAATTACAGCAACAACGATTCCAGTGGGGATCTCAGATGGCTGTAAGATCCAGCGTCCAATGGTATCCGCTATAATGACTAGCAGAGAGCCGAGCAGCGCTGAGGTTGGCAGCATGAGCTGATGTTTGGGCCCAACTAGCCGTCGCGCCAAATGGGGACCGACAAGGCCGACAAAGCCAATCCCGCCACTCACAGCAACACTTGCCGCAGCTAGACCAACCGCAGCCGCAAGAAGCCGGAATTGTTCTTTGGTTACAGCAGCCCCAAGTCCTACGGCTGTCTGTTCACCCAAATTAAGGACGTTCATTACCCTTGCTTTATAGATGACATACGGCACGAGAATTACGATCCATGGTAGTAATGAAAGTACAAACTTCCAGCTTGTGCCCCAAATACTCCCGGCAAGCCAAGTAGCCACAAACTGATACTTCTCCGGATCCAGCCGAAGAGTCAGCACGATCATCGCTGCACTCATTCCAGCTGCAACCGCTACACCGGTCAGCAACAGGCGCATGGGTTTTATTCCTTCATGCCGTTTATAAGCTAAGACATAAATCAAGGCAGCAGTAATTGCCGCACCAACAAACGCTACCATAGGCAGCAGATACACCGGAGCCGCGGTTGCCGTTGGATAAAAAGAAATTAACAGCATAACCATAATTCCTGCGCCAGCGTTAATCCCTAAGATGCCGGGGTCGGCCAAAGCATTACGAAAGACGCCCTGCATCACAGCTCCGGATACAGCCAAACCTGCGCCTATCAGAACGGAGATCACAATACGCGGTAACCGAAATTGAAACAAGATTAACTCTTGCTTATCCGTCCCTTTACCGAATAACGTATTAAGCAGCTCCATAGGTGTCAAACGTATGTATCCTGTATTCATACTAATAATAAAAGCAATAACAATCAGTACAGCTAAAATAATCATTATAACTAAGCCACGTTTATTTTTGGCGGCTTGGAAGGAATCGAATGAAGTTTTCTCTATCATTACAGTTCCCTCCTTTCTTTACGTGCAAGATAAAGGAAGAAAGGTACACCGATCAGTGCAATAATGGCTCCAAGCGGCGTTTCATTAGGGGGATTAATCATCCGTGCTGTTAAATCTGCAAATACTGCAAGCAGACTGCCGAGAATAGCTGAACATGGAATGATCCATCTGTAATCCACACCTACAAAAAAACGGGTCAAATGGGGAATGATTAGTCCAATGAACCCAACGGCTCCTACTACGGCAACTGATGATCCAGCCAGAATCAATACAATTAAAGTCCCTGCCAGCTTAACAAGCCCTGTGCGCTGGCCTAGCCCTTTAGCAACATCGTCACCTAGGCTGAGCATTGTAATCGACCGGGATAATACCATAGCTCCTATTAACGCTGCTCCTATCCAAGGGAACATGACTTTAAGCTGAATCCATTTCGTCCCAGCCACGCCTCCCGCATACCAGAAAGCCAAATCTTGCCCAATGTGAAAATATAAAGCTACCCCTTCACTCAGTGCTGACAGCAGTGCACTAAAAGCAGCACCCGCCAACACCAGACGTGCAGGAGTCAGCCCTCCCTTGGCCAATGAACCGACCCCATACACAACCCCAGCCCCTACTCCGGCACCAACGAAGGAATATAGGATCAAATACATAAACGATAAGTTCGGGAAAAATGCAAAACAAAGCGCCAGCGCAAATCCTGCGCCTGAGTTAATGCCCATCAAACCTGAATCTGCGAGTGGATTTCGGGTCATCCCCTGCATAATGGCACCCGCAACTGCAAAGCTGGCCCCTATCATGGCCCCGCCAAGTACACGGGGTAATCGTAATTCCCTAATAATCTGATGATCCATGATCTCCGGATTAAAGTGAAACACGGCTGCCCACACCACAGAAAGTTTAATATCAGCCGCTCCGAAGGAGACTGAAACAGCGATACCTAGTGCTAATAGTACCAGACCGCCAACCAAGATTAACGTGGCAGCCCAAGGACGTGAACGGAACTCTTGTATGGCTGACCCTTTATTAGGTCTAATCTTGGAAGATATCTGTTGATTCATGAATGCCACCTTATTTCTATGAAATTGATTCTCATTATCACTATGCTATTGTAAATGAGCCTTCCTAGGTTTGGCAATAGATAGATTTAATAGGAGGCATTTATTTTATTGCATTGACAGGAAATCTAGGATTTGATAAAGTTCAAATTGAAAATAATAATGATAATGATTCTCATTATTATTTGTTGGTACATATATATAGGGAGGTTTATCATGCTAAAAAGAAAGACCCTCTTCCCCATCCTGGCACTCATAATGTTATTGTCTGTATTTGTGACAGCTTGCGGGGGAACGAACAATGCTTCATCTAATAAACCAACAGCAACAACAGAAGCAACTACAGCACCAAGCACTGAGCCAACGGCTGCTCCTGAGGCTTCAGCTGCTGAAATGCGTAGCTATGAAACCACTAAAGGTACTGTACAGATACCTGTAAAACCACAACGGATTATTACAGATTATTATGGTGGGGAGTTGCTCTCCGTAGGAGCAAATGTAGTAGGTGTCGAACCTAGTACCTTTGATAATCCCTTCTTGAAAGACCTGCTCGCAAATACACAAGATGTCGGTGCTCCAGTTAACGCCGAGAAAGCTCTGGAACTTACACCTGACCTGATCGTCGTTATGTACGATGATAACTACGATGCTTTATCCAAAATTGCTCCAACCATTCATATTCCATACGGAACCGCTACAAATATCTATGAAACTGTTAAACTGTTCGGTGACATTGTAGGTGTGCCTGACAAAGCTGAACAATTTATTGCTGACTTTGAGAAAAAGGCTGCTGAAGGCCGCGAGAAGCTTAAAGGTGTCGTAAATGAAAATGATACTTTTGGAATCTATGAGCTGACTGATAAAGGGGAGCTATGGACCTTCGGAAATAATGCTGGCCGTGGCGGACAAGCCCTTTATAACGCACTTAAGCTAAAAATGCCTACTAAGAACAGCAACGACAACCAAACGTTGCAGCTGTCCATGGAGCTATTGCCAGAATATGCAGCTGACTACATGTTCCTCACCACTTATGATCCTGACAAAAAAGGGGATAAGCTGAAAGAACTGAAGGAATCTCCAGTTTGGAACGGACTTGATGCTGCGAAGAACGATCATCTATTTTACAATGATTTTGATACCTACTACCGCTATGATCCGATTGCGATTACCGCACAGATTGATCTGTTCGTAGATATGATTCTTGAACGCAACGGTAAGAAATAAACATAGGCACATACAAAAACACCCCACTTTAGGCACTGTCTAAAGTGGGGTGTTTGGCTATACATAAGAAGTTTCTGTTGAATTTATATCATCTAGTATATTCATTATACTCATTGGTGTTATTTAGTTTTTTGTACATATACTCATCATTTTTAAGCTTATAGAGCTGCCCCATCCCCGCAAATACGAAAAACAGCACTAAAATTAATCCATACGCATAGGTGAATTCACCAATATAAAAGCAAGTGACTATCGCAACAAGGGTCAAGATCATTAATGCGACTGCAATTCTGGAAAAAATCTTTTTCAAATGGAATCCCCCTACGTTTTGTGCACCAATATTATCATATTTGGGATTAAATTGAAATCCCCTTTTGTTCTATTAAAGGAATATCGAGTAGCTGAATATGTGCCAGCATATTGCGAGTGTATATTTTGGTGTATATACGATAAAAAAGGACTTGAAATAAAAGATATGCTCCGCCTACCAACAAACAAAACCACATCGGCTCCAGAGCTGTAGACATTTCAACCCTGGAAGAACTAACAACATAAAAAGAAGACAATGCAATACCTAATGCATACGGGAGAAAAAACAGCACTTTTAAAGGGCCGCCTATAATGCGGGCCACGTCCTTAGAAGTAATTCCAATCTTGTTCAGCTTCCTGAATTTGATCCGCTCACGCTCTAAATCGGTCTGAATACTGAAATGCAGCACTATCCCGGAGGCGCCGAAAAATATTAAACCAACAAATGAAATTACGAAGATTCCAAATCGGCCAGACTCCTGTAACTGTAGATAGTCACTTATTCTAGACTTCGTAGAGAATACGAGGGCCTCTTGCCGTTCATTGCCATACCAGGACTCTGTATTGTCTTTGTTATATTTGGCTAAAGCGGCATTTAATTTAGCATCTATATCCGCAGTTTTTTTCCAATCCTTAAAATTCAGGAGCTGAAGATTACCGATCGCTTTTTTATTTTCCGCTTTCAGCGCCATATAATCCTCTTCGTTTACAATGATATGAAGACCATTCATTAGATTCGGCACAGGGTTAAATACCATGTCAAATAGGATACCTTGTGAATACAGCGTATGCTTCCCGGAAGCAAGCATCAGATCAAAGGTGGGCATTTCCGGTCTTTGATTCTTCCACTCTTCTCCTTGTGCAACTATGGCCAGATTTAGAAAGTGATCTTTCTCCACATGATAATCAGTACCGATTAATGCGTTTATATTCTGGTCCAGAAATATTTTGAAATTAAACAAGTCGATATACTCCAGCTTTTGGTGTGAAAGCAGCGGCGTGGCGCCATGATCCGTGATCTCGCTTAGTATTTTTGGTGAGATGCTATTTTTTCCGAATACTTCTGAATAGGCAATATCATATGGATTGTTTGCAACCGGAATATCCTCAGCATTCCAGGTCAAATAAAAAATAATTCCGCTTAGAGAAATCGTGATGAAGACGAGGAAGGTGATAAGAGAAAGCACTATTTTGGAGCGACCAAGGGTATAGATCAAATTGGAACTAAACAGCAGGTGCTTGTGATATGCTCTGCTTGATCGCGATATAAAAAGTTTCAACCAGTCCCCAAGTCCTGACAGCAGCAAATAAACGCCTAACATACTAATTCCCAGATTTATTAACATCATGCGAGCATCGGAAGGGTTGTAATGAGTGAGCATATTATAAACGGAGATTCCCAAGAGTAAAACTCCGATGACCCCGGTGATTTTCCCATGAATCAGGTTGCGTTCTGCGGTTCTGGACTCTTTTAAAAGACGTAAAATACTGTATCGCAAAGTTAGTAGCAAATTGACTGCAATCACCACTATGTAAATCACCGCGAAGAATTTAATGGTATACAGATAACTATCCGGCGTCAGTATAAAAGCACTGTCCCCAATATTTACAAACAGCGAAACAATAAAGAAAAAAATACCGGAGAAAACTGTCCCTGCACCTAAACCAGTGAGAATCGAGACTAAAGCGATCATGCTATTCTCGAACAAAATGATTTTGCGGATATTGTGGCTTGTCATTCCAAGTACCATTAATAGCCCAAAGTCGCTTTTTCTGAATTTTAAAAAGGCCATTTGAGCATATACAATAAACAGAACAGCAAACACCCTTATCACCAAAAAAGGAGCATATAAATTACCTGACACCATCCCATTCACTTGATAAGGGTCATTAAAATCAGGATTACTGTACAGCGAATAAAATGTAAAAAAGATCATGACCGTAAAGCTGCTGCATAGGAAAAATAACAAATATCTTCTAAGATTCGCCTTAAATATCTGAAATGCCATTCTCCTAAAGGTCATCTTCTCCCCCTCCAATAAAGGCCAGGTTCTCCAGAATCAGATCAAAAAATGCTCTGCGCTCTTTATTCTCTCTAGCAATCTCTAGTAGAGCCTTCCCATCTTTGATAAAAAGCACCCGATTACAATAGCTGGCCGCAAAAGGATCATGCGTGACCATCACTATCGTTGCTCCTTTTAGAGTGTTGAGCTTGGCGAAGGTCTTCATCACCGTACTCGAGGATTTGGAATCCAAATTCCCTGTCGGCTCGTCCGCAAAAATCACATCTGGATGATTAATAATTGCCCTGCTGATCGCCGCCCGCTGCTGTTGCCCCCCTGAAACCATATAAGGATATTTGTCCTTCACCTCATCGAGATCAAATAGCGATAACGTCTCATCTGTGTTGGCATTGATATCTTCTACCTCTTGATCATCCAGCACCATGGGCACCATGATATTTTCCCGTAGGGTCAGACTATCCAGCAGATTGTAATCCTGAAAAACGAATCCCATACGCTGCCGGCGAAAAATCGCAAGCTCGTTCTTGGACATCTCACTTATACTAGTCTCTGCAATTCTTACAACCCCACTATACTCCGTGTCGATTCCGCTTAGTATATTTAAAAGTGTTGTTTTCCCGCTCCCCGAGGGTCCCATAATCGCCACAAACTCGCCGCTATCCACACTAAGACTAATCCCGTTCAGCGCTCGAAACCGATTCGTTTTGCCTTTGCCTTTATATTCTTTCGAGAGATTCTCTACTTGCAGTATGGACATCCTGGCACCTTCTCATTGATAGGTTTGGAGTGAGTTACATTAAATGGAATTCAATCACTCGGTATTACTATAAAGCTAAGAAGGGCGTTCGTTTGTTAGATTGCTCACAGCGCAAAAAAAGCAGGATACCTCCTCTACAATTTCCGCTCCCGCAAAAAACAAAGGCAAAGAAAACCAGTAAAAGCAAGTCCACCGATTGCTGCTAATGAGAAGGAAAACGCCCTTACATAATCCGCTAGATCTGCTTCCAAAAGAGAATGCTTTAGCGAAGCGGAGAATAAAATACCGATTAACGCCACTCCTAACGAATTTGCAAAATACATAAAGGTAGTGATCAAGCCTGAACCCGTGCCCGTGATCTTTGTGGGTACTGAACTAAGCGTAACGCTGACTAGAGGAGTAGTAGCCATTCCGAGACCGAAACCATATATCAATAATAGTAGGATATTACGAGGGTCTAGCAGCTGCGTAACGTCCACATTTAGCTCTAACATAAGCAGCAGAATACAGCTCCCCATCATCAGCGCTCCTATCTTAAGTACACTCATCCCCCATCTTTTGACCATTCGAGACGAGATTAGGGAAGTCAGAAAAAAGCCTATCCCTATAGGCAAGAAAACCATACTCGTATCTTGAACACTATAGTGCAAACCAAATTGCATATAATAGCTCAAAATAAAAAAGAAAGAGAACATACTTAGATAAAGGACAAGAACGGTTGCCAGACCAGCGCTAAATGTTCGATCTCTGAAAATAGACAGATCGACTAACGGTAACGTCCCCTGCTTTCCCTTTTGATTTTCAACCCAGATAAAAGTAAACAACACGAAAAGAGCTAACATTAGACAGCCAAAAATCCACAACGGCCACCCTTGTTTTTGTCCCTCTGACAACGGATAGATCAGCAGGAACAAACCGATCAGCAGTAGGAAGCTTCCAGTCCAATCAATACTGCCCGCCTGCTCAGCCCGTGTTTCAGGTACAATCGGCATTAACAGCAGGACGAGAAGTCCAAATGGCACATTGAAAAAAAATACTGTCCGCCAACCGAGATCGAACGGATTCCAATTCACAATAGTACCTCCGAGGATGAATCCGAATGCAAATCCAATGCCAATCATTGCGCCGTAAATGCCGAAAACAAACCCTTTTTCCTTTGGCAGAAAGCTGACCTGCAGCGTAGATAGAACCTGAGGTTGAATAAGCGCCGCAGCCAATCCCTGCACAATCCGAATAACAATCAGAAGTGCCGGATCTGAGGTCAATCCGCCTAACACTGCCATGACCGTAAACCCGCTCACCCCGATCATCAACATCCGTTTTCTGCCGTATATATCCCCAAGCTTTCCACTAATAATCAACGCCACAGCTAATCCTAGCGAAAATCCGGTAACGATAAGCTGTGCTTCCGAAAAGCTTGCGTTCAAGCTATATTGCATAGATGGAAGCGCAACTTGAATCATATAAGTATTTAATGAAATAAGTAATGTTGGCAGTAAAATAACTCCCAGCGCATACCACCGTCGCGAATCTACTTGTTGTTGTTCCATTGTATGACCACCTTTTTATCTGCAATCTATGAAATTATTATCATTCAGAGTGGTCTTTTTCTCTACCTGTTAAGGGAGGTTCACTCCTTGATAAGGGAGCAAACACAAAAAAACCTCAAGCATGCAGAAGATAACGTTCGATTCCGAACCCTATGTTCTAACACTTGAAGCTTTAAGCTTTCTGCATTTACAAATCTTCCTACAGCCTATTTCGTTCCAAACTCTGTTGTTCGATACGTTTTAAGTATTCGCTTGGATTGCAGCCATAATGCTTACGGAAGGTCGTCGTGAAATTGCTGACATTGCTATATCCGACCGAAACAGCTGTTTTCCCTATATTCAAACCTTCAACCTCCATATACCAGAGCGCTTTCTCCATCCTTTTTATACGTACAAGCTCGAAGATCGTCATGCCAAATAATTCGCGGAAGCCTTTTTTCAGCTTGAATTCGTTGATCCCTACCCGCTTAGCCAACTCACGTATAGATAACGGTTGTTCGAAATGGATTTGCACCAATTCATGTACCCGCTTCAGATTATTAATATCATCATGCCGCAGCGTCATACTATCGCTAACAGAACCGTAACCATCAGACTCACCAAACAAAGCAATAAATTCAAGGGCTTTGCTCTCCATATATAAACGTCTCAATGTTCCATGATAGGTACAGTGGATCATTTCGGAGACACATTTTCGGATTGCCGCAGTATCTGGATAACGATCAATATTTCCACGATGATGTCTAAGCCAGGTTTCCATTTGCTGTGTCTCCGATAAATCTCCGGCGTAATTCAGCAGTTCACTAGGAGCAAACCGTATTTCCAGCAATTGATTGGGGACACCTGCTTTTTTCTCTTCATACACCTGAACATCCTCTAGAAAAAGGACATTGCCCATTTGTTTATCCGTGTAACTTTCCTTGCCGTTCCATTCGCAATAGATTTCTCCGCTTAGATTATAGCTTAGTTCAAACAACGGACAAGCTTCTTGAATGTGGAGCTTCATATCCTGTTCGTAAGTTATGTCCGTATACATAATCTCCATACCTGGACGAATCCGTGTACGGGTGACGCTTCCCTTACCAATATGTGAAGGAATAGTAAGCCGCTGTTCCCATTGGTTATGTTCAACATGCCCCTCTATCCGTTCTGTAAATTGATCAAAAAGATCATGAATTTCCATATTCAATATATTTAAAGTCATCGCAAACCTCTCCTTCTTCGCTCCTTGTATACGATGAGTTACATAATCTCTACTCTTGCTCCGTAAATGATAATTGTTATCACTTGAAAGTGTCAACATGAAACACAAAAAAAGCATTGGCGGATTTTATCCTGCCAACGCTTTTTTAGTAGTAAAATAAGACCGTTCAAACCGATGGAAATGCATCCCTCCGGTATCTCAGCTCCCCCGTAACCTCCATAATTTTCGAGGCTAACAAATGCGAGGGCAGCTCGTAATCCACACAACCCAGCTTCGCGGCTGCTTCAGGCATTTCACTTTCAATAGAAGTTTCTTGCGATTCTACTAGCGTTGATTGGGCGCCAGCGTGTTTGGCAGCCAGCATCCCTTTAGCGCCATCATTTCCCATTCCGGTCATTAGGATTAAATGCTGCTGTAGACCAGTTAGTGCAGATATAGACTCAAACAAGATATCGACCGAAGGACAGTGCCCATTCACTGCAGGCTTTTTCATAAGTTTTATTCTGAGATCCTGCCCCTCCTGAATAATGGTCATATGAGAATTACCTGGAGCGATATAGACGGTTCCCCCGAGCACAGATTGCTTGTCCTTGGCTTCCACCACCCGTACACTTGAGAACCGATTCAGTCGTTCCGCCAATGCTTTTGTGTACTTAGATGGCATATGTTGAACAACCAGAAGGGGATACGGGAAGCTCGCCGGGAGCGAGGAAATTAAGATTTCTAATGCCTTCGGCCCCCCTACTCCGCATCCAATTCCCACGATCTGCTCAATAACTTCTGTACATCCACTCTTAACGTTGTTTTGTTTCTCTTGTCGAGCTTTCACTTTGGAGATGTTTATATTGTTAAGAATAAGAGTTCTTAAAGGAATTTCAGCGGCTTTCTTAATTTTGAATAATAACTCATCTTTTATGCTGTATAGACCAGGTCCATAAGATTGAGCCGGCTTGGATATGAAATCCACTGCACCATTTTGTAGAGCAGTAATGGTTGCTGTTATTCCATCCTTTGTAGCGGAGCTCAAGATAAGTATAGGTGTTGGCCGCTGAGACATTATGCTTGTGAGTGCTACCAAACCGTTCAATTCCGGCATTTCTATATCTATAGCCACGACATCGGGCCTGAGTTTTTGAACCATGCTGATCGCTTCGGATGCATTTCGAGCTACTCCAATGACCTCGAGGCTTGAATCCTCCGAAATTAGGTTCGAGATCTGTTTACGCATGGTTACTGAAGCAGCTACAACGAGCACCTTTATTTTTTGCACTACTTCTCCTCTCCTATCAATGATAATACCCCTGACACTGTTTATTTAACTTTAAAAATAGATACCAGACTATTTAACTCTTCTGCTAGCTGAGCCAAAGCATTGGCGGTCGTTGCCGTTTCACTGCTGCTTGCCGCCATTTCTTCAGTTGCGGCGGATATGCTCTCAATTGAGAACATCACCTCAGACGATTGTGCGGCCTGTTCTTCACTGGCAGCCGCAATTTCTGTTACTTTATGAGCGGTATCGTTCACCATCGTAAGGATATGTTCAAAGGCTTCTCCATTTTTTTGTGAAAAAGCTACTCCTTCTACTACGGCATTTACACTGTGCTGCGTATTCTTCTGCATTTCTTTGATAATGCCCGTGATCTGTTTCGTAGCCCCACTGCTCCGCTCAGCTAACTTTCTTACTTCATTCGCAACAACGGCAAAACCTCGACCTTGTTCACCTGCGCGGGCCGCTTCAATCGCTGCGTTTAGGGCAAGCAGATTTGTCTGTTGGGCAATATCTTCAATCACCGCGATAATCTCACCAATCTTATCGGAGTCTTCCGCAAGTCTAGACATTTGTGTATCCAGTACTGCCATTCCTTCTACGGAGTTCTTAACCACGATCCCTCCATCTTGAGCGATACGCATCGTTTGATCTGAAAGCTCAGAGGCCTGTTCAGCACTCTGGGCTACTGAATTAATCGCCGCAGATAATTCTCGGAACAACTCATTCATCGTTTGTGCTGCACTAGCTTGACTCATACTTCCACTAGCTACTTCCTCTGTACTTGCTGAGATTTGCTGTGCAGCAGCTGAGACACTTTCCGCAGAAGAGGAAATGCCGCTCACAGTGCGTCTTAGGTTCAGAACCATTTCATTAACAGAATAAGCTAGCATTCCAATCTCGTCCTTAGATTCCAGGTTCGACGTTTCGCTTAAATCACCATTGGCCACTTTACCTAGCAGGCGCATTACTTGATTTAGAGGCCGTGCTATGATCTGCGATATTAAAAGACCCAGACCAATACTGATGAGCAGCGCAACAATAGTAACGCTAAAAGTAATCAAACGAGAGGACTGATAAAGGTCATTGGCATTAACAATCGAACCTTGAGCCTGCTTCATATTGATGTCTATTAAATTTTGCAGAAAGTCAGTCAGCTCTGTTGTAGCTGTTTGCAAATCACTTACAAGCAAAAAATTTGTATATTTCTCATTACTAATATTTGTTTTATCAATTTCAATAGTATCATCAAGACTTGTGATATAACGTTGCCAGATCTCAGGATAATCTTTCATTATCGCCAATTCTTCTTCCCTCAACGCAGTCTTGCTATATTTACCCATGATCTCTTCAATATTTTGAACGTTTTTATGTATTTTATCTTCGTATTCTTTCTTTTCTGCCGCTGTTTTAGCGATCGTGTTTATATCACGGATATTGATTCTATTTGTTAAAAATAGTTCATTCGCTTCTCCCAGATAAGCTATAGGTGTTAAGCGATTTTCGTACATGTCCACGATAGAGCGGTCCATCTTACTCAAATTCGTAATTCCATAGAATCCTACAAAGCACAATATTGCGGATACTAACAGAAATGCGGAGATTAACTTCACTGCTGTCCTTAAATTATAAAACCACTTCATTTTCCTCAGCCCCTCATTGGCGTTAGTCATTTTTTAGTAATTCTTAGGAACTATTTCATCATATACGGTAAGCAGATTAAGGTAACCGAAAAAAAATAGCGCGACCACGCAAAAATATTGCGTCGTCCCGCAAAAAAAGCGCAGACCAAAAAATCCCGCCTCACAGCACCGTGAACGGGATTTTGATCTATTTGTTTGTTACGAATTTTCATAGTGAATTGTTGAAATCGGACTCCTTCAATATGCCCAGTCGTTTAGCTTTTATTGCCGCTTCAATTCTTGATTTCACATTTAGTTTTTGGAACAGACTCGTTAAACTGTATTCCAGCGATCGTTGACTCATAAGTACAATCTCTGCTATTTCCTTGTTGCTTTTTCCTTTTGCAATCTCTGTCAGCATTTCATGCTCTTTTTTGCTTATCTTCGGGTTTGCTTGGTCAATATTAATCTCCATTCCTTTAGGTGATACTTTTCTTAACTGTTTAACTAGGGTATGAGGCAAAATGACATCTCCCCTTAAAGCACAACGCACTGCTGCAACCAACTGCTCTCTATTGGTCGTTTTTGAAATAAATCCAAACAAACCCGATTCGATCATCAAGTTGAATTTGTTTGTAATTTCGTATCCGGTGTAGATTAAGATAATCGCGTCTGCGTTTATTTTTAAGACTTCCTTCGCCAAATCAATCCCATTCCCATCAGCGATATGAAGATCAAATAACATTACGTCAAACGTATGGCTACCCACCATGTTAAGCGCCTCATGGGCTGAATTGGCTAGGGTAACCTCCATATCTCCCTCTTGTTCCAGTATCATCTTAGTCCCTTCCATGACAGAGGGATGGTCGTCCACTAACAAAATTCGAATCATGCCTAATACACCCCTATCCCCTTATTATGCCCCATGATTAATCTGCAGGTATGGATATAAAGACAGCTAATCCCTTATTCTCTGGCGAAAGAAATCGTATGGTCCCATCCATACTGCGAACCCTTTCTTTCATCCCATAAATCCCCATGCTCTTAAGAGAATCCTCTCCTAAAAGGCTCATTCCAATTCCGTTATCTTCATAATCCAAAAGCACCTGTTGCCCTTCGCTAGCTAAGGAGATACGTACTTCTGTGGCACAGGAATGTTTAGCTGCATTAGCCAAAAGTTCCTGCACAATACGGTACAGACCTATTAGAATCTCGTCTTTTAACTTATGCTTGAAAGCTGTTGACTCAAAATAAATCTGATAGTCGTTCCGCAGCTGAGCAAATTCAAACAACGTCTCAAGTGAGGAAGCAAGCCCCTCATTGATTAATGCTGGTGGCCTAAGCTCATTGCAGATCATCCGCAGTTCGTAGATAACATCGAGTAAACCTTCTGTGATCTGTTCTAGCTGCTCCTTTAGTTCCCCCGTAACGGATTTATCACTTAAAAAATTATCAAGCTTACGATACCAGATGATCTGTTCTTGAAGTGCTGAATCATGTAAATCTTGAGCCAGCCGTTTGCGTTCATTCTCGGATAAATTAAACATAAAGCGCAGCAACCATGTCGGAGCTTGCTCGGAAGCCGCTAACTCAAGGTCCTTAGTTAGATCTTCTATGAGCAAAAAATTATCAAATAACACACTAACATAACGGGTAATCGTCTTCAGCCACACTCGAACAGAACTTATTTCTAATAAAATAGACTTCTCATTAATGGATAGAATATAGCTTTTTCTTCGGAACTCTCCGATCTTCAGTGAATAGCCCCGCTCGGTCTCAATAATCTCGCATATTTTATCATGGTTATCTTCAACTTCAATCATACAAATATTGGTAACCCGTAAGACCTCTCTAACTTCTTTTAGTAATCGTTGTTCCATGTGACTGATCTTCATCGCACCAAACAAATCTTGCGAGAATTGATCAAGACTCATCTGTAAGTTGAAATACCTTTCCTCGCTGTTCCGAATGATCTGCTCTGTGAGCTGTCTTTCCACCTCAATTTTTTTCCGATCACTGATATCCCTAAAGATAGAGATACATGCAACCTTACCCTTGTATAGAATTGAGCTAGCTGTTACTTCTACATCGATAATAGATCCATCTGACCGCACGACCTTTTGTTCAACAGGAGCTAATATCCGATTGGGTCCATAATAGATTTCACGCATCCGATCTCTAGCCAGCGTTATATAGTCCGGGTGGGCCCAATTAAAAATAGAGGTGCCAATCAATTGATCCTCACTGCAAACTCCAAACAATCCTAAACAGGAAAAATTCACATAAAGGAATTTATATTCACTATGGAGTACTACCGCTTCAGGTGACATATCAATAAGCAGCCGATTGAGTTCCTCGCTTTCTCTAAGTTCACTCTCCATCTGGACCCTTTTTGTAATGTCTCTCGCTACGATCACAATACTAACTACTTCTCCATCCTCACCAAGAACAGGTGTACCCAAGCATTCCAGGTCTATAATGTGACCTTTGATGTGAATAAACCGATTGTAAAACATCTTACATACTTTTGTCCGAAAAATATCCAAGATCTGTTCCCGCAACACTTCTTGTTCATCAGGATGAATATACTCCAAAATAGTTGTGTTCTTTATTGAACCTACAGGAAGACCAATAATTTTCTCACAAGAGGACGAAGCAATAATGAAGTTCCCTTGCTGATCCAGAACCCCAATCATATCCTCCATATTCTCTGTAATAAGCCTGTACTCCGCCTCCCGCTGAGCCAGCCGCTTTTCTACCTCCACAGATGCAGTGGTATCTCTTGCGATAACAAAGGTACCCACAATTTGATTGTTTTCATGTGCAGGGATGTTTTTCATCGACCAATGGTTAACTAATCCATTCTCGCGGACAGAAGTAACCGTATAATGCTGCAGAACTCCGCCAACCGTTTTATCAAAATAATCAGACATCATATGCGAATTCTCTGCGCCAAATAAATTCACAATGGATAAGTTCTCTCCGAATCTATTAAAAGCTTCGCCAGTAATTTGCTCTGCCGCTGGATTGATAGCCACAATGCTGCCCTGCAGATCCAATTCACACACGATATCTGGATTATGGTCAAACAGGGATTTGTAGCGCTGCTCACTTTTTAATAGAACCTCTTGCATCTGCTTTTTTTCCGTATGGTCGATTAAGATCCCATTGAGCCGTACCACTGCCCCTGTCTCATCCATACTGGGAATGATCCTGACTTGGACCCATCGGAGTTCACCGCTGGCATGGATGATCTGATATTCACTGAGATTGCTTATTCCTTGCCCCACTGTAGTTATAATCTCTTGAATTAAAGGCCGCTCTTCTTTAGGAGCAATTCTTAGCCAAAAGTCATCTTCCTTCGCCTGTTCTGCTGAATATCCCGTGATATTGAGAATGGCATCCGATATGAATAACATTTTCCGTGATACGTAGTCGTATGACCAAATCGCCACATCGATCGCAGCAAACATCTGCTGATACAGAGAAAAGCTACTCTCTAACTGGGCTTGAGCATTTTTTTGTTCCGTGATATCTATGATGACGCCATCTATTCGACAAACCTTATGCTCTTGATTAAAAACGGGCGTGCCTATACTTTGAACCCACTTCAGCGCTTTTGCAGGTAACTGCATACGATACTCAAGATTACATAGGTGACCAGAGTATAATTTATCTATATACGCATCAAACCGTTCAAGATCCTCACCGTACACATATTCACGTAAAAAATTGGGGTTATGCGTTAAAGCATGATCTGAACAGTCCACCCATTTCTCCAAAACATTCGACATTGTCAGCAAATTCGCTTCCATGTCAATAGACCATGAGGTCATATCCTTGTCGCCAAGTGAATGCATATTGAGATTCCCTCCACATAAAAAGCCCCCCCTTTTCGGGGCGGCTTTTTCTTCCTATTCGCTATTTCGCAAGCGTCTTTACATTTTAGCCATTATCTACTGAGCAATCTGCTCGCGGATATTCTGCAATATTTTCTTCTCCAGCCGGGATACCTGCACTTGAGAAATCCCAAGGCGACTGGCAACCTCTGACTGCGTTTGGTCACGGTAATACCGAAGATAAACAATCAGCCGTTCACGCTCGCTGAGACCTCCGATAGCCTCATTCAGTGCCAGCTTATCAAACCAGCGTTCCTGTGATTCGTCAGCGATTTGATCAATCAGTGTGATCGGGTCGCCATCATTCTCGAACACAGTCTCATGAATCGAGGTCGGTGGCTTGTTAGCTTCCTGAGCAAATACCACTTCTTCAGGGGTAACTCCCAGTGCCTCAGCAACTTCACCGATGGTAGGCAGACGGTCCAGCGTCTTAGACATTTCATCCTTCATCTTGCGGACCTTATTAGCCATCTCCTTAAGAGAACGGCTAACTTTCAAGGTTCCATCGTCGCGAAGGAAACGCTGAATCTCGCCGATGATCATCGGCACGGCATAAGTGGAGAATTTGACCTCATAGCTGAGATCGAACTTATCAACGGACTTCAAGAGCCCGATGCAACCGATCTGGAACAAATCGTCAGGTTCATACCCGCGGTTCATAAACCGCTGCACTACCGACCAGACCAACCGGATATTGCAGCTAACTAGTGTGTCTCGGGCAAGATTATCTCCGGCCTGACTGAGCGCGATAAGACGTTTGACCTCCGCATCGTCCAAATAGGTCGGCGGAGCTTTTTTTGACTCTGCATCCATGGCTCCAACCCCTAATTGTATAAAGCTTTTTTCGAAACGATGGTTTTCTTCATTGAGATCGAAGTGCCGTGTCCCGGTTCACTAGTGACTTCAAATTCATCCATGAAATTCTCCATAATGGTAAAGCCCATGCCCGACCGCTCCAGCTCTGGCTTTGAGGTATATAGCGGCTGTTGTGCCAGCTCCAAATCCTCAATGCCCCGTCCCTGATCCTCAATGGTTAAATGTACCGTTTCGTTGTCCAGCGAAGCTGAAATAGTCACAATACCTTCCGGATCACTATCATACCCATGAATAATACAATTGGTGACCGCCTCCGACACGACTGTCTTCAGATCATTCAGTTCGTCCATTGTAGGATCAAGCCTAGAAACGAACGCCGCTACAACTACACGCGCGAATGATTCGTTCTCCGAGAGTGCAGCGAACTGCACGTTCATGAAGTTACCAGCCTTACCATTTGTCATAACGCAACCTCCAAATCCGAGAGTGCAGTGCTCTCGTCGTCATATAGGGGCATGATCTTGAACAGGCCTGACATTTCCAGAAGTCGCTTCACAGGTGCCGTTGCATCACACACCACCATTTTGCCGCCTTTACTATGGATCAGTTTATACCTTCCCAGAATTACGCCGAGACCCGAACTGTCCATAAACTGCAGATGCTTAAGACTAAGGATCAAATGCGATACCTGACCCCGCATAATCGCTTCATCCATATCCATTCTTACAAAATCGGCGGCATGATGATCGAGTTCCCCAGATAAACGGACAATCAGCACACCCCTGTGATGCTCCATTTCCACATTAGAATTCATGCTTGCCACTCTCCTCTTCGTTGCTTTGAAAACTTGGCCTTAAGAGACAGTACCTATTCTCTTCAAGGACAAGGTTTCTACGTGGCAAATCAGGAATCCTGCCTCACGACAAAACTAGAAGAAAACCCCTATGAATCTACAAAGCACATGGGCGCAATCTACAAAAAAGCTCTTTTTAATCCATGCCGAACATCGAGCCTGTTGTACGTTTAAAGAGCTTCCACCAGCCTGCTTTTGCCACAGCTTCCCCTGCTTTAAGTTCATACTCTTTAATCACTTGGGTTCCTTGGTAGACAACCAGCTTGCCTATGGACTGGCCTTCAGCCACTGGTGCCTTCACGCTTTCTGGAAGTACTAGTTCGTGACGAATGCCTTCTTGGGTCACACCTTTTTTCAAAAGAACACTATACGTCTCTTTCGCCTTAATCGGCAGCTCGGACTTCACACCCTTCTCAATCTTAAGGGTACCGATAGCGTCCCCTTCTTTGTGAATAGTGTGGATCTTATATTGCGAAAAGAGATAGTCAAACATGCCCGACACTTCACTGTTACGTGTCTTCGTGTTCGGCTCACCCAGCACAACAGCAACAGCACGCAGACCGTCTCTTGCAGCCGTAGCGGATAAGCAGAATTTTGCTTCAGCGGTATATCCTGTTTTCAGTCCATCAGCGCCTGTATAGAAACGTACAAGCTTGTTCGTGTTTACCAACCAGAATGGTTTGGTGGAATCCTTACGCAGATAATCCTGATAGGAACCGGTATATTTGATAATTCTATCATGCTTTAAAAGCTCCCGGCTAATTACCGCAATATCGTAGGCTGAGGAATAGTGATTAGCAGCTGGAAGACCGTTGCAATTGGCAAAGTGGGTATCTTTCAGACCCAGCTCTTCCGCTCTTTTATTCATCAGATCGACAAAAGCGCTCTCCGAACCCGCTATTTTCTCTGCCATTGCCACAGATGCATCATTACCGGAGGCCATAGCGATGCCTTTGAGCATCTCATCCACCGACATTTCTTCACCAGGCTCCAGGAAAATTTGCGATCCGCCCATCGATGCGGCATATTCACTCGTGCGCACCTTATCCGTCAGTTGCAGTCTTCCTTCATCCAGTGCTTCCACCGTAAGCAGCATCGTCATAATCTTCGTAATACTTGCGGGAGGCAGCTTATCATGGCTGTTCTTTTCATAAATAATAGTGCCAGTGCCTGCATCCATCAAAATCGCAGAACGCGCACCAGGCGCAAGATCTACAGCGGCAGCATTACTGCCAGAATCCTTGCTTTTTTCCTCAGCATAAGCACCTGACATCGGTCCTAGAACCGACACAACGATACAGAGCACAAGCACAGCAAAACGCATTTTTCTCACAATGGTTCCCCTCCTGAACGTTAACCTTCATATCACAGGTACTGTGTTCCAGTTTCGTCAGAAAGGGTGGAAATTATTCCATTTCCAAGTAAATAACTATAATAATTTATCGCAAGAAGTAATGATGTTGTCAATAAAAAAAAGCCCAGCAGCAGTTGCAGAGCATTTTTATTATAGGGGAGATCAAAAGTTAATTCAATTTTTAAGTATTTCCAATTTTTCCGTACTCATTTAACCTCCCTTTGAAGGAAATTGGAATATTTTAACGAATGGTATTTAAGAACTTAACTGCTTATAGAGGAGTGAATATACAGATGAACCACCTTGCAGATTGTATTGAAGCAGAAGCTAAACAGAACAATTTCTCTGGTGTAGTGCTGGTACAACAACCTGATAAAGAAGTCATCAGCAGTTGTTACGGTTATGCCAATAAGTCGGATAAGCGCGAAAACAATATTCATACTCGGTTCGGCATTGCTTCCGGGTGTAAAATATTTACCGCGATCGCTGTCTGCCAGCTGGTCGATCAGGGATTGATTTCTTTTGAAAGTAGACTAATAGATTATCTTAAAAAAGTAGATTTTCCTCTCTTTAGTCCCAACATCACCATTCATCAGCTGCTAACGCATAGCTCTGGTATTCCGGATTATTTTGATGAACCAATTATGGATGATTTCGAGGACCTGTGGAAGGCACGGCCTATGTACACCTTGCGACAGCTTGAGAATTTTGTGCCGATGTTCCGAACCCTTCCCATGATGTGGACTCCTGGCGAACGTTTCCACTACAACAATGCCGGCTATATCGTGCTAGGCCTTCTGGTGGAGGAATTGAGTGGAATGACTTTTTCCGATTATGTAGAGCATCACATCTTTAAGCCTTGCGGAATGGAGCAATCCGGTTACTTTACGTTAGATGCCTTACCTGCCAACTGTGCACTAGGATACATAGAGGAAGAGAACGGAAACTGGAGAACCAACATCTACTCAATCCCGGTAAAAGGAGGCGCTGACGGTGGAGCTTTCGTCACTGCCCCCGACATGCAGCTATTCTGGAGCGGGTTAATGAACCATACATTATTGAGTCCAGTACTCACTTCATTATTGCTTACTCCCCATGTACATGTGGATGGCGAAGGCTATTATGGTTATGGTGTATGGATTACCCTCCGCGAAGAAAAAGTGTTCAAATTTCACATTATGGGCTATGATCCCGGTGTTTCCTTCCGGTCGGCTATCTATCCAGCTAGTGGCGAGACTGTGGTCGTATTATGTAATACAAGCAGCGGGGCTTCGCAGATATTCAATAAGATTAATAATCAGTTATAAATATTGCACCATTGAGCAAAACGCAAAGCAGCGACCTTCCCGTTATGGGAGGATCGCTGCTTTGTTGTTTGTTTAAGGCCATAGCCATGACAATATTTATATTGCCTAGGCTAGTACCGTGTTACTCCATCTTTAGTAACAAGCGCAAATACCAGAGGTTGGGCAGGAACAGGTTCAGAAGTGATACGGTAGGCTTCTAACACCTTACCTTCAGCTTCCTCTACTTTCTTCTCACTGGCATCATTGATATGCAAGACTGCAAGCGTCTCACCGATCTCTACAGCATCTCCAACCTTTTTAGAAAGTTGAATTCCCACAGCCAGATCGATTACGGATTCCTTAGTTTCACGTCCAGCTCCAAGCAGCATAGCCGCAACGCCAATTTCCTCGGCCTGAATCCCTTCTATGAACCCTTTGGTTTTTGCTTTCACTTCAATGAATCGCTTAGCCGTAGGGAGCTTCTCCGGAGAATCAATTTGCGATACATCTCCACCTTGTGCCTTCACGATTTGTTTGAACTTCTCTAGCGCACTGCCATCTTCAATATGCGTCATAAGAATCGAACGTGCCTCCGCTTCATCCTTGGCTTTGCCGCCAAGAACAAGCATCTGGCTACCCAGAATAAGACAGACCTCCTGCAGATCCTTCGGACCGTGACCCTTCAAGGTCTCGATTCCTTCCTTAATTTCCAACGCATTTCCGATCCCGTAACCAAGCGGCTGGTCCATATCACTGATAATCGCAACGGTATTGCGACCCAGATGCGTTCCAATGTCAACCATCGCCTGAGCGAGTGCTATAGAATCATCCAGCGTCTTCATAAAAGCACCGCTGCCTGTTTTGACATCCAACACGATCGCATCCGCACCTGCTGCAATCTTCTTGCTCATCACAGAGCTTGCAATAAGGGGGATGGATTCAACTGTTGCAGTTACATCCCGAAGGGCGTACAGCTTTTTGTCTGCGGGTGTAATGTTACCCGACTGGCCGATCACGGCAGCCCCGATCTCCCCTACTTGGTCAAAGAAACGCTCACGAGCCATCTCGATAGAGAAACCACTGATGGACTCCAGCTTATCGAGCGTGCCTCCAGTGTGCCCAAGTCCACGGCCGGACATCTTCGCTACCGGTACTCCAGCAGAAGCTACCAAGGGTGCCAGTACTACAGTTGTTTTATCGCCCACTCCGCCTGTGGAGTGTTTATCGACTTTAATACCTGCGATTGGACTAAGATCTACTTGATCGCCGGACATCGCCATTTCCATCGTTAAATCGCCGGTCTCCCGCGCGTTCATGCCTTGAAAATAAACAGCCATTGCCCATGCAGAGAGCTGATAATCAGGCACTTCACCTTTACTGTAGCCCTGTATTAAAAAGGAAATTTCCTCACGACTCAGCTCTCCACCATCTCTTTTTTTCTGAATAATATCGACAGCTCTCATATTACACCTGCACTTCACGGACAATTGCGCGAGCAAGTCCGATAAATTTTGGTCTAGTCAAATTAGTTACCTTCATTATCTGTTCAAACGTCAATGGCTCAAGCTCATTCACTTGTGTCATAGATTGGACCTCCCAAAAATTCATAATGCAGTACCCGAAATTACATTTTCGGAATAAAGCCCAACACCAGCTTCAGGAAACGCTCACGCACACGATCTGCAGTTTCCATAACCTCTTCATGGTTGAGCGGTTGATCCAGAATTCCCGCAGCCATGTTAGTAATACAGGAGATACCCAATACCTCGATACCTGCATGCCGGGCAACAATGGTTTCCGACACAGTAGACATGCCCACAGCGTCAGCCCCTAGATGACGAAGCATTACGATTTCAGCAGGTGTTTCGTAGCAAGGTCCCAGCAGACCTGCATATACGCCTTCTTTGAATTCGAAATTCTGCTGCGCTGCCGTTTCCTTCGCTACCTTGATCAGGCGGCGGCTATAAGCGGTTGACATATCCGGGAAGCGCACGCCCAGTGCAGGATCATTAGGTCCTATTAACGGGTTCCGTCCCGTCATATTCAGATGATCCGTAAGGAGCATAAGATCGCCCGGCGTGAAATCTGTGTTCACTCCACCAGCAGCATTAGTTACTAATAGGCTGGCTATACCAAGTTCTTTCATAACCCGAACAGGGAATGCCGTAACCTCCGGTCCATAACCCTCATACATATGAAAGCGGCCCTTCATCATCACGACACGGCGTCCTTCAATCATACCGATCAGCAGTTCTCCCTCATGCCCTTCTACAGTGGACACAGGGAAGTGAGGAATCTCATCATATGGAATGCTGATTCCATCGGTGATCAGATCTGCAAGCACACCGAGTCCTGAACCAAGGATCAATCCAATTTCCGGAGCCACCGGACATTTGTCTTTTATATAAATGGCTGCTTCTTGAATTTCTTTTTGAGTTAACATGCTATGGATGATCCTCCTTAATGAATGTTGTGGCGCAACCCACATTCTTTTATTGCAGTTTCGCTAAAAAGCTTGTCCCATACTGCGGCGCCTTCGCACCGAAATTATCAGCAATGGTTGCAGCAACATCCGAGAAGGTCTCACGAATACCCAAGCTATCTGGATGCTTAAGGCGTGGGCTGTAAATAAGCAGCGGCACATATTCACGAGTATGATCTGTTCCACTATGGATTGGATCATTCCCATGATCTGCTGAAATAATCAACAGGTCATCTTCACCAAGCGTGGATAGAATTTCAGGCAGCGCCTGATCGAATACTTCCAGTGCATGACCGTATCCTTCCGGATCGCGGCGGTGTCCATATAAAGAGTCAAAATCCACCAGATTCGTGAACAGCAACCCGTTGAACGGTTGGCGAAGCTGCTCAATGGTAACTTCGATACCATGTTCATTGCTCTTCGTAGGGTAAGAAGCTGTAACCCCTTCACCTGTGAAAATATCGTTGATCTTTCCTACCGCGATAACATCTTTTCCGATATCAGCCAGCGAATTCATTACCGTTGGTTCCGGTGGTTTCACGGCATAATCATGGCGATTCGAGGTCCGTACGAACTTTCCTGGTTCGCCAACATATGGACGAGCAATAACGCGCCCTACGGAGAATTCAGGAGCCATAGTTAGCTCACGGGCGATTTTACACGCGCTGTATAGCTCTTCCAGTGGAATGATATCTTCATGTGCCGCAAGCTGGAATACACTGTCCGCAGAGGTGTACACAATCCAAGCTCCGGTCTTCATCTGCTCTTCGCCATATTCAACTAAAATTTCCGTACCGGAAGCCGGTTTATTACCGATCACTTTCCGGCCAGTTGCTGCTTCGAATTTCTCAATCAATTCTGCCGGAAATCCATCCGGATACGTATTGAATGGAACCTCAATTTTCAGCCCCATCAGCTCCCAGTGCCCGGTCATCGTATCCTTACCTACAGATACTTCCTGCATCTTGCCATAATATCCAGTTGGTGAAGCTACAGGTTCAAGTGGCGGCAGCGGAGCAATATTAGCTAATCCTAACTGCTGAAGGTTAGGCAGTTTTAATCCGGGAACACGGTTCAAAATATGGCCAAGCGTATGCGACCCTGCATCACCAAAATTCGCAGCATCTGGAGCTTCTCCGATACCTACACTATCCAAAACAATAAAACCAATTCGTTTAAATGAGGACATATTGTCTTCACTCCTTTTTTAATATAGATCGTTCGTTCATTCGTTTGCACCAACAAGAAGAAACGGCTGTACCTTCTCCCGGAAGTCAGACGCTTCCGTAGCTAGCGATACAATGTATCGCCTGTCAGGTATCCGTTTCTGCCAAAGGATAACCTGTGGAAAATTACCCATTCCCCAGTCTATCCTATAAGTATGATTCCATCATAACTATCTTACTCACAAAAAGCATCTTTGAAGCATGATCAGCGAGCTCTGGGATGATGGCTCTCATATACTTCCTTCATATTCTTACGCGCGATACCGTTATAAATCTGAGTCGTCGAAATATCAGCATGACCCAGCATTTGTTGTACGGAACGCAAATCCGCTCCACCTTCCAGTAAATGGGCGGCAAAGGAATGCCTAAGCGTATGCGGTGTAATATCCTGCTCAATGTTTGCTTCCCGAGCGTATTTTTTTATGATTTTCCAGAACCCCTGGCGG
Organism: Paenibacillus sp. FSL L8-0708; assembly: GCF_038009325.1. Lineage (NCBI taxonomy): Bacteria > Bacillati > Bacillota > Bacilli > Caryophanales > Paenibacillaceae > Paenibacillus > Paenibacillus sp. FSL L8-0708. The sequence continues at coordinate 5,352,082 of NZ_JBBPBC010000001.1, forward strand.
GTTAAACGCCCACCTAGGCTATTCAGAAACATGGCCGGCTCCTCCTGATGATCACGAAGCAGCTTGTCCCGAATAAGAGAAATGTAAGCTGCTACACTCTCTGCAGCAATGGTTCCAATGGGAACCACTCGTTCCTTGCCCGAAGTCCCTGTACAGCGCGCAAACTTCATGTCTGTATGCACATCGTCTACGTTAAGAGAAATTAATTCAGAAACCTTTATCCCCGTTGCGTAGAGCAATTCCAGCATAGCCTTATCGCGCATCCCTTGTGCTGTACTCACATCTGGAGCAGCTAGCAGCCGCTCAACCTCCGAAACCGCAAGCACCATAGGTGGCTTCTTATCGGGCTTCATGGTTTCCATGTCCAGTGTTGGATCCTGCTCAATTAAACGTTCCTTCAGCAAATAATGAAAAAAGGCCCGCAGGGACACCGCGTTTCTGTTGAGCGTTGCAGTGGCTCTTCCCGCTCCGCGTAAGGAGCCAAGATATAACATCACATGAGATCTTCTGATTTCTTCAGGCTGTTTAACCCCCCGCTCTTCAGCAAACTCTAGAAACTGCGATACATCCCTACCGTAAGATTCCAGTGTATTCGGGGACAAGCCTTTATCTCCGGACAAATAATGTAAAAAAGGCTGCAAGTGTGACTTCATTATTTCACGCTCCTGTCCTGGCGCAGCTACTCTTAGTGTCTTCCTGCAGCACATTCAGCATGAGGCTTTAGCAGATGTGTACACAACGCTTACTCTGCATAAATCCACCCTAGCTTTCTTCGACATTCTTCTCGCTTGTTCCTGCTTCCTGCGGAGCTTTCATTCTCCGAACCAGTAATAGAAACGCAAGCGCTGCCGCGCATCCAGACCATCATCACCAACCTCGGCGTGATCAAATGCCCGAACAGCGGTACCTTCAGGAATTCCATAGTTCTCTATCGGACTGAGCCATTCCCCTAGCCAGCTCATAGCATAGTAGAGTAAATAGCTTAGAGCCACAAACATGATCATAAAATACAGCTTACGCACTGTTTTGGGCACAGAAACAATCATAAGGACGCCTCCTATTACATATAAATGAATTCTGCTCGTCCTTCATTTTATGCTCCAAAAAAGGCTGATATGTATGGCTCTAATAGACTAATCATTTAAAAAGCCCCCTCCGGTATAGGAACCGGGGAGGACTTGTGAAGTTAATTCTTAATATAAGATAACTTTAGGATGGATTTCCGTCTGTATTGTTCTTATCAGTACAGCGGTAGCAAATTCCATGGAAATCAAGTCTATGATCAAGCACTGTGAAATTAAACTCTTTCTCCAGTCGCTCTTCCAGCGGACCGAGCCAATCCTCGCGAATCTCATCCATACTGCCGCATTGCACACAAATTAAGTGATGATGATGATGCTTCGCAGTATCTGTTCGCAAATCATACCGGGCTACACCGTCGCCGAAATTGATCTTTTCTACGACATGAAGCTCACTGAGAAGTTCGAGGGTACGATACACAGTCGCAAGACCGATCTCGGGAGCTTTCTCCTTCACGAGCATAAATACGTCTTCCGCGCTAAGATGATCTTCCTCATTCTCCAGCAGCACTCTTAAGGTCGCTTCCCGTTGGGGTGTAAGCTTGTATCCTTGGGATTGTAACTGTTGCTTAATCTTGTCTATCCGTGCTTCCACCTGTCTCCCTCCCCCTTGGATAATTACCGCACCGGTCTTCAAACCACTTCTTCCATTATAGGGGGTGTCGCTTTCAGAAGTCAAACGCTTTTACTGCACAGTCAAGGTCGTCACCGCTTGTACAAGTGAAGGCGTGACCCAACGCATCATGGTTGGTGTAACCCAGGTCTCAAAACATGAAATACCCAGGATCAAAAGCGCCATCACAAATGACAATATAGTGTACATGGTAAAAGGACGAGTCACTGGCGTCCGGCGCTGTCCCATCACCCGGCTGCGGATCATCTGCAAGGAAAAAGCTATCGCAGCTGCACTGCTAACCAGCAACACAGGGATCAGCACCAGATTATGTGGAGCCACAGAGACTAACGCGAACAACATCCCATGCCAAGAATATTGACTGACCAGACAGCCAACCGTAAAACCAATCAGTACCCCTTTTAAAAAATCAAGAATCAAAATTCCCGGCAGCCCAATGACCGACAACCCAAGAATCCAGATCAGTCCGATCCATTTCAGATTCAAGGCCGCTATACTCCAGTACGAATCAGGTGCGGCGGGCAGACCTTGCTGATCAACCGTAACAAAGAAATTCCCCAGATAATCCCCCAGCTCCTGCTGCTGATCCATCGTAAGCGCACTAACGATAAGAGCTCCAAATACAACACCTACCAGAAATAATACGCCGACAAAAATATACAGAGGCGTCTGTTCCTTCATCATCAGCCGTAAATTACGCATTTGGGACGTTCCCCTTTCCGGTTACATGTTACACCATATGAGAAAACGTCCCGCGATATGACTTGTCCTTCAGGTAATGACTCTACTTTCTGGGCTGAACCACTTTACCGTACGTCCCGCCACCGCCTGCTGATAGCTCCAAAATTCCAGAGCGGGCCTGGACGATCATCGACGCCAGATCCGCACCTACAACGCTGGCAATTTCCGCTTCACCACAACCATGTAAAATGTTCATCTCAGTTCCAAACGCTTGCAGTAACGCGTTCATCTTCGCCTTCCCTAACCCCGGGATAAATTCAAGCGGAACCTGATAATGATAGGGTGGACGGTCAGCAGGCACTAACGGCGTCTTGCGGTCCGCAATATCTAGGATCCGGTCGAAGACACCTCTAACCAGCTTAAGACTGCCGCAATATTGGCAACGATCCGAGTTGACATAAGCCTCATCAATAATACTGCCACAGCCCCCGCAATAGCTCCGGTGGTATTTGCCAAGCCGCGGATTAAGTCCGAAATTAGCACTTACCTTCCGCCCATCTTTACGTTCCAGTGCAAGCCGCAGTTCAGCGAACGAAGGCTGTGCCAGCTCCATCACATTATACTCACGCCCTAACTTACCCAGTGAATGCGCATCTGAGTTGGTTAGAAACGTGAAATTATCCAGCTCAGAGAGATATCCAGCCATTTCGGAATCTGCACTCAGCCCAAGTTCAACCGCAGCTATGCGGTCCAGATCAAAGATGTCCGCCATACGCTCGGCAGCACAGCCGTACAAGCCCTTGTGAGGCGTGAAAATATGTGCAGGGATAAGAATGCCTCCCCGGCCGTAAATCTCATCCTGAAGCTCCCTAGCCGGAGCATACAGGCGTTGGGAACTTAGATTCACGTTCCGCATATAGCGGCTCATCCACGCACTAAAGTCAGTCATGCGTTCCACGTCCGGCATGTAAGCGAGCACATGGCACTCTTTTCGCCCAGGCTCGCGGATTTCAATCTCTGTTCCCAGAATGATCGTAGTCCCTCGGTAAGCAATGCCTCCACCTTCAGCTAATGTCATCTCTCCAGATTCCAAAGACCGCTGAATATCCCGCAGGACGCCAGGTGAATGACTATCTATAATACCGATCATTTCTAGTCCTTTGCGCTCTGCAGCTTCTTTGGCAATTCCCGCAAAGGTAAGCTCGCGGCTGCCGCTAATTTTGACAGCCTGACCTTCCGACGTTCGCCCAATATGAACATGCAAATCGCAATAGAAACTCTTCAGTTCAGTTGTTAATTCCATTGGCCTGTCAGCGTGTATAGATGCCAAGCGTACACTGCCATCATCGTTTTTGCATCCGCGATGCGCCCGTCAGCCATATATTGATACGCTTCCTCCAGGGTAAGCTCCGAAACCTCTAGAAATTCATCCTCGTCCAGTGACATGTCCCCTGGTTGAGCGTTAGTAGTCACATACAAATGAATAATCTCATCGGCGAAGCCGGGAGAAGTATAGAAAGATTTAAGCAATTTCAGATCTCCACTGTGAAATCCAGTCTCTTCCTGAAGTTCACGACCAGCCGCAACTAATGGATCTTCACCTTTATCCAGCTTCCCAGCCGGAATTTCTACCTCAGTGCGTTGCATAGGCTGACGGTATTGCTCTACAACAAGCATTTTGTTGTTGTTTAAAGCAAGCACCGCTACGGCGCCGGGATGCTTCACAACTTCACGTGTCGCAGTATTTCCATCAGGCAGTCTCACTGTGTCCACCTGCAAAGATATAATCTTCCCATCAAAAACAGGCTGTGTAGACAATGTCACTTCATCAAGCTCGGGTTTGCTGTTCAAATGTTGTTCTCCCATAAAGTTTCTGGTCTCCTTTTTCTCTATTGTGCATACGGTGTATTATAGCAAACTTAAAGGGAAAGAAGGAATTTCAGATGAATGAAATCTTCAGCCGTACAAGCTCATCCGCAGTGATGATGGTAGGTAAGCCGGAGGAAATAAAGGCCATCTTGGCTGGATGGATCCAGCAGTATGGGCGCGATATGCCCTTGGCATACATTCTTTCCCTGCACGATCAATCCGCAATTCTTCCGTCCAAGGCAGGATGAATTCATCCTCTCCTTTGGGACTTAGCCATACATGATCACACAACTATAGGGGTGTCTCAAAAGCCATGAAATGGCTACTGGGGCACCCCAGTCTTTTTGCGTCGCCCCGATTAGGGGGAATTGCGCTTAGACCGCTGGTATTGGGCAAAGGTTGATTGATTAAGCAACTAATGGGCTTACGATGCTGGCGTCAGACACAACTTGTTGATCGCTCACGATGCTGGCATCTAGCACAAGTTGTTTGATTATGTTACTATTGCGCCTACCTTTGTACGCTTTCGGACTCAGTTGACCTTAAACACACCTTTTCCCCACTTTTGCTATGCTATCGGACCCCAGTGACGCTATCAGCACGAAAAACACACTATATGCTACTCTTCTTATGGAATAGCTGCGCTGGTGTCCGTTACTCTGCTCAAATGGCGATTAATTTGCTTTTAGCGTCATATGGGTCCTTTCGCCTCAAGAGAGGGGACGGACTTAGCATTATCGCTCTCTGACATCGGAAGTGACTCGCGCTATCGGACTCAGTTGCCCTTAAACACACCTTTTCCCCACTTTTACGATGCTATCGGACCCCAGTGACGCTATCGGCACGAAAAACACACTATATGCTACTCTTCTTATGGAATAGCTGCGCTGGTGTCCGTTACTCTGCTCAAATGGCGATTAATTTGCTTTTAGCGTCATATGGGTCCTTTCGCCTCAAGAGAGGGGACGGACTTGGCATTATCGCTCGCTGACATCGGAAGTGACTCGCGCTTTCGGACTCAGTTGACCTTAAACACACCTTTTCCGCACTTTTGCTATGCTATCGGACCCCAGTGATGCTATCGGCACGAAAAACACACTATATGCTACTCTTATTATGGAATAGCTGCGCTGGTGTCCGTTACTCTGCTCAAATGGCGATTAATTTGCTTTTAGCGTCATATGGGTCCTTTCACCTCAAGAGAGGGGACGGACTTGGCGCTGTCGGTTGTGTCTCTGTGCTGTGTGATGTGTCTCAGTACTATCGAATGTGACTCGTTGCTGACTCTGTGCTGTGTGATGTGTCTCAGTACTATCGAATGTGACTCTTTGCTGTGTGTGACTCGCGCTATCGGACTCAGTTGCACTTAAACACACCTTTTCCCCACTTTTGCTATGCTATCGGACCCCAGGGACGCTATCGGCACGAAAAACACACTATATGCTACTCTTCTTAAGAAATAGCTGCGCTGGTGTCCGATACTCTGCTCAAATGGCGATAATTTGGCTTATAGCGTCATCTGGTTCCTTTAGCCTCAAGAGAGGGGTGGCATCCGGGCATTCCGGAAATTTCTACTTCGAGACTCGCCAAAAGCGGCATTAGAGGTCGCATGACTTTTTTTGGGATTACCCTAAATATAGCTGCACTAAACTCCCCATAAAAAAAATACAGAGCAGCAATCCTCCGTTACGGTAGAATCGCTGCTCTGCTGTTTTATAAGGTGGTTAGCCCTTTACGCTCTCTTTTACAATATTCACAACGAGTTCAGCCACTTTAACGATATCTTCGGCTTTAATCCGTTCCTTGGTAGTATGGATATGTTCATAACCCACTGCAAGGTTAACAGTCGGAACATCTAGACCGTTGAACACGTTAGCGTCACTACCTCCGCCAGAGTGGAACAGACGTGGAGTAAGCCCCATAGAAGTAATGGCCCGCTGTGCAAGCTGCACTACCGGATCATGTTCATTAAAGCTAAAAGCAGGGTAGATGATTTCACTGCGGAATTCGCATTCTGCGCCGTATTCCCGCACAGTTGTCTCGAGTGCTTCGCGCATCGAAGCGATTTGATCGCCAACCTTCTCCTGCACAATACTGCGTGCTTCTGCATCCAGCTGGACGTGATCGCACACTACATTCGTTGGGCCGCCGCCAGCGAACTTTCCAATATTCGCTGTGGTTTCGTTATCAATACGACCCAGCTTCATGGCTGCAATCGCTTTGCTAGCGACTTGAATTGCGCTGATGCCGTCCTCTGGGTTCACGCCAGCATGAGCCGATTTCCCAAAGATTTGCATCGTGATTTTAGCCTGTGTCGGTGCTGCCACCGCAATCGCTCCAACTTCACCATTGGAATCAAGCGCAAAGCCGAAGTCTGCATCCAAGTTGCTTGGATCCATCGAACGTGCGCCCAGCAATCCAGATTCTTCACCCGCTGTAATCACGAATTGAATCTGACCATGCGGAAGCTTTTGCTCTTGGATCACGCGAATGGCTTCGAACAATGCCGCAAGCCCTGCTTTGTCATCAGCTCCAAGAATCGTAGTGCCATCACTTGTAATCCATCCATCTGAACCAAGTGTAGGCTTGATATTTTGTCCGGGAACAACCGTATCCATATGGCATGTGAACAGAAGCTTTGGAGCAGCTCCTCCATTCTCAGCTGGCCAGGTAATGAATAGATTACCTGCTCCATGTCCGGTTCTTTCCTGGGAATCGTCTTCGAGCACTTCTAAACCCAGTTCGTTAAACTTACTCTTAAGGACATCGGCAATCTGCCGTTCATTTCTTGTTTCGCTATCAACTTGGACAAGTTCCATAAACTCCTGAATCAATCGGTCTTGTGAAATCACTGGACTTCCCTCTCTTTCGTGAATACGGTACAATGGTTGTACGGCATTACCATCTTCATGTTAATAACTTAAACTAAATCTAAAGGAGTTACCCATGCAACGTAATAAATGGTTCAAGATCTTCATCTACGTCATGTTGTTTGCCATGATTGCCTCTACGCTCTTTATGGTTATCGAGCCGTTCCTTGCAGGTTAAACATTGCTCAGGAAGCATTAATAATAGCGGCTAGGAACTCCTTGCCGCTATTTGGCCTGCACGTTTGTTCCTAATCAGCCTTTGCCATATCACAGAAAGTATCCATCAGCTCTTCATATGGAAAATGTTTTAAGAAATATGGAACCAGCTCTCTAGCCACCTCTTGAAGCTCAAATCGACGACCTGCACATTCCTCTAGAGAAGTTATCCCAAAATCGGTGATCCCGCATGGAATAATCCCTTGAAACCCGCGCGCCGCAATCCCCTCAGAAATGTTAAAAGCAAAACCATGACTGGTAATAAAACCTCTTCTAAATTTACTCTTATTAAACTTCACACCAATAGCACAGATCTTCTCATCGCCAACCCATACTCCGGTGTACTCCGGTTTACGATCTCCGGCAATACCGTAGGATGCCAAATAATCAATAATAACAGCCTCCAGACTGCGCAAGTACCCATGCAAATCCACTTTGCCATCTTCTCCGAGCTTAAGGATCGGATAACCTACAAGCTGACCGGGTCCGTGATATGTAATATCTCCTCCGCGATCGATTTCAAACAGCGCGATTCCTTTTTCTTCGAGCTGCTCATGATCCAAGAGAAGATGTTCAGGATGATTTTGTGAACCAATAGTATAGGTAGGCGGATGCTGCAAAAGAATAAGTCTCTCCGGCTGCTCGCCAGAATCAATGGCATGCACACTTTCTTTTTGCAGCTCCCAGGCCGTCCCATACTCCATAATAGGGTCATATGAAATCTGCAGCTTACGAATATCCGAATTATTCATACCGTCAGGTCCCCTTTTTCAGTCTCATGCCTGCACAGTTTGGCTCGTTATTATTTTAGTAAAGTTTCGTATCCGGGGTATATCCTTCAATATTATCCTTGACGCGTTGCAAGAAACGACCACAAATGACTCCGTCCAGAATCCGATGATCGAGCGACAGACAAATATTAGCCATTGATCGCACACCTATCATATCGTTAATGACCACAGGTCTTTTTACAATCGATTCAAATGTTAAAATCGCTGCCTGTGGATAGTTAATGATTGGATAAGAAAGAATGGAGCCAAACGAGCCTGTATTATTTACAGTGAAAGTCCCTCCCTGCAAATCTTCCAGGCTCAGTTTGCCTTCGCGTGTTTTTTGTGCCAATTCATCAATCTCACGAGCCAACCCAGCGACATTTTTCTGATCAGCCTTCTTAATCACAGGAGTGATAACCGAATCTTCTGTACCTACTGCTAACGAGATATTGATATCACGTTTGACAATAATTTTGTCTACAGCCCAGACAGAGTTCATAATCGGGTAATCCTTAATCGCACTCACAACAGCCTTCATCATGAAAGCCAGATAGGTTAGATTGATACCTTCTTTACGCTTGAACTCATCCTTATGTTTATTGCGCAGTGCGACCAGATTAGTCACGTCTACCTCAATCATTGTCCAAGCATGCGGAATCTCAGAGACACTTTGACGCATTCTTGTAGCAATTGTATTTCGGATTGGCGTTACATCAATCAGGTATTCAGAACTGCTGCCTCTGCCACCCTCAACTTCAATTGTTGGAATACGAGGAGATTCGCTCAAGTGTAGACCCGAATGGCGAAGTGGCTCTTCTGCCTTCTTCTCTTGGGCTTGAACGAACTGTGGAGCAGGCGGTTGTGACGCCATTGGGGCAGGCTGGCTAGCAGAAATCGAAGCTGCAGATCTAGCTCCGCCGCTTTCGAGGAAAGTCAGCACATCCTTACGGGTAATCCGACCACCCATACCAGTACCAGCAACTAAAGTCAGATCGATGTTATGTTCAGCAGCCAAAGTCTGTACCGCAGGAGAATAGCGTGCACGCATCATATCGCCAGCAGTTGAAGTCGCACTTTGTCCTGCAGCATTATTAGAGGAATTAGCTGCAACTGTGTTAGTGTTAGTCACGTTTGCAGCAGCAGATGCAGTCACAGGCACGGCTATACGACAAATGACTTCGCCGACATTGACAACCTGGCCTTCTTCCGCCAATAGTTCACCCATAACTCCATCTATCGTTGAAGGTAATTCAGCATTTACTTTATCTGTAATAAGCTCACATATTGGTTCGTATTGCTCTACCGGATCGCCCGGTTTCTTCAGCCATTTTCCGATCGTCGCCGATACTAGCGATTCCGCCAGCTGCGGCATGATCACGTCAGTCAACTTTTGGTTGTCAGACATCTTTTCACTCCTTAAAAGTTTTACGAAGCATTGACTCTTAGAAAGACTACATAGTAAAACTTGCTTCGTAAGCATATTCTTAAAGTTTTACGAAGCTTCGTCAGCATCACCTGAGTTTTAGGAAGCTTCGCATCTACTCAACAAATTAATATTGTGCCAGCCGGAGCATTTCCGCCTTCACTTTTTCTTTACTTAGCATGAAAAACTTCTCCATTGGCGGGCTGATTGGCATCGCCGGAACATCGGGACCACAAAGACGGAAGATTGGTGCATCCAGCTCGAACAGACAATGCTCAGCGATAATGGCCGCCACTTCGCCGCCAATTCCGCCTGTTTTATTATCTTCATGCACAATCAATACCTTACCGGTCTGACGGGCAGCAGCTATGATCGCATCACGATCCAGCGGTTGCAAGGTACGCAGATCAAGAATATGTGCTGTAATTCCTTCCTCGCGTTCCAATTCTTCCGCAGCCTGCATAGCAAAATGCAGCGGGAGACTGTAGCCAATCACCGTAATATCCGTTCCCTCACGCAGCAGATTAGCTTCGCCAATTGGAACGGTGTAATCCCCTTCCGGCACTTCTTCCTTGATCAGCTTGTAACACTTTTTGTTCTCAAAGAAAAGAACCGGATCAGGATCACGTACGGCTGCCTTCAGCAATCCTTTAGCATCATAAGCGGAGTAAGGCGCTACAATCTTCAATCCAGGTGTACCAAAGAAAATCGATTCTGGACACTGTGAATGATACAAACCGCCGAACACCCCGCCGCCAATAGGAGCACGAATGACAACCGGGCAACTCCAATCGTTATTTGAACGATAGCGGATTTTAGCCGCTTCACTGATAATTTGATTCGTCGCCGGAAGCATAAAGTCGGAGTATTGCATTTCAGCTATTGGTTTCATTCCGTACATAGCTGCTCCGATGGCTACACCAGCAATCGCTGATTCAGCGAGGGGTGTATCCATAACCCGCTCTTCGCCAAACTGTTCCTGTAGACCTTTAGTTGTGGTAAATACGCCGCCTTTGAGACCAACGTCCTCACCAAGCACGAACACGGAATCATCGCGCTCCATTTCTTCCTTCATCGCGAGCCTGATGGCATCGATATATTCCATTATAGCCATGGTTTATGCCCCTCCTTTGAGGTCGGAATCACTGTATACATGCAGCAGTGTGTCTTCCGGTTTCGGGAACGGAGCATTATCGGCATACTCGATAGCCGCTTTAAGCTCAAGATTGCATTCAGCAGCAAGATCTTGTTCTTGCTCATCACTCCACAATCCCAGACCGATCAAGTAATTACGGAATCCTGCTACGCCGTCCTTCTTCCAGTTCTCATCAACCTCTTCTTTGGTCCGGTAAGCCAGATCATTATCTGAGGTGGAGTGTGGAGATAAACGGTACATCATCGCTTCAATCAGCGTAGGACCTTCACCCGCGAGGGCTCTTTCCCGCGCTTCCTTAACGACACGATAAACCTCAAGCGGATCGTTTCCGTCTACACGCACACCAGGAAATCCATAACCCAGTGCACGGTCGCTAACCTTGCCGCCTAACTGTTTATGAACAGGAACAGAGATTGCGTACTGATTGTTCTGGCACATGATAATAACCGGCAGCTTATTCACTCCGGCAAAGTTACACGCTTCATGAAAATCCCCCTGATTGCTGGAACCTTCACCGAAGGTTACAAAGGAGACGAATTTCTTCTTCTGCATTTTGGCCGCCAGAGCAAAGCCAACCGCATGAGGGACCTGCGTGGTTACAGGGCTTGACCCTGTCACAATACGCAGACGTTTACTGCCAAAGTGACCCGGCATTTGCCGCCCACCACTGTTTGGATCTTCTGCCTTAGCGAATACGGACAACATAAGTTCGCGTGTAGTCATACCCACTGAGAGCACGAAAGCATAATCGCGGTAATAAGGTAAAAAATAATCATTTTGCCGGTCCAGCGCGAATGCCGCCGCCACCTGACCCGCCTCCTGGCCTATACCGGAGACATGAAAGTTGATCTTGCCAGCGCGCTGAAGCAGCAGACTGCGCTCATCGTATTTACGAGCGAGCGACATATATCTGTACATATCGATGACCTGGCCGTCACTAAGTCCAAGCTGCTTATGTCTGTTAATCGTTTCTACAGTACCTTGGGGTTCCATAAAGAGATACCTCCTTATTCATAAAGCCTGAAGTCTTACAGGAATTAAGACCAATTGTGCCCTGATCTTAAAACCTGGTACTAAGACTTGACTTGAGTATATTATAATCCCTTTCTACCCAAAAAGAAAAGCTAAGAAAAACTAAAATCCAATAGATCTTCCATCCACAGCTAACATTGCTTCTCCGATAATCTCCGAAAGGGTAGGGTGAGCATGTATAGCTTCACCAATCTCCCAAGGTGTTGCATCCAGAAGCTGTGCCAAGGCCGCTTCTCCAATTAGATCCGTCACATGAGGACCAATCATCTGCACACCAAGAATATCTCCACTGCTACGATCCGCTACAACTTTCACAAATCCATCCTTCTGGCCATATACAATTGCCTTACCAATGGCCGAGAATGGGAACTTGCCAATCACTACATCATGTCCAAGCTCTTTAGCTTCCTTCTCGGTGTAGCCCACACTTGCTACCTCAGGCCGAGTATAGACACAACGTGGTACTAAATGTGTATGATAAGGATGTAGCTTCTCACCAGATAGATGGTTAACCGCCATTATCCCTTCATGACTGGCTGCATGAGCCAATTGAAGCCCACCGATGCAGTCGCCAATGGCATAAATATGCGGCTCTGCCGTCTGCATACTAGCGTTTACAGCAATAATCCCTTTGTCAAAGCGAATGTCTGTGTTTTCCAGACCAATATTCTCGATGTTGGCGACTCTGCCTACGGATACAAGCAATTTTTCTGCCGTTAGGCTTTGACTTTGCTCTCCCTTACGGGCTTCGATCGAAATTCCATCCTCCGTTACCTGGCAGGTTGCAGCATCCACTGTAGTTTCAGTCAGTACCTTAACCCCACGCTTTTTCAACAACCGTTGCAGTTCCTTAGCTATCTCTTCATCCTCTTGAGGCAGTAACTGACCTGCCGCTTCAACCACAGTCACCTGCACTCCAAAATCAGCCAGCATTGAAGCCCATTCGACCCCAATTACACCACCGCCCACAATGATGATAGAGGATGGCAGCTCTTCGAGCATGAGCGCTTCATCACTGCTAAGAATCACTTTCCCGTCTGGTTCGAGACCAGGCAATACTCGGGGGCGTGAGCCCGTAGCGATAATAAGATGGCTGGAAACTACTGTTTCCATCTCCCCATCTTCCAGTTCCACAGCTACAGCACCGCTGCGCGGAGAAAAAATAGAAGGACCCGTTACGCGCCCTTTACCTTTGACAACTTGTATTTTATTTTTGCGCATCAAATATTGTACGCCTTGATGAAGTTGCTCAACTACAGCTTCTTTGCGTTTCTGTACCTTTGGGAATACCAGCTGTACACCGCTTGTCTCAATGCCATAGCTCTCACTCTCATTGATTTCAGCATATACCTCTGCACTACGGAGCAGCGATTTACTAGGAATGCAGCCCCGATGCAGACAGGTTCCTCCCAGTTTGTCCATTTCGATGACGACAACGGACTTTCCAAGCTGTGCAGCGCGAATAGCCGCCACATACCCTCCAGTACCTCCGCCAAGTATGGCCACGTCACATGAAATTGTCATGATATGTATCCTCCAGTCATTACACGTAAGTTCATTTTACTTAGTATATTGTACTCTCTTTTTGCTCTATTACAAAACTTATAAACGTCATATGCAAATGGACTTTTTCTTGCTAAAGCGTTATCATATGGGTGAATCTAAAGGGCTAAGAGGGGTAGGAGACACTTATGAAACTGTTAATTTCACGCTTCATTGCCATCCTTATTCTTGTGTTTCCGGGCTTAATAGCAATGAAGGGCTTCCTCATGATGAAGGATGATATTTTTGATTACATATCCATGCATGGTGATGATTCTGTTGTGCCCCACTTTGCTTGGCTGCATTTCGGTGGTGGATTGCTGCTCTTCGCAGCTGGCATGACTTTCCTTGGTGGCTGGATTCTGGCTAGGGACCGTAAGAAGAATTACGTAGGTCCAAGGTTCAAGGAGAAGCAAAAGGCGAAACAAGCCGGAACGCAGGAAACGATCTCTTAAGAGGCTATGCTAAACTTAGGATCAGCTTTTTCATCTCATCATTTATTCACCTGATCATCTGAATCTCGAATCGCACACAATCAAGCCTTATTACCCTGCTGATTGTAATTTGTACAATAGATTTCCCCACATTCAAACCCTCCCAGCTCACCCGATCTGGTGCTCGTTATCTATCATAAATAACATAAAGGCGAGAACTTCATGGACGCAATCTGCGCTACCTGAAAATTCTCGCCTTTTTCTTAAATACCCGCCTTATCAAGCGCCTCTTTCCGCCGCCCCTGTACCAACTCGCTGTACAGTCCGCCTTGCTTCAGCAGCTCTTCATGAGAGCCTTGCTGCAATAATCTGCCGCCCTGAAGCACAAGAATTCGATCAGCTGCACGTATCGTGCCAAGTCTATGAGCAATGACGAAGCTCGTTCGCCCTTTCATCAGCGCCTGCAGCCCTTCCTGAATCTTGATCTCGGTCACTGTATCAATACTGCTGGTTGCTTCATCAAGCACAAGCATAGAGGGGTTAGCAAGAATCGCTCTCGCAATGGAGAGCAGTTGCTTCTGCCCTTGGCTTATACCGCTGCCATCCGCCGAGAGCATCCGTTCATAACCTTCGGGCATTCGCATAATAAAAGAATGGGCATTGGCCAGCTTAGCCGCCTCTTCAACCTCTTCATCGGACGCATCCAGCCTCCCGTATCGGATGTTATCGCGGATACTCCCTTTGAACAAAAAGGAATCCTGCAATACAAAGGCCATATGACTTCTCAAGCTTTCCCGCCGAATCGAAGTGATATCTAAGCCATCCAGCGTGATTTTCCCCTGATTAGGATCATAGAAACGGGATAACAGCCCAATTAGCGTTGTTTTGCCTGCACCGGTAGGTCCAACTAAAGCGATCATCTCGCCAGGCTTCGCTTCAAAGCTGATATCCTGCAGCGTGTTAGAACCTCCATCATAAGAAAAAGCTACATTTTCAAACTTCACCGCACCCTGTACAGTTTCAAGTGATTTGGCTGCACCTTCATCTTTAGCCTCGGTCTCTTCGTCCAGCACTTCAAACACCCGCTCGGCCCCTGCCACCGCTGAGAGCAAGGTATTCCACTGATTCGCTAAATCATTAAGCGGACGAGTAAACTGGCGGGTATATTCCACGAATACGATGATCACACCCACTGTAATCGACCCACGGATCGCAAGCAGACCACCAATTCCTGCAACTATGGCGAAGCTGAGATTATTAAGACCATTCATAAGCTTGGGGATGAAACCAGAAATGGACTGCGCCCAGTAGCCTGACAGCATAATTCGCTTGTTGCGTTCATGAAAACCAGAGATGACGCGTTCCTCTTGTGAAAAAGCCTTGATAATCCGTTGTCCGGATAAGGTCTCCTCAATATAACCGTTAAGCTCCCCTACATTGCGCTGACGTTCTTTAAATAATGGGCCTGTACGGCGTGTAATCCAGCGCATGCCTAACAACATCAAAGGCACTACGAGGAATGTGAGCAGCGTCAACAAGGGACTAAGCCACAGCATAACCCCTACGGTTCCTAGCAAGGTTAAGACACTTGAAAATATCTGAATAGCCGAGCTATTCAACGTAGAGCTGACGTTCTCGATATCATTGGTAAGACGGCTCATAATTTCCCCCTGCTGTCTCCGATTAAAAAAGGAAATAGGCAGACGGTGTAAATGGGAGAATAGCTCCGTACGCATCCGTAATACAGTTTCTTGAGCAATTTCGATCATCCATATGTTTTGCAGCCAAGAAGTCAGAGAATAAAAAATGTACACACAAGCAAGGCTTGTCAGAAAAACAACCCATGATCGCCCGCCGGTACCTTCCAGATAATTATCCACCGCTCTGCCAATCATGTATGGCCCCAGCAGCGCAAGCGCTGAGCTGAAGACAACCATGATCAGTACAAGAATAAGCGTGGCTTTACGCTCAGCTAGATAACTCCAGATCCGGATCAGCGTCCCTGACCAATCCTTCGCCTTTGCTTTGGGTTTGCCGCCAGATGCTGTCCCTAGACTTCGTCCCACGCCAAGTTCAAAATTCGGTTTAGGATGACGAAAAGGTTCAATTAATGCTTTGAACATGCTGCTTCGCCTCCTCTACCTGTGATTCATAAATCTTGCGGTACAGCTCGGAGCTTGCCATAAGCTCCTTATGCGAGCCTTTGCCAATTAATCGTCCCTCATCCAGCAACAGGATCAAATCGGCTGATGCCGTTGAACTGATTTTCTGAGTAATCAAAAAGGTTGTACAGGAGATATCCTTTAACGCCTCCAGCAAAAGCCCTTCCGTAACCGCATCAAGAGCACTGGTGCTGTCATCAAGG
The DNA here is from genome assembly GCF_038009325.1 of Paenibacillus sp. FSL L8-0708. Classification (NCBI taxonomy): domain Bacteria; kingdom Bacillati; phylum Bacillota; class Bacilli; order Caryophanales; family Paenibacillaceae; genus Paenibacillus; species Paenibacillus sp. FSL L8-0708. The sequence continues at coordinate 5,368,156 of NZ_JBBPBC010000001.1, forward strand.
ATCAACATAGCCGGTTTTCTAACAAGTGCACGGGCAATCGTTAACCGCTGCTTTTGTCCGCCGGAGAGATTTACCCCTCGTTGACCAAGCATCGTGTCATAACCATCTGGCAACCCTTTTACCGTCTCTTGAATTTGTGCAGCTCCCGCTGCTTGTTGGATTTGTTCCAGTGTGGCGTGTTCATTGCCCCATGCAATATTATCGCGAATTGATCCGCTGAAAAGCTGCAATTCCTGAGGCACATAACCTATCGATTTCCGCAGTCTGGAAATATCGATATCGGCACTTTTTTCACCGTCAATCCAAATGGTGCCGTCTGTCTCTTCATACAAGCGCGGAATCAAACTCACGAGTGAGGATTTTCCTGATCCGGTCGCCCCCATAATCGCTACTCGCTCACCAGCAGCTACTTCAAAATGAATGTCCTCCAGGACAGAGATATCACTATTAGGATACTTAAAGCAAACGCCTTCAAATTTAACGTGGCCCTGAATCGGCTCACCTTGCAAAGTCCCGCCTTCACGAACTCCAGCTCCCGCTTCCATAACTTCTGAAACACGTTGAGAGGAGGCACGAGCGCGGGAAAACGTTACAACAAGACCAGAGATAGCTGATAACGCTCCAATTGTTCGCAAGGAGTAATTAATAACAGCAACAGTCTGACCCAAAGTAGCATCCCCGCTGGAAATGGCTATCCGTCCAAACCATAAAATCGCCAAAATCGCCGCATTCACAATAAGCATAACAAAAGGCATCGTCGTCTCAGTCAAACGCAAGGCAGACACTGTTGATCTCATCAAATTCCCGCTAAATACAGTGAAACGTTCAATCTCATACCCCATACGCACAAATACGCGGATCAAGCGAATACCCGTAAGGTTCTCCTGAATCACGCCATTAACTCCGTCTAAACGCTGCTGGACCGTACGAAATAACAAGGAAGCTTTTCTCATAATCCAGTAGAGGAAAAAAATCAACAAAGGTAACGCCACCGTCAGCAGTAATCCCAGCTTCACATGAACAACTAACGCCATAATCACACTGCCTACCACAACAAGTGGCACCCGTGTCATAAAGCGCAAGCTCATAAAAATAGTATCCTGCAGCTGTGATACATCGCCAGTCAGACGGGTAATCAGTGACGAAGTAGCAAAACGATTAAATACTTCATACGTAAAAGACTGTACCTTTTCGTACAATTTGTCCCTAAGATCGAACGCAAAGCTCTGACTTGCATGGGCAGCAAAAAAAGAACTGAGTACCCCGGCTGTAAACGCAACTACCGCGCTGCCGATCAATACACTGCCCCACAGCCATACTACAGAGGTATCTTTTTCTCGGATCCCCAAGTCAATGATTTTGGAAATGATCAAAGGCTGTGATAATTCTACCGTCAATTCAATGAGCATCATTACAAGGGCAGCTATTGCAGCTACCTTATATTTTTTGAGAAAAGAGAAAATCAAAGCCATTCGCATACCCTCTTTTTCTATTCGTACAGTGCATCCCTTAACCGAGTTGACATCGTGGAAGCCTGTCCAGTTTTCAGTATTGCTCGACGCAGTGCTTTATTACTCCGATTCAATTCCACCAAATCCGCCATCATTTCTTCCAGCAAGCTTTCAGTGTCACTGGATAAATCTCCATTCTGCTGCAAAAGAGCTAACCGTTCCTTATATTCGTCTAATCTTTCAGTCACACTTATTACTTCCTTTCCCATCTCTTATTACCTCTTATCATACCACATCCAATCAATCGCAATGTTTTCACTGGATACATCCGATCCGAATATGATACTCTAATATGGTCGCATTTTTAAGATATGATCATTGTTTTTACGAAAGGATAGATGGAAGTGGCACAATTGTTTTTCAAATACGGAGCAATGAACAGTGGTAAATCTATTGAGATACTCAAGGTTGCACATAATTATGAAGAGCAGGGGAAATCGGTGCTCATTTTCACTCCATCCATAGACGACCGGGACGAGGTTGGTTTTATTTCTTCTCGTATTGGGCTTCGGAAACAAGCAATCCCCATCGATGAGAACACAGATATTTATAATATCGTCAGCAGTAACCAACCTAAACCACACTGTGTACTTATTGATGAATGTCAATTTCTAAGCAAGGAATGTATTCTCCAGCTAGTGCGTATCGTTGATGAGCTGGGCATTCCGGTAATGGCCTTCGGACTTAAAAATGATTTTCAGAATCAGTTATTTGAAGGCAGCAAATATATGCTGATCTACGCTGATAAAATTGAGGAAATGAAGACGATCTGCTGGTTCTGCGAGCGCAAAGCTACTATGGCTCTACGAGTAGAAAACGGCAAGCCCGTATATAGCGGCAAGCAAATCCAGATTGGTGGCAATGAAGCTTACTATCCGGTATGCCGTAAATGTCACAAGAATCCACCGCTATAGCCGTGTATAAAAAGCATCCCAAAGCCATAAAGGCTATTGGAATGCTTTTTTGATTAAGAAGATATTACCCTAAATATCTTTCTTTAAGAATATTCAAATGATGATGGTCATGTCCAATCATAATGCAGGCCTGAGCTCTCGCAGAAAGAGTAGCCTCGTTAACTATTCCCTTCCTGATCCATGCTTCCTCCGGCAGAGTTTCCATTAGGAGTAATGTCGATTCTCGAACAAGCTTGTAGTGGGCCAGCAATGCTTTTAAAGTGTGCGCTTCGAAATTGGCGGTAAGTACATAGTCTTTCTCTTCAAAACCCGGCAGTGGAGTCGTATCCCCTCTGGCGATGCACAATAAACGATAGGACATGATTCTTCCGGTATCAGCCAGATGTCCGACCATTTCCTTGATACTCCATTTCTCCGGAGCGTAACGATAGTCCCCTTGTTCTTCCGTAAGATTCGAAATAAAAGTGCAAATCTCATCCGTCTGCTCTCTAAAAATAGTAATGATGTCTCCTTCAGCTGGCACTAAATAGACATATTTTGATAATTCTTTGAGATACTCACTGCTTTCTGGACGTCGATCCATGTCTAAACCCCTCTCATTTTGAATTTTTTTGAAAAAATAGGAGGAAAATTATACTGTAGTTGTTGTATTTTAGCTCATTTTATACGATACTTGCAATAATAGGGTTAGTTAAACTAGAAGTCATCGGGAGTGTCGGCATGCTAGATTTTATTCTTTTTATGATATTTTCAATACTAGAGACTTATGCAATGTTTTTTCTGGCTTTCAAAATCTTCAAAATTGATTTATATCATAAAGAGATGGTGTTTGCTAGTTTTATTATGGGCTTTTGTTCTTATACAATTAGGATCAACTATGGGATGTTTCCATTAGATATTTTCTCACAATATGCACTAATGTTTTGTTTTATGTGGATGTTATTCCGGATTCATCCCTTCTACGCTTCTATATTAACCGGGATGACCTATCAAGCATACTTGGTGATTCAGACCAGTCTTATGTATCTATTAAACTCTGTAATCATCATGCCTCTAAATATCTTGAATCCGATTACCAAAAACATGATTACAATGCAGGTTTTATCAGCATTAACCGCGATTCTCATTGGTAAGTATGTAGGTCATAAACGTATTGGATATGACTTTGTACCTGATAAACCCGATGTAAAAATTAAACCAACGACTAATGAAAAAATATTATTCGCTCTTAATCTTCCTACAATAATTGTCGTTACTTCACTCAACTACTTTTTTGAATCTCGTTTCTTTTTCATAATCCCATTTCTCTATGGAATACTATTATGGGGATATCTATATTTCTCATACAAAAAGGACAGAAATAATTATGAATCATTTATCTCTTAAAATTGTTGAGTTCATTAAGAAAAGTAATCCAGAGCAAACGCATTCTATTGAAATCATGCATTATGCCCTTAGCATTATTATGAATACTTTATTAATTATTATGACTTCGTTATGCATTGGCGGGCTCACTGGACAGCTAAAGGAAACATTCTTAGCCTTATTCAGCTTCATACTCCTAAGAATGTCATCTGGTGGTGTGCATTTAAAATCCGCAAGAGCCTGCAATATTGTATCTATCTTTATCTGTTCACTTATCCCTCATATTACCTATCTAATACATAACTATTTGATTTGGATTAATCTTTTTTCTTTACTTGTAATGATCTTATGTGCTCCGAATCCTGATGCTAATGCTCAAATCCCCAAAGAATGGTATTTGGGTTTAAAGATCATTTCCATAATTCTGGTTTCTTTGAATTTTTGGATCCATTCGTCTGTCATTGGATTGGCATTTTTAGTTCAATCCTTTACAGTTATAATCCCATTACAAAGGAGGTCAATCAGATGAAAAAAACCTTAGCTCGTTATGCTTCTAACCTACTGGGTACTTCTGCTCAAGTTTTTACAAAAATTCTAAAACCAGCAGCTTACAGCCCTGAAATTCCAAAAGAACTGCGCAAGTAATTAAACAAGGATGGGGAAAAGATGCGTGTCTTACAGAAAGACGGTTCCTCTAGTGATATTCTAGAGGAAGATATATTGTATTTCTCGAATTATAAAAATACAATATTCGTCCATACGAAAGAAGGCGAATTTATTCTCCCCACCACGCTTTCCGATCTTTCCGTAGCGTATGAGGGTAAGGGATTCGAACGCCTTGACCGCAGCAATGTCGTCAATATCAACAACATAGAAGGCTATGATCCCGGGCGGAAGATTGTATGCTTTAATCAAGGTACGCAGTTCACTACTGTTTCGGAATCCAATGAACCTCGCCTTAAGAAGTATCTTGCTTCACAAAAGAAAAAACCGTCAGAATAAAATTGAGTTTTTTAATAATCCCGGCATGTTCACGCATGCCGGGATTATTTTATTAAAAATTGAAACTTTTTAGCATTTTCCTCAAATTCGCACATTATGCCATAATAATCCTCAAATGTAAAGATAAATTCGTAGGATGAATGACAGGAGACGGATTCTATTCCAAATGGTACCATATAGATAAACCTATAATAAAAACAATTAATGATGGAGGATCATAATGAATTACTATTTTCATCCCTCTCCACGGCCCTCATCTCTGGAATCTATATCTGACGAGGATTTACTAAGAATCTATGAGCTAGCGATTGATGCCCATGCGTTACCGGATTTCATTGAAATTATTAAAGAGATCATGAGAAGTAGAAATCTCATAGATTCTGAAAATATATAACATCCCCTTCCCCATTAAATTCACACTGACGCATGGTACACATTTTTCTTCAGCTTCAACCAACAATAAGCTCCTTAGGTCGCCTTAAGTCAACTACATTAACATAAAAAAGGTAGAGCCTCCGCGGCCCTACCTTTTTTATATGCACATATGATGGTTAATCTGAGATAAAAATAATGCTCTATTCTGTAATTTCTGTTTTGAAAACATTTTCCAATTTGCCGCCGAGTCTTTTCTTCAAGGGAACTTTGATATCTCTGCCCAATTCTTTAAAGAAAGTTTCAACATCACATTTCACATTTTTTGCAGTTGCGATTACCGCACCATCACCAACAATGTTTTGATTCGCTTCAAGAGGAACATCAACTTCGATGTCATACTTTTTGGATAATGTCTTGATGTAACGTGCGAAGATCTCCAGCAATTCCTCGTTATTAAAATTCTCTATAGCGACTTTGCCCTTGCTGGTAAACTTCATGTTAATTTTCATTATTAATATCCCCTTTTCTGTCAAACCATTTTTAGTTGTTAGTTTATGGATCAAGATGAATAGATGGCTGCAAGAAAGGGCAACATTCATTCATTTTTGAGATCATTAGCAAAAGGCATACATTATTTATAAGCACCCTTTATTTGTTGTACTTTAAACTGAGTAAATTCTTTAAGTGCTTGTATGACCTGATCCTGTTCCTCTTCCTTCAGTTCATAAACGCACTCCCGTAGCCACTCGCCAAATAGAAAGGCTTGACGCCCTTTACGGGGGCTCTTTCTTAAGGAGTCGAGGTTACCCTCAAACTTATCGTTCAGGACATCGGTCAGATTGTATTTCTCAATCTTCTCTATTACCATTCCTGCCCCATATTCCGTTTCGTAAACTATAACTTCATTCGAATCAAAGGAAACGTACGATGTTTCTTTCCCTTCCTTCGCTCTGAATTCCTTAAGCTTGTTAAAGGCTGTCTCGTAGATGTAATCTTGAGACTGTTTGAGCTGTGGCAGCTCATATCCTTGCTTCAAGGTCTTGATATATTCAATATCTGGCATATAATCTGCCAAATGGTACATCCGATTCTTCAGATCCGTTCCAAGCGCTTCAATGATCTTGTCCAGATTGTCTTTAAGCGGAATGCTCTCTCCACGTTCGATTTTGCTAAGCTGTGAGTAACTTATACCGCTCTTTTCTTCCAGTCCTCTTAAGGTTAACCCTCTCGTCTTTCTGATGTGCCGAATGAAATTACCCAGCTCATCGGGATAGTTCTCAAAATCATTCATGGGAGTCACCTCCCTACTATCATAACACAACATAACAATTTGTGTTGGCTAATAACAATTATTCCTTGTTTTTACTTGCCTCTGAAGAGTAATTTCCAGTATTACGCGCCCAATATAACCCTATCTTTACAAAATACAGGGAAAAGACTCAGCGCTCGTCTGTAAGGATTTGGAATATGCTCGTTACTCACCTCAGTTTTACTTTCTGCTTAAGCCCCATCCATCTTCTTGGTCTTACCTTCCGCTTTCTGCTCACTTTACACACTTTACTCGCCTAGCTCACCTTAATCACCTGACTCACTTTACTCACTTTACTCACTTTACTCACTTTACTCACTTTACTCACCTAACTCACTTGGCTCACCTTAATCACTTGACTCACCTGACTCACCTTAATCACCTTAATCACCTTAATCACCTTAATCACCTTAATCACCTTAATCACCTTAATCACTTTACTCACCTAACTCACTCAATTCTACCTCATAGGACCGAGGAGACCTTATTAAGCTGATTTCAGCCATTCTGCTCATCTATCGGACTCAGATGCAGCTATTCATTAAAATATATTACGATTCCGGGCAAAAGTATGACAATAAGAGCTATGGAGTCCGAAAAGTTGGAACAATGGACCAAAAAGTTAAAATAGCGGCAATACAGTCCGTTACGATCCCAAACCATCGAGGCTATCTGTTAAAACAAACTTTCTTGATAAAAGTAGCTCGTCCGAGCCGAACTTACCAAGTGTGCATCGCTGTTGGCGTACTTTAGCTTTAGCGTTCCTCAGCGAGCGTGTCTTAGGTTTAGCCGTACCTCAGCGAGTGTACTTTAGCTTTAGCCTGCCTCAGCGAGCGTGCCTTAGCTTTAGCCGTTCCTCAGCGAGCGTACTTTAGCCTGCCTCAGCGAGCGTGCCTTAACTTTCCGCTCTCCATTTTCCGTTCTCCAACCTTTTGTGTCTCACCACCTGTTTTTACTTTTACTCCGCTTTCCCCCTCTGTGTGTTCATGCGTGCGTACCCTGCACATATCCAACTAATCGAATTATCAAAAAAACAGCCAGTCCCCATCAACCTGAGACTGGCCACAATCATTACTCCATAACACTCAGCAGGTTGAGGATCATCTGTGCACTTTCAGCACGTGTTCCGTTTTGGTTCGGTGCAAATTGTCCTTCAGCCCGTCCTTGCATCAAACCAAGTCTGTACACTTCGCTGATTGCCTCTTGAGCCCACTGTGGAGCGTAACCAATATCGTTGAATGCCGAAATGTTACGGCTAGCTACAGATACATTACTCTTCGCGTAAGCATATGCACGAGCCAGCATTACAGCCATCTCCTGGCGGGAGATTTTCGCCTCCGGTTCAAACTGTGAAGCAGTCTGGCCGTTAATCACTCCAGCTTGTTTGGCTAACCCTACTGCTTCTGCATACCATTTATCTGCAGGTACATCAGCGAAAGCAGGTTCCGCTTGACCTTTCAAGCCAAGCGCACGAACTAACATCGCTGTGAACTCCGCCCGTGTAACCGCACGGTTCGGATCAAATCGGTCCGTAGCAACACCTTGTACAAGTTGTTTTGCCGCAAGCTGCTTCACAGCAAGGTAAGCCCAGTGATCGGACTTCAAATCTTTAAATGTTTTATCAACTTCTAAAACAACGTATTTACTAAAATGACTGACGGCAGCAGATAGATAACCATTCGTCCATGTACTGCTCATATACTCTAATTTACCCACGTCTTCGATAAAATAAATACCGAATAAGCTTCGATCTACATCTGCACCGACCTTATATGAAATCATAATCGGCTCTGCAAACTGTCTTAACGAGAAGGACTGATCATTTTGTGTGAATATGCTAAGCGACCATTCCCGCAGATCACTTTTCGCCCGCAATTGTGCACCCGCAAGTGTACTTGCACGAGTCAACAGGTCCACTGCTGTATTATCAGCTACAGGTTTCAGCCGTAGCGAAATCGTACTCTTGGCAAGAGCCTCAGCTGAGATTAGCTTACTTAGTTCTGCCAGTACTGTAACAGGAATCGTAACGGATAAATCCTGCATAACCACTCTAAGCGGTGCGCGTCCAAGCAGCTCTGCTGCATTGCCTGGCAGAAGTAATTCCGTAATCGCCCCATTAACAGAAACCACAACTTCACCTTGAGCATTCTTGCTCTCTGACAGTTGAGAAGCCGTTATGGTGACTACGCCCGTTTGTGCTGATGCCGACGGAGTTGGTGTAGCGGTTGGCGTTGGTGTCACCGCAGGTCCCGGCTCCCAAACATCTGGCGTTGATGTTGGCTCTGGACTTGGTGTTGGTGTTGGTGTTGGTGTTGGTGTTGGTGTTGGTGTTGGTGTCGGTGTTGGTGTCGGTGTCGGCTCTGGGCTTGGTGTCGTACCCGGCGAGCCCTCAGTCACTATCAGAATATATTCAGTGCTCAAACCGTTATAAACAGCGCTGACTTTTGTTGTACCAGCACTCAATGCATGAAGTTCTCCAGCTTCACTAATCATTGCAATGGAATGATCGGATGTATCAAAGATTACTCCCTCGAACACTTCTTGCTTACTGCCGTCACTATATACCGCCTGAACAACAACGGAGCCTTTACTTCCTTGTTCCAGCGAATCCGGCCCTTCCATCGTTATTTCTGTAAGAATAGGTGCTTCATCATTTGTTACGACAAGGTTATACTCCGAGGCGAACTCCCTATAGGTTACTGAGATCACAGTGGAGCCTTCCTGATGAGCCTCAACTAAACCCTGATCATTGATCGTAGCAATATGCTCATTCGAGCTGGAATAATGAAGTCCATCTAATATTGCGGTACGTTTTCCAGATGCGTAGACAGCTTCTGTTACAGATTGGTCGACTTCTTCCGGTTTAAGCTGTCTCTTTCCCTGAAGCTTAATTGCTTGCAGCCTATCTACAGTTATCGTACTTTCGGCAAAAATATTCGGGTAACCTGCCACTGTGACTCTTATCTTAGCTGTCCCTGGCTTCAATGCAGTAACCAAGCCATTTTCATTTACAGTAACAACTGATTCTGCCGGATCAGGAACGATGGACCAAAGCTTTGTCAGATGATTAGCCTCTTCCGGCCCCACCTTAGCTTGCAATTGCAGGCTAGCCCCAGGCTCAAGCTCTACAGCATTTTGATCCAGCGTAATGGATTCCGGAACCAATTTGCCGATTACTAAACGGTCAATCTCAACCCCGTCTACTGTTCTTGCGGTAACCGTAATCTCGTTCTTCTCAATCTCAACAGCCGTATAGATTTGCTCATCTTCGTCATATATTTTTTCCTGCCAAAAACGTGGTGTCAGCGCATAGAACTTAGGACCCGAGGAACCGCCGATAACATACCGAGTGCCTTCGCCTTCTGCAACCTGTTTACCCTCCTTCATCGGAAAAGTCCGCAAATAGATATGATCATGACCGTTCATGACCAAATCTACGTTGTGCTTATCAAAGACCGGAACCCACTTCGCTTGTACCTGCTCATTCGAATAGATGCTGCCGTACGGTCCTTGATGGAAAAAAATCACCTTCCACTTTTTATCTGTAGCGGAAAGATCCTGATCCAACCACTCGGCCTGTTCAGTGAACGGACTACCTGAATGCTCTGTATTCATAACCACAAAGTGCGTATCCTTAATATCAAAAGAATAATTCGTACCTTTTACGCTCGCCGCACCGTTTTGCGGGTTATTGAATTGCGCCAGATAATCCCCATCTCCATTGGTTCCCATCACTTCATGGTTCCCGATAATCGGAACAAGTGTGGTATTCATCAGCTGCTTTTGAGCTGCATCAAACCACCAGTTCCACTGCTCTTGTTCAAAGCCCTTATCCACCATATCTCCAGCATGAACCAGCATTTCCGCATCCGGCATATACGCGTAAGCCGCTTCAATCGTATCTCCCCAAAGACCAAAACCAGCCTTAGAATCTGCTTGGGAATCTCCGATAAACAGGAATTTTGTAGAAGTGTCCTCACCACCACTTGTAACAAAAGCTCCTTGCTCACTTACATTTGACTCGCCATCACCCGCACGATATACATATTCCGTTCCGGGGGTAAGCGCAGTGGCCTCCGCTTTATGAACTCGCATCGTTCCGTCATTGTTGGTGTTGTAAATTGAACTGCTGCCGGTAATTTTTATTACATTCGCAGCTTGAAAGCTTGTAAACTCCGCTTTTTTCACAAGTTCTACTACAGTATCCATGGTCAACGGTTCTGTCTGCCAAGTAAACTGGCGAGAAGTTGCTGCATCTTGGCCCATCGTAACATTAACATTACGCGGAGCTGCAGTAGCGTCATATAGAGCAACCTTGAACGTCATTACAGGACTATAGGTATTTCCTTTTACCGCCTGCAATTTAAAAGTTCCTTCTGCTGAAGTGACAAAGTCAGTAGTTAGTGTTCCACTTGCCCCTGAAGCAACACCTTGTACCTCCACTCCATCGAACAGCAGCTTTGCTCCTTCAACGACACTTCCATTCAGATCTTTTACCGCAAAAGATGCATCAAAGCCCTTCGCAAGATCATAATGGTTCCAAGTGAGCATCAACTGTGTCTTCACAACAGATTCAACAGCCGCTCCAATAAAAGAAATAGGAACCCCAGTACCCTCTGTAGAAGTTACCGATCCGGATGTATTTTCAATTACAAAAGCTTTGCTAATATCTCCAGCCAACTGCTCCTGAGTGTAGGGACCCACAAAATCATTTCGAACTGTATATTGAATTTGCCCGATGAGATCCGTATCTCCCAGATTGGAAGAATTGATATTCGTTAAGTTAAGACGCACAGTGCCCAATGCCGGATCAATGATGGACTCCACTTGCGTTTCTGATACCTTATTCCCCCGAATTACCTGCAAATCTTTAACTGCAGCCGGATTAAAAGCAAACGTAAGATGTCCTTCCTTCAGCTTGCTCGCTTTCTCTGCCGTTACGTCCAAAGTGTAAGTGTTGCCGGCATATACTACTTCTGGTGTTTTGTACACATAGAACGGAGAGCCCAAATTTACTGTAAAATACCATTCTTTTATCGTCTGGTTACCGCTTAAATCGCGAATGGCAACTTTTACTTTATGACGGCCTTCTGTCAGTGGAACCTTTGGTTTATAAGTAATCTGACCTTTTGGAGGATAAAAGCCATGCTCCACTAATTGATCGTCCACATATACTCGTATTTTGTCAGGATCGATTAAGGTCGTTCCCGGATGCACCACTGGATCATAACCATCATCCTCACCATTGACGGAAAGGGTCGGTGTAGCTGTTTTGACAATTTCGTTCACGCCAGGATATGCATCTTTAAGAATAGGAGGTATTCTGTCCTCCTCTAGCGGGCCATAAATGGCACGAATATCATCAACGTAAATAGCTCCCGCACTCTTATTAAGATTGCTTGTCTCCATATAGCGGACAGGCATATCCATCGTTAACGGGGTGGTTTTCCCCTTAGGAACGGATACTTCGACGTATTTCCACCCCGTCCAGTTCACACCATTTACCTGATCAGTAAAATCCACAGGCACTGCCGCATTATTGCCATCCCGAATCTGTCCCCGCAGCCAGTGCTTTTTGCCATCTCCGTAGATCCACATACTGATCTTTTCAGGATACCCCGGAATCTGAATCCGATTGGCGGTTGAGCTTGCGGCTAAATAAGCACCGGATGTGCCTGTTTTATTAACAAAATCATATTCCAGCTTCAAGGCTTTGTCCCCGTTGCGGACAAAATCCAGATCCGACACTTCCTGAATCGCCACGCTGTTAGCTGCTGCACTAGAGGCTATATATTTATCAATGCCATTCTCAAAATCCTCCAGCATTACAGGCGGTAACCCCACATTTACTTCAAAAGAGGTCTCAACGTCCCTGTATTTAGCATAAATCTTTCCGTTTTTCCCGTTCTCACTCGTCGCCTGAAACAGACCCTTCTCGTCCACGGTTCCGATCTCGCCCTCAACCCGCCATTCGAAGCTAGGGTTGTCAGCTTGAATCACTTGTCCATTACGTAGCGCCTTCACAGTTAATTGTGCAGCAGCACCTGAAGAATAAGTTTTGATCTCATCAGGAAACCTAAGCTCTGTAAGCTTATCTACAACCTCAATTTCAGCACTGCCTTTGACTGCGCCAGCCTCTACAATTACAGTTCCTGTGCCGGCAGTGATTCCTCCGGTGAAGACTCCGTTCGCATCGACAGTACCAAGGTTAGCGTCCACCTGCCAATTCAGCGTACCCGAATAAGGCGCCGGATGACCGTTCTCGTCCACTCCTGCCGCTTTGAATATAAAGCTGGAGCCTTGCAAAATACGTTCCGTATTCGGCTGCACAACCAGCTTAGAAGCCGAAGGTTGCTCAGGGGCTGTATTGACAAGCAATAAACCGTTACCAGTTTTACGCTCGTAACCATCTGAGCCCTGATTCATCATTCGGACACCAGATGTACCCGGCATTCTGGCCACAAAAGTAGAAGAACCGCCACCATCCAGATTCATGGCGTTCACTACGCCCATACCCTTCAGAATGTTGCCAAGCTCATCGGTATCTACGCCCTCACTAAAACCTGGAGATCTTCCATCCACTTCGAATAGAACGAGACATCCGTCCGCTTTTGTCCCAATGGCTGTCCGCGGATGAATTCCTAAAGGCCCTACACCTTGTTGAACTACTCCGTCTTTTACCAGCGGCCCTTCGCCGCCAATGGCTACCTTCACATCATTCCATTCTCCGCTGAGCGCAAAGCTGGCAGTAACGTTATCGCCAACCGATAACCCTTGCAGAACAGCACTGGACGTACCCTGGGCAGATAAAACCACTTTTCCTTGGGAAAGCGGCGTATTGCCTTGATTGTTGCGGATTTCAGATACCTTCAGCTTCAAGGTCTGGCCGCTTTTCACTTCTCCCTCGACAATATCTAGAACAACCTCGTCACCCTCATTGGTTGACTTTGTAGTTGTATTATAATCTTCCGTATAAAGAACCAGCTCATTTGTATTTCGGTATCGGTTGATGCTAGTCAGATTGGTTGTTTTTCCATTTATCGTCACGTTTTTGGTCAGCTTCGGCACCCCATAAATCGAGCTGCCATCTTCTTTTAAACCGAAAGTAAAAGCTGAAATCGAACTGTTCAGGATTACACCCTCATCCATAAATAACCCATTAGGAACACCCGTAGCAAAACCGGAGATTTCATAGAAATCACCATTGATTCCTGCGATCACTCGGTTTCTAGGTGAATCCGCATACGTGGCCATTTCTGTAACGCCCTTCATACCGTATACCTTTCCATCCTTCGTTCCTGCCCGCAGCTCCAAATTTCCTTGTTGCGGGTTGAACTCCACTGCATGTATCTTTTGTAAACCACGTTCATTCTGGAGATCCATCCAGGTATACATCGCCCCAGTTGCAAGCTCTGTTTGGCGAACATCAATAACGGTTCCGTAGTCTGTTGCTGGTAAATCAGAGATGGAAGCGTGAACAATTGCCCCCGGTTGTAACAACGAAATCAACAAAACAAAGATAACAACAACATTAATTTGCCTTAGATACCTTCTCACTGTGTTGACATCCTCCCCACTTGGCTGTCCTAATATCGATCTGAGCTTGGACAACATCATAGGGTTAATATTAACTAGGTAGCGTAAAGGTTAGATAAAATTTACCAAGGCATACTGTTAACTTCGTCTAATCATTTCATCAAATTCATGCTTTAGCCTGTTGATAAATCTTCGGGCGGTCTGGGAGGTCTGTTTTGAAGCAGAGACAATAGCTCCTGAATATTTCGCACGGGTATCTGGTGATCGTAACTCGATGGTTTTCATGAAGGCAGAAGTCATCTCTGATATTTTAAGAAACGAATAATCCAGACCAATTGTGATGGCCAGTCCTTCTGCAACTGCATTCTCAATCGCCCGTGTGTTGTTACTTACAAAAAGCAAATTGATCGGCCCATAGCCAGATAAATATCGCTCTACATAGTCCTTAATGTAAGGATCATCGTATAAAACTAACGTCTGCCCCACTAACTGATCCGGTGTAAGGATTGAATTCAGGGCTAGCGGTGACTGTGGATGTACACCAACTACAATTTTTCCTTCCATTAACCGTTCAAACTTAACCCCCTTATATGTGTCAGGCATTCCCTCCGGTGAGACCATAAGTCCAATGTCCATTTCATCCTGAAGTACATTATCCAGAATTTCTTTGGGTCCTTTTTCAAAAATCTCTATTTTCACATTTGGAAAATCTGCCTTAAAACTAGAGATTACCTTCACCATCAGATGCATGGGTCCAGGTATCGTAGCAATTTTCAAATGACCACTTAACGTATCGCTGTAAATCTGTGCTTCTTCTTTTAATTCATTTACTTTCATCAGGACTTCATTTGCTTTGCTAATAATGGCATTTCCTTCTGCTGTGGGAACCGCCTTTTGCCCGCGCGAACGGATGAACAAAGTAACTCCCAGCTCAGCCTCCAGCATGGTAATGGACTGACTCATTGCGGATAGAGTGATATGACGATTCTGAGCTGCTTTGGTTAAAGAACCAATCTTTGCGACTTCTACAATATTCTCGCATTGCTCCAAATTCATTTGAATCACCCCTTAAGTTAATCTTTACTTAATAACTATTAAATTTACTTAAATTTTAATTAATTTAGACAAGTGTTACAATGTAAATAAGTTAGTAAGTAACCATTTTTACTATATCAACTTTCATTTCTAGTATAACTATATTTCTTGAGGAGGAAACTCAAATGACAGACAAAAGAGTAGCCGTAATAACAGGTGGAGCCAGTGGAATCGGGAAACAAACCGCCATTAAATTTGCAAGTAAAGGTGATCAAGTTGTCGTTGCCGATTTCAATCAACAATTAGGTGAAGAAACGGTAGCACAAATTATTAAAGAGGGTGGCGAAGCAATTTTCGTCAAAACAGATGTTTCCAAATATGAAGATGTCGAAGCGCTGGTTCAAAAAACTGTAGATACTTATGGAAGAATTGACGTTATGTTCAACAATGCCGGGATCGGCCGCGTCACTCCTGTACTAGACCAAGACCTTAAGGATTATCACAGTGTCATTAATGTCAATCAGCATGGTGTAGCCCATGGGATTATCGCTGCTGGTAAAAAAATGCGTGAGCTCGGCATCAAAGGTGTGATCATCAATACAGCTTCTGTATTTGGATTCCTAGCTTCCCCAGGTACATTCGCATATCACGCTTCCAAAGGTGCGGTCATTATGATGACTAAATCCGCAGCACTTGAACTTTCGGTTCATGGCATCCGCGTGCTTGCCGTTGCTCCAGGCGCTGTAGATACGCCAATTATCCAAGGATATAAAGATCAAGGAATGGTTGACCAAATGAAGAGCAAAGTAATGGGTAACAAACTAACATTACCTGAACAAGTTGCAGACACTGTATACTTGCTCTCCTTACCAGAAGCTAGTGCAATTAACGGTAGTGTTGTAATGGCTGATGAAGGTTATGCTTCATTCAAATAAAGTTTAGGGTGAAAAAAATCCAAGGCTTCCCTCGAGGGAGGTCCTTGGATTTTTTTAAAGTATTCAATAGATACACCCTACTCCCAAGTCCTCTGTTCATTAATCTTCAGCTTACGTTTAAACGCCTGCTCCAGATCAATACCAAGTTTATTGGCCAGATCAAAAATATTCCACACCACATCGTACATCTCGTATCCCAAGTTTTCTTTCCGCTCCGCATCTGGATGAAAAGATACCGACAAAACCTCTTTGGATAACTCCCCAACCTCAGTCATTAAGTACAGCATTCTCTGCTCAATGGTGCTGGTATCAAACCCTTTGATTTCACTGAACTCCTTAACATACTGTTGAAACTCTGCTGCATTCATTTCCTTACGCCTCGCTTTTTGGTATAAAGTTATGTAAAGTAATTATTCCTGCGTATTTACCAATTATCATCCTTTTGATCTAAGAATACAAACTCTCCAAGACTTTGCTGTTTATTAGACAAGAACGCTCTCACAATGCCATAAAAAAGAAGCGATTCCTCATTTATCGAAGAATCGCTTCTTTGCATTTTGCTCACTATAGTGATACCTCAATAGCCAACTCGGTACAATCTGAATAGATCCACTCCGATGATCACCTTATTTACCAGCCCCTACTTCAGCCACTCTACGATTCTGGAAATGACGGATATCCGGACGCTCCAATCCTAGATGTTCACGAAGGGTACTCCCCGTATACTCAGTACGGAACAAGCCGCGTGCTTGCAAGATGGGCACAACATGATCCACGAATTCATCCAAGTTGCCCGGCAGTACTGGTGGCATAATATTAAATCCATCGCAGCCGTACTCTTCGAACCACAATTGCATTAAATCTGCCAATTGTTCATAGGTTCCAACAAACTGCATATGTCCTCGTGCACCAAGCAAACGGCGGCCTAATTCTAATATCGATAATTTGTCCTTACGAGCCATATCCATAATCAGCTGAACCCGGCTTTTCATTCCATTTGATGCTTCTACTGGATCAGGAATCTCAGGCAGCTGTCCATCTACTGGGTATTCGGACAGGTCAAACCTCAACATGCCAGACAACATACCAACAACAGCGGCAGGAGGAATCAACTCCTGCAGTTCTTTATATTTACTTTGGGCTTCCTCTTCGGTCGCTCCAATGATCGGAGATAAGCCCGGCATAATTTTTAAGCTACCACGTTCACGGCCATAATCTGCTAATTTGGAATTGACGCTTTCATAGAAGGCCTTAGCCGCTTCAAGCGACTGCTGTGCCGTAAAGATCACCTCTCCAAAACTAGCTGCAAAATCTTGTCCTGGACCAGAAGATCCGGCTTGAATAAGTACAGGATACCCTTGAGGTGAGCGAGGAACATTGAGGGTTCCTTTTGTAGAATACCACTCCCCTTTGTATTCCACTTCTTTGATCTTCTTCGCGTCAGCAAATTGTCCCTCTTCGCGGTTGACGATTAAAGAGTCATCCTCCCAGCTGTCCCAGAGAAGCGTTGCCACCTCAACAAATTCACGTGCCATTTTATACCGAAGTCCGTGCTCTGGATGCTCCGGCTTCCCATAGTTATAAGCTTCCACATCAAGCTGAGAGGTGACAATATTCCAACCCGCTCGGCCTTCACTAATATGATCTAAAGAAGCAAATTTGCGAGCCACATTATAAGGTTCGTTATACGTGGTCGATACGGTAGCCGTTAATCCGAGTTTTTCTGTTTCTGTCGAAAGGGCTGACAACAGCGTCAATGGGTCCAGCATACCCGAAGCTGCTTGATCCGCACCCATCACATACAACAAATCCGCCAAAAACATCATATCGAACTTCCCACGCTCGGCGGTTTTTGCCAATTCGCGATAAAATTTATAATTGAAGATCTTATCCGCTCCCGATTCCGGATGACGCCAGCCATAATGATGATGTCCTGAATAATAAATAAATGCACCTAAATGTAGCTGATCTTTTCTGGTTCCCATAATGACCCTGCCTTTCGAATTCTAGAGTTCGTTAACCTTTGAATGTATCACGCCAATGCAGCCATCTTCTCTCCAGCAATCGAATTGCGGAATCCGAAAGTTTTCCTATCACTGCAAAGATTGAAATTCCAACGAATACTATATCTGTTTGCGAATAAGCTCTGGCATCCTGAATCATATAGCCTATCCCCGCACTTGTTCCCATCATCTCCGCTACGACGAGTACAAGCCACGATGCACCAAGTGATAAGCGAATACCAAGTAGAATATTAGGCATTGCAGCCGGAATAATCATTTTGCTAAGCAGCTGCCATCTTGTATATTGGAAAATACGCGATACTTCAACAAGCTTGATATCAACATTACGAATTCCTAGGAAAGTGTTCAGATAAACTGGAAAAAAAGCACCTAATGAAATCATTAGTATTTTAGAAAATTCACCTACACCAAACCACAAAATGAATAACGGAATAAGGGCAAGTAATGGAATCGTTCGAAGCATCTGTAAAGATGGATCCAGTGTACGCTCTACCAACTTCCCAAGTCCTGTAGATAAGCCAAGCAGCAGTCCAGTAGCAGATCCCAATAAAAAGCCAAGCCCTGTCCGATAGGCGCTAATCCCCAGATGTCGAAACAGCTCACCGCTAGCTATTAAAGAAAAGAACTGCGCAATAATGGTAGATGGAGCAGGCAATGTCGTCGCAGAGACTAGATGGAGCGCAGCTGCCACTTCCCAAATCACCACTAGAGCTAGAGGTACAATCCAACCATGCAGTTTTTTTGGAATCCAGCTTAAACCATCATCGTGACGCTCTATTTTATTACTGGATAGGTGATTGCTCATGATCCTTTATCTCCTCTATAACTGTCCTGCCATCTTAGCAATCTCGATTCCAACAGCTTCACTAATGAATCTGACAGTTTACCTACTACAGCAAACACGATGATCCCAACAAATACCACTGTGGTCAAAGAAAACGATCGCGCGTCATTGATTAGATAGCCAACACCTGAGCTAGAGCCCATCATCTCCGCTACGACAAGTCCAAGCCAAGCTATGCCCACAGACAAACGGATACCTAAAAAGATGTTGGGCAGTGAGGCTGGAATAATTAACTTACTCACCATCTGCCATTTACTGAATTGCAGTACTCTCCCAACATCAAACAACTTGTTGTCCACCGAACGGATTCCTAGAAATGTGTTCACGTATAATGGGAAAAATGAACCTTTGGCAATCAACAATATTTTTGAGGTTTCACCGAATCCGAACCACAAAATAAATAGTGGAGCGATTGCTAAATGGGGCAGCGTGCGCAGCATTTGCAGCGACGGATCCAGCAAACGTTCTGTTTTGTATGAGAAGCCTACCCACAAACCAGCCGCTAAGCCAAGCCCTCCCCCAATTAAGAAACCAAGCAGTGCCCGCCAAGCGGATATGCCTAAATGTTTCGCCAACTCACCGGACGCGGTCAAGCTAACCAGTTCCCGCCATATTTCACTTGGCCTTGGCAGCAATATAGGATTTAACTTTCCCATCGCTCCGGCTATCTCCCAAATCAGGAGTAAAGCAATTGGTAAGATAAGTCCAAGCAATACATTCGTCGTTTGGATGGAAAGTCCGCGCTTCTTTACTGGATTCTTCTTATGAATTAGTGGCGAAATCACAGCTTTTTCAGCACTGAATTGCATGTAAACAACCTCTTTTCTACATCTGTGGTTTCATCCGTTACTTCAAAGGTTCCTTCAGTGCTGCTTCAATATATTGATTGTCTGTTATTTTAGAAACTTCAATCTCTTTACGGATGTTCTTAATATTAAATTGAAAATCGGCTGTCTTCTGCAATTCTTCAACAACAGCATCACTAATTGGAATGTTGATCATCTGGGAACGTTCAAACGTACCTTCGATTACCGCTGCCGGAATGTTCCGCTCAGCTGCATATCTTTCAGTCGCTTCAGCGCGATTATCTGTCTCCCAAGCTATAGCTTTGTTGGTTACTTTTAAATAAAGCGTAACTAGTTCTGGATATTTCTCTGCGAACGCTGAACGGGAGATCACAAAAGAAGGAGATAAGACACCCAATTGCTCACCATCCGTCAAAACCTTCCCTTTACCGGTCAATGCATTTAGAGTAATATATGGATCCCATGTAGCCCATGCATCAACGCCACCGGTTTCAAATGCAGGTTGTGCTTCATCAGGCTGCAACTGGATAATCTCAAAATCTGCTTCTTTAAGACCTGATTCCTCAATACCGCGATATAGAAAGTTGTAAGCATTGCTGCCTTTTGTAACAGCTATCTTCTTGCCTTTCAGATCCTCCAGTTTCTGAGCAGTACTACTACCAGGTACAAGAAGAGCAACGTTATTCGTACCTTCTAATACTTGTGAGATAATCTTAATAGGAATGCCCGCAGCTTGGGCTGCGATCACCGGCATGTTGCCAAGAGTCGCTATGTCCAACTTATTAGAAGCGATCGCCTCTGTCATTGGGGGCCCACTTTGAAATTCCGTCCATTCTACTTTTACGCCCAGCTTATCAAATTCTTGCTCATACCATTTTTCCTCACGGGCCTTACCAAACATCCCACCGCTGCCCTGCACGCCAATCTTAATGGTCACACCTTCATATTTATTGGCCTCGTTCTTTCCCGCACTCTTTTCATTCGATGCACAACCCGTTGCAAATACAGTCAAAACAAGCATAACAAGTAGTGAATTACGAAATAATTTCATGGATCATTTCTCCCCTTTTTATAAAAAAATGGACTCTCTTTATCTAGATACCAGCTCCAACATCGATTGCCGGTTCTTCAACCTTCTCAAACTCACTCAGCACCAGTCGACGTAGCTCTTGGAATGAAGTACTGGATCTTTTTCGCGGAAACGGTAAATCAATGGGAAGAATATTGCGAATATGCCCAGGTCGGGGATTCATAATGACTACCCGCTCACCCAGGAATACAGCTTCATCCAGATCATGAGTTACAAATAACATAGTCGTCTTATTACTCTGCCAAATATCAAGAAGTACCTCTTGCAGATGTGATCTAGTAAAAGCGTCTAGTGCGCCAAAAGGTTCATCGAGCAGTAATACATCCGGATTACGGAGCAACGCCCTAGCAATAGATACTCGTTGGGCCATCCCGCCTGACAGCTCACGTGGATAGGATTTCTCAAAACCCTTTAATCGTACAAGTTCAATCAATTCATGTACTTTTTTGCGAACCTCTGGATTTTTAAGCGATAAATTTGCTGCAATATTATGCTCCACCGTCAACCACGGAAAAAGTCTTGGTTCTTGAAAAATAAATCCCTTCTCAATACTCGGACCGTCGATCTGTTTGCCATTCAGTAGAACCGTGCCGCTATAGCCCGTATCCAGTCCTGCCACAATTTTTAGCAAGGTACTTTTTCCGCAGCCGCTGGGACCTATAATCGTAATCAACTCGCCTTTTTTCACCTTCAGCTGAATTTTGCTTAATGCGATAACATCACCGGCAGGCGCGGCGAATACTTTATTCAAATGTTCGATAACCAGTGTTTCCTCCGACACTCCATTCACCCTTTCCGATAAATTTAAACTAAACTATACTTATGTATTTAATAGGTATTAAGAGCAAAAAAATAATGAGAACTTCTAAAGAACCTTATCCGATTATTCAACTAGGTTTAATTTACATCATCTTATCAGTGACATTCCTCACATGTCAAACATTATTTGCCAAATGGGTGTATGTTTTGTGAAGTGGGGAGGTTTTGCGAATGGCAAGGACATAGCATTAGTTATAGTCGATAGGGATTTATCTAATTGGAGTTCAAAACTGCACAAAAAAATACCGCATATTTATTGGTTTTGGACCAATGAATAAGCAGTATTTTGGGGGCTGTTCACAAACCCTATTGCTTAGGGAACCTCATGCTAAATTCTGAAAGTATCAGCATTGATAATAATTCCAGCTATTACTTTCTAAACGTTCTTTCATAATCTTCAAACCGTATTTTTCTAATTTGTTTACGATCCGTTGTTCTAACAATGATTCCTTCTGATTTGCCTGATGCGTCGATGCCTACTTGCGTGTTTTCGAATCTTTTTAAATAAGAATATGTACTCTCAAGAGAAGTTGGAAACTCGGAACCCTTTATGGTTTCAAGAAGTGGTGCAGACTGCAAATCAATACTTTCAATAAATCTCTTCTTCTCAATTTCATCATAAAATGGTTGATTTCCGTGATCACGCCACACCGCAATTTTCTCCTGCGATAACTCAAGAAGTCTATATAATTCATCCTTATTCAAGGAGAACACATCAAATACACGATACCCTTGAGTTTTTCTGTCAGAATAGTTCTTGGATGCTTTAGTTTTCCCTCCATAAGATTCCTGATAAATTACGGTTAATGCCCAGTCACCCTCAAGAAGGATATCTGCAATTACTTTTTCTGCTAACGGCTTAAGAAATTCCGCAATGTTCCCATAAGGATTACCGATTCTATCTCCTTTTGCATATAACAATTCTTCTCTGGAACCAATTAGATAATCAACTTCGTTATCATCATTTTTTAATAAAATGATCCTTGAATTTTCACCATCTACTTTTTCGTAAACAAAAACATCGTCTAATTCTGCGAAGCCTCTTGACTCCGTTAAAACATCATTTAACCGACCTCGTTCACCTAATTGATGATATGTAAGAATGCTTGGGTACTTTGTTAAAGAATTAATTTTCTTTAAATCCATAAACTATTCTCCCACTTTCAAATTCACTTTATATGACTCTTGTTCTTATAAACATAAACAAAGATAGCCAAGGAATATTTTACCACTGATTACGTGTTCATGTGTTATTCCTGATGGGATTGTCATAAAGAGTTCTCCTTATTTGTTTACCAATTTAACTTTGAAGATAAGTATCATCATAATCTACGTAATTACTTTGTTGATTACGCATGAAGGTTAAACGCAAAGAAGGTTCTTATATGTATTTTCAAGTGATACTCATGTAATAGAAAATCAGCAAAATAAGAATATGTAAATAGTAGTAAACACCAATAAATCTTCTTTAATAATCTGATTCAAATATTGTTTCGTTTTTATCATTTGAGAAAATAATTTTTAATTGAGCAGTCGGATTCCAAATCCTACTATCTTTTATAATTAGATATTTTCCACCTGTATATTCATACTCACGAGTCTTACTGTCAATCACCACTGAAAATGTTTTAGCATCTTTTAAAACTGGCGTATTATTAATTACAAGGCCAATTGAACCTTTCTCTAAACCACCAATAGCTATCTCATCTCGTATCATAGCCGTAGATTTAGTATAGTCAGAAGCACTACGATAAATATAAATATAGGGCAAGCTAAAAATGTAATATTCCTCGTCGTTTAGCTTTTGTATAGATACATAATCCAAATTTTCACTTTCGATAAATTGATCTAATTCTTTTTCAGTGATTGCATTCCAGCTACACCCTGACAAAAAGAAGAATACACAAAAAGATAGTATTACATATCTC
Organism: Paenibacillus sp. FSL L8-0708; assembly: GCF_038009325.1. NCBI lineage: Bacteria > Bacillati > Bacillota > Bacilli > Caryophanales > Paenibacillaceae > Paenibacillus > Paenibacillus sp. FSL L8-0708. The sequence continues at coordinate 5,391,649 of NZ_JBBPBC010000001.1, forward strand.
AAATGAAATTTCATATTCCCTCCATAATTAAATATCACACTTAGATTATTTACATCCTTAGCTATGATTCTCCTTAATAAATTCAAGCATGTACGTATCTAAAAAAACAAAGGATTTATCCTACTAACTCCACTGTAACATTAAATGGAATATTTTCCGCAGCTTATCTTCTACCAAGGCAATAAATTCCGAGTTGTAGCCATTAGGTATTTATAGGTTTTATGACCATAATTTATTAGTCTGTAAGATTGTATTATCAGATGATTTTGATACCTTTAATGCGAAATGATTGAAGTTGCTTGTAAACAGTGTTACTCTATCAACGGTAAACTCAAAATCTGTACTCTTCAATACATCTTATAATAGTCACTATTTTTAGTTAAGAAAGGTAACACTATGATAAAAGTTGATAACTTATCCTTCGCATTCCCGCAAAAAGACCTATATAAAAACATTTCATTTACGCTTGAAGAGGCACAACATTGCGCTTTTATAGGAACAAGCGGCAGTGGTAAAAGTACACTGATCGATATCCTGATGGATCCAGAAAAATATTTGTTCGAAGGCAAGCTAGAGATGGACCCCACCTGCAAAATCGGGTATGTAAGTCAGTTTTCGCAACTAGACAAATCTAAAGAAACAACCGTTTTTGAATATATAGGAGAAGAATTTATTAAGATACAAAATGAAATAACAGCGATTCTAACTGAAATGGAAACATCGTCAGATATTGATTCATTACTCGAAAAGTATCAATTAGCTCTAGATGCCTTTGATTTAATGGATGGAAATGATTTTGAAAGCAATATTAATAAGAAACTAAATTTAGCCAACCTCTTGAAGCTAAAAGATGTTAGGGTATCCGACCTAAGTGGTGGGGAATTCAAACTTATTCAAGTGATGAAGGAAATGCTGACTAGTCCAGACTTAATGATTATGGATGAGCCCAATGTATTTTTAGATTTTGAAAACCTAAATGCACTTAAAAATCTGATTAATGCTCACAAAGGAATATTGCTAGTTGTTACGCATAACCGTTATCTATTAAATCATTGTTTTAACAAAATTATACACCTTGAAAACATGGAGATCCAAGAGTTCGATGGGCGATATATTGAGTATAACTTCTCATTACTTCAGACGAAAATTGAGTTACAAGAAATCGCAGTCGCTGAACAAGAAGAAATAGAGAGATACGATAACATTATTGATAATCTTAGAGCGATCGCAACCTATAATTCAGAAGCATCTAGAGGGAGAGCGTTAAAAGCTAGGGTTAAGTTTCAAGAAAGATTGGAAGCGCGAAAAATTAAAGCGCCATTCGTTGATATTAAGCAACCAAAAATCAGTTTTGGTGTGGACAATGAAATTGGAGATGACATCACTGTTTTAAATGTGAATAATTATAGTGTTTCCTTTGATGAGTTGATTTTAGAAAATGTTAACTTTGAGATGAAACCTACAGATAAAGTAGCCCTTATCGGTCCAAACGGTACCGGGAAAACGACTTTACTCCGAGATATCTTTAAAAATAATCATGATTCAATTGAAATAAATGCTGACATTAAAGTGGCTTATCTTTCTCAGCTTCAAGACGAAGTGCTAAAGGATTCTAATACCATACTAGAAGACTTCATCGATGCCGGGTTTGCAACTTATGACGAGATTAGAGCACATCTTTCAAACTATGGCTTTGAAGGAGAAATTCTTACTCAAAAGATAGAATCTTTATCTGGTGGCGAAAAAAATATACTGCAATTGGCAAAAGTTTCTGCTAGCAAAGCAAACTTATTGCTTCTTGATGAACCGACAAGCCATTTAGACACCTATACACAAATCGCACTGGAGAAAGCCATTGAAGACTATAAAGGTGCGATTCTCATGATTTCTCATGATTTCTATTCTGTAGTAAATGGGATGGATTATGTACTAATCATTGACGAGAAGACGATTAGAAAAATGAGTATGCGAAAATTCAGAAAGATGATTTATGCCAGTCATTTTGATAAAGATTATTTAGAAAATGAACAAAATAAAAAAGCAGTTGAAATGAAAATAGAATTAGCTTTAAAAGACAATAATTTTGAACTTGCGAAAGGTATGGTTGACGAGCTAGAAGAGCTGATTAAGTTACTTTAAATTCCAACCTTCTGAATGAAATGATTACAAGAACGATGAAATAAACTGTTGGTGGAAAAGTATCCACATTAAAGACACTGATGAATAGATCTCAGTGTCTTTTTACTGCATTGATTTTATTGATAGCTCATGCCGCGGACAGTGGTTCACTTATCATTAAAAATCTTTCCCAACACATTTTTTTCCAAACTTCTCTTCATCTCTCTGATTGATATAACTATAATGAAGTATCATGAGAAATTTTTATCAAAACAGTCTTTGGTCTCGCATTTAATTTTATACCATTGATAACCATAATCCGATAAGTTTGGTAGGATCAATAATTTGTTACCACAGCGGATACAATTATTTTCTGATAAATTTCCGTTCTTATAGTCCGCTAAGTAACCTTCTGCTAGTTCTACTTCCTTAATTATATTTTCTAGAGCAACATCGCTTATATCAAAAGGGGTCATATCTCCTCTATTTGCATAAATAGAGCGTGAAAAAGCTCCAAATCCACCAACCAGTTCGTGGTGATGGGTATTAATCCGTCCCCCACCTTTCTCAAATAATTTGATCATCGGTTCATATATATCTGGAAACTGTAATGCGATATTGTCGCGCGCATCAAGCAAAGAGCACCAGCGTAAATAATGTATACTTATTAATTTCATAAGCATAATATCAATTTTATTAAAATTCGGACACGTTTCTAAGAAAATGTCCCACTCATTTTCCTCCATCTTAAAACCTAATAACATATCCATACCTATGTATATACTTGCTGCTTCCTTAGAGATAAACTGCAAAAACACGCCGACTCTACGGTAATACTCTGCAATCAAATTAGCATCTGCTTCATATTCACCTCTAGATCTTACTTCTTCGTATCTTTTTTTTGAAATTCCAATGTATAAATTCGCATCAATATTCTTAATTCTTTCAACACCTGATTCGTAATAATTCATGAAGATTCCTCCGACTTAACTCACAAATGTAGTTCCCTATATCTGATAGAATATTGGTTTATTTAACCAGCTCGCCCGATTGTTCTATGTCCCTGCTTGAGTTTCACCATTTATAAGATGGCTAATCTTTAAATAAAAACAAAACCCAATAAACCATTTAGGTTTATCGGGCGAGATTTAAAAAAGTTTATCGGCTTTAAACCAAGTTTATCGGTTTTATACTGACTGTAAGTCGCTTCCAGCAACCCACAATCCCTTACCACACACTGCCCCTAACCCTTTCAACTAACCTTATGCTCAATCCGCAGCTTGTCAGCTACCATGGCAATAAATTCCGAGTTGATTCCGGACAAGCTCGCTCACAAAACGCACAACGACGCGGAAAGTTGGGCGTGAACACTTCGTTATTGCGATAAATATTGCGCACCTTTATCGGAACGTTTAGCGAAACTTTATCGCTAAAGGAGACGCAGACAAATGGTACAAAAAGTTCCGAAATTTACGTTTGTATCGAAAGGAGGAAAAGGCGTTAAAATAACGCTCTCTAAGCACATTCCGCAGTTTCTCGATTCTAGACGGTTAGCTAAGCGATCGGATAAAACGATACAAGCGTATGAGCAGGTGCTTGAGCAGTTCCGTAAATGGTATGACGCTACGGATTATACCGAATTCACTACGGAAATTCTGCGGGAATATATAGAATACCTCTCATTTAGCAAAACGAAGTGGGACGATCACCCTACGAGCCCTCACGGAAGTGTAGGACTATCTCCGAGAACAGTTAATAACGTTATTAGAGTTATGCGCATCTTTTTTAACTACCTTATTAGTGAGCGTATCATAACGCACTCACCGATGGACTCGGTAAGTTATCAGCGCGAGGAAAAAGATACATTTGAAGTCTTCTCAGATGAAGACGTAATCAGGCTTCTCAGCGCACCTAATCGGAAGGTCTATACCGGCCGGCGTGATTACTGTATGATGCTCGTTCTTGTCGACTGCGGCCTTCGTATAAAAGAACTAACCGGTTTGCGTGTCTCAGACGTAGACTTCAAACTACGTCAAATTGTAGTTCGTGCGGAGATTGCTAAGTCCAATACGACCCGTGTTGTACCAGTTTCCCAGCGGACATTAAAAGAACTGGAAAAGTTGATTTCGTATATGGACGTTGAAGGCTCAGATTACCTCTGGCTTACCCAATTTGGTGAGAGATATTTTGGGGATACCTTCGGGAAGATGCTTAAGCTATACGCTAAGAGGGCAGGGGTTGTTGGACCGCGGGTCTCCCCTCACACTTTTCGTCATTATTTTGCCGTGAAATTTTTACGAGGTAGTGGCGACACAGTAGCCCTATCCCGTATCCTCGGACACATCTCCTTAGATATGACTCAGGTGTATGTTCGATTTACAGGCACTGACTTAAAGGAACAGCACGATAAGGCGTCACCGGTTATGCAATTAATAGATAGTGGGAATGAGAAAAAGCGCGGAAAGAGAATGTTTCAATAAACTCAGAAGTAATTGGCCCGTCAGTAATTGGCGGGCTTATTGTTGCGTTTAGTAATCTCACGTTATATAATACGAACATATATTCGCACTTGAACGGAGGCAATCGCATGTCCACAGTACCCGCAAGTATTACCGAGGAGGACCGCGCGCTCATAAAGCCATACGTTATACTCCCGATGGTTCAGACCGCATTCGAGCGTGACTCTAACGTGTTCCTTCATCTAAAGACGCCGGACCCTTACGTAGATTGGTTGACGCAGGCACGCGAAAAACTAGCGGTCGAAGCACGCAGGGTCAAAAACGAAGCGCACCGACGCGGAATTAAGATCACGAGTAATCAGCGTATGGACGGCGGTATTTTAGTACGCTACCAGTGCCGCGGTTACATCGGGGATATCGCGTTGCCGGACGGGGAAGTAGCGAAGGAAGCAGCGGGGTTAATGCGTAGGTTCTTGACGCTATAAACGCAAAAAAAAAGGCGCAGCCCCTACGGAGTCACTCCCGTAAGAACTGCGCCTTTTAAATCGTTATTCATCCGTCTTATTCCGCGCACCATCCGCGATCCCCTCCGCCAGCATATACGCAACACACGCACCGACCGCGCCAATGACGCCGGTTACGTGCAGCACCGTATTGTCGCCCGCGCCCGAAGCCGTAAGTACCGAAGTAGCTAACGCAGCGAGTAGCGCCCAAAACTTCCGCGATGATAATTTGCGTAATATATCGTTTCTATTCATCGTATTATTTCGCCTCCTTAATTGTAACACTTGCGGTCTTCGTAACGTTATCCCACGCGATAGCAGCGCCAAACTGATCGGACATCTCGCGCAATGGAACGTACACTGCTCCGTCAATCAATACGCCATCCTTCGCCTTACATCCGTTAACTACTACGTTCGCTTTATATACGAGCATATCGTTGACCTCCTGTTTAATCGGATTTAACTTCGGCTCACTTTTGCGTGCCGTTAGGTGCGCCTCTACTAGCGCTTTGAACGCTACCCATCCGGTCCATTTACCGCTGTCATACATTAAGCGCGGACATATTTTACCGGACCAATCGTAATGTCGCCGCAGTCTATCCACGCCCCATCCGCGTTCCTTTAACATCAATGCTACGAGGCTCGCCGCATTATCAAGCGTCTTCGCGTAGTTACCACTTTCGCATATCTCTACGCCGATCGACGTACGGTTGCCGGATTTTGCTGCGCTGCCGTCTCCGCTATGCCAAGCGTTTTCCGTCAGCGGTAAACATTCGACCGCTTCCTTTTCGTCGACTACGATGTGGAATGAAGCTTGGCGCGCGTTCGTTGGGTTCGTTAGCCATGCGCGTTCATTCGCTGCCGAGGACGCCGGATTACCCGTATTGTGAATCGTAATAGTCGTTGCGCTCATAGCGTATCCAGGCCGCCGATTGCACGCGGTCGTTTTCGGTATATAATCCTTGCGGTAATTAAAATCGCCCATATTTACGCAGCATCCTTTCCGTGTACTATCGTTTTAATATCGCGGACATCGAGCGCCAGGTTCTCGTATTGACCGGCCAGCGCTTCGAATCGATCCGTCAGTCCTTCCGCCAGCTTCATCAAGCGGTCTTCACGCGCAAGGGACTCCGTGTGCATCCGCTCGCGTTCCGTCTTGGCTTCCGTACTTATGCGTTCTTCACGCGCGCGAGCTTCGTCGGACATTCGGCGCATCTCTTTCCATAATGTCCACGCGATAACTGCGGCTGCAACCGCAAATATTCCGTTCTTGGCGACCTCCGCCCAAAGTGTTCCGTCCATCAAGCGGTCGCCTCCGTTTCAGGCGCGAGATAATCCGCTAGCGCGCGGCCGATCTCGTCGTCGAGCGTTTGGAGTACGGATAGGCGGGATTCAGCGTTAGGTAGCGCGGCTAGGACTGCGCTTATAGTTGCGGCGAGTTCAGGCGCGGGATTAGCGGTATCTATCGTACATTCGAGTAATGCGCGTACTTTCATAGTAAAGCCCCTTTCGAAAAGAAGGACTATTGTCCTGTATTGTTGAATTATGGAAATACAAGGAGGTGATTACATTGACCGATAAACTCAAGCCGGGCGAGGAGGCACCTAAGACGGGTGATTATACCGTTGTTGGGCCTAGAGGGGGCGTCATTAAGACCGGAGTGACCGTGAAGAAAGGGGACACCATGCCTCCTACACCAAAGAAAAACCAAACGTATAAAAAGCAGTAAGAACTAAGAGGGCTTAGCCCTCTTTTAGTAAGGTTCAGTCATAATAAATCCCGGCTCACTGAACGTGGTGCTATGAATCTCCAGGTATGTCTTAAGAATGAAGTCACTCTCTTGACCTTCTAATACGCGCAGCAGCTCATCCTCATTTTTCGCACATACCAAACTACGGTCTCCGCTTTTCTCAGTAACGATAAAATATCTCATTTCGTATCCCTCCGTTAATTAAAAAGAGCCCCGATGCGTAGGACGTTACGTCCGTAGCACGAGACTCTTCGTTATTTTATGCGTGTTATTTCGTAAGTTCTGCGATGCGTGCTTTCGCTTTATCGATGAGTGCTTGTTGTTCAGCGACGTATGCACGCTCACTCTCTAGCCGTTTCTCAACACTACTAATCGTAAAGGCACTTTCTGCGGACCCGTTATCAGCAGCCTTCAAAGCAGCTAGGTTAGCTTCTCGTGGCTTAATTACATTTTCAACAGTACTATCTATGTTAGCTTGGCAGCTCTTTAACTCTGAGTTCAACCGACTTAACTCAACACTTACCGCCTCAGCGGCGCTTGTTGTGCTTGTTTCGCCCATTAGTATTTTCTTCCCTTCCACATTCAGCGTTACCCCCGCAGCCTCGGATATAGACCTTACAGGGGCATAAGCTGTACCTTTGATAATAACTGCGTCGGTGATCTTTACTCCGTTCTTCTCAACAGAGAACAAACCCTGGACCTTCTGCCCAATAAGTGATGCTGAGTCTGCAAACGCTGAAACACTCGTAAGTAACAGCACCCCGACAATTACTCCTGATATAAACTTTTTCAAAGTAGCCACTCCCCTCAGTCTTAGTTTCTATAACTATTATCGGCCAAGGGGCGCCCCATTTCAATCTATTACGTGGAAATATTTACCTGCGCTAGTAACGTTCCCGTTCCACTCCAAAGTTTCAGGTTCCTCGTAGCCGAGTCAAAAGTCATATTAGATGCTGCGGCGCTTTTATCAGCCTTCAACCCAAGCGTTGTTGTTAAGTTTTCCACGCTAGAGATAGGTAGACCGTATACACTCGTTGTATTCGAAAAGTCCACTGTACCTGCGAAATGTACACGGTCCGTAAACGAAAATATCTGCAACGCGCCCATCCCGTTGAGGAAGAACAAATTATCGTCCGCGTACAAACCGCCCTTAACCGTGCCACTCGGCGCCCATAACTCGATCCCGGAGAAGCCGAGATTTCCGTCGTTTGAAATAGACACACGCCGACGCCCCGATGTATCAAACGAACGTAATCCGGCGGCGCTGACTTCGATGCGCTCGCCGCTTGGGCTCGTACGTATCAAAGAACCCGTAACTGTCCCGCCCGTTATGTCTGTACCAGTTATTGACGAGGCGCTAATATGTCCGCTAAAGTTACCGTCAACCGCGCTCATGATACCGCCACTCGTTACGGTAAACATTCCATTACCAACGTTAATCGAAGATCCGACGATTGCGCCATTCGTAAAGTTGGACGATAGGATATTCGCAGAGTTAGCGGTCAGCTTATTGAGTACGACGTTGCCCGCCATATCTAAGCGGAAAGGCGCGGAGTTAAAGTCGTCATGCCCTGCGCTGATACCGTTCGTATTAATCTTGACTACGTTATTACCGCTGCCGATAACCATCGATACGAAACTACCGAGTTGCCCCGCGATTACCTCCGCTGCTATTCCGGTCGCCGTCATCGCTATCCGCGCTGTAGCTCCGCCGTCCGTCGTTAAGATAAGTCCGTTTGACGTCAGTATGACTTGATCAGACGGATCCGTTTTCGACTGCAGGACGATACCGCGTTCATCGTATTTGATCTCCGTTTTACTCGCGTTGATCTCGTTAACCGCAAGCCGCGCGAACTCTTCGAATACTTCCGCTCTGATTCGCCCGCCACTAAACACGTTCTCTATCGCACGCCGTCCCGCCTCCAAGTCAGCGAGTATGCGAGTATAGTCACGTTTCATTACGTTTGCGACCGTGAGGGACGTATGTTTATCGGGCGCATACGGATACTCCGTCATTTCCGTGATCCGCGCTGTTATGCCCGTTAAGCCGAGCGCTGGATCTACGAGCGTTACCGTATCGCCGAGACCGGGGCGCGCTTCTTGCTTATCGATCTTAAATAAATCCGCAGCGCTAACGGACACCTCAAGCGCGGGCACTTCGCGTTCAGCCAAGCGCAATCTCGCGGCAGCTACGAGCTTTAACGGATCGGTTACGTCTTGCTCCGTTAACAAGTCGTCGTAAAACGGCACACTATCCGAAGCCCACGCGTCAGCATACGGAGATACGAGGTAGTTAACGCGGAGGATTCCGTCAGTGATTGCGCCAGGTATCACGCTAAGCCGCGCCTGTTCCTCCGCGGTTAAAATCGACGCAGGCTGACCGATCCAAGTCCGCGAGTCTTTCATTTCCGCATAAAGCCGCGTACATAATGATGATGCGCTGTCGGTAAAAGATGCCGCGATCAAATTGCGCGTTACTTGAATCCGGTAGTCCGATGCGGGATTGCCGATCTTTTTGCGCAGATGTAGCGTAAAGTTATCCGGCTCAACTTCCGCGCCATACAGGTTTATGACCGCGTTGAGAGCTTCGAGACAGTTGCCGCCGCCGAACGCTTTAACATCCGCGAGGTCAAACGTATCGTCGACCGCAATAGAAAAGCGCCCACCGGTTGCCGCCGAGATGAGCGCTGTTAATTGCGTGATATGGATTCCGTAAGCTTCGCGGATATATGAGGCGTACGGGAATTTATAATCCGCCAGTTTAAACATGACGTGTGAACACGATACCTGTGCGGTCAACTTGCGATCTTCACGCGATCGTTCGCGCTTGTTAATTACGTAATATTGACCGCGCTCATCCATTACGTGACCTTTCAGCGGCAACTTATCGCGGAAATCATCGGAAGTCATTGGGACGGTGAAAGTCAGCGTATAATCTGCGTTAATCCGCCGCGTCCGTGTGATATCGTAAGCGTCGCGCAGAATACCGATACGCTTACGGAAACGGTCGTACGATTGTAAGTATTGCGTTGACATTGCGACACTCCTTTCCGCGCCGAAACCGTTAATAGAGATAACGGTCCCGATGCGTAATGCGTGTTAGTATATTCCGGCTGGCTTCCGCGTCCTTGTATGTTATCGTATTTAGGCCGTACGCGAGGTCGAAGAAGTCTCCGTTAAATAGGTGAAGAACGTTAACGCCATTGAGCGTAATCGTCTGCTTGCGTGTATCTATAACGAGTCGGTCGCCAGGCGCAAAATTACCCGTAAAGGAAACAACATTAACGTGTGATAGCGTCACATTTACGTTAAACTCTGTCAAGGACTCAATCGTTGCTGCTCTAAGCATCTCGCGGACCATTTGCGTCAGTGTTTCCGTCACCGACTCTATCGCGGCCGCTTGCGCGATCTCTCGGACCATAGCCGGATTAAACTCCGTCAGTGCTTCGCAGATTACTGTAACCGGCATATCGACGTTAATTCGCGAAGTGACTTCCGCCATCGAATCGATACTTACGGTAAAAAGCGCATCAGTTGTAAATGAGCGGTCAAACGGCAGTCTTCCGAAAATGCCTCCGAACATGTGGCGCCCCCCTTAAGCCTCATATTCTACGCCGGTAATCTCCGTAAACTCGGCCGGAGTGATGACGTTATATGCAACGTACTGACGTAGCTGCGTTTCCTTCGCCCATTTCTTAGCGTAGTAGTAAGACAAGCGCTCAAAATCGTTATTAAACATTAGCTGCGCCTCCTTCAAGCGTTAGTAATCGTAGTTCAAGTCCGACAATTTGTCCGCCGAGAGCTTCGTTTTGGTTGCGCAGGTCGAGCGTTTCGAGTTCGCGTAAGACTAGTTCCGCGCCGATGCGGTCGAGTTCGGTTGCTTCGCTGGGCTTTGTCAACTCAGCAATCTCTTCTGGCGTTAAGCCCTCGATCCATAAATTATCAGGCTGTGCTGGAGGTGTGTAAACTGGTTCAGGACCTTGTTCCTCGCCCTCCGCCCATTGCTCCCGCCAATCATGTAGCTCGTCGGCATAATCGCTTTGTGCCTCTAGTACAGCGTCCTGATATGCATTCCATACTAATAGATCGAAACGCGGATGATACAATCCGGTCGGCAACGGAATGCCTACGAGATACCCGATGATCTCTCTTGGCTGTTCTGGTTCTTCTGGTGTGTCCGGTTCATCTTCGATCTCTTCTTCGTCCTCTGGCAGTTCAGGCGCTTCTTCTGGCTCTGGCTGGGCATAAATAGGGACGGCCCCAGTAAAGGAGTCGTCCGGTTCTACATCCTCTATATAGAAACCTTTTAGATCTACTTTAGGTATCGCTTTGTTCATGATATCCCTCCTTTAATCTAACGGAAACCGTAGACCATCAAATATAATATTTTGCTTTACGTTGACCTCTGTTGTTATATCTCCATTTACACCTACTGACACTGCGCTCGACGTTGGATCTACTTTTGATGTCCATGAGGATGTAAGCATTCTAGTGATTCGCACAGGTCGAAACTGCGTCGGCAAATTAAAAATCTTTGTACCCGCTGGTACGTCAGTAATGTTGTAATATACGTACCCACGAAATTCAATAAATCCTTTATTCACGCGATAAGCTAAATCGAAGGCAGTAAATCCGCTTAGCACTGCGGACGGTGTAATCCAAGGCCCTGCATCCTTCTCCGCTTTCTTGGCAGCTAACACACTAACGGTTGAGCTTATCTCTGTCACTGCATCTGTTAAATCATGAATTTGCATCTTCTCAGTGGCGGCGTACGCTCCTGATACCGAAGGTACTGGTGATTTATCCAGTTTGATGTAAGAGACGCTGTAGGTAGCAGCTGTATCGTAATTATCCGTCCATGCATAACATGTACCGTCTGCTAACTTATCAATATTCCAAAAATCAGGCAGACCATTTTTAAATACTTGTTTAATTTCGGAGGCACGTTTTTTAAGGTTCGAATCTCCTCCATTACCCGCGTCATTGAGTCCAATGTAGTATACGTCTGATAGAGCATTTTTCTTTGGTCTCGCAGGCTCCCTCGATATATAACCACTGCCTACCTCGATAAAGTTATCGCCTTCGAGCAGAGAAAGAGCGCCATCCTCTTGTACCGTCTCCGTGGTCGGTGTTGCTAGACGGTATAGAAGTTGATACGGTGTCCAGCCCGAAGGTATTGTTGTTGGTAATACTCCTACCGGATTGCCAGCACTCAAAATCTCGACCCATCCTTTTGTTTGTCCGGCCGTACCGTTATATGGATTTGTAGCCACTCCACTAGCGCCGTTGTACATCCGCCAGCCATTAAAATAAGCCTTAATTTCGTCAGGTGTAGGAGTGTAGGAGTCTCCCCAACCGGAGTCTGTGTTGGCAATAGTAATGTATAATACGCCATTGTAAAGCGTTGATTGATCAGCAGCTGAATAAACACCCGCTGAAGGATATAAAGGGTATCCGTTATACTTAGTCACTCGTTCTGATGCGTTTATGCCACTAGAAGTTGGTAAAATAACGCGTACACGTTTGAAACCTGTGTAATTCGTATCGAATAACCACGACCAGTCACCCACAAGATTGGATTTACGCCATAACCTCGTCACCTCATACCGTCCGTTAACCTCACACAGTATATCCGGTTCGTTGCCATCCGTTGGGTTAGCGTGTAACTCTACTCCACCAAAGGCGATAAGAGAGTCTTCGCGGGGCTGGAATGGTGTAGCGACACTGCCTAGTTCGAGTTGTGGATTGTTGAAGTTGTATGTCCCTATCTGGTTACTTGCCAAATTTATTAATATATAGTAATAACCCTCTGGTACAGTAAGTGGCTGATTTTGAATCCATCCACCACTAAGAACAGCTAAGTCATTCTTTTTGTTACTATCCAAATAACTTCCTACTGCCCCACTATTAGCCGTTATACCCTCAATACTTAAATAGTACGTTTTTCCTGGTATTACAGGAACAGCGCAACTGATTGCTTGCCACTCAGCAGTAGCCGTTAACACGCTCTGATATGGTCCGTTTGCCTTAGCGTTCGGGTTGAACGACCATGCCTTATCTGTAAATGGTGGCAACAGATTACGTCCATATCTCCGTACATATAACCCATCTACTCCATTAATACCTGGAGGTACATAAGGTAAGAGACGGTCTATAGCTTCACCTGTGATTATGGTTCCAATAGCTGCGTAGTCTGCTGCGGATACGGCGTATAGGCGAATTTCATCCATGTATGTTACGTTTGTCCCACTTCCCGTAGATCCTGCTGTTAATCTATAGCCCGTTCCTAGTAAAGTGTTGTTGGTGGGTATTTTAAAATATACAAATTGCCACTGACCAAGCAACGAGACATTGATTGACATATTGTACCTAGTGGTCATAGTACCTACATCTCTTAGCGCGAGGTTAAGAGATCCATCTACATAGGACTCAATAAACACCCATCCCGCCATCACGTAGTATTTTGACGCATCTAATGGTGAAGTGAAGTCTTTAGTTATATATGAGGCACCGGCAGACGGCGAAAATTTAAAGGCTGTGCTACCACTACGTTTTTGAGTAGATGATAGGGTGGTTGCGGTAGCTCCATTTTGTGTCCACCCCGTTAAACTCTCTCCACTCCCAGCCCCACCAAGTAAATCTATTAATGTCCTACCCTGTACCTTTAATCCTTGTAGTCTAGCGTTCTTTGTTGCGTTTAGAATTTGCTGACCAGCTGATAGGACAATATCAGTTGTAGATTCGTTGGTTACTCCGGAAAGATCCGTTAAATTTTTGCGAAATGCATCGTGATCGTAGGCGGTGTAATAACGGGCAACGCGTGAAGCTACCGCCCATCCTTTTGCTGTTGTTCCTCCAAATCCGCGTGTACAACCGATTAGACTATTTCCACTCTTGGACGTATAGAGAACGGTCTCTGACGTTTCATCTACACCAATCGTAATGATATTAGGACCTTCTGGTAAAACACTCCCGGTTACAACGGGTATAGTCGTAACTGCTGCCGTTATTGCCGCGGATAATTCCGTGCCCGGCGAATTGGCTATCGCGGGATACATCGTTTGTTGCGCCATCTGATGCGCCTCCTCTCCGTTTACTGTGCGAATCGCACGAGCGTACTTCCCGCTAAAAACTTCGCCTTATCGCCGTTCTGAATCGTCCGCGGATTCGTAAGCGCCTGCGTCCACAGGAGATTTCCGCCAGTCGCCGCAGTCCTTAGCCCGATATGAGTTACGAGTCCCCAATCCGCTGTCGCAATCGCAAACTCTACGTCAGCCGACGTTTTTGCCGTCATCTTGCCTGATTCGATCGCAGCGGCCGCAAAAGTAATCTGTCTCCGTGCGTATGCACCGCCACTAACCTCCGTGCCTGTATCTGCTGCGGTTGGGTCCGAAGTGTACAGCGCTATATATACCGTAGCCGGACTCGCAAATGATACATTTCGTAGAGCCGCGTTAAGTAGCGCCGCGCTTAAGTAATTCGAGATTTGCATCGCCATTATTCGTTTCCTCCTATTTTTGGACAACGCAAAAAGACGCCGGTTTCCCGACGCCTATTCTCACGTTACCTATTCAAGTTCATATTCGTTCGTTAGCGTAAATCCGTGGATGATACTGCTACCCGTATTCGTCATTACAATGACTGGCTGCGCTTTTACATCCGCACTAGATTCGATGACCGCTGCTTGCGGTGACGCAGCTATCGTATACTCCGTTACAACTTCGCTTCCGGTCGGCCACGGATCGTTCATGCGCAGATTAACGTCAATCAAACGTGATCCTGTCGCACCAAGCGCGAGCGTCCCTGCGTAAGTCGCTACGTAATACTTGCCGGGCATATCCGCAAACTCTAGCGTAATATCTCCGCGCTTAGCGTTAAACGTCCGTGCTAGGTACGCCAACGTCCGGTGAAATTCCGCAGCCGATGACGTAATCTCGAACGTCAATCCAATCGTACGCGGTCCGTAGGAAGCGCCGAAATCAACGACGCCGTCCGTATTCGCGAGCTTGACCGTATTATCTTCGGTTTCCGGCAAGACCGGCAAGTTACGTTCATATAGCGCAGCTCCATGCTCCGATAACCAAACGCCATTTACCGCTACATCGTACATCACTCTCGCACCCCCATAGACTCTAAGCGACTTAATAGGCGAGCACGTTCGTCGTACATCATAGCTATATCTGCCTTATCCGTCAGTACCACCTCATCTACGCCGAGGTCGATATGCTGCGTAATATTCGTAACTGACGCAGGCGCTTGCGGTGACATACGCGGGCTTGCGATCATATCGAATAGCGTCGCTTGCTGCTGCGGATTAAGGTACATCTCGTTCGCATGCGCTATAACCGGAACAGCCGCGCCAGGTGCGCCCTTAACGATGCCGCCGTCCTTGAACGCCTGCAACACGCCAGTATCCGAAGATACTCCGTACAATTTCCGTAGCTCCTCGTTACGTGCGTTAAGCCGCGCCATCTCCGCCGTATTACCGCTCGCCTTCGCCGCTGTCCAGGCGGTTTTATTCGCGTTATATTCAGCGAGGTCGGACGCCTTCTTCGACTCCGCATTAATCTGCGTAATCGACGCCATCTTCGCGCGATATTGCGTCAGGAATCCGTCAAGCTCCGTGAGGATCGCGTTATTCGCCGAGCCACTTGCGCTAACACGATACGCTGCGATTCCGTCCTCTATCGATTTGATATCGCCTGAGTACGCATCAAATGACGCCGTTAATGCGTCGTACTGCGCTTCGGCTGCGGTCTTCTCCGCTTCGTACGCTTTCGTCTGCGCGTCCTTTTCGTCCTTGAGCGCGTCTTGCTGATCCGCGAGTGTACGGTCGGTTAATTCGCGGTCGTGTTCGAGTTGCATGCGCGCGATCTCTTTAAGCAGCGCATCACGTTCGTCAATGCCCGGCTGACCGACCGCTGACTGTAACTCCGCTAAGCGCGTCTGTTTCTCCGCTAATTGCGTTTCGTAATCGGCGTCAACATTAAGCTCTTTGTTGGCGTCACGTAAACGCTGAATAGCGTCAATCCGCGCGTCATAATCGGCTAACGCGGCGTCCTTACGTTCTTCGATCGCCTTGAGTTCCGCATCCTTTGCGTCCTTAATTGCGGCTTTCTGCGTCTTAACGAGGTCGGTTGCGAGATCCTGCGTAAGCTTCGTTAGTGATTTCCGGAGGTTGTAGAGTTGTTCGTCAGCCTGCGCATAATACGTGCTGTCCTTCGCATACTGTTCCCGTAGCTTCGTCCATTCTGCGATCTTGTACGCTGTAACGTCAGCCTCCGCCGCGCCGGAATCTTCGAGCCTACGTACTTCTTTCGCGATTAAATCCACGCGTTTATCATACGTGTCCTTTGTCTCTTTTACCGTAGCTGACGCGAGGTCCTTACGGGCTTGGCGCGCTTTCTCGTCCGCCTGCTTATAGTACTCGGAGTCCTTTTCGTAGCGTCCACGAACGTTTTGCCACAGGTACAGCTTTTGGTTAGCGATCTCGCGTTCCGTCTTACCTGCGTCTTCCATACGGCGTGTTTCCTGTTCGATCGCGGTCGTCGAGAATTCATAGCGCGATTGAACGGTGTCTTCCCCGAGCCGCTTAAGTTGGAGAGCTAACGTCCGCGCGTCATCTACGGACTCCTTTAAGAACGTAGCGTGTTTCTTCTTAAGCGCATCGTATTTCGCTATCTGTTGATCCGCCGTCATATCGTAAAAATCCGCTTGGAACTGGACGGTCTTTAGGTCAGCATTGTATAACTTCTCGCGTAGCTCGGCAGCGAGTTCAGCCGGAGTTTTGCCCGTCTTTTCCTTCTTTCCCTTCGCCGCTTTCGGGGCATCTGGCGTGATTATATCCTTCGTGAACGTTTGGGTTCCCGTTTCAACCTCGGCTGCCAGCTTTTCGAGATCACGAGCTGCATCGGAATACTTCTGCTGCTCTTTAAGTGCGTCGTCTCGTTGCTTTTCAAGTTCTTTAGATGCTCCGGACCCCACCATCATCCCCAGCGCGCCATTAGTCACGATGTCCATAACGTTGCCCGATTTTTTGCGCTTGTCAGCCTCCGCCTTTGCCGCCATATCTTCCTCAAAAGTTCCTGCCTTTGTGCCGGATACGGCTGCCATCGCCTTTATCAGCCGCGTGTAGTTATCAATTTGCGTCTGTATTGATTTCGCTACCGCTTCACTTTCTTTAGCGGAATTACGTATACGCGCCACGCTGTTATCGGCGGCCATGTCTGTAAAACGCTTGTCCGTCGCAATTTGGTCGATAATTACATCGATGTTACTAGCGCGAATTCTTCCGTCCTCGCCTTGTTGAGCGTTCAATTCCGGATACTGCTCGACTAACTTCTGCGTAATATCAACGAGGCGGCTTTTCTGCGATGCGTCCAGATCCTGCGCTGCGTTAAGCGTTTTAAATTCCGCAGCCATTGCGGACATTTCCTTTAGCGTCTGCTTTTTCGTAGCAAGGGCTGCATACTCCGCTTTATCCTGAGCGGATATCGCGATAACACCTTTATCTATGACCGCGTTCATTTCTCCGAGCTTCTGCGTCGCATTCTCTACGCCAGTGTAACCGAGGTCTTCGAGCTTATCGTCGAGTATACTGATTGCATCGATAATATCGGGAAGTTCCGTATACATTTCCGGAAGTGCTGTGCCTGCCTTTTGAGCCGCCTGAAGCTCGTTTAACCGCTCTTGTAGCCGCGCGCGTTCTTCGAGGACAGGCGTTAGCTCCTCCGTTTTTACCTTTAACTCTTCGACATCCGCAGCCGTGCGATCAATATCCCGCTTATTTAATACCGCATTGAGGTCGGACTGTGCCTTCGCGAGTTCCTTCGCTGAATTAGCGGCTTCTGATTGCGCTGTTGTTAGATAGGCGATCCCTCCCGCTAATGCGCCGACTGCGAGAATTGCCCACCCTACCGGACCGGCTGCTAGTTCTAACGACTTTATCGCGCCTGAGATAAGTTTAATCACGGGCGGTACTGTCGCGAGAATGGCGACCAAACCTAACACGCCAACCGAACTCGCAGCGGCAGCGGAGACAAGCGCTTTATTTTCGGTGGTAAACTCGGCGAGCGCAATGATTGTCGGAGTCAACGTTTCGAGTACGGTTTTAAACAGCGGTGTGAACGCTTGTCCGAACGCAACCGTTGCTTCGTCCGTTGCGGCAGTGAACCGCGCTTGTGTGCCGGTGAAATCTTGCATCGCTTGGTCCGCATTTCCGGTGAATATCGCGCCCTCGTTGATAAATCCGTTATACGCAGCTTGGATCTTCTGCGCATCGGTCAATCTGCCCGCCGTCGTTCCGATCGTTCGTGCGTATTCCTTTTGCATAACGGATAGATTCTTCGTAACGCCGACCGCATCAGACAGTACCGAGTTACCGTTCTTGATACCATCAAGTGACGCTTGGATAGCGCCGCCCATTGTGTAGAAGGATTGTCTATTGTAGGCTGCTGAATCCGCGAGGGAGTTAATGAGCTTTGTAGACTGCTCCAACCCTAAACCGGTTGACATGGCGGTTTTATACGCTAATACCGATTCGGTCAGAGATAAGAACCCACGCTTGGCTAAATCCTGCGCGGCCTGTTGCGCATCTTTCGTCTGAACTCCGAAGCCCTTTGCCACAGCGTTTAAACCTTGAAAAGCGTTGTACAGCTTCGTAGCTGCGTCAACCGCTTGCTTCATCTCGGAAACGAGCTTCGTAAGGGCCGCGCCTGCACCTATCCCGGCTAACGCGGAAGACATATCGCGCATGCCGTCCGCACCGCGTCTACTTTGATCTTCGAGTTCCTGTATCCGGCGCCTCGCTTCGTCTAAGTTACGCCGAAACTCCGCTATATCAAGCGTAATCCGCGCCTGAATTTCACCTACGTTTGTACCGCCTGTACTCATCTTAGCGCCCTCCTTACTGCATCCGCGATAAACTGTTTATATATCCGTTCATTCGTTCGGAGTGGTCGCGATAAGAACTTCGGACGAGTGCCAGGCGTTGTCGGATTCTTATACTCGCCCATCTCATGTACACGTAGCGCATAATTAAAGCGCGCACCAGAGGGACCCGTTTCCGTTGCGGAATAAAATACCTCACCGTATATCCGTCCGTTCTCATTCGCTACCTTCTTGCCGGCCGTCATCCGCAATGTACCGGTATCTAACGGAGCCTCATTACGCGATGCCGCGAGTAAGTGGTCGGTAGCGTCGTGCAATCCGATGGTCGCTCCGTCAAGTACCCGCGTTTTCTGACGCTCTAAAAACTGACGTAGCGCCGCCGTTTCCATACGAAAATCCATCGTCCGTCACACCCTCCCCGCGCTCATCTGATCGCGTAATAGTTTAAATCCGGCCTCGTCAAACTTCGGCGTACTCTGCGTTGCGAATCCGGCTTCACGTTGCAGCCCCGTCGTAAACTTGCGGTAGTCCTCCACGTTAGTCGTATGCGACATGACATTAACATTTAGCGCGTCTAATGTTTCGCCGGCCTTACGCCGCTTATCCGCATCCAGCACGTCGAGTAAATCCATAACGTAATATCCGCGTTCGAACTCGACCTGCGTTTTACCGAGGCGTACGGCTGCGTCAATAAAAAATTCGTCTATCGTTACTCGGCGCTCGCTTCCGCTACTCCCGTCTGCAGGTTCGCGAGTTGCAGAGCGCCTTGCACGTTTTTTAAGAGGCCGCCGAAGTTGTTAACGCGCGCAACGGCGGTAAAATACGCCATCAATTCGTCCGGCGCTACGTTTGCCTCGATCCACTCCGGTTCGAATCCGGTCAATACGCTGACCACTTGAACGACGTCATTTAGCGCGTGCTCGATGAACGCGAATAAGTAAGCTACGCGGTTCTCGGCTGGCGCTGACATAACGCCCATAATCAATTCCGGTAGCATATTAACAGCGGCAAATAGTTCGCGCCATTGTCCGACCGCTACCTTCCGCACCTTTACCGTTCTGTCTCCGAGCTGGATTACGTTGGGGTCAATTACGATATTTGGCGCGGGTACTTCCGCTTTATCTGAACGCTTAAAAATCTGCATTATATTCGCTCCTTATAAAGAAATAGAGGCGCAATTAAGCGCCCCTTTCAACGAGATACTTACGGTGTTGCTGTGATTGTTTCGTCGCCTAAGATCGCGATAACCCCGTCTTCATCCGGAGTTGACCGGAGTGTTACGTTTGTGATGCGCTCATTTTCGTTGTTGAATGAATAAGATAAATCCGTCTCGCTGTATGCCAGCGGAATCGTAATCCAAAAGTCCGGATCGGTCAGTTTCGCTAATGGCTTAATGACGGCTTGCTTTGCAGTGTCAATCAAGTTAAGACCTACGCCAGTCTTAACGACAACCTTCGAACCACCTGCGCCTGTTACAACTTCCGCGCCCGCCATAATCTTCGGAATAGTTGGCAGATCATACTCGCCGAACGGTACCGTCACGCTTACATTACGTCCGGTTACGCGCTTACCGACGATGGTCTCACCGGTTTGGTCCGTCTTCTGTTCGCGATAAGTAGTCTCCGTTGTGAAGACGACGCCGCCGATGGTCGTTTCGAATTTGACCGCCGTTAGTCCTGTGCCGTATTCGACTATCGCCGGGCCTACCTCGATCTTGCTAAAGTTTTGTGACATTCTCACAGGTCCCCTTATGTTTATATTTGCACAACAAAAAGAGCCGCCCAGTAACGGACAGCCCTGCGTTTATAGCGATGTTGTTAACGTAAAATTAACGGAATATAGCGCTCGGTTATTCGCGTCAGGACCGAGATACCACGGCGCCGACTGATCCGCCAGGCACTTAACGGCGCGCGTAGTCCCGATCATAAATTCCGCCTTACCGTGTAGCGCTTCGAATATAGCGTTAGCCTTCGTTTCAGCCGTTGCGGATGACTTCGCGCGAATCACGACTTGAAATGACGGATATGCAACGGACGACCACTCTTTCGGAGGCGGTCCGCCTGTTATCCGCGTATATGCGCAATCATCCGGATTAGCCGTTGTAAAATCGTTGCCGACTACGGTAAACCCCGGAACGATTAAGCGGATGGTTGCGTTAATATCTGCGACTGTTAATAGCGCCACTATACATCCACCTCCGTTATTAGCGGCTTCCCGTTGAGCGCCCGTTTTACGCTGATTGCGATTGGCGTGTACGTTGTCTCCGCTAATAGTTCGTTGGTATACGTGAGGCGGTCGTCGAGTCCGATATCCGCGAGCTTATCGAAGTAAAACGTGCCGACGCTTACGACTTCCGCGCCGTGTTGATTGCGTACGAGTTTGACCGCCTCACTAAAGCGGCATTTCTGCGTATAAGGAACACCGTAAGACGGCTCGTTATAATCCGGATCATATCCGGCAAACGGCGTAATAACTACGTCTTGCTTAAGTGGGATAACCGCCATTAAGGTATCAGCCTCCCGACTCGACGCGCCGGTATCCTAACCCCGTTCGCGTCCCCTATTAGATCCCGGCAAGATTGCGGAATCATACTTATTAGTTCACGCGACCCCTCTCGGAAACTCATCGATGTTACACCGCTAAGTGACGTCGATTGTATGCCGCGCTGACCTTGCACCATAACGTCGCTATAAGCCGTAGCCAGTGCCGCAGCAAACTCGTACACAGCGTCGTCCGGAATCGTATACTTCGAGTAGTAGCGAATTAAAGTACGCTCAGCCACATTTAACATTCGTTGTTTTTTGGCTGCGTCTGAATCCACCCATCCCTCGGTATCAATTACGTTCGCGCTAATATAAGCTTCTGCTGCGATTACTGTCGTTGACATGCGCACACCTCCGTTTATTTACCGGAGGATTTTACGGCAGTCTTGCGCGGCTTAGGCGCTTTTACGACGCTGACTTGCGGCCCCTCCGGCTTGCTTTCGTCTTCCTCCAACGCGTAGCCATAGTCGTGAACGAGAATCTTGCGCAGACCCTCGTCCTCAACTACAGCCGCACCGTTGCTAAACTTGACGCCGTGTGTCGTCCCGTCATAGTTCGGGTTAGGCGTTCTGATTACGTGCATCTGCGCACCTCCCCGGTTAATTAGGCAATGATTCCGGACAAACGTGCGGCGGATTTACCGTCGAACAGCGCCAATCCAGTGTAAAACTCGATACGAGTACGGTAAGCTGGCTTTTCTTGCAGGAGGCCAAGGTCTTCAACCATAACGCCGCCGTTAGTCAGGCCGGATACATACTCGTCAGCGCCGAATTTAACGGCGTAGATTGAAGTTGTCTTCGAAGACGTACCTGCAGTCTCGGCGTGTCCAATAACTTTATTACCATCAGCGTTATCACCGGCATCGAACATAGGCACACCGTTGTAAGTAACGACCGGTTTACCGAACGCGTCCTCGCTTTGAGTGAAGTAGCCAAGCTTACGCGCAATGGAGTTGACTTTAATCATTGTTTTAGAGTCCATGAACAGCGCGTCTGCTCTACCGCGAGTCTGATAGATCAGAGCGTCCAGAGCTTCGAGGAACAACGTCGCGTTAGCCGCATCACTCAAGTCCAGACCGTTAGTAGCTGCGGTAATCAACTGGCTACCTGTAAGGCGTTTCTTCAAACCATCGAAGGATTTAGAATCTACTGCGGTATCCCCGTTGAAAAAGGTGTCTTGGAACTTAAATGCCGCTGCCTTTGTCTTTAGCGCCGTTTGAATAACGCGTTGATCGTTAATGTTAGAACGTGTTTGTTGAATGAATCTATCCACGTCCGCGTCTCCGCCCAGGATTACCAAGCTTTCAGTAACCGGATTAACTGTGCCGGTTGATTCTGTGTAAGCTTCGTTAACACCACGAAACGCAACGCCCGGCAGTGTAGCCTCGCGGTTGTAGGTATAGGCGTTACCTTGAATGTCCATGAACGGCATAAGTTGAAGCACAGGCGCATTCTGAACGAAAGTCTCGATTACCCCTTGTTGTAACGTGTTTTGCGAAAGTTTCGCGGATTCCAATAGTGTCAAAGCCATTTATAAATCCCCCTAGTATTGTTTTGTGTTAATAAAAAGAGCCCGTCAGGGCCCTTCGCTTAGTTATTTGCTTGCATATCCTGCTGAAAGCTTCTCCCGAGTGCTAAGTCCATCTGTTCCCGGCTTACGGCTTCCTCCGTTGGTATCCCCGCCAATTTGACGGTTCCCGCTGCCTACCGTGTTCGCTAAATACGGTTCCGCCACGATAAGCGCCTCGACCGCTTCCTTTACGCCGACTGCGTTCCCTTCGTCATCTACCGTAACCGCGCTTAAATCCGCTAGTTTTAATGCCGCGGCCACACGGTCGGCCGGTACGTTAGCTTCGCGTGCCAGCGATTTAAACTCCGCGTTAATGATGCGTTGGTTAGCGGTAGTTAGCACCTTATCCCGCTCAGTTTTCGCGGACTCTGCAGCAGCGAGCGCGGTCGCTTTCTCCGCTTCCAAACGTTCTGTATCGCTGAGCTTCGCGGCTTCTCGTTCAGCCTCCGCCTGCTCTAGCGCGGTTAGTTTCATTTTCAGGCTGTCGTAATCTTCGCGGCCTTTACGATCACGTGCGAGACGGTCGGCAACAATGCGGTCTAGATCCGCTTGTGTAAACGTCTTGTCCGTATCTGGATCGCCTTCTGCAAATAGCTGTAGATTAAGCGCATATCTTGAACGTTTCATTTTGTTTTCCATCGTATGTCCTCCCGCGTTTAAGCGCCGCGTAGCGCATAGTTTCCGCGAAGTTTATGGCGTCGTTTGCGTTCGGACGCGGAGTCATTGCTCCAGTAATTTCGGATCGCGTATTGGCGATAAAACGTGACGGCATGACGGGTGGAAAAGCTCGCGTCTCGGAATGTCGCCTACATACGGAAACTCGCCAGGAGCCTCCGGGATCAGCTTAACTATGCGCCCTTCCCAATTACGGCAGGCGTCCGTCGCACCGTGACGAGTTACGATCGCGTAATAAGCGCCGCGCCCGACCGCTTCGTTCGTCGAAGCTTCCCGGTGTACTTGCGATAACTTTGTTCGCGCCAGCATATCGGTATAAACTTTTGGATCCCAGCGCCTTCCGGCCGCATCAATTATTCCGGTATTCACGGAATCGCCTAGCGTTTTCTTCATTCCGCTAAGAATATCGCGACTAATCGTACGGCTTCCGTTAACTCCCTTCGCCATATTTCCGCGCAAGGAATCTGCGGTAGCCTGGCGTACTGCAATCCGAACCCTACGCTCAATATTCTGCGTAACGGCCAGTACGTCAGCCTGTGTATCCGCTACGGCCGCCGCGACCATTTCGCGGTTGATACGGCTAAACTTCGCGATCTTTTCCGCCTCTTCTACCGTTGATGCAACGCCTAAATCGACGATCGCGCGGATTACTCCGTCGGTCGCCGCTTTAGGAACGTATTTGTTTACCCACGCCTCAGACTCCGCGTTGAGTCCGCTAAGTATCTTTGAAACTTCCGCGAGTGCAAACTTTGAATTAGCGAGGGAAAGGCCGGCAAGGTCGAGACGGGAGAGCTCTCCGGTTATATCTAGTATCGCAGTTTTGAGCGCTCGGACGAGTTTGGCGACGTCATAATCGTAAATCGGGTCCGGTATGTTCATTACGCAGCACTCTCGTCGAGGTCATTAAACAACGAAGAGTCTACCGTCCCACCCGTTCGCGATTCGTCGCCATCTATCCTTGCGATTGCTTGTGCCGCCTGCTCGTCGTTGCCTCCGTCCAACAGTTTAATAGCGTCAGTTACTGCCATCGTAGCCTTGCCACCCGTACGAATTTGCGCTATTTCCGCCATTTCGCGGGCGTCAGTAGGTAGTCCGTCCTTGAAAATAATGTGAGGCTTCGTTGGGATGTAGTCCAGCGCTTCACTTGACTGTGCGTGTTCCAGTAATTGCGCGATTAACAACACTTCCGTCAGCGCCTTATCGAAATACTGACGTTTACGCGTCGTCTTCGAAAGCAGCGGCCCCATCCGATACTTAACGGCGAGCCCTGTTGCTCCGCTTGTGCCGGCGTTCTCTTTACCGAGGGCCACCGGAGGGAGCTCGGAAACGGTTAACAGTGCGTCAATAAGTTTGTCTAGCTCTTTAAACGCGGACTCAAGTTGCCCGTCCCAAGTAACGTACTGCGGTATAACATCGTCTTTCCCTACGATCTCAAAGACTTTAGCGTATGCGGCCTTTTGCTGTGGCACGCCGTCCGGACCGTCTTCTAGTACGCCCGTTGGGACCGCTAAGATTGGGTCAGCGTGTTTATCTAAGATGTTGGATATCTGCGTAAGACGGTGATTAATCTCTCGCAGAAGCGCCCTGTTCTCCGTAATATCATCGACTCCGTGCCACGACGTATCAAGCGCAAAGTTAGGAACGTGGACCACTAGCGGAAGGGGTACACCAGTCTCGATTGAGGCACTCGGCGCTTCTATTTCTTCGGTTATGCTCCACGAAATAACCTCGCCGTCTTTGGTTGACTGCGCAGACATTGCGTATTTGGCTGTGATTAGTTCGCCCGGCCTATGCGTCTCTACGAAAAGTTCCCATTTACCGGAATTCCCTTCGGTTACTTTTACCGGAACCGCGATATGATAAGCCGCAATCTTCTTCTCGTTGCCTGGGATAGTTTCCGGAAACACATAGGCTGCGTTTTGCGCTTCGATTACGGCGCGGTATGGATCAAGTGTCTCGGATAAGGCCCCGCGATACTCTTGCGCCCACTTCACTTTATAGAACGAGTCGCCTCGGTAGGCGTTACCGTAGGCCATTTCGTAATTTACCGTGCCTAATGCGTTGTCCTTAACAATCCGTTCAAGCGCTTTTTGCTCTGTAGAGCTGTCTTCGCCGGCGCTATATATCGGAGATTCACCGAACAGTAGATCCGCGGACTTCTTACAGATCAATCCGGCGTAATTCGTATATATGAACCGGTGTTCTTCCGTTTCTAATAATTGTGCTATCCGTCTAATCATGTATTTGCTACAACTAATCAACTCGGCATTTTCTCGGTAACGTTCTATCCGATCTTCATGCTCTACTGGTGGATAAACTTTTCCTACTTCGAACAATCCCTAACCTCCTCATAATCCTTTTGGTTTTCGCTGCCAAGTCCGCCCACGTCTTCCCGTTCCACCAGCGGCCTCAACTGCACCGGCTAAGGCGTCAGGTAAATCGTCATGCGTGCCGGAAGGGAATTGCTCCATTTGCTCGAACAATAGGCGGTGCGCTCGATTGAAACGTAAAAAACCGCTCTCTATGAGCGGCTCCAATGATTCTATGCGTATTTCTTTTTTAGTCCGCGATATGACGGGCTTTAGTCGAGTAGTTCCGATACGTTCTTTTGATAGCCGTTCTTGTAATTGACGGTACATATCGTGTTGAGCGCCGACGGTTTCTATCGCAAAGACTTTATGTCCGTATTCTACGATTGCTGTAACGGACTGATCTAACGCGATGTGTGCCGGGCATTTACGTGCCCACGCGTCCAGGACATACATAACGCCGGTTAATCGGTCTTTTCCTATCGTTACAATCGCGTTATAGTCTGATCGGCTGTTCTTTCCTTGCGCGATATCCCAAAACGCGTATAGATCAAGCGGTCTAGGGCGCCCTGAGTTGTCAAATAAGTCGGACTCATCGTAGTAATGAAACTCTTCCGGATTAAATATCGCGGATTCTTCGTCAATCGGCGTATTTTGGTACTCTGTATTAAATGCCTTCGAGCCGTTCGCCCATTTCCATGTCATCAGCGTCCATAGCGGCTGAACCGTGGGCCATAATACAACGGATCCGCGATCCATTTCGGCGCGATTCTCTTCGTAGTAAGCTCGCGCATTAGATACCGACTCGTCATCGTCAGTATTCAGATAGATTGCGCGGCAATTGTCCCAAAGATCAGCACGTTCCGGCTCGTCAATCAGCGCTTTATATAGCTTATCGTTGAAGTCCGGCCGTTTCATGACGGTTCGTAGCAATGATTCAACGTGCACGACCGTTCCCATATAGATAATCGCGGTCTTCTTACCTTCCGGATCGCCTAGTGGTACGACCGTCTGCGAAAACCAATCGCGAAGCTTGAGGCGCTGTTCCGGTGTAGCCGCGTTCGTCCTTACGTCTTCCAAGTCATCGCAGATTATTAAATCCGGCCGTACGCCCTCCCAATTTCGCCCCCGCAACGTTTGGTTACTACTCGCGGCCTCCATCTTCGTTAGCAGGCGCGGTACTCCGCTAGGTTGCGGCTCCCATGCGATAAACTCCGAACTATTATCTCTCGGATTCGCTTGTTGCTTCGGCGATAACAGCGGACCGAAATCGCGCCGGAGCTTTTCGTTACTCTTAAGCTGTCCCGCAATCCATTCGAGGTTGCCGGTTGATACTGTCGGAGTCTCCGAAATATTAACGATGTACTTTCGATGACGGTAAACAATCTCGCGTAAAGGTTCCGCCTTCGATAAATACGATGATTTAGCGTGAGATCGCGGCGCCGCACGTACTACCTTAGCGTTTATCGTACGCATTGAAACATCGTCCATTGTTGCGCATATTTCACGGTGAAAATCGGGCGATTCATCTAGACCGGCGATATCGAATCCGTCCCAATTGCCGGCGTTACCGGGATTACGCGTTTCCGAGAAATATTCAAACGCGAAGTAGAGAAGGTCGCCTTCCGCACGGTGAATCCTCGTTAACCTGGCGCTCTCATCCAAGTATTGCGCGAGATCCGCCTCTTCTTCGTGCGTCAGCGAGTCAAGGTTCGCGGTCATCGCGCCGATTAGTGCGTCGAGCTTTCCGATCGTCTCAGCGCGTCCGTCCCGTTTAATCCAGTGATCGTTTATCCACGCGATAGCCGCATCACCTCCTATTCGTTATGTCCGTGCAATTACCGTTAAATTAGCGTTGTTACATCGTGCCCTAGCAAATAGTAGTCCTGCGCCCCTAACGCGCTAATTCAACGGTGATTCTACGGTAAAAACATGCGTAAGCTTGCGGAGTGCATCCGACCTCCGATTATAGTGTAAAGTTCAAAGTTAAAAATGATATCCGGATTGGTCTGGCACGAAACGGCGGACCTTCGAGGGGTGCCGGGGGTGGGCCGCCCTCTCAATTTTTCCCCAATGTATGATTTTGTATCTTTTCGTACATTCAAAACGTTGATTTTACTAGGTTTACGTGATATGATTGGCTCATGATAACGTAATCGTACATTAAACGTACTATTATGTATGAAAAGGACGTGTCAAAATGGGCGAGAAGAAAGCTATATACGATGTCCAGCCGCTTAGAACACGCGAGGAAATCGAAGACATGAAACAATCACTCCGCCGGTGGAATGGCGAAAGGGATCTATTTATGTTTATCTGCGGAATAAATACGGGCCTTCGCGTATCGGACATAGTCACGCTTAAGGTTGCGGACGTCAAAGATAAGACGCACGTACGAATCGTCGAGCAAAAGAGCGGCAAGGTTCGCAACGTCAATCTCAAGGCGCTACAGCCGGAAATCGCCGAGTATACGCGCGGTATGAGCCCGGAAGATTGGCTGTTCCCTTCTCGTAAGGGCAACGGTCATATCACGCCAACTCAGGCGTATAGAGCGCTCGTAAAGGCTGGCGAGATGATCGACCGTACGGATATCGGAACGCACACAATGCGCAAGACGTTCGGTTATCACCACTACAAACGCAATAAGGACGTTGCCGCGCTACAAGAGATATTCAATCACTCTGCGCCATCTATAACGAAGCGTTACATAGGCATCCGTCAAGACGAGATCGACGAGTCTCTCGAAGGGTTTAAGCTATAGGAAGCGTAGGGTACGTAGATAATGCGTACCCTTTTCGCCGTTCCGAAAATTCTCGGAGGGCACGCGTCCAAGCTTCGCAGCCGATGTATTTACCTGCGCTGTAAGCCGTAGTCAAGCCGCACCCAATCGTGTTCCTTCATCTATAGGCGCAAGAATGTACGCAATCCCTACGCTTTACACATCCGAGTTACCTGTGTCCCTACGCGCTCGATACTCCGCAATCTTACGGTCTAGCTCGTCCCTATCAAGTCCGGTTATGTCCGTCTTCGTAACGTCTACACGCTCCGTTAACATATCGTTCATATTAAGCAAGAGCTTCGCGGCCGCTGCGTTACCGTCCCGTATTGCTGCGTCTGCCATTGCGTCCACTACTTCCGGTATCCGATCGAGTGTATTACGCGCTATCTGCCGCTTGAGCTCACGTTCAAATAGCGGATCTTTTAACCAATCGTATATAGACTGGCGCGATACACTTGCGGCCTCTCCGATCTGTTCCATCGTTAGTCCTCCGCGTCTAGGCAACGCAAGGTAGTTCAGCGCTATAAGATGATGCGCTTCTAATCGTTTCAATGCCACCGTTATTCCTCCGTCCTTTCAGGCCGATTAAGGCCGTATATTAGCGCCTTAACGACGCGTATAAGTATTTGTATTGCCTTGCGTGTGTAGCGCCTATATTAACGTGTATCTAACGGTAAAAATACGCATATAAAAGCGCTACTCATACGCTCGGGCAAAGCGTACGAACAGCGCTATCTATTACGTTTAATCTACGTTAATAGTAATCGTAGCAGGTCCGTAATCATTTAATAGACTGCCATCTACGTTAGCTAGAAAAACGATATCCTCCGGACCAAATGCGTATGTCTTAACGCCTTCCCTACGTGATAACTCCGCTTGTAGAGCCGCGGTACTTACCGTTGATAAATCGATCATACTATCGTCCTCCTCCGCTCATTATCCGAATCTAAGAAACACATATAACCCAATAACTATCGGTAGCCATAGCGCATGAAGTACTACACGTTCCCATAGCGGACAATCTAGCGCATAAGGACGGAAGTATAATCCGATAAGTAAATACGCAGTTACGATTAATGACGCGATTAACATTACGTTATCCCTCCGCTCACTTAGCGTTCGCTTCCGCTTTAACATTCGCGTTGTTCTATACTTAACGTAATAGATTCGATACATAGCGCTATACATACGAAGTAAACTCCGTTTATTAACATCCGCGCTATTCTATGTCTTTGCCTACATGAGTTACTACTCTGATTAATCATCATGAATAGGTACGAGCTCATTCCTTTGCAAAACCTATCTCAGTCACTCTTGTTCCCTCGAAACTATCTTTATGCGCGATTAATCTATTAATCCTATAGTCCCGCGAGGATTCATGAGCGTAGCGAATTAATCGGATGCGGTAATGTTTTGTTTATTCTTACATGTTCGTTATTACACGTTTGTTCTTATTACCGTCACTCCTCGGTGATTTAGGTAATTCACTCTACAGTGCATTAGGTAAATCACTCTCCGGTGAATGACCATATAGAACGTCTAATTTAGCGCGCATCTGCTCGTCAGTAAGTCCGCTATAATATTGCGGATAGTAAAGTTTGTCGCGCTTATTAGTTGTATAATCCATCGCTGATTTAACGAGTCCGACCGCCTCTAGTACGTCACAAAGTCGCTTTATCCGATTACGTCCGATACCCGTTTCGTCAGCAATACGTTGAACGGAAGGGAATGCGCTCATGTACCGGTCATTGTCCGGCTGTCCGTTCACCATCGAAAGTAAGTACGTATAGATAGCCGCTATATGCGCATTACCCTTATCGTACTCGCGCGCGATCGGTACTATCCGGCGGAATAAATCATGCGGGACCGGAGCGTAATGCCCACGGTCCAAAAACGCTGATTTGCGTCTAGCTGCTTCGTGTCCTATATCACGGAATTGCTTGCCCATACTCCATATCACTCCACTCCACGTAATTTACGAGCTAACTACCCGCACCATACTCGTCTAGACTCCGTTTAACCGCGTCATCCTTTGCGTATAGCCAGAAGCGTCCGCCAGTCTTTTCGTTAATCCCTACGCAGATATAGCGATGTCCTGCAGAACGTAAGAAATGGAACATAGCAGGCGAATAACAATAAAGGTAATTACTAGGCAACGAGCAACTCCCCTTTCAAACTACTTATAACCTCGCCGATCTCTTGAACAGACAGCGCGTACTTTATGCGAATCATAGGAACGCCCGCCTTTGCGCAATATCTGTTTTTTATCCGATCATACTCCTGCTGGAACGCGAAGTTATAACCGGCCTTACTTGGGTCTTCCCCGTCAAATACCGCCGGACGGTAATGTTGTTCCCCATCGTATTCTATAAACGCGATAGGCTCTCCGGAGAGGCCAAGCACTGCGAAGTCGAATAGTAGAGGTCTCCTACAAACTCCGGTAACACCTTTTCTGCGCACTTGCGTTCTATATTCTAACTGGTAATAGTCTAACCAGTATTTTACTGTTTTCTCACCGACGGACTCACTGCCGCCATGATCAATGATGACATTTATATCGTACATACACTTTGAACATAGATCGGTGCCATACATGCGATCTCTTCTAACGAAAGACCATTTCCGAGGTCTCCCTACCGTACCGCAAGCATCACATATAGGTGTAACTAACTTTTCGCACCCTCGCGGTAAGTCTTCTACTAATACCTCTAGTTTCTTTACGCCAGGTCCTATAAAGTACCCTTTGTCTATGTAGTACTGACGGTTGCGAAAAGCCGTACTTATCTCTATCGTCTTCTCTAAAACTCCCACTCTATCATCCCCTCCATCGTTAAAATAACGTAAGGACGTGCGGAGTATACCCGCAGAATTCGTAATCCTAACGCAAATAATCACTAATAACGCTGTTACTTCCTCAATGTATATAGTCATGAAATCAAACAAAATATAGGTATCGAAAAATAAATACGTCTTTCTATATATCCCGATAAGAAATCACATAAAAAGCAACCTTCGAACGAAATAAATATAAATGTAAAATACGCCGCCGGACTAATCCGCCTTTTTCCTTTGGTCTATGCGGGGTTTTGCGGCAGCGATCTCCCTTACTTATTCCTACATAGTCTCTAGATATACATCCTTACGGATACATTTACGCGACCCTCTCCGTAATTAATTTTCGGATTCTTAATAGCCGCATTTTTACGGTTAGGTAGGGTAATCCGGTCTTCTCCGCCGCATATTTCCGAGAAAGGCGATACTCACCGTCCGGAAGCACGTGGTAGGCCGCACAATCCCCCGAAGCCATGTCCGTTTCGACAATACTGATGAGCTCACGCATGAAATCCGCCTGTTTACTGGATACGCGTCTATATACGTAATCTTCCGTAGAGTTAACGCCCAATATCGTTCGAATAGCCCCCTCATAATAAGGCGCGATCATTCTACGGCGTCCGTCTACGGTGACTCTCCGCATCCCTTTTCGGCGCGCTTGGGCTTCGTAGTAGCGCGTTAACAACGCCTTATTGACGTAGGTGACGATCTCCCTCGGACTACGGCAGACATCGACGTGTTTAAGCGCGTACTCTAGCGCGCCAACCATGTCCGTCATAACCTCCGCTCGTATCCGTGTTTCCTCAATCACGGCTTCCCGTTCAGTACGTTCGGCAACGTCTAGGGCGCGTTGGTATTGCGTAAACGAGCTACCGAACCCCTCTTCGCGGAATCTTCGCTCTATCCGACCGTTCTTTTCTCTTAGCCAGGCGGTCAATTCGGGCGTTAACGTGTATTCGTAGCCGAAATCGTTATGGCGTACCGGTTTGAAAGGGATTCGCATACGTAAATCGAGCACCATTATGGACAAATAACGGTTAATCTCCGAGTGAACCCAACCGGAATCTTTACGGATATAGAACACGCGCTTGATGGCTTTCTCGCGGATCGCCTTTATCCGATAAGCGATATATTCCTCCGGGCTTGTCAGATTAATCGAAATGTCGTGCGTGAAGTTCGTTTTATATCTACGTGAAGTGTTCGCTAAGAAATCCGTTTCGACATCTTCTAGTATTACGTCGATTATGTGGCGATCACCGGTTATTTGGTACGCGGTTACTGCTTGGCGAAAGTCCATCCGTATTCCTCCTCCGTTTGTTTATGAAAAAGAGGCACTTTCAGATAGAAGGCGCCTCTTTTCGATCTGTCTATGTGTTCAGGTTTAAATTAAGCGTTATCGAGGAAGGCCGACGCGGTTCGAAAGTGATTACGTTATCCGGAACCACGCTACCCGCGAGCATGCGCTCAATATACGCAATACCTTCCGTCGTTACGCGAGAGTATGGACGCGCTACCCCGCCGGGAGACACATACGGTATTACTTCGAAGTAGCGCGGAGTATATCGCTGATAAGGGAGTCCGTCTTGGCGGATCAACTTCCGGTCTCTTAGTGTGTCGCGTAACACTTTCGGTTTCATGCCGAGCAACTTCGCCACTTGATCGACCGTCATCGTCCCGTCTGCATCGATGAACGTATCGAAGGCCTCGACCTTTGGCGCCATTGTGACGATTTGCGCTTCGGCCGCGAGGCGGGCTCTCCGTTCCTCCGCAAGCCGCGTGACCGTCTTAAGTAATAAGTCCGGATCATCAAGGAGCGCATCAGTTGCGTACATCCCCGTTTTGCGGATCGACGGGATTACTTCGTGCGTGATCCAGCGTTTGAAGGCACGCGCTTCGGGCTTGCGGCTGCCGAGTATTAACGAGTAGAGTCCGGATTCATTTACCACATTAACCTCGCCAGATAAGCCCCCTAAGTTGAACTTAGCCACCTCATCAGAGTCTAAGCGCTGCATTGCTATAGTTGGGTTTGATAACTCCAATACCACGCAGATGTCTTTCGCGATGAACCACGGAGTTCCTTCGACCATGACCGATCTCACTTCCGCCGATTCATACGTAAACACTTTCGTTAGCTGGCCCATAACGACGCCTCCTTTTGTTTGGTTGTATATAAACGACTAAGCCACGTAAGGTAGCCGCGTCGGTATTTGATCCGCAATGACGCGAATATCCCCACTATCGTCCCGCACGTTAACGTCCTCACCCTCTCGTACTCTCCGTATAAGCAGAACGCCGTCAGGAGTCACGCCCGTGTAACGCATAATGAACGGAGGTTCTGGCGTCTCCGTCACTTCAAACTCGTGGATTACGAAGTACTTAGGAACGTAACGGTTTAGTGGCAGACCTTTTTTACGCAGCACCTTGCGTCTATACAGAAACTCGCGCATGGTACGCTCGTCCCATCCGAGCACTAGTGCAGCTTGTCCTAACGTAAACGTCGCCGAGCCAAAACGTCCAACAACGCAATGATTATTGTTCAAAGTAGCGTCCTCCCTTCTCGTTTGGATTTGAAATAGATTTTTCATATCGCTTATGCGATACTAAGTCTTTGTTGCAATAATAACGCTTATACGATATTATTGTCAATAACGTATACACGATATTTTAGGAGGAAATTAATTATGCCTGTTGAAAAGAAAAGTAACTTGTTCACTCGGGTTGGTGCGGAGATCGTTAATAATGAAATTGAAGACGAAGTAGAACAAACCTATAGGATAGAGCTACGTCTTCACGTCGCACTAAAGGAACGCAATCTAAAGCAACGTGACCTGGCAAGAATGACGGGAATCCGTCCAAATGCGATAAGCAACATCTATCGTGGATTTCCTGAACGTCTCTCCATTGACCATATTGAAAGAATTGCAAAAGCTTTAAAGATTACAGACATAAGGGAACTGCTTGTGCTAGTTCCGGAAGAAGACCATGACTTTTGGCAATTGGGCAAAGAAGGACATATTGAGGATGAAGAATAAACTCTCCCGCACCTTTAGCGCATAAAAAGGACGCTTCCTTCTTCCGGTAGCGCCCGTATATACTACATCTTGTTTCTTTAGGTAAAAATAACCCAATATATAGTGTTTGTAAATAGTTTTAAAAACAGAAATAAAATTATGAATATTTTTGGAACCTATAGAACACATGTGCGTATTACTATTCATAAAGCAGCGAACAACACACGGCTGCCCGATATGTTACTCCGAGGTCGTTCGCGATAAAAGGCGGTTGCCGTCCGCTATATGTTAACGTAGCCTGCAGACGGCCAAGTCCGCAGATACAGTAATTGGCGTTAGGAAGTCCGGCCACCTATTGGCGTAGATGACCGGACAGTGTTCCGCAAGCATTTGGCGCTACTTGCGTTGTTACCCGAAGAGTGGCGATCCATATTGACGTATGGCACTTCGGTAAGTCGACCCGCATCAAGGTCCGTGTTCTAGCACGGTACGGGGTTAGGTTCACGGTGAACCTAAGTAGGTAAACGCAATTTTGCGTTCTCCGCTTCGAGTTCCTCCGGCTGCAACCGATAGGAGCGGAAGGGTGTCGGTTGTAGCTACACCCTAAGTTGAACATAGGCCGTCAACGATGCAACGATGTCGGTCCGGTAGTACCTGGTACAAACATTGCTTTGGTCAGATTATTCGGTGTTAGCGCACCGTTAACCAAGTCGCACACCCTGCGGACGCAGTTTAATCTCTGCGTATGTGTCGCCGGACTGTAGAACGTAAAGACGTCTGCGGTCCCGGCGGACAATCCTTCTATTCCATTTCATCGGTTATCACCTCCTTTATAGTGTTCCGCGATACTTATAACCAACCGGAGCATATTCGTCCGGTAGCGCGATTTCTCCAAGAGCCCGCGCGTGTACGATCGCTATCTCAATGGCAAGCGGTAACAGTTCCTCACCGGTTAGTGTCCGGTCAGTATATACGTTAGTAGTGATACGGCAGCACTTGCGAGAGAGTACGTAAGAGTACCAGTGTTTGCCCGGCATCATAGCGGAACTACGCTGTGACTGCGAAGTCATAGGCGGCAACCTCCGATTTTTCGCGGACGATGAAGCCGAGCTCATGCGCCTGATTAGCGGTAATTTCAATAAAGCCAGCGACGGATCTACGATTTACGGAAGGTAATGCGCGGAAGAATGCGCCAGGAAGGACAACGATTTGTTGACGGTGGAATCTACTTCTAGCGGGGAAGAGGTTGTCGATTTTTGTGACGAAAAAATTGCCGGTTCTGCGGTCGAGCGCGTATCCAATTTCAATTGTTTGTGCCATGAATGACCTCCGCGTTTAAAGTCCGACGACTATTGTATGAGTGCGGAATCCGCGACACTGCCCTCAAGTTTGAGGTTAGTGTTTCAACCCACGCCGCAGCGGGCCATCCTCAGGCGGTAGTCTATATCGTCAACCCCAATTCCAGCAACGGCGCGGCAATCAAATCGCGTACGATGAATTCCAACGCGGTCATGCTTGTCCACCGTTCAATTAGCGCCGGTATTACGTCAGCAGCCGAGCCGCGTACGTCCTCCGCGATAATTACGCCAGCGTCTTCGTTGCTACCTACGTAAATATCCGGATCACCTTCGCTTTGGCGGACTACCTGCGCCCATAACATGCCCTCCGATAAGTATAGTGCGCGGTCTTCACCGAGAAGGAACGCCGGCAACGTATCGTACTGCGAGCCATCGTCATCAACGTCGTACGTATAGACAAGCGTTATAGGCTTAACGTTCATAGCGCGCCCTCCTTACTGCGCCGAACTAGCGCGGACAGAAGCTCGAGGGCCGACATATCCGATATGCGATCGAAGAAGTCAACGCTATCAACCGGTAAATCGAAACCGACCGCGCTGGGGCCTCCGGTTGTTAGGTACTCGCCGTTAACGTTGTTAATACGTTCAAGAACAACGGTGCGGTATTCAGCGTCGATATAAAACGCGTGGTTAGCATCGACGAGAACGCCTGGGTATAGGTAGCGCGCTACTTCTTCGTTCCTATCGTGCATTTCAGTTACGACGGTGATTTTAGCCATTAGCGTAATCCCTCCGATTTAAAATAGTAGTTCGCGGACAAAGACAGCGGTCAAAGCGACAGCAGTTTTAGCAATCGGCCATAGCACGGCCTTTAGCATAGAACGGCGGTTGCGGATGCCAGTACGTGTGAGGCTCCGGCTGGGATACGAGTAACCTTCGATGATATTGGTGGACATTTTGAAACCTCCTTTATAATAGTGAAACCATATGTTATAATCTGCGTATAAGTAATTTACTAGGTATCATGTAAACTAGATTACTTCTTAACCTACCCCCATCCTATCCCTTTTCGGTAATGATGTCAACTAGTTTACGATAAATTTATTGGAGGAATTTTTGTGATTAGATTTTCGTTGGACAAGCTCATGAAAGAACGGGGACTAGAACAGAAGGACATTGTCGAGATTTCCGGAATAAATCGCAATACAATTAAGGCGCTCGCTAATAACGCGAACAACCGAATTGACTTTCCAACGCTAGACAAGTTGTGCCGCTCGCTAAACGTATTGCCTGGCGAATTGATCGAATACATAGACGAAGATGACCGCGCCGAATAACGGTAGCGGTCTTTTTTACATAGACATCACCGTCAAATTAGCGCCTTTACTCCGAACCCTTATGTTTACCCTCGGAAGGATATAGCGGGGCTAACTCAAGGGATTACGCAGACAGTACGTGCGGTACGGATTAGCTCACCGCTTTTAATAAGAAGGACAATAATCATTGACTAACAAAGATTTACATATTAAAATAGTCTTAAGACAACAAAATATAGTAGTGTTTTAGGCGCTTCGATCCAATTTTGGTATCGTAGCTTAATAGGGAAGCGCGGTGAAAATCCGCTGCGGTCCACCACTGTAACCGGACGGTTCTACTTATAAGGAACCACATACCCTTGCATATGCCACTGAGGTAACGAACCCTCGGGAAGGCGCTAGGAGATACACGGAAGCCAGGAGACCTGCCTACACATCGTTTAACCCTTTATGGGGTTGGATTTGTGTTGGTAGTCTACTGGCCGATCTTTCAGTCAAATAGTAGATTAATCAACACTCCTCCATGATAGGGAGTGTTTTTTTATTTTTTCTGAAAGGAGTCCTTTGGATGACAACAAAGCAGCTAGATATCGTATTAAAGGTTATTGAACTCACGGCAATCATCATTTTTGGTATACTTGGAGTCGTTATTGCCTTAGTAAAATTGTAAGCCCCACTATCGTCTTAATAAAGACATTCACGTCTCTGATAAAAGGAAAAGCGCCAGCCCTAACGGATTGATTCCGCTAAGACTGCGCCTTTTTTTATTACGTTAATAACTTAGCACATCAAAGGTGCTAAAACTCCGTAAAAATCCTTACGTAGCATGGGTTTTTGGCGTTTTCCCTTAAAGAAGAATATCAAGAAAATAACGAATGCAGTAGCGCCGCCTGCACGTTTATCGACGTTCTTGTCGTTTGTAAGGACGTTGTGAAACACGACAACCTTCCGATGACTGAGACGCAGGTTCAACGTGAACCATCGTTTGGATGACGTCGTGATTCACGCCTCCATTCGATGGCTGAACGATTCGGCCAAACATCGGCGCAATAGCGCTTGTCACCGCAAGGGGAGAACTAGTACGTCAGCGTATCGTGCCACGAAAAACGCCACCTCCTCGGAAGGAAATGGCGCTACTTTGTCGAAAGTGTACGTAATCCTCTACGAAAGGACTACGCTTATGAGCCGTTTTATGCAGCCGCTAACTTCTAACGTTCAATTGTATACCGCGCAGCTTGAGCGCGTTCCGATCGTCGTGTTCATCGCGGATGAGCTCGTAGGCAGCGGAGTAATCGAAGATATTACGGACATCTCCGTTAAGGTGCGCGGCGAGTATTTTATGCGGGATACATGTACGTTTAAATACGCCAGTTAGGCGGCACGTTGTTGCACGAGCGACGGAGTTTTGCGTTAAATAATAGGAGGCAACCAATGACTAAATGTGACCAATGTGATAAACCCGCAATTATTAAACACGAGTCTGGACAGCATCTTTGTGTGACATGTTTCAGCACTCTGCAAAACGCAATGTTTCTGCAACAAAGCATGGATGTTCAGCGGCTAAGTATGCTTGCTTCACAAATGAATTATCAGGTGGACAAAATTGAGTCAGTCTCTGGATTACCCGGATCACTTCCTCGTTATAAGGTGCCAGAGCAACCACCTATTTTCACAGGAGACATGAATAATATTAGTATTAATAAAAGTGTGGTCGGGTCCGTCAACACCGGAACAATTGAAAGTATTAACCTATCAATGAATAAGATAAGCAATTTAGGAAATGAAGATCTATCTCATGAAATAAAGATCTTCACCGAAGCCGTTTTAGCTTCTGAAGAGCTTAATCAAGAGCAGAAAAATGATATTGTAGAGCAAGTTGCTTTTGTTGGGGAAGAGTCCGCAAAACCACCCCAAGAGCAGAAGAAAGCTATAATGGGAGCAGCGATAAAGAGCGTAAAAGAGACCGTTCTTACCGTTAATGCACTGTCTACTCTATGGGATAAGGTAGCCGGCTACATTCTCTAGAATTAAATGATTCTAAACGATAAACTCTGAAAATAATGGACTCCGCAGCATACCCGCGCGAGTCCAATTTCGTATTTTCACGCGCGCTCAATATTCGGATTAGATAGACTCGCTACGACCCTCAATTAAACATCGCGCTAACTGGTGAGTATTTGTCGTGTTGCTTCGAAATATCCGCCTGAAACATCTCCGTATATAACTGCGCCATATGTAGACTCTTGTGTCCCATTATTCTCATCAAACTTACGACATCCCCCGAGTTAAGAACATAATTCCTAGCGAAGGTATAACGCAATGTATGGCACGATACGCGAACGCCTTTTATCTCAGCAATCTTCCCATACTCAGATACTTCTTCCTGAATCGTACGGCGCTTAAGTGGTTGACCATCAACATTTACAAAGAATATACGCGACTCTACTTCACCACGAAACTCCACATACTCCAACATATGAGCCGCTAATATATCGCTGAACGGGATTAAACGTTCCTGACGGCATTTACCGAACACTTGAATAACACGCTCCTGCCAGAACACATCATCCAAACGGAAGCTCAACGCTTCTTCTAGACGCATTCCTGTATCTAATAAAAGCAGCAGAAAAGTATAGTTACGAAAGCCCGCAGGAGTTGAACGATTCGGAACTTCGAGTAGCGCATGAACTTGGTCACGACTTAGCGTTCTAAGTACTCGCTTCTCTTCTACCAGTCTATCTACTGCCTCCATCGGATTTTCTATCATATACCCAGAGCTACAGAGGAAATTAAAAAATGCACGTAAGCTACGTATGTATTTGTTGATCGTCGGCGTACTGTTTCCTTTATCCATCCGGATCTGAATGAACTCCTGTACGTCTTCTAAAATAACATCAGTTGGTTTAAAAACCTCGTTATCCTCCAAAAAATCCGAGAATTTCGTAAGGGTTTGACTATAAAACGCCGCAGTACTACTGGATAAATTTTTGAGTTTTCGTGATTTTATGAACATGTTAATCGCTACCTGCATCTTCAATTCCTCTTTTTCCTCACGCATCTCGAGTATCTTTTTTCGCTTATCCTTATACTCCATGAGTAACGCCCCCTAAGGGTTAGGATACCCACGCAGACGAATGAATATACAAATAACGCCCGACCACGTTAAGTACGTAGCCGAGCGTTTGTTTGTATATTCTTCTAATATGCGTTAAACTCTCGTTAGCTAAACGTCCGATAAATTAGCGCTACTACATTAGGCGAATACGGAAAGTTTAACGGAGTCGCGCACCGATAGTTTATCGGAATCTCCGTTCAACGAACGCACAAGTTGACGTGAACATACGTTCTATCAATCGTCCCTATTCCGCGTAACACCGGGGTTTCAACTAACCTTATGCTCAATCCGCAGCTTGTCAGCTACCATGGCAATAAATTCCGAGTTAGTAGGCTTAGATTTGGAGATATTAATGGTGTAGCCGAATAAATGGCTGATGGAGTCGATGTTGCCACGTGTCCAAGCGACTTCAATCGCATGGCGGATCGCGCGTTCTACGCGTGAAGGCGTGGTTTTGAACTTCTCAGCGATTGCTGGGTAGAGCGTCTTCGTAATCGCACCAAGGATCTCGATATTGTTATATACCATGGTGATCGCTTCACGCAGGTACTGATAGCCCTTGATATGCGCTGGGACACCGATTTCATGGATGATCGAGGTAATGTTAGCGTCGAGGTTCTTGCCCTTAGAGAGCGGCACTACATTCGATCTGGACGTCGACGAATAATTGTACATGTTGGAGGAGGAGCTCATGCTGCCTTGAGAGCCGACAAGCTGACGTACACGATTTGCCAGGACCTCCATATCGAACGGTTTCAAAATATAATAGGATGCACCAAGCTGTACAGCTCTTTGAGTGATGTTCTCCTGACCAAAAGCAGTCAGCATGATGATCTTCGGTTGAGGATTCAGATCCATATCACGTAGACGTTCCAATACACCTAGGCCGTCTAAATGCGGCATGATGATATCAAGAATAAGAACATCGGGAATTTTACGCGCTTCGCTAAGCATTTGAAGCACTTCTTCACCATTGTAGGCGATACCCGTTACGGTCATATCTTCTTGCTCAGAAATGTACTCGGAAAGCAAATTCGTAAATTCCCTGTTATCATCGGCCAACAACACTTCAATATTCTGCACTGGCTGCTTCCTCCTTAATTATATCTGCTATTCGAAAATAACATTTTTTTCTTGTCTCTTACGTTTTCGACATGGAGATCGAATTCCCTTCTGTCGAAAATTATTTTTCTTTATTTTTTTTCTGCGTTGGATTATAATTAAATATTTTATCTCAATGTTCGAGGTTCTTCGTAATCGTTCGACAAAAAATCTTAAGGCTAAACCGCCTTAAGATTTAATGAATACCTATTCTCCTGTTTGGTCACACCTGAATCTTGAAGCATCCATTCGATGAAGCACCCATAACCGGACTTAGGATCATTTACAAATACATGAGTTACGGCTCCGATGAGGCGGCCATCCTGTACGATAGGACTTCCGCTCATACCTTGAACGATACCGCCTGTCTTATCAATAAGGCGTGGATCGGTGATCCGCAGCACCATTCCTTTAGTGGCTGGCGTTTGCTGATGTGCTACATGAATGATCTCAACCTTAAACCGCTCCACCTGCTGACCATCAACTACAGTTAGGATCTCAGCAGGACCTTCCTTGACTTGATCGCTCATCGCCACGGGGATAGGTTCTTTGTAAAGACTGTGCTCGGGATTGGAGCTCATTTTACCGAAGATGCCGAAGTCAGTATTGCTCTCCACATTTCCAAGCACTTGGCTTTCTTTCAAAAAATGCGCTCGTTTCTCGCCCGGATCGCCATCCTGGCTTTTGGATATGGAGGTGACACTGGACTGAACAATATGACCACTGCCTACAACAATTGGAGTACCGGTATTCATGTCTGTAATCACATGTCCCAAAGCTCCATATACACCTTGCTCGGGAGCATAAAAAGTTAATGTGCCGACACCCGCTGCTGAATCACGAATGTACAGGCCTAACCGCCACACTTTGTCATGAATGTCATACGCGGGCTTTAACTTAGCTATATGCTCTTTACCTCCGCGTTTGAAGACAATGGTCAAGGGGTTATTCGCTTTACCAGCACGATCCACCAGCTTGGCCACCTTGGACAACTCGTCCAATTTCTCACCATTCATGGAGATCATCAGATCACCCGGCACTAAACCGCTGACCTCTCCTGGGGAAAGCTTAGTTTTCTCGGATACTTCAATCAGATGATGACCAACAACCAAAACACCTGCTGATTTCACTTTCACACCGATCGTTTGACCTCCCGGGATCACCTTAAGCTCGGAATGAATTCCTTGTGCAGTCACCTTGGCTGGTTCACCTTGCAGTGGTGCAGCAGAACTTAGATTTGTTCCCGTTATGCCCGATAAACTAAGAAAGAAGGCAAATAAAAGGCCTGGCATTAACTTCCTGAGGTTAGGCTTCAATGGCTGTCACGCTCCCTTTTGCTTCTTTCGCTTGACGAAAAAGGTGGTCGCCAATTGCGTACCTATAAGATAACCTTGCCCCCAGGCTTTTATTACTGTCAATCATTGCTCCGCTTAGCTTGTTGCAGCCTTACTTGCCTCGGCCAGATTAAGCATTTCCTGCGAGTGATGCAATGTTTTTTCGGTAATTTCTACGCCACCCAGCATCCGGGCCAGCTCCATTACACGTCCATCGTTCGTTAGGGATTCCACTTCAGTCATGGTTCTTCCATCCTCAACCTTTTTGCGGATTAAGTACTGATGGTCAGCCATACAAGCCACCTGCGGCAAGTGAGTAATGGAGAACACCTGACAGGTAGAGGACAGCTTAAACAGCTTATCTGCGATGGACTGAGCAGCTCTGCCGCTGACACCAGTATCCACTTCGTCAAAAATTAAAACTGGAATTGCATCATGGCGCGCAAAAATACTTTTCATTGCCAGCATAATACGCGACAGCTCACCACCAGAGGCAATTTTGCCAAGAGGTCTCAGGGGTTCGCCCGGGTTAGGGGATATCATAAATTCTGCGCTGTCTATCCCTTGTCTTGTGAGGCGAATACGCCGACCATTGTATTCGACTCCACGCGGGTCCTCCAGCCTGTCCAATTTGACCTGCAACGAGGTTCTTTCCATTTGAAGGTCTTTGAGCTCACCCTCCACTTGGGTGGCCAGATCAGCAGCACAAAGCTTTCGTGCTTCACTTAATTCCGTAGCTGCTTCCATTAATACAGACAGCAACGAATCGCGCTTCGCCGTCAGTTTCTCCAGATATTCATCTTTATTCTCAAGCAAATCAGTTTCCCGGTGAATTTGTTCATAATAAGCCAAAATCTGTTCTACACTTTCTCCATATTTACGTCGGAGTCCAGTGATCAAATCCAAACGATTCTCGATTTCTTCAAGTCGCATCGGATTGAACTCGATATTTTCCCGGTAATCACGAAGCTGAAAAGCAGCATCCTCTAGCTGGTAATATGAGGACTGCAGCTGTTCGAGCACTGTTCGCAGACCCTTCTCATCGTAACGAACTGCATCCTCAAGTCTGGAAATAACATTACCGATCGATTCCAAGCCTTGTCTGTCGTAAAGCAGCTCATATGCACCCGATACGGAATCCATCATTTTCTCACTGTGGGATAGTTTGACCCGTTCTTCGGTAAGTAATTCATCTTCTCCCGGTTTTAATCCGGCGGATGAAATTTCTTCAAGCTGAAAACGATATAAGTCAAGCATTTGGTATGCCTTCTGGCTGGATTCCTGCAGCTCTCGCAGCTCTTTCTCCACCTTCGCGAAGGCAGAATACCTTTCCTGAAAAACTGCCTTTAGCGGACCAATAATCGGTTCTCCGTATGTATCCAGCAGTCCCAGATGCCGTTCCGCTTTCAGCAAGTTCTGGTGCTCATGCTGGCCGTGTATATTAACCAGCTGCTCACCGATCTCGCGAAGCATGGTAAGATTGACCATCTGCCCATTTACACGTGATGTACTTTTACCTTGAGAGGTAAGCTCGCGTCGTATAATAAGATGCTCCTCGCGCTGGGCCTCAATGCCAAGACGCTCCAAAGTCTCCCAAACGGGATGACCGCTGGGAAGACTGAAGAGCGCCTCCATCTCCGCTTTTTCACAACCATAACGAATGGAATCCGCAGAACCGCGGCCTCCAACAATCAATCCAAGCGCATCAATAATAATGGATTTACCTGCCCCGGTCTCCCCCGTAAGCACGTGGAAGCCAGGATAAAAATGCACATCTACCGCCTCAACGACGGCAAGATTGCGTATAGACAAGGTTTCTAACACTAATAGAGCACCTCCGAGAAGATGACAGGCATCTGATTAATTATAATTAA
The DNA here is from genome assembly GCF_038009325.1 of Paenibacillus sp. FSL L8-0708. Taxonomy (NCBI): domain Bacteria; kingdom Bacillati; phylum Bacillota; class Bacilli; order Caryophanales; family Paenibacillaceae; genus Paenibacillus; species Paenibacillus sp. FSL L8-0708. The sequence continues at coordinate 5,436,123 of NZ_JBBPBC010000001.1, forward strand.
GAAATATAACCCATGATTTGTGAAATTACGGTCTTGCTGTCCTCAGGTAAACGGCAAATGATAAGGATTGTATCATCACCAGAAAGGGTTCCCATAATTTGTGGCCAGTCAATATTATCAATTAAAGCAGCGACAGAGTTAGCCGTACCTGGTAAACATTTCATCACCACAAGATTAGCCGAGGAATCGATCTGCACAAAATTATCCACAAGAACGCGCTTAAGCTTCTGAATGGGATTGTACCGTTGATCCGTTGGAAGTGAATATTTATATCTTCCATCATCCATGGGTACCTTGATGAGCAACAGCTCTTTTATATCTCGAGATACTGTGGCTTGAGTAACTTGAAAACCTGATTCCCGCAAGGCTTCCACAAGCTCGTCCTGTGTCTCGATATCCTTTTGTGTAATAATTTCACGAATCTTAATATGTCGTTGTCCCTTCATTGTTGCCTCCTGGTATATAAAAAATATGGATTCAGTTTGATTCTCCGTCGTCTTTGCCAAGCTTAATGACATGGATCGATGCTGTTGCTACATTAACATATAGAACGCCGCTGCATTCCGGATAGATCAGCAGGTAGGGAAGCAAGGTATCACGTAAGCCACTGCCAGTGAAATCCAAAGGCTTGCGTGGTCTGGAAAGGATAACTAAATATAAAGATCCTTCCTCTTTTGTCGCCACATAATCTATAAATAACCGGCTATACATCTGCGCCCCATTTACGTTGAAAGACAAGGGGATTTTTAATTTCCCTCCAACGACCTCATATCCTTCATCCTCAAGTATATCAATAGAGGGATGTGGAATAATCACTTTATTGAACGGAATTTGATCCTTCATAAAAGAACGCGGAGAACTCTGCAGCCATACATATATCCGATATATTATAAAAATCGATAATGCTACCCCAATAAACGCCATAACGACCTTGTCAGAGCTACCCGCCACTATCAATCACCTCGGTGATTTATTCGCGTGAAGCCCTGGTAAATCCTGCTTCTAAGCTGTCTTTTTATAAGCTTTCCGCATAATTGATATTATTCGCTAATTCAGCAATTTACAATTACAACGAGCACAGTAAATCCAAAAAAAGATTCAAAATATAAAGACCCGGATTTTATACCGGGTCTTTATTTTAATAAATTCAATCCCTTTGAGCAAATCTGCTCCCTCAATCTTAACAGATGAAGAGGAATTTTCAAGGTTGAACTCTTCAGACTTCCCGCTCAAAAAAAACACCCCGCTGACCATTTGTGGTTGACGGGGTGTTCATAAAGTTCTAACGGCGCGCGGAGTTTCCATGAGTAGAACTCACATTAAAAGTACCCGTAGCCTGCTTAATCACTTCATCAGCAAGGGATGGAAAGTCCTCCACTGGAATGACTGCTGCAACAGCAGCTGCCGGCTGTACGGATGATTCTTCGCCTTCCGCCACTTCTGGCATCAGTCTCCAATGAGCAAGAAACTCAATATTGCCTTCCCCGCCTGTAATTGGCGAAAAAGTCAATCCATGGAGACCGAATCCTAACTCTGCAGCCATAGTCAGTACATTAATCAAAACCTCTTTATGGACAGCGGAATCACGAATCACACCTGATTTTCCAACCTTCTCACGTCCAGCCTCAAATTGAGGCTTGATGAGTGCAGCGATATCTGCTGGACGTTGCAGCAAGGCTTTGAGGGGTGGGAGAATTATTTTTAAGGATATAAAAGATACATCAATACTGGCAAAGTCCGGAACAGGACCCTGCAAATCTGCAGGTGTCATATACCGGAAGTTCGTACGCTCCATAACGCTCACTCGCTCATCATTCCGCAGTGACCAATCCAGCTGGTTATAGCCAACATCAATGGCGTATACATGGCTTACACCATTCTGAAGCGCACAATCTGTGAAGCCGCCAGTGGAAGCACCAATGTCCAGCATGTTCCGCCCGGTAAGATCAATATTAAATTGGCGAAGAGCCTTCTCCAGCTTTAGGCCCCCACGACTGACATACGGATGCACAGAACCTTTAACCTTAAGGGTAGACTCCCGCGAGACCTTCATGCCAGCTTTTTCAATACGTTCCTCATCCGCGAGCACCAACCCTGCCATAATAGCAGCTTTAGCTTTCTCCCGGCTTTCATAAAAACCTTGCTCCACAAGCAGTACATCAATCCGTTCTTTACGGTGTTCCATGGTCATCTCCTGATCGTTCAAGGGTTACTAATTTCCGGCTTCCACTTAGGAAGACGAAGTCGTTTTGTAATTATAAGCACTTAGAGCCATCATAGACTTGATACGTGCACATAACGCTTCTACGGTAAGGCCTGTTTGCTGACGTTGTTCTTTAATGGAGCCATGCTCCACGAAGATGTCGGGCACACCCATCAGATGTACACGGGCGTCATAAATTTCATGCTCCGCGTAGAACTCCAATACCGCACTGCCGAGACTTCCCGCTTGGCAAGCCTCTTCAATAACAACCATATTGGTTCCAGCATGAGCCAAATCCAGAAGCATGGAATTATCAAGCGGCTTCAGGAAACGCGCATTCACAACGCCCACCTGAATTCCTTCCCGCTTCAGCAAATCAGCGGCTTCTTCAGCCACTTGAACCATAGGACCACATGCCACTACAGCATATCCTTCTCCTGTACGCAGTCGTTCCCATGATCCTATAGGAAGGGTATGCAGTTCAGCGTCCATTGCCACACCTGTTCCATTAATACGCGGATAGCGGTAAGCAATTGGACCGTCATTATATTCAAGTGCCGTCTTCATCATATGACGCAGCTCATTTTCGTCTTTTGGCATCATCATAACCATATTAGGGATATGGCGCATAAAAGCAACATCGTACACACCCTGATGAGTCTCACCATCCGCACCCACAAATCCAGCACGGTCAATGGCGAACATAACATTGGCATTATGGCGGCAAATATCATGGACGATCTGATCATAGGCACGCTGCATGAAGGTAGAATACACGGCGTATACCGGCTTCATCCCTTCCATAGCCAAAGCTGCACACAAGGTTGCTGCATGCTGCTCTGCAATCCCCACGTCAATCATGCGATCCGGGAATTCCTTTGCAAAAGGAAACAAACCTGAACCGCCTGGCATCGCAGGAGTAACTGCAATCAGACGCGAATCTTCACGTCCCAGCTCAATCAGCGTACTGCCAAATACTTCGGTGTACATTGGAGGACCTACAGCTTTAAGTGCCTGACCTGACTCAATTTTGTAAGGCGAAATGGCATGCGATTTATAAAAATCAGTCTCAGCCGGTTTGTAGCCCTTGCCTTTGGTCGTCAGCACATGCACAAGCACAGGACCCGCCACGTTATCTGCTTGATGGAAGGTGTCAATCATTTTCTCCAGATCATGTCCATCCACTGGCCCAAGATACGTAAAGCCAAGCTCTTCAAACAATACTCCAGGAACCATCATATATTTAAGACTGTTTTTTAATTGTTCAGCGGTTTTCGCTAATCGTCCACCGATGGCCGGAATCTTCTTAAGCAGCCCTTCAACCTCGTCTTTGGCACGCAAATAATGACGGTCCGAACGAATTTTGCTTAAATAATTGTGCATCGCCCCTACATTCGGAGCAATCGACATTTCATTATCGTTCAAAATAACCATCAACTTACGCTTCTCATGGCCGATGTGGTTAAGCGCTTCAAAAGCCATCCCGCCGGTAAGCGCACCGTCACCAATCACGGCAATCACCTTGTTGTCTTCGCCTTTTAGATCACGAGCCATAGCCATCCCCATAGCTGCCGACAAAGAGGTGCTGCTATGTCCAGCCTCCCATACATCATGTTCGCTTTCAGAGCGCTTAACAAAGCCGCACAATCCCTGATATTTGCGCAGGGTATCAAAGCGATCTTGACGGCCGGTCAGTATTTTGTGGACATAGGCTTGGTGGCCAACGTCGTAGATCATTTTGTCACGAGGACTGTTGTAGCAATAATGTAAGGCCAGCGTGAGCTCCACCACCCCCAGATTAGAACCGAGGTGCCCGCCGGTTGCTGTAAGCTTCTCAATCAGAAATCGTCGAATTTCCTCTGCAAGAGTAGTTAATTCTTCGACTGACAGTGATTTCAGTTGTTGTGGATCATTTATTTGTGGAAGCAGCACGAATAGTTCCCCGCTTTCCTAGATGTTGTAAAATATATAAAAACCATTATAACACAAACGAAACGGCTGTCGAAATACAGCCGCTTCGAAAGTTCATACTTAGTGATCACGTGCCATTAAATAATCTGCAATTTCCAGCAGGCGCTGGTTGTCGTAAAAACCGCCATTCAGCACAGCATTTCGGGCTGCTTCTGTAAGCTGCTTCACCTCAGCACGAGATTCCTCCAACCCAATAAAATAAGGGTAGGTTACCTTCTGCTGCTTGATATCGCTGCCTGTTTTTTTACCAAGCTTGCCTTCATCACCAACCAAATCAAGAATATCATCCTGAATTTGAAAAGCGAGTCCGATGCTAGTGCCAAAATCACGCAGAGCCTCAAGCTGCTTCTCTGTTGCCCCTGCAATACGTCCGCCGGCTAACAGCGAAAAAATAATTAAATCTCCGGTTTTATGCAGATGAATATATTTCAGCTGCGCTAGATCTGTTAGTCCTTGCTCGCCTTCCATATCTGCAATCTGACCGCCGACCATGCCGCGTGGACCTGCCATTTCCGCCAGATCCTCTACTATGGATAAAACATTTTCAGCAGGAATGCCAAATTTACGTGAGGCTTGTACCACACTGTAAAAAGCATGGGTCAAAAGCGCATCACCCGCAAGAATAGCCGATGCTTCACCAAAGACTTTATGATTCGTCAGCTTGCCGCGCCGATAATCATCATTATCCATGGCAGGCAGATCATCATGAATCAACGAGTAGGTATGTACCATCTCAATCGCAGCAGCAACAGGCAAGGCTGCTTCACGGCTGCCTCCCAGTGATTCACAAGCAGCGATCACAAGCAGCGGCCGGAGGCGTTTGCCTCCTGCCATTAGCGAATACTTCATCGCTTGCTGTAAATTTTCTGGAACCGTCCAAGTTGCGGGAAGAATAGTCTCAAGCTCATGTGAGAGCAAATCACTTATCGACGCGATGTAATCCTCCAGCGGCTGCCGCATGCTTTCACTTGCGGAGCTTCCCTCCAGATCATTCTCAAAGCGATTCATCGGCGTCCCCTTCCAGACGTGCACCAAACGGCTTTTTGCGCAGTTCTCCGTCCTCTTGGGTAATCATTTCGATCTTACGCTCTACTTGTTCCAGCTTGCTGCCGCAAAGCTGCGATAGCTTCATGCCCTGCTGAAATAAATCGATGGCCTTCTCCAGAGGAACGTCGCCGTGTTCAAGCTCACGAACGATTTCCTCCAGTCGGTCCATAGCGCCTTCAAAATCAAGTTCCGCTTCCTTCGTCATCGTCTTTGCCATCCTCCTTCATCCCCCATACTTGGCAGTTCAGCTGTCCGTCATTCATCTTTATCACCACAAGATCGCCAAGCTGTACTTCAGTCAGCGATTTGATTAAATGTTCTTCCGCCTCGTCATACACTAAGCTGTAGCCTCGTGACATTACTTTAAGCGGGCTAAGCGCATCCAAATGGCGGATCTCCGCCACATAGCGAGATCGCTTCTCCTGCAAACGAGCCTGCATAGCGCCCATTAACTCACGGCGCAGACTGTCTGTGAGCTGACGTGCTGCGGCAACACTATCGCGCGGATGGAACCGCTGCAGACTGTGATGCAGCACCGCCTTGCGCTCGCGGGAACGGCTGAGCCGTGCATCCGCTGAGCGCTGGAGCCGCACACGCAGCATGTCCAGCCGCTGCGTGTGCTGAATCAGCGTGCGGCGCGGGCCTGCCAGCGCCAGCGAGCGCTGCAGCACCGAGTGGCGCTCGCGTCCACGCTGGGCGCGTTGTTGCAGCGCCTGGCGCAGCCGCTGCTGCAGTTGGCGAAGCTGCGCAGCTAGCTCGCCGGCGTGAGGCACGGCCAGCTCAGCGGCCGCTGTGGGCGTAGCCGCGCGGAGGTCGGCGGCGAAATCGGCAATCGTGAAATCGGTCTCGTGGCCGACGGCCGAGATGACCGGAATCCTTGATGCCGATATCGCTCGCGCGACTTCCTCCTCGTTGAATGCCCACAGCTCCTCCAGCGAACCGCCGCCGCGGCCGACGATAAGCACGTCGGCTTCACCCATGGCGTTCAGCGCACCAATCGCCTTCACTATCGAAGGCGCAGCGCCTTTGCCTTGCACCAGTACAGGATAGATTACAATAGCTACCTGCGGAAACCGCCGCTGAAGCGTAATCACAATATCTCGTACAGCTGCTCCTGTTGGGGAAGTAATCACACCAATACACTTCGGGAACCGCGGCAACGAACGCTTGCGAGCTTCTGCAAAAAGGCCTTCTTTTTCAAGCTTGCTCTTCAGCTGCTCATAGGCCAGATATAAACTGCCAATCCCATCAGGCTGCATATGTGTGGCGTAGAACTGATATTGCCCATCCCGTTCATAGACGGTCACATTACCTCTGGCAATTACCCGAGCGCCTTCCTTCGGAATAAAAGGCAGCCGCTGGTTATGAGAAGCAAACATAATCGCTTTAATGCGGCTGCTCTCGTCCTTAAGTGTAAAATACATATGCCCGCTGCCATGATGTGTAAAGTTGGATATCTCTCCGCGAATCCACACATCCGAAAGTAAATTATCCGAGTCTAGCTTCATGCGGATATAACGGTTGAGTTCTTTGATCGAATAAACCTGCCGCTCTGCCGCCATGAATCTTACCCCTATTCCAGGCCGTGACGGCGTTTAGCCGCAATCAGCGTGTTGCTCATCAGCATTGTAATAGTCATCGGACCAACCCCGCCTGGAACAGGCGTGATGTATCCGGCAACTTCTTTTGCACTTTCATAATCAACATCACCTGCGAGTTTACCGTTATCCAGACGGTTCATGCCCACATCGATGACAACAGCACCCGGCTTCACATAGGAAGCATCAATGAAATTAGCTCGTCCGATCGCTACAACCAAAATATCCGCTTGACGGCTAATCTCTTGCATATTAGCGGTACGGGAATGGCACATAGTTACGGTAGCATTTTCGCGTTGCAACAAGAGGGAAACTGGCTTTCCTACAATATTGCTACGACCAATTACAACGGCATGTTTACCTGCCATACCTGTTCCTGTACGTTTGATCAGTTCGATTACTCCTGCAGGAGTACATGGAAGAAGACTGTCGGCACCGATGACCAGGTTGCCTACATTGACAGGGTGAAAGCCGTCTACATCCTTTTCCACGGAGATTGCATCAATAACAGCCTTCTCCTCGATATGCTTAGGCAATGGGAGTTGAACCAGAATTCCGTCGATATCATCGCGTCCGTTTAGCTCTGCTACCAGTGCCAGAAGTTCTTCTTGAGAAGTGGATTCATCCAATTTATGCACTTCCGAATGGAATCCTAAGCTGATACAAGATTTCTCCTTATTGCGAACATAAACCTGAGATCCCGGGTCTTCACCTACTAGAATAACAGCCAAACCGGGCTTTACGCCGCGTTTCGCCAGTTCAGCAACCTCTTGGGCAATGCTAATACGAATTTCCTCGGATACTTGTTTACCACTGATGATTGCTGCTGTCATGTTAGTCTCTCCCCTTTTATATACTTTACTATGGTTTATAAATTAAGAATGGTCAGCTTTAATAGTATCTATCTCTTGGATCATCTTGCCGAGTACTCCGTTAACAAACTTCCCGGAATCATCCGTTCCAAAATGCTTGGCCAAATCGATCGCTTCATTCACCGCAACCTTCGCAGGCACATCATTGGCGAACACCATTTCATACGCTGCTAAACGTAGAATCTGACGATCCACACGTGACAGACGGCTCATTTGCCAGCCCTTCAGGTAATGTTCAAGTATATCGTCGATCGCTACCTTGTGCTCCCATACCCCATTCACATGCTCTACCACATAGTGTTTAAGCTGAATCTCGTCCGTGATTACACGTTCGGTTTCATTCTCTTCTGAAGCTTCCTCGAGCAGCATTTCTACGGCTTCCGCGCTTTCCACATCGTTCATTTCCATCTGATACAGGCTTTGGACAATAATCTCTCTAGCTATACGTCTTTTCATGTGTTCCTCCTAAAATCTTATATCGCATTAAAATATTCACTTGTACTGCAACAACGTCTACAACCCAAATATCGCTTCACACTTATTCATTCTTTCCCTATTCCTGTGAGGATTATTGCACAAAGCGAAGATACCTTCAGAGGAAGCTCGCAAATATACCTATCCCTTGTCGCAAAAAAACCGCAAAGCCTTTCTTCCGGGGGCAACGGACAACACAAACTTACGGTTTCCTGCTCCGGGAAAAAGACTATCGCGGTTCACTTAAAGGGACGCCAGCGTCCGGATAATCGCGAAACCAACTCCTGCCATTGAAACAGGGGCGCTTGCGCGGTATCCTTTCTTTTGCCGAGCGTATATCCGATGAACACTACCAGTGCAAAGAACAGCATATCCCAAAAACCGCAAATTAAATAAATCAAACCCAGACCAATGCCGAAAGTCACTCCGGCGATTCTACCCCCGTGACTTTCCCATACTTCTTTCCAAGACATAAGGGAAACTCACCTCTATTCCACTCGACTTTTGAAGCTTGGAGACTGCGTGAGGTTAGCAATATATACAGACACATCAGCAACCGGAATGCCGGTTGTCTCCTGCACAAAATCATGCACCTGACGTTGTACTTCTGTCGTAAGCAGCGGTAATGAATGCTCACCGTCCACTACTGCACGAATTGTAATTTCAAGGCCAGCCTGCGAGACACGAATACGTGACTTGAGATCTCTGATTCCCTTCACTTTACCGGCAGCCTTAAGACTCAGATTCTCAATAGTTTCCATTGAAATCTGGATATCCCCATACTCTGTACGCTGATCGACCGAAGGCAATGAAGCGCGATCACGGCGCAGAGAGATGTAGAAAAATCGGATGCTCAGAAGGAACAAGACAACTGCTACTATTATTGCTGTAATATAAGCTGCTGGTCCATTCTCAATCTCCAAAGTTCTAGGAATCGCACCGCTTAAGAGGAGGATGGCAATAACAGATAGTATTCCGATACTTAAGCTGTAGACAAACAGCAAAAGTCTGTCCAAAATTTTTGCCACGAGTCTCATAACCTCCTTAAATTAGAGTAAACCCTCGACTTTGCTGTCGGGGGTTTATGGAAGAACGATGACTGCTATTTCACACGAAGAATCGTTTCTGTTTCTTCGTTCTTGTCTACAGTGTTGTTGTTCTTGAATTGCACATCATGAATATGCACATTCACTTCCACAACAGTCAGACCAGTCATAGTCTCGATGGAGCGCTTAACATTACGTTGAATTTCAGCAGCCACTTCAGGAAGGCGATTGCCATATTCAATAATTACAGAAACATCCACCGCAGCTTCACGTTGTCCAACCTCTACTTTAACTCCTTTGGACAGATTCTTACGTCCAAGAAGTTCAACAATACCACCGGCGAATCCGCCGCTCATACCTGCTACACCTTTAACCTCAACGGTCGCCAGACCTGCAATAACCTCGATTACTTCAGGAGCAATCTGGATTTCACCGATTTCCGTCCGTTCGTATTCTGTCGGCAATGTACTCATTTTAGACTTCACACCTTTCAAGAAAGATTGTTCATGATTTCAAGCGTAAAGCACGTCTCTTATTAAACATACTATATCATTTGACGAACTTTATGACAAACAAACCGAAGTCGTCCTAAATTTCATACTCTTCAAGAAACTTAATGTCAAAGTTACCATCCAAAAATACAGGATGCTCCAACAGTTTCTGATGGAAAGGGATGGTGGTATGAATGCCTTCCACGGCGAATTCAGCCAAGGCGCGCTTCATCTTCGCAACCGCTTCCTGACGTGTAGGAGCCCAGACAATCAGTTTTGCAATCATAGAATCATAGAAAGGGGAAATCGTATATCCTGGGTACGCCGCACTATCTACACGAACGCCAAGGCCTCCTGGTGGCAAATAAAAGCCGATTTTTCCTGGTGAAGGCATGAAATTACGCTCAGGATCTTCAGCATTTATACGGCATTCAATGGACCAGCCATTAATCACGATATCTTCCTGAGTGAATGACAGCGGATTGCCTTCTGCTACAGAGATCATTTCCTTAATCAAATCCACACCTGTAACCATTTCTGTTACTGGATGTTCAACCTGAATACGGGTATTCATCTCCATGAAGTAGAACTGTCCATCCGGTCCAAGCAGGAATTCAAGTGTTCCGGCTCCCGAATAATTCACGGCAAGTGCTGCTCGAACTGCTGCATTACCCATTGCTTCCCGAATTTCCGGTGTGAGCACTGAACAAGGTGCCTCTTCAATCAGCTTTTGGCGACGACGCTGCACGGAGCAGTCCCGTTCACCTAAATGCACTACATTGCCATGTTTATCTGCAATAATCTGAATCTCTACATGCTTCATGCCTGTTAGGAATTTCTCCAGATATACACCAGCGTTACCAAACGCCTTTTGTGCTTCCTGTTGTGCAGCAGTAATCTGCTTCACCAAAGATTCCTCGTCCTCAGCAATCCGTATTCCCTTACCTCCGCCACCTGCAGTAGCCTTAACGATGATCGGGTAACCAATATCGCGGCCCAGCATGACAGCTTCCTCTACATCGCCTACAAGACCATCTGAGCCCGGGATAATCGGAACTCCAGCCAGTTTCATGGTTTCCTTCGCCACAGCCTTGTCACCCATACGGTTTATGGCATCTGGAGAAGGTCCTATGAAGATAATATTGCAAGATTCACAAATCTCTGCAAAATCCGCATTTTCAGCTAAAAATCCATAGCCAGGATGGATGGCATCACATTCCGTTAAGGTGGCTACACTCATAATATTTGTAAAGTTCAGATAGCTGTCCTTGGCCGGCATCGGACCGATGCAGTAAGCTTCATCAGCCAACCGGACATGCAGTGAATCCCGGTCGGGTTCTGAATAGACCGCGACGGTGGAAATGCCCAGTTCACGGCAGGCCCTAATAATGCGGACCGCGATTTCGCCGCGGTTGGCAATCAACACTTTTTGAATGTTCATGCGTTTCCTCCCAAAGTTTTGCGAAGCTTCCGCTCCTTAAGTAGTCTGCGGTATTTATTCCGGTTTAACCAAGAATAGTGGTTGACCGTATTCTACAAGCTGACCGTTCTCAGCAAGTACAGACACGATTTCACCTTTAATCTCCGCTTCCAGCTCATTCATCAGTTTCATCGCCTCAATAATGCAAACCGTTGATTTTTCACTTACACGGTCTCCAACATTAACAAACGAAGGCGTTTCCGGAGAAGCGGCACTATAAAAGGTCCCCACCATTGGAGACACAATTTTATGTAGTTTGCCTTCTGCAGCTGCTTGTGGCTGCTGCGCTGGAGGAACTTCACCTACTACCGGATAAGATACTTGCGGTACGCTCTGCGGCTGCGGGGCAGGCGTAAAGGGATAGGCAGCATAAGGAGTCGCCTGTACTGCTGTTCCATCAGCTTCAGGGCGATCCGGTTTGCGAATTGCAAGCTTCATTCCTTCGCTTTCGATCTCCAACTCATGTACAGAGGAGGTCTGGTCCAGCAATTTAATCAATTCCTTAATTTCGCTCAACTTGAACATATATCAGTTCACTCCTTCAGCTTTCTCTCGAAGCCACTTCTTAAGCGGACAAGATAACTTTATGTATTATATCACAATCGGTAAAAATGGAAAGAGCCCGGGGCAACCCGAGCTCTTTCGTCATTTTTCTTTTAATTGTACAGCTTATTATTGCTCAGAAACGTATTGTACACTAATTTTATCTTGAGATACACTCAGTTCCTTCATTACGAGATCCACGATGCTGACCGCTTGCTTTACATCCAGTTTGTCGCTGAGAACGACTACTTTATAGCTGTCTCCAGCTTCTTCCTTTACAATCGCTTCGCCATATTTTTGTTGAAGCTGTTCTTCGATACCGGTAATTTTGGATTCTTTTTCTTCAAGATTAAGAAGTTGTTCTTGAGCGACTGCGTTATCAGCAGGTGTTTTGTCCATGTCATTAATCAAAGCAAGCAAGTCTTGTTGGTTCTTAAGATTCTTTTGCTCACGTTCATAAAGGTAGTTAGTGAACATGCTGCTCGCCGATACACTTTGAGAAGCTACTTCATCGAGAATTTCTTTGTCATTTTTAGCTGGAGTCTTGGTTGTTGTATTTGCGGCTGTATCTTTAGCAGATGTATCTGTTTTCGCGGCATCTTTAGCAGCAGTGTCGGTTGTTGCCTTCTCTGAGTCACTGCTATTTGCGGCAGCTTTACTGCTATCGTCCTTAGCAGCTGTAGTTGTACTTTCGTCCGTTTTAGCAGTAGTAGTGATATCATCCGTTTTAGCGGTAGCAGCACTGTCATCCGTTTTGGCGGCAGTAGCGCTGTCGTCCGTAGTAGCGGCGCCAGTAGTGCTATCTACAACGCCTTCATCGGCAACAACATCGCCTTGACTAACAACTTCGTTCACAACAACACCTTTGTCACCAACCGTTGGCAACGCTGCACCTGCTGTGTCTTTCAGGGAATCAACCTGCATTGTGCCAGCCGTGTCTTTTGGAATCGAAGCACCTGAGTCTTCAGTGAATAAATAGTATGCAGAGAGGACCACCATCAAGCTAAGCATAGAAACCAACCATATCGTTTGTCTTTTGCCGTTCATTCCTAATTCCTCCTAAAATTTAATCTAGTGGCTGCTTCGGAAGCACTCACTTATTGACTTTCTCCTGCTACTCTTGTTTGCGTGGTACTACTGAAATGCGCTGGATTGGGACGTTCAAGCCTTTTTCTATAGCCTGCTCGACAAGTCCACGAACAACCTTGTTCTCTGCCCCTTTGGCAACTACCAGTACGCCGCGTACCTGAGGTTTGATTCGCTTCGTCACGATGGGTGTCTCGTCCCCTGATTGCGAGTAGGTTACGATTTCGCCATCCCTCGTATATTGTGTCGTATGACGTTTCCCCCCACTGGCATCTGTCTCTTCACTAAGCTGTTGGGAGTCATTCATATTACGCACCACGACAATTTCTTCTGTAGACTCCACTGTAACCATGATATCGACTGTACCGACGCCAACGATTTTCTCCAAAATTTCCTTCATCCGGTTCTCCATCGCTAGTTCGATGCTGTCGAACGAATTGGTCGTTGTGGTTGGATCACTCTGCACCAGCGCCGTTTGAGAGGACTGATTCACCGGCGGCTCACGCCCTGTATTCTCGTTATCAATCCTCTTCACATTGACGAAGGAATTGAATAGCATGATCGCTGCGCCCAGCAGACCCAGAATGATCAGCCAGCGAAAGGTATGGCTTCTCTTCGGACTTCCGGCCCCACCCCCAGCCCACTGCTCAAGCTTTTTCAGCCAATTGCTCACTCCCATCCCTCCTAAAAATTATAGTTTCTTAGAAACATCAAGCTCATGATTTGACGTTACTAGCCACGCTGCCATCCACCTGAATGACTTTGGGATCCAAATCCCACTTCAGTTCCAGCAGCTTTACAATGGACTCCATTTCACTCGAGGACGCGCTGTCTTCAGCTACAGTTCCGTTCACTGCTTTATTAGGTTCAGCTGATGATGTTGCTTCACTCTCTACGTTATCTGCCGGATTAGCGCCAATTTTAACTTCTACAGGTGCTACAGGAGAGATTGTAATGGGTGCTGTAGTCGCTGTGCTGGAAGCTCCGGAAGTACCCGGGGAGTTAGCCGTTGTCTGAGGCATAGAGACCCTTACATTGGAAATGACAGGAACGTCTTCGTTACCAGTGCCGCCAGACTTCCCCATGCCCAGCGTTACGGTGACATTAACCCCGCGTTTGCCGGTCTCACTGATAATCTGCTCTTTCATCTGACCCGCCACCTCTTCGGCAGCGAGCTGCAGACTCTGTTCCTGACGGCCTTGTGCAAGCTTTTGCCCATCTGCCAAAATCTGTTCCAAGGATGGGTCTCCCTTCCCTCCGCCAGTGAACAAACTGCCCTCTTTCTCTTGCTGTCCCATAGCGACACTCAGTTCGGAGATTGCATCACCTTTCAGGAGAGAGACGATAGGGCTGAGCATCGTGAGCAGGATTAGGAGACTTAGCACCAATCTTGCATAACGCTCCATGGATTTGCTTGGGAGCAGCAATTCAACAAATGACGCCAACAGCACAACCAGGATGATCTCCCGCAGCCAACCGCCCAACCAGCTCATGGTTTCCCTCCTAAAAGTTTGGTTGCTTCACCTCATCATTACAGTCAAATTGCCCGCAGTCAGCATGATCGTAACCGCCATAAAAAACATTAAGGAAACAGCAGCCAAAGCAGCGAACACGTATACCATGCTTTTTCCAATCGTCTGGAGACAGACCACAATCGGCGTCTCTCCCAGCGGCTGCATCACAGCGGCGGCTATATTGTAGATAAGGGCAAGCACCAGGATTTTGATTGCCGGAAAAGCACACAGGAACAATATGATAATGACACCCGATAACCCGATCGCATTTTTCACCAGCAGTGAAGCTGAGATTACTGTGTCTGTGGCATCCGCGAACATTTTGCCGATGACCGGAACAAAATTCCCTGTAATATATTTAGCGGCCCGAATGGTGACCCCATCCGTTACTGAGCTTGTTATCCCTCGAACGGAAATTACACCTAGGAACACAGTTAGCAGTACACCTAACAGTCCAGCACCGATGTTTCGCAGCAGATTAGCCAGCTGGGTTAGTTTATATTTCTCCGACAATGCGCTGACCAGATGCAGCACAGCCGAGAAGAACAGAAGCGGAAAAACAAGGGTGTGGATCATGGTGCCAACCGTATGAATCATAAAAACAATTAACGGATGGGTGACGGAGACCGTAACGATATTCCCCATCGAAGCCAGCAGCGCGAACAGCAGTGGAATCATCGCCATCATGAAATCGATCATCCGATCGATAGCATCCTTTGCATAACCAATAGCGATATTGAAGCTGTTCACGGCAATTACCAGCACCACCATATAACAGAGCGTATAAGCGACCTTACTGACCGTTTTTCGCTCAAAAGCGGTTTGCAGCGTCTCCAGAATCATGCTGAGCACACTGATCATCACAATCGTCACGAGCAGCTTTCCGTTGTACAGTACCTCATGCCACATAAAGCCTAGAAGCCCAGATAACACACCCTTTAAGCTGAGCCCCTTATCTCCCGGAAGCAGCATGTCCATTAGCGTTGGTGTGGCCCCGTCCGGGAAAAAACCACCATAATCCTTCATCAGCTGATCCCAGTACGACTCGACTTTATCTTTGGGTAAATTATTCACCTGGCTTTTGACCCACTGGTCTACCGGGGAGGAACTGCCGGATTCTGGTGTTGAGGAAGCTTGCACACTCTGAGCTGTACCTGCAAACCATAGAATGAAAAAGAATGGAAGCAGCAGCAGTATTATTTTTAGTTTTGGAGGACGGAAAACACTGTGCTCTTGCATAATTTCTCCTCCCGATCCGTTGCTCAGCTCTCTTCACGATTGCTTTAAGCAGGCAGTAGTTTCATGACGGTTTCGATAATGATGCTGATAATGGGTACAGCTAGTACCATAATTAGCACTTTTCCGGCGAGTTCTATTTTGGAAGCAATCGATTCCTGACCGGCATCTCGTACAATCTGTGCACCGAACTCCGCGATATAGGAAATGCCGATGATTTTGAAAACAGTCTTCAAATAAATCATTTCCATCCCCGATGACTCAGCCACCCGCTCCAGTGTAGAGAGAATCATTCCGATCTTGCCGATCAGAAACATAAAAATTAGAATTCCTGTTGTAGTAGCAAGAAGGAAGGCGAACATCGGTTTTTGTTCCTTCAGTACGAGAATCAATATGGTCGATATCAGCCCAATCCCAACAACTTGAATAATCTCCATAGCACGCCTATTGAAAAAGAAAGATCGTTTTTATTTCCTGCAGCAACCCGTCCAGCATCCGAATCACCATGAACAGCACGACTACGAACCCGATCACGGTGACCCAATGTGCGAAATCCTCTTTTCCCATCTGTTTGAGCACCGTGTGGATCATGGCGATAATTATGCCAATGCCGGCAATTTGAAAAATCGCATTGACTTCAATATTCATTCCTGGCACCTCGCTAAAAGATCAAAATGACGATCAGTACTCCAAGCAGCAGACCCAGGCTTTTACTTAACTTTTCATATTTGCCTTGATCCTCTCTGGCCACCGACTCCTCCTGCTTCAATTGCTGCAATGCTAACGCGATATGAGTGCTCTGATTCGACCTATCGCTTGTGCCGAGAGTACAGCTGAGCTGACGAAGAATCTCTCTTTCTGTCCCCTTCATAGCGGTAGACTTCCAATATGCTTCCATCGCCCGCTGGATGGCATCCTGGGCGCTTCTGTCATAGGGAGGACTCATCTCCTCCGCTGTTTTGACAAACAACGATTTCAGCGGGTCCTTCGACTGATTCCCAATCCGCCGCATGGCTTCCGGCAGTGGGGTGAAGCCGTACATGATCTCTGTTTCCAACCGCTGTAGTGCTGCTATTAAACCTCTGATATGTCTGGGCCTGTCTGCATATTGACGAGCAAACTGGAGACCTGCAAGCGTACCAGCCACCACAATGAGCACAGCACCGAACAGCTTAAGCATGCAAATCACCGCCTAGTCGATCCCCGGGAGAGATAAGCAGCATTCCTCTTTTCTGGCCATCCAGAATACGAAACGTGAGGCCTGCTTCTGAACGATGGAGTATGACATATCTCTCGAACATCTTTTGTTCCAGCAGTCCTCCAAGACCCGGCCTACGAGCCAACTCTGTTACATCTTTTCCGTGAGCGGAAGCAATGACAGATATTCCGGCATGCAGTGCCTCGGTAACTGCTTCGGCATCTTCAGGACGCCCAATCTCATCCGCGATTAATACCTCTGGCGATAGCGACCGGATCATCATCATCATGCCTTCTGCCTTGGGACACCCATCAAGAACGTCTGTCCGAGGACCCACGTCAAAGGCGGGAACACCACGCCGGCTGCCAGCAATTTCAGACCGTTCGTCAACAATTCCCACCTTCAGCCCCGGTCTAATCCCTTCGCGCTTGCCCAATTCCCCTAAGGAGATTTGTCTTGCAAGATCGCGGAGTAGGGTAGTCTTGCCATGTTGTGGAGGGGAGAGAATCAAGGTGTGCATCATTCGCTGCCGCCCCTTGTCCAGTAAATAAGGCAGCACTCCATCTGCGATTCCAGGTACCTCACGAGCAATACGGACATTAAAGCCAGTGATATCACGAAGATGCTCTACACCTCCGCCACTCAGTACTGTCCGGCCAGCAAGTCCTATCCGATGACCGCCGGGAATCGTAATAAATCCTTTTCTCAGCTCTTCTTCCATCGTATATAGCGAATGGTTGCTGATCAGGTCTAGCAGTCGATGAGTGTCTTCCCGATCCGGCTTGTAAGCTTCTTCAGGCCTCTGCGTCAAACTGCCATTCACTCTTAGAAAGTGATATTTACCAGAGTAGTTAATTTCCAGCGGACGACCTTCACGGACACGAATCTCCTCCACCATTCCTAGCAGCGGAAGGGGAAGGCACTTTAACAGCGCTCTTACTTTTTCAGGAAACAATTGCAGCCAATCATCTGCCATACAAAGTACCCCCAAGCTGTCCTCTACTTAATTGCTTTATTCCATATTTATGCTTGTACGCGCCTAATATGCCTATCATCTATCATTTTTTCAAAATCCCGATTAAGAGAAAGGCTACACCGCAGCCCACCCAGCCTAATTTGCTCCACGACAGCTGCTGTGCCATCCCAGTCAGGCCAATAGCTGTCGTCAATATCAATATGGTCGGGCCTACCAAAGCCAGTCCAGAATTGACAGCCAGCGCCTTATCGACCTGATTTAATCTGAGCATTATCAGCGCAGCTATAATCTCTGCACTGCCCGAGAACAACCGCAGAGTTGCCATCCAGCTTACATACTTGTCCAATCTACTCCACTCCTTTTACTAATTCATTCATACCAAAAGAGATCTGAGGCTTGTTTAGCTTTCTATTACTCATGGATATGCGTGGCTTTTTCACTTTAGACAATGAGAAATGACAGATTTGCAGATCAGACTGTGAAAGAATTCATAGTGAGTGGGTTCATAAATAAATATAATCAGTACGATAAAATAATTTTTACGAACGCCTTCATCTGTGGTATCCTTTTTAATTGGAAATATAGTGAGTTTATATTTTCAAAAAAAGGCAAACTAAAAAGACATAAGAAAAAGAGGGGATTTGTGTCATGCACGTACGAAATTACGGGCTACCGCTCAGCATGCGGTCCGTAGTCAGACCAGTAAGAGAAGCGGCAATCATTATTTTTTCAGCTTTTTTAGTCGCCGCAGGGATGAGATTATTTCTAATTCCTCATCAACTGCTAAGCGGCGGGGTAGCAGGGGTGGCTTCAGTCATCGGGTATGTAACTAATCCGAAGTACATCTCAATCATTTATTTTGCGATAAACCTTCCTGTTCTGATCTGGGGATTTATTGCAGTGGGGAAAAAGTACATCTTACTAAGCATGCTTTCCGTTTTAGCTACCACCTGGTTCATGACAATTATTCCTGCGGTAAAAGTGACCAAAGACCCGATTTTGGCTAGTATTTTTGGCGGCGTAATTATTGCTGGCGGGGTTGGATTTTCTCTCCGTGCCGGGGGTTCATCTGGAGGATTTGATATATTAGGCTCGATTATTACACGTAAGCGGGATATTCCTATTGGGAATGTACTCTTCGTAATGGATGGGATCGTTATTCTGAGTTTAGGCTTCTTTAAAAGCTGGGACTCAGCCTTATACGCTATGCTCTGTATTTTTGTGAAAAGCAGAGTGGTTGATATGATTCATATTCGTCATGTTAAGCTAACCTGCTTCATTGTTACCAAGGAACGGGATAAAATGCTGAATCGTCTTAGAGAGCTGCCTCATGGCATCACAGTAGTCAACGCAGAGGGCGGTTACAGTCACGAGGGCAATACAATGCTGATGACCGTAACGACCCGCTATGAGCTGTCAGAGCTGCGTAAGACTATCCTTGAGACGGATCCAAGCTCTTTCGTCAATGTACTTGAGACTGTTGAAATTCTAGGCCGGTTTAGACGTTTAGGATAAATACCCATATAGATGTAAAAAGGAACGCTGCATTCAAACCTGCAGCGTTCCTTTTCATTTATTGCTGATGCCCAAAAAGGAGACCCCGTAGCTAAATAGCTATAGGATCTCCCTTTTTATTGATTGAACGGCTCTTAACGACGATCCTTAGGACCACCAACAAAGGCCTGCTCAGTTGTATCCAGATTATAAGCGGTGTGAAGCGCCTGAATGATCGATGGCAAATTGCCGGATTCGATTACACAAGAAACCTTAATCTCAGACGTGCTGACCATCTTAATGCTTACGCCCTCTTGGGAGAGCACATCAAACATTTGAGCCGCAACACCAGGATGGCTAACCATACCCGCGCCAACAATAGAAACCTTAACGAGGTTATCCTCGGACGTTACTTCACGGTAAGGTAAAGTTTTATGGATTTCTTTAATTACTTCCTTCGCACGGTCCAGTTCATCAAGTGAAACTGTAAATGAGAAGTCAGCCTGCTCATTCTGCACACCACTTTGTACTATGATATCAACGTTTACGCCTTCTTCAGCCAGCTTGCCGAAGACTTGAGCGAGTACACCCGGTACATCAGGTACTCCTAGAATACTGACACGTGCTACATTCTTATCATAAGCAATCCCACTAACTACGACTCCTTGCTCCATGCTTGCTTCCTCCTTCACAACAGTACCTTCATTATGATTAAAGCTCGATCTAACGACCAGCTTAACTTGATGACGCTTAGCATACTCCACTGCACGCGGATGTAGTACCGCCGCTCCCAGATTGGCAAGCTCTAGCATCTCATCGTATGAGATTTCGTTCAGCTTGCGGGCTGTTTTCACAATGCGTGGATCTGTAGAATAGATACCATCAACGTCAGTATAAATCTCACATACATCTGCTTGAATAGCAGCCGCAAGGGCTACAGCTGTCGTGTCCGATCCTCCGCGGCCCAGGGTAGTGATCTCACCATCCAAAGTCATCCCTTGGAAACCGGCAACGATAACGATCTGTTCGCGTTCCAAAGAAGCTACTACACGGTGTGGATCAATATCATTGATACGAGCTCTACCGTGGGTTTCGTCTGTACGGAACCCGGCCTGCCATCCTGTATAAGATACTGCATTCCGCCCGATCCCATGAAGAGCTATGGACAAAAGAGCCACGGAAATCTGCTCTCCTGTTGTCATCAGCATATCCATTTCACGTGCAGGCGGCTGCCCGTTTAATTGCTTCGCCGTATCGATCAAATCATCTGTTGTATCCCCCATAGCAGATACAACTACAACGCAGCGATGTCCCTCATCCTGCTTGTCTGCGATGCGCTTGGCAACACGTTGCATGCGTTCTGTGTCGCCGACGGAGCTGCCTCCGAATTTCATAACATAAAGTGACAAAGTCCCACTCACTCCCCATATCGGTCTATGTAGTTGCTTCTAATCGGTTTCCCGCTTTAAACCAGTATAATACGAAAATAGCGTAATGCGTTAATGATTTCATTAAAAAATTATTGATTTTCCAGAAGCTAACAAAAAGATAAGGTCAGCTTCAAGACACTAGCTGACCTCATTTCACTCGTCTTCCAGTTTTTTATTGAGAAGCTGGTCGATAAGTCAGGGCCATCACTCCAGAACTGAATCTTTTGGAGTCCACTAGCTCCAACGTCTTCTCTTCACCAACGTTATCGAACAGGCGCTGACCGCTACCCAGCAGAATCGGGAAGACCAGAAGCTGATATTCATCGACAAGGCCAAGCTGCATCAGGCTCTGCGCAAGCGTACGACTGCCAAAAACGAGAATATCTCTCCCCGGCTGCTCCTTCAGCTTGGACACCTCCTGAGCAAGATCGCCCTTGATCAAGCTTGAATTGCTCCATGTTGTTTCTTCGAGAGTTGTGGAGACTACGTACTTGGCGTATCCATTCATCATTTCACCGTACTCACCTGTCTGCTCAACCATATTTGGCCAAGCCTCTGCAAAACCTTCGTAGGTTGTCCGTCCTAACATTAGAGCGTCAGCAGCTTTCAGTTCAGCAAACTTGAAATGCTCCTGTTCTTCACTTCCGAATGAGAAGGTCCATTGTGGATTTTCCATAACACCATCAAGGGATATGAACTCAGATATAATTAATTTTCTCATATGCGTCTCCTTCTAATCCTTTAATTCGTAAGTATAACATTCCACACCCATACTGTTCCTCATGCATCCTCGTTTATATACCAAAAACCCCCCACCGTAATAACGGGGGAGGCTGATTGGTTATAAGTTCGGCAAGTATGATGCTTCCTACGCGCGGGAGATATATTTACCTTCGCGAGTATCAATAAGCAGCACATCTCCTTCATTGATGAACAGAGGAACTTGTACAGAATGACCTGTTTCAAGCTTGGCCGATTTAGTAGCGCCTTGAGCAGTATTTCCCTTCACACCTGGCTCAGTTTCAACAACCTTCAGCTCTACGCTGGTAGGCAGGTTAATCCCAAGGATTTCACCTTGGTAACTGATGATGTTTACAGTCATGTTCTCTTTAAGGAAGTTCAATTCCCATTCAAGCTGCTTGCTGGACAATTCGAATTGGTCATAAGTTTCGTTGTCCATGAAAGCATGCTCCGATCCGCTTGCATACAAATATTGCACGCCACGGTTCTCAATAATAGCACGGCCAATAGTTTCACCAGCACGGAAAGTACGCTCAACAGTGTTACCATTGCGCAGGTTTTTCAGCTTAGAGCGAACGAACGCTGCACCTTTACCTGGTTTAACGTGCTGAAAATCAAGAACGGTAAAAATATCACCGTCCACCTCTACGGTCAAGCCTGTCTTAAAATCGTTTACTGAAATCACTAAAAATCCCTCCTGAATTCGATAATTAAACTACTACTTTTCTTACTTACAGTACTGTATATTCTTTGGACGAATGGGTCAGCAGCGATATTCCGCTCTCGGTGATCACAATATCGTCTTCAATACGTACTCCGCCAATCCCCGGCAAATAGATACCTGGTTCTACAGTAACGACCATTCCCGGCTGCATGATATCGTCACTCAGCTTGGACAAACGCGGCCATTCATGAACTTCCATTCCAAGTCCATGACCCGTGCTATGTCCAAATTGATCACCATATCCGTAGCTAGCGATGATATCACGTGCCAGTGCATCACATTCCCGTCCAGTCATACCCGGTTTGATATGTGCCAACGTATGTAGCTGAGCTTCCAGCACAATATCATAGATTTCTTTCAGCTTCGGATCTGGAGCTCCGAGTGCAATGGTACGAGTCACATCTGAGCAGTATCCATCGAGTAATGCACCGAAATCAAGCGTAATAAATTCATTACCTTGAATTACACGGCTGCTTGCTACGCCATGCGGCATGGACGAACGTTCACCTGAAGCAACAATCGTATCAAACGATGACGCAGTTGCCCCGTGGGTACGCATATAGAATTCCATTTCCAAATCGACGTCTCTTTCAGTCATGCCTGGTTTGATCACATTCAGAATATGATTGAATGTAGCATCAGCCAGATCAGCTGCACGTTGCATAACAGCAAGCTCTTCAGCATCCTTGAACATACGGAGGTCTTCCACGGCTTTGGAAACTGGAACTAACACTGCCGGCTTAAGGGCTTCCGCATATGAGGTATAAGCGCTGAATGAGACATCATCCTGTTCGAAACCAACACGTACCTCACTGCCTGTTGGCAGCAACTCGCGTACTGTATCAATAAATTTAGGACCATGCTCTACAACCTTAACTCCTACCGCTTGATCCGCAGCCTGTGTCATGTACCTGAAGTCAGTTAGCAGATAACAATCATCGCTTGTCACCAATACATAACCGGACGATCCGGTAAATCCACTTAAATAGCGGCGGTTATAACCGCTGGTTATCAACATTGCTTCCAATCCTTTATCCTGCAAAACCTTACGCAGCTTGGAGACGCGCTCGTTACCCATTTTCATTCTCCTCTCGAAATAGCCACATTGTATTTTAACATAGGGATATCCCCTTGAGAAGTTTTTTCGAGCCGTTAGGCAAGTGCAGTCGCTTGCTCACGCTTTCGTTCGTCGGTATACTCAATCGCCGCTGTGTATCCAATGAACATCCCCCAAAGTAAAAAAAGGCAGAACTCACTAATCACAGTGTTCCACGGCAGCTTAAAAGGCGGCTGCATAAGAAACATTTGCGAGCCGGGAATAAATATAACTACCCACCACAAAACACCATAAACCAATCCTGGCCAAGGTCCCTTCAGCTTGCGCAGAATAAGCACATATAGCAGTGAGGCTATCACTGAAAATAAGATGAAAAACAAATAACCCACGAGATGTCCATACATTGTCGTCAGAAAAGTATGTTTAAAAAACGGCTCTGCTAAATAACCAGGACTAACCTTGGTAAAGCTGAACCAGTAGATTAACCAGTGCAGCCCTCCCCAAATCAAACCTGCGAAAAAACCTAATTCGAGCGCAAAAAACCAAATATTAGTATGATCTGATTGTTGTTGATGTGATTTGCTCATAGAATTGCCTCTCTTTCCGTATTTTTAATACCGATTTGTCTCTCCTTATCCATATAAGGTAGTATGTGCAGCAAAAGGCGATCCAACTAGTAATGTCTTCAAAAATTAGTTACAATGTATTATATAAATCATATTAATTACGGGAAGGTGAATTGGTTGTCCCAGGAAACTCCCAGCTATGGCGGCCAAGCCGTCATTGAAGGCGTCATGTTCGGCGGCAAGCATATTAATGTAACAGCCGTGCGACGAAAGAATCAGGAGATTACATTTTTGGAGGTGCCAAGAAGCGATAAGAGCTGGGTCACTAAACTGCGCAAGATTCCGCTGCTTCGCGGCCTTGTCAGTATTATAGATGCCAGCGCCAAAGGCTCTAAGCACTTGAACTATTCGGCTGAATCCTATGCCGAAGATGAATTGGAACCCGAAGAACTGGCGAAAGAGAAAGCTAAGCCGAAGAAAAAGGACGAAGGCTGGAGCCTCGGAATGATTTTTGGCGTTGCTGTAATGGGTATTCTCTCCTTCTTATTCGGAAAGCTCATTTTTACGCTTGTACCAGTATTTGTCGAAGATTTTTTATTCAAGAATGCATTTGATAACTATGTACTGCACAACCTCATAGAAGGCGGCATTAAAATGGTTCTCTTGCTGGTCTATTTATGGGCGATTTCGCAAACACCTGTGATCAAGCGGCTATTCCAGTATCACGGTGCGGAACACAAAGTCATCAGCGCCTTTGAAGCAGGCGAAGAGCTGACTGTCCAGAACGTTCAGAAATACAGCCGTCTGCATTACCGCTGCGGAAGCAGTTTTATGATGCTGACGATTATCCTCGGCGTTATTATTTACTCCGTAGTACCCTGGGATAATCTTTGGGAACGTGTGATCCAACGGATTATTCTGCTGCCTGTCGTAATCGGTGTTTCGTTTGAGGTTCTGAAGGGTACCAACGCAGTAAGAGAAATTCCAGGTCTCAAATACTTGGGATACCCTGGACTATGGCTGCAGCTGCTCACTACCAAAGAACCAAAGGATGATCAGGTAGAAGTATCCATCGCCTCTTTCAATCGTATGCGTGAGCTTGATGCAGAGATTGAAGCCAGAGGATATACGGAGGCAAGTGTGTCAGGCGGCATATTGGATCCTGCGAAAGGATGAGTGTCCTATGATCAGGCATGCTTTAATTTTTTGGATTTCTGTAATTCTTGCAATATTCGGTTTTGTGATTGGAGTCTTGACTGAGCCTTTCTATACGCTCTCAAAGCTGATTCTCCCCTTAGTACTGTTAGCGATTATCTATTATGCTTACAAAATGGGACCAGGGAAATACGCTCGCAGCAGCAATGGATCTAGAATCAAAGTCAAACCTTCGCAGAAAACCATGACCAAGGTTGCTGGGATTCGCAAGACTCAAGCAGTACCAGGCAAACGTAAAAGTTATCCCTTCCAAGTCATCGAAGGAAATAAAGGGAAAAACGATGATCAGCTTCCAAAGTACCATTAACTAAATTAAGACAAACACCAAAAAGCATCTCCACGTTTCAAAATAACGTGCGGGATGCTTTTTTTCTGATATTTTAAAGCTTGCTTGTTATCTGGGGCGCCACTCCTTAAAGAAGTCTTCCCCTGCCTTCAGTCCGGCGGCATACAATTCGTCGCTTTGCATCTTCGTAATATTAAATTGGGTCGTGCCGATACCCAGCGTTGGGATGGTGACCGTGCGGACATATTTATCATCTTCAATATATTTCTCATCATGAGCAGACAGCATGGTGCTTACCATAGCTTGCAGCATACTGAACGGTCCCCTAATCCTGTGGGGCTGCGGGTCGGTTTTACCTACTGTTTGATACCCTACCGTAGGGATTCTTTTCCCCGGCACTTTACTATCCTCATTCATCCCGTCAAATAGCCATAAAGGAAAATTGCTTAATAACCCTCCGTCCACGACGTATACAAATTGCTCAATAAAAGACTTTCCTCTAGCGGACTGTCCATTTAACCTGAGCATCACTGGATCAAAAAAATAAGGAATGCTGCAGCTCATACGCACAGCCTTAGCCACTTCAAAATGTTCAGGAGAGATTCCATACTGCTCCAACCCATCTGGTAAGACCAATATCCGGCCATTGGTAATGTCAGAAGCAATTATAGATAGTTTGCCTGGTGGCAGATCACGAAAAGTGATAATTCCCTTTTTAAGCAAAAGCGATCTCATCCACGCTTCCAAGGCTTCACCCGAATACAATCCCTTCTTCAATAATACTCGCAGTGCAGGACCTACCCAAGCCGTATTATAGATGGGAGCTCGCTTCATAAACGATGAAAAAGAAGTTCCTTGGATCATCCGACTCATTTCCTCACCTTCATAACCCGCAGCCAGTAAAGTCGCTACAATCGCGCCTGAGGAGGTTCCAGCGACCTTTTTAAAGGTTCGCCCCGCCCTTTCCGTGGCTTCAACTGCTCCAGCGAGAGAAATCCCTTTTACTCCCCCTCCTTCAAACACAGCGTTAATCTCCATACACAAAAATCCCCCGTTTCCCATAGATTCTATTGCTTATCTATGAGCACGGGGGAGCATTCATGACTCCTTATCTAGAACAGTTATCTTAATTGGACTGAAAATAAAAGGTCAGCAAATTTGATAATCCAAACGGATTGCGGACTACAATGTCATTTGCTCTGAACATGATACTGCCTGCAACCTCTTTATATTTCTCATTATATTTAAGCTGGTTGATGATTTGGTCGCCACTTTGCCATTCTGCTTTCTGGTCACTTGCTCCAACCTTATAAGCAGCTTGCCCAATATAGAGCTTAACATTCGTATTCTCTACCTCTTTAACCCACCAATCTACTAGCTTATCGTAGCGGGCAGTGCTAAAGGACAGACTCCAATAAATTTGCGGTGCGACATAGTCAATCCAGCCTTGCTTGATCCATGTCCGAACATCGGCGTACATATCGTCATAAGCGGTAACTCCAGCTGTGGTATCCGAACCTGTGCTGTCTTTTTTGATATTACGCCATACACCAAACGGACTAATTCCATAAGAAACCTTCGGTTTCACCTTATGAATCTGTTCTCCCAATTGACGGACGAATTCATTAATATTATCGCGGCGCCAATCTGCCTTAGAGGACAAGTTCTTCGTGTTATAAGTCTTATAAGCAGTATCATCGGCAAAAGATACACCTGAAGGATAGAAATAATCATCCAAATGGACACCATCTACATCATAGCCTTTGACGACCTCCAACACTGTATCGATAATGTGCTGGCGGGCTGCTGGGATCCCTGGATTGATGTATTTTTTACCTCCTGCGTCTACAATCCATTCCGGATTTGACTTAGCCACATGATTACTAGCTAATGCAGATGTAGAAGCATCCGTTGTCGCGCGGAATGGGTTGAACCATGCATGGAACTGCATACCGCGTGAATGTGCAGCGCTGACCATATAGCTCAACGGGTCATAACCCGGATTTTTTCCTTGTGTGCCGGTCAGCACCTTAGACCAAGGAACTAGAACAGAAGGGTACAGGCTGTCTGCTGAGGTTCTAACCTGTACAAAAACAGCATTAAAACCAACAGCTTTTAGCTTGTCCAGCAGATTATCAAATTCTTGTTTTTGTTTCGCTTCGTTACCTGCAGAAGCTACTGAAGGCCAGTCCAGATTAAATACCGTAGAGATCCAGGCTCCCTTCATCTCCTTGTTAGCCGACGCACCAGGGATACTTGGAACTGTTGGCGAGGTCGGTTTTGGAGTCGCTGTAGGGGCTGGGGTAGGTGTTGGCGTAACGACTGGAGTCGCTGTAGGTACTGCTGGTGTTTCCGGATCAGCAGCCTGCGGCGGCTCTGTATTAGAGTACAAAGAAATATGTTTGGTTGCCTGATCCCAGATAACCTGTAACCCCAATTGCTCACTTACAAAACGAAGCGGCACCATAACCCGTCCCTGCTTAATCTGTACTGAGGTGTCGAGGGCTACAGAAGCATTATTAACTAATGCACTTTTCTGGCCACTGGTCAGCTTGATCTCTGTATCTCCTTGCGTGATTGTAACTGTCTTACTGCTTTGATTCCAAACTACTCCAGCACTCAACCCTTTACTAATGACGCTAATTGGCACCATCGTTACATTCGAAGCTGTGATATACGGCGGCACATCACTTGCCAGCGCCTCGCCATCCAGTTCAATGGTAATCTGCACAGCTGCCGCACGTGCCCCAGGAGACCATAAAGGCAGAAACAATACTAATACTAGCAATCCCAACATCCATTTACGATAATTCATAATTCCTCCCCAAATCTAAAATAATATGTATCCTATAAAAAAAGAAAAAACGGATCAATCCTCCAAGTTGATGTACCGATTCCACCCTTCAAAAGAATGGTATCAGTCTCAGCCAGAAAAAGGACTTATCCGTTTTGACGCTAAAAACTGGGAAAGGTTGCACTAAACAAAATAGAAACGGCTATACCATCTAGTAGTTTATGCTCACCAAAGCCTTGCTGGGCATAACTTTAAGGACGATATCCGTTTCGGGAAAAAACATTTCAAGAATCGCTTGCCAGTTCATTGTGAATAGCATATAAAGTCTGCAGACGTTCTTCATCGCGGCGGAAATACTCCACCAACGTTTCGATACGTGTAATCGAATCCCAACTCAGGTGGTGCTCGATCCCTTCAACATCATTATAGATAAATTCCTGCTGTACTCCGATCAAACCGAGGAATTCTTCCAATAGTTGATGACGATCAACAAGACGTTTCCCTACTTTTTTCCCTTTGTTGGTTAGGACAAGCCCACGATATTTCTCATAGATGAGATATTCGTCCTTATCCAGTTTTTGGATCATCTTGGTCACAGAGGAGGGGTGTACTTCCAGTCCCTCGGCAATATCCGAGACCCGCGCATAACCTTTCTCATCAATGAGCTTATATATGCGCTCCAAATAATCCTCCATGCTGGGTGTTGGCATTAAAATTTACCTCTTTTCTATAATGAACCTGGCGCCGAGCCAAACCTTGCTCTAACAATGATACATGTTTCTAACGCCCCTTGGCAAGTCCTTCAAGAGAACATGCTGAGGAGTTACCCATGATTGCCATGCTTCTAATGAGACTCAGTTAGGCATAATAAACGTACTCATCTTTCAGAAGGAGCGTGAATTCATGACTATAGTGACACCTGAGACCCCTCCCGTAAAGAGAACCAGAAAAGCTACAGCCCTTTTTGTCCCGGAGCTTGTTTTCTTCGAGCCGGATGCTTTAAATTACCCGAAAGGTGAACGAATCATGGAATGGGTGAAGGCTAACAATATTCCCTATCGCATGACTACATCGCATAACCGTATAATGAATTTCCCGGGTGACACAGAGGTCGAGCAATATAAAATTGCCAAAAGAACACTTGTAGTCGGCCTGCGCAAAACCTTAAAGTTTGACCAATCCAAACCCTCCGCAGATTATGCAATTCCGATCGCAACTGGCTGCATGGGCCACTGCCATTATTGTTATTTGCAGACTACTTTAGGGGCAAAGCCTTACATTCGTGTATATGTAAACACCGAAGACATCATTGACGCCGCCAAAAAATATATCGAGGAGCGCAGCCCTGAAATCACGACTTTTGAAGCAGCCTGTACCTCAGATCCGTTAGGACTGGAGCATATTACCGGGTCTCTGTCAGAACTCATCACATTCATGGCAGCGGAGCCCCTTGGCCGCCTGCGCTTTGTGACCAAATACCAACATGTTGAACCTCTGCTCGATTTGCAGCATAACGGACATACCAGAATTCGTTTTAGCGTGAATGCTGACTATGTGATCAAAAATTTCGAGCCTGCTACCTCGCGGTTTGAAGAGCGAATTGAAGCGGCTGGAAAGGTTGCCCGCGCCGGCTATCCACTGGGCTTCATCATTGCCCCAATTATTTGGTATGACGGCTGGCAGGAAGGCTATGCGGAGCTGCTGGCCAAATTAGCCAAGACCCTTCCTCCGGAAATCGGAAAAGGTCTAACCTTTGAAATGATTCAGCACCGATTCACCAAAACAGCCAAGACTGTAATTGAGAAACGTTACCCGAAATCTAAACTAGAAATGGACATGGAGAAACGCAAAAAGAAATGGGGCCGCTGGGGACAGAACAAATATGTCTATCCGGATGAACAGCAAACCGCCCTGCGAGAATTTATCACAGAGCGGATTTTCGAGCATTTTCCGGAAGCAGGTATTGATTACTTCACCTAAAAAATCAGCCAATCCGGCGTTACTCCTTGTAGCCACACTGTGATCCTGAACATTTGATCCGTGAACAGCAAAACACCCATAAATACCATAAGTATGCCGCCAATCTTCATCAGCAGATTCGAGTACTTGAGGATACGCTTCACTCCGCCTAGGAAAAAGGCTAAAAGAAAAAATGGCAAAGCAAATCCGATGCTATACGCGGTAATCAATGTAAACCAAGTGCCCGGGTCGCTTGCCGAAAGAGCAATAATTGCCGTCAAAATCGGCCCGATACAGGGTGACCAACCCGCAGAAAAACCAATTCCAAAAATAAAGGAGCCCACATAACCCGCCGGTTTCCATTTTAAATCAAGCTTACGTTCACGAAGTAAAAACTGCGGCTGAAAAATCCCAAGCAAAAACAAACCCATTACAATAATTAGAATCGCCGACAATTGCCGGATCAGATCACGCTGGCCATTAAAGAATTGCCCGAATAATCCAGCCCCAAAACCAAGTGTGTAAAAAACTGCAGAAAAACCTAATATAAATGCCAATGTATGAGTCAGGGTGCGTATACGAACCTCTTTAGAGTTGCTGCCTGATTTTAATTGTTGAACGGATAACCCGGTAATGTACGATAAATAAGAGGGGTACAGCGGTAAACAGCATGGCGATATAAACGATGCCACCCCTGCGGCTAAAGCAATTCCTGCATTGATATTAGACAAAATAGCGGCTCTCCTTCCGGCATTCGAGTCACTTCATGGAGCTGCTTATGGCTCCTTTTTTTCGCTTATCGTCCTTACAAGGACACCGAAGGCGTTTATGCTTGCCTAATGTGATACCGATTACTTAATTCGCTGTTTATGCTGGCAATCCCTTTTTACCGATCAAGGTTAATACCAATAATGATATGAGCAAAAGCACAATAGTTGCACCGGGAGCCAAATTCCAGACTCCAGCTACCACTAGTCCACCTACAACGGCAATCTCCGAAATAATAACCGCCAGGATGACCGAGGATTTAAAGCTACGGGATAGCAATAAGCTGATTGCAACCGGAATAGTCAACAAAGCAGATACCAACAGCGAGCCTACGATCTTGATGGCTGTGCTAATCACAAGTGCTGTCAGAATGGTGATCAGCATGTTAAGCAACTTCACCGGAAGCCCGCTTACACTTGCTGCATCCTCTTCAAAGCTAAGCAAAAAGAACTCTTTAAAGAACATCGAAACTACCACTACAACAGCTATAGTCACTATGCCTACAACGATCAAATCGGTGTTATCGAGCGTATAAATACTGCCGAACAAATAACTCATTACATCCGCATTATACCCTTTTCCTAAGGTGAAAAAGAGTGAAGCTAACGCCACTCCGCCCGACATTATAATGGCAATCGACAGCTCCGCATAACTCTTATAAGCCTTGCGAAGCTTTTCAATTGCGAAGGACGCTACCACTGCAAAGATAAGACCTGCGCCCAGCGGATAAAATCCTGTTAGAAATCCGAGTGCCACCCCCGCTATAGTAACATGAGCCAGCGTATCTCCGATCATGGATAATCGTCTAAGCACAAGAAAAACGCCTATAAGCGGCGCTGTTATACCAATCAGCAGTCCGCCCGCAAGCGCCCGCTGAAAAAAATCGCTAAATAGTATTTCCAACTTAAACTCTCCTTCATACAAAACTCAAACCATTTTAAAGCCTTTTTCAAACCTTTTTCGATCCCTCCCAAACCCTCCCTTCCAAGGGAGGGCCCCAAGGGCTCTGCCCTCTGGACACCCGTTAAGTGCAACTAGCGTAGGAGTTAGTGTTACTGAACATAGTTAGGTCGGGGAAAGATCGCTTTCGTCCCTAAAGGGACACGCTTGCAGACTGGGCGGTGCTTAGATAAGAGAAAACAAGAAATAGGAACAAGGTCGAAATACTCCTAGTAAAAACCCTGTCTACTGACTAACTTCCACACGCAAGTTATGTATGCACTGAGAACAGAGGCAAACCTCTGCTCAGAGTTTAATTATGACTTAAGAGAGCGTGTGCTGCAGGTTCTCTTCTGTGCAATTCTGGAGATCATGTGAGTGGCGGGAGTAAAAGTTGATTTTACCATTTGTCTGCACGGGCTCATGACCTAAATAATTTTTAATCATGTCGATATCATGCGACACCATCAGGAAGGTCATATGATGATGAGCATGCATATGCGTGATTAATTCAAAGAATCCCGCTTGCGATTCGGCATCAATACCCACCGTAGGTTCGTCCAAAATCAGCAGGTCAGGATGGTTAATCAGCGCCCGAGCCAGAAAAACACGCTGCTGCTGACCGCCTGACAACTGGCCTACTCTTTTCTCCGCAATATCTTGTATCCGCATGACTTCAAGCGCATCCTCACATTGACGATGCTGAGCCTTGGATACTCTGCGGATCAGATTCTTGTTATTGTATAGACCTGACAGAACTACTTCACGCACCGTTGCTGGAAACAAAGGGTTGAAGGCATTCTTTTGCGGAACATACCCGATCCGTTCCCAGTCTTTAAACTTGCGGACAGGCGTTCCGAATAATTTAATTTCACCACTGCTCGCTGGAAGCAAGCCGACGATCATTTTCATCAATGTTGTTTTACCAGCACCATTAGAACCAATGATACCAAGGAAATCTCGTTCTCTTACACTATAGTTAAGATTCGATATCACCTTCTGTTCCCCATATGAAAAAGAAAGATCCTGTATATCGATGATATGCTGATGGCAGTCCAAGGATACCGATTGCATGCTTAAGTACCGCCTTTCCCTTATACTTTCCTTATTATTGTAAGGCCATAATCAGATTTTGCAAATTTTTCTCCATCAGAGTGAAGTAATTATCGCCGTTCTTCTCTTGCTCCGCAGTAAGTCCCTCTACCGGATTAAGCACCATAGTGGAAACGCCCGCTTCGGCGGCCAGAGTCTTAGCCAGTTTATCGGAGACAAGCTCTTCAAAAAAGATATACTTAATCCCTTCATCTTTTACCATTTTCGCAAGCTTCACTAAATCCTGTCCGCGCGGCTCAGCGTCTGGCGAAAGTCCCATAATCGCATGCTGATCCAATCCATAGTCACGGGCAAGGTAAGAAAAAGCCTGATGCGATACTACGATCTTATGGTTGGGCAGCTTAGCAAGCTCCTCTTTGAATTTACTGTCTAACGCCTGCAAACGTTCCGCAAGCTTATTGTAACGCTCTTCATAACCTTCTTTATGCTCAGGATCCACGGACTGAAGGCTTTCTTTAATATTCTGAGCCATGACAATGGCTGATTTTGGACTTACCCAAGTATGCGGGTCTGTATGCAGGCTGTCTCCTGAGGCATTACTGTTATGATCCGTGTCCTCATTTTGATGAGACTCTTCCTCACTTGCCCCATGATCATGCCCGTCATCTTCATCGGTCATGATATAATCAATACCTTGACTTACTTCAACCGCCTTAACTTTACTGCTGCTATCAAGGCCTTTTAAAAAGTTAGGAACCCAGCCTTCTAAGCCTGCACCGTTATATAGAAATAGCTGTGCCTTAGAAGTGTTGATAATGTCTTGACTGCGCGGTGTCCAATCATGTGGCTCCACACCCACTGGAAGCAGGTTAATAGCATTGATATCTTCCCCGCCAATCTCCTTAGCAAACTCGTAAATAGGATAAAAGGTTGTAACTACATTTACTTTCCCTTCAACTATACTTCCACTGCTCTTAGGTCCGCATGCACTTAGTGTAAATACCAGTACCAGTGCAAGGACGAGCAAACTTATACGTGATTTCATTGCCGCCATTATATTGATCTACCCCTCAAATCGTAAATTTTACTATTAGTAGTATAATAGTAATCGTTACGATAAGTCAACAAAGAAACCTCACTCAGAAGAAAGACGGTATCGTCCTTTATAAAAAAGGAATGCTCCCACAACCAACCCGGCTGAAGGAGCATTCCTTTGTTCAAGCAACCTCATTAAAAAATTTCTACAACAATATTGTCTTATTTCACTACTGCTCCGTTTGGCATGCTGTCCGGCACGGTAGCGATCGTTAGCTGGTCACCTTTAGAAGCCGCCAAAATCATCCCTTGGGACAACTCCCCACGCAGCTTCACCGGTTTAAGGTTTACGATACAAATCACTTTACGTCCCACCAGCTCTTCCGGTGTATAGAATTTCGCGATACCAGAAACCACTTGACGTTGTTCATAACCCAGATCCAGTTGCAGCTTCAGCAGCTTGTCAGCTTTTTTCACTGGCTCTGCAGCAATAACCTGAGCTACCCGCAGCTCTGCTTTAGCGAAATCGTCAATGCCGATTTCCTCTTTATGCTCTTCCACTGGCTCGGAGTCCGCAGCAGCAGGAGCAGCCGCTTCCGCCACTTCAGCCGCAGCTTTACCAGCGCCCATAGCCTCGGCAATATAAGCTACCTCTTGCTCCACATCCAGACGTGGGAAGATTGGATTGCCTTTCACCAGCTTTGTTCCTGCCGGAATCAGGCCAAAGGTCTTACCGCTATCCCAAGTCGTTAACTCACCAGGCTCAATACCCAGCTGTTCCCAGATTTTCGCTGGTGTTTGTGTCAAGAACGGCTGCAGCAGGATTGAAGCGGTACGCAGACCTTCCACCAGATGTCTCATCACAGAAGCCAGCTCGGCGGTTCTATTTTCATCTTTGGCAAGCACCCAAGGTTGTGTCTCATCGATATATTTGTTGGTGCGGCTAATGAATATTCCGATAGCTGTCAGCGCCACGGAGAACTCCATTTTTTCCATAGTTTCTTCTACTTTGGCATAAGTATTCTCAGCCGCAGCTTGAAGCTCACCATCAAATGCTGTTACATTTCCTTCATATGCCGGAATCTCGCCTGCAAAATACTTTTCAACCATAGCCCCTGTACGGTTCAACAGGTTACCAAGGTCGTTGGCAAGATCATAGTTAACCCGGTCTACAAAGCTTTCCGGTGTGAACGTGCCATCCGAACCAAACGGTACTTCGCGCAGCAGGTAATAACGTAATGCATCCAAGCCATAACGATCAATCAGTGTCACAGGATCAACTACGTTACCTTTAGATTTCGACATTTTTCCATCTTTCATGAGCAACCAGCCATGGGCAAATACCTTTTTCGGAAGGGGTTCACCAAGCGCCATCAGAATGATCGGCCAGTAAATCGTATGGAAACGAACGATTTCTTTACCAACGATGTGTACATCCGCAGGCCAGAACTTGTCATACAAGGTGCGATCCTCGGAACCATAACCCAGCGCAGTAATATAGTTAGTCAAAGCATCAATCCACACGTACACGACATGCTTCTCGTCGCCCTTAACTTTTACGCCCCAATCAAAGGTTGTGCGGGAAACTGCAAGGTCTTCCAGTCCGGGTTTGATGAAATTGTTAATCATTTCGTTCTTACGGGATTCCGGCAAAATAAACTCTGGATTCTCCTCGTAAAATTGCAGCAAACGATCCGCATATTTACTCATCCGGAAGAAATAACTTGCTTCCTTCACCAGCTCAACCGGGTGGCCGCTATCTGGGCTTTTTGCACCAGTAATCACACCGTTGTCATCACGCACTATATCAACTAATTGCGTTTCTGTGTAAAAGGTTTCATCTGGGATACTATACCAGCCTTCATATTCACCTTTATAGATGTCTCCTTGCTGCAGCAACCGATCAAAAATATCCTGTACCACTTTTTTATGACGCTCTTCCGTAGTACGGATGAAGTCATCGTTCGAAATGTCCAGCTTACGCCATAGCTCCTTAATACCAACAACAATGTCGTCTACGAACTGCTGAGGGGTCTTTCCTGCTTCCTCTGCCTTCCGCTCGATCTTTTGTCCATGTTCGTCTGTACCGGTTAGATAACGCACTTCGTAGCCGCGCAGACGTTTGTAACGGGCCATTGCGTCTCCTGCCACGGTTGAATAAGCATGTCCGATATGTAGCTTGTCACTTGGATAATAAATTGGTGTCGTTAGGTAAAACGTTTTTTTCTCACTCATTCAGTAATCATCCTTTCTTATTAAAAAACAAAAAACTCCCGCCCCCATAATGGGGCGAGAGTATAACTCACGCGATACCACCCAAATTTCCTGTCTCTTCACAGAGCGCAGGCTTCGCCAGTTCCCTCGCGGGAACTGTCCATTAACGCTGGATCACGCTGTTATCTTACGTGAACCACAATTGCAGTTCCCGCTCGAACACAGTTCCTCCCGGACCATATTCAATCTAACGCTCCATACCGGATTTCAGCATATTCCGGCTCTCTGTAATGGACGTAACGATTTACTTATCCGTTCTTCGGAATTCATACTATTACTTGTGAATATACCCAATGGTAAGGCCCCATGTCAAGTCGCAGGGGCAGAATCCTTCTCAGCAGATTCATCTTGTAGAGGCGGCACAGGATCAAGTCCTCCAGGATGAAAGGGATGACATCTGGCAATCCGTTTAGCTGCAAGCCATGAGCCTTTCAATGGACCATGGACTTCAATGGCTTCCAGGGCATAGGCAGAGCAGGTTGGATAGAAGCGGCAGGTTGCAGGTTTAATAGGGGAAATGTACCTGCGATACACCCGAATAGGCGCCTGAATCGTTCTGCGTAGGGTCACCATTTCTAAAGTCCCTTTTGTTTATCTGATGCTGCAACTAATTCTTCTTCCCGGTTCTCTTCACATTCTTTGCAATAACCGAACACCTCAAATTTATGCTTGACTACCCGGAATTGATCGGGTGTATCCGTTAAATTCATCGGGCAGAAATTAATCGGGTAGGTCTTTTGGCATTGAAGGCAGATCATATGATGGTGATGATCCTGATGATTGCAGCTTCCCTTGAACTTCACTCCGTCTTCAAAGACAATCTGTTCAAGCACACCAAGCTCTTCCATTACACGAAGATTGCGGTACACCGTATCAAAGCTAAGTCCGCTATACTTACGGCCCATATGCTCATATACATCCTTCGCTGACAAATATCCCTTATTCTCGCCGAATAACTGGGCAAGCGTTTTGCGTTGGTCGGTGATTCGCAGTCCTTGCCCCGACATGACTTCTAATATTTGTTCTGTCGACAGCATACGCTCATCTCCCATAAGATCAGTTCATTTATATTTCACTCTCTTAATAATGCCCCAAAATAAATGCCCCGTCAATGAAGCACCATGAAGCACCCCTACGCACCTCTGAATTATTATGTTTACACAAAAGCCCGGCTGCGTATTCCTTGACGGAATATTCAGCCGGGCTTTTAATGTAGATAATTCCCCAATAGAGCTTATAGGGATATTCCTATTCTGTTATTTCTTTGCTGGAAGTGGAGTGATGAGGAAATTGACCGGCAAGTTACTGCCTGAAGCTGCTGTGAATAAAATCTCCACAGAACCTCCATACTCACCACTACGATAAACCACACTGTTCATATCAGCATTCGAGAGACTTCCCACGCTTGGCATATGCACGATTTGGTTATTAACCATAACCGGCCCCATATAGTTACCGCCACGTGGATTAAACGTAATCAATGAGTTTGGTGCAACATTTTCGAATCTGATCTTGTATAATACCCCGAAATTACCGGCATTGGATGCTTCCGTACCTGCCATTGGGTCTACGCCAGCCAGGTTCTTATCACTGTAATTATCGCCTAGCAGAAGTTTTGCAGGAGCTTTCCCTACCTCATCGCTAACCGTGATAATACGAGTAGAATCTTCGTAAGTTCCCCGATTATGCACTCCGTCTCGATCCAGAATTGGAAGTGTTGGAAGTGTAGTCAGTGGATCTTTTTTCGCATCAATCAACATGACGTTATAATCGATTGGATAATCACTAAATAAGTCCGCTTGAAGTGAAACAATTTCACTTGGTTTCATCGCAATTTTGTTAAGATCGGTCAGAATTGAGACGCTTTCCCCTGGTTGCAGAACAATCGTTTTATAATGTTCATTTGTAAGCATTGACTTCCAGTAACGTTCTACAGACATTTTACCGGTTGCTTCTGGGAATGTGTTTGGCCCTGCAAATCCAACATACTCTGTTGTAAGCGTCGTTGGGTACAGATTGTTATTCGTAGCAATTACATAAACCTTCGCATTAATGTTCAGGTTGTTCTTATGGTGGACTAAGAATCGTGTTTTACCTAATGAAGTCTCACGATAAGTAACACCTTCTGTATACACCGTTTCTGGACTGTTGCTGCGAATTAGTTTATAAGGCTCGGAAGAAAGATTATAAGCTACTTGCTGCCAAGTCGGAACCATTGATCCATCGATGCTAAACACACTGCCCGGAGATGCAAATAATCTGTTGAAATCTTCTTTACTGTACAAGATTTCATCCGAAATATTAACGGTTTTCTCAAAGGTGCTGATCGCGCCGTGTGAATCTTTTACTTGGACCGCAATTGTCGCTGGTCCCGGAGTAAAGAAAGCCTCTGCCTTGTTCGTCCAAGTTACGGTAATTTCATCACCATCAGGATCGTTACTTAGATCGGTATAAGTAATCATTTCACCCATCTTATATGAATCCTTGTCTGTAGTGAAATTAGCAACAGGAGGTGTATTAGGTTTAAGCACTGTGATGGTCATGGAGTAAGGATCACTCCACTGTTGATTCGCATCCATTACGGAATAGGTTACTACATAATATCCTGGTTGATCATAGATATCCTGCTTGTTACCTCCCCAGCTTTCATTCACAATAGCTATACCATTTGGTGAAGAACTGGAGGTTACGAAATTCACAGGTTCGCCGGCGTAAATTTCAGTTGGCACTGTGAAAGAAGCTTTAGGTTTGTTGTTTAATGTAAGGATTACTCGCTTTTGTACATTATCAACAGTATAAGGAATGCCCAGTGCCCCAGTTA
This sequence comes from Paenibacillus sp. FSL L8-0708, assembly GCF_038009325.1. Taxonomy (NCBI): domain Bacteria; kingdom Bacillati; phylum Bacillota; class Bacilli; order Caryophanales; family Paenibacillaceae; genus Paenibacillus; species Paenibacillus sp. FSL L8-0708. Next base: position 5,475,014 of record NZ_JBBPBC010000001.1, read on the forward strand.
TGGATGTCAATGGAACCATGAAAGTACCCTTGTATTGGTAAGATGGACCTTTCATTGTCTTCTTTACACCATTAACTGTATAGACCTTGCTGTCGGTCTTAAAGCGCATAACGTCGCTTCCCTTGGTAACAATGGTTTCTTTCGTTTTATAATCATAAACGTATTTCACGCCTACACGTTCTACCATAGCCCGGATCGAAACGTAGGATACGCCGTTTTTCACTGCCATAGGCTGATTAGCCAAATATTCCTGGCCGTTCTGATACATTTTGTTGCTGTTCATCATAAGGATAAGCTGATTGCTAACCGCAGCACGAGCACCATCTGTTGTTGTAGTAGTATCTGTAGTAACACCAGGTGTTGCAGTTGGAAGCGGAGTTGCTGTAGGTGCAATTGTTGCTGTAGGTGCAATTGTTGCTGTAGGTTCAACTGTCTCTGCAGGAATTGGAGTTGGTGTCGGTGACACTACTCCTCCTGGTGTCTCCGTCTGCAATGGCGGCAATGGATCAGTAGATTCTGGCATTACCTCCGGCGCAGCTGAAACAACTGTTCCTACTACAGTAGTATTACTTGGGGTATTATTGACAGCTTCAGCAAAAGCCGGTACTGCCGCGGCGGCCTGAGATACGGCCAAAACAGCAACTAACGTTAACTTTTTCAAATCCATGATATAACTCCTCTGCTCCTATTTGTAAATATAAGTAGGTCTCTGTCTTTTTCATACTCCTCTTATATTCCCCGCAAAATGCTGCCACCCACGGTAGGGCGGCAAAAAGCTTTTGCCACGATCGTCATAACAAACATAGTATTAGACGCATACCACCATAAAAAGTTTCATTATTAAGTAAAGAAAGATTAACGCTGTATTAAATAACGTTGGACAACCACGCTGTTTCCCCTGAAAAAAATGAGATTTTTTCTATAAATATGTTTATTTTTCGTCTGCCTATATTCGCTTTCATTTGCTTTTGTTACAATGTATGGAAGAATATCTTTTACATGCGAGGGATAACATGTCCAAAAAAATCTCCATCCTCGTTCAATTAATCATGGGCTTCTCTCTAATCATCTTCACCATCGTAGGATTTACCATTTTTTTGTCCTACCGTTCTTCCTCTCAAGCTGTTCTAAACCGCTCCAACCAATATATCCTGGAATCCGTAAAGCAACTTCAAGGTAAAATGGACGCAATTCTTCAGGATAACGATAAGCTTTCTTCTACGATCATGTTCAGTCCCTTGATTCAAGAAACCTTGGGAGACTTAGCGTTGTCACGTTCACCTCGTACAGACGCCATGGAAATCACTCGGTACATAGATCAACAGACACGTTCCATAAACTCTGACATCCAGTTCAAGCTGCTCGGGCTGTCCGATGATCAGGTGTATACCAACAGCAGTTCCTTAAAGGTCATCTGGGACAGCGAAAAGGAAATCCGCGATGCCTATTGGTTTCCGGCTATAGCACAGAATAAAGGCCGAATGGTCTGGTTCGGTGTAGATGTATGGCAGAACGGTAATATTCCTGTGGTGATGGGAGCCAGACAAATTAATGATTGGAATGATCTAAACCGGTTAGGAACCCTGTTTCTTGTTCTCCCTGTCGAGGTCATCCATAACGCTGTCAGCCAATTTCACCTTGGAAAAAATGAGAAAATCCAAGTTGTTGATTCATTTAATACCATTGTCTATTCCACAGATCCAAAAGAAATTGGACTCTATATGAACGACGGGCTTCTAAAACAATTCAGCAATCATAAAGCCAGAATCATTCCACAAAAAATAAACTCACGCAATCTGTTCGTATCCTATGCCTATTCCGACTATAGCGAGTGGAGCGTTTTTGCTTACATTGATTCTAAAGACGCTGTTAAAGATTTAAATACGATTCGCCGGAATATTATTTTAATTGGCCTGCTGGGGATGGGTGCTGCCCTACTATTTACTTTCTTTTTTTCTTGGACCCTATCCAAGCCACTTCGTAATCTGGCAACCAAGCTGAGCAATGTCGAACGGGGAACTACTTTACCTTTTGTAAAAACAACCATGAACAAAGAAATGGCTATCCTATATTCAAGCTATAATTCGATGCTCCAAAACCTGGATCATACTATCGCTGACCTATCCAGCAAACAAATCAGTGAAAAGCAAGCTCAGATCGTAGCACTCAAAGCACAATTCCGCCCGCATTTCCTTTATAACACTTTGAATACAATCTATTGGTCGCTCGCCAACAAACGCATGCAGGATGAGTCCCAAATGGTACTCGCTCTAAGTGACCTGCTTCGCTATAGTATTGACCGCGGATCCGAATTCGTTACAGTTGAGGAGGATTTAAAGCAATTAGAACGATTCATTTTTCTCCAGAAGCTGCGCTACGAGGACAAATTGCAGATTGATCTTTTTGTAAATCCTGAGGTTATGAATGGCCAGCTTATGAAATTAACCCTTCAGCCACTTGTCGAAAATGCCATTACTCATGGACTTGAACCCACACTTCGGGAAGTATGGCTAATTCGCATACGCGCCTATAGTGAAGGAACATCTTTGGTGTTAACTGTAGAAGACAACGGGGACGGCATGAGCGAGGAAAGTATGGCAGATGCATTAGTCGGCGGTGAGGTTAATCCGGAGAAGCTGCTTCATACCGGAATTGGACTATCCAATCTAAATCATCGCATAGAGCTAATCTACGGACAGGAATTTGGTCTACAGCTATCAACAAGCGAACTGGGTGGCTTATTTGTGAAGGTCACTGTTCCATTACAGTATGATCAAAGTTAAGGGGGCACAACGATGAATGTGTTAATCGTGGACGACGAAAGTTTTGTTCGCCGTTCTCTGTCAGAAATGCTGGGAAGTGCGAATCACAACTTTAGCATTATTGGCTCGGCAGAGAACGGTTTAGAGGCTGTGCAACTGTTAAAAGAGCATATGGTTGATCTGGTGATATCCGATATACGAATGCCCGGTATGGATGGGCTGGAACTTGCAAAACATATCCATGAATGTTATCCAGACACTGAAACCGTGCTGCTCACAGGTTATCAGGATTTCACCTATGCCAGTCAAGCCATCCGTTATGGTGTAAAGGAATATTTGGTTAAACCAAATTCAGTAGAACATATTCTTGAGGTCGCAACAGGCGTATATGAACGTCTTCAATTGAAGAAACAGCAAAGGCAATTAACGCATCTGAGAGAAAAAAACCTTCGGGAGAAACGCTTATCTGATCTTCTTTACGGCATCCCGTTACCCTATTTTGAAGAACAACTTATTCCTCCTTTTCATTCCTTTGTAGTCGTAACCGTAAACCATCTTGGAGTGGGCATGCCCCAGAACTGGTCGGAACAAGCCATGTATGCAGCGGTCGTTAATATATTAGAAGAATGTTTTGCGCTGTACGCCAATGTTGTTGGCATTCAAGAGGAGCAGGAAGCCATCATGCTATTATTCTATCCCCTTGAGCAGCCTAACGGCGTTGATGAGGTATTGACACAAGAGCTGCTGCATAAGCTGTCGGGTATTCTGAAATCGCCATTTTGTGCAGGGGTCTCCAACCCTCACTATCAATTGGGGGCACTCGCGACCGCCTATCATGAGAGTCTGGAAGCTTGTCAGCAGGTCAAAAAAGAGAGTACGCCATCCGTTATCTTTTTCAGAGACCTCTCCGTGCATTCGGCTTCTCCACAGCTAGCTGAACAACTACAAGTAAAGGCAACACGCAGGGTAATCTCTATGATGATTGAGGTTATGAATTCCCGGCTCCAAGAAAATCTCTCCCTCAAAATGATCGCAGACGAACTGTATATGAATCCAACGTATCTCGGCCGATTGTTTAAAGATGATGTTGGGGAACCTTTCTCTAGCTTTCTTACCAAACTTCGTATTCAAAAAGCTACTGAATTATTAGAGAATGTTACTCTCAAGGTATATGAGGTTAGCGAATTAGTAGGCTTTAAGGATCCTGCGTATTTCAGCCTCATTTTTAAGAAATACATGGGGATGACTCCTCAGGAATTTCAGAAGCACAACAAATAAAGCAGAGGTGTGTTTCTCTTGAATGTAAATGGTAAGTTGGTTACTGTCCTATTAACATTTGGCTTGTTACTTAATACAAGTGGTTGTCAGTTCTCCCCTTCCAAGGAAGATACCGCTTTACAAGACCCGATACAGCTGAACATATGGCTCACTGCTGGATCAGGTCTTGAGTCGCTCATTGACCAGTATCAATCCCAACATCCGGAGCTAGAGATTCATATTCAGACCTCCACCTCCACGCAGCTTCCAGCCAAGCTACAGACCTCATTCGCAGCTGGATATAGTTCGCCGGATGTGGCTGCCATTGATATTAGCTATTTAGATCGCTTCAAACAGTTTCCTGAATATTTTTATAATCTAAAAACTTTTGAAGCTGACAATCTGAAGGATCAATTTCTGAATTGGAAGTGGCAGGAGGTGCTGGGTAATGATTTTATTTTCGGATTACCAACGGAAATTGGACCCTATGCCATGTTATATCGAACGGATATATTCGCATTATCAGGCCTCCCTACTAAACCAGAGGAAGTGGCTAAAGAAATCCAAACTTGGGATCAATTCCTTGAAGCGGGCACCAAAGTACAGGAGAGAACAGGAAAAGCTTTTGTAAATGACTTGGAGAACCTCTATCTCACCCTTCTACGTCAGTCCAAGCTTCAATATTACAGTCCCACAACGCAAGAATTGATCCTCGACAATAATCCAGCGGTCAAACGAGCCTGGGACTTCTCAATTCAAGCCCTTAAGCTAAATCTGTCCGCCAGTATTGCAGTGGATACCCAACGCTGGGGTGCAGGCCTGCTCAACGGAGATTTTGCAGTCATGCTCTGTCCGGCTTGGATGATTGGTCATATCAAGAGCAGTGCTCCAACTGCCAGCGGTTTATGGAATGTAACACAAATCCCAGAAAACAGCGCTAATCGCGGAGGCTCCGTTCTGACCTTACCAAAGACAGGTAATCATCCTGATGAATCCTTTGCTCTTATTAAATGGCTAACCGAACCAACGCAGCAATTGGTTTCTTTCAAGGTACAAGGGGCTTTCCCTTCCACCCCCGAAATCTATGATGACCCAGAAATCCACGATCTGCATGATCCTTATTTTCCTAATTCAGAGCTTGGTCTGACCCTTTCGTCAGCAGCAAAAGCAGTAATTCCCACCTATTACGGCCCTCATCATGCTGACGTGGAGACAAGCATGCTCGAATACTTGACCAAAGCTGAAAAAGGCGAGCTAACTCCTGAACTGGCTTGGACCCTTGCTGTTCAAGCCGCAAAGCGAATAGACAGCTCCTTCCGCTAAGTACTATCATAAAAAGGCTCTCCCCGGCTAAATTAACCTGCCGGGGAGAGCCTTTTTTGAATTCATTTTCGCTTTATTTTTGCGCAGCCAGGAAAGCATCCAGCTGTTTTTGTTGCTCTGCAATAATCTTATCGAGCCCTGCCTTTTTCAGCTTATCAGCATACTTAGTCAGTACGGTATCAGGATCAACAGAACCCGTATCCAAGCTGATGTCGTATTCATCCATTACAGCTTTACAAGCAGCCATTTCAGTCTTCATTGAGGAGGCATCGAAGTTGAAACCAAGCGCTACAGAGGCTTTACCTTTAGAGTTAAAGGCTTTGAATTGTTCCCATTTGTCTGGAGCTTCACTTTCCCACACGGGGTTCAGGAATTGACTTCCAAGCATCCAAGCTGCAGCCGTATTATAATCAGCTGTTTTATCTGTAGCTTTGATCGTATCACCACTTACGACTTCATAGTGCACACCTTTTATACCGAAAACAAGCAGATTGTTGATATCTTTATCTGTGTGCAGAATATCTAGCACCATCATGGCCCGAGCCGGATCACCAGAGGAAGCGGAGATCGCAAGCATCGATCCAGCAGCATCACTTGTAGAAATCGTTGGATCATTGAATGCAATTTGTTTCAGCTTGCCAACCAAGCCGGTAGCATTAGCCAGCTCACTATCTTTACCCGGTTTAAGCGATTGCACTGTCATAAAGACATTGCCAGCCTTCATTGCATCCTGAGTCGAATTCGTAGCAACAGCTGCGTCTTTGTTAATGTAACCTTTCTTCATATACTCACGAGTAAGTTTAATGATTTCTTTATAACGATCCATCTCAATCATCGATTGAATCTTAGTATCTGAGGAATCTTTAAGCAGTACACCAGGAATGGCAGCATCACCAAGGGTATCGTATTGTGCCATGTATTGTGAGTTAAAGGTCTCACCTTGTTTGAAATACAATGGAGTCAGGTCAGGTCTTTTCTCCTTCACTACTTTGAGAACTGCATCCAGATCTTGAATGGATTTCACATTCGACATATCGATGCCCAGTTCATCCGCAATATCGGAGCGATAGACAACCCCACCTTGTGCAGCCAGCTCCTTGTTTGTAGGAACAGCATAATTCACACCATTGATCGCTGAACCTTTTAAGAATTGTGGATCCAGATTTTTTAGAATCCCTTGGCCGTATTCATTTAGGAGATTACCATATTTGCCGCTATCGTCATTAATCGGGAGATAAGCGCCTTTAGCTGCATTCGTTACGTAGTTCTTCCATTGAGCTGTAAAGATGATATCGAATTTTTCCTGACTCGCAATTTTCAGATTGACATCATTGTCCCATGGACCCCAATCGATCGGTGCGATATCCAATTTGGCGTTGATTTTAGGTTCCAATAACTTATTGATTTCATCTTCTACAGCTTTTTCATCCTTTTGCACGGCACCGACATAAATTAACTTGACGGTATAAGGCTCCAATTCTTTTGCCGGTTCGGCAGTAGGATCCGCGGCTGGCTCATCCGTAGCAGCAGCATTGGTAGCGGTTGCATTTTCGCTTGGAGCAGGTGAAGCTGCTTCATTGTTCCCGTTATTCCCACCGCAGCCTGCTAAACTAAGACTCAGTACCATCGTTAGCAATAGTGTCATTAGTGCGCTTTTTCTAACAGCTTTCATATACACCATAACCTCCCTCAAAATATTTATATATGCTGAATCGGCCGTTCACACCTTAGCATAAAGCGGCCGAATTAAGCCATTACAATCGTCCTTAACCTTTGACAGCACCCACGGTAAGCCCTTTAATAAAATACTTCTGGAAGAAGGAATATACAAACACGATAGGTCCGATACCAATAACAGCCATCGCCATTCTTACCGTTTCTGTTGGAATATTGATTTCTACACCCTGTGCAGCCAAGGCAGCCATCGCCTGAGGACTTGCTGTCAGGAACTGAACATTCAGCATCGTCTTATACATTAGGTATTGTAAATTGACATGACCTTCGGGTGAGATAAAGATCAAACTAAGGTACCAATCATTCCAATAGGCCAGAGTCTGAAACAAACCTACTGTAGCTAATACAGGCATAGACAAAGGCAAAATAATTTGAACGAAGATCCGGAATTCTGGTGCCCCATCGATCTTCGCAGATTCAATTAAAGCTGGCGGTATGGTATTGGCAAAAAAGGTCCGTAAGATGATAACAAAGAAAGCAGAAACCAGCAACGGCATAATTAGAATCCATAACGTATCCTTCATATGCATCATGCGCGTGTAGACCAGATACCAAGGCACAAGGCCACCATTAAACAACATTGTAAAAAACATAAAAAATGAGAAGAAATTACGATGTGGAAAATCTCCACGTGAGATAGGGTAAGCGTACATAGCCATAATGATAAGACTCAGAATCGTGCCCACCACAGTCACAAATAACGAAACGGAAGCTGCATCGATAATTTGCCAATAATCTTTTAACAGAAATTCATAAGAAGAAATATCCCACTTGTTAGGAAAAAAGCTGTAGCCGTTCTGAATAACGGAATTCTCGTCCGAAAACGATACAATAACTACGAGGATCAGCGGCACCACACAAATCGCTGTGTATATCCAAAAGAATATATTAATTAGCAAATTAGATATATTAGATATTTCATTGGGTTGTCTTTGCCGTTTTGTGCGCTTTCCTGTACGCCGTGACGACCCTATTGCTGTTTCTGTCTGGCTCAACACTCCCACCTCCCATTAGAATAAAGCATCATCTTTACTGATTCGCCGCACTGCTAGATTCGCTAAGAAAATCAATAGAAATCCTACAACAGATTGAACGAGACCCGCGGCTGAAGACATTCCTATATCACCGATTGCGAGGAAGGTTTGATATACATATGTGTCGATAACCTGCGTCGTCGAGTATAACGCTCCTGCATTTCTCGTAACCTGAAAGAATAATCCGAAGTCTGCGTTAAAAATCCTGCCTATCTGCAGCAGCGTCATTACTATAATAACTGGGCTGATTAGCGGGAGTGTGATTTTTCGAATCTGCTTCCATTTAGAAGCTCCATCAATAAGTGCAGCCTCATAATATTCATTATCTATTCCAATAATAGCGGCCATATAAATAACCGTTGTATACCCAATCTCTTTCCATATCTTCACGATTACTAGAATCCCAGGCCAATATTTGGACTGTGAATACCATTCGATAGGATCTACCCCAAAGAACGGGAGTAATGTCTTGTTCATGAACCCATGCTCTGCACTCAGAAAGCCGTATACTAAGTAACTTACGACGACCCAAGAGAGAAAATAAGGGAGAAACATAGCGCTTTGATGGAATTTCGATAGCCATCTGCTGCGCATTTCGTTAAACATAATTGCGAAAGCCAGCGAAAAAAATAGCGTCAGTATAATAAACGCTGTATTATACAATAATGTATTCCTCGTAATGATCCAGGCCGTCTCCGTCGAGATTAAATATTTGAAGTTCGCTAACCCGACCCAATCACTACCCAGAATCCCTTTTTGGTAATTGATATCCTTAAATGCAATTACCGTTCCTAACATCGGTATGTAGTTATTGATGATTAGAATCACTATCGCAGGTAACATCATCAAATAGAACACCCAATATTTCTTCATTACTCTAAGAAAATTCGGCGTTCTTCCCCTGCCTGGTTTCTTTACTTCTGACAAGCTGACGGAAGGATTCGTCACACTCATTTTTGGTTCCCCCATTCTCCATCATCCCATTCTTAAGCCCTAATTACTCTTGCTTGCCTAACGTTTTGCGTATCCTCCTTACACTCTAATTAAAACATATGATAATTTATGGGAGTATAGGGAACATATTATATTTCTATAAAAAAAGAGACGATTATCCTCGAAAATCGAGGAAAACCATCTCTTCAGCCTCTAATAGAGGCAAAAAATTTAATTAATCATAGCTTATGTACCTTAATCGCATTTATCACAGCTAAAGGCTGGTTGATAATCTTTTCTCTTCATCACAGCCAAGGCTGGTTGATAATCTTTTCTCTTCATCACAGCCAAGGGCTGGTTGATAATCTATTCTCTTCATCACAGCTAAGGGCTGGTTGATAATCTTTTTCTCTTCATCACAGCCAAGGGCTGGTTGATAATCTTTTCTCTTCATCACAGCCAAGGGCTGGTTGATAATCTTTTTCTCTTCATCACAGCCAAGGGCTGGTTGATAATCTTTTCTCTTCATCACAGCTAAGGGCTGGTTGATAATCTTTTTCTCTTCATCACAGCCAAGGGCTGGTTGATAATCTTTTTCTCTTCATCACAGCCAAGGGCTGGTTGATAATTTCTGCCTTAGATTAACTAGGCAATCAGTCCTTGTGTTCCCAGAGAGGCCCACATCCGCAGGTGTGGGACGGCCCCTATACTACTACGAAGAGGGGTGAGGGAGAAGGAACGGAAAGGAAGTTTGGAACTGTAGGAGCGTAGCGTTCGCCTTTATCCTCGGATTTCAACCGCTAATAGCGGTTTCTAATCAAGAAATCTGAGGATAACAGCGACCGGAAGTCCAAACATTCCTTGGAGCGACGCTAACCTCACCACTCAGCAACAAACATTCCTTGGAGCGACGCTAACCTCACCACTCAGCAGCCGACCTTACTGCACTTCGGTCCGGCATCGGTCGCGATACTCCTTAGGCGACATACCTGTCTGCTTCTGAAATACCTTGGTAAAATAACGCCGCTCCTGATAGCCAACTCCCGAGCCAATCATCGTAATACTCTTATCACTGTTAGTTAGCATAAACTTCGCAGCTTCAATTCGTTGTAGGGTCACGTATTCCACGAAAGTCATAGCAAAACGATTCTTAAACAAGAGACAGAAATAACTGCCACTAATCCCGATCTTATTCGCCACTTCCTCAATCCCAATATCTGAATGGAGATGTTCTGTGATGTACTTAGCTGCTTGGTTCATCAGCTGATCCGGTGTTTTTTTGCCAGAATCATCATCACCTTCAGGGATTTCCTGAAAAATTGGAATGCTATTATACAGTTTATTCTTAAACTGCTTACTACGGATCTTAGCCCCAATCTCCCGTACCTTATTCCCAAGCTCTTCATAATGTATCGGCTTACAAATATACTCTTTAACACCTAGCCGAATCGCTTCCCGCGCATAATCAAACTCCTGATACCCGGTAAGAAGCAGCACCTCACTATCCAATCCCATCTCCCGCAACTTACCGATAAAAGTTAACCCGTCCATCACTGGCATACGGATGTCACATAACACAAGATCAGGCTGTTTCTCCTCGGCAATACGCAAAGCATCCATCCCGCTTCGCGCCATACCGACAACCTCCATCCCCATCTCCTGCCAAGGCAACACCCTGTTCAGATTATTCAGAATTGGGGCTTCGTCATCAACCAATAATACTTTTAGCATAATGATCTTCCCCCTGCTCGTATTTAGGTATGACACATTGGATAATAGTACCATGACCTGGACTAGAACAGATAAATATTCCGTACCTGTCACCGTATTCAATGCGGATGCGATCTGCTACACTGCGAATACCAAGACCTCTGCGTTCAAGATTCATCCGGTTATCCCGTTCAGCCTTAACTTCTTGCTCCACAGGATCATTCACAATATATTGAAAAATAGCTAACTGAGACGGTGTAATACCAATACCATTATCTTCAATACGTAAAATCAAATCCCCCTGCTTCTCCCAAACCTTCACAGAAACATGACCTTTGTAATCAATGCCCTCAAATCCATGTTGAATGCTGTTCTCTACAAGCGGTTGTAAAGTGAGTTTAAGAATACCGCAACTCATCAATTCACTCGGAATATCGATCTCATATTCAAACAAATCTTCAAAGCGGAATTTTTGTATATCCAAATAATTGCGCAAATGTTTAACTTCTTCATCCAGCGTAATCTCTTCCCGATCCTGAATGCTAATTCGCAAAATACTGGCCAGCCTGTAGACCATCTCACTAACTTTTTTGCCTTCATTCTGTATAGCGAGAACATTGATTGATTCTAATGTATTGAATAAAAAATGTGGTTTAATCTGTGCCTGCAGAACACGCATCTCAGCTTGATTCTTGCGACGCTGCTCCACATGAATTCTGTTAAACAACCCATTGATTTTATCCATAAGATCATTAAAACCCTTAGCAAGCAGCGTTAACTCATCATTTCCTTTAACTTCTACCCTAGTGGTCAGATCTCCGTCTTCAACCCGGCGCATAAAACGAACTATGACAGCGATGCCGCCGGTAATCCGGTTCATAAAAAATAAATTGAAGATCACAGCTGCCAATAAGCAAAGGAAAATCACAGCGACGAACCAGCGAGCAAATACTGTAACTTCGTGAGACAACGTATCCCAAGAAGTCACAGATACCAGACTCCATGGATAGTCCTTCAAATGATACATGGAAAGAATGCTTTTCTCCCCGTTGTACTCTGTTTTGAAACTCTGAAACCCTTTTTTAAAGGTAATTTCTTTATCCGCGAAAGACTGGAAGTCCTGTCCATCCAGCTTTTGATCTGGGTCAAAAAGAATCATTCCATCATCATTTACAAGCATAAAGGAAACATCCTGATTGCTATCCCCAATTTTTAAATTGCGAAATATGGATTCGAACTCCCAATTCTTGATCTGCACAACTAGGATACCTATGTTCTGAAAGAAGCTCAATTCCTTCACTAGCCGAATTTGTGTAAACACAGGTTCAGTACCCGTAAGCTCGGGATACTCGTGAGGAGCCAGCCATTTCGGCACACCATTTAAGTCCATAACTTCCTGGTACAGATCACTTTTTTTGAATGTATCATAGGGTAGCGTTCGGAAATTTTCCTTGTTAAAAAGCGACACGATTTCAGAGTTACCTCTACCGTTAAAATTGTACAAAAATGCATAACTGATCGATGGATGATTAAACAACAGACTACGGAAATTGCGCTGGCTCGCATTCAGATTCAGTTGCTCAGCATCAGTCAAATCCTGGTTGTTAGGATCATCTGCACTAAGGGCCATATGAAACACCGAGGTAGCAATTCCGTTGTCTGTAACGTTATCCATATCTTTTAATACATTAGAAATACTGTAACTAATCGCTTTAAGTGAGTATTCCGACTGCTGGCTGTACTTTTTCTCAATAGAATTATAAGTCACAAAAAACATAAGCATGCCTAGAATAAATAAAGGAATGATAATCAGGCCCAAAAATGCCGTAAATAATTTATAGCGCAAATTCATCGGCTAGTGCTCCTGACTGAGAATAAGGTTATCCTTTTACGCCACCCGCTGTTACACCTTCAATAATCTTCTCCTGAAGAATTGCATAAATGATTATTACCGGCAGTACGCTGAAGACGATACCGGCTGACATTTGTGCATAGTTCATCTGGTATTGATCACGGAATTGGACCATACCTACTGGAAGCGTTCGCAGCTCGTCATTCGACAGGAAGTAGTTAGCTAACAAGAACTCGTTCCAATTTCCCAGGAAATTAACAATGAATACCGTAACCATAGCCGGAACCGTTAGAGGTACAATAATTCTAGCAAAGATACCCGGTGCCTTCAAGCCATCCATGACCGCAGCTTCTTCTATTTCTCTAGGTAAATTTCGCATAAATGCTGCTAAAATAATGATGGTAAATGGAATCGCATTGGCGATATAAGGAATGATCAACGCCCAGTGGGTGTTCAGTATTCCTAACTTACGTACGATCGTATAAATCGGTAGCATTAAAGCATTATTCGGGATGAGCATTCCTACTAAAACCAGTGAGAACAAAATAGTATTCCATTTCCCCTGACGCATCCGCGTAACCGCAAAAGCAAACATAGACGCAAGCAGAATGGACACTACAGAGGCAAGGATCGAAATGTACAAACTGTTGAAAAAGTAAGTACTAATCTTGGCATTTACCCAAGCCTCCACGTAGTTATTGAAGACGAATTCCTTTGGGATGCCAAAAGGATTAAGCGCAATCTCATTATTATCCTTTTTCACAGATGAGAATAATACGAATAGGAAAGGAAACAGGATCACTAACAAATAGAATAAAAGGGCAATATGTGGCAGACTCTTTTTCAGGGCGCGTGGCATCAGTATTCAATCCTTTCTGTACGACGTGCAATCAGCAGCTGATAAAGGACTGTAACCACCAGTGTAAATGCAAAGATCAGGACAGCGATGGCATTTCCGTATCCATACTTAAAGTTCGTGATCGCATATTTAATCATGTAAGTTGCCATTACATCGGTTGAACCTGCAGGTCCCCCCTTAGTCATAACGATGACGATATCCGCAGCTTTCATTGCTCCAGCAATGGATAGCATAATTACAACCGAGATGATCGGTACGATTAGTGGGAGCGTGATACGAGTAGCGCGTTGAAATCCAGTTGCGCCGTCAATGGCTGCAGCTTCATCCAATTCACCAGGAATAGCTAGAATCGCCGCTAGGACCATAACGATATAAAATCCAGTCCACTGCCAAGCGTTCGTCAACAAAATAGAAAGCATTGCAAATCTTTCATCTGACAGCCAGTAAATAGGATTAATTCCTACTAGACTAAGGAGCTTATTAAAAAGTCCAATGTTGGGCTCATAGATAAACCCCCAGAGAATACCGATAACCGCTGTAGACATAATGGAAGGCATAAAGACTGCTGTCTTATATAAGCCCTTTAACTTCTTCACATTAGAAATCAATAACGAGAAGAATACGATCAACGGTACCTGTATACATACGGAGAAAAGAATAAACCAACCGTTGTTTTTAACGGATATCCAGAATCGTTCATCTCCTAGTGCTTTCTCATAATTACTTAATCCGGCTGATTTAACCGTCTCCGATACACCGTTCCAACTAGTAAAGCTGTAATAAATAGAGCTAAAAATGGGGTAAATGAAAAACATCGTGAACAATATCAATGCTGGAAGAACGAAAAGGAAAAACACCACTGGATTTCTTAATGCTTTATTCATGACTACCTCCGGTTGCTTTGACATCTGGCGAATAGTGAATGCTTCAGATCAAGTGCAAACACATATTTTCTTTGATTTTAAAAATGTACCCTGGATTTAGCACCAGGGTACATTCAGTTTGCAGCTATTTATTCAACTGCTGCGTTTGCTTCTTCTTGTACCTTTTGCAAAGCTTCGCCCATTTTCTCAGGAGTCGTCTGATCGCCAATCAGTTTTTGAATTTGAATGTTACTGATTTCTGTAGTTACATCAGCTTGAACAAGAGAGTCAAATGCTGGGAACGAAGATTGTGAGTTGTTAAGTACACCTACGATTTCGCTCATCAGATCATCAGTAATATTCTCATTCAATACGTTTTGGTCAATCTTCATTGCTGGCAATACACCATCTTCAACAAGTCCGCGCAATTGCATTTCTTCATTAAATAAGTTTTTAATAAAAGATTTCACAGCAGCCAATTGACGTGGATCTTTCTCAGCAGATGCAGAGAAACCATAACCATTGTTCACATCGCGCATCAATGCAGTTTGGTCACCCGCTCCGCCTTCAACTGCTGGGATGTTGAAGAATCCAACTTTACCGATCAAACCTTCGCCAGATTGGCCCGTTTTAAATACGGAAGATTTCCAAGTACCATCATACAGCAGGATCGCTTCACCACTAGTGAATTGTGTTGTGTATTCAGCATATTCAAAGCCAAGTTCGCCTTTTTTGAAGTAGCCTTTATCAACCCATTCTTTGTATTTCGCAAATCCTTTTACTACATTTGGATCAGACCATTTAGCTTCGCCTGTTGCAAATTTAGCAGTTACATCCGGACCTGCATAACGTGACCACAGGTGGTTAGCTAACATAAGTGGTACCCAACCAGCTTTGGATGCACCAGCCAAAGGTACTTTTCCATCAGCCTTGATATCAGCCAATTGTTGTTCCAATTCAGCAAATGTTGTTGGAGCCTTCCAGCCCTTGCTTGTATAGTATTCTTTGTTATAGAAGAAACCTTCACCAGAACCACCGATAGGCAACCCATAGATTTTTCCTTCATAAGTGAAAGGATCAAGATTTGAGAATTTATCCTTAATTCCAAGTTCCTCAAGGATTGGAGTCAGGTCAAGTAATTTACCTTCTTTAGCATAGATCTTGGAGTCAGGGCTACCGAACAGATCGAAGATTTCCGGTGGATTACCCGCAGCCATTTCACCACGCAATTTTTCTTTACGGTTTACATCTGAATCTACCCCATCGAGTTTAAAGGTCAGACCCGGTACATCCTCTTGTACTTTGTTAACTACTTCTTCGAGAATAGCCAGACGTTTCTGCTTGTCTGCACCGATTTGAGTGTGACGAATCGTCATTTCAAATGGCTCGTTATTTACCGGTTCTTCTGTTGCTGGAGCATTTGTAGCGGCTGAGTTAGTCGCGGTAGCGTTTCCATCTCCTTTGTTAGAAGACGCATTGTTGTTGCCTCCGCAACCAGTCAGTAAAGCTGATGATACGAAAATCAGGGACAATAGCAAAGTCATACTTTTTTTCATTTCTTGTGACCCTCCCTATATATTGATGTGCTTTACACTTCTTATTATAGAAAACAGACTTCATTATCGTAAGGTTAAGATTCATCCACTATAGGGATAAAAATCTCTAATGTAAGCGGAATCAACTACATGATAAGTTATATTTTATAACATTAAAATGTTAAATCGCTTTATTCATTTGTTTTTCTCATCACAAAAGTTTGTTTTTCTTTAAAAACATTTAATTAAAATATCAAATTAGTCATATTACCTGACATATTCATTTATTATCTACCCCATAAACCACGTGTAACTATAGCATGTCTTTATTAGAAATAATATAAAATTCCCCCTCAGAGGAGCTTTACCCCCTCCCTTTTTACTTCCTCATAACAAAAAACCGCACCTTCAGTGATGATCAACCACTGAGGGTACGGTCTCTCTTAAAAATAGATTTCTATTATACCAATGCCGTTTGCTTACGACCTTCTTCGACCAAGCGATATGCCCGTTGCACTTCTTCTTCTGTTGGAGAAGGTACTCCATCCAGTTCATAAGCTTTGCCGAGCATTTCCCATTTATAGATACCCATCTGATGATAAGGTAAGATTTCGAATTTCTCGACGCCATTTAAGGTTCCAATATAACGACCTAAGTTAATGAGATCCTCTTCACGATCATGAATACCAGGAACATATACATGTCGGATCCACATCTTACGATTATGGTCTGAGAGCCAGCGTGCAAGCTTCAAAGTTCGATCATTGGATTTACCGGTTAATTTGATATGCGCTTCTTCATCAATATGCTTCAGATCAAGCATAACCAAATCTGTTACATCCAATAAGTCATTAATCTTGTCACCTTCGTTGTAACCATTACTGTCTAATGTGGTGTGCAAATTCCAACGCTTCTTCACTTCCGTAAATAACTGCTTTACAAATTGCGCCTGCAAGGTTGGTTCTCCACCGGATACAGTTAACCCGCCACCGGATGAACGATAGTAGTTTATATATGGCTCGATTTCCGAAAGCACTTCTTCAAGAGTCATTTCTTTACCTTCATCTAAAGCCCAGGTATCAGGGTTATGGCAATACTGACATTTCAGCAAGCAGCCTTGCATAAATAAGACAAATCGAATACCAGGTCCATCAACGGTTCCAAAGGTTTCCAAAGAATGTATGCGACCTTTAATCATAGGATGTCATCCTTTCGCCACGCCAGACTAACAGTCCCTTTTTCAACGATGAAGATCCCTGTCCTTGAGACTGTCATATCCCTATATCGCGGCAATAAAATTTAAAATTTTAACAATTCTCAAACAAGATATTACCGCCCTTGAGACAAGGGCGGTATCTTCCTTGCAATTATTTCAATAGTAGTACTAATTCAAAGATCTTCATGACAGGAACAAATTACATCGAACCGTGGAATGTACGGTTGATTACATCCATTTGTTGTTCACGAGTCAGCTTGATGAAGTTAACTGCATAACCGGATACACGGATAGTCAATTGTGGATAGTTCTCTGGGTGCTCCATAGCGTCCATCAGCTGTTCACGGTTAAATACGTTAACATTCAAATGCTGAGCGTTGTTATGGAAGTATCCATCCATCATGTGTACCAGGTTAGACTTACGGGAATCCTCGTCTTTACCAAGTGCCTTAGGTACGATGGAGAACGTATTAGAGATACCATCTTGTGCATCGGAGTAAGGCAGTTTAGCTACAGAGTTCAGGGAAGCCAAGGCGCCTTTCTTGTCACGTCCGTGCATTGGGTTAGCACCTGGTGCGAAAGGTTCACCTTTCTTACGTCCGTCAGGTGTAGTACCTGTCTTCTTACCGTACACTACATTCGAAGTAATGGTCAGTACCGATTGAGTCGGCACAGAATCACGATATGTTTTGTTTTTACGGATCATAGTCATGAAGGTTTCAACCAATTCTACTGCGATGCTGTCAACAGCATCGTCATTGTTACCGTAGCAAGGGAATTCGCCTTCGGTTTCGAAATCGATCGCAATACCTTGTTCGTTACGAATAGGTTTTACTTTGGCGTATTTAATTGCGCTTAGTGAGTCAGCTGCAACGGACAGCCCAGCAATACCACAAGCCATCGTACGCAGAATGTCACGGTCATGCAGCGCCATTTCGATACGTTCGTAAGAATATTTGTCATGCATATAGTGAATGATGTTCAAAGTGTTAACATAAGTCTTAGCCAACCACTCCATCATCGGTTTGAAACGTTTCATTACTTCGTCATAATCCAGATATTCAGAAGTGATCGCTGGGAATTCCGGTCCAACTTGTGCTCCGGATTTTTCATCTACACCACCATTGATAGCATACAGTAATGCTTTTGCCAGGTTGGCACGAGCACCAAAGAACTGCATTTGTTTACCGATACGCATTGGAGATACGCAGCAAGCAATCGCATAATCTTCACCCCAGTATGGACGCATTACATCGTCATTTTCATACTGAATTGCACTAGTTTCGATGGAAACCTTAGCACAATATTTTTTGAAGGCTTCAGGCAATTTTTCGGACCACAGTACAGTTAAGTTTGGTTCCGGAGCTGGACCCAAGTTGTACAGGGTGTTCAAGAAACGGAAGCTGTTCTTAGTAACACGAGTTGTTCCGTCTTCAGCCATACCACCGATGGATTCAGTTACCCATGTTGGGTCGCCGGAGAACAGATCATTATAGTCAGGTGTACGCAAGAATTTCACGATACGCAGTTTCATTACGAAATGATCGACGATTTCTTGTACTTGTTCTTCAGTCAAAGTACCTTCAGCAATATCGCGTTCTGCATAGATGTCCAGGAAAGAGGACACACGGCCCAGGGACATCGCCGCACCATTTTGCTCTTTAACTGCTGCCAGATATCCGAAGTATACCCATTGAGTAGCTTCTTTGAAGTTGGTCGCCGGTCTGGAAATATCCATACCATGAGCAGCTGCCATTTCTTTCAATTCGCCAAGTGCACGAATTTGTTCGGACAGCTCTTCACGTAAACGAATGATATCTTCAGTCATGGAATCTACTTCAAGCTCAGTTTGTTGTTGTTTTTTGTCTTTAATGAGGAAATCAATACCGTACAGAGCAATGCGGCGGTAGTCGCCGATGATGCGTCCGCGGCCGTAAGCATCAGGAAGACCTGTAATTACGCCGGATTTACGCACAGCTCTCATGTCTGGTGTATATGCATCAAATACGCCTTGGTTATGCGTTTTGCGAATGTTCGTAAACATGTCAACGATGTTTTGTGGAAGCTCGAAGCCATAAGCCTTCGTAGCATCAACCATCATCTTGATCCCGCCGAATGGCTGGATGGAACGTTTGAAAGGAGCATCAGTCTGTACGCCTACAATTTGTTCCTTGTCCTTGTCAATGTAGCCTGGAGCATGTGAAGTGATTGTGGAGACAGTATCTAGGGAAACATCCCATACGCCGCCTCTTTCTCTTTCTTCCTTGCTCAATTGGGAAATAATCTTCCACAGTTCAGTTGTGTTACTAGTAGGTCCTACGAGGAATTCTTCGTTTCCTTCATAAGGCTTAATGTTGCTTGCGATAAAGTTGTTAACGTCAACTTTTCTGGACCATTTACCTTTTGTAAAACTTCTCCAACCGGATTTCACTTCTTGTACATCTTTTTCAATCACCGACATGCTAAATCCCTCCATCTATATTTATATTATATTTGTAGAGATCGCGGGCTTGAAGGTTGATCCCGTGTCTCGTGATCCCAAGAAAAATATGGTTGTTCGAAAATTCACAATCATTGTTCCATATATGGGACCGTTGTTTATATAAACATTTTAGTTTATTTTCTATAAATAGACTGTGACAAATATCACCTTTCCGGTGATATTTGTCACTTATATCTAATCCACAACCATCCTATTATCTACTTAACCAAATATTAATTATCAAATCTTCCGTAGAAAGCATTACGATATACATCTGCAAGTTCAGATACCAGTGGCAGCTTAGGATTGGCAGTTGTACATTGATCTTCAAATGCACGGTCAGCCAAGTAATCTACATGGGATTCAAAATCCTTAGGATCAAAGCCCAATTGTTGGAAGGATTCTTCGATACCCAGTTTTTTGTTCATGTCGCGAATAGCATTGATCAGGCTAGTTACACCTTCTTCAGTTGTGCGAGCTGGCAATCCCAGAATACGGGCGATTTCTGCATAACGCTCGTCAGCTACGAAGTGTGAATATTTAGGGAACGAAGCGAACTTCGTAGGTTTCTTAGCATTGTAACGAATAACGTGTGGCATAAGGATCGCATTAGTACGACCGTGAGCAGTGTGATATTGACCGCCCCATTTATGCGCCAAGCTGTGGTTAATACCCAGGAAAGCATTAGCAAAGGCCATACCAGCAAGTGTTGATGCGTTATGCATTTTTTCACGGGCAACTCTGTCGCCTTCAAGAGCCGATTTTTCAAGGTATTGGAATACCAATTGGATTGCTTTAATTGCCAGACCATCCGTGTAGTCACTCGCCATAACAGATACATAAGCTTCGATGGCATGTGTCAATACGTCCATACCTGTATCAGCTACAGCAGTTTTTGGCAAGCTATATACGAACTCTGGATCAATTATAGCTACGTCTGGAGTTAGCTCGTAGTCAGCCAAAGGATATTTAGTGTGTTGTTCAGTTGTTTTATCGGTAATAACTGCGAAAGATGTTACTTCCGAACCTGTACCCGAAGTAGTTGGAATCGCTACAAACTTAGCTTTGTTTCCAAGTTTAGGGAATTTGTAAACCCGTTTACGGATATCCATGAATTTTTGTTTCAGACCGTTAAAGTCAGCGTCTGGATGTTCATAGAATAACCACATTCCTTTTGCAGCATCCATTGGGGAACCACCACCAAGTGCGATGATGCAGTCCGGTTGGAATCTGTTCATCATTGCTGTACCTTTTTCAACTGTAGTTGTCGATGGATCTGGTTCAACTTCCGAGAACACTTCGATCGCTACAGGAGTTTGGCGTTGACGCAGGTAATGTTCAACTCTCTCAACATATCCAAGCTTAACCATCATTGGGTCAGTGATAATTGCGACACGTGTGATATCAGGCATTTTGGTTAGGTACTGAGTAGCGCCTTTTTCGAAATAGATCTTGTCAGGTACTTTAAACCATTGCATATTCACGGTACGACGATTCACCCTTTTCACGTTGATCAAATTAATTGCTGTAACGTTTTGCGACACGGAGTTACGACCATAAGATCCGCAGCCCAGCGTCAACGAAGGGATGTTAGTGTTATAGATATCGCCGATCGCACCATGAGTGGAAGGCGAGTTAACGAGAATACGTCCTGTTTGCAGACGGTTGGAGAACTTCATGATTACTTCTTCATTGTTGGAGTGGATAGCCGAACTATGGCCCATACCACCAAATTCAACAACTTGTGCTGCGCGTTCAATACCTTGATCTGCGTTTTTAACTTTGTAGCAAGCAAGCACAGGACTCAATTTTTCAGCGGACAATGGATATTTAGTGCCTACACCTTCAAGTTCTGCTACCAGAATCTTAGTGCCGGCAGGAACTTGAATGCCGCACATTTCAGCAATTTTCACTGCGGATTGTCCAACGATTGCTGGATTAACCGCACATTTATCAACGTTCATAGCGCCGCTAGTAAGTTTGGCAGCTTCTTCTTTGTTAACAAAGTAGCAGCCATTAGCGATCATTTTCTTTTTCACTTGATCGAAGATTGGTTCTTCGATAATAACAGCTTGCTCGGAAGCGCAGATCATACCATTATCAAATGTTTTGGAAAGAATGATGTCCGTTACGGCTTGATCGATATCCGCGCTCTTTTCGATGAATGCAGGTACGTTACCGGGACCTACGCCAAGAGCTGGTTTACCACAGCTATAAGCTGCTTTTACCATTGCAGAACCGCCAGTTGCAAGAATAAGTGCAACGTCAGGGTTATTCATCAAAGCGTTTGTTTTGTCCATCGTTGGCATTTCAATCCATTGGATACAATTCTCAGGTGCGCCAGCTTTTACAGCCGCATCATGAAGAATTCTAGCAGCTGCTGCACTACACTCTTGCGCAGATGGGTGGAAACCGAATATAATAGGGTTCCGTGTCTTAATCGAAATCAACGCTTTAAACATCGTGGTGGATGTAGGGTTGGTTACCGGTGTGATACCCATTACAATTCCGACGGGCTCAGCAATTTTTTGGAAGCTTTCATAAGCATTGTCTTCAATAACGCCTACTGTTTTATCGTATTTAATTCCGTGCCAGATATATTCTGTCGAGAAGATGTTTTTAGTAATTTTGTCTTCGTAAACCCCGCGGCCAGTTTCTTCTACAGCCAATTTAGCGAGGTACATATGTTTGTCGAGTCCAGCCAACGCCATTGCATGAACGATTGTGTCAACTTGCTCTTGATCCAGCGCCATGAATGCCTCATGTGCTTTTTTCGCTTTATCCACCAAAGTCTGAATATACTCTTCAGCGGTAGTTTGTTTAACTTGGGCGGCGACTTCGTTCTTAACTGCCATCTCCCTCGTCCTCCTGTCAATTTTTAGGTTGTTTTTCTCTACACATTTATCTTATCACATCATTTCCACCTTGTATAGTGAAATCTTTCACAAAGTATAAAGTTTTTTTGATTTGTTTTCAAAGCGCTTTCATTCGATCATATTATAGGTGTTTTACCATTATTTATGCTGTATTATTCCTTAAATCTAAAGTTTATGTTTAAAAAGACAAGAACCGATACCCATTTTCTACCTTTCCGCTCGCAAAAATATTTTAAAAATGCAAATCTAATTTTGTTGACACTCTATTTTTCCCATGACCCTCTAAAAAATAGTCGGGAGCCATCCGTTGGGTTGATTTATAAAAATATCAATAATATAAACATAAAAAAACCGACTCCTAAAGGAGCCGGTTCTGTCCTTCCTTGCCTATTCTACTTTAATTGTATCGAAGAATTTCTCTTGCACTGTTTTGGCAGCAGCTTCAAGCTGTGTCTTGGAATCTGTTCCCTTTTTGGAGAACAGCTCTTGAATTACATTGGACATGGTTGCGTAGTAGTCCTGTGTATTGTATTGCGCTTCCGGTTTACCGTCCAGCAAGCCTAAAATATCAGGGCTGTATTGATATACATTTGTATATTTATCATACACAGCTTTTGTTTTCTTGCCGAAGTCAGAATCTGCAGAATAGTAATCTAAGAGCGGCGGAATAAAGTATTTGCCATCCGTTGTACGTTGTTGCAGAACCGCATCCAGTGCTTCTAGACCTTTATCGGAGAAGTAATCAAATGTAATATAACGGAATGCCATTTCTTGCTCGTCTGGTGTTGCATTTGGATTGATTACAAGGTAGTCACCACCAAGTACCCCAGTGTGTTTTCCGCCTTTTTCCATCGCAGGCATTGGATACGTAAGTACATCTTCTGGTTTCAGACCGCCTTGATTCAACGCTTGCTCAATAACACCGTCAGATCCAGCCATTACCATTGCTGTACGACTTTGTTGGAATGCGCCTACAGCATCGCCCCAGCCCAGTGCCCAGTCCTGAGGAATCGCGTTTGCTTCCCATCTAAGTTTCTTGTAGAAATCCAGCGCTTTAATCCCAGCCTCAGAATTAAAAGTAGCTACAACCTTACCGCCTTCAATCTTCTGAATTTCACCGCCAGCTTCGAACAGGAAGTTGGTCCAGTTCCAGCCAGCTTCATTCCCTTTACCCATTGGAGCAATACCGGAAATCCCTTTTTTGGTATCAGCTACGCCTTTCGCGGTATTCAGCATATCATCCCAAGTCCAATCCATAGATGGAACAGCAACGCCTTTTTCATCCAGCATTTTTTTGTTGATCATTGTGGTTGTTACATAACCCTTTTGAGTTACGCCGAATACTTTTCCGTCAATGATAAATTGGTTTTGGAGAACCGGGTTAATTTGATCCTTAAATTCGTATTTATTCCACAGATCCGTAATGTCAGCTACCCAGCCTTTTTCAACAAGAAATTTTGCTTCTGTAGCGTAAGTGTTAAAGAAGGTTGGAGCTTCATTCGCTGCCATTTTGATGCCGATTTCACTTACATTGTACTGCCAATCGTCTTTGACGATTTCAACATTCGGATACTCCTCTTGGAAACGTTTGATCTTGTCATCTTCCTGTGCTCTAACTTCGGTTAGGTCAGGGGTTGGATAGTGAATTTTGATGGTCACTTTTCTTTGTGTGATATCATCAGTTGGCGCTGCTGTAGCACTGCCAGCATTATCTGTTGCAGCATTCGTTGGCGCAGTAGTCGCTTCCCCTTCCTTGTTTCCTGTTGTGTTTCCGTTATTGTTGTTACCGCCGCATGCGGTTAACAATGATCCGGCCACAAGGAGGCTTAGTAGCACGCTAGAGTACTTACGCATTGAAACTCCCCTTTTCAATTCATAGTTATCTTACATATCGATCATAAAAGAGAAATCGTTTACAAACGAGGTGCATTTATATTCCTTTCATGTGCATGTTTACGATCCGTGACTAAATTCGTCGATCCGCGCTTATCCCTTAACTGCTGATAATGCGACACCACGCATAATGAACTTTTGGAAGATCAGGAAAACAAGGATCGGCGGCAACGATACGATAAATAGGATAGCGAATTTAATATTCGTATTAAGTGCCTTTACATTAATAACGTATTTATAGATTGCTGT
The DNA here is from genome assembly GCF_038009325.1 of Paenibacillus sp. FSL L8-0708. NCBI lineage: Bacteria > Bacillati > Bacillota > Bacilli > Caryophanales > Paenibacillaceae > Paenibacillus > Paenibacillus sp. FSL L8-0708. The sequence continues at coordinate 5,499,592 of NZ_JBBPBC010000001.1, forward strand.
CGCGAGCGTATATTTCTCTTCACTGTGCATAACCAGAGATGGCCAGAACCAGTCATTCCATGCAGTAGAAAAGATAAAGATCGCCAGCGTAGCAAATATCGGAACCGACAATGGCACTGCAATGGAGAAAAAGCTTCTCGGCTCAGAGGAGCCGTCAATCCGCGCGGCTTCAAAAATTTCAGGATGTATCCCATCAAAAAAGTTCTTTAAGAGTAGAAAATAGAATGTATTCGCACCAGCCGGCAGCCAAAAGGCAGCGTACTGATTCAGTAATCCAAGCTCTTTTAGATTGACAAAGTTGGGAATCATGTAGCTGGTCGCCGGAATAAATAATGTCATCAGGAAAAAGAAATAAATTGCCTTTCTGTAAGGAACATTCATACGAGAAATGCTGAAAGCAGACATTCCCAATACGACTAGTGTCACGACCATATTCCCCACAAAAATATAAATAGTGTTCTTAAGGAACATCAGCAGATCAATGTAGTTCATCGCTTCTTTAAGGTTGCTGAAGTGCCATTCCTGCGGGAAAAAATGCGGTGGGAATGAGTTCACCTCTTGATTCGATTTCAGTCCGTTAAATAACGTCATACAGATCGGATACAGCATGCTAAACACCATAATCAAAATAACCACGCACATCAAGCCATAAACGATCTTATTGCTTGTTTTTTTCAAATCATGTTCTGAGAGAATCCCTCTATCTGCGCTCTTCATCTTAGTTGTCCTCCTTGTTAAGCTTGAACTGTAAAATGCCCAAACCACCTAGGACTATGAACATTAGCATGCCAAGCGCAGTCGCTATTCCATAATCGAGTCGCGTAAAAGCATATTTTACGATCAGCAGCGCATAGGTAAGCGTAGTATTATTCGGCCCACCATCAAGCAGCGCCATTTGTGACTGATACCCTTGTGAAGTCCCGATAATCTGTAATATAAACATCAAAATGATCAAATTACGTAGCGAAGGCAATGTGATGTACTTTATACGTGCCCACACACCCGCCCCATCAATCTCAGCTGCTTCATACCAATCCCGCGGAATGCTGAGTACAGCAGCCAAGTATATTAACATCCCTGATCCAAACTGCTGCCACGTCTCCATAAAAACAAGGGAAATCATCGACCACCTTGTATCTGTCAGGAAGGCAACCTGGTCCACACCAAACGAGCTTAATACTGCATTGATTGGGCCCACAGGATCATAAAGCCATCTCCAGAGTCCATATAGCACCACACCAGGCATTACAAAAGGTAGGTAAGCCGCTACCCGCACAAAGCCCCCAAACCTTCTCAGCTCCGAGATCATAATAGCAAAAGCAATCGGAACCCAGAACCCGATAATAAGACATAGAAGCATGTAATACCCTGTATTTTTTAACGCGGTCAAAACATCCGGATCACTAAGGGCTCTAGCATAGTTCTCAAAGCCAACAAAGCTATTCCCTTTTACAAAATCAACATGGTAGAAGCTGTACAACAAGCCTTTAAAAATTGGCACCCACAAGAACATTACAAAAATAATCACAGCAGGTACGAGGAACATATATCCCCAAAAGTTTTTCTTCCAGCGGTTTTGCTTGTAAGGTGTACCCTTCAGCGCCGGCGGATTTTCGGATACAACTGCGGTTTGATTCATCAGGCTCCCTCATTCCATTTTTCTTTCAGCATTTTTCGCAAAATGCTTCCTACCTTAAATTGTAGAAAATGAGGGTTGTACTGAACATGTCTAAATCTACCGAAGTAGTATGTGTTTTTACTTCTTCAATTCACTGGGGCTAATCCCATAATATTTTTTGAAAATTTTACTAAAATGCTCCGGTGATTCATAACCTACACGCTCGGCGATTTCGTATCTGCGAAGATCTGTGTTCAAAATCATCTCCCGGCTTTCTTCCATCCGCAGCTTAATTACATATTCCCACAGGTTGTAACCTGTATTTTTCTTAAACAGATAGCTCAAATAATTGGGGCTGACATGGTTTTTCTTAGCCACTTCATGGATGGTTAATCCTTTTTGCGCATAGTTCTCGTCAATATACTCTCTCGCTTTCTCTACAATCAGATTGCTGCGTGTATGAAGCTCTTCTACTGAAGGATCGGTTGTGTAGCTGTTCCAATTAAAATCCCCGTAGTAAAACACATAATGGTCATTGTGTTCATTATTCCAGAGAATGGCTTTGGAGGCTTGACGGTTCAATACAGCCATAAAAGAAAGACCCTTGAGAATCTGGCTGATGCCGATAACTGCATTTAAGTGCAGATATTTTTGAATATTAAAATGAAGACTACGGCCAAGGATATCTAGCCTATTAATTTGGCTGGCAGACGAATCTTCATAGCTTTTTTCATCCCACTGAATAATGATCGTAATCTCTTCATCCTCTGCGTAAAAGGCTGTCGAGTTCCACTCCTGATCCATCAGCTCTTTGGCGATATTCAGCGCGGCATAACAAAGAAGCCGTCTGTCCCGCAGGGTGTAGTGCTTCTCCTGATTCATTCCAGCCAGAGGTACCTTAATTTTTAAGACGGAAAAATACGGCCCTTGCAGCTTCAGGTTATCCAGCTTTTGCAAGCGTTCTGCATCACACAGTACACCTTCAGGCTCAATGAGCAGCTCATTCAATAACTTGCTGTATTCCGGAAGCGGCTCTTCCAGCCGAAAGCTTTCGTTAATTCCTGACATGAAAATATCCAATTCTGGTGATGGTTTCCCCATCTTAAGCAGCACATTTCGCACCGAATCAAGAAATTGCTCACTGTTCAAAGGTTTGATCAAATAATCCTTCGCTCCAAGCCTAACGGCCATTTGCGCATATTGAAACGTCTCGTGTGCAGAAATCACGATGGTCTGTACCCAGGGTTTGGCCAATTTTGCATGCTGCATTAGATCAATCCCACTCATTGCGCCCATCTGAATATCAGTAACGAGCAGGTCTATTTCCTCCATCCGAATGCAGTCCAGCGCTTCAAAACCACTGTTTGCTGTATAAATATGGTCTATGTTTAACCCCGAAGAAGCTAATAAATTGCTCAGCCCTTTACAAATCAAGGGTTCGTCATCCACAACTAATATATTGAACATATCTGTATGCTCCCCTTCCTTAGTCCTGATTCTCTGATTTCGGAAGCTTAACCGTCACCAATGTACCGCCCTCTTTACGAGGGGTATAGCTGATGCCATAATCAGAGCCGAAGTGTAAATGAATACGCTGGTTAATGTTGCGAATCCCGTAACCGCTGGCCGGATTTGGACTGTCGTCATTCAGCACAGCTTCGATGGCCTGATAATCAACAGTCTTATAGCCATTATCTTCAATAGTGATCTCGACGGTATCGTCCACACAAACTGCGCTAATGATGATTTCCCCATCCTCGCCCATATTTTTGACACCATGAATAATAGCATTCTCAATTAACGGCTGCAGAGTAATTTTAGGAATTAGATTTCTTTTCGTATCTGGATGAATCTCCATTACTACACGAAATATATAATCATACCGGTGCTGCTGCAGCTTGATGTAGGCCGTTGCATGCTCCAGCTCTTCTTCAAGGCTAATCAGCTCCCTTCCCCGACTGAGGCTAATCTTCATAAGCTTGGATAATTCCTTGATCATCTCGGCGGATTCAACGTTACCTTCCAGCGAGCTTTTCCAGTAAATACTCTCCAAAGTGTTGTAGAGCAAATGCGGATTGATCTGCTGATAGAGCAGTTGAAGCTGTGATTCCTTCTGTTTTAGCTCCATCTGGTATTTATAAGTAATTAGTCCATTTAGCCTGCGGGCCATGTCATAGGTAGATCCAATCAGCACACTGACCTCATCGTTACTCCCTCTTTTTGGCGTCTCAGGGACACGATTGCCTGGCTCAAACTTCCGGACGAAAAAAGCTAACTTTTGCAAAGGCGTCATTAATGAACGCCAGAAATAAGTAATCATGATTAATCCAAAAACAGCATAGGCCACAGTTATGTATTGAATCACACTTTTCATTTCGTTTTGTTGCTGCAGCAGCGCTTTTACGGCGATTTTGTAGACTAGCTTTTGTCCTAAGGCATGGTTATTATTGACCACATAAATAAAATCCGAGGTAATAACATCCACGGTTCCCTCCAAATCCTCAGCAACGACCGTCTCCGGCAGCGTAATGATCTCACCAGTATTATTCGTAGTAGAAGCGAGTACACGATTATCCAGATCTGTTAAGTAAATATCACCATCAGGCAACGATATGGATTTAAGGGATTCTCCGATTTTTGCGTCCATTTTGGTAATGACTAAAACCCCAATGGTCTCAGCTTTTCTGGAGATGTTATTGACAGCTCTCATATAGGTAAGAGTCTTCAAGTTTTCCGCTTGTGCACTTAGCTTCCCTGTAAATTTTAGAGATCCGCGGCCCTTTTTCTGGACAACCTCCTCGAACCAATAGGGCTCTTCCGCTTTGGAAAAGAAATATACTCCCGCCTTCTTAACCTGTGGGAAATTGGGTGCAAAAAAATAATAATCCTCGGGATCGTATATATAAAGGGAATAATAGATGCCGTCCCCACGCTCCGCTCCCTGCGAGTAACTGACCAACAGCTTCTCTATCGTCTCATAACGTTTAACCCGCTCCAGAATGGTATCCGAACCCGTCATATTAATCTGTTGAATCAGAGGATTTTGAATTACAGTGGTAGTAATTTTATTTACGGTATCGATATCTCGGTTAATGATGGTGAAGTTTTGCTTGTTCAGCTCTACATAAGCATTCGTCACATGGCGCTTCAGAATTTGCTCAGCCTTCATATTCCCGTAAATGTTCAAAAACAGAATCGGCGAGATCATAATCAGAAACAGCAGGATAAGCTGTTGTTTGACGTTTAGCTTCAAAATCGGCCTAATCAGCCTAGACAACATCGAGATACACCTCCGGGTTCAATAACTATATCAAAGTGATAAACGCTTACATATGTTTATTTTAAAGTTTTTTATGTTCATTTGTATGTAGTTTTTTCTGTTGGGCGAATTTGTGAGAGAGGGAGTCATGGGGTCATTACGAGGAAACTTTGGACTTCCGGCCGCTGTTGTCTCCAGATTTTTTGATTTATACCGCTACTGGCGGATAAAATCCGGAGACAAAGGCGGACGCTTCCGCTCCTCCAGTTCCAAATTTCCTCTCCATGATCTTCCTCCCTTTCTAAAAACCGCAAACAGAAAAAGGGAGGGCGGCGTAAAGATCACTGCGTGGGGCTAGGAGGAATGATCTCTATATGGAAGAAGTGCGATGTATGTTCTTGAACACTTGAATACTCAAGTACTTCAATACTTGAATGTGCTTTGTTGTTGGGCGTCTGGATTACTTGATGTGCGATGGTGGTGCTTATTGTGCGTTGGATTGCTTGATGTGCGACTTACTACTTATTCGGCGTTTTGCATTCCCACACACACTCTTTTCTCGATGAGCGATCGGACTCAGATGCAGCTATTGGGCTGATTTTTGGCTTTTACGGGGAGGTTCGGACTCCAGAGGCGTTATTCGTTCCAAACATGCGCGATACGAGGGCTTTTCGAGCCATTAGCGACTATGGAGTCCGATATCTTCTCAAATGAGCGTAATTTTGGCTAATAGCGACTATGAGGTCCGATACACTGTCCGAGCTTTTGACTAACGTTCTGAATGACTTAATATACGGCTAATAGCGACTATGGGGTCCGATCACCGTCTGAGCTTAAGACTAACCTTCTGAATTATTTACTGTGCGACTTGCTGCTTGTTGTGCGTTTGGATTACTTAATGTGCGGTTTATTACTTATTCGGCGTTTTGCATTCCCACACACACTCTTCACGATGAGCGATCGGACTCAGATACAGCTATTGGGATGATTTTTGGCTTTTACAGGGAGGTTCGGACTCCAGAGGCGTTATTCGTTCCAAACATGCGCGATACGAGGACTTTTCGAGCCAATAGCGACTATGGAGTCCGATAGGATCACAAATGAGCCGAATTTTGGCTAATAGCGACTATGGGGTCCGATACACTGTCCGAGCTTTTGACTAACGTTCTGAATGACTTAATATACGGCTAATAGCGACTATGGGGTCCGATCACCGTCTGAGCTTGAGACTAACCTTCTGAATTATTTACTGTGCGACTTGCTGCTTGTTGTGCGTTTGGATTACTTAATGTGCGGTTTATTACTTATTCGGCGTTTTGCATTCCCACACACACTCTTCACGATGAGCGATCGGACTCAGATACAGCTATTGGGATGATTTTTGGCTTTTACAGGGAGGTTCGGACTCCAGTGGCGTTATTCGTTCCAAACAAGCGCGAAACGAGGACTTTTCGAGCCAATAGCGACTATGGGGTCCGATAGGATCGCAAATGAGCCGGATTATTACTTATAGAGACTATGAGGTCCGATACACTGTCCGAGCTTTTGACTAACGTTCTGAATGACTTAATATACGGCTAATAGCGACTATGGGGTCCGATCACCGTCTGAGCTTAAGACTAACTATCTGAATTACTTAATGTGCAGCTCAGCTACTTATTCGGCGTTTTGCATTCCCACACACACTCTTCACGATGAGCGATCGGACTCAGATGCAGCTATTGGGCTGATTTTTGGCTTTTACGGGGAGGTTCGGACTCCAGAGGCGTTATTCGTTCCAAACATGCGCGATACGAGGGCTTTTCGAGCCATTAGCGACTATGGAGTCCGATATCTTCTCAAATGAGCGTAATTTTGGCTAATAGCGACTATGAGGTCCGATACACTGTCCGAGCTTTTGACTAACGTTCTGAATGACTTAATATACGGCTAATAGCGACTATGGGGTCCGATCACCGTCTGAGCTTAAGACTAACTATCTGAATTACTTAATGTGCAGCTCAGCTACTTATTCGGCGTTTTGCATTCCCACACACACTCTTCACGATGAGCGATCGGACTCAGATGCAGCTATTGGGCTGATTTTTGGCTTTTAGGGGGAGTTTCGGACCCCAGTGGCGTTATTCGTTCCAAACATGCGCAATATGAGGGCTTTTCGAGCTAATAGCGACTATGGGGTCCGATAGGATCGCAAATGAGCCGGATTATTACTTATAGAGACTATGAGGTCCGATACACTGTCCGAGCTTTTGACTAACGTTCTGAATGACTTAATTTGCAGCTAATAGCGACTATGAGGTCCGATAGACAGTCAGAGCTAGCTAAATACAGAGACTTTGCACAAAAAAAAGACCGCCCCCAAAATCATCCGCTACTTTGGAGTCGGTCCCATGTTCATTTAGAGCTTTAGTCTGTCAGCAGCTCATACAATCCTTTTACGACCAGATCAGCTTCCTTCAGCACCTCAGGTTTGCCGATACCTACAACCTTCATCCCAGCAGCTTTACCTGCTTGAACGCCTGCCTCAGCATCTTCAAACACAACACATTCATCCGGCTGCAAGCCTATCTCCTGAGCCGCAATCAGGAACACCTCTGGGTCTGGTTTGGCTAGTGACACTTTGTTGCCGTCAACAACTGCATCAAATAAGTCTGTAATGTTCAGCTTATTCAAAATAAACTCAGCGTTCTTACTGGCTGAACCTAACGCAATCCCAATCCCACGTGATCTCATTCCTGTCAGGTATTCTTTCACTCCAGGCAGCAGCTCCGATTCCTCGAGTCGAGAAATGTATTCTACGTACAGGCGGTTTTTCTTCTCCGCCATTGCCAGCTTCTCTGCTTCCTTAAATTCCAGGCCACCCACTTCCAACAGGATATCAAGCGATCTCATCCGGCTCACACCTTTAAGCCGCTCGTTATCCTCCTCCGTGAATTTAAAGCCAAGCTCATCTGCAAGACTCGCCCACGCCAAATAATGATATTTGGCTGTATCTACGATCACGCCATCCAGATCAAAGATGGCGCCTTTCATATTTTCCAACATTGATTTGCTTCCTCTCCGTTGTGTATTAATATTTATAATCCCGTTTCGTCAAAGGCCAGTCGAAGGGTCTCACCTGCAGAGCAGGACTTGCCTTCTCCGCCTTGCACCGAGAATACCAAGTCTCCACTGTAATCAGCAGCTGTGATCACAGTGACTTCATCCTTACTAATCCGCAGTTGGATGGTATCGGCGCGCAGGGTAACCGGAAGCTGAACGGACTGCCAATGTTTCGGCAGAGATGGATTGATGTGCACAACCCCTCCATCGTAGTCCAACCCAGCGAAGCCAAGAACCGCCGCCATCCAAGCACCACCATTCGCAGCCGGATGAGTCCCTCCGATGTAGAGATCCCCTACATATTGCTTAGATTCGCCGGTGAGATCGACGGTAGCCGTACGCATAAAATACGGATAGCCCCAATCCGGTGAACCAATATCAGCAGCTACCAAAGCGTAGATACAAGGGCTTAAGCTTGATCCGTGTTCCGTACGCGGTTCGTAAAATTCCCAGTTCGCTTGTTTCACTTCCTTGCTAAAGGAGTGCTTGAACAAATTCAGCATCAACACAACGTCTGCTTGTTTAAGTATGGTTGTGGTGGTAGCTAAGCCATTGCCGCCGCCAAAATACTCATTTTTATTAAGCACACGTGATTTCAGTTCTGTTAGTTCTACATCCTCCAAGGTGAGGTACCGGTCGAATTGTTCAATAACAAGACTGGCAGGATCAGGCTGTGGAACATAAAAGCTATCCAGCATCGTTTTGAACTCCTCTAGGAATGGCCCTGAGCTAAACTGAGCGGACAATTGACTGTAATCCTCAGGATACTTCTCTTGCAGCAAAGCTGCCGTACGCAAGGCAATCTCAAGCGTCTCTTTAACCAGTGCATTCGTAAAAGCATTATTGTTCACACGTTCATGATATTCATCCGGACCTGTAACATCCAGAATCTCAAACCGCTGTTTAACCGAATTATAGTAAGCGTAAGAGTAGAAAAAGCGAGCGCATTCCCAGATCACCTCTGCTCCTCCACTAGTAAGCAGACTTTCATCGCCTGTGAATTGAACATATTTCCAGATCCCATGCACAACGTCACCACTGATATGAACCTGCTTATCGCGGAAATAGGTGCGCATCGGCCGGCCTGTAAATACATCATTCACATTAAACAAAGTACAGGCATCGTCTCCCGTATCCTGACTTTCCCAAGCATAAAATGCGCCCAAAAATCCATATTCCGCTGCCTTACGGCGTGCACCATCCAATGTATGAATCCGGTACATCATCAAGTTCCGCGCTACCTTAGGATCACTGTGCAGGAAAAACGGCAACATAAACATTTCCGTATCCCAAAATACAGCTCCCTTATATACCTGACCCGATAATCCCCGGGCTGGAATAGACACCTTCTCCGAAACTGTAGGCGCAATGATTAACAGCTGATAGATACTATATCTCAAGGCAAATTGGGCAGCTTCATCACCTTCGATGATTACATCACTGTGTGACCATCTCTCATCCCATATCAGACGGTGAGACTTAAATAACGCCTCATAACCCAGCGCCTCAGCAGCATGGACAGATTTAACAGCTTCCGTCTCCGGCTGATCAGCATCAAGTCCAGTATAGACTGCTACACACTTAAACCATTCATACGTCTCACCCGCACGGGCATGAAAAGAAATCCGGCGAACAGCAGCCCCATCTTCCAGTAGCTCCTCACCAAAACTGAATACCGCCCTCTCCGCCACAACAACCGGAATCTTCAATTCTCCGCTGACAGATGAAGAGATCAGCACCTCGTCCTTCAATTGCACCGTTTGTCCGTAGAGATGAGGTCCATTGATATCCCACACATCTAAGTCAATTCCCGTCTCAATGACTACTCGGCAGTCTTGTGTGCTGCGAATAGAGTATTTACTAACGAGCAAGTGAAGATTATCCTGGCTTACGAATCGATCTGCGGTAAACGTCAACGTCCCTCCGTCAGATACAGCATATTCAGTGCTCCGATGATGAATGGCATTTCGGATATTTAGCTCCTGAGTATGAGCGGCCGGTTCACGGTCAAGCACACTTAAGAGCTGATCATTACAGAAAATCTTGGTCAACAATCCATTAGGGGCATTAACGGGTTCTCTCCATTTGTCTCCTGCTCTGTCATATAGACCTGCGAGGGTGACAGCTACTAGCTCGGTTTTGCTGAATTCCTCCAGTGTGCCGCGATATCCCATGTAGCCGTTGCCTAACATATATTTGTTACCGTTTGTCGTCACCAGCTGTTTATCAAAACAACTATCCTTTGCGGTCCAATTCATCCTGCCAGCATCCCTTCGCCTAGCGGAAGCGTCTTCCCGGAAGCATCCACTTTAATCGACTGTCCGTACACTATAATTTCGGTACTTCCACCATTAACCGCAGTGATTGTTACTGAATTTTTGTCCACCACAATTCTCAGAAGCACTCCTTCATACAACACTTGGAAGCTATATTCATCCCAGCGTTCTGGCAGGGTTGGCTGAAAGGACAGACGCGCTCCATCCGAACGCATTCCGCCAAAGCCGTAAACAATATTCATCCAAGCAGCAGCAATTGAGGTAGTATGCAGCCCTTCACGGGTATTGCGGTTATAGTTGTCTAAATCCAGTCGAGTAGCAAATTCAAAAAACGAATATGCTTCCTCGGGTTTGCCGATTTCACTTGCCAAAATGGAGTGGATCGAAGGTGACAGCGAAGACTCATGAATACATCTAGGCTCGTAGTATTCGTAGTTCGCCAGCTTCGCTTCTTTAGAGAATTGTCCGCTGTACAAGAACATAAACATAAGTACATCCGGCTGCTTAATCATGTCATAGCGATACAAACGATCATATGACCAGTTCGAATATAATGGGAATTCTGTTACCGGAATCGAATGAATATCAATATGTGGCATATCGAAGAACCCATCATGCTCTTCATAAACTCCTGTCACTTCGTCAACCGGAATCCGCATATTTTGCGCCTTATTTTCCCAATCGGTGAGTTCCTCGTCATGAAGTTCTGTTTTCTCTACCACAGCTGCAAAAGCAGCAGGAGCCTGTTCTTTCATCTCCCGAAGAGTCTCTAGGGTGTATTCAAAAGATTGTTGAGCCATCAGATTAATGTAACAGTTGTTATTGACCATCAATTGGAACTCATCAGGACCCATTACGCCAAAATAACCATATTCCCCGCTGCGTTGCCCCCATTGACCACGTGTAGCATAGAATCTGCTGATCTGAATCAGCATCTCAGCCCCTTTACTATGCAGGAAGCTTTTATCACCGGTATTTTTGACATAATGCCAAATGCCATAAGAAACAGCAGTCCCTACATGAAGCTGAAGATTAGAGTGCTGCCAGAGATCACAGCTTTCTGTTCCATCTATAGTAGCAATAGGATAGCAAGCTCCCTCACAATCCACCTCTTTAGCGCGCTGCATAGCCTGTGGCAATGTTTTATATCTGAATTCCAATAAGCTCCGGGCAGCCTTTGGATTATTGAACATATAGAACGGTAAGCAATAGGATTCTGTATCCCAAAAAGCCAACCCACGATATACTTCCCCCGTCAGCCCTTTGGCACCAATATTAAAACCGGGATGATCGCCATGATAGGTCTGATAAAGCTGGAAGATACAGAAACGAATACCCTGTTGATTCTCAGGATCGCCCTCAATTCGGATATCACTTGTCTCCCAGATGCCCTTCCAATAAGCTGTCTGATCAGCGATTATTTGAGTATCCGTCAATTGGCTTGCGGTTTCAGCAAGAGACAGACCTTTGCTCCACAGCTCTTCATCTGTATGGGCAGAATCACTATCCGAATAGTTCATAACCAGTTTGGTAAAATAGGAGACTTCTCCTTTCGTAAGGTTGAGGGTGAAATTTTGTCCAATAAACTTATCACTCTCAGTAGCAGTGAGCTGTAACGGCTGCGAGGATTGTAAGGTAAAGCTTGAGAACAGCTTATTCCCAGTATTCACTGTACTCGCCATAATAGCAGAGGACGCTCCACTTACTCCGCTGCGGAGACTGTTCCACATACATTCGCCGCGTTCTTCATGAATAATGCCGAAATCAAGACCTGCACAAATGTCCACGCTCCCCGAGAAATTAAGGGGTTCAAATTCCACCCGCTGCAACCCCAAATGAGACATAGTCATGCTGACCAGACGTGTAAAGACTACTTTTAGTGACTTGCCATCGTTTAGATGCCAGATTAGCTCTCTCCGATACGTACCCTTACGAAGATCCAACCTACGCACATAATCCGTTACGTTACTTTTTGCTAAATCAAGCTGTTCACCATCTACAGATAGACGTGTATACAGCCAGTCCACTGCATTCACCATATATCTCAGCGAGCGAATAATCCCTTTGTAGTGATTGCCAATATCCAATTGTTCATTTAATCCATTAAAATAACTTCCTTGCAGGGTGTCACCTGAATACCCTTCCTCTGCATATCCCCGTACACCCATATATTCATTACCCAATGAAAAAATAGATTCCGAAGTCCGATTTCGCTCTGGATCAAAGCCCTCTTCAATAATTGCCCACGGATCAACCTTAAGATATTTGTCTGCTACTTTAGCCATTTATGATTTCTCCTTCTCCTGATTTTTGCTCCAATTTCAGGATATCGCTGCATAGCAGTAGAGCCAATGTCCGACCGTAATGAAGATGTGTGCATTTATACGGAGTTGAGATAAAACTAATTTCTTGAACATGAATTTCAACTGTGTTATATGTTACAATCTAACGGGGACGCAAAAAAACAGCGATTAACCCAGTATTTGAGAATAATGGATAGCCGCTGTTCATATATCATAAACGTGAGATCACTTACTCTTTTTTAGTTAAAAAGAATATTACATCGAACACTTTAGAAGTGAAATTTATCACAATGTTGAAAATTCGACACTTTTAAACGATTTTTTATAACCAATTCGAGGGATTTTCAAGGTATAATTAATTTAAAATTTACTGAAAAACTGAGGGAATAAAGGGGATGTCGATTATGCTAAAAGAACATTACAATGTTATCGAAGCCCACGGAAATACAAACTGTTTCTCCGAACAGAATTTCAACAGACTTCTAGTTACAATGAAAGAGCGCATAGTTCCAGAGGGTTCACATCTATTCTGGGAAGGCGACTACTCGGATAAATTGTTTTATATCAAACGTGGACGTGTGAAATTAACTAAATCTACTGATGAAGGTAAAGAACTCATTCTTTATATGTATCAAGCTGGTGATATGGTAGGTCAAGCAGATCCATTCTTCAGCACTAAGCATAGCTTTACAGCCGAAGTGATTGAAGAAAGTGAAGTTGGCGTCATCGAACAAAAGGATCTAGAAATTCTCATCTGCCAACATTGTGACTTTGCTATCGACTTTATGAAATGGATGGGTATTCATCACCGTCTCACCCAAACTAAATTCCGTGATCTAATGATGTACGGCAAACCAGGTGCACTCTGCTCCACGCTCATTCGTCTTGGCAACACCTACGGTGAGAAGAGCAGCGACGGTGAGAATATCCTTATCAACAAAAAAATCACGCATACAGATTTGTCCAACATGATCGGTGCCACTCGTGAAAGTGTTAACAGGATGCTGAGCGACCTGCGTAAAAAAGATGCTGTTGAGTATGAGAACGGTATGATTGTCATCAAGGACCTTGGCATGCTGCAAGAAATTTGCCACTGCGAATTGTGTCCGAACGAAATCTGCCGGATCTAATTCCGTTATAATATACCCTCTATTCACCTCAATGAAACATACATGACCCAATTATTCTGCATAATATAAAATAGAGTGGTCCAAGGCGCCTAATGCAGGTGTCTTTTTTTATATTCAACAAAAAAAGAGCTATACCCAAGATCGGTTCAGCTCTAATATAGTTAATTAAAAATGGATCTTAACGGTTGTTGCGAGCACCACGCACTGGTGAGATCACCCAATAGGCCATACCGACGAATACGCCTCCACCAATGATATTCCCCAAAGTTACAGGGATCATATTATGCAGCCATCCAGCTATCGTAATGGTTTCCGGATGATTTGGAAGCAACACAGCAACACTAAGCAGAGTCATATTAGCCACACTATGCTCATATCCGCTTGCGATAAAGGCAAACAGACACCACCAGATTAAGATTAGCTTAGCAGATTCACTTTTAGCGCGTGAGGACATCCATAGCGCTAAACAGACCAGCCAGTTACATAGGATTCCACGAAAAAACAGCTCAGAGAACGGGAGACTCATTTTTTTAGCAGCAGCTGTAAAAATCAAATGCTCCGGCGGCGCAGCACTGAACAACCCAGTCCCACGAATTAAAAGTGCTAAAATCACTGCACCTACCACATTCCCGATGAATACAAGAATCCAGTTCTTAACGGTATCCCAGATACTGGTTCTGCCTGCCAGTGTACTTACAGTAAAAAACATATTATTCCCGGTAAACAGCTCTGAGCCTGCAAATACTACAAGCGTCAGGGCGATGCCGAAGGATGTGCCCATAATAAGCGGTTGGAAAGGAGATTTGGCAGCCGCTAGCGGTGCTCCTAGGGAGAAAATAAGGATAATCCCAATGCCTACATAAGCACCTGCCAATAGGGCTGCTAGAAAATATCTTGGCAAGCTTTCATTCATTTTGTCCCGCTTACTGACTGCCGTCTCTACGATGCTCTCCACACTTTGCGTAAACATAATACTCCACCCCACCGTTTTCTATTAAATCTATTACTACACTCTTCGGTGTCTACACGCTCACTGTAACTTTCTCTCCGTCCAGTGTGACTGGATAAGTCACCACACTACCTTGGTCTGGTGCCTGCACCTCACCCGTGCGCAGATCGATTTTCCAATCGTACAGTGGATCGTACAGATAGTGACCTGACACGATCCCTTCAGCAAGCGGGCCCCCCTTAGGATGAGGACTGCGATTCTCTACTGCATAGATGGCTCCGTCAGAGGCACGGAACACAGCCAGTTCAACATTTCCAGCAATCACTACGCGGCCAATTTGCAGCAGGAAATCCTGTACTGATCCTATTGCATACGTTTGTGTGGTCTTATTCATTGGTCTCTCCCCTTCTGTGTGCGTTATATCCGCTAGACTCTTGTTTCTTCAAAAAGCGCAGTACGAGTGCTGCTGTCATTGAGCATTTTTTTCCAAGGATCCGTAACCTGAGTCAGAGCAAAGTCAATCCGTGCGGCCAGCTCTTTGCGGTTATCTTCATTATTCAAAATGACCATTTGAATCTGCTCAAGTCCCATACGCTCAACCCACTCGGAGGTTCTCTCCAAATAATTGCCGGTCTCACGGTAATATTGCATCACAGCGGAGCACACTTCGATCAACTCTTCATCGGTCTTTATTTTGCAGAAGGAGTCAGCGATCCGTGGCTTGATCCCACCGTTACCACCGATAAACACTTCCCAACCGCCATCATTACCGACGATGCCAATATCCTTCGTACAGGATTCCGCACAGTTACGCGGGCAGCCGTTGACAGCTATTTTAAACTTGGCAGGAAAATCAAGACGTTCATACTTACGTTCTATGAGCGCGCCCATTCCCAGCGAATCCTGTGTGCCGAAACGGCAGAACTGTGAACCCACACAAGTCTTAACGGTACGTAGCGACTTGGCATAACCATAACCTGATGGCATATCGAGCTCTTCCCATACTTTCGGCAGATCCTCTTTTTTCACCCCGATTAGATCCAGGCGTTGCCCACCAGTCACCTTAACAACTTTCACATCATATTTAAGGGAGACATCAGCGATTTTCTTCAAATCCTCCGGTGTCGTTACCCCGCCGTACATGCGTGGAATAACGGTATAGGTTCCGTCTTTCTGAATATTGGCTCCCATACGTTCATTAACAAAGCGTGATTCCTTCTCGTCTTGATGTGTATCCGGATTTATCATCCCCAGATAATAGTTAATCGCCGGACGGCATTTAGAGCAGCCTTCCTCTTGTTTCCAACCCAGTACATGCATAACCTCTTTAGTAGTACTAAGACCTTTAGCTGTAATCTCAGCAACAATCTCATCCCGGCTAAGCGTTGTGCAACTACAAATTCCTTGCTTGGCAGACTGCTCAAAACTATCACCCAGGACAAATTGTAAAATTTGTTCTACAACCGGTTTACAACCTCCGCAAGAGCGCGTCGCTCCTGTACATGCTTTTATTTCGTCCACAGTAGTAAAACCATTTTCTATGACCGCATCCACAATCGCTTTTTTCGTAACCCCGTTACAGCCACAAACGATTTCTTCGTCCGCCATCGCTTCTACGGATGTGCTCTTTTTGGCTCCATTTCCGCAGCAGCCCGTACCCATAACCTCTGTATAAATTTCATCGGTCATTACAGCGCCTTGTTTTACTAACTTTTGCAGGTTAGCCGACTCTGTCACATCCCCGAACAGGACTGCACCAACAATGACATTGTCTTTGAGCAGAATTTTCTTATAGGTTCGCTTCCATTCATCTTTGCTTGAGATTACAGCATGTTCAGGAGAATCCATAAACTCACCTGCAGAAAATACATCCACTCCGGAAATTTTTAATTTGGTGGAGACAACAGAACCTTCATATGGGTTTGTATCGCTTCCGCAGAGATGTTTAGCTAGAACCATCCCCTGCTCGAATAGCGGAGCTACTAATCCGTAACAAACTCCGCGATGTTCGGCACATTCGCCAATGGAATATACATTTTGCATAGAGGTCTGCAGATAATCGTCCACTACAATCCCACGATTAACAGCAATTCCGCTTTCTTTTGCCACAGTTATATTCGGTTTGATGCCTACAGCCATAACTACAAAATCAGCCGCAAGTGAAGTGCCATCACTAAATTGTAATCCACTTACTCTCTGTTCCCCGGTCAATTCTACTGTTTGTTTGCCCATGGCAAATTTCACGCCTTGACGCTCTAGCTCAGCTTGCAACATAGAGGAGGCATTACGATCCAGCTGGCGCTCCATTAGATCTTCCATCAGATGCACTACAGTAACGTCCATGCCAAGGTTCACAAGACCCTTTGCCGCTTCCAAGCCAAGTAAACCCCCGCCGATTACCGCCGCTTTGTTGTATTGTTTAGCCGCAGCCAGCATTGCATCACAATCTGCAATATCCCGGAAACCCACAACGCCTTCCTTATCACAACCAGGTACAGGTAAAATAAATGAATTCGAACCCGTTGCAATAATCACTTTATCGTAAGAAACAGCCATACCGTTATCCGCAATTACTTGCTTAGAATGCTCGTCAATTCGTGTAACTGTTGTTGCTGTATGCAAGGTAATGTTGTTATCTTCATACCAATTCCAGTCGTTTAGGATGATATCGTTGATGGTTTTGCTGCCTTCGAGAACATAGGACAACATGATCCGATTATAATTGGGATGAGGTTCGCTTCCAAAGACCGTAATGTCATAAGCTCCACCTAGCTTCAATATCTGCTCTAGCGTACCTATGCCTGCCATACCGTTGCCGACTAATACTAATTTTTCTCTCTTCGCTGCCATGGTTAGGTGCCTCCTCAGTCTTATCCGTTCTTGTTGAACTTTGCTTCAACTTCTCTTCTACATAATGGAATTATACATTTCAAAATTTAAGAGAGATTGTGATTACAGTCACATTAAATGTGAATGTTTTCACATAAAAATGAGACAACTTTATTAGGTTATAACTTCCAATTAAAAAAGCCAGATCACGGGTTCTGAGCAACCGTAGATCTGGCATTTATGTACTTTTTTTTAACGTATAGCCAATAAAATCTCCAATTCATCCTGCACTCTAAGCTTCATGTCCATTCCATTCTCAAGCAGCTGCTTCCCATTCACCTTCATCTTCCAAACTTCATTGCTAAGAGGAGTATAATCACCAATAGATAACACCTTTTTGTTGTCTTCGGTTAACTGCACCACACTGCTGTTCTTCAACAAACCTCTCACTGTTAAATCTTCAGTAAATCCCATAACATATGAATGATTCAAATTCACTTGCTCACTTCCACCATTCACGGTCAACAACACAATTTGAAGGGGTTCTTCTTGTTCCTTAGACATCGCCGTAATTACTAATTTTGATTCATGCCCGACTGTTCGACCCCAATCCTCAGGTCCAATGGTCCCCCCATCCATTTGCAGCTCCCAATTCATTCCTGGACCGAGTGAAATATTATTTACCGTTAGAATGCTTGTGTTATCCTCAGAAAAGGTGGCCTTCCCACTACCTTTCAGTAGGTCAAAGATCGTTATCCCTTTTCTGTAGCTCTCGCTAAGCTGCTTGTCCAAAGGGTTGGTAAGCAAGTCATTTCCCGCAACGATAAGCGAAAGCGTAGGCCCGTCTGATCCTGCTAAGTCATTATTCCCTTCATTATTAATGTCAGCAAGAGTGGAACACCCACCTATTATGAATACGATGACTAATCCTACTAACAACCTCCACATATATTTCGTGGGCATAGTGACACCGCCTTGTCCCGCCTAATGACCACACAGCGTCTCAGGCTTGTAGTAAGTTATGCATACTGTCTATTTAAGAATAACGTAAATAAGCTTTGTTCTCAAATATAAAAAAAGTCCCCTAAGGGACTCTATGAAAACTCATTTTTTCTACTGGAATCTAGGGAACAATATATTATTCTCCAGATGAACATGTTCAAAAGTCATGCTCTCCAGCTCCTCTAGCCGGGCATAAGTCAAACGATAGGTTGTACAAGCATGAGCCGGTGGGGTGAAATCAGCTGTTATTTTGCGTATTTGTCTCAATATATCGCCTGCTGTGTCATGTTCACTCTCGAGTTCAATTAATGCCTCGCGAAGTGTGGTCAGCCCTTCTTCACTTGGATTGGCATCATACGCTAATAATTTTGGAAACTCATCTTCCTCTTCTTTAGCTGTATGCTGAAGCAGATCTTCCTTAAGTGCATTAAACAAACTATATAACTCTTCTAAATGGGGGGAATCTCCGCCATGAACCCGGTATACCTTGGTTACATTTTGGCTAATCAGGGGCAGCTCTTCCCGCAGGTAATGGTGATGTTTACTCACGATATGCTCGATTAACTCTGCAGAAGGTGCTGTGTTCCATGCGAGTTCTTCTTGAGGTACCGGATATTCCTCGAACAGCTTGTTGAGATCACTAATGATCATCTCTTGATCTAGTCCACGCTCTACAGCTGCTTCAGCAAGAGGTTTGGCGCCTCCACAGCAGAAATCAATCCGTTTGGACTTGAAATAATCCGCAGCTTTTGGGAATTGCAGCACAATATCTTTTACCAGGGCATCTGGAGTAAATCCAGGTTGCACCGATTGCGTATGCTGTAAATCCGAAATTCTATCATTAGGTAGTTTAGTTTCCATAATAGTTCCTCCTCGGGATATGTGATCAGGTTCTGAAAAAAATCTTTTCTACCTGTTCACCTTAACCCTGAAAGGAGTTTTGACTTGTGATTGTACTCACGAAAATTGTATCTCTTTGTTGAACGAAAAAGGTCAATTATGGTGATCTCTGACCACAATCAACCTGTTTACATAACGCTTTAGCGTACTTTAGGTTAAAATTACCAAGCATTATTGTATGTACAAACGAAATGACGAAATTTTATACAGGTATTATATGTGTTATTGGCTGAATAATAGATTACTTAGGCACTGGGTAGCCCCACCAAAAGAAGAAACTTGAGCAATACTTAAAAAGTTTCTTCTGTTACAGCCTTAAAAGGAGCGTGTCCAGTTTCTGCATTTCTTAATAAAGTCGGCTTTCTAAACCTTAAACTGCACCGCAACTTATAAATAGCCGTGTCTTCATTCATTTCAATGAAGATTACATCTATCCATATTGGTACTAATGGTTCTAATCCACAAAGTATATTTATAGTTTTATCCAGTGTTAATTGCTTATTCCCAATGTTTTCTTCACTTAAAATGTTTAGTCTCATCATATCATCTGCACCGTTTAGCGGCTTGTCTTTTTCTTTCACAGGCTCTATAACAAATTTACAATCGGTAAAAATCAATCCTTTCTTTCTTGATATTTCCTCAATAGTTTTTAATAAATTCCCTTTAAAAATATCTTTATTCATCTGTTTTATCTCTTCCACGTTCATCACCTACTTTATCTGAATACTAGAAATCTTAACAAGTTCATTTGTATTAACGTAACCTGAAGGAGTTGTTTCTATGGTGTATATTTCAAGCCATGCATTTTTAGTTTTCACCCCTATTTGCTCAAGAACTTGTGAGAATAATTTTGCTTGCTCAATTGAAGGAGTATAGTGACCGGATAAGTTAGATATGCTTCGGACCTGTCCCTGATTATTAAGTTTTAGCTTTCCTGCCGCTTGAACAGACTCCCCATTTGCCAAAAAGGAATGCCCTCTCCCAATATGAAGCTTGCCATTCATGACCTCCAGTTCTTACACTTAGACCATCCAATGTGCTACACTCTTCGACTCATCATTCCAGATCTTTATGTACTATTTTATCTTTAAATACTTAAGTAAAAGGAGCGCATATCTAACCTATATATCGGCTTAACTTCCCATTATTTTACTTTAAATCCTTTCTTTTAATTTTTTAATTCTAATTACTGCCCTGAAAATAGCAGATAACAAAAACAGGTCAATCATGGAGATAAATCTCCACAATCGACCTGACACTAAAATCTGTATCTTCTATTGAACATAAGCCTGCATATACGTTCGCTTACCCTTTGCGTCCTTCAAATAAGGTCCTAAACCAGCAAAGCGGGAGTGATCCATATAAACACCAGTCATCCATCTGCCTTCTGTTAGGCCTCCGTTCCATTTGAGGACAAGGTCAGGGGCGGCTATCCATTCCTGATAAATCTGTATATTCTGATCTTTGTACTCTTTACAAGGCTTAGACTGCTCCAGAAGACGTAGATCATTAAGGTAAGTTGGCACGAAATAAGAGGATATCGTATGCAAATCATCTTCATCAAAAAAGGGCTCATCCCCTAAAAAGGGTTTGAATAATACGGTATTCTCGTACATGGACCAAATTAGGGCTTGTAGCACCATGCTTTGGCGAATGCCATTATGGAACTTATATTGTCGTTGATTACTCGCCACATTCACTTCTTGAAGAGGTTCCGTCGACTCCAGGCAATGCCGTTCACAGCCGATACATTTCCAGCCAGAAGGACTTTGAATCCATTTTTGAAAAATAGTCCCGCTATCATTGTTGCCTTTGTAGAGTGAAGAGATAATGCTGTAAGGCACGCCAATCCACGCATCCCATAAGGAATCTGGAAGATGGCTATGCAGCATGAACAACGTCTTGTCATAGATGAGCTGTACTTTGATCGAAGCGTTCTCCAGCTCAGCAACATCCTTTTTTCCATACGTTATTTCCCGGGAAAACAGGGTGGTCTTCATCTCCCTCGCCTCCTAATAGTTTTGCTATGCCTGTACTCCAGCTGAGTAGATTTGAGCAAAAACCAATATTGCAAGCGTTTCCATGCAAGGAACATACAACGTTTTTTCTATTATATTACAGATTTTTTCGATCTGTGCAAGGTTTTTATTTGAAAATTGAAAAGCCCTCCTCCGTTCTTCAGGAAAAAGGGCCACAACACGACTTTGATTTCTACTCTACCCAGCTCTCAGCCCAAGACTGAATCTGCTGCATAACAGGCTCCAGCGCACGGCCTTTGTCTGTTAGTTCATATTCAATACGCACAGGTGTTTCCGGGTATACATGTCTAACCAGAATACCCTCACCTTCCAAATCCTTCATCCGCTCGGACAGCATCTTATCGCTCATTGAAGGAATGAGGCCGGAAATATCTTTAAACCGCTTCGGTCCACTCATCAATGTCTGAATAATAAGTCCATTCCAACGTTTGCCTAAGAAAGAGAAGGCTGTCTCAAATCTGGGACACATCGAAATTTGATGTTCTTCCATTGTTCTCACCTCTCACTAGCGAAACTTACTATTAGTTAGTATATATAATATTAACACATTTCATCCCTGATGAACATCGTTTACTAAAAAAAGTTCATCTGACATTATCATTATATCCTCGTTGTCAATCCCCTGTATGTGCTTTAGATTCCCTTTGAACAATCGCTTCTGTCACGATTTGCGCCAAGTCATCATTTCCGAATAAGGAGAGTACGCCCAGAACTGTGTCATCAGAAATATCCCCTGCTTCCTCCGCTGAAACCGTTAGGGCAAGCGCTTTTCGCAAGGCTTCATTCCCTTCTTGCTGTGGATAAGCCTGCAAATACAAACTGTGCGGGTCGAGTCCTTGATTCACGCACCACTGGGCGAATACAAGGATCATCATCTCTTCCTCACGCTTATAGCTTTCGATGATTTGTTCCTCCACTAATTTACGGTTGTCTTCCATAATTTACTCCTTTCTTAGAGACCTCATTCAGCAAGCTGAGCTGCCAATCTATGACTAGGCAGAACTGCTGAAGCAGCAATACTGCATAACTCTGGTGTATTTATATTGTTCAGGAAATGATCTACCACTCCACCAAAACCTCTTCTATCCAGCACCGTATCCCAGCTTCCAAAGCTCTGGGTCCGTGGCAAAGCATTTTTTTCATATAGGATGGCTTGGTCCAGATCTGCCACTTCCACCGAACGTCCATTACCGTGCAGCTCCAGCTTCTCCAAATCAACACCCGCCTCACGAAGCATGCTATACATCCCCACTGAGCCTTGCTCCCAACCCAGCATTCCAGATGCCTGCACAAGTCGCCCCTCTCCATTGGATTGAAGATTACTGCGAAGCAGCTCATACTGATCTCCACATAACCATAACAGCAGATCAAGCATATGAATCAAGTCGTCATGCACAGTCTCACGGCTGCTGCCTAACTGCAGCTTCGTGCGATGTTTAATCGCGTGGCAATGGCTAATGCCTCCGGCTTCCTCGAGCCAACTCTTGGCAGTGACATACATTGGGGCAAAACGCCGATTAAAGCCCACGCCTAGCAGCAGCCCTTTATTTTCTGCCAGTTCTGCCATCCTTCTGGATTCTTCCAGATCATAGGACAGCGGCTTATCTACATACACCGAAATCCCATGTTCGAGACATTTTGTTACTATATCATAATGGGTCGTCGTTGGGCTATGCACAAATACTGCATCCAGATCCCAAGACAACAGCTCGTCCAAATTTGTCGTACCTTTAGGAAAACGGTAGGCTTTAACAGCTTGCTCTACTGTTGTGGATGAGTGACTGAGAACCCCCACTACCTCAACTTGTCCATGCTGAGAGAGCAGTGGCAAATATACTTTGCGGGCGATATTTCCAATCCCGATGATGGCGACTCTTTTGCGTGCAGAAACAATCAATGATCTAACTCCCCTCTTTATAATTCAAGAATTTATCTCTCTCTTTGTTCTCTATAAATGCTATTATACCTGCTTGGCGTCCGCCGACAATGATCTACACTTCAATATTTACTTTTTATCCCGTATGATGAGATGAATGAGTGGAAGAAAGGGTATATTAGCTATGAGAAAATGGTTCTCGATTATTCTTTATGTTTCGGGCACAATCCTTGCGTTTATCTACAGATATGACATCCTTAGCTGGATGAAAGAGGATCATAATCTTTTCAGCTCTATAGGGATCGCAACTTTACTGGCTCTCTTTCCAGTTGTACCGTACAAAGCGGTCATCGGATTTTTTGGTTATGCATACGGAAGTTTGGCAGGTGCTTTAATTTGCTGGGTAGCTACAACCCTTGCTGCCGCATTCCTTTTTGGCGTAGTGAAATTCTTATTTCAAGATCAAGCGAGAGCTTATCTGACTTCTATTCCCCTACTCGAAAAATTCACAAAAGGCATAGAACGGCGGCCCTTTGCTTCTATTGTCTTAGCACGTCTCTTGCCGATTATCCCGCAGACAGCAGTTAACATCTATGCCGGAGCAGCCGGACTGCCCTTCTGGGGTTATCTTGCTGCCTCAGCTATTGGAAAAATCCCAGGCATCGCCTTGTATGCCTTCCTTGGGGATCAACTGTTCCAGAACCCAGGTAATGCGATTATAGCCATTATTGTTTATGCCATTGTGCTTATTATAGCCGGACTAAGCTTTCGTTACAGTTCACAGGAAGTAAAAAACACTAGGTAACAGAGAGCTTATTTGGCGGAAGCTGGCAGGCTGTGGTTATTTGCTTTATAATTAGATTGTGATCTATTTAATTGCATTACATGAATGGAGGGATATTAATGAGTGAACATCAGACTAACCATATAAATTCCAAGGCGGAAAAAGCAACCTTTGCAGGTGGATGCTTCTGGTGCATGGTCTCGCCGTTCGAGGAATTGCCAGGCATTATTAGTGTCGTCTCCGGCTATACTGGCGGGCATACAGTGAATCCTACCTATGAAGAGGTATGCTCCGAAACTACAGGACATGTTGAAGCCGTACAAATTACGTTCAATCCAGAAATTTTCCCTTATAGCAAGCTGCTTGAGTTATTCTGGCAGCAAATTGACCCAACCGATGCGGGTGGACAATTCCATGATCGCGGCACCTCTTACGGAACGGCTATCTTCACCCATTCTGAAGAACAGAAGCAACAAGCAGAGGCTTCCAAGGCAGCTTTGCAAGAAAGCGGCCGATTCGCTAGCCCGATTGTTACCCCGATCCTCCCGGCAGCAACCTTCTATCCTGCCGAAGAATATCATCAGGGCTACCATCGTAAGAACCCGGGTCACTACAAACGTTACCGTAAGGGTTCCGGCCGAGAGGATTTTATCGAAACCCACTGGACACATAAAGAAGACAAACTAAGCTTAAAAGAACGTCTGACGCCACTTCAATATGAAGTCACTCAGAATAGCGCTACAGAGTCACCTTTCCGAAATGATTTTTGGGATCACCACGGAGAAGGCATTTATGTAGATATCGTATCTGGTGAAGCATTATTCAGTTCGCAGGATAAATACGATTCCGGTTGTGGCTGGCCCAGCTTTACACGTCCGATTCGCGATTACGCCGTGAAGGAAAAGACGGACCTCAGCCATTTGATGGTTCGCACAGAAGTGCGCAGCAAAGTAGCAGATTCCCATCTAGGTCATGTCTTCGACGATGGTCCAGGGGAAAACGGCCTGCGCTACTGCATTAATTCAGCGGCACTGCGCTTTATACCAAAAGAGGATCTGGAGAAAGAGGGCTATGGCGAGTATCGTGTACTCTTCCAGCCTGCCTAATCTTCGATAAAAGCGAAATACTGTACTGTCTTATAGAAAAGCCTCCAATTCACGGTATACCATGAATTGGAGGCTTTTTAATTCATAGGAGCTTATTCTTTATTCTCGTCCCCGTTAGCTTTCTTATCCTTTATTGAGGTTGTCACCTTTGGCTCTGCTGGTCCAGGGAGTACCGCCTTGTTCAGTTCCCGATTTTCCTGCCGTATCCGCTGGGTCTGCTGCTCCCGTCGTGCACGGATATTTTTGCGGGCAAACCAAACGATGACTAAAATAATGCCCGCACCGATTAGAATCGGCAATGCACCTGCAAGAATTACAAAAATCCACTGAAACATAACAGATAGTGCGTTCAGGCTTCCTTTTAAAGCATCCGATGCCCGTTCTAGCAATGGACCTTGCTCTGCCTTTTCCTTCACGGCTAAGCTCTCATCCGTCTGGTACACTCTAAGCTCTACCGTTGAAAAAGATACGTTCTGATCTATATATCGCATTCTGCCTTTGATCTGCTCAATCGTTTCTTGAATCGAACCAAGCTCGTTTGCAAAGGCGACCAGATCACTTGATTTCGTTGCTTTTTTCATAAACTCTGTGTATTGAGCTTCCATTAACTGCTTTGCCTTTAGACGCGACTCCAGATCAACATACTCCTCCGAGACATCCTGACCTTGAATACTGCGCTGTAGCGATTCGTGTTTTACTTTTTCCAAATTATTCAGAAAAGGAGAGAACCCGGAGGCAGGCACCTTAAGGATAAACGTCCCTCCTTGCTCATATTGCGACATGTTTTCGTTAAACTCTATAATATATCCTTTAGCCATCGTTACCATGTTGCGGATTTCAGTCTGAGCTTTACCGTAATCTTCTACTTCCATAGTCAGATTGGCATGATAGATTAGCTTCTTGTTCAATCCTTCCACGACATCACTGCCCGTGAATCCCGCGTTCCCTTGATCCGTGTTCTCTGATGTCAAACCTTTTTCAACTGGAGCTTCGTTGCCTCCCGCTGCTGTCTCAGCTTCTGCTGAGGTGCTCTTATCCGCTAATGCAGCTTTCGAAGATTGCTCAGTGGTTGCTGCAGCAGAATTACTCGTATTTCCGCCGTCACCAGCTAATTTGTCTGCCGCCGAATTGTTATCACCCGAGCCACAACCTGCCAATACCACCGCAAGAATTAATAAACATAAGTAATGCAGACCCCATTTGCGCATTCTCATTCCTCCAAAAGTGTAGTGGTTATCCCTAGCATTGTAACGTTACGGAATGTCATGTTCTGTACAGATCTCTTCCGTCTCTCATTTCTATAACGCCCCAAAACTTGGAAGGTTGCACTGGAATATGGAATTTCGGTAAATTTCTTTTGGTTTTTCTTGTTGAATACACAAAAAGCCGCATTTCTGCGGCTCTTATTGGACATATTTTTGATGTGGGAGGGTGACCCGAAAGTTAAAAAACTCATTTGCTTACAAACTCATTATTTGGTACAATTACCACGTCTAACCTAGTAAAAAAAGCCAAATACCCTCTATTCATAATGAATGAGGGCGTGACACGGCTTTGTTGAGACAAGCTCCACCTTGCTGAACAGAGCCGTTCATTGAATGATACTATCAATTACTAAAAGGGGAGGTGAACCCTCATGGCAAAAGACGTAGTTTGTGAAGTTAACTCCTGCACCCACTGGGCAGAAGAGAACAAATGCAGCGCTGAATCGATCTTCGTAGCTTTCCACAGCTCCCAAGAACCAAAACGCGCAGAAGAAACAGATTGCAAAACTTTCGAAAGTAAATAAGTAAATGCCTGAAGGGACCCTCCACGGTTCCTTCTTTTTCTTTTTCATTCTAACAAGATTGAGAATTATTATCAAGTAGCTGATTATAAAAAAATAAGTGAACTAAAAAGCCAGGGTAAATTACCCTGGCTCTAATTTATTTATGTCTATTTTGATGCAATAACCCCTGACTTTTCCCTCGCAATAGCAGCAGCTCTTACCATGTTACGTAGTGCATCCTCTGTCTCCTGCCAGCCACGTGTTTTCAGACCGCAATCCGGATTAATCCAGAATTGTTCAGGGTCCAGCACCCGCAGCGCACGATCGATATTCGCCGTCATTTCTTCTACAGCCGGAACCCGCGGACTATGGATGTCATACACTCCAAGACCGATTCCTTTATCATAGGCCTGCTCCTCAAAGCTGATAATCAGCTCCCCATGGCTACGTGAAGTCTCAATGGAGATTACATCAGCATCCATAGCCGATATGGAATCGATCATGTCATTGAATTCGCTATAGCACATATGCGTATGAATTTGTGTCGTAGCCTTCACATGGTTCGTAGCAACGCGGAACGACTTCACTGCCCAGTTCAGGTAATGCTCACGGTCTTCTGCCTTAAGTGGAAGTCCTTCACGTATAGCCGGCTCATCCACTTGAATCATTTCGATGCCTGCATCTTCCAACGCTTTTACTTCATGGCGAAGGGCAAGAGCAATTTGATTGGCTACCTCTTCCCGGCTGAGATCATCACGTACAAATGACCAATTGAGGATAGTTACAGGACCCGTCAACATTCCTTTAACCGGAAGCTTCGTCAACGATTGTGCATAGACACTTTCTTTAACAGTCATAGGCTGTATAAATGCAACATCCGCGTAGATCACCGGTGGCTTAACGCAACGGGAACCGTAGGATTGAACCCAGCCATTACTAGTAAACAAGTATCCGTCCAGCTTTTCTCCGAAAAACTCCACCATATCTGTACGCTCGAACTCACCGTGGACCAGAACATCCAAACCTAGCTTTTCTTGGAAGGTAATTGCATCCGCGATCTGCTCACGAACAAATCCATCATAACGCTCCTGATTCCAGACCCCTTTACGCCATTTCAATCTCGCCTGACGCACTTCTACTGTCTGCGGGAAGCTACCAATTGTAGTGGTTGGCAGAAGTGGAAGCTGCCATTTCTCTTGCTGCACCTTTAAGCGTTCAGCAAAAGGCAAACTGCGTTGGTCAGGCAAAGCTGCAAGTGCAAGCACTTGCTCCGCCACATCCTTACGGCCACGCTCAGGTAGTGCACGGAATGCTGCAATAGCTTCACGACTAGCGGCCAGCGCTGCTTTAGAAGCTTCTCCTTTATCTGCGAGGGCTGCTCCGAGCAGACTAAGCTCTGCAAGCTTCTCATCGGCAAAAGCTAACGCATTCTTAACAGTCGCCTTCAGCTTCACCTCACCTTGAACGGTGACTGGGACATGCAGCAGACTGCAAGAAGGCTGAAGAATAAGACGATCAAGCGGCACATGAACGCTGAGCTTTTCTACCAGTTGCAGCTTAGCGTCTAAATCGGAACGCCAGATGTTCCGTCCATCAATAATTCCGGCACCCAGCCATTTGTCCTTCGGCCAACCAAGACGTTCGATAGAAGCCAGATTCGCTCCACCATCGTGCACAAAGTCAAGACCCAAGCCTTGAACAGGCAACTCTAGAAGTGCCTCCAACGGTTCAGCAGCTTCGAAATACGTCTGTAAAATAATATTCAAGCCCGGCACGGAGCCGGCAATTTCTGTGTATATCGAGTTAAGCAGTGTTAATTCTTCTTTACTTATGCCTGTAACAATCGCTGGCTCATCGATTTGTACCCAGCTTACCCCTTCTTGCTTCAGTTCCTGTAGCAGTTGAACATAGACTGGAACAAAACGTGCAGCAATCTTGGCGATATCTGCCGCTGCGTAACCTTTGGACAGCTTAAGGAAGGTATACAGACCTAAAAGTACCGGTTTACCTTCAATCCCTGCCTGCGATTTAGCAAAACGATAAGCCGCTAGAGGTTTATTTTCAGTCAGGCGTGGTGTTTGTGTGCCGATCTCTGGAACGATATAGTGATAGTTCGTATTGAACCATTTGGTCATCTCACAGGCAGTAGCTTCAGCATTACCACGGGCCATTGCAAAATAAAGATCAAGCCCGATGTCGCCGCCATCATACGTGTACCGTGGAGGTACAATTCCAAACATAACAGCCGTATCCAACACATGGTCATAAAAAGTAAAATCATTCACCGGAATAAGCTCAATTCCTGCCTCTTGCTGGGTCTTCAAATGCTGCAGCTGAATTGCTGCCATTTCGGAGCGGAATTGCTCTTCATTTATTTTCCCCTGCCAGTAGGCTTCCAGTGTCTTTTTCCACTCGCGGTTCTTTCCGATTCTCGGATATCCAAGATTACTTACTTTTACTTTATTCGTCATCTCGATACACTCCCTCTTCCATCTCTTATTTCAAACTCCAAAGCTACTTGCTTTCCTATAAAAAAGAGCGCCCTTCCCTAAAAAAGTCAAAGGGAAAGACGCCCATGATATACCCATGGTTAACGTCTAACACCTCCCTATCTTCCGTAGGTGAAGCAGTGCTGTTGAAACAGGCAGGTCTCCTGGCTAGCGGCGTCAACATCTTGAGCAGTCTTCCCAGCAGTAGTAAATTGCCAGTGACCTCTGTTGCTCGAGATTCTTCCGTTACAGTGGCGGGACCGCATCGGCTTCGAACCGAATTTCCCTATTAAGCCTACCGAATTACTATTTTCCGGTCAGCACCTGTCTCCGATATCATTCATCATTTGAGTGTCTTAATCTGATGTCATCATACGTGAAAGCCCCAGCAATCTGCAATAGATTACTGGGGCTTCTGTTATATCGATTCCTTATAACGGACTTAGAAAAATACGAAATATACTACAGCAGCAAGAATTATACGGTATATAGCAAACGGTAAGAGCTTGATACGATTGATCAGTTTTAAGAAGAAACGCATCGATAACAGCGCAAATAGGAAGGCACTAATAAAGCCTGCAATAAAAAACGGCAACGCGTCCATGGTGAAATATTGCCAGTTTTTCATCAGTGACAACAGACTGGCACCTGCCATGATGGGTACTGCCATAATAAACGTAAAATCAGCAGCGGCACGATGGCTCATCCCGAGGAGTACGCCACCAGAAATCGTCGAGCCCGAGCGTGAAAATCCAGGCCATAACGAAAAACACTGTACAAGACCTACACCAAGTGCCTGTTTGTATGTAATCTGATCTACACTCTCAGTTCTGATCTTCTTCGGCCCAAACAGATCGGCAATAATCATTAATATAGCCCCAATCACTAGACCAATTAACACTGTTGAGGTAGAGAATAAATGCTCATCAATATAATCATTAAACAGAACACCTAACACACCTGCAGGCACTAACCCTACCAGAACCTGAGTCAGCTTGAGGTGCCCGCCCTGCTCCAACTGCGGTAGCTCCTCTGTTACAGGATCCAACTGCTTACGGCTGAAACGCTTTAAACCCAACAGATCAATGAACCGATTTCTAAAAATCACAACAACCGCTAATATTGAACCCAGTTGAATAACTACTTTGAAGGTATTTGCCGTATATTGTCCAAATAACTCCTGTGATTTCAGCCACATATCATCAACAATAATCATATGACCCGTGGAGGATACTGGAGCAAATTCGGTTAAACCTTCAACAAGCCCCAAAATAATGGCTTTAATAATCGTTAATAGCTCCATGTGTTTCCCTCCTTTTTAATAGTCATTTCTATTATCAGTCCATTACCCGCTTAGCCCTCAGTGTTCATTCTCCGGCTGCGTTTGCGGAAGTACAGAAACCCAAGAATAACTAATCCGCCAGCAATTAGTACATAGACTACATTGGAGTACACATCCATGTACATGGCAATGTCTTCCCAGGATTCGCCCAATGCCGCGCCAATAAGCACAAGCAGCAAATTCCATCCCAATGTGCCAATCGTTGTGAAGATCATAAATACTCCAAATTTCATGCCCGACATTCCCGCCGGAATCGAAATCAGACTGCGGACCAGCGGAACCATCCGACAAAACAATACAGTCCAATAGCCATATTTATCAAACCAGGCGTCAGCCTTGTGGATATCTTTTTTACTGACCCTAATTAGGCTACCCCAGCGTTCAACCAGTTTCTCTAACCGGCTCACATCCAATAATCGGCCAATATAATAGAGAATTACTGCACCCAGTAGTGATCCAGCCGTGGCAGCAATGATTACACCAGGAATCGTTAAGCTCGTCGTAGTGGTCATAAATCCTCCAAAGGGCAGGATCACTTCTGAAGGAATTGGTGGAAATATATTTTCAAAGGCCAGCATCAGAAAAATACCGAAGTAACCAAACTGCTCCATAAAATCTGTAATCCATGCTTGCATCTTGTTACCCCCATTTCTCATATCAAGTTCTTCTTCAGGTTGCGTAAATAGCGGCTGCGAATAAAAAAGAAGTATAGTCCTTGAGCAGCCAAATATCCGAGTAACACCGCGCCTGTCTCCGTTGCGATAGATAAGTAGAACAACCGTTGAAGCGCAATAAAGGCAAACACACTGTGTAAAATAGCTATTCCGACCGGCACAAAAAACAACAAAGACAGCTGAATCGTAACTATTCGATTGAGTTCTTTATCCGTAAGCCCCATCTTGGACAAAGTGGAATATTGATTGCGATCATGATCAAGATCGGTATATAACCGGAAGTAAAGAAAGCTGCCTGCCGCGATAAAAAAGACAGTACCCACCAGCAAGGAAGCAAAAAGCATTGTGTTATACAATGTTTTCTGAAGCTCAAACAGCGTGCCGCTGATCACAATCGCATACGGAGAATCACTTTCATAGGACTGTTTGCCTTTATGGGCAAGATCAGCAGCAATACCTACCGTCTGTGGAAAATCCTCTACATAAAAACCTGTATAAAGATCCGTCTGCACGGGATCAATAGCGCTGTAGAGCTCATCACTGATCACGACACCACTAAAATCCCCGCCATCTCTACCATCCAGCTCCGGCAATAAATATTCGGCGATGGGAACTTGCTCGGTATAACCTATTTCTTTAATGGCAAGTCCGTGCTGCAAGGAATAGACCGCTTTTACTCTGCCTTCTGTTAAACTGCGATCCCGCTGTGAACCAATCATCACCAGACCTTCGTTGCCCACCAGAGCATGCTCATCTGTTGGGAAACCTGCACGTTGCAGGGCGAGATTATAATCACTGAAAGCAATCAAGGGAAGGCGTAAAGTGCGATCGGGTCCAGTCTGAGCCTCAACCTCGGCATATTTAATCGGGATACTAAGCGCTTCATAAGGGAGTCCGTGCGTCTTGAGCTCTTCCTTAATTTCGTTCAGATGCTGATCAAAGGGTACACCCGTCTGATTTCCTTTGGCTACATAACCCACTGCTGCGGGATAATCCAATTTCAGCTCTCTGGAAAGTGTATGTATCGATGCAAATACCCCTACGGAAGTGAAGGAGACTGCGGATACAATCGTCACCATAAAAAACATTCGGCCATTCTCTTTCCAGCGGTAGGACAAACCGGATAAAGTGATGATATTCGTACGATGCCAATACAAGCGCCGAATGTCCTTAAGCAGCTTAACCAAACAAATACTTAGCTGGGTATAAAAGAGATACGTCCCGATAACCGTAATCGCAACGACCGGAAACATGACTTTCTCTACGGAAGCAGCTTTTGCAGTAGCCGCCATATAATAACCACTGATCAGCAGTACAGCAGAAATAATAGATAATACAAAGGATACTTTGGGTTCTTCTTCTGCCTTACGCTCTCCCTGAAACAGACGCATCAGTGACTCATTGCCGATAAAAACAAAGGTGCAAAGCGATATCAGAAAAAACAATAACACGAAGCTGCAAATCGTAAGCACAAGTGCCTGCCATGGGAGATGAAAGGTTAACAGGGGAATTCCCAAAAAAGTAGATCCGATCATCAAAAATAATTTGCCCAGAAGTAACCCGAGAAGGGTACCTGTCAGGATGGCAGAGGTGCCGATCATCATATTTTCCAGAAAAACCATGGTGTTCAGCTGTCTCTTCGTCATTCCATGCATCAATAAAATTCCGAACTCCATCTTGCGCGACTGCAGGAAGGATCCAACGGATACGAGTACGAACAAAGAACAAAAGACATAAATAATTGCCTCTGCCACCATCATCGTATGAGCCGCCGTACTATAAATTAAGCTCTTTGAAATATCCGGATGGTAAATAAACAAAGCGCACACGAAAAAGATCATCACCGAAAAAGCACTGACGACAAAATAAGCGGCATATTTGCGTTTATTACGTGTTACATTCCTATAAGCGAATTGCCGAAAGGTCATGGCTGGTTCCCCCAAGCAGAGACAGCATATCAATAATACTTTGGAAGAAAGCGCCTCTATTACTGCCCTTGTACATTTCACTATAGAAACGTCCGTCTTTAATAAAGATGACCCGGTTGCAAAAGCTTGCCGCCACTGCGTCATGTGTGACCATCAGCACCGTAGCTCCTTCTTCCTTATTCACCTCTGTCAACATATTCATGACTTCCCCTGAGGCTTTGGAGTCCAGATTGCCTGTGGGCTCATCCGCCAAAATTAACGATGGACGATGAATCATCGCCCGGGCGATAGCCGCCCGCTGCATTTGTCCGCCTGAGACCTCGTACGTGCGCTTCTTCAGCAAATGTTCGATGCCAAGCAAGGTAGTGACCTCTTTCAGCCTGCTCTCCATCTCTGAGACACGAGCACCTGCAAGCGTCAAAGGTAATACGATGTTTTCCTCTACAGTGAGCGTATCCAGTAGATTAAAATGCTGAAAGACGAAGCCTAGCTCATGACGGCGAAAAAGCGCCTTTTCTTTTCTGCTAAGCAGATTAGGATCTCGGCCGTTGATCAGAATCTGACCAGAGGTCGGTTGGTCGATGGTGGCAATCGTGTTGAGCAGCGTTGTTTTCCCGCTCCCGGATGGACCCATTATGCCAACAAACTCCCCCTTTTCTACAGAAAAGCGGATATGATTCAGCGCCTGAGTGGACACTTTACCCTCATATATTTTTGATAAATTATGAACATCTAGAATGGGCAAGTGTTACCTCTCCTTCTTTCGACTGGATTGCCTTCATTATACAAAGTGTACACATAGGTTGCTATTTCTGAAACTTACAATGCCCTTACACATTTGTAAGGTTTGTTATATCCTGCTCCCTAAATACAATCCGCACGGTGGTCCCGCTTCCTTCTTCGGAACGGATACTCACCTCATGTCCAAGCTTGCCGCAGATCTGCTTCACGAGATATAAACCCATCCCCGTAGATTCCTGAAAGGTTCGTCCATTCACCCCGGTAAAATATGCATCGAACACGCGCGGCAGATCTCCTGCTGGTATGCCTACTCCTTCATCCCGGATCTCAAGCACAGTCTGCTTATCTTCCGTGACCATCCCGTGGAAAAAAACATGTTTGCCTTCTTCAGTCGTATAACGTACAGCGTTCGTAATCAGCTGCGTAAGGACAAAAGTGAGCCATTTTTCATCCGTGGTTACGGTAATCTGCTCATCTATTTGTATAGCTGGAAATACTCTTTTTCGAATAAAAAGCCGCTTCTGCTCAGAGGTCACACCACGTACGATGGTCTCCAGATTCAGCCGTTCCACATAGAAATCGTGCTCAAAAGTATCCAGACGGGCCGTATAAAGCACGGTATCCAGTCCTTTTTTCAGACGATCCAGTTCATCACCAATTGCCGTAAAAGGAGGGCCATCCTTATCCTGAATGATCAGATGAATGACAGACAACGGCGTCTTCATGCCATGTACCCATTGATTAATAAAGTGAATATGTTCTTCTAATTTGTGGCGGTAGCTGTGCAAATCATTTTTGTAGAGGCGGAATTGCGACCCCAGTAAACCTCGCAAGCCTACGGCTAGCGGAGAATCCTGTGTAGGGCCACCTGCCTCATCGAGAGAGGAGGGCGTAGTCTCCAAACGTTCATAAAACGTGCGATTGGTGACGTAACGGTAAGCGAGGTAGCCAATCAGTAGACAAGTGCTGAGCAGCGCGGCATATAAACTTACATTCAGACCGCTGCCTCCATCCAGCCGGTACACTAATGTGATCAGGACTAGCTGGGCTAGATAGACCACAATCAGGGGGAACTGTTCCCGTAATAACAACTTCATTCCTCATCCCCCCAATTCGGAATCAAACGATAGCCTTGACCGCGCACGGTTTGTAGTCCATCTGTGATAGCGAGAGCGGCAAGTTTTTTGCGTACACGTGTAACATATACATTTAAGGTATTTTCATCCACGAAGGCTTGATCATCCCAGATTTTTTCGAGCAGCCTGTCCCGGGTAACGATGACGCCTGATTTTTGCATTAGCTCATCTAGTATCTTGGCTTCCGTGTGGCTTAAGTCCACTTTAGCTTCGCCTCGGGTAAGGATTAGCCGCTCTACATCCAGCGTCATTCCGGCAACGTTTAGTGTGCGTTCATTATTCCCACCGGCATAGGTGCCGTAGGCGCGCCGCAGCTGACTTTTGATTTTGGCCATCGCGATTTCGTAATCAAAAGGCTTAGTGATATAATCGTCCGCTCCATTTTCCAGCGCCATTACTTGGTCCATTTTGCCATCGCGGGCAGATATAAAAAGAATAGGGCAGGTTGAAATTCCGCGAATCTGGCGGCACCAGTAATAACCATCGTATTTTGGCAAATTAACATCAAGGAGTACCAGATGTGGCGTGAACGCCTCAAACTGAGTGCGGACCTGCTCAAAATCACTCACCGCCTGCGTTTCATATCCAAACTTATGTAAATAATCCTGCAGCAAAGCCACAAGTCCACGGTCATCTTCTATAATAAATATTTTGAACATATCATGCCTCCGGTCCAGCCTTAACAATATAAGGGGGTCTGCCAAATAATATATACACCGTGCATAGGGTTAGTCAAATCGGAAGGAAGAAAAAAGAACCCATGAAGCTCCTGTTTACGGCACCTTCTAGGTTCTTGGATAAGTTAGGTTTAAGGATATCAACTAGTCCCATTGTTTCTTCTGAATCCCGGCAAGAACTCTCTCTACAGATGCCCAGCCGATAAGTTCTGGTTGGCTCCAGCCCGGAGCAGCTTGCAGATGGCAAATTTCCATGTAGTGATCTATCCTAACTATATCCCAGGCATGAATGGCCTCGCCATTCCCAAAGGCCAAAGCTACATGCCCCCAATCCTTAAGCTCACCGTCTACCAACCCTGAGCAAGCATAAAAAACAAACGCGCCAGCTGGCGGAGCCCCGGTATTCTTGTGCGCATCGTACAGCTCTGCGGATTCGCGTGCATCGCTGCCTCCCCACATTTCAATTCCATTGCTTCTTTCATAGGCATCTTCAACAAAAGCAAGACAACGCAGCGGATACTCCTGCGACCCCAGCCGCTCCTTAGCCCAACTAATGGCACTCTCAATTTCCTTGCCAAATTCCACGTCCATTACCAATATACATTCCTCCAAAGTACGAAATAGTGTTGAACACATCATACCTGAACCAGCTACTTATGAGCTGGTATTATATAGTTATCAATTAAACTATCCCAATTGTACCTGAGTGGTCATCTACTTCGGCCAACCATTACTTAAAAAACATAAAAAACCGTAAATGAGCATAGCTCATTACGGCTCTAACAAACTATAAATTGGTTTAAAGATACAGGAGTGGTGGTGATAGTGTAGTAGTGGTGGTGGTAGCAGTAGTAGTAGTAGTAGTAGTAGCGATAGCGGTAGTGGAGGACAATGTAAAGTTGATATTGCAGACGCCGAACGGTGATATCCCATCGAACATAAGTAACTTATTGCTTGTTGGAGTAGCTCATCTGCGGGATTTATACCGTACATCTGACCGTATACGCTCGATCGGCTTCATTCTGCGGGATTTATACCGTACATTTGGCTATATATGCTCCATCGGCTCCATTCTACGGGATTTATACCGTACATCTGACCGTATACGCTCCATCGGCTCCATTCTACGGGATTTATACCGTACATCTGGACGTATACGCTCGATCGGCTCCATTCTGCGGGATTTATACCGTATTTGGCTATATATGCTCCATCGGCTCCATTCTACGGGATTTATACCGTACATCTGACCGTATACGCTCCATCGGCTCCATTCTGCGGGATTTATCCCGTACATCTGACCGTATACGCTCGATCGGCTCCATTCTACGGGATTTATACCGTACATCTGACCGTATACGCTCTATCGGCTCCATTCTGCGGGATTTATACCGCTCATCTGACCGTATACGCTCGATCGCCTTCATTCTGCGGGATTTATACCGTACATTTGGCTATATGTGCTCCATCGGCTCTATTCTACGGGATTTATACCGTACATCTGGCCGCAACTGCTCCACCAGCTTCATTCTGCGGGATTTATACCGCTCATCTGACCGTATACGCTCGATCGCCTCCATTCTACGGGATTTATACCGTACATCTGACCATATACGCTCCATCGGCTCTATTCTACGGGATTTATACCGTACATTTGACAGTGTCGAGTAAATCAAAGGCAATTCTGCCCTTCTTTCGCACCACACTAGCTAATACGTGCAAATCAAAGGCATTATTGCCCTTCTTTCGCGCCACACTAGCCAATACATACAAATCAAAGGCAATTTTGCCCTTGTCTCACACGATACTAAACCTTTACAGCAAAACAAGGGCATTTCTGCCCTTGTTTCACCACACCCTATAGCGCCACCGCTGAAACGACGCGTCCTCTTGTAATGTTGTATACCTCGTATGTTCCACATTTCGCACGCTCTTTGCTTCATATGCTCAGCATTTCCACGCTCACTCCACGTTTCGCACGCTCTGCTTCATATGTTCAGCTTTTCCACGCTCACTCCACATTTCGCACGCTCTTTGCTTCATATACTCAGCATTTCCACGCTCACTCCACATTTCGCACGCTCTTTGCTTCATATACTCAGCATTTCCACGCTCACTCCACATTTCGCACGCTCTTTGCTTCATATGCTCAACATTTCCACGCTCACTCCATATTTCGCACGCTCTCTGCCTCATCTACTCAGCACTTCACACGCTCACTCCACATTCTATATATCCTCTACTTCCACGCTGTGCAATGCGCTCACGCAGACTTATCTACCATCCAGCAAATTGCCTAGTCCGCCAAGCACGCTTCCTTCTTCTTTCCGACCGCTGTTGCCGGCAGCGGACAGGATGCGATCGGCCATTCGGCTGAATGGCAGCGACTGTACCCACACCTTGCCGGGTCCGCGCAACGTTGCGAAGAACAGGCCTTCGCCGCCGAACAGCGCGGTTTTGACCCCTTTTACAAACTCAATATTATAATCCACCGAAGACGTCATAGCGACTAGACAGCCAGTGTCCAGCTTAAGCGTCTCTCCCGGTTGAAGTGTGCGTTCCATAACATAACCACCAGAGTGTACAAATGAAAGTCCGTCACCCTCCAGCTTTTGCATAATAAAACCTTCACCACCAAAAAAGCCGGTACCCAGCTTACGCTGAAATTCAATACCGATTGAAACGCCCTTTGCCGCGCAAAGGAATGAATCCTTTTGACAGATGATTTTTCCACCGTATTGCTGCAGGTCGAGCGGGATGATTTTGCCTGGGTACGGAGCAGCAAAGGTGACACTTTTACGTCCATAAGAACCACTGTGTGTAAAGACGGTCATAAACAAGCTTTCACCTGTCAACAGACGTTTGCCCGCGCCCATCAGCTTCCCCATCAAGCCACTTCCACGCGAGCCTCCGCTGCCGTCGCCAAATATCGTCTCCATTGTTATTTCCTGATCCATCATCATGAAGCTCCCGGCTTCGGCAATTACACTCTCTCCTGGGTCAAGCTGCACCTCTACACACTGTATTTCCTCACCCATAATGGCATAATCAATCTCATGAGCACTCATCCCGCAGTTCCTCCTTATAATTAAAGTCAACATGTGACTTATGAATGAAAATATATACGTGCATTGCGATTCACGGTTTCGCTAATCCTAACTATCCATGAAAACCGCATATATTCAGCAAAAAAATCAACCAGAGGTTCTGGCTGACCTTAATCCGGTATCCCTGAAAAATGTTATTTATACCAGCTTTCTTCAGGTTACTGTACCATATCTCTTGTCAATACTTGATAATATGTTACAATACTTTTTATACTTAAATGTTTATTTAGTAGTCTAATTCTAATGATAAAGGTGAAATGAATGAATCCACAATCGGAATATGCAATTCTGCTATACTATAAATTTGTAAAAGTGCCGGATGCAGAACAATTCGCCCAGGAGCATTTGGCTTACTGCAAAGAGCTTGATGTAAAGGGACGAATTCTCATCTCAGATGAAGGCATTAACGGAACACTATCAGGTACGGTTGCCCAAACCGAGCAATATATGAAGGATTTGCGCGCAAACCCTCTGTTTAGCGATATCGTCTTCAAGATCGATGAGGCTGAGGGTCATGCCTTCAAAAAGATCTTCGTTCGTTATAAAAAAGAACTCGTGACGTTCCGGGTCGAGGATGAACTGGACCCTAACGTGATTACCGGAAAGCATCTGGCGCCTAAAGATTTCTATGAAATGATGCAGCGCGACGATGTGGTGATTCTGGATGGTCGTACCGGTTACGAATTCGATCTTGGTCATTTCCGCGGCTCCATCCGCCCCGAAGTAGACAGCTTCAAAGAATTCCCGGACTGG
Source organism: Paenibacillus sp. FSL L8-0708 (assembly GCF_038009325.1). NCBI lineage: Bacteria > Bacillati > Bacillota > Bacilli > Caryophanales > Paenibacillaceae > Paenibacillus > Paenibacillus sp. FSL L8-0708. Next base: position 5,539,380 of record NZ_JBBPBC010000001.1, read on the forward strand.
ATTCGCGAGAATATGAGCGACCTTAAGGATAAACCAATCCTGACCTACTGTACAGGCGGGATCCGCTGCGAGAAATTAAGCGGGTTTATGATGAAGGAAGGTTTTGGACAGGTGTACCAGCTGGATGGCGGCATTGTGACTTACGGTAAAGACCCTGAGGTACAGGGCCAACTGTTTGATGGAAAATGTTATGTCTTCGATGAGCGGATTTCCGTACAGATTAATCATACCGACGGGGATATCGTTGTCGGACGATGCCATCACTGCGGTCAGCCAGCTGACCAATTTATCAATTGTGCTAACGATGCTTGTCATCTTCAGCATATTTGCTGTGAGGACTGTGAAACACAGCACAGTGGTCATTGCTCGGACGAATGCGAAGCTATCACGAATGCTGTGGGCTAAATAAAAGGACAAGCTGGCCGCAATTGTTTCAACACGATTCAAAGACGAGCACTAGTGAGTCTTAAGTTAACTAAAAGGTGGCGTACAGGATTTTCACTGTACGTCACCTTTTGTTATGAGCGAAACGTCCGAGCAACGCCCCTAAAGACTACACCCTTTAAATTACGTCATATCCAGCAAAAAAAAGTCAACCAGAAACTCTGGCTGACCTTAAATGTAGTATATCCCCGAATAAGCTGTTTATACCAGCCTTCTTCACATTACCGTACCATCATGCGGTTTACGTAGTGTAGATTGAATCTTTGGCGCCTTCACTAGCTTTGGTTTGCCTAAAGAGGTTGTAAAGGTGATCACATAGCCGGCTACGACTACTGCCATCACTGTATACATCGTTTCTTTAACAGGCATATAAAAGAGTGATAGTGCCAGAACGATTACATCCATCATGATGAATACCGTACCTACTTTGATTCCCTTCCATTCACTAACCAGCAGCGACAAAATATCGTCTCCACCGCTAGCCCCGCCACTCCGCAGGATAATTCCCGCTCCTAAACCTGTCAGTACGCCGGACAAAAGAGCTGCTAATGCCAAATTGTCCTGCAAGTTGATGACCAAACCGGAATAACGTTCCATGAGACCATAGAAGATTGTAAAAGCTCCTACAGAAACAAAAGTGTTGCACACGAACGCTTTCCCTTTGAACATCCATGCTATCAAGAGTACTGGAACGTCTAGAAGCAGAGTTGAAATCGAAGGTGAAATTCCTAATACGTATTTGCCAAGCAGCGATAATCCTACGAATCCGCCTTCTGACAAATGATTCTGAAAATTGATGTGATAATAAGTAAATGCAAGCAAAAATGTTCCAAACAAAATGACTGTCAACCGGAGCAGTACATTCACTCCGTAATTGTGGTTCCTCATACAGGTCTCCCCTTATCGTATATGGCGGCTAGACGTCCCACCAACCTCTACGACGGGTAAAACCGGAGGTATTGCTCCTTCGCATATATATACTCCTTCCCCTCGCAGAGGCGGTTCGTCAAGTAACAACGGTTTACGCACCTTCTACAGGGAAGCTAAGTATAAGACAGATCATAACGTTTCCAAATCGTCCTTTGGGGAATCGTCCTTCGGGGACACATGGTATCCTGATCCTTTCTCTAATTTGATAAGTTCTGTTTACATTATACCACGGAGCCACCCTACTCTAAACAGTTTGCCAGAAAAAAGCAGGAATCACTCTGTACTCCGCAGCAAACGGTTGATTGTTTCACGTCTTACACCGATCAATTGTCCTATTTCTTCCTGGGTCAATAACTCTGTTAGCGCTGCGCCATGAGAGTAGTCATTAAACCAGCGGGTTAGCAATTCCATACGTTCTGCAGGCGTACCTACAGTAAGATGATCCAGCCGTGTCTGCATAAACCGTACCTTCTCCTGAAGCAGTCTGGCGATTTCCATCGCTTGACCAGAATCCTCCCGCAGCTGTTGATACCATTCTGCTGATGGAACTGCCTCCACCTCGCTCTTCATCATCGCAACTGCCGTTCCATGCGCCTCCTTTGGCGAAATGAGTGAATGATGGGGAACCATCTCACCGGGATACAGGATGTTGAATAACACCATGTTCCCATTCTCATGAAGTCTTGTGACCTTGAACAGCCCGCTTTTTACCTTAAATAAAAAATCACAGCTGTCTCCTTGGCGGAACAAGACTTCCCCCTTATGTAATATCATCTCGCTCGCTCCTTTTCCTTCTGATTATATATATTTTCAATTATATAAAATTAAACCTCATTTATGGAGATAAATCTACCTATGGGCGAGGAGGCGGGTGATTAAAATCCATGCAAAAACTGCTGGACACCAGAATGAAAATTCTGGCACCCAGCAGTTCAATTTGCTTATAAAGTTACTTTGCTTCAAGCGGTTTCTTCCATAATCCGAGCATCAATCCGGAGATGACCGAACCGATCAGAACAGCTAAGAGGAACAACAGCGCGTGGCTTGAAAGGGCAGCTACAAAGATCCCGCCATGCGGAGCCGGCACGTTGATATTCCAAAGCTGTGTAAGACCTCCAGCAACGGCCGAACCAAGAATACAAGAGGTTAGGACACGAAGCGGATCGGCTGCGGCGAATGGAATGGCCCCTTCCGTAATGAACGATAAGCCCAGCACATAGTTCGTTAAGCCTGATTTACGTTCTTCTTCTGTGAATTTATTCTTAAAGAAAGTAGAAGCCAGTGCTATTGCAAGTGGAGGCACCATCCCCCCCGCCATTACAGCAGCCATCATGAAGCCGTTGGTATTGCCACTGGTAGTGAATACACCGATGGCAAAAGTATAAGCAGCTTTATTGAAAGGTCCACCCATATCTATGGCCATCATGCCACCGAGAACCAGACCCAAAATAACAGCATTAACAGTTCCAAGATCATTAAGCCAATCAATCAGCCCTACATTGATCCAGCTAAAGACCGGATCAAACAGGTAATACATCAATCCACCGGTAATTAGAAGCCCGAATACCGGATATAACAGGATCGGCTTCAGTCCGTCAAGTGTTTTAGGCAGACCTGCAAATACTTTACGTAGTCCGATAATTACATAACCCGCCAAGAAACCAGCAGCCAGCCCGCCGAGGAACCCAGCGTTGGAATTCAAGGCCATGTAACCCCCAACCATACCTGGCATCAGAGCCGGACGATCACCAATGCTAAGCGCTATAAATCCAGCAAGGACTGGAATTAGGAAATGGAAGGCACCATCTCCACCACCAATTGTCTGCAGTAACTGGAACAGCGGATGATCTGCTCCACCTACTTGTTCAATCAGGAAGGAGATTGCTAGCAGAATACCGCCACCGACTACAAACGGGAGCATGTGGGAGATCCCATTCATTAAGTCCTTATATATTTTACTGCCGATACTGCCAGATTTCTCTTTAGACCCTTCGTCATTGCCACCGCGACCTTCATTGTGATAGATCGGCGCTTCCCCATTCATAGCTTTACGAATAAGCTCTTCCGGCTTACGGATGCCATCACTTACAGGTCTTTGCAGTACAGGCTTACCGTCAAAACGGGCCATTTCCACCTTTTTATCAGCTGCAACAATTACACCGCTTGCACGCCGAATCTCATCAGGGGTAAGTACGTTTTTGGCCCCTTCTGAACCATTCGTCTCTACACGGATATTAACTCCCATTTCCAGAGCTTTTTTCTTAAGGGCATCTTCAGCCATAAAAGTGTGTGCAATGCCTGTAGGACAAGCAGTTACAGCTACGACAAAAGCTTGGGAATCCGGGTTGCCCACGATTACACGTTCAGGCTCTGACTTCGCGGCAGTTTCAGCAGCTTCGTTCTCTTTCTCCTTAGCTTCACCTTCCGCCTGCTTGGCATCAAACAAAGCGGATACCTCGTCAGGAGTCTGAGTATTCATAAGCTGTTCAATGAACTCGCTATCGATCAGTAGTCTGGACAATGAGGCCAGTGTACGAAGATGCATATTGCCTGCTCCTTCTGGAGCGGCAATCATAAAGAAGATACGTGCAGGCTCATCATCAAGGGATTCAAACTCCACTCCCTTTGCGCTCTTAGCAAATACAACCGTCGCTTCATTAACCGCTTTAGTCTTAGCGTGCGGCATTGCAATGCCGCCGCCAATCCCAGTGCTGGACTGCTCTTCGCGCTTCAGAATCATCTCTTTAAAAAGGATCGGATCATTAATTCGGCCACTTGCAGCAAGACTCGCAATCAATTCATCAATTGCAGCTTCCTTAGTTGTAGCTTTTAGATCCATGATCATCGTTTCTTTTATCATTAAATCCGTTATTCTCATCATGCTCAACTCCCTTAAGTACTTTGAATGCTGTCGGCTTACACTTCTGAGATTTGGATCAGCGGTCTCAGCTGTTCAATGAATTCTCTGTCCGCTAAGTCATCAGAGAATGCGGTTGCACTGCCCGAGGCAACGCCTGCACGGAACGCCTCCAACAAGTCTCCTGTCAAAGACAGTGTCCCTACAAAACCAGCGATCATGGAATCTCCTGCACCTACAGAATTTTTCACTTTACCTGATGGTGCGTTGGCGTGGTATACCCCTTGCTCCGTAATGAACAAAGCCCCTTCACCCGCCATGGAAACCAGTACATTTTTCGCTCCTGCATCCAGCAGCTTGCGTCCATAAGTAATGATCTCTTCCCTCGTATCTATGGTTACGCCGAATAGCTCTGCGAGCTCATGATGGTTCGGTTTAACCAGCAATGGCTGATACGCCAGCGCTTTTTGAAGTGCAGCACCGGTAGTGTCAATGACGAATTCCGCTCCGCTCTGTTTGCACACAGCTATAAGCTTGTCATAGAAATCTGCACCCAGTGATGGGGGAACGCTTCCCGACAAAATCACTACATCCTCCGCGTTCAGGGCAGCCAGCTTTTGCAATAGTGCATTGGCTTCAGGATCATGAATGACGGGTCCAACACCGTTAATCTCCGTTTCCTCTCCATGCTTGAGCTTGATATTAATCCGCGTATCATCAGAAACAAACACGAAATCGCTTGAAATTGACTCTTCGTGTAACCAATCCTCAATATATCGGCCGGTGAAGCCTCCAAGGAATCCCATAGCCTTATTCTGAACCCCAAGCTGATTAAGCACTCGGGATACGTTAATCCCCTTCCCTCCCGGAAGCTTCAAATCACGTTTCATCCGGTTCAAGTCACCCAGTCTCAAATCTTCCACTTCCACGATATAATCAATGGAAGGATTAAGCGTTACAGTATAGATCATGATTATCCCTCAATTATGTTGGTTTTCTAAGCCATAGATTACCGATCACAAGTACGGCATCTGTAATTTCTCCAAACGATCACACGGTAATTCATAATTGCTTATCCTATATAAAATTTATACCAGCGTGAAATCCACACCCAATTGCGTGATCTCACGGATGAATTTGTCAGACGCTCCTGAATCTATAATGCAATGATCCATTTCCGTCACATCTGCAACCTTGCTAAAGGATATCTGCCCCAGCTTACTGTGATCTGCCAGTAGAATAACTTGCTTGGCGACTGCGATCATTTTGCGTTTTGTAGCTGCCTCTAACATGTTCGGAGTTGTGATGCCTTCCCGCAAATCCAGTCCATTAGTGGCAAGAAAAGTTTTATCTACTCTCACCATATCTAAGGAACGTTCTGTCATCGGTCCAACAAAAGCCATCGTATCCGGGCGAAGCATACCGCCTGTAATTGAGACTTCGATATTGCGGCAATCCCGCAGCTCATTCAGCGCCATAATCGAGTTCGTAATGACTTTGATATTCGAAAAGTTCTTCAGCTCTCTGGCAATCTGCAGTGTTGTTGTTCCTGCATCAAGCAGTATTGCGTCCCCCTCCTGAATCATCTCCACGGCCTTACGGGCAATCCGTTGCTTCTCATCCAATAAATGGTCTTCCTTATCAGGATAAGCCGCTTCAAAATTGACGCTCTGCAGGGAAACCGCTCCGCCATGAGTACGCTTTAATAGCTTGGCTTCTTCCAGCTCCTTCAGATCACGGCGCACAGTAGACTCAGATACGCCCATTTCCTGACTTAGCTCCTGTACAGAAGCTCTGGAGTTCTTTTCCACAAAAAGCACGATTTTTTGTTTTCTCTCTTCCTCAAACATCATCGTGGCTCGCTCCTTTATGTGACAGCGCGACCTATGCAATTCCTTGCGCTCATCTATGAATTTTATTGACCGTTAATCGATTATATATGACCGTTATTGATCGTTTGTGCTCGTTTATGATTTTAACAGCGTTTTCATCCTGTGTAAAGTGCTAAAAAGAGACAGTGCAAAATTACATCCGAATTGCCTATCTCATATGCGGCATTTATAACATATTAATAATACATACCGGGAAAAGCGGGTGATCAGAAATGGCCAATGGAAGAAACAGCGGGAGAAATAAAGGCAACAGCAATGCTAATAAGAATGGGACCACCAATAACAATAATCCAGTGGAATCCGCAGAACTTAGCGCTGAGGATTATGAGATCATCGCAGCTGGACTTGTAGCGTTAGGTGAGATTTTTTCCTTTTTATCTCTTGTTAAAGCAAGACAAGTTACCAAAGAAACCGGAGGCGAAGATGTAGTTCCTGAAATCTTCACTTTATCCACTAGAAAATCTCATAGACGAAAGTCAAGATAATCTGTGAAAAAGCAGAGAAATAGTTATATCCCCTTGTTAAATTGCGAACTTTTTACTTGGCGTAACCTTTGTAACTAGAACCTCTATATGGGTATGCCAAGAACTACCTAAAAGGAATTGCCCGCTTTTGAATCAATACTTGTAAATTAGGGTTATTAAACTACATAGACATAAATTTGAATTTTGGGGGATGTTTTTATTGCCACAACAGAAGTATTTTCGGACAAGCCTTGCTATTATCGCCTTTTTACTGATTTTGTACTTAGGCTCCAAAGTAATGTTTCTCTTCGCCCCACTGGGTGCCATTTTCAAATTATTACTTGTTCCCATGATGTTATCAGGGTTCATGTACTACCTGCTGCGTCCGTTAGTAAGAATCCTTGAGAAAAGAAAATTAAACCGGGCGTTCTCCATCCTGCTCATTTATTTTCTGATTGCCGGCTTGTTCATTCTCTTCTGGATTCTAGTCTGGCCGACACTGCAAGAACAAATTCAGAACTTTATTGATAACACTCCTTACCTCGTGCAAGGTTTGCAGGATCAGTTCAATGCATTGAGGGAGAATCCGACACTTTCGCGTTTTTTCAAAGGGGATTCCGACGTCGCAGCCCGTTTATCAGAATTTCTTAGCGATACTATTACCTGGGTTACCAATTCCATGTCCAATTTGATTGGCGTTGTTTCCAGCATTGTAGTGTTAATCGCAACTTTGCCCATCATTCTGTACTACATGCTAAAAGATGACTATAAGCTATCGCCTAAACTTCAAGGCTTAATTCCGAGAAAATATCGTAAGGAAGGGCAAGAGATGTTTGGAGATATCGACAGCGCCTTAAGCAGCTTCATCGTCACACGCGTGGTGCTAAATGTCGTACTCGGTATTATGTTATATATAGGGTTCCTTATCATCGGACTGCCTTACTCCCTGTTGCTCGCCGTAATTTCAGTGCCCCTTAACTTCATTCCATATGTGGGATCATTCTTAGCAGCGATTCCGGTAATTATAGTGGGTTTCATTGAATCACCGACGATGGCCATATGGTCCCTGGTTGTAATCTTCATTGCCCAGCAGATCCAGGATAATGTACTCTCACCGATTATTTACGGAAAATCATTGGATGTTCATCCACTGACTACGGTCATCCTTGTCCTTATAGGTGGAGACTTCTACGGTATTATCGGAGTTCTTATTGCGCTCCCTGTTTATATGATTATAAAAATTGTTTTCCTGCGCGTGTATGAGATTATTATTGCAGACCGGATAGATGAAACTGAGCCTATCAAAAAAGAGGAGCTATAACGGTTGTAATCTACTTCGTGAACGGGCGGAGCTTATCTATAAAATAAAAAAGGGTACGTCTCCAATCACTGATATGCTCCCCATATAGTAGACAGGTGAAATAATAAAAACCTGTCGCTGTATGGGGAGCATTTTTATGGAACAAAAGAAGTTTACAGCACTGGAAAAGTTAACGATTCTCCAAGAAATTGAACGGGGCGACATTGGTTTGAAAACTGCGGCCCGGAAGTATGGAATATCCAAAAACTCATTAGTGAAGTGGCGGCAACGTTATCAATTGTATGGATACGAAGGGCTGGAAGTCCGAAGCTACAATCGTACATATTCTGCAGAACTTAAACTCCATGCCGTTAAGGACTATCTCGAGGGAGGATTATCGCAAAACCAAATCATCTGCAAGTATAAGATTGCAAGTTCAACCCAACTCGCCAACTGGATTAGGAAGTATAATGGTCATAGCAACAGCTTAACAGCTCATTCAGGAGGAACTAAAGCTATGACCAAAGGACGCGTAACCACTTGGCAGGAACGGATAAATATCGTGCTGTACTGCCTTTCGAACAGAGAAGACTATGCGAAGACGGCAAGCCATTTTCACGTGTCTTACCAACAAGTATATAGCTGGGTAAAGAAGTACGAAGCTGGTGGTGAAGAGGCGTTACGAGACGGTAGAGGACGCACTAAAGCGCCTGAAGAACTTACGGAAGCAGATCGCCACAAACTCGCGATGCAAAAGCTGGAATACGAGAATGCACGCCTGCGTGCGGAGAATGCTTTTCTAAAAAAGTTAGAGGAACTCGAAAGGAGGAGGCGTTAAGGACCATTCGCCAGGTGAACATCTACCTGGCCATTCAGGCCGTTCAGCAGGAACAGTCTTGCTCCATTCGGCTTTTGTGTGACATCGCAGGGATTTCACGGTCAAGTTATTACAAATGGTTGAATCGCAAACCCAGTTCTCGAGAGGCTGACAACGAGAAACTGACAGAGGCTATGCTCCTCTTGTATGAGAAGGTGGAACGAACCTTTGGGTATCGCCAATTGACCCTGCATTTGCGCAGACAAATGGATAAATCTATTAACGCAAAGCGAGTGTATCGGCTGATGAGATGCCAAGGCATCCAGTCAGTCATCCGCAGAAAGAGAAAGAAGTATGTAGGCTCCACACCTCAGCAGGTTGCAGAGAATGTGCTGAACCGTAATTTTGAGGCTGAAGCTCCAAACCAAAAATGGGTAACAGATGTAACGGAATTCAAATACGGCAACGGCAAGAAGGCGTATTTAAGTGCAATAAAAGATCTGTATGACAAGTCGATTGTTGCTTACGTTCTGGGTCATTCCAATAATAATTCGCTAGTTTTTAACACACTGGAATTAGCTTTGAAGGCAGCACCGGAGAGCCGAACCTTACTCCATAGCGACCGTGGTTTTCAGTATACATCTCTGCATTTTAAAAAGATGCTGGACGATGCAGAACTGAAGCAAAGCATGTCCCGAGTAGGCTGCTGCATTGACAATTCGCCGATGGAATCCTTCTGGGGAACATTGAAATGTGAGAAGTACTACTTACATACCTACCAGACCTTTGAAGAACTCCAAACAGATATTGATACCTACATTCATTTTTACAATAACGAACGGTTACAGGCAAAACTAAACGGCCTCAGTCCCATTGAATTTAGGACTAAGGCCGCTTAAACTACTTTTATTTTTTTTGCTGTCTACTTGACGGGGTGCAGTTCATCACTCGGAGTCGTACCCTTTTTTATTCTTTACAGGTGCCTGAAATCACCCTCGTAAAGAACGAACTACAAAGATGTGATTGCCCTTCATCAGGTTTTGGCCGTTCTGAAGAGTAACTGAACCTTTCGTATGTGAGGTAATAATCGTATTAAAGGCAATAAGCTGATCTTCTTTCCAGACGCTAACCGCCGATTTAAAATACACTGCATTGTCAAATTGCTGCCGATCCCTCATCACATAACCCACGGAATGGAGAACTGGAGGCAGCGCTCTTTCTTTTGGAGCCAGAGCCTTAATAACAACAATATCCCGAAACGGCACAGCAATTTCCTGATGGCCAATCACCGCCACCGATGCGGAAAGGTCCCATTTGCGCAGGATTCCCTTCATAATGGTATAAGGTTTCTCTCCGCAGTACATTATAACGGGTTTACCTACCCAATGCTTCATAGCTACCTCCCCTTCGCATCACTCCATAAATTATAAGTCCGGAATGAACCAATCTATTCCTGCCAACCCCTGCGACTCTAAAAATTGGTTGGCCTTTGAGAACGGACGACTGCCAAAAAATCCACGATGCGATGAAAGTGGGCTTGGATGAGGCGATTGCAGCACCTTATGCCGGCTTTGGTCGATGAAGGCGCCTTTTTTCTGCGCATGACTTCCCCATAATATAAACACCATGGGCGTAGATCTTTCATTTAGCTTTTGCATAATAGTGTCTGTGAATGTCTCCCAGCCCAGACCTTTATGCGAACCAGCCTCACCCTCACGTACCGTCAGCACGGTGTTCAGCAACAACACTCCCTGCTCTGCTAAGTGCAGTAAAGAGCCGTGGTTCGGAACAGGCACACCGACGTCCTCTTTCAGCTCTGCATAAATATTGCGCAGTGACGGAGGGATACGTACCCCCGGATTGACAGAGAAGCTTAGTCCGTGCGCTTGTCCGGGACCATGATAAGGATCTTGACCTAAAATAACTACACGGGTCTCCTTATAAGGCGTTAATTTCAATGCTGTGAACAATAATTCTTTTGGCGGATAAACGGTATGTTCCTTATATTCTTGTGTTAGTGCGTCCATTAATTTTAGAAAATAGGGCTTTTGCATTTCATCCTGCAATACCTCATCCCAATCGTTGCCAAACATCCCCAAACTCCTCCTTTAACCGAAACCATAGCGATATAGCTTTTTTATTTCCGACCATAATCCGCTTTGATCTCGCCCCACTCTTTGGTCTGCCACTTGAGCACCTTATTGTCATATGTATTGGTTTGCAACCAACGCTCTGCCCGATCAATAAGCACCCAAATTTCCTCTGTTGAAGAATCGCGCGGCAAGGTTGTTGCCACCTTCTTCTGCTTCACCCACTTCATTGCATTTACTGAATCACTGTAGACCGTTTTATCGCTTCCCTCTTTCTTCAACAACGCCAAGGCATGAACAATCGCTAAAAATTCGCCTAAATTATTAGTGCCCTTTTTGATCGGACCACAGGAGAAAATGATATCTCCCGTTTGTGTATCTACACCCTTATATTCAACAGGCCCCGGATTACCACGAGTCCCCACATCTACTGAAATACTGTTGTAATCAATCTCCTCAGAGGTCTCTACTGTAGCACTGCGTTTAAAAGAACTTGTCCCCTTAGACTTTGCTGCTCCAGCTGCCCCTGTTCCCCAATTCCCCTTCCAGCCCGCTTTATATGCCGCATCAGCTGCTGCTTTAGATTCATAGGATTTATATTTTGCACCGGTATAATGATCTGTCTGTGCCTGGCATTCTGCCCAAGTGCTATAGACTCCCGGTTGTTTACCTTCCCAGACTACATAATATTTCTGTTTGGCCATGGATAATGCTCCTTTTCTACTGCCTGTACTTATTGTAATCCATATTGCTCGTGAATTCATCGGATAAATCACATTTTTCAGGTCATACTATACGCCAGAGATGTCCAGGCCTATATTACCATTTGTAGATTGATTGGTAAATTACTAACTAATCACTCTATAGTAAGCTCGAAGGATATCAGTACAATTACTTAAGGAGGTTATACAGATGAGAAAGATAGCAAGTGTTGCTGCGGTATTTGCTTTTGTGTTAATGGTCGGATGTGGAAATGCAACAAACAATGCCAATAATGCTACTGCAACAAGCACTCCTGAGAACACGAATAATGCGGGAACCACTAATAATACAGGCACCGCTAATAATCAAAATAACACCACAGATGCTGTAACCTCAGCTTCCGTAGTAGATAATGAAGAAGCCTTCAAACGCGCCATCAGTCCAGAAGGAACCTGGATTGCTGCTACACTTAAAGACTTAACCTTCACCGAAGATCTCGTGGTGGATGGAGAATTCATGAATAAAGAGGAACCCGCCAGAAAAATTGCTCTATACACACAAGATGCGGATCACAACATCACCAACTCCTTTAAACTGACTGCTCCAAAATTGACCATCAAGAGTAAAAACGCCCGCATCCAAGGCGGAACCTTTATTGGAGATGTATACGTAGAAGCGGATGGTTTTACCCTGGTGAACGCAACCGTTGAAGGCAATGTCTACTTCGCAAACGATCAATATAAATCCACCTTTAATTCATCCGATCAAGGAAAAGTAACTGGTGTTACAGAAGTGAAAAAATAAGCTTCAACCCCAAAAAGGTGATCTGAAGTCGTTAAGACTTGAGACCACCTTTTTTTTATATACACCCTTATTCTTGATAAAAACCATCTTTGAAAAATTTGTACCATCCCTCGACGGCTTCGATTGGGAAACCCTCTAACTTCTTCATAACTTCCCTTGCAAATTCTAAAGAAGCTGTGCCATTAGCAGTAATAATATATTCACTCGAAACTGCCTGTTTTTCTATATAATTTGCTTCTCCTTTATAATTAGGAGCATTTTGTTTTAAATAATCCAATGAATTTCCGGTATGCGGTATGTTGTCTAAATAGCCATGTTCAGCCAAAAAAGTTGTAGCGTCACATATTGCGGCTATAGGTACACTTTCCTGTAAACATTTTTCAATCACTGGAGTAATAGCTGAATTATCTTTCCAGCCTGTGCCCCCGATTAAAATCAACATTTCATACTGAGCAGGTAAACTGTCTAAAGTATAGTCAGGTACAACAGTAAATCCACCCATAGATTTGACATTGTCGCTAGTTAAAGCAACTGTGCTTACTTTATATTCACTTTCCGGCTTATTTAGTTCGGCACTAATATATCCGCTTTCCCAATCAGCATAGCCATTGGATAGAAACATCAAAACTTCTTTTTTCATATATTAGCACCCCCTTTAAGTTCTAACCCCACTTCCGCCACTTCTCGCCCATTTACCAGCAGCACAATCCGGTGCTCTCCTGGATAATGACGCCGAGTTGTTAAATCAGCCCAACGATGTGTCCGTTTACCTGACAGAATTGTACCTCCAGGTACGGTCTTATCCGATAACAAAAAAGATTTACGGGAGGTTCGACCTGCCGCTTTCACGAAATAGATTCCGTATTCAATCCGAATCCGTGCCGGAGCTCCCTCACAAACTTGAAGCTTATACTGCAATTCAGAGCTTTCGCCAATGGCCAGGATAGAAGGTTCCAGTAGAATTGAAGCACTCGTTATAAGTGGAGCAGCTTCGTCTGTCTGCTCTGCGTATCCGAATAAAGCCATAATCTCTGGCTCAGCTTTACGAATCAAAGAACGGCAGCCGTGCCGCACAATCCAGTCTGTATCGGGATGTGTTCCTTTCCAGCGCCGAGCGGTATCGAGCACCACTTCCGGATGATCCTTCGCAATATCATTCAAATGATTAGCGACACTTTTACGCACATACAGGGATGTATCCGCCTTAAGCTGCTCAAGTACAGGTAATACCGGCGCCGGGTCAAGCTTGAACATGGGAAGCGCCTGTCCCCAAGGCAGACGAGGCCGACAGCCCTCACTAGCCAGCCTACGTACATGCTCATCAGGGTGCTTCGCCCATACCTGCATTTGAGCCATCATCCGCTCTGGTTCCCGCAAAAGAAACGGCCTAACTGCAAATTCAGCCGATGATTTCGCTGTGAATCTTTCCAGCGCCTGCATAGACAATTCCCAATGATCGTCTTCCTGGCCATATACCTCAACAAAATCCGGAAAAATCAAATAAGGAAATCCTACACAATCATTAGCAATGGCGAATAGGATAGCCAGCGCTTCCTCATAAGGAAGCTGTAAGTGGCTGCCCAACGTCTCGGTGATCCGCCGCATTCTCGCCTTCAGCTCAAGCGTTTCCCACGGTTCAGTCATGGCTGAGCTTACAAATGCCTCAGTCTCGAAGACATTATGTACGCCACGAATCTTTTCGCCGAACTCACGCAGAAATTGTTCATTGTACATTGCTTTTAAAGGTTCAGCCATTCGATAATCCCTCATTTTCTTTTTTAAATCAGCAGACTTGATTCTGTCATGAAATCGTAGCACACCCAATTTGACAACAGTATGTCAACTTTGGCAGCTAAGAATTAATAAGTACCTTCACCTCTTCAATCCCTTGTTGGGCTCGACTGTTTAACGCGCGCTTATCTTTAAGGTTATGTTCTTTAAGTTCGTGTCCAGGATCAATGACCAGCGGCTGTGAGATTACATCCTCGAGAATTTGTACAGCAACCTTACAGCCTTGAAATAACAGTTCTTTTGTGATCACTTGGTTATGAGAACGAATGATTTCAAGCATTTTTTCCGCATAAATCAGTCTAACCAAACTATCAGCGCTCATAATATTCCGCGAAGCAAAAGAAGCCACTTTTTCCACAATCCAGCTATCCTGATAATTCCGCGAGATGGATTCCAGTATCGTAATCGCATCCCAGTCCCGTATCGACAACTGCTTGACGTGCTCCGTAGCCCATTCCTGCAGCCATTCCAGCTCCACTTCTCTTGGAATTTCAAAACTCTTGTACTCCTTAAGTACTCCTGCTTTATGCATATTTAAAAAATGACCCAAAAACTGAATGTACAGCTCCTTGGCTCTTTGTGTCGGTTCTGTCATCTGGCAATCATCCTTTCATTATCCAAATCATATCCATTCCCCGGTTTCTTTTCAAATTAAAAATAAAAAAGGACAGGTAGCGAAATCATCGCAATACCTGCCCTTTAGTAACTTCGGGTTATGGTAAATAGTTTGCTTCAACCGGAGGGTTTTTCTCCACTATTTTCAGTTCTAGTCCTCCGAATCTCTTCGCCAGCTTGTTATATACCAGCGCTACCAGCATACCCACCAACCCATAAATGAGTATCAAAATAACCGGCATAATCAAATAAGGGATACCCATAACAACAATAAACGTCTCTTTAATGATAAGCCCGACCACCACCATCCCTAAACCTACTATAAACAATAGCAGTGTAGGAATGATCATAAAATAGATAGTTGTTTTAAAAAAACTCTTTTTGTTAATTTCCAGCACTTCATAGTCTTTCATTATGTAATCCCCTTAATTTATTTAGAGTGGTAAAATTACCCTCTTCGTTTCATTAAAGACGATCTTAAATACAATTTCAACCAAATTTCTCATATTTTCGACTTTTACCAAAGAATTCTTCCTAAAACTCAACGATAAATCATGGTAAAATAACTCCTATGGTTTAATATATCATCATGTACAAGATGTCACCGGAGGGAATAACATGCCACAAACATTAGTGAAAAATATTGATTTTTTTATAGCTGCCTTATCCCAAACCTATATTTCTGCGCTACAGCTTGATCCTGATGGAATGTATTCAGAGGTTGCTTCAGGAATTGTTGAACTGTTCTCTGACGAACAAGTACGGCTGAGAAGATATGACGGATCAGTATCCCATTATGCAAGAGACAACACCAAATTTCAGCGATGACAAAAGGACGTGAACTGGAAAAAGGTCATTGTGAATGATCCTCTTCCAGCTCACGTCCTTATTCACTCTACACACAACTAATCTAGCACAATCCATTCGCCTTCAGCATCCGCTGACTTCATTTCTGCTTCCACGATTCTTAGAGACTCCGCTGTACTCTCTGGCGTACAAATAATGATAGGCTTATCCTGGATAATAACATCCAGAAAATATACAAGCTCTCTATAGTAGCCAACATCCGGTGAAAGTTCCGCTAAATAGCCTGCCCCGGCATTCGGATTGACCTTGACCTCGCTGCCATCAAACACTATATTTCCACGTTCAAAATTAACCCGGTACCCCATGTAAAAACCAAAATCACCTTCCAGCGTCCAATCCACCTGAGCATTAATTACTTTTGCATCCTTATAAAAATAGTGAGTCGATGCGATATCATATCCGCTACCCGGAAGGACATTACGTCCTAAGGATGATACTTTATCCGGTCTGCCGAACAGATAGTTAATCATATCCGTATCGTGAATATGCATATCCATAATGCCTCCACCGCTTAGTGTCTCATCAAGAAACCAATCCTTAGGAGCACCAGATCCCCTGTAAAAATACCCTTCCGTGACCTGACCGAACTGCCCGCTCTCTATCACTTCTTTTAAATATTCATACCCCGGCCAAAAACGGAGACAATGTCCGATCATCAGTTTTTTCCCACAGCGGGCTGCCGTTTCCACCATTTCCAGCGCTTGTACGGAAGTTCTGGCCATCGGTTTCTCACAAAAAACATGATATCCACGCTCCAGCAGCGAACAAGTCATTTCCGCATGCAGATAAGTAGGAACCGCAATGTCAATCATATCCAGTTCCTCACTGGCTATCATTTTCTCCAGATCATCGTATAGATTGTAAGCTGACAAATCATAGACTTCCTGGGCAGTGCTCATATTCCCGGCTGCTTTTCCATCCTTTAATTCTTCAATTCGCAAATCACAGATGGCTTTAAGGGCAATGGGCTGCCCCTCTTCCGTTAAGCGCACATAATTATCAAAATGCATCCGGCCCATAAATCCAAAGCCGATCAAGCCTATTTTCAACATCGTGAAGTCTCCTTTACTAAAAGTATGGTACTTAACGTATCCGTATCCAGGCCCCTTCCTGATCAGCCGATTGGATTTCAGCCTCAATGATTTCTATGGACTGGGCAGCACTTTCGGGCATACATAGGGTCACTGGCTCATCGTTCTGGATGATTTTCAAGAAATATACCAACTCTCTGTAATATCCGGTATGCGAAGAAAGCTTCGCAATGAACCCCGGTTGACGATTAGGATTTACCTTAACTTCCGCGCCATCAAAGACTACATTTCCCCGTTCAAAATTAATCCGATAGCCCATGTAAAAACCAAAGTCGCCTTCCAGTGTCCAGTCCGCTTGGGCATTGACCACTTTTCCATCCTGATAAAAATAATGAGTGGAGACGATATCATAGCCACTTCCCGGTAAAACCTTCCGCCCAAGCGTTGATACTTTATCCGGTTTCCCAAACAAGTGATGGATGATGTCCGTATCGTGTACATGCATATCCAGCATACAGCCGCCACTTAGCTCATCATTGACCAACCACCCTTTAGGAGCACCGGAACCCCGGTAAAAATAAGCCTCTGTCACTTCACCGAACTCACCGCTAGCTATAATCCCCTTCAAATATTCATATCCCGGCCAGAAGCGAAGACAATGACCAATCAGTAATTTTTTTCCGCTGCTTTGCGCCGCCGCTACCATCTTCCAAGCTTCTGCGGAATGTCTCGCCATCGGCTTTTCACAGAACACATGATACCCTCGTTCCAGCAGCGAACAAGCCATTTCAGCATGCAAGTACGTAGGTACTGCAAGGCTAATAGCATCTAGTTCTTCTTTTTCGAGCATATGCTCCAAATTCTCATAAAGGCTGTAAGGGGATAAATCATATACCTCGTGGGCCGTGTTCATATTCCCCGCGGATTTAGTATGTTTAAGGACTTTAATCTGCGGGTCACAAATGGCAACCAGAGAAATCGGATGGCCGTCTTCCTGCAATTGAACATACTGATCAAAGTTCATTCGGCCCATAAATCCATAACCCACCAGCCCCACTCTGAGCACAGCCTTCACCTCTCTTAAACTTAGTAACTAGTGCGTCCTAAAATAGCATCCATCGCTGCAGAAGTATTAAAAATGATTTGCTCCGAATAATGCGTATATGGCGGTATCATTTCTCCAGTAACATAATTGCTGTAGCCGATCTCTTGCAGTGCTTCCATAACAGCAGGATAATCCACATCCCCAGCAAGTAGATCAACAAATCCATGAAGTCCTCCGGCTGCCCGGCGGTAATCTTTGAAATGCACCTTCTTGACTCTATGACCTAGAATCCGTATCCACTGCTCTGGATAACCAGAATGAACGATATTCCCTACATCCAGATAGGAACCTACATAATTGGAGCCTACAGCATCTATAAAAGAACGTAATTCGAGCGGAGACAGCAGGAATTTATTCCACACATTTTCAATCCCAATAGAAACACCCGCCATTTTTGCATCTTGAGCCAGTTCACTGATCGCCTTCAAGGCTCGATCATAAGCTTTTTCATAATCGACTATTTCACAGCCCTCAATAAAATCCACACCAACCGCACCAGGAATGACAAGAATCGTATCTACGCCAAGTGTTGCTGCCAGCTCCAATTGTTTTTTACATACATCGATAGCCTTCGTCCGGTTCGCCGCGGATTCACTTGTCATGGCATATGACCAATATAGTCCTGTCGCCAGTCCTGCAATTTCTAACCCCATCTCCTGAATGGAATTTTTGATCTTAATAGCTTCTTTCACAGTGGTTTGCAGGCCAAGTTCACCCGATTCATTCAAAGATAACTCAATTCCGTCGAAACCTGCCGCTTTAGCCAGACGTGCACATTCTTCGATCTCAGTACCTTCGCGAAACGACCAAATGTTTATTCCCTTTTTCATCTGAATCCTCCTCAAATTTGTTATTTTCCGTTTTTTAAGATTCTGCCCTAAATGCGCTTATATCCTTGATTTATTTATATTATAATAGATTGTAAGTTAGATTTATTTAGGTGAACAAGAGATTTGTTGAACGATTCCGGTCTATTTAATAAATCATTTTATACTGTATGGGAGGTTTATTCGTGGCTGAAAAAGAACCCCGTTATCCCCTGAGAAAACAGGTCCCTTCCCGGGAGTGGTCACCTGGCATTCACTACGCACAATTCCAAACTCTCTCACCTTGCCTCTTTCCAAGAAGAAGATTGTATGATTTCGAGCTGCTATACGTTCGCCAGGGGAAATTATCAACAAAGATGGATACGGAGGAATATATCCTGAATTCAGGACAACTGATATTTCTTTCTTCCGGGGTATATCATCAGAATGCGATTGTCTCAGATTCGGAAACCAAACTCATTGGGATCCATTTTGATTTTTTTGGGGAATCGATTATTACAAGCGATGAAGACATGCTGGTCAATGAGGAGGAGGTTATGGACGAGAAGTTTGCCTTGGAAGCTGTGACCGCTCCTTTTATGCCATTGTCACAGGAGCCCATTTATACCCCGCCACCCGAATGTATCCATGCGATGGAACAGCTCGTGCATGAATTTACGATGCGGCCTGCCGGTTATGAATGGGTCTGTCGGGGGTTACTGCTCGGCGTTCTAACCTCGCTGCTCCGAACACAAAGCTCCCGGAATGCAGCTAAATCTTCCGTTCATACCGGGCGGATCAGAGCTTTAATCGATGAGATGGATTCAAAGCTAGCAGACCGCTGGAGCAATAAATCCATGGCTGGTGCCATGAATATGCATGAAGACCATTTCTCCAAGTTATTTCGTGAGGTAGCTGGCATGCCTCCTGGTGAATATCTCCGTTCCATCCGGCATCGAGAAGCACGCAAGCTGCTGCGTGAAACGGATTGGCCGATTGAACAGGTCGGGGATAAGGTTGGTTATCCTGATATCCATTATTTCAGCAGGGTATTTACCGCAAATGAGGGGATTTCTCCGCGGGCTTATCGCAAAATGTCCCGGATACTCTAGATACGGAAAACTCAAAATATCTCAATCCAAGTGAGAAAAACTTGCCAAAAACATTGAGGGGATGGATTCTTCCTTATGATTCAAAAAGGCAAATGCCCCCTTCCCTGAAAAATCGAAGAAGGAGGCGGCGAACGTTCGTGTTTTCTGCGTTAATGCAGTATGCGGGGACGGCTCTAAAACTTATTAGGGAAAAACTCCCTGAAAACAGCCAATATTCGCTCTAAATGAATGAATTCAGGGAATTCCTCCCTAATAATAAGAGGAATAACTATAATTGCTAACGAATCAGCTAAACTTTGGGGAGATTTCCCCTGATTATTAGTCTGATGACCAAATATTCCGGAATTTCAGGGAGAAATTCCCCAATCACTCAAGTGAGGCGGTACAATTCAGGAAAGTAGGAGATAACAGCGCCGGAAGTCTAATTATTCGCCGTAGTTACGGCTGACTCCTAGTGTGTGATCTCAAAATAGGAGAAGGCGAACAAATCTCTTACATAATCATATCCAGCCACACACATTCCATCCCACGCAACTCTATTTCTTGGATCACAGCGTTGTCCATCAGGATCGTTGTCTTTTGGATCTCGGCAGTGTTATTTACGGCACAATATCGACCCGTCTCAGGATACGCGTGACATTCAACATTCGGATTCACTGAGAACCATGAATACAATTGCTTCTCTTGATGTGCAGCCCAAAAGATCGCTCGGCTGAGTAGTCTGGTATTCTGAACACTATAGGGAAGCCCCGCGATATAAACGCCCCGCCCCCGACCAAATGAATTCACGGCAAGATTGCAGCTGCCTTGGTGCACGTCCAATATTTCTGCTCCGGCCTCCGCTTGATAAATCATGGTCATCCCTTCACCATAATTAATCTCACCTTCCAGATCTTCCGTTATGAAATGACCCTGCACAGGCGTTACCTTGGGCTTATTGATGCTTGCTGTAAATCCAATTTCCTTCTGAACACCTAGAATATCCGCTAGTTGAAAAAGAACCCCTTGATGTTCATAAGCTGATGGATCACCAATCCCAATAAAACCGCCCCCTTGCTCCACCCACTCACGAACTGTTGCCACAACTTGCGGATCGCTCCATTGATCTCCACCGCTCCAAGAGGTGTGTACATCACCGGCGTTAATAATCACACCGATACTAGGATCAATCCCACTTAACCTGATGTCATCAAAGCTTATAAACTCAATGTCGAACGGCAAGCCCGCCAATGACTCTAATGCCCCTATGTAGGAGTAACATCTTTGATTCCATAATGAATGAGCCACTTGATGTGTCTGCCAGCTTCGAAGGGAGCCCCAAGTATTCAGAACCGCCACTTTAAAAGGAGCTTTAAAAGGCTGTGTCCCTTCTGCATTGGCATGAATCCCTTTGAACTGCGTCGCAATCTCTGTCACATGATCTATAAAATCCGGAAATTGATGCGCTAGACTTAAATATCCGCCATACCCCATCCTGCCAACTGGTTTGCGCATGAGCGCACGCCGGCATTTGATCCAGATTGGCATGGACTCTCCGACAGGGTCTCCCCCTTCAAAAAAGACATCAGGAAAGAAATAAGGATAGAAACGTGCCTCGGTATCCTTAATAGGTATATCCGCAATCATACGGGTTGTAACGCCATCTCCTGCTGCCCCTACCACTGCGTCGAGCCCGATCTCCGGAAAATATTTTCCATAAGGCTCTGTACCAGCCCAGTGATCCCCAAAAAACATAATCGCTTTCTTCCCGAAATCATGCACCATTTCTACACATTGTTTAGCATAACCTGCGATGAATTTCTGATTGAAGTCCATCCAGTCCAGATATCTTTGGGTCGGGTTCTTAAATGGTGTGTTATATCGCCCCTGATCCACAAAATCTTCTGCAGTCAATCGGTACCCATAAGCTTGTTCGAATTGCTCTAACGCAAGTGGACTTACACAACTCAGATAGCCAAACCAATTCACCTGTTTCTCCTTACCTTCCTTGTTAAAAATCAAATCAAAATTATAAAAGAAGGTCGTAAAACGTACGATATCAGTCTTGGGATGTTTCTTCAGCCAATCCTCCAGCACCTTCAAAACATGCTCTTGAGCCTCGGGATAACGAATATCCAACGGTAAACGATGCTCCTCATCCCAATCATTCGTGATGTGGTTGTACATGGAGACCGGCTCCCATTTCTGGTAGGCCAAGAAACTGACCGTATACTTGTGAAATTGTACCGCCTGTTCAAGTGTGACAATTCCCTCTGCGTAACTCCAACATTCAGAAGGTAATACTTCTCCTGTAGTCCGGTTTACAACCTGCCAATATTTTTTTATATCCACATCTGTGTTAGGAATAAATTGCTCGGCAAAATAATCAGCCATAATATCGATGGTCTTCACCTTTGAAGTTACTATTACTGGAGCAGACATCAGATAAATCTGCTGTCTATATTGCGGATGCTGCTTCGCCCACTCATTGTCCTCACGGACAAGACAAAGCGTTGAATAAATTTGCAGACCCATATCGAGAATGTCCTGCGATAGATTCGTGCCATCACTGTCACGTACGGCATCTACACCCCATCTTTCGACGAGATCGGCTATGACCTCTTCCATCCCTGTTTCACCAGGCAGTGTAAATCTTCCTTTGTCCACGTAACTTCCCTCCATATCTTTGTTGTTCAGCCCTTAATTCCGCCTGCGCTTATTCCTTGGAGCAATTGCTTTTGTCCTATCACATATAAAAGAATCGTTGGAATCAACACTAGGATCAGCGCGGCAAAAAGTGCACTCCAATCAGTAGCATAACGTTGTACCTCAAAAAGATTGGCTAAACCTACTGGCAATGTTTTTTTGCTATCACTTTGAATTAAGACCAATGCCAGCGGATACTCATTCCAAAAGCCCATCGCTGCCAGCATACAGACCGTCACAATGCCCGGTTTAGCAAGCGGCGCAACAATTCTGACGAGCACTCCTGTGTTGCCACAACCGTCAATCTTAGCTGCCTCTTCATAATCTCTAGGGACGGACTTCAGAAATCCACTTAATACAAAGATGGCAAAGGGAAACTGCAGAACAGCATAGATTAAACTGAGCATCCCGCGATTGTCTAACATCCCGAACGAATTCACCTGCAGAAATAAAGGAACCATAATATAGGAGGCTTGCAGAAAAATACAGGCCATATAAAGGTTAAGGATTAGTTTGGAGCCCCAAAACTTAAATCTCGTTAAGACATAAGCCATAGGAACCACAAAAATAACTAAAATCGCCGTGGATAACACCACAAGAAAGATAGAGTTCAGGAAATAACTCCCCATCTTGGATTTCTGAAAAGCACGTACATAGTTATCGAAGTGTAGGGCTTGTGGAAAGGAGAAGGGGTCGGTCAGAAATTCTGTATTGCTTTTAAATGAGGCTAAGAGATTCCATATAAACGGATATAACAAAACAATGGTGGCTACAATCAGAAACAGCCGCGTGATCCAGTTAGCAATATTCATTTTTAGAAGACTCTGTTGATTGCTTGTCATCCTTCTCCCCTACCCTTCTGCTCGATTTGTAAGTAGTCTGGACAGAAAAGAAAGCACAAAGGCGAACACCAGCGTAAATATAGCTATAGCCATGGCATAACCAAAGTTCGCATTCTGGAAGGCCTGCGTGTACATGTAGTGGAGTAAAACAGTAGTTCCACCTGCCGGACCACCACCAGTCATTACAGTTACAACTATAAAACTTAAATTGATCGTACCAGCCAGAGACAACACAAACGTAATGCCAATAATATCTTTTAGCAGAGGGATCGTAATACTGGTAAGCTTCCGGAAATATCCCGCACCATCAATAGTCGCCGATTCAAACACATCCGCAGAAATCCCATCAATCGCAGCGATATACATGACCATATAGTAACCAACCGCTTGCCAGATCAGTGTAACGGCTACACACCACAATGCTGTTCGGCTATCTCCAAGCCAGGGTCTGCTCAGTTGATCTAATCCGATGCTCCCCAGAATATTATTCAAAATGCCCATGTTGGGATGAAACACAAAGGACCAGATAATTCCGACTACCGTCAAAGAGATGATACTAGGAAAGAAAAATACGGTTCGGTAAAATCCTCTTTCCTTCAGCTTCGTCTGCGTTAATAGAAAAGCAAGCACCAGCCCAAAAATCAACGTAATCACTGGCACGACCAGCATCAGTTTAAATGTATTGCTCATAGCTTTGAGGAACATCTCATCTTGAAACATATATTTATAGTTATCCAAAAAGATAAACTTGTTCTCATCACTCATCCCGGTAGCATCCGTAAAAGACATAAAAAATGCCCGAAAGGTTGGAATAATCATAAATACGAGGGTCAACAGGAGCGTTGGAATCGTGCATACCGCTATGAATAGCTTAGGATTTCTGGTTTTCGCTGTCCTAATCTTTGATTTCCTCTGTCTAGGAGCTACTTCTGCCAGCTGCATTTCAGACATCTTTCTCACTCCCCTTCATACAAAATGCATCCCGTTCATAGATAACCTTATCCATTCCTAACAGGATGCATTTGCATGAGATACTATAGATTATTTACTAGCCGCTTTCTCTTTACGAATCTGTGCAAAAGCTTTTTCCACATTATCCATCCATTGATCTGTGGTCATTTGGCCTGTCATCACTGGTGTGACCGTATTCTTGAACATTTCAGTGACTACACTAACCTTGGAACCCTTCGGTAACGATTGCCAGCCCTGTAAAATAGAAATGGAACCATTATAAGCCTCAAACATGTCATAGACACCTTTAGTCAAAAATGGCTTAGAAAGCTCCTTCGCATCGTTAAGCGCATACGCCCCATTCGCTTTTTCCGCAAATAGTTTTACAGATTCATCGGTATACAGGAACTTTAAGAATTCCTTAGCGAGCTCAGGATTTTTGGCCTTAGCAGGGATGGAGAATTGCTCGTAGCTGGAAAGCACATACTTCTGATCGCCTTTATTGAACACAGGTACTGTTGTCATCCCAAATTCAAATCCATTTTCTCTAGGTGAATCCTTCATTTCATTTTCCATCCAGTTCCCGTTTACGATAAACAAAGCTTTACCCATCATCATATCGGTCTGCGACTGTGTATGGTTCAAGGCAACCGTGCCGTCCATCAGATAACCGTCTTTAGAGATTTTATAGAAAATATCCAGTACTTTTTTGATCGTGTCGTTCTTAAATGAACCTTCCTCATAAGCAAAGACTTTATCCAGCGTTTCTTTTCCCCCCGCACTCGCAATGGCCGGGTAGAGAATTTCCTCCAAATAATCCGGATAGATGCCTTGGTAAGTGAATAAAGCCCGCTTCGTTTTGGTTCCATCTGCATTAACTAGGTAGTTCTCCTCTTTGTTCAGCTCATCCCCTAAAGCAAAGAACTCCTCCCAAGTCTCAGGAACACTCCAGCCTTTTTCTGTGAACAGTGTTTTATTGTAAATCAAGCCCATCGGTCCAGCATTAAAAGGTGCGAGGTACGTCTTTCCATCTTGATAGGGCTGAAATCTTGTACTGTCCAGCATCCCCGGTAGAATCATATCCTTAAGCGTCTCCTCTTTATCAAGCGCTTTGCTTTCAAATACATCGCTGATATCTAGCAGTCCTTTTTCTTTAATCAGTGAAAGCACGATGCCACTTTGCTCTGTATCTGTAACGGATAGGAAGTCGGGAGGATTACCCGCAACAATCTGCGGCCGGATTACTTCACCAACTTTAGGATTAATCGTCATGTTCACTTTCACACCTGGATAAGCACTTTCGAATTTGCTGACAATTTCATTCCAATAATCCGCACCATATCCCCCTTGGAATACAGCAATGCTAAGTTCCTTGTTATCAAAATCTTTAGCAGGTTCTTCTTTAGTCTTCCCGGCGTTCGTTGTACTTGTAGCTTGCGCGGTGCCCGCAGCTTTCGTTGAATCAGATTCATTCGAGGCAGCAGGTTTATTATTGCTGTTCCCACAGCCGAGCAACCCCACACCTAGCAGCATTACTGCTAATAATGTACTCATAGTCTTTTTCATAAACGCCCTCCTTAAGATATTCTTGTAAACGCTTTTTTAATAATCTAAGTATAGAAGGATTTACGCTATATTTACATTTACAATACAAACCTACCTATGTATTATCTTATCCATCTTCCAATGCGAGCTCGTACAAGCTTATTCATCAGGGTCACATAACCTGTAAACTTAGCCGTTAACGGAATGGATAATATTATCCATTCCATAGATTATTCTCACTTTTCGCCGCTGCATATATATTCCATAGTTCTTTTTATGTTAACTTGTAAGTAAAAGATAGTGAATGGGAGGTCATCCACCTGAGTCGACGCAAAGCGAAGCTGCATTTTCCTAATCCTCCGCAAATCATGCGCAAGGTTAAAATTCAAAATCGCTTAACCGTCATTTTCTTAATCGTATCCGTGATCCCAATCATCTTTATAGGTTTCTACTCCTACACCATTTACTCCAAATCTATTAACAATAAATTAAGTAAATCCACATTTCAGGCTTTAACGCTGCTTAATCGAACGATGTTAAGTGAACTTAACAACTATCAATATCTTGCAGGCTCTGTTTCTACCAATAGTATTATTCAGGAGCGTTTATCGGCAGCACCAAATGAACCCGCTCCTAGCAATGCTGCCATTAATCATGCCATGGACAATTTATATAGAACCATCTACCCCGGATATGTCCAGAACGTTCGGGTCATCGACGCCAAGAACCAACCTATTTATGAATTAGGCTACGATGGCATCCCCAATCCTAAGTATGAAGAAATTATGAAACAAGTAGAGCTCAATGCCCCTTATGACAGTCTTAACTACGCAAAAAGCTATCGCGCTTACAATACCATTGTCCTGGGCCGGAAAATTTTTGATCAAGATGACATTGGCGTTCCCTTAGGTCATGTGTTTGTTTTTATTGGTGGGGAGTTATTTTCAAAAGTCATTCTTTCCAGTGTGGATTTAGGTACAGGTTCCAGTCTCCTTATTATGAATAGGGAGGGAAAAGTAATGTCCTCGAATCAAAAGGATACTCCGCTAGGAGAACCCTATTATAAAGATGAGCTTTTTAAGCAAATCAAGACACAAGAGGCAAAGAAAAACCATTCCTTCCAAGGCATGGTCAATGGCAAAATGCAGCAAATCTCCTATATTAACAATAATCAATTAGGCTGGTACATGATTTCTACCGTGCCCTTCTCTTATATCAATTCAGAGACAAGTAAAATCACCACTGGACTACTTATTGTTGTCAGCATCATTGTAGTCGTGTGTATTCTAATTATTATCGTATTGTATAAAAGCATCCTGAAACCAATCAAACAAATCATCGTCTTCTGCAATCAAATTTTTTATGGTGATCTATCGAGCCGGATCGAAGATCACAGCAACGATGAAATGGGCGTGTTGGCCAATAGAATTAACAGCATGGTCAGTAGAATGGAACAGCTGATGAAGGATCAAAAGAAAGATCTGAAAAGAAGACGTTCGCTCGAATTGCAAATGCTGCAATCGCAGATTAATCCTCACTTTCTTTTTAATACACTTAACTCCTTACGATGGCTGGCGATGATTAACCAGGTTCCCGTCCTTAGCGACGGCATCTCCTCACTAGCTGAATTGCTGCGTAGTACCATTATCGATCAAGATGAGCAAATCACCATCAAGCAGGAGCTGAACAATCTGGATCATTATTTTGCCATTCAAAAAATACGTTATGCCGACAGGTTTGACATTGAATATGACTTGGATGAGTCTTTATTACAGAGCATGATCCCCAAGCTCATCCTGCAGCCGATCGCAGAGAACGCGATTCTTCATGGAGTTACAGATATAGGAGGAAAAGTTCTAATCCAAATTAAGGTATACGCAAAAAATGAATACACCCTTATTATTGAGATCATCGATAACGGAAAAGGGTTTGACACCACCAAATCTGAAAAAGCTGACAATCTGTCGGGTATCGGAATTTCAAATGTGGCCGATCGCATTAAACTTCAATACGGTGAGAGTTACGGGCTGTTCATCACAAGTTCAATGGGTCATGGAACCTGCTGCCGCCTAATTATCCCTAAACAAACATACGAACTTAAGGGGTGATACTATGTATCCTATGTATAATGTAATGCTAGTGGATGACGAACCTATTGTTAAAGTCGCGCTCAGAACCATGATTCCATGGGAAGAGCTTGGATACATGATCTGTGCTACTGCCTCTGACGGAGTTGAAGCCTTAACACTTGTAGACAAGTTTAATCCCCATATCATCATTACAGATCTCAAAATGCCTAATATGGATGGTCTGCAGCTGATAAAAGAACTGAATAACAGAGGGTTTGCAGGAAAAATTCTGGTGGCGAGCAACCACGGGGAGTATGAGTTAGTTCGTGAAGCCTTAGTGCTTGGGGCTATAGATTATATGCTGAAGATTAGTATGAAAACGGGGGATTTGATCCATTTGCTCGAGAAATCTACGAAGCTAATTCAAGAGCAGCTTCAATCTAGGCAGCAGCAGGAGACCCAAACACAGTTATTACAGCACAATTTAAAAAGCGTGAAAAATGCGCTGCTAAAAGATTATTTCACCGATCCTTATTACGATGTGCAGCAGCTTGATCAGCATGATGCTATAAGTTTCGCTTTCAGCGAAAGCAGCTGTTATTTATTCTACGTGACTTTTGAGCAGAATAACGCCACCCAAAACGAAAGACAAAATCACATCTCCGTATCCTTTATTGAAAACATTATCTTGGATATCTTGGAGACCGTAGATCAGTTAGAAATTATTCAGCTAGAATCTAATGGGCTGCTGCTTCTAATCTCCTGTGATACCTTAGACGATCATCAAATTATCCGCACAGACTTTATCCAGAGGGTCATTCGGTTAATCAAAATGTATATTTCTATCACCCCTACTATTGTTTTTTCTGATCCTGTACGGGGATATGCTGAAGCAAAACGAACTCTAGAGCGATGTAAAGAATCCTTGCAAATCCAATTTTACAACGAAATAACGATTATAGATCCAAAGGATGTCCATTTAAAGGATACGCTGGACTTCGAGGATGTACATGATTTCTCGACGCAATTAATTCAGAACTGGAAGCTTTCAGGGGTTGAAGCCGTTAATCAAGCAACTCAGCAATTTCTCGACACCTGTAAATCCAAGCAAATTAATCCTGCTGAAACCAAAAAGTTCATCGTAAATTGTCTGCATTATCTTCCCTTATGCGATGCTCATCTCATTGTCGAGGATCCGAAGCTTTTGAAGACCTATATAGAAAATATCGCCAGCAGTAAACGTACCACTGACGTTCTATCTATAATGGAGCTTGTGTTCCAACTATTCTCCCATCAAAAGCAACAGATCGTAACTACACACAATAGAGATGTTAAACAAGCGATTGACTATATCAACACACATTATCAGAAGAAGCTCACCTTATCTCTGATTGCCAAGCATGTCAACTTAAGTGAGAACTATCTGTCCAGAATCTTCAAAGAAGAAGTGGGGCAAAGCATCATTCACTACATTAATACTGTGAAAATGGAAAAAGCCGCAGATTTAATACTTAAAGGGAATCCATACATTAAAGAAATTTCCACGCAAATCGGTATACACGATCAATTTTATTTCACCCGGTTATTCAAAAAACACTTTGGTGTTAATCCTAGTGAATATAAGAATCACGTTCAGGCCACGCTTGGGTCAGGAAATTAAGTCCATTCCAACTCTTTTTATGGGACGCGGTTCCTGATTTTATGATCCTTTCACAACCTGAATGTTATTGATGAACCCTTCTTTAGGTGCAAATATGGAATTAAACGTCTTAGTCTGTACATCATACTCGAATAACCCTCGTTCGTTTTTAACGATGGCTATTGTATAAATTTTACTAGCGTCTTTTGAGTAATTGGCCTCTCCTCTTTGCAATCTTGTAGTTTCCCACTTACTCAAACTGGATGTTTTCAAGACTGTATCATAATCCATAACCGTTGAGGGTACTTGTCCCTTATTATATTCTTTGTCACAAAAAGCAATCACATGGCCCTCTTTTTTCATTAGCATACGAATCCAATAATTTTTACTGAAAAGTTTTGTATTCTCTTTCAAATCGTAGTCTGTTTCGTACACAGTATAGGTTGGCATTTTAAAATTGTTCTGTCCCGCAGGACCATCTTGATGAGTTACACTATATTTTCTTTGTTTCAAAGAATAAGCTGAAGCATAGATTTTTTGGTTGTCGTGATCTAATGTAATAGCCTCTACGAGCATGTCATCATTACCCCAGAGTTTCATCTTGTGCGTATCGAGATCAATAGCTCCTAATCGTATAGCTTGCTCTCCTTTAACATTAGCCACAAAAAACAGTTGATTTCCTGAAGGAATAATATAGTTAACAGCAAATAGATTATTCGTTATTTGAGTACTTTTTTCATTCGCCAAATCTCTAACAAAGATCTGATCTCCATAATCTTTGTCTGTACCTACTCTTTGAGTATAGTACACTAATTGATTAGGCTTATCATAAAAGCCCAGCGGATATTGAGCTGTATAATCGAATTGAAAGACGTTTTCCATCTCTTTAGTAGCTGTATCATAACTTAGTATTTGAGTCTTTATCGCTCCGTTTTCATCCGCAGTAGCATACTCTGAATAAGTCATCGTAATGTAATCCGCTGTTGGTGTGCTTATTGTTTCCAGACTAGCTTCCTTAGATGAGCATGAGCTCAGTAATGCTACTACCAGTAACAAACATGTCAAGTTCATTATTCTTTTCATGACACTCACTCCTTAAAATCCATCTCTATAATCGATTATGCCTATGGCTTTAAGCCACAGGCATAATCGATACATCTTAAAACTGATAGTAGTATCTACCTGAAAAAGATAAGGTATCACTGTAAGTATAACCGAATTGTTGACTACTCCAGCCCCAAAAATAATTATCTAAAACTGCATCATATAGAGTACCAATGTCGTTTTTATATACAGTTTTAACAATTTCAGTGTCTAATGCTCTAGCGGTGATTGGAGTTCCATGGATTGCATTATCAATTTGTCGCTTGGTTGCGACGTCACCTGCTTCTAATGTCTTACCACTTGATCCTTTTGTGCCAGATCCACCTACACCAGCCCGAAAAACAGTAAATCTACCCTCACCAGTTACAGCACCTCCCGAGATAACTACTTTTTGACCTGATCCGTATGTGTAAGTACCTGCAGCTAAACGTCCTGGATAAGGGACTGTTGTACTTGGAACATCAGCTGCTACTACTTGCTTAGGGGCAATACTTTCATCAACATAGACACGATTTATATGTCCATCAGAACCATACATAACTACCGTGCCTGGAGATGGTTCTGGAAGGCCAAATCCAAGATCTGTCACTGGTAAATCTTTAACAGATTCTGCTACAGCTTTAAAATAATCATCCTCAGCAGCTCTTCCTTTAATATCTGGTACTTCTAATGCACGCATTATGCCTTGTTTGTCCCCAGCATGATTCGCTGAACTTGTATCATATGTTATGGTTGGTTCTTGCTCTGCATCATAAGTTAGAATTGCGCCTGGTTCTAAAGTTGTTGGTATCTTATTCTTCACCGCTTCCAAATCAATTTGTGCTTTTACTAGAGCAATACTATTAAGTTGAGAATCGCTGGAAGCATTTACCATTAAAGAACTGGACAAAAATAAGGCAGTAGATAAGCTTACAGTTACCAATTTCATACTTTTTTTTAATTTCATCTTAACTTGGCTCCTTGGTATAAGTAATATATTGAAGATTTTAAATATTGCAGCTTATTTCTACGTTTCTAAAAAAAAACCTAACGTGTAAAACACTAACCTCCTTTCAACAATCAATTATGTAATTATATACTAAAATTTGCTAATATTATGTTACAATCCAACTTCGAATTCATTACAATTTTCTAACTTTATGAAAAAATCCCATTATATATATTTAAAATTTGTAAAACATTAATCAAAAGGGGCTCCTCTAAAATTTCCTTCTATGAAATTTTCACGGCGTGGACAATTTCATGCTGACAGTACTCATGGAAAACTCAAAGAACAGCATGAGCAACTTTTTAAGCCAGAAACAGTAATAGAGTAGTGAATCATCGAAGGTACTTCTAATCCATCTATCAGATCCCTTTTAATACCAAAAAAGAGGCCTTTGCCGTAGATTAGCAAAGGCCTCTTTTTTGGTATTACATCACTTTCAGAAACAACTCTTTGTTTAACCGCTCCAGCTGCAGAAGATGATGACGATAGTGCATTTCAATAAGTAGGAACCATTCCTCCGCGCATAATCCACCGAATCGCGGGTGAGATACGGTATTTTGTTTGGACGCTTTTTCAAGAGAGGGTTCGATCTCTCTCATTCTTTGAATGACTGTACGTAACCCTTGAATTAATTGTTCTTTGCTCTCCGGCTGCTCCGGCGTATATTGGGCGGAAGGCGGAACCTGAATACGAATGGGCGGAAAGCTTCCTTGCGCAAATATAGCCGCACCATCCTCAGTTTTCCCCACATGAGCTACTAAGGGATCTTGGTCGAGCACAAGGCATTGATCAATATTACGAAGCTGCATATACAGCGCCGAGTGAATGAGATGCTGAAACATCTGTCCGATGGACCACTCGTTTTCACTCGGCTTTTGCTTCAACTGCTCCAGATTGAATCGCTCCAATTCTTGAATATAGTATGTCGCAGTTTCTTCAAATCGTTGTAAGAATTCTTTTGTTGTAATCATCATATATCAGCTCCTGTAGTCATTGATGGTCCAAGTATACAAAAACGCTACTGACAGCGTTATGTCAGTAGCGTTTTAACATTATTTCTATTTCATTTCTAACCTGATCACGGAAAGATACGGGCTCCAGCACAACCATACCGCCTCCCCAGCCAAGCACCCATTGCAGCAATTCCCCTGGCTCGCGAACGCGAAAAGTAACAAGTAACCCCTCCGCATGCTCCTCAATAGTTTCCATATAGAAATTATTTGATTCCCTTACCTTATCGGCTATGTCAGCTTGGACTAAGATAAGCACATGAACGTTGCGATCATCAGGAGGTTGGTATACCTCCAGATGAAAATCTGCTGGCAGTATAAATTCATCTTCCAGATTAATAAGCTCCCTCATTCGGGATAACCGGAAATGACGGATGTCTTGACGCAATTCACACCAGGCGATGAGTACCCATGACCCGTGATGAAGCACAAGTCCATAAGGAGCGACCGTACGAATACTTTGACGGTTCCCATCGGCTTCGGCGATTCTTTTGGAATAACGAAATCTTATTTTCCTTCCCTCCAATATCGCTCCACGAATGGCTTCCAAACATGCCTTCTCTTGTATGGGTGCTATATCTTCTGCGGATGCAAATAAACGAAAACTTTTGCGAATCTGTGATGCTTCACTGCGGATAGCTTCCGGCAGGATGGCTTCTATCTTTGCTTTAGAACTTCTAGCCTTATTACCATAGTGTGCATCAAACCGCTGCTCGATAAAATCAGTTCCGATAAGCAATGTCACTGCTTCGTCCAGCGTGAAACTAACGGGTGGCAAGAAATACCCCTCGATTAAGGAGTAACCCTGCCCTGGCGCTCCTATAATGGATACGCCCGCTTCACTCAGTGCCTGAATATCCCGATAGATCGTTCTTACGCTCGTTTCAAACGTAGCAGCCAAATCCTCCGCCCGTAACATTTTGTTACGCTGCAGTTCAAGCACTATAGCTAACAACCGGTCCATTTTGTTCATACGACTCCCCCTCCCCGAACAATCTCATCAACAGCTCGTCGATACCCACCCGAGTTCCGAAATGATTCACTGATATTGGAGACAGCTTTTTTATAAGATAAATCGCTTAATACATGATCTACGGCTTCTCGTAGGTGATTTGCAGTTAAACTTTGCATTTGTAACTTAATGCCTGCTCCGACATGGACGACTTGCTCCGCAATTATTGGCTGATCCGCACTTTGTGGAATTACAATTAGCGGAACCCCGTAATAAAGCCCTTCATTGATACTGTTCATTCCACCATGTGTAATAAATAACTTTGTGTATTGCAGGATATCCGTTTGTGGAACATAATTTTTCACGAAAAAGTTTTGCGGAATTTCCCCTAAATCCGTGATTTGGACTTTATCTCCAATTGACATCACAATAGTGTGCTCCGTGTTCCCCAATGCTTCAATACAAAGTTTATAGAATTCAATGGCTTGGTTAAAAACTGTGCCGAGTGAAATGTAAATTGGACTTTTCCCCTTAATTGCCATGAGGTCGAAGTTTTCTGGAGCTAATCGTGAAGAGATGGAGGGTCCTACAAAGATATAAGACGGGTCGAAAGCTTCTCCCTCAGGTTGAAACTCCCTAGTTGTATAAACGATAGTAAGTGGGGCAGGATTACAAAACACTTCATAAGGGGATTCGATGTCCACATCATATTTGCCCTTCACCATTTGCGTCAAGCTTTGGAATTTATCCTTTATAGGATTAGTTACTTCTGCAGGAACTGTAGTATAAAATTGTTCTAACATTTCATCGAATGCTGCTTTTGTCTGCGCAAAAGAAGTACAGGAGCTAATGGCCGGAAGCCTAAGAATTTGAGCTAACAAACGTCCACAACCAAACATAGAATCATGGATGATGTAATCAAAATGCTCCCCTTTGATCTGTTCAAGAACGCTTGGAATAACTATATCTGTCGTAAGTAATAGACCGTTGATTCTTTCGAGTACATAATTTCTTCCACCTGAGATAAAAGCTTGTATAAATTTCTGATCGTCAAATGTTCGTACTGTAGCCCCCGTCATCTCCATACGTTCTCTATAAGCTTCTATACAAAAGTACACTACCTCTTCACCACGAGAAATAAGCTCTTCCACAACGCCAATCGTGGGATTAATATGTCCCTCTGATCCACCATTAATAAATAACACACGCGCCAATTGTAATCCTCCTTAACTATAAATCATTTTTATATTAGATATTATAAACATTAATTTTACTTATATCGCTCTAAAAGGGTATAGTAATATAGGCTTTAAAACCATTTTAATAATATAGAGTATACCCTTATTAGAGGAGAGATCATATTGGAAAGAGTAGTTGGAACAGTTGTACGTGGACTTCGCGGACCTATCATTAACAATGGGGATAACATTGAAGAAATCGTAGTTCAGACGGTATTGAATGCAGCAACAGTCGAGGGTTTTTCGATCGAAGATCGTGACATTGTGACCGTAACTGAATCCATTGTTGCTCGGGCACAAGGAAACTATGCAACGATTGACAATATTGCTGCTGATATAAAGGGGAAATTCGGCGAAGAAACTGTAGGGGTCATTTTTCCAATCCTTAGCCGTAACCGGTTTGCTAACTGCTTACGCGGTATTGCCAAAGGGGCACAAAAAGTAGTCCTAATGTTAAGCTATCCAGCTGATGAAGTAGGCAACCACCTTGTAGACATCGACGAACTAGATGCTAAAGGTATCAATCCATGGACGGATGTATTAACAGAAGCTCAGTTCCGTGAGTTTTTCGGCTATATTAAGCACCCATTCACAGGGGTTGACTATATTGAATATTATAAAGGTTTAATTGAAGCTGAAGGTGTGGCTTGTGAAGTCATCTTCTCCAACAACCCAAAAACCATTTTAAACTATACAAAAAATGTATTAACTTGCGATATTCACACTCGCTTCAGAACCAAACGCATTCTCACAAACAACGGTGCTGAAAAAGTATTTGGTTTGGATGATATTCTTACACAATCAATCGATGGCAGCGGCTTTAACGAAGCTTATGGTCTGCTAGGATCAAACAAAGCTACAGAAGAAAGTGTAAAGCTATTTCCAAACAACTGCCAGCCTATCGTGGATGGTATCCAAGCAAAAATCAAAGAAATTACAGGTAAAACTGTAGAAGTTATGGTTTATGGCGATGGAGCATTCAAAGATCCAGTCGGAAAAATCTGGGAGCTCGCAGATCCAGTTGTCTCCCCTGCTTACACTGCCGGACTTGATGGAACACCAAATGAAGTAAAATTGAAATACTTGGCCGATAACAACTTCTCTCATCTTCGTGGTGAAGAGTTAAAACAAGCCATTTCTAAATACATCCAGAATAAAAATGATGATCTAGTTGGTGCGATGGAAGCCCAAGGGACTACACCTCGTAGATTAACTGACCTGATTGGATCATTATCTGATTTGACTTCTGGTAGTGGCGATAAAGGAACACCAATGATTTATATCCAAGGTTATTTCGATAACTATACAAAATAAGAGTAGTACAACAAAGGGAGTCTCTAAACGAGGCTCTCTTTTTTACTTTCTGGGTTATAATAAAAGCAAACAGCGGCAGGCGGAGGATACTATGAACATAAGAAGGATTAAATATTTTATCGATCTCGTGGAATGCAGAAATTTTACGGAAACAGCTAAAAAGAACTATGTTTCGCAGACCACCATTAGTCAACAAATCGCCGCGCTTGAAGAGGAATTCAACATTCAATTGATTGACAGAAAGCAGATCCCTATTGAGCCAACCAAAGCCGGATGGCTTTTCTATGGCGAAGCCCTCATCCTCTGGAAGCAATATAATCATATGAAGCTGAGCATGGAAAACTTTCAAAAGTATAATACGCAATCCCTGAGTATCGAATATGCGGCGATGACGGATATCCAAAGTTTGTTGAAATTGATTCCCTCGTTTCAGGATCATCATCCGAATATTAAGCTGGAACTGAATAAAGTATTGCTAAAAGATATTGCAGAATACTTGCTAAAAGGGATTTACGACGTGGCTATTGCCTTTGATTCCGAGTTTCAGGGAAAAGAGGACATTGTAACCTATCCCTTATATAAGGGACGTTATTGTGCAGCTGTGAGTCATCACCATCCTCTCTTTCATCATAAATCGATCGCCAAAGAGGAGTTATATGAACATCCGCTAGTCATGCTGAATCCAACAGCTATTGGAAACTCTTATCATCTAATGATCCAGCATGCAATTGAAGACGGCTATCAGCCGAACATTCTTCGAACCGCAGACGATGTGGAGACAGAATTGTTTTATATCATCACAGAGAATTTGATTGGCTTTTTCCCGGATAACTATCAGCTCGCTTATCTTCAAGATGAAGTCCGGCTAATTCCTTTAGATGATTCACACCATACCTTTGCAATCGAAGCAGGTTATCTCAAAAATAATACAAACCCGGCCTTGCCCTCCTTCCTGCAACAAATCCAAATTGGATTTAGCAATCGACCATAAGTTTTATGTGTTAGACTATGTTCTTTTTTTCACATACTATAAGGGTATAAATCATATCCACAAGGAGTGACAACGATCATGGGTAAATTATTGTTGACTGGTGTCGATGGAAATCTAGGGAAGCAAGCTGCGGAATACTTGTTGGAGCTGGTAGATAAAGACCAAATCATTTTTTGCGCTTACGATCCGGCATGTTTGAAAGAATATGCGGAACAAGGGATTGAAACACATGTGACCAACTTTAATAACAAGGAAGGCCTTGCCGAAGCTTTTGCTCATGCCGATAAACTCGCTCTAATCTCCATGCCTTTTGTTGGAGAGAAACGTCAAAATGCACAAAAAAATGTGGTCGATGCTGCCAAAGAAGCTGGAGTCAAACAGATCATTTATACTTCTTTGGTCAACGCAGCCGATGAAAGCAATCCAAGCGTAGAAAAAATTGACCATGTGTATACCGAACGTTATATTCAAAGCGTTGGGCTAGATTATATCTTCCTTCGGAATTCCCAATATGCGGAAGCCATGATAACCAATTACTTTACGTATGTGAAGGGTGACGGGGTATTAACAAACAATCAAGGTGACGGTAAAATGGCTTATATCTCGCGGAAGGATTGCGCAAAAGCCGTTGCGTATGCCCTAGCCTCCAATAACTATCAGGAAGCGATTCTAAATATCAACGGGCTTGAATTGATGACAATTACCGACTTCATTAAGATTGGTAATGAAGTAACGGGCAATCATATCACCTACAAAGAAAATACGGATGAAGAAAATTATGCCGTATTCGAAGCAATGGGCGTCCCTAGAACCACCGATGGTGCATTTAAAGAAGGCTCCGAAGCCCCCTTTTCTTCAGAAGGTATGGTAACTTTTGGACAAGCTATTCGTGAAGGAAAAATGGATGTTTATACGGAGGACTTCAAACAACTTACTGGTCAAGACCCTCTGACCGTGAAATATATGTTTGAACATGCCGATGAATTCCAGGTTGGCGAAAGACACTCTAAAGACAATTAAAAGCTGCCACTCTTACTTCTTAGGCTAAATCACCCCCGTTTATTAAACGGGGGTGATTTCTTTTATACTGAGCGTGGCACAAAAACTCCGTAAAGCTCAATCATATGCTCGCCCTGGAGATAATTAGGGAAAACCTCCCTAATATTCTGAGGATTCTGGTCATCAGACTAATAATCAGGGAATTCTTCCCTGAAATTTAAGTGATTTGGCTGTAAATCTTGATATTGCTCTGTTTTTAGGGAGTTATTCCTTAATTTCATTCATTTAGAGCAATTATCGGCTTTTATTAGGGAGGTTTTCCCTAATCCTCCGTCACGGTATAGATAGAACTAGCCAAGTATATCGGTAAAATCGCTGTAGAACAAAATACACCTTTAACTGTACGGATAAACATCCGAATGGCTAAAGGTGCATTATCTTTATCTCTGTCTATTTTTAATTAAAGTTAGTTCCAGATCTCTTCAGCAATTTCTTTAATATAAGCAAGCTTACGCCATTGCTGCTCTTCAGTCAGGTGGTTGCCTTCTTCCGTGGAAGCAAAGCCACATTGCGGGCTAAGGCAAATCCGGTTTAGATCAACGTATTGCTTCGCTTCCTCAATACGCTTCAGAATATCCTCCTTGCTTTCAAGCTCACCAAATTTGGATGAGAACAGACCTAACACAACCTGCTGATTGTCTTTCAAAAAGCGCAATGGTTTGAAATCGCCTGCACGTTCGGTATCAAACTCCAGATAATAACCCGAGTAGTTATTGATATTAAGAAGCGTTTGCGCGATAGGCTCGTAGCCTCCACCTACTCCAGCATAAGTCGAAACATAATTGCCCCGGCATACATGGGTCGTTACAACAAGATCTTCCGGCAGACCGGTTACAACTTCCTCATTCAATTTTGCAAGTTCGCTTGCATATTCAGCTACGTTCACGCCAATCTGATTCATAAACGCTATAAACTGTTCGTCGCAAAGCGCTCCCCACGTACAATCGTCGATTTGAATACAGCGGCAGCCCGCTGCATAGAAGGCAAGAATCGATGCTTTGTATGCTTTGGCAATATCCGAGATAAGCTCTTCACGATTCGGGTATAATTCATTTGTGCTTTCTTTGTTTTCCGCCCGATCTAGCTCGAACAGGAATTGTGCAGCCGCAGGAATCGATTGACGCGCAACAACGTCCTCACCAGCAGCATCTTTTAAAAATTCATAATGCGAAACAAAAGGATGGCTGCTGTAGCTTATTTTCCCGGTCAGTCGGGCTGTTTCTGGTCTGGACTCTGCACCGTTAAATTGGTAACCTTGATCAATAATTGTCCGTTCTACACCGTCAAGTCCCCAGAAGAAGTCGAGGTGCCACCAAGAGCGGCGGAATTCACCATCAGTTACCGCTTGAAGCCCCACCTCTTTTTGTTTCTGCACGAGCTTAACGATTTCGTCGTTCTCTACTTCCTTCAACTGCTCGGCAGTAATTTCACCATTCTTGAATTTTAATCTAGCCTCTTTCAACGCTTGGGGGCGCAGGAAGCTGCCCACGATATCATATCGAAATGGAGTAACGGTTCGTTTTTGGGGTTTGGTCTGAATGCTCATATATTAATCTCCTCGTAAACAAATTATTAGAATTAATATAGCATAACCGACTGACTATACCGATCTACCAATGCGCTATGACAGGTTATAAGTATTAACTATAGCTAGATTCAGTGTGATAATTAGAAGGGCATGATAAAAAAAGAAGAGGCGCATGAGTAGCGCCGCTTCCTTAACAAATCATATCGACGGAAATTACATAGTAATTAAACTCCGCAGTCACCTCGAACCCAACCGACTGATAGAGGGATAATGCATTTCTATTTTGAGTGACCACGCTAAGACGAATCTGGGAATTCTTCTGATCTCGCAAGATTTTAACTACCTCTGAAAGAATTTCACGACCGTATCCTCTGCCTTGACACGAAGGAAGCACACAAAAATCATGTATAACCGCAGTATTTGTATCTAAATCATTGACTCTGATCATCCCAACCGGAATCATGTTGTCCACAGCAATGTAAGTAATCCGTGCCGGTTCTCTGGTACGAGTTAAATAATTCCTAGTCCAGGACTCTGAATCACCAAAGGCTTGTGATGAACATTTAACCATGAACTCTAAATCCTGATCTTCTTCCAATCGCACAACTAAACCGGAGTGGCTTGATCCAGCGATTTGTGCCCGATTAAAAACCATGAGGAATTCAGACGGTGCAGCACTTGCCCCTAAATGCCGGATATAATCCATCCCTGATTCAGAATTAGAAGGTATCCTAAAACGGCAAGTTTGTATGCCTTGCATTTGCATATCTGCTGCGGCACTTTTCAGTAAGTCGTGGAATACCCCTTGGCGACGAAAGTCCGGGTGAACCATTCCGTTAATATTAGCTTCGATGACATCCGAAGTATACCAACTGAGAAATCCAACTAATTGGTTATCGATCTGGCACAAGAATGCCTCATCTCCGTCTATCTCCTTAAGGCTTTCTACACCCACCCTCAAACTTGACCTGTCGGACGTCTTGCAAAGGTGTTCTAATATTCGGATTTGGTCAATGTAATGCTTTGAAAAGTCTTTCATTGTACTAATGTTATATTCTTGCATCTAGTACCCTCATTCAGAAGGAAATACGCAGTTTATGGACGAGTAGGCGTTATCCTTCTAAATTCTGTCCACCTAATGATAGTTACCAATGGAACCGCCTCCTAAAAGTCAATATCTTCACTCTAATCTAGGGTAATCATAAAACAAACCTTATAACTAAAAAAATGACGGCAATTATAGCCACAACGATCAACAGATTGGTTACCTCGCTCCAAAATCCAGGAACGCCTTCAGTATGATATTTTTGCGCATTTACATCATGGTTTGCTTTATGGCCTGCAGGGTCCGACAAATTGGGATTAGGTCCTGAATTAAAAAAGTCAGACATAAATACAACTCCTTCCCATGATTATAAACCATATTATACCAGTCCATTACCATTTAAACGACAAATTAATGCCATATTCAGTAGATCGTTTGTCGGAGGCTCTTGGGAAGATTTTGGACAACCCTATCGTAAGAATGATCAATCATTAAATAGATATCCGACTCTGGTAAGGAGCCATCCAAAACAATCGTATTCCAGTGTTTTTTGTTCATGTGGTATCCTGGCCGAACGCTCTCATGCTGCTCTCGCAAGTTCCCTGCAATCACCGGATCACATTTTAGATTTATGTAAGCAGAATTCCCCTTATTCTCAAAAATAAGCGCGAACATTTTACCGGCAATCTTAATCACCAATGGATCGAATCCGAAAGGATAGTCCTTTGTTGCTCCGTTCTTTTTTAAACAGTATTCAATAATATTATGGGTCAAAATCAGTCCCTCGCCTTCTCAGCCTAACCAATTTGGGAATAAAAATAAGATAAGTGTTCCTTTGATAAGGCTTTATCGATTAGTTCTTTATCATAGCCATTTTTTTGTAATGCAGCGATAATCGCTTGTGTCCTATCTGATCTTTTTCGTCTTAAATTAGATTCCAACTGTATTTCTAACGGAACCGTAGGAATAGTATACGGTCCGATCTCCACGTTTTTGAAATGGCTCCAAATGAATTGTCCACCTTCCCATATCCCCCCACCATCCATAGAATCAGGAATTCCAGCTGAATTGGAAATATGAACAACCTCCACCTTAAATCCATCGATTATCCAACTCCCTTTTGTCCAAGAAAATCCCGAAGAAAAGGTTTGAGTGAATGTAGGTTCTTCTAAAGAAGATAACCAGTTATCCCCATGAGGAAATTCACATTTATCCAAAAGGGAAAATTCTTTAAGAAGTTCTGCAAATTGGTCAAGCCCTTCCTTATTCCTTGTATAAATATCAACGTCTCCTGGGGTCATTTCACAGCCCTGAAGAACCGAACCGACCGAGCCAACCAAGATCCATTCTAAATTCGAATTCATTTTGGATGAAAAATAAAGTTCACATACCTTTGACAAAGCTTTTGTCCAGCTAAACATAACTTCACCCCAAATTAACTAGTAAGTTCAAGTGCACGAAACCTGAATAACCTCAAATACGTTAAAGTATTATACAAATCCACAGGAGGTTTTTAAAATGAGATACAGTGCTGCAGGCGCACCAATAATCTGTCCTTGCTGTCAAAACGATACTTTTGATCTGGATTATAAACTGCTTAACACAAGCGGCGCATCATTTTTAGGCTTTGACTGGGCGAACAAAAACGCTGCCATCCTTATTTGTAAGCGATGCACCCATATTTCATGGTTTATGAAAGAACCAACATCTGATTAGTGTTTGGTAAAAATAAAGTATTAGACTGGATCCATTAAAAGAAGCAGCGGCGGACCAAGACTTGATAAATAAAGTCTTAGACTGCCGCTGTTGTCGTTCCAATAACGTTCCCGTGAGCAATCACCTTAAGTGACAAGGTTATCTTACCGTCTGGTAAACGAGACCTATGGCTCCAGAATCAAAGGTCTTGTTTTCGATTAGCTTAAGATTTCTCTTCTCCTTGAGACCTTGGAATAATGGCAATCCCTTACCGATCAGGACGGGAGAAACCGTAATTTTATACTCATCAATTAAATCAAGCTGCATAAGGTGGTGTGCGAATCTAGGACTGCCGAGGATGACCATATCCTTGCCGGGCTGCTGTTTGAGGATATTGATCTCTTTCTCGACAGCTTCTTTCACGAGTCTGGAATTATTCCATTCGACTTTCTCCAGCGTCGTGGAAAAAACAATTTTGGCTGTCTTTTCGATCCACTCGGCGTGATTCCGTTCATGCTGCGAAGCTGATGGGTCCGAAGGGACAGATGGCCAGTAACTGTGCATCATCTGATAAGTCCCGCGTCCCCAAATGACAGTGTCGGCAGTACTCAGAATTTCTTTCGCATGGTTCTCCAAATCCGCATCGTAGGAAACCCAGCCAATGTCCATTTCACCATTCGGCCCTTCTACAAAACCGTCAAGCGATGCGTGAAGAAATAGAACGAGTTTTCTCATTTTCAGTTCTCCTTTGTTCATGAGGGATATCTACATTAGACATTAACTACATTTTAGCAGAATTCAACTTGAGTTGTTTCTTATGGATTGCTAATCTCAAACGCTTTTTTCTTCACTTTGGTATTTTTATCCACATTAACATATTAGCAAACGTACGTTCGTTTGTAAATGCACCTTTTTCTAATTTTCAATTCATCTTTCATTTCTTTAGAGCCGGCATTTTCCTGTGTTTCGTTTGTTGTTCGAATGCAAATGCAATCCGAATGAGTGTCGGTTCACTAAATGCCGTTCCTGCAAATGTGATCCCAAAGGCTCTTCCATTCTCTTGAAAGCCTGCGGGCACTGCTATAGTTGGATAACCTGCTCTAGCACTTAAATCAGCTCCGACATAAGCAGGAAACAGGATTGCATCCAATCCATACTTTTCTAAAGCATGATCGATCCCCATATTTTGCGAATAATATAAGTCAGAGATAGACTCTACTATATATTCCGAATGATTCAACGGTTTATCTAGCTGTGATCGATAGTTCAGCATATCTTGTCCATATTTCAAAGCCTTTTCCGAATTCCGCTCGTTCCATTCCATCAATTCATTTAGGTTATGGACAGGAAGTTGAGCCGGAAGGTTATATAAGTAATTTTCAACGGAATGCTTAAATTCAAGATTCATTTTGTTATATTTCCACTCTCTATGGAACGATGGAATATCTATATCTTCTATTATGTTGGCTCCAGAACCTTTTAATTTAGCCACAGCATCATTAAATAAATGTTCATCATATTCACCCATGTCACAATAATTCTTAGGTAGAGCATTTCTAAAAACGCCTATGGTCGCTTTATTTAATCCGTCTTTATCCAAAAATGCTGTGTAGTCCATAGTAGAATATTCATTTTTCCAAGTAGCAGGATCACTTTCATCTTTTCCCGTAAGCGCATTTAATAAGATCGCAACATCTGTCACATTCCTTGCCATAGGTCCAGCTGTATCCTGAGAATATGACCATGGAATTATGCCTGATCTACTTATTAGACCTACAGTTGGCTTTAAACCAACTATTGCGTTTTGCACAGCTGGACTTAAAATAGAGCCAGACGTCTCTGTCCCCACGGCTACTGTTGAAAAGTTGGCTGCAACGGAAGCGGCAGAACCCGTACTGGAACCTCCCGGAAAATGATCACCGTATGGATTTTTGGTTTGTCCTCCTATTGAGCTATACCCAGCCCACATGGATGATGACATCCCATTTGCCCATTCCGTCATATTTGTTTTTGCAAGTATAATGGCCCCAGCATCCCTTAGTTTTTGGACAAGAAAAGCATCGTTCGAGCTAACATGGTTTTCCAAAGCTAATGCGCCCGCAGTTGTATGCATTTTATCATTCGTTTCAATATTTCCTTTCAATAATACAGGCACACCATGTAGAAGACTTCGTGCTCCGCTTAATTTCCTTTCCTGATCTAATGCCTCGGCAATATAAATCGCATCTGGATTCATTTCCATAATAGAGTTTATCATGGGACCACTCTGGTCAAACGTTGCTATCCGATACATGTAATACATAACAAGTTCCCTAGAACTAACATCCCCTCTATCCATTGCATCCTGCAGTTCGAGTATCGTTATTTCTTCACTCTTTATTTTTGCTAATTCGAAGATATGTTCCATGATAACTCCTGCTTTCCA
Organism: Paenibacillus sp. FSL L8-0708; assembly: GCF_038009325.1. Taxonomy (NCBI): domain Bacteria; kingdom Bacillati; phylum Bacillota; class Bacilli; order Caryophanales; family Paenibacillaceae; genus Paenibacillus; species Paenibacillus sp. FSL L8-0708. The sequence continues at coordinate 5,584,087 of NZ_JBBPBC010000001.1, forward strand.
TTTGGGTCATTTATGTAATAGTGTCATGTTCATATATTTTGGTGGGCCGTCCCCACTCGAAGTTATCCAGACCTATTTCCTTAAATCCATATTTCTCATAATAAAGAATATGATCCGTCGCCAAGTAGACTTTTGCATAACCTAGTTGCCCAGCTATTTTTCTGGCATGCTCCAACAAAACGGCTCCCAGTGCTTTGCCCCTCTCACTTTCGTCAATAAACAATGGCGCAATCCAAGGTGATAAATCTTTTCGAGTTATAAATTCCTGCTCAATTAATTGATAAAACCCGATGATTACATCATGTTTCAACAGCAAAAATGTAAAAGGGAATTCCTCATCTTTTGAGATTAAACTTTCTTGTATATTGGGGAGCACAACTTGTTGTACTTTTGGCCATCGTTCTTTGACATACTCAATAAGCTCATTTTGGCGAAGAGGGCATTCTTGTAAGGATTTAATATCTAGCATCTAACCATCCCTTCTTGTAAAAAGAAATTCCTATACCCATGCCTGCCCTCACAATAGTTATCCACCAGCTCTCAAAATGCAGAGCAGCAAGCCCCGAGTGGGGCTTGCTGTAGGTTGTAAATACTAAAGAAGTTTATAACGCTGGTTCACTTCATTACTTGGAAACCGGTGTATAGATCAGGCAACGCAGAGTCTTCTCCGGATAGCGCAGCTCTACCGTGTAGGAGCTACCGTCTTTCAGTTTGACCAAGACCGCTACTACTCCGCTTTTGTCATATGCACTGTCTTTAATGATAGAGGAGCTGGTTATCGCACGGATCTCGCCCTGCTTGTCCACCACAATGGATTTAGCGGCTTGAAGCCAGCTGGAATCCTGGCTAATCTGTTTATTCATAGCTGCTGTAATCGGAGTTCTCTTATAGGACAGGTCCACTATCGTGGTATCAAGTACGGTTCCGCTCTTTGCATCAACGAACGTATTATACATGAAATAAGACTTATCCTGAGCCCGCAGTGTCTCTGCACGGTAAGGTAGAAAATTAACGAACCATTGCCCTTTCGAATCAGGAAAAGGTTTATAATATGAGGTCTGAGCCTGCAACTTTGAGAGATCGACACCGAATAGACGGCTTACGCTCTCTTCTGCTCTGCGTAGGGCTTCATCCTGACTGATGTCCTTCTTATCTGGCTGTGCCACGACAAGATTGAGGCTTACCACATAATTAAAGCGATAATTCCAGTCGATTAATTGCAGCATTTCTTCATCGGTCAGTTCGCGCTTAGGAATTACATAGGTAAATTTGCTTTGATCCAGATAAAATTCGGAACTCCCTGATTTCAAAGGTAACTTCTGCTTGGGCCGTAAGCCATCGTACTTGTATTGATCATCCAATAACATCCGCCGCTTATTCTCCTGGTCCGTAAATTGCCGCGTAAGCTGTTCATCCTTGCCAGTGAGCCTGGCCTTCTCTGCATACTCATTAATCTGCTTAATTTCTTCAGCAGTGACTGTGCGCTCAAAATACGACTTGATCGTCGAGACCGGTGTTTTGGTTGCAACCTTAAGTACCGGGATCTGGCTACTCGCCAGTTGAACAGCTGGCTTCTGGTTGAGTTCTTGCGTGTAGGAAACGTTCGCTTGAGACACATTCTGGTTCACTGTAGTATAAGCGACGATTGTGGGCACTGCCAAAGCAGTGAGGGCTAGCAGACCACTGGATATCGCGATCACCCCGAGGGCTGATTTCACATCTTTACTCTTCATTTCTCATAACCTCCATAGTGTAAGTGGGCTTGACTTACATGTACTTTAAGATACGAATGTTATAAAGTACGAAGCCCCTTGTTATGAAGTTGTAAAATCATTTACAGACTCGTTCTAAATATTGGAGCCAAGCAACAGATCAAGGATTGGGAAGCATACACTGCCCATGTTGACATAGTCACAATTACTCATAACAGAAATAGCGATTTTTTTATCAGGAAGCAGGAACAGATTGCTTAAGAATCCAGTATCCCAGCCGGAATGTGAGAGAATACGAGAACCCTTATATTCTCCTAGAAACCAGCCCAATCCTATCTGTGCATTTTCCGGATCATAGCCCGTTTGTGCATGAGGTTTCCACATTTCATTATAGCTACCTGGCTGGAGGACTTCATTGCCGTTCCCGGCTGTTCCACCGTTTAGATGCATCAGCAGATATTGGCACATATCTTCGGCATGGGTATATAAAGTGGAGCTAGGTGCATGAGCCCTGTTATATGGAAAAACACTACTAACGCAGCCATCACATTCATGGGTAGCTCCAAGCACATGAGGTGCAGCAATATAAGCTTCAACCTCCTGTTTAAGAAAAGAACTGGACTGCATTCCTGTCGGTTTCAGAATATTTTTTTCCATATACTGCTCGAAGCTCATATCGCTGACTTTTGCTATCATATCTCCCAAGATCTCATATCCTATATTACTATAGGCAAATTTCTGTCCCGGTTGGCTTAACAGCTTGTGGTGACCTATCCCTTTTACATATCGTTCAAGACTTTGCTCGTCGTATTCAGGGCGGTCCCACGCGTAATCTTCCTCATCAGGCATACCAGAGGTATGATTCATAAGCTGTCTTATTGTTATATTTTGATACCGCTCATCCTCTAACTTAAAATATGACAGGTATTTAGTGATGGGAGCATCCAATTCTACCTTACCACGCTCAACTAATTGCATAATGGCGGTTGCTACGAAGGTTTTGGAGACAGAGGCTTGGTGAAACAAAGTGCCACGAACAACAGGATCACCCGTCGATAAATTTGCCGTCCCATATTCACCAGTAAACAGAACTTGATTGTCCTTTACGATTCCGGCCGCTAATCCCGGAAACTTTTCATTTTCCACAGACTTGATTAGCATTTCATGCAAAATATCCTCTAACTTCTGATTCGTGTACATTTTGACCTCCCCAATGACAATAAAGCAGCATTTTCAATAAATTCACCCATACAAATAATAACATCTTATCGACCCTTTATCTGGTAATAAATAATTATAATCAAATAAACAGGTGCTTACTTGAAAAGGCAGCAATTCATTCCCCGAGCTTCCGAGCCAGCCTCCAATTAGAGGACCCACAACGCGTGGTCTTCCTACCTTGCTAATAATATCCACGAATCGTCTTCGCCTGCCCTTCAACAATCATAGATTTTACAGCTGAAACAGACGGCTGCCGCAGCTTGATAACCTCTAAAGCCTCAGTAACGATAACATCCGCGGCTGATTTCCGGGAAAAGTTCTTCATATCCTGCACCTTTTCATCCCTGTACCCCAGATGCTCCAATCTCTGAAGCTGCTCTACTAACTGCTCCTCGTTTCGGGCAATCTCTATTAAATTGTGCTCAGACAACCATTCTGCATTACCTGCCTCCTGACCGGGGAGCGGACGATAGACAATTACAGGAAGTGCTAGAGCCATCGCCTCAGTCAAGGTAATCCCCCCTGCTTTGGTCAACAGACAGGAGGATATGCACATTAGCTCCTGCATTTCTTCTGTATAACCCCGTATATGTACCCGAGGATTCCCTTGAAAAAGCTCTTCCGTAGCCATCTGGAGCTTATGATTATTCCCGCACAATACCATTACATCGAAGTTTGATAGCTGCAGCGCCCTTATTATTAAATGGTTAATATCACTCAACACGCCGTAAGCCCCTGCCGCAAGTAATAGATAATGCCGATTTCCATCTAGTCCATGCTTACGTAAAAGGGCTTCACGTTCCTGAGTCTGTTCAAAAGCTTCACGAATCGGAATCCCGCTAACCACAAGCTTTTCTTCAGTAATACCTAATGACATCAGTTCTGCTTTCATGCTTTCCGTAGCGACAAAATACTTTGTGGTTTGTGGATGAAGCCATCTGCCATGAACCACATAATCCGTCATGACAGTGAAAAGGGGGATCCGTCTCCCCTTTGTTGATGCAAGCTCTGCAGCGGCCAAATAAGGAAAGGTATGAATGATAATATCCGGTCCGATCTCGTCGATGATCCTTTGCACTTTCCGCTTGCCCATAGAATGAATCCATCTGCCCATGAACTGGTCTGGGTTCATCTTGCTCGTCAACTTGTACACTAATCCATAAAATTCTTGAGTATAACCTGTGCTGTTCAGGTAGAATCTGCGGGACAGCTCATTCAGAGTAGGGTAGACTGCAGCGAAAAGATCCAAGGTGACAATCCGGCTGATCCCTCTACGTCTAAAAGAATGATCAATCGCTTCTGCTACTTTGAGATGCCCGTCTCCAAATGCCGAAGTTACAATAAGCACTTTAGGATCTGTGTTCATGAGAAAGCTCCTTTTTCGCTTGGCCTTCTCTAACTCTAACTCTGAATCGTAAACAGATAGTGATGAGATCCTCAACAGAATATTAACTTCAACATTTTCATAGCGCGAAGCAAACGAAGAAATCCGCAGAAAAAAACACAGTGCATCAACCTCCAGTAACGATAGGATTAATGTTCTGTGTTTAGTTAAAGGCCAACTGAACCTTCTGGTGGGTTATGAGGAGCTACTTATGAAAAGACCATAATTGCTTTTGCGAAAATTTGTGAATGGAGTTTTTGTTTTTCATCCATGTATTTCCTTTCACTATTAAAATATAAACAGCTATGGCAAAATAAATTGCGCTCCAAATCCAGTCTGAGAGGGTTATTAAATGATGCTCATATAAGTAGTTGATGTACCAGATCCCCACCGGCAAATGTACAAAAATTGCGGAGACTAATCCTGGATTATACATGCTTTTTGCTCTTATATTAATGACGACTCCATGGAAAATGATTTGGAAAAAGCCCATTAAAACAGGTGCCATCCCCAGCCATACTACTGACGGGAAGAATACAGGGAGCAAGTAGAACACATAGGCGATGACCACATTAATAATCATTGCCGACTGTTTATTTAATGGATAGTTGTCAGGGGATTCACTTTTAAAAAGGGCTATATTGAATATGCCTGGAAAGTACCCTGGCCAGCGGTATTCCTCAAATTGATGAAGAAGGATCGCCACAAAGCTTAACCATAATATGCTGTTTATCCGCGGTATTGTTTGCCAATTCATTAGAAGATACATGCATATAACAATGCCAATGAATAGTCCTATATCCTGCCAATATTTTCTTAAAAAATTCATTTAATCACCTCAATCTGAGTTTATTAATGAAAGTATCTTGCAAAGAGCAGGTCAATCTGTTCCTCTATAGGTGCAATCTTCACGGAAGCTCCTGTTTCTAGAATAGGACTCATAAGTGCCGGTAGAAAAAGCGCTCCAAAAATCTGCATCGTCATGGTCATCAGGTGCTCTGGCTGCTGTTCATCGGTTAACTCTCTTAAAGTATTTTGTATCTTAGGAAACCCTAATAGATTCAAAAATGATCCATATTCATGCTGGGAGGAGAAAACGGTCTTGCCCATCAGGATGATTCTGGAGAGCAATTCGGGATATTGAAGGATCACTTGCAAATAATCCAGTAAAAATTGCCTCAATCTATCTCGTGAGGATATAGAGAAATCGTCAAGTATGGCAAAGGTATGCTGAAAGCTGTTCAATATCAATTTGATGGACTCGCTAAACAAGTTTTCTTTGGACCCAAAGTAATAGTTAACTAGAGCAACATTCGTGCTTGAGGCTTCTGCAATTTTTTTTATAGTGATCCTTTCAAAGCCTTCTTGTTTGGTCAACTCCAGTGTGGCACGCATAATCTTCTCTTTTGTTTCCAACTTTTTGTCTGTCTCCATACGCAACCTCCAAGTATATTTCCTTTGATTTAAATGACATTTAAAATAACGTTTAAATTTAGTATAGCAATCTTTTTCCTTTTTGCAACTTTTATTTATCCGGAATCAAACCAAGTTTAAATGAAAAAGCAGCCGGTTGTTTGAGCGGCTGCTTACATGTTTTTATTAAATTAACGTTTCCTGTTAGCTTAATTGATTACCTTTGAAAAGTGAGTCTGTATTTGATATATATCCATAAATGAAAAATGTATTATTTTCTTCTCTATACGGAATTCTTAATTCATGTAAAATCGAAAGAAATTCTTTACTTATGTCAATTAATTCAGGAGGAAGCAGATTCCCCTTGTGCTTCTGATACCTTGGTCTAACCCGTATCCATTCTACAGAAAAAAAAGGTGAAAGTCCTTCTATCCAATCCCCTAAATACCAGACGTCGTTTTCGAAGTTCTCTGGATAAAGCATATCGTCTAAGACATACTTAGCTTGATATGGAGGGGTAAAAGGTAGTTTATTTAGTACATCACTTTGTAAGTTTCCCCACTTAGTGTCATTCATAACTGAACATAGTTGTTTCTGTTTAATAACTTCGTGTACCCTTTTTTTAAAATCCTGTTCATAACCCACAATCAAAAATCCTCCTGAATAAACAACATAAATCCCACGCTGACCTGCCTGTGTGTCATTATTGAGTTATCGTTTCCCGGTAAATTAATTCAAAATTAGTCAAGTTTAATAATCTTATCAAAGCAGTATGAATCTTTGTCATAGCCATTATGCACATAGAAAGCATGGGCGTCGGTTCGCTTAAATCCGCTACATAAAATAATACTGGATATTCCCATTTCTTTAGCATAATTCTCAGTGTGTCTTAGTAGTTCTGTACCTATCCCACTATGCTGTAATTCCTTTTTAACGGCAAGCCCTTGAATATGTAGATAACCATTCGAAGACCCTACGGATAACGCCTGAACTATAGTGACAAAACCAACCACTTCATTTTCAAATAATGCAACGAATGTTTTATAATTCCCAGCCTTATTCATGTTTTCCATAGTAACTCGAAAATTTTCAATATTAACATTGCGAACACCAAGTACATCATTCCATAAAAAAACAACTTCAGCATAATCATTTGCTACAACTTCTCGTATCTTAATTTCCATCCCCTCCTTTATAGAAATATTCAAGCAAAGGATTCGACAATTGATGAAGCAATCCTGCCCGTTACTTCAACAAATAAAAAAGGAGCATTGCCATGGCAATGCTCCTCAGCTATCGTTTCCCGTAAGCTTGATAGATTGCCTCTTTTTCAGCCTGCAATCCCTAGAATCCAATCTCTCATTAGTTTGTTGATTTATAATATTCTGATAAAATGCCCTCTAAAACTTGCTTATAATCGTTTTTATTATAAGAAGAGTTATCAACTTTTATCTTGGTAATGTTTAATCTGGTAAAAATCTCTTCTTCTAGTTCCCTTCTTGCTTTAAGAACCTGCAGTGTTCCATCTAACCCTTTATAATTTTGTGTTTTTCCATACCCCTGGTTCGTGTAATATTCAATAAATCCCTCTGACCATTCCTGAGGTCTTTCCTTTACAGCCTTTCTGAAAGAATGATCAAGATCATTCTGCTGTACGTATATCAACAATGGATTCAGCCGCTCTACAATTGTTGCCAGTTCAATAACATAACTCATAACGTCTTCCTTCTTCGCACCATGTTTAATCATGCCTATAGTTACAGGGTTTTGTATAAAACAACAATCAAAAACAAAGGTGTCTGCGCCATACAAAACACGATCCGCAAACTTCGTCCATCGTTCTGTTATCAGTTTCCTATTTTGATCCAGCGGCAATTCATAAATATCATGTTTAAAAACTGCGCGATGCAATTCATCTGGAAAACTTGACCAGACTTCACTTTTTATTTTCCGATATTCTAGGAAGTAATCGTTATCTTGTTGAATCATTAGATTACTCAACAAATCTTTAAACTTTTTATGGGTATTCAATAATTCATCCCATTCAGTTTTCTTAAAGAAAGCGACTCCATCATAATCAGCAGGATGTTCCAAATTACCTTCTAAAAATAGCTGGGATGTAATGTTCACTTCCGTAAAAATTTCATGAACGAGCTGAGCAGTTGTCGTTTTACCAGATCCTGGCATTCCCTCAATCAAGACTAATTTCGATCGCATAATAAAGTTCCTCCACTCGCTAGTAGAAGGATAAACAGGTAGGAATCAATAGAGATGCGGTTTCCCACAAATAAAAGCGGATACCATCAGGTATCCGCAAGAGGGGTATATGATACACCTTTCCCTGCATACCCTTGTAAGATTAAAGAAAAGCATACCTAATAAAATAGTATAGTCACTATTTCAGGCATTCTTTCAAATTGTTAATCTTTACAGAGTATTCCACATGATAAGGTTTATGCTCCTTTGTTAGCATCTCTATTGTTTAGATTAACAGTAAGCATAGGTAAATACAATCAGGGACTTTCTAAACAATCCTGCCCGTTAGCTTAACGGAACTTCGATATTATTGTTATTATCTGATTTAGGATGAAGACGATTTTCTATCACAAAAAAATGATTAAAAATACCTACTACTCGTATTTTGTTATCTGCCTCTCCAAAAATTTTTGTTTCTGCTGTCATAAAAATAATCTGATGTGTGAGACTTGATGATTTCAAGTCATTAATAGTATGAAAGCAATTTGAGCTTTCGGAACTGTCACATTTAAGACCGTGAACCTTATGGAGGTAATTATCAAAATATTGACTACTTGGTTTTGTATAAGCCATCACAAATAATAATATGGAAACGATTAGAAAAGCATATTTCTTCTTGATAAAGGCACCTCATCTCTTATGGATAATCGTACTATATATACCGCATTTAACTGCCGAATAGTGCTTTTGAATACACTTATATCCACGTTTGAAACGATTTATTGATCATCTTAACATTGTTCATTTTTGCCCAACTCTTTAAATCCGAGATACCTTTATCTTCATCCTTTGAATACCTAAATGCCATATCTAATGGGACGATCTTCCTCCTGTAAGGTAATATCCCAATAACAGGTTTAAAGTACCCCCTGGTCATTATCACTTTAATATCCTTTGAATTAATAATATTTCCATTTAATATAATTTGCTCATTGGATAGGCATAACTCCGTTGGTTTCTTAAAAAATGTTCTGTACAATGCGAGTAACAATAAAACTAAACACAAAAGAACCACAGTTAACGAAGTGTAGAATACCCCCCTCTGATTCCATAATCTCAATCCAAGAATAGATTGACTCGATATAAGAGCAATCATGCCTATAATAGTTCCAATTCTGGATGGATTCTTAACTGGATATTTTATTTCCGTCAACATGGCTCCCCCCTGTTCAAATCCCACACCTTAGAATACCACATATTGGAAGTATTCTGCCCGTTAGTTGAACATAGGCAGCCGATCCATTGACCGACTGCCTGTGTGTCGTTATTGAGTTATAGTTTCACGTTAACGTAAAGTTAAGGTAATGAATCAACATGTGATTCGACTTCAAAAATAAATTCTTCGAGGTTATCGCAGTCAAACCAACCACTTTTTTCATTGATTTCATAAAGCACTTGAATTTTGCTGCTGGGGCAGTGGAACGCTACGTAACTTCCCCGTCCAAGATGAGCTAATGCCTGCACTAGGGCTTGTTCAGCATCTTTCCATGTTGCAAAACCGGCTTTGAGGCACTACCGTCTCCTTTGTGTAACAGGATGTTTCCCGAGTTCAATCGTGTATGCATAGGTTCCATTCTTTCGTTTGCTGATACAGCCTCGCATCGTTAATCAGCCTCCTCGTTGATTTTCAGTCGTGTTACACTTGTACTGGAAAACAGAACAGCGGGATTATCGTTATACATAGAGGACAAGCTTGATCCACTGAAGACGGTCGTTATGTATAGAGGGCAGACTTCGAGTGTTACATTGCGCAGCAGTATAGCACACTGTACCCACTTGAGGTTTGCCCTTTTTTTGAAACTGGTTTTCATAATCCATCTTTTCCAGCTCTAATTATGCACTTTCTCTGGTTTAGCCCCTCCATGCTGCTCCTTATTCCGAGAGGCTATAATCTGCATTATCTTGCTACATTGCTACATTAATAATATGAATCGGAAGTTCATATGAGAGCAATGCAAGAATTCTTATAAAATCTCACGAATATGCAGTGCTTCGCATATGCAAAAAACGCTCGAGGGCTGTCCCGCTATCATAGATAGCGAAACAGTCCTGAGCGTAATATCTGTGTTCGTTTAATTCATCATACTGGCAGCAATACGGATGACCTCATCCTTGGTCAACTCAGATTTCTCCTGGCGAACCGACACATTATAGATGATCTGCGCTTCCGGGTCAGACCAGACTAGTCTATACTTATACCCCAGGTCAATCTTTTCGTTGCTGGAAGGTTCGAGATAAATGAGCTGCTTGCCGCCAATATCAATATTCTCCACCTTTGTCGTTTTGGTCCACAGCAGGCTTTCTACCGGTGTAGCTTTTTCATCAACACGTGAGGCACTGATTCTCACCTGAATCTTCCCCTTCTTGTACACAAGTGTAGAAGAATCATAGGCAATATTCTCCGCCTTCTCCCGTTTCCAAGTCATCCGGAAGTTGTCTCCTAGGTCTATCTCGCTTTCGCCTTTAAACTGCTTGTCATCTTCGACCTTTATAAAAGAAGGCTTGATAAACGCCTCGTCCAAGGTATACCCGTCCGGCATATATCCCGGTTGCTTCACTTCGGGAGCGTGGTGCTTCTCAACACTGGTCTTATAAGTGGAATAGTCCTTGACTATGATCGGCGGGCAGTATAACCCAAGATGAGATTCTTCTTTCCCGTCTTCACGTTTGATAACATAGGTGGCATACTCTCCAGGAAGCAGCAACTTCTCAATGGCATTGTAGCCCTTTGCATATTTCATCTTGTAGAGTTCATCCTCTTTGCTCAGCTGCGCTTTGGCCGGCCAGGGAATCAAGGGTTCATTCGGCTTCTCTATCATTCCACCTGATTTCGTTGCCAGAAGTGGCTTATAGGGCAGCACCTTGTACTGAATTTGGGCCCCCTGCCGGAGTTCACCGGAATACTGGGTATAACCGCCGCCCAACAAGACCATTACAAGTAGTGCCGCCACCCAGCCCTGCACCGGAATCCGCAGGATTCTCCTCCGGCTCCGCCCCGTTCCAGCTTCTGTCTTTAGCCTGCGCATAACGTTAGGAGCCCCTTCGTTTGACGGAAGTGTCTGCAGAGGGGTCTGCTCTTCTGCAGCAGGTAAGATCCCGCCAAGCCCGAGCGCTGTCATTACCTGTTCATGAACATCAACGGGGATGAAATTGGCGGACCGGTCTCCGTGCTTCAGAAACCGCTCCTCCGAGGTTAATTCACTCTTGTCCATAGTTGTTTCTCCTTTCTCTCCAACACCTTTTTAAGCTTGCCTTTGGTCCGTTCATATCTTTTGCGTACGGTAGCCGTACTGACACCCAGAATTTCGCCGATTTCCGCAAACGATTTATCTTCATAAATACGCAGAATCAACAAATTCCGGTCTTCCACATTCAGCTTCCCCAGGGCGGTCGAGACTGGCTCGCTGAACAGACGGTCCTCGACCATTTGTTCGGCACTGTTCACCGCAACCTCCTGCCGGAGCAACTTGCGCAATTGAAACTGAAATTTCTGCCGCCGCAACTGATTCAGACAATGGTGGTACGCGATCTTGTAGAGCCATGATACGAAATCCGCCTGCGGCTTGTATTGCCCGATATTCTGATAGGCCTTAATCAGGACATCCTGCACCGCATCCTCCGCCTCTTCCCTGCTGTTCAGCATCCGGAAGCAGTAGAGGTATATCCGCTGCTGGTACAGCTTGATTACATCTGAGAACAGGCGGGCATCTCCGGCCTGTATTCTCCTAATCTTCTCTTCCATAGAATCCACGTTGGTCTCCTTTCTTCTATTTCTTCTGTTTCTATAGATATAACACTTGAGTAGCCTCAGGCGTGACATTTATTTCTTCCGGCTGCACAGCAAATGAGACCTACAGATGAATCCCGGTTGGTGATCCGCTTGAACATGTGCATCACCTTCTCCGCCAGGTTCCCTTTTTTCCAGTATTGGGCTGCATCGGCATGGACCTTAATCAGAATTACATCCGGTCATCATAGCCGGTCTTCAGGAGCGCCCCGCAAATAAAGGCAGGGCCTACATTGGTGGGGGTTGGCGGCAGTGACTTTCTCTCGCTGGACTTTCCTAGGGATCGGTAACGTAAATAGAGTTACACTTAGCTTAGCTGGCAGCTGACAACAGCCTGACTCCACGATGTAGAATCCGGTACTTTTACTACAAGCTAGTCGCTCTGGGCACCCTTGAACCCCTCGCGGACAAGAACACCAAAATACTTTTGGCCGACAAACTTCCCGCCATGAACTATCCAATAGTAACGATAGCACGTATCGTGATCCACTTTTCTCGTCCTAAGTATGCCAATCTGGTCGTAATAACGCAGTGTCATCTCCTATCTACAACATAATGTGAGTATACAGTTTCCCGTGCTGAGAAACGTCAATGATACTTTTATTCATTCGAGAAATTACTCTTAGATGAACAAAAGCAGCCGATCGTGTTGATCGGCTGCCTTCTTGTTTTTATTAAGATATCGTTTCACTCTAGCTTAAAGTTCAGGTAATGAATCGACATGTGATTCGACTTCAAAAATAAATTCTTCGAGGTTATCGCTTCTAATATCTTACAGTAATCAAATAAACACTCAACATCAGCTCTGTCCATTAAATTGGAATGCTGATACTCAGTCCCAGATGGCTCTGGAAAAATTCGGCGAAAAGGTTCTCTTTGTCGTTCTCCAATCCATTTCTTATTTAAACCGTAGTAGTTTTAGTCCTACTGCTCATTTTTTTAAATAGTAAGCTGGCAAGAAGTAAAGCTATGCATACAGCGGCAAAACCCAGCCAATTCAAATATAGGACAGAGGTACGACTGATGACTAACCCGCCTAATCCAGATCCCAGTGCAAAGCCAAATTGGATGAACGAAGTATTTACACTAAGAGCAATGTCCGGATTTCGAGGCGCCAGAGTAACCAGATATAGTTGCTGGGCCGGGGAAATACTCCACGTTGCTAACATAAAAATCATTAAAACCAAGATTAAAACCAACAGATTGACTCCGGCTAGAGCGAATAAAAGCAGTGTCGTCCCTTGTAACAGGAGCCCGAGACAAATGGTGAATTTCGATCCCTTTGCATCTGCCAGTTGTCCGCCCAGCTTTGATCCGACAAAGCTGCAAATGCCCGCCAGGAACAGAACACCGCTAATTTCGGTCATGGAAAGAGAGGACGTGGCTTGCAAGAAAGGCGTAATATAAGTAAACAGTGTAGAATAGCCGCCGACATAAAATAACGTAATAACCAAGGCCATCAGAATGGTTGGATTTTTTAAAATAGAGAGCTGCATTCTGAGGGTAACCTTTTCCTCTTCTTTGATTGCCGGAACCTTTTTATAGATGATAAGTAATGGAAGAATACTTAATAATCCGATTAAAACAAATAGCACTCTCCATCCAAACATCTCACTAAAAAATGTGCCCACAGGAACACCAAGCACTAGTGAACTGCTAAGCCCCATCAAAATGATACCGATGGCATTGCCCCTTTTTTCTTTTTCAACGAGTCGGGTCGCTATTGCCATGGCTACAACGGTAGCGATTCCTCCGCTAGCCCCTTGGATAATACGTATCCATAGTACTGTTTCATAAGCAAGATCTACAAACATAAGTCCGTTGCTGGCAATAAACACACCTAGGGTGGTCATTAGTAGTTTCTTGCGATCTGCATTGATCGTTAATGCAATCAAAACCGGAGCGACAATGGCTGCAGAGAGGGCAAACACAGTCACCAATAATCCAACTTCAGAAGTAGATACTCCCAAGTCCACAGCGATCATCTCAATAACTCCTGTAATAATATATTCAATGGTTCCAATCAGAAAAACAGCCAGTGCCAGAATATAAATGATCCGTTTATTTTTCAATTTCCCCCACTCCACTTCTTCTGTTATCTATTTATAATGGGAATTTGTATTTCTATGAATTGTGCATCTCGTTCTGGAGATAACGGTAAATATAACTCCCTGCCCGGTTCGTTCTCCTTGATCTGATAGTTGTTTTTCTCAATCCATTTAGCTAAATGAACACAGGCCGCACAATCAAAACTAGTATTTGAATGAAAAGCCATTGTGGCCATCATCGGTTCAGGAGGAAGAGTCCGTAGCTGAAACGGTTCTGGAAATGATCGCAGCTCACAGGTTAAAAAATACCCGACTTCAAACTCAAACTCATCCTCTTTTCCTTCGACTTCTTTCCACAAAACAACCTGAGGGCCTTGAATGAATTGACGATTTTCCGTCGTTATAAACTGATCAAATTGACGAAGCAAATCCGGAATGTCCTCTTCTTTCCCGCATGCTTTCTGATAAAGAAACAATTGAGCACCCTCTGCTTTGACTCTGATTTCTTGACCCGTTTCGAATTGCCCCTCTTTTTCTATAAGCTGCATACGTTCCTCAATCCTGACGAGTTTAGCTTGTTCCGTATCGATGATATGCTGGATTTCGCTTCTTTTCAGCTTAAACATGCCTTGAATATTTTCTAATGAAATATTTTCCTGAAGCAGCTGTTTAATTTGAGGCAATGTAAAACCCAATTCCTTATAGATTAAAATTCGGTTGAGCTCAAGGAGCTGATCTGCGGAATAGTAACGGTAGCACGTATCCTGATCCACTTTTTTCGGCCTTAGTATGCCAATCTGGTCGTAATAACGCAGTGTTTTTAAGGATACCTTGCTTAGCCTAGAAAATGCACTGATTTTGAACAAAATATCATCTCCAATCTATAACATAAGGTGAGTATACAGTTTCCCGTGTAGGGGAAAGTCAAGGGATGCTTTTATTTATTTGAGAAATAACTCTTAGATGAACAAAAGCAGCTGATCGTGTTGATCGGCTGCCTTCTTGTTTATATTAAGCTTCTTTCCAAGGTTTAATTGGTGCGTTATAAGCCAATAAACGTTTTCACCTTTGCCATCCTTCAATTATCGCACGGTGTAGCTAGGTTGGGCTATAGGTAGCTAATTCCGCGCACGGTGTAGATAGCTTGAGCTATAGACGGCTAGTTTAAACACTGGGTAGCACGTTTAGGAGCAAATTTGGCAGGCGGCGTTCTTTTCACCAACTGTTCGGACTCAGTTGCTCTTATTTCCACAATTCAGCTCGTTTTGCCACACTATCGGACTCAGTTGCAGCTATTCCCTCAAATGTACTTCTTTTCTGCGCAAATCAAGGGCAATAAGAGCTATACAGTCCGAAACCTTCGCAATATGAACCCATATGCTGAAATAGCTGCAATACGGTCCGATACGATCAAGATCGCGCAAAGGGCAGCTAGTTTCGAGACATAGGCGGCTAGTTTGAGCAACAGGTAACAAATTCTGCGCACGGTGCAGCTAGGTTGGGCTATAGGTAGCTAATTCCGCGCACAGTGTAGATAGCTCGAGCTGTAGTTAGCTAATTCCGCGCGCGGTGTAGATAGCTTGAGCTATAGGTAGCTAATTCCACGCACGGTGTAGATAGCTTGAGCTTAGACGGCTAGTTTAAGCACTGGGTAGCACGTTTAGGAGCAAATTTGGCAGGCGGCGTTCTTTTCACCAACTATTCGGACTCAGTTGCTCTTATTTCCACAATTCAGCTCGTTTTGCCACACTATCGGACTCAGTTGCAGCTATTCGCTCAAATGTACTTCTTTTCTACGTAAATCAAGGGCAATAAGAGCTATACAGTCCGAAACCTTCGCAATATGAACCCATATGCTGAAATAGCTGCAATACGGTCCGATACGATCAAGATCGAGCAAAAGGCAGCCGATCACGCAGCTGGCTGATCGTGATTTGAGCCAACGTTTCCGTTAGTGGAACAAACTACTCCCAGTAAGGAGTCCCACTAAAAAGAAATTCTTTTTTATTTACATATAACCTAAATTCCCGACTTGCTAATTTACTAATATGACTGGGTAACCACTCATTAGATTCAGGCAACCCAAGCCAAAAATTCATTGTTTCGAGTTGGGCAGCTACAAAGAAGCCTTCTAACTGTTGAACATAGTTATGAGGCAGGCCGAATTGTTTGGCGTATGATTCTAGCAACTGGCTTCTGAACGCTGGGTGGATATAAGAAAGTGCCCAACCTAAATCGAATAAATAATATCCGAACCCGCAAGCTCCAAAATCAATGGCTCTAGCTTCTTGTTTATGAAACACATAATTACTTGGAATCAAGTCTGCGTGAATTATCCCCCAGTTGCCAGGCGTTCTTTCTATATCGTTCATCATTAAAATTGCACGCTCACCGGCCAATTGCAGAATTCCCACATCATTTTTATTGAGCTCACCACCGTCGGCCAGCTGTTTGAGCTTTTCTAATGATTGCGAAATTCTAGTATTATCAAAGGATGGTCTAGTAAATGATTGCGGAACCTTCCAAATAGATGATTGTTTATGAAGCTTTCCGATCAATTCACCTACGCACTCGGCATCATTGACTGTTGGAACAAATTGTTTTTGTTCACCCTCTACCCATTTTACCAATGTACAGTTCATGTCAGCTATCTTAGTAACATATTCACCAATGTTATTTTTTATAGGTGACGGTAACACCAGATCAGTATCATTTATTAATGATTGCAGCCAAATCATTTCTGAATGAATGACTTTTTCCTCAGACCAAATACTTTCCATCGAATCATTTTTTGATAGATGTATCCGCAAACTATAGCAGTTACTTTCCTTATCTGTCACTTTATAGATGGTGTTTGCATTTTGGCCAATATGAGCTATTGATTGATAAGTAATCGAATAACAAGTTAATGCTTCTATTGCAACATCATGAGTATTTAACATGTTCTCCTCACTCCCCCTGAAACAACCGAATAAGGACATCGTACCATGACTTTTTCTAATAGTTCGGGAGAGAACTCTTATATTTATATTTTATCCACCACTTAGTTTATTTAGGTAACTTGCCCGTTAGTTGAATAAAGGCAGCCGATCACATTTACTGACGGGCTGCCTTTATCGTGTTTATGGAACTAGCGTTTCCCGTTAGAATTCCTGTAAACTGAATAATTTGGAGTTTGAACAAAAACGAGCGCCTCGGTAACATGGGAGTTGGATACGGGTCTACAGCCCTTTTAATCTCACCATTTAGGAGGTCGCTCTACTATGAAGTTTAAAGCTCAAGACAAGCAAAATCAACTCATTGAAAACATTACCGTTCATCATTTGGTCATTGGCGTAGACATCGCCCAAGAAGTCCATGTGGCCCGCGCGGTCAGCTTTCGTGGGATTGCTTTGGGAACTCCGCTCGAATTCGGTAACCATCGTGAAGGGTTCGATCTGTTCGAACGCTGGATCCAAGATCTACTCAAATCCTACAAACTTAGCAGCGTCATAGTTGGTATGGAACCCACTGGCCACTACTGGTTTAGCCTGGCACGTTGGCTCCTCGATCAAGGCATGGAGCCCGTTCTGGTTAATCCTCATCTCGTCAAAAAGAACAAGGAAAACCGAGATAATACACCGTCTAAAAGTGACCATAAAGATGCGCTTGTCATAGCAGACATGGTCAAAAACGGGTACTACTCCCCTGTTCGTTTTCATCCCGAAGATTACGAGGAACTACGTATTCTAATGGCGAACCGAGAGACGGTTACCAAGCGCCTCAACGCTGCGGTTAATCAGATTCATCGCTGGGTAGACATTGTTTTCCCTGAACTTCGTCAGGTTTTTAAAATCCTCACTTGCACCAGTGCAATCGCAACACTCCGACTCTTCCCCTTGCCAAAAGAGATCCGTCTGTTAAATACGGAACAGGTCCTTGCCGGTTGGAAGCAATATGTAAAGCGTCATGCTGGAGTTAAACGTGCTGAGCTACTCATTTCACTTGCGAAATCCAGTGTGGGTGCCACTCAGGCACTCCACGCATACAAGCTCCATCTTGGGCAATTGCTCGAAGAATATGACCTGGCCCAGCGCCAGCTTGAACAAATTGAGCATGAGCTCCGCCTCATTCTTAAGCGTATTCCTTATGCACAGAAGCTCCTTGAAATACGAGGCATCTATGTTACGAATCTAGCTGGTGTACTCGGTGAGGCTGGTGATCTAAGCGGATATACGCACGGAAATGCTTTACTGCGTCATGCTGGGTTAAATCTAGCTGAAGCTAGCTCCGGGAAATGGCGAGGAAAGATGGTGCTCAGCAAACGAGGCCGGCCACGTTTACGTCATTTTCTTTATCTCATGACAATGAGTATGGTTATGACAAATCCGGAGATACGAGCGGCACATCGTTATAATGTAGAGGAAAAGAAACTGAAGAAGATGAAATCCATTATGAAATTAATCGGTAAAGTAGCGAGAATGCTAGTCGCATTGGCTAAAAGCAGTACCGCTTACGAACCGATCAAGGTATTCCCACAAGCAGCATAAAACCAATTAATCCTCATCGACTCATGCATTCGCAGGATAACAAGAAGCACGGAGTATCGGGAGACGTTACGCAAAAGGGCTCGGACCCGTTCCGTTAGAAAGACCGACCTCCACCCCTTAGTTAGATGTGACGAAGGAATGAAAGGGCTATGACCCGTTGAGACATGGGAGTGAGAATCGCTAGGGCGAAGTGGAGACGTGCATATAATGGAACAATATGGGTGATCCTTATTCACCCTTATTTACGCATGCCCAATTCCCCATCTCCCAGCCACCGGCTCCTTCATCATCCTCTTCATCACTTTAACTACAGGATGAAATCCTGCGAATTCATGAGTCTGAGTGAGGAAACTGAATCATTTCGAGGGAGCTTAACGCCATTGCCTATGCATCACCAATCTCCGATATACGTATCTACTTTACTTTATTTAATAAGTTTGTCACCATTCTACTCAATGTCCCTTGATCGACGAAAGGAGCAAGGCTTGCCAGCAGATCTGGGCTAAGATGTTCAGCTTCGACTCCACTAATTAACTTCTCGAGATTTTCCCTGTCCAGAAAAGGTGCGAGGCTTATGATCCGGTTCGCATCAATAGTGCCATCTGCAACCCGGTCTACCAAGCGGCTTAACGTTTCTCTGCTAATAAAGGGTGCCAGCCCTTGAACGAAATGCCAGCTCAAGCTACTCTCTTCTGCTTGTTGAACCAACCGATCTACATGTTCTCTTTCAAGAAACGGGGCAATTCCAACAAGATTGTGCACTTCTAAGGAACCGTCAATCGATTTATCTACCAGTCGGCTTAATGTGTCGCTGCTGACGAACGGAGCGAGTCCAGTAATGGCATTCCACACAATTTCGCCCTCTTCTGCCTGACGAACCAGTTCATCCAATGTATCTGTTCCAAGGAACGGAGCCAGCCGCATGATCACGTCTAACTTAAGGACGCTGCTGTCTAATCGTTCTGTAACCTTATGCAGAGCGCTTGCTTTTACAAACGGTGCTACTTCTACAAGCTCTTCCACCTTCATCTCACCGGTATTGACCATCTCTGCAACTTGGTCCGGCCTGTTCTCTGCGATCTCCTCAACGATCGTTCCTAGGTGCTGGTGCTCCCGATTTTCTGAGTTGTCTCCTGCATTTAAAATGTCGTCTACCGTTTTGCCGAATAACCTCGCAAACTGCGGAAGCGTTCCGATATCCGGTAGCGAGTCGCCCCGTTCCCATTTCGATACCGCTTGATGACTTACATTCAGTTGATCGGCAAGTTCCAATTGGGTCATATCCTGGTCTTTGCGAAGCTTCGAAATATAAGCTCCAATTTTACGCAAGTCGAGCATTGTATACCTCCAATAAAACAAAATGTACAGTGCGCACTGTCGAAAACAGCATAGCATTTCCTCAAACGCAATCCTATCAAGCGGTGGTTGAATTTTCATAGGCGCTTTATTCAACTGTCGGTAGAATTCTCCACTTTTGTCACTTTCATTTATAGGTTTTTTTCTACAGTTCATTTCCATTATCCTGCCCGCTAGTTGAATTACACCACGTACGTTCATAGGTCCATGCAAGCACAACTTCACTAATTGATCAACATGAAGCTATCACACGAAACCTTTAATGGAGACGAGAAATGGATGGAGAACTTTTTTTATTTCCTATAGCCATTTGAACGATAATCTGAAGCACGATGATTACAGACAAACCATAGAATGCTTGAACGAAGCTGCCTGTTGCATCGTGGAGCCAGCCAATCGCTAGCGGCCCAAGCGCTCCGAGAATGTAGCCACCAGATTGGGTCATTGCGGACCAGCTACTGGCTTCCTGAGCATTGCTTGTTTCATCAATGGGCAACATCAGTGCAATCGGGAACAGCCCACCCGCCCCAATACCGAGCGGAATCGCCACGAGCCATGGGCTAACGGATAGGTTCAGCATCAAGACACCCGTCAACTCTAATAATGCACACCCGACAAGCCAGAATACACGTCTTTGGTAACGATGTACAAGCATCGGAATGAACAAAGTAGAGGGCAGCGATATCAAGGTAAATAAAGTTTGGATTTTGCCGGCCGTCTCTTGACTATACCCCTGGCTTTGGATTGCTGGCGCAAGCCAAGCGGTCAACGAATAGAAGATCGCTGCCATCAGCCCGAAGAATAATGTCAGCAGCCAGGCACGTTTGTTGTTCACCGGAAGTGGTGCATTAAGTACACTCGAGATTTTACCGGATTGTCGATCTGTGCGCGCAGACCAGGCTAATCTTAACCAAATCGGCAATGCAATAGCTGCGAGTAATGCCCATACAGCCAACGAGCCTCTCCACGAACCACCCAGCGTATGCTGCAGCGGGACCGATAGTCCCACACTAATGCTGGCCCCCATCACCATCGCTGTAGAGTAAATACCCACCATGGATGCCACTCGGTCAGGGAAGTACTGCTTAATGAAACTGGACAACAGCGGCCCTGCCAATGCAATTCCTACACCGGAAAGAAAAGAAGTGAACATCATCAAAGGAGTTGTACCAACAAACCATCGTAATCCCGTACCTAACCCAATGAGGATTAAAGCCAGAACAATTGCGCCCTCATTTCCCCACCTTCTGCTTAATCGTACGGAGAACGGAGCAAATATGCCCATGCATAATACCGGAAGTGTGGTTAACAAACTGGCGGTAATCCCGCTTATACCCAGATCATTCTGAATGATGCTCATTAGAGGAGAAATAGATGTAATGGGTGGTCGTAAATTCAGTGAAGCCAGGATAAGCGCCAAGACGATATAAAAAAGTTTCATTATGAATCACCTCATGGTAGTAGTATCGCTGCATTCTCCCATGACCCTTTGTTAATAACAGATCTTTGGGCGGTGCACGATTAAGTATAGAATCATTAGAATGATTGAACAATACTATTGTTTCTATTAAAATGATTACTAAAACCAATGATTAGAGGTCATTCATATGGAGATTCGTCAGATGGAAAACTTCATTGCTGTGTGTGAGGAGCTTCATTTTACACGAGCAGCTGAGAAACTTGGCATATCTCAGCCTACGTTGAGTCAACAAATACGCGCGCTTGAGGATGAACTCGGAGTTCCCTTATTTGACCGAGTCGGCAAAAAGATTGTGATGACTCAAGCAGGAAATCTGTTTTTGGAGCACTGTGTACAGATGATTCGGCATTTACAGAATACCCAGGATGCGTTAGCTGAATTACGCAATGATCAACGAGGTCGGTTGGTAATTGGTGTTCTCCCTTCCGATCTGGACTATCGGCTCACCCCATTGCTCGTGAATTTTCATACGCGATTCCCCAAGGTGCAGCTGAAGCTTATCTCTTCGATCTACGTCTTGAATCAAGTACTAGATAATGAAGTAGACATCGGGATCGAGATCACCTCTGCTCCAGATGATCGGCTTGTACGCATTCCCTTGTGCAGTGAAGAATATGTACTTGTCGTTTCTGAGAATCATGATTGGGCTGAACGAAGCACGATTGGAATCCAGGAACTGCGTAATATCCAAACTGTGATGTTCCCCGAAGGATTTACAGGCAGAGAATTAGTTGATGGCTATTGTCGTAAATATGGATTCAGCTTAGATACGATCATGGAGACCAGTTCGGCAACTTCCATTATTAGCTTGGTGAAAGCCAATGTCGGAGGAACATTGCTGCCTTACCGTTTGATCCAAGCAATGAATGAACCAACATTACGCTGCATCCGAATTACAGACGATCCGCCATATCGTCACTTTGAGATCATTCATCGGTCCGACCGTTTTCTGACAAAATCGGCCAAGGCATTTATTGAGAAAACTATCGAGTATTTCAACTAAAGGTGAGATGCGAAAGAGATCGCTTCTGCTGCCAGAAGTAGAGTATAGTAGGAATGAAAATATATTAGGAGGCTACAGCCATGTCACAGGAGATTTGGATTAACCTGCCAGTCAAAGATGTTGAGAGGTCAACTGCCTTTTTCAATGAGCTTGGATTCCAAGCGGTGAGTGTTGGTAACGAGAGAGC
Source organism: Paenibacillus sp. FSL L8-0708 (assembly GCF_038009325.1). Classification (NCBI taxonomy): domain Bacteria; kingdom Bacillati; phylum Bacillota; class Bacilli; order Caryophanales; family Paenibacillaceae; genus Paenibacillus; species Paenibacillus sp. FSL L8-0708. Next base: position 5,606,463 of record NZ_JBBPBC010000001.1, read on the forward strand.
TAAGCTTGTTATAGGTCAAACAACAATTCTGCTGTTCCCGGATGCGGCGTTTGAGAAATTTACTGGTTCAAAAACCGCAGATACTTCCCATAGCGCTGAAGTAATCTTCTCCATTGGTGCTGAAAGCAGAGAAGAAGTAGATGCCTTTGTCCAAAAAGCAGAGGCTGCTGGAGGAAACATCTTTGGCAAGCCAAGTGAGACTGACGGCTGGATGTACGGCGCAGGATTTGCCGACCTGGACGGTCACCGCTGGAATCTGCTGTACATGGATGAGAGCAAAATGCCAAAACGCGAAATTTGAAGCGAAACGCCAACACCAACAAATCCAAGATATGGTGTAATGATTCGGGCTTATACGTTGATGAAAAGAGCTGGGGAACGGAATGAATAAAGAAATAGGGACATCGCTGAACGAGTTCGATGATTTAGCTGGTCAACTGTACCTGAACATTGAATCAAAGTGGACTATATTTGATTCAGTTCCCTCTCAATACCCTAGTAATGAAAGCCAAATTGCAGATGTTTCTGAGGAAGAAAAATACAGTCAGATCATAAAGGTGAGACGTGAAAAGATTATAGATATACAATTGGGAGACAGCACTCCACATTTAATTATAAGCTTTGAATCAGGTAGCATACTATTTGTTATTGGTTTTCATGAGAAGTATGAATGTTGGCAGGTGGGAGTAGAATCTGATAACTGGCTAGTTGTTGCATGTCCAATGAATGGAATTGCTACATGGACTTCAAATAAATTTGAATAATAATAAAACACTCCATTGTCAGGAGTGTTTTTTCTTTTATATACAGATATACATTTAATGGTCAAACTGTACTTTGTGTTTGGAAGCATTGAGGTGAAGCGTATTATATATAATCATTGAATTCATTAGTTTTGTTATATCCATAAATTATGATGGAGTCGGTAGTTACTTCACCTGGAACATGTATTTTTTTCAAGATTTGAATTACATCAGCATTTATCGAGTCATCTTCAGCATGAATTTCTAACCGCCCGATGTCTGTGCCGTGGAAAATCGTCTCCGGACACTCGCTCTTTATTTTTTTGTAGAACTCTTTGACATCAGGGTTGTGACTACGTGTCCGTTCCCAATCATCATAAATCTCCTCTAAAATATCATCATTGTCCGACTGCATCCATAGATTCAAGTATTCGGCGGTAAAATAGGGCAGCTCGACGAATAAGTGTCTCATGCCCTCGTTATGGTAGAGTTCAGACCACAGTTCATATTCCTTGTCAATAATCTTGGCTTGGCCATGTACTTCACCGTACAGATAAATGCTGCCGGATGCTTGCGTCACCACAGGTACATCCTTGGTCGGCTGCGCAGACTTGCTTGCTGTCTTGCCTGCGGTGGAATTATCGCAGGCAGTAAGGCTACTGACCACAAGTATAACGATCAGGGCAAGCAGCAAAGGGTATACAAGCATCATTTTCGCTTTTGCTACGAAGATGAGATTACGGTCATTCATAAACTAGGATCAACCTTTCATGTACATTTATAAATCCATAATTTGGTATTCCCTAGCTGATGCAAGATTTCCTGCTATCTCATCTTCAATTCTATATAGATTAAGGGAAAATGTGTCCTTTAGCGCAACGAAGGTAGCCGTTCATATAGACCAGCTACCTTCGTTTTAGATTAAGCTATTGTTTCCCGTTAGTTCAATAGAATCAACAGTTTCAGTCCGATGGTATCCTCTTGTCTATGATTCAAGCCACCACTTTTAATCCTATGATAAAATACTTATAAATCCCACTATAGCCAAACGGCCAAAGCGGATATAATCTTACTCTAAATTACTGGAGGTAGCGCTCCATACTCGGCCCACTGCTCTTTTGTCGGGCCGTAAAGATCCGGCACACGAAGGCCTGCCTGACGCATCAGTACTGTCATCTGACCACGATGATGAATCTCATGCTTTACGAGAATTTCCAGCATTAAGCCGTTTGGCCATTGATCACCATACATATCGCTCATGATAAGCAGATTCTCATCTTTCCAACTGGACTGTATAGCATCAAGGAGCGCTTGTGAGGTCCTCTTATAGACTGACGCGATGTCTGCTGCCGAAGCTGGCACCGGCATATCTTCGCCCGGTCCTTCGAAAGACAATCCCGTCCGAGATGGCATTTCGTGCAACGTCTGTACAAGGTGCCATGCAACACGTCCAAGCGTTCTATGATCGCTTGTTATCTGTTGGCCAAGAGACTCGTCCGTCAGCATCTCCAGTGTCCGCATTGTTGCTTCCGTTTCATTCTGCCAAGTTGCGGCAAAATCTTTAATGTGTTTATACATATCCAACATCTCCTTTTTGTAATGGAATCAAGTTTATTGTATCGAACATTAGTTCGCAAGTAAATATTTACATTTACTTGAACTACCCCCGTTAACCAAACGAAGCTGCCGAAAATCATTGTGCTAATCCCGAAATGTAATTAACTACGTATGGTTAATACTTTTGATCATTTTGTTTACGCTAGTCTGCCTATTAGCTTCATAAAAAGAGCAGGATACCGAAGCACTTGTTTATCAATGTATTATTCAACTATCATATCCCGTTAGCTCAACCGTTATTTATGATACGGCTCACCGTAGTATATCTAAGCATAAATTAGAGTTTGACCAAACTTTACACATTCATGTATAAAGCGAAAACCACTCCTTTACTATGGAGTGGTTTCTTAGAACCTCGCTTTTTTGCACTATCATTCTCAATGGAGTTGACTACGCATTTGTATCCAACATTGCTGGAATATTTATTTCTTTTACACAAGAGGCTTTGGAAAGGTTCATTAAGCATTTAACTAAAGAAACAATATCTTGAAGAGGAATCTGTGTACCGCCATACGCAGACAAGACTTTCTCAATTCCATCTTCCAATGGAATTTGGGTTGCAATTTCACCAGGATTTATACAAGTCACACCGATCCCATACTTTTTTACATGCTCCCTTATAGAATTTCCAATACCACGCAAACCGAACTTAGAAGCTACAAATGAAACTTGCGTAAAATCATTATGTTCAAGACCTGCTGTAGAACCAATTAAGAAAATTTTTGCGTTATCTGACTTTTTTAGATTCGGTAAAAGCTTCTGTATGCAGGTAATAGCTGAAGTAACATTTACATTAATGATGTTGACGATTTCAGCTGGGTCATCTTTTTCAAAATCATAGTCATCCCTGAAGCCTTTGCTCTCCCATATCCCTACATTATATATTAATACGTCTATTGTAACGTCATTTACTGTATTCGCAATCAGCTTGCTTGCATCAGATTTCGCTAAATCAGCCTCAATCCAATATTTCTGTACACCATCTTCAAGATTTAAATTGTTAGGACAAGTTCTAGAAACCACCCAAACACGATCACCTTTTTCTGGCAATCCTTTGAAGAATGCCTCACCTAATCCTTTACTTGCTCCGAAGATAATAAAATTTCTCATAAGTTATCCTTTCGATATGATTTATCTCTGCATTTAATCATTAAATTCACAGTGAATGCTGAAAACCATTCAATATAAGAAGCACCAAGAACATTGAATTTTTATATGACGCTTCCCTCAACAATGAATTTATACTTACTTATAATACGGTTAAGCATGATTATGTTCAACTATCCTGCCCGTTCGTATTATGAGGTCACCAGATCTTTCTGGTCGACCTTTTTTTTGTATGGTCGTAAGATAGCGGTAGCCGGGGATCGAACGTTTCTGCCCGTGGGACTTGGATCCCGAGAGCTATTCTGTTCATCCCCCCTACTTGTTCAACCATGGTTAGGCTGGTTGGGACGTTGATCCCGTATCACATGCGATAGTGTGGAAGACAAGAAGGTTAGGGGTTGCCGGTGAAAATACTACAGGAGTGATGTCATGAATCCAGTCATTGGTTTGGATGTGTCCAAGGGAGAGAGCCATGCACAAGCTTTTTTAGACCGTGGAGTACCTCATGGGAAGATCTTTAAATTTAATCATGATCTAGAGGGATTATCGTCTTTTCTTAATTATGTTAGAGCAGTGGAATCAGCTGCTGGGGTGAGCCCTTGCATTGTAATGGAGGCAACAGGTCATTATCATAGCCCTGTTGTTCAGTTTCTGGATGAGCACCAGTATCTATACATCGTCATTAATCCGTTAATCTCATATGAGGCCAAAAAAACTAATTTAAGACGGGTCAAGACGGATGCTGCTGATGCCTATCAACTTGGGGCACTGTTCTATAAAGAAGAGTTTGAACCCATCAAAAAACGGGGTCAGCATCTCATGAATTTACGCTATCTAACACGACAGTATGAATCCCTAACGGGTATGTATGTTCAAGCAAAACTACAATTCCAGGCCATTCTGGATCAAGTTTTTCCCGAATACCATGGCGTGTTTGGTGACCTTTATTCGAAAGTTTCACTTCGATTTCTAGCCTTACACCCGACGTCTAAAGAAGTCCTGGGTATGACTGTGGAAGAGATTACAACAACAATCCAACGTCTTACTGGACGCGGAAGATCCGTCTCATGGTGTTTGGAACGCGCTCAAATCCTAGCGGCTGCAGCAAGGCGAAATCCCTTTAAGGAGACGGCTTTTCCAAGTCATTTGATCTCCATGCAGCTGCTCATCAAATTACTTCTTCAATACCAGGACCATCTATCAGACCTTGATAAATCGATAGAGACCCTGGCTGAAGAGTTACTTGAATATGATTTAATCCAATCGATACCCGGTATCGGCACGAAAATTGCTGCAACAATTTTGGCTGAGATTGGAGAAATCGATCGGTTCGATCACGCAAAGAAGCTGGTGGCCTTTGCTGGTGTTGATCCCAGTGTATTTGCTTCAGGTAAGTTTGTGGCAACCCAAAATCGAATCACGAAACATGGCTCGAGAAGGCTTCGTACAGCCCTGTATCAAGCTGTGCGCTGTGGTATTCGTAGTAATAGAAACAAGAAATTAAGAGCTTACTACGATAAAAAGCGTGCGGAAGGAAAGCTGTTCAAAGTAGCGGTAATTGCTTGTGTAAACAAACTCATCCACTGGATTTTTGCCATCTTAACTTCAAAAGAAGCATTTCGTCTAGAATGAGCAGCATGAAATAGAAAAAGATGAAATATATTCCTGTGCCGAAGGGGACGGTTATTTGTCATATCTTTTTTTAAGTATACCACTTCAGGAATCGGCCATTAATAATTAAATATTGACAAGCTATTAGCTGGAATAGTTGAATAAAGGCAGCCGATCCACTCATCGGCTGCCTTATGTCATCATTTAGCTATCACTATTCGATAGTTTAACAATCAAGATTTCTGCACGCCGTGACCACTCTTCTAATGTCTATGCTCAAGGATGTTGATAAGTTTGCCAAACGGGTCGCGGACATAGAATCGCCGAACACCCCAAGGCTCATCAACAAGCCCATATTCTATCGGAAATCCAGCTTTCTTCATGCTTTCAAATGTAGCATCGATATCATCGACTTCAATTGATAGATCAGGCGTAGGCGTTTCTGAGCCACCCTGTGAGGCAAAACTAATCTGAATGCTCATCTCCTCGTCTAAACCATAAGTTCTAATCCAACCATGATCCATCATTAAATCAAGACCGAGCACATCCTCGTAGAAGCATTTAGCTGCCGCGATATCCTTCGTGTTTATATTGGCAACGATTCGTTTGACCTTCATTTCAAACCTCCCAGACAGAAGTAGATTATCCTTGAATATAGAATGCATTCAACATATAACAGTTAATTCTAGCCTCGACGTTCCTGACCTTTATTTATCCATATTAAGCTGCGGAGGCTCACCGAGCAGAAAACACCAGAAAACACCCGAAGAGCTGGCATTAAGTCTGGTTACGAAATCTCCGTACTAACCACCTCAACACAAGAAGCACCACGATTCCGCAAATGGTATAACTGATTGGGCGAATAAATTGCTCAACGATACCCCAGTTGTCACCTAAGCGGTATCCCAGATAGATCAAAGCTATGTTCCACGGGATACAGCCGAGTGCTGTAAATGTTATGAATCTCCAAGCTTTCATTCCAGCAACCCCTGCGGGCAGTGAGATAAAAGTACGAATAAAGGGCAACATACGAGTAAAAAATACGGTACTCTCGCCATAACGCTCGAACCAACGCTCCGACTGCTCCAAATGATGCTCATTCAAGAGAATATATTTTCCGTATTTCTCTAATAACCGGCGTCCACCAGCCTTACCAATATAATAGGCAATGATGGAACCCAGTAGGTTTCCGAATATCCCAGCAACAGCAACTTCCATAAAAGTAAGCGAGCCTTGCGCAATCAGCCAGCCACCGCTGAGCATAATCACCTCACTGGGAATGGGGATACAGGCACTCTCTAGAATCATCCCTAACCATATGCCCCAAATACCCATAGAATTAACAAGGTGAAGCGCGGATTCAGATATCCACGTAAATAGTTGATGCATGAGTGTTCACTCCGCTTCATAAATTTTACTATTCCTTAAGAAAGTCTCGTTATAATTGAACAAAAAACGGGAGGAAAACAAAATAATGATGAAATTCAATATACACAAATTTTTGTATGGCATATTCGTTATAGCCGCTATCTTGCTGATGTTCCCTAAATTTTCTTACAATGATCCCGATACCTTCTGGCATATAGAGCTAGGACAATATATGATCGGGCACGGACAAGTTCTACATCATGCCATACATACTTTTTACGGAGATAAGCTGCCCTACGTCCCTCATGAATTCGGATTCCAGCTGCTCGTTGCCCCGCTTTATGCAGCTTTTGGATGGCCGGGTGTGTATATTTTGACCGCTGTATGCTTGTTCTTTTTAGTGCTCGGATTGCTTCGTCTGGGTAAGGTTTCACGCAAAGAACTGGGACTTCAAGAAGACCATGTACTCCTGCTCCCTTTTGTGCTGCTAATTTCTTGCTGGATTTATTATAATTATTTCAAAGGCCGTCCACAGATGATCTCTTCGTTTATGATTGTCTGGTTTTTCGTATATTTACGTGAATATCAAATGAGTTCTCAAAAGAAATATGCCGCTGCGATGATTGCTCTTTCTATTGCCATTGCCAATTTTCATGCAGGAGTATGGCTTGTAATTGCTGTATTTACAGGGATGGCTCTGCTTGAATCCTTGATCCAAAAAACGCTGAATGGGCGTAAAATCATAGTCTTCAGTCTCGTCTGGTTCGTTGGCATTCTAAATCCAGGCGGCGTAAAAAGTCTCCTGTTTATTTTGACAGTTACGAAAAAGAACTTTAACCTGCTGATCAATGAATGGCAGCCGATTCGGTTCAATAGCTTGGAGAATTTGCCCATCTTACTATTGCTTTTGTTCTTTGCCTGCACACTTCCTTTTGCACTCCAGGGTAAACCGTTCCGTTTTTTTCTTATGCTTGGGATTCTATACCTCGGTGTATCAAACTTCAAGCAAAACCTGTTTATGTGGCTGTTCATCCCCTATTTTGCGGCTGTATTTTTTGATGCGCTTCCTGAATTCACCAAAACAGGTATTCTAGTCCGACAAAGTACATTACGAGGGTTACTGGCAGTTGGCCTGCTGCTAAACATTGCTTATCTATTCCTTGTACCACCAGTTATTGACGCCAAAAAATATCCTGTCGATGAAATGGACTATATTCTACAGCATACATCTGAAGGTACACGTCCGAAAGTTCTCGCACACTACGGTTCATCCGGCTATGTCATGTTTCGAGGGGGAGATGTGTTATGTGATGGCAGACAAGATCCCTTCGTGACAAAAGATTCTCTTGGCGTATTGGGTTGGACTGCTTTTGAACGCTCGATGCACGGATTCTCTGAATACCTTCCCGAGATCGTTAATTACGATCAGCCCGATTATGTAATTACGAGCAAAAAGGTCTCATATAAGCTACTCAAGGAATGGACACAAAAATTCGGTCAGCCCGTATTTACGGGGACCTATGGCAGTGTCTTCTCGTTTATCCCAGAGTGATGATCCGGCTCGTTAATTCCTCACTCTGTAGAACGCAAAAAAACGCTGACCTGAGGCAATCTAGCCAATAGTCACCATCCGCAATTAAGTATTCTGATTAATAACATCCGTATGGTAAGGATATACATAATTACGACAAATAAGAAAAATAAGTTAGTAAAATATCAAATCTAGCGTTGATTGTTCCTAAATTGTATAGTATTTTATGGAAGAAAGGTAATTTAAAAGAAGGGAGGAATTAAAAATGGACAAGATGTGTATGGAAATGATGATGAACATGTGTATGGATGATATGATGTCTAAGATGAACTGTATGAAGATGGGCATGGAAAAAATGTCTGAAATGGGCATGATGGATATGAACATGGATATGATGATGAAAAAAATGCAGGACTGCGATGAAATGATGACTATGTGTATGACAATGATGCGCGAAGGAATGCAAATGTCTAAGTAGCCTATAGACCATCGTAAGTTTGGCAGAGCAGACTAACTGCATGCCTTTTTTTATTTTCTATTTATTATTACAATGTGAGCTTAAATTATATCCTGATATATCTACTCTGAATCTTCTTCGAAAGATTAATCCGTTCCTGCTTTAACTCCCAGACTTTCTCTTTCCACCGGTACTGCTCTACTGGATCCGCACTTTCCCTCAGCTTATTAAATAAATCCATTAATATTGCATTTATATCGTCGAATTGAATCCACAGCTCTTTCACACTTTGTTCTGTTGTCTCAGCATGAGAATTCTTACTCAGCTTATTCAAACGATCTATGATGTCAGCTTGCCACTGTCCATCGTTAATTGCTTTGGCGTAGTTTAAAAGATCCAGATAATCATCGACAGACATTTTCACCGACTCCTTATTCTGTGTATACCCAGTATTATACTCGGCATTATAGAAATTGCAATAGTCTATCTGTAGAAAAGGCATCTTCTCAGATGCCCCCGCAATGTTATTCCCAATCCGTTACTGGATTTTCCCGCCTTCAACGACAAGCTCATCAGTATATCCTTCACCGTAAATTTCATTTAAGGTTTCTTTGTAGGCTTGATGGATAAATTGTTCTTTACCAAGGGTATCAAGTTCTGTATTAATCCAGTCCAGCAATTCCTTATTCCCCTTTGCCACTGCTGGAGCTATTGTATCCTGACCCCCGAAAGCAGGAATGCTGACCGTAAATCCAGGATTTGATTTAGCCCAAGCAATGAGCTCTGTATTATCGTTAGCGATTGCCGCCCCCCGACCATCTTTAAGCGCTGCAAAAATCTCGGTGTACTGATCGAATTTGAGCAATTCAATATCCGGATATTCTTTGGTAAAATAGGTTTCCGCTGTCGTACCTTTAGCTACAATGAGCTTTTGCTTGTTCCCTTTTAATTGATCAATGGAAGTGATTGGAGCACTGTCTGGGGATACGATCCCAAAGGATAATTTCATGTACGGATTAGCAAAATCCACTTTTTCTTTTCTTTCCTCGGTGACCGTAAAGTTAGCCATAATGATATCAACCTTACCGGATTCAAGATAAGCCACGCGGCTGGCAGCATCAACTAACACAAATTCAACCTTCGAGTCATCCCCTAGCAGATCCTTGGCAAAGCGTTTGGCAATATACACATCAAATCCTTGGTTTTTACCCTCAGCGTCCACATAACCAAAAGGTGGTTTGTCTGCAAATACGCCGATCTTAATCTTCCCTTTCTTCTTTAGCTGTTCAATAGAAGTGAATTTAGAAGATGCTGAGTTTCCGTTGTTATCCGAACTATTTCCGCAAGCAGCCAATCCCATCAATAATATACTTACACCTACCAGCATCGTTAGCCATTTCAAACTTTTCTTCATTTCTCTTCCTCTCCTATTTCTATAATTTTTCGTACTGAAATATATCCAGAAAATGCTGGGCACGTTCTGTCGCAGGGTGGGTAAAAAATTGTTGCGGGGCAGCGATCTCACATATCTTGCCTTGATCCATAAACACGATCCGATCCCCAACCGATTTGGCAAACCCCATTTCATGAGTCACGATGATCATCGTCATTCCTTGCTGAGCAAGCCCTAAGATCACATCAAGCACTTCCCGAACCATTTCCGGATCCAAGGATGCTGTCACTTCATCAAATAACATAATCTCCGGATTCATACATAAAGCTCTTACTATAGCTATTCTCTGCTTTTGTCCACCGGAAAGCTGGCGTGGATAGTCCAGTTTACGCTCAAGCAGCCCAACCCGCTCTAAGAGCTGTTCCGCTTGCTGCGTTGCTTCTTTAAGCTCTCTCTTTTGTACTTTCAGAGGGCCTAGAAGAATGTTATCCATAACCGTCATATGCGGGAATAACTCATAATTTTGAAAGACCATTCCGATATGCTGCCTAACTTCACGCCAATCTACAGCAGCCCCCGCGAGGTTCTGTCCACGATATTGTATCGCCCCTTCCTGAACCGGTTCCAAACCGTTAAGACAACGTAGGAACGTACTTTTTCCACAGCCAGAGGGACCGAGAATAACGATTACCTCTCCTTTTTCCACCTGCAATTCAATGCCGTCCAGAACCTTTCGCTCTCCAAAATATTTGTGTAATTGTGTAACCTCCAGCAGGAGTTCTCCGGAATCTGCCATTACAACCGTTCCTTCCTAAGCCTTAATTTTGCCATCTGCTTTCAACTTTTTTCGAAAGTCTGGATAACGGAAAACATACAGAAAAATATAATATAAAGATAAAGCCGTATACCCAGAATGAAGCGGTGGGCGCTTTTATCACGCCGAATTCAATGATCTGCTGCCCGATCTTTACCACCTCAATCACTCCAATCAGCACCACCAGTGATGTTGTCTTGATCATTCGTGTGGCAAGATTAATCATTCCCGGCAGCATTCTGCGTACAGCCTGCGGGATCAAAATATGCCGATAAAGTTGACTGCTGCTCAGACCTAGCGCCCTGGCAGATTCCACCTGATGTTTTGGCATAGATTGCAAAGCTCCACGAACAAGATCCCCAATCTCCGCAGCTCCCCATAAGCTGAACACCAATATAGAGGTAGCCTCCCCGCTGATATCGATATGAAGTAATGGAGAGAAACTGAAATGTACTACATACAGCCACACTAGAATCGGAATAATTCTAAAGGTCTCCAAATAAAGACGTAATATAAACCTTAATGGCCTCGATCCCAGCGTCCGGAGCAATCCCATAACGATCCCAAATAACGTACCGATTCCAATAGAGAGAAATGAAATTTCAATCGTTACAAGTAAGCCCCCTAATAATCGTTCGAAATTAGAACCTTCAAAAAGCACCTCAATCCCCGAATTCTGCATATCTCACCTTCCTTTCCACCCAAGTCAATAAAAGCGATAAGGGCAGGACTAACACCAAATAGGCGAGTACCAGAAGGAGCAGAGACTCCGCTGTTTTGTAATGCATGCCGATCAAGTCTTTTGCCACATTCATCAAATCCATTAAAGCAATGGCACCTACAATAGAGGTCTCCTTCAGCAGAAAGATCGCATTTGCCCCTAAAGAAGGAATACTTATCGCAAAGGCTTGGGGAAAAATAACATATCTGACCAGCTGCAGCTTAGACAGTCCAATGCTCTGACCTGATTCAATCTGCGATTGGCTAACTGCCTCGAACCCACTTCGAAAAGCCTCCGTCATATAGCTCCCGCCCAAAAATGTCATGCCTACAATCGCACAGGTCATTTCACTAAAGTGAATTCCGATCTTAGGTAAGCCATAGTAAAGAAAAAAGAGCTGCACAAGTAAAGGGGTGTTCCGTGAAAGCTCAATGTAGATCTTAATAACATCACTGACGATTTTGACCTTATAGTACAAGACGATACTGAACAGTAATCCAATAAGGAGTGAGAATACAATAGCTAACAACGCTAACTTCACTGTCAGCCACATCGCCTCACCATAAAGCGGCAAACTCTCGTAGATAAACTCCCAGTCTAAATTCATATCTGAGTAACCCGATCCCCTTTTCTTAATTTCTAATAATTATCAAAATCTTACATTAAACCTTACGCGTGGTGATATGATTTTATTCATACTATTCCAAGTAAATAACTACGTTTTATATTTCTTGTATAGTAGTCCACACAAAAAAAACCGCTAAGAGATTAGTCTTAGCGGTTTCCTTGTTCTATAGGCTAAACCTTGCCCCACCCTAACATCCCACTACCAATAGCCTCGGATGCCGGTCTGCAAGCGGATCAGCGCTTCCATATAATAATAATCTCCCCAAATCATATGACCATCAGGCACACGTCCACCTCTCACATGATAAGAACCATGCTTTAGAAGTCCCTCTGCTTCCGGATTTCCAGATGTCGCATAATGTTCCACTAGAGATTTCATGCTACGGTGTAAAGCAACTTCATAAATGGCCCGGTCCGGATCGTCTACGCCTAGGTGATCGAGCAGTTCCAAAAGACCGGCTGCCGCAATCGCCGAAGCCGAGCTGTCGCGAGGGGTCTCCGCTCCCACTGGCACATCGAAATCCCAATAAGCCACACTATCCTCCGGTAGATGGCTGATAAAATAATCCGCTAGGCTCTTAGAAGTCTTAAGAAAATCCTCATTCTGCGTATAGCGATACACCAGAGCAAAACCGTATATTCCCCAAGCTTGACCACGTGTCCAGGTCGATCCGTCCTCATAACCTTGATGTGTTCCTCCACGAATTGCATTTCCGGTAGCCGGATCAAAATAAAAAGTATGGTAAGAGGAGGCATCCCCACGCACAAGAAATTTCCGGCTCTTAAACGCATGTTCGAGCGCTATTTCATAATAGCGCTTATCTCCTGTTTCCTCAGCTGCCCAGAATAATAGAGGTAAATTCATCAAGCAGTCAATAATGATACGTCCCGCATTCTCCGGGTCACTCTCCAGTCCCCAGGCCTGAAGAATCCCTGCTGGTTCACGCCAGCGCTTGCACAGCGTGTCCGCAGCTTGCAGACCGACAGCTCGCGCCGCTTCGCTGCCCGTTATTTTCCACTCCGCTACTGCGGTCAGTGTATACAAGAAACCAATGTCATGATGGTCCAGGGCGATGTGCTGATCCAGACGATGCTTGAAGTCCCCTAACCAAGAGGCTGCCGCCTCCTTATAGCATGAATCCTTACTATATTCATAAGCAAGCCACATCATCCCAACATAGAAACCCTCTATCCAGTCGCCGTTGTCTCCCCATTCGTACTGTTGCCCCTCAGCGATATGAGGCAGTTTGCCCGGATGGTTAGCCATATTGCTCCCAACTTTGTGAATCGCATCCTCAATAGCCTTATTCCACATCTTTGTTTCTCCCTCCCCTTAAATCAACAGTATGCAAAAGTGTATCGTTACTAGGTTCGTATACAGCAACCCTTCCGTCCGAGTGCCATTGAATAAGCGGCGGTGAAGCAAGACTTGCCTGGTTCTCCGGAGTATTCGTCGCTCCGAAGACAGCAGATATCAATACTTGATCTCCCGGTTCCAGTCTGGAGCACAAGCTCGGAAGAAGTGTCCGCGGCTTCAGCAGATTGGTATTTGGCTCGGGATATACGCACTCTCCCCGATCAAAGCCGCATAGCCTATGTATGGCACTGATTCCCCAGGGCAGCTGTACCGAAACAGCAGTGTTTGATACATTAATAATTTCCCGTTCACTGTGCGAGAAGCCAGCTGACTGGCCAATGGCAAATCCACCTTCCGCTACATCCAGCCGCCGGGCAGTATGAATGCTGTGAACACGAACATGCCATAGACCTGCCGGAATAATCCATGTCTCCACATGTACATCACTCCAGGGATGCCAGCGGGAATATACATAGCTGTCCCCGATTTCCCAGGTCTCACAGAATCTGCGTACCCGATAGTGTTCATCACATTCGCATAGTGCGAGTGTAGAATCGTAAGCGCCTTGAACCAACCCGTAACCCGCTTTCGGGACACTAAAGCCAAACAGAGTGGAGTATGCAAATTTAGAATATTTGGCTGCGCTATGGGCCATATCAAAGTTAGCCATCTGGCCAGAGGTATAGGCAATAACCTGCCTATTTCCTTCCGGACGACACACAAGCATTCGCGCCTCTTGGAGAGCCCGTACCTCTTTCAAAATAGGCAGAGGCTCTTCCTCCGCCAGCCAAAAAGGATGATCATCTGGCAAGGCAAGAATAAGCATAGCTTTAAAGGCCCAATACGGAGATCCGGGGGCGTTGTAGTTCTCTGTCATGACTAGATTCGGATAAGCATATCCGATGCTAAGCAGTCCGTCTAATCCCATAATAGGTTGTTCAAACCACCAACGAAAATGGCGCATAATGATTCCTTTAAGAACGCCATATGAAAAAGGGACCCCTTCTGCATACACCAGCGCACTCCAGAAAGAAACCTGTGCAAAACGATAGGTCAGGCTACGACCAAAAGGAAGTGCGCTTCCGTCCTCAGCGAACCAATAAATGAAATCCTCGGCAAATCGTACTGATCTTTCCCGATAAACAGCAGCTCTCTGAGGATCATCATCCGCCATCAGCTTAGCGTATATCAGCGTATAATAATGCATAGCAAAAGCAATATAATAGTCCCTCTGATCCGTCAATCCATCGGAATACCAACCGTCACCAAGATAGTAATTATCGATCTGCGCTAGATAATCATCCATTATGCTCTGATCATAAGGTAATCCGACTTTCTTGAAGCCCACATTTACAAGAACCGTGAACATCAGCCAGTTATTCGGATTGGAACGATCCACATGATTAATCTGATTTAGCCAGTTATATACATTTATTTTCTGCGTGTCACTCAGCGGCTCCCACATTTTATGTGGTGCAAGAGCAAGCCCCAGTCCCAACACGGCCTGCTCTACCATACGCTGATCTTTGGAAGTAAATTGCCCCCAATATTCTTCATGCTCCGGGTCTGTCCCGTTGATGATTCCTTCCAGAAACATCGGCCAGAGTGCACTTTCCCCTCCACCGCTGGCATGAGGAACAAGGCCCCATAGAGGACGGGCAAAAGCTTCCATAAGCGCTGTAGCTTCATTGTAAATCGATCCTGTAGCGCCCATATTAATTCCTGCACAACCAGAGGTAAATCTGCGCTCCAGTGGAGTATATAGTTCATTTAGGAACATCTGTAATTCATTTTTAGTGCCCTTTATTCCCACAGCAATGTTTCCTCCTGTCCACACTCAATGCCAAGCGGCATATTCACTAGGCCTCATGCCCATTTCCCGTTTAAACAGCTTGATGAAATAACTTTTGTTGGCATATCCCAGATACTCGGAGATCTCTTCCACTGTCTTTTCAGATTGGTTAAGCAGCTCCTTTGCCTTCTGAAGCTTTAGCATATTTACATATTCGATGAAGTTCTGGTTTGTTTCCCGTTTGAATAAGCGGCTGAAATAACTGGCATTTAAGTTAAGGCGGCCTGCCATGTCCTCCAGCGTTATTTTCTCCGTCACATGACTAATCACGAACTGCTGGGCTTTGATGACCTCACTCCGTTTAGACTTGATGGAGAACATACTTATTTTCCGCGCTAATTCCTCTAAGTACTGCACCAGCCATTGTTCCAAATGCTCCAGAGTTTCAATGTCACCAACCACGCTAAATAGCTTTTCTTCGGTTATAGCCAATGGAGATTGTAGAAGCTGTTTCGTCTTCATCTGCAAGTCCATCAGCAAGCGAAGCACACATTCCTTGACTTCATTCGGATGGAATTTTTGCGAGGCCACCCATTCCCTCCATTCCTTTACATGAACGCGAAGCTCCGTGTTCCTGTTCAAGGCAATATCATCATTGATAACAGCGTACAAGGTTCCATACTCAGCATAAATATCTTCTCCGGAAAAGCAGACTTCTTCAAAACGGTGGATTCCCGCCGCAGGGAGATAAAAGCGCTGTATTTTCTCCCTCAGCATCCGCTGCAATGTTCCGCGAATTTCCTCAGGACTGCGCGCCTCAGCGCCAAATAAGCAAGAGACAGAGAGTTTAAGATATTTTTGAACCGCAGAGGCTGCATTTTGAATGGAGTGATAGATTGCCTGGTGATCTTTAGAAGGCTGGTCGCTGCAAAAGAGAATGACGATCTCCTTATGGCTGTATCTCGAAATAAACAGACTGTGATCAGCCTCAAGCACTTCCTGCATAATATTCTCAACCGCAAAAGAAATCGTATATTCACTCATCCGGCGCACCCTTGAAGCTTCCTCTGGACGGTCAATTACAATAACCAGCGGGATATAGTTTTTGGCGTGGATCATAATTCCGTTTGATCGGGCCTGCTCGATCCAAGCCCCCTTATCCCAGGATTGATACAAGGTATCTTTTAGAAACTTTTCCTTCAGCGCGGCGCGATTTTGAGACTGCTTTTGCTTATAAACCAGCATCTCTGTATGCTGCTGCCTATTCAGTCCCACTTCCGCCACAAGGGTGCTAATCGCTTGCTGTAACTGCTCAATATCCAGTGATTCTTTTAAAATATATTCTCCTACGTTTAATTTCAGCGCTTGCTGGGCGTATTTGAATTCGTTGTGGCAGGAGAGAATAATCGCACGGATTCCGGGCTGCACAGCTCTGAATAGCTCCAGCATCTCCAGCCCGTTCATCTTGGGCATGCCAATATCGGTAATAATAAGATCTGGTGGACTCTGCTGTGCTTTTTCCCAAGCCTCGAGACCGCTATAATAACATCCGATGAGTTCAATACCGAGCTCACTCCAAGGTACGGCCTGCGACAAATAACGGATAACCGGATAGTCATCATCCACCAATATTGCCGTCAGCATTCTCCACACCCACCTTTCCGTAATCCAGAGGAAACTCCAGACAAATCTCTGTGCCCACATCAGGTTCACTTTGAATATTCAGCTTAAAAGAAGCGCCATAAATCATACTGAGGCGTTGGGCCACATTGCGTAAACCTATGCCGGAGAACCCTTTTCTGTCCTCCTCTGTAATTTGTTCGCTGCTGTATGCGGTTTCACGAAGTCTTGTTAAAGTTTCCGGCGACATCCCGATCCCATTATCCTTAATGGTGATAACCAAGCTTCCCGTAGTTGCAACAATACGAGCTTCAATAAAAATCTCGCCACCAAACTGCTCGAAGCCATGGATGATGGCATTCTCGATCATGGGTTGAATCATAAATCGAGGCACCAGTGCTTCAGCGCTACCGTCCGCTAAATTCATTTCCAGCCTGACCTGATTGGCATGGCGGAAATTCATTAAAGTGACATAATGCGATATCGTATCTGTCTCCTCACGAAGCGGGATAAACTCATTGTCCCTGTTAAAGGTCATCCGGAGCAAAGACGACAGCGAACCAATCAACTCAGCATTCTCCCGATCGCCTTGCATCAGGATATTTAAGCGAATCGAATTCAGCAGATTAAACATAAAATGTGGATTGATCTGCGCTTGCAGCATCTCTAGTTCGGCTTTTCTTTTTCCCGTCTGTTCATAAGTGATTTGTTCAATCATAGACTCGATCCGATCCAGCATCTGGTCAATGGTGCGGGCGAGCTGTGCTGCCTCATTATTCCCTCGAATGAACGAACGTTCATCCAACTGACCACGACCTATTCGCTTTACAAAAGCGCTTAATTTTACGATTGGCTGAGTCAGCTTTGAGATTAGAACGGTTAAGAGAACGGAAAACAAGGTAAAGAAAAGAATCTGCACCGCCAGGCTGATAAATAAAATCTGCTTATTTTTCGACAAGGCTGCCTTCAGCGGGATAATGCTGACCATCCGCCATTTGTTACTGCTCAGCTCCTGATCAACATATAAAAACTTCTCTCCGTCGATTTCCACAGTGTCAAGCTCGCCATCCATTTTCAACCACGTCATCGTCTCTCCGATTCGGGTCTTGTCAGCATGGGAAACTACAGTTCCCTTGTCATCCAAAAGCATCATCTCTTTATCATTATCGTTATTTAGATAAGGACGGAGCTTACGCTCATTGATATTAATAATTAAATATCCGATGGTACTGCTGGAGGTCGATTGAATCGGCCTCGCAATGGTTACCCAATCAGCTGAGCCTTTATCAGAATAATTGTAGTACGTATCGTGCTCCGCTCTCCAATAAGTCGAAATGGGTTGAATTTGTTTCAGCAACGATGTCCAATTTTTGTTGTAGAAATTTTCCGGGTTAAAGTCACTGTAAGGATAGCTGGTATAAATCAAACCATTTTTTCCGATTAACGTCACCTTCAAATATTCTGTTAAAACAAACATATCATCCAGCATCCGCGACATACGGTTATACTGAATGATCTGCTTTGGTGCACGGAGCGACTCTGAATCGGCAGACATCATCTGCCTGATCTCGCTGTTCTGGAGCACAAAGTTGGACTGTTCCAGTGTCTGTTCAAATATGGCATTCATATTGGCGCTGGCTGCATTTAAAGATTCTCTTGCGCTACTAACCGCTTTCTCCAGAATGAGATCCCGGGTCAAATAATCAGTAACCATGTAAATGCAGACAAGCGGGATCAGCACGCAGATCAGCGATGACCAGACAAGTTTCTTACGGAGGGATTGATGCTTTCTAAACACGGATTACAGGCCCCACATCTGTTTGAATTTGGAGCAGGAGGCAGAAATGCTTTCCTGCCCCCACATTATAAGCCCCCTTTGAAAAGCGTACAATCAGCCTCCGCTTACTTTCCGCTATTGTTCTGAACAACTTCCGTTATTTTTTTATCGATATTGGCAACTGTGACATCCAGATCCTGTTGGCCAAGGAGATACATCTCCGCTTCTGGAATAACGTTGTTCTTAGCTTCATCCGCATATTTAGCCGGAACCTGCGTTGCACCAGGTGTCGAGTTCTCCATCGTATATTTCAGAGAATCTACATCAATCTTAGAGGAATCCTTAGAACCACTCACAATTGTATCCACTAATTTATTCGTATCCGATTTGGCCCAGCCAGAGAAAACGCGTCCACCGATTTCCAGTCCTTCTGAGGTATACCAGCGCACAAAGGTATAGGCAGCCTCCTTATGCTTGGATTTAGCGGCTATTCCCATGTAGGTCGGCTGTACGGGTGAGTAGTGTTTGCTCTCACTGTCAAGACGGGGGATCGGCGCAAACGCGGTAACAAAGGTTGCCGGAATGGCATCCGTTCCACCCGATTCCGCAACCATCCAGTCGCCCATCGGAAGCATCGCTGCTAAACCGTTAAAATACTGATTCCGGTAGGCTAGTTTTTGCGAAATAATATCCTCATAAGGAGTGGCACTCTTATCTTCGTACATCATTTTCTTCATCATCTGCAGATTAGCCTTAAATTGCGGGTCAAGTGCATTGGAGGTTCCATCAGCTTTTAGAAAAGTATTATCCGTAGACTTGCTCATCAGCTGGAGCTGGAAATAATCCGGCCAATTATGCAAATACGCACCAAAACGTTTCGTTGCGCCCTCACCCTTGGTCAATTTCTTGGCATACTCTTCGAAATCCGCCCATGTCCAGTCGGTCGGAACCGGAAGGCCCGCCTCATCTAACATTTCTTTGTTAAGGAGCACGAACCAGCGCTGCATGGAAGACGGTAATGCGTAGATTTTGCCATTGACTGTAGTGTCCACCAGATATTCATCTGCGAGCTTATAACCTTCCTTCTGAATATAGTCATCCATCGGTTCCAACAAACCGATATCTGCACGCTGTGAATAGTTGGTATAAGGCAGTTCGACAATATCCAGCGGATCGCTCGCAGCCGCCATCAAATCCAGCTTCTGCATAGAGGCAACCGAATCACCTTTTTCGTTCAGCAAATCTACTTCCACATGAATATCGGGATGCGTCTTCTCAAACTCCGCGATAATCGTGCTCCATTTCGCTTTGGCTTCTGTCTGCCAGGTGCTCAGCTTCAGGGTAACCTTCTCTGCTGCAGGCTTTGAATTTCCACCAGCATCGGGTGCATTAGTCGCTCCTGCATTATTGGTTTTCGCATTTCCGCCGCAAGCGGCCAATGATAACGCCATCGATGTGATGATGAATGCAGATAATAATTTCTTTTTCATTTAGACCCTCCTATAAATGTGTTGGGCATTACTTGCTTAACAACCAGTGACTATGTAACTGCTTACAAGAATATCCTAACATGCAGGATTGACGAGGAAAGTTCTCATATTCTACCGAAGAGAAACTATTTTGACTTTTATTATCCTTTCACACCTCCGAGGGCAATTCCCTCAATAACCTGCTTCTGTCCGAGTGCAAAAATGATGAGCAACGGCAGGATTGCAGATACCGCACCAGCCATCATGAGTGAATAGACATCCCCGTATTGGTCCCCGAACAACCGGATCCCCAGCTGAATCGTGAACAGCTCCTTGGATTTCAAAAAAATGAGTGGATATTGATAGTCGTTCCAGGTCCAAATAAAGCGCAAAATAGCATAAGTAGCTACAGCGGGACGGATCAGCGGAAAGGCAATCTGTAGAAAAGAGCGAAAATGCCCTGCTCCATCCATCCGCGCCGATTCAAGATACTCGTTGTTTACCCCCATAAAAAATTGCTTGAGCATAAACGCTCCAATAATACTAAAGCTGTTAATCAGGATTAATCCCAAATGTGTGTCAATCAAATTCAACCAGTTAAACAGTAGAAACTGTGGAACCAACGATGCCTGCGGAGGAACCATATAAAGTGCCAATACAACTATAAACATCGCATCCCTGCCCGGAAAACGTAGCTTGGAGAACCCATAAGCAGCAAGTGCGCATATCAGCACATTAATTATAGTCGTAGCCAGCGTAATATAAATGGAATTTCCATAATAGCGAGCAAAGTCACCCGACCACACCTGTTTATAATTTTCAATGAGGTTCCACTGCTGTGGCAACCATTGAATCGGAAAGTTAAACACATCTTTCTCCAGCTTAAAGGAAGTGGATAACATCCATAGGAACGGTAAAAGAAATGCGATACCTAGCAGTCCCATGGCGATGGTCCAGAAGGTTCTGGATAAAAGCTCTTTTTTCACTGTAATTTCTCCTTTCCGCCTTTAATAGTTGACCCATTTTTTTTGCGCCAACATCTGCAAGGCTGTAATGATCAGGCAAATAAGGAACAGAACGAGTGCCATGCTAGAGGCGTAACCCGTCTTCAGCTGATTGAAGGCTGTATCATATAACTCGTAGACGATAACGGTCGTGGAGTTAGCCGGTCCACCCTGGGTCAATACTTGTATCAGATCAAAGATTTTAAATGAGCCGATAACCCCTGTTACCAGCAGGAAAAAGGTAGTTGGCGAAATGCAGGGAACCGTGATGTTGCGGAATTTACGCCAGACGTTGGCACCATCAATATCAGCCGCTTCATAAAGATCCTTTGGAATACTCTGTAAACCTGCAATAAAAATAATAATGTTGTAACCGAGCTGAATCCAGACTTGAATCAACATCAGCGACGGCAGAGCATAATGGATATCCGCTAACCATTTGGGTGGGTTGTTCCACCCCAGTGACATCAGGAATTGATTGACGGGTCCCAGTGAAGGGTGAAACATAACCTGCCAAACCATAGCGATGGCAACTACACTGGAAATGTACGGAAGGAAATAAATCACTTTAAACAAATCCTTCAGAAAAACCTGTTTATCAATCAGGATAGCCAGCAGCAGGGCAACGATGATCGTAACCGGTACTGTGATAATAAAGAGCAAATTGTTCAGCAAGCTTTTCATAAAAGCATCATCATGAAACAGCCTGATGAAATTATCCACGCCCGCGAACTTAATCCCCCCTAACCCAGCCACAAAGTTCCAGTCCGTGAAGCTTAACAGCAGTGAGCCCAGCACCGGGATCAACGTCAAGATGATCAGCCCAAGCATAAGCGGAGCAACGAATAGATATCCCGCCATCGCTTCGCGTGTGTCCATATTAAGATGAAACCTTTTTTTGCGTATCATAGTTCTCCTCCTTTACTTATCCATAATTGTAGAAAAAGTAAGCAGTCTTCATAAGAACTAGAATTGTTCATTTTGGAACGAATTTTACCGATCCTTTAGTTATGAATTCTTTTGCACAACGCAAAAAAAGCGCGAGCCAAGCTCCCGCAGTAAACAAAATCCATATTGAGTTTTACATAAAGCAATCGCGTTATACCGGCGTAACCTCTACAGCACCTTTTCCATCGACGCCCGCACTATTCAGCTTTTTCCGAAAAATCATAAACAAAACCACACCCATCACACTCGTTATTACCTCAGTCACAGTCATCGACCAAATCACACCATGCAGGCCAAAAATAGAATGCAATACAATAATCATCGGTATAAATAATACACCTTGGCTTATCGCCATAATAGTGGTGGGTGTGCCTTGCCCCGTTGCTTGAAAAATGCTCATAAATAATCCGGTAAATCCATTAAATAAAGCGGAGATCAGCATCGCTGCCAAAATATAAGTTCCCATGCTTAACACAGAAGGATCGCCTGAGAACCAATGAAGAATCGTTCCTCTAAACACATATACTAGACTCACAAAAACAACTGCAATGCTGCCTATATATGCAAAAGCGTATTTGATGCTGGATTTAAGTCTCTCCGTATTTTTACTAGCAAAGTTAAAAGCAAATAGCGGAATCAATCCCAAAAATAAACCCATCGATAAAAATTCTGGAATCTGCACAATTCTTAAAGCCACACCAAATCCGGCGACCACACTCTCCCCATATTGAATGGAATAGTTATTTAACAAAAGCGTGCTGACAATTAAAAAACTGGCTTGCAATAGCTCGGCTGTACCTATTTTATAAACCTCAAGCTGATCTCGTACAGATATCTTGAAATGCTTCAAAAATCCTCTTAAATGCTCACTTTTCGTTTCCAAAAAGTAAATATAATAAATGGCAGAGCCCAAATTTGCTAAAACCATAGCCAAAGCAGCTCCGGCAACATGCCAATTCAGCACGAGAATAAATAAAGGATCAAAAATCAAACTTAAAGCCGTACTGATAAAAATACCATACATCGATTCCTTCGAGGCACCTTCCGAACGGACCAGTTGTTCCAAAGCAAAATTAAGCACAACAGCAAATCCGCCTGCAAAAAGAGTGAGCACATAAGACTTCGTAAAGTCTAAGGTAGCAGCATCTGCACCAAGCATTCGCGTGATCGGATTTATAGCTAACCAAGCAATGAGCGCGATAAGAAGCCCCACTACAATACTCCCGTAAAAAGTATATCCGGCAACCTTTTTCCCTTTTTCCGTCTCTTTTTGCCCCGCCAAGCGAGTTATAAATGTTCCTCCGCCTACCCCCAGCACATTTCCAAAAGCCATTAAAACGGTAAAAATAGGCAGGCCCAGCGTGATTGCGGTCAGCATACTGGTATTGTGTAATAAGCCGATGAAGTAAGCATTGATTACATTATAAATAGTACCCACAGACATCCCAATCATCATGGGAATCGATAAATGAGCGATCGCTTTTTTCATGGGCGCCGACTCTAAATAATATTGATTTGAGAACTCATTTGTCATAAGTGAACCTCCGAACGTTTATAAACTTGAACTAACTTTTTGAAGTAACGACTTTAGGGTTGCAGTTTCTTCCGGACTAAGCGCCTTAGTAATGCTTGCTTCTACCTCAGAGAAAATCTCATTGAACTCTTCCACTAAAAGAGCACCTTTTTCCAATACAAAAATACTCTTTTGACGTTCATCATTTTCAGGAGTGACACGCTGGATATACCCTTTCTTCTCCAACCCCTGAAGCATACTGGTAATGCTCGCCCCCTTCCTGTTAAAGACCTCCGCTAAATCCTTCTGAATAACCCCTTCTGCTTGATTCTCAAAAATATAGCCGATCATGCGGCCTTGTTGTGAGTTCAGACCTAACTCATTTAACCTGGTGTCAGCTGTACCTTTTATTTTCATCCCAATCTCTCGTATTAAATTAGAAAATGGTGTGTCTACAACGGGTTTGTTCATTGTTATTTCCTCCTCTTGCGGATTAGTTAGAACTCTAAGTAACATCATTATCATAATAGATAGAACTCTAACTGTCAAGGTTCTAACTAAATACAAAAAACTCCTCTCCAGCACTTGTCGAGTAGACAGGTACTGAAGAGGAGTTTATAGAGAGAATTACATCACAAGTTCTTCTAGGTTTCCAAATAAGACTTTTGTTGATTTCAGTTTGGATTCATTGCCGACAACTGTGAAATAATTTTGTTCCGTCACAGCCTTAAGCAAATCGGCATACTGTCTGATGTCTTCCGGTGTGGTCGACAAGATTTCATCCCGTTCCTGCTGCAGCTCGGCCCCGGTCACCTGTTCAAAATAATGCCGGTCCGCCCGCCGTCCCTGAGCGCTTGGGCTCAGCGGCTGGTCCAACATGGACAGGGTGCCGATAATTGCTTTGGTCATCTCGTCGGCATCCGCTTCATATCCTTCGGTGAATCGGTACGCCTGATCATAAACCTCCAGCGTCTCCTGCAAATTGGGATCACGGTAGGAAGTGAACATCAATATCCCATCTCTGCGCAGCATCAGGCTGCCGCCATAAGCTCCGCCCTTCACGCGCACGGCATTCCACAGATAGGTGAGGCTCATGATTTTTTTGAGCACCTGCATTTTGCCGGAATACGTAAATCCTAGCTTGTTGAAGTCGTAGCCTTTAACCACATATTGCACCTGGCTGGAAGACATAAAACCTTCATTATCCGCATGCCCCTGCGCCGTAATCTTAGGTTTATTCACCACTGGCCGATCCTGAATATCCAGCTTCGCTACATTAGCGGCGAATTCTTCATACAAATCAGGGGTACCCGTCACGCTGATGATCAAATTCTGTTTATTGAATAAAACCGTACAGATATCCTTCAGCGTGTCTGCCACCTCAGCTCCCTGCTGATCGATCTTCTCGGCAAGCTCACGGATAAAGCGGTAATAGGCCACGCCACCCTGTTGCTCCTGATACGCTCCCATGTCCGAAAAATAAGACATCAGGCGGCTGGCCGCGATTTCATTACCTTTTTGATTCAGGACTGATTCCATCTGTGAGGCTTCCCGCCGGACGATTTCCTGTAGCTTCGTCAAGTTATCGAGCGCGCTGGTATAGAGCATCTCACGCAGCAGATCCAGCGATTCGCCAATATGCCCCGCCATCACCTTAACCTGCGCAGTGAATTTAGGCTGATAACTGGCCCCAGTATCTTTTGCAGCGCCAAAGATCTCATTTTTGAAATGAATGCCTCCGGTTTTGATCCCAATTTCACTAGTGAGCTCTTCAATGCTGTAAGAAGCTGTCTCCATTTGGCCCAATACCTCTGCCAGCAGCACAAGATAAGGAATTTGCTCAGGAGCCACAACACTCGTATCCCAATAAAACTTGCAGTACGCAATCTTTTGAGTAGATACGTCATGGTGGATCAGCTTTAGACCCTCAAGGTTATATTCATGGGATGGCACCTGAGGTTCAGCACTGCGGTTAATGTCCTGTAGAGATAAACTCGGCAGCTTCTGCAAATCCTCGGCTGCATCTGCACGACCTTGCCGCGCCAGAAGATGCTGTGTACTCTGCACAAGCTGCTCCAGCTGGTCTGGTTGCTGTGATGATTTGTATTCACTTAATTGACGCTGGGTGCTCGCTTCCTTGTCGGCTGCAATCGTCTTGGACGGGTTCAGCACCACCAGACTGCAATGATCACTGTTCAGTAAGTAGACCTCAATCAGCTTCTCAAAATAACGATCCGTTATCTTTTCCCGAATGGTAGTGAATACCTCTTCATAAAGCATATGAGTAGACGGCTGACCGTCATAGAGCCAGGACTTCATCACTTCGATATTGTAAGTAAGTCCCTTTGGATATCGGCTAAAGTCCGCTTCCCGCAGCTCAAATTCTTTGCTGTTGACCGCCGCCAGCACCAGCTTCTCATCCAGCCCGTTCTTAACCAAGCTGCTTAATGTGGTCTTCACCAGCTCCACGAAGGCATCTTTGGCGGAAGCGTTCGAATGTGTCAGAGTAATGCCAAGCAGCGGCTGAACCATACTGTCGGAATAAAAAGCAAAGGCATCTTTGCCCAGACCGCTTTCCAGCAGGGCTTGCTTAAGCGGAGCTGCATTGCTGTCCATCAGCATGCTTTTCAAAATATCAAAAGCCAGATTCAGTTCCCGATCCGTAGAGGTTCCAATTACATAGTTCAGACTCAAATAAGTTTTGTCGTCGGCCGTTTCTGCTTCCAGAATCGGATAATCCGCTACCAGCTCCGTCATTCCGGTAGGCTGTTGTAGGGGAATGGAGGTATCAAAGCTGTTTTTTTCATAACGGCTAAGGTATTCCTGGTCTATAAATTGCAGCTTCTCTTCAATAGAGACGTCTCCGTACAGATAAAAATAACTGTTGGACGGATGATAATAATTGCTGTGCGCCTCAAGGAATTGCTCATACGTAAGCGCAGGAATCTCCTGCGGATCTCCACCTGAAGAATGACGGTAAATCGTGTCTGGATACAACGACTTTTTGATCCTGTCCATCAGTACCGTAAACGGCGAGGAATAGGAACCCTTCATCTCGTTGTAAACCACGCCTTTATAGATCAGCTCAGCTTCTGTTTGCTGAAGCTCGTAATGCCAGCCCTCTTGCTCAAAAATCTCCTTTTGCTTATAAATATTCGGCTGAAAAACACTATCCAGGTAGACCTCCATCAGATTGGAGAAATCCTGCTCATTCCGGCTTGCCACCGGATACATCGTCTTATCCCCAAACGTAAATGCATTCAGGAATGTCTGCATCGAACCCTTTAGCAATTCTACAAAAGGTTCCTTCACCGGATATTTCTCCGAACCACATAATACAGAATGCTCCAAAATATGAAAGACCCCTGTACTATCTTCAGGCGGGGTCCTGAAGCTTACGCTAAATACCTTGTTGTCATCCTGATTCTGCACGAAAAGCAGCCTGGCGCCGCTCTTCAGATGTTCCATCGTGAATACGGCGGAATCGATCTCCCGGATAAATTCCTCATTAACGACCTGAAATCCATAATATATATTGCCTGTGATCAAGCGGCTCATAGATTTGCCTCCTCTGCACTGGATGTGATAACTCTATCTGAAGCTTATCATATCCCTGGACGTTTATTCCATTAATAGAAGGCTTCCGGGATTAATTTCTGCAGTCTGACTAAAATTGCCGCTGCCTGCTCACGCACCAGAATCTGCTTTGGATCGAAGCGGCCCCCGCTGCCGGTCATTACTTCATGTTCATTCACGGCCTGAATCGCCTGGCGGCTCGCCTCTGACAAACTGGAAGTATCGGCAAACTTCACACGGTCCGGGCTGCCGTACGTAGACAACCGGGCGGCTTTGGTTACCATAACCGCCGCTTCTTCCCGCGTAATACCGCGGTCCGGCTCGAACTTACCGGTTGGAGAGCTGATAATGCCCAGCTCCTCAGCCTTGGCGATGGTACGGCTGTACCATTTGTCCGCCGGAACATCCTTAAAGCTAGAAGTGGCCTTGGCAGCGGGGAACTCATGCAATAGCCGCAGCAGCAGGGTCAGAAATTCAGCCCGGGTCAGCTTCTGCTTAGGAGCCAGCACATTTCCGCTGGCACTTACGCCCTGAATATATCCGCTGCTGAGCGCTGTTGCGATATCCAAACGTGCCCAAGCTGCGACTTTATTGGCATCCGTAAAGCTGGCCAATTCCGGGGAAGAGACATGCAGCGCAAACGTCCGTTTGGAAAGTGCTGGAGCGGCATCTTTACGGTATTTGGTGACTTGCACAGGATAGACACCGGGCTTCATGCCGGCAAATGACACCTTTCCCGTGCTGTCAGCCACTACGCTTTTTCCTTGAAGTGTCACAGTAGCGCCGAAAGCCGGAAGACCGCCCAGCTGACCGTTTGACTTGGTGATATGGAGGGAAAACGGCATATTGGCGCTTGCGTATCCACCCATTTCCTGGCCGTTTTTATCTTTCCATTTCACTTCCATCCGGTCAAGCAGTTCTGTATCGTCCGCGTAGTAAACAAGCAGCTGATCCCCATTGCCTATCGTCAGTCTGTACGGGCTATTCTCAGGATACATCCATGCACTGCCCCCGCTGAATACAGCAATCTTCCATTCTCCGCGTCCATTGTATCGCCCGTTCTGAATCCCCTCGATAGCTGTGAAGGCCGGTTTAGCTGCATCCGCATTCAGCTTATACGCCAGACCCTTCGCCTGTAAAAAAGCTGCCGCTGCCTTCACAGCATCTCCGCCAACAATATGCCCCCCGGCAACGGTGCCACCGGGTCCTTCGACCTGAATCGTTGCCCGGTCAACTCCAGCATGATGCAGTCCGCTATACAGCATGCCAGCCTGCTTGGACAACAGCTTATAGGAAGTCAGGGCAAGATAGGCTTGCACAGTTGCGGGACTATCGTTTCCTCCGCCTGCTGTCTGTGTAAAGCCGCCACCCGGATGCTTCCGCGCCAGCAAATGGTCCAGCAGCGAGGCTCCGCCTTCCTTGGTGAAATCTGCTGCATCGACCCCCTGCGAGGATAAAGCAACAATCACCTGCGCTGTCGTCGCAGTTTTATCATCGAATCCTCCGTCTAGCTGCTGCTTGCTCTTAAGCCACAACAAAGCCTTCTCAATCGGCTGCGCAGTTTGTTCTGAACTCACTTCCGAAGCAAGTGCCGTCAGTACCCAGGCAGTAGCTACCAGATCTCCTTGCTTCTGCCCGGCCAGCGGCCAGCTGCCATCCGCTAGCTGCATATCAAGCAGCTGATAAAACAGCAAATCGGGGTAACGGTTTGTCCGCTCCAATGAATTTGAAATGGAGTTCTTCGAGGTAATATAGGCGGTTGCTACCGCTGCTGCCCCTTCCGAATCAATTCCGGCATGATTCATCAGGAATGGATAAAGATCAATACCAGCGATGTTGTTGACGTTGCCCCCCGCAGCACTGTAAGCCAGCGCTGTTCGAGTTAGCTCTGCCACCTTGGTGAACTTGCCCCGCTGTTCCAGAATCTTATCGGCAGTCTGCTCCAGATATCCCTTGGGCAGACTACGCCCATTCTTGAAGAACCCTACGGCTGCTTCGTCCGGGAATGGCTGTATCGTCAGCAGCACATTCTGCGCCCCTTCCAAGGCGCTCTGCATCTCCGCTGTGAATACCGCGGTTGTCTTTTGTTCCGGAGACGGCTCCGCCATTACCCTGCCACTCAGCAATACAAGCAAAATACATAATGCGGTAAGTGTAACCTTCCTTATAGTCCGGTTTATGGGTGTAGCTCTCATATTCATTCTCCTCCAATGTAGTTTGCTAGATCTTTATAAGTTAGACGCAGCGAACTGGGGTTTTGTTCCTGAATATGCTGTAATATGTAGCTTCATCCAGCTATAAATTAAAAAAAGACCGCACTGCTACCCGCTCACACGATAGCCCTACGATCTTTTCAAAACTCTTATTCAGCCTGAGCAAACCCCAGCTCACGGTATAATGTCCGCTCCAGATAATCGTGAAGATAGAAGCGGGATTTCACAAAATGCTCCGCCATATCGGATGGCTGGTAACGCTCCAAAGCCGCTTTCATGCGAGGCAAAACGTTCTCACGTCCGCGGCGATTTCGCATGTAATTATTCAGCAGCGAGTGCCTTTCCGCTTCGTCTCCCGGATAAAGCTCCCAGCGGTAGATATATTTGTGGATCGCCCGCGAACGGTCCGTCGCCGCTTCAAAATCATGCATAATGGCAATCAGCTCTGCTTCATCCTTATGATCCTTCACCTTGTCCAACAGCTTCCAGATAACATCATAATAATCTTCCAGCTGATAATTCCCGAGCTGTGCGTGACCTGTTCTAGGACCGATGCCATGGAACTGCTCCATGAATCGATCGATAAATGTTGCTGAGTCCGCTTTGCGGTTCCAGGCCAAATCGGCGTGCAGCAGCATCGGATACCAGGTCGTCTCAAAGATCCCATAAGGAACACCAAGGCTGAACGGCCCCGTCCAGTTCGTGGCGACGATGCACCCGAGGTCCAGCTTATCCGCTGTCTCCGCCCATTGGAGCAGATTATCCGTCCGGTTCAATAGTACCGGATAATTCTGATGTTCAGCCCAGTCAAAGCTGCGAACCGCCGGTGCTCCCATAACCTCGATGCCTAGTGACCTGAATTTATCCGCAAGAGAAGAAACCTCAGCTTCAATATTACGTCCGTTGTATATCCAGATCATCGCTGCACTCCGCTTATCCAGCTTTGCCAGTTCCTCCGGCGGGCATTTGTCCAGCATGTCATGCCAGAAAATCACTTTTTTACCACGGCTGGCTGTAAATTCAATCAAAGTGTTCAAAAAAGCGATAAACGCCCGCTCCCGTACCCCTCCGAACAACGTTTTACAGCGTTCGCATTCACATAAGCTGTACACCTCGTCGCAGCCGAGGTGAATATAACGGGAATCCGGATGAGCATCCATCATCTCCTGTAACAGATCGGTAATCAGCTCGAAGGATTCCGGATGCGATGGACAGATCTCCCCGAGGGATAACTCCGTTTCGCGCAAGTGCCGCCAAGCGTCGTGGCGGAGTACATACTCCAGATGCCCGAAACTCTGCTGCAGCGGAATGATCTCAATAAAATATTCTTGGGCTGTGCGTTTCAGTTCCTCTAGCTGTGTGAGGCTTAACGAATGCTGAGGATGCACGAATTCCGGGTACTTCTGGAACGGGAATTTATCTTCGTATTCAATCAGAACCGCATTCGTTTTATACCGGGCAGAATCCGCCAAATACGATAGCAGCAGCTCTGGCTTGGAAAATGTCTGGCGAAGATCAAAGTTCATCGCCCGCAAGGTAGTGTCAGGCCAGTCCGTGATAGACACAGCAGGAACTTCCCCTACTGACTTACGCAGTTGTAGTAACGTTTGTAGCCCGTAAAACAGACCCGGCGCATCCAGTGCACGGATTACCACCCGGCGCTCCGACACCTCCAGCCTGTACCCTTCCGCCCGGCCGTTAAGCAATTTCAGATCCACTTCATCTGGCTGTGCTCCTTTCGTTTCTGGCTGCGAGAGACTCTGAAGAATAAGTGAATATCCTTTTCCCGAGATAACATGTGTACATTCCAGCTCCGGAAACGAGCGGCGGCAATGAACCACCAGTCTCGGATCATGCTGCTCCATGTAGAGGCTCAGGCTTACATCCTCGCTGAATTGAAAAGCTTCGCCCTCTTTCACTTGGATCTGCTTCGGTTGCGGTATCAAGCTCTGCATCGTTCTCCTCCTAATCTTTGCTGTAATTAATTACTGCAAGCCTTGCTATGACCCTTTTTCCAGCATTCCAGCACGGTAAGGGTCCTGTCGTCATAGCAGAAGCTCACGAGATCGGCAGGTGCTCCAGCCCTAAGCCCTGCCGCCTGCTCCAGCCCCAGCAAAGTAGCCGGATGAGCAGAAGCACAATCCCAGGCTTCATCCAGCCGGGCTAATCCAGCCTCCGCAAGATAGGCCACCTGATCTGGAAGCATCATGGCGGAACCTGCAAGCAGCTGCTGATTGCCAGCCAGATGCAGCCGCCCTTCTGCTGTTAATACAACCTCTCCACCAATGTGCAGGTGATAAGTTCCCGGCGGCATTCCGCTCAGTGATACAGCATCGCTGACCAAGATGGTGCGGCTGCGTTTCATCCGTAGGATTACTTTCAGCAGAGCGGGTGGTAAATGTTGACCATCTGCAATCATACAGCCATATAGTTCATCCGCCGCCAGCTGCTCCCACAAATAGTTGGGATGACGGGGCAGCGTCAGATGTGTACCATTGCCGAGATGCGTAGACATCACCGCTCCTGCGGCAACCGCCTCCCTAATCTGCTCGGGGGAAGCTGCTGTATGCCCTATGGAAACAAGGATGCCTGATTCACTGCACCGGGCGATAAATGCAGCGGTGTTTGGCCATTCCGGGGAGACGGTGAGGATACGGATAAGCCCTTCAGCCGCTTCTTGCCAGCGGCATAACATATCCCAATCCGGCGGGCCAATATGTTCCCTTGGATGGGCGCCGCGTGGCCCCTCTTCTGGTGACAGAAAAGGACCTTCCAGATGAATTCCTACAATCCCCCCAGCATCTTCCGGATACAGCGAAGCGGCTTCCGCAATGGCGGAGACCGCTTGAGCCAGCGCTTCTTTGCCATTAGTAATCAGAGTTGGACAATAACTGGTTACCCCGTTTCCTAGCAAAAGTCGGGACAGTTCCAATACCGTTGCAGGCTGTAAAGGCAGCGTGTTGAGATCCAGCCCCCAGCCCCCGTTCACTTGCAGATCCACCAACCCGGGTGCCAGCCAGGGCCAATCGGCCCTGGCTGGACTCTCCGCAAGTTCGGTGACCGAAGTGATTCGCCCCTGCTCAACACTTACCTCAACCGGCAGCCCAGTTTTATAGTGCTTTCCCTTAATTGGCGCGTTCATAGGCCGAAGGCAGCCCGATCCGTGAACATCGTGATCTCCGGATGGGTGCGCAGAATAGTAGCTGGACATGCCGTGCTGATCGAATCATGAAGTGCCGCGTGTAAAGCCTTGCGTTTGGACACTCCCGGTACAATTCCGTACAGGTGACGGCCAGCCAGCAAGGCTGGTACCGTAAGCGTCAGCGCATGGGTTGGCACCTCGTCCAGCGAGGTAAAACAACCATCATTCACTTGCTGGCGGCGGCAGGCTTCCTCCAGTTCGACCGCTTTGACCAGCTGCGGGTCGGTAAAATTAGCGATTGGCGGATCATTAAACGCAATATGCCCGTTTTCCCCGATCCCGAGGCAAACGATATCAATAGGCGCCTCGCTCAACAAAGCCGAATATCTCTGGCATTCCTGCACCACATCAGCGGCGAGACCATCCAGCAGTTCTACCCGGCCAGGGTTAACCCGACTGTATAGACGATCTGTCAAAAAACGGCCGAACCGCTGGGGAGCCGAAGCCGCAAGGCCGATGTATTCATCCATATGAAAAGCATTGACCCGGGACCAATCCATCCCCTGCTCCCGAACCAGCCCCTCGTACAGTTCATTTTGCGAAGGTGCGGCAGCAAACACAATTCGGACCTGACGCGCAGAATCTTGAAGCAAAGCTCTAATTTTCTGCGCGACCTGCGATGCCGCCGCAGCGCCCATCAGGTTACGATCTTCGTAAACATGAACGGACATCTGCTCTACTCTGTGTGTCTCTAAAGGCTTAATGATGTCATTCATCCCGCTCATCCTTTCCGGGCAACTATTGTCCTTGGCACAAGACAGATTAATTCCCGTTTAACTGAATGTTCTGAACACGGTCGTAAGCTTCCTTATAAGTAGCCAGCAGCTTATCCACGCCGAGATTGTTCATCTCCTCCACATATTTGTCCCAGTCGGCCAGCTTTCGGGAGCCGGTAACAAACTTGGCAAAGCTTTCATCGCGGTGTTTTTGGATCGCCTGGCCGGTAATCGCAATAATTTCATTCTCTTTCTCCGTAAATGCAGGCCGTGGCTGCATCATGGACGGATCATATTTCGTCGCTTCTTCAAAGGCATACTTCAAATTGTCTGAGAACAACGACAGATGTGCACCAAAGTCGATCCAGGTGTACGTTCCGCTAGTCTGAAGTCCTGTCTGTTTCCGCATTTCGATCACATCGTTGTACTCTGGTTTGAACTTGATCGTGTCGCCTTCCTTCACATACGTCTCACCCTCCACGCCCCAGCTGCTGAGCGTACGACCCTCTTCGGAATAGAAAAAGTCCATATAACTCATCACATCATCGATGTTCTTCGAGGTTGAAGCCACGGTTAGGCCACCTTCCATATAATGAAAATACGGGTTTAGTTGCTTGCCACCGGCAATGCCCGCTGGAGGAGCCATAAACTGCATGTTGAACTCCGGATTCTCCTGCTGCATCGCATTGTTAAAAAAATCGATCCGGCTGATGTAATCAATGGTCACAAACGATTTGCCCGTGGATACCATGTCCTGCCATTGCTTAGTTTGCAGAGATAGAAAGTCGGGCGGAATCAGCCCTTCGTCATAAAATATTTTCCACATGCCAACCATTTCCTTGTAACTATCTTCCGTGGGCCCAAAAAGCCACTCTTTTTTATCAAAATCATAATAAGCCCCTTCACCCGTCCCGTAATTCACAGTCATGTTGGCATTCATTTCATCGGGAATTTGTCCGTAGCGGATCGAAAGCGGATAGCTGTCCGGATATTTCGCCTTCAAGGTTTTTAGAGCTGTATGCAGCTCCTCATATGTGGCTGGTGCCTGGATTCCTTCTTTGTCAAAAATGTCTTTACGGTATAACCAGATCATGCGGTTCGTCTCGCCAAAGCCCTGATTCGGGAACATATACATTTTGCCATCAGCAGACAGTGCAGCCTTCGCTTCCTGTGGATACTGCTTTACCCAGGCGGTCAGATTCGGCATTTTGTCCATATACTCCATCAAATCCACCAACGCACCCTGTTGCCCGAATTTATTCGATTCTTTGCGGTTAGGCATATACATCAGATCCGGCATTGCCTTCGAGGCAATCGCCAGGTTCAAGCTCTCTTCAAGCTTTCCGGAAGGGGTCTGTACCTCGAGTGTGACACCGGTTTTCTCCTTCAGCCAGCTCCAAATAGGCCAGCTTTTCGAATAAGGGAACGTAGCATTGTTGTCTAAGAGCGCAGTGAAGGTTTTTTCCGTTTTGGACGAATCAGCAGGTGAAGCGGTACTGCTGCCCTGAGTATTACTCTGCGGCGAGGTGTCATTGCCCCCTCCGCTGCAGCCAGTTACTACGGTTGCTGCAATCACCAGTGGCAGCAGTACAGATTTCCATTTGTTCATTACGATCTCTCCCTTATTCTGAATTTGTGACGGTTCCACCCGCCTCAGCCTTTAACCGCGCCAATCATGGCCCCCTTAACGAAGTACTTCTGCACAAATGGATACACAATCAGAATCGGAAGCGTCGAGACCATAATCGTCGCGTACTTCAGCGATTCTTCTATCACCATGTTGTCACCTCCAATGCTAGTAACATCCCCTGAGCTAGCACTGCCAGCCAGCACCAGATTGCGCAGCAGAACTTGCAGCGGGAACAAATCCGGTGAGCGCAGGTAGAGCAGCGGGTAAATAAAGTTATTCCACATGCCAACCGCGTAAAAGAGCGCTATGGTGGCGAAGGAAGCCTTGGAAAGCGGAACAATAATACGGATAAATATGCCGATATCATTCAGTCCGTCGATGCGGCCAGACTCCTCCAGCTCTTTAGGAATGCCGGAGAAAAAGGTCCGCATCAGAATCAGATTCCAAGTGCTAACCGCACCCGGCAGCACCATGCCCCAAACGGTATCGACCATATCCAGGGAGCGAACCACGAGGAACGTGGGAATCATTCCTCCGCTGAAAAACATCGTCACCACAATCAACAGGGTGAAGCTCTTGCGCAGCGCCATATCACTGCGTGAGAGTGCATAGGCACCCGTGGAGGTGACCACCAGCGAGATAAGGGTGCCAAGCACGGTGTAAATGAGTGTATTTTTGTAAGCCACCCAGATTTGCGAATCTCCGAGTACAAGCTTATACATATTCAGGTTAAATCCCTTAGGCCAAAAAGAAACGGTATTCTTCATGACATGCACATCACTACTGAGAGAGACAGCGAGCATATGCAGGAACGGATAAAGCGTGACCACCACAACCACGAGAAGGATAAAAGTGCTCACGACATTAAACCAGGATAAACGGGGTGATCTCATCACCACACCTCTTTTCTACCATAAACTTGTCTCGCTTACACGGCGGCTGATGTAATTTGCTGTATAGATGAAGATCAAGCTAATCACGCCCATAAAAAGATCAATAGAAGCGCCATAGCTGAAGTTCCCCTGCACCATACCCACCCTATAGACATAAGTACTGATAATATCCGCTGTGTCATAGATCGCCGGATTCTGCATCAGGAACACCTTCTCGAAGCCAATCTCGAGCACTTTACCGATATTAAGAATCAAGGTGATCACGATGGCGGGTGAAATGCCGGGCAAGGTGACATGCCATATTTTACGCATGCGGCTGGCTCCGTCCATATCAGCAGCTTCATACAGCTGCGGGTCGATAGCGGTCAACGCGGCCAAGTAGATAATAGTCTCCCAGCCGATATGCTGCCAGATCTCCGACAGGACATAAATACCGCGGAACAATCCAGGTTCATTCATGAAATTGATCGGTCCAATCCCTATGGCACCAAGCAGATTATTAATCAGCCCTCCGGTTGGGGATAAAAACATGATCACCATACTGGCTACAATGACATTTGAGATAAAATGTGGAAGATAGCTGACGGTCTGCACAACTCGTTTGAAAGCAGCCTTGCGCACCTCATTAAGCAGAATCGCCAGTAGAATGGGTGCCGGGAAGCCGAAAAACAGCTTATATAAACCAAGCAGAAAAGTGTTTTTCATCAGCGGCCAAAAATCGGGATTCTCTATAAACATCCTGTAATATTTGAGTCCCACCCAATCACTGGCCCAAATCCCTTTAAAAAGATTGTAATCCTTGAAAGTGATAACTAATCCAAACATCGGTGCATAGCGGAAGATCAAATAATACAACAGGCACGGCAGGAACAGCAGCCAGAGCGCCTTGTTTTTATTCCAAGTTCGAAGGATTCCCGCTTTGTGGCGTTGAGGTCGTTGGGGTCGCCGGTGCACTTTCTTTCGCATTTTGTCCTGCACTACGCTAGCTTGAGCCATATGCA
Organism: Paenibacillus sp. FSL L8-0708; assembly: GCF_038009325.1. NCBI lineage: Bacteria > Bacillati > Bacillota > Bacilli > Caryophanales > Paenibacillaceae > Paenibacillus > Paenibacillus sp. FSL L8-0708. Next base: position 5,643,163 of record NZ_JBBPBC010000001.1, read on the forward strand.
TGTCTCCTCTTCTTAAAATGATCATAAATCATATAGATGTCAGATTACTTCCCCCTTTTTCCTGGGATTTGTCTCCGAATTATAGCTGCATTTCTTTGGAAAGCGCTATCTACATGTTATATAACATTTCGCCTTAACTGCGGATTTCCATAGAATAGCGTACAAATCAGCAAAATTGCATATTGTTGGTGTTAGCTTTTTGCCGCTATGATAGAATTAATCCAATTCATTTACGGGTGCATCCAAAGGGGGATACATATGAAGGGATCCGTTACAGGCAAATTTGCGCTGAATGCCCTGTTCGTTAAGCTGATGCTAAGCTTCCTCAGTGTCATCTTGATTTTGGCATCATTTAATCTGTTCTCCCATCTTTATTTAAGCGGCAAAATCTATAAGGAGATGATCCGGCAAAATGAGCTAGGCCTCGCACAAACGGTCGAAGGCTACGAAAATCATTTCCGGTTGACTCAGAACATGATTCTTGCCCTCACCCAATCCGATTCATGGACTGCCAATCTGGGCATTCTAAGCCACCTCAAAGAGAACCGACGATATGATATCCCGGCAGAAGTGATATCGGATCTCTCAACGCTGTATGCTAATCCTTTTCTGCATATCGAAAATTTCATTCTTTATTTTAAAAAGGAAAATTATGTACTGGAGAGGGAGGGCCTAAGCAGCGCCGCAGATATGTTCGGTAAATACTACTTCAGTGCAGAATACCCTCCGGAGTACTGGAGCCGGCAAACGATGGACAATCAATTTTTAAAAGTCATGCCCGCCGTAACCTTTACCGAGAAAACCATACATTCCACCCGTACGCTCGGAAGGTTAATGCCAGTGCTGGTCAAAGCGATTCCTTATGAGGAAGTGTACGGCATTGTCATGCTGAATCCGCAGCTGATGCAGGCCGCTTACGGAGATGCCGGCAATACCCCGTTCTATATCCTGGATGCGCAGAAGAATCTATTGTTCTCTACATCAGAGGGTAAACTGCAAACAAGCCAGCTTCCGGAAAGTGGCAATGCCCATGAGCGGGTCGGAGACCAATATTACTTCTATGAAAAAGGTAAACAGACTGGATTCACCTATATCCGAGTGACCCAGGTGGCGGCTATTGCTGCGGAAATGCGGGGGATGCAGCTATTGCTGGCTGTATTACTCTCTGCCGCAGTACTGATCAGTGTTCTCTCATCCCTAATCTTCAGCCATCGGCTTAACCAACCGCTCCAGCGCCTGATTGCCGCCTTGGACCGTAAGGCAGGCAGCCGGCCTGAAAAATTGAGCAGTGTGAAGGAATTCGCCATTATCGGCGACCGCCTGAGCTCCATTTTGGAGAGTAACCGCTTCATCCAGACCGATCTTGATCATAAGAACTCACTGGTGCGCCAATATGCCTATACTCATAAAGTGAAAAATATCCCGCTGAGTAAAAGCCTCGCGGAGCTTGAAGATGTAAGGCAATCCGAACAGCCCTATGCCTCCATTCTGTTCAAGGTCAGCTTCAAAACCTTACCGGACGAATTGGAGAAACACACACTGATGTTATGGAAGCTGGTTCAAAACTTGATCACTGGTGGTGAAAGCGAAATCGTCGCACTCCAGCCGGAACATGATCAGCTCATGCTGCTCCTGTTCAATCCCGGACCGCAGAGCAGTTTTCTGCAGGCTCTTGATACCCTTAAGGAGCTGCTGGATTCGGAGACATCCTTATATCTGACTATTGCTGTAAGTCCGGTATATTCAGGCGAAACCTCATTTACCGATGCCTACAATAATCTATCGATGTTGTTAAATGAGCGTAGATTGAACGGGGAAACACAAATTATCGTAGAACCTAGAGCCTCATCCGCCAAATCCTTTCATTTAAAGGTGACACACGGAGAGGAGCTGCACAATCTGCTGCAGTCTGCCAATGAGGAGGCTGTATTCGCTTGGTTGGATCGTCAGCTGGAGCAGCTGCAGCACAAGGACGCGGCGGCGGCGGATTTTCGGGCATTTGCCTTGGGAGCAGCGGAACAGACGAGCAAAACGGTGACGAGGCTGAATCTGCCCCAAGCGGAGCGTCTCTTACCACCCCCACTAGAGCCATTTAACGCTTTCCACTCAATGGATCAATACAAGGAATGGCTGCGTGATCTGGTTCGTCCTGTGCTCGTGGTCATCAGTAGCCGCTCGGAGTCGCGCGACCCCATTATCAGCTTTGTGCTGGATTACTTAGACAAACATTACGGCGAGGACATCAACCTCAACCTAGTAGCAGACAAGTTAAATTTAACTCCAGGTTACCTGTCCAGCATTTTTAAAGAGAAAACAAACATCAACTTCAGTGAATATCTGAACAATCTGCGGATTGAGCGGGCCAAAGAGCTGCTAATGAATCTGGAACTGCGGATTCAGGATATCGCGCTTCAGGTCGGTTATCAGAACGTAAATTCCTTCATCCGTATGTTCAAACGTTGTGCTGGAATAACTCCGGGCGAATACCGCAAGCGCTATTCCCGTGATGATTCACTCCCCTCCTCCGGCCTTGGCTTGTAAAGAGGCTACATTGCAGAGGAGAGGACAAAAAAGGCCCCCCCATTGGCTGGGGGCCTTTTTGTTGTAAAGATTTGCAATCAGAATCCCGTTTTCGGAATCTCCATTGGCACAATATTATAGGGCGCTGTCATACCCGTCCGCACCTGATACATCTGGTCATGGGCCTTTCTCGCTGCTTGCACGAAAGGTTCATATGGACGGTTGCAGACATCCACTACACCGATTTGATAGTTTTCTCCGTCATAACGTCCGAGCACAGGCTGATCATTCCATTGAAAATAATGAACTCCGATGAGCTGCGGGATGGCTGCCCCCTGCTCCACATAATAACGGTAAGCCTCACCGCGCTCCTTCTGGGTTGCCACCGCACGGATCCCATAAGCCAACATGCCGCCTTCAGCCGCACCAAAATGATATTCCCCAATCATGACTGGTTTGTTCAGTCGTCCGCTGATCTGGGCGATCTGTTCCTTGTCAGGACTGAACTGATAGCAGTTCATAGAGAATACATCAAACCATTCGCAGCCCTCCAGCACCTCATCACTGCCAACCCAGGCATAACGCATTCCCAAATTCAGATGATTCGGATCAGTCTGCTTGCAAAGACGGGCTGGCACTTCTACATACCGTCGAATCATGATCCGGTTAAACTGGTTATAATCCACTTCTCGGGCAGAAGTGAGATTATCCCCGGTTACATTCACATTCAATACATCGTATAAATCCTCGAATTCTTCAAAAACGCTATCCCACGCCATGTTTAATCGTTCCACTGTTTTGTACTTTTCTGCAAGCCAGCGAATGAATTCCTTCTTACTGGCATAACGGACCGGAGATTTCAGCATCTGCCCGGTCAAATTCAACCCATCCACGAATGCCCAATGCGGCTCATTACGCATGAAATAACCGACCATTCTCTGCTCTTCCCTTAATGGAAGAAGCTGCTCCGCAAAGCTCCCGGCATTCCGCTCATACTCCGGGCTAAACACATCCGGGAAATCCCGGAAAATAGTCTGCTCCGTCATAGGAAAGTCCACTAGAGGATAAACATACGGAAGCTGGGATTCGTTGATAAATCTATCATTAGACCAGTTACCGATGGTGTTGAATCCCCATTGTTGTAAGCGAAAATCCGTCATAGCCACCCAGTTAGAGCGCCACTCCGCCCCAAAAGCAGTGATCAGATTAGCAATCTCGAAGCTGAATTCCTCGCCATCCTGTGACCAAGCTTCTTGATAGAGTCCTTCCCGCTCCGGCAATGAGGGTATCAAGTGTTCCATGCCAGTTACATGCATAGAACAAGCTGGACCCACACAGTCCATCCCCGTACTGAACAGGGCATAACCCTCTGGATCAACGAACCACCAGCGGCTGCCGTCAAACTCCGTGCGGAAATATCCAGTTGCCGCGAATCTCAGCGCCTTCCAACCTCCGTACCTGCTGAGGTCACCTCCATTGTGATCAGCATGTTCCGCAAGTTTCCGCTCTGTGCGCAGCCGATCCGTCATCGCTTCTGCATCAACCGTTTTCCCTGGCCAATCCCTTCCCTTTAATTGGCCCAGATCATCTATATATGGTTGCTGTTCATACTCAAAGACGGGCTCAGTTAGACTTAGAGCCAAGCCACTAATTTGCACAGCTCTACTTGTTGTTGAAGGGAGAGTAGCGATAGAGAATCGGGTGATATGCTTGCGATCGATGCCTGCATCTCCCCTCAGTACTGTCTGCATCACACCCGGATAACGGGGAAGGAACAGCTTCTCACCATTTAAATGAATCAAGGGTAAACAAATTTCCGTGCGCACACCAGGTAAAATTCCTACATGATAAGTAATGACCTTATGATCCCGATCATAAAAACTGAATAACAGCACCAGAACGTCATGGCTTTCATGGTAAACCTTTGCATTAACGAAACCATAATCGCACCAAGCGGCGGATTCCAGATGCCCTGGCTGAAGCTCAAATCCACCACCTTCTGGTGTAGTGATGAACTGAAACGTCTCAGAGGAAGTCGCAGTAAGTTGTGTATGGGGGTCACTTTTAAACCATTCCATAGGGAAGGAGACAGATAAACTCATCGGTATACCTCTTTTCTCAAAACTGTTTACCTTACTGAAATCAGTTGAAAAAGCTGCGGGTCTGCACCTAGACGGGGATCATGGCAGCGTGTGGATTCAAGGAACACACAACCCCAGCCCCCACGCTGTTCTCCTGCTACGGTAAGAACTCTTCCGTCATTGCTCCCAATAGTCAGTGAACCTGCTTCTGTCTCTGTAAGCAACCATATAAACTGATCTTCGTTGTCACGAATAGGCTCCAGCAGCAAGGAATTCAACGGGCCAATAGATAAGGCCTTTTCACTGTTTCGAATTCTCGCCCTACCCTTCTCCCCGTATTCAACCGTCCATCTCTGCTGCTGATCTTCATACGAAAGCGTCCGGACTTCGACGTTCAGGGTCTCCTCATGTTCAATGGATTGATTTCCCGCCGCCAGATAAAGCCCCATTCCTAAGCTTTTCAATCTGAACAGACCACTACCAGAGCCGCATTCCACAGCTACGATTCCCTTCCTTAGGTCAATCACCGTTCGCTCTGCCCAGTCAAGCTTCATTTCCCGGTCAGATGGAAAGCTGAGCGGCAGAAATACATAGGAAGAGGCATAATAATCCGCAGGGTCCCAGCGATCACCAACATACAGGTAAGAGCACTGGTCATTGTCTGTTCCTACAATAGGAACTATAAAAGCAGGCTGGCTGTCGTATGTAGTGATGTCGCCCAAAGTCAGCAAGGGTGACCAACGACCAAATAATTCCTCAGACCAGGCATAGGTTCCTTGGTTAGGCAACCAGCCCGTACAGGCGGACGAGATGAGGAAGTATACACCCTGACGTTTCATTAATGCAGGTGCTTCACGCGCTTGTCCGGGCCACAAGGTCTTGACCTGTTCTTCTATGCTGAGGTAATCAGGTGACAGACGATACATAATAAGATCAGCATTTTCCCTTGCCGCGGAGATAAAATAAGCCGTTCCATCGTCATCCTGGAACAAGGTGCAGTCCCGAGACATGTTACCTATCGGATTAAAGCTGCCCCGGTAAACATAATCCCCATCTACCGTCCCGCAATCAGCGATCGCGCAGCGCGCATCAGAGTAGTCGCGTCCATTTTCCCAATGCATCCACATAACAAATCTCCCTGTAAGTTTGTTGTAGAGTACTTTTGGGCGCTCAATTATCGCACCCGTTGGGCGACCCTCCCTGTCCAAGGGTTCAAGCTCTAATGTGGTGCGATGATAAATCGGCTGTACCGGTGAATCGAGTGTGAGCACATCATTGCGCCATTCCCAATTCACTAGATCCACAGATCGGTAGCAGCTCACTCTCCGCCGATCCATCCGGTTCTCACCAAACCAGTAATAATATCCATCCGTATAGAGCATATGTCCACCATGTGCATGTACAGGATTTCCGCTCATATCCAGAAGTGGAGCGCTATTTAGTAGGGTGACTATACTCGCATTTTCGTCCATGATTAACCTCCAGAGGATCAGATTTTTAGACAAAAAAGCAGGTCCGGCCAAGGATGACCTTAACTGAACCTGCTGTTCTTGCGAACTTATTTCAATCCCATCTGAGACATCACATCCACCTTGCTAGCATTGTTATACCATTCGTTGATTTCTTCGGAAATTTTCGTACCGCCTTTGTCATGCCATTGCTTCACGAAGTCATCGTACGCAGTTAGCGGCTCTTTACTGTAAATAATTTTGGTGAAGGTTTCCTTTTCCATCGTATTCAGTTGCTCCCAGGTTGTCTGCATGGTCTTGGTAGGTGGACCGTTAAATGCATTTGGAAGCAGTGACTCTCTATTCTCATAGGAAATCACATATCCCTCTTTGGCTGTTTCATCATTTGATGCCGATCTGATCAAGACCCCATTCTCAGCTTGTGCACCTTTGGAAAGATCATAAAAAGATTTACCTGGGCCATCCACACTTGGTGTATTTTTGGTAAAAGCCATTTTCCCTACACCTTGAGCGGCATCCAAAGGCGTATTGAATTTTTTGGAATCGAATACCACTTCATCGCCAACGATGTCATAATCATATCCCTGAGCATAACCATATTTGAAATCTCCGGTACCAAATGCTGCATCGTAAAGCTTGTCATAATACAAGAAGAAAGCTTCCATATTGTTAAAGTCTTTATTAAACATAAAGACACCATCGTTCTGTTGACCGGATTGGTAGGTTCGATCCCCACTTATACCATTAATTGTTGGGTAAGCTTTGATTTTAGCCCCTTTTACGTTAGTTTCCACATCTTTAACACTGCCGTACAGCCAAGGACGGCCAATAATAATCCCTGCTTTACCTTCAGTGAAATCCGCCAGTGCATCCCATGCACCCTGTGTAGCCAGCTCCTTATTTAAATACCCTTTGGAGTACCAATCGCGAAGTTTAGCTAACGCATCCTTTGTCCCATCAGCGACGGAACCGTAAGTAAGTTTACCATTGTCGTTATACCATTGGCCGGGGAGACTCTTCCCTGTATAAGCACTAAAAATCATTACAGAGTCGCTTACCCAGCCCGTGTTGTAAGAATCTTTTCCCGAGAAATCAAATCCATAAGTATCATTTTTTCCGTTACCGTCCGGATCATCATTCGTAAAAGCAGCGATTACCTGTTCAAATTCATCTATATTTGTTGGCGCTTTTAAATTTAATTTATCTAACCAATCTTGACGGATAAGCATGACCTCACCTTCAGTGAGATTGGGCGAGATCGCCATCCCATAAACCTTGCCGTCCTGGATAACCGGGTTGAACGTTGTTGGATATTGTTTATATATTTCTTTCAGACGCTCAGGCATATATTTGTTAATGTCCTCCGCAATATCTTTTACAAGTCCAGATTGAATCAGATCATTTTCTAATGAGGTATCATACACTGGCAAAACATCCGGAAGCTTCTCGGAACCAGTGAGCGCTAAACGAAGTTTCGTATTATATTGGGAGGCATCACCGCCCAAAAGAGTAGTTTGGATGTTAATCCCTAGATTCTCGACACCCCAGCGGGTCAACACATTATCATTTAAGCTCTCCCCGTTGATATATTTACCGGCATTCTCATCTTGTTGCTTGGCGATGTTGATAGTAATAGGAGGATCGTATTTGCCGTCTTTGAGAACCGCTTCTGCCGCAGTAGATTCTTTACCGTTTGAGCCGCAGCCCGATAGCAATCCTGCCATCAATACAGTAGTCGTTATTAAGGCCCCTGTTTTTTTCATCAATAAGCTCCTTTGAATTAAAGTTTTATATGTTGGTCACGTTATTCTTTTACAGCACCCAGAACGATGCCTTTGACAAAATACTTCTGTAGAAAAGGGTACACAAGGATAATGGGCAGTGTGCTAATAAAAATTTGCGCAGCTTTGATACTCTGTTCTGACAACGCGGCTGCTTCTGATTGACTAAGTGCCATACTCTGCGCTGATCCTTGCACCACTACAGTCTGTAAGAATGAAGCTAACGGATAGTCCGTTGTATTCGACATATACAAAATCCCATCAAACCATGCATTCCAGCTCCCCACCATGATAAACAATCCAACGGTTGCAAGACCGGGAAGGGAAAGCGGAAGATAGATTTTCCGGAAAATGACGAAGAACGAAGCCCCATCGATAAATGCCGCCTCTTCAAGCGCCTTAGGGATTGTTTTAAAGAAATTCATAATCAGAATCAAATTATAAGCTCCGAAGGCACCGGGAAGCACGAGCGACCAGATCGTGTCCTTGAGCCCAAGTTTCGTAACCAATATATAAGAAGGAATCAATCCACCGGAAAACAACATCGTGAATATAAAAATCCACATTAAAGCATTACGCCCACGGAAATCTTTGGACAAGGCATACCCCGCCGTTGTAATAATAAACATACTGATTAACGTCCCCAGTACCGTCCGGACCACTGAGATTCTCATGGAGCCTGTAAAATTCGTGTTTTTAAAAGTTTTCACATAGGCTTCGATATTAAAGTCCACCGGCCAAAAGGATACCAAATTCCCATTTACCGCCGTCTTACTACTAAATGATTGTGCTAGTAAATGAAGCATAGGCAATAAACACGATAAGGCTACTAGAATCAGGAGGATATGATTGAAAATCGAAAATATCCTATATCCCTTGGATTTATAATACACTCCCATTCCTCCTAACAGTTTTGTAAGCTTAACAACTTCGGCTTAAAATATTTTATAGTTAGCTACCTTGTAAGCAATTCGATAGGAAATTACGATTAATATGAAGCTGATGCCGGATTTAAACAATCCAACAGCGGTACCAAAACCGTATTGGCCATTCAATAACGATGACCGGTAAACATAAGTATCGATGATATCTCCCGTACTATATACGAGTGGATTGTATAAGTTAAAGATTTGGTCAAATCCTGCATCCAGGATATTTCCAAGGCTTAACGTTGCAATTACGATGATCATCGGCATCATACTCGGTAAGGTAACATGGCGTATTTGTTGGCGGCGTGAAGCGCCGTCGATCTCAGCTGCCTCATAATAAGAAGGGTCGATCCCTGTAATCACCGCTAAGTAGACAATCATGCCAAATCCGAAGTTTTTCCATAAATCACTGATGATGATCGTCGGTCTGAACAGCGTAGGATCGCCCAAAAAGAAAATCGGTTTCAGTCCGAGGAAATTCGTAAGAAAATGATTTATGCCCCCATCCAGACCTAAGATATCAATCATGATTCCGGCAACGGTTACCCAAGAGAGGAAATGCGGTAAATAGACCAAGGTTTGAATACTCTTTTTAATCCCCATGTTTCTAATCTCGCTTAGCAGAATCGCCATAAAGATAGGAACAATAATTCCGACTATAATTTTGATTACAGCAATAATGAGGGTGTTGATAATGGATTGTGTTGCCTCTTTATATTGGAAGATTCTTGCGAAGTTATCCCAACCAATCCAAGTTGAACCTGTAATTCCAAGCCAGGGCTTGTAATCCTGAAAGGCCATCACTAATCCGACCATAGGACCGTAGGCAAAAATTAGAACGAATACCAAAGCTGGGATACATAAAACATACAATGGCCAATTTTTTTTGATTTCCTTTTTCCAAGGATTCTTTCTGCTTTTTTTAACGTTGGCTTTCTCACTCCATTTGAGCTGGGTATTCATTATCTGTGCTATTGTGCTTACCCCCTTTTACATTCTTGGCTGCTAATTTCTTTCTGGTTTAATGTTAACAAAAGCGCTTTCATTCGAAAATGTCTCAAATTAAATATCATAACCACTCGCTAAACATCTTTATAAACGCTTTCATTTTGCGAGAGCTCTTCTCTTTTTCTTTTGGAATATATAGCTTATGATGAATTCACACGAGTCCTAGCGACAGGAGTAATGCTTATGATTAAAAAAGTAAATATGAAACGATTTATATATTTTTTCGTTTTTTTCCTTTTACTTACCTTAAGTTTGTTTTTCGTAATGAACTCCCTAGGTTCCAAAACCATTCAAGAGAGCTTGGTTAACTCCTCCAAAAATCAGCTAGCCTATACGGAAAGCATTCTGGATGGCATCATCTCTGAGGCAAGTTTGTATGGCATCCAATATACAGCCGACACCTCCGTACGTTTCTATCAAAGCAAAATACAAGAGATGAACAATTACGATGCCCAGATGAAAAAAAACGATATCTATGACCGCATATCAGCACCACTTCTCTCCAGTCAGGCGATTGAATCTATCGGTATCTACTGGAAATCGGACGGCACTTTTATTTTTACGGGTCATGATTCGCTTGCCAAACAGCCCTTTCAGAAGGTCACGCAGCGAGGATGGCAGATTGTTAATAACAATTTGTATTATTTTTCAATCTACCCTTATATTCATGAACCTAAGAATCCTGCCAATATTCAGTACATCGTGGGCGTTAAGCTGAAAAAGGAGTATTTAACAAGTCTTTTAGAAAAAGCAGTGAGTGGCGGCGAGAGCTCCAATGCCTTTTTACTTGTGAACAAGAGTTTAATGATTAGCAATAAAGCGGTGGATATTCGAATCGAGGAAAAAGCCAAGGAGACGATAACACCCAATGCACATGAAATTTTAAAGTTTGACTATCATATCAACGATGATGATTATTATGTTTTATCAAAGTATATTGAGCCGATTGATACGTATCTTGTTACCTATACGCGAATGAGTGATTTTTTGAATCCGCTTAACCGGAATAAACAGGTGTTTTTTGTCAGCATCTTAATGATCTTGATCATTGGCCTTATCGTGATTTTTATGTTCTATCGAAACTATTATCGCAATGTATATCTGCTCGACAAGAAATTCTACCAAGTGGAACAAGGGAATTACAGCACCAGAATTAGTGAGAACCCGGACAATCAATTTTATAGTCTATTTAAAAGCTTTAACCACATGGTCGCCAAAATACAGGCCTTATTCGCTTCATTAAAAATAGAAACCGAGCTGCGCAGAAACGCCGAAGTGAAACAGCTACAGGCTCAGATCAATCCACATTTTCTTTACAATAATCTGTTTTTCATTATGGCTGTGGCAAAAACTTCACCGGAAGCCGTAATGCAGATGAGCAAGCATTTAGCAGAGTACTATCGTTATTTAACAAAAATGAATTCAGATAATGTTACGTTGGCTTCTGAATTGCAGCTTGCCGATCATTTTTTATCCATCATGTCACTTTCCAAAAAAATAAATTATGAAATCAACCTGCCTCCTGAACTGGGAGAGCATCTGATTATGCCACTGATTATCCAGCCTATGGTCGAGAACGCAATCCAGCATGGGATTGAAGAACAGCAAGGGGCTTATCGCGTTACTATAGATGTAAAAGAACTTGATACTGGAGCGTTAATTATTGTAGCCGATGACGGTAAGGGGCTATCTAATGAGGAAATACACCAGCTAATGGCCAGACTTGAGAATGAATCCCCCCCTGAAGGATCAAGAGGAATTGGTCTTTGGAACATTCATCATCGCCTCAAAAATGCGTATGGTGAATTAAGCGGACTGCGGTTCTTCATCAATGACTGGGGTGGTTTATCCGTGCTGGCATTCATAGATTTCTCGCTGGATGAAGGAGGACAATATGCGATTATTGATAGTTGATGACGGGCATTACATCGTTGAATATTTAAAACACCTGCTGGATTGGAGCAAATTTGGAATTGAGCATATTGAGACGACAACAAATTCGATTGAAGCCAAGGAGCTATTGAATCAGAATCATATAGATATCCTTATTACAGATATTCGTATGCCCGAGGTATCCGGCATTGATTTACTGCATCATGTTCATGAGAAAAAGCTCAATACCAAGGTAATTTTCCTTTCCGGTTATTCTCAATTTGATTATGCACAGCAAGCCATCCGTCTGGGCGCTTTGGATTATTTACTCAAGCCGGTAGATAAAGAGGATATGGAAAAAGCCATGCGTCAAGTTATTAAGAATATCGCTGAGAAACCCCCAAAAACCCCAGTGGCAGAGAAAAAGATAGATGGGCTAGGTTACTTGCTTTCTGTTATTAGCGGACCTTCCCCACTACGTTATGATCACAGCACACTCGATACTGCTTTACGGAATGAGCACTTTTGCTTTTTTCACGTCTCAGGGGCTAGAGGGAAAGATGAAATGATGTTAAAAGATCATAATGGTGGACGGGACTTTATTTGGATCACTCCATCAGCCATTACTGGAATTATTCCAGAATCCAATACCGAAACTGTGGCAAGCAGCGTCGATTCCATTTCTTTTTCCGAGCCGTTTGAATTTTCTCAAAAGCATGCTGTTCGGCATATTTTTTATCATTTCTTTTTTAATGAAAATATTGGGGCCAGTGACTTTACTATGCTGAGTGCCTCTAGTGCTCTCCCTAAATTAGAGCTTGGAGAATGGGAACAAACCAGAAAAAACATTTTAAAAAACTTTGCCAAGCTCACTGTCAAAAAACAAAAGCTCCTCTACCTGCTCGAATTCATTAATTTGCTGTATTCCACAACCGATAAAATCCAATCAGCTGAGGTCGCAGACTGGATTTTCAATCAATTATCAGAGCCAAATACGGCTCTTCAATCCATCTTGCAGAGCCTCACCCAATTAGATAGAAGCGCTAAATTTTCCAATCAAAACATTGTTCATACCATTCAAGCCTATATCTCCAATCATATTAGTGATTGCTTGAGCCTGGAGGACTTAGGGAAAATTGTTCACCTACATCCTGTTTACCTGTCCAAATTTTATAAGCAGGAGACGGGTGAAAATTTATCGAGCTACATTTCTTCTAAACGCTTGGAAAAGGCCTCCAAGTTATTAATCGATTCCAACTTACATGTGCTCGATATTTCACATCTAGTCGGCTACAAAAAGCCACAATATTTCATTAAGCTATTCAAAGATCAGTATGGAATTACGCCTTATCAATATCGAAGACAGCAGATTAAATGAAACAAAAATTGAACAGATCAACAAAAAAGTTTACACTTTGAATGAAGTAACGAACCACGGAAAGGAAACCTGCTAATGTTGCGCTCCTCCTACACCATTCGCTCGGAAGAACAAGCTTCTATGCTTCTGTTTGATTCTATTGGCTGGGAACAAGCCGAGACTCCGGCATATTCATTCAACGGCCAGAACCGGACGGAGAGAAGTTGTGTTATTTTTCAGTACACCTTATCTGGAGAGGGTAGAATTGAAATAGACGGGGTTGTTCACCCATTAACGAAGGGCAAAGCTTTCCTAGTGACTGTCCCCAGTATACACAGATATTATTATCCGGAGGAAGGTACAGAGCCCTGGGAATTCATTTGGCTGAATGTACGAGGACCTCTAGCTATTTCACTCTGGAACCAGCTGATCGCACATGGCGGTCCCATTATAGAACTCCCTCAGGAATCGGTTCCGATGGATTTATTGTGGAGTATGTTCAAGGACATCCAGGTTGATGAAGAAAGAGATTTGCATTTTCTAACGGGGAAAGCCTTTCAGTGGATATTGTCCATGGAGAAATACCTCAAGAAACCGAGTTTGTTAACCACCTATATAAAAAATGACAAACTCCATGCCGCTATACAATTCATGAAAAATGATCTGCACAACAATAACCTTAGCTTAGACGATGTCGCCGCACATGTTGGAATTTCCAAACATCATCTTTGCAGGCTATTTCAAAAAAACATCAATCTCTCGCCTTTTGAGTATTTAAGAAGGAGACGGATCGAGCTGGCAGCATCTATGCTGAAAACAACAGATCAGACGATCTACCAGATCGCTGTGGACACCGGATTTGACAATGCCAGCTATTTCGGCAAAGTCTTTCGTTCCTACTTTGGAGTTAGCCCCTCCACTTACCGCGAGCAGGACCTAGAGTTCCTGTCCAAACATGTGTTTTTTGAAAATTGATGTTGCTAGGCATATCTATTCGGCTTCGATAGAGCTGAGTGGCAGGCGTGGCAGGCGTGGCAGGCGTGACAGGCGTGGCAGGCGTGACAGGCGTGGCATGCGTGGCAGGCGTGGCATGCGTGGGGTGCTAATTCGGGGCCGGTGGATGCAAGTAGTAACCATTCAGATCTGGTGGTGCCAACTCACAACCACCCTCCCCCGCTTTCGGACCCCAATGGCACTATTTGCCAATTTTTCGCCTTTTGAGCACAGTTTCGGACTCCAGTGCAGCTATTCCTTCGAAAGAGGTGCATATTTGGTACTTTTAGAGTCAATAGCGACTATGCGGTCCGATAAAACTCCAAATGTGTGAAAAGACTGCGGTTAGCGGCATTTGAGTCCGATAGCACTGTGTTGGATGGGTGAGCAACTTGCATGTCGTACTAATTCGCGTCCAGCAGCCCACGGCTAAGGAAGCAACTTGCTAAACACCCTAATTCGCGTACAGCAGCACCGAGTGATAACCATCCCCCGCCGCTTTCGGACCCCAATGACGCTATTTGCCAATTTTCCGTCTTTTGAGTACAGTTTCGGACTCCAGTGCAGCTATTCCTTCGAAAGAGGTGCATATTAGGTACTTTTCGAGCCAATAGCGACTATACAGTCCGATAAAACTCTAAATGTGTGAAAAGACTGCGATTAGCGGCATTTGAGTCCTATAGCACTGTGTTGGATGGGTAAGCAACTTGCAAGGCGTACTAATTCGCGTCCAGCAGCCCCCGCCTAGGTAAACATCCTGCTAAACACCTTAATTCGCATACGAAAGCACCGTGTCACCCCTCTACCGCCGCTTTCGGACCCCAATGACGCTATTTGCCAATTTTCCGCCTTTTGAGCACAGTTTCAGACTCCAGTGCAGCTATTCCTTCGAAAGAGGTGCATATTAGGTACTTTTCGAGCCAATAGCGACTATGCGGTCCGATAAAACTCCAAATGTGTGAAAAGACTGCGGTTAGCGGCATTTGAGTCCGATAGCACCGTGTTGGCTGGGGAAGCAACTTGCATGGTGCCAATTTGAGCCCGCCGACTTCGAGTTATAAACACTCAACTCCAGTGGCGTCAAGCTACTTGCAAGGCGCACTAATTCGCGTACGGCAGCACTTGGCTAGCAAAGCATCTTGCTAAACACCCCATCCAATAACAGCTTCGGGCGCGCAGCTAGTCACAAAAGAACTCAAAAAAGGAGAAAAAAAGGAAGGTGCCCAGCAGCCAATGGCTTTTGGGACCCCCTCCTTTTTTGATTAAACTTCTCTAAGCACGAAAAGTAGGCTTCTGAAATCGCCCTCGAGCTGTGGAAGCGTGAGTCCGAAGTGCATCAGTTCATCCCCTCTGTATACTCCGCCGTTAAACTCAAGCTTATACGATTTCGCAGGGTCGAGTCCTTTCAGACGCAATCTGCGCAACGGTGGATTAGGCCCGGCCAGAACTTGGAAGTAGGTGGCGAAGGCTTCTTTTTTATCAGCGGAAACAAACATCCATGCCGTCTCGTTTCCTTCAAAAGGACTAAGCAGTCGATAGAAATCACCGTACTGAATCAGCATTCTCAGTTCCTTGTACTCCGAAACCTGCTTGCGGATATCCTCGCGCTCAGCTTCAGTAAGCTTGGTCAAATCCAGCTCGTAGCCGAAATTACCCGACATCGCGACATGACCACGTGTCTCCAAAGGTGTAATACGATGTACCTGATGGTTAGGAACAGCCGACACATGGGCACCCATTGAACTCGCAGGATACACCATACTTGTTCCGTATTGGATCTTCAATCTTTCCACTGCATCCGTATCATCGCTAGTCCAGGTCTGTGGCATATAATACAGCATTCCCGGGTCAAATCGTCCGCCACCGCCGGAGCAGCTTTCGAACAAAATATGAGGGAAACGGGAAACGATACGTTCCAGCACATCATAAAGTCCAAGGATATAACGGTGTGCCGTTTCACGTTGACGTTCGGCTGGAAGAAGCGCTGATCCAATCTCCGTCATATTCCGGTTCATATCCCATTTCACATAAGTAATCGGAGCGGATGATAATACCGAGCTAACTGACTCGACGATATAATCACATACATCCTTACGGGATAAATCCAGCACTAGCTGCTGGCGGGCTAATGAACTTTTATGCCCAGGTACATGGAGACACCAGTCTGGATGTTCACGGTAAAGATCACTTTCAGGCGATACCATTTCTGGCTCGAACCATAATCCGAATTCCATGCCCATTGCCGTGATATCTTCGCCTAGCTTTCCAAGACCTTCAGGCAGCTTGCGACGATCCTCTACCCAATCTCCCAGGGAGCTGTCGTCGTTATCACGTTTGCCGAACCAGCCGTCATCCAGCACGAACAGCTCTAGGCCTAGCTCTTTGCCCGCTTTAGCAATTTCTTTGATTTTATCCGCGTTAAAATTAAAATAAGTCGCTTCCCAGTTGTTAATCAGAATAGGACGCTTGCTATCGCGGAATTCACCTCTGCATAACCGGGTCCGATACAGACGGTGATAGGTTCTCGATAATCCGCCAAGCCCTTCACTGGATCTTACCAATACGGCTTCTGGAGCCTGAAAGGATTCGCCCGGTTCAAGCAGCCACTGAAAATTGAAAGGTTGAATACCGATCCCAACTCTGGATATTCCGTATTGATCCACTTCTGCTTGGGCGAGGAAACTCCCGCTATACACAAGGCTGAATCCATAAACTTCGCCATGGTCCTCTGTCGCATCTTTTGCAAGCAAGGCCATAAAAGGATTCTGCTGATGGCTACTGGAGCCGCGTTTGCTGTCAATCCGTTGGATGCCAGGAACGAGGGGTCTTTTGTGAATATGGCGTTCTCTAGTCCAAGTACCGGATAATTGCAGCATGTCATAGTCAGAATCATGGAAGTCAACATTCGCGCTTAATACTCTTTTCAAAACCAGATTGTCCTTACCCAGATTCTCAATCCGCACGGAACGTGTTATAACATCCTGATCGTTAAATACGGTATAGCTCAAGGCAGCGATCAATCCTGTTTTATCATCTTGCAGTATAATTTCCAAGGTCTCTGCTTCTTCATCACTTTCAACATAAGTAGCAGGCAGACCTTTGAGTGCAGGTTTTCCTTTATTAATGGTGTAGCTCTTATAACGGAAATCCGTTACGGTCGTGCCATCTACTAGGTGAACCTCCAGTGCCGGTTCGCGGAAATCCCCGTTTCCATAGGAAGGGAATTCGCTTGGCAAGGTGTCGAGGGAGATATTTTTATCCTCCTGCAAATAAGTTGGACTAAAAGAGCAACGTTCCACCAAATTCAACGGGTGTTGAAATTCTCTCCCTGCCAATTGTGGGCCCCAGTAGACATGCGCTGGAATAACACCTTTGATCATTTCAATAATATAGCTGGATTTCTCTGACTGTAAATGAAACACCTTGCGGTTGTCGTCATAATAAATACCCATAATATGTTTGCACTCTCCTTAAGGTAGCTCAATAGAACGTTTATTGTTTGTAGTTAATGCTTCTTCGAAGTCTATTTTAGAGTGAAATGGAAGGGTATACAATCTTAATATCTATACCTATTATAGTAAAATATTGATCTATCTATACACAGGATCTAAACCACTAGAATATATATCATCAAACTGTCATTTGGAGATTGGTAGCCTAAGATATAGTAGGAAAATAACCTTTTGCTTAAATATCAAAGACGGAACGTACAGTAAGCTGGGCACGCAGTTCCTCAGCCGTAGCTGGTTTGTCGAGATCTTTTTTGGCAACCGTAACGATTCTTGAAATGCCAGCTGACAGGTCGAAATAGTTATCACTGAAGATCGCATCTCTTTCCTTGAAATCAAGTCCAACGAAACGGGCATATGCTTTTGACTTCACAGTATTTTGAAAATTATTAATAAAGACCCTTTTGATCTTATGTAACGTGATGGAAATCACATGATTTAATGTAAAATAAATGAATAATTTAGAAATGAAATACAATTATCTTAATCGATGCATGATATGCTCTAGAAAGGGAGATAGGATTGAAGTTGGATTTGGAAGGGTTGAATGTGGATTCCTTGATTCAGATGCTTAAGGCATCATTTTCATTTGAGAATTGGGATGCCATGATTGAAATTGCAGATAAGCTTCACGAACAAATTTCCATCATATATGAAAACAATAGTAACCTCATAAGAGGTACTAAACTGAAGCGGAGTATCCCCTATTATTTTGGATATAGCTCATGCGCAAAAGGTATAGCACTACAAAAGTCCGGTAAGTATGACGAGGCAAAACTATGTATTCAGAAGTATGCTGACCTGGGCTGGATAATAGGTTTAGATGAAGAGGGTATTTATGAAGTCGAATATTACCGCAATATTGCAAAAGCCAATTCATACGTTATCGATCTGCTGGAAGGCAAAATGGGAGTGCTACATAAATACGTTGAGTTTATTAGAAAAAGTGATGATGAAGAATTATTGCCGGGACTCATTACAATCTTAGAATCTTCGATAATACATGATTATTCCGTTGATTGGATTCTGAAGGAATTCAAAATCAATGTTGATGACATAGGAGAACATGAGACTATTGTAAATATCAGATACCATGAGGATTACATTTATTTGCTGGCGATGTATTACTATAAACAAGAGAATATGTACGATACAATCAACACTATTCTAGAAATCTTGTTATTAAGCATCAAGCTAGACGATGATACAGGCTTCAAAAAATCAGCAGCGCTCTTTGAACTCCTTAGAGACCACGCCGATCAATCACAACTCAAAGTGCATCACAACATCATGAAAACAATAATCGAAAAAGAGTTTACCAGGTCCTTCAGCTCGCGAATCGAGTTCAGTAAAATACACAGTTAAGCATCACGGAGGTCGTCGTTGATTGGAATATAAAGTTGATTATTAAAAAGGAGCGGTTCTCCGGTTAATGGAGGAATCACTCCTTTAGGGTGTATTGGTCCCGGTTCAGTCCGCTCCGCTCGATCCGATGCATTCTGGGGATTTATCCTTATCCCATTCATTTCGCCAAATTCGCCCCATCTGGTGACATCCGCTCCATCCGCAACATTCTAGGGCATTTATGCCTCTTTTTTCGCCACTTCCGCTCGATCCGCCACTTTCTACGGGATTTATCCCGCTCATTTCTCCACATCCGCCCGATCCGCCACATTCTACGGGATTTATACCGTTCATTTCCCCGCATCCGCCCGATCAGCTGCATTCTGCGGGATTTATCCCGCTAATTTCCCCGCATCCGCCCGATCCGCTGCATTCTGCGGGATTTATCCCGCTCATTTCTCCATATTCGCCCGATCAGCTGCATTCTGCGGGATTTATCCCGTTCATTTTGCCACATCCGCCCGATCCGCTACATTCTGCGGGACTTATACCGTTCATTTCCCCCGCATCCGCCCGATCCGCCACATTCTACGGGACTTATACCGTTCATTTCCCCCGCATCCGCCCGATCAGCTGCATTCTGCGGGATTTATACCGTTCATTTCCCCGCATCCGCCCGATCGACTGCATTCTACGGGATTTATACCGTTCATTTTGCCACATCCGCTCGATCCGCTACATTCTGCGGGATTTATACCGTTCATTTCGCCACATTCGCTCGATCAGCTGCATTCTGCGGGATTTATCCCGCTCATTTCTCCGCGTTTTGCTCGATCCGCCACATTCTAAGGCATTTTTGCCTCTCTTTTCGCCACTTCCGCCCGATCAGCTGCATTCTGCGGGATTTATACCGTTCATTTCCCCGCATCCGCCCGATCGACTGCATTCTACGGGATTTATACCGTTCATTTTGCCACATCCGCCCGATCCGCTGCATTCTGCGGGATTTATCCCGCTCATTTCCCCGCATCCGCCCGATCAGCTGCATTCTGCGGGATTTATACCGCTCATTTCTCCGTATTCGCCCGATCAGCTGCATTCTGCGGGATTTATACCGTTCATTTCCCCCGCATCCGCCCGATCGACTGCATTCTACGGGATTTATACCGCTCATTTCTCCGCGTTTTGCTCGATCCGCCACATTCTACGGGATTTATACCGTTCATTTCCCCGCATCCGCCCGATCAGCTGCATTCTGCGGGATTTATACCGTTCATTTCCCCGCATCCGCCCGATCCGCTGCATTCTGCGGGATTTATACCGTTCATTTCCCCGCATCCGCTCGATCCGCAACATTCTGCGGGATTTATCCTGTTCATTTCGCCACATTCGCTCGATCCGCTACATTCTACGGGATTTATCCCGCTCATTTCTCCGTATCCGCCCGATCAGCTGCATTCTGCGGGATTTATACCGTTCATTTCCCCGCGTTTTGCTCCATCCGCCACATTCTAAGGCATTTATGCCTCTCTTTTCGCCACTTCCACTCCATCCACCTCATTCTAAGACATTTTCGCCTCTCTTTTCACCACTTCCGCTCGATTCGCCATATTCTACGGTACAACTCCCGCTCCCTTTTCGCCGCTTCTGCTCCAGCCGAGGTCTATCTGCCCGCCCCAGCATAAAGTTTTTTCACTCCCCCTCAGAACCTCGCTTAATAAAATCACTTAATAAACCTGAACCCATTAAGATTCAATAAATATCCGCTAGAACCGGTAAATTTTAGATATACATTATGCGTGCCGGTGGCGCCGCTGATTGCACATGTTTTAGTCACCCAGGTCTGCCAGCCGCCTGTTCCCGCTACCGGACAAGTTCCAACCAGAGTTCCAGTTGAGCTGTCCAGTCTAATTTCGATAGTTCCTCCCGATGTACCGCTCGCTACTCTTGCTTCGAAACTTGTGGGTCCGACGCTTCCAAAGTTAACATTATTAAACGCGATATAATCGCCATTCTCTATATAGCCGACATTCTGACCGCCTTCGGAACTCGCTTCATTTTTCACACCAGACATGCTGGTATAACGTTCTGCTTCGATCGTCGAATAGGCATCATAATAATTTGTTTTTAACCACTCCGCAGTGTTCCAAGAAACTTTTGAGACCCCGGCATATTGATTTACTGTGGAGACAACGCCAGATAGAGGAACTGTTTTATAAGCATAAGGCAATTGCTCGTTATACCCATAAGTGAATGTAAAAGGTGTAGATGGCGGGTTTGATTTACTCATATTTTCAATTCCGACTATTGATGATGACCAAGCCCACTGGCCAATGGTTGCTTTGTTATTCCAATTCATTCCGTTAGTAAAGGCATTAACACCATTATTATCCCAGCTGCTGCCTGTATAGGTTGTTCCGCTACTAGTTGTTACTGTAGAATTTACAATTAAACTATGGTTCATCGCATCCTTAAACAATACGTCAAAAGGTGCATTCATATTAGCAGTATCATCCCCTTGAAGCTCCGCACCAATCAGCGGTTCATTAAAAGCATTATAGACATTGGTGTCCCCCGCTATAGAAGCTCCATTTCTGGCGTTCATTCCACGCGATAATTTATCATGGCCATATTTGGAGATTGCAGTAACGCTGTCGAGTACATTCTGATGTGTAGAGTTATCAAAAGAATTATTAAATAGATGCCCGACTCCTTGACGAATCATTGGCAGACGCGACCCAACATTTGTATAACGATTGTATGCTAAAGTTAAGCGAAGTCTTTGATTTCCATCTTTAATTTCCACACCGTTAGAACCCACATAATTCGTATAATCCTTGTCACCCGATCCTACCAAATGAACTTTGGAGTGATAGGCGGCATAAGCCATAATTTGATTTTTTGTAGCCCCTTCGTTACGCATTTTATAGTAAAGGCTGGTGGAGGAGTTCAGTGATCCTGTTGCATATTTTTGCTCCATATATTCAATTGACTTATAAATAGAGCTACTAGTCGCTGGATTTTGAGCTGCCGCTAGACCAAATTCGTTCCAAGAATAAGTTACATTCGTTGAACCATTTTCCATATCAATCATTCCATCCGCGGCTATCGAAAACTTACAGTGGTCTACCCATACATTGTTTGCGCCATTTACCTTGATAAAAGTCCAGCCTACCTCTTTGTGCTCACCTGTATCATCCCATTGCCACATTTCATCAAAATTGAGATTTCTAATGACAATATCATTCACTGAGCTCTGCAATTTTAATTCTGCGTGTTTAATAGTTTTACCTGAAGCTGAAAAAATCGTTAATCCATCAATATTGGCTATGCTTAATTTGGATACACCGGAGGTTATTAAGAGTGGGTTCGTGAATCCGTTTGATGGATCAGGATATTTTGTAACAAAGCTATATTTTGAAATTTCAGTAGAATTTAGTGCTAATTCAGTCCACCCTAAGTTTAGATTATCTGTAACTTCAATAACTTTTACAGCACCACTGCCTGCATCCAAGATTGCTTGTAAAAACTCTCGGCCACTGCTGACCGTTCGATAATATGAGGTACCTGCATAACTGCTTCTATCTTTTACACCTAATGATGCAAAACCAGGAACTGATAAAAAACTGCTGTCATAACCCTGCTCAACCTTAGACGCGTTAGGAATTGTATTTACCGCTGCCGCCTCTGCTTTGCCTGCTAGATTAGAACAAGTTAAAGTCACCAATAAACTTCCCAGCATTAAACTACGTAGCACTTTTTTAATCATTTGATCCGATCCCTCCTACTTATTTTAGTGAAACGACCCTACCTGAATGATCACCCCCTTTAATGAAAGCGCATCCAATTATGATATAAAAAGATCCCCTCCGATTGACTGTGATTAGACTCATCTACCATGAGGTCTGTTTCCACTGCCTACCAGAGGGGAATCCTACAAAACCATTCCTTGTTGCCATGCAATTCTATCTATACTAAATTTGGATCGATCATTCGCAGCGTTCCGTCCGCATTATACTTTAATTCAGTAACCTTCACACAGCGCTTATGGCTCACACCGTCCGACAAAGAACTATCATGATAAAATAGGTACCATTTGTCCCGAAAGTTCACGATGGAATGATGCGTTGTCCATCCGATCACCGGGGTCAGAAGTGTGCCTTGAAACGTAAATGGTCCCAGCGGATTGTCTCCAATGGCGTAGACGATTTTATGTGTGTTCCCTGTAGAATAACTGAGGTAGTATTTCCCCTCGTATTTATGCATCCAAGGACCTTCAAAAAATCTTCGTTCTTCATCGCCTGCCAGAATAGGACGTCCTTCAGTATCAATGATGGAGATTTCCATTAATTTGTCCTGAAAGGACAACATATCCTTGCTTAGCTTTGCCACGCGAGGTCCCAATGCAGGTTCGTGTGGAGCCGGCCCTGTGCCATCAGGCATGTAGGTATCCGTACTCCACTTCTCCAGCTGCCCCCCGCGAAGCCCTCCTAAGATCAGATAAACCTCGTCGTCATCGTCGTTGAATACGGCCGGATCAATGCTGAAGCTTCCCTCCATGTAATCCGCCTCCGGCGTAAAAGGTCCCGCCGGTGAATCCGCTGTCGCCACACCAATCCGAAACACCCCGCTGAGATCCCGCGCCGGAAAATAAAGATAATATTTGCCGTTTCGGAAGCCAGCGTCTGGAGCCCACATTTGCTTGGATACCCACGGGACATCCTTCATATGGAGTATTTCACCATCGTCTACGAATTCTGCTGACCTATCATCCATAGTTAGAACATGGTAATCCTCCATAGCATAATGATCTCCATCTAAGTTGTTGGGAACGCTGATTTCAAGATCGTGAGACACATAAATATATAGTTTATCCTCAAAAACATGAGCCGACGGATCAGCAGTGTAAATATGTTTTACCAGAGGCTCATTTCGCTTCGAAACATTCAGCATAAGCTTCTCCTTTGTTTTGGGGTTATTCGGTTACTTGGTTATTCACTTACTTGGTGATTCGGAACCAATCGATATCAAGATATCCTCCATTGCCGGAACCTACGGCAAATAGACCTGTCTTAGCTCCCACCCAATGTCCTTCTATAGCTTGAAATGACTCTACAGGTACGGAAGTGAAGTCTGTACCCTCCAAGCTGTAGCCGAAATGGCAAGTCGCATCCTCTAATACCTCGACCCGCAAGAAGAGACTATCCGTGTCTATCAAAGGATATGACCACATTTCTGTCTCTCCCGTATCATCTCCTTGCATAAGCGATAGGGCTAGCGTCCCCTTCAGTTCTTGATCCTCTAATCTTCGTACCACCAAGCAACAATAACGATAACCAAAAATCATCAAACCTCCGGACTCCCCTATTCCCAAGCCCGAAGGGTCAACCTTGCAGGCTGCTGTAAACGAAAGTGCTGGGAATTTCTGCAGCAAGAGCTGCGGACTATGGTATAGCCCTTTGTTGTCTACGGGTTTATGTTCAGCATTTAACCGAAGATAGCTCTCTCTTGCCTCGAGACTATACCAAGACGATTTGGGGTTAGACTGCCACTGCCACTGCAATCCAAGCGTTGAAGACTCGAAATCGTCAGAAGTTGCAGGCACTGACACTGCGTATGCCTTCCCGACCTCAGGCTTTCGGTAACGTATCACTGGCACTCCAGCTCCATCGCTTGCTTGAAGCTCTCCCATCAAAGGCCAGTCATCTACCCAACTGACCGGCTGCAAATGAACGACCCGGCCATAAGGTCCTTTATCCTGGAAATGGATAAACCACGATTCGCCCGAATCCAGCTCCACTAGTCCGCCTTGATGCGGGCCGTTTACTGAGGTCTGCCCTTGTTGCAGAACGATTCGGTCCTCGTAAGGGCCCCAGATGTTTCGGGAACGGAACACTGTCTGCCATCCGGTTGCCACGCCCCCTGCCGGAGCAAGGATATAATAATATCCGTTGCGCTGGTATAACTTTGGTCCTTCCAGAGTCGGATGATTTTCGGTTCCATCATAGATAATCCGGCCTTCGTCCAGCAGCCCTTTACCGTCAGCGGACATTCGGCACAGCCGCAGCTTGTGCTTAATGCCGCTGCGGCTCTTCGCATAGGCATGAATCAAATACGCCTGTCCGTCCTCGTCCCAGAAGGGACAAGCATCAATTAAGCCTTTGCCTGCCTGAACCAGATGCAGTGGCGTCCATTCTCCGGCAGGGTCCACCGCCGAAGTCATCATGATGCCGACATCTGGATCGCCATAGAAGACCCAGAACTTCCCGCCATGGAATCTTAGGCTAGGTGCCCAAATGCCATTGCCATGCTGCGGACGGTCATACCCCTCCAAGTTCATCTCCAGCACAGCATGATTGATGATTGCCCAATTGACTAAGTCCTTCGAATGCAGGATCGGCAATCCGGGAATGTGCCCGAAGCTAGAAGCGGTCATATAAAAGTCATCACCGACGCGAATTACGTCCGGGTCCGAATAGTCCGCATGCAGGATTGGATTGATATAAGTTCCGTCTCCCTGATCTGAAACCCAAGGCTCTGCGTATTCTCCAAGATTCATGTAGTAATCCTCCCCATGTCCTTTTCCTTTTTATCCTTTGACCGAACCGCCTGTCAGACCTTGAATCAGATAACGCTGAATAAACATAAAGAGCACAATAGGCGGTATCAATCCAATAATGCTGCCTGCCGCGAGCGATCCATACTCTACACTGTACTGGCCGATCAAATACTTCAGTCCGATTGGGATCGTAAATTTGGACGCATCTGTCAGGAATGAGAAAGCAACCAAGAACTCATTCCAGCAGCCGATAAAGGCGAACAGCGCAGTCGCTACGATCCCCGGCAGAATCACTGGCGTAATGATCGTGAACAAGACCCGGAATCTTCCTGCTCCGTCGACCATAGCCGCTTCGTCAATTTCCTTCGGAATACCAGATACAAACCCTTGCATCAACAGCGAGTTGAACGCAACCTGTGAAACGATATAGAACAATATGATCGCAAAAGGCGTATTCATAATCCCCATGCTCTTAAAAATCAGGAACAGCGGGATGACGAATAAGATTACCGGAAGCATCTGAGTGCCCAGCATCATAAGCATAAAAGCATTTTTTCCAACAAATTTAAATCTGCTCAAAGCATAGCCGTTAAAAATCGACAGCAATGTAATAAAGATCACCGACACCGTACAGATGAAAAGACTGTTTACAAAAAATCTCGAAAAATTGTTGACACTCCACACCTTTATGAAATTATCAAACGTAATTGGATGCGGAAGGTAACGAATCGTGGAGCTGATAATATCATTCTCATGCTTAAGGGAAGTTGAGATGTCCCAAAGAAAAGGCAGCAGGACAAACAACAACGTAACAGTCATAGGAATATAGAACAAACACAAAGTGGTTAAAAAACGTTTAAGCTTACTCATTTTGGCCACCTCTGCTTAATTTCATATAGACGACCACAAAAATCATTAGAACAGCGAAGGAAAGGACCCCCATAGCCGAACTATAGCCATAATTCCCGTTCAAAATTGCCGTCTGGAACATATAAATCGGGAGAGTGGTTGTCATATTCATTGGACCGCCGTTTGTCATCGTGAAGATCATATCGATAGAGTTGAACTCCCAGATGGCTCTTAGCATCGTAGTGAAAATAATACTTTCCTTAAGATAAGGCAGGGTAATGGAAAATAACTTTCTTGCCTTTCCGCAACCGTCGACTTCGCAGGACTCGTAGACTTCTTTCGGAATAGACTGCAAGGAAGCAAGCAGCGCGACTGCGAAGAACGGAATCCCTCTCCACAACTCGGCCAGTACAACCGAACCGAATACGGTATGGGTGTTCGACAGCCAAGCGATATTCTCGTGAATAATCCCTAACCTCTTCAAAAGATCGTTAATGACTCCGATATGCTGGTTGTACATGAGCGACCACAGCATTGTCGTAAGAACGCCTGATACCGCCCAAGGAATAAGCACGAGCGAACGTATAACGCCTCTAAACCGGAAGGCCTGATTAAGCAGCAGGGCCACACCTAAGCCGAACACGAGCTGAAGAACGACTTCAATAACCACCCACTTGATGGTTATCCATAGAGAGCTTGGGAACAGATCGTCATGGAATAAAATCTGCTTAAAGTTACTCCACCCGGCAAAACCGTCATCCATCGGCCGAGTCAAGTCATAGTTCTGAAAGCTTAGTTGGAAGACTTGTAAAATAGGGTAGAACATAATGACCGCCATGAGAACGACAGTCGGGATGATCAGAACGTAAGGAAATATCCTGTCGCTGCCGATCATCTTGTTTTTTCTCTTGGACGTTCCCGTCACTTGTCCTGTTGCTAATTGTTGTTTCACCTTCATGAAATAATCACCTCAATAAGAATAATAGGCTATGCATGAAGCTAGCTAAATAATATATCTTGCAAAGTTTGTTTGTTTTTTTGAAAATAAAAAATAGCAGCAAAAAAACAACCTCATCCCAATCATTGACTGGAATAAGGCTGTTTGTGAACGCTTTCCAACTATTACGAGCTATGCTGCTGTCTATACTCCATCGGGGTAAACCCTGTATGCCGCTTGAACAAAACACTAAAATACTGGGTATTCACATACCCAATTTTCTCAGCAACCTCATATACCTTTAAATCGGTATGCACAAGCAGTTCAGTAGCTTTATCTATTCGCACTTGGACAATATACTCACAAAAATTAACATCCGTATACTTTTTAAACAAAGTACTGACGTACGATGGTGTAATGTGGACCGTCTCCGCTACTTCTTTTAAGTCCAGATTCTCATTCTGATAATGATTTGCGATATAATCCATAATTGTGCGAAGAATAGCTTGATGCGAATTGCTTGAATATTTGACCTGATCATAGAAAATAATCGATTGATCCATCCGGACATCCTTCATCTGTGTCGCAATCAATGCTTCCTCGTAGGAGACGCCAATATGTTTAAACCCTTCACCAATACTGCCTATACCGATCTTGGCGTGAACTTTGAGATATTGCTCAATCATCACTGTTAAGCGGCGGGCAATAAGCTCGGTATCCTGCTTCAGCTTCTCCGCACCCTCGTTTCGGTAGTTGAACAACAGATTGATCCGGTGGTTATATTGAATCGCATACACCTGAACCCCGTCGCAAATTGCAGATTCTAGCACCTCATTGCAAAGGTTTTTGAGAGTGAACAATAATAGCTCCAGATCGACGGGTTTATTGGGTTTAAGAAACCTTCCGACACCATCCAAGCTCAGAACAGCCATCACGAACACCGAGCCGCAAAACGTTAAATCGAGCAGCTTCGCCTCCCTATCAATCGCTTCCTCATTCCCCGACCCAGAGATCAACTCGCTAAAAAATTGGTTCACGATAAGACCATGGCTTTTTATATCCTTCTCACGTTTTCTCCGCTCTTCCTCCAGTGCGTCAGACGCATTCATGATTGTCCGCAGGATTTTATCGTTATCTTCATACTTTAATATGTAATCAAACGCTTGAAGCTGTAGCGCCTCCTTAGCATAAGAAAAATCATCATACCCCGTTAAGAAGACAATCTTCAAATCTAAGCCATTCTCCTTCACTTGGGCGGCAAGCTTCAGTCCATCCATAAAAGGCATGCGAATATCCGAGAGCAGTAGATCCGGCTTCTCCCTTTGGATAAGTTCCCAAGCTTCCTTCCCGTCCACTGCAACTCCTGCCACCTGAATGTTTCCCTGATCCCAATGAATATTCCTGCGAAGCCCTTCCCTAATCCATTCATCATCGTCTGCAATGACCAGCTTATGCACGATTCGTCACCTCATTTTTCGTATATGGAATCCTTACAGTCACTATGGTATAAACCCCCTCTTCACTATCCAGCCGAATCCCGAACCCGTAGCCGAATTGCAGCGCCAGCCGTCGGTGAACATTACGCAGCCCGAATGTCACTGGAGCCTCTTGAACATTCTGCGCTTGAATAGAAGTATTCATCTCCTGTACCTTCTCTACATCCATCCCTGCACCATCGTCGAAGACTTCAATTATTGCTGCATCCCCGCTTGGCCTTCCTGTTATTCTGATGATCCCTTTTCCCTTCTTGTTTTTGATGCCATGATAGATGGCGTTCTCGACAATAGGCTGCAAGGTCAGTTTCATGATAGGAAGATGCATAATGCTCTCTTCAACTTGAATCTCAAATTCAAAATCTTTCTGGTAACGGATATTTTGAATTTGCAAGTAGCTTTGAACATGCTCAATCTCTTCTCTAAGCGTTATGACCTCCCGCCCTCTGCTAATGCCGATCCGAAAAAAGTGGGCCAGCGCACTAACCATTGTCGATGCCTTTTCCTTCTCACCCAAATCAATCATATGTTTGATAGATCCGAGAGTGTTGTATAGAAAATGTGGTTGAATTTGCGACTGCAATGCTAATAACTCCATTTGCCGCTTCTGTTCCTGTTCATCCTTAACTTGCTCCAGCAATTGGCGAACCGAATCGACCAAATTCTCCAATCCACTGGCTAATACACCAATTTCATTTTGCTCTTTCAGCTGAAAGTTAACATTTAGGTTCCCTTGTCTAAAACTCTTCACTTGTTTGGACAAATAACGGATGGGATTCGTCAGGCTGCTCGCAAAATAGGTTGCCATGATAATAAAAACTACGAGAATAACAGCTACGATTGTAAGCGTTATCGATTTAATCTGGCTTGCCTTGGCTAAGATATCGCTTTCAGGAACGATGGCGGCGAGCTTCCACCCGTTCAGCGATAACGTTGTAAAGTGAATCATCATACGTTGGTCCGACTTGCTGGCCGCCCTTAAATCTCCCTGGTGATTTGCGTTATTACGGATATCGTTCACGATCTCATCGCCGATAGCGTACTCTTTGGATAACGGCTTGGAATACATCACCCCATCTGGACTGATCAGAGCCAGCGAGCCATTGGGACTAATATTGACATTCTGTAAAATGTCGAGCAGATAGGATTCCTTCATATTAATCAGAGCCATGCCACTGACCTCGGAATCAAGATTTCCGATAATTTTAAATACGCTTACAACATTACGTTTCGTGACAGTAGTAAACACTTGATCCTCATGCGTATTCAACCAGTAATAACTGCTTTCTGCATCCTTTTGGTTATATCGGGCCAGCCATTCATTAAGATTCACACCGACATGCCGGGGAATAAAGTCCTTCTGTATGTTGAAGGTCCGGCCATTATTAAACGTGACAAAAATTGAATCGATGACTTGCAAATGATTCCGGTAGGCTTCCTCGAACTGTTTATGAAGATCGATGATATCATCGTAGCGATGTTCTCCTTCGTCTTGTCCATTATCTAATAAAATATATTGAAAAGCCGAATTGTTCTCGATTGACACTAGCTGTTCGAAGATCGTATAAAGCTTGTCGTTAAGAAAAAAGCCCGTTTGCTCGGTCGTATCGCTTAGCAAATAATAAGCGTTTTGTTCGAGCTGCTTAACGGCAGTGAAATAGGAAAAAAAACCGGTAAGCGCAACGGATGACACAAGAATAGGCAAAAAATAAATAAGCAGCTTAATTTTGATTGGGCTTCTAGAAAGATACGAGAACATGTATTTCCCCCAAATGAATTCGTTTCGGATTCTCCTCTTATAATAACTCCTAGCTCGAAGAGATGGGTTTGTTTTTTATCAAACCTTGTTTGTTTTTATTCAATTTCTCAAAAAAAGAAGACGAGCCCCTGATTGGGACTCGTCTGTGGCTACTTTATGGATGTAGAATAAGCTGGGCTAACGCCGCAAGATCCACAATATCCAAAAGACCATCTTTATTCAGATCATAAATCTGATATCGGATCCAATCCGTATGTGCGGAGCTTATACCGTAATGAGCGGACAGAATAGCCAAATCACCGATACTTGCTGGATTGGCCGAGCTCAAGAAAGTTGCCAGCGCCGCATCCAGATCAATGATTGCCTGCTCCACAGAAACCTTAGTTACGTTCGGATTATTCACGACCTGCATAGCTTTACCGATTGCATTATTAAGCTCATTCACTACCGTCTTCGTATATTGCCCCCATTTACTGCCAATAGTGGCGTAATCGGATGTTGCTTGTGCTATAGCAATCTTTAATGCCAGAGCCGATTTGTCCGAGGCGCCGTCTAACCCATCCATAGCCAACTGCAAGTTCGAGGCAGCTGCATTCACCTGATTCTGTGTAGCTTGCGATCCAGCAAGAATCACTTTCGCAGAGGTTAGATAGGTTTGCAAGATTAACCAAGTGGATGGATTGTATTGATCTGCCGTAAGGCTCTTCGCTACATCAACCCTGCTGGCCAGGACCGTTTTGTCTATCATGATCTTCATGCCATAGATCGTATTAGATAGCTTTGATACCGTTTCGCTCCCATCGGCAATCAAAACGGGGTGCAAATGAAGATAGGCCGTCGTATCGCCGGCATAGTTCAGGTTTGATGAATGCCAGAGCATTTTGAGCATGTCTCCGCTTGGAAGGATACCAGCTCCAGTGCTTGCGAGCTTGATTGTGATTTTTCCATTCACCTCATCCTTATCGACGGATTCCACTCCCCATTCATCCGCTAAGCATTCTACCGAATCGTAAAGAATTAGGTCCGGGTCATATTCAAACGTCAACTCTTGACCATAAACAGCAGTGCTGACACTTTCTGTAACGTAATCATTATTTAAGCCATAAACCAAACCAAATTGTTGGCCGGCAAACGTTGTTCCTTCTCCCATAACCGTAGCATAGGGAAGACTTAAGGAGGGAGCATTTACAATCGCGCTGACCTCGTTAGAGTTATCGCTCTCACCTCCAACATTAACTGCCGTAATCACATAATAATAATTACCAGCAGTAAGATCGGCATTGTCCAAATAAGTGCTGTCCGTGACATTGGAGGCAATGGTTACATACCCCTCTGAGCTATTTACGCTTCGCTTCACTGCATAATAATCAGCTCCGGCAACCTCATCCCAGCGTAGCAAGATTTCGGCCCTGCCCGTAGTTGCACTTACGTTTGCGGGTGCTTTAGGAATCTGAATGGAACCCGGATTAGAGACCGTAATAACTGAAGGACTTATGCCTGAATCCAAGTGAAACGGTATCCCCGCCTGCGAAAAATCCGTATCCTGCAATAGGATATTACTAGCGAATCCCTTCAAATGGATAAAGGTGCTTGTGCCAGGCGGACAAAGAACGTCATTCAATAAAATATCGGCTGCATTGTTCATGGTATAGAGGGTTCCGTTCGCCGGAACGATCTGAACATGATTGAATTGAATATCAGCCGTATTACTGGACACGAATCCAGTTTGAGTCGACATTTTTACATTGGTCAACTCCACATTACGCAGAGGCACATTGGCCAGTGCATCGATGGACACTGCTTCCGAAGCTCCGTCCACCGTAACGTTACGAATGTGGATATTTTTAACCTCTGGAACCCGGTTATCGACTCCCAGCTGTGCATTATCCACTGCTTCGCTGTGCCCCGTATAGAAATCATTAATGGATAATGCCGTATAACCAATATTCTGCATATGGAGACCATCGATATAGATATTCTCAATAGGACCACCACCACCAACAAAGCTTTTAATATTGATCCCATTATCCGTTCCGATATATTGATTGTTGCGAACCGCAAGGTTATGAATGCCTCCGGATGTGTTACTTCCGATAGACAATCCGCCATGGCCACGAAAAACAATGTTGTCGGCAATTACGACTTCGGACAAAGCGTTTGTCGGACTCGGGTCATAGCTGGCCTTCATCCCGATTCCATCATCTCCGGCATTCACCGTGTTGTGATATAAAACAACATTCTGCGAAGAAGTGACATCAAGACCGTCTCCGTTCTGGTACCAAGCGTCGTTATTGACCGTTGAATTACGGATCACCAGATTCCGAATCTTCGTAAAGCTAGTCGCAAATTGTGGTGAATTCATAAAGGTAGGTCCATCGACTAACACATTGCTGCTATTATAGATGTCGACCATGATAGGACGATATACCCCAACAGCTTGTTGAGACGGATACCAAACACTGCCGTTATCGGTCAACACTCCGCCCAAGGACAACAGATAATTCCACTGCGTGGTTGTGACCTTGCCCTTCTTCACATAACGCCAATATTGCCCATTGCCATCGATAACACCTTTTCCTGTGATCGCGATGTTGCTGAGCCCCGATGCCGCCAGCATCGGTTGATATTTTGCATTCACCAAATTGAAGTCATCATAGTCGGGACTAAATTGAATGAGTGCACCAGCCTCTACATGCAGATCAATATTACTTGCCATTTGGATACTTCCTGTCAGCCATACACCAGCAGGTACGACGACACGCCCTCCACCTGCCAGTGTAGCCGCCTCAATTGCCTTTGCGAATGCCGCCGTATTTTTGGTTATACCATCTCCAACAGCGCCATAATCTTCAATATTAAAATCTACGTTTGGAAATGTTGGAAGCGTAATCGCTGGCATATCGAATGGCAGATCTTTTTGATACGTTTGCAAGTCATCCCCGCCCGTTACAACCCCCACGGAATCCGCGGATTTGACGCTAACCTTCGCAGTCGCCTTTACATCGGTGCCCGTTACAGTTCCCTGCACAGTGAAGTTCCCCACAGATGCATACTTAGCTGGATCGATTGAACTCCACACGACAGCCAATGCTTTCTCCGATCCATCCGTAAATTGAACGGGAACGATGCTTGGCAAAAATGGAGCTACCCCCTCAAGGCTATAAAGCTCCAGTGTCGGTATGTTCGATAGGGTCTGTCCCGGCAGCATGGTGGAATTCACAACTTCTATGGCTAACAGAATTTTAGTACCGGAAGCGAAAGTGAAAGTTAGTGTATTTTTTCCAATCGGCAACTGAGACAAGAAGACATCACGAAGAGTATAAATACTTCCATTGGCAGTGTAATCGGTCCCCTTATTCAGTGCATGGGTTCCGAGCATAATTCCCGTCATTGTGTCTCCCGAACGTTTAACGGATACAGACAGATCCGCTTGATTCACATGATTACGATCAAATTTCACCGGAGCTGAAGACAAAGATACTTCAGTTGAATAGACGCTCTCTCCATTGGCATTCACAGCAGTTACTACATAATAAAAAGGAGCTCCTGTGTTCACAACCATATCCGAATATTGAACCTTATCTTTCACTCCCTCCGTCAAGCGGAGCCAATTCAAGTTGTAGCTCCCCGTTACGGAATAAAGGCGTAAAGTTTGATTCCCAGCGGGAAGATTGACATTCACACTGACCGTTGTCCAGCTCTGCCAATCACCGGTTTGCGGAATATCTACGGTGCTCAGCACGCTGCCATTCCCACTCTTTAATTGAAGCTGTTTACCGCTGTCCGGAGCAGAGACGCGCAGATCCAAGGTGTAGAATCCACCCGCAGGAACCTGTATCGCGTAATCCATCCAATCTCCCGGATCGATATAACTGACATTTAGACCTCCGCCTTCATCACTCGTATTCTGAGTTTTGACACCGTACATCGCTGTCCAATCCTCACCTTGGATCGTTGCCAGCGGGGAAGTGGATGACGGAATCAGATCGGATGCAATCGGCAAGTAAGGACCACCCGCTTCGCTTCCGCGATAGACACGATAAGAACTTGCTCCTTCAACCGTGTTCCACGACAGAGCTACGGGAGAATCGCCTAATGTCGCATCAACACCGCTCGGGAAAGTCACACTCAGTCCGGTTGGAGAAGCAGGCTGCTGTTCATTCTGTTCATGCCCAGGAAGCGTGCCGAACAGCGTAGGATCCCACCCATCCGCTCCTTTCAGCACATTCTGAACGGTGTATTGATTGGCTTCGTCAGATGTCAATTGGCTCGACCAGCGATAGCGGCCCTTCGCATTGGCACCTGGTCCCGAAGAGTTGTATTCACCATACCGCGCCGTCGATTCGTTAGAAGGATTTCCCCAATTATCCCAACCTACTGCTTTGATATGCGCATCCATCCAGGTATTAATGTACTTCACGTTGGCGTTAGCTCTCCAAGGTCTACCCAGATCTAGCGAACCGTTAGTAGCAGCCAGCTTAGTGCCGATATCCCATTCCGGTCTCCAAGGATCATGAGTCACCGATTCCTTCAAAGAAGAAGTACCGCGGGTCAATCGCGAGTTCATGAAAACATAGCCAAACTCAGCTTTCTCATCCGTAGAGGCTGCCGTCATATGACCGCCAAAGCCACCAACGAACTTAATCTCCGAATCGTAGAAATAAGCCGCAGCATTCCCAAAGATCCAGTCGACGTCCCCTTCAATTATGCATCGGTTAAAGTACTGTCGCCCGCCGTTTGCATACAAGGTATCTTGGAACCCTGCCAGATAAACGTTCGTAAAAATTGCTCTGTCGCCCGTTACGTTAAGTGCGACTGCGGGACCTACATTTCCCCTCTCAAACGAAGTATTGCGAATCGTCATATTTTCTGCCGTAAAGTCGCTGGCAGAAACTAACAACGTGTGGCTGTTTCCAGTACCTATTCCGGAATTAGCATAATCGTCATAGGTCAAAATCGTTCCGTCTCTGCTTTCACCAACTAAACTAACTAATGGCTTAGAATTCGGAACGGCTACCTTTTCATGATAGATACCGTCTTGGATATAGATCACCCGCCGGGTCGAATTCCCAGTTGGAATCGAATTCAGAGCATCCGTAACGGTCGTATAATCTCCCGTTCCATCCTTCGCAACTACAATTACTTTAGCTGGAGTGGCGATTTGGATCAGGCTGTCTGCTCCCGAGCCCCTCGCATTAACAGCAGATACAACATAATAATAGGTCAGACCGTTTGTTATGCTGTTGTCCAGATAGTTTGTTTGGGTTACGCTAGCGATCGTTGTAAAGGGTCCCGCCAACGAAGCCGCCCGTTTAACGAGGTATGAATCAGCCTCAGCAACCTCGGTCCACTGCAAGTTAACCTTGCTAACTCCCGCTTGTGCTGTTACTTCATTCGGCGAAGAAGGTACCCCCTGCTGGAAATGAACCGGAGATACGCGTGCTTGATCGGAATTCATACTTTCCGTCTGAGCGCTTAAGGCAGATACAACATAATAATAATTCGTTCCGTTGTGTACGGTGCTATCAGTAAATTCCGGAGCGGTCAGGTTGCTAGCCACGACCGAATACGTTCTCCCCGATATTACACTTCGCTTCACTGAGTACGAGGAGGCTCCCGGCACAGGGTTCCATGTTATATCCACGCGGGCATTACCAGGAACAGCAATCAATCCAGCTGGTTTCGCTAAAGGGGCAACTGGAGAAATCTTAGCGGAGACCGAATTTTCGCTTAAGCCACCCGCATTTTGAGCTTGAACGGTGTATTCATATACCGTTCCGTCAGTCAATCCGGCGTCGTTATATTGGGTTGCCGTCAAATCCGACGCGATGACCGAATACTTAGTCCCTCCGTCATCCCTTCTGAGCAAATGGTATTGCTCCGCACCTTCGACAGACTCCCATTTCAGGGTCACTTGGCTGTCCCTTGCTATTCCCGTCAACCCTGTCGGAGCAGCTGGTATGTCGGGTAGCAGAATTGGCGTGATGGCTACTTCCATGGAATTTGGGCTTTCGCCGGAATCGGTTACTGCACTGACGACATAATAATAGGTTTTATCGTTCATCAATTTGCTATCTACATACCGGTTGGAATCCATGTTCTTAATCAGCTCGTAGGGCCCGCCAGTTGTTTCACTACGCTTCACATTATACGAAATCGCTCCGGTAACCGCCGGCCAATTAAGCATCGCTTGTGTATCACCAGCCTTGCCGGTTACTCCTGTCGGGGTCGAGGCTGATAATACATCAGTGAACATCATCCAGTTAATATTGAAGTTGCCGGTATTCGTCGTGATGCGCAGGGTTTGCGGACCCGCACTCAGATTTGCCGACACACTTACGGTCGTCCATTTTTGCCAACCGGTCGTATTTGGCACATAAACCGCTGCCAGAACAGTTCCTCTGCTATCTTGCAATTGAAGCTCCTTATCTGAATACTTCGTAGCAAGACGAAAATCTACGGTGTAGATTCCTGCGGAAGCCACATTTACCTTGTATTCCAGCCAATCTCCGGCTTCAATATTGCCCACATCTAAACCGGCTCCAGTATCCGTGGTTGCCTCGTTCTGAACCCCTTGCATGCTGTCCCAGTTCTCGGCTTCAAGCTTGCCCGGAATCGGCTTGCCATTCTTCGCCCAATACGCCACCGCAATTGAAGGTTTCAGCCCTTCCTCCGAGGTGTGTGCTTGTATACACTGATATTCCAGATCATTATAGATGACCCAATCGTTGATCGTATAAGTGGTATTCGCCTGCCAGCTGGCAGCAGCGGCCGCAGCGGTTCGCGGAGAATAACCATATAAAAGACTCATTATCATCGCCACGATTATGGCTATAGCCGTTACTTTTCGGCTTATGGTGTCTTCTTGCCCCCAGGGTGCGGTCCTGTTCATATCTTCTTCCTCCTTAGAATAGAAGTGCACGAATACTATCAGAGGTTATATATGTTGTACATTAACACAGCTGCTTCCGCTCGTGTCGTCGTAGACTTAGGCTCGATTTGGCGGCCATTCCCGTGAATCAAACCCGCTTTCACTAGACTTGCGACAGATTCAGACGCATAGGAAGAAATCTTCGCAACATCGCTGAACGGTTGAAGCACGGATGTATCTCCACCTGTAACCTGTTGACCTGACGCCTTCAAGACTCTGGCGGTTAGGACCATCATGTCCTCACGGGTGATTGGCTCAAGCGGTTTGAACAAGTTGTCTCCTGAGCCTTCCGCAATGCCAAGTGCCCGAGCAATGCCAACGGCCTCGTAATAATAAGCTTGGGATGGGACGTCCGCGAAGGTATCTCCAGCTTTTCCGCTCAGTTCTAGCGTCCTAACGAGCAATACCAAAAAGTCGGCTCTAGTAACAGCTTGAGATGGGCGGAATTCTGTATCGGACACACCACTAATAATTCCCTTGGAAGCCATAACCTCGATCGGATTTTTAGCCCAAGCCACAGACTCAAGATCCTTAAAGGATTTATTCGTATAACCAATTGCATACATGCTGAAATGTGTAGTCTTAAAGTTGACGCGACCGGACTTCGCATCATATCTACCACTAGGAACCGAAGTAAGTTTCCCTTGACTGTCTACATACCACACAACGATATGCTCTGGATTAAGCAGCTCTTGTGCAGTAGGAACGTAGGGGATGCTGACTGTGACCGGAGCTTGGCGATTATCCCAGGTTATGGTCTTGCCACCCGACGTTAAAGTTAATTGTATGACGGGATGGTTGCCGATTTGGTTTTGCACGGACGGCTGCAAGGATTTAGGATCAACACTTGTGATATGAAGACTTATTTGTTCATTGGAGGTAACCCCAGCTTGCAGCATATTATCAGGGAGAGTGAGGTTAGCCAGTGGTGTTACAATTTCAATTTCCGCCTTTTTGACATCATTGGATATAGCCGAAGTTGGAATCGTCTGAACGTACTCTTTTGCCCCGGGCTTCGACTCGACTTCAATGATTACTTTTTTTACTCCTTTGTCGTTGGCGGTAGTTTGGTTAAGAGCTTTCTGCAGTGATTCTAGATCCACGGTTGATTGAACCGATTGTGCAGCTGCGTCATAACGAATCACCGGTTTGATCGTAGAACCGTTGACATTACTCGGAGTTGTAGGCTGGATCGAACTGCCGTTTCCTCCCGCTCCGTTATTACTATTGTTGCTGTTGTTTCCATTGTTACCGTTATTGCCGTTGTTTCCGTTGTTGTCATCGATACTAACAATATGCGCGATCGCCGATGCATCAGGGGTGTAGTTAACCGCAGCCAGCTGCGAATCTACTAACTTCACACGGGATAGAACGA
The DNA here is from genome assembly GCF_038009325.1 of Paenibacillus sp. FSL L8-0708. Lineage (NCBI taxonomy): Bacteria > Bacillati > Bacillota > Bacilli > Caryophanales > Paenibacillaceae > Paenibacillus > Paenibacillus sp. FSL L8-0708. The sequence continues at coordinate 5,681,929 of NZ_JBBPBC010000001.1, forward strand.
TTTTGACATCGCCACTCTCAAGCGCTTTGAAAGTAACTGTGGCCAGTTTCAGATCTCCGTTCTTGCCAGATTTCTCCTCAAGCTCTGTATGCGCTAGCCGCACGCCGTTATTCGTCAATAGGGCGTCAATGTTGAAGCCGCCCTCGCCTGCTGTGTAACTCACGAACTCCAGCTTTGAGCGATCATAGGTCAGATTCAACTCGTACGCGTACAAATCCGTCATTAGGTTCGCTGCAATCTCAACAGTAAAGGTACTGTTGAGGGTAGGACTTTCTTTTGATAACACAGTTTGGAAGTTGGGTTCACTACTAGCCTGCGTTACCACAGGTCTCGCTAGAAAAAAGACAAGGAGCATAAGCATCGCGATTCTGAGTTTAGCCATTTCGATTCATCCACCCTTTCAATAGCAAGATAGGAGAGAGCGCCGCTGCCGTTAAGTCAGCGCCCTCCAGATTTAGCAAACTTAATTTGAAGTGATTTTACGGGCCATTCCAGCCAGATCGACGATGTCGATCTGCTGGTCTTTATTCAGATCATACCTACTTACCTCACTCCAACCGTTATCACTTGAAGTGATGCCATATTTGGAGCTCAGAAGAAGAAGATCATCCATGCTGGCCTCGAGATTCATCGCTGTAGCGAGCTTTTGAAGTGCAGTAGACAAATCTTGAGCCGCTAGATTCACTTCCTCTTGTGTAGCATCGCTGTCGTTTAAGACAACGGTTGCGTTCGCAATGGCATCCTTAAAGATAGCAATAGCTGACTGCGAATATTGCCCCCAAAGTGTACCCATCGATGCCGACGCCAAAGTGCTGGCGGCTTCGTGAAGGATAGACTGGAGTGCTGTTCTAATGACATCTCCCGAACCTGTATCAGTCACAGTAATGTTAACCTGATAAGCAGTGCCTTCCACAGAAGATTCATTACCTTCGCCATCGCTCATAATAATGCGGGTCGCTTCTAATGAAGCAACCGTCGCTTCCGTTACATCTTTTGCAGTGAAGTGAAGTTGAAGAATTCTCGGCAAATCGCCGCTCATGCCAACCCCTGGGGTTGTGCTTGCCATGAGAATCCGTGTTTGTCCCTCATTATCAAAGGAATCGATGACACGAATTCCATCCAGCAAGGATTCCGCTGCCACGAACTGAATTTGCTCAGGATCGTAGTTCAGCGTCAAATCCAAGCCATATACATCACTTGTAACACGAGACATGCCATATACGACTTCAAAGGACTGCCCCTTCTCCACAGAGCCCGGTCCGGTTAAAAAACTTCCCGATCGAACAGTAACTTTGGCTTCGGCCTTTAACTCCGTGCCATAGACAGCGCCCGTAACTGTAAATCGCCCTTCTACCGCATATAACTCAGGGTTGATAGCTTCCCAAACGACAGGCACTTGCTTCACTGTTTCATCTGCATAAACAGCGCCTACAACTGTTGGCAAAATAGGAGCCACACCTACTGGTGTCTCAACATGAACTGGCAGAAGCGATTCGATTGGATTGTCGGAAGCGAGCTGGGTAGGATCCCAATCCTCTCTCCCGTTGATCGCACTCGTTGCGCTGAAAATACTGTGCAATGTATACGCTTCGGCTTCCGTGTCCGTTAATTGATGGGTCCAGTTCATTCTAGCCTGCGGATTTGCTCCCGGACCAAAGCTTTGATATTCACCGTAATATGCGGTTGCTTCGTTTTTTGAATTGCCGAAGTTGTTCCAGCCACTTGGAGCAATGTGATCTCCCATATAGCTGTTCAGATATACAGTCTTCGCATATGGACGCCATGGTCTTCCCAAATCAACAGCGGATATAGACGAAAGCAACGCTTCGCCGGTCACTTTGCTGTTCAGGAATACATAGCCATACTCCTGTCCCTCAGGAGTGGAAGCTGCCGTCACATGCCCAGCCAATCTGGAATGAATCTCGCTGTTATCAAAAACAGCAATACCCGGACCAAAGATAAAGTCTACCGAACCCGAGATGAAACAATCCTTGAAGTAGGAACGATAGGATTGAATGGTTGCATTATTGGCATAGTTGTTAGGATCCGCGTTATCGGTCAGATTGCGGGTTAACAGTGTATCCTGATAACCGATGATGTTGCAATTTTCGAAAAAAGCTTTATCCGCATATACGTCGACGGCAACGGATTGACCTGCTCCGGAGCCCGAGGAATTAATGACCGTTAGATCCTTGGCATAGAAATCATGGCCTTTAATCATGAGCGTATAATCCGTATAAGTGCCCAAACCTAACGAGGTACCATCCGGGGCCGTTTTTTTCGGATTATCATCGTAGGTGAGAATCGTTCCATCCTTGCTCTCACCCATTAAAGAGATGTAAGGCTTGGTATCTGGAATAAGAACTTTCTCATAATACAAACCGTTTTTCACAAAAATAATGATGCGATTGCGGTTCTGGTCCGGGACTGCATCGACAGCAGCTTGGATACTTTTATAATCCCCGCTTCCATCTGCGGCAACGACGATAACCTTCGCGTCTGGAGCGATATCAGACAGAACATATACATGCGCAGTAACCGGTAGGTCCGACCCTTGTACCGTACCCATAACCTTGAACCCGTCAATATTTGTATCCGCATACAAGTCTGGAGAGATGGGTTCCCAGGACACTGGCAGAGATTTGGTCATTTGATCATTGAAGATCGCCGTTACGTGATCTGGCAAACTCGGTGCGATGCCCTTCGCAGTTGTCGCGATGACAGGCCGATAACCGGTCATGCCAGCCGAAACCACTTCCACTTGAATTTCAGCTCTTGCTGAATATCCCGTTACTGTACCCTGTAAAGTGAATGCTCCTATCTGCTGATATTCAGACGCCGGAACTAAATCCCAGATTACCGGAGCATAACTTACCGCTCCATCCTCTCTCAAAATCGGCATCTGATTCGGCAGATTAGGCTTCGTGCCTAATGCGGTCGTTACCTGTAAGGACTTATAGCCAACAACTGTTTCTTGTCCTGTTATGGTGATTGGCATCAATCCGATAATCGCTGTTCCGTCATTCATCGTCGCTGCGACGATGACTTTACCATTGCTATTAGCGGTCAGTACTCCATTATCGTCGATAGTAGCCACATCTGTAGGGGTCAGATCACTATTATAGACAGCCCATGTAACCTGCGAAGTTTCTCCCGTAGTTTTGGTGGCACTAAAGGTTAAACGCCCTCCTTTATCGGAGATTGAATTCGTCGAACCTGAGTGTGTTAGCTGGATTCCATAACCGCTGGTAGCTTCCTCAGAAGCACTAATGTACAGATTATCCAAGTAAACTTGAGATGCCACTGTCGTATTATTATTAGGCCCTATGGATTTGAAGGTGCTAATATCCGCCATCGCCAGGGTTGAATCATAGAATGGCTGTTTGCTTAACACCTTCGTTCCGTTGTAATAAACATCCACAAGCTTGTTTGGAAAATCTACCACAGTCTTGACTGTAAACCACTTATCAAGCGGGATCGCAGGAATGATGATAGGAGATGTTTTTCCGTTGATGACATAACTTAATGCTCCCGAATTCTCAGTGTTTAACCAGACGGCTACTTTACCATTCGATCCGAGCAGCTGAAATACCCGATTATTCGAGGTAGGTTTGTTCGCATAAGTACCGTTCGGCACACCGTTCGTTAAGTTGGGAGGGGCCGGGAACTTCATATGCACTTCTGCCGATAAGGTTCCCGTCTGCGAACCAAAACCACGGGATACACTTACATAACCGCTATCCTGGTCATTAAGGAAAATACTGTTCGGATTCAAATCTCCGTCCGCCGCAATAGTGATCAGACCCGGGGCATAGCTCGAAGCACTCCAATATCCGCCCGGCGTATCCCCGGCTTTATATTCAGTGAAATCCTCGTGAACCGGGAAGGCTTTATCAGTTACGACCACACCATCCTGAACGATATTCGCACTGTTCGTAGCGCTAATTCCTTTGGGCAAGCTGCTATTGGTGAAAAAGATATTCTCCGTGTAGGCTAATTGAGCTTTAGCAAAAGCACAATTAATGAACTGCAAATTCTTCAAAGCGTTATCAGCTGTTGAAGTGGAGGCTGCCCCTGTCAACGAAATAATGTTATCCGTTCCAGAGATATCGTTGTTCCGCAGGTTGGTAAACCGGAAATTACTCATGTCCGGTGGGTAAATATCAGGAACAGGAAGCTTGTCATAGTTGGAATTCAGATCAATCTTGTTGATAAGCGAATCCCTCACTTGAATGTTCCGAATGTAGCCGCCCCGGGATGTGCTTGTTTTGATCTTAAAGCCCGGTGCCACAGTGTTCGACTTGACGTCGAGGGGAATCAGATTGCAGTCTTCCACGTAGATGTCGCTTATTCCGCCAGACATCTCGCTTCCGATAACGACCCCGCCGTGTCCACCACTAAAGGTATCTCCGCGATAATAAATAAATCTGGAGGGTCTGCCGATATCCCGGCCTTCTTGATTGATCCCGGATTTAATTGCACTGCCGTCGTCCCCGGTTTGAAAGGTAGAATTCAAAATGTAAACGCTCTCGGAAGAATTCGGATTAAAGCCGTCTCCATTATGTTGCGTGGTGTTAATATCGAGGTTATAGGCGGTGATGTCTTTGCTGTATACAGGTACTACGGTCCACATCATTCCATTGCGGATTTTCAATCCATCGATATAGACATTGTGTGCGTTATTAAAAGATAGCAGATGTCCACCACCGTAGGTTGTTCCAACTTCAACCTTGTCGTTATCGTATTCCTCACGCAGCTTCAAGCCGCTCTCCTCGTCACCAATTGTTCCGGGTCCAAGGAATGTAATATCAGTTACACTATAATCATCGTACTTGTCATGATCCATAACTCCGGCGTTAAATAAACTTTGATAAGCCTCGGGTTCCTCAATACTGTGTCTGGCCGTTACGAACGGCAAGAAGTCAGCCTTGTGTGAACTAGGCATCACTTGAGCCCCTGCATCTACAAATACAGTCATATTGCTGTGCAGGAACAATCCGCCAGTCACATACTTCCCGGGTGGAAAGTATAAAGTGTCTCCTGGAGTAACTGCGTCAATCGCGGTTTGAATTGCCACGGTATCCAATGTGTTGCCATCTCCGGATGCTCCATAATCCTTAACATTAAACCTGATGCCCGTCTTTTTAGTTGTGATTTGGACCGTATTGCTATCTAAAGATTCGTTGCCAGATGTATCCTGGGCTCGTACCGTGTAGGTATATGTCCTCTCTGGAGTTAATCCTAAAAACTTATAGTAAGTTTTGTCCGTCGAACCAACCCGGGTTCCATCACTGTCATAAATATTGTACTTAGTAATGTTGGAATAAAATAGAGGTTTCTCCCATGCTAACACTACGGTTGTATCCGTATTAGAGGCAGGTGCCATTCGTAAATCCGTCGGGGAGTAAATATTAGCCGATAAGGAATCATTAATGTTCGCAGCGGCATAAGCCGTGTTGGTTTCTCCGGCAAAGGCGATTTCAGGTACGATCGGGATGAGCAATAAAGCGCATAATGCAATAAGGACACTCTTAATTCTTTTCATAACTTACCTCCTGTTCATTTGCAGGTGATGAAAACGCTGTCAATTAGTGGCATTAATCATTAGGGAGTTGTCATTCAAAAGACAGGCGGCCCAAGTATCATCAAGAGCCCGCCTGCTGAGATTATTTATTGTTCGGGGATATTAACTGTTTTATTTCGAAGAGTCAAAACTTGCTTTTTCTTTTTCAAGCTGCTTTGCCCATTCATCCAATAGTTCTTTGGCACTCATCTTTTTGGCCATTACCTTCTGGATCATAGGCTCCATATTCGTCTGAACCTTGTTATAGCCCGGCAGATAAACGGGATTATCGGTAAACTTCGTGTCCGGTGAGCTCATCAGGTCTGCGCCCGTCTTCACGTAAGGCACGTTTACAATCCAATCAGCATCCAATGCATCAAGATAAGTCGGAATTTCGCCATAGAGCTCTCCGTACTCACTATCATTGTGCGTTACGAAATACGTCATGAATTCCCATGCTGCTTCCTTATTCTCGGAGTTCTTTGTCATCATCATCACCGATGGTGTAACGCCGGGGTGAACGCGATAGCCTTTGGCACCCATAGGGAATGGAACAGCTGTAAACTTGGTTAAATCGTCATTGAATGCTTTACTGTGAGCGCTTGCGGAACCAAGGTTATGGAAAATCATACCTACCTTGCCGGACTGGAACGAAGCAGCCAATTCCGTCCAACCTTTGTTCAAGTCATCTTCAGGTGTATTGACATTATAACCGCTCAAGTATTTCTCCAGAAACTCTACATTCAGTGGATCGTTGATCGTGGCTTTGCCTTCTGGCGTGAAATAGTTCGTAATTCCCGAGTATGAGTACATAAGATATTCCAGCGAGGTAGCACTTCCGGCTCCACCCCGTATAGAGTATCCGTAACGATCCTTGGACTTGTCAGTCAACTTCTGTGCGTTGTCAAAGAATTGATCCCATGTGTCCGGATTCGGTAGATTTGATTCCTTCAGCCAATCCGAACGAATCCATTCCATCCAAGGCAGAACGCCATAAGGCAATCCATATAACTTCTTGTCAACCGGATCCGCTGCTCTCATTGAGGTAACCGAACCCGTTGTGATCTTGTCCTTTCCTTCCCAGCTATCGAAATAAGAATCGATTGGCTCAAGCACATCGCGTGCAATAAAGTCGGACGTAAAGTTATTGATCAGGTCCGGCCCTTGTCCAGCAGCAATAGCGACATTCAGCTTTTGTATATAACCGTTCAAATCTCCAGGCACGCCCAAGTATTCGATTTTAATATTCGGATGCTCAGCCATGAACTCCTTCGTAACTTTTTGCCAGAATACATCACGGTCCGGCGTAGTAGCCGCAGCCCAGAACGTAAGCGTTGTCTTCTTGCCGGAATCTTTCGTTTCAGTACCACTGTCGCTAGTCGAGCTGCTTGGCTGGGGACTGGCATTCGACGAGTTGTTGTTATTGTTACTGCTTCCGCAACCACTTAACACGCCTCCAGCCAACATGACCGAAGCCATGACAAGTGCCCAGCTTTTTTTTCTTTTGAACATGGTGTTGAACCCCCTCAAAATTCGTCGCTCAGTTGACGAACACCGGTTATTCGTCATGTGTTTAGTTTAACTTTCGTCCTTCTCATTTTACATAAGATTCTTTTCACACTTTGTTTGGATTTTTTAAAATCATACAAAAAAAAGCCCCGATTGATTGCCTCGGGACTTTTTTCGCTTTATTTTCTTCTATATTAATTCAAATCTACTTAACTGCCTAGCCTTCACTTTAAATAGTGCTCTAATGTTCTCCGTACCGCTCCTGGGCCTGCCATCATTTCCTGGAACATAATCTCAATCTTATCACCTAGACCAATCTCGTACAACGGAACCCCAAAAAGTCGCTCATCTTCAAGAATGGGGCGCACACTTGCGGTTTGGTCTCCAAGCGAAACTCCCTGCAGGTAACCTTGCAGTGTTTCTAGTAACGGATCTGAACTCAATGTGAAGACCTCTCCAGCATCATTCACTCCAAGTAAGTAACGACACCACACAGCGATAGCCAGTGGAATCGCCGTTAGCTGCGCTGGATCGAGCTCCTCCCGTCGAATATAGGATTTAATAGTTTCACCGAACCGTATACCCACCTTCTGCGAAGTATCTGTAGCAATCCGCTGCGGAGTATCGGGGATAAATGGATTGGCAAAACGCTCCGTAAGGACTTCGTCCAGGAACTGCTTTGGACTGAGAATCCCCGGGTCCACTACGACGGGCAGGCCTTCTTTGTAACCGATTATCTCCACAAACCTCCGCAAAGTATCGTCCTTCATCTCATCCGCGATCAAGGTGTAGCCAAGCAGACAACCGGAAACAGCAAGCGCCGTATGCAGCGGATTAAGGCAGGTCGTTACTTTCATCGTCTCCACCTTGTTGACTGTCTCCCGGTCCGTAAGAATAATTCCGGCTTCCTCTAGTGGTGGGCGTCCGTTCGTAAAGTTATCCTCCACTACAAGATATTCGCTGATCTCAGCATTTACGAAAGGAGCGGTATATGTGTTTTTGGAGGTAATGATCACATCCATATCACCAATTCCCTGTTCCAGAAGCGCTGCCTGTACACTCTCCGAAGGACGTGGTGTGATTTTATCGATCATGGACAATGGAAAGGTTATTACTCGTTCATCTTCCAGATAACGCACGAAGTCTTCTATAACAAGTCCTCTTTGGGCCCATTCCTTAGCGATGGACACAACACCGTTCTTCAGCTTGTCGCCATTGTGTGAGCAGTTGTCCATGCTGACAAAGGTCATCGGATATTGGCCTTTCAGATATCTTCGATAAGCAAGCGAAGCTACAATGCTCATGACATGAACAGGATGCTCCGGTCCGCTCTCAATATCCTTTTCCACAATGCCAAAATATTTATCGTACGGATCCGTCAACGAGTAACCCTTCTCCGTGATGGTGAAACTAGCCATTTGCAGGCTGGGATTCTCGAACACCTCGATCAATCGACGGTACTCCGCTTCGCGGTTTTTGTCCGCTGCGATTCCCTCCACAATACTACTGACTACTCTTTTGTGGAAATCACCACGAGCATTCATCAGTACTAAAAGGGTCAGATTGTCGTAGGGCTTGTAGACTTTATCAATCATTTCGAAATCAAAGGTTTCCACCGCAATAATACCTGTATCCGACTTTCTGCTATCCAGCAGCTTCTGATGAGCATTTGCCACGAATCCTCTGAAAATATTACCTGCACCGAAATGAATCCATTCCGGTTTAAGCTGTGTATTGTTTGCTACCTGCTCATAGTCGAACTGTGGAAGCTCCACACCAGCAGCTTTCCAAGCTGCTTTTTCCCCTTGGATACTGCTTCTGGTCAGATGCAGCATTTATTTTGCCTCCTTGACATTATCCAAGCTATCCCAAACACCAAGCAAATACATGATGCCCATAGCTCTATCATACAAGCCATAACCCGGTCGGCAGTTCTTCTCTTCCCCCCACAGATGCCGCCCGTGATCCGGACGTACATAACCAATGTATCCGTTCTCATGATAGGCTTTGACCACCTCGGCCACATCAACACTTCCGTCACGCCCACGGTGCGACACCTCAATGAAATCACCGTTCTCAAATACCTTCACATTGCGGATATGGGCAAAATGAATACGATCATGGAACTCGCGGATCATCGCTGGCAGATCGTTATCCGGATTCGTGCCGAGTGACCCTGTGCAGAACGTCAAACCGTTGTACGGGCTGTCCACTAAATCCAAGAAGCGGCGGATCATATCCCGATTGCGGATAATACGCGGCAGTCCAAAGATCGGCCAAGCCGGATCATCCGGATGGATAGCCATCTTGATGTCCACTTCCTCGCATACTGGAATAATGCGTTCCAGGAAATACTGGAGGTTGTCGAACAGTTTATCTTCCGTCACATCCGCATAAGCCGCAAACAGCTCATCCAGCTTTGCCAGCCGCTCCGGCTCCCAGCCCGGCATTGTGAACTTTCCAGCTCCCTTCAGAATCCGGTCCACCATCTCACGCGGATTATCGGTAATGGCAGCCTTTTCATAAAAGAGAGCATTCGAGCCATCAGGCAACTCTTTATACAGCTCTGTGCGGGTCCAATCGAAAACAGGCATAAAATTATAGCAGATCACCTTAACGCCAACCTTGGCGAGTTTACGAATAGTGTCGATATAAATATCGATATATTTATCACGGGTCGGCAAGCCGATTTTGATATCATCATGAACGTTGACGCTTTCTACTACAGCCGTGCTGAAACCCTTGCTGGTGATTTGGTCCGCCACTTCTTGGATCCGTTCCATTTCCCACACTTCTCCGGCTACTTTCTCATGCAAAGACCAGACAATCCCCATAACACCCGGAATCTGCCGAATATGATCCAGCGTGATATTGTCATTGCCCTCGCCATACCATCTCCACGTCATGTTCATTGATAAACCCTCCTGTGAATTCGTTTTCAACTATCTTGTATACAAGATTTACTTGATCATAGAATAAGAACAATTCTTTGTCAATCACAATTTGATCAGGAATTTTATCCTGAAATCAAGGAATATCCACCCTATTTTCATCCCAATGATTTTAATGAACGAACTTATCATGTATACTAGTACTGTATCTGTCATTAACAATTGAAAGCAGGAACAGAAATGTCAATTAAAGCTGAAATTCTAAACACACTGAAGCAAGAAATCCTCACGCTGGCGTTAAAGCCAGGCACCATTCTGAGTGAAACAGCCTTGTCTGAGCGGTTTCAGATTTCACGTACGCCGTTGCGTGATGTTCTCAAACAGCTTGCACTGGAATCTTATACCGATATCTATCCGAAAAAAGGTAATATTGTCTCCTTTATTGATCTTGAATCTGTTGAACAAATCACATACTTGCGTTGCACACTGGAAAAGGAGATCCTCAAGGATCTTTCTGCACAGCTTTTACTACCAGGAGTGCACGAGCTTAAAGAAATTCTTAAGAAACAGAAAGAGGTCATCGGGCAGGAGAATGCTGTAGATTCTTTCCTTAATTTAGACGACGAGTTTCACCGGGCCTTGTACAGGCTTGCTGGACGTGAGTATCTGTGGACTCTGATCCAGCAGTCGAATGTACATTATCTCAGGTACCGCAGACTGCACATGCTTAAGACCGACAAGCTGGAAGAAATCTGGAACGAACACCAATCCATTCTTGAGCTTATGGTGCAAAAAGAAACCGCCAAAATCGGCCCGCTAATCCACCACCATCTCCGGGAAGATATTCATTCACTGGATTTTCAGGAGAATTTCTCGGAATATTTAAAGAAATAGTCAGCTAAAAGGCAGCTTACTGCCTTAAAACAAACAAAGAGACATCGTATGGAATTCTCCGTGATGTCTCTTGTTCAATTTACATAACGTTCTCTAAATCCAATTATCTCTTAATCCGATACAGAATGACTCTCTTTTTGAGCCAGCCAATCAATATGGCATCCATGAAACCCATACCGCCACGATTGATTTCCCCATATTTAGAGTTTCCGTGTTTCCTCGCTTGATGGGTTACCGTAACTTCAATAACTGAAAAGCCGTTCATCTTAGCCACCGTGGGCAAAAAGCGGTGCATTCCATTATATAAATAGAAACTGTCAGCTACCTCCCTTTTGAAGAGCTTCATAGGACAGCCTATATCATAAATTGAACCTCCAATAATCCAATTACGGATTTTTTTCGCGAAACCTGAAGAAACTTTCTTAAACCACGTATCTTTATGATCTGCCCATTTTCCATTTACAAAATCTCTTTTCTTGATGAAAGGCATTAATCTAAAGATGTTCCGTGGATCTGTCTGTAGCGCTGCATCCATAAGGGCGATCAGTTCGCCCTGGGAATTTTTTATCCCCGCCCAAATGGCTGCCGTTTGCCCGTAGTTTTTTTCAAAATGAATGACCTTTACCGCTTGATCCATCTGTGCGATTTCATTTAACAGCACGGCACTACGATCCCTACTTCCATCATTCACCAGTACGATTTCGTAATGCTCAATTCTCCCTCTTAATGCTTCAGTAATACTTAAGTAAAGATCGTATATATTTTCCTCTTCATTAAAAATAGGTACGACCACGGAAAGGTGAGTCATCGAGCAACACCTCACTATCCACTTATTTTAGGAGTTCAGTAGAGAGGTTGGTTTTAGGATCCCTCACTAGTCTTAATTGTTTTTTCTCAACCGCCTTCATCACTTCCTCACCTTCTACATCCAGGTTAGGAAGCAAGCGATCGAGCCACTTCGGCAAATACCACGCTGATTTTCCCAGCAAAGTCATTACACCGGGAACGATGAGCATCCGGACAACAAAAGCATCGAACAAAACCCCAAAGAGAAGTGCAAAGCTCATCACCCTGATGTTCGGATCTTCTGCCAGCATGAATCCCGTGAAAACAGAGATCATGATCAGTCCTGCAGCTGTAACTACCCCGCCGCTGTGATGAATACCGGCCAGAACGGACTTTTTGGCATCCCCACTTTTCTTAAATTCTTCCCGCATTCTACTGACGAGGAAAACTTCGTAGTCCATGGCAAGTCCGAACAAAATGCCGACGACCATGATTGGGAGAAAATTGAGTATGGGAGCTTGCCCATTAAAATGGAACACATTTTGCAAATGTCCATCCTGTATGACGAAGGTAATGAAACCTAATGTAGCCCCCAAAGAAAGAATAAATCCCAGGACCGCTTTGATGGGAACCAGGATGGACCGGAATACCATCACTAGAAGAACAAAAGCCAAGCCGACGATGATGATACAGAATTCAGGCAGCGCCTCGTTCAGCTTCTGAGAGATATCGATATTTACGGCTGTGCTCCCGGTTACTTTCAGTTTCACATGATTTTGACTCTCGATTTCTGCTGCTTGACTGCGAATTTGTTTAACCAGATCTACCGTTTTATTATCTGCAGGACCGGTAGCCGGAATCACATGAATCAAAGAAATCTTTCCGGAAGGACCAGGAACAGCAGGAGCAATCGTACCAATGTTAGGATAGGTTCTAAGTTGTTCCAGCGCCCCAGACAGATTGGCTGCAGCATCTTGTCCACCATCAGTTTCGGCTAGGATAACGAGCGGACTATGATACCCCACACCGTATGCCTCTGTCATCAGATCGTATGCCCGCCGCTCAGTTAATTCCGGCGATTTTTGCGCATCATCCATGGTGCCTGTCTCCATGTTGAAGAAAGGTATTGCAATAGTGCCCAGCAATGCTACACCAAGGATCACAGCCAACCATGGGCGCCCGGTAACAAACCCCCCCCCATAAATTACCTCGAGTCTCGTTCTTTTTGTTGCGGGTTGAACCTTTGGAACTTTTTTTCGATTTGGCTTTGATCAAGCCTCCCATCGCTTCGAGGATAGCAGGAACCATAAAAATAGCGATGAGAACAGCCACGAAAATGCAAAGCGCAGCGGCTAAACCCATTGCGGTAAGAAAAGGAATACCAATCACCGACATTCCCGCAAGACCGATAATAACCGTTATGCCTGCAAAGACAACCGCACTCCCTGCCGTGCCGTTCGCAATCGCAATTGCTTCTTTTCTTTCATAACCTTCGGCAAGCTGTTGCCGATATCTTGAGATAATAAACAACGCGTAATCGATCCCCACTGCCAAACCAATCATGCTGGCCAGAGATAGAGCAAAAGAAGGGGTGTCGAAGAAATTCGAGCCGATGATGATCAACATCACGCCGGTACCAAGACCAATGACTGCCGTAAGAATCGGTAAGATCCCCGTCAGAACAGATCCAAAAGCAACGGTGAGAACAAGAAGCGCAATGAGCACCCCTATCCCTTCTGTAACGCCGCCGATCTCCATTTTCACATAACCAGAGCCAGTTAATTCAGCTTGTAAGCCGGCATCACGCAAAATACCTGCCACATCAAGCACACGTTCCTTTGATGTTTCTGTAACATCACTACCTGGAGTATTGTATGAGATGGTGGCATAGCCAATTTTGCCATCTGCACTTACCGAATGATTGTCATAAGGACTTACTACTGCTGTGACCGCCGGATCCTTAGCCACTTCCTCTAACTGTGCACCAATTAATTGCTTAGTTGTGTCTGAGGATAAGGTTTCATCCGTTAGTGATTTCATCACCAACTGAATTTTGCCGCTGTTATCCACAATGGAGGGAAATTCCTGATACATCTGTTCCATCGTTTTTATGGACTCCAGTCCAGGGATAGTAGTTCCCTCATGAAGCTTAGGCCCCATCGAAAGAGCTACGATTGCCGAGATCAGCAGGATGGCAATGCTTCCTAGAATGACTTTAACGCGGTTGCTCGCCGACCAGAACCCAAGCCGGTACAATAATTTGGCCATTTCAGTATCGTCTCCTCTATACTAATGTTTTTCTCTATGCCTTTATCTTATAGAAGAGAAGTCTTGCTAACATCGTCCAAAGGGGCGGACACGCACTGCCCTTTCGGGCAGCCCATTAGTCCGCAAAAAAAACATGCGAAAGATTTCTTTCGCATGTTCAAAATTACATATGTAAAATCCCCCGTTCCAAAGCGGCCGCCACTGCCTGCGATCGCGAATCTACCCCTAGCTTGTTGTAAACATTCGTCAGATGAGCTTTTACAGTACGTTCTGAGATTCCCAAATCAAAGGCGATTTCTTTACTTTTGAAGCCCTGCGCTACACTTTGCAGAATTTGAGTTTCTTTATCGGATAACAAGGATACTTCTTTATGAATCGGAGCCGAAGCCTTCTGCTGCTCGCGAGCAGAAATCACTCTCTCCATGATTTCTGCTGAGAGCAAGGTTTCTCCTCTTATCGCCGATTCAATATTCCTGAACAAATTTTCCCGGTTCGTATCCTTTAATAAGTAACCTCTCGCACCCAAGGCCAGTCCATTAATCATTAATTCATCTTCGTTGTAAGTCGTCAAAATAATAACTGGAACGGAGTTGTTCTTCTCCCTCAATACCTTCATGGCTTCCAGTCCGCTCATGACCGGCATATTCAAATCCATCAGGATCACATCCGGTCGCACTTCATCTATAAGGGTTATAGCTTCCTGCCCGTTTACCGCTTCTCCAACAATTTGAAACTGTTCATCCGTCTCCAGGATCAGCTTCAAGCCTTCCCGAACAACAAAATGATCATCTACGATCAGAATTTTCACTTGCGTCATGTAGGGTCTCCCTCACTAAATGATGTCTCAACCTGAATGCTTGTTCCAGCTGAACTGCTGCGCACCTTCAATTCTCCTCCAATCAGCCTTACCCGCTCCTGAATCCCGAGTAAACCGTAGTGTCCGGCATCCTTGCCGATGGCGTCTGTGTTAAATCCCAAACCATTGTCTCTGATTTCTATAAAAAGCCGCTCATTTTGATCGGACAGGGTAATCCACACCTTGTCAGCCCGGGCATGACGGGCGATATTGGTCAGACCTTCTTTTATAATGTGTAAACTATGTTCCATCATTACTCTAGACAACCGTCTGGTAAGCTTAAAATCCATGGTTACAACGATACCTGTAGCTTCACCGAAATGCTGTGTTTCATAATCGACCGCTTCCCTAAAATCAATCTCTGAAGCTGATTTCGCCCGCAAATTGTCAATTGCTCTACGAGCTTCGGCTAAGGTTGTGCGAGCCTGCTTCATAGACTGTCTGACAATTTCTTGAGAACGCTCTGTGTTACCCTTGGTCATATGAGCATCCGCGGCTTCGAGCTGCATAATTAATCCAGCCACTCCCTGCGCCAACGTATCATGCAGATCCCGAGCCATTCGTTGGCGTTCATTAGCCAGTGTCAGCTCCTCTACCTTTTTATGGGCCTCTTTTAGATCATGCAAAAAATTCTGAATTCTGAGACGCTCGCGAACCTGTTGAAAAAACAATAATGTATACGCTAAAACGATCACAAGCATCAGAACAAATAATGGCATAAATACGATCAATTCATCGGTATCGCCCACAGTAAGCGATGAATCAAAAAACAAAATTATACTAATAAGGGCAACGAAGACGATTCTTTTTATCCGAAATGAAAAACCAAGGCTTTGGGCAATCAGGACCGGAAGCAATCCCATCAACACTGCTTGGTACCCCTGCGGCATCAAAATCGCACAAAGATAAATTAAAATTGCTTGTGCCGAAAAATAAAACCAAAATTGCTTATTAGTGATTCGATAGGAGTTCCAGTGCAGCAAAATATGGACCGTGAATAAGCCTGTAAATATAGAACTGGATAATATTTGAGGGTCCTTAAGAAACTGCAGCAACATAGTTCCAATATATACAATGGATACCCAAATCAAAAGCGGCAATCTGGACGCAAACAATTCATCGATGAACAATAGTCCGGCTTTTCTTTCTTTCACTTGGCTGACCCTCCTTCTCCTCTATTATAAAGATTTAACCTACATGTTGGTAATGTACGAAAGTACATGTACGTTTGGGCAATCGAGATCGCCTTGTCTGTAATGCCTTCCCGGATAAAACTTCGTTATAAGAAGAAGCACACACGATCTCTATTCCCTATTAAAAAAACAAAAAAACCTTGATTTCTCAAGGTTTTCGTAAAAAATGGACAAGAACTATAACCCCGCACTAATAGCTTAAATCTGCACCGTTAGAGGTTATGACCTTTTTGTACCAGTAAAAGCTGTCCTTACGCAGACGCAGCAGCGTTCCATTGCCTGCATCATCCTGATCAACATAAATGAAGCCGTACCGCTTGCGCATCTCTGAGGTGGAAGCCGAGATCAGATCAATACAGCCCCAGCTGGTGTAGCCCATCAGCTCCACGCCATCGGCAATGGCTTCCGCCATCTGCTCAATATGCTGTGCCAGATACTCTATCCGGTAGGGATCACGGATCGTGCCATCCAGTTCGAGCACATCTGCAGCACCCAGACCATTCTCTACTACGAACAAAGGAAGCTGGTAGCGGTCATGCATCTCCTTGAGCACAAACCGCAGCCCCTTTGGATCGATCTGCCAGCCCCAATCGGAAGTTTTCAGGAAGGGATTCTTCAGCCCTGTGGACAGGTTACCTTCCGTGGTGGCCGTGATACTCTCATCTACACTGACTACTGAGGACATGTAATAACTAAAGGAAAGAAAATCCACAAGATTGTCCCGCAGCAAAGCTTCGTCTCCCGGCAACATGGTTATTGTCACTCCATGCTGCTCCAAATGCCGGCGGATATAAGAAGGATAATAGCCTCTAACCTGAACATCGGAGCAGAACATTGCCATTTGGTTCTCAGCTTGTGCTTTCAGCACATCACCGGGATGACAGGAATATGGGTAGAGCAGCTTGCGGGCCAGCATGCAGCCGATCTGGAACTGCGGATTGATCTCCCGGCCCCGCTTAATCGCAAGCGCACTGGCTACGAACTGGTGATGCAAAGCCTGAAAAGCAATCTGCTTCTCATTTGACTTGCCATCCAGAATAATCCCTGCGCCCAGAAACGGCGCTTTGAGTGTACAGTTGATTTCGTTGAAAGTCAGCCAATACTTCACCTTATCCCGGTAACGGGTGAACACAGTCTCCGCATAACGGACGAACAGCTCCACCAGTTCTCTGGATTCCCAGCCGTTGTATTTGGTGACTAGGTGCACCGGCATTTCATAATGGGAAATGGTGACCAGCGGCTCGATATTATATTTGCGCAACTCATCAAAAACATCGTCGTAGAAACGCAGTCCTGCCTCGTTAGGTACCTGCTCATCGCCATTCGGATAAATACGAGGCCAGGAGATGGACATACGGAATACCTTAAAACCCATCTCAGCGAACAAGGCGATATCTTCTTTGTAGCGGTGGTAGAAATCAATCCCTCTGCGTTTGGGGTAATTCCCCAGATTATCATCCTGTACGGCCTCTTCTAGCTGTGGACCGGACATGGACAATAGCTGTTCCAGGCTCTGCCGTTCCTTAGGAGGACAATATTTGACTACGTCAGCAGTGGACAAACCCTTGCCGCCCTCATTATACGCGCCTTCGACCTGATTGGCGGCTACCGCACCGCCCCACAGGAAGTTTTCCGGAAATGGATAAGTCATCGGTTGAGCCTCCTTTTATTAATGGGTGGCAGCGGTTGCTGCCGCTTTAGCTTCAGCCTGCTGCTCTTGCTCCAGCGCTTCGGCATCGGCTTTTTTGAAGAATGGATAGTAGATCATGAAGCTTGCGCCAATCATAACCAGCTGGAACGCACTTACGCGCCAGCCCCCGTTCATCCAGCCATTGACCAGCACCGGAATGCCCAGCGGTACCTGAATCCCATGCAGCACAGGAAGGATACCCAGCGTCGTCAGAAGAATCGCCAGACCACTACTCACCAGCGGAGTCAGGATAAATGGAATCATAAACCGAACATTCAGCACCAATGGCATCCCGAAAATCACCGGCTCATTGACACCGATCAGACTTGGGATAATTGCCAGTTTACCAAGTGTCTTATAACGTGTAGATTTGGCAAACAGCATCGCAATAATGAGACCTAACGTTGCCCCTGCACCACCGATCAGTACATAAACCGGGAAGAACGGCGAACCAATGATATGCGTACCTTCCACACCTCTTTGGTAAGCGTCCAGATTCTCAAGTCCCAAAGCCACCCAAATCGGGCCGACAACGGAATAGACTACCAAGGTGCCGTGAACTCCAAAGAACCACAGCAGGTGAATTACGAAGATGCAGATCAGCATCGCCCACCAGGTACCCCCCAGACTAGTCAGTGGCAGTTGGATGATCGAGAAGACAAACTCGTGCATATTGCCATATTTCGTTGCGGCGAAAATCGCCGTCAGCACTAGCATCAGAACCGCTACGATAAAACCAGGCGTAAGCGCGGCAAAAGATTTCTCGACCGTGGGCGGAACACCCTTCGGCATTTTGATATAGAATTTCTTTTCCAATACAAAGGTATAGATCTTACCTACCAGCAGTGCCAGGATGATTGCCACAAACAATCCCTTGGCGCCTAACCAGGAGTAACCAAATGCTTTGGTCACGCCATCATCCAGTAGTCCTTTTGGTGTAACTAGCAAGAAACTCATCAGTGCCAAAATCCCTGCCGAAAAACCTTGCTGCTTATGTTGGGTAGCGAAATTGTAAGCGATGGAGAACACCGCGTAGAGTGCGATCAAATCAGTGGTTACGGTTGCCGGAATCGAAGTATAAGTTTTGAGTCCAGTGCTTTCCAGGAAATTCTGATAAGGATCAAGCTTGAGTGCATTAATCAGGGAAAAAATAGCGCCCAGAATCAAAATTGGCATCAAGGCCATCAGACCGTTGGAAATAGCGCTGATATAGGTGTTTTTTTGGATTTTCGTGCTGACTTTCTGGATCTTGGCTCTCCATTCTGCGCCGCCTGCCATGACTTAAGCCCCCTTCTCCATCAGTTCAAGTGCTGTAGCCAGCACCTTGTCCCCATCCATCATGCCATAGTCCATCATATCGATCGTAGTTACTGGAATGTTCGGATATTCTGCGGCCAGATCGCCTTCGGCGTGTCCCATTTGTGGTCCAAGCATAATGATGTCAAAAGGCTTTTGATCGGCGATGTCACTCTCCGCCACCGCATCAATAACTACTTCAACCCCTTGTGTCCGTGCCGATTCTTTCATCCGTTCCACCAGCATACTTGTCGAGAATCCGCCTGCACAGGCGAGCAATATTTTTTTCATCTTAGTTCACCGATCCTTTCAATTCTAGTTCGAGCGCTTTGCGTTCTTTGATTTCTTCGATCAGTTCCACAGCCAGTTCTCTAACCGTCAGGGCATTCATCAAATGATCCTGCGCGTGAATCATCAGCAGCGTAATTTCTGTCTTTTCACCCCGGCCTTCAGCCTGGATCAGCCCCGTTTGCACTTTATGTGCTTTGGTCAGGCTGGTCTTGGCGTTCTTAATCATCTCGCCCGCTTCTTCCAGGTTTCCGGCGCGCGCGGTTCTTACCGCTTTTAGGCTAAGGCTTCTTGCCTCTCCGCTGCTGGCAATAATCTGCATAATCGTTTGTTCATAATCCATGGGTTCTCCACTCCGTATCGTCATTTTATTTATAGTAGGTTCTCTATCTCATTCATAAATTGCTCATAACTATTCGTGTTTAGCAGCCGGTTACGGCTGTCTTCCTTCTCCATTAGAACCAGTAGCAGCTTGCTGATCTCTTTGTGCAGGAATAACTGCCCCGGACCCAGATTGATCAGAAAAATCAATTGGACCGGCTTACCCTCATAGATCAGCGGTTTCTTCAACACGGTTACACTGATACAGTCGCGGATCGCGCTCATCCGCATCGGATGCGGGCCGGCCACCCCATTTTTGTAAATGGTGGTGAATTTCTGCTCTCTGAGCAGCACTTGTTCGGGAAAATCGTCAGCTGCATAATGATTGCCCACGATCTCCCGGCAGCGCTGCTTTAACAGCTCCATGTAATCTTCGTCCGAACCAGACAGATGAAACAGCTCCCTGCGGAACAAATCCTTGAAATCCATCAGCTTGTAGGACGGTTCTGTGCGATTAATCTGCAAAGACAATATTTCTTTGATCCGCTGAATCTCTTGATCATCCAGCAGCTGTTTGATATGGATCACCGGTTTTTCCTTAATCTCTGTTGCCAGCGGCACAGTAGAGAGGATCAGATCCACAGGCTTGCTGCTGATCTCCTCCACCTCCGTGATGGAGGCTGTGATCACCGACGCTTTGGGGAATACCGCTTCCAGCTTCAGCCGGATTAACTGGGCACTGCCCCCTCCCGTCGAGCAGATCACGGCAATCCGCTTGAACTTCTCCAGATTGCGCTGCTGCATCCGTTCCAGATGGGTGGCAAAATGCAACGCGACATACCCTGCCTCATCGCGCGACATCCGAAACCCGTACTGCTCCTCTACAATCTCAGCGAAGCGGAAGGAAATGACGAACACATTGGCATACTGGCTGTAAACATCCTCCACCAATGGGTTGCCGAGCTGAAGATTGTAATACAACCGGTTCAGCAGCGGGAACATATGCAATAGCAGTGCTTCGCGCAGCTCTTGATCTTGAGTGAATCCAGTAAGGAACTCGCGGTCCAAGCGCTCCAGAATAGCCGTGATTCCCTCCCGCAGATGCGATTTGGTCTCTTCCGACATCCGTTCCATAATGGTCTTGCCAGAAATGTGCAGCGCCAAATAATCAATCTCATCCGCCGGAAGCTTAATCTGGTATTGAGAGGAGATGAAATCTGCAATACTCCCGGCAATATCCTGATACAGCGGCTCAGGTGTTCCCTGCAAGGCTTGTCCAGCCACAATGAAATTGTGCTTGGAAACTCTGTAAAGAAGAATGAACAGATGGGTCAAGATATTATCCAGAAACACATCCGAGATCTTCAGTTCTTTTTCCTTGAGGATTTGCAGTAGAAATCCCTTAAGCTGCTCAGCATCGAAGTCCTGACTAAAAGCATGAAAATCCTCCGTATGCTGCAGCGTATGACCCGATTGCAAGATAAAGTAAGAAAAGGCTTTACGGAAGTCTTGCTCTTCCCCCTCGATTTTCATGCCATAATGAGCCCGGCGTTTCAAGCTAAGCCGGAAAGCGGCAAGTCGCTGCTCTACTTCCTTCAGATCGGAAATAATAGTAGAACGGCTAACGCCGATTTCTTCCGCCATGTTATCCATAGACTGATAGCTATCGTTCTGCAAGAGATAGAATAGTAAATACTGCTGGCGTGATTGCTTATTATCGAGATCCACCTGATCCAGCTGCAGCATTCCTTTTTCTTGGTAGCTACTGAATTTGGCTTCATCGCCAATCTCCAGTAGATAACCCTGGCCGCGGATCATACGGATACCGAAACCATTCGCCTCTCCTGTTTTGTCGAGTGCACGGATCACGTCACGGAGAGTCCGTTCGGACAACCCCACTTCGGCAATCAGCTCACTCATGCGCACAGGACTCTTGCGGGTATATAAAATATTAACAATCGTATATTCTCTCACCTTAAATTCCCTCATTTGTGATACTAGTATCGGATGAAGCACTCAGCTGGTTATGAATACATCATACGTGGAAGCGTTATCTTCTGAACAGTTTGTATTCTGCTGTTTGGAACGGCAGAAACTGACGGATAGGAAAATAACGGATTAAATTCTTAGCATACATTATTTGTGGCCACAAATCAGGAGGAAATATACAACAACGAGGAGAGTGTGATGTGAGGGGAATAGGATCAATATGTAGGTTGGAACCAGAAGTATCTTTTACTAATCAAAAATCCCAAGGTCAGTATGACCTTGGGATTTTGATTATCTTCTGCGGGAAATCCCGCATGGCTTTGCAATATGTTATCCACTACATGCCCACAGCTGAGGAAACTGCGGCAAAGATTGCCGCCACCAGCCAAAGAATCGGAAACAGCTTGAGTATTACCTTTAACCATTGTCCAAAATTGATCCGGGCGATGGCCAAACCTGCCAGCAGCACACCGCCTGTTGGCGAAATGAGATTCGTTAATCCATTTCCAAATTGGTATGCGGTTACTACCGCTTCGCGGTTAACACCCACAAGATCGCCTAATGGTGCAAGCACAGGCATCGTCAAGGCCGCCTCTCCTGATGAAGAAGGAACCAAGAACGTAATAATATTATGCACGACCAGCATGATGGTGGTGAACAAGTAATTCGGCAAACCCTTAAGCATAGTAGCCAGGCCATTCAAAATGGTATCGATAATCATCCCGTTCTCTGCAACGACGAGGATCCCCCGGGCCAAACCGATGATCACGGCAGCGTAGTGTGAGTTATATTTCATCTTGGCATTAAAAAGGCCTCAATTCGGCGATTCTGCCACAACAATAGCTAGATCCATCTTATTGCAATTAAATCAAACCGTTTCCATTCTATTTGAACTGGAACCAGGTTAAATTTGCAACTGTGGTTGAATCTGACTTAACAAAAGTTACATATACGGTATGGGTCCCTACAGCGGTCCCGGCATTAAGCGGGATATTCTTGACTGACCATGTCTGCCATCCGCCTGTGCTTTCTGCTGTCCAATAACCCAGCATAGTGCCCGTAGGACTGTCCAAGTGGAATTCTATTCTTCCGCCGGAATTAGCGGATGCAACCTTCAAATCAATACTTGTTTTAGCTGTACTACCAAAATCTACATTTTTAAATGCTATATAGTCGCCATTACTCCCTCCACCAACATCCAGCCCACCATCAGTGCTTGCCTCATAGGAAATAACACCTGAACTAAGGTTATAGCCTTCCGCTTCAAATTTCAATGTGTTGAATTTTGGAGCTGCAGCATAGCTGTTAGTATCTGTTATTTTCAATTCTGCCAATGTAGTTGCCGCAACTCCACCGACGCGAACATTGTTTAATGTAACTCCGGAGACAGTAGATGTGTCACTCCAACCCTTCATTATTGAAACTTCACCTAAAGCGCGTAAATTTATATTATTATAGACCACATTTTTTATCGGACCGGTTTTCGCAGAAAGATCAAACCATCTGGAGTGAACACCGGATCTTGGCCAGAAGCCTTCTACATCTATATTGTCAAATATGATGTTTTGTGCTGCTGGGTTCCATAAAGATGACCTACTGCTAAAGCACGCCAGCACCGGTATACATAAGAGTTTTTAACAACTATGCCATCCTGAAGCTGTTTCACTCCATCTCCAACCTTAAATGCTCCACATCTGCTCCAAGCCAAAGCATCATCCACAACTACATTTGACTGGCTTTCAGGACTTCCAGGCCAGTTTGCAGCTATATCCGTAGTTTCTACATCCCATGTCTTAAATGAGTATGTGTCATCCTCCGATACTGCTACAGTGTGCTTTATGAGTACATTCTGGCTCTCTTGAATGTCGATTGCATCATTTTCATAATCAAGTTCATTGTTGTTGAAGTGCTTTGTATTCTGGAATGTTACGTTATTAGATCTTGTAACTATTGTAGCCCAGCCACCGCTGTCTCTTATTGTTATGCCGTCAACCGTGAAGTTGCTGCACTGCAAGGGTACAAGAATATTGTTCAAATAATTGTTTGTATTTCTCATATAATGGCCATTGCCGTCAATAGTCCCCCTGCCGTATATCTTAATATTGTTTGCATTTGTTTCAGTATAAATAAACCATGTTCCATCCTTACCCAGAGAATTCTTATGAAAATGGGTAGTGTAATCGCTTGGATTTCCTGAACCCCTTATAACAGAACCACCCTCCAGATAAACCGAAACATTGCTTTTTAAAACAAGGTTTCCGCACTTATAAACACCGGCTGGAACGTATACTATACCGCCACCTGCTGCGTTAGCCGCATTTATGGCGTTTTGTATTGCAGTTGTAGCCATAGCGGCACCGGTACTGTCGGCACCGTACCCGGTTTTAACATTGTATATACCTGTACCGGATGAAGCCGGAACATTGGTTTCAAGAGCATCTGCCGCAATAACCAGATCTTTCAGGTTATTGATTTTAACTATAAGATATGTTGGTGATGAAAGTGTAAATGTAAGTGTATTTCCGCTCTTTGTTGCGGTGATTCCCAAAGCTTTGGGAGAAATATTATAGGTATTGATTGTCTCGCTTGCTGTTATTGTGATTGTAGTAGTACCTGAAAAAGAGAAATTACAATAATTATAGTTTACAAATACCGCCGAAGTGTCGATTACCGGTATATTTGTAGAGTCTGCTGTTACCGTGTATTGACTGGTCGTGGTATAGATCGATGGTAATGGATAGCTTACAATTGTGCCCGCCGCTCTTGCTGTCAAAGGAACGACAGCTAAAAGACTGGCGAGCATACAAACAATTAAACTTAATAGTTTTAACCTTTTTAGCATAAATAAACACCTCTTTCATATCTTCAGAAAATACTCTGTCATCAGTGAATAATGATTTCACCAGTGATGCTCTATTACTCTTTTCATAAAGTCGACATATTCCTGTTCAGCTTCGGAAGTGGCAGAGTAATACTAACCTTTTCTGCATCAGCAAAGTTTCCTTTTAAAATACGGCCCCGGTTTTGTTCACCTTGTGCAGAATTTCTGCGTTGGTCGCTACTACTGAGCTGTATTGTTGCATTTTATGCACAATCTCCCCACGGTCGCTGCTATTGATTTAGCATTGTTGCACTTCATGCACAATCTCCGCGCAAGCCGCTCCAATCATGGCACATGGCCCTACTGTTACTCCGCATTTCCGCCCTCAGCCTGCTTCCAATCTTATCTATGCTCCGGCTCCAGACAGAGCCGGAGCAGATCGTCCACATGGGCCGTTGCCAGACATTCCACCGTATCCGCAGAGCCGTAATAGATCTTGACCTCGCCGTCATCCTCCAGAATCATCCCTCCCGGAAAAATCACATGATTGCGGAAGCCCCCGCCAATCTCATAGTCTGTCTCCGGTGCCAGCAGCGGCTGCCTGCTCATGCCGATCACCCTGCGGGGGTCCTCCAGATCCAGCAGCATAATTCCGGCGGTATAGCGCTTCTTCCAGGTGTCCTCCCAACCTTGCTTGCCTCTGGCCGGGTCCACATCCACCGCATGGAAGGTGGTCAGCCAGCCCTTATCCGTCCGGACCGGAGGTGCGGCCGGGCCAACCTTGTCATTGGCAAACGGCACCTGCTCGACGGCGAGCAGTAGGCTGGAGTTGCCCCAATGCTTCAGGTCCGGCGACTCGGAGATCCAGGCATCGAAGCGGTCCCGGCCGCCGCGGCTGTATACCGTGAAGGGACGCTCCAGCCGGACATACTTGCCGCCGATCAACTCGGGAAACAGTACCATATTGCGCAGGTCCGGTGTAGACAGGCTGAGCACCTCGAAGTGCTCCAGATCATCGGTAACGGCAATTCCGCCGCGGATGCCATGGTGCGTATCCACGGCAAAACACATATAACAACGGCCGCCGATCACGGTCAGGCGCGGGTCGTAGGCGCGGATAATTTCCTCGTCATGAATTTTGAACACTGGCTTCGGGCCGGCGGTCCAGCTCAGCCCGTCGTCACTGTAAGCAATGCCGAGATCCGTGGTGTGGTGCGGCTCAAGCGTCTGATCTACCAGTGAGCCGTAATCATTACGGAAGATCATCACATACTTGCCGTTAAATTTCGTTACACCGGCATTGAATACCAGTGCGGTGGGGTAAGGAACCTTCGTTGCATCCAGCACAGGATTGCCCGGATACCGCCGGATGAACGGGGCAGATTGCAGAATTGCCGGAGCGTGTTGAGTCATGGGGTGTACCTCCTTGAATGTTAAATATGGAATATGGGTTGCGCAGGGCCGGACCGCTACCCTTTGAGGGAACCGGCTGTCATCTGCATGAAGGATTTGTTGGCGAACAGATAGGCTACGAGAATCGGCAGAATGGACAAGCAGGCGCCTGCCATCATATAGTGGGTCTGGGAAGCGGCCGAAATCCCGTATTTCAGGTTCGCCAGCCCGACAGTCAGCGTCTGCAGCTCCGGCTTCGTCATCGTGAACACGAGTGGCAGCAGATATTCATTCCACGCGCCGCGGAAGGTGAACAGCGCACCTACGCCGAGTCCAGGTCCGAGCAACGGCAGAATAATTCGCCAGAAGGTGCGGCCGGGGGAGCTGCCGTCCATCAGCGCCGCCTCATCCAGCTCACGGGGAATCCCCTTCATGAAGCTGGACAGAATGAAGAAGATCGAAGCATGGGCGGAGATCAGAATCAATATGACCCCCCACAGGCTGCTGTGCAGATGAAGCTTGACCATCAGATCAAACTGCGGACGCAGCACGACCGCCCCTACTGCCACGAACATAGTGAAGGATTGCAGGCCGATATACAGTTTCTTGCCTGCAAAATCCATCCGGTCCACCACATAAGCCGCCATGGATGATACCAGCAGCGTGCCAACCACCGCCGCCAGAGAGACAATCAGGCTGTTCAGCGTATATCTGGAGAAATTCGCCTGTGCCCAGGCTTCGGCATAGTTCGAGAAATGCCAGCTATCCGGCAGGAAGGTGGCTCCCGCAGTCAGTTCGGCATTTGTCTTGAAGGAGCCGAGAATGGTGATAACAACCGGAATCAGGGTGATAAAAGCAAATGCCAGCAAAAAAATCCACAGGATGATATTGCCCAGTATGGTTCTTATTCTCATAATAGCCTCTCTCCTCAATCGGTCTGATTCATACGTCTGGATGCGTAGAAATAAATGAGCGATATGATCCCGACGATGACCGCAGACACGAAGGCGACCGCACTGCCGTATCCGAACTCTTGGACCTGGACCGCCGCGCTGCCTCCGCCGACAGGGAAAAATAATTTGTACAAATACAGGAACATCACCTCTGTCTTGCCTACAGGACCGCCTTCGGTCAGCACCATAATGCTCTCGTATCCCTTCAAAGCTGTAATGATCGCCAGCATAATGACCATCTGCATGACAGGCCCGAGCATCGGCAGGGTGACATAGCGGAACTGCTGGAGTCTGCCTGCTCCGTCCAGGGAAGAGGCTTCATAAACATCCTCCGGGATATTCTGCAGACCGGCGAGGAAGAGCAGCATGTAATTGCCGACCGCCCCCCAAGCCGCAACCAAAATGACGGTGAGCATGGCATATTTCGGCCCCAGCCAGTCCACACCGGAATCGGAAAGGCCCGAACGGATCAGGAACTGGTTGAGAATCCCGTTATACGAGTTAAAGATCGTGAAGAAGACTACGGCCATTACGGCGGTACTGATGACGGTCGGCATGAAGAAAATCCCCCGCAGCAGCTGTCTGCCCCGCAGCCCCCGATTCAATATGGAGGCCAGCAGCAGAGCCAGCGGAATAGTGATCAGCAGCTTGCCGCCTGCATAGACAAACGTGTTCACCACCGAATCCCAGAACTGGGTATCCTTCAGGATGCGGCTGAAATTGGCCAGCCCGGTAAACCGGGCCGTTCCGAACCCTTTGTAATCATAGAACATATAGCGGAACGCCCAGGCAATCGGATAAATCCCGAGGACCAACGTGAGCAAGGCACTTGGAAAGATAAAGCTGTATGAAAATAAGGCTTGTTTTGTTTTGTTCATCTGGTTTCTTCCGGCTCCTCTCCCTTGCGGCCAGAGCAGAGGGATGGGAAAGCTGCTTCCTCATCCCTCTGCTTTGGCCTATATCTCTATCCCTGACCTTCCATCTACTTGGCGAACTTGCCGCCCAATGCGGCGGGGTCAAAGCCGGCATCCGGCTCGGCCTTCACGCCATCATTCGCAATCACGCTGTCCAGTGCAGTGTTATAGCGTTTGTTCAGATCGGCGATAATTGCCTTCAGATCGCCGCCGTTCAGCATATACTTGAAGAAGGCGTCATCCGATTTCATCCCTTCCGGTGCTACAGACGGATAGACCGGCCACACTCCATCGTGCTTGTTCGGCAGGAAGCCTTCAATGCCGTTCACATCCGGTGTCTTGGCTACTGCGCTGACGGATGGAACCATGGAGATGCCAAAGCCTTTTTCCTGATAATCCGTCAGCACCTGATCGCCGTACATGAACTCCATGAACTTCCAGGCTGCTCCTTTGTGCTCCGACTTCGAACTCAGCGCCAGCCACTGGCCCCCGAGGAAGCCCGAAGCCCCCTTCACGGTGCCGTCGATGGTCGGAACCGGAGCGGCTGCCCAGTCAATCTTGGCCGGGAACTGATTCTTGTAGACGCCCGGCTCCGAGGAGTAGGACATATACATTCCGATTTTGCCCTCTGCAAACTGCGCCCGCAGCGGATCAATATCCAGCGATTCCACACCCGGCAGCATGCTGCCGTTGTCCCGGATCTGCTTAAAGGCATTGATGATCGACTCGAAGCCGCTGAAATCGTAGCGGGCCGTCTTGAAATCATACCCGAAACCGCCGTAGCCGCTCATCTCCGCAATCACCCGCGCCGAACGCGCAAACGCGCTTCCGGGGCTTTTGAAGTTCTGGGCGAAGCCGTAAGCGCCGTCCGCTTTACCGGCTTCCGTCAATTTTTTGGCGGTATCCACCAGCTCCTGCAGGGTAGCTGGCGGATGCTCAACGCCTGCTTTGGCGAACAGATCCTTGTTGTATACTAGACGCATGGTTGTTCCATAATTCGGCAGACTGTAACGCTTGCCGTCAAATTCATTCAGATCCGGCATGACCGGGAATTTCGTCTTCAGCTCATCGGTGAGGAACTCGTCAATGGGAGCGAGAAAGCCTTTTTTGTAGAAGGTCTGGATGGTATTCTCCTTCACCCGGATTACATCCGGCGCATCGGAGGTCTGGAAGGACAGATCGAGTGCGGTATCGAAGTCGTCGCCCTTGACGACCAGCTCCACCTCAATCCCGTCAGTATTGGTTGCGTTGAACTCGGCTACCTTGTCCTTCACGAAATCCGCATCATGACGGTCGCCGGTCCAGTAGCTGATTTTGGTCTTGTCCCCCGAACCGCCTGTCTTCCCGTCTCCCTTACCTTCTGCAGCATTGCCACCGTTACCGTTGCCGCAGGCTGTCAGTCCAAGTGCCAGGACCAGGCTCAGAGATGTTATTAGCATACGCTTCATCATTGGTAGTTCCCCCTTATATATCCCTGTTGTATTCGCTTACAACCTGATTATAGACGGATTGGCGCATCCGGATAAGGCGGGTAAGCCCACTTTAAGGGCAGATTTCTGCAGGAGCTTTATACAGTGAAGGGAGGCCACCTCCGCCCTGCGGACATGCCTCCCCTGCGCATTTTTATTCTTTTCCAAGATAATGCAGTTTGAACTCGGACGGGGTCATTCCGGTATATTTCTTGAACACCTCGCTGAAATAGCGCCTGTGCTCATACCCGAGATCCTGGGCGATCTCCTGAACCTGCCGGCCGCTGATCAGCATCGCCTTAGCCTTCTCCATCTTCTCGTGCATCACATACTGCTGAAACGAAATCCCCTGCACCTTCTTGAACAGGTTGGAGAAATACCCCTGGCTGAGGTTAATCTGCTTCGCCACCTGCTCCAGCGACAGCCCCGTATCCAGATGGCTATCGATATAAGCGGCGGCCTGGCGGATAATCCGCGTGGACTCCAGGGAACGGGCCTCCGTAACCAGCGCACAGGCCTCCCGGCACAGCCCGGACAGCAGGTCCCGGATATCCTGCAGGGAAGGATGCACCCGGTTCTTCAAGACGGCAATCCTGTGCTCCAGCGGCTCCACCTGCCCGTAGGGGAACTGCTCCAGCAGGACCCGGCAGATCCTGTAGCCCAGCTCATAGCTGACGCTTTCCACATAACGCGGCTCAGGCAAAAGCCCGCTGTCCAGCAGCTCCGCGAATAGTTGATCGAGCATCTGCAGGCTTTTGGCAGAATTGCCGGAACGCAGGGCGAACAGTAACTCCTGCTCAACGGCGGCGGAGTAGCTGTGAAGTGCGAGCGGTTTATTCTCAATATTGCTGTAAATGTAGACCCCGTTTCCTCCGGTGTAGAAATGATAACCCAGCGCGCTAATCGCCTGCCTGTACGCTACACCCAGCTCCTGGATCGCCGCTGCGCCCAGCCCCACGCCAATGGAAAGCGTATGCCTGGAGAATCGGCTTACATTCGTGCAGCAGGTCTCCGTAACCAGCGCCGCCGTATCCGGGTCCGAGCCGTTCATGATGCAGACGTACCGGTCTGTCGCCTCCCGGATAATGACGCCGCGGGTCCAGGCGGAAATCGTCTCTTCGAGAATATTATGCAGGCTGAACCGCAGCAGCTCGACCTCCTGCACAGGCTGGCCGCTCAACTTCTCCGTGAAATGATCGATTTCGGCGACAAATACGAAGAAATCATGCTGGTCCAGAGGGATATCGAGATAGGCCCAGCGGGAACGTGCATCCGATTCTGTCGTCTGGTGGTGCAGCAGGAAGATGAGATATTCCTGGCGGAGAATAGGTAGACTTTCTCTAATTTTGGCCTCCATCACAGCAAGTCTGGTGGTCTCCTGACGCTCCTCCCGGCACAACTCCCTGGCCTTCAGCACAGCCTGCACAATCTCGTCCAGGGAAAAGGGCTTCTTGACGAAATCAAGCGCCCCTAGTCGGATGGCTTCCTGGGCATAAGAAAACTCCGAGTAGGCGCTGAGGATAATAATCTTGCAGTCCGGCAGTTCCTCCAGAATCGCCCGGGTCATCTGCAGACCGTCCATTCTTGGCATCCGGATATCAGTCAGCACAATGTCCGGCCGGGTCTCGCGGATAATCTGCAGCCCCGCTTCACCGTCCAGCGCTGTACCGACTACCTCAATACCGTGCTCCTGCCATGGCGGCTTGCTCGAGACCATCTCCACCACACTTTTAATATCGTCGATTACACATAATTTGAACTTTTCCAGCTCCAGCTTCCGGTCCATCCTTCATCTCTCCTCTTCTGAGGGAATCCACAGATCCGTCCATGATCCCTTACTTGGCTCGCCGCCCACATCCATACGGGCTTCGTCCCCGTAATACAGCGCCAGCCGGTGCCTGATGTTGAACAGGGCATAACCTTTCCTCGACTGCGGAGCACTGAGCATCCCCTGCTTGACCCGTACAGCATCAAGTCCCCGTCCATTGTCGGTAATGCAAATATGCAGCAGCCCCTGCTCCCGGCTGACCGTGATGTCTATCCTGCCTCCTATAGTCCGGTCGCTGAATCCATGCTGGATGCTGTTCTCCACCACCGGCTGCAGGATAATCTTGGGCATCAGACAGGTAAGCAGTGCCTCATCCTCTACCGTCACCGTGTATTCGAACAGACCTTCATAGCATTTCTGCTGAATAGCGAAATACTGCCGCACGTGGGACAACTCATCCGCAAGGGTAATCAGATCCTTGCCGCCGCTGAGCCCGATCTGGAACATCTGCGACAACGACAGGATCATCTCATTTACATCGTCATTCTCCCCCATGACCGATTTGCAATAGATGGTATTGAGTGTATTGTACAGAAAGTGCGGCTCCATCTGGGCCGTAAGCGCGCGGATCTCTGCATGCCGCTTGTCCTCCTCCTTGGTCTTCACATCCGCGATCAGCGTCTTAATCTCTGACATCATCCGGTTGAACTGAAAGCCCACCTGGGCAACCTCGTCCTCATAACGGCTCTCATACACCACGCTGAGCTGGTTCTCTTCGACTCTGCGCATCAGCCGCCGCAGCTTGAACAGGGGCTTCAGCAGCACAGATGTCAGCTGGTTGGAGATCAGCCAGGTGACCAGCAGGAAAACAACGATGACATAGAGGGTAATGCGCTGCACCCGCTGCAGCTTGCCCAGCAGCTGGTCCCGCGACTGCATGCCGGAGATGATCCAGTCGGGTGATACCGCTGAGCTTGTATAATTAACCAGATACTCCTTGCCGCCATAGCTGTAGTAGTGGTCCTGCGGATCAGCCGCTTTCCCGGCTTCGGCAAGCACCGGCTTCCAGGGGAACCTGCCCCGGAACGGCCAGCGGGACTCCACCACCGCCTCTCCTTCCCCGCTCACCAGATAATAATTTCTCCCTGCTTGTTCTCCGCCTGTATTCAGCAGCTCATCTAACCGGCTCTCCCTGATATTGACCACAATAAATACATTGCTGATCGGCGTGTAAGGGTATTCAAAAATCCCCCGGACTACGAAAGAGACCACCCGCTGGCTGCCCGTGAACAACCGGTCATAATGTCCTTTGGCCCAGTAGCCGCCCGGCCGCTCCTTGCTCAGATCATATAATTCCGAGCCGTAGAACGAGTTGTCCTGCGCCCGGATCTGCGTAGTGGAATAGAAATCGCCAATCGGGGTAACGATCAGCACGTTTTCGATGATCGGCTGATTGAACGTTACCTGGGAGAGCACATATTGCAGATCCGACAGATGGACATAGTAATTCGACACATCATGGCTGAACACATCGAGCATCATCTTGCGGTACGCATCGCTCAGCATCAGGGACTGCACAGACAGCGCCACATCATTCAGGCGGGAATCCAGCAGCTGTGCCGTCTTGCTTACGGTCTCCCGGCTGCCGGCGTAGGCATTATCCTCGATCTCCTGCGCGGCAATCCAATACGAGAAGCTGCCCATTGCACCGATGGACAGCGTAATCAGCACGATGAACGAAAACAGAATCCTCTGTTTGATGGATATCCGGTAATACCTGCCGGCGATCTGCTGCCGGATCTTACGGCCATAGGCTGTGAATGTATTCATAGTTCCCCCTTCTTGAGCATGTATCTCCCTATGTTTGTATGTTCTTGTCACTTGTACCATATGGCTGCTCCAGTCCGGTGTCAAGACAGGGCATGATTATTTAGCGGATTCCGTCCCTTATTATCAATAGGCAGGGGGCCCTCCGCATAACATGGTGCGGATTCACTAATCATGGCTCAAGTTGACGGGAAGCTGCGCGATTGAGTAATTATGCTTGTGACGGTCAGTCCATTCCGTTTGATGCCTTTCTGCGGCAAATGTTGAACGATCCAACAGTAGCAGAGCTCACTGATTTTGTTGCCTCATACGTAAAAAATAATACAATTAGCCAAACTGACGGTTTCAAGGGCGATTCTATGAAGCATGAAACAGAGATGGGGGGGAACGTTGAGCGAAGTCCTGCCCCAACTGAATACTGGCGGCAACGCAGTGTTCACTTATTATGGCGGCGGG
This sequence comes from Paenibacillus sp. FSL L8-0708, assembly GCF_038009325.1. Classification (NCBI taxonomy): domain Bacteria; kingdom Bacillati; phylum Bacillota; class Bacilli; order Caryophanales; family Paenibacillaceae; genus Paenibacillus; species Paenibacillus sp. FSL L8-0708. The sequence continues at coordinate 5,715,073 of NZ_JBBPBC010000001.1, forward strand.
CAATCTGGTCTGCTTCATGTGGTATTCCATGTATAGGTCTGGTAACAATATACTGCTTCCATTTGCTGCTTCGACATCTGGATGTGAAGATGTAAAACTACGTCAAAATTTCAATTTTACGTTTTTATTTCCGCTTGATCATCTTTTCAGTAAATCACGCTTAATTTTTGCGATCTGTCACAGTTCTAGCTGTTCTCTAGGGTTAAGCCCCTTAACAGTCTGCAATAACTCCACTACTGTACCACTTAATTCACCAATAGTTGAATGCTCCTTCCCGGTTAAAAGCCATTCATAAGAACAACCGAACTCAGAGCAAATTGAGAAAACCGTCTCTATTGCCGGCTTACCTTTTCCAGATTCCAAATCACTAAGGCTGCCTTGAGAAACACCGATTTTATTAGCAAAATCCGTTTGATTAAGATTATGTATTTTTCGTAGTTGTTTAATATTTGCCCCAATAGTGTTCATTTAACCGCCTCCACACTACGATTTGTGCCAACAATTGATCCACGAGCTTTTGAACCTAAAATCAGTTTTAGCCATTTAGAGTATCTTTAATAATACTCAAGGAAAACCATTAAAAAAGCCCTGATAAATCAAGGGTTTCTTGACCATCAGGACTAAGATACTTGTGCCAAAAATCGTTACAAACGCTGACAAGATGAATTACAACTCACACGTAGATAAATTCTCCGCAACCTTTAACAAAATTCTCGGCAATTTCCTTTTGACTCATCCGGGTGACAATCCCTGAAAAAATACCAAGTGCAAAGAAAAGCGCTCCGATCTCAGTCATATACCAGCCTTTGCTCAGTATTCCCCAGACAATAAGCCCCAAGGTAAAGATGAAGCCGCCAATAATTAATTTATCCCGATTCGAGAAACTTACTTCTATCCCATCGTTCTCGTTGATGAAGTGTTGGCGGTTTAGAATATCATTTTGGAATACCGCTGAAAATCACCATGGCTATCGGAATCACTTTTGAGTCTTCCGGCTAAAGCCATCAGTGCCCGGTCAATCGCCCCCGTCTGCAGAATAATTCTAAAAGCTCCCCCTACAATTAGGACGAAGGCGACGACATCAGCAGCATTGATGATTCCCTCCAACGGCGCACTGGCAATTTGGGCAAATCCTTGTCTCAAATCCCCTTGCTCACTGATTTTAGGAACGGTATGATAGGTTCCTTGTCAACTATTAATTTATTCAGAATTCAACTCCAAATTATCTTCGGCAGCGACGATCTGTAATGCTCTGATTTTTAAAATAAAAAAATCGCATGACCTCAATATTTCATGAGAGTCATGCGATCTTCTGGTCAAGGATGATAAGACGGGGATAGAACCCCTACGGTACAGGAACAGTCCGAGATGATGTTGCAGATATAATCACAGGCGAAACAACTATTACTGAATAGCCTTTAATCTTCTATTTCAACGATTACATTAATGATAGAAGCATCATGGTCTTTAATACGAAGTGGTGCTGCGAAGGCAGAAATGAGTTTTTTGCCAACTAATGGAGCTGGGTTAATATCTTCATAAATGAGCATTGTCGGCTCTTTATATTTCTCATGATCTAAAAAGGCATGATGGACAAAATAGCCGTTTCTTTTTGCTTCTGCCAAATTTTCAATGCTCAAGGTATCAATAGCTACTGCTTTGCAGTTTGGGAGCTTCGTCCGGATGTATTCGGCAGCTTCCGAAGAGACAGCAGGAAAATTATTGGCGTATTTTTCGAAATCCGTATCTCTGTGTTTCCAATAGCTCGTGTTGAAGATTAGAATATCCGCTTCATTAAGTTCTTCATATTCCTCAAGCATGTTGATTGTGATAAAGCCGTTTGGGCCAAGCGGGCAGTCAATTAATAGTGGGCTTCTGTAGATGAAGTCTTCTATAGGAACAGCATCTATCCCCTTACCGTTATTCAAATGATGCCATGGTGCATCGACATGGGTACCAGCATGAAGATAAATGCTTAACACACTTCCGTTCCATTCATCTCCTTTAATCAAGCGCTCTCTAGGATCTAATTTCACTTCTGGTAATCCTGGAAAAATAGGCATTCCTTCATAAATTGGGTAACCAATTTCGACGAATTTTGAAATAGTAACACGCTCCTATAGATCACATAATTCCCCTCTACGTATACTCATTTTTTGTACAGGATTTATGCTGGTCCGATAATGTAACGATAATATTACAGCTTAAAGTTGTTGATAAATAGTACATTATTGCAGTAATTATTATATAGCTTCCTAAAATGCCACTCTTAGTGTGTATTTTTCAAACTATTTGTTCTGATGACCCAAAGAATAAATTATATTGGCAATGGTTTGCGGACTTTCTCCCCCGTTTGACTCGAGCCACTGATTAATGACACCAATAGATCCATAAACCTTGTAAGTGAAAGAATAGTCCCTTAGAAAGGGTTCGTTCCAATTTTGTTCAAGTAAAACTCGTGTTAAAAATTCACTTTTTCCACTCTCTGAAATTAGAAGCTGATACATGGTTTTCTTATCTTGAATAATGTTTAACAGTTTGACCATGGATTCTTCAGATGTGCAAGGACTGCCTCCTTCTTGTAATGCTTCCACCAATTCTTTATTAAATTCATTCTGCATCACTTCAAATAATTCAAAAGGATCTTTGTAGTGCAAATAAAAGGTGCCACGGTTGATATCAGCGTAGTTACATATTTCAGTGACCGTTATTTGAGGTAACTTTTTAGTTTCTAATAAAACCAGGAAGCTCTCTTTAATGAGATTAATCGTATATTTAGTTCTTCTGTTATTCTTGGTTCCAACCATATGCTCCTCCTGTTCTATCCTTTCAACATCATAGATGTAATCTGTTTACTTCATAACATTTACAAAGGTATTGATTATTGTGATTGTTCAGACGTATAGATTATACTGACAACACGACATTAAATCAACACATGTCCACTTAATGAGGAATTAATAAGCCAAAATCTATTTTTATATAATACAAGGAGATGAACTAACAATGACAATCACTTCAGATAAAACAAACATTCTTATAGTAGGTGCAGGAGCAGTAGGTTTCTCTGTAGGTTACCATCTACACTTATCAGGCACCGATGTTACCTTTCTTGTACGAAAAGGACGAAAAGCAGACTTCGCTCCTCCTCAGAAACTATATTGCTATGACGATGCTACATTGAAAGATTTTAGCAACTTTAATGTCATAGAAGATATAGAAGAAATAGAACCTCAGCAGTATCAATTTATTATTATTACATTGGACGGAAATGTGAGCCGTTCACCAGAAGGCGTAGCTACGTTATCCAAATTGGGAGATGTCGTTCGTAATTCTAAAACTACGGTGATTATGAGTGCGTTTGGAAGCGGGATTCGTGAACATTACATTCAGTACATGAGAATTCCGGAAGACCAGCTGTTAAGAGGAATACTGGGTACGTTAAGTCATCAATCCAAGGCTGATTTGCCTGTGCATGCACCAACAGACCCCAAACTCATTAACCAAGCCATTGTCTGTTACAAACATCCGGCGAACAAGGTCGGTTTCCAGGTCGAGAACAATAATAAATCAGCTGCCAAACAATTTAGCGCACTGTACAATAACTCTGGGGTCTCACGCTGTGGTCAAGTAAGTCCGGCGATGTTCAATATTTACTCTAGTATAGGTTTTCCTGTATACGCTGCTTGTGATATCGTAGGTTGGCCTAAATTCTCAGCCGTTATTGCAAATAAAGATCTTTGGCAGCTCGCTTGCCGTGCTCAGGGTGAAATAGCATCCCTGCCCAAGCATGGTCTAATCGGTAAGATTATGAGTTTTGTGATGGGGCCACGCATGACAGCAAAAATACATCTCAAAATGGAACAAGATATGCTGCCGCTAGATTATCAAGCATTCAATCGTTTCCATCATGGGGGTAAAGTGAAGGCTCAGGATGTAGAATCTATACGGAATTCGATTGTAGAGGGAGAACTTCAAGGCCGGCAGATGAAGGCTTTAAAGGAATTATTGCAACGTGTTGAACATAAATAACATTCACACAAAAAAACAGTATTTCATCAAAGATGAAATACTGTTTCCGCTCCGAACATTCATAATAGCGAATAACATTTTCCTTGTTCAGCTTGGAAGGTTACACTTTCGTCCTTTGCTGCCCGCTGACTTGGGCCACCCGTGCTGATGTGCAGCATTCGGTCAGCCCACACATGGCAGGTCTGCGTAGCCATTGTTTCAAACATCAGCGACCCTCGTCTGGTTTCTTCCCCTGCTCTTGGCCAAGTATAACGCCTGATCCGCCTTCTCCAGCAGCCCCTCCCGCTCCAATGTATGAAAAGGATAATGGGCGATTCCTAGAGAGATTGTAACCTGTGTCTCGATTGGCCCCCTGCTTTGTTCCATTGCCCGCCGGACTCTTTCAGCTATGATGAAAGCTTCCTCAGGTCTTGTGTGGGCTAGCAAGATGATGAACTCTTCACCGCCGTAGCGGTAGCAAACATCGTCTGGACGAACCGAGGTAACTATAACTTTGGCTACATGTTTCAGCACTTCGTCGCCGATGAGATGACCGTAAGTGTCGTTCACGAGTTTGAATTTGTCTACATCCAGTACAATGAGCGAAAACGGTTGTCCTGAGTCAATCCACTGACTCATCGTATACTCTAACGATCTCCGGTTCATTAAACCGGTCAGAGCATCCGTCGTAGCCTCTTGGGTCAGTTGATCCGTCTGCTTCTGAATATCCGTCATGGCAAGCAACACAGCCTTGGTCAGCAGATCTGCCTCTCGGCTCCATTGCGGCTTCGCTTCTGGCAATTCAATCTTTTCCTTGCCCATCCTGCTCACCAGATTTGCCAGGTACACAAAAGGCCGGGCCAGCTTGCGTGCTACGAGAATGACGCCCATCAGGAGGATAATGAACGGAAACAACGAATACCAGAGAATGGTCCGAAGGTGCCCCATCAGTTGATGATGGATGACACTAATCGGCGAAACGACCACAATTCCCCATCCGTTGGCTGGAACGCTGGAGTATCCGGCAAGCATTTCAACGTCACGGGTGTTACGCACTTGCTGTTCCCCACTCTCCCCATTCATGAGTTTCTGCACAACCTTGTTATTGCTGACATCCTCCCCAATGAGCTGCTTATCCGGGTGGTACAACAGATGCCCGCTTGAATCCACAATATAATAATAGGAGCCAGAATCGTCCACGTTATTGTCGCCAAAAATCATAGACAAAATATTGTTCTCCTGCAGATAAAATGTGCCGCTCAAAATACCGCGATATGTACCATTCTTGCTAAAAATCGGCTGACTCATAAAAACGATTAGTCTCTTTGTGGTTTGGGTCATGTAGGGGGAGGATATGTAAGGTTTTTTTAACGCCAGAGCTTCCAAACCGACCTTAGAAGTAATATGGTTTCCTGCTGACCCCAAACTAGCCGGTACTACATTGCGGATCAGCCCGTCGGCATCGAGCACGGCGATAGAATTGAAGTAATTGCTACTATTGCGCATCAGTTCCAAATTATCATCCACTTGCTTCGGCGTTGAGGTTTCGTCATCGGAGAGTATGTCAGCACTGTATTCCAAACTGCTGCGCATGGACTGAAATAAGGAATCCATTGTTTTGGTCATTCGGTCAGCGTTGTAGTAATTCAGATGGAGTGTAGTCTCCATCAATGATTGTTTTTTGGACTCGTAAGAGCCAATCAAAAGAATGCTTGAGGTTAGTAGAACCACCAGCGTAACCAAGCCCGTAAGCAGCGATGTAAGACTGAGCTTTTTACTTTGACCCGGGTCGGCTCTTCTCAGTGTAAGCAAACTTTAACCCTCCTTGGTTCTTGAAAACTAGATTAATCAATAATACAACAAATTAAGATGTTATTCGACAGTAATCAAAAGGCTCGGATCTCTCATACCACTGTGCGTACCGTTTGATATACGGCGGTTCATGAAATCTTCCATATTAAAAAAACTCCTCTCCAAAGCTTGCGATTAGACAAGCACTGAAAAGGAGTGTTATCAACCTGATTCTGTGAGCTCGGATGTGATTCCAAGACACACAGAACCTTTAGCTTTTGACGGAAGTTTTACTCAAGAAAAACAAAAAAAACCTTGATTTCTCAAGGTTTTCACTATGATGCCGAGGACGGGGGTCGAACCCGTACGGTACTCACGTACCGCAGGATTTTAAGTCCCAGAAGTCATTTGGACTTTAACCCCCTGCAGTGGAATATAAGGGAACCTACAATCCGCAAAAAACCTTGTAGAATCAAGGATTTTTACGGTTTTTTGTGTTTTCCTTAGAGCCACGAGGGTTTCCGGCAACAAGCAACAGAAAGAGCAAATTTAGCCTTTGGAGAGAACTGCGAGAGAACTCGGAGAGAAAAATGAGAGAACCAGCCCGCTCCCTACCATTGACAATATGTTCGGAGCAAACCTCCGGGGAGGTTTTTACAATGACACAACCAACCGTTATCACCATCGCCAATCAGAAAGGTGGTACAGGCAAGACAACCACCGCCTACAATCTGGCGTGCGCCTTGTCCCATGAAGATAAGAAAGTGCTGCTGGTTGATTTCGACCCACAAGGCAATTTGAGCATGTGCTTTGGAATTGAGAATCCAGATCAGCTTAAGTTTTCAATGTTCAATATTATGAACGCCCTCATGAGCGACGAACCATTGCCGGCTCCTGAAGAATACATTCATAATCATGGCAATATAGACCTCATCCCAAGCAACATAGAACTATCCGTTGCTGAGATTAATTTAAGAGATGAAATGGGTGGTGAAAAGACTCTCACCACATTATTGGAATCCATGAAGCAAAGATATGACTATATCATTATAGACACAAATCCCTCTCTTGGTCTACTAACGATAAACGCCCTTGCGGCGAGTGACAGTGTGTTAATTCCAGTAAACCCTCAATTGTGGTCAGCAACAGGCCTAACTCAGCTTCTAAAAATTATCATAAAGGTAAAGAAACGAATTAACCCGCGGATTAGCATAGCCGGAATTTTAATGACCATGTGTGATACCCGAACTAATTTATATAAAGACGCCTTCAACTTGGTTCAAGACTACTACGGATCAATTATCCGCATTTTCTCATCGCAAATCCCGCTCTCAGTTAAAGTCGGAGAAGCCAACTTTTATAGTCAAAGCTTAATGACTTACCTGCCTAAATCAAAGGTAACAGCGGCTTATCAAAATCTGGCAAAGGAGCTGATGCTACATGAATATGCCCAAGTCACGAATCACTCCTAAGCTAGGAAGTATTGATGAATTGCTGAAACTTTCGGAGAAATCTAATCATGAAGCAGAGCCTCTTTCCTTAAAAGGAGACATCCAATCCATACCTGTAAATAAGATTAGGTTCTTTAAGGACCACCCCTTCCACCTGTATGAAGGAGAGCGATTGGCAGATATGGTGGACAGTATTTCAGCCAACGGGATACTTGTACCGGTTATTATCCGCCGAATCGAACCGGATGAAACAGGTCACGAATACGAAATGTTGTCGGGGCATAATCGCATGAACGCTGCACTGCTTATCGGCTTAGAACTGCTTCCATCTATCATTAAAGAAAAGTTATCCAACGAAGAAGCCCTTTTGTATGTCGTGGAGACTAACGTTCTTCAGCGCTCCTTTAGCGAAATGTTGCCTTCTGAAAAAGCCAAGGTTTTGTCTTTACGGCATTCCGAAATGTTCTCACAAGGGAAGCGTAACGACATAATCGATGAGTTAAAGAAGCTGGAAGACCCGCAGTATAACAAGGAAAACGAAACCTCTGCCCCAATGGGGCAGAGGCCAACCAGCCGGGATAAGGTGGCTGAGGAATACGGGTTATCCAAAAACTCGGTCTCCCGGTTACTGCGCATCGATAAGCTGATTCCTGAACTAAAACAACGAGTCGATGCTGCGGACTTGCCATTACGATGTGCCGTCCATCTGTCTTATTTAACTGAAGATGAACAGAACATCATTGAACAAGCCATGGCCGATAACGGAGTTAAAGTGGATATGAAAAAGTCGGAGCTGTTGCAAAGCCACTCCGGCAAGCTCAGTGCCGATCAAGCCAATAAGATTTTATCTGGTGAAGCCACTCGGAAACCGCGCGGTAAAACACCTCAGCCACCATTTAAACTGAAGCACAAGGTCTATGCCAAGTACTTCTCCAGCCAAAGCAAAGCCTCTGAGGTCGAGGAGATCATCGATCGGGCGCTAGAGATGTATTTTGCCCATCAACAACAGTACACTTCAGCCCAAAATAAATCGGAGGATACTATCCATGAACCCGAATTTTAAGGATATTGAACATGAGCAGTTCTATGAAGGTAATTTACGAATGACCAATACCCAGAACGATCCATACCATAAAGCTTTGTTCTATACACTGGGACTCACACCACAAACCAGGCAGCATGTTAAAGATCTTTATGACCACCAAGAAAACTGCATTCGTCTGGAAGGCTTGCAACAGGGCTGGCAAACCAGCACCACTATGAAAATCTCTCGGTTAGCCTTTAACCTATTCAACGGCTTTCATGGAGACAGTGAATTAAACAATGACCATCCTCAAAATTACAATCCGTATTATTTATTCGACACAAATCTGATATCCTACTTCTGCGAATCCATTAAGCTACGTTATGCAGCATATGCCCGTGACCTGGAGCTACCTCCATTACCCTTCTCCCTGAGTGATAATAATCTGCCGGACTTCTATGAACAAGGAAACTGATTTCTGTCTACTCGCATTCCAAACCCCAAGAAAGGAGAGCCGGTCATGAATCGAGTAAACCACCTTCAAGAACTTTACGTTTCTGCCATTGCAGAAATTACACAAGGTGCAGATGCTTGGATCAGATATTTAGATTTTGCAGCATCTATTTATAAGTACTCCTTTGATAATAGCTTACTGATTTATGCCCAACGACCAAGTGCAACCATGCTGGCTCCCTTGTCTTTGTGGAATCAACTGGGGAGGTATGTTCGCAAAGGTGAGAAGAGTGTCGCAGTTTGCGACTTCACTTCGGGGAATAGCCCCACCTTAACCTATCTGTTTGACGTATCACAGACGACAGGTAAGAACGCTCCACAGCTTTGGAATTTGAATCAGGTGGACACAAAAGAGCTAGCGGGAAGACTTACTTCTTACGATACACTGATTTTATCCGAAGCTATTTCTCAGATGACGCATTCAGTTGTTCTTTCTTCATTAGACGATTGGGTACAGGATATCGAACTTGATATCAAGGATCATTTCTTAGGAACGGTCCCTCTGCAGGGTCTGGAACAGCATATCGGAGATTTAATTAGAGACAGTCTTCGCTATCTTATCCATCAGCGCTGTCATTTACCTGAACCTGACAATGTAGACTTTACCACCATCACTCATTTTCATACGCTCCCGTTGGCCGCAAGGCTAGGTAACCAAATCAATATTCTAGCCCGCAGCCTGCTTGGAGATATTGCTCGATATATTAAAATCATGGAAGCAGAAAGGAGTTTGCAAAATGAACAATCGGAACAGCCCGAACCTGACGTATCGCGAAATCGACGGTCTGATGTATCCCAACTTGAACATTTCGAACGAAGCCAAAATAGACCAGCAACCTTTGGGCAGGTACGGTCGGATGGCAATGAGTTATCTTCGGGACAATCATACACAGCGTTTCCAGATTCTCTTGATGCAGGGAGCTCTTATGGAAACAATGCACAAGGTCGAACAGGAAGCTTTAGAGCGTCTGGAACAATTGACCGAACAAATACTTCATCTGCGCCCGATGCCACAGACCGACGATACACTGGAACGAGCAAGACACCTGAACCAGATCAAATCAACAGCAGAAGAATTGGTCCTGAACGACATCGTGTTGAAACCAAGATAATCGATCCCAAAATCACTTCCACCCAATCATCCGAACCGCTACATAGCGGTTCTTTTTTTATGCCCGGCATTGCTTCTGGCTTAATTACAAACCCAACTGGAGAAGAAATGCTCGAGCACTTGCTATCCAGCGGTAAAGGTGTTGAATCCAGAAAACAGCACATCTATCAGTTTGTGGTTGAGCATCATCCAGTGAAGTCTGCCGATTTGATTGCATTTCTAAAACCTTTATATGGCATTAGTGGTGCTAGAGGCGATTTTGAGCATGGCTTGATTGGATATATGTACGATGGAAAGGGCGTTACGATTGATTGGAGAGACTCAAGCGGACCACATCAAGAGCAATATAAATGGAAGAAAATAAGCGACACCTTCCTTCAGTTGATTGCGGAAGGTCGCTATGATGAGACACTCGCTCCTTTTCCGCCGACAGAGCCAGAGTGGACATTATTTGATTTTGCCGAGCAATCATCAATGGAAACTACTGCTTCAAATGATGAGATAGTAAATCACCCTCCAGATTTAAGCCAGGATAGCAGTATTCCACTGGATGAAGAATCAGAGAGTGAAGCACAGCCTATCTCTTTGGCAACACCTACAGTAAATTATCGTTTTCATCCTGATCATTCCCCTTATGTATCAGGCCCAAAGAGCAAATATAAGCGCAACGTAGAAGCCATACAGTTACTTAAGCTGTTGGAAAGTTACCAGCAGCAGGCCACCCCGGAACAGCAACAAATTTTAGCCGGTTACGTGGGTTGGGGTGGCCTAGCGAATGCTTTTCACCCTTCAGCCAAGGGCTGGGAGAATGAATATGCTGAGCTGAAGCAATTACTCAATGAAGAGGAGTATGCCGCTGCCCGTAACTCTACTATTACTGCCTTCTACACAGAACAAGCAATTGTCCAAACCATCCATGCTACCTTTCTGCGCTTCGGCTTAATGGAAGGAACAGGCCGCCGGATATTGGACCCTGCAATGGGCAGTGGTAACTTTTTCTCCGTACTCCCCACGGAATGGGAAGATGCAGAGTTGCATGGCGTGGAATTAGACTCAGTCACCGGCAGAATTGCCCGTCGGCTCTACCCCAGGGCATCTATACACCTACAAGCCTTTGAGAGTGTAGATTGGCGCGATATGCGCTTTGATGCTATATTTTCCAATATTCCGTTTCACAATATCCGAATACATGATCGTCGTTTTACCAGCAGCCACCTTATCCATGATTACTTTTTTCTCCGCTCTTTGGATTTACTCAAGCCGGGCGGCATACTATCCTATATCGTTAGTAAAGGAACTATGGATAAACAAGATTCAGCAGTACGCCAGCTCATCGCTCAACAAGCCGAATTAATAGGTATGGTACGGTTGCCGAACACCACCTTCCAATTCCTTGCAGGTACTACAGTTACTACGGATATCGTGTTTCTGCAGAAACGCGAGTCTCCCCTTCTCCTCTCCCAAGAAAATATGCCTGAATGGGTTCACGTTGACGAGACTTCAGAGGGCATTCCTGTGAATCGCTATTATCTTTCCCATCCCGATATGATGCTCGGAAAGATGCAGTGGGATCGAGGTATGTACGGCGCAGAAAAATCTAGCGCATGTATCCCAGATGAAGAACAAAATCTGCTTCCTACTCTGCAGCAAGCGCTTGGATCCTTGCAGGCTGACTTCCCTCAAATGATTGGTCATTCAACTGAACAGTCTATAAACAGACTCTCTCCTCTTTGGGATGAGGACGAAGAACCAGTCAGCAGAAAAGTTCCACTGGGGACCAAAAATTACACATTCATTGAAGAACAAGGTCAGCTCTTCTACTGTGAGAATGGATTACTTCTACCGCAAGATATTAAGGGAAAAAAGGCAGACCGCATAAAAGGATTATGTGAGATCCGCAAAGCTCTGCTGGATGTTATTAATATTCAATCTCGAGAGTATGGATACGAACTCCCAGAACTGCAACATGCCCAGTCTCAACTTAATAAGGTTTATGACCGCTTTGTCCAACAGAATGGGTATATCAATGATCGGGCAAATACCTCTGCTTTTGCCGATGATGATCAACTACCACTCCTTCGCTCGATCGAGGACCTTACCCCAGAGAAAACCTGGAACAAAGCCGCGATATTCACCAGGCCAACCATTCGAATTAATGCACTGCCTGAGCATACCGATAACCCATTGGAAGCAATGCAAATATGCTTAAATCATCGTTTACGAATCGACCTCGCTTATATTGCCCACCTGTGTAATCAGAGTATTACTGAAGTAAAAGAAGCCCTTGGGGAAAGGATTTATCTGAATCCTCAAAAGTATAGTGGTGACGAAGAGGAAGGTTGGGAACTTGATGAGGAATACCTATCTGGTAATGTCCGGGACAAGTTGACTTATGCAACACTAAAGGCACAAGAGCATCCCGACTTGTTTCAACGAAATGTAGACGCTCTAGCCCGTGTGCAGCCGGCCCCCTTGTTGCCTGGCGACATTGATTTTCGTATCGGCAGTCCATGGATTCCAGTTCGTTACTACCGGGAATTCATGTATGAGACCTTCGAGACCTCTCAAGTACTGCGAAATTCGCAGACTGTAGATGTAAATTATTTAGAATTCACAAACACATGGCGTGTCTCCGGGAAGAGCATCGAACCGAGCTCCATCAAGGTCAATCAAACCTTCGGTACAAGACGAGCAAATGCTTATGAAATTTATGAAAGTAGCTTGAATCTTCAAAGCATTACAATTCGCGATCCCGTTACCTATTTAGATGCAAGCGGTAACGAGCAGGTTAAGTATGTTGTCAATGCCAAAGAAACAATGATTGCCCGTGCTAAACAGCAGCAGATGAAAGAGGCCTTTGCTTCCTGGCTGTTTCGAGATAAGACTAGAGCAGATACTCTACTCTCGATCTATAACGAAAAGTTTAATACAATTCGCCCGCGAGCTTATAGTGGTGATCATCTCGTTTTCCAGGCGATGAATGAAGAAATGAGTCTACGTAAACACCAAAAGGATGTGGCAGCTCGTATTATTTATTCGGGTACTGCACTGATGGCTCATGAAGTTGGTGCTGGGAAAACAGCAGCAATGATTGCCTCCGGAATGTATCTCAAACGAATCGGTGCGATTCACAAACCCCTGTATTGTGTTCCCAACCACCTTACCGAACAATGGGCAAACGAATTTTTACGCTTTTTCCCCAGCGCTAACATCCTGGTAACTACAAAAAAGGACTTTGAGCTATCCAATCGTCAACGATTTGTATCCCGCATAGCAATGGGCGAATATGATGCCATCATTATTGGCCACAGCCAATTCGAGAAAATCCCAATTTCCCGAGAGCGACAAGAACAGCTCTTACAGAACGAAATCAGCAATGTTTCCCAGACGATTAACCAAATCAAAAAAGAAAAAGGCGACAACTGGAGTATCAAGCAAATGGTTGTTTTTGAGAACAACCTCAAATCACGATTAGAACGCTTAACCAACGAAAGTAAAAAAGATGATCTTCTTACCTTTGAACAGCTTGGTGTAGATATGCTCTTTGTTGATGAAGCTCATGCTTACAAAAACTGCTTCACTTTTACCAAGATGCGTAACGTTGCCGGTATCGGTAAATCCAGCAGTCAACGGGCAACCGATATGCTACTCAAATGTCAGTACCTGCAAGAAATCAATCAAGGCCGCGGTGTTGTATTCGCCACCGGCACCCCAATAAGTAACAGTATGTCCGAGATGTATGTTATGCAGCGTTACCTCCAGCCCCGCCTTTTGCAAAGGCTGGGTTTGGACTTCTTTGACAACTGGGCAGCGACATTTGGAGAGGTAGTCTCCTCTCTCGAAATTACTCCAGAGGGCAGCGGCTATCGGATGAAATCCCGATTTGCCAAGTTTCACAACTTGCCGGAACTGATGAGTATATTTCGACTCGTTGCTGACATTCAAACTGCTGACATGCTGCAGCTACCTACTCCGAAGCTTGAGGGCGACAAAGCAACCATTGTGATTAGTGAATGCTCCCCTTTTCAGCAGAAAATGATGGACGAATTCGTGGAGCGCGCCGAAAAAATCCGCAATAACGATGTGGATGCCAGCGAGGATAATATGCTAAAGCTCACGCACGAAGCAAAGCTAATGTCCATTGATCCTCGGTTGGTATATGAAGATGCTCCAACTGAAGTTGATTCCAAGCTGAACCGATGCATCGAGAACGTCTACGATACCTGGAATGAAACACGGGCCGATAATTTAACTCAAGTCATTTTTAGCGACAGTGGTACGCCAAAGCCCGGACGATTTAATGTTTATGATGAAATCAAGACACAATTAATCCAGCGCGGCGTTCCCGAATATGAGATAGCGTTTATCCATGACGTAAATACCGATGCGGCTCGGGAGGCCTTGTTTGAACAGGTCCGTCGCGGTGAGGTCCGTGTGCTACTAGGCTCCACGCAAAAAATGGGCACCGGAACCAATGTACAGACTCGACTTGTTGCTGCACATCATTTGGATTGCCCTTGGCGTCCTTCAGACATTACCCAACGCGATGGCCGCATCTTACGGCAAGGCAATATGAACGAGGCAGTACAGATTTTCCGCTATGTTACCAAGGGAACATTCGACTCTTATCTGTGGCAAATCCAGGAGCAGAAACTGAGCTACATCTCCCAGGTGATGACTGGCAAGAGTATTTCCCGTTCTTGTCAGGATGCCGATGAGACCGTCCTATCTGCAGCAGAGGTTAAAGCCATCGCCGTAGGCAATCCTATGCTGGCGGAAAAAATGGAGGTCGATAATGAAGTGATGCGGCTAAAGATGCTAAAGACGAATTGGCAGAATGAGCAGGCGATGTTGGAGCGCCAGATTCAATATCATATTCCGCAGATCATTGCCTCTTGCGCTGAAAACCTAGGGCACTATAAAGCAGACTGGAATTTGGCTGAGCAACATCATCAATTGAACTTCTCCATTACATTAGATGGCAAAGAGTACACCGAACGTTCCAAGGCCGGGGAAGTTTTGTTGTTATTAGCCAAAACGATGGAAATGGATCATCAGGCGATAAAAATTGGAGAGTTTCGTGGATTTGAACTTTTCATTTCTCGAATGAGTTTTGATCGAGTGAACATAGAACTTCGGGGTAGTACTGGGTATAACACGGAATTGGGCGATTCTGCTCTCGGAAATATTTCTCGACTGGAGAACTTGCCGGATAAAATCATTACAAAAATCACCACTACCGAAAACCAACGTGAGAATTCACTCCGTCAATTAGAGGATGCTAAGAAGGAGATTAAAAAACCTTTTATGTTTGATGCTCAACTTCAACAACTTGTCGCTCGGCAATCGGAGATCAATTCATCACTTGAATTTAAGGAACTTCAAGAAGGACAGATAATTAATGATGAAAACCATGGATGGTCAAAGGCGCATAATAATTATCAACAAGAAAATGAAACCTAACATATATTTGTGGACATCGAAAAGAGTAGACAGCATCCTATTCATAATTACGCTTCTTAATTGTTTTGTGAAAATATAGTCTTCTCTAATTTGTTTTGTTACCAAAGAAGCCTACAAATTCTAGTTAAAATATTTTGAGTCTTACTTTAGATTTTTAAGTGCTTAGCTACAAAAATTCATAGTGTCGTGTAGAAAATTCTGGTATATTACTTAGAAAGGAAGTTCCTCTGCCTCCATGTTTATATATGGTATTTCCTCTTCTTCAAACGAATAAGTACCTAATAGCTCATGCTTTGAGGATCGAGCAAGTTCTAATGCCATTTCAGTATTTTTTGCTTTAAAAGTTCCAAAATAATGCCAAGAGTTATCACGTTCAATGAATACTCTAAAATTTTTCACAAATATCATCCTCCATTAATTTTATTCTTTATTTTACTTCAATAAACTAAAAATATTCGTCGTTTACGTTATGACTAAGGAGAGAGCATTAGCAATGTTAAAAGTTGAAGAGCTTGAAATTCGTTCAGCTATTATTCATCGTCTTGATAACCAAAAAGACAATGGTTCAGGGTTGGACTTATCCGATCTTCCTTTAAGAATGGACAATGAATTGAAAACTGTTCTAGAGACACATACCATAAGCGGCTTTCAAGACGGACGAATACGATATGCAAACTTTTTGGACAAAGATATCAATTTAGTATTGACAGAATCTTACAAATTATTAGACAACCCTAACAATGAATTCATTACCGGATCAAAAAAATTAGCTAGATTACTGTTCACTGCAATGACAAACAAGTCTATTTCTGCTGCTGATATAGCTGTCTGCCTCGCAACTTGCAATAATGTGGAGTATCTTTGTTTGTTAAAACTTGATTACAAAGATAATTACATTTCAGAATCATTTGATACCCCAGCTGGAAGATACATCGGTATCAAAAAACTGGGAAGTGGCTGGCCACAATTAGGAACAAAACTTCAGAAGGCAGCTTTTATTAAACGCACAAATGAGGAATTTGAATTAATTATTTTAGACAGACAAAAAAGCAAAACAGATCAAACTGATATATCCTTATTTTTTCAAAAAAGCTTTCTGAACGTTGAAATTATTGATGATTCTAAAATGAATACAAGTGGTTTTATCAAAGGTGTTAAAGAATTCATTAAAACATCTTCTATCTCTCCAGAAAAAAAGCGTTCAATTGTAGACAATGCTATCAATTTAGTTGTAAATACTGAAAATATAAACCTCAATCAATTTGTCGAATCACAATTTAGTGAGAATTTACCAGTGGATGAGCGTAAATTATATATGGACTCCCTTATAGCAGAGTTTGAACGGCAAGGGGTACGACGTGCAGAATTTGTAAAATCTCAAGATATAGCTAATATATACGCTAAAAAAAGAAAAATAACCCTTGAGGGGATTAAGTTAGAAGTTGAAAGTGCGATTTATGACGATCCTGATAAATTCAAATTTACCCCTTACTTGAACGAAGAAGGGATAGAAGTCGCAGACGTAATAATTAAAGGACTAAAAATAAATAAAATGGACTGATTTATATGGAATGGTTGGATTTCTTAAAAGCAAATAGATTTTTCCACAAACGAGAAACTCAGTCTAATGTTACCTATACTAATGAAATTCATAAAGATTTAATTGAAACATTTATCCATGATTTTCTTTCTTTTTGGACAGCAGAATTCATATTGTATTTAGGAGAGCATATTCTCTCTTTTCCTTCAGAAAAAGACTATCTGACAGACACAGTTGAGCTCTGTGATGAAAAAACAGAAATAAGTATTGAAATTAAAAAGAACAATATTATTCCTTCCGATATCGTTAATAAATACAATGTGCATGTTTATTCCAAAGGAACTTATTTATTAAGCAATTTACAAGAGCCTAGCTTTTCTGTGTTAGAAAAATTCATCTTCAAAAAAGCAACTCAACTAACCTATATTGTTATTTATGATGATCCAGCTTATTTGAATATAGTCACAAACAATTTTATAAGTATCGGAAGCATCGCAGTACTTTATACACCTTTTAATGAAGAAGAACAGCAATTGAAATTAATCAACGACAGAATAAAAGAGCGGAATGAGAATATACGCTGGCATCAAGAAATCAGCTATCTTCCACCAGATGTTTTTTATTTCTCAGAAAATTCAGTAAATGAAATCAGTAATTTCCTTAAAATTAAAGCTATATCAATGTGTATTGCTTTCCTTTCACTTAGAACTGATTATTTAGAAGAAGACAAACAATATGAATCAACTTTTATTGGTCTTAAACAAATTAAATTCAAACTAGTTATTCCTTCAAACATCTCACCAGAGCAGATTAAAAAAGTTTTTTCTCTATACACATGGGCATACAGTGAAAAAACAACCGATAAGATAAGTTTGATCCAAAATATAATCAATCTTCATATTAAAGAAGAAAAGAATACTGACTTAAAACTTTTTTTAAAAAATAGTGCTGAAATTTACGAGATGGTGCAAGAGAACTATAGAGTTTACATTCAAAAAAGTGTCAAAGCCTATTTAGATGAGCGAAAGCAGATTGAAGATTTCATTCGAACAACATCAAACGAAATAAGTAAGCAAATTTCGGGAATTACTGATATAGTTACCAAAAATTTATTCGGCCTCCTCGCTACTGCAATAACTGCTGCTATAGGCTTTAACAAGCCAGAAAATCAAGCTTATATTCCTTGGGTCCTATATATATATGGATTTTTTTCCATCGCGTTAACAATTTATTATAGTTCGCTGGCTAGCACAAATAAAAAAGCAATACTTGAAGTATATGAAAAAAGAATTTTAGACTACAAACAAATCTTTCTTGAAGATCGAATTGAAAAGATAACTGGCAACAGCATCAAACTTCAAAAAAAAATCTTCAAAAAATATTTTCACTGGACTGTTTGGCCAAGCATTGGTATTAGCATCTCTGCAATTATTTTCGGATTAAAATTGCATGGGATTGTACATGCAATTCATATTCAAATCCTTCAATTATTCGAACAGATTAATTCTATTTTTTAAGGAGCATTGTTCTAAATGACAATGCTCCTTTCTTATGATATTAAAAGTTTTCATACTCAAAAAACAATGACTGTATCATCAATTTAAAGAGTGCCCTTTCTTCAATTATATCTACATCCTTTTTATTAATGCCTAGTTGCTTAGCTATCTCTCCACTTGTCCACTTTTTGTCACCTATATAATACTTAAATTTTTTAGTGATAACTTCCCTCTCATCATCATCCAAAGAATCTAAGTAATTCATATCATTCGTTTTGTGCGTAAACACTTTAGAATTAATATCTTTATTCTCTAAATAATACTTTTTATTAGCATCTAGAAAGCCCTGATCATGGATATTTAATATCTCCCCTATTGTGTGATCCAAAGATTTATTCGAATTAAGATAGATTAAAATCTCATTCTCTATGCACCTTGAAGCATAGGTAGAAAACTTAATATTTTTATCGGTACGAAAAGTATCAATCGCTTTTAGTAAACCTTTTGAACCCACGTACATTATATAAATAAAATACAATACTTCATATTCAGGATCAGATATAACTGTATGTTTTTTTGCAATGAAGTTCACTGTTTTCAAATTATAAATAAATATATCTAAGAACGCATCTAAATCTCCTTGGGATAGCTGATTAAAAAGGCGAATTTCATCTTCTCTATTCATACGATATTGAAAGAAATCAATTGTATTAAAATTCCGGGGAATATCTCTAAAATTCAGGAAACTGGAGAAGGATGAGTCTTCATTTTTTTTTGAAATCAATTCACTTTCATCACATATATGGTAAATTACATTATATTCTTCAATAATCTCGGCTAATGTAAAATTCAAATCATTTATATCCACATGAGTAAACTCATTTCCATCTGATAAAATTCTTGAAATACTAAGATTATTAAAAAAGATAGTAAACACATTAAACTCTTGTGGATAAGGTTTTTCTTCTAGAAGGTTTAATTGCAATAATCCGGGTAATTTAGGGTCCTCATTGCTGCCGTAGATTCTAACCTGTTTTCTATTATGAGATTCCAAAAATTTTGTAACATTTTCTATAACTGCAAGTACAGATTTTATAGGTTCATTTTTTACTAAACTTGAATCAAATTTATAAAAATCTAATGGGATAGTTTTAATCAACCTAGTCACCACACTATTTTATATTTTTATTTTATATTTAATTGGTAAATGGTCAGAATAACGTTCCCGATCAGGGATGAATTCATTGTTTAATAAATTTATTGTTGAGGTCTTAGTAATTACTTCAAACGAGTTAGTATACTCTGAAAAGAGTTCTGACCGTACAAGCACTTGATCAAAAATATGCCAGTAGTCTACATACGTTTCTTTATTAAATGGGACGTAATGTATAGTTCCCGGTGGCTTACCATCATCAAGAGTTAGATCATTTGAAAAGGCTCCCCAAGAAGGGTTATAAAAATATCGTTTATTGCCTTTAGTAATTTGTGCAGTTTTTTTACAGTGGGTAGCTTTAAAAGAAAGTTCACTAACCATTCCTTTATCGAAAGGGTTCATATTAAAGTCCCCAATAATAATAGATTTTTTAACATTAAATGTCTCTTCAATAGATTCAATAAGTTTATATTGTGCCCCTGCACAAAAATAACGATCATCTACATCAGGATAGGAAGCGGGTGAATCAAGATGTACACCAGTAACCATAATATTTTGGGTATTAAGACTATAAATAATACTAGTAAAACGTTGATCTTTTTTTGTATAAATGACATTAGAAGAATCTATGTTATCGAAAACAGCTACCCTTACCCTACCTTCCGGTTTAATACGAGCCGTATATCCTAAGGGAGTGAGTAGATTATCAATAGCTATTCTACTTTTTTGCGTAGTTTCACTGAAAATAACTATTTCTGGAAGTTCTTGATCATTAACAAGTTGAAATACAGCGTTACTCAACTCATGTTCTTGTAAGTTCCAAAAAAGAAAACTCAGAACTGAAAGTGGGTTAATCTCATTAGAATCTTCATTTTTTTCAGGTAATAATTCTGCATAACTCATCTTTATATCACTACTCTCGCAGTAGAATATTTAAATATATTTTGCTGAATACTATCAGTCGTTAGAAAAATATTGATTATATAAGCTAAACTTAAGAATTATGGCCAGCTGATGGGACGAACCCCTTGCTACCCAAGATTTTCGCCGATGCAGCAAGTTAGATTCTTAAGTTCACTCTATATAGATTGAAATATTTCTAAGCAAATTTTTCTACACTTCAATAATAAATTTAGCTCTCTCATATAATTCATCAAAAGTTATGATTTCGATACCCTCAATACTTTTTCTGAATATTTCAAAAGAAGAAAGTTTGGATTCATTTACCCCTTTTGAAGCATTAAATTGAGCCAGATTTCCAATTAATAAAATTGCTTTTGGATTATAATTATAGATAACTTCACCTGTTGGATCTCCATCTGTACCTGTAATCTCAATTTTACTGGAAATACTTTTTATAGCGCTATACTTATAATATTGAATTTGTGCAATTGCACCAGATAGCTCTCCAGAAATTGCCCAAGAATTTCTATATTGTTTTTTATTCAGTAACGGAGTTTCATGGGTTTTTATTTCAACAAAGCACATCGAATTAATACTGCCCATTGATTTCATCAATGCGTCAATTCTTTTACCAGAATTCGAAAAAGAAGATCCTTTAATTACTTGTTCAAATTTCTTATTTTCTAGTGGAGAGCCTAAAAAATAATTAAGACCATAACCAAAAATCCAAGTGTTATTTTCAAAGAAAGTTTGCCAAACTCGTTCTGAAGAATTATGATGAATCTGCTTTTGTTCTATAAAGAAGCTTCCATCATCTAATAACTTTGAGAATATAGTTAATTGATCTCTTTTATACGCTAACGAGGTGATATCATTGACCTTAATATTTTGCTTAATGTACTCCCCAAAAACTTCATGATGTTCTTTAAGGACATCATTTATAGCATTAAGTGAATGCAAAATCCCCTCTACATCTGCTACAGTAGTGGATTTAATTGAAAGAGTTTGTTTCATAACTGCTATTCTCTTATGGATTTCTTTAAAAACATGCGAAGAACTTATTTCCGTTAAGTCATTAACTCCTTTATAACGTAACTCATCCCTTAGAGAATAAGTATATATAGCATCGACAGAACGATTTTTATCAAGATAAACATCATCATTTAAACTAGTAAAACCAACAATATAACCTATATAGTAATGAAAAATTTTATATAAAGATTGGATTTCTATGTCATCACATATTACAACGTCGAAATCTATCGATCGCAATTGGTTATTTCTTAATAGTTGCTCATAAGTCGCAATAACAATCCGACTATTTTGCCAGTTTTCATCTTCATCAAAAATAGAATATTGATTACGCAAATTTTCGTTAAACACTACTTCAATCCTAGGTTGTGTATCTTTAATATAAGTTACGTACAGTATTCTCTCAGCGTTGCACTCGTAAAACAGTTTAGAAAGTACACAAGCGAGAACTGTTTTGCCCGATCCAATCCTCATTTCAAGTACTATACTTTTTTTACCTTCTTTTATTGCATTTTGCACATCGCAAATAGCTCTAAGTTGATGGGGAAATAAATTGAAGCTTCTTGAGTAATAATTATGTGTTATCTCTTTTGAAACAAATTTTTCAAGATCGAGTCTTCGCATTATATTTTCACAACCTTCATGATACAGTCATATTATCAGTAATTATATTCCACTTAAAACTTTTAAATCCTGCATTTCATAAGCATACCTGCCTATTTTAAAGAGATATACCTTTACTTAAAACGGTATATCTCTTTATTTTTTTCTTCAGAATGGAGTGATATAATTTTGAACTTAATTCAATTTTTTTCTTTTTGTTTTATTCTTGTATCTCCTCAATATTCCAGGGGCCCACCATTGCCCTTATGGAGATAACTTAAAGGCAGGAATAGCCAAATGTCATTTGGCGAAGAAACCGCGTGGAAGCAGAGCTTCCACCGACATTTCTTATTGTTTTCTCCCGGCTATCGAATGTCGTTCAAGAAAGTTCAAAGCGAGGTGCCGGTCATTGGCTCAATCCGAAAAAACTATACAGATTACCGTTAAGCTCCCAAAAAAGCAGTACGACACCCTGAAAAAATATGCTGCCTCCAGACATCTCAGTATGGCAGATATTGTGCGGGCATTCATTCAGAAAGGCATGTCCATCGACTCCTACACACAAGAAATCGACTTTATCACCGCAATCATCCGTCAAGAAATCAACATTGCCATTGGCGGACTCAGTAACCGCTTAGCCGGCCTTGCCAGTAAGGACCTCATCATGTCTGCCGCAGCGTACTATTCCACCATCGCTATTATTTCAGACCTCATTGACACAAACCGCTACACCACCTTCCGAGAAATTGAAAAGAAAGCGCGGCAGTTAGCAGTAGAGTATACGAGGATGAAACTGACCGATGCCGAACAGCTCTTCCTTTCTGGCGATGCGTTTGAGCAGAATGTTGCCAAGCTACACGGAGGTGCTGAAGATTTCAGCTCTAATTTATAAACAGCGGTTTTTTCATCCCAACCGTCCCAAAACGGCGGTAAGCAATTACGTTCATATCTGTTATATTGCCACCCGCCCCGGCGCTGTCCGGCACGAGAATTTGCCACACGGTCTCTTTGGCAAGCTTAAACCTGGGAGCATAAACGTTTTCCAGTCTTGGCAAGAAGTCGCCCGAATCGCCAGGGATATTTCCCGACAAGGCAAGAATATGTATCGTGGAGTCATCTCGTTTCGCACAGAAACGGCTATGGAACTAGGCCTTAATGACTTCGAAGCTTGGCAACAATATATTGAGCAGCACATCGCTACACTCGCCGCGCACAACCGAATCAAAACAGAGAACCTCTGTTGGGCCGCCGCCTTTCATAATGAAAAGGATCAGCCTCATCTCCATATCGTTTTCTGGGATAAACAACAGACGATTATGAAGAACTATACACACCCTGAAATCCCCAATCGCATTCGTAAGCAGCTTATAAAGGACACCTTCGCCTTCAAAATCAAGGAGTTTTGTGCTGAGCGGGATTTAGCCAAAACAGGTATCACAAACATCACGGATGATGTGCTGGAGCAATTTGAAAATCATATGAAATCCTTAAATCCACGAGCCTTTCGAGCCTTCCAGCAACGGTTCGAGCATGAAGATGAGGATTCTTTGCTGCGTCTCCCTAAACATCATCTAACCAGTCCTCAAGCTGTGGAGCAGCTTGCCTCTCGCCTGTTTGAATTACGCCAAGCGTTGCCCAAAAGCGGCCGCTTAGCTTACAAGTTACTCACTACTGAAGCAAAGATGCTTGTAGATGAATTTGTTCAGGAATTGCTACAGCAAAATCCGTATTTAGCTGAAATGGTGGACGCGTATGCCGCAGCAAAACTGGATGTAGCCAAGCTCTATACTTCAAATCCTACTGCTCTCACCTCACAAAGCAGCAAGTATCAAAAAGAGGCCGAGACGCGTATTGCTAATCGAGTAATCTCCTTAATACGTACAATCATCAAGCTTGAACAAGCTTCAGATGCTGGTGCTCGCCAAATTGAACGCTACCGAACCTGGACAGAGCAGTTGATTATGGAGCTGCTGACGGTTATGGAACAACTCTCCATGCAGGCACAGCTTGACTATGACGATAAAGCAAAGATTGTCTTCGGCGGAGAATGGTCCAAACAGGCCAAAAAGGAGTGGCTTCTCCGACAAAAGGATAAAGGAATAGAACCATAACTAAATGCCCATACACTCTGCGCTTCTAGAAGCGTATTTTTTGTGTCCGAAACCCTGTGCGAATGTGAATAATCCACTGATAACCTGTGAATGGAAAGGAGCTTTTTATGCTATTTACAAATGGACGATTACAATCCTTTGAGAAACTAATGAAGAAAACACCCCATTGCCCGGCAAGGCCAATAAAAGATTCTGAACCAGTGAGACTATTACCAGAACCCAAATCTCCTGA
Source organism: Paenibacillus sp. FSL L8-0708 (assembly GCF_038009325.1). Taxonomy (NCBI): domain Bacteria; kingdom Bacillati; phylum Bacillota; class Bacilli; order Caryophanales; family Paenibacillaceae; genus Paenibacillus; species Paenibacillus sp. FSL L8-0708. The sequence continues at coordinate 5,739,507 of NZ_JBBPBC010000001.1, forward strand.
GCAGAAGGAAAAACCTCATGGAAATCAATGATCGCTTGTTTGATGTCCTGCGTTACGAATTGGACAAAGTAGGACTTGGCACATCCGCTCCTGTTCTCGATGAGATTTTGCTTGTCGTAAAAGACGGCAAACCCGTTGCCTATGTTCAGGAAGATGGATTTATTATCTACTCCACGCTTTGCAACCGTGAAGACGCCAACCCTGTTCCAACGATTGTTAACCAGGTTTGGGAAATGGAACGCGCATATCAAGAAGCTCCTGCTATGCCTATTAATTCAGTTAGCAATTACCGCAAATTAGTGGAGTATAACGGTATCGCTCTCGCGGCTCGTTACGATGGAGATGGCCAATTTACTTTTGTGAATTGGCAGTATACGTATGATAATAACGCTGTTTCGCTCGGGCACTATTTTCATAAAAATCATTACTCTTCTGCCAAAGCCGATTTTCTGTACCGCAGCGGCCTTGCCGATCGTGCCATCCTTTTTCAATTGGATGAATTGACCGTGATTCGAGATTCCCTTTTGTTTCGAGGAATGCAAGACTCCGCGCTCCAATTAGAAGAGCAGAAGAACTTAGACCATCTGCTACATCTCGTGGATGCGATGCTAACACCTTGTGATGAGTCGCTGCCCGTAGAGGAAATTGATTTGGAGCAAGAATCTGAGGCCTTACTTTGAGGAGTGACACCCATTGAAAAGCAAGAGCGAATTCTACAAAGCTTATTTTGCTGCTCTTACGGAACAAGGAATCGAAGTCCGCCGATCCACTTCCGCGGATTATTTGGCTGACTTCTACCAAAAGGAGCAGCTCATCGCATTCTACACTCGTGCTGACCAAATTGAACGTAACCCTTTCGTCACGGTTCCGGATCGCCTAATGAGCAGTATTCACGATCTGGCCCGAAAAACTGCCCTGCAGCTTGGCATTTGTACAGAGAAACCTTATTCCGACAAAAGCGAGAAAATCGTCAATGGAGTCTATAAACTCTGTGAGCATGGCGATGTCATCTTAGCCTGTAAACATCATCCCTTATTTGACTATGTGTTTTCTACCTACCGCTTATCTCCAGACAATCAAACACCTGTTCAGCGGCAATATTTTTATAATCGTGAGGAAGCCACCGAAAGTTTTGCTACACGCAGCGGTTTGGTGGATGCCCGTAAGCTGTTCAGTGAAACCGAACTAACACTCATTCACGATGAAATGGTCAAATTCCTGATTACACCGAATGACAAAAGCATGGAACAGTTTGAGCAAGTGCAAATCCTGATTGATCGGCTCGAAGACTTGATTCCTACACTGAAAGAACGTGACATCCATCTCGATTACGATTCAGAATTTGCTCATGATCTGGATGGTGATCCAGAGACTTTAAATGCCGCAGAACTTTCCCGTTAGTGCCTCGACTAAAAAAGGAGATGAACCTTGATGCCCCAACCACAAACCTCTATTTGGGGAACAATCTTGACTTGTATGGAAATCGGCTTGCATATCTATGCGCTGCAAGCTGAACACGACCAAGGGATCGTTCTGGATGCTGACTATGCCAAAAAAGCACTCAGTGAAAAAGCGTTACAGCTAGGAAAAGAACGCGATGGTCATGTATATTTTGATGATGTGAAAAGCATTGTCCCTACGTATGAATTGGCGAAGCAGGGCGCGATTACGCATACGGAATTACACGCTGTAGCCGAAAATCCAGAAGAGCTCGTTACGGAGGGCCATTATTTTGCTCCCGAATATTTTGGGGATTTCCCTCCCCCACAAGACGATCAGGGTCAAGCCTACCCTCAGGAACAAACCTGGGATAACGGTATTTTTCTGGTGGAACGGCCACAAGGAATGCAGCTAGCTGTCCATCAGACCATCGCAGAACATGTATTGTCCGAGATGGCCCTGATGCATGCTGCCGGTCACAAAGGCTATTGGTTCTTCCCCCTAACCGACTGTGCTATCCCCATTTATGAATTATCCGCTTCCCACCCCGGCGTCTTAGCCAAAGTCGTAAACGAGGATAGCTTACTGCACACGCTCTGCGATGATCATCCTGCCTATGTCGGCATGCATAATCTGCACACTGAGGAGTGGGGTCATATCCATGACCGCCCTGCCCCCAGCTCCCTTTTCCTGCAGGCTCAGTTAGATCAAGCTGCTGGGCAAAGCATCGAAGATCTTCCCTTATCTCCTTTCAGCTATCCGGCGCAGAATCAGGAAGTCCACTCGATGCAGGCTCATGAACCCACGGATGCCTTCTATGAGCCTAGCGATGGGATGGAGTGGTGAATACAAGGCCAAGACTAGGATTGGCGGTACTGATCGTCCTATTTGGAACCATCTGCAATCTATTTCTCAGCACCGCCTTGCATAATCTTCTCTCGGGCGTCACTTCCTCCCTATCCTTCCCTTCACTGAGTCACAGTCTCCGCAGCCTGCTAGATAGCAAACCCCATTTACTCTTATTCCTTTGCCTTCAAGGTCTAGTTATTATACTGGCTACCTTGTTTTTTGCCTTCAACAATCAGCCCTATCAAAGTGAACTGAAACAAGTGGCTCCGGGCATTGAAACACCTGTGCCGACAGGGCAACATCAGCATGGTTCTGCCCGCTGGATGCGGGAAGAAGAACTTCTGCACCTGTTTGATAATGATACGCTGGACCTGCAGCACCCTTTTTTGCAGAAATTAGTCTCAACGGGATACGAGGATTTGGCCTTTCTAAAACAAGCGAAGGAGGCGGAACCCGTACATGAACCTTCTTCATCCTAAGGGAATTCCAAAGATAGCGAGAGGCTCTGCTTCTCCTATTACTACCGGTGGAATCGTACTCGGTATGCAGCATGAGGGGAACCGGGAGCGTCTTTACTACATTGGGGATGATGTACATTCCCTTTGCGTGGGAGCCACCCGTAGCGGGAAATCACGTACTGTGGTATTGCAGTCCATTGGCTTCTTAGGCCTGGCCGGTGAATCCATGGTCATCAGCGACCCGAAAGCAGAGTTGTTTCATTATAGCCACGTGCTGCTGGAGAAGTTGGGGTATACTGTCTGGACTCTGGATTTTCGGCACCCCGAAAAAAGCCATCATTACAACCTGCTTCAACCTATTATTGATGCTGCGCTAGCCGATGACCAGGAACAGGCTGAAATGCTGGCCTGGGATATGACGCAAGTATTGGTGGGCAAATCGCAAGGGGAAAAGATCTGGACGAACGGTGAAATGTCGGTTATCGCCTCTTCGATTCTCAGTGTAGTTTGGGACAACATTAAGCGTCCTGAATACCAGAACCTCACCAATGTGTACTGGTTTTTGGCAGAGATGAACCGACAGATCGGCAACAAGACACCGATGCAAGAATACCTCAAACGCTTACCACAAAATCATCCGGCCCGCGCTCTGCTCAGTATTTCCGACATTGCCCCTTCTCGCACCAAAGGCAGCTTCTATACTTCAGCGCTCACGACCCTGCGGCTATTCACATCTAAATCTATTTATGCCATAACCCACAAAAGCGACTTTTCTCTGGCTGACCTTGGTCAGAAGAAACAGGCGCTTTTTATTATTCTGCCGGATGAAAAAACCACTTTTTACCCTGTCGCTTCCCTGATGGTTTCGCAGCTCTATGAACTGCTTACCACCCAGGCCGACGCTCGCGGCGGACGGCTGGAACAGCGTGTCAATTTCATTTTGGACGAATTCGGTAACTTCACGCCGATCGCCGATTTTTCCAACAAGCTCACCGTAGGTGGCGGGCGCGGGATACGCTTCAACTTGTTCGTACAGAGCTTTGAGCAGCTCAAGGAGAAGTACGACGATCATGTCGCAGGCACAATCAAGAGCAACTGCCAAACCTGGATCTATCTGCAGGCCGACGATCTGGAAACCCTGCGAGAAATCAGCGAGAAGCTAGGAACATACACAACCTCCAGCTATCAACTCTCCGCATCACATGGCAAATACTCTACTCCCAGCACTTCGCACAGCTTGAACCTACTGGAGCGCAAGCTATTGACTGTGGACGAAGTACGCCGCGTGTCCCGGCCGTATCAGATCGTTCTCTCCCGCTCCCACCCTGCCATGATGTACTCACCGGATCTTAGCCAGTGGGCTTTTAACGCCATGATGGGCTTGGGCGATAAGGAGCATAACCGGCGAGTCCGGGAGGAACGAGAGCAAAGCCGACCCATCTTGACCAACACAAGAGAGGAGGTGAAACTATGGAACATCTGGATTTATTATCAGAAGGACATCGCAAGACAACTGGCCGAGCAGCGTCAGCAGGCTGGAGCCTCTTCCGGCGGATTTATGCCTCCGCCTTTCGACGAGTAAAGATGGCTATGAACCTTATTTCTCATCATATTGTCAGTGCCGTTATTTTACTCAGTTTGTTACTGCTGAAAGCTCCAGCTGCGTATGCCTCTGGTGACATCAAAGGCAGTAAGCTTGTTACTGGCACAGAGAAGTTAATTGGAGATGTGACGACCTGGTTGATGATCCTTTCCCCTGTAGTCGCTGGTCTGCTCATTATTTACTTCTGCATCCGCCGCTCTGCTGCGGATGAGATGGACACGAAGAAATGGAACAATCGGATTATCGTTGCCATCGTTTCTTGTATTGGAGCGGTGCTTGGTTCCGCCACTCTCAATGTCATCATTGGGTATTACAAGTAACTCGAGCGTGTCCCTGGACAGGCTCTTTTTGTTTGCGCGACTACATTAATTTCTGGAGGTAATGAACAATGAAAAAATGGTTGAAGGCAGCGAAGGAAAAAAGCATGGTAACAGTGGCTCTGGCAAAACAAACCCTTCGCAACCAACGCGGAGAAGGCTATGTGGATACCGGGATCAAAATCCTGATTGCTGTTGTTATCGGGGCTTTGCTGCTGGCTGGCCTGTATCTGCTGTTTAATGGCACAATTCTTCCGACCCTGACGCAACGCATCAAGGATATGTTCAACTACAAAGGCTGATCCACACTACCTTTTACGGGGGCGGCCATGTTGCCGCCTCCTGCATGAAGGAGGTATGAAGCTTGGAAAAAATCATTTTGCTGCTCATCATTGCACTTTTGAACGGTTCCTTGGTCTATATTGATTCCTTGCTCAAAGACATTATTCCAATCGCCTTGTATGCCGAAAAGTACATGACCTTGACCACTGGAGCGAATTTGTTAGAAAACCTGTACGATATTGTCTTCTCTTTCGGTGTCGCATTAATGATCCTCAAATTTCTGAAGAAGGGTTTTGAAATTTACGTGTTATGTACCGATGGTGACCCGGATGAAGAGCCCCTCTTTCTGCTCACCAACTTTTTCCGTTCCATGGCTGTCGCGATCTGTTTCCCCACTATCTACACCTGGCTCGGCCAAATCGTAGAAGACTTATCCAATCAACTACTGGAAGTGATTGGTCAATCAACGAATTATGATTGGCAAATGTGGGTCAATGCCCTGGAATCGGCCGGATTGGTTACGGCATTGTTCGGCCTCATCTTCGTCGTATGCTTCTTTATTCTATACTTCCAGTTCTTGATGCGTGGACTCGAAATGTTCATTTTGCGAGTTGGAATTCCACTAGCCTGCGCTGGACTACTGGACAACGACAAAGGCGTGTTCCGGGCCTATGCCCAAAAATTTATGCAGTCGATGCTGGCCGTGGTGATTCAGATTGCTTTGGCCAAGTTAGGTGTCGGATTAATGCTGCAAAATCATGTGTTCTGGGGTATGGCCTGCATGATGCTGGCAATCCGCACCCCTCGTTTCCTCTCCGACTTCTTAATTACAACCGGCGGTAATGGAGGAGTGGTTAACAATGTCTATCACAGCATCAAACTCGTTGGCATGGCACGTAAACTGGGCAAGGCAGGTTAGGCGATGGTAACCCTAGAGGAATTAGCTCAAGCCTGCATTCTGCTTATCCGGGTAGGCTGTGTATTTCGCTTCATCTACACCATGGTCCGGCTATCCGGAGCTGATGAGGAAGCCGGCAAATATAAGAAGCGCACCCGCAATGTTGTCATCTTCTATGTGCTCGCAGAAAGCATTTGGCAGATCAAGGAGATTATGCTGCATTACTACCGGTAGTCCGCCTCTGTTTAACTTAAACGCACCAAGAAAGGAGCTTCCACCTTGCATGAGGAACCCCTGACATTATATATCCCTATGGGTGTCAAACCACAAAGCGAATGGTTTCCTGGCTTCGGTAAACAGCAATTGATTCAAAGCTTCCTTGGCTCCTTCGGAGCCTTTTTTCTTGCCCTCATCATCTGGCTGCTGAAAGGCAGTGTCCCTTTTGCCGTCGTTACCTTCCTTAGCGGTGTCGCTGCCTCCGTGATGATGACGACCAAAGACCGGCATAATCTCTCTGTACTGGATCAGCTCCGCTTTATGATTGCCTTTAAGAAAAGTCAAAAGTTCTATCCGTACCGCGCTTTGCCGGAATGGGATAACGTACCTTCATGAGCAGCATCCACCTTCAAATAGGTTTGCTTATTCCACTGCTGCTCTGGGCGAGTATTTGCGACCTGAGAACGAGGCAGATCCCAAATGCTGTCCCCATCACTATTTTTCTCTTAGGTTTAATCCATTTTTTCCCGTTCTTTTCTTTCGCCGGGCTCCTGTGTACTGGTCTCCCCTATTGGATTGGCGCTATATGCTCAGGCGGAAAGATTGGCGGCGGCGACATTAAACTGATGGCAGCTTGCGGCTTTGTATTCGGCCCTCTCTATGGGACGTTGCAAAGCCTGTTTGGCTTGGGATTGGTGCTGCTTTTTGCGACCGGTATGGCCTTGCGCCACGGATTTCAAGCTGCCAAATATACGGCCTTACCACTGGCTCCCTTTTTATCCGCTGGCGGTGGTGTAGTCATTCTGCTGGCTTATCTTGCCCGGTAACTGCTCATTTCTAGGAGGTCTCTATATTGAAGAACATGATCCGAAAACGCTCTACTGTAGGCTTGCTTTGTATTGTGCTCTCGCTCATTTTAACGCTCGGTATTGCTCCCCTACTAAATCAAAAAAGCAGTGAGCAAACCATTATTGTCCGGTTAGTTAAGAACGTGCCCAAAGGAACTGCTATCACCTCAGGAGATTTGGAGACAGTACGCGTTGGGGCATACCATTTGCCGTCCGATGTACTCAACTTACCAGACAATGCAGTAGGCCAGTACGCAACTGTCGATATGCTCAAGGGCGATTATCTCCTGCCCGGCAAATTAACCGCAGTACCGCTGGACGCCTATGTAAGCCGCTTGAATGGAACTAAGCAAGCTATTTCGATTTCAATCAAGAGTTTAGCTGCCGGTCTATCCGGCAAGCTGCAACCCGGAGACATCGTTACCTTGATTGCCTCTGATTATGGAGAAATGCGCACTACAAACGCTCCACCGGAGCTGCAGTATGTCGAGGTGCTGGCGCTTACTTCGAGTAGTGGTACTGAAGCCCAATCGCCGGAGAGTATGCCCAAGGACTCGGGTGTGGACGAACAAGAGCTGCCTTCGACCTTAACATTGTTGGTTCTCCCACAGCAAGCGGCGCTCTTGGCCGACCTGGAAAACAAAAGTAAGCTTCATGTGGCTTTGGTCTACCGCGGAAGTACAGCGACCGCCAAAACCTTCACAGACAAGCAGGATGCCTATTTTGCCGCAATGTCTGCGCCTAAGGAGGACGGCTCTCATGAATGACAAAACTTTGATTGCCGTATGGGGCAGTCCAGGCAGTGGTAAAACGGTCACAGCAGTTAAGCTGGCCCAAGCCTTTGCCAGACGGAAATTGAATGTACTTTTGCTCTGCAGTGATGCGCTTTGTCCTTCAGCAGCCACGATCGCGCCAAAAGGTAGCGATAACCATGCTTCTTTGGGTGAACTGCTTAGCCTCCCGTCATTGAACCAAGACGATATTTTACACTATGCTCTGCCGCTAGATGTCTCCCCACATATCGCGCTCCTGGGATACAAGAAAGGAGACACTTCCTTCAGTTATGCAACCTATACCCGAGAACATGCCGTAGACCTGCTGACGCTTGCTCGTCATTTGGCAGATGTAGTCATTGTCGATTGCTCTAGCTACCTATCAGCCGATCTTTTATCTATTGTTGCGCTGGAGATGGCTGATCATGTGGTGCGTATTCACAGCTGCGAGCTGAAAAGTTTGATGTTCTTCGCTTCCTATTTGCCGCTTCTGACGGACCACCGGTTTCGCCGTTCCAGTGTTGTTCCGGTGCTATCCAAGGTAAAGCCTGAGCAGGACAGCAACGAATACAGTCAGGTTTTTGGCGGTATTGACGTAATACTGCCTTACCTTGTGCAGATTGAACAGCAAGTGGCGGCAGCTCAATTACTGGAGGAATGTTCGGGTAAAGAGGCTGCAGCGTACCAGCAGGGTATCCATTCATTACTCGAACAGCTATTGCCGACTAAACCCACGATCGCTACTCCTAAACGTACTAATACTCCCGACAACTCTCCCTCCTATTTGAAAAAGGTATTGAGCCGCTTCTCCTCATCCAAACAAGGTGACCGGTCATGAATCACGCGGCCCATTTCTTCTCTACTGATTCCAAATCCTTTACAGATGTTCTTAAAGAGGTTCAGAGTTACCTATCTGGAAAATATGCGACTCTGATTAGCCGAAAACCGGAAGAACAGAAGCAGCAGCTTATTGCCTATATGAGCCAATACCTGACTGACCATCGCCTACATGTACCTGGACTATCCTTTGACGAACTGGTCAATCGTCTGTATGCCGAAATGGTCGAGTATTCCTTCCTCACCCGTTACTTGTACTCTAGAGACGTTGAAGAGATTAACATCAATGGCTATAACGATGTCAAAATCAGCTACACCGATGGTCGAATCATTCCAGCAGAGGAACAATTCACTTCGCCAGAACATGCCATTGATATTGTTCGCCGGCTGCTGCATCAGTCAGGGATGATTTTGGATTATTCCCAGCCCATTGTACGCGGACATCTCGCCAATAACATCCGCATTACGGTCTTTGGTCCACCGATTACAGATAAAGAAAAAGGTATTGCCGCCTCTATCCGGATCATTAACCCACAGAAACTGGCTCGAGAAGATTTCGTCCGCAACGGCACGGCAACTGCTGAAATACTAGATTTCCTAAGTCTTTGCTTACGTTACGGCTTATCCATGTGTGTGACAGGAGCTACAGGCAGCGGCAAAACCACCTTAATGAGCTGGCTGCTCTCCACCGTTCCTTATGAGAAACGAATCTTTACAATAGAAAACGAAACTCGTGAATTCGATTTGGTTGTCCAGGACGAACAAGGTCAGGTTCTCAATAATGTAGTGCATACCGTGACCCGCTCCAGTGAAGATCCAAGGCAGCACATTGACCAGGAGAAACTGCTGGAATTTGCTTTGACCGCCAATCCGGATGTAATTTGTGTAGGGGAAATGAAATCTGCAGAGGCTTTTGCCGCTCAGGAAGCGGCCCGTACCGGGCACACCGTCATTACGACCACGCATGCTAATTCGTGCTTGTCCACCTATTACCGTATGGTTACACTCTGCACTCAAAAGTACGAGATGAACGATGCCACACTGTACAACCTGGTAACAGAGGCATTTCCGCTAGTTTTATTCGTTAAGAAGCTGGAGGACAATTCCAGGCGAATTATGGAGGTTACGGAGTGCCGTATCCTGGCAGATGGCCAACGAGAAATCACTCCCCTGTTTCGTTATGCGGTTCATTCTATCCGTGAAATTGGCGGAAAAATCGTTGTGGAGGGCGGATACGAGAAGGTCCGTGACATTTCTCCTGAACTGCAAAAGCGGCTGCTGGAAAACGGAATGCCGCTGTCTCGGCTTACTGCACTTCTGGAAGGAGGGGCCGCATGATTTTCTTTTTAATTTCTTTTGGTGGCTTGTCTGCAGGCTGTCTTATGTTGCTCGAGGTATCTCCGCGAGAGTTGCGACAGGAATTATCGCATACACTCATGCATTTACCTTCGCGACAGCTTGCCCTCGGCAAACGGGTCCAATTAGCTCAACATCCTAAAAAGCTTAAAAGGTGGCGCGCTAATATTCAAGAAGCCAAAGCGATTCTTCAACAAACTGGACAAGGTAACAAAATTGGACTCCTGGCTGTAAGCTCCTTAGCCTTGGCAATTGTAGGAGCTATCTTGGGAATGCTTCTCCACAATGGTTGGCTGGCACCCGTACTGGCTGGAGGGCTTGCCCTCTGTCCAGTATGGATTGTCATCTTTTCCTCCACTTTTTATAAAAAGCGATTACACGCCGAGCTTGAAACGGCCCTATCCATTATCACCACTTCCTATCTGCGCAGTGAAAACATATTGGCTGCGGTTGAAGAGAATTTGCCGTATCTTAACCCGCCAGTATCTGATGTATTTCAGGCATTCCTTGCCGAATCAAAGCTGATCCATTCCAATCTGCGCTTAGCACTTCAGCAGTTGCAGGAACGTATTAACGACAGCGTTTTTCAAGAGTGGTGCGCTGCACTAATTGCCTGCCAGGAAGACCGCACACTCAAGTCCACACTGATGCCGATAGTTGCCAAGCTATCGGATATGCGCGTGGTCTCTGCTGAGCTGGATTATCAGTTGTACGAGCCACTAAAAGAATTTTTAACGATGGCGCTGCTCATGCTGGGGAACATCCCGCTGCTCTACTTCCTCAATCGAGATTGGTTCCACAGTTTAACCAATAGCATGCCGGGACAAGCGGTGCTGGCGCTCTGCGGGGTTGCGCTCTTTGTTGGATTTGCCGCAGTCATCCAGTTAACACGGCCTTTGGAGTATAAGCGATGAAGGACGGAGCGATCGAAACGGCCTATTGGCTTAGCGAATTGCTGGAGGTGACTCCTCAGGAGCAGGAGCAGATTACTCATCTGCTCGACCAGCATGGGACTAGCGAGTTTTGGACGAGACTGAAAGAATGGAGTTTTTCAGATGAACTTTATACCAAATTACTGTTTGTCAGCGAGATATTGAAGAATCTTAAGGAGCATACCTTATGGCCTTAAATCCATTAGACGATCAATTAATCGCCGAATACAGTAAATCGCTTTCCCGCTTGACCGGAATCCCGCTTGATAAATTGCAGCAATATGGCTCTGCAAACAACCTGTTGAACGCTTTGGAGCATCCGTACTCCTTAGAATTAACAAGCGCGCAAATTCGCAAGGTCGAACTATTAAATGCATTCCTCCGTTCCCACCGTTTTCTACAGTGGGAAGAAGAAAACGCGAAGCAAGTTATTTCATCACCTGAAATGGCCAATCGCTACTTCTCCATCCATCTGGCTGGTATAAAAGATCGGGAGCGTTTTATGGTTGCTTTTTTGGATCGTAAAAATCAGATCATTGAGACAAAAGTGATTTCTGAAGGAAGCGTTGGCGAAGCACAAATCTATCCACGGAATATTTTGAAGGCTGCTTTGAATGCCGATTGTTCTTCGATGATTTTGGCTCATAATCACCCAAGCGGTGTCCCCACACCTTCCCCCGAGGATATTATGCTCACTCAGACAATTGTTTCGATTTTCGCTCCGCTCCATATCCAGGTTCTTGACCATATCATCATTGCTGGGACGAACTTTGCCTCGCTCGCTAACCTCGGACAGATGCCAAAAGTTGCAGAACACATACCGGGTTATAGTGGGCTGAGACATTCGGCTCGGGAGGCAAACACTCTCTACTCTGCCGAACACTTGTCTTTCCCCACACCAGAAGAACAGTCAGAACATGAATGGGAGCGTTAAAGGAGGTTATCTATGACAAGCATACTGATTGGCTTCCAACTTCTGTTGGCCGCTGGAACTTATTTTCTTGTAGCAGACTGGATTAGACTTCCCACACTTGCATCTACTCGCGCGATCCTCCAGGTTGCCAAAATCGGAAAAGCCAAAGGTTCGATTTTGCAAAGCACCGTTTTTCGTTTGTCCATTTGGCTGGCTGGCAAGCTAAAACTTGGCGATTATTACAGACGAAAAACGGCAGCAACCTTACGTTCAGCCGGGATCTCAACCACACCGGAAGCTTATTTAGCTGGAGCAATCGTCAAGGCGGGTTTAATCTTCTGCGCCGGATTCTTAATCCTTCCACTTCTCCCCTTACTATTTCCAGTATTTCTGATTCTAGCGATTGCGGTGTTCTTCAAGGAATCACGACAGGCAGAAGAGATTGTCCGCAAGAAAAGGGAGCAGATCGAAGTGGAACTTCCCCGTTTTGTCGCCACCATTGCTCAGGAGCTTAAAGCCTCCCGCGATGTACTCCGCATATTGGAGTTATACAGTAAAAATGCTGGCGGCAGCTTAGAACATGAGCTGAACATGACGGTAGCTGATATGAAGAGCGGTAACCAGGAAACAGCTCTTTTGCGGCTGGAATCTCGTCTAGGAAGCTCCATGCTGTCTGATGTCGTACGTGGGCTCCTTGCCGTCATGCGCGGGGATCATGGAACCGTCTACTTCGATATACTTGCCCATGATTTCAAACTCATGGAAATTCAGCGCCTGAAACTCGCAGCCATGAAACGCCCTGGCAAAATCCGAAAATATTCTCTTTGGATGCTGATTTGCTTCATGCTGATGTATGCCGTCATTTTGGGCATGGAAATTATGAAGGCAGTCGGTACTCTGTTTTAATCGTGCGTTCATCTTGTGTAATAGGAGGCTGGCCATGAAGGTCCTCACCAATAAACGCGGCGAGGGATATGTAGATGTTGTCGTATTGGTCATGGCTGTCATGCTCTGCGTCGCACTAGTGGTCAAAGTTGTCCCCGTATTTGTAACAAAGTATCAACTGGATACCTTCGCAGCAGAACTGGCGCGTGAGGTGGAGATGTCCGGTAGAGTCGGACCGGAAACCACGCAGCGGGCAACAGAGCTTCAGTCGCAGACCGGCTTACACCCTACCATCTCCTGGAATAAGACAGGGCAGATTCAGCTCAATCAAGAGGTCACAGTGACGCTAAGAACAACGGTTAATATCGGTTTGTTCGGCGACTTCGGCTCTTTCCCGATTGAACTGACCGCGAAAGGCACCGGTAAAAGCGAGGTGTACTGGAAGTGAAGCCTCTTTGGAAAGATCGTTCCGGTAGTGGAATCCCTCTGACTGTAGCTGCCGTATTAGCAGTGCTAATAATTTCTTGCGCCGTTTATGAGTACTTGCGGCTCAGCATCATTGCTTCTGGAGTACGTGATGCAATGCAAAGTGCCATTATTTCTGTTGCAACTGAAAACTACAGCAATGTCTATCCTAGTCTTCGACAAAGCTACTCGGGGGGATATATTCGTTCATCGAGTGGGTGGACAATAAAAGTTTCTTCAGGAGACATCTACACTCGGCTTGTAGCAACTCTAGAGTTAGCTCAAGAGGGAAATGATTATGTAAAACGGACAGGAGGGCAGGTCGAGTACACTTTATCCGATCTACAGGTTACGATACAAAACCCTCCCTTTGCTCCTGCCTCTACTGAGAGCGCCCAGCAATTTACTGCTCAGGCCGTTATTCATCTCGAAGTTCCACTATCTTTTGGTTGGGGACATTTACCCTCTATGAAGGCGGATTTACCGATTCAAGCCGTTTACCGCCCTCGGTTTAGTAAGTAAAGCTTAGCTTCACAAATACAATAAAAAGTTAATACACCGTTTCTATTGGAATTTACATTTTTATACAGTAAACTAGAGATAGTATCTTTCCCTTTTATATCGATCTATTCTAATAAAGGAGATGTACATCTTGAAGAAAAGAGTTTGGCTAATAGCCAGCGTTATCGTCGTAGCGTCCATCGGAGTGTACTTGTGGAGCGGAGCTTCTCATCCAGATAATACGAATGTATCTTCTCTTACAGATACGGTTTCAGTGAATTCACCCCTTCCTACAATAGAAATACCTGAGGTAACACCAAGTCCTATCGTTCCTTCGGAACTACCAAGTTCATCGCCAATTGTTGCCCCCGAAATTAGTCCCCAGGCCACACCTTCCGAAGCCCCTATCCTCCAGCCTGAAAAAGAAGTGACCAAGATGGAGGTACCTATCTCAAAACCGAAGGCAACTTCTAAACCTACAGAACCGCCAAAGCCTAAAGTGAAGGAACCTGAAAAAGTAACATCCTCTGCGGCCCCTCCTAAGTATGAGGAAAAGCAAACAGAACCAAACAAGGAGACAGCAACAACTCCGAAAGCAGGAGATAAGAATGATAAAGGGCAAGTTTATGTTCCTGGGTTTGGCTGGGTAGATGATAATGGGCCTAATCAAGAAATTGACGTTGGTAATGAAGGTGACGAATTAACCGGCAATAAAGTTGGTTCAATGGATTAAGTCAATTAAATATAAAGACATATCAGAAGGAAGCGTGCCGCTATGATGCACGCTTCTTTTCTATTTACTAGACAAGGAGGACACGATGAAAAAATATCGTTGGCTAACTGTAATTTTCACAATACTCTTTCTTATCTCACTCTCATGCTCCATTAGTTATGCTGATGGAAGCGGTGAAGGAAATATAGATAATGGTGGCGGCGGCATGGGAAGCGGTTCTGGACAGAATTATTGGAACACGAATGATGAAGGAGTTCGCATTACCATCATTCAGGACAGCGATCAAACTCCAATTTCTGTTTCCATTGACTTAACTAACAAAACTCCCCCTAACTCCCTTATTCACTTTGGAAAATATAGCAAAATACATTATCGAAGTGGTCACGTGCTTGCTCCAGTTAATGGAGGTTATGTATCGTTCCATCCTCAAAAGGCACTGCCGTTATTGATTAAATCCTACCGAGGTCAGGCTACCTTAGAGGAAATCAAAGCCTACTTTACTGATGAATTAGTCGTACGCTATATCGCTGAAGCCACTCATGTTGATTACGAAACACTAACGAATGGAAAATACAAACTACTCATTGAACCTATTGCCTACATTACATTTCAAGGTGTAAAAATGGCTATGACTGCACATGAAGCTGCCTTATATGATCAAATCCTTAGTGGTGGATTACGCTCCAAAATGGTCAGCCTGACACATCAAAATCTTCCCCTATCACTCTTCCTAGAAACTCCTGATCTTGGCTTTCCTGCCTGGGATGGTCCGGCAACCAGCCGCGTGAGCAACGATCAAATTATCAGCTCCCTAGGACTTGGGATTGTACGCTTCAAAGACTCGCCGAATACTCCTCCTTCCGTCGAAACCAATCTACAGTATCGTACCGACACTGATGTCATCACTTCCGTTCACCTTACCACTGGGACTCAGATAACCCCGAATACTCCGGCCAGTGTCACCTTCAACATAATGGGTAGCAGTTACACAGTAACGAACATCGTTATTCCTGCTGGAGATAGCCAAGTCGTTTGGGTAAAATGGAGAACCCCGAGTACACCCCAAAACGTTACCATTCACATTTCAACTTCCAGCGGTTGGCTCAGCGAAAATACGATCCTCGCCTCCATTGTCGATTTAAGCCAAAATGCACCGCCTGACCCTAAAGCAACAGATCAAAATCCTGGCTATGTTCCACCCAGCATTCCGGCTTACGCTAATCGAACGTCAGCATCTTGGGGAATATGGTCTGCCAACTGGCATACGTATTGGGTTTGGATAACTAACTGGCAATGGTACACCACGGGTAAAAACACCGGCTACTGGCAAGATAATGGACATTGGCGGGATGATGGATGGTGGGACTATACGCGTACAAGCTATATAGCCACTCTCTCCGCAGTGCAATCTCTCCTACCTGATTCAAAGTCCCCTTCTCTCACCGCCAACCAAATGAAATCTGGATACGGAATTGAAATAAACACCAATACCGCTCTTTCTTCTAACGCTCCAAGCAATCACATCACAGGAGTACAACACGCTGTTTCCTATTTCCCCGAATTTGCCTATCAAAAATACTGGCGATTGCATGATATAAAATCCTCCGGATATAACGCCAGCTTTTGGCTTAAGCCTAACGTATATTCCACTTACCAAAGCCGTGTACATTTTACTCCTATTTGGTTCCCTGACGGTCATTATAAGCCTCTCACTCGAATTCTAGATGCGTGGACACCTGACGGAATGCTTACGGTCCAACTACAAAGTTTTGTCACCATCTCCGGAAATTTATTCTCAGATTGGCACATTGCCCCGGAGAATCCTAAATAGAAAGACGGTGCTGCATCGATGCTGCTCCCTATTGTCATGTTGCTCCTCTGCCTTATCGGTGGAGGAGCTGTTTTAGTTTACTTGAAAACAAGTAAGCCTGGCTCCAAGCACCCCACTAATTTAAGTGAACAAACCGCCCAGCAATTCGTAAATGTCCAAGATATCCGGGACCAGTTTCTGTATACACGAGATGGCTGGCTGCTCTGCTATCTTCGCATATTACCGGTCAGCCTGGATTTACTCAGTAGCTCTGAAAAAAAGCTGCTCATCAATAAACTTACCGCCGAGTTATCCTCTATCCGATTCCCCTTCAAATTCTTAGCGGTTAGCCGCCCCGTAGACATTTCACCTCTCATCTCCGAACTGGTCAATGTCATCCCTACTGCAGATCCCAAGCAAAAAGAGCTTTTACGACAAGAAATCGCAGAAATGAACACGCTGGCTTTATCCGGAGAAGTGGTCGAAAGACAATTCTATTTAATTCTATGGCAGCAACAAGCAAATGGGGAACGGGATTTATTGGAGAAAGCAAAACAGCTTGTTCAGCATTTTGAAGACGGACAAGTCCAAGCCCATGTATTAAAGCAACATGAAATTGTTCAGTTGTGCAATTTAGTGAACAACCCTTCTTTCATTCATTTAGAAGACCCGGATTTCAGCACATGCATTCCCTTGTTAAAGGAGGTCTAAATCTTGGATCCCGCTACAGCTAAACTACTGCTCAAACTTTCCGCGAGAATTGCAGCCGATGAAGAATCTCGTAAACGGATAACGATCCTTATCGTGGCTCCTATCATTGCTTTTATACTCCTCGTCTCTCTGGTACTTCAGATCCTCACCTCTCCTATTGAATCGCTCAAACTCATAATGAGCACCAAAGAAACTCCGGTCGTTGATGAACTGAGAATGGACTTTGGATACACTCAGACACTCCAGGCCTCAGACGATGGCTATCAAGAAAGTCTGGGACAGCAATACGAAGGCGTCACTTTTCAAGATGGAAGTCGGGAGGTTGTTTACTTCAATCAACTCGATAAACGATGGGCGGATATGCCCTATGGCCCTCATGACACCATTGGCGTAGCTGGTTGCGGGCCAACCTCATTGTCCATCGTTGTTTCAACTTTGACCGGAAAGAGCATCGATCCCGTAACGATGTCGAAATGGGCTTACGAAAATGGCTACTTAGCTGAAGGCGTCGGCAGCTATCACAGCTTGATTCCCGATGGCGCTAAACATTTTGGTCTCACTGTAATTGGAGCTTCTATCAATGAAGCACAAAAGGTCACGGGTGCCTTAGCACAAGGAAAGCTAGTAATCGCCATTATGGGCAAAGGCCACTTTACTTCATCAGGACATTTTATGGTGCTGCGAGGTGTCACTTCAGAGGGCAAAATTTTGGTTGCCGATCCGGCCAGCCGTAAACGCAGCGAACAAGTGTGGGATTTCTCAATCATCTTGAATGAAGCCAGGAAGAATGCTGCTGCAGGTGGCCCATTCTGGATTATTGATTAAGGGAGGACAGCCAATGCGGAATGAACTAAAAGAGGCGAACGTGAATGCTTCCCTGTTAAATGTGATAACCCCTATGGGCTTGGAGTTTTCACGTAACAGTCTGGTCATTGGAGAGCAAGTTGCGAAGATGTACGGTGTCATTCAATACCCGCCAAAAGCTAATATAGGCTGGCTATCTACTCTCACTAACTTACCCTCCACCATGATTTCTATAGGGTTCCAGCCCATCGACAATAGCGCTCTTATCTCCTCCATCTCCAAATCCATCACCCAAAATCGGAGTGCAGCGGATAATGCAAAAGACCCACTCACTCGACAACGCGCTGAAAAAGCAGCATCAGACGGGGAATCCATCATGTTTCAAATCGACCAAAACGGGGAAACTGTAGGGCTCATGAACGTCCTCGTGATGCCCTTTGCCAATGATGATAAGCTGTTTACCCGGACCTGCCGAAGGATTGAGAATACCTTCAGCTTGATGCGCTGTAAAATACGCACGTTGGCCCATCTGCAAAAAGAAAGTCTACGGCAGCTATCCCCCATGTATCCGGCACAAGACACCATAGAAAACATCTTGAACAAAATTATGCCCATGAGCACCTTTGTCGGCGGATTTCCGTTTGCCAGCAGCGGATTTAACGATGGCACCGGCTATTACCTGGCTAAAGATTCTAGCGGTGGGCTTATCATTATTGATCCATGGAAACGTGGTGGCGATCGCACCAACTCCAACATTGTTGTGATGGGTGTGGCTGGAGTCGGTAAGTCCACTGCAGTTAAGCATGTGGCACTTAGCGAATATATGAAGGGCACCAAGGTTATTTTTATTGATCCGGAATCGGAGTACAAAGAGCTTTGTCTGCAGTTAGGCGGGGATTGGATTAATGCCGGTGGTGGATCTCTTGGCAAGATTAATCCGCTACAGATCCGGCCAGCTCCGCGTGACGAAGATGGAGAAGAACATCCCCTCTACAAAGATGAAGGAAACGGAATGTCCGACATGGCGCTGCATCTTAAAAATTCGGAGATTTTCTTCAATCTATATCTTCCCGATTTGAATATGATGCAGCTCGCTGTTCTCAAACAATGCTTAATTGAACTGTATTACCAATTCCACATTACCTGGACGACCGATATTAAGACACTTAACAGCGCTGATTTTCCCACCTTCAGTGATTTACACCATCTCATTCAACTGAAAGAACGAACCTTGGGTGATGAGGTTTATAAAGAGCTAGCACTCCTCCTCTTTGACATCGCAAATGGCGGAGATTCTTTCCTCTGGAATGGTCACAGCACCATCCAAACCCATAGCCGCTGCATTTGCCTAGATACACACTCCCTCCAAAACACCAGTGACAACATTAAGCGCACCCAATATTTTAATCTACTCTCTTGGTGCTGGGAGCAGATGTCTCAGGATCGCACAGAACGAGTTTTACTGATCTGTGACGAGACCTATTTAATGATCGACCTAAAAGTTCCTCAAAGCTTGGTATTCCTTCGTAATGTCGAAAAGCGTGCCCGGAAATATGAAGCCGCACTAGCCATCGTCTCCCACAGTGTTGTTGATTTTCTTGCTCCAGAAATCAAGATGTATGGGCAAGCTTTGCTGGATATACCTTGCATTAAGATCTTGATGGGCACAGATGGAAAGAACCTTCAGGAGACTAAAGATTTGTATAATCTAACAGATGCCGAAGAAGAACTTCTCGCCAGTAAGAAGCGTGAACATGCTCTTCTTATGATTGGCTCTAAACGTATCCATGCCCATTTTGAGATTCCCAATTATAAGTTTTCTTATATGGGATCTGCGGGAGGGCGTTAATGATGAAAAAACACAAACAGATTATAGAGCTATTCTTTTACATCGGTCTGGTCATCGTTGGAGTCAGTCTCTTACTGCTGAAATGAGGGGTAACCTATGATCTTATATCTAACAAGCGAGGCTCACGTCAATTTACTGGATTTTTTGGAGCAGGAGCTTCCCATCAAAAGATTAACTGGAAGCTTTAACCTCCTGTCTTTTGTGGTGAAGGATATGCGGAATTTTTCTCATGCCAGCTTTGTTGTAATAGATCGAATGGCAATAAATGAATCCGACGAGGACTTAATTCAAGCACTGCTTTCATATCAAACGATTTATGCGATGCACATTGTCATTATAGATGAGGGGCTGCCGGCCGGCAGCCCTTTGGTTCAACAGCTAATTCAAATTGGAATTTTTGAGATTGTAACGGGTACAGAAATTGAGCAACTCCAAGAAGAGTTAAAAGAGTGCTTTTCAGCTCACGGCATGCAGCGGTTTAAACCCGAAGCACCTCCTGAGATAAAAGAAGAACAAATATATACTCCCCCTCTCCCCGAGCATATAAAATATCATTTTGCCTGCACCAATCTAAGAGTGGCTGTCGCAGGTAGTGATCGACGCGTTGGAACTACAATAACGGCAATGAACTTGGTATCCTGGATTAATGAACACGGTGGAACGGCCTGTTATGTAGAGGCTAATACAAACAACCATTTAGCCCATATTATTCATTTATATGAACCAGAGAAAACAGGAAATGCATATAAGTTAGAAGGCAATGATCTTTATATGACAGAAGAATTGAACCGGGATTACAACATCATTGTGATGGATTGTGGAGTGCTTAGCGAACAGATTCAGGAGAGTTTTTCTGCAGCAGATATTCGGATTTTATGCGGGTCTGCAATGCCTTATGATTTAGCTCGATTTTATCGAGTCATAGAACGATGCAGGAATTTAACTATACAGTCGCTTGGATTGTTTGTTCCAAATGATTTAAAACCGTACATGCTTGAAACAATTGATCCTTTAATTTGCTTTGGAGAATCTTCAAACAACTTATTCAATTCTTTTACCAATAATGCTTTACATCGAAAATTGCTTTCAGCTTATATCATAGCAGTATTATAAATCTTGAAAAAATAATCCATTAAAAAAGTTGGGCAAAGCAAAGATTACCTGCCCAACTTACATTCAAACCAGATTCTCAATAACTACACCCATTCACATCTGGCTATTTTTAGTTTAAAAAACTATTATTTATTTTCTAAATATAATCTCATAAATTCGTCTGCGAATTTCCTTACGAAATCCCTATCCAATGCAGTAGCTAAAGTCTCGTCGTTTTCCCTTGCATTATTGCTCCAATTATAAGATCCATGCATAACAAATTCAAAATCAATAATACAGAATTTATCATGAAGTCTGTTCTTACCGTTTAAGGGAACCTTAATTGTTTCAAAATTTGCTACTAATTTCCCCATTAAAAATCTATTGCTTTCTTCATCTGAAGTAATGATTCTAATTTGAACACCAGCATTTTTTCTAAGTAGTAATTCGCTGAAGATCTCTTTGTCAGTAAACCAGGCTACAGCAACCCAAATTGTATATTTTGCATTTCGAATACCTTGAACAATTGTATCCTTTATTTCGTCGAAGATGGCATCATGTTCTTTAATTGACTCTACATCAATTAATTCTACTGGTTTTGGCTTAATGAATAATCCCCATAGTGAATATTCTTCTGTATCGATGTATACAATTCCAGCCAATTTTTCAAATTCAGCTTTTAATTCATTTGCAGTTTTTAGTAAAGGAACCGGAACTCGTAGGTCTATGTACTCTTTGCGCTGATTAGGAACTCTTGTAAATTCACTTGTTTTCCGATATGAAATTATAGAATGTCTTAAAATGCCAAGTAATTCATCCCTTTTACTTTTATAATGATCATCATATTTTACCATTTCAAGCATTGTTCTCAAAAAAGTTTGTTCTTCCATAGCGCCCCTCCAACTTTTTTTTGCATTTCTATTTTACCATATGGAATATCAAACCATTAAATCTGCATAAAGCTCCAAATAGACATATTATAAAAATAAACAAAATAAGGCCATAGTTCATCCTCAATTTTGGCCTTATTTCAAGTAGCAACTTGTATAAACTTTTGATTTTGATTAATTTTTTATTGTGTAGGTTTTATCCGACTTTCTTCAATCCTCTTTAATTAAATACTTGTGCTAAGTGACGATTTGCATTATACGGTGTTCCTCTATTTGTGTTTCTTCCTGATTCCGCTATTAAAATCAAATTATTTCTAGCCCTTGATGATACAACATAAAGTAGTTTTTTCGAAATTTCATTTTCATCAATTTCATGGGAGAATATGTTATTCCAATGAGGAAGGTAACCCCATAAAAGACAAAAACCTATTACTGTATCATACTCAAGTCCTTTACATTTGTGTGAAGTAATAAAAGTTACCCCTCCTGTTTTAGCAAACCCATTTTTATATACTGATATAGAATCTCCTAATCCAATTCTTCTTTGCTTAATCAAACATTTTTTTTCAAATTGTTCTAGCTCCAACATTAAAACTTGAAACATATTAATATTTACATTCACCTTACTAAAAAAGTATACAAATGCTTCCTTTAAATAATCTATTCCAAGTACAGTGCTAGTGGTAAATGAATTGCATATCTTCAATATTTTTTGTGGACCAATTTCAATATTAGCAATCTCGGGAATTTTCACTATAATTAATTCCCAAAAGTATTTAGCCCACTTTATGCGTTGTATTACTTTGTCTGGTGCAGGAGTAGATAAAAATAGCTTAGAAAGATGAGAAAAAATATTATTCTCATCTCTACACAAAGGAGACAAGCCAACAGCATCTAAAGGAATTTCAGGCGCTATTTGTTTAATTGCTCTTGCCATATTTATTAGCGGTATCCATTGAGGAGCAATTACGGCTATATCCTTAAATGGAATACCCTTATTATTATGTAGATCATATAACATTTCTTTGATGAAATTAGCTAGATCACCAACCGATACTATATTGTTGTATGTGATTTGTGAAATGTGATCTTTATTATCTCCCTTTGCTTCAATCCTCTCCCCATATATCTGAAAATTACTATATATATCTACGATTTGCTGAGTTGACCTGTAGTTACCAATTAAATTTTTTTCATGTATATGATAGCCACCAATGCATTCTTCTATTTCTTGATGTGTTTTCGCTACCCCTCCAAGTGTTTGATAAATACTCTGATTGGGATCGCCAACAATTAATAACTTAGTTTGATTTCGGCTGGCTTTAATGAGTTCACCAATTATTTGATATTGTAATTCTTGTGTATCTTGATATTCATCTACTAGTAACCATTTAAAAATAGTGGATAAATTTTTGGCTATAGAGAAATTATCCCTCAATAATTTATATGAATAATACAAAATCAAATCAAAGTCAACAAAACGTTCAATTTTCAGCTTACGATCATACTCACGGAGAAGTACATCATTTTCTTCATTTAGGTTTGTAAATTCACCATTTGCATTACGACGAGTGCTGTAATTAATCCAGCCCAAACTCATAGTATCCTTAATACTATCAATAATTTCTTCTGCATCTTCTTCATCTATGAAGGAATATCCATACCTTAACTCTTCAATAAGATGAGAAAATGGCTTCAATATCCATTGTGTACAAAAAGAATGGATTGTGCCTCCCCAATAAAATTGATCATCAATGCAATTAGCCTCTAATCTATGCTCAATCTCTTCAGCCGCTAGGTTTGTATACGTAATAGCTGCAACTTTTTGATTTTTCTTAAGCTTATTTCCTTCATAAACCAACTTTGCAACAAGCGTTCGTGTTTTCCCACTACCTGGACATGCAGTGACCAATATATGATCATTAAATTCAACAACCTCTTTCTGTTCAGTATTTAGCGAATTAAGGAGCTTCAATAATTTTGCCCCCTTAGAAGTATAAATTTTGTAATAATACTTTCTTGATTCAGTTGGCAGAAGGAGTTAACAATATTAGCAGCAGTAGGGTTTGTTCCGTACAACAGCTCAACATAATCTAATTAAGCTTCTGTAACCAGTATTACCCAAATGGTATTGAATTATTGAGAGTATATGTCTTGTATCTATTGAGGCAGCAAATGCTATTGCATTAAGTAAATAATCGGGAATAATAGTATCCTCATCTAAACGCGCTGCAATTGCCAGGGCCAGCCAGCCCTTCCCCTCCATTTTGGCTAAGCGTAATATTTCTTTTCCATAAATGCTGATATCTCGATTCCTAATCTTTTCCACAGCATTATTTTGATCTACAATACGCTGGTATATATCATTTCGAATCACATTCTCAATGAGATCTTCATTTCCTACTTTTATTAATTCAACTTCAAAAGTAGTGGGAGCATAAAAGACTGAAAGATAGTCATTACCTACACAATACTCATCCAACTTTTGTTTTCGTTGTTCTCCAGCTATTTGAGAATCTCCGCACTTTTTTTGAAAGGCTTTATCTGCATAATTATCATCATCTAGTGGTACTATCGAGAGATCATTGTCGGTAACGATAGCGCATTTTCTTCTAATTCTTTCTTCTGAGAACAAGCATGCTATATTAGTAAATTGGGTACTACCAACATTAATGATACTAATTCCAATCTCATCCAATGTTATTCCAAAGACCTTCTTCACCATTTCTGGAATAAGTATAAGTTCAGCATCACCTTCTACAAGTATCACAGATTTTGCAAATAACAGCGTCGATCTCGTAGCATCAAGATAGCGTTCTATCTTTCTTACCTCATTAGTGCTTAGTCCCGTACTAGGTTGGGATACTTCACAGCAATTATCCTGAAGATAAACGATGTTTACAGAGTTCAAAGAACTGGATGAAGAAATATGGCTTGAATGGGTGGTCAATATTATTTGGGTATTTTCATGATATTGATATTTTTGAAACAAAGTCTTTTGAATATGATTATGCAAATGTGCTTCGGGCTCTTCAATTAACAGAAAGTGTGCCGCTTTATTCTGATCATTGTCAAGCTTACTGTATTCCTCAAGTTTTAATGCTAGGTAGAGTAAATTTGCGCCACCAAGACTCATCTCGTTTAAATCACCAATATAGTCCTCACCAATTATTTCACCCGCTCGAATATTCAATGCCTTTAAAGTTTGTTTGAAATCGTCCGACAAATTAGAGTTAATCTCTATTCGAGGTGCATATGTATGTCCCACGGTCTTATGCAATGACTGAGATACTCCAACTGCCAATTCTTTAATTTCACGCAAATTTGTTATGTGCAGGTTCAATTCTCTAATAGTACTACTGACTGCTTCCGTACTTGATTCATCAATATTAAGATTGCTTAATAATCTGAGTAATGGTGAAGTTCTTGGATTTTTCAAATCCCCAATAACATCTCTCAGTGCTTTGGCATAAGTACAAGCAAAATCATTTTTAAAGATTAGTTGGTTTGCTGGTATTCCGAGTAAAACGCTATCTTCCTCATCGGGATTAGGAAAACTAAAATTAGTAAAATCCCCAACTAATGCTTTATATATCTCATCATCACAAAAGTCAGCTGAGCCCTTACCAAACAAAACCGACTCATAATTATTAATCTTCAATGAAGAAAGATAGTTTACAAATTCTTCGTCATCTGCCCACTCCTCCGTCATGTCGTATAGCTTCTTCCGTACTTCATACTTCGGTCTAAAGTATAGATTTAATGATCCACTATTTTCAACAGTATGGGTTCCTTGAAAGACTAGAGCTTGAGACGAGTCTTCGTCTGATAGGTTTTCAAAATAGAGACTTATAACGATCCAATGACCACGCCAATTTACTAGGGAGCGATTAAAATCTGTATCTAGAAGATTCGTTGAAGATCTTGGTAAATTTTCGTCAATTATAATTCTTAATGCATATAAGGCATTCGTTTTACCTGATCCATTAGCTCCTATTATTGTATTTACTCCATCTTTGAAAACAAAGGATGCCCTTTTAAAGTTCCGAAAGTTCCGAATTTTCAAGCTTGATATATGCATAATAACCTCCGATTTACTAAATTACGTCGAATCTTCAAGCCACATTATTTCAAAATTATACCATGTATTCAAACTACTATATAGGTTATACGTCATTAGATCTTACAGAAAGAGGGGAGTTTATTTTCACACAAAAAAAAGAAGAAACCCATGGCTATAGCCCGGGTTTCTTAATTGTTAGTATCTCTTAAAATTGATCTCAATAATAATTTCAATTTCGTTGATTGCTCAATAGATTTATTTTTTTACCTGTTGTTACTCAATCAAGTCGTATACATGTTATTTTACAACATTAAAATAATTCACAACTTTCATTCTTCTAGAACATCCTCGAATTTCCATATTCCATCACGCTCGACACCATGAGAGTTAGGCTCTCCAACGTCTGGAAATATTTTTATCGAACAATTTAAGCATTCTGCAGCAATTGACTTGACCCAAATACTTAAAGGTGCTCCCTCTCCGTCAGTATCAAAGTCAGTTTCATTACTAACAAGAAGTGTTTCCTTGCCACAAACAAAGCAAGTAACAACATCCATATCATTAATAGCATTTACAATTGCATTAGCTCTTTCTTCTACCTGATCAAAGTCTAAACTCCAGGCAGGTATTGTGTAGCACGCAAGTCCATATGCTTTAAAAAAAGCAATACGCTTATAATTAATTCGATCTCGTCCTGATCTTATTATTTCGTTTATTGGGTCTAATGGAGCTTTTCTATACTTCCAATAAGATTCTAAGTTATTGTAATTACTTACTTTTATACATCTCGACACTAAAGGTAGTACATTTTGAGAAATAAACTGATCCAACTCATTAATTCGCAGGACATATAATCCCTTATGCCAAACCCTATTTCTTAACTGATTTAAGTCAACTAGGGTTTGCTTATTTTCGCTAATGATCTTTGATACTATAGGTATACTACCATCATTAAGTTTCATTAAGCTTATTACTCGATTTAGTGATGTCATAAATTCTGCAGTATTGTCTTTTGTTAAGTCTTGTGAATTCTTGTTCAAGAGTATATCCAAAATTAAAGTAGAGTTATCACCATCTAGCTTCACCTTATATGCTAGTTTTGGATGCACACTAGCCAATACATCCTTCAATAAAAGCTCGAAAAAATGGTGAAAATGAAATATGCATTGTAGATACACTTCTTGATAGTCTGTATTGTCACAGAATGAATCAATGCGTTCCATAGAAAATTCATAGAAGGCATCGTCTTCATCGACATACATATTTTTAACTATGCCTTTCTCAGAGGCTACCTGATAAGTTTTAAAATATGATTTATGAGCTATTCTTAACGAAGCGAGCGCAGATTTAGTAACGTTTTCTTTATTCTTAACCTTCCCAATCAAACGTCCATGTAGCTTATTCAACTTAAACAAGTTTGACTACCCCCAGGTAATAATAACGTTTATTCCCCTTAAAATGTATGTATCCAGAACCTATATTATCACAGCCTTATTAAATTAGCTAAATTAACGTATTAAAAATGAATACCTTTGCTCTCACATGACAAACAGCGCATAACCTTTCATATGCGCTATTCCTTAATCTTGAGCTTTTGTGGTAATTCAATCTCTCATTTCTTCCAACTCATAAGTGTGTGAAATCACACATAACTGTAGAGTTTTATATCAAGCATTCGCCTTATTAAATATTCAACAAAAACCTAAATCTAAGGGTACTGCCTCCTATTTGCGAGACAGGGATTTAAAACAACTTGCAAGTTTAAGCAATAGTAGCCAGAATTCTATCGGCGACTGGTTATTTCGTTTGAATTCGGAATGAGTTATAGTGGTAATGTAGTCTCGAAGGTGTTTCACGATTGCCTTCGTTGTGCAGGTTAACCCTTCAAAATAGAACGTTTCAGACTTTAGCGTGGAGTGAAACAATTCAATGGAGGCATATTTCGACACAATTTCGCCGTTGTAAAGGTCCTGAATGCTCGAGAAATACAACACTTTACCGCCAAATAGCAAATAGATAATGTCCTTGACGAGCCTTTGCATAGACGCTTCGACGTGAAATTGGCGCTGGAGCAGATTTTCAGCTGGTTGTACAGGTTGCCCGGTGACTTTCGTTTGTCACCTTCACGCAGCACCGGAGCTCCTCACGCTATATAATCCGCTGGACTCGTTTGTAATTTATGCGTTGTTCTCTTCTAAGTAGTGCTGTAATTCAATACCCGTACCGGAATTTATGGCGGATCCCCCCGAATGTTCTCTACCGTCTTGTCCACATCCTTTGTCCCCAGAGCCTCTTTCCATAAATAGGTTGCTTATGAACAGCCCTCAGACACCGTCACTCTATCCACTAGCAGCAGCGACTGCTTTTCCCCGCAGACTACTCCAAACGGTGCTATTCACCTTTTCTACACCTTCTCATCCATGTTTTTAACTGTGTGTTAATTCGTATTCCCAGTTCTTCCATACCCCCTCGTACCGGAATTCCTACCGTTCCCATTTCGATAATTTTCATCTTTAGTTCTACCAGGTAACTCACTCTAGTCGCCAATGCAAAAACACCTCCAAGGTTGTCTGCCTATCTTACGACAGGTTTCATTCTCTAGAAGATGTTTGGATTCATCTCACTTTATGGGAGCAGTCCTTTGGTTGACGGTCTTTTGTTTGTTTAATTTTTTCCATTACCACTAATTCAGTTATACTTGTGATCACAATAAGCTAAAGATCAGAATCCCGTCTTTGCAAATAATATCGAACTTGTAATAGCAACTAACCAAGATATTGTCATTCTAAGATTAGAACTCCAAACGTCCACACATTCCATCCCGTTCATCCCCAAATCTGCGCATGAAACAGCACAATGGTCCATACATTGAATGAGGGATCAAGGAGATCACTTAAATGGAGGAGGGTACAAAAATGCAGAAGAAAAAAACTGCTCGGAGAACTTTAAAGGCATTATTGAGTCTCATTATGCTGTTTTCCGCAATCGGTTTCGGAGTTGAATCCACGGCAAATGCTGCAGCAGGCTTGGGAAGCGCGGACTTTCTAAAAACGAACGGAACCACCATCCGCAAAGCAAGTGGCAGCGGGGAGACCGTTCATTTAAGAGGGACCAATGCGGGAGGCTGGCTGGTCCAGGAAGACTGGATGAATCCAACCAATGCACCTGACCAGAAGACCATGATGGATACATTGAAGTCCCGGTTTGGCGCCGCAGTGAGAGATCAGCTGGTGGCTGTCTATGAAGACAACTATTGGACTACGCAAGACTTCGATAATCTCGCAGGCATAGGGATGAATGTAGTCCGGCTGCCCTTTTCTTATATGAATCTGACCGATGATAACGGAAATTTGAAAGCGGATGCATGGAAAAGACTGGACTGGTTCGTAAGCAACTGCAGCCAGCGGGGAATCTATGTCATCCTTGATATGCACGGCGCTTTCGGCTCGCAGAACGGCATGGACCATTCAGGCGAAATTAATGACGGCAATCAGCTGTACGGCAGCCCGTCCAACCGGGAGAAGACGCTCGCGTTATGGGAGAAGATTGCCGAACATTTCAACGGCAATCCCGCCGTTGCCGGTTATGACATTTTGAACGAGCCGGGAATCAAAGCCGCAGCCACCACCAGTCTGCAATGGGATTTCTATAATGAAATCTACAAACGGATCCGGGCCAAAGATTCCAATCACATTGTTATTATGGAATCCTGCTGGGATGCAGGCAATTTGCCTAACCCGAGCCAATACGGCTGGACGAATGTAGTCTATGAATACCACTACTATCCATGGGATGCGGTTTCCAGCACCTCCGGCCAGGCTTCTTATATTGCGAGCAAGGTCGCTGACATCACAAGCCACAACTATGGCGTTCCGACCTATATAGGGGAATTCACCTCTTTTGACCAAGAGGATGCCTGGAAGAATACCATGTCATCCTTCAATCAGCAGGGATGGAGCTGGACGACCTGGACCTACAAAGTAACCGGAACCAACTCCTCATGGGGAATTTACACCCATAATCCGCAAAAGGTGGATATTTATAACGACTCCCAGGATACCATCCGTCAGAAATGGTCAGGCGTCGGCACCTCAAACGCAACCGTGAACGCTAAGATCCACAATGTTATCAAAGCCTATCTGCCTGGAACGGTCAGCCCCGGAACCGGCGACGGCGGTGTTACCTTCTACGAAAACGATAATTATGGCGGGCTTGCCGTTATGCTCGGAGCAGGCTCCTACGATTTGAATCAAATGGTGGCGGCCGGAATTCCTAACGACAAAATCTCTTCAGTCAAGGTGCCTTCCGGGCTGAAGGTTACCCTGTACGAGAATCTGAACTTTGGCGGGGCCCAGCGGGTTCTGACCTCGGATGTATCCCAGCTCAGCGATTTCAATGATAAGACCTCTTCCATTAAGATTGAAAAAGCCGGTGCGACTCCATTCAGTGACGGCGAATATTATCTGACCTCGGTGGCCAATGGAGGCGTGGTTACGGCTGATAATGCTGGGGCGGAACCGCTAGCGGCCATCCGGCCTGCCATTGGTGGCGCATGGGAAACACTCTCGTTGAAAAACAACAGTGATGGAAGTGTCTCCTTCCTGTCGCAAGCCAATCAGAAATATATATGTGCGGTGATTGATGAATCCAACCAGCTACTGGCCCGCAGCACCTCCATCGGCACCTGGGAGAAATTCCAGCTGGTCAGCCTGGGTGACGGCACTTATGGAATCAAAGCCAGCGCGAACGGCACATTTGTGCAGGCCAATATGGATAATGGCGGCAGACTGGAAGCGACCAAGGATCAAGTGAACGGTGCCTGGGAAGCCTTCAAAATCACCAAGGTCGGTGACAGCTCGGGCTTGGTCTATGACGACAGTGTGGCCTCGAAAAAAGCGGAGTTTTTTGTGGATGCGGGCTATCAGGGGAAAGCCGTCCAGCTTGGAGTCGGCACGTATAACTATAACAGCCTGGTCAGCAAGGGGTTGTCCAACGACGCCATTTCATCTGTCAAAGTGCCCAAAGGCTACAAGGTAACTCTATATAATGATGATAACTATAGCGGGGGAACCAAGGTTTTATTTGAGGATGCATCATCCTTAGGGAGTTATAATGATAAAGCCTCTTCATTGAAAATTGAGAAGGCCAGTCTCGCCAACCTTGCTGCCGGTAATTACTGCTTCACCTCGATCGCGAACAACAAAGTCGTCACGGCCGACAACAGCGGCAAAAATCCGCTGGTCGCAAACCGCGATTCCTATAGCGGTGCCTGGGAGACCTTTACGCTCGTGAACAACAGTGACGGCACGGTTTCCTTCCGCTCTGCGGCCAACAACCAATATCTGACCGCTGTCGTTGATGAAGACAGCCAGCTATTGGCGAGAAGCACCACCATCGGAAGCTGGGAACGATTCTATATTGAGAGTATTTCAGGCGGACAATACGGTATCTATGCCGCCGCCAACGGCAAATACATCAATTCAGACCAAAATAAAGGCGGCAAGCTGCTGGCCAACAGCGAAACGATAGCCGGTGCCTGGGAAGCCTTCTGGATTACCCTAGTCAACTAAGAGCAGGAGAATTT
Organism: Paenibacillus sp. FSL L8-0708; assembly: GCF_038009325.1. Lineage (NCBI taxonomy): Bacteria > Bacillati > Bacillota > Bacilli > Caryophanales > Paenibacillaceae > Paenibacillus > Paenibacillus sp. FSL L8-0708. The sequence continues at coordinate 5,770,616 of NZ_JBBPBC010000001.1, forward strand.
GACGGTGAGTTAATATAAGAGCAGCAGCCACTCTGCTATTGCAAAATGGCTGCTGCAATTATTATCTCAAAACACTAACTTGATGATATTTCGATCATTAACTATAAAGGCTGATTTTCTTCACTTTTCATCATATGCTCTTTTCTATACTGGCCGGGACTAGCGCCTACATGCTTCTTGAACACTTGACAGAAATAACGCTGGTTATCATATCCGACATTAGAAGATGTTTTCGAGATTTTGAAGCTGCTTTCCCACAGCATCTTTTTCGCTTTCCGGATACGCAGCCAAGTGACATATTCAAGAATCGTCTGCCCGGTTGATCTGGAATATAAGTTGCTTACATAGGAAGAATTGAGATCGAACCGCTCAGCCAATTGATCAAGCTGGATATTCTCATGGTAATGAGATTCGAGATAAGCTTTGATTTCATGAACCACCTTTTCTTTCAGGGTGGTCTTCGTTATGTTCAAATAGAATTGCACGCTTAACGCCAAATCCTGGCACTGCTTCTGCAATGATATCCAATCCGGTGCTTCCAGCATCCTGTCCATCAGCTGCGTGCGGTCGCCGCTCACTTTCTCAAGCTTGATTCCATAGTCCTGCTCGATCAGATCATGAAGCCGGTTAGCCTATTGGATCCCCGCCTTCTTCAGGGAAGCAGAAGCGATCAATCGCCCTGCCCCCCATTCCACCAAGCTTCCCAGCAGCTCTTCGAATTCTTTATAAACGTAGCGGACGCAGGAATTCACCTGGTCAGACCAGTCGGAGAGCCATCTCCCGGAAACGTGACAGATCTCCGTCCACCGGTCCGCCTCCATAACCGGCATGCCGAAGAACAAAGCCATTTGGCATGCCTGCTCGGCTAACAAAAAAGAGAGATGCGCCTGCATGACTCCAGTCACAACCTCACCGATTCCGACTGACAACGCAATACCATCCGGTGAGCTGTCACCCGAAAATGCCGCGGCTTCCGCCATCAGGATATCCGTTAATACTGCGCAATCCTCCAGACTCGTCATGCACAACAGGATGATTTTCTGCTGCTCGTAGAGCAGCTCCACAACAATTCCGCGATCTGCCAGGAAGCTTAGAAGAGCATCTGTAACGTTATTGTTCTTCATACGTTCTACCCAGACCGCTGACGGGCTTCCGATCAGGATGGCCGCAAACTGGTTGTATCGTTCATATGGCGTTTGATCAAACGACCGGCTTGTCCCGTGAACGATGAGATCGGTAAATACCACTTGATTGAGTGCTCTGGCGAATCGAAGCTCCGGGCGATTTCCCGATTGCTCTGATTTGCGCTCCAGACGCTGGATCGCCCTTGAGACGGTCTTCGCTACTTCACCCAGCTCCGCGGGCTTGACCAGATAATCCACGGCCTCCAGCTCTATGGCCTCCTTGGCGTATTCAAACTCGGAATAGCCGCTCACGATAATGCATTTCGCTTTGCATCCTTTCCCCTTCAGGGTGCGGATCAGATCAAGCCCGTTCAGGCCTGGCATCCTAATATCGGTCAGGACAATGTCCGGGTTCGACCGGAGAATCCTTTCCAGCGCCTGCCTGCCGTTGTTGCCGTCCCCACGATCCTTATCCCGGAAGCGTTCCAATCAATCATGGCCGACAGCGTTTCGACCACGAGCTGCTCATCATCCGCTATAAACAGTTTATACATAACGCGATCCCACCTCCATGGCCCGGTGATTAAATATTGCTGAAATTGAGCTGAGCGTCATGACGCGTCAATGTTTAACCAGACGGATTCCGTCGATGGATGAACTAGCTACTGATTTCCCACTCGCTCAGTTAGTACTCGGAATGCTTCTCAAAAAGGTGTAGATTGGCAATTCACTACCGAAGATGCGCGGATCAAACTTAATACATTATATCCACAATTTAAAGATTGATGCTCTACTAGCTTTAGCAAATTCTCTACAAGACTAGACCCCTGACAGTATCTACTGTCAGGGGTCTAGTCTTAAATTGCAACTTATGAAATTGAACTCTTCGCTGAGGCAATTCAACTGCGGAGGCCGGAATTCATCAGGAATCCGTTTTCAAGTTCCCCCGCCGAACACCGACCGTAACGATCTCGCAGGAACCCACAGTCAACGTTATCCCGTCATCCTGGGTAGTATGAGAAAATTCCTTCCCCCTGCGTTCCAGCACATCACTTTCATAGAAGCTTCCTTCCATACGCAGCTGTAAGTGGGCGGCTTCCGGCTGCATGTTAAACCACCGGAGCGTCAGATCTCCCGATTCTTCTCCGATCTTCGCCGAGGAAAAAGCGATGCCTTCCCCTTCCCAGGCGAGCAGCCGGTAGTCGGGGACTAGTGGCCCTTCGTGCAGTCCGGTCTGGATGGCTGTCCACGGCACCTGGAATTGGTATGCCGCCGGATAAGCTTCCAATGCCCCTTCACCCGCATGCGTCATAAGAAGCAATTCCGCTGTATGCCTGCCCAGACACTGGGCTTCAGGTGTAGGGAATATCCCCCAGTCTCCCAGCTCGGATACCGAGCGGAGCAGCGTGACAGCGATCGTATTGCGGCCATCCCGCAGCACCTCGTATTCATGCAGTCCGAGGTTTGCAACCGTAAGCCCCTGCACGCCGTCACTTACATCCACGAATGCCTGCTGATGCTGCGTATTGCTCGGATTCACCCACTCCGCAGCCGGTTCGTTATCCCTTACAGCCACCTCGAAGATCGAGTCCGCACGGTGAACCGCCGCCTGCAGATCTGTCGGGAACAGCGCCCGGATGCGGTGATCCGTTGCTTGATTGTCCAGTTCAACACGAAGACGGATGCCGGCGGCGCTTCGTTCCAGGCTGACCGTAGTCGTAATCATCAGCGGGACGGTTTCTGCCCTCCGCTGTGATTTGCGCTCCGCATAATAGACCGCTTCGCGCTTCTCCTCTTCGAACCGCTCCTCTGAACCAGCCGGAATATTCAAACGATGAATGATCTGAAGTGCAGCGCGGTATGGCGTATTCTCTGCAATCGTGATCTCGGCAGCGATGCCGCGTGTCGTGATCGCCTCCTCGCCATCCGGCTGCTTATACATATATTCATTTCCGATGTCGCCGGTGTCCTCATATACGCCCAGATCACGGTATGCATGGCCGCTGGTCAAATCCGTGACTGTGAATGAACCGTCATCCGCAACCTCCAGGCGCAACCTGCCGTTATCAAGCACACGGTCAGATCTGAGCAGAGAATGCTCTTCTTCCGGTACCCTTCCACCGGCATGCACCCAGCCATAAGTTCGTAGGCCAAGCGCCGGCACATCCACCGCTTCGAAGGTGAGACGAACCCGGCGGCTCCAATACGGCTGGCGGAACTTATCGTCCGGAAGATCATACCCAAACTGCAGACCAAGATCCTCCATCCGGCAGGAAAGGATTTGATCCTCACTGTTTACTAGCACCCGTCCGGTAATATCGGCCGCCTTCATCCGCTTGATCATCTCTGACCCTGCCAGACCTTCACGGAAATAAATCTTGGCAGCCTCCAGTTCAATAGTAACCGTCCCGCTGCGTTTCCAGCCCGTGGTGTTGAAGACCACAAACGGCAGGGCATCATTGCCATACCGGCTCAGTCCGCTCGTATTGACCTTGCCGGCTATGGCAGTTTGGCTTCCGCCGATAAGCGCTTCCGCGACATCGCGGCTCTTAGCAAACCGCGTAATCATCTCACGGTGAACCTCATCCACACTGCAGCCGCAAATGCTGTCGTGGGGATGATTCTGCATCAGCGTCTTCCACGCATAGGTGAACAAATGATGAGGATAGGCTTCGCCAATCGTGTGTGCGATCGCCGCCAAGGGTTCAGCCACACCGCTGAGCAGCGACTGCCCGCGCTGGTTTAGCTGCTTCAGATAGATCCGCGCGGAGGCGGTATTGACCAGTGTCGACCATCCGTCCGTCCGCTGGCTACGAAGCTCCCCCTTCACCACTGACAATCCCTCCGGCTGCGCTTCTCTCAGCGAATCTAGGTATTCCCCGAAGCTGGAATGAACGAACTCCGTCTCTGGATACAGCTCCCGAGCCATGGCAAGCGCCTCAGACAAATCCGTCTGTACCGGCTGGTGGTCACAGCCGTTCATGAACAGAAGCTGCGTTGTCGAAGCATACTTGCCGGCATCAGCCAGCTTATGCTTCCAGTAACTTACGGCTTCTGCTTCATCCACCGGAATTTCCATGCCATTGCTGTACCAGTTCGCAAACAGAATGCCCAGCACCTGCGAGCCGTCCGGCCCTTCCCAGATCAGCTCCGAGAAAGAGGATTCGTATCCGGCATCGGAGACGGTGTTGTTGAAGCCAGTGGGCTTCACGCCCCGCCCGAACACGGCATTGTCAATGCCGGCCTGGCGGAGAATCTGCGGCGCTTGCCCGATATTCCCGAAGGTATCCGGGAAATAGCCGACCTTCGCAATCCTTCCGTACTGCGCCGCATCCCGGTGCCCGATTTGCAGATTGCGCAGATTGGCTTCGCCGCTGGTCAGGAAGGCATCCTGAAGGATATACCAGGGACCAATGGAGATACGCCCTTCTTGGATGAACCGTTTCAGTAGCTCCTGCTTCTCCGGACGCACCTGAAGATAATCCTCGAGAATAATAGTCTGACCGTCCAGATGAAAGCTGCGATAGTCCGGGTCCTGCTCAAGCGCATCCAGCAAGGTATCCATAAGTCCAATCAACAGCACATGGTGTTTCTCATATGGCAAATACCATTCCCGGTCCCAGTGGGTATGCGGGATGATATGTGCCGTTTGACGGACGGCATTCGTTTTGCCTTTTGTCATGAAGCGTTTCTCCCTTTCTAATTGACTATTCTGCCATGGCCTTCAAAAGGATTATCGATGGTAATCCGGCCTGCTTCCGCATCGCCGATTCCACTGTACAGATCCGCTTTACCATCCGGCCGCAGAATGATTCCTGCAGAGAACGCACAATCCGCCAGATGGGGTCTTTTGGCTGGCCCGTCGGGGTAGCAGGCCCTTGTGCCGATAATCTTCAGCTCCGATGCTTCGTGCGTTGTTGGATCCAGAACAAATGACATGTTCATATACGACTGTTGAGGAGTCCCCATTCTATCGATCGCATGATATGCGATATGGCCTATAACTCCAATTTTCCCGCTCTCCAGAAAATAGGCCTGATTGCATCCCCCCCACTCATCCTTGCCGAATAAGTTAGGAATAACAGCTGCATTCTCCAGTACTTCGGCAGAAAGCTCATCAAGTCCGCCTATCACCGTGAACCCAATCACCGATTCACTGCCATACTGTCGGCGGATGTCCTCATTCCGGGGCCGCGAGAATACACCTATCTGAGAATTAGGCATTTGCACAAGCCGGATGTCTTTCATAAGCTCCGGTCCTGTTGTGAAATAATACAAATCATGCAAAGCGGAACCTTTATAGAAATAACCATAATAGGTTTCGGGCTCGTTCTGCTTGTAACGAACATGCGTCCCGCCCATAATCAAGTTTGCATCAACAAAACTGACAAATGGATCTTCCAGTGGATAAATCATTGAATCCGGCACAAGCGTCCATTCGTCCTGTCCGGTCTCCTGAAAGAGCCGTACCCATGACCTGGCCCACTCCTCCCGTCTTTCGATACGTCCGAAGATATACTTGCATCCCCCCCACTCAAAAGGAATAGACACATTATAGACATCAAAGCCTTCCACGTTGTTGAATTTCAGCTTTACACTTTCATAGATTTTATTCTCTTGTTCAAAACATTTCCTCATACCGGCAGCATTCATCGCAGACAACCTTTCAAACTCAGGTGTGATCAATCTCTTATCCTCACACGCAGACTTTTGATCTCAAAGGGGGTGAATTCAAGTTCAACCTCGGTGCTATGCTCCCGCAGCAGCTCTGCCGGCCGTTCCATCAGATCGCATTCCTCAATGGACAGGCAATCGAGACCGAAGGATACTGCAGTGCGTGCCCTAGTCCCATCCGTTTCGTACAGACGGAAGATGAGATGCTCACTGTCCTCAGCTTTTTTTACGGATTCCAGCATAACGGAAGGATGACCCATCCGGATGAGCTGAACGGGATCACGGCGCGTTTCCGTTGCGATGTTGCCTTCTGCCAGGACAAGCGGGATATTCAGCTCGTATCCTTTGCGATGGACAGCGGCGGTCACAGAATCTCCGGCATGCGGATACAAGGCATACGTAAACCGGTGGCTGGCACGGTCAGCGTCCGGATCAGGATAGATTGGACTTCTCAGCAAATTCAAATCCAAAACATGCCCTTGAACACTATGTCCATACTTGCAGTCATTCAGCAGCGCGACCCCATAATCCGGCTGAGACAAGTCAATATAGTGATGTGCCGCAACTTCATCCTTGGCGAACTCGATCAGTGTATTGCGCGTTGTGGGCCGCTTGATCTGTCCGAACTGAATATCAGAGGTGAATTGGTCGCTGGCAATGTTTACCGGAAAGGAGACCCGCAGCATTTTTCCTGATTCGTTCCATTCAGCTTCCGTCTGAAAATCTATCCTTTCCGAATCTGCAGCCAGTACAATTTTCTGGACAAGGAAAGACTCCCCGTATTGATAGTGTTGTTCCATAATGGCCTGCGGGCCATCGATACGGAAGATACTGTTCATCAGCTTCATGGTTCCGGCAACCGTTTCGCGGTAGTCATGCGGGAAATCCCAAGCGTCACCGGTATCTTCATAGACTGTGAACACGTTGGCCGCTGCTTTCGGATAGATGACTTCTCTTTGTTGGCTGTGGTCATATATGGAGATCACATGCCCTTCTTCATTAAAGCTGACCGTAAGCCGCGAATTTGCAATCATTCCATCAGACGCTCTTATCCCTTCGGCATCCTTGTATTGGACTGCATCCTCAAGCTTTAGATAGCTCATGCCGGGAACTACTGCCCACTGCCATTTTTCTCCGCAGCGAATCCATTCCTTCCGCTCCCACGGAAGCGAATTGAAGATGGCCGTTTCCCCGGCCCATCCCGCCAGACCGGCGAGTTCCGCGTATCTCTTGCCGATTATCGCATACACTTCGTCATACAGCTTGGCATACCGCTCCAGCGATTCGTCATAGACCCTGGTTATGGAGGAACCGGGCAAGATGTCATGGAATTGATACAGCAGAACTTCTTTCCAGATTTCCTCAAGCTTTGCCGCTGGGTAAGAAGAACCGCCTAATACATGAAGCAGGGAAGAGCCAAATTCAAGCTCCCGAAGCGCCTTTTCCAGCTTGCGGTTATACCATTTATTACGCGCTTGGGTGGTCAGCGTCCCCTGGTGCTTCTCCAGGTACAGTTCCCCCTTGAAAGTATCAAAGCGGGCAGCTTCCTGTGCCAGACGCTGAAAGAAAACCAGAGACGGTTCCTGGACAACCTGAGGCAGGCCAGACAGATTCTTCTCACGTGCCAGCCGTTCCAGATGCTCTTCGCCAGGTCCGCCGCCCCCGTCACCAATACCGAACAGCATCAGCGCATGTCCAGATACATTCCGGTCCAGATAATCACTCTCAATCTTGACCAGCGACCGCGGTGCAGCGGGACTGTTGTAAGTATCCTCTGGCGGCAGATGCGTCAGCACCCGTGTTCCATCAATACCTTCCCAGTAGAAGCTGTGATGCGGATGGTCGTTGTATTCACTCCAGGACAATTTCTGGGTCATCATATATTCGACACCGGATTTGGCAAGAATCTGCGGCAGGCTTCCCGTATAGCCGAATACATCGGGCAGCCACAGCACTTTCATTTCCTGGCCGAATTCCAGTTCGAAAAATCGCTTGCCATACAATATTTGCCGGACCAGCGCCTCGCCACCAGAAATATTCGTATCCGGTTCCACCCACATCGCGCCCTGCGGTTCCCAGCGGCCTTCCTTAATTCGTTCTTTAATCTGTTCATAAAGCTCCGGATAGCCTTCCTTCATCCACTGATAAAGCTGGGGCTGGCTGGCCCCAAAGACATATTCCGGGTACTTCTCCATGTTGCGGAGAACCGTCGAGAACGTTCGTGCTCCTTTGCGGATCGTTTCCCGGATCGGCCACAGCCAGGCCAGGTCAATATGCGCATGTCCAATCGCACTAACAGTAAGACTGGGGTCACCTCCCTGCTTGGCAAGCTCACGTCCGACGATCCCGGCAGCCTGTTCCACCCGCTTGGCACTGATTACAGACAAGCAATTGGAGGCATCATACAGGGATTGAGCTATCTTCGCTTTACGGGAGCTTGTATCCGGGAGCTTCTCTGCCAGCTCAAGAAGCACTTCAAAATCATAATACAAGCTGCGGATATCCTCATGGCATACGGCTATAACCGCCTCCTTCAGCGTTCCGCTCCGGTAATGCCCAAACAGATCATTACAGCCCGCGTCCCCCCATAGCTCGATCTTTTCACCGCCTGCCGCTGAGGGCAACAGATCCACTACCCGCTTGCCGGGCAGACCAAGCGCAAGTTCAAACTCGGAATTAATGTTAGTTAGCCCTTGACGCGGCGTTCCCGACTCATCCACCAGGCACAGTTCTCCGTTCACATCGATAAGCAGGACAATCTTGGCCCCGGCAGCCTCAGTCGGAATGACGCCCGCGAAGCGGAACCATGCGCAATCCCACAGTTCACCCCAGCGGGTCCCTTGATGGAGCCTGACATGTTTCCCTACTGTTTTTTGGCTGTAGCTCACAGGCTCTTTCGTCACCCATGCTTCAACCTCCAGCAGTCCAACCGTATGATAAATTGCCTCATTAAGCTTTTCCTTCGTCTTCATTATTTTCATAAGCCTGACTTTGTCTGCTTCGTATGGCATTCTCTCACTCCTATATTTTCATGCCGTGCAATTGATAAATAAGTGCGGCAAAGAGGCTGTTTGCCCACGCAAACCAGGTTCGCGTATATTCAGCGGGATGATCCGGATTAAAACCTTCGTGCATATAGCCTGTATCCGCATCTGTCGTGGTCAGCATAACCAGTATTTCGGCAATCTCCTCAGGGTCAAGAGCTGTTAATCCCTGCATCGCCAGTCCGATATGCCATATATATCCGTCCGGTGTATGAGGGCTTCCGACACCGCGGGCATACTTCCCTTCGAAGTAATACGGATTAGTTGTACTCAGTACAAAATTTCTGGTATTCAAATAGAGCGGATCATCGGCTGCGGCATAGCCCAAATACGGAATGGACAGCAGGCTGGGTACATTGGCATCATCCATGAGATGATAATTGCCAAATCCGTCTGTCTCGTAGGCATAGATCTCGCCAAACTCGGGATGATTTACCTTACCATAGGTTTTGATACCATGGTCGATTTCTTCTTTCAGCTTGGCGGCCTGATCCGCCGTCTCCGTGTCCTTGTATACGGCACGCAGTATTTCCTCCATATATCCCAACGCGACAACGGCAAACATATTGGCCGGGATCAAATACCCGAATACACAGGCGTCATCGCTTGGACGGAAGCCGGACCAGGTCATCCCTGTATAATTGACCGGCATGGACGCACCGCTGTTTCTGAGCGTATCGCTCGGAGGGCAGTTCAGCCTCTCAAAACGGTACGGAGAGCATTCATGATGTCTTTGCTCCACCGTCCACAAATCGATGATGCGGTGAACTGCTTCCTTGAAAGCATCATCAAAAATATCGGTGCTCCCTGTCTCCCGCCAATACAAATAGGCCAGTTCAACCGGATAACACAGCGAATCAATCTCATACTTGCGTTCCCAGACCCAAGGGCTGGATTCGGTTAGATCATCTCCATGCCCTTGACCATTCGCTTCTTTGTTGAAGGCATTCGCATAGGAGTCTTTATTGATGCAAAATATTTGCTTTTGAATAAGTCCTTCAATCACTTTCCGCAATTCCGGCAATTCCGTCGCAAAAGGAATGTAATGCTTGACCTGAGCCGTTGAATCTCTCAGCCACATCGCCGGAATATCGCCGGTAATCACAAAAACGGAATCATCTTCCAGGTACTGTACAGTCGTTTCGATAGTGCTCATGAAACAATTGGCAAACATGGCAGCCAGCTTCTCCCTGTTCAGGCCTCTATCTGAAAAATACCCCTCTCCTTGTTCTACAACGTGTATAAGTTCCTTCCATTTCACCGAATCCTGAAAATCAATAACCGGTTTATTCATATGCTTGCTCCCCGCTCCTCTTCTATAATAACTTGTCTATGAAGCTGAAATATTCAGGTTCCACCAGCTCGGACCATACCCGTTGCCCGGAGTCCGGTCGCTGAAGCGGATATACATTATTTTGTCGGGATTATTGGCCAGCACTCCTGAGAGGTCGCAGGTCTCCGAATGCCGCGCGGAAACACCACTGGAATAAGCAAAATTCCCCCAATTCACCCCGTCCCGTGAGACGTCCACATTAAACTCTCCCGCGATGTCCAGCACCATGGAAGCTGATGTTACATCATCCTTCAGATCAAATTTATAAATGACTGTCGAATCCTTGTCGGCGTAACGGTGATCATTATCGATGCTGCCTGTGTTCTGAACAATATATTGATTATCCGCATAGCTTGGCGTTACAAGGTTTGCACCTGTTCCCTCCGTGGAGACCGAAAGCCGATACAGGCTTGGACCGTTGCCATTCTGGGGGCTGCCGTCTTTGAATCTCACATACACTGTTTTCGCCGGGTTATTATTCAACCAGCCGCTGATATTGGAATTCTCCACCGTTCTGCCGGTACCGCCGTTGGCATGGGCAGCGTTGCTCCAATTCATGCCGTCCCGGGAGAGGTCGACTACATAATCGCCGCCGATGTCCATCGTCATCGTTGCTTTTGTGACAGCCGGGTCCAGGTTAAATTTGTAAATCCAGTTGGAATTCCCATCCGCATATCGGTGGCCGTTGTCCATCGCCGAGGAATTGTCTTCGTACAGATAGACGGTCTCTGCGTCATTGTTGTTCGCGGCGAAGCTGATTCCCCTGAGTTCCTGGTTCAGCTTGTTAATGGTGGCAATTTCATCGCTTGGCTTCAAAAATACATATTTTCCGGGATAGTCTGCATTCAGCCGGTCCACCTCAGCCTTCACTCTATTAAAGAATAAAAAATTCCCGTTGGCATCCTGACCGTAACCTGCCAAAATCGGATAAATATTATGAAACACCGGTCTGGAAGGGTCACTGTTCACATTTTTGAGGACATTATAGATGTCGTCTTCATTCTGCACCATGTCACCTTGGGCAATCGTATAGATTCCATGGTATGCACTGATGGGCTGTACATCATCACCCCGGAAGAGACCCGCTACTCCAGTGCCGACCAAACTGTCCGCCATTTGTTTGTGGCTGGTGCTGTTGACACTGCTGTGCCAGATTTGGGAAGTGCGGATACCCGCATCCTTTAGCCACTGTTTATTCAGGTTCAGCCATGCCGAATATCCGTTTGTATAATCCTCGGGATAAATAAACTGATAGCCCGTAGGTCCGGCGACAAGCTCAACGTTATCGGTCTTATTCGCATAGAAGTAATCCAGGAAAGGTGACGCAAGTTCTTGTGCGGAAGGGGTAATGGTAATTCCAACAGGAACCTGCCCTTTCGCAGTACTCTGAAACTGTCCGTACAATGATCCTTGGTCGAATTGGATATTATCGCCGTCGCTCGCCACGATGGAGACATACACTTTGCCCGGCTGCGCATTTATGGCAGTACCCGCCGGCTGAGAATAGGTGCGGTTCGGAAAGCTGGACCAGACACTGCCGTTCGAGTAATAATCCGATACCACATAACCGATGCCGTATGGATTTACCGTTGCGTTCAGTTCATCTCCGTTTGGCGCATAGCCCATCACGGCCGTACCCGGTGCGTAGTTGCCTCTTTGCACAATTTTAACAATTTCCTCACGTTCGCTTTGGACTCTCGGGTCAAGGTAAAATACAAATGATTTGCTTGCTGCGGCGTAATCGAATACGAGCCATGGGTTACCCGTCCAGTTATCCTTAGGGTTAGGTTCTGTCGTCCGCAAACCAGCAGAGAAAATAACCTGCTTGTTCAAGGAAGGCATCAAGTGATCCAGCGCCCAGTCATAGGCAGCCACCCGTCCGCTCCAGTTCGAGCGGATATCCTCTGCTGTTTTCGTTCCAAATTCGGAAATCAGACTATTTCGGATACTGTCCGTCACCGGCAGTCCGCTCTCCAGGCTTCCCTTCATCAACGCAATATTGAAGGTCCAATCCGAATTTCCATCCCATACAATGAGTTTGGATACCGTATTTTTATAATCTCTGTACAGGGTTCTGAGGCCCGGATTGGTTCCGCTTAAGGGCGTCACATTCTGATAGCTCTTCCCGGTCGTATTCAACCAGCCGATGTCGATATTGTCTCTGGTCAAGACATAAATCTTGGCTGAACCTTGATTAATTAATCCCTGTAGTGCCAGCGCGGACAGCTTGGCTTCGGGGGAATCATTCCGCAGGTCATAGACATAGAGGGTATCTGCTGCTGGTAATTTGGGATATAAACCGCCAGCTGCTTGAGCTTTAGGGAACCCTGAGACCACTGTACTTACAATCAATACAATCACAAACAGAACCAATCGCAGGCTTTTTCTCATAACCATCCTCCTGGTAATTGAGCTATAATCCTTTAATGCATCAATTCTACCTATCTGCTGCTAAGTGCTATCCTTTGATACCGGCACTGGCAAACCCTTGAACGATGTATTTCTGCGTAAACAAAAAAATCACGAGTGGCGGTATAGTGGCTATAGTGGAAGCGGCGAAAATAAGCGGGTAGTTGCGGTCGCCAAACTTGGATAAGGCGCTTACCAGCAAGCCAACGTACCCTGTTATGGTGGTATATTCAATTTTGTTCACAAACATAAACGGATTCAGCCAGTCGTTCCAGGTGCCGATGGCTGTATTCAGAGCGATTGTCGCGATGATTGGCTTCTGTATAGGCAGGATGATCGTCAGCAGTGTCCGAAAAAAACCACTTCCGTCAATCGAGGCCGCTTCCTCAAAATCCCGAGGCAATGCCGCTGTCGATTGGCGGAACAGATAAATCCACACCACATTCGCGGGACCAATCAGAACATATAGTACCAGCGGATTGTTGATCAGGCCGTGGCCACCTGCTCCAAACCAGTCATTGCCGCCCATCAGCGGAATTTTTGCCATCAGTAAATACGTTGGAATCAGTGTCAGCACACCCGGCACCATCTGGATCAGTATAATGAAAAAGAAGAAGAAGGTTTTGCCGGGAAACTGCAGCCGTGCCAGCACATAGCCGACGAAGAAGGCCATCGATGTCACAATTAATGTGTACCAGCTTGTTCTCAGTACCGTATTCAGCAGAGGTCGGAGCATCGTCGGCTCGAATAGACTCTTGTACCAGGCAATCACCCACCGTCCGGGAATCGGCAATAAAGAGCTTATGTGCGTGAAGTCCTCTTTGGGAAAGAAGCCTGCCAGTAATGAAAATAAGAAAGGATACAGCATAACCAAAGCAATAGCCGTCAATATGAATGTCCACAACGATTTTATTAATAGACTCGTTTTCATAGATTCTCCTGCCGTCTCACAATAAATTGGATATAAATAACCGTTAATATCATGGTTACAAAACCGAGTACCATGGACGAAGCTCCCGACATGCCCATATTGAAGCTTTCCAGACCATCCCGGTAAATCCGGTACATTAGCACGTCAGTTGCACCGACAGGTCCACCCCTGGAGATAAACATTACCGAATCCCACATTTGCATGGAACCGATCAGCCCTGTGATCACGATATAGCTTGCGATAGGTCTAAGACCTGGCAGAGTGACATACCGGATCAATTGAAACCGGTTGGCACCGTCTATTTTACCTGCTTCGTAGAGGGTCGGATCGATGGATTGCAAGCCTGCGAGCCAGATTATTGCTGTAGGTCCCACACCTCTCCAGACGCCGTAAGCAGTAATCCAGAATACCATCCAAAACGGAGAATACGACCAGATCACAGGGTTTAAACCCAATGACTGTAAGAACTTATTAAGCGGCCCGGATTGAGGATTTAACAGTGCAATAATAACTGCTGTTGTTGTCGCTACCGACGCAACATTGGGCACATAAAAAGTGGACCGAAATAAGCCCCTCAGCTTCATGGGAACGTTCAACATCAACGCAAGGATGAAGGCGATCAATGTATTGGCGGCAAATCCCACCCCACCAATCCATAACTGCTTCCACAAAGAGATTAAATAATCAGGACTTGTAAAAAAAGTCTTATAATTCCCAATGCCGATCCAATGCGGGCGACTCGTGAGTCCATTCCATTCTGTAAAGGAAATAAATATGCCAAGTAGAATTGGAATGATAATTACAATGGCAAACCATATATAGATCGGCCCTATGATTGAATAGGCAAGCAAGGCTTCCTTCCGCCTTGGACTGATCCTTCTTCCTTTAAACTCCATGGTAAACCTCCTTGATGTCATATGAACGGGAAAGGGTGCGGCAGCAGATTGCCATGCCCCACCCAACACCCTTCACATTATTGCAACTGCTTCTCCGCTTCAGCCTGGGCTTCTTTCAAAATCGTATCAATGGGGTCGTTTGTCATGGTAGCTCTGGAAATAACTTTGGTATTGATGACATCCCAGATTTGCGAATTATTCTTATTGAATACAGGCAAGCCCTTCAATTCTCCGTTTGCAACTTGTTCAATTCCTGCTTTAAGGATAGGATTAGAATCCAGCACCGCTGGATCGTTCTGTAATTCCGTTGTAGCCGGAGGGGTGATATCGTGTATGGATGCACTGCCAAGAATATCTTTGCTCAGCATCATACGGAGGATGTTGAAGGCCTGCTCTTTATTCTTGGAAGCATTGGTCACGCCGTAATAATCAAAGCCCACCAATGAATTTGACGAAACGCCGCCTTCTGCAACGGGCAAAGGCACAACGCCATAATTCAATTTCTTGGTGATGGCATCATTGGCCTGCCATGTGCCATTGATAGCAAATCCGAGTGTCTTATCATCATTAAACATCGCATAGAGTGGGCCTTCGTCGGTGCCGTTGCCAATGCCCTTAGGGAAATTATGGTCCATGTCTCTGAGGAATTGCAGAGCTTTAGCCATTTCCGGCGTATTGATCGTTACTGTGTCTCCACCGCCCCAATCTGCTCCGACGCTACGAGCAATAGCCGTGAACCGGAGCGCGCCGCCGTTATGCGGGTGGGAGGGAATGCCGCCTCCAAAAAATTTGCCGGCTCCCGCCGCAGTCAGCTTCTCGGATACAGCTTGCCAATCCTTCCACGTTTTTAACTGAACGTTATCTGCATCGATGCCGGCCTGTGTCAGAAGATCTTTATTGTAAAAGAGCAGGAAGAGATTCCCTTTCGGCGATACAGCAACCGGTTTACCCTCCTTGTTATTCAGCAGAAAGTTTGGGTTGACCGCACTAACGATATCATCCGGCAGTGGAGTCAGAATATCTTCCGATGCGTAGATTGGCATGAAGGTCTCGCCATGCACGATGTCTGGCACACTGCCGCTTAAAATAGCTGCTCTCTGCTTCTTGTCCAGATCCTCGGCCCATCCCCAGTTCTGATAATCAACCTTATAGTTGGGATATTCCTTGGCGATGGCATTTCTTGTCTGATATCCCAGGTTATTGGGATTCTCAGTCTTAAATTTTGTCATGCTGGCATCGTCCCAATCACCTCCAACTACCTGCAGTTTAACGCTTTCATTTTCACCTTGATTAGAAGTGTTAGTCGTGCTTGAATTCTTGTTGCTTGAAGAAGAAGTGTCTGTTGAATTGTTGTTGCCTGACCCGCATGCCGTTAATGACGCCACCACTGCCAAGGATAACAATCCCATCGAAAAACGCTTATACATTTCTAGCCCCCCAAATCTTTGATATTGTTTACAGGCCTATTATATATCAATAGTATTTATAATTCAATAAAGAGTGCTGATATATTTTATATATCAGCACTTGGTCTCAAACATTCAAATTATTCTATCCACCGATTTGTTTTCTACAATCGTTGTCTCTAATTTAATGGTCTTCAATGGCAGATCCGGATTTTCCAGCCTTCCCATTAACAAGTCCATTGCGGATTCGCCGAACAAATCCGTTGGCTGTTTGACCGTAGTAAGCGGCAATGGATACATATCTATCACTTTGTTATCGGTAAATCCGGTTACCGACAGATCTTGCGGAATTCGGATGCCCAGCTTCTCGGCGGCATACACCAGCTTTATCGCCAGTATGTCCTCCGTACAACAGACTGCTGTCATATCCGAGGAGTTCTTCAAGTAGTCCATGAGGACCTCAATAACAGGATCCTCCGAGAGATTCACCCTTTTCATCATGCCGTTTGTTTCTTCAACCGAATGGATCAGCTTCGTATAAATTCCTACATGTGAGTCAACCAAAGCCTGGATATAGCCCTGATAACGTTCCTCCCGGCTTCTGGCTACATCCATCTGATTGGTCAGGAATCCGATTCTTGTATGACCATGATCAATTAAATATTGGGTAATCTGGTAGGCTGCCAGATAGTGGTCATGAAGCACACAATCGAAATCAATCTCCTTAAACGAACGGTCCAGGATCACTATGGGATATTTCGCCAGACGCAGCTTCATTAGCTGTTCTCCGCATACCTTGCGGCCCCTCGGGAACAGAATAATTCCCGCTACATCCGGGCTTGCTGACATTTCCTGAAGAATCTGCTCTTCATTCTCTAGGTCCTCACTGAGCTTCACTACCAGATGGTATCCGTGCTGGCTGCATGATTGTTCAACCGAATGAAGGATGTTGCCCGTAAAATCATCGATCATCGGCAAAATTAAGGAAATCAGCTGCTTCGCTTTATTCTTCAAAGGCTCTTTGCCAGACCGGGTGGCATTATATTGCAGCGCACCTGTATTAATATCCGCTACGAAAGTCCCCCTTCTAGGAAGCCTGTACAAGATACCTTCTTCTTCCAACGCCTGAATCGCCATCTTGCTGGTCATTCTGCTGACATCAAACTGCTCTGCCAGTTGTCCTTCCGAAGGAATCGGATCATGGGGCGCAAGCCCTTTTTCTACAATAATTTCTATAATTCCTTCCTTGACCTGCTCATAAAGCTTGTTTTTCCTTTGCTTGATAAGTTTGACTTTATCCATTTTAAGCCCCTTTAGTATTTTGATATAATAAATATATCACAACATATTTTTTATTTCATCTCTATATCAAGGGGCTGGATTTGCTTGGCTTGCTTATATAATCTAAAAACCGGCATTTCTCAATTGTAGAAGAAATTGCCGGCTGTTGTTGTTCAGATGAATTTACTTATTCCCTTAGCAGATAATTGCGTATAGCCTGGGCTACACCATCTTCCTCATTGGTTCCCGTAACGGCTTTGGCTGCCTGCTTCACCGCCTCCTGGGCGTTGCCCATAGCAATGCCCAGACCGACGGAGCGGAGCATCTTCAGATCGTTCAGACTGTCCCCGCAGGCGGCAACTTCCTCCATTCCGATTCCCAGCAGCCTGCAGACCTCGCGGATTCCGCTTGCCTTGTTAATCCCTAGCGGATTAACCTCAATATTGCGGGGGCTGGAATTGGTAAGCTCGTACCGGCCCGTGGCGTCCAGAATCCGGTGAATCTCCTGCAGACAGGCCGGATCGTCGGAGTGCATTCCGAATTTGAGCCATAGATCATCTTCAGGCCGCAGAATCTGCCCGGGCCAATTCTGCGCAGTGAATACTTCATTTACAGTGTAGGCCCAGTACCGGCA
This sequence comes from Paenibacillus sp. FSL L8-0708, assembly GCF_038009325.1. Taxonomy (NCBI): domain Bacteria; kingdom Bacillati; phylum Bacillota; class Bacilli; order Caryophanales; family Paenibacillaceae; genus Paenibacillus; species Paenibacillus sp. FSL L8-0708. Next base: position 5,788,348 of record NZ_JBBPBC010000001.1, read on the forward strand.
ATTGCTCTCAAGCGCCAGCGCGTACAGATCCTGAACCCAGTTATCCTCTAGTGTATGGCGGACCAGCAGGCTGCCGGGAGCCCGCCACACCTCACTCCCGTTGACGGCAACGAGCGGAGAACGCAGACCGAGCTTTTCGACATAAGGCGCAATACTCTGCACCTCGCGGCCCGTGGCGAACATCACGGAAATCCCTTGTTCAATCGCCCGGTGTATCCACTTGCGGTTCTCTGCGGATATCTCGTGGTTCCGGTTCAGTACCGTCCCGTCCATGTCCAGTGCGAGCAGCTTATATTTCATTCCTTCATTCCTCATATTCCGATCTCCATTTGCTGTATTCCTGCGTCACGGTTAAGCGACATGGTGGATATCTTCTGCTTCATATCCGAATGCTTGCTGGATAGGACAAAATGCATCCTTACTGCACCGCCTTCCAGCATATCCATCTTGAAGGATTTCACCTTGATCCCCTCATCGCGGAAGAAGTTCAAGAAAATCCCGGGATCGCCTTCCTTCGCCACCGTTACCGTATACACTGCCGTTTTGCTGGACGGACGGATACGCTTCTCCACCCACTGGAGCACAAACAGACAGACCAGCACCGAAACAAAGGTGAGGATAGCCCCGTAATAGAAGCCGGCGCCAATGGCAATACCCATTGCGGCGACTACCCAGAGCGACGCGGCTGTCGTCAATCCGGAAATCGTATTTCCGGTGCGCAGAATCGTTCCGGCTCCAAGGAAGCCGATACCGCTGATAATTTGTGCCGCCAGCCGGGCCGGGTCCAGCCGGACATTAGGTTCCCCGGCAAATTGGCTGAAGCCGTAAATCGAGGTGAGCGTAATCAACGCCGAGCCCAGGCAGACCAGAATATGGGTCCGGAATCCGGCGTGATGCTGGCCCCGCTCTCGTTCCAGTCCAACGAATCCACCGATCAGGAGAGCGAGGGCGATCCGGAGGCTGATATCCATATAGCCAATATGCCACACAGCCGGATTGGCAGTCATCATCGCTTCATCCCTTTACACAATCCGGCCACATCCTGCGAATGGATAGTCAATCGTAATCCGGCCCGCTTCGCAGTCGCCCACACCGCTGTACAGATCAGCCTTGCCGTCCGGCCGCATCACAATGCCGGCGGTGAAGGCACAATCAACCAGATGCGGTGTCTTGGCCGGTCCCGGGGGATAGCAGGTACGGCTGCCGATCAGATGTAGGCCCTCCGCTGTGCGGGTTTCCGGATCAAAGATAAAAGCCATGTTAAGATAGACCTTTACTTCGCCGCCGCTTGCATCCTTATCCCGGTAACAGTTATGGCCGATAATACCGATCCTTCCACTGTCAAGCAAGTAAGCCTGATTGACCCCGCCCCACTCGCCTTCGCCGAAGATGCCCGCGATATAAGGAGCTTGCTCAATTGTCTCTGCCGTAAGCTGATCGAGGCTGTCAATCACGGTAAAGCCGATCATGGATTCACTTCCATATTTGCCGCGTGTTTCTGCGCCGCGCGGACGGGAGAAGACACCTATTCTGCCATCCTGCAGTTCGACCAGACGGATATCCTTCATTTTATTGGGACCTGAAGTGAAATAATACAAATCATGAAGATCCGTTCCTCTGTGGAAATATCCGAAATAGGTCTTCACCTTCCCCCCTTCACGCTGGACATGGGTGCCGCCCATAACGATTTCGCCGCCTATCAGACTGACATAAGGGTCCTCCAGCGTATAGATCATGCTGCCCTGCACGAGAGTCCATTCATCCTGTCCGGTCTCCTCGAAGAGGCGGACCCAGGAGCGCGCCCATTCATCGCGCCGCTCGACCCGTCCGAACAGATAACGCTTGCCATCGCGTTCAAAGGGGATGGAAATGTTGTATACATCGAATCCCTCCACCCCTTGAAAACTCAGGATGGCACGGTCATAAATATGTTTGGTTTCCTCAAATTGAATTCTTTGCTCCAGTAAAGTCATATGCTCACTCCTATTCTTTTCTCTTTTCAATTATTTTCCCTGATTGGCCTGATATTCCTTGAACTGGCGCTGATATTCAGCAACAACCTTATCCAGACCCGCTTTTTTCATTTTGTCTAGCGCTGCGGGGAATGCCTTGTCATACTCCTGTACCCCCATATAAATCGGCGTGATGCTGGCGGCCGCTTCTGATGCAATGTTGGTGTATTCCGTTCTTACATTGGTTGGATCAAAGGCAAAGTTTGCCGCAATGCTGTTAATCGCGTTCGGATTCGCTTCGAACAGCACCTTGTTGTTCTCGGGAATACTATTTTCCAGATCAAAGCGCATGAAGCCTACATTGCCGCTCTGGGATTCCGATCCCTTGTAACCGGGTTTATTGTTGTTGTCCGGGTCATTGATGGCTTTCATGCCCTTGTCGCCGTCCTTGGTATAATGCTTGCCTTCGATTCCGTATTGGACGAGATCGTAATTCTCCTGGCTGGCCAGCATCCAGTCCATGAATTTGACCGCTTCCTCGGGATGCTTGCTGTTAACCGGAACCGCATTGCCGTTCTTGAAGGTAAGCGGCCGCAAATATTCTTTTTCCGGATTGAAGAAAACTACGCCGATATCGTCAACCGTCGCTTCCGGATTGTTCTTCTGCAGCGAACTCAGGCTTCCGGCCGTGCCGAGATTTACGAACCATTCTCCGTTGTCGGTCTGTGCCTTGGCCTGCTCCACCTTCATGACGAGAATATCCGGGTTGGTAATGCCCTTCGTGTAGAGTTGGCGCATGAATTCCGCGTCCTTCTTGAACTCTTCGGTCTCAATCCAGGACTTGACGTCACCGTTCTGGTTCACATAGAAAAATTTGTCTTTGACCGTGAACGGAAAAGAGTCATAAGTACGGTGCAGAATCGTGGTATGCAGGCTTACCGGATCGAAATCCGCTTTGGTGGAGTAATACGGCTTGCTGCCGCTCTTCCAGTTCTTCATCACCGTTTCCCACGCGCTGATCAGCTCATCCGGAGTGGTTGGCTCCTCCAGATTGTTCGCCCGGAGAACATCCCGGCGGATGTTGAACTCGCCTTCGCTCGCCATTTCCACCCAATAGGAGGGAACGGCGTAATATTTGCCGTCGATTTTGGCACCATCGAAAATATCGTCCGGGATATATTTCTTCAGATTCTGCCCGTACTGCTCAATCGCCCCGCTGATATCGGCCAATGCCCCGCGGTTGTAGTAGCTGGAGAACGGCGTACGGTCCTGCATGATATGGAACAGGTCGAAATCCTCACCGGTGGACAGCATCAGATTAAGCTTCTGGTCCCAGGCATCACTTGGAATGTAGGTTTTCTCAACCTCTACACCCACGCCATCCGCAGCCAGCTTCTCGTTGATCTTCTGGAAAACTTCCTTGTAATCCTTCGGTTCTGTGCCGGGTACTACGTATTTGATCTTGACCGGCTCAGTCTTTTTCTCTTCACCGGCTGATTGCGTGGCGGCAGCACCCTCTTTGCCCCCTTCATTCACGGTATTGCCGGAATTCTTGCTTCCGCATCCGGCAAGCGCGGTAACTGCAAGCATGGCTGCAAGGGCCAGAGTAAAGCTCTTTTTCATGTGAAATCGACTCCCTTATAATTTTGTATATAAACCCCGAAGGGATTATATTAGCCCTTAACCGATCCAATGACCAGTCCTTTGACAAAATACTTCTGCAGATAGGGATAAAGAAAAATGATCGGTCCGATCGTGACAATCGCAGTGGCCATCTTGACGGATTCCGCAGGCAGGGTTACGTCACCCGCTCCCGCCAGCATCGTCATCTCATTGAGCATGCTGATTTCGGATTTCAATTGTAGCAGCATGAATTGCAGCGGATACAGGCTTTTGTCGTTAATCAGCATAATGGCGTTCCACCAGTTGTTCCAGTAATCAAGCCCGTAAAAGAGCGCAATGGTGGCGAGTACGGGCGTGCACAGTGGAAGATAAATGCGAAAGGCGATCGTAAGGTCATTCGCTCCGTCGATGGTCGCCGATTCCCGCAGAGAGTCCGGAACCCCGTTCATGAAGTTGCGCACCAGAAAGAGATTGAAGGGGCTGAACAGCAGCGAAGGAATGATCAGCGCCAAGATATTATTCGTGAGCCCGAGTGAGCGGTTCATTAAATACCAGGGCACGATTCCGGCGGAGAAGATCATCGTAATGAAAAAATAGAGTGACAGGGCGTTGCGGTACTTCACACTCTTGTTGGCCAGTGTATATCCGGCCATGGATGTGATCAGAACGGCCAGGACCGTTCCGACGAGTGTGACGAAGATGGAAATCATATAGCTGTGCAGGACCTGTGATCCGCCGGTGAAGATTACCTTGTAGGCATACAGGGAGAATTTCTCCGGAAACAGGCTGTAGCCGTTCTTCAGGATCGTATCTTCATCCGTAATCGAGATCATCAGGACCAGCAGCATCGGAACCAGGCACAGTGCCGAGTACAGGGTAACGCAGGCATACATAATGGTAGTGCTGATGGAGCCTTTTTTCACCTTGTCTCCTCCTCAAAGTTGTGTTGATCCTACGCATCCTAAAAATTCTAGTAAAGTGCGCCGTCCTTGAAAAATTTGCGGGTAATCGTATTGGTGCCGAAGACGAGGATAAAGCCAACCACGGACTGAAACAGTCCGACGGCCATCGCTTCCGAAGGATCGCCAATCTGGCGCAAGGAACGGAATACATAGGTATCAATAATATCTGTTGTCTGGTAAAGGGTTCCGTTATCGCCGATTAAGGCATAGATCATCCCGAAATCGCCGTACATGATCTTGCCGATAGAGAGCAGCGTCAGGATGACAACCGTCGGCATCATCAGCGGAAGCGTAATCTTCCTGCACATCTGCCAGCGGTTCGCCCCATCGATCTGGGCTGCTTCGTACAAGGTGTCGTCAATGCCGGTAATGGTAGCCAGATAGATTACGGCACTCATCCCGGCGCCCTTCCAGACATGCATAAGCGTCAGGATCACCGGCCATGCCCTCGGCTCCGTATACCAGTTGAAGGATGCAAAACCGAGCTTGTTCAGCATCTGGTTCACAATCCCCATATCCATGGAGAAGAAGGCGTATATCACATAGCTGATGACAATCCAGGAGATGAAATTCGGGAACAGCATGACTGACTGGCTGATTTTGACAAACAGTTTCTTGCGCAGCTCGTTAAGCAGCAGTGAGATAGCAAGTGCCGTCAGCGTGCCAAAGAAAATAAACAAAAGATTGAGAAATATCGTATTAAAAGTGACTGTGAGCGCTTTATTGGACCGGAAGAAAAACTCAAAGTTTTGAAAACCGACCCAATCACTGTGGAAGATACCTTTCGTGTAATTGAACCGCTGGAAGGCGATCAGCATATACGGATAGGTCATGTACCCGAATATAAATGTGTAGACCATTGCCGGCAAAACCAGCAGATAGGATGTGCCGTTGGCCCGTATATCCGCTAGAACCCCCCTGCGTCGACGAAGCTTCTTTTCCAATTTCAAATCCTCCCGTTAACGTTATCGTGCTTTGGCTGCTTGCTATGACGTAACTTTAAGCAAAATTCCGGCTGCTGGCTATTTCAAATACCGGATATTGCTTTAACTATCCGGTGACCGGACCCTCAAATTCGGCGGAGCGGTTTCATATATCGTACAAACCTTTAGAAATATGAAAGCCGTTCTTGGAACGTCTCCTCAGTTGATTAGGATTGAGGACGTTCTATCGCTCCAACCCTCTGGAGTTAAAGACGAATCATCCGCTGTCCGGACTAATTTGGCTCCCAGAAAATTGTCGTGTTCATACAATTCCACTGCCGCGCCGCCGAATACGCGCAGCGAGGTAATGTCATCATTCTGGATGCCCGCTTCGAGCAGAGCCGCCAGCGTGTAGCTGCCGGGAGCCAGTGACACCGCATAACCGCCATAGCTTCCATCCTTATAGAACACTGCACCCTTATCCAAACCGTAGGCCTCCAGCTCATAAATCCGCGCTGACGTATCGGTACTGAGGGCTCCGGCGTCTGTAATGTAGACCCGGATGTACCTCCCAAAGGTGTTGACGTCATGCAGGGTAATGTCCCGCGTATTTCCGGTCACTGCTGCAGCATCGGTCCAGGCGCTGCCGTTATCGCTGACCTGGATTTTGAAGTTCCTGGTATTGATGCTTGGCGTCTCACCGCCTGCCGCTGCATGCTTCACCACAAACCGGTACAGGTTAACCCTCTTGCCAAGATCAATCTGCAGCCAATGCGGCTCGGGTCCGGTTGCACACCATTTGCTGTTGCCAAGGACGGTTCCGTCAATAGCTTTATTAGGTGCTTCTCCCTGCACATAACCATCCGCCGTGGCGGTTCCCTGTGCCGCAACATTCACGTAACCGGCAGGCAAAGCTTTAGCTGTGCGGGGGATTTGGATAGTCAACTGCACCGGATAATGGTCCGAGGGATATAATCCGTTCTCGTTATAACGGTTGATATCCATCGACTCCACGGTTCCGGCACCACGCTGGAAAATCCAATCAATATGGTGGCCTGTTGTGTTGCCGTTATAATTACTGACGGTAGAAGCATTATTGAAGTCATGCCCGCTCTGGGTCCAGACATCGCTGAAATCCGACTGCTCAAGGATGGAGTAAGCGCTCTCAGTTTCGGGAGAATTAAGATCTCCGCCAATAAATACCGGCGTATCCGGTGAAGTCACAACCTCCGAGACCCTGTTTAAGATCAACTGGGACGATAGCGCCCGGGCGCTGCTGTTCAAAGAGAAGTGGGTATTGAAATAATAGAAGACGGTTCTCGGATCGTCTTTCGCCTGGAATTTGGCCCAAGTGCATATTCGGGGCCACTTGTCATCAAATGAGCTGAGGCTTCCGACGGCATCGGGCGTCTCACTGAGCCAGAACTGGCCGGATTCCAGGACATGGAATTTATCTGCCCGGTATACGATGTTGGAGTATTCATCCGTCTTGTTCCCGTATCTTGAGGTTCCCAGTGACTGGTAGTTTCCGTTCAGATGACTTATAAAGTAATCGATTTGTACAGCATAAGCCTCCTGCATGCCGACAATATCAGGACCAAATGAATTGATGACATTCACTGCCTTGTCTTTACGGTTATCCCATGAGTTTATAGTTCCGTCATCTCCGTGCAGGTTTCGCACATTAAATGTCATAAGCTTCAGCCGTGCCGTTTGCGTCACTTCCGCCGCTTCTGCCGTTGATCCCGGAGCCACCATGCCTCCAAGCCCGGAGACCCAAGCACCCAACATCAGCAGTGCCATCCATTTCTTTTTCTTCATCATCTATTCACTCCCCATTTATGAAACCTCGCTTGCTTCCTTCATGCTAGAATAGCCGCCTTGATCCTGTAAATTTCGAAATCCTGCATTCCCTTACAAATTGCAGTTTTTCACCCTTTAAAAATCGGCTGCGGCTATCAAATTCTGAGAATGGGATAGGGCAAGGTTCAACGTTTTGATTTCATACGGCGCCAAAGCGAGTTCGATCTGCTGACCGGTAAAAGGGAGGGCAAAGGGATGCTCTTCCATAAGGTCAGTTTCCTCCACCGAGCAGAGCTCACCGAGGTACGGATCAACCGTTACGGATGCTTTCGTGCGAATCCCTCCGAATTCATACAGCCGTATAATCAGCGTGTTGCCAAATTCAGCCTTTTTAACAGTATCGATCATGACATTACGGGCGTCCGTCTGTATCATTCCAAGTTCATCGGGGAGCCTGGAGCCATCTTGCAGCGCAGCTGCCATCAGCGGCGCATTCAGTTCACACGCTGCCTGATGTGTTTCCGCTTCATACCATCCCCCGCTGTGCGGATACAGTGAATACGTGAACTCATGCAATCCCTGATCGGCATTGCTGTCAGGATAAACGCCGGATTTGATCAGGCTCAGACGGATGACGTGATTCCGGATGTCGTGCCCGTATTTGCAGTCATTCAGCAGACTGATGCCATATCCGCCTTCGGATAAATCTGCCCAGCGCTGGGCAACGGATTCGAATCGGGCATAATCCCAGCTTGTATTCCAGTGTGTCGGCCTCTCCACGTTGCCAAACTGAATTTCGTATGTCGCTTTGGTTGAGCGGATGTCCACGGGGAAGGCTGCTTTCAGCAGCTGCTGATGCTCCTGCCAGTCCACCCGGGTTTTGAAATCAATGCGCGGATGATCGCGGTACACAATTAGATACTGCTCGATCGTAGAGCTCTGGTAGCAGTACACCAGCTTCAGCACGCCTCGCAACGGGCCGGCTTCCAGCACAGACAGCTCCTTCAGTCCGTCCACAACGGTCATTTTTTCCTGATAATAAATGTCGATATCCCAAGCGTCATGCGCCATAGGCTTGTCTTCGAATACCTGCAGCATGTTTGCCGGCTGGTCCTTCTTCAGTACTTCACGTTTGGCCTGTTTATCATAGAGCGATGCGATCTGACCTGCATCATTCAGAAGAATACTATAGTAAGGGGTTTCGAGGCGGCCGGTACCGATGCTCCATGATCCAGAAGACTCCAGCCCGATACCCGCCGGATTGCGTAGCTGCTCATGCTCCGCTTCGGGACGTCCATAAATGGTCGTATATCCGTAAGCGGGCACATCCCGAACCGCCACCAGTACTTTGCATAAAGCTGTCAGATTCGCCTGTTCACTTACCGCAGCCTGAGCATCCAGCTTGAAGCCTTCTACCGTATGCCATGAGAAATTCTCTGCATCATCTATATCGATTTCTGCAAGGAATGAGCGCTTCCAGCCAAGAGCATTAAAAATGCGGACAGGTTTTCCCTTCCCCTCCGCTTCGCGGCCAATTGCTCCATTCAAGCTACGAATCCCTTGTTCAATCGTGGCAAGCGCAAACTGCTCCGATTTCTCGTATTCGAGTCTGCTGTCCTTATAAACCTCATGAATCGATGATCCCGGAATGATGTCATGAAACTGGTTACGCAGCACAATCTCCCAGCTGTCAGCCAGCTGCACTGACGGGTAGGCATACTCCGGATTCAACGCAAGCGCGAATGCATTCAAGAATTCCGCATGATGCAGCAGCATCTCCATCCGTCGGTTCAAGCGCTTGTTGCAGGCCTGGGAGGTATACGTTCCACGGTGGGATTCGAGATACAACTCACCATCCCATAAATGAAGCTGCGGCTGGTCCTTGAGCTGCTTCTCAAGCTGCACAAAAAAAACCTCCACTCCCCCTGCCTTGACCCGGGGAGCACCTGGCATATCCTCATACCGCCTTACAGCCTCGAGCATATCACGGGTCGGCCCCCCGCCTCCGTCTCCCCAGCCGTAAGCCAGCAGCAGCTGATTGTTGATATCCTTCTGGCGGTAGTTGTCCCATAACCCTTGAACAGAAGCACCCGTCACATTGCCATTGTACGTATAGTACGAGTTGTTGCCGTTATCCGGCGTGGTAATGTAGTGCGTTAGAATTTCCGTCCCGTCGATCCCCCTCCACGTAAATGTATCGTAAGGGAAACGGTTATATTGACTCCAGCTGATTTTGGTCGTCATGAAATAATCGACGCCACTCTTCTTCAGAATCTGCGGAAGCGCCCAGCTGTAGCCAAATACGTCAGGCAGCCATAACACACGGTTATCCACGCCGAATTCATCCCGGAAAAAGCGCTTGCCGTTCAGAAGCTGGCGGACCAGTGATTCTCCGGACGGAATATTACAGTCTGCCTCCAGCCACATAGCCCCGGTAGCTTCCCAATTTCCGCTCTGCACACGATCCTTGATTTTGGCATACAGCATCGGAAAATCCTTCTTCAAATAGGCATAAAGCTGCGGCTGTGACTGCAGAAACACATACTCCGGAAAACGTTCCATTAACATGAGCACTGTAGAGAACGAACGCCCTGATTTCTCACGCGTATGCTGCAGGCGCCACAGCCAGGCCACGTCGATATGGCAGTGTCCGACCGCCGTTATCTGTGGACGGGGCCCCCGCGGGATACCTTCAAGACGCCCGCGCAGTATTTGGCGTGCCTGTGCCGCAGAGGTATAAAACGCCTCCGAGTCGGGTCTGCTCCAATCCAACTGGCGGAATGCCGCTTCCAGTGCGTCCGTCAGCCCATGTCTTTCCAGCTGACGTTCATCCAGCTGCTTCACAGTCTGGAGCATATGCATCGACGTATAATACAGGTCGTCCACTGCCTCATCGAGTACCGCAAGGCTCAGCGAATCAATCCGGTGATCAAACGGTATGCGCCCGTCCGGCGCCTTCAGTCCGCTCCACGCATAAATGGCCAGCTCTGCATAGCCTCTCTCCACTGCATCTTTCGGAAAAAACAGCTCCGCATGATTGCGGTCAAGCGCCTGCAACGGCTCTCCGTCCAGATACACCTGTGCTTCATACCCGCTGGTATTCCCTCCGCTTGTATCCCCCAGCTTGATGAGACCAATGACATCCTGCCCCTTCCAGTCGGGCGGAAATTCGACATCCGTGATAAACCAGGCATAACGGTCTCTGCCCCCCCAGCGGTCACCAACACGAACCGCCGTTCCACCTTCCAACTGCTGACGCACTTCAGCCAAATCCTTCACATCCGGAGCAATATAAACGTCAGCCAATGTCCGGCTTTCGCGGTATCTTAATCCGGCAAGCTCCCGGATGCGGCCCTCCAACTTCTGCAGAACGAATTTCATGCTTGATTTTTCCCCTCCTATTTGTTTCGATTACCCGTCTCTATTGAAACCATCCAGACTCATATCTTGCTCCTTCATGCTAAAATAGTAACTGAACACTGTATATCTCAAATCGCTGCATATCCTTTTAAAATACGGTTTTCCCTTATATTTGAAACCCCGGACCCGTTTTCGAAATAGATATTACTTCCTGCCTAACTTACATTAAAAGAGAAGTAATAATATTAGATTAGGAGGGAAAGGGAATGCTCACGAATGGAAGAAAGCGTGTGATCCTGTTGCTTGTGGCAATGCTCATCTTTTCCGGATTTGAGTTAGGTACCCATTCAGCACCAAAAGCACAGGCTGCAGATTTGGACTCGTACAATCTGAAATTAATGACATTCAATGTCCGCAACGGGGGTACGGGGAAGGAAGCAGAGGAATGGGAGAATCGAAAAGCCCTGGTCGCTCGAACAATCGATTTGTTCGGCCCCGATGTGCTAGGCATGCAAGAAGGCCATCTGCAAGGGATTAATGATTTGCTCAGTAGTTTGAACGGAACCTATGCTTCGGTTGGGACCTCACGTTTTGGCAATACGGATGAGGAGTATAACAACATCATGTACCGTTCCGATAAATTCGATGTGGTGCAATGGGGACAATTCTGGTTAAGCGAAACACCGGATATCGTGGGCAGCAAAAGCTCTTATGATCCTGCCTGGCCCCGCATGTGCACCTGGGCCAAGTTTAAGGCAAAAGATAACCCGGGAGCTGAGTTCTATTACTTCAATACCCATTTCGGCTTGACTGAAGGCGCCCAGGTCCAAGGTGCCTCCGTTATTCTGGATCAAATCGCCAAATATGTGATCTCACCCGATGTACCCGTATTTGTCGGGGGCGATTTGAATGTGCAGGAAGACAGCAAAGCTTTCAAAACGCTGGAAGAATCCGACCTGAATGATACTTGGGCCGGTGCCGGTCATGCCTATACGGATAACGATGGTACCTTCAGTAACTTTGAAGGATTAACGAATACAGGACATATCGATTGGATTTTCCAGCGCAATGTTCAGCGGATTCATTCCATTGAGATCAATTATAATCATGAGAATGGTCTTTATCCTTCCGATCATTATCCAGTTCAATTGGTCGTAGACCTCCCGCTAACAGGCCGTGTAGGCCAGACTGTTCCCGGTGCACCTCGCGATGTCTATACGGCTTCCGCAGAGGGATTGACCCAAGTGGTCTTCACCCCGTCTCAGGATGATGGCGGCAGTGCAATCCTGAATTATAAGGTAACCGCATGGCAAGGTGATCAAGCCGTCAAGACGGTGGAAGGGCCCTCGAGTCCGATCTCCGTGACAGGACTGGACTTGGACGGGGAATATACGTTTACGGTGTCAGCCGTGAATGCTGAAGGCGAATCTCTCCCCTCGGCTCCTTCAAAACCAATCCACGAATTGGCGAATCAGTCACTTGGCAAGCTGTACCTATCGGGTGCCCTATCGTCCAGCTATCAGCTAAGCGGTACGTTAAGCATCACACCTACGAGCGTGCCGGTCTACGAGCAGGAATATGCACTGTACTGGGGGAATGCAGGCGGAAAGCTATCCGAAGCCCTGCCGATCGCAACGATCCCGGCGGGTGAGGGCGACGTCAGCTATCTGTTCGACAAAACACCGGTTCCAAGCGGTGCGACGGCAGTTCTCGTGTATACACGGATACTTGGAAGCGATTCCACGACCTATGCCCAAGAGATGTTGCCAACTGCTGGTGTTCAGCCGATGCAGATCGAGGACTTCACCGACGTTTCGGACTGGACAGACTTGAGATACGGCAAAATCATAGCAACCGACGGCATCGGCGAGATCAGCGTATCGGGTGCAGGCAGATCTTTCGGATATGCAGGGATTCCGGTGACTTACAATCTTACCGATCTTCCCATCCTTCGAATCAAGATTGACAGCTTGGACGCCGGGACCCTGTGGGCGCTTAAGCTTCATACAAAAGCAGGCCAAGGTTCAGGAGATATTAAGATACAGGGAGACACGGATAAAACAGGCGAATTCAGCTTCGATCTGAGAAAGGCAACCGGCTGGAATGGCGAGAAGAATTTCATTATCAAGCTGTTCCCGATCGGAGGCGAGAATAAGTCGTTCCGCATCAGCGAACTCTCGGCAAGACCGGCAGTGGAGCTGAGCAATGATGAGGGAAATCCGGTGCCGGCGGCGCCAAGCGGCCTCATCGCATCGGCAGGCGATGCATCGGTGGCCTTGGCATGGAATGCTTCGCCAGGCGCGGACAGATACAAGGTGTACAAGTATGCAGGTACAGCTGCGCCGCTTGATCCCGCTGACTGGCAGCTCGTAAAGGCAAGCGTGACGGGCGCGACCTACACGGTAACGAGTCTTGAGAACAACACGAGTTATGCGTTCGCGGTAAAGGCTGCAAACGCTGAAGGTGAGAGCGATTATTCTGCGGCTGCGACCGCGATGCCGGCGGCACCTTCAACACCATCAGAACCAGCAGTACCTTCAGAACCGACGGTTCATGATAATGTTCCGGTTGTCGACAACACCGTCATCAAATCAGCCAGCGGCAGCATCATCATCCCTGCCGGTAGAATCGGTGAGGTCGGCCTTGAAGATGCGGCTCTCGTCAGAGTGCCTGCGGGTGCAGCAGATCAGGAACTTCGTATCACAATAGCAAGGCTGCTTGATAAAGCACTATTGAAGACGGATCAGGGGAAAATCGTCAGCGATGTGTTCGAGATCCTGAAGAATATCTCCGGCAACTTCAAGAATCCGGTCACGGTATCACTGAAGTTCGATCCGTCGGAGGTACAGGAAGGTCAAAGGGTCGCGATCTTCTACTATAACGAAGCTGAAAAAACATGGGTTGAAATCGGCGGCAAGATCGAGGGTAAGCGGATCACTGCCGAGGTGGATCACTTCACCAAATTCGCGGTACTGGCTGTGAGGCAGGACCAAAGCATACAGCCGAATCTGCCTTTACCGAAGTTCTTGGACATCGCCGGGCATTGGGCAGAGAGCGCCATCATCAGTGCAGTGGACATGAAGCTGATAGGCGGTTATCCGGACGGTTCGTTCAAGCCAAACAAGTCTGTCACCCGCGCTGAATTCACGGTCATGTTGATGAATGCGCTGAAGCAGGAAAATACTGAGGCAACAACAACATTCAAGGATCAGAACGAGATCGGAGAATGGGCGATAAATTCGATCGCCCAAGCAGTCAGAGCTGGTATCGTCAGCGGTTATGAGGACGGCAGTTTCCGCCCGAATGCGGTCATCACACGAGCGGAGATGGCAGTCATGATTGCCAAGGCGCTTCAACTGCCGATGCATCAGACCACTGATACGGACTTCGCTGATGACGCGAATATCCCTCAGTGGGCCAAAGCAGCGGTAAAGAATGTTCACGAACTCGGCATTATCAGCGGTCGTGGAGGAAGCCTATTCGCAGCGAATGATGCGGCAACCCGAGCGGAAGCCGTGACCTTGCTGCTGAGAATGCTGGAGCAGCATAGATAGGGACCGTTACCGATTCGGTCAAAGACGGATCAAAGCCAAATGACCAGCTCCTAATCAGAGAGCTGGTCTTCTCGCTTTCCTAATCATCCCTGTGCTTTTCAAAAAAGCAGAATAGCTTTCATATTTAAGCAAGGCAGTACCATTTTCACCAATTTTGTCCTATAGTTAAGAGGCAAGTTCAGCAGCATTGGAGGCAACATACATGCGCAACACCCTGGGCCGGCTTATCCGGTACAAAACATTTCAGAAGCTTACCATCTCTTATTTCCTGCTTGTTCTTATCACCGTCAGTCTGCTTTCGAGTGTTCTTTTTTCGCTTTTCTCGCGCAGCGCAGTCAATGAGATTGACCAGAATTCCAAATTAATGCTGTCCCAAATCAGCTATGCCTCCGATGTAGTTTATAACCAGGTCATGACTATCGGCAACTCCCTGATCAACGATCCGCAGGTGATCTCTTTCCTGAATGGCATGCAGGAAGACAAGACGATAAATTACCATGTTTTCCGGCAGATGTCACAGATCAAGAGCGCGTATCCCTTCATTCACAGCATCGGGATCTACCGCCCTTCCACCGACACCAATGTGGATACCTCCGGACTTCCGTTTGACAAATCCCTGTATGCGATCAGCGCCCAAAAATACATGGAATTCTATCCGCGTAAGCTATCCGTCAAAGGGATCAACAATAATAATCCGCTGCAGTTTCTGACCTTCCTGCTCTATCCGGACTATTCGCTGCATTCCTCGGCGAATCCGCTCATTTACATCAATGTGGAGGAGCAGTCGATTCTGACGACGATCCGCAATATCAGCAAAGCCGATTCTGCAAACAATGTGTTCGTGATGAACAGTGAGGGAGAAGTGCTCTCACATACCGATTCAGACCTTTTCATGGAGAATATGTCCCGGGAGGATTACGTCCGGCGGATTCTCGGGGAGAATGAGCCGGAACACAGCTTCACGGCCACTATTGCCGAGGAGAAGCATCTGGTCACTTATGTAAAGTCATCAGAGTTGAACTGGTATTTCGTAAGCGCTTCCCCCTATAAAAAGCTGATTTCCAACATCCGTGCGCTTCGGACCGTCACCGTGATGGTGACTTTAGTGCTTGTGCTTGCCGGTTTGTTAATCTCCGTTTTTCTGACCAAAAACATGTACAAGCCGATGTCCTCTCTTTTTGAGATCATCAAGCCGAAATCGCTGAACCTGCCGAAATCTCCACTCATTGATGAATATCAGGTTCTGGCAGAGGTCTTCACTACGCTGGAGGAAAAAGAGAAGTCGTTGCAATTCGTCATCAGCCTCTCCTCAAAAACGATTCAGGAGCATTATCTGCAGGCACTCCTCAAAGGGCACACACGCGATATTGCGGTCCCGGAAGAGATTATTCAGGGTATCGAAGAAAAGATGTCCGGACCTTACTTTTCTGTGATTGTGTTCAAGATTGATGAAATCGAAGCCGTGAAAAAGCGGGTAAGTGCCGAGCAGCAGCCTCTGCTCCGTTTCGCACTTGGCAACATTGCCAAAGAAATACTGGAGCAATTCGGAGCTTGCGACATCTTGATTACTGAGGAGAACGAGGCGGTGGCGATCGTCCAGTACGAAATGAATGAGCTTCCCGGAGAATTGAATAAAGCCCTGCGCAGTGTGCAGAGCTTCCTGAACCGCTATTTCAAACTGACGGTCTCCATTGGAGTCGGGGATATGGTGTACGGTAGGAAAAACATGCAGTATTCCTTCACTTCGGCCCAGCAGTACGTAAAATACAGATTGATATACGGAAGCGAGTCGATTCTGGATGCTTCCACAACCCGTTCGCATCTGATGACAGCCTTAAGCTATCCGACTACCCTAGAAAAGAAGCTGATTGAAGCTGTACAGTCCGGGAAGGCAGACGCCATACAGAAAAGTATCCAAGAGTTTATCGGAGTAGTCGCTGCTGGCTCCTGCAATCAGATGATCACTTATTGTACCCAGCTGCTGCTCTCGCTGCTGAAGCATTTTGAATATCTGCAGTTCTTGCCGGAAACCAATTTCAATGAATACCTGGATGCCATAACTGATATCGAAGAAGCGGATAGCCTGGAGCGTATCACCCATATCTTCGGAAGCTACTGCGCCAACATATGCGTTCTAATAGAAGAGAAGAACCATTGGCTTAACGCACAAAAGCACAACAGCGTAATCGAAAAAGTGCAAAATTACATCCAGGACCAATACGCCGAACCGAATCTGTCCCTCGAGTTCGTGTCCAACTTTGCCGGGCTGTCTCCCAGCTATCTCGGCAAGCTGTTCAAAGGCTCCACCGGGCAGTCCTTCAGCGAACACCTGAACCATACCCGGCTTGAGAAGGCACGGGAACTGCTGCTCACCACCAATGAAACGGCCGCCAAAATCAGCGAAACGGTCGGCATCTACAATATCACTTACTTCTCTACCCTGTTTAAGAAAAAATACGGGGTTTCACCCTCTGTATTCCGGGAGCAGGCAGCTATCAAGCGGTTGGATTCCCGGTATTGAAAGCAAAGGGAGCGCCATAACTGGCGCTCCCTTTGTGATGATACCGGATAATCCGGTATCATCTGTTTTTGGAATGGCTATGATCCTCAGCCTAATGTAATTCGGAAGGTGTTGATTTCATAATGCTTGAAGTCGAGGCGGATGGCCGGACCAGCCACCGCTTCCGCCTCCAGCGGCCGCTCCATCAGATCGTAGGCCTGCCACGAGGCAACGGAGTAATCGATGCTGAGCGTTACGGAGCAGCGTGTTCCCGTATATTCATGCAGCCGGACGATCCAGCCGCTGCCATCCTCGGCCAGCTTGATAGCATCGATGGCGATGTTCGGAGCATCGCTCGTGATCAGGGATTTGCCGCTTCCGGCGGCATCCGCCTCCAGAAACACCTCCTGATGGTTGGAATCCCCCCCTTGATAAGGCTTGCTGTCCAGAAACAGCAGCGACTCGAAGCCGCTGTTGTTGCCTCCGCCTGTCCGTCCGAAGTCGAACAGTCCTACGACCCGTTTGCCCTGCCAAGCTGCAGGCACCAGTACTTTCCTCTGCAGCCACAGGTATACGTCGCTGCCTGTCCAGTCATCCCCTTGATGAAGCTTCCGGCCATCCGCAATGGCAGACGGATAGACTCCATTATTCCCATCCTTATCGTCAGCCACTGACCATTCATTGAGCGGCAGAGACTCGCGATACCGGTACCTGATGCGGCCTTCGATGTACCTTCCTTATATTTTTTAAAAGCGCTTTTCCGTTACCTGACGGGTTATCGGGATACATGGGTTATTTACATTGTAGGCCGTCCGCACACAAAAAAACGCCAACGAGACGAAGATTTTACTCCGCCCGGTCAGCTGGTAAAGGGATTCTCGCCAATATAGTATTCTTATATTTACTTAGATTCCAAATAGTCTTGCAGTTGCTTCCGCAACTCCGCTTTAATCTTCCTGATATCCTGCTGTAATGCTTCATCCACTTCACGGCTCTTCCGTAACTCCGCGTAGCTTGAGGCCGGATGGTCCACCATTGCCAGTTCATAGGCGAGATCCTCGGCTCGGATTCTGCTGAATTTCGGATTGGCCAGTTCCGCTTGGACAGGTGCCTGGTTGAATACGAAATTAGCAAATGGCGACTCATAATAGGACTTTTCATCGGCCTGGTACAGGTAATATTCAATCAACTCATCCGGCACACTTGCCGACAGGCGGATATAATTCGGGTTCCAGGTCATTAGATAACCGGGAAATGTATAGTTCTGGCTGATATCGGTATTTTCAGGCAACGTATATTTGTCCTTGCCGACAGGATTCCAGTGTTTCCCCGGAATGCCCAACTCAAACAGGTCATGATGATCCTGGCTGGCAAACAGCCAGTCGAGGAACAAGATGGAACTCTCTTTATGAGCCGAAGCCTCCGGGAGGCATAAATAATTCCACGCACGTGAATTGACGGGCAGAAGATCGTTGGGCTGCAGCTTGTCCCTCATCTGGCGTTGCACAAAAAAAATGCCCAACTCAGCATCCGGCACACTGGCCTTCAGTTGAACATTGATCGCTTCGAAATTGGACACTCCTTCGATCATCGCCGCAGCCTTCCCGGACGTGAACCAGTCGCGAGCATATTTGCGAACAATCGGCTCCTCTTCAATGTAACCCTTGTCATGCCATTCCCGAACTGTGACAAGCCAGGAGTCGTCATAGTGGTTATACGGCTCCGGAAAATTCGCAAGCGCCTCATCCTTTTCCCCGCTTAACCCAATACCCTTGATTTGATGATCCTTCAGAAATACCGATGCAGAGACAGAAGGCCCAAGATTAAGATCCCATATGCCGGCCCCCAGTCTGCTAGGGCTATCCTGATTGCCCCAAATCAAATCGTTCGCCCCATAGCTTCCGTCATTCTTCATCACTAGAGGGGTGAGTGTCTTATCATTTGCAAGTACGCAGTCGAAAAAAGCAAGTAAATCCGCATAGGTCTCAATAGACGGTAAACCGTATGCAGCAGCCAAATCTTTGCGGTAATAAAGTGTACTCAGTTCACCCAGATACCGGCTTAGTGGCAGACCGTAGGAGTGAATCTGATTGTCTGGTCCGGTGATTTTGTTATTATCCATGTACATGCTGCTGAACGCCTGCTTCAGCCCCGGGTACTTATCGTTGCCGAAATATTGATCTAGATTTGCATAGCTGCCCTCCGCGATAAAGGTGTTCATGTTCATCCAAGGCGCATCAAACACAATATCGACCTGTTCGCCTGCAGCAAGCTTTAGCTTCAGTTTGTTCACATAATCCGCCTGCGGCGTGAATGTAATGTTCAGCCTCAGATGGAGCGTATCCATCGTCTGCCGCTCGAATTCGGCCACCACCTCGTCGAACTGCTTGGGCTTGTCTCCCCACAGCATAATGTTTAAGGTTACTGGCTCCACCGCTGCCGGCTGCTGTTTGCCACCTTCCTTCCTTTCTGAACTATAACAAGCAGTGAGCAAGCCGCCACTCAGGATAATTAATAATGAAACCAGGAATACGCGTGCTGTGAACTTCTCCATAGACAGCCCTCCAGTTCTTCTTGTATACACTTTTATTCCCCACCAGTATAGCATGAACGGCTTAGCGGAATCATGATGGATAGGGTTCTTGTATCGCTGCCCAGCGTAAATCCTCATTCCTATCCTCTCAATGACAAATAAACAGTAGCCACCGATAAAGTACCTGCGAGCACGCTGTTTTTATGTTACTTGAATTATAGAAACGGATCTGGAAAAACGAAGGGATTTTATTGCCGCTGGGTTAAACATGTACCATTTTGAAAGCCTGATTCAGGTGGTTTCAGCCATTTCCGACTTGGATGAATCTCTTAACGGCCCAAGCCAGTCGAACTTCCTTTTTGGCAGACTTCAACCACTGCATTCGGTTTGTGAACGCCCCGAAAAATTGTTGTTGGCTCAATCAAATTGATATCTGACTTAGCATTTTGGTACAACGGCTCTTGAAACGCAGTAGACGACCGTTGTTGGTGAGCGCGCGCACCTGGACGCGCCAGTCCGGCGTGGTGGCGTAGTTGATTACGTCAATGCACCGGCGGGATACGCAGGAACGTACAAGTGCGCAAAACAGCGAAAGAGCAGTTGTTCCCAGTAACTCTCGAGATGAAGCTAGCCGAGTGATGAGGTGCTTTTTTATAGGGTGAAATCCTTCAAACTTCTTTTACTGTGGCTATGAATTCGCTTTTTATGCTGGAAATCGAATTTTCAGATATCGTAAAAGAGAAACATGAACTGGGTGAAATCAACTGTGTATTAAAACTCAGATTGGTACCGAGGAGCCCATATTTACATCACTAAAATATGTAAGATCTATCTTCAAAAACAAAACTCTTTGGTGAACTACATTAACACGGGGCTACCATATAAAGAAGAAAACGATATGCTGAACACAATCACCTTGATAATAATCGGTGCTCCGCTGATCCTGTCGAGCGGGGCGATGGTCGAAACTCGGGGGCGACGCTAATGCTGCCGGCACACGTAAGGCTTGTATGTCGTCTTTGTCCGTACCGATACTTATTTCCAATAATGAGAGAACAGAACGGTTTGCCGGTTGATCCGGACACGCTCGTCGCGCGCCTGGAAGCCGAGAATACGAGCTATGCCGTTTCCCCGTTCAGCCATAGTGTCGGTCGCGCGGAAGACAATGGCTGGACAGCAAACGTTGCTCAGGACAGCCCCGGCTTTATGCTCTGAGGACCGTATGCTTCTACTTATCCTGCAGGCAAGCTGACGGCAACTTACCGGATCAAAATAGATTCACTGGCCGGCAACAACGACAAAGTCCTCACCCTTGAATTGCGGGACAACACAACTGGCTGTGATACACATCGTATGTGTATCGCAGCCAGTTCAAGGCAAGCGGCCAACACCAGGATTTCAGTCTGGCATTCAATAATACCACCGGTCACGAGTTTGAGCTCAGAGCCTACTATCACGACAACTCCGCTGTGAATATCGACAAGGTAACGATTACGAAGAACATCGGCAAATACGAAGCTGAAGGCTCCGTAATCTGCCGTACCGTCGGACGCGCAGTCGAAGGCGGCTGGCAGGCGGACCCGGCACAGGACAAAAGCGGCTTTATGCTGTATGGCCCTTATGATGCCAACGTTCCTGCCGGTGCACACAAGATCACCTTCCTCATGAAGGTGAACAACAACAGCGCCGACAATGATGTAGTCGCCACAATCGACATCCGGGATGCGACTACCGGCGAGACCATCATTCAGAGGCAGCTTACCCGCCAACCGTTCTCAGACGCCAATCAATACCAGGATTTCACCCTGGATTTCAACCATACCCAGCCCGGGCACAAGCTTGAGTACCGCGTGCGCTTCGAGGACAAGGCTACTTTGACGATCGACAGCGTAATCAATAATTAAAATCCGTAAACGGGCAAAACCATAACAGACGGGATGAGGCGGCTTTAACCGCTTCACCCCGTCTGTTTTTGCCGATATGCAACTGTTCCCTGTGAGTCAGTACCTGTCCAGCTTGCAAACACCAATATGCCCTGATTCCCGCCTGCATGCGAACCAAAGCCTCCAGATCGTAATAATCTCCCCATAGATATGTCCATCCGGCGCTCGGCCGCCTCTGACGTGATACGAACCCTGCTTCAGTAGTCCCTCATTGAAAAGATGTGAAGTTAGTTTTGCGATAAGCGCCGGGAGTGGTCCCTTCATACTTCTTGAACACTCGTATAAAACTGACATTGTCTACAAATCCGACCTCAAGCATAATATCCTTTACGTTATTATCGGTTTCCACTAGAAGCTCTTTGGCTTTTTGAACGCGGACAAACTGAAGGTAGTCCAGAGGGCCGATCCCCATATGCTTCTTGAAATGTTTTGACAGGTACGAGACATTTACTTCAAAACGTTCCGCAATACCAGAAATCGTGATCTCGTGCTGAGTATAATTTCGGTTGATATATTCCACTGCCTTATTATATAAGTCTTCACCGCTGGTAGTACTAGCTCCCTTGGCTATTTTCTCCAACTCATCTATGATCAGAGTGGCCTCATCCCTCAGCTCTTGAAGCGTCTGGCATTTAAATAATCGATCGTTAGGACGAATTTTCTCAGCCGCCTCCTTACCGAATAGGACCCTCGGGTCCTCAAAGACACCCGTCAACGAATGGATGACCATAAACATACGGCTCTTCACCAATTGAATGGAGGACAGTTCCAGCGAGAACCATTTGACAAAGATAGCATGCATTAGTTCCCTTACCTTCACCCAGTCATTTTTCAGAATGAAGTGAACAATCTTCGCTTGATCCTGCATTGGATTGTTGCAGCCCGTTTCTTTAATTTCCTCCCCTTTCTTCCATTCATTGAAGAACAGGATACCGTTTTCCCCCAGCAAGACCTGCAGATCCATAGCTTCCTTCGCTTCCTCGTATGCCCTAGCAACATTCTTATAATAGACGGGAGAGCTGTTAGCCGATACAAGAATCCGGATTCTGAATTTACTCTCGATAAAGTCCTTCCCCTTGCTAATAGCTGCCTTCAACTGTCCTTGCGAATGAACGTCCCGCCCTGCGATCCGGATCAATCCGATGAGATACTGATCCGAATCGAAGAACTGTGTTTGATGGGTCTCGTTTATGCATTCTTCCATGATATTTTTCAGGATAAACCGCGATAATGCCAGATTCTCGTCGGCAGATCTCTCCATATTTTCGTTAAACAGGAAATAATTCAGATCGTGAATATTAATGATGATGATCTGGTAGGCATCTTGATCCTCAATCGGAATTCCGTATACCTTGGCGATCTCACAGATCGAATCGGGATTAATGCTCCCTTTCATCCATTGCTGCAGAAAATAACTTCTCAGAATCTCACCCTGTTGACTTATTTTTGACGCGAATTGATCCTTCTCCTTGACGATTTTCGATAAGGCCCGCTGAATAAAATCATATTCGTTGTCCGCTTTCCCCCTGAATTCTTTAACCTCCTGCTCCATAGAGCGGATCAGCTTCTCGACCGGAGTATAATTTCGCTTCGCGAACCGATAGGCGATAACGCTCCCGATCAGAATACAGACCAAAAGGTTCGAGGTGAAGAGAATTTTTGATCTCGCCGCTTTTGAGAAGAATATACTTTTCGGGATCAGAGAGACATAGGTGAAATCCCCCACGTTAGAATCGACGGTTGTGACCACGGCATTCGGTCCGTAGTCCGTGTTCGTTTCGGAAGATGGGCGGATAAACAGCTGCGCTTGAGGCTCCGGTCTCATATTCTGCATAAGGGCATCAATTGACGACTGCCTGATCAGGATAATGAGCTTTCCCTGAGCGGTGCTGCTTATCCGATTGGTGAGCGGCTGAATATAGACGATAGCGTTCCGATTCTCTATGGGATGGTACAGCATGAAGCCTCTGTAATATTTCTCAATCCACGCTCCGGCCAAGGCCTGATTATGCGGAAGAACGGAATTCACAAAGCGTTCGGCAGAATGCTGGCCGTTAACCGAGATCGCCACATCCGACTGTTCAAAATATAAATAGATATTATCGATAACCGGATTTGCCAGCTCGTAGCTGTTAAGCTTTTTCTGGATCTGAACCAAGGTCAAAATATGTCTTGGCTGCAAGGGTCCCTCCCATTGCAGCATGGTTTGAACATTGCTGTCCATCGCAGTCTGAACGTATGTCATGTACAATTCCTGCAGCTTGGCATCCGTCAGCTCCTTTACTTTCTCCAGGGCATTGTAATGCGAACTTTCAATTTCTGTCTCTGTGGCCTGGATGAAACTCAGCCATGCGCCAAAATTGATGATGAGTGTAATCAAGATCACGATAAAATACGAGAGCAGATATTTTGGAAACAGCTTGTTCCGCCAGGAATATCGTTCGAGTCCCATCTGCGACCCCCTCAAAATCTATTCCTTCAGCGAGCCAATCATGACCCCTTGCACAAAGTACTTTTGAATAAACGGATACATACACAGAATCGGAACTGTTGCGACGACAATGGTCGTATATTTAATCAGCGGCCGGTAGTAATCTGTATCATTGACATTAATCGACTGGTAGGTAGTCATATTGGCAATCTGGTTTTCCACCAGAATCTCCTTCAAAATCAGTTGCAGTGGAAACATTCCGCGGTCATTCAAATAAATCATGGCGCTGAACCACTCGTTCCAGTGACCGACCGCGTAGAATAGAAACATAACCGCCAGAACTGGCTTAGAGAGCGGCAGAACAATGCGGAAGAGAATGGTAAAGTCATTGGCACCGTCGATTCGTGCAGATTCCTCAAGACTTGCAGGAATGGACGCAAACGAGGTGCGGAGAACGATTAAGTTCCAGACACTGATGGCGGAAGGAATGATTAGCGCCCAGCGGGTCCCGAGCAGGCCGACACCCTTAACCAGCAGGTAGCTCGGAATCAGCCCTCCGCTGAAAAACATGGTGACGGTCACCAGAATCGTAATGGAATCTCTCCATAGAAAGTCTTTGCGCGACAGAACATACGCACCCAGTGAAGTCATCAGAAGGTTAACCAGGGTTCCTGCCGTCACGTAAAAAATCGTATTTCCATATCCGGAAATAATACTCTTATTGCTGAAGACCAGTTCGTAGCCTTTCACCGTGAAATCCCGCGGCCAGAACATGACCCCCTGGCTGCGGGTGATACTCCCCGGATCACTGAATGAAGCCGACAATACATGTAACAGCGGTACTACACAGATGACAGCCATTGTGCATAGAAATAATGCGTTTATCCAATCGAATGCTTTATCGCCAAGCGATGTCTTCATGATGCTTCCCCCTCTTTACCATAGACTTGTCCGGGTTAATTTGCGGCTCAGCCAGTTTGCTCCCACCAGCAGAACGAAATTGATGACGGAATTGAACAAGCCAATTGCGGCGCTGGAGCTGTAATCGAAGTCAATCAACCCTTTGCGGTAGACAAAGGTGGAAATTACATCCGCTTTATCGTAGATCAAGGGGGAATAGAGGAGCAGGATCTTCTCAAAGCCTACATTCATAATGCTGCCCAATCTCAGGATGAACAAAATAATGATCGTTGGAGCAATGCAGGGCAGAGTTACATATACTGCTTTTTTCCATCTGCCCGCTCCATCCATGGTGGCCGCTTCATATAGCTCCGGATTGATGCCGGCAATTGCGGCCAGATAAATAATGCTGCCGAAGCCAATTTCCTGCCAGATGCCGGAGCCAATATAAATGGAACGGAAATATTGCGGATAGGATAAGAGATTCCCTTCCTGTCCGCTGATCCAGAGCGCCAGATTGGAGAGAAGGCCGCCCGAACTTGTGAAATCAATGATCAGTCCTGCAACCACTACCATGGAGATGAAGTGGGGGATGTAGGTTAAGGTCTGTACCGTACGCTTCAGCATCTTCTTTCTGACCTCGTTCAAGAGCAGAGCGAGTAATATTGGGGCCGGAAAGCCAAAAATCACATCATACACGCTGATCAGCAATGTATTCTTAATGATGCGAAAGGCATAGACGCTGTTAAAAAAGTTGGTGAAATGCTTGAAGCCCACCCACGAACTGTGCAAAAAGCCGCGCATCGGATTATAGTCCTGAAAGGCAATCAGCACCCCGTACATCGGGATATACGCGAAAATAATAAAATAGGCCACTACCGGCACGGCCATAAAATATACATATTTGTATTTACTGTAGTCCTTGCGGATTTCCTTTGGCGTTATACGCATGAAGCCTGCTCCTTTCCAGATTGAGCGGTGTAAAAATCTCTAAATATTAAGAAGGGGGAGCAACTCCCCCTTTTTCCTTACTTGCGTGCCTGATAACGATCCAATGCCGCCTGCTGCAATTCGATCGCTCTGTCGATATTCATGGACTTCACTTTCTGCACGAACTGGTCATACGTATCGAAGGAAGCGTCGCCGATGATGAATCTGAGGGCCATCTCACTGACATAGGTATTAATGTCGCTCATGATTTTGGAGTTTTCTTCACCCTCTGCAGGATTCATTGTAAATGGCGGCAGCAGATAATCGGCGGTTGCGCTGTCGTTCCAGATGGAGCAGGCTTCATTCTCCGTTTGTGTGTAAAGGAACATTTCACGGCTCCAGTCACGCACGGTGGACGCGCCCTGCAGAGTATATTTAGCCAAGGCAATATTCGGCTTTACGCCTTCTTTATTCTTTGTAACTATGTCCGTAAAGAGATACTTGTCTCCTTCCTTGGTGTAGGTCTCCCCTTCAATTCCGTAGTTGGCAAGAACCTGCCCTTCCGGACTGTAGAAATAATCCAGCCATTTTACAGCTTCCTCCACATGCTTCGCCTTTGAGGAGATGGCGACATAGTTGCCGCGGATATGGCCGTTATACTGGCGGAAATGCGGCTTCTCCCCCTTCTTCAAGGAAGGGTACGGCATGGCGACCAGCTTCATTTTGGGATCGCCCGATATTTTTTCCAGCCGGTCCAGCTCATAGAACCCGAACATCGTTGCGCCCGTCTTGCCGGTGGCAAGATATTTCTCCTTGTTTTGGTTGCCGCTGGTCGCAAAGTCACGGTCGACAAGTCCTTCGCTGTACCATTTGTTCATCATAACCAGATAATCTTTATAGCCTTGCTCCAGCGGAGCATATTTAATTATGTTGTCGACCTGAAAGAACCCGCTATTGACTCCAAATGCACCTACAAATGCATCATTTGCGGGGTATCCGTTATTATCTAAAGAAAATGGAGCGGTTGCCCCCTTCTTGTCCTTAAACGCTTTCAAAACTGTGTACCAGTCATCAAGGGTCTCCGGGGTAGGCAGATTCAATTCATCCAGCCAATCCTGGCGGATAACCGGTCCATACCATGCTGGCTGCTGCTCCAGCTCAATCATCGGAAACCCGTAGATGTTGCCTTCGTCTGTCGTAATTTCTTTTTTGATCTCCGGATAGGTATCGAGAATCTTCTTGAAATTGGGAGCGTGTTCATCAATCAGCTCGTTCAATCTAAGATATACTTTATCTTGAATGGCCTTGTCCGGGCCGCCCGGATACGAATTGTCGTCCTGAATTAGGTCTGTATAGTCCCCCGACCCAATCATTAGGGTGAACTTCTCCTGCATTTGATTTTCAGGCGGATGCACCCAGTTGATATGCACTCCGGTTTCCTTCTCCAGTTCTTGATACACGATATTGTCATTATAATCCTTCATGATTTGCTGATAGGTATTAGGGAATTTGGCAAAAAACGAAAACGATACCTTCTCTTTGGAGTCTTTCCCGGTTTGGGTTTCATTGTTCGACGTACCTGAACCGCATCCCGAAATCAACGTTGCCATCAATGTAGCTGCACACAGGCTTGCAGCCCATTTATACTTCTTGCTCATGCTTCTTCCCCCTCAATTCTGATTGACGGAATTCTGCGAAATCTGCCGCCTGTATTCAGTATTCAATGTTTAGGCAAGGTTGTAAATTTTCACTATTTTCGCATATTCAATAATTGTCTATCCCGCAAAAAAACCGGTGTGACGCGGTTTCTGCAGTGACGGCAGCATAAGGATGGCCGGATGCCGGGAAGCGGAGCCAGCACTGTTTATAGAAAGAGCCAATCAGGCGAAGGCCAGTGGCCCTGCTGATTGGCTACTTATATATTCCGCCCTAATCTTCCTGGCCGCTAAGCTGTTTTGCCTTGTCCGTCACATAAAGCAGAGCTCAATATGTCCCAGTACCGTCAATGACAAAGCTGTTTCGCCCCAGCCTGAAGTCCCGCCGCAGATGTCCGGCGGGACTTCAGAATAGAGCAGATGTAGAGGATCAGCCCACCAGTGTGGACAGAATCTCCCCATGTCCTTCAAAAGGATAATCAATCACAATTCTTCCGGCCTCGGCATCGCTGATTCCGCTGTACAGATCCGCTTTGCCGTCCTCGCGCATCACAATGCCGGCAGTAAAGGCACAATCGATCAGGCTAGGTCTTTTGGCCGGTCCAGCCGGATAGCAAGGACGGGTACCGATAATCTTGAGCTCCTGCGCCTTATGCGTTTCGGGATCGAATACAAAGCTGATGTTCAGATACACTAGGATTTCCTGGCCGTCTTCGCCTTTGTCCAGATAGCTTTTATGTCCGATGACGCCAACCTTGCCGCTGCTCAGCAAGTAAGCCTGGTTGCAGCCGCCCCATTCATCCTTCCCGAACAGGCCGTCAATCACCGAAGCGTTCTCGATCACCTCCGCCGTGAGTTCGTCCAGACTGTTAATGATCGCAAACCCGACGATGGATTCACTGCCGTAACGCTTGCGGATTTCTTCGCTCCGTGGTCTGGAGAACACTCCAATCCGCTTGTCCTTCAATTGAACAAGGCGAATATCCTTCATGTAATCCGGGCCGGTCGTGAAATAGTAGAGATTATTCAGATCCGTGCCTCTGTAAAAATAGCCGTAGTAGGTCTCTCCCTTGCCCTGCTTGTAGCGGACATGGGTGCCTCCCAGAATCATCGTTCCGTCCATGATGCTGATATACGGGTCCTCCAGCTGATAAATCATGCTGTCTTGAACCAGCGTCCACTCGTCCTCCCCGGTCTGCTCGAACAATCTCACCCAGGAGCGTGCCCACTCCTCGCGTTTTTCCACACGGCCGTAGATATAGGTTTTATCTTCCCATGGAAAGGGGAGGGAGGGATTGTAGACATCGAACCCCTCGACTCCATGAAATTGCAGCTTCTTGCTGTCATAAATCGTCTTGGTCTCTTCGAATTGCTTTCGTTGTTCCTGAAAGTTCATCATTGTTGCCTCGTTTCTTGTAGGATTTATCGCCGGGCGGACAGGGAATAGGGAAGTGCCTTATTCGCTGACGCCAACTCATCCGGTTCTGCGGACAGCTTGAACTCAATCGCTGCTCCCTGCACGAGCTGTTCATGGGAGAAGTACAAGTCTTGGTGCCGCTGCCCGTTCAGCTTGACCTCCTGCACGTAGCAATGGCCTTCCGCCTGATTCTCCGCCTCCATGTGGATTTCCTTCCCGTTCTCCAGATGCAGGGTGATTCGTTCGAAGACGGGACTGCCGATTACATATTCGGGAACGCCGGGACAGAACGGATACATCCCCAGGCTAGCAAAAATATACCACGCGCTCAGGCTACCGTTGTCTTCATCGCCAGGCAGTCCATCCGTCTCAGCGCTGAACAGCTCCTCGGCCGTTTTTCTCACCCAGTACTGGGTTTCGGACGGCGAGCCGATCACCGCGAATATATAGGGCAGATGAAAGCTGGGCTGGTTGCTGATGGCAAATTGCCCGAAATTGACAGCAGCCATCTCCGACATCTCATGAATCTCGATGTCATAGCCGCCAGTTTTGAATTCCGGAGGAGCGGTCATCAGCTCCTTCATCCGTGCTAGAAGCACCTCTCTTCCGCCCATGTGTTCGGCCAGCCCCAGCATGTCATGCTGAACGGCCCAGCTGCTCTGCCAAGGCCCCCCTTCACAGTAGGCTCCGCCCCACTTCAGGAGATCGAACGCCTCCAGCCAGCTTCCATCCGCTTTCCTGGCCCGCATGAAGCCAATCTCAGGGTCAAGCAGGCGGGTGTAATTGCCCGCACGGCCGATCAGCAGCTCGTAATCTTCCCTTCTCCCCAGACCCTTTGCGACCTGGGCAACACAGAAGTCCCCGTAGGCATAATCCAGGGTGCTGCTGACACTTTCATGATAGACCTCTCCCGGCAGGTATCCGTATTTCTCATAGGCCTCGAAGCCCTTTCTTCCGAAACGGGGGTCCTTGGAAGCCTTCAAGGCATGCTTGCGCAAGCCTTCATAGGCAAGCTCCACATCAAAGCCTTCGATGCCTTTGGCATACGCATCGGCGAACACCGCATCAATCAGCGTCCCCGGCATGGCGCTACGTTCACCCGGCGAGCACCATTTGGGCAGCCAGCCACCCTCTTGATAGGCATTGACATAGGATTGCAGAATCTCGCCCAACCGGCTTGGAAAGAGCAGGCTGAACAAGGGATACGAGGTCCGGAACGTATCCCAGAACCCGTTGTCGCAGTACATCGGCCCTTTCTCAATCTGTCCGTTATATGGACTGTAATGGACCTGCTGCCCGTCCTCCGTGAATTCATGCCACATCCGGGGAAACAGGCAGGTCCGGTACAGGCAAGTGTAGAAGGTGCGGAGCTTGCGTTCGCTCCGGTCCTCGACCTGAACCCGGCTCAGCGTATCTTCCCAAGCCTCGGCCGCTTCCGCCCGAACAGCATCGAAGGATTTGCTGCCGATCTCCTGACGGAGATTGGCGGCGGCCTGCTCGATGCTGATGAATGAAGTGCCTACCGTAAGCCCCGCTTCGCCAGACTCCGGCAGGCACAGGCCGATAAAGGCTCCGACACGTTCACCGGTTCCGCTCAATTGAATAACAGTCGCCCCGTCCCCTGTGAAGGTGCCGCAGGCCTCTACATCAAAGTCGCAGTCGAAATCCATCACGAAATACATAGCGAAGTTCTCGGGAACGCCCTCCGAATTGGCCCGGGTGTACCCGCTCAGTCTTCGGGCTACAGGGTCGATCGTAACCGAGGATTCGCCTGCAAACGGCACGGCGAGAATTCTCGCCTCCTCACGCTGCGTGAACTTCAGGCGAATGCTCGCACAGCGCTCTGTCGGGCTAAGCTCCAGTGAAGCACGATAGCGCCGCAAGGAAATACGGAAATAGTCGGGCTTAACCGTCATGTCCTCCGGGCGAAAGGAGGAAGAACGCTGACTGGCCGGCAGGGCCAGTACCCCGCTCTGCGGCATCAGAACGAGATGTCCATAATCCCTAATCCATGGACTGGGCTGATGGGTCAGACGAATCCCTTCGAAATGACGGTGATCGGGATGGAAGAACCAGCCATGGCCACCTTCGTCCGTTTGCGGACTCCACGCCGCCATGCCGAATGGCCGTGCAATGAGCGGAAGCGTATTTCCGTTGGAGAATCGAAATGTAGAGGCTGTCCCCTGCAGAGGATTGACATGCTGTAATAAATTCAAGATTAAACACCAACCTTTTCTTCATGTTCTTTTTCTAGAAAACAGATCCATCTCTTTCATTCCGCATTAGTTGCTATACACTTCAAAGTCATAGATCGAATAGGCATATTGCGTGCCTCTCGCCGTTCCATACATTCTTACATACCGTGCATTGACGGGATTAAAGGTTATGTTCTGCACCCCGCCGGTTCCCGATGTCGTCGTATACACATCCGTCCAGCTCGATGCATCATTCGAGGTCTGGAGCTTGAAGCTGCTGGCATAGGCCGCTTCCCAGCGGATCACCGCCCTGCCCACAGGCTGTGCCGCTCCCAAGTCCACATAGATCCATTGGGGGTCTCCGGAACCCGACTCCCATCTCGTGGCTGCCGCTGCATCCGTAACGCCGCCTGCCAGATTGCCGTTCGTGTTCGAGCTTGCCGCCGCCTGCTTGCCCGCAGCCAAATCAGCCGGAGCATACACTTCAATTTCATAGATTGAATAGGCATACTGCGTGCCTCTTTCCGTTCCATACATTCTGACATATCTGGCGTTTACGGGACTGAATGCCATGTTCTGCACCCCGCCGGTGCCGGACGCCGTGGTATAGACATCGGTCCAATTCACCGCATCCACCGAGACCTGAAGCTTGAACGCTTTGGCATAGGCCGTTTCCCAGTTCAGAGTGACGCTGCCGACCGTCTTGGCCGCTCCAAGGTCGACGTAAATCCACTGCGGGTCTCCGGAACCTGATTCCCATCTTGCTGCTGTCATTCCGTCCGTAACGCCATTTGCCACATTGCCGTTCGTGGTAGAGCTTGCCGTTGCAGTCTTGCCGAAGGCCAGATTATTGGAAGGGCGGTATCCGACAAACACATTGTTGACCAGAATCTTGTTTCCGCTGTACGTTTTGGTTCCGTTTGCCGGCGTAAGAACGATGACTGAAGCCGAATCGGCGGCGATGGAGAAGGATTGCGTTCCGCTTACGTTTGTTTTCAGCACTGTGTCGCTTACAGCATCATAGATATCCACAGGGGACGCGCCTACATTGATATTTACCGTTTGACCGCTGGTGTAGGGATTGTAGTACAAATACGACGGATAGGCCGGATCATGGAAAAAGTCCGTTTTCAACAAATCAAGCTGCAGAATCTGGCTTACATTGGTCGTCTTCACGATTCCGCCGAATACGCCGGACAACGCTCCGGAGTAGATGCCAAGGTTCGTATTGTAAGGCCAGTTGTAGGTCAGCGGATCTCCCGTTGCGAATGGCGCCTTGCTGCTGTCACCGATCTTCTGATACCGGAGGCCTTCATAAGGAATCGCATGATTCGGGTCGCCCGCCCAGGCGCTGTCCTGCTGGTCCGCCCCAATCTGATCCCCGTAGAACAGTCTTGCATTGCTTGCGGCATTCAGCATCCATTTGCCGATGGCTCTGGCGTACCGCTGGTCATATCTCGCCACAGGAACGATGCCCATCGCTGCAGCGAACGTATTCATGGTGAAGGCGTAATTCCCGCCATTATCGCCTACCGAGCCCATAAGCCCATCCATGGCATGGCTGCCGAAGCTTCCGTTAACTCCGCCCCAGAACGGCCGGTGGGTCGAATTCGTATCGAATGCCCAGTTCATCATTTTGGTGACGTCGTAATTGCCGCCTTGCTCCGCGTTTAAACGGGAGGCGAGCAGCGGACCCCAGTATTCAAGCACCTCATAAGAAGGATTGCTGGATAGATTCTGCAGGAAATCCATGCTCCATTTAGAAGCGTTCAGATAGTCGGTTCCGCCGAATTTTTTGTACGCCCAATATTGCAGCAGACCCGCCCCGATTGCAGCGTCAGGCTCTGTACGGTTTCCGGTAATGGGAGCATCCGCCCCGAAGTCATAACCCAGATAGTTGAAATTCACGTTGCTTCCGCCCATATCGACAATCGCATCATGCCAGCTGTTCGCCGTGTTCTGCAAAACGGCGTCCATGGCGGCCGATGGGTACAAATAATCAAGCCCGGCGAATATCAGCGTGGGATAAAGTGCGTACCAGAACTCCGTGCTGGCCGAACCGGAACCCGGATTGTTGTTGATGATGCCTTCGGCGGTGTAGTAGGTTCTGGTCATATCCGCGAAGTTGACACCCGCGTAGCCATTGCCGGTCTGGTTGCTTTTGTCGATGCCGGCCAGGGCTCCCCCCAGCACAGCCGCCATGCCGGCAACCGCTTCCTGGCCGCCGTTCGAAATCGGATTCTTGGGTCCGACATAGGCTGGAAGCTTGAAGGTGGTCGTGGACATATTCAGATGGGTGTCATCCCACAGAGCGATTGGCTTGTATGTTCCGGTGGAGGCAAAGTCGAACACGGTAGCATCAAAATTGCGGGCTCGCTGGTTCCAGTCAATCATGCTGTAATTAACAGGCTGATTAGGGAGTGTATTCACAAAAGTAATGCCTGTCTGAGTGACCGGAGCTGCTGCAGCTGCACCCGGAAAGGCCGTAAATACGGCAGAGATCCCTACGCCTGCAGCGAGCAGTCCTGTCAATATTCGCTGATGATTCATTATCCAAAATCCCCCTTATTTTCTTTTTTAATGGTAACGTTTTCAAACTAAAGCGGATAACCAATCTTCATCCAGCCTTCAAGAGCCAGGTTGGATGAAGATTGGCTTACCCTACCATTAAGCTCCCACGGCCTTCAGCCAGGCTTCGGCGATCCAGCCGTTACCCGCCGCCGTAGGATGAACTCCATCCGGCGACCAATATTAAGGGCCGGTCCCGCTGGCCGCTGCCGTGAATAACCCGTTAAGCGGAACATAGGGCAGGCGAAATTCTCCTGCTAGCTGGCGTATAACCTGGATCTTCGGGTCCAAATCCTCCGCCACGTTCTCTGTTCTTCCCGTACGGGAAGCAGGAAAGGTTCAACGAGAACTATGATTACATTTAATTGGTCCTTGGTGACGGTCAGAAGGTCCCGGTATAACGTGTAGAACTGTTCGGTTCTCAGCGGATTGTTCTCATCGTAGCGTCTCCAGGTATCGTTGATTCCCACAAAGATGGACACGAGCGTAGCCTTCAAATCATGGCAATCCTTCTGCCATCTACGCGTCAGTTCGATGACTCGATCTCCTCCCACATCCCGATTGAGAAAGATGGCTTTATTGTCCGGATGCTTATAGCCGAACTGGGCGGCGATCACCTGGGCGTACCCGATTCCGAGGTCTAATCCGTCCTCCTGGCGGCGCCAGTTCTCGGTGATGCTGTCTCCCTGGAATAAGACAATGCCGTTTGCCGGTAAGGACCATCGTTGATTCACTCCTTGACCTGTGTGGGGATAAGGGTAGCTGTGATGGACGCCACGGACAACTCCGCATAGCCGATGCTTGTGTCACTTGCCCCATAATACATTTTGAGGAGGCCCTCCTCATAGAGTGCTCCGCACGGAAAGATAACGTTACCGAAGAACCCTTCTGTCTCGTACTCTGCTTCCGGGGACATGAGCGGCAAAGCGCTGCGCGCGAGAACCCTCCACGGCTCGTTCTTGTCCAGCAATAAAGCCCCTATCGAGTACTTGTTGTCGCGGTCCGCCCCGTGGTAAATTTCCAGCCAGCCCTCGTCGATCTCCAGCGGCACCAGGCTGGCGCCGATCCGCCCACCGTCCCACTGCCGTTCGCGTACGCCGATCAGCTGTCGGTGATTGCCCCATTGCATCAGATCGGTGGATTCGGCGATCCAGATTTCCGGCTGACCGTAATGGGAGCAGGAAGGCCGGTGAAGGGCATAATATTGGCCCTGTATGCGCTGCGGGAACAGGACGACATCTTTATTATCCGGATGGAACAGATTACCGTGCCGCTTAAAGCCGATAAAATCCGTGGTAGAAATCATTGAGGCACAAATCCCGTACTCCGATATCGCGGAATAGGTGATATAGTACGTATCGCCGATTTGCGTAATCCGCGGGTCTTCGATTCCATAGCTCTCGTATTTCGTCTCCGGCGTAATCGCCGGCCTGTCGTCTATGCGGAAATGAAGACCGTCACTGCTTCGCGCCACCCTGAAGTGAGAAATCGAGGTCAAATAATTCCGCTCTGACGTCTTGACCACCCGGGGGTCGGAGAAATCGTATTCCGGCTTGCGCGGAATGGCATGCAGGATAACTTCGCCCAATTCCACATCATACAGCGGGGTTAAGTATACCGAAGGGTCCCGGTTAACCGCTGTCTCGGCTACGCGAAGCATAAGGATGACCTCATCGCCAAGACGCGCTACCCCGGCATTGAATACGCCGATAACTTCCATCGCAGAACTGGAAGGAAGGATATCCGCCGGCTTTATAATCGGGTTAAGTTTTGATCTGTGCACTTCCATGGTCTGAACACTCCTATTCTTTCGTTACGCATACATTATAGAAACAAAGCATCATCAGATGCGAATCCAGGTCGAAAGGAACTCATCAGCAGGCCTCCCTACCGCTGCTCGTATTCTAGAAAAGGATCGGAAATCTCTATTCTGTAGGCTTCGGCATCACTGGCCCCGACATACAACTCGGCCAATCCTCCGGTCTTCCGAACCAGGCCGCCGCTGAAAATAACATCCACCAGATCGGCCCGCTTGCTGTCTCCCTCCGGGAAGTCGGAACGCCGCGCAATGATCTTCAGTGGCGTCCGCTCCAAGGTATCCGGGTTGAAGGCGAAGGTGACCGCATAATAATGCCTATGGCCGCTGCCGTCGAAAGAAGCGATATGCCCCAGTACGCCGATCCGGCCGTCTGCCAGCAAATGTGGTTCATTGGCTCCTCCCCATTCCTCCAGTGCAAACTGGTTCTCAAACAGCGGAGCCGCTTCGATGTCTTCCCGTGTAATATCCGCGAGCGAACGCGCTTTATAGAAGCCGATGCTTCCCCGGCCACCCTTGAGCCCCTGTGGTCTTGTCAGCACGCCAATCTCACCGTCTGTCAGTTCAATAAGACGCAGATCCTTCATGTGATAAGGCCCTTTGAGGAAGGCCCGCAGACTGGCGATGTCCTTGCCACGGTAGAATTGGGTTACCCAAGATACGATATGCTCCGGGTATAGCGGATCGGGAATGACCCGCACACCTCCGAAGATAAGCTCCCCGTTGATCAGGGTGAAGAAAGGGTCCTGCAGCTCATAGGAAGGATAATCGGGATGCGGCACCCAGACATCTTGCTCCTGCCGAAAAAAAACAACCTCGGAATATTCCGTCTCCCGGCCCTCCAGGCGTCCGGCAATAATCTGTTCACCCCGGTCGATGAAAGGTGCGGTAATGTTGTATACGTCCTTTCCTCCCGTTCCTTCAAAACGAAGCTTAGTCCCTTTGAGGGCGTTTCCTTTGCCGTATTGCTCCAGTAACGATAAGGTAGTTTGGATATCGTTTTGTTCGAATTGCATAAAGTGCCTCCACCAGGTTTGCAAGCAAACCCTTTCTATATATAAAAATGATGTTCCGGTGATATAATCATACGCCGGGCATCCTCCGGAACGGGATAGAGGCATTTGCCGCAATCACAGGATTTTTTTATCTGCCTGAGGCGGTCAGCACAAAAAAAAGACCCATCCGGCAAAATTTTCTCCTGCCGGATGGGTCCATAGCGGATATTCAGCTTTTTCGGCTCAGCACACGGTACTCAGACGGTGCTACCCCGTTTTTCATGCGGAAGATTTTGCCGAAGTACTTCTCATCCTGGAAACCCGACAGCTCGGCAATCTGGTAGACGGGATAATTTGTGGTATGCAGCAAGTGCTGGGCCAGCCGGATATTGCGGTCCTGCATATAGTTCACGAATGATACGCCCACAATCTCCTTGAAGCATTTGCTGAAATAGCTGATGCTCATATTAATGGCCTTGCAGATATCACTCTGGCTTAATTTATTGCCTTCATGTCGGCTTATGATATCGAGGGAACGGATGATCGAATCAATCACATCCTCCGAATGCATCGTGCCTCGCAGCAGCTTCATCGCCTCCCAGCGGTAGGAAGACAGCCAGCTCTTGAGATCGGCGAACGAGTTCATTTCCGCAAGCTCCGGTTCCCCTGACTGCAGCTTCTCAAGCACCGGACAGATCAGGCTCCAGTTCCGATGAGCAGTAGCAGCGTGATCCCTCCATTCGGAGAGGCTCAGGCACTCCTCGGAACGGCGCATCAATTCCTCAAATTCCGATTCCTTCACCAGCCAGGACAACCCCTTCCATCGCTTGAACAGCTTTTCCTTCTGGCTGGAATCCTGACTTTCCTGAAGCTTCTCACGTTCCTCGGCTGCAAAGGACTGGTGAATCTGCGTCGATACCCTGCCGAGCAACGCATCAACGGATTGATCGTCAAACTGTGTTTTCACCATATAATCCATGGCCCCGAGTCTGAGCGCCTGCTGCAAATAATCAAAATCCTGATGGCAGGTCAAGACGACGGTGCGGACCTTCGGGTGCTTATCCCTCAACACTCGGATGAAATCAAGTCCGTTCATGCCCGGCATGGAGATATCAGTGAATACAAGATCGACATCTTGGCTTCCTATCACAGGGAGCGCTTCTTCTGCGGAGGAGGCATCACCTACCAACTGCATCCCGTACCGCTCGAACGGGAGTATGCTGATGATGCCTCTGCGAACCAGCGGCTCATCTTCCACCAGATACACCTTAATCATTAGAATCCCTCTCTTTCTAAAGTTGCCGGTATGCGGATGGTAATCACCGTACCTTCGCCAATTTTGCTGTTAATGGTCATTTCCGCCCCGTTGCCGTAGTACACCTCCAGCATTTTCCGCACGTATCCCAGTCCGATGCCCATTCCAGATTTCTCGCTCTTGTCTGTATTCAACAACTCGTTCATCCGCTCCTCCGGAATCCCGTTCCCCTCGTCGGCCACCGTTAGCAATATCACCTCCGCTGTCCGACGCACGGTTACACTGATGGAGCCTTGATCGCTCTGCAGTCCGTGGTACAGCGCATTCTCCACGAGTGGCTGAAGCACAAAGCGGGGAATGGGAACCGCTTCGATCTCCGGGTCCAGCTCCACAGGAATATTGAACCGGTGATCATAGCGGATATTTTGCAGCTCGATATAATCCTGAAGCGCATCAATCTCTTCCCGGATGGTCACGATCATATTATTCTTTTTCAGATTATAGTGCAGCACTCGCGTAAAGACTTTAACCAGCTCGAAGATATCCATCTGGCCCTTCTCCAGCGCAAGGAACTGGATCGTGTTAAGCGTGTTGTGCAAAAAATGCGGATTGATCTGGGACATCAACTTCTCTACTTCAAGCTCCGCTTTGCGGCGCTCCTTGTCCTCCACCTCGGCGAGAAGTCCGGTGACTTTCTGTCGCATCTCTTGAAAGCTGTTGAAGAGGGAATTGAATTCCTTCAGGCGGGTGTGCAGCTGGGGCAGTTCCTTCTGATTGTAGCTGAACAGCTTGATCTCCTTGTTTATATGGCTCAAGGGGCGATAGACCATCCGCCAGATAAACAAGACGGTCATGACTGTGAGCGTCAGCGACAGCAGTGCCGTAAGCAGAAACTGAATCTGCCATTGATTCAATTCTTTCGTATACACGCTCTGCGGAATCAGAAACAGCTCCTTCCAACCGTTCACCCCTTCGGCCGAGAAAGACTTATAGGACTGGAGCCGACTGTCTCCCGTCTTAAGCAGGGTTCCCGCCGAAATCTCCTCCACTTGCGAGAACAGCACCTTACCTGCGGGATTGACTATCAATTGGTTAATGGAAGCGCCGATATCCTTCGAGGACAGCTTGATATCCGGGGCAAACCGAGTTTCCAGGTAAATGTAGAACACATTCCCAAGACTGTACTCTATTTTGCGGGTGAGCGAGAAGACCGCTTCGGGATGGCCCACAAACACGGAAGGATGTGGCCCTTGGTAGGAGAGTTGATTGGCCACGTACAGTGTGGGAAATAAGTTTCCCATGAAATGCTCCTTCGAGATCTCGGCCTGCATCGGCGCGGATTCGAATTGGAACGGCGCTTCGCTGTCCGGGAAATAGAAGAGCAGTCCGTTGACAGTGGGGCTGGAAAAAATAATATTGGTCATCGACTTATCGATGGCGAGATACTGCTCCGTCTTCTGCACTGGATCATTGTTATGCAGATACTCGATGACGTCATCCCCCATTCCCCCATCGACTACCAACAGCTGCGAGACACTACTCAAATTGGCGAAAACCTTCTCTAGGGAATCCTTACGTGCATTCACCATTGACTGATAATTGGAACTGATTTTCTCCTCCTGTGCCTTGTACATCCAATAATACGAAGTGAACCCGATCAGGATAATGGGCGTGATTGTAACGATCACGAGCAGAATCCACAATCGTCCCTTCAGTGTATCCGGCCAAAAGAGCTTACGCCAAAGCCGCTTCTCCACCATTCTCATTCCCATCGCCAATCCCCCCGGAACCTAAATTATACAATCGCGGGCGGAGAGGCGTTACCTGCTCATTTGTTCTTATACGCGTGTTTTTTTGTCCGCGCTGCCTCTGAAATCCCCATCCCCGCGTATAATCAGTATAACACGGAAGCGCTACACACATAGAAAAGAGGGCATTCCAGCTATTCTCTGAAATGTCCTCTGAAGGGTTTACAGCCTCCTAAGCTCCAGTCTGATAATCAATGACAATCCCGTTGCAGCGCCTAATGCTGCCTTCGTCCGTTAAGGTTCCATCTTGCGGAATGATAACCGCCAGCACCGCCGAAGACGGGGGCAGCTTGAGCTGGCGTGAATCACCGGGAAGCAGCCTGTGCGCCGCCGCGTCGTACACCCGGAGGTCCGCCGCGCCTTGTATGACGTTCACCGTGACAGGAACGTTAAAAGGATTGAAGTACAGATAAGTCGGAAAGGCTTCCTCCCGGTAATAATCCGTGCGTAGGCAATCCAGCTGCAAAATGCCCTCCACTTCGGTCTTTTCAATGATCCCGCCGAAGAGGCCGACATGCGAGGAACCGTACAGGCCAAGATCAATCCCGCCCCAACTGTAACGGATCGGATCTCCCGTGGCGTAGGGGCTCTGGTAATCCCACCACTTGCGCAGCCCCTCATAGGCAATCACGTCATCCTCGTCAGGAATGTAGAACGAGCAGGACTGCTGCTTGCCGGGCAGGAAAGTCGGGTAGAACAATCTTGCCGCGTTCGCCGCATTCAGCATCCATTTCCCGATATCGTGAGCGAATCGGCTGTCGTAGCGCACCAGCGGCACAAGCGCTGCTGCCAAGGAAAACGTATTGGCAGCAAATGCGTAGCCGCTGCGCTCCGGATCATAATCGGCTCCAGCATTTTCCTTCACCGCATCCCAGCGCTGCCCCCAGTCTGTAAGGCTGCCGCATAAGCCGTGGCAATCATAATCGCCCCACCGCTCAGCCACGATACCCCACCCTGGACGGCAGGCACTATCCCCATCGAAGCACCAATTGACCAGCATTTTCATATCGAAGCTTCTGCCGTGCTGCGCATTCATTCTAGCGGCTGCATAAGCGCCGTAAGGCAGCAGGATTTCATAGAACGGATTCTCGCCTCGCTGTTCCAGCGATAGCAGGCATTCTTCTGCTGCCTCAAGCCTCTCCTGCCCGCCCCAGCGGATATAAGCCATCAGCTGAAGCCAGGCGACACCGGCCGCACCCTCCGGTTCCTTCCACCTTCCGTTGTCCACCGGTTGCATTGTCTCGAAGCTAAAGGCGAGATGATTGAAGTCCGGCAGGCCAGACTCATCCTTCAGCGCCCGGCAGGCCGACAGCCATTGATCAGCAGTCTCCAGCATAATATCATCAAGTTTGCCAGCACCGGGATAATAATAGGCCAATGAATAGAGCAGGATATGCGGATAGATCTCGTACCAGAACGTCCGGCCGGATCTTAAATCCGTGCGGTTAAGAAATAAGTGCTCCCCGTTATCCGTATTGAAGTAAGCCTCAAGCATGACCACCCGGTCTGCCCCACCCGTTCTTTTGTCCAGTCCGGTCAGTGTTGCCCCGAGTACCGCCGCGGCCGTATTAACAGCCTCGTGCCGGTCTCCTCCCCGCTTCATTCCGAGATAAGAAGGTAGACCGAAGGTCTCTGGCACGCCGTTGTGCCCGGTTAAGTCCCTCCAGATCAGGGGAAAGAAGTCCCCTTGGCGGTGTTCATCAAATACCAGTCCGTCATATCGTATGCTCACTTGCTTCCAGTCCCGCATGAGATAAGGGCTGGGCATATCCGGCATGTTCTCAACTTTGGTAATCATCGCGGCCGCCTATCCTCCTTTAGCAACAGCCTGTGAATTATTGAATGGGATTAGCGTCGAGATAAGCCTGAACCTGTTTCTTCACTTCGGCTTTGATCGTTTCGATATCCGCCTGCAGCTTCTTATTGCTCTCCCATTTCTGCTGCAGCTTCTGCAGCCCTTCTGTAGGATTCTCTACCATCCCAAGGGTATAGCTCAGCTTTTCGGTTGCAATGTTGGCGAAATCCGGGTTGGCCAGCTGGCCTTTGACCGGATCCTGGTTGAAGGCGAAGCCCGTTAACGCCGATTTCACGAAGCTCTTCTCGTCCGCCACATAACGGTAGTAGTCAACCAGCTCATTAGGCACATCCGCCGGCAGGCGGATATAATTCGGGTTGTTCGTCATAAGATAGCCGGAGAAATTATAGTTCTGCCCGAGGTCAATCCCTTCTGGATATGCGAATTTATCATCGCCTACGGCCTTCCAGTTCGTTCCTTCGATGCCCAGCTCAAACAGATCATGATTGGCCTGGCTTTCGAACAGCCAGTTGATGAAGGAAATCGCCCGGTCCGCGTTCGCGGATGACTGCGGAATGCAGAGGAAATTCCAGTAACGGAAATCGCTGATCCAGGTCGGATTAGGCTGTACTTTATTTCGGACATCCTTCTGGTACAGGTAGACACCAAGCTGCGCATCCGGATTGCCGGCCAGCAGCTCGGAGTTCAGGGTCGAGAAGTTCGACAAGCCTTCCGTCATGGCTGCAGCCTTGCCTGCGGTGAAGGTTCCTCTCGCATCCTTTCGGACAATGGGTTCCTTCTCGATATATCCTTTGTCATGCCATTCACGAATGGTCTCGAACGTTGAATACTCCTTCACATTCAGTGGCGCCGGGAAATTGGCGATGCTGGCCACCTTGTCGCCCGTCATGCTGATATCCGTCACCTTATTGTCTTTGATGATCATGGTAGCTGTTACATCCGGCCCTAGCTTCAGATCCCAAGCCCCCAGTTGCGGCTTATTGGGCTGTTCCTTCTGGTCGGCGATGATTCCGTCCGCTCCGTAGTTGCCATCGTTCTTAATAACGAATGGGATTACATTCTTGTCGTTCTTAAGTACGTTGTCGAAATAAGCCAGCAGATCCTCATGATTCTTGATGTCAGACATACCGTATTTGGCGGCAAAATCCTTCCGGTAATAAATAGCGTTTACATCTCCGAGGTATTGGCCAATCGGCACGCCGTAGGTATGCAGCTGACTGTCAGCGCCAGTGAATTTGTTGTTGTTCAGAATCTTGTCGCCGAACGCCTTCTTCAGTCCCGGATAACTGTCATTATTGAAATAGGAGTCCAGATTGGTATAATTGTCCTGTGCAATGAATGTATTCATATTCATCCACGGCGCATCAAAGGCGATATCGACCTGCTCTCCCGCAGCCAGCTTCAGCTTCAGCTTGTTGACATAGTCGGCTTGCGGCGTGAACGTTACATTCAGCTTCAAATTAAGCGTATCTTGGGTCTGCTTCTCAAATTCGGCAACAATGTTATCGAACTGCTTGGGCTTATCACCCCACAGCATCACGTTCAGCGTCATTTCTTTTGGCTTCGCATCCGCCGGGGTAGCGTTATTGCCCGCTGCCGTCGGTTCGGCCGTGTTGCCTCCGTTATTATTGCCCCCGCCACAGCCGCTCATCACGGTCATCAGCATGACAATGGCAAGCGCCGTAACTATTTTCTGTTTCTTTTTCATTTTCAACCCTCCCATGAATGTATGCCTCAACTCTATGTCAATCGGTCCTATGCCAATAAGAACACCGGCCGAGATTGACCTTTACATTTGACTCTTGCAGCCAGTTGCCTGCCTTCACCCTTTAACGGCTCCTACCTTCAGACCGCCTACGAAGTAGCGTTGGAGGAACGGATACAGGAAGATGATCGGCCCCACCGTCACAATTGCCGTCGCCAAGCGGACGGTATACGCCGGTGCAACCTGACTGGTGGATTGCGCGCCGGCTACGGCGATGTTCTGCGCCATGTCCACATTACGGATAATCTGCATGATGATGTATTGCAGCGAGAACAAATCTGGGTTGTCGATATACAGCATCGCCGGTGTCCAGGACGACCAGTAACCGAGAGCATAGAACAGGCCGATAGTAGCCAATGCGGGCAGCGACA
The DNA here is from genome assembly GCF_038009325.1 of Paenibacillus sp. FSL L8-0708. Lineage (NCBI taxonomy): Bacteria > Bacillati > Bacillota > Bacilli > Caryophanales > Paenibacillaceae > Paenibacillus > Paenibacillus sp. FSL L8-0708. Next base: position 5,831,423 of record NZ_JBBPBC010000001.1, read on the forward strand.
ACGGAAGGACAATGGATCTGAGAATGCGACTTTCTCCCGCTCCCTCCAGCTTGGCCGACTCGAACAGTTCCTTCGGGATGTCGTTGAAGAAATTTCGCATCAGGAACAGGTTCCAGGGCGACACCAGCACCGGCAGAATGTACACCCAGATGGAATTCTGCAGATGCAGATATTTGGTCGTAAGGATATAGCTGGAGACCATTCCGCCGCTGAACAGCATAGTGAAGTAGAAGAACATCGCAATGTGGGACGCATAGTACAGTCTCCGCCCGGAGAGCGCATAGGCCGCCATGCTGGTAATGACCAGACTGAGGAACGTCCCGACAACGGTGATGAAGATGGTGATCGAATACGCGCGAGGAATCGTACTCGTCGTGAAGATGGCCTTATAAGCCGAAACGGACATTACACTGGGAAACAGCTTGTATCCGTCGCGGAGCAGGGTCGATTCATCCGTGAGCGAGCTTGCCAGAACAAGCAGGAAAGGATAGAGACACGCTACTGCGAATACGGCGATGAATACGTAGAAGAACACGGTCATCCATTTGTCGTAGATAGAATTTTTCATTGTACATACCCTCTCCTTAGAATAAAGCCGAATCTTTATCGAGCTTCCCGGCAAGCTTATTGGCAACCATCACAATGATGAATCCGACAACCGACTGATAGAGGGCAATCGCCTGGGTCATACCCAGAGAGCCTACCGTGCGCAGAGAGCGGAATACGTAAGTGTCAATGGTATCGGTTGTCGGGAACAGCAGGGAATTATCGCCGATCAGGGAAAAGATCATTTCGAGATTTCCGCCGAAAATATTGCCGAGACTCAGCAGGAAAAGCATGGAGATGGTGCTTTTCAGCAGCGGTAAAGTGATGCGGAAAATGCTCTGGAATCTGGAGGCGCCATCGATTCTGGCCGCCTCATACAGTTCCTTGTCGATCCCGACAATGGCCGCCATATAGACGATTGCGCCGAATCCGGCTGTTTTCCACAAATTCATAATAACAAAGATCGGAGGCCAGACTCCGGCATCGGTGTAGAAGCTGATCGGCTGCATGCCCAGAACGTCCATCAGCTTGTTGATAACTCCTGTATCCGCGCTGAAGAAGGTAACGGCGAACAGCCCGATAATCGGCCAGGAGATGAAATTGGGCAGGATCATCACGGACTGCATCGTTTTGACCGCAGCGTTCTTGCCAAGCTCGGTCAACATAATGGCCAGGGTGAGCGACATTACCGTGCCGGTTATGATGAACAGGATATTGAAGACCACCGTATGCCCGGTGATGACAATCCAGTTCTGGCCTCGGAAGAAGAATTCGAAATTGCTGAATCCGACCCATTCGCTATGAAATATTCCTTTAAGGGGGTTGAAGTCCTGAAAGGCGATAGAAATGCCGATGAGCGGCAAGTAGGCGAATATAATACTGAACAGTACCGCAGGTATTGTCAGCATATACAGATATTTATTGCGCAGGAGATCCCGGGGGCCCTGCAACCGGATGGCCGGTTTCATATTCTGTCACTCCTTCCATAGTTCTTCCCGGCTAATGTCCGGGGAGTACTTCTATTATAATTTCCGAAAGCGCTCTCCCGTTACCTGACGGGTTATCGGGATACGGGGGTTATTTTCGTCCAAAGCTGTCTGCACACAAAAAAAACAGCCAAACTGACGAAGAATTCACTCCGTCCGTCTGGCCGGCAAACCGGCTTGGCCACCCCATGCCTTAGGGTTCCAGGTCATATGATTTTTTCAGTTTACCTAGATACTAGTTTAGAGGCAGACCTTAGGGATGAAGCTGTCCGTCCGGTCCGGTAATTGTATTATTGTCTAGATACATGCCGCTGAAGGCGCGCTTCAGTCCCGGATAGTCGCCGCTCCCGAAATACAGATCAAGATTCGCATAGCTCCCCTCCGCGATAGAAGTCGTTCATGTTCATCCACGGTGCATCAAACACTAAATCTACCTGTTCACCTGCGGCGAGTTTCAAATGGAGCATATCTATCGTCTGCTGCTCGAATTTGGCCATCACCACGTCGAACTGCTTGGCTTGTCTCTCCAAAGCGTAATATTTAATGTGGCAGGATCCGCACTGTCAGCTGTCGATTGCCGTTGTTGTTCCCGTCAGCATTGAAACAAGACTCAGCAGACCTCCGTTTTGTATAATTAAGAACGAGAGCATAAATGAGCGTGCTGTGAACCTTTTCATAGGCAACTCTTCAATTCTTCCAGCATACGTTTTCATCCCTACCAATATAATCTGAAACTGCCTGACGGAAATTTTCCCGGTATGGATACATCCCACGTAAGCACAAGTGGGAACGGCTCTGCCGTCCTTTTTAAGACCGGTACTGTTTCAGTGAGAAATCGAAGGATAATTAATAGCGTTAAGCCTATAAATTCGTATATTTTCAAAAAATCCGCCAGTTGTATTGGCGGATCAAAAATGGATGCAGAGAGAATAACCAGCAGAATGAAAAGAACTACTTACGGATAATTCCTCCACGAAATAAATATCAATACTATTTGACTTTCCTACAAATAGGTTTTCCATAATAACAACTCTATAAAAGGAAGAGGACATCACAAATATATTCATAGGGTATATTTTTCTGACATTATCCCTGTCCGCGCAACTTGACCCATTCAATGCGGCGCAATAGGTCAAGGGGCTGTGAGGAGGGGTTCATGCCTGCCTGGTTGGTTGGCTGGGGCGATAGCTGCCGATATATTTACCTTTATTCTGCTCTCCTTAGGTAGGCTGCTTAAGGCAGGCAAACTAAGCGGCATCAAACGCACCTAAGCCTGAAGTCCCACTGCAGGTATCCGGTGGGACTTCAGAATAGAGCAACTGAGAGAAAATAATTACCCCTTGAGGGTGGACAGAATTTCCCCATATCCTTCAAAAGGATAATCGATCACAATTCTTCCGGCCTCGGCATCGCTGATTCCGCTGTACAGATCCGCTTTGCCGTCCTCGCGCATCACAATGCCGGCAGTAAAGGCACAATCGATCAGGCTAGGTCTTTTGGCCGGTCCAGCCGGATAGCAAGGACGGGTACCGATGATTTTGAGCTCCTGTGCCTGATGCGTTTCGGTATCGAATACAAAGCTGATGTTCAGATACACTAGGATATCCTGGCCGTCTTCGCCTTTGTCCAGATAGCTTTTATGCCCGATGACGCCAACTTTTCCGCTGCTCAGCAAGTAAGCCTGGTTGCAGCCGCCCCATTCATCCTTCCCGAACAGGCCGTCAATCACCGGAGCGGTCTCGATCACCTCCGCCGTGAGTTCGTCCAGACTGTTAATGATCGCAAACCCGACGATGGATTCACTGCCGTAACGCTTGCGGATTTCTTCGCTCCGTGGTCTGGAGAACACTCCAATCCGCTTGTCCTTCAATTGAACAAGGCGAATATCCTTCATGTAATCCGGGCCGGTCGTGAAATAATAGAGATCATTCAGATCCGTGCCTCTGTAAAAATAGCCGTAGTAGGTCTCTCCCTTGCCCTGCTTGTAGCGGACATGGGTGCCTCCCAGAATCATCGTTCCGTCCATGATGCTGATATACGGGTCCTCCAGCTGGTAAATCATGCTGTCTTGAACCAGCGTCCACTCGTCTTCCCCGGTCTGCTCGAACAGTCTCACCCAGGAACGCGCCCACTCCTCGCGTTTTTCCACACGGCCGTAGATATAGGTTTTATCTTCCCACGGAAAGGGGAGGGAGGGATTGTAGACATCGAACCCCTCGACTCCGTGAAATTGCAGCTTTTTGCTGTCATAAATCATTTTGGTCTCTTCGAATTGCTTTCTTTGTTCCTGAAGGTTCATCATCGTTGCCTCGTTTCTTGTAGGATTTATCGCCGGGCGGACAAAGAGTAGGGAAGTTCCTTATTCGCTGACGCCCGCTCATCCGGTTCAGCGGACAGCTTGAATTGAATGGTAGCTCCTTGCGTCAGCTGTTCATGGGAGAAGTACAAGGCTTGATGTTGCTGCCCGTTCAGCTTGACATCCTGCACGTAGCAATGGCCTTCCGCCTGGTTCTCCGCCTCCATGCGGATTTCCTTCCCGTTCTCCAGATGCAGGGTGATTCGTTCGAAGACGGGACTGCCGATTACATATTCGGGAACGCCGGGACAGAACGGATACATCCCCAGGCTAGCAAAAATATACCACGCGCTCAGGCTGCCGTTATCTTCATCGCCGGGCAGTCCATCCGTCTCGGCGCTGAACAACTCCTCCGCCGTTTTTCTCACCCAGAACTGGGTTTCGGCTGGCGAGCCGATCACTGCGAAAATATAGGGAAAATGAAAGCTCGGCTGGTTGCTGATGGCAAATTGCCCGAAATTGACAGCAGCCATCTCCGACATCTCATGAATCTCGATGTCATAGCCGCCAGTTTTGAATTCCGGAGGAGCGGTCATCAGCTCCTTCATCCGTGCCAGAAGCACCTCTCTTCCGCCCATCTGTTCGGCCAGCCCCAGCATGTCATGCTGAACGGCCCAGCTGCTCTGCCAAGGCCCCCCTTCACAGTAGGCTCCGCCCCACTTCAGGAGATCGAACGCCTCCAGCCAGCTTCCATCCGCTTTCCTGGCCCGCATGAAGCCAATCTCAGGGTCAAGCAGGCGGGTGTAATTGCCCGCACGGCCGATCAGCAGCTCGTAATCTTCCCTTCTCCCCAGATCCTTTGCGACCTGGGCAACACAGAAGTCCCCGTAGGCATAATCCAGGGTGCTGCTGACACTTTCATGATAAACATCCGCCGGCAGGTATCCGTATTTCTCATAGGCCTCGAAGCCCTTTCTTCCGAAACGGGGGTCCTTGGAAGCCTTCAAGGCATGCTTGCGCAAGCCTTCATAGGCGAGGTCAGTATCAAAGCCTTCGATTCCTTTGGCATACGCATCAGCGAACACAGCATCAATCAGCGTCCCCGGCATGGCGCTACGTTCACCCGGCGAGCACCACTTGGGCAGCCAGCCGCCCTCTTGATAGGCATTGACATAGGATTGCAGAATCTCGCCCAACCGGCTTGGAAAGAGCAGGCTGAACAAGGGATACGAGGTCCGGAACGTATCCCAGAACCCGTTGTCGCAGTACATCGGCCCTTTCTCAATCTGTCCGTTATATGGACTGTAATGGATCTGCTGCCCGTCCTCCGTGAATTCATGCCACATCCGGGGAAACAGACAGGTCCGGTACAGGCAGGTATAGAAGGTGCGGAGCTTGCGTTCGCTCCGGTCCTCGACCTGAACCCGGCTCAGCGTATCTTCCCAGGCCTGCGTCGCCTCCGCCCGGACAGCATCGAAGGATTTGCCGCCGATCTCCTGATTGAGGTTGGTGATGGCCTGCTCAATGCTGATGAATGAAGTGCCTACCGTAAGCCCCGCCTCGCCAGACTCCGGCAGGCACAGGCCGATAAAGGCTCCGACACGTTCACCGGTTCCGCTCAATTGAATAACAGTCGCCCCGTCCCCTGTGAAGGTGCCGCAGGCCTCTACATCAAAGTCGCAGTCGAAATCCATCACGAAATACATAGCGAAGTTCTCGGGAACACCCTCCGAATTGGCCCGGGTGTACCCGCTCAGTCTTCGGGCTGCAGGGTCGATCGTAACCGAGGATTCGCCTGCAAACGGCACGGCGAGCATTCTCGCCTCCTCACGCTGCGTGAACTTCATGCGAATGCTCGCACAGCGCTCTGTCGGGCTTAGCTCCAGAGAAGCACGATAGCGCCGCAATGAAATACGGAAATAGTCGGGCTTAACCGTCATGTCCTCCGGGCGAAAGGAGGACGAACGCTGACTGGCCGGCAGGGCCAGTACCCCGCTCTGCGGCATCAGAACGAGATGTCCATAATCCCTGATCCATGGACTGGGCTGATGGGTCAGGCGAATCCCTTCGAAATGACGGTGATCGGGATGGAAGAACCAGCCATGGCCAGCTTCGTCCGTTTGCGGACTCCACGCCGCCATGCCGAATGGCCGGGCAATGAGCGGAAGCGTATTTCCGTTAGAGAATCGAAATGTAGAGGCTGTCCCCTGCAGAGGATTGACATGCTGTAATAAATTCAAGATAAAACACCAACCTTTTCTTCATGTTCTATTTCTAAAAAACAGATGAGGCTGAGATTAGATAAACAAAACCTAGAACAGCGATTGGCTGCTAGGTTTTGCCTCATTACTCTTTATTGATTGCTTTGATAATCCTGCATCCGCAGCAGCATCGCTACTGCTTCCGCTCGGCTTGCTGTAGCATTCGGTACGAACTTGCCCTCGCCGCGACCGTTTACGATCCCGAGTTGGTGCATGGCTTCAGCCGCAGCCTTCGCCCACTTCGGAATGGCTGCGCCATCCGCGAAGCTGGTTGCGTCTTGCGCATTCAGCGGCAGCTCCAGCGCTCTCGCGATCATCGCCACCATCTCCGCACGCGTGATAAGCTCGTTCGGCTGGAAGTTGCCATCCGGGTAGCCGCTGACGATTCCAGCTGCCACTGCCTTCGTCACCGCTTCCCTTGACCAAGCTCCGATCTTCGCTTCATCCGCGAAGGCGAGAGTTAAGCCTTCCCCTTTCCAGCCAAGCGCTTTAGCCAGCATCACCGTGAATTCAGCCCGGGTGATCGCAGCGTTCGGTTTAAACGTGCCATCCGGATAGCCGGTGATCAACTGCTTGCTCACCGCGTTGCGGATAACATTCTCGCCCCAATGTCCGGCGATGTCCGTGAACGTAACAGCAGGCTGCCCCGGATTCGGTTCGACCGCCTTCTTCCCGACCGCCATTACCGCAAATTTCGTAAAGTGGTTCACTACAGCCGTCATCCACTCTCCGTTCACGACTCCGCCTACTTCTATCCATTCCCTCTTCTCTTCATTATAGTAGAAAATGGCTGCTCTCTGATTCACACCTACCTTAGCCGGATCAAACTTCATCGTGAGGATGACCGATTTGCGGAATGGCCCCGGCACATTCTTCGTCATCTCATAAACGGAGCTGATGAAAGCTCCTTGATCAGCTTGCGGTATAGCCGCCGTCGCGAGCTTTTCAATGATCACTCGCAGTTCACTGTTCGCCGCACCTACCGGAAGCGAAACCGTCACGTCTCCGTTCAGGCTCACTTCGCCGGATTTGCCGCTCGGGATAACAATACTGCCATTCGTGGAGATGACCGTAGACAAAGCGCTAGTCCCTGTGCTACCAGAATCACCTCCGTTATCTGGCGTTACCGGAGCAAGCGGAGTCACAACAGCCATGTTCGAGAACGCGCTCTCCCCGGCCGCATTCGCGGACTTCACCGCGAATGCATAGCTCATGCCGTTCGTCAATCCAGGTACCGTATAAGCGGTGGCCGTAATACCCGCCTCGACGAGTTCCCATGATCCGGGATCGGCTGGGGCCTTCCCTCCCTTATAGCTGTAGACGGAATAGCTATTCGCCCCAGTGGCGGCACTCCAACTCAGAACCGTGCTTCCATTCCCTGTCGCAGCGCTCAGGTTTCGTGGCGCTGCCGGAACTTCCGGCAATGTCGCACTCGGCACTCCGATGATCACGTTGGAGAAGTCACTCTCCCCGGCCGCATTAACAGCCTTCACCGCGAACGCGTAGCTCGTTCCGTTGGTCAATCCGATTACCGTGTAAGTGGCCTCCGTTACGCTGGTTGTCAGCTTCCACTCGGCCGGATCGACCGGGGCCGATACACCTTCATACCGGTACACCGCGTAAGTCACCGCATCCGCTGATGCGTCCCAGTGAAGCCGCACCTCTGCGTCCCCTGCCACTCCGGTCAAGTTCACCGGGGCGAACGGAACCGTATGTGCTTCACCGGTGGGAGTCGCAACCACAGCGGGGGAGAAGTCGCCTACCCCGGCCAGATTAACCGCTTTGACTGCAAAGGTATAATTCGTTCCATTGGTCAGTCCCACAACCGTATAGGTCGTCGGTTCAAGGTCCGCTTCTACAAGCTGCCAAGCGCTTGGATCGGCAGGCGCCGCGTCGCCTTCGAAGCGATATACCTGGTAGCTGTCCGCATACGGAACAGCATCCCAACGAAGCGTGACCTTCCCATCACCCACCAGCGCAGTCAGATTTGCCGACGCTTCCGGAACTTCCGGATTCACATAATCGGTTCCCCATTGAACGGTCACACCGGTTTGCACTGTGATCGGGGAAAATGCGCCAGGTAGTTTCAGAGCTTCTCCGGATAACTGAATGGTCGCACCGTTAATATCCGCGTCGAAGATCTTCCCCATCCATGTCAGTCCCGCGACTCCACCGGTCGCTCCGGGTAACCGAACAAAGGCGGGAGCTCCAAGGTCCATACGATATCCATTGGCCATCCACACGTTATCGATGAGGTTAACGATTCCAAAGAGAGAAGGATAAATACTCGTCGCAATTGGAATGGCGTTGATATCGTCCGAAGACTTCTCGTATACCTCAGCGAAGGTCTTCGTTCGCACGATATCGCGGGTGACGGAATGAATGAATGAGGAGGCTTCCTCACTTAACCCGTGATCCAAGAGACCGTAAGTCATATATTGCGCGTTAGGCGCTTTAAGCCCTTTGAAACCTGCTAACTGCATCTCCGGGTTATACTCCGAGTGGAAGCGGTCCACCAGCTCATTGACATAATATTCGGGCAGTCCGGGCACATGGAGACCGGTGGCCACAGAACTGGTCTGTCCGGTGAGGTCGGGTCGACTTCCGTCCAGCCAATGCTTATAGAGGGTTGTCCCTTTCTTCGGGAAAAACCAGCTCTTGTAATCCTCAGTGAGTTTCAACGCCGAGTTTGCCCACTCTTCTGCATCGGCCGTTTTGCTGAGGCTCTCGGAGATTTGCCGCGCATATTCATAATCGATAATGAGCGAGATGACAAATTCCCCGTCCCGTTCATTCGGACCGCCGTCGCCAAAACTCCAGCGCAGATTGTTGGCAGCCCAGCGCAGATGCTTGACCAGATTGTCATAGATTCCTGCCAATCGTTCCTTATCCCCGGTGATCTGATAGAGAATCCAGGCGGTCTGGGCCTTCCGGGCCGGAAGCGATTCGCCTCCCAGCTTACCGTCCGTCTCGACACCTGCCATCATCCCTTCGAAGGTCTCCCAGGCAATATCCGGCTCCACATAAGCCAAGAACTGCATACCGAACAGCGAGTCCCAGCTTGCCGAAGCTTCTGCTCCTTGCGGTCCGGACGTGTACATCGAAGGCTTCCCGGTGGCAATCTGCCGATGTGATCCCCCGCGCTCAGGTGTTGGCGGCAGTATGTTTTGGGAAAGCCCGATCCATGCCATATAATACATTTGCTTCACATCTTCGGAAGTAACGCCGACTTTATTGACATGGAGAATATCGAAGTCCTCAACCACCGGCACCTTGGCAAGGAATTCGTCCCAGTATGTAGCATAGTGGGCTCTACTGGTTGCAACTCCTTCAAGCGTCGCCGCTGCTGTTGCTCTCTGCGCGGCCGTATCGATGGCACTCGCGTCTCCACCTACGGCATAGCCGATGCCGACGGCATAGTCTCCCTTCCCCGGCAAGGTCGCAACCCAATAACCGGAGCCCGAAGAAGGCGTCTTCATCGCGTTGTGTCCCAAGCGCACATCATTTGCCGATGTGAAGAAGAATGGAACCGCATCTTGAGGCAACGCGATGGCGTATGTGTAATCCCGATCCTTGTCAATGACCGTCAACACGTTCCCGTCGGCTGCAAAGGCTGCAGAACCGGAGTACTCGCCAGCGACCGCGATAGCTCCGGCAGACAAGTCGGAGTGAATTGTCCGTGTCACCGATTCCGTGTCAAAGAAAAGATCAGAACCTGTAACCGCTCCTGCAGAATAGGTTCCGTTATAATCGATCGCCTCGGGGCGCCATATCGTCTGCGACGTAGTTGCCGTATTTAGCCAGCGGTCATCGGAGTGAATAGCTAAATGATCGATTTTCGTCCATGAGCCCTGTCCGCCAACCTGAAAAATCTTGATCTTGAATTTTTTGACTCCCGACCAGCCTGTGATTCCGGCCAGATCGTAGGTAAATACTCCTGTATCCGAAGTGTCGCCTTGGAGGGTATAAGGCTCATACTGCCCGCCGGTATTGAGCTTGATGGCCCACTTTCCAGTGGTCTCCGGAATTTTCACGCTGAGCGATGGCGTCTCGCTGAGATTGACCGTCACTTCACGCTCAATCGCACCGTAGCCATCATTCGATCTGATCGTGATTTTGCCCAGCCCGTCTTCATAATTCATAACGGTTTGATTGCCGGCGCTTTCAGCGGTTTTCCACAGTGTGGAAGTAACGGAATCGAAGACATCTTCGAACCCGATCTGCTTGCCCTCATAGGGATCCTTTGTATTTGTTGGCGGAACACCTTGGAATTGCAGGGAGTCAAATTCGGCTGTGTTCCCGCTTCCGCCGCTCACAAAGAGCATCACCTTGAAGGTCTGGTTGCCCGTTAGTTCCTTTGTCTGAGGCAATGTCCTCAAATCGAACAGGAAGGAACCGGTTTGGGTCGTGTCCTGCTGAACATCCCGCTGATAGCCTTTATCGATTTTGAGTGCCCATTTACCGGTTGCTTTCGGCACGGTCACTGACAAGTAGGGCGAGTCTGTAAGGTTCAGGGTGATTTCCTTGGACGTGACGCTTCCCCAATCGCCGGTTGTCGTTACCACTGCGCATCCATCTGTCGCAGAGGCGGTTACACCGGAAGTCTGCCAATCATTGGCTGAGAGATTGTCAAACGGCTCATTAAAGACGACCGGTTTTTGTTCGACACTGGGAGGCAGCATTCCACTTGCTTGGAAGGTCTCCAACAGCCGATCCTGTCCCTTGGCTTTTCCTTGTACGTAATAGCCGCTACCGAGCGGAAAATGCGCGCCGCCGTCCGGATGGTTGCCCGGGTTGAGAACAATGCGAGAATCCGGGATGGACAGCCATCGTTGCTGCGTTGCCGAGCTGTCCGCAAGCTGGGCCGAGGTCATTGAAAGTGTCGAAGTCATCCCGCTTTCTTGCACCGGTGATGCGTAAATACGATCAACAAGATTCACAGAAAATAATGAAACGGTCAAAGACAAGGCTAAACAAGCACTTATCATTTTTTTCATGTGATTTTCAACCTCCTGAGTTCAAACTGAAGCCCGCCCCTCTTCCCTGCGGAGCTTCGGGTTGAGATATTTTTAAATCAAGGGTCCTTCGTATGACACTGTATCGAATATATCTTCCAGCGGAATGTCCGCCACAGCCATCACTTCATCGAGCGCTCCGTGATACAGAGTCAGCCAGCTGCGTTCGATGCGGATCGGCACTGTGCCACCGCCCATCAGCCGCCTTTCCATGCGCCCGGGCGCAGCCCCATCAGGAAGCGGTGGCTACACCTGTGTTTAACGCATAAAGAGGGAAGGGAACGAATTCTCCGCAAAGCGGTAAGCTACATCCTCTTCCCCACAGGTTATCTTTGCTTACTTGGCCGGCATTGCGTCGACTTGCTTCTGAATCTCGTCGATGACCTTCTGACCGCCAACCCCGAGAATCTTGTCCTTCATCATCTTTAATCCTTTATCGGTAGGCAATACACCTTGAGCCATCGGCAAGTACAGGGAATCATAGAAAGGAGAAACCTTAGCGTACTCCGTCTTGACCTGATCCGCGTTGAAGGTGAACCCGGAAAGCGGACTCAAGAGAAAGGTTTCGGCCAATTTCGACTTCTCAAACCATTCCTTATCGCTCGGCAGCATACTGTCCGGGGTACGAACTAGGGTAGGACGCCATGTCATGACATATCCCGGGAAGGAGTAATTGGACAGCTGTTTGAAGGACGTATCTCCCGATGCTTCCCAATCCTTGCCTTCAATTCCGTATTCCAAAAGGTCATGATTTTCTTTAATAGAAAGCCAGTTGGCTACGTCCATTACCAGATCGGCATGCTTAGAGGCTTTAGGAATGCACATAAAGTTCCATTGCTGGAATGTTGAATACGGCTTAGCCGATTGGTCGTAAGGCACTACCACTTCAAGCTCGACACCTGGAATCTTGAGCGCTTCCAGGTATTTCAGACCTTCCACTCCGTCAGACGCATACAGCGTTGCCGCATACTTACCTTGCGTGAACAAGGTTTGCGCATTTTGCTCCTGAGCAATATTCTTGGACAGGATACCGTCATTGTAAAGCTTTGTGATCCGGTCGAAATTCTGCTGGAGGGACGGATTCTCCCAGGCGCCTACTATCTTCTTGTCTTTCTGGGAGTAATAGAACATCTTAACCGTAGTTTCCACATAGTTATCTTTGCTGGTATTATTTGAATAATCGGTGAAGAGATTCGGCATAGTGTCGGCTCTGCGACCATCGACAATGAATGGTTTGATCGTCGTTTCCTTTTCCTTCACGGTATAAAGGAAATCTTCAACATCTGCAACCGTTTTCAACTCCGGCATGCCGTATTTCTCACGAAGATCCTTCCGGATCAAGAAACCGTTCATCGCTCCTTGAGTTGTGCCCAGCGGAATTCCCATAATCTTGCCTTCGAATTTGTTCGACGCCCACATTTGCTCAGGGATCGAATCCTTCAGTTCCTTGCGGGCCGCCACCATGTCGTCAAGCGGAATAATGGAACCGCTTGAAATCATTTGTGCCATCGATAGCCAGGGAGCGTCCAGGTACATATCAAAATCCTCTCCTGCCGACATCTTGACCGATACGGAGTTGCCATAATCCGACCATGGCAAGAAATTGATATTCAGAGAAGCGCCTACATTGTCGGCTTTCAGCTTCTCGTTCACGGCCTTCATTACCTCCTCGAATTCGTTAGGCTTATCGCCGGGAAAATACGCTTTCAATTCAACGATTTCCTTTGGGGCCTCCGTAGCTGGAGCCGTGCTGGCCGTGGACACCTCTCCATTAGTGGAATTACTCGGGGAAGCATTCTTGTTTCCCCCGCCTCCACAGCCAGCCAGCAGTAGAGAAAGCGATAAGCCGCTAACGAGAATGGTACTGATTGCTTTGTTTTTTTTCATAATTTGACCCTCCTTGAAAAGTAATCATCTATGCGTTAATCCGGTCGCCCGGTTAATGCCGAAATCCATTCATTCAACCCTTTACCGCTCCAACAGTCAGGCCTTTGACGAAATACTTTTGCAGCATCGGATACAGCAGAATGATCGGTCCGATAGTGAGTACCGTCGTAGCCATTCGTACGCCATAGGTGGGCGCTTCTGTCGAGATCGCTGCGGCAGCAGGAATCAAATTTTTAGCCGCTTCCATGTTAGAGACCATCCGCCGTAGGATTAGCTGCAGCGGAAACAGTTTTTCATTGTCGATGAACATTAAGCCCATAAACCAGTCGTTCCAGTAATATAGTGCATAGAACAAGCCAACGGAAGCTAGGATCGGCTTTGAGATCGGTAGGATAATCTGGAAGAATACCCGCATTTCGTTAGCGCCGTCGATCCGGGCTGCTTCTTCCAGTTCATCCGGCACGGTGCGAAAAAAGCTGACCAGTAGGAAGACGAGAAACGGCTGACAGAGCAACGGCAGAATCAGTGCGCCGATGCTATTCTGCAGATGCAGCCACTGGCTGACAACAATATAGAAGGGAATGATCCCTCCCGAGAAAAGCATAGGCAAGTAACAGAACAGGAGTAGCGGTGTCTGCAGCACATTGCGCTTGTTGGACAACGAGTAGGCGAGCATCGCCGAGATGCACAGTGCCGAGAGTGTCCCGATCACCGTAATCAGGATAGTGACTTTATATCCCTGGGCCAGTGCATCGGAATGCAGCAGCGCCTTATAAGCCGCTGTAGAAAAATGCTTAGGAAACAGGGTATACCCGTTCACGATCAGTTCGCTTTCCTTCGTGAAGGAGCCGATGATCATCAGTAGAAACGGGAAGACACAGAAGATCGTAAACAAAATGAGAATGATGTAGGCCATGGCTGTAAAAGTACGGTCGGATGCCGTCTGTTTCATGATTTCCCTCCTAGAACAATGCGGATTCCTTAGATGCCTTACGGGTGATGGCGTTGGCGGACACGACGAAGATGAGCCCCATGACCGATTGGAACAGGCCCACAGCTGAGGACATCCCGAAGTCGTGTAGCTGTCTCATCGAGCGGAAGACGAAGGTATCAATGACGTCTGTGGTTGAATAGAGCAGTGAATTGTCACCGATGATAGCATAGATCATGGCGAAATCGCCATTAAAGATACGGCCGACCGACAAAAGCGTCATGATCGAGATCGTTGGGACCAGCAGTGGCACCGTGATCTTCATCATGATTTGGCGTTTAGATGCACCATCAATGCGGGCGGCTTCATAGAGTTCCTCGGAGATTCCGGTGATCGCGGCCAGAAAGATGATCGACAGGTAGCCGGCACCTTGCCAAACCCGGATCACCGTGAGGATGGCCGGCCATAGCTTCGACTCGAACATCCAGTTGATCGGCTCTAACCCGAGATTCTGCAGCCAGGTATTAACCGGTGGCTGTTCGCCTCCCAAAAACGATTGGACGAGCATACCGATTACAATCCAGGACATGAAATAAGGTAAGAAAATTAGCGATTGAGATATTCTCTTGAAATACTTGTTGCTTACTTCATTGAACATTAGCGCGATCAGCACCGCAAAGAAGGTTGTGAACATGATAAACAACACATTCAACCCGACCGTATTGCGGAGAATCACCCAAAAGTCATTCGAAGTAAAGAAATAGTCAAAGTTCTTAAATCCAACCCACTTGCTCCCGGTAATCCCGCGGGAGAAATCATACTCCTTGAAGGCGATCATGATTCCGTATATAGGGAAATAACTGAATATTAGAAAAAACAGCAAACCGGGAATCGCCATTAGGTATAAAAAAGGACTGTGTGCGATCTGCTTCAGCTTCCAGCGTATGCCCCGTCTTTGAGCATGCTCCATGCTCCTACCCCCTTATTTGTCATTGGTCCGTGCACGGCCGAATGTCTGAAATCACCATATCAAGCCGTTGAGCAGAGAACAATTACAACATGCAACGGTACTTCTTCCTTGCATCCATTCACCGGTTCTTGAATCCATCACTCACCGCAAAATCCATTGATTTGGTTCAGTGAAGATGCTTCTATGGTACAATAAACCCTGCATTCCTAAACAAAAGGAACCATCCGGGGGAGCTCAATGGAAAATATATTTAATTGGAAACGAATTAAACGACGAACGACTTTTCTAAAAATCCTCATCTATTTTATTAGCGCAACGACATTCCTGCTCGCCGTTTCTTTTGTTGCCCTTTACGGGCTGTCTGCCAAAACCCTCTTAAACGAAATCGGCGATCATACTGAGTCAGCTCTTGTCAATGGCGGCAAGAATACGGCTCAATTGATGGAATGGTCCATCAACTACGCTTACTCCTCCAGCTCTGACAGCCAGCTAGAGTCCTATGCACTGGCCGAAGTAAACAGCACTTTTGAGACCTATACGGTCTGGAGTCGGCTAATGAATGTGAAGAATGGCAATCCATCCATTGATTCGGTCTATCTGATCAATGATTACACTGACAGTATCATCGATTCCCGGCTGGGGCTTACCGACATCGACGAGTTCTATGACCAAGAGGTACTGGAGCGGCTGCGTACACGCAAGATTACGGACGGGGCATTTCTGATTCCGCGCACCCTCCATATGCCTCTGAATTCTAGCAAATATCGGAGGGTGATTACGGCCATTATTCCCTATGAAACCGGCAAGTCCATATCGGCGTTTGTATTGAACGTGGATGCGGACAGTATTATGACACTGCTGCAAGCCAACAGCTTCCTAGAAACCAACCTATTTGTCCTTAACGACAAGAATGAGATGATCTTCAGCACCGATCGACTAAGTCAGGATCAAATACAGGATTTCACCGCAGCCAGCTCGGATAAGGTAAATGGCTGGAAGCTCTACAAGCCTGAAAACGAAAGGGAACAGATGCTGGTTTACGCCCAGACCTCGATTAAGGGTATTCAGAACTGGCGCTTCTATGAGACCATTCCCAAATCTGTCATTCTGAGCAGGATCGATTTCCTGCGTAATATCACCCTACTGTTGTTCGGCGGACTGCTCCTAGTTTCGCTCGGAGTAGTCGCTCTGCTGTCCCGAAAAGTCTATTCGCCGATTCAGGAGCTGGTGCAAAACGTCATGAAACAGCACCAGTCCGAAAAGCAAGACGGTCTGCTGGCAGCCAATGAGCTTGATTATTTGTCCCAGGTCTTCGTCTTTCAATCGGAGAAGATCCACGAACTGACAGAGGTGGGCCGGCAGCACAAATTCTTCGCTCGGGAACGCTTCATGCGTGAACTGCTCAGCGGTCCGGCGCCTTCTCTTGAGGAGATTCGCCAATCTATCCGCCGGCTGGAGATTGAGCTTCCGGAGGAGAACCTGTCGGTTGCCATCTTCCGGATCGACTACTTTCCGTCGTTTGTCCAGAACTATTCAGATAAAGACCAGCGGCTGCTGCGGTTTGCTATGACCAATATTGTCGGAGAGTCACTGCAGCCCTTCTTCGCCGCCCGAATTCAAACCGTGGATATGGGAGCGGATCATATCGCCGTCATCCTGCCGGTGGACAAAAGGCAGCCTTATGCTATTGCCGACAAGCTGCGGGAGTCGCAGCGGCTGGTGAAGCAGTATCTCTCCATTAGCACAACCGTGGCTTCCGGCAAATGTATGGAAGGATTAGCCGAGCTGCATGAAGGATACATGACTGTATACGAAATGACCCAGGAGCGCTTTCGGCTGGGGCATGGCTCACTCGTGTCGGAAGAGCAGGCTGATAGTAGTCCGAACGAGCTGTACCATCTTCCGCTTGAACTGGAGAGGCAGATGGTACATGCAATTCAGAAGGCCGACGGCGACGCTCTGCTCCCTACGATGGACGCTGCTCTCTCCGCGCTTAGAGAGCGGCCTTATTTTGAGTGCAAAATGTCGCTTATCACCTTTTTCATGCATGTTCGCCGTTCTCTTCAGGAAGCTGCTCCACATTTCATACTGTCCAGCTCCTGGGGACTCACTTCCGTCGAGAATCAGATTATGAAGCTTGAGACCCTCCAGGCATTCGGAGAATGGATGGAGGACTTGTCCAGCCAGACGCTGGCGGAGATCGCCGCTGCCCGCAATGTATCCAAGAAGGCGGGACTTGTCCAAGAGGTAGATCAACTAATCGCAGCACATCTGACCAATCCTAATCTGGCTACCAAGCTGCTTGCCGATGAGCTCGGATTGTCGATTAATTACCTGCGCAACCTCTACAAGCTGGAAACCACCCGTTCGATTACCGAAACAATATCCGAACGCAGGCTCGACATCATTTGCGAGGAGCTGCTGGCGAGCGACGAGCCGATTGAGCCACTTAGTCAAAAGTATGGATTCACAACACTGAACACATTTTACGCGGCGTTCAAGAAAAGGTACGGAGTAACACCAGCCATGTACCGGAAAATGAATAAATAGCGGTATGAGACCCGCTTTACCTATCCGGAAGTCTCTAGCTTACAGGTCCCCTCTTCAAGTAGTTATATACTGAAGCCTGTACAAAATCAGACCATAAACAAGATATCAGATTGACTCACCATCCATATGATCACCAGCCAAGTTCAAGCAACGAACCGGTTGGAAAATACTCTTATGGGTATATGCAAGGGAACGTCGCAATTAAGGTGAACGGATACCCTATGATCTATCTGGCCAGCTTGAAAATGGGACATGTATTATCCCCTCCATTGCTGCTGCTCTCCAATAAGACGCTAATTTAATTGATGTTGCAGGCCTTATTCTTACCCATTATTAATAAGAGGAGTTATAACATTTATGAATCTACCTATTTTTTTGCAACCTGTTTTTCAAGAACGCATTTGGGGTGGAACTAAACTCAAGGACTTGTTCAATTATCCCATTCCAAATAACTCGACTGGCGAATGCTGGGCGATATCGGCACATCCTAATGGACAGAGCATTGTAAAAGGAGGGGTCTTTCAAGGTATGTCACTTGGGGAGCTATGGAACTCGAAACCCGAACTATTCGGATCAAGTTCACCAGTGTTTCCTTTACTTACTAAAATTTTGGATGCCTCAGATAATTTGTCTGTTCAGGTGCATCCAGATGATGGCTATGCTGATAAGAATGAGAGTGGAGAGCTTGGTAAAACGGAATGTTGGTACATTCTCGATGCTGAGCCTGATGCCACTATTATTTACGGGCACGAAGCATCATCTAAACAGGAATTAGAATATATGATTCAAAATGGGGAATGGGAGAAACTGCTCAGAAAGATTCCAGTAAAGCAAGGAGATTTTTTCTATGTACCCAGCGGCACATTACATGCTTTGGGGAAAGGAATTGTCGTATTGGAGACCCAACAAAGTTCTGACACGACTTATCGAGTATATGATTATGGTCGCCGAGATAATTATGGGAATTTGCGTGAACTTCATTTAGGGAAAGCCATCGAAGTTACAACTACACCACAGATACATACACCAGCTTCATTTATAACCCGAAAATATGACGGGCTCAATATAACCCAATTTGTTTCCAATTCGTACTTTACAGTAGAAAAATGGGAAATTATTAAAAAAACAAAATTGCCAGTTCATCCGAAATATTCTCTCATTAGTGTGATTGAGGGCAGCGGTTATCTTTTTATCCACGACGATAAGTATAGACTAAATAAAGGTGATCATCTTATCCTACCTGTTGATTGCGGACCTTATGAAATTGAAGGAATGATTCAGCTTATAATTTCACGTGAATAAGTTGTGCCCTTACGCTATATTATGCTAATTATAGTAAAAATGTCGAAATATTTTTTTACATTTCTTGTATATTAAATCCTAAGGTTGCCTTTCCCTCTCATCATTCCCATTTTATTAATGAGAGGAGATGGAAATATGCATAATGTTAACGAAGATCAAAAAGCAATTAAAAATGCTTTTAGTAGTTATGTACAGTCGTGTTTACGTCATGCAAGCCGGGATTACTATAAAAAAGCTCTTCGCCATACTTCTCATACTATTCTGTTGGATGAAAAGGAATTTAATGGCATTAAACCCACATTTAACATTTATTTGTCGTCCTCTACCCGAGTCGAAAATTGTGCTACATTGATACAAATTATCGATGAATTGAAATTTAGTACTGTAGAAAAGAGGGTATTGGTCTTAAAGTACTGTAAGGATCAAACTGATAAAGAAATTGCATATAATCTTGGTATCTCAAGACAAGCAGTCAGTAAAATGAAAGCAAATTTATTACGAAAATTAAAAGAGCACCTCGCTTTACATTGTTAAACTAATAATTCTCTTAACCTTACATTAAATTCAAAAGGGATGAAATCATTATGCAAGAAATAGGTACACTGATTGAGTTGGCTCAGAGTGGCAATCGTGATGCCGAAGCTAGACTGATTTTTCTTTATCAACCACTGATAAATAAATTTGCAAAACAAAACGGGCATATAGATGAGGATTGTAGACAACACCTTACTTTAGAGTTCATATTAGCAGTACGTCGTTTTAATCTTAATCGTTATCGTTAGAATATGAAGAATGCGTTTTTAATCTTTGCATTATAAACATTAATTTATCATTTCTATAACCTTTAATTGATAGATATTTTTATTAACCTGTGTGATTAATTTGTAACCCCCTGTCTTTATGGCAGGGGGTATATTATATTAGTGAAAGCATTCTATCCTGACAAGTAGAGGAGCAAAAACAGTTCAAAAGTATAGAATTTTAATTGCTTATTCCTTATCTCATCCCCATTTATATTATATGGGCTAAGCTATAAAAAAGCCCGTTTCTAAATTTCTCACTTGTTCTTTGATATCTACATATCTTCTGTTCAAGTACTTTCCCATTGCCTCTGTAACAGCAGAAGCGACATAGCG
This sequence comes from Paenibacillus sp. FSL L8-0708, assembly GCF_038009325.1. Taxonomy (NCBI): domain Bacteria; kingdom Bacillati; phylum Bacillota; class Bacilli; order Caryophanales; family Paenibacillaceae; genus Paenibacillus; species Paenibacillus sp. FSL L8-0708. Next base: position 5,851,303 of record NZ_JBBPBC010000001.1, read on the forward strand.
GAAGCGCCAAGACGGTCACATGTGACCTGAGCGACTATCTTTCCGACTTGAATCATCCTATGGTAGGATGAATCGCAATGACCGGTATTGGGGATTATGATACTTCTGCCTGGCCAGCGTCACTGCATTGGGGGCAGCCCGCTCAGATGGGGGGGAGCTTTAACAAAGCTATGATGTCGAGTAACCGTCGGCAGCTTGAACAGCTCTCTATAAATTTCTCGAGAATATAGTGATTCATGAATAATACCTTTATCCTCCATATATATACAAATATTCCCATTGTTAGGAAGTGCTATGGATGCACACTGATATAGGACAGCCAGAACTTCAATCTTTACTTCTGTTTATGTATCGTAATTTTCCCGATGTAGTTAACATAGATCAACTGTGCGTTATGTTAGGTAATATAAGCACAAAAACTGCTTACAAATTATTGCAAACTGAACGTATACAGTACTTTAAGATTGGTAGGATATACAAAATCCCTAAAATCTATATAATCGAGTACTTAGCCACAGTTATAATTGGTACTTCACCCTCTAGCTTTCACACTTTACCGCATTGAACCATTCTTCTCATACGTGTTATAATTAAAAACGTCAATGGTAGAGTTAATGCGGGCTGCTATGAAGGAGGAGAATTCATGGTAGCAGGCCACCTACAAGAAAAAAAAGGGCTTTTTTATATGGTCTTGAATTGCAAGGATGAAGAAGGCAAGAGAAAACCAAAGTGGATTCCAACTGGTCTTACGGTTAAAGGAAACAAAAAAAGAGCAGAAGCATTGCTATTAGAGACAAGGAGGGAATTTACTCTTCTTTTAGAAGTTCCTGAGGAAGAACCGATAATTGAAGAAATTATCGAAGAAATGCCAGCTGAAGAGCCAGTCGATCAAGGACCACTATTTTCTGTCTTCATGCTTCAGTGGCTAGCAATGATGAAACACAAAGTCGAGTTTATCACTTACGCTTCCTACCACAATGTTATAACGAATCATATTGTTCCTTACTTTGAAGAAAAGGGACTCTTTCTCAAAGAATTATTACCCAGTCATATTCAAGATTACTATCAGTATGAGCTTGACGAAAATGGAGTGACAACCAACACGGTTCTTCATTATCACGCAAATATTCGCAAAGCGCTAAAGCATGCTCTCAAGAATGATTTAATTAACACTAATCCGGCAGATAAAATTGAACGACCAAAGAAAAATGATTTTGTTGGCAGTTTTTACAACAAGCAGGAGACTAATATTCTGTTTGAAAAAGTTAAGGGTGAACTGATAGAGCTAGCAGTCATTCTTGCCGCTTTTTATGGATTGCGGCGAAGTGAAGTAGTCGGATTGAAGTGGACAGCTATAAATTTTGAAAACAAAACGATTAGTATAAGGCACACTGTAACTCCGGTTTATTTTGAAGGTCAAGAACACATCATTGAAAAGGACCGGGCTAAAAACAAACCGAGTCGCCGCACTCTACCTCTTGTGCCGGCCTTTGAGGAATTACTGCTTAGGACTCGCGATCTACATGCACTCAACAAAGCAATATGCGGAAACTCTTACTGCACTGATTATGAGGAGTATATCTATTTGGATAAATTGGGACAACGAGTTAAACCCGGCTATATTACACAAAACTTTACTAGAACTCTTAAAAAAAATGGTTTACGTCATATTCGCTATCACGACCTGCGTCATAGTTGTGCAAGCCTTTTACTCGCCAATGGAGTCAGCATGAAAGAAATCCAAGAATGGTTGGGACACAGCAACTATTCCACAACAGCTAACATATATTCTCATTTAGAATATAGCTCTAAAGTATCATCAGCCTCAACGATGAGCAATGTTCTGGTCTTTTAATAAAAAAGACCGCATTGCCCTCAATGTTTCATGAGAGTCATGCGATCTTCTCCTCGTTCCCTCCTCCGGAAAAAGGAGAGAACTGCAGGAGAGAACTCGATAAAAAGTTCTCACCCAAGCTGTTTCAAAAACCAAGGTTTTTCGGAAAAAACCCTTATAAATCAAGGATGCCGAGGACGGGGGTCGAACCCGTACGGTACTCACGTACCGCAGGATTTTAAGTCCTGTGCGTCTGCCTGTTCCGCCACCCCGGCATATTATGTGTTGAAGCTTCATACGTTGTTCACATATAACGCGACAAGAAATATAATATCATGAATATCGATAACGCGCAATCCTTTTTCGAAAAAAATTTATTCACAATAAAAATAACCCGTTCAGCCAGAACCGATACGGGTTATTATAAACGCGGATTATCTACGCTCGTCACTTCTGCTTCTCATTCCGGCAAGACCCAAAAGTCCAAGCAGACCGAGCCAGCCCCAATTAGATCCTTTGTTAGTTGCAGCATTCGTTGTTGTACTAGTTGCACGGTATTTGCCGGTCTGTGTGGTGTTGGTTGCCGGGTTGACAGTGCTGTTGGTTCTGTAGTTATTTCGGGTGTCATTGTAGTTATTGGTGTTGTAGTTGTTAGGTCTGTAATTATCATCGATGCGGATCTTATCTTTCATAATGCTCTCATGCTGATTCAGCGTTCCAGTGGTGCCGTTCATTAAATTGCCTTCCGTGTTCATCATCCGAGTGTGTTCCGCAGTCCCATCCATCCCGGTATTCGCGGCTGGGATACCGCCCAATGCTGCTGATCCCACGGCATTTGATGCATAGCTAGCTCCCATTAGACTCATTGATAATACAGTACCGCATGCAAGGCTTGTTATCAGCTTGTTCACAGTGTTATGCCTCCCTTTAAGGTTAGTTATCACTGATAATTTCCCCTTGGACGGCACTGTCTATGCATGGTGGTTTTACTCTTTTACTACATTAACTGTCTTAGTCACAGCATCATAAGTAACCTTTGCTCCAAGCGCCTCAGCCAGCGCACGTATGGGTACATAGGTTGTTCCGGTATCGAGAACGCCATCGGTAAGCTTGCGGCCGTTTAGGTTAATGGTCACTGTAACGTCTTTGTTCACCTGATCATCCCCTCCGGTAATCTTTTTTAAAGCCTCTTTGGCTTGGTCCGTCGTTGGACGTTTACCTGCCCGAAGTTGATCTATAGTTAAACCGAAAGTCATTTGCAGATGTGAATAATCTTTAAAAGAGGTCCAGTCCCCGCCCCATTCTAAACCAAGCCGCTTAGCCTCCTGTACAACCTCTTGCCAATCTGCTGTCTTATCCTTATCACCATCACGATTGATATCCCAAGAAAGGCTAGTGCCATTCGGCAGCAAAAGCGCAAAATCAAACGCAAGACCATAATTATGATAGCTGGTACCGCCTTTAGCGTTGGTAACTATCGGTCCTGGTTTGCTTCTACCCTGCGCATACAAAGCATTTTGCTCAGCAATGGTCCGTAGACCCTGAGTAATAACGATAGGGACTCCTCTCGCATGGCTTTGCTGAATCAAAACATTCGCACCTGCCGCCAAGACAGGATGAAGCCCGACCAGACGCGCCGCGGATTTTTCCCTCAATTGCTCCAAAGTCAGCATAGAATCACCCCTTTGGTATATTCAATGATGCCTTTGCCCTATTTGCCTGTACCCCTGTCCCCCTTAGGATGATTTCCACAAAAAAGGACAAAATATTTAACGAAAGGTGGGAGACATATGGATATTCATAGCGATAGCTATAAAGTTGCAGCCCTTAGTGAACAGGAAGAAGCACTGGAAATTATTCGGAATGCTGAAGCTTCCATTGCACATCTGACCGGTAATCCTACCGTTACCTTAATCGCTTATGAGAAAAGCGAAGGCAACGGTTCTCAGCATTAAACGATGTAGACCTCGACAATATCATCCACATCGATCCACTTCCATTCCTCCGCCCACTGCAGCTTAAACTCACGCGAGTGGGTGTGAATGGAAGTCACAAAACCACTTAACATCGTATTTTCAAAAGGGTCAAAAAGAACAACTGTCACTCGTACATGACTCCGCAACGACAAAGCCAGTGTACATTCAATCTCCTCCAGCTTCTGCTCATCCAGAATAGGCTTGATGCGGCGCAGCGTTTCCCGTTCATCTCTTATAATTCGTATCTTATGCTCCGGCAGCATCATGCGGCTGCTTTCCCACAGCCCGTTTTTCTCCAGCTTTTTGCCCATGGTAACCCCTCCTTAATTATATATCTATTCCTCTAAACACGAACGTATGTTTGTATTATATCCGCATCTTCGCATATTAATCAATAATCAGGAAAAAGATACCTTTTTAAGGGTTACTCTTTATTCAAAAGATGTATATTAATGTATATCTATTCAAGATAAAATTCGCAGCAAAAAAACGCTGACAGATAAACTGCGCAGCGCCTGATTTGATTTATTCTTGAACAACGTCCCCAGACTCTGAGGTAGCCTGACCTTCGGAGTCTATAAGTCCTGTTGCTTCTCTTGCCTCGTTAAGCTTGGAAATACCGAATAACATCGCTACATCAGCGTTCTGATTCAATTCATTAAATTGCTCAGCCGTAACGTTTGCGGAATCAGCACCTTGAGAGGCCTCTTCTTTTAAAGAATAAGCACTTTCAAAGGCAACTTTAGACTCTTCGAGCAACTTACGAATGTCTTCAGGCAAGCTGGAGGAAATTTTTACTTTCTCGGCTTGATTCGATAAATCTGTTGCGGTACTCTGGAATTGCTTAATTTTCTTCTCCAACTGCTTGTCCGTGAGTTCTCCTGCTGAATAACCCGCAATGGCTTCGTTGAACTCCGCTAAAGAAGTTTTTCCTGACTCTTCAAGTTTAGACATTTCATTGTAGAAGTTTTGCACGGTCTCCTGCACTTCTTCCTCCGTGGCAGGTGCCGATGAAGTTGAATTATTGCTGCAGGCGCTAAGGATGACAGTCATCATCAGCATTCCTATTAGTAAAGCTTTTTTCATTATTTATCCCTCCACTTAACAGGATAATGTCGGTTTGTGTAAAGCGCAAATGAAATATATGTAAAATGACTGTTATGTTATAATTATTTTAATTGTGATCAGGAAAGGAGAGTATTTATGCCTTATTGCACCACCTGTGGAGCGGAATACAAGCAGGGCGCTAAATTTTGTGGAGAATGTGGAACCAGCCTTGACGGTACTGCTCCAGTAACCGCTCATCGACCAGCAGTAGATAATCATGTCATTCAAGAAGTCGTGCTCTGGAAAGGCAAACCTGCCGGCATCTCGGATCGACTCAAAGGAATCGTAGGACTTAACACAACTTCATATACCATTACAAGTCAGCGTATTATGGTAAAGACCGGACTTATCGGTAAAAATGTTGAAGAAATCGAATTGCTGCGCGTACGCGATTTATCCGTAAAACAGTCTATCATGGACCGGATGCTTGGCATTGGATCATTAACTGTATTTTCTGATGATGCCTCAGCGCCTCAGCTTCTTTTTCGAAAAATCCATGATGCCCAAACCGTCAAAGATGTTCTGCGCAAAGCCGTTCGTGACGAGAAGATCGCCAACAACATTAGCTACCGCGAGCAAATTTAAGACGTTCATACGTAAAAAGGCCCCGGAAAACCGGGGCTTTTTGCTTGCGCTTGCACACTTGAAGTACTCTTTTTTAAGGAAGATAAAATGCCCCCGCTGGGATAACCCCCTTGATCTGGCTCGGACTCTCCCACTGCAAAACAACCCGGGCGTCGCCCGCATTCTCATAATACTCCACCTTTATTTCATACGGCTTACCTGCAATCAGGTTTATACTCCCTTTTCGTTCCTGGCCGCTCTGATTCACCCAACTATCAATGACTAGCCCGCCATCAATCCATACCCGTATCCCATCATCAGAGTAGGAATAAATGGTATACACCTCGCTAAAAGCAGCCGTCAGCTTCCCACTCCACCGCACAGAGAATGCATCTACACGAATGGCAGGATCAGGTGAACCTTGTCTCCATGAAAAGTTAATATTGGCATCCGTTCGCAACAGTGCAGGCGTGCCGCTAAGCGTCATGTTATTGTAATATTGGCCACAGAGTCCACTCTCCAGCACACTATCCCCGATAGCAGCGAAAGCGGCGGCCTCAGCAGCATACTCCTCTCGTGTGAATACCATTTTGTCGTTCATAAAAGCTTTTATCACAGCGTCGGTATTCTTCTCATAGAGGAGTTTCCCCCAGGTCAGCTGATAAGACCATTTGGGCTGTGTTTTGGACAACAGTTCAGCAGACGGAAGCTCTCCATTCTCACCAATCGCAATCAGCTTGCCACGACCCAGATCCCATAAATTATCATAATGACTAATCTTGAAATCCGCGTCATAAATGTCGAGCGCCAGCACATCTACCTTATCACTGCCCGGATAGTATTCTGCCGGCTCATCACACCACTGATTTTTTGCGTTTGGACTCCAAACCCACAATAAATTATGCAGCTTATGATAATTGGTAAAACGATCGAACATAAGGCTCCACAATGCAGCGTAATTGCTCTTTTGCCCCCACCAAAACCATCCACCATTCATTTCATGATACGGCCGCCAAAGTACAGGAACCCCTGCGTCATTAAGCTTTTTCAGCGACAGGGCTATCTTATCCAGATCAGCTAACAGAGCATTATACTGGGTGGTACCTGGGGTTATATATTTATCAAAATCAGCATTGCTTAGGCTCGTATTTACATTCCCCCAAGTTGGCGCTGTCCCCGGTAATGCAGCGTGATAACACATCGTTACAATCCCGCCGGCCCTAGACCAGCGTATCGCACTGCTGACGACCCAATTCCGTTGATTGTCAATTAGAGCCTGTGACTGATTATTGATTGCTCCCAGCTCGTAGCCATGCAGCGCAGCATATGCCCCGCTGGTATTTTTAAGCTTCTCCATGAGCTCGTCTGCACTTTCCAAATAATCATGTTGGCCGCTTATCACACCCTTTCCCTGCAAGTAATAGAGGGTATTCAGCAATAGCTGAGCCGAGGACGACAGCCCCGAATCCGCCGGAGCCATTTGTAATCTGCGAAAAGCCATCTGCCACTGCACATCGCCCACGAACCTTGATGCTGAATCAACCATCTGACGAATAATCCGCTGCTCCATCTATTCTCACCATCCTTTTAAATCTTTTTAAGTTATAGTATGGGGACAATAATGACATGAACTCAGCGAATGGACATGAAGTTGTAAAATAAGTTGGGACGATATAAGGAACTGCTGAATAAATTCACGGCTCAACAAAAAAAGGAGCTCCGCGGCTCCTCATTACTTTTTTTCTTATCTCGTGTACCTTAAAGGCAATAGCTCAGTGATTTCATATTTAGCTAATCGGTCATCCTCCGATACAATTATCTTGCAGTCTATTCCATAATCCGCAATTAACTCTCGGCACATGCCGCAGGGAGAGACTACTTTAATCTCTTTTTCCTCGCTGTCTGGGTCAGAATGCCTTACCGCAACAATCGTATCAAATTCCTTATAACCTTCGGATATCGCTTTGCCAATCACCATCGCTTCTGCACAGACTGTAATCCTCCCCATGCTGGCTTCCACATGTACCGCTGTAAAAATCTCTCCTGTTTTAGTACGAAGCGCTGCACCCACATGGTGCCGTCCCCATTCATAACGCCTGGTAATTATATCTTCGGCAGCCGTAATAAGCGTCTGATCCTCAATGGTAATTATGTACTCCATATCCAGTTCCGTCCTCCTTTATTTTACCTAATTATATTAAATCGCACTGAATTATGATATAAGATATACTATTTTAAGTGCCAAAAAAGGAGGAGCAGATTTGAAAGTGAAAAAATGGATCTCCAGTCTCATCATTGTTGCATTACTTGCTTTGGCTAGTTACTGGTTTGAACAAAACGGAGAGCCTACAGACCCCTCGTCTCCATCCGATTCGAGTGTTGTTCAGCTAACCTTCCCATCAGACCGCTATCCTGAGACCGCCAAACATATTCAGGATGCCATTGCGAAGGGTGAATCCGCCACATGTACGATTAACCGAGAGCAGGCTGAAGAGAACCGTAAAGAGTCCTTAAAAGGGATTCCCACTAAAAAGGGGTATGACCGGGATGAATGGCCAATGGCTATGTGTAAGGAAGGCGGCGTTGGTGCCGACATTGAATACATAACGCCAAGCGATAACCGCGGGGCAGGAAGCTGGGTTGGCAATCAGCTGGAGGATTATGCAGACGGAACCCGGGTAGAATTTATGTTTAAATAACGGTCTGTCTGACCAGCCCCAGGCAATAGAATAGCCCCACCTGGCATTCGCCAGATGGGGCTACACTGCACATCAGCTAACTTAGAATAAGCAAGCTTTAGTGATGATAACCAGCAAGATGAAAAGTACCAGAATTGCTCCTGTTGAAGTCCAAGGACTACACACCGGACCTACTGATGCTGGACTTACTACCGGACCTACGTTACAACCACAACCATGTTCCATTCCCATTTTCAATTCCTCCTAATGATTAATGACTACAGCACAAGATATGTAAAAAGGAGATAAGCCGTTTGGGCGAATTGGCAAACAAATGCCAATCACCTAATGAATTGAAGGTAGACAGTCGATAAACAGGATATACACAAAGGAGGTGCAATATGGATATAGCTGCATTATCAATGGCAATGAGCCAAGCATCCTTAGCTCAAAATGTTGGGATACAGGTCATGAATATTGCCAAGAATCAGGCTGAAACCCAGAGCCAAACCATGGTGGAAATGCTGGGCAAAAGCGTTGCTCCTAATTTGGGAAAAACACTTGATATTAGTGTGTAATTGCTTTATGCTAAGGATACATGAGAACGAATGTTCCTGTGTATCCTTAGCATTTTTTTACTCTACATAGCCCTTCGGGCTTTTCTTTTGCACATTTATGCGAACATACGATCCCATTAGTGATTTATTAGTGATTTTAAACGAGGTGAATAAGTTGGAGAACATGAAATCATATTATCAAATGACTGTGCTTGAGAAATGGACAGAGGATTTATACAAGCGATTAAATCTTCATCAGCCTTCACAAATTTCAATATCGTATATTGCAGAGCGGCTTAATATCTGGGTTCATTATTTGGATGTGAGAAGCAAGAGCATTGAAGCGTCTGCAGGGATGTACAGCCTGTTTATCGACAACCGCCTTCCAGCCAATCTTCAACGGCTAGAGTTTCTTCATGAACTGTGTCACCTCCTTCGCCATGGCAGTGATAATCAGACCTTGATGCCAGAGCATTTCACGCGGGCACAGGAGGATGAATCGGAGCGTTTTATCTTGTATGCGGCGATGCCTTACTCCATGATCTCCCGCATGACATTGCCTGAGCAACGGGAGGATGCCATCTCCTATCTCGCAGCAGAATTTCAAGTTCCTGCCGAGCTGGCCTTACAGCGGATTGATCAGATCCAAAGACGTGTGTTCCAAGGGCAATTATTGGCCGTGATGGGAAGAAACGAAGAACGACTGACACATATTCGCAACGGATCACGGAGATAATAAGCTTAGTTGCAATAGTGCTCTGCATATTCATTTATGGTGGAATTTCTCGTGAGGGGGAACGACATGGAAGCCATTAAAGTAATTGAATTATTACTGACTCATCCGGATTATAATGTAGATGCAGTACACCCCGAAATCCCGGATTTCGTGGGCATTGAGACGATTGAGGTGGATCACGAAACGGGGACCTTCTCCATTTTATTGCAAGAACCCAAAGAGGACTAAAAGAGAATCATTATTCTTCATAAGTTAAAAGGCAGCAAATATAGTATATCCCGGCAATTCTTCTTTCGCTTACGCCTGGATTACTATCAGTATTTGCTGCCTTTTTGTATAATCTGTTATGCAGATACAAACTGTATCACACCAATAAGAATTAGAATAACAAATACACCGACAAAACCCCATATTTTAAAACTATAAGATTTTCACCTCCGGCAGCCTCGGACTTGCCTGGTCCTCCAGCATCTTAATTTGCTGCTCCAGCTCCAGTATTTTCTCTTCCTCCTGCGTCATATATCTATGAATGACATACCAGTCTCAGTATATTATCTTATACTATATACAAATTATTTATATGGAGGGAATTAATGAAGAAAAAAACAAAACTAATCTTCATCGTTCTAATCCTTTTAATCTATGGAATAACATCCTTATCCTTCCACTACTTCCAAAATCATATGAACAGAGAAGTCATTCATTATCTAGTAGAGACGAGAAATTATAAGAAAGAAGATTTTGATAAAGTATACACCCAGATTGCCAAAGCTCCCCTCGTAAGTACCACGGTGATTTTTGCAGACGAACCCTACGCAAGATACTTTTATCGAAAAGAAAATGGAAGGATCTTTCAATACAGCAGGGCTCCTGTTAAAGGTAATGATCCTAGCTATACATATAAACATATCGAGGAGAATCTCCCGTGAAGGAGTTGCCCTATAAAAAAGACGCGTTTGTCCAGCAGTCAGCACTTGGCTGCTTGGGCAAACGCGTTTTTTAATCTTCCCTGCTCTAAATAGGTAAACATCGTTTGCGTAGACAGGTGATGGTAGAGGGTCCAGGACATGTGCCGATGCACTTGACTAAAGAGAGTATGGATAAGCAACTTGAAACTTGTAACGAAGCCCCTTTTTAGACATTAGGTCCACTGACTACAGATAACATTGGCGTGGTTCTTAGCAGCTATCGGACACAGTTGATCTTATGCGCGGTATAACCCTCCATTTCAAAGTGTAGCGGACCCCATAGCCTTTATTGGCATGAAAAACACCATATAAGACCTCCTTTTTAAGGAATAGCGTCACTGGAGTCCGCGAACCTGCTCAAAAGCCTATAAATATACAAATAACGACTTCTGAGTCCGTAAGCCTGTGGAGATAATTTATGAATAGGTATTCTTTACGCTCAAACACAAAGGAATTTTCTCAGGAACAAAATGTGACCTAATGCCGTCCTAAATGGTGTTATAGGTAAAGGGAGGGCACAGTATCATGCAGCGATCCATGACCCGGCCGGGAAATCATGTGATGAAGAGTTACGAAATCTACGCAGATATGCTGTTCCGGATCGCATTGGTCCATCTAGGCAGCCGGCAAGATGCCGAAGAAGCCACTCAGGATACCTTCATCAAGCTAATAGAAAAAGCGCCGGAGTTCAAAGATGCCGAACATCAGAAGGCATGGCTGATCCGGGTGATCACCAACCATTGTAAAACACTACTGGGCAGAGGCTGGCGCAAGCGTGAGGTTAAGCTGGAGAGCGCTGAGCCAATTGCGGCAGACAGCCCCGAGGATTGGGCTCTGCTGCAGTTAGTTATGGCGATGCCCATGAAGTATAAAACCGTAATCCATCTTTATTATTACGAGGACTATCCCATCCAGGAGATCAGCAAGATTCTGCAGATTAGTCAGTCTGCCGTGAAGATGAGACTTCAGCGGGGACGGCAACTGTTAAAACTGGAGCTGGAAGGAGCGGAACCACAGTGAAGGAAGATCAGTTTCGAACAACATATAAGAAAGCGGTGGATTCGATGAAACCAGGTGAAGAGATGAAAAAAGAATTGTTCAATAAAATAGAGCAGCGGCAGGAGCGGAAGCGTCCGCGCAAAACCGTTTATATCGCGGCAAGTGTCGTGCTCGCCGCAGGAATCGGTCTGGCTGGGCCTAGTATATGGCAGCAGTTGAACAGTCAGAGCTCCCCAGGGCAGGTTGCCCAGGTAACTCCGGGAGCAAGCATTGCTGGCAATTCAGGCACAGCTACATCCGGCAGCATTGTCATTCCCAAGCTGAAACTGCCAGATAAGGAGTCTGGCGTGAAGGCAGATATGATCGCCTTGGTCGTGTATAAAAATAATATTTATACACAGTCAGCGACTCGCATTGACGCTGACGATGCTGCTGCTCTGCGCGGTGACAAGTTGGGACGCACTACAGGCGGCATCAACGAATGGAGCATTAACGACGAATATATTGAGTTAGCCTCGAACATCGGCGAAACGGATCTCTATTCCGTGAAGGGCTATGACTCCAGCTTCCTAATTATGTCCTATTCGGAAATCAACGGTAAGGTATTCGCCGAACTGTATGAGCACACGAACGGCATCACCATAAACAGCGGCGCCGACCTGTTCGGCAAGCTGAATCTTGAAGGCCGAGTTACTTCTGCTCAATGGGAAAGCTTCAACAGCTGGAACAACGGCCTCCAGCAGCAGGCGCCAATCGCCAATGGCGAGGCGCTTGATGGCTTCCTGACAGCCCTCCAAGCTGCCAAACCGCTGGCAGCAGAGCCGCTGATCGAGCAAGGCATCTACGACAGCGAAGACCGTAAGATCATCTATTTGCAGCTGGAAGACAACGCCCGAGTAGAGCTGACGCTGTTCGGTCAAGGACTTGTTCGCTACGGTCAAGCACCGGTATTCTTCGAGGTCGAATCCGGGGCATTCCAGCAGCTGTGGGACAGCATGAAACTTTAGGGATGCTGGTGGAAACCCAGGGATAGCGGTTGGGACTGCGATCGGGACTGCGATCGGGACTGCAATCAGAACTGCGATCGGGACTGCAATCAGGACTGCGATCGGGACTGCGATCGGGACTGCGATCGGGACTGCGATCGGGACTGCGGTTGGGCCAGCGATCGGAGGCAATTAGGGACAACGTTTCGGTCGCCCTGCTCTCCATTGGACAATTTAGCTGGCTGTTAACAAAAACGGCGCTGCTTCAAAACCATTTCATGGTTTGGAGCAGTGCCGTTTTGTGCTTTACTGTATGGTTTACGAGCCCGCATACTAGATATGCTGGTTGTAGAGGTGAGACTACTGATTGTTCCTTTAAAAGCTGCTTCTCATTGTAATTTCTGCAACTAAATCTATGAAGAGCACGGCACTAACGAGCTAACGAATTAACGAACTAACCTCCTCCACCTCGAGCTATCGGACCCAGATGTCGCTATTTGCTGATTTTCAGCCTTAAGAGCATGGTTTCGGACTCCATGGACGCTAATGCCTAGAAAGAGGCTCACATGCGGTACTTTTTATGCCAATAGTGACTATGGAGTCCGTTAGAATTGCAAATTTGGAAAAAAAACGCTTTAAGGGTCAGCTGTGTCCGACAGGAGAAGCATCGTTCACGTAATTGTTATCGAATCAAATTTCAAAGGAACACAGGGTCTCTCTCGATACTTCCAATTGCTACAAAAAAGGAACGCCCACCATGGACGCTCCTTGAATTTCTTATTAGTCTACTACACTCTAGCTAGTTACGCATTTACACTTTCCGTTTTACGATCCTGTCTTGCGTGTAATGTTTTCATTGCAAATCTTGCGATCGGCTGCGCAACCAACAGTTCAATCCAAAATGCTATTCCAAAGTTTCTCGGCCAGATGTGAAGAAAGTTTTTAAGTGGATCCAGGCTTATTTGTTTCGTCCCAACCCATGTGCCGATAATTGATAGTAAAATAGATAACACTGTGACATTCAATAAAGTATTCAACAGAATCCTTGCATTAAATCCATCGGTTTGTCCCATGAATTTCGGCATCACTTTTCCAACAATCGGTCCTGCAACTAATCTTACGGATAAAACTACGATCATCCACATAAACGGAATAACCTTTAGTGTATCTATATACACTTCCTTACTGAAGCCGCGTTCCAACCCCACAATAATAGGGGCGATAGTGTTAACTGAAATGATTGAAATAATGAGTAAAAATAGTATACCTTCTTTTCCGTTTCTGGGCAGTCTTGTGTCTCCATGCATGTTTGTCATCTCCGTGAATAATATTTCAGATGGCAGACGTATCATGAGACATATATTTTTGGTCCAATAAAAAAGACCAATATCTCTACACACTGATATTATAATTATAACATTTATTTAAAATAAATGTCAGACCTTCTATTTAAAATTCTCCTGCTGATAGTGAATAGTTACCTGCATACGCCTTACAAGAGCTGCAGTGGCAGAGAAGTCGTAAAAATCCTCAATTGCTGTTCAACTTATAATCAAGTTATCTTCAGATTTCTGAAAATTTATTTGTATTTCCCCACCTAATTAGACCTCTCAGTATTCATTTCCGCGATTTTTCTGATTCCCTTGTCCAAACACAATGAATCTCAATTCATATATATATAGCAAACTAATAAAGAGGTGAAGCTCATGGCAACAACAACAGGCATCATTACGAACACAGGGACTACCCCAGCATCCAACGTGCTCATTAATATCGATAATGACAACCTTAGTTTTTCATCTAACGTAGTCTATCACGTTTACGTATGGAATACCTTGGTTAGTAAAGGTTTAGTCTACTCCAACTCATTAAATGTTAATGCTAACACCAGCCAGTTTCTCGGTTTTAATATCGCAGGCAATTCAGCTTATGAAGTCCAATTTCTAGTAACTGGAAACGCACCGGCAGACACGATTATCACGGTGTTCGGAACGGATTCGTCAGGAAACGTCATTCCCCATCAAAGAGTGCTGCAATCCGAACTTACTTTCATAGCTCAGCTGAACCCATAAGTACCGAAAACTCTCTGACGAAAGGAGCTTAGCATGGCTAATATTCAAATTTCGCCGAGCGCAAGCGTTCAGTTTGAGCCCACCATCGCGGTAAATTGGCTTAATCCTTCAGTTATGGTTGCCGTAGCTGTAGATCTTCGATTAGGCCCTCCTAATATAGGTTTATACAAATCTATTGACGCAGGTGCCACTTGGACAACAACGTTATTGCCGTTACCGACAGGATTTGCAGGCATCGAAGCACCACATATTGATTATATTTTCCCGACCACTTTCGTAGTATTAGCCCACGCCTTCGATTCAGACGGTCTCAGCGGGTCGATCGTTTCCTATACATCTGCCGACAATGCCTCTTCATTCGGACCTCCAGTCATCGTGAATCAAGGGTTTGGGCAGTTTGTAAATGATGATCAGGTGGTCGTTGTCACCGACAAAGCTGGATCAAGTCCCTTTTTTGGAAATGTATATACTGGTTATACGCATGATTACAACACACAATTCATACCGGGAAATACGATATTCTTCAATCGTTCCCTAGATAACGGTAGTACCTATTCCAGTCCCTCCCTGCTGTCTTCGGTCGAAGAATTCGAAGAATTCCCCGGTATAGCAATTACATTAAATGGGATTGTTATCGTGGGATGGATCAATCAGCCTCCCGGTAATACTGATCTTAAAATTCGCACATCCTCAGACGGTGGGGTCATTTTTACTCCTGAAACCATGGTCGCCAGCGTTGTAGTCCCACCAGATCCATTGCCGGGATATACATTTAGATGTCTGACATACCCTTCCCTCGCAGCAGATATTTCTAATGCACCGACGACGCGAGGTAATGTCTATGCTGTATGGCAAGATTTTCGAGAAGGTTATTCCGATATTTTTCTTGCCACTTCCACCAATTTTGGTGTGGATTGGGGGGCACCAATATCCATTACAGGTAGTCCGGTGGGCTCCCAAAACTTTTTCCCAGCCATCACCGTATCCCCTGCGGATGGTGCAATATTCGTTACCTATTACACTAATCGAGTCAACCCCCTCAACCTTGATGTTTATCTAGCAACCTCTAGAGATGGCGGTATGACGTATACAAACACCCGGATAACAACAACTTCCTTTGACGTCACCGGCATCCCCCTAATTGGGGACTACATCGGTAATGCCATCGTCCCCCAAACAGGCCGTCTAGTGAGCGTATGGACAGACACGCGGACCGGTACTGAGAACATCTGGTTTGGGGATAATCAATAAGCTATTAATCAACTTCTGATGATAAATTAAAAGGCTGTTAAGTTAGTATACCCATCTTCAATAAAGGATGCCGAGCGAACATGCGGCATCCTTTATTGCTTCTTATCAAAATTCAGCATTAACCTGTTCAAAGAAATCATCAATTTCAGCGTATTGGACATGCTTTTAATTCAATCAAAAATCTACGGCGTATGGTGCTTCTACTTAATAGTCTATATGTCTTGACTGTCCCCCTTTCCTCTACAAGAGTAGGGCAGTTCCACAGAATACATACTTTTTACCGTTTTCCAGATGATCTATGATAAAACCAGTGGATCTAACAACGCCGTGACCAAAATGTGATCATTCTCTATTTTGTCGCTTTTCCAACTCTTCCACTTCTACTTACAAGGGAACCTACAGACAGCAAAAAACCCTTACAAAGTAAGGGTTTTTGATAAGTGGGCCCTGAGGGACTCGAACCCCCGACCAATCGGTTATGAGCCGACCGCTCTAACCAACTGAGCTAAGGGCCCGGATCTAAAAATATCCGAATGTACAATTGCTGTTGTACTAAAATTGGTTGCGGGGGCAGGATTTGAACCTGCGACCTTCGGGTTATGAGCCCGACGAGCTACCGGGCTGCTCCACCCCGCGTCATAAATAATATTCAAACAGCGACAATAAATAATATACAGTACAAAATGGGTCTACGTCAAGGATGAATTTGTAAAAGTTCTCAAGGCAAAAATCTAACCCCATATCTTCCTTTGCGGGATCGATAAATCTCCACAAAACTTGGGTCATGATAGCCATAAATCCAGCCATCTTGCTCCAGTCTTTTTGCCAAACAGCCTGCTTGAAATCTCGTTCTGAACAGTTTCGCGAAGTATATCCAATTCATGATGCCCTCTTCTCCTTTTCGCAAATTAATCTTACGCTGCTCTGAACTTATCATGCCCAAATTCCACAAAATAAGCCACCGGAAATCCGGTGGCTGCTACATATTCCAAAACTCAATCCCCTATGGAGTCAAAATAATATGTGGGATCTTTTTCGAGCGTACCCAGCATGGTATTCCCTTGCTTCTCCCAAGCTTTTAGGGCACTCTCGACCGTTCTCTTGCCCTGATAAACTTCAGTGAACAGTTGGCGCCCAACATCGTTAATACGGCTAATTCCAGGCTTCTGTGTCTGTAGAATGTTCATCATAGGATCATTGGCAGGTAACGGTTTGAGCGTATAGAAGGACTCCAGATTTACTGAAGGAACCTTCGTAGTAATGTAATCCTTACGGGAAGTTAGTTCTCCGCGCGTATGGGCTTTTATTTTGGCTACATCATTACTGTTGACGAACTTGATCAAATCCCAAGCATCTTCCTTATTAGCAGCCATAGTGTTGATAGCCATCATATTACCTACCCAAGTACCTACAGCCACTCCTGGTTTCTCCTTAAAAGTAGGTACGGTAACGAAACCCCAATCGACAGGATTATAATTTTTAATCTTTGCTGCATTGCGGCTCACACCTGCAAGCTCATTAAGATAATCGTATTCTCCAATTACCATTGCAGCTTTTCCGGTAAGGAAGAGATCCCCTTGGACAGGACTATAGGAGCTCCGTTCTGTTTCTATAAAATCCATACCGTTTAACCCAGGTGTAATTTGCTTTTTCACCAATTGGCTGTAGGTCGTCCAAGCTTGACTCCACTGTGTTTGATTTACCTCCATCTTATGTCCCTTGTTGTCATACATAGCAAGCTCAAGCGGTGAGACATAGGTCTGCATATCCCAGAAAGGATCGCTCATATAACGGTTCATCGAAAAGCCATATATACGCTTATCTTTATTTGTCGATTTCTTGGTCACCTTTTCAGCCAGCGCGAACACTTCATCCCAAGTCATTCCATCTGTCGGATAACCTGCACCTGCAGCATCAAAAATACCTTTGTTAAAATATAACGCACTCGACATAAAGGTCGGCGCTAACGCGTAAAGACTTCCTCCACCCAGCTCACGAACTCCACTTAGCATCGTAGGCGCCATATTGCTTAAATCATATTGATCCCGTGCGATAAGCGGCTCCAGCGATTGCACCAGATTATGTTCCACCAAACTCTTCACCAATGTACTATCACCGACGATTACATCAACCGGCTGTGCACCGCCCATAATCGCTCGGATATTCTCCATATTATCTGGGTTAACCTCTGGATACGTGCTGTCAAAACGAAGCTCATTCATATTAATGGCTGGAATAATCTCAAGTTTGATTTCAGGATGCTGCAATTCATACATATCTGTAAACTGCTGACGAAAAGAAGAATCGTCCTCTCCAGACCAGAGGCTGCCAATACGTAACACACGCTGTTCTGCAGATGGCTTAGAAGCCTCCGCCCAAGCTGTGTGCCTGCTTTCAGAAATTAAAGGCAATAGGAGTGCTGCACATATTCCAAAGCTTAACCAGCGCCGCCATAGCCTTCTATTATTATTTATATGATTCATTCTTGAACCCTCCCATAAAATACTCAATCCATCCACCTTATGAATAATTACCCATAATTCTAGTAACAGTATATAGCTTTATTCAGGAGGGGAAGTTACAGGCTGTTTAAAGTTAAACTACGATTTCTTCATATTATTTCTATAAAAAACATTCCGCGAGTTTCCTGAGGATACTGAAATGCCCTTCTGCGACAGGATAATTGCACTTTGTGCAACTATTACAGCTGAGTGTGTTGTGCTTCTCCTTTTAATTGCACTATGTGCAGTTAAAAAACGTTATTAGGTGCTTTCAGCGGATTTCTGGCTGATTTAATTGCACAAAGTGCAACTATATCGCCAGATCCTCTAAGGAAGGTTAGTTTAAGTGCACAAACTGCAACTATTCGGCGTTTGAGACGACATTGCGATGGAATCACGGGGGCAGAGTATAGTATTCCAGAGTGTCAGAGCGTTCAGAGCGGAGAGCATAGAGCGACAGCGCATAGCAGCAGAGTAGCAGATTAGCAGAGTTTCAGAGCGTTCAGAGCGTTCAGAGCGTTCAGAGCCAGAGCATAGAGCGACAGCGCATAGCAGCGGAGTAGCGGAGTAGCATAGTAACAGAATCCCGAGTGTCAGAGCGCAATATACCAGAGCGACAGAACGCAGGTCAGCCAAATGTCAGAATGAGAATGAGAATGTAAATGTAAATTCAAATGTAAATGTAAATTCAAATGTAAATAAAAACAGCAAAACCCCACTCTCCACTCTACTTTTCCTTTTACCAATACAGCATTTTCCTTCCATACTAACTAACCTACTGACTAACCTGCTACATTTCATGTGACCGGCACAAATCGCCCCCTTCTACGCAGGATAACTGCACTTTGTGCAACTATTAAAGATGAGTGTGTTGTGCTTCTCCCTTTAATTGCACTATGTGCAGTTAAAAAACGTTATTAAGTACTTTCTGCGGATTTCTGGCGATATAATTGCACAAAGTGCAACTATATCGCCAGAACCTCTAAGGAAGGTTAGTTTAAGTGCACAAACTGCAACTATTCGGTGTTTGAGACGACAGCGCGATGGAATCACAGGGGCAGAGTATAGTATTCCAGAGTGTCAGAGCGTTCAGAGCGGAGAGCGATAACACATAGCAGCAGAGTAACAGAGTGTCAGAGCGGAGAGCGATAACGCATAGCAGCAGAGTAGCAGAGTAACAGAGTGTCAGAACGGAGAGCGATAGCGCATAGCAGCAGAGTAACAGAGTGTCAGAGCGGAGAGCGATAACACATAGCAGCAGAGTAACAGAGTGTCAGAGCGGAGAGCGATAACACATACCAGCAGAGTAGCAGAGTAGCAGAGTAGCAGAGTGTCAGAATCCCGAGTGTCAGAGTTTACACCTGCCGCGGGTGGATAATTGCATCTTTTTGCAATAAATAGCAGCATACTTCATGCACCTATACAGCAGAGTGTGCTTTAAGCTTTCCTTTTTATTACACTCAATGTAGTTAAAAAGAAAAACCTCCCACCAAAAAGTGAGAGGCCCGTCCAAACTATAATCAAATATTTAGTTTAAACGCCAAATGCGGAAGGATCTTTTCTCCAAGATTTCAGCAGTTCCACATCTGTAGCTGCGATCTTGCCTTGTGTAAGAGCCACATCAATCAATGTGCTATAGTTGGATAAGCTTTGTAATGGCATTTCAGCTGCGGCAAAAGCCTCCACCGCACGGTCCAGCTCGTAGCTGAAGATTGCCAATACAGCCAACGCTTCTGCGCCTGCTTCTTGCACAGCTTGAGCTGCTTTGATGGAGCTTCCGCCAGTGGAGATCAGGTCTTCGATAACGACTACCTTTTGCCCCGGCTTAATCAGTCCTTCGATCTGGTTCTGCTTGCCGTGACCTTTAGCTTTATCGCGGATATAAGCCATTGGCAGATTAAGTTTATCAGCTACCCAAGCTGCGTGAGGAATGCCTGCGGTTGCTGTACCTGCGATCACCTCTGCGTCTGGATACTGGCTCTTAATAAGCTCAGCGAAGGCATCAGCAATATAGTTACGTACCTCTGGGTAAGCCATGGTCAGACGGTTATCGCAATAGATCGGGGATTTAATACCAGAGGTCCAGGTAAAAGGCTCCTGCGGACGCAGTGCCACTGCTCCTATCGTAAGCAGATAACTTGCTACTTGTTCACTTCTATTTAATGTACTCATGCTAGGGTCATCTCCTCAATAATATTTAGTGCTGCTTGACGTGGATCAGCCGCAGTTGTAACAGGACGGCCCACCACCAGAAAGTGGCTGCCTTGCTGAATCGCTTTGCCCGGCGTCATCACCCGGGACTGGTCACCTAGGGATGCACCTGCTGGCCGGATACCAGGTGTAACTGTACAAAATGCGGGCCCACAAGCCTCTGCGATCGCTGAAGACTCTTGCGGTGAAGCCACTACCCCATCCAGACCTGCAGCGGCTGCCAGCTTAGCGTATCTGACCACAGTATCTGCTACGTCTCCTGCGATTCCAATTTCGTTATTCATCACTTCTTGGCTCGTGCTGGTCAGCTGTGTAACTGCAATAATCAAAGGCATTTTAAGCGCAGCATTCGCATTAACTACTGAAGCAGCGCCTTCCCGGGCTGCAGCCATCATCGCTGAGCCTCCTGCGGCATGTACGTTAAACATATCCACACCGAGGTTCGTAAGGCTTTCTGCCCCGCCTTTTACCGTGTTAGGAATATCATGCATTTTGACATCTGCAAATACAGAATACCCCCGAGATTTCAGTTCATTAATGAATTCCGGTCCGGCTGCATAAAAAAGCTGCATTCCCACTTTCATATAACAAGGAATCCCTTCCAGCTTGTCAATCAAGGTTCTTGCCCCTGCAACATCAGGGTAATCCAAGGCGATCATCAAGCGATTCGCCATTTCATTCCACTTTGCATCTCCCTGTCCCATAACCGTTCTCCCATCCAGTGCAGACTTAAATCCACACTCTTCATTTATTAGCCCCTAGGCATAGCGGAACGGTCTGCGTAAACGCAAACCGCCCTATACATCTTTATGAGATTAGTTTAATTGACCGACAAAAGCAGGCATGGACTGTGACGAGAAGTTGATCGTCTGCAGCATTCTGAGCAGTGCCGTTACTGTATCGAGTGATGTCATACATACGACGCCATTCTCAACCGCTTCACGACGGATACGGAATCCATCACGCTCTGGTGTTTTCCCTTTAGTCAGTGTATTAAAGACGAAGTTGGCTTGCCCACCACGAATCAAATCGAGAATGTTCGGCGCACCTTCATCCAGCTTGTTCACGTTCATTACGTTGAGACCTGCTTCTTCAAGCGCTTGAGCGGTGCCTCCGGTAGCAATGATCTTGTAACCCAGCGAGTGGAAGCCTTTCATAAGCTCTACAGCTTCTGCTTTATCTTTATCTGCCACTGTAACGATGATAGCGCCGGTTGCTGGAATTTTCATTCCTGCCCCGATTAGACCTTTATACAAAGCTTTTGCATACAATTTATCGCGGCCCATAACTTCACCCGTCGATTTCATTTCAGGTCCGAGCGTTGGTTCTACTCTACGCAGCTTGGCAAAAGAGAATACCGGCACTTTAACCGATACATAATCACTTTCCGGCCATAGACCTTCTGTATAACCGTCATCTTTCAGCTTGCCGCCGAGAATGATTTTGGTTGCCAGATGCGCCATTGGAATTCCAGTTACTTTACTCAAGAATGGAACCGTACGCGATGAACGTGGATTTACTTCAATTACGTACACTTCATTCTGATAGATAACGAACTGGATGTTGACCAGACCAATCGTTTTCAGTTCCTTAGCAATCTTGATTGTGATCTCAGCAATTTTTGCTTTCAGACCTTCATCCAGATATTGCGGAGGATATACAGCGATGGAGTCACCGGAGTGAACACCTGCACGCTCAACATGCTCCATGATCCCTGGAATAACTACCGTCTCACCGTCACAAATTGCGTCTACCTCAACCTCTTTACCTAACATGTAACGGTCAATCAATACCGGATGCTCCGGATTCACCTTAACCGCTTCTACCATGTAGCTAAGCAATTCCGCATCATTATATACAATTTCCATTGCGCGTCCACCTAGTACATAGGAAGGACGTACCAGCACCGGATATCCAAGCGATTGTGCAGTTTCTACTGCTTGATCTACGTTGATAACCGTCTTCCCTTTTGGTTGGGCAATATCCAGACGAGCCAACAAAGCTTCGAATTTCTTCCGGTCTTCAGCTTCGTCAATACTGTCTAGGCTAGTTCCGAGAATCTTAACGCCAGCCGCACTTAGTGGTGCAGCAAGGTTAATGGCTGTTTGGCCTCCGAACTGTACGATAACCCCAATCGGATTCTCTTGCGCAATTACGTTCATTACATCTTCAAAGAACAAGGGTTCAAAATACAACCGGTCCGAAGTATTAAAGTCGGTAGATACAGTTTCAGGGTTATTATTGATAATAACCGCTTCATAACCTGCCTTCTGAATCGCCCACACTGCATGCACAGTGGAGTAATCGAACTCAATCCCTTGGCCGATCCGGATTGGACCCGATCCAAGCACGATAACCTTTTGTTTATCGGAATGAATGACCTCATTTTCAGTCTCATAAGTAGAGTAGTAGTAAGGTGTAGAAGCTTCGAACTCAGCTGCACAGGTATCTACCATTTTGAATACAGGCGTTAATCCTCGCTCTAAACGAAGCGCGCGTACATCAGCTTCTTTGGTGTATTTACCGTTCGCTTGTCCTTCTGCACGTATCTCAGCAATCGCACGGTCTGTAAAACCTCTGCGTTTAGCTTGATACAAGGTTTCTTCTGATAAGCTTTCATCCCCACGGATGACCTCTTCAAAGTTGATCAGTCCCTCGATTTTGGACAGGAACCACCAGTCTACGTTAGTAATGTCTTGAATCTCTTGCAAGCCAAATCCGCGGCGGAAAGCTTCAGCGATCAAGAACAACCGCTCATCATCAGGTTTTGCCAGACGTTCACGCAGGACGCTTTCTTCCAGATCCTCAGCGCCCGGCAGACGGAAACGGTGTACACCGATTTCCAGGGAACGAATTGCTTTATGAATGGACTCTTCAAAGGTACGACCGATGGCCATAACTTCTCCAGTTGCTTTCATTTGTGTGCCCAGCTTACGGTTCGCATGAATGAATTTGTCGAACGGCCAGCGTGGGATTTTGCTTACGATATAGTCAAGTGTAGGCTCGAAGCAAGCATAGGTCTGTCCAGTAACTGGATTGACGATTTCATCGAGTGTGTAACCAAGCGCGATTTTGGCAGCCATTTTGGCAATCGGATAACCGGTTGCTTTCGAAGCCAAAGCCGAAGAGCGGCTGACACGTGGATTTACTTCGATTACATAATATTGATAGCTTTGCGGATCCAGTGCGAACTGCACGTTGCAGCCACCCTCGATATTCAGCGCACGAATGATTTTGAGTGAAGCGCTGCGCAGCATTTGATATTCACGATCGGATAACGTTTGGCTAGGTGCCACAACGATACTATCACCCGTATGCACACCTACCGGGTCAAAGTTCTCCATGTTGCAGACAACGATACAGTTGTCATTCGCATCACGCATAACCTCGTATTCAACTTCCTTCATGCCGGCAATACTTTTCTCCACCAAACATTGTCCAATTGGACTATAACGAATACCTGCTTTGACAGTCTCAAGCAGCTCTTCTTCGTTGTCGCAGATCCCGCCGCCGGTGCCGCCAAGCGTATAGGCTGGGCGTACAATCAGCGGGAAACCAATTTCCTCAGCGAATTTCATCGCTTCATCTACTGTGGTAATAATAGTGCTCTCTGGTACAGGCTGTTCCAATTCGCGCATCAAATCGCGGAACAAATCGCGATCCTCTGCTTTTTCAATGGATTCAAGCTGGGTACCTAGAAGCTTAACATTCTCTTGTTCTAGTACTCCTGCACGAGCCAATTCTACAGCCATATTAAGACCTGTCTGTCCTCCCAAAGTTGGCAACAAGCCATCCGGGCGCTCCTGGCGGATGATGCCAGTTACGAATTCAAGGGTAATCGGCTCGATATAAACTTTATCAGCCATATTGGTGTCAGTCATGATAGTCGCTGGGTTACTGTTGATCAGCACAACTTCCACGCCTTCTTCTTTCAGGGCCTGACAGGCCTGAGTTCCGGCGTAGTCAAATTCTGCGGCTTGCCCGATAACAATCGGTCCAGAACCAATTACTAATATTTTTTTAAGCTTTTCATTCTTAGGCATGTTATAGAGCTCCTTTCACGGCTTCAAGCTGTTTTACTGTAGGTTTTGGCGCCGTGATTCTGGCGTTTGCCGCAAGCTGCGCCTGGCGCGAGCTTACAGGTGTGTTAGCTTTATGATCAGCGATCATCTGTAAGAAACGATCGAATAAATAGCTGCTGTCATGAGGTCCCGGTGCTGCTTCTGGATGGTACTGTACTGAAAATGCAGGGTAACGGGTATGTTTAAGTCCTTCAACGGTCTTATCATTATTATTAATGTGAGTAACTTCTAGATCCGTGCTCTTCACAGAATCTTCATTCACTGTGTAGCCATGGTTCTGAGAAGTAATGAAGCAACGTCCGCTCTCCAATTCTTTAACCGGATGGTTACCGCCACGGTGCCCGAATTTCAGCTTCTCTGTATCCGCGCCACAAGCCAGTGCAAACAGCTGGTGACCTAAGCAGATGCCGAAGATTGGGTATTCACCAAGCAATTCCGAGATCGTCTTCACTGCGTGTGGGACGTCTTTCGGGTCCCCAGGGCCGTTGGACAGCTGGATACCATCTGGATTGAGGCGACGAATCTCATCAGCGGTTACGTCATGAGGTACAACTACAACATCACAACCGCGATTGTTCAACTCGCGCAAGATGCCAGCCTTCGCGCCGTAATCTACCAAGACGATGCGCTCTTTGGTTCCTGGACTATTGTACATGCTTGGAGTAGATGTGCGAGCTACCTGATTGCGCAATTCTTCAATTGAAGTGTCGCCCATCATTTCCATCAATTCCTCTACACGTTTGTTAGAGGTAGTCAGGATCGCCTTCATTGTTCCGTAGTGGCGAATAATCCGCGTCAACATCCGGGTATCAATCTCGCTGATTCCAGGAATATCATATTCTTTCAGCAGGTCGTCCACACTGTATTCTGCGCGCCAGTTACTTGGAACTTCTTCATGACGACGCACTACAAAACCGTGTACGAAAGGTCGAACAGATTCGAAATCATCCCGCGTAATCCCGTAGTTCCCGATCAATGGGTACGTCATGGTAACGATTTGTCCGCAATATGAAGGGTCAGACAGCACCTCTTGATATCCTGTAATTCCTGTGTTAAAAACAACCTCGCCTGTCTTTTCACCTTCAGCGCCAAATGCGGTACCTGTAAATAAAGTTCCGTCTTGAAGCAGCAATCTCGCCTGCATTCCCTTCCACTCCTTCATGTTCTGTAGTCTAATACGTATGCCTTGCATGCCTTCCGGAGTGTACGCGCTCAAATTGCTGATCTGTAAAGATCAGCAATTTCGCCTCACCAGTCCGCTAGTTTTTCTCAGTCCATACGGCTTTGCCGTCCACCCAAGTTTTTACTGGCCAACCCTTAAGCTTCCAGCCGCCAAAAGGAGTGTTACGTCCTTTGCTTGCGAAGGAACTTGGATCTACTTCTTTTTCCTGCTCCAGATCGATCAGTGTCAAATCTGCAGGAGCTCCGATCTCCATAACCCCGGTGTTCAATCTGAATACCCGTGCAGGATCAGCAGTCATTCTTTGTACTAGTAAGGATAAATCCCATTTTCCTGTTTCTACAAATGATGTGTATAAGAGTGGGAAAGCTGTCTCGAATCCAACGATACCAAAAGGTGCCAGCTGCATTCCTTTCGCCTTCTCTTCTTCACTATGTGGCGCATGATCTGTAACAATCATATCTAGTGTGCCATCAAGCAACCCTTCGATACACGCCTCAACATCGCGGCGGGAGCGCAGCGGCGGGTTCATTTTCCAATTGGCATCCAGGCCTGGAATATCGTCTTCAGCAAGAAGCAAGTGATGCGGACATACCTCAGCAGTTACTTTAATGCCGATCTCTTTTGCTTGGCGAATCAGCCGCACCGACTGTTCAGTACTGACATGGCATACATGGTAATGAACGCCTGTCGCTTCTGCCAGCAAAATATCGCGTCCAACATGGATCGCTTCTGACTCATTCGGAATTCCTTTGAGGCCATGCTTCTTAGCGAACTCACCTTCAGCTACACAGCAGCCTTCAACCAGCGAATTATCTTCGCAGTGGGCAATGACTGGCATATCGAGCGATGCTGCGATGTTCATTGCATCTTTCATCATTTGAGCACTTTGTACGCCCACACCATCGTCTGTATAACCAATAGCTCCAGCTTCTTTGAGCGCCGCAAAATCCGTCAACTCACGTCCAAGCTCATTTTTCGTAATGGCTGCATAAGGAAGCACTTTAACTAGTCCTGCTTCACGCGCCTTGTCTTTCACAAATTGCACGATCTCCGGGCTATCTGTCACCGGACGAGTATTTGGCATACATGCAATGGTTGTAAATCCGCCTTTAGCAGCTGAGCGACTTCCGGTTTCCACTGTTTCCTTGTGTTCAAATCCCGGTTCACGCAAGTGCACATGCATATCAATGAGTCCCGGAATGAGCAGCTTACCTTCAGCATCAATAATCTCCGTGGCTTCTCCGATAGCTTCATTTCCGTCGATTATAGCCGAGATCACACCCTCCTGAAGTTCGATGTGTTTGCGCTCAAGCAAGCCTTCCTTATTCAATACGCTGGCGTTTCTAATAATCACTGTCATGATTCTACCTTTACCCTCAGATCACAGCTGCGGGCCCTCTCGTTATTATATAATAAAAATTCATCTTTGTGTATATTTATTAGTCTCTATACGTTAGCATTCTGTAAGCTTATAGTAAAGCTCTTTCGAGAACCGCCATCCGGACCGGTACGCCATTAGACATTTGCGGGAAAATCCGCGATTGACTGCACTCAACTACTGCATCATCAATCTCTAGATTCCGGTTAACCGGAGCTGGATGCATAATGATTGTGTCTTTGGCCAGCTTAGCTGCCCGCTCTTCTGTTAGACCATAGTGGCTACGGTAATCTTCAGCAGACAGCTTAATGCCGGAAGTATGGCGCTCAAGCTGTACTCGAAGCATCATTACAACATCCGCTTTAAGAGCTTCTTCCATAGTTACGTAAGGCGCATACTCCATAAGCTCAGGAGCCTTCATATTATCCGGTGCGCAGAACTGCACCTTGGCTCCCATTTTCGTAAGCCCCCAGAGATTAGAGCGCGCTACGCGGCTATGCATAATGTCCCCAATGATGGAGACTGTCAGGCCCTTTAGTTCCCCAAAGGTTTTGGTCATGGTGTATAAATCAAGCAGCGCCTGCGTAGGATGTTCATTGTTGCCGTCGCCCGCATTGATAAGCGGTATAGTCACCTTCTCAGCTAACTGCTGCAGCACACCTGCAGGCTTCAAACGCACAACTCCGGCATCGATCCCCATCGATTCCAGTGTGCGCACTGTATCGTAGATCGACTCCCCTTTTTCTACACTAGAAGCTGCAGCCGTAAAATTAAGTACTTGCGCACCTAGTCGTTTCTCTGCCATCTCGAAAGAGAAGCGTGTGCGTGTGCTGTTCTCAAAAAACATGTTAGAAATAAAATGGGAGTTCAAGATGGGCGTTAGCTTTTCACTTTGATTGTCCCAAAATGCTGTTCTGTCAAGCAGTTGGATAATTTCCGACCGGTCAAGCTCTTTGATTCCCAGCAGACTACGTTCCTTTACCTTGGTAAGTGTCATGATGTTATCGTTCCTCCCGGTTTGAAATAATGTAGACCTCATCTTTGCCGTCGTATTCCTTCAGCGCCACTTCAATCTGCTCGTGCTTTGAGGTAGGTACATTCTTACCGATGTAGTCCGGCCGGATCGGCAGCTCGCGGTGTCCGCGGTCAGCCAGTACTGCCAGTTGAATCATTCGTGGGCGTCCGCAATCCATCAAAGCGTCCATCGCCGCGCGGATGGTGCGTCCGGTGTAAAGTACATCATCGAACAAAATGACTTTCTGATCATGGATGCCAGCACTTCCTGAAGTAATAACGACGTTGCTCTTCACTACTGCTTCACTGCCTTCCACTTCACGGTCATCCCGGTAATGTGTGATATCCAGCTCACCGTATGGAATCTCTACGCCTTCAATCTCCTTGATGCGCTCAGCGATACGTTGTGCCAGATACACACCTCGTGTCCGAATGCCGACCAGCAGACAATTCTCGATACCTTTGTTCTTCTCCAAAATCTCATGAGCAATACGCGATAAGGCCCGGCGGATCGCCGTTTCATCCATAATGACATTTTTCTCAGTAACCATAATCTTGTCACCCTCCAGCTTATTCGCCTATTCAAGTTCCCGGAAATCAAAAAACTCCTTGCCTATAACAGGCAAGGAGTGAAATCCGCAGATGAGGAAGATGACGGCCGCGCGCATAAAAAGACAGTTCCGTATTTACACACGGATACCTTTCTAAGAGTCGCGAACCTCGATTCACGTTACCTTGCCAGCCTCACAGGACTGAATTAAAGGCGCTATTCATTTAACAAGAATTATGACAGAACAACCCCCTCATGTCAACTTTCTCTGCCTAAACTTTTGCACTTCTCTTCCTTACTTCTATTAACAACAAGGGGGAAGCGGTAGTCAGTATATCTGCATAATAAACGAGGCTGGTCCCAAATAGCCATTTCATCGCTTTTTGGACAGCCCCGTTTATGTTCTTAGCACTACTTAATCTCCAAATGATTCAAAAGGTGCACCTAGTAATGCTGAAAATGATGCAATCGGTGAGGTACTTATATAGAATTAAGGAATTTCTCCCTGAAATTCAGTGATTTCTGTTCATCAGACTTGTTATTAGGGATACCTTCCCTAATTGTTGGCCGATTCAGTGATTAATATAGAAAACCACCTAATTATTAGGGAGTTTTTCCCTGATTTCGTACATTTAGAGCGAATATCGGCTAATTTCAGGGAGTTTTTCCCTAATTAGTTTAAAACCCACTCTTTACTTCTCACAAACACAGAACACAACACGTGGCATATAGTCATAGGGCACAGTAACATCTACAACATTTCCTATTCCATAAAAAAGAAGCTGCCCCAAAGTAGAATTTACTACTTTTGGGACAGCCTCATTAAATTCAATAACAATGCTTAAAACTCAAATTCCACATCGCTAAGACGTCTTTGAATTTCAGAGATGACACGTCTCTCTTCCTCTTCACCTTTAGCAATAAAGGTAACGGAGAAACGAACAAACGGACCTGCATCATCCCAAGGCACAGTGGAGATCAGCTTCTCACGAATGAGGAATTGGGAGAAATCTTCACCGGATTCAAAGCGACGGCCGTCTTTGATTCCCTTAGGTGCAGCGACATACAGGAAGAAAGAGCCTTTTGGCTTCTCAGCTTTAAAGCCGAGGCTGTTCAGTGCATCAACCAGCAGGTTGTGACGACGGGAGTATTTATCTGCAATCGCTTCAGTAATCTCCGGATGAGCAAGACCATAAGCCGCTGCTTTTTGAATCGCGATAAATTGGCCGGAATCGTTGTTATCCTTCACATCGCTGAAGGCTTTAACCACTAGCGGATTACCAGCCACAAAACCAATTCTCCAGCCCGTCATATTGTAAGACTTAGAAAGAGAATGCAGCTCTACACCCACATCCTTTGCACCTGGAACGGAGAGGAAGCTAAGTGGCTTCAAACCGTCATAGGTCAAGGCAGCATAAGGTGCGTCATGGATAACCACTACATCGTATTTTTTCGCCCATGCAACGACCTCAGCAAAAAACTCAGGAGTGGCACTAGCGCCCGTTGGATTGTTTGGATAGTTTAGATAAAGAAGCTTAGCTTTACGAGCAATGTCTTCCGGAATTTCATTCAGATCTGGAAGGAATTTGTTCTCCTTCTTCAGCTCCACTGTAAATACTTGTCCACCCAAATATTTAGTATGTGTACCCAAGACTGGATAACCCGGCACGGTCATAATCGTGATATCACCTGGATTGATGAAACAAGATGGCAACATAGCCAGCGCAGGCTTCGAACCGATGGAGTGAACTACCTCCGTGTCTGGATCAATTCCTTCCACCCGGAAAACTTCCCGCAAATATTCAGCAGCAGCAGTCTTGAATTCGGCAATTCCATTGTCCGCATATCCGCGGTTTTCTTCCTTCGCTGCTTCTTCAGCAAGCTTAGCTACGATACCCGCATCAGCCATCTCATCCGGCTCGCCTACGCCCATATCAATTAGTTCAATGTTAGGAAAATCCTGTTTTGCGGATGCTTTAGCACGTTTGATTTTCTCGAATTTATAAATCGAAGTGTCTTTGCCATAATTGGCACCGCCGATGCGGTCTGCAAAATTAGTCTGAATGAAGCTATCTTGGTATTGTTCAATACTCATACTGTCATCTCATCTCCTGAATATCTATTCTACTTTTAAAAGAAACGGCTTCGCCGTCCCTTGGATGGCGTATGTTCCGGATATCCGTTTCATTATAAAAATAAGGATAAAGAATAAGGCATTACCCTTTCTTTATCCTTATGTTTTTAAATATGCCGTAAAGTAGTGTTCAATACCATAGACTAATTATCACTTCATTTGTACTTATCTGCTGCGTAGTGTGAACAGCACTTCTTCCATATCCTCTGGAATAGGTCTGCTGAATTCTTTATATTCACCTGTGGTAGGATGAACAAATCCAAGCACCGCCGCATGCAACGCTTGTCCATTCATCGTAGTGCCCTTGCTGCGTCCATATATCGGATCACCTACAAGTGGATGGCCAATGAACTTCATATGTACCCTGATTTGATGCGTGCGGCCAGTCTCCAGCTGCAGCTCCAGCAGTGTACAATCTCCGAAGCGTTCCATTACTGTAAAATGGGTCACGGATTTCTTGCTGTTCTTTTCGGTTACTGTATATAGCTTGCGATCATGTGGATCTCTGCCAATCGGTGCATCAACAGTGCCCTTATCATGCGACAAGTTGCCGTGTACGACTGCAATATATCGGCGCGTAACACTATGCTCTTTAAGCTGTGCGGCAAGTGAGGCATGACTGGCATCATTCTTAGCCACCATGATAAGACCAGAGGTATCCTTATCGATCCGATGGACAATACCTGGACGAATCTCACCGTTAATGCCGGACAGATCCTTACAGTGATACATCAGCGCATTTACTAAGGTGCCTGACGGATGTCCCGCAGCTGGGTGCACAACCATGCCCCGGGGTTTATTAATCACAATGACATCACTGTCTTCATATACAACTTCAAGAGGAATGTTCTCCGCGATCAAATCGGTTACTTCTGCTTCAGGGACAACAACGCTAACCACGTCGCCTTCCGATAACTTATAGTTGGCTTTCACTGGCTTGCCATTAACCGTAACGTTACCGCCGCTGATCCACAGCTGCACCTGAGAACGGGAAATTTCTTCTTCCCATGATTCCGTAATATATTTATCGATTCGCTCCCGCGCGTTCTCTGCCGAAACGGTCCATTCCGTGACGTCCCTCTCTTCTTCGCTCGTAGATGCCGCTTGGTGATTGACGTCTTTATTCAAATCATTCATTCCCTTCTCTTACTTCCTTTGCTTCTTTTACTTCTTTTATTTCCGTAATTTCTTCGCCGTTCTTAAGGTCACGAAAAGAATCCAAAAGAATCAATCCAACCCCAATGACAATACAAGAATCCGCCACGTTAAAAATCGGGAAGCTATAGCTCCCAAAATTGAACAGAAGGAAATCAACAACCTCACCATTGATAATCCGGTCCAGGAAGTTACCGATAGCTCCACCCAGTACAAGCCCTAGGGCAACAGATAACAGCTTCCGCGAGTGTCTAGTCTTGTTCAAATACCAAACGATACCACTAACCACTACAACCGTAACTAGAAAGAAGAACCATTGCTGACCTTCGAGAATCCCAAAAGCAGCCCCGCGATTGCGATGAGAGGTAATCAGGAAAAAATCTCCGATAACAGAAATCTGTTCTCCGATCTCCAGACGTGTAGCAATAAGATACTTTGTCCCTTGATCCACCAAAAATACAATAAGAGCAATCAAATAGTACACCACAGAAGTTGTCACTCCGTTCTTATTTTTCCCGCTAAATGCGGTACGAATACTGTTTAAAGACTTGTATATTGTAGCACAGCCCTTAAAGAATCGTCTATTGCGGGACATCCGCTAAGTTCAATCTTGGGGACTATTTTCCAGCGCTAAAATCCCTGCTCTCCGGTCAACCTAACAGAAGAACCATCCGGTGTTATCCGGCAAGTCAGAATGATTCTTATAAAAGGTACAGAAAGGAGCTTTCTCATTATGACGCACCTGACAGTACAGCAGCTCTCAGAGCTACGCGCACGATTGGAAAAAGATCGGGATACGATTCAGCACAGGCTTCAGAA
This sequence comes from Paenibacillus sp. FSL L8-0708, assembly GCF_038009325.1. Lineage (NCBI taxonomy): Bacteria > Bacillati > Bacillota > Bacilli > Caryophanales > Paenibacillaceae > Paenibacillus > Paenibacillus sp. FSL L8-0708. The sequence goes on from NZ_JBBPBC010000001.1 coordinate 5,884,058, forward strand.
TAATGAACATTACGGCTTAGATGAATCCATGCGGGATGGCTCCGGTGAACTTTCCGAGAATGACAACCATCCAGGAGATGCAGCCACCGATTTGTATAATCGCTCCATGGACATTTCACTGTTAGAGCGGGACGAGCATGAGCTGGACGATATTGAAGCTGCTTTATCCGCTATGGATAATGGCACCTATGGGATATGCAAGGCTAGTGGTGAGCCGATCCCTTTTGAACGTTTATCTGCCATCCCTTCCACACTTTATTGTAAAGAGCACAACCCGCGGCAAAACGCACCTTTCACTCGTCCAGTGGAAGAGGAGCTGTTATCTCCACCTTTTGGACGAACCAGTCTGGATGAACGCGACGATCAAAACGGTTTTGACGGTGAGGATGCCTGGCAGATTGTTGAAAGCTGGGGTACCTCGAATTCTCCCGCCATGGCGGAGGGCAACAATATTGATTCTTATAATGATATGGAGATTGAAGCCGATGAGCTGGAAGGCTGCGTAGAGCCTTGGGAGAACTTTATCGCCACTGATATCACGGGCAACAATCTAATTGTAGTGCCGGGACGGAGCTACCAGCGTTATTTGGACAGTGACGAGGCAACCCATAGCCTAGATCCTCTCGACGAAGACTAAACACAGATGTCCCCTACACAAAAATATTTAAACAGCGTACTGTTCCAGTTTTGAGGAATGGTTCGCTGTTTTTAATCTTAACGTTTCGATGACTATTTGAATTCTAGCTGACGCTGTACGATCCGCACAATATCCGCAATATAATCACCAATGATCGGTAGATTGAGCGCCCCTAGTCCCTGAAGGATATAAATAATCGTTGCCGCAAAAAAAGTAAAACCCAGTGCAATCCCAACTCCCCGAGCTGCTCCAAATAAAATATTTCTCCAAATCAACCGCCAAGGTGAATATAGCAGATCCGTATATTGATAAATTCGGGATTTTTCCAAAATATGAGCCCACTCAAAGGTCAAACGGTACATCGTATTCATTTTTTCTTCCAGCGGAATATCCTCGGGATTACGCGGATCTGCTGTTAGATACTCTGGATTAACTTCAGGAAAAGCCTTATTCTCCCTTTCCTTGTCTGGGTTATTCTTATTGCCGGATGTCTTAATGGAGATTCTCCTCTTATTTCCCTCCACAGCTACGGCTCCTCTCATATGTCTTTCCTTCGCTACAAAGTAAACGAGCCCGGCCAAAGAGAATTCATCTCCTTAAGCTCGGGACTCGTTAGTTTTGCGCCGAAATATAAAGACTATATTTCCCGCATAAACGGAAGATCTCCGTTTACACTTATGCCGCTAGTATATGCTGTTTTGGGACAGGTAATGCAGTATTATGCTTCGATATGGATACCGATGGATTTATCACCGACTTCTACCGTCTCAAAAGCATGTTCTCCATCAAAATCAACCGTAGTCACAAGAACATTGTCTCGCAATACATTGTCAAATGCTGTAACAGCTGCTTTTAGCTCATCATCTAACTTCAAAGTGAGTGCGATCCGTTTCTCGATCGGCAGATCCAGACGTTTACGGTAATCTTGAACCGCACGAATGATCTCACGAACCCAGCCTTCTTGTTCAAGCTCAGGCGTGATTTCGGTATTGAGCGCAACCGTAACTCCATATCCGGAAGCTGCGGCGAAACCTGCTTTGGCTTGTTTTTCAACAAGCAGCTCTTCAGAAGTGATTACAAGCTCTTCACCTTCAGGTGTCGCAATTGCAATTTTACCGTCCTGTACCGCTTTGCGGGTAGAATCACTGTCGAGGCTTTTCAGGAAGCCTTGCAGGAAGCCTACATTTTTACCGTATTTTTTACCGGCTACCTTAAGATTCAGCTTGAGTGTGAAATCAACAAATCCGCTGTCACTGTTCTCCAGCACGATGTTCTTGATGTTGATCTCATCTTTGATGATCTCTTCATACTCAGCCAAATGGAAGTCACGGTTCATCGAAACGATCAGCTCGGACAGCGGTTGACGATTCTTAATGCCTGTTTCGTTACGTACGTTACGCGCCAACTCAACGATCTGTCTTGCACTTTCCATATCCTCTTCCAGCTCTTTATCGATCAAGTTCTCGTCAGCAACCGGGTAGTCTGCCAAATGCACACTTTCTCCGCCGCCAAGGTTCGTGAAGATATCTTCGGACAACATCGGCGTAAATGGAGCCATCAAAGTTGCTGTCGCCAAAAGCACATGAGTCAACGTACGGTAAGCATCCAGTTTATCTTCACCTAGGCCACTCCCCCAGAAACGGTCACGGGAACGACGGATATACCAGTTACTCAGCTCATCCACAAAGTTCTCAATAGCTCTAGACGTATTCACGAAGTCATTTACCGCAAGCCCTTTATCCACCAAAAGAATCAAGCTGTTCAGACGGGACAGAATCCAGCGGTCCAGCTTATGTTTTGATACTTTAAAAGGATGATCGGCTGGATCGTAACCATCAATGCCCGCATACAGCGTCAAGAAGGCATGTGTATTTACCAGCGTATCCACTACTTTAGATTTCGTCTCACCTACAAGACCACGCGAGAAACGTTTATTATTCCACGGTGCACTGTCGGACAAAATAGCCCAACGGAAAGCATCCGTGCCGTAATCGTTCATGATTTCCCAAGGATCAATAACATTGCCTTTGGATTTAGACATTTTTTGACCATTCTCATCGAGGATATGACCGTGAGCAATAACTGCTTTATATGGAGCTTTACCCTTGAACAAGGTGGATACTGCAAGCAAGCTGTAGAACCATCCACGGGTCTGGTCGATCCCTTCACAGATCATATCTGCCGGGTACTGATCATCCAGCTTATCCTCGTTCTCAAACGGATAATGGCTTTGTGCAAAAGGCATCGAGCCACTATCGAACCATACGTCGATCACTTCCGATGTACGAACCATCTCTGCACCTTCGCTAAACGGACTGCGCAGCTTGATCTTATCCACGAAAGGTTTATGCAGTTCGATATCTTCAGGAACCTCACCAATCGCCATCGCTCTTAGCTCTTCAATGCTGTGTGGTGCAAACTCTTTGCCCGTCTCTTGACATACCCAGACATTGAGGGGTGTACCCCAATAACGGTTACGGCTGATATTCCAGTCAACCAGTTCATCCAAGAACTTCCCGAAACGACCTTCACGTACATGCTCAGGGTACCAAGCCACACTGTTGTTGTTAGCAATCAGCTGATCTTTGATCGCTGTAGTGTTGATGAACCAGCTGTCTGTTGCGTAATACAAAAGTGGTGTATCACAACGCCAGCAGAACGGATAGCTGTGCTCGTATTTCTCTTTACCGTAAAGCAATCCTTTTTCAGACAAAACCTTAATGATATCCAGATCGCAATCCTTAACAAAACGTCCCGCAAAATCAGAGACTACATCTGTATACTTACCGGAATTATCAACCACATTTACGAAGCTGATGCCATTCTCACGGCAAGTCTTGTAGTCATCTTCACCATGTGCTGGTGCCATGTGTACGATCCCTGTACCACTGGAATCTGTAACGAAAGAAGCGCCTACGATAACATTGCTTTTCTCTGCCTTAATATATCCGAATGGAGGTGCGTAAGTTTTACCGATAAACTCGGAACCTTTATGTGTAGAAAGGACTGTGTGCTCACCTTTCATTACTTCTTCGACCAAGTTTTTAGCAACGATGTACACACCATCTTCTTGTTGCACACGTACATAATCCATGTCCGGGTTCATAGCTAGCGCCATATGGGCTGGCAAGGTCCAAGGTGTTGTCGTCCAAGCCAATACGTAGTCTCCGCTGTCATCCAGCTTGAACTTCGCGGTCGCACTGAGATCCTTAACGGTTTTGTAGCCTTGAGCAACTTCATGTGAGCTTAGTGTAGTCTGGCAGCTCGGGCAATACGGGCTAACACGGTGTCCGCGGTAAAGCAACCCGTTCTCATGCACTGTAGCCAAGATGTTCCATACACTTTCGATATAGGTGTTATCCAAGGTTACGTAAGGATTATCTAAATCCGTCCAGTATCCGATTGCTTCTGTAAATTCACGCCATTGCTTCTCATAACCGAAGACGCTGTCTTTACATTCCTGGATGAATTTTTCTACGCCATATTCCTCGATCTCTTGTTTGCCGGAGATGCCAAGCTTCTTTTGTACGCCTAGTTCTACTGGCAGACCGTGTGTATCCCAGCCCGCTTTACGTACCACGCGGTAACCTTTCATCGTCTGGTAACGACCGATGAAATCCTTGATTACCCGTCCCAGCACGTGTCCGATATGCGGCGCACCGTTTGCTGTAGGCGGACCTTCATAGAATACATAATTTGGACGTCCCTCACGGTTCTCCATGGACTTGCGGAACGTATTTTCGTCGCTCCATTTCTTTAATATGCGGACATCTCTTGCCCGCGCCTTTTCTCTGACATCTACTTTTTGCATGTGATGGTCAATCCTTTCATGGATTAGTCTATAAAGCTCTTTTCGATCTTTGGGCGATCCTTGCCCAGCTGGTCGCCCACCGCTCTTGCCCGGGCACCCGAGCCGCGATCCCGCAGGGCAGCAATCGCTCGGGGCGCCATACGCGACCTTGCGCAGCTGGTCGCTCACCGCTCTTGCCCTGGCTCCCGAGCCGCGATCCCGCAGGGCAGCAATCGCTCGGGGCGCCATACGCGACCTTGCGCAGCTGGTCGCCCACCGCTCTTGCCCGGGCACCCGAGCCGCGATCCCGCAGGGCAGCAATCGCTCGGGGCGCCATACGCGACCTTGCGCAGCTGGTCGCTCACCGCTCTTGCCCTGGCTCCCGAGCCGCGATCCCGCAGGGCAGCAATCGCTCGGGGCGCCATACGCGACCTTGCGCAGCTGGTCGCTCACCGCTCTTGCCCTGGCTCCCGAGCCGCGATCCCGCAGGGCAGCAATCGCTCGGGGCGCCATACGCGACCTTGCGCAGCTGGTCGCGCACCGCTCTTGCCGTAAAGGCCCCGCAGGCGAACCCGCCAGGGGAGCCTAAGAAGGGCCGCTCCTTCAGCCACATGAATCCGTTCGTTTCCACCACGTACCTAGTTTGCACGAGGCTTTACTTTGCGGGTGTCCAGAGGGCAGCAGCCCTTGGGGTCCCCCTTAGAAAGGGGGATTTAGGGGGATGGCCGCCCCGGAACAACAAAATAAGCGTCATCCCACCCCCAAAGGGGCGAGACGACGCTCGCGATACCACCCTAATTCTGCGCATGAGCACATCCTTAAGGGGAGTGTATTCAGCACAATCTCAGTCCTGCGCGTAAATCTTGTGCACAGGTCCGGTGTAACGTCCGGCAGACGGTTAGGCTTACGCACGATCAACGCTTCAGCTTAACTTCTAGGGGAAGATCTTCCGGCAGGGTTCGAACAATCGGCTCGCAGCAATCGCCGACTCTCTGGAGAACGTTACCTTGTCGTACTTGTCCCGTCATCGAATACATATAAACATTATACAGATATGTTCTATTTATAGACTTTTTGAATCTAAATGTCAACAACCATTCGCCCAATCTAGCTATTATGAGCGTACTTGCGCATGGAGTTCACTTTATTATGGTCTATTTTATCGGAAAATAAAAATAGAGGGAATAGCTCCCTCTATTTAGCCAATTATCGTCTGAAACCTTTAGATGCGATGAAGAACATCATCCTTGAAAGCTACATTCTCGCTCGCCTCACGACTCTCTAAGGCATTCCAGTCATCCTGTGATAACAGCTCCAGCTGAGCTTCCACTAATGTCCGGAAACGAGTGCGATAGATCGAAGCTTGCTTGCGCAATTCTTCAGTCTCAATAGCAACCTTACGGGATTTGGATAACGCTTCGTTAATAATCCGATCGGCGTTTTTCTCCGCTTCCTTGATAATGAGCTGGGATTCCTTCTTGGAGTTGTTCTTCACATCATCCGCCGCTTCCTGAGCGACTAAGATCGTCTTCGATAAACTTTCTTCAATATTCACAAAATGATCCAGACGCTCTTGAATAGACAAAAGCTGATTCTGCAGTTCCTTGTTCTCACGGATGACACTTTCGTAATCCTTGATCACTTGATCCAGAAATTCGTTGACCTCGTCCTCATCATAACCGCGAAGTCTCCGAGAAAACTCCTTGTTATGTATATCGAGCGGTGTTAATGGCATGCTGTGCACCTCCTAGAAATTTCGGACCTTCTTTATCTCTAAATCGCAACTAAGCGGCAGACAAAGAAGAAAGACTGTACTTCAAGTAAAGGCAGAAGGTGTTCCTGTGTTCCGCCTGCCATTCATGGTCCGCCTCTTCTTAAAAGTATCGGCGTCCAGCTTAAAAAATGTTTGATTCCCTCGAAATAATCAATTTCGACAAGTAAGACCGTATTCCTGCAAGGGATTCACACAAATTTACCAATCTGAACACGGTATCGGCCCTTTTTCGTCAAACTGCCGACCTCTAGAACCTTGAAGCGACCAAAGCCTTGAATAGATACCATGTCACCATCCTTAAGACCACAGGATGGGTCTTCCTCCACTTTCCAGTTTACCCGAACACGTCCAGCCTTGATGGGAGCAAGAATTTTGCTTCGGCTAAGCCGTGTTACATCTGCGGCAATGCCATCCAATCGCAGGGATGCTACAGTCAAATCCATCAATTCCAGCTTAACCTCACTATTACGCAAGGCGGAAAGGGGTAATACTTCCGTACTTACCTGTATCCGGTGCACTCCAGTTAAATTCATAGCTAAATAATCTGCAATATCAGCAGCGACTACAACATGACAACCATCGTCCAGAACATGAATATCACCGATTTTGCCTCGTTTAACGCCCAGCCCCAGAATAGAACCCATGTAGTCCCCATGCTCCAGAGCCAGAAACTTCTGCTCCCCTGAGGTTATTGCAAGCACCTTCAGCTCCATGTCTTCCTGATCCAGGTCACGATAATCAGGAGCGACAAGCGCTCGCTTCCGCTCTGCCTCAGCATGTCCACCTTCCCATTTAACAATCACATCAGGATGGCGGTTAACTAAAGTTTGCAGAATAAAACCTTGGCGGGGATCGAGAAATTCAGTTAATTTAGTCTCATGATATTCTCCAGCGTTGGTAACCCATTCGAAGGCCTTGTCCACAAATTGACGTTCATCGGGATGAAAATGCCCGTAAACTTCGTTCTTCATCACAATTGCCTAAAAAATCAAATGCAGGATAGATTTAAGTCCGCCTGCCGCAAATTCCAAGACAAGTAATGCAATAATTGGAGAGATATCAAGTGTACCGAAGAGCGGTGGAATAAACCGTCTGAAAGGTGTTAAATACGGCTCTACGAGTTTGCTTAGCAGTTCACCAATGAAGTTATCACGAACGTTGGGTAACCAGGACATTAGCACATAGAAAATAATCATGTAAAAATAAATGTTAAACAAAATATCGATAATGTAATCAATTTGAAGCAAAGCCCATTCACCTCATTCTGTTATAGTCTTGATCGTCACCTAGGATTTCTGTAATGGAGCCTTGAATTTCAACAGTATCTGGAGTGCACATAAATATATTGCCCCCAATTTTAGAGATTCCTCCCCCAAGGGCATAAACAGTTCCGCTGAGAAAATCAATAATTCGCATTGCTTGATCATTGCGAACACGCTGCAGGTTAATTACTACCGTCCGATGCGAACGGAGATGATCAGCAATCTCCTGTGCCTCATCATATGAACGTGGTTCATATAATACAACCTTGACATTTTTTTGCGAATGGATACTGACAACGTTGCCCCTCTGATTTTTGCGGGTTTCTACAGGGGCCGGCTCATACTCATCTTCTTCGTGGATTTGCTCCCGCTCCACAACTTCCTCTTCCTCCTGCAAGCCCAAAAAACTCATAAATCGGTTCATAACGCTCATCACGATCCCTCCTAATGGCCTACTAACACCGTACCCAGGCGTACCCAGGTGGCTCCTTCCTGTATCGCCACTTCAAAATCATTCGACATTCCCATGGACAGCTCCGTAATCGGCTCAGGTGTCAAAGCAAGTTGATTAAGCTCATCGCGCAGCTCACGAAGTCCGCGAAATACAGGACGGGTAAGCTCTGGATCACCTTCTAAAGGTGCCATCGTCATAAGTCCAATTACCTTAACGCGGTCCAAACTAGCGATTTCACGTAAAAATCCAGGTACTGCCTCAGGTGACAGACCAAACTTCGTATCTTCGCCAGAGATATTCACTTGAAGAAACACATTCACTTCCTGATCAGCGGCAAGCGCCTTTTTGTGTAATTCTTGCGCCAGAGACATCCGGTCCAAAGAGTGTATATATTGAAATTTGCCAATAACGTCTTTAACCTTATTGGTTTGCAAATGCCCGATAAAATGCCATGTCCCTTTGTCCCCTAAAACCTTCCATTTGTGCTCAGCATCCTGCCAGCGACTCTCAGCAACATGCTCTAGGCCTGCCTCCAATACGGAGGATACCATTTCCAGAGAAACATATTTCGTCACTGCAATTACCTTGACGTCATTACGATCCCGGCCGCTTGCCGCGCAGGCACGTGCTACACGTTCCTCTACCTCAGCAATTCTCTCCTGCAGTGTTAAAGACAACTTTCAACTCTCCTTTATTCCGATCCAGCTCGTCATTCTGCCTGTAATACCGTTTTCTTTGCGATAAGAAAAAAACAAATCACGATTACAGCTTGTACACCATGTTGTACATTCGATATGAGTCGGCAATATTCCTGCTTTTATCATAATGCGTCGATTCATTTCTTTCAAGTTTAGCAAGTATTTACTCTGATCAGTCTCTGAGGCTCTGTAAAGCTCCACAGCATCGAAAGTTTCTATCCCCTCATTCAAGCTGCCCTCCAGCTGCCCAACATGCTCCATCACATAATCATCCACCTCATAACAGCAGTCGCCAATGGATGGACCGATCGCTGCCACAATATCATGTGGATGGCTGCCGTATACCGTTTGCAGCTTACTCACCATAGCTGCGGCAATCTGAGCCACCGTTCCTTTCCAGCCTGCATGCGCAAGACCGACGACTCTACGCACGGGATCATAAAAATAAAGGGGCACACAATCCGCATAAAAAGAAGTCAACAAAACCCCAGGCACATCCGTCAGCAGACCATCCGTAGCTTGAAATGCCGATGCTCTGTCCTGTTGTCCCCGCCCACGGTCTACTTCCCTTACTACAGCTATCTCTGCCCCATGAGTTTGTTCTCCACAGGTCCATGCTTCCGGCTTGAAATCAAGAGCTTCGGCAAGCGCTCTCCGATTGCTCAGGACATCTTCAGGAGCATCCCCAACGTGAAACGCACAATTCAGGCTGTCATAGGGCGCCTTGCTAGCCCCTCCCTGTCTACCAGTAAACCCCGCTGTAATTTCGTTATGCTCCACTCGCCAAGGCTCCAGATGGAGCAGCATAAGCATTTCTTTCCCCTGCACAAACGGTTCCATTTCCTCACCTCCGCCTTAGTGTACCACATGTAAATACCCGTACAAAGTGACGGTTAAGCCTGATCGCCTAAATTCTTAAATAAAAAAACAAAAAACGCACCTAATTAATAAGTGCGCCGTTCGCTGCGATCTCCCCGTTCCAGATACATCGTTTCACGCTCTTCCTGTCCCGGAGACATCCGCGACTCTTCAATCTTCACGAGTACTACATCGGACCCGATCTTAACTATATTCCGCCATGGAATAATCAGATCTGTCCCGCCTCCGAACAATCCCATAAACCGAGTGTATCCGGGTATAACGATGGCATCAATGACACCACGGCGCAAATCAAGCTCCAGATCACTAATCTGCCCCAGCCGCTTGCCATCTACAATGTTGATAACATCCTTCGTCTGAAAATCTGAGATTTTCATTTTTTTGGCAGACCCTTGATAATCCTCGTTCATCTCACCACCCCTGTACAATCCGACCTATAGTCCAATATATGATCCGGAAGCTTGTCAACATGCATTAAAAAGAGGAGACAACCCAAAATCCTTAACCCGGATTCTGGAATATCTCCTCATGGCTACTGCTCTAAGATTTCACGTGTTTTTGCATTTGCTGAATCGCAGATTTCTCCAGACGTGAGACCTGTGCCTGTGAAATGCCAATCTCATCTGCGACCTCCATCTGTGTTTTCCCTTCGAAAAACCGCATGGATAAAATTCGTTTCTCCCTTTGTCCTAACTTACGCATCGCTTCACGTAATGCAATTTCTTCGATCCACGACACATCCTTATTCTTATCGTCGCTAATCTGGTCCATTACATAAATAGGATCGCCGCCGTCATGATAGATCGGCTCGAATAAGGACACTGGATCCTGAATGGCATCAAGAGCAAAAACAACATCTTCCTTCGGCACACCCAGCGCTTCTGATATTTCGAATATCGTCGGTTCCCGTGAGTTCTGATTGGTCAGACTATCACGTACCTGGAGCGCCTTGTAGGCGATATCTCTGAGAGAACGTGATACCCGAATCGGGTTGTTATCACGCAGGTAACGCCGAATCTCACCGATAATCATCGGAACTGCATATGTGGAGAATTTAACGTTTTGTGATAAATCGAAATTATCGATGGCTTTCATCAGACCGATGCAACCCACCTGGAACAAATCGTCAACAAATTCTCCCCTATTATTGAACCTCTGGATAACGCTTAGAACAAGTCTAAGATTACCGTTTACCAATTTCTCTCTGGCGGATCGCTCGCCCTGCTGCTGCAGCGAAGTGAACAGTTGCCGCATTTCCACATTCGTTAGAACAGGCAGCTTAGCAGTATCCACACCGCAAATCTCGACTTTATTACGGGTCATGATGATTTACCTCCCAAGGAGAAACATTACTGTACATTATCTCCCGGGCTCGCCATTTTATTCCTTGCTAATTTCACCTTACACCATCTTGTTAAACTCCTTGCGCAGCCGCTTGATAATTCTTTTCTCCAGCCGCGAAATATAAGATTGGGAGATGCCAAGCAGATCAGCCACATCTTTTTGTGTCTTTTCTTCGCCTCCGCGCAGGCCAAATCTCAGCTCCATAATAAGTCTTTCCCGGTCACTCAGCTTTTCCAGTGCCTTTTGCAGCAGCTTGCGATCAACCTGTTCTTCTATGTTCCGATAGATGGTATCATTTTCCGTTCCTAATACGTCAGAAAGCAATAATTCATTGCCATCCCAATCAATATTAAGCGGCTCATCAAAAGAAACCTCACTCCGTGTCTTGCTGTTCCGCCGCAGATACATTAAGATTTCATTCTCTATGCAGCGGGATGCATAAGTAGCCAGTTTTATTTTTTTCTCAGGATCAAAAGTATTCACAGCCTTAATTAAGCCAATAGCGCCAATCGAAACCAGATCCTCGATATTGATGCCGGTATTCTCAAATTTACGAGCGATATATACTACCAAGCGAAGATTGCGCTCAATCAACATCGCACGAACAGCTGCATCGCCGCTAGACAGCCGCTGAAGCAGATATTCTTCTTCTTCCCGTGTCAGCGGTGGAGGAAGTGCCTCACTCCCGCCAATATAATAGATTTCCTGACTCTTCAGCCCTAGTAGAAACAGCATGCGGTAATATTGCAGCTGCAGAGCAATTTTCCATTTGACCATTATTTGTTCCTCCTCCAAGAAGTGCACGGTTCGCGTGTGAAGCTTTCAAATCCCGCTTTCAGCCATCAGAAGTTTGGTTCAGCTAGCTTTAAAGATTAGGAAGGCAGTGCTGCAACAGTAGCGCTCTCTTTTTGAGTCAAATCAGGATGTATTACAGCCCGATAGGCTCCATCCCCCGACAATGTCCCACCATCCAGCCCAATCAAGACTCTTTTACAATAAAAGATATCTTCACCAAGCTTTATCGTCACCTGATCAGGCTTCAGTGCGAGCATAAATGATGCCCCCCGGTTAACTCCCCTGTAAGGCACCAGTCGCATCCTGTCCTGCCAAGCAAACGACTGCCCGTCCGTTTCTAGTAAAAGTTTGTCCGCTCCGTCCTGAGTGAGTCTACCTTTCCATGTTTCAGGCAGATGTCCCTCCCAAAGCGAAGATTCCATAACCATCACCGGTATGCGGGTCAAAGGATCACAAAGCCGGTTACCTGTGTCTAGCAGGCCGGGACAGGAAACAGTCACTCCATCAATTTCTACTACCACCTCACCGATATAGGTTTCAAGCTGCTCCCTTCTGATTCGTGAGGAGTGCACTGCCTTGAAACAGATTAACACCAGGGGAAATACTGCAATTACAAACCAAAAGCCAATCTTTAGGCGGTAAGCATGCCCTCCTGAAGCAGTGAACATAATACCATTCCAAATATCACCGGAGCTCTGCAGCAAATAGTGAATACCTACAATCCCACCAGCCGCTGCGAAATTGATAATATAAAAAGCTCCCATAGTGCGAAGGTAGCTTTGCAGACTCCCAAAACCAAAGGCAATCCATAGCATAACCACCGACAAGCCAAACTTAATGAGGAAGGTATACATGAAAGACAACTCCGGCACAAACATCATCACCACATACAGCGCACCAACCAGAGCTGAGAGGACTAAGCGCCACCATGATATCCTCAGCTTGACCATCCAGCCTGTCAGCCACAAAAGAATTCCGTCGATCACTAGATTGGCGGCGAATATCAAGTCAATATAAACAACCAGTGCATTCACCTGCTTACTATGGCGGAATCTATCCTGTAGCCAAAATAGATCAGGCTCTGTTTTTTTGGACGATATGATTAGTATAAAAAGTCTCGCATTCAAAGTCTGTCTAAACTTGGGGGGCATTCTTAAGGTTTTTTTGTCGAGTTATAGCGCGGGAGGGTTTTATTCCTACTGAACAGCATTTCACATAAAAAAAAGCACCGCATTGCCCTAGCTCTATTAGCTGGGGAATACGGTGCTTCATATCTCTTAATAAAAATATTTAATTAGTCATTGTTGCCACGATTACGGTTACGCAGGAACGTCGGAATATCTAACTGATCTGACGTGTTCTGATTCCCGAACGGACGCAGATTAGCAGCGTTCTTATCCGGTGCTGCCGCTGGCTCGTTATTCGTCGAGACCGGACGGCGTCCTGGAGCTTCAGGCGATGGTTTATGTTCAAAGCCAGTAGCAATTACTGTTACTTTGATATCATCCTTCAGGCCTTCATCAATTATCGCACCAAAGATCATATTCACTTCAGGATCAGAGGCGGATGTAACAATCTCAGCCGCTTCATTGACTTCGTATAGAGAGAGGTTAGATCCTCCCGTAATGTTCATGATTACGCCGCGGGCGCCTTCAATAGACGTTTCCAAGAGTGGGCTCATGATGGCTTTACGTGCTGCTTCAGACGCACGATTCTCACCATTTGCAATACCAATACCCATAAGCGCTGAACCGCGCTCTGTCATGATCGTCTTTACATCCGCAAAGTCAAGGTTAATCAGACCAGGAACCTTAATTAGGTCAGAGATACCTTGAACAGCCTGCCGGAGAACATTATCTGCTTCACGGAAAGCTTCCAACATCGGTGTTTTCTTATCAACAATTTCAAGCAAACGGTCATTTGGAATGACGATTAGCGTGTCGACTTTTTCTTTCAAAGCTTCGATTCCCAGCATTGCCTGGTTATAACGTTTTCTTCCTTCAAATGTGAACGGGCGAGTCACTACACCCACAGTCAGGGCTCCACACTCTCTAGCAATTTCAGCTATAACTGGCGCCGCACCTGTACCTGTACCGCCACCCATTCCTGCAGTAACAAATACCATATCTGCACCTTTAAGGGTATTCGAAATCAGATCACGGGATTCCTCCGCTGCTTTCTTACCGACTTCAGGGTTGGCGCCTGCACCCAAACCGCGGGTCAGCTTGTCCCCAATCTGCAGCTTGTGCTCCGATTTGGCCATATGCAACGCTTGGGCGTCTGTATTAACCGTAATAAATTCTACACCCTGAACGCCGTTTTCAATCATCCGGTTGACAGCATTACTACCTCCGCCGCCCACGCCGATGACTTTTATTTGCGCCAAGCTCTCCATTTCAAAATCAAATTCTAACATATTGTTCCATCTCCCCCTCAATGTGCTTGGATGGCCGGTCCAAGTATATCTGGACTTACACTTATATAAACTCGCTAAACATATTTTTTAGACGCTCCACAAATCCGGGCTTCTGAACAGTTTCCTGACTCGGAGTGGCGTTCTGCTTGCTCCGGTTGACCGTCTTTTTGTTGCTGCTTCCACCACTGTTTCTTCCACGGAAACTACGGACAACATTATGCAGAATACCGACACCGCCGGTAAACCCAGGGTCCCGTACACCGATATAATCCGGCACGGCGATGCGTACAGATGCAGCCAGCTCAGTCTGAGCAGCCTTCAATACACCCGGCATCGAGACAGTACCACCTGTTAGTATATAACCTCCAGGCAGTTCACTGTAACCAAGCCGTTTAACTTCTTGACGAATCAGGTGGAATATTTCTTGCACCCTTGGCTCGATAATGGCCGCCAGATCCTCTTGGTTAAATTCCTTCTCCACGTTACTGCCAATGCGCAATACCTTGAAGACAACGTCTGAGGCTGCATCGTCAATCCAAGCACAACCATATTTAAGTTTTACCTTCTCCGCTTGATCAGTAAGTGTCCGAAGTCCGTAGGCAATATCATTGGTTACGAATTCTCCTCCGATCGGAATCGTGGAGGTTGCACTAAGAGAACCCTCTTCGTATATGGCTATTGTTGTTGAGCCCGCACCGATATCAACCAGAACAGATCCCATCGATTTCTCGTCCTTGGACAGCGCCAATCCACCAGCTCCAAGAGACATCAGCACAAGATCCTTTACCTTCAGCCCTGATTTCTCAACACAGCGTAGTAGATTATGTATTGGCGTCTTAGCACCCGTAATGATTGTTGCCTCAACTTCCAGACGAACACCAATCATTCCGCGCGGGTCTTGAATTCCTTCAAGACCATCGACGATAAATTGTTTGGGAACAACATCAATCACTTCACGCTCCGGAGGCATAGCAATGACTTCCGCAGCTTTAATTACGCGATCGATATCATCATCGCCGATTTCACGATCCTCATTCTGAACGGCCACAACGCCGTGGCTGGATTGCAGGCCAATATGATTACCGGAAATGCCTACATAAACCTCTGATATTTGAATACCCACCATCTGCTCTGCATGATCTATAGCACTTTTGATCGATTGCACAGTTTGGTCGATATCTACAATCGCGCCTTTACGTATTCCTTCCGAATCGGCAGATCCAACGCCAATAATATTAAAGGTTCCATTGGTAACTTCCCCAATTATTGCCCGAACTTTGGATGTACCGATGTCCAAACTAACAATGATGTCATTGTTGCTCAAGTCCTATGGCACCTCCTGTTATAATCATAATTAATTGCATTACCTTATCCCGGTCCCGGGAAACTTCTCTGTACATATTCAACATACCTAATCCTTTCCCTCTTTTTTCTACAAATTTTTTGAACGGAATAATATTCCAACATCCCCAAATGTGAATAGTTACTCATATGTTATTGTAAAAATAGCAATTATCACAAGAAATATCGGCCTAATTGGTCATCTCAACCAAATATAGTACTATATCTCAAAAAAATCGAAGAAAAAAGAGGGATATAGCTTCTTGCCCGTAACTCCGATTGTAGCATTTTTTTAACTCTATTAGTAGGGACTATTTACCTCCACACTACTCTTGCGCAACATCTTCTTCATCGCTTTCAACCTGAAAAGGAACATATGAATCGGCTTCTAGCATTTTAATGAGTCCAGGCTGTTCAGTCTCTATAATCTGATTCAAATAGGACACCTTGCTCTTTAGCAAAGAGATGGCTGTAATCACCTCAAAACGGGATCTAGTATAGAGCTTGATCCGGTCTGGAAAAGACAAAGTCGGTGAGGGAACAATCTCAGAGATATCACTTGTCAATTCATTAGGAATGCTTGCTAATGCTTGACAAAGCTTAGCCTTATTCGGATCTTCCGGGTCCCAGTTCGTTAATATAGGTTTCTCAACAGCAATTCCAGTCTCATTAACAGGCACTGCAGCTCCACTGGACAGAATCGCCTTTAAGAGGCCTCCCTGTTCCAGTTCATAGGCTACCGCTGGAAATTCCTCAATCTTCACTGTGATCACCCCGGGGAAATCCTTCTGCACGCTGACGTCTTTAATCGTCTTAAGCTTCAGCAGAGATTCTTCCACATCTTTCGTTGATACAGCAAAGAATTGCCCACCTATTTTAATTCCACTTTGTGAGAGTAGCTCTTCACTAGTAGAATACTTACTACCTTGAAAATCTATCACTGTAATATGGCTAATAGACGATCTAAAAAAAATCACAGCAAGAAGCGCAGTGAACAGCAGCAGCAGGATCGCCGTAATCTTACGGCTCATTTTTTTCTTAGGCTTGTCCTCTTTAAGAAGAGGTAATCGGGTTGTAGTCATTCTCATATTCTCCGTAATAAGGCCCTGTCTCCTTCTCTGGGAGATCTGGAAGGAGACAGGGAGCTTTAATTGGCCAAATCAAGTGGATCCGTTACAGGCACCTTACGGCTTATACGCGCGCCAAGCTTCTGAAACAGCTTCTCTATTCCATCATAACCACGGTCAATGTGATGCGCTTGCTCAACGACCGTAGTCCCTTGTGCAGCAAGCCCGGCAATGACCAGAGCTGCACCCGCCCGCAAATCAGTAGCTTCCACAGTAGCACCATACAATCTCTGAACGCCGCGAATAAACGCACGATTCAAATCGATAGAAATGTCAGCACCCATCCGGGCCATTTCTTCCACATGTTTGAACCGTCCCTCAAACACCGTCTCCTTGATCACACTGAAACCATCGGCGAGCGACAGCAGCACCATGACCTGAGATTGCAGATCCGTCGGGAAAGAAGGATAAGGAGAGGTTACAATTCTCTCAACCGCACGCGGACGCCCCATGCAGCTGACATTAATTATATCATTGCATACTGTGATTTGAACACCAGCCCGCTTAAGCACATGAATAAGCGAAGTCAGATGCCCGGCGTTCGTATGTGTCAAGGTCACATTCCCACGTGTAGCTGCCGCAGCAATCATTACAGTTCCAGCCACTATCCGGTCTGGGATTACCTCGTACGTACAGGGATATAAGTTTTTGACACCCTGGATCGTAATGGTATCCGTGCCTGCACCGATAATCTGAGCACCCATACTATTCAAAAATTGCTGTAGATCCTGTATTTCCGGCTCTCTTGCTGCTCCCGATATCGTCGTTGTCCCCTCTGCCTTGGCGGCAGCCATCATAATATTCTCCGTGGCTCCAACACTTGGATAGTCGAGATGAATATCACTCCCTACAAGCTTTGAGCCCCGACAGGATATTCGTCCGTTGCTTTCCTCGATCTCCGCCCCCAGTGCTTTAAGACCCTGCAAATGAAGATCGATTTTACGCTCCCCGATCGCACAGCCACCAGGCTGATAGATCGTTACCTCACCAAATCTGGATAACAGCGGTCCCATTAAAAAAATGGAAGATCTCATCTGCCGCATCAAATCCTCAGGTACATGAGATGTCCCCACGGCTGACGTATCTATCGTCACCGTATCCTCTTGATGCACGCACCTGCAGCCCAGCCGATCCAAGATATCTAGCATAGTCTCGATGTCCAGCAGCTTCGGCACATTATGCAGTGAGTGAACTCCTTCGGCCAGCAGGCTTGCCGCTAGAATCGGCAGCGCCGCATTTTTTGCTCCATGGATACGAATGGTGCCTGACAGGGGACTTCCACCCTCAATCACCAATTTGTCCAATGTATCACCTCCGAGATTACCGCTCACCCACCACAAACACTTCCGATACAAGGTCATATGAAATGTACAAGATTATCCTGCACTACCTTTCAGGTTAGGAAGTGTCCTGGGTGATTGTCACGATTATAGGATTATCCTATGTTCGTTCCTCCAAGTGTGTGACAGAGAGCTGCCAATAAGGAAAAACCTCTCAAAGGTTAATGGCTTAAGACTGTTTACCGGCTAGTCTTCGGAGTTCGTTAGTGACAATGGCAGCAGAATCCCTTTTGCCCAGTCGTTTGGAAGCCTCGGACATTTTTTGGCGTACAGCTTCAGTTCCAATGATTGCTTGCACAGCTTCATAAAGCGCCTTACCATTCAAATCCTTCTCAAGCAGCACCACAGCGGCCCCTTCGCGTTCCAGCTGTCTTGCATTCGCCTCTTGGTGATTGTTCGTAACATTAGGAGAAGGGATAAGTACAGAAGGAATACCCAGCGCTGTAATCTCAGCGAGAAAGGATGCCCCCGCCCGATTTACGATTAAGGAGGTACAAGCCAAGACCTCCGGCATATTGTGAACATAAGGTAGGACATGCAGCCAGTTCGGTGTGCTACCCAGCTTCTGACGCAATTCAGCACGGGTATCCTCAAAATAAGGCTCACCTGTAACGTAAACATAATGAACACCATTACCCTTACCCACAAATGGGGCCATTTCAATCATGGCTTTATTAATAGCCTTAGCCCCTTGACTGCCGCCAACAACCAAAACAACCGTGCTGTTATCCGGAATGCCCAGCGAAGCAAACCCCCGTTGTGGACTAGCCGTAGTAACCGTCGTTGCCCGAGGATTACCTGTGTAGATTACGTGCTTGCTCCCCGGAAAAGCAGATTCTGTCCCTTCAAAGCTTACGGCCACTGTACTCGCGTAACGACTTAGAAAACGATTTGTTAAACCAGGGATAGCATTTTGCTCATGGATCAAGGTTGGGATGCCCAGCCGGGATGCAGCGTAAACGACTGGACCACATACATAACCGCCTGTACCAATTACAACATCAGGCTTAAACTCTCTTAACATTTCTTTGGAAGCCTTAACGCCCTTTAAAAAACGCATCACCGTCTTGACGTTGTCCATGGACAGCTTGCGCCGAAAGCCAGTGATGTCGATAGATTTGAAAGGGATATTCTCTTGGGGAACAAGCTTGCTCTCTAAGCCACGCGTTCCACCAATATACAGGAAGGTAGATTCACTATCTTCTGATTCCAGTTGTCTAGCAACAGCGACTGCGGGATAGATATGACCACCCGTGCCTCCGCCGCTTAATACGATACGCATGTCTTTCACCTCGCATAACGGGATAAGTTCAATAGAATGCCCAGGGAGGTTAACATCAGTGTAAGCGAAGAACCTCCATAGCTAATCAGAGGAAGCGTAATGCCTGTTACAGGCATCAGACCAATGACCACACCAATATTAATAATGACTTGCACAGCCACCATACAGACGATGCCAACGGCCAAATAGCTCCCAAAACGGTCAGGCAGACTCATCGCCACCTTCATTCCGCGCCAGATTAGAATAAGAAACAGGATCAACACTGCCAAACCACCGATAAACCCCAGTTCCTCGGCCAATATAGAAAAAATAAAATCGGTCTGCGGCTCAGGTACATAACTGTACTTCTGCCGGCTCATTCCAAGTCCGAGACCCCCGAGCCCTCCAGGCCCAATCGCGTATAGCGACTGAATAATCTGGTAGCCTGCACCGAGGGGATCGGACCAAGGATCAAGAAAAGCGGTGATCCGCTGCAACCGGTAAGGTGCTGCGGCAACCAAAGCAACAAAACCAGCCACCCCAGCTACTCCTAGTGAGAGTAGATGTTTCATTCTTGCCCCAGCTGTAAAGACCATCATCAAGGCTGCGCCAAACATAACGGTACCTGTACCCAGATCCGGCTGGAGCATAATCAGTGCAAAAGCTGACCCGATAAGCGCTAACGGTGGAAGTAAGCCACGAGTGAAGGAGGTGATATCATACTCTTCTTTTCCCAGCCAATTCGCCAGAAATAGAATCATCCCCATCTTCATGAACTCGGAGGGCTGAATCCCGAAGGAGCTGATTCCGAGCCAGCTGCGCGCTCCCCCGCGAACTACACCAATGCCGGGAATAAGCACCATAACGAGCAGGATAAAGCAGACAATCAGTGCCGGCTTAGCCAGCTTTTTTAACACTTTGTAGTCTGTATTCGCTGTAACAAACATTGCAACAAGTCCCAGTCCTGCAAACAAAAGCTGCCTCTTTACAAAGTAAAACGAATCTCCATAATTGCGGAAGCCTAAAACAGATCCGGCGCTGTATACCATCACCATGCCGATCACCAGCAGAGAAAGAATGGGAATCAGCAACCAAATATCGGGAGCATGACGAGTTTTGTTCATCAGGAGCACACCTCTTGCATCCGTAGTAGGGGCTTATCCACCCCCCTACTTAAAGGTTATGCACCGCCTCTTTAAAAATACACCCGCGCTCTTCATAGGATGTAAACATATCCCAACTAGCACATGCAGGAGACAGGAGAACGATATCTCCTTCTTCCGCCAGAGCGGAAGCTTCCCGCACAGCTGCTTGCAGCACGGCGGCGGCGCTCTCCCCATTATCGACGGAGATAATCTGCTTTAATCCTGCCAGCTGTGCTACATTTATTAGCTTGTCCTTGGTTTGTCCTAACGCCACCAAAGCTTTGACGCGTCCGCTCAGGACAGGCAGCAGCTCCATATAATCGGAGCCACGGTCTAATCCGCCAGCGATCAATACCACCGGCCGCTGAAACGATGTCAAAGCCGTAATTGTCGCTTTGGAGTTCGTTGCTTTGGAATTGTTATAATAAGCGGCTCCAGCCTTATCAGCTACATACTCCAGGCGGTGCTCCACACCGCGAAAAGAAGAAAGCACTTCGCTTAATAGAGAGGGGTCCGCTCCAGCGGCAATAGCAATTCCACAGGCAGCCAGCGCATTCCCCACATTAAAGCGACCCGGAAGGGCGATGGAATCCACATCCGCGATTATCGTTTCCTTGTCCGCAGATTCGCGATAGATAATGTGGCGCTTCAGCTCATCATCTTGCCCCGTAATGTAGGACGGGCTAACAAATACTCCATGAGGCAGCTCCTCAAACAAGGAGAATGGAAGAATCGAAGCCTTCATATAGGGTACAAGTTCCCGGCAGACAGGATCATCCCAGTTCAGCACTGCTGTATCCGTAGCTAATTGATTAGCGAACAGCTTGGTTTTGGAATCCACATAATCTTTCATGCTTCCATGATAATCCAGATGGGTCTCTGCAATATTCAGCAGACAGCCTATCTTAGGGCGGAAGGTCTCCGTACCTTTAAGTTGAAAGCTGCTAAGCTCAACTACCATCCAGTTATCCTCGGTAGCCTCTTGTGCAGCCTGACAGAGAGGCGTACCAATGTTGCCCGCAATTATAGGGTTCATTCCCGCAGCTTCCAGCATATGGCCTACCCAGGTCGTCGTTGTCGTCTTACCATTGGAACCCGTGATCCCGATCATCGGCGCTGCACAAAGTCGATATGCCACCTCTACCTCTGTGACCACTTCAATTCCAAGCTCAATTGCCTTTTGTACAGGGGGCGCAGAATAAGGAATGCCTGGATTCTTGATTACCAGACTTACACCTTCATGAATAAGACCTTCCGGATGCCCACCGCATATAACACAAATTCCCAAAGACTCCAATTCGGAAGCTTCGGGACTTTGATCTCTTTCCTTTTTATCATTCACCGTAACTACAGCGCCGCGTTCATGCAGCACTTTAGCCACCTGGACACCGCTTTTAGCAAGCCCAAGAACCACAACTTCTTCACCACGATACTTATCTGGATGTTTCATTCTCTACAACCCCTTGCTAATAAATAGTCCCACAGCAGCCAACACCAAGCTAACCGCCCAGAACGAAATTACCACACGCCACTCCGACCAGCCACCAAGCTCAAAATGATGGTGAATCGGGCTCATTCTGAATACACGTTTGCCACGGGTTTTAAATGAAACGACTTGAATCACAACGGACAACATTTCAATTACAAAAACACCGCCAATGATGAGAAACAGCAGCTCACTCTTCGTGACAATAGCAATAGCACCTATCGCGCCACCAATACCAAACGAACCCGTATCCCCCATAAATACTTTAGCAGGGTGGGCATTAAACACAAGAAAGCCAAGTACAGCACCAATCATGGCCGCAGCACATACACCTGCCGCAATAGACGTAGCCTGCATTGCCACCACCGCGTATGCGGCCAAAGCAATGGCACTAACCCCGGACAACAGTCCATCGACTCCATCTGTAAAGTTAACGGCATTCGTCACTGCCATCATCATAATAATGATGAATGGATAATAGAACCAGCCACCCCAATCAAAGCTGAAATCAGTACCTGGTACGCTGATACTTGTACTGTGTCCGGCATAAATCAGAAGACCGCACATCAGAGCACCAACCAGCAGCTGTCCAAATAACTTTTGACGTGCTGTGAGCCCTAAGGAACGCTTAAATACAATTTTGATATAGTCATCCAAAAACCCGATCAATCCAAAACCAAGCGTAGCTACGAGCAGTACGTAAAAATCTGTATTCACCACAGAAAATTTCAGATAAGACAAGGTAAAAGCTACGATAATCACGATACCGCCCATAGTCGGCGTTCCCGCTTTCTTCAAATGGGTTTGCGGTCCGTCATCTCGCACCTGCTGTCCGAATTTCATCCTGCGCAGAAGCGGAATGAAGAGCGGAGCGGCAATGACCGCAAGGATAAAGGAAACAGCAATAGTCAATAACAATAGTTGATAATCCATGGGTACACCCCCTCCAATGATTTAGGTCTGTTGAATATCTTTATTTAGGCTCTGAAGCACTTCCTCGAGCTTCATTCCTCTTGATCCTTTAAATAGAACAATATCCTTAGCACTGCATTTCTCTAGAAGGACAGCGGTTAGTTCCGCTTTATCTGTAAAAGCTTTTACGCACTCTTTGCCGAATTTCTCTTCTGCTGCTTTGGCAATATGAACGGATAATGGTCCGTAAGTACATACAAAATCAGTTAATGAAGGGTCAAGGTAGTAGCCTATTTCTTGATGAAATTCTACTTCCTCCGGCCCAAGTTCCAGCATGTCCCCGAGCACAGCGATTTTATTGCCACTGCATTTCATAGATTGCAGGACATCTATAGCCGCCTTCATAGAAGTAGGGCTGGCATTATAAGCATCGTTTAAAAGCGTAAGTCCGGAGGAAGTCCGAATCACTTCAATCCGCATGCCCGTCAACTTGAGCCTGCTGAGACCCTCCTTCATATTCTGCTCCGTAACCCCAAAATGACGAGCAACCGCTAGTGCAGCCAGAGCGTTAACAACGTTATGCTGACCTGGCAGCGGTAATGTAAAAGCATGTTCCTTATGACGGCTTGACGTGAACGTCATGCCTCCAGTATGGGACATCATCCCTGTTGGATAATCATCATTATCCTCATTTAGACCAAATCGGAAGGTTCTCATCCCTTCTGGAGCCTTAAAAGTGGACTCTTGCATTACCTCAGTCAGCAGCGGTTCGTCACCATTATAAATCAGCAATCCCCCCGGCTTCAGCCCTTCAGCAATCTCCAGCTTGGCGCGGGCTATTTCTTTACGTGACCCCAGCTGCAGTAAATGCGACTCGCCTACATTAGTAATTACCGCTACGTCTGGTTCAGCCAAAGAAGCCAGCAGAGCAATTTCTCCCCGCGAGCTCATCCCCATTTCAAGTACAGCGATCTCTGTATCCTCAGCCATGGATAAAATAGTAAGCGGAAGACCGATATGATTATTGAAATTCCCTGCTGTCTTATGCACTTTGAACTGCACTTCAAGCAGTGACATAATGATATCTTTTGTTGTTGTTTTCCCGTTACTGCCCGTAA
This sequence comes from Paenibacillus sp. FSL L8-0708, assembly GCF_038009325.1. Classification (NCBI taxonomy): domain Bacteria; kingdom Bacillati; phylum Bacillota; class Bacilli; order Caryophanales; family Paenibacillaceae; genus Paenibacillus; species Paenibacillus sp. FSL L8-0708. The sequence continues at coordinate 5,907,837 of NZ_JBBPBC010000001.1, forward strand.
CAGCGACAACCTGTGGAGCCACTTCCTTCAGATAAGCAGCGGACAACTTCTGAAGAGCCTCTAGTGTATCTTCAACAATAATAACTCCGCCACCTTCAGGTACCGGTCCTTTATCGCGTTGCCACAAGGTTGCACCCGCACCAGCAGCCAGTGCTGCGGCAGCATAGTGGTGACCATCGAATTTGTCTCCAGATAGAGGCACAAACAGGCAGCCGGGTGTGATCTTACGGGAGTCGGTAACAACTCCCGTAAGGGTTGTATTCATAGCTTCGACAGCAGCAGGTTCCCCTGCGCACATGGCAGCAATATTTTCAAGCGTTCTTGTAATCAATAGTTTCGGCCCCTTATAACTTCTTTAGCGACGATGCGGTCATCGAAATCATGAACCACTCCGCCAATCAGTTGATAGGTCTCATGACCTTTCCCCGCAATCAATACTACATCGCCAGGGCTTGCCATTTCAATAGCCTTCCCGATAGCTTCTCGGCGATCAACAATCATATGATACCGGTCAGAGGTGACTCCATCCTCTACTAGTCCTGCTTCTATATCCTTCAAGATTAGTTGAGGGTCCTCCGTCCGGGGGTTGTCAGAAGTTACGAATACCATGTCGCTATATCGTGCAGCGATCTTCCCCATTAATGGACGTTTCGTCCGGTCTCTGTCACCGCCACAGCCAAATACTGTAAGCACTTTGCCGGTAGCAAATTCGCAGACCGTTTTTAATACATTCTCTAGCCCGTCTGGTGTATGTGCGTAGTCAACGATAACAGCAAATTCCTGACCTTCGTCCACTGACTCCACCCGTCCAGCTACACCATCGATTGCCTCAAGACTAGTCTTGATATCAGCCAGAGAGACATCTTCCAATAAAGCAGCTGTAATCGCCGCGAGTGCATTGTAGACATTGAACTTACCAACCATACGGAGCGAAATGTCCGTCTTCCCCTTAAACGTATCTACATGGAAAAAAGTTCCTTTTGCTGTGATCGATATTTGCGAAGCTCGGACATTAGCGTTGTTATCAATGCCATATGTAATCACTTCCGCCGCAGTTTGGGCTGCAAAATATTGACTGGCTTCATCATCCGCGTTCAACACCGCATATTTGCGTTCTTCCTTCCACGGAGAGATCACATTTCCCAATCTGGAGAAAAAGAGCCCTTTAACCGCCCGATACTCCTCCATTGTATGATGATAATCCAGATGATCTTGGGTTAAGTTCGTAAAAATTGCCGTACGGAAGTCCGCACCCTTCACACGTCCTTGCTGAAGTGCGTGAGAGGATACTTCCATTACACAACATTCCACACCTTTGGAAGCCATATCATGAAGGGAACGCTGCAGATCTAGCGATTCTGGAGTTGTGCCTGACATAGGGTAGCTTTTGCCGTCATAGCGCATTTGAATCGTTCCAATCAGACCTGTCTTCATATTCTGATCCTGCATAATCCGCTCAATGAGATAAGTCGTTGTTGTTTTGCCGTTTGTGCCCGTCACTCCGATCATTCTCATCCGGCTGCTAGGTGAGCCAAAGAAAGCATTCGACATGACAGACATCGCAAACCGGCAGTCATCCACAACAATCTGCGGGATATCAAGCTCCAGCTTGTGCTCACATACAATAGCCGCCGCTCCGGAGGCTACTGCTTGCGGCGCATATTTGTGCCCGTCCACGGTGTGCCCAGGCAAACAGATGAATAGATCTCCCGGGCCTACACGGCGGGAATCCGTCTGAAGATCAGTAATCTCCACATCTCCATCCCCGTATAGTTGCGAAGTAGCAAGACAAGCAGATAATTCGTTAACTTTCATAGTAATCCCTCACTCTACATTTTCGGATACGAGCTGAAACCTTATACCTTAATCATTATTCACTAGATGCTCCCATATAAATCCTGATGGTTGAGCCCTGTTCTACTCTGGCCCCAGCCTTAGGAGCTTGATTGATGACCGTATTTCCTGTGCCTGAACGTGCAAGATTAAAATTCATATTTAAATCCTCATAGATATCCTGCACCGTTGCTCCGGTAAGATCAGGTACGGTCACTATCGGAGTTTCGCCATACTTATAAGTTTTGGGAAGCTGATCACTGCGCTCCGGAATCTTCATATAGTGCAGCGAGTCTTCCAAAATATTTTGCACGATTGGAGCTGCAACCACACCCCCAAATTGAATCCCTTTCGGATTATCCACGGCAGTGTACACAACGATCTGAGGATCATCCGCCGGCGCAAAGCCAATAAAAGAAACAATGTGCTCTGTTGGAGAATAACGTCCATTTACAACCTTCTGTGCAGTACCCGTCTTGCCACCTACACGATAGCCGTCAATAAAAGCCGGCCGTCCTGTGCCTTTGGCAACCACGCTCTCAAGTGCTGCCCGCACCTTCTTGGATGTTTCCTCCGAAATGACCTGCCGCACAAGCTCTGGCTTCACCTCTGATACAGTCTCTCCAGTAACCGGGTTAACCCATGCTTTTGTTACATGCGGTTTATAGAGATTACCGCCGTTGATAGCCGCGGATACCGCAGCAATCTGCTGAATAGGCGTAACCGAAACCCCTTGACCAAAGGCTGTAGTCGAAAGCTCTACCGGACCTACTTGATTAAGCTTGAACAGAATACCATTAGCTTCCCCATTCAGATCAATTCCCGTTTTGCTGCCAAAACCAAAATCACGAATATATTTGAAAAGTGATTCTTTTCCCAGCCGTTGCCCTAAGGCGACAAACCCAGGGTTACAGGAGTTCTCAACTACCTGTAGAAAGGTTTGACTACCATGACCGCCCTTTTTCCAGCAGCGCAGTTTTGCGCCCGCCACCTCGATAAACCCCGGATCATAGAAATGATCGTTCTGAAGATCTACTTTACCTTCCTGCAGCGCAGCAGCCAGAGTGATGATTTTGAACGTTGAACCAGGTTCATAGGTCATCCAGATAGGCAGATTCCGGTTGTAAATCTGCGCATCATATTCCTTGTATGATGCTGGTTCATACCCCGGTCTGCTAGCCATGGCTAGTATCTCACCATTCTTCGGATTCATAGCTATAGCCCAAGCACCCTGCGCCTGATATTTTACCATAGCCTGATCAAGCTCACGTTCCATAATGGACTGGATCTGTTTATCAATCGTCAGCTCCAGATTAAGTCCGTCTTGAGGGGCAGAATATTTCTCAGATGAGCCAGGCATAAGTCTTCCGCCCGCATCAGACAAATAAGAAATATTGCCGGCTATACCTTTGAGCAGATTGTCATATATACTCTCTACTCCTGTAATACCCTGGTTATCTATACCTGTGAAGCCTAGAATATGCGCGGCTAAATCGCCGTAAGGGTAATACCTTTTGCTATCCTCAGCGACAACGATGCCCGGCAGCTGCAAATCACGGATGCTCGCGGCAAGATCCATCGTAATTTTGCGGCCGCCGGGCTGAAGTTTCACCGACATTTCTTTTTTGGACAGCAATGTCATCAGCTTCTCCTCAGTCATCCCAAGCAGTGGAGCTAATTGCTGTGCTGTCTTTTGCTTCTCTTTTACCTGCACCGGTACTGCATACACTGTAGGTGTGGTGATATTAGAAACGAGCGGCACACCTTCACGATCCATAATTTCACCACGTTTAGCGGTAAAAGGAATATTGCGGCGCAAGGAATCTTCTACCTTCGCAGTCAATTCCTCCCCTTGAGATAATTGCACATACGCAAGACGCACGACCAGCGAACCGAATAACACTGCCAGTCCCAGCAATGTCCACAGCATTCTCCGCCGTGTTACGACTTTGGAAACCTTCATTCCGTTCTCCCCCACTTTCAACAATAGACATGAGCTCTTATCTTCATGACTATTCGGGACAAACAGGGGTTAGAACAAGCTATGTTCCGCTCTCGGAATCTGTCCCCTCATCAGCAGGCGGGGCCACGGGAATATCTTCGCCATAATCATTTAAAGGCTTCATTTTCAAAGTGACCAAGGTCTTGCCATTTTGCGTGCCTACAATCTGTTCTGAGACGTAACCTTCACCGTCTACCGCAATCTCTACTTTTAGTAGAGTTAGAATTTCAAGTGCATCACGCAGGGATTCCCCTTTTAGATCTGGAATGGTAGGCTGAGCCCCCTGCGGACTTAATAAATAGATCCGTTGCCCTGTAGCAAGCTTCGTACCTGCCTCAGGATATTGACTCTCTACAGTAGATCCTTCACCGACCACTACATAATCGAAGCCTTGATCCAAAAGCGCTTCTCTTGCTTCCTTCATCGTCTTGACTGTTAGATCTGGTGTAGTCCGAAGTGCGACTGTTTCAGTCTTAGCCGGCTTTTTGCTGCTGCTATCACTAGCCTCAGACGCCAGCTTAGGTACTCCCATGTATTGCAGAGACTGGGATACAATCTCTTTAAATACTGGAGCAGCTGCCTTACCGCCGCCAACCTCAACGTTCGGTTCGTCAATAATGACAATAACAGCGATCTTTGGATCATCAACAGGAGCATAACCAATAAAGGAGACAAGTACTTTGGATTTCACATAATCCTTACCTTCAACCTTGATAGCCGTTCCTGTCTTACCTGCCACGCGATAGCCGTCAATATAAGCGTTGCGGCCTGTTCCTTTTACTTGGTCAGCAACAACCTGCTCCAAATATTCACCCGTTTTCTTGGCGCTTTCCTCATCAATCACCTGACGCACTACACTAGGCTGAGTAACCTTTGTCTCACCAGTGTTAGGGTTTGTGACCTCCTTAACTACATACGGAGTCATCAACTTCCCCCCATTAGCGATAGCAGATACGGCAACTAGCTGTTGAAGTGGGGTTACTAGCACTTTACCGTGTCCATATGCGAGTGTCGCAATTTCTATAGGACGTCCAAGGTTAGGGTTAACGACCCCGCTTACTTCTCCTGGCAGATCGATTCCCGTTTTCTCATTGAAGCCAAAATCATTGATATACTGTAATAGCTTGTCCTGTCCGAGCATTTCATATAGCTTAACGAATAGAACGTTACTAGAACGTTTCACACCTTCAAGAAAACTGATTTGCCCCCATCCAGCATGATTAATATCATGCAGTGCCTTACTATATCCCTTTATCCGGATGGACCCGGACAAAAATGTCGCAACAGGATCAAAAAGCTTTTCTTCTACTGCGGCGGCAAGCGTTACAATTTTGAAAGTGGAACCAGGCTCGTATTTAGATTTAATAGCATGATTATAAAATCCCGCCCCATCGGCCCCGGTCTTCCAAAATTCATTTGGATTATAGGTAGGCATATTGGCTAATCCCAAAATCTCCATCGTGTTCGGATCAGCAGCAATGACACTCATACTTTTTGGCTTATATTGCGCATACGCCTTTTGCATGGCCTCTTCTATATAATGCTGGATCGTACTATCGATTGTAAGCTTGAAATTACTTCCATTTACTACTGGCTTATAGGTATCTTGTGAATCCGGCAATTTCACCCCTTGACCGTCACTTTGATAAAGCAGCTTGCCATCGGCACCCTTAAGCTCCGTATCAAAGTATTTTTCCAGTCCCATGATAGCATTGCCGTCCCTATCTGTATAACCTAAGATATGTGCAGCTAATTCATCTTTTGGATAATATCGTTTCTGCTCTCTAACAAGCCCAATACCGGTCTCTTGAATTTTATGTTCTTTACCTAGGGCTACATAAAATTCTTTCACCTTATCGGCAAGCTCCTGATCAATCTTCCAGCCTTCATTACGAATTTCCCGGTTCTTGAGGTAAGCATCCGTCTTTTCGTCCTTGGCTTCAACCAGCTTACGCAGCTCATCCTCTGGTTTGCCGAGCAATTCGTGTAATCCTGTGATGACCTCTTCCCCGATGCCTTGTTGTTGAATCACTTCAGGATTCACCACCACGGTATAAGCAGGGACATCGCTAGCGAGCACACTCCCGTTACGGTCAGAAATCGTACCTCGCTCCGCTTTGATAGTTGAGGTATGCGCCCAAAGTGTGGCGGCCTTTTCCTGCCATTCCTCACCTTGCATAACTTGAATCCAGAACACTCTAACGATCAAAACAAGAAAAAAGAGGGTAATACACCCTCCTATAAACAGCGTGCGAAGTTTTATTCTTTTCAGCATAAGCGAACCTCACAACTTTTTTTATTGCGATCTTGCCAATCGCTCACTAATTATCACCTGGAGTCGTTGCCGAGCTTGCCGGAATATAGATTGTTGCATTCTCATCCGGGGACACATAACCAAGATCCCGTGCTTTTTGGGCGACTTTCTGCTCTAGATTCTGCTTTTCCATCTGATACGTAGAAATCTGCTTCTTGGCTGTTGCAATATCCTGATCTAATTTCTGAGCCTGCAAGTTCAAATCATAAATTTGGACGTAACGTGAAATCAGGGTGATCGCCACCAGAACGCATACTCCTAGCGTCAGCATATACAAAAGTTTCTCTTGCAGCGGAAGTACTCTTCGTCTGGTAACTACTTTTGTCTTCTCGCGGTAAAGGGGGTTTACCTCTTCTTTTCTTTTGGGCTGAACTGCTAAATTGCCGCGGGTATAGGCCATCTCTGACTCTCCTTTATCGTCAATTACAATTTTTCTGCAATGCGCAGCTTAGCTGAGCGGGCTCGGGTATTAAGCTCAAGCTCTTCTTCAGAAGGCACAAGCGGTTTACGATTGATTAACTTAAGCGTGCCTTTCGCGCCGCATACGCAAAACGGAAAGTCAGGCGGGCATGTACATCTGCTTAAATAGCTGCTAAAAATTTGCTTGCAAATTCGGTCTTCGAGCGAATGAAAGGTGATGACGGATACTCTGCCTCCTGGTGCAAGGCAACGTACTGCACTATGTAGCCCTTCTTCAAAAGCACCCAATTCGTCATTCACAGCAATCCTTAATCCTTGAAAGCTACGTTTAGCGGGATGCCCTCCTGTTCTTCGAGCAGCTGCCGGGATACCTTCCTTGATCAGTTCTGCTAATTCTCCTGTTGTCTCAATAGGAGCTTCTTCTCTTCTGTCTACAATTTTTCTAGCGATTCTCCGCGAGAATTTCTCTTCTCCATATTGGAAAAGAACACGGGCAATCTCCTGCTCGGACCATGTATTCACAATTTCAGCAGCCGTCAAAAGTGCTGACTGATCCATGCGCATGTCCAGCGGAGCATCATGATTGTAACTAAAGCCTCGTTCCCCTTCGTCAAACTGGGGAGAGGATACGCCAAGATCAAAGAGCAATCCATCTACTTGGGGAATACCATCTGTTTGTGGCACAAAGGGCACATCCTTAAGTACACTCTCCAGATCACGGAAGTTAGTCTTAATAGTCACAACCTTGTCTCCGTATTCCGCTAATCTTTCTTTGGCGTTCTCCAAAGCCCAATCATCTTGATCCAAACAGATTAAACGGCCTTCGCCGCTAAGCTTGGAAGCGATAAGTGAGCTGTGACCCGCTCCACCGAGAGTGCAATCTACATAGATTCCGTCTTTTTTGATGTGCAGCCCTTCTGTCGCTTCTTCCTTAAGCACCGTGATGTGGTGAAACAAGCTGCATCCCTCCAGGACAGTATTCGTTATTGTGTTTTATAGATCAAAATTGAAATCCACCAATTTCTCAGCGATTTCGTTGAACGATTCCTCGGACTGTTCGAAGTACTGTTCCCAAAGCTCTTTGTTCCAGATTTCCACCCGGTTCGAAACGCCCAGAATGACACAGTCTTTGTCCAGTTTGGCATACTGCCGTAAATTGGCCGGCAGATTTACCCTTCCCTGCTTATCCCAAACACATTCAGTTGCACCTGAGAAAAAAAAGCGGCTAAATGCGCGGGCATCTGATTTCATCAGCGAAAGGCTTTTAAGCTTTTGTTCCATGATTGCCCATTCTTCCATGGGATAAACAAACAGGCAGGAGTCTAGGCCGCGGGTCGTCACGAAGGAGGTTCCGAGCAATTCACGGAGTTTAGCCGGAATAATGATTCGGCCTTTGTCGTCAATGCTGTGTTGATACTCTCCCATGAACATCCTTTTTCCCACCCCTAATCCCCGAATCCCCACTTTACCCCACTTTTCACCACTTAAGCATAATAGATTCGCCATTAAAAATCAAAAACCTTTTTCTGGCCAAGGAAATTTTTCCTAAATCAGATAGCTCGTTTCCCGAAAAACATTTCTCCACAGAAAAAAGCCATACAATCGGAATCTTGTCCGTTGCATGGCTTTGTTAAAAAAGTTGCTTCAGTTCAAGGTACACTGGTTAATACACTTTATTGTTATGCGTTCAGTTATTAATCGTTCAAATTCCAGCTGTCCAAATAATCGACTTGTGCCGGAGTGAGGCTATCGATGTTAATGCCCAGACTTTCCAGCTTATAACGTGCTACTTGCTCATCCAGCTCATAAGGAACATTTTCAACTTTTACGCCAATGCTCTTATAATTATCATTTACATATTTCAGCGACAGTGCCTGGAGTGCAAAGGTTGTATCCATAATTTCAGCAGGGTGACCATCAGCAGCACCCAGATTTACAAGTCTGCCTTCAGCAAGCAGATATAATTTACGTCCGTCACGAAGCTGGTACTCTTCGATATTTTTGCGAACGGTACGTTGGGATACGGATCTTTCCGACAGCTCAGGCTTATTCACTTCAACGTCGAAATGGCCCGCGTTGCACATGATTGCTCCATCCTTCATCACATCATAATGTTCACCGCGAATTACATAACGGTTACCAGTTACTGTAACGAAGAAATCACCAACCTTAGCTGCTTCCAGCATTGGCATTACTTCAAAACCGTCCATATGTGCTTCAACGGCTTTAATCGCATCAACTTCTGTGACAACCACTTTTGCTCCAAGTCCTTTGGCGCGCATGGCAACACCTTTACCACACCAGCCGTAACCGACAACAACTACTGTTTTGCCCGCTACGATAAGGTTGGTTGTGCGAATAATTCCATCCCATGCCGATTGGCCGGTGCCATAACGGTTATCAAACAAATATTTGCAGTAGGCATCATTAACCGCGACCATTGGGAACTTCAATACGCCTTGCTTTTGCAGAGCTTTTAAACGAATAATCCCGGTAGTTGTTTCTTCAGCCCCCCCGCGAATATTCTCCATCAGATCAGGACGCTCCGAATGCAGCAATGTAGCAAAATCCCCACCGTCATCAATAATCAAGTCCGGTTTGCTCTCCAGTGCTTTGATATTAAGGGCTTTAAATTCTTCAGGAGACGGATTGTATTTAGCAAATACTGTGATTCCATCCTCCACAAGCGCTGCACATACATCATCCTGTGTAGATAGTGGATTCGAACCTGTAATGGTTACATCTGCACCACCAGCTTTGACAACCTTCGCCAAATAAGCGGTTTTAGCTTCCAAATGCAATGTGATCGATACTTTCAGACCTTTAAATGGCTGTTCTGCTTCAAACTGCTCACGAATACGGTTCAGTACCGGCATATGCTGGCGAACCCAGTCGATTTTCAAATGCCCTTCCGGTGCGAGTGACATATCAGCCACGATACTATTTTGTTTAGATGAACTCATTATGAAACCTCCTATAAGTTTTGTGGGAAATTACTCCAGTTATCTGCTTCGTACAAAACTCACTTCGTAAGCAAAAGCTTAGTTTTATGAAGCGATACTTCCATTACATATAAATGATGCGATGTGTTCCACTGTAATCCGGTTCAACCGTCATTAACTCATCCAGCCAAGCAAGCCCGTACCGGTTCAAGTAATACATGATATTGTAAACTCTTTCCTGCAGTTTACCCAGTGGCATTAACGACAGCTCGATTCGCTCCCATTGCCGGATTGCAGCTTCGTTCTGTTTTGCCATTGCATCTTGGGCTTTCGCCTGTAAAAAAGTAATTTGATCTAGAATCTTCTCTTTATTGTTATTCCCCAGCTTAAGCAGACCGGCCTGAACCGTTCCAAGCTGCTCAATCAGCGGTTCGTACATGGCGGCGAATGAGGTCTTGGTTTCTTCAAAACGACGTTCAATCCCCAGCTCATCCTGTGCGGCCAGCCATTCATGTCTTTTATGATCCAGTCCTTGTCTTACATCCTCAAAGCTAAGTTGATATTTATCCATATGCTTGTGCAGCGTACCTTCTACGACAGTAAAAGACATTCTAGGGATAATTAACGGCATTTCTCCCCCAATGGTCTCAAACGCACGACGCGGAATGGCCCAGTAAGCAATCTCACCTTGACCCAGCACCGTTGCCAGAACAGGCAACACATAATCCTGCATAAGTGGACGTGTCAGCACATTATTGCTAAAGCGTTCCGGATGTGCCTGCACCTCCTCAAGTAATTCATCACGGGAAAAGGATACCTGACCCTTGCGATCCGTAAAGATTCCGTCCTTCTTGTGAAGCAGAAGCCGTGTACCTTCATGAATATAAAAGAGGTTGGCATTGCCAGCTGTAACATCAGCCTGAAGCTCATATCCGGCGCCCACAATATCAGAAGCAGAATTCATATACGCTGTTTCCAGTGCATCATTCTGCATAATTAGCGAAGTGAAAAATGGCTGTTCTAACTTACGTAAGTTGGGATCAGCAGAATCAAGCAGAATTAGACCAAATTTACCAAATAATGAACCCATCAGCTTGGCAAATGCATCTGTCATACTATCTGCTCTAAAAGAAGAAGTGCGAATGAATTCCATAATTTGCGGCTTAAAGTCGCTTTCCTGAAGCAGACCGTCTAACTGTTCCACTACCTGCTGCCAGCTTTCCTCTTCTACACGAATATCACTTACTGAGGAGCGTTTCTCTTCTGACTTTTCTATCTTAATCTTAGTAATCTCCTGCGTACGATTCAGTACATACGTATGATTCACTTCATCCCAGTCATGATCTTCACCTGCAATCCAGAATAAAGGAACTACAGGTCGGCCGAGTTGTTCAGCTGCTTCTTTTGCCGCCATAATAGTAGTTGCAGCTTTATATACCACTAACAGGGGTCCAGTAAATAGTCCGCTTTGCTGCCCACCTGTCACCACTAATGTCCCCGGCTGCTCTAAGAGCGCCAGCGAAGCCATCACCGCATCATGCGAGTTATGCTTTTCATTATATTGACGCAGACACTCAGCAATCTGAGTCCGGTCGGCACGAAGGCTTTCTCTGCCGTCTAGCCACTCCGCCCTTCTACTTCTACTTTCTTTATTGCGGAAATCCCCACCGTACAAATGACTAACCTTTTCAAAATGATCTATATAGTCGCGCGAGAGTGCAGATCCACCCTTGAGCGGTTCCGTTACAATATTCATTTGCTAGTGCCTCCAGTTCTACTAAGCAGTTATATGTAAATCCAAGTTCGTAAAAACTCTCTATGATTGTATCCAAAGTCAGGAGCCGCGTCAAAGTAAAACATGTCTTGATATCAGCAACACAGGTACAGCCAACTGTTCAATTATACTATAAATTCATTAAATAATATCCTAAATACATACAAGAGGCGAGAGCATAATGCTCCCGCCTTTGAAAACCTAAGTATAAATTATGCGAATTTTTTGCTGACAAAGTGGCCTTTAGATACTTCTACTAATTCAAAGTCACTGTCATTGGTCTTATCGTTAGCAGAATAAATAGGGCTGCCAAGCTCATCATGCAAGTGAATACGTTTTTTGTTGACTTCAATTTCCGGGTCCGGAACTGGAATAGCCGACAATAGGGATTTAGTATAAGGGTGGATAGGATTTGCATACAGCTCTTCACTTTCCGCCAACTCAACCATTTTACCCAAGTACATAACTGCTACGCGATCACTGATATGTTTAACCATGGACAGATCATGCGCGATGAAAAGATAAGTCAATCCAAGACGATCTTGCAATTCTTTAAGCAAGTTAACGACCTGAGCTTGAATGGATACGTCAAGTGCGGAAATCGGCTCATCACAAACGATGAACTTAGGATTAACCGCTAACGAACGGGCAATCCCGATACGTTGACGTTGTCCACCGGAGAATTCATGCGGATAACGGGTTGCATGGTCATGGTTAAGACCAACCATATCCAGCAGTTCTTCAATCCGTTTCTTACGTTCTGCACGGCTGCCAGCCATTCCGTGAATGTCCAGTGCCTCGCCGATGATATCAGAAACCGTAAACCGCGGGTTAAGCGATGCGTACGGATCTTGGAAAATCATTTGCATGTCACGGCGCATAGCCTTCATTTGATTTCCAGGCAATTTATAAATGTCTGTACCATTATATTTCACACTTCCAGCAGTTGGCTCATACAAGCGAAGAATCGTACGTCCAGCAGTAGTCTTACCACAACCGGACTCACCTACCATCCCAAGTGTCTCGCCCTCACGGATCGTGAAGTTAATATTATCAACAGCCTTAAGAACCTTACCTTTACCTACATTAAAATATTTCTTAAGACCTTCTACCTCTATTAGGTTCTTACTCAAGAGTACTGCACCTCCTTGGCCATCGAATGCAGATTCCAGCAACGCGCCATATGCGTTTCGCTGAATTCTGTGGCGCCGGGATCGATTTGTTCGCACACATGCATCGCTTCATTACAACGAGCAGTGAACGGACAGCCGATCGGCGGCTTGATCAGATCTGGCGGTGTGCCGATGATCGGAATAAGCGGCTCGCCTTTCTTTTGGTCCAGACGCGGCATTGAGCGCAGCAGACCTTTGGTGTATGGATGTTGTGGATTTTTAAAGATTTCCCATCTTGTTCCGGTCTCCACAACCTCACCTGCATACATTACAATCACCCGATCACACATGCCAGCAACTACGCCCAGATCATGTGTAATCAGAATAATGGAGGTACCTAGTTTTTGCTGCATCTCTCTCATAACTTCCATGATCTGCGCCTGAATGGTTACATCTAGAGCTGTTGTAGGCTCATCTGCTATCAGCAAAGCCGGACGGCAAGCTAACGCGATTGCGATCATTACACGCTGGCGCATACCGCCTGAGAATTCGTGGGGATATTGGTTAAAGCGAGCCTCCGCATTTTTAATGCCTACTAATTTCAACATCTCCATACCTTGCTTTTTCGCTTCGGCCGCTGACATTTTCTGATGTTTAATCAAAACTTCAGTGATCTGTTTGCCCACTTTGATGGTTGGGTTCAGAGAAGTCATCGGGTCTTGAAAAATCATGCCAATATCTTTACCGCGAATAGATTCCATTTCTTTCATGCTTTTGTCTAGCAGATTCTGTCCTTGAAAAATAATCTCTCCCTTTTTCACTTTAGAAGGTGGGGAAGGGATCAAACGCATAATCGATTGAGCAGTTACACTCTTACCGCTGCCGGACTCGCCGACGATGGCAACCGTTTCGCCTTTGCCAATTTCAAAATTCATACCACGGACAGCTTGTACTTCTCCGCCCTTAACAAAAAAGGAAATATGCAAATCTTTGACTTGTAAAATAGGTTCCATCCATATTCCTCCTATTTCTTCAGCTTAGGATCAAGCGCGTCACGAAGACCATCACCGAAAATGTTGAAAGAAAGCATTGTTAAGCTGATTAGGATCGCAGGGAACAAGAAGCGCCATGGATAGTACAACCAGCCGGTGAGTGAGTCATTGATCATCGATCCAAGTGAAGCAACAGGAGCTTGTACACCAAGACCCAAGAAGCTTAGGAAGGCCTCAGCAAAGATAGCATTTGGTACAGACAGTGTAATGGTTACGATAATCGGACCAACCGCATTCGGCAGAAGGTGCTTGAACAACAGTCTCGCAGAACCAGCACCCATGGAACGGGACGCCAATACGAATTCACGATTCTTGAGCTGCATAATTTCTCCACGCACAATCCACGACATCGTAATCCAGCCTGTAATGGTTAGAGCTAGGATGATTGTTCCAAGACTTGGCTCAAGAACGACCAAGAGCAAGATTACAACCAGCAAATAAGGAATAGAATACAAAATTTCAGAGAATTTATTCATAATATTATCTACACGGCCGCCGAAGAAGCCCATAATGCCTCCGTAGATAACACCGATGAACAAGTCGATGGCTGCCGCAGCAAGACCAACGATCAAGGAAATCCGTGCACCGTACCAAGTACGCACAAAGATATCACGACCAAGATCATCCGTTCCAAACCAGTGATCGGAGGAAGGGGGCTTATTGGTGCTCATCAAATCATTAGAATAATAGTTATATTTCGAGATAAAAGGTGCAAAAATCGCTGCAAGTACAATCAAACCCAGGATACCGAGCGCAGTCATCGCCATTTTATTTTGACGCAACCGTTGCCAAGAGTCTTTCCAAGCAGAGAGACTCTCACGCTGGATAACTTCGGCTTCTTTTTCATCTACACCGACTTTTTGAAAATCTTCCGGTTTTAGATTTAGCAAGTTATTTTCAGTAGCCACTATTTAGCCCTCCTTTCCTCCACTTAATTTCATACGTGGGTCAATTAATACATAAGCAATATCCGTAATAAAGCGGGCAACCATGAGTAATACACCATAGAAAATGGTTATCCCCATAATAACGGTATAGTCACGGACACCAATCGCTTCCACGAACTGTTTACCAATACCCCCAACACCAAAGATCTGCTCGATAACAACCGAACCAGTTACGATGTTAGCTGTCATTGGACCCATATAAGTAACAACAGGTAGAATTCCGTTACGAAGTACATGGCGGCTCAGAATAGCCATCCAGCTCAATCCCTTTGCTTTAGCCGTTTTGATATAATCCGCATTCAAAACTTCAAGCATACTTGAACGGGTCAAGCGGGCGATAAAGGCGATCGGCTGTGCCGAGAGCGCGGCCACGGGTAAGAAATAATAGATTGGCCCTTTAAAACCTGAAACCGGTACCCAACCCAGTTTGAAAGCAAATACATACTGCAGTAATGACGCGACTACAAAGCTCGGAACCGCAATCCCCAGAACTGCCAGCACCATAGCTGCGCTGTCAATAAACTTTCTGTGATAGAGTGCCGCCAACATGCCGAGAAATACTCCGACAATAACCGCCACAACGATTGCGACGAGTCCCAGCTTCAGCGACGCTGAAAAGGTTTGACTGATCAAATGTGATACATCTTGATTTAGGCGTTTCATTGAGACACCTAGGTCACCTTGGATAATATCACCTAAATACTTAAAATACTGATGAGAGAGCGGCTTGTCCAGACCATATTGTTCCATCAGACGTGCTTTAATTTCTGGCGGTACCTTCTTTTCAGAAGTAAACGGATCCCCCGGAATAGCTTTCATCAAGAAAAAGGTAGCTGAAATCAATACAAATAGAGAAACCAACATATAGAAAAACTTATTTGCGACATAACGAACCATCCCCATCACACCTCCTCCGACAATTTTTGATACACATAATAATGATTTTATGAAAAAAACGGATTTTTGTCTATTTTCTATATATGTTATTAATAACATTAATTAACAAATAGACAGGAATACAAAAAAAAGGGATATATATGGAATTCCACATATATATCCCGAAGTATTCTGCAACTTCAGTCAACTAACTATTCTGTTGTAATTACTAAAGCAATATCTTAGTGCTCAAGCAAGTATCCGCGAGTCAAGTCAATTGCACCACTAAAGTCAAGAGTAACACCTTTAAGGTACTCTTTAGTCAGGGAGTTGTTAGTGTAGTAGTACAAAGGAATCAGAACCATATCTTGCTCAATGAGCAATTTCTCAGCTGCAGCAAACTTTTCTTGACGTACTGCCAAGTCAGTGCTTGTTTTAGCTTCGCTGATCAATTTGTCATACTCAGGGTTAGCGTAACCAGTATCATTGTTACCGCCACCTGTTACCCACATATCAAGGAAAGTCATTGGATCATTGTAATCCGCAGTCCAACCAGCACGAGCAACTTGGTAGTTCAGGTTTTGACGGTTTTCAATAAATACAGCCCACTCTTGGTTAACGGTTTGTACGTCGATACCAAGATTGTTTTTCCACATATCAGCAATCGCCAAAGCGATTTTCTTGTGACCTTCACTTGTGTTGTAAGTCAGGGAGAATGTAGGCAGTTTATCCATACCTTCTTCTTTCAGACCTTCAGCAAGCAATGTTTTAGCTTGTTCTAGATCTTCAGTGAAGTAGCTATCTTTAACTGCTGTACGGTATTCACCATCAGCACCAGCGATACCAGGAGGTACATAACCGTAGGCTGGGAATTGTCCACCTTGTACTACATTGTCAATCAAAGCTTGACGGTTAATGGACATTGCAAGAGCCTTACGGATTTTAGCGTTTGTGAAAGGTTTTTCAGTGATATTGAATTCGTAGTAGTATACGGAAGCAATACCTTTACGGCTGAATTCGTTAGGAAGTTCTTTTTGCACGATTGGAATTTGTTCTGATGGAATTTCACCAGTTGGTCCACCGGCACGATCGTATTCACCGTTCTTGTAGCTGAGCAGCTCAGTTGCACCGCTGTTTACAAGGGAGAAGTCGATTTTGTTAAGTTTAATGGAATCTTTATCCCAATATTTATCGTTTTTAGTTACAACAAGTGTTTGACCTGTAGTCCACTCAGTAAGAGTGAAAGCACCGTTAACGATCATAGTATCTTTGCTTGTTGCCCATTTAGGATTACTCTCAATGGATTTGTGTACAGGGTAATAAGTGTAGAAGGAAAGCAATCCAAGGAAGTAAGGAGTTGGGGCTTCAAGAGTAACTTCAAGAGTTTTCTCATCAACCGCTTTGACACCTACTTGACTGAAATCGGTAATTTCCTTGTTGTAGAACTTTTGAGCATTTTTGATGTAGTACAATTGATAAGCGTAAGGTGCAGCGGATGCAGCAGCAGGATCGAGCACGCGTTTCCAAGCGCGAACGAAGTCTTCTGTTGTTACAGGATCGCCATTACTCCATTGTGAATCACGGAGTTTGAAAGTATATACCAGACCGTCAGCGGAAACTTCCCAGCTTTCAGCAACACCTGGTTCAGCTTGACCAGATTCAGCATTCATGCGAGTCAGACCTTCGTACATTGTTGTCAGGACAGTGTGAGCTTGGCTATCTTGAGCCAATCCTGGGTCAAATGTTGGAGGCTCAGAACTAAGGTTAATTCTCAATGTTTGGTCAGCAGCCAATTTTTCTTCTGTAGCTGCATTACCAGTTGCCGTGTTACCAGTGTTAGCATTGTTACCTTTATTGCCGCTGTTTGCATTGTTTCCGCCGCAGCCAGCAAGCACTGTGCCGATAACAAGTACTAATGCAATCATTAGCAATAGACTTTTACTCTTCTTCATCTAGCAGTTCCCCCTAAATAGAATGTGGTATATGGTTTATGATTATACAACCAGTGGTCAAAAAAATCTAGTGCAATGTTTTCAGAAAATATTTTTTTTTTAAAACTTTAAACTTTTGTGACGTTGACGCTTCACCGAAGCAGTGGAACGTTACATCGCTTGTGATATGTAGGTAATTAGCCCAACAAACATAAATAATAAATATCCTACGCTCATAAAAAAGAACGAAAGTCTCCAAACTGCCCGAAATAACCGCTTTCCATCTACCTTTCCTTTCATCCGATTTTGAGCTCCGCCAATCAGTCCAGCGGATATTAATACAATAATTAGTATAAGGTAAAACCCAAAACCGGAATTAAAGATGTTGTTAAACAATGCGGAGACCGACAATAATAAAAAAAATGTGGTCACGTCCATTGCGAGCATAAAAGTTTTCTTTTTATCTTTTTTTAAGCCTTTTCCAATGAAAAAAACAATCAAAAACGGCACAATCGGAATAACGCTTAAAGTAATAACCGAATCCATCAGCAGTCCCATAGCTTCACCTCTCCCCAGAGATCATACCCCAATACCTTCTACTAATTGGCAGAGCCAGCGATTTAATGGTGCCGACACTCCAGATCGTTCTGCCATTTCTACAAGACTTCCATTGATCCAACGAATTTCTGTGGTTCTTGAAGCAAGTACATCTGCCAGCATAGATGAAATATTGCCAGACGTTAACCGGCACACCTGAAGGATGTTATCCCAAGCATCCTTATCATAAGTAATTTCACAGAAATCATACACCATTGTTACTTCTTCAAAAACTTCCTTCATTAATTGGAGGCGTTGCTCTGAAGACAGCAGCTCCCCATTTGGAATACGCCAAATCGCCGTGAGTGGATTAATAACGGCATTGATCAAGAGCTTCCGGTAAATCATGGTATCCACTTCATTCGACAAAAAGGCTGCGAATCCTGCCATTATGAGAACTTCTATTAAATTATTCGCTGTTAAATCATTATGTATGCTATGAGCTTGTCCATCCCCTAAGCTCCATTTTCCTATCCACACCTCCCCTGCTCCTGCATGAATGACCTCAGTTAATGATTTGCGCTTCGCAGCCTCCGTAGTCACAGCTACATATAAATTGGCGTTTGGCAACAAGCCTCCTAACATCTCCATATGTCCTGTTCCATTCTGAAAACAAATCATATGTACTTGCTCTTCCTTAAGTAGGGATAGAAATTCAGGAAAATCATTATGTAGAGTATTCTGTTTAACCGTCACCACGATCCAATCACTCGGCTCTTCTAGATAAGCACCTGCGAACTCCCCTATTGGCGCGGATACAAACTGATCTTCCGAAATTGTTATCGGCTCGCGTTCATCCTCGTAGGTAACCGTTAAGCCATCACGCCCTAATCGTTGGCATTGTTCTATCCCTCGGCACCATAGCCTCACATCATTCCCGGCTTGGATCAGTCTCCCTGCCAGCAGCAGCCCGAGTGAACCTGCACCAATTATATCAATTTTCATATAACCCTCCTGCTGATCTTA
Organism: Paenibacillus sp. FSL L8-0708; assembly: GCF_038009325.1. Lineage (NCBI taxonomy): Bacteria > Bacillati > Bacillota > Bacilli > Caryophanales > Paenibacillaceae > Paenibacillus > Paenibacillus sp. FSL L8-0708. The sequence continues at coordinate 5,926,603 of NZ_JBBPBC010000001.1, forward strand.
AGCACAATTTTTCTAAGTATACCAAAAACCCCGCAAGTGGTGCTTAAAAAGCAGACCACTTGCGGGATTGTTAGTTAACCTATCGTTTATTCAATGCGTTCTAAATTTCCGTTACCATCCATTTTGAAACGAGTCTTCATTTCTTCTTCTTCTTCATTTAAGAAAGCAAGCCTGCGAGCACGATCCATAATCTGAATTAAAGCTTTGTAATCATCGTTGACTACCCGGTAGTCGCTTTGAGCAAGATTAACCTCTTTAGACAACCGTTCATTCTCAGATCGTAATTCTGTTAATTCATCTTCCTTCTCGCGCAGGTCTCTTTCCAGCATTTTCAGCTGACGTCCTGCTTCCTGGATCGTACCCTTCCATTGTCTTAAGAAACGAATGACCGCATCAATGGATAATGTGTTTTCACTTAATCCCTCACCGCGCCCAAATTCCTCATCGACATCACCCAGAATGAGACCAGCTACTTGCGCTCCTCTTACTGACGGCTGCTTTTTCAGGTAGCTACGCTTTTGACGTTGCCCTTTAGCAATACCGATTGCACCTTCATAACTTTTCCGAACACAACTGTTCCAGCGGAATCCGCAAGCGGCCGAAGTTCTGCCGATTTTTTCACCCACCTCTTCAAAAGCGGCAAGCTGTGTGCTGCCCTCCCGAATGTGTCGCAAAGTTACTTCTGCCAATATTAGATCATCTTCTGCACTCCAAGCGTCCTGTCTAACGGCTGTCATAAAGCCAAACCTCCTAACAACGTCATGAAATAACCATCTCCATAACCGGCAGTTCTGCCGGGTAGTGAATAGGGATAAAAGCTGCTTACTCCATTTCTATGCTTCTCATAGAGTTCATAGAATCTATTTGATACTAATTTGTATTTCCATTATCTGCGTACATCATACGCATAAAACTATAAATTCTCTTTTTTAAAGCACTAATCACTCAGGTCAATTATAAAAATCACATTTTTTGAAGATTAGTGCATTTTTTTCAATGAATTCGTTTACACATAATTATGTTGAGGGTATAATAAATCGAAGGAATATTCGTGAGATACATACTGGAAGGGGGACTCTCTCTTGGACCGCATGTTTCGGGTATTAGGTTTTTTCACATTAGCTATTGGATTGATGGCTTTCGCCGGAGGTCTAACAGAAATGGCCTTGCTTTTCTTTTTACAAACTGCATTTTTCGTAATACTTGGCTATATGAAATTTACTGAAAAAACTTATGTTCTTCTCTTCTGGGCATACATGATTCTGACTTTCACCGGATTTAGTTATTGGACGATCTTTCAAATGGGTCTTCCACTATAAATTGCAGTACTCTTTTGGAGCGGATGAGGTCCTTATCTTATAAGGATCACTTCCGTTTTTTTGTTTGTATGCTATTTTAGAAGGGTTAAACATATTATTAGTACATACATATATCATTTCAAAAAAAAGGTGGTGGTGTGGTGCGCTCCCGCAATTTACAAAGCCGCATGATTGCAACCATACTAATTTTCTTCTGCTGTACTTTGTTTCCGTTACAACCTGTGAAGTACTTGTCTGCCGATCCTAGCGGTGATTTTTTCAACTCTGCTATACCAGATAATGAAGAAACCCGTAAACTACTTGAACAGACCTTGTCTTCTGCAGAAATTGAACGTGAAATCATCAAGATTACAGCCGAACAAAAAGCGCTTGAACAAAAGGTAGAAAGCCTGAACAGACAAGCTACCCAGAAAAAAACAGCCATTGCGGACCAACAGGAACGGGCAGGTGCAGTTGTGCGTTCTTATTATATGGGGGATAGAGATAATCTTCTGGCCGCGTTTTTTTCAGCAAAAAGTATCAGCAGATTCCTGGCTCTGTTCGATTATTATGAGATTATTATTGGAAATGACCGCGATATTCTCTCACAATATGAAGAACAATATAAGGATTTGAAGGATACCCTTCAGACTGCGAAGCGAAACTCGGAAGAGCTCGCCCGATTGCGTACGGCTCTGGAGGAACAGCAAGTTCGGGTAAACGCGCTCAACAAGGATATTGAGGGTGGGATTAAAAATAGCAGCGATCCTGAAAATATGAGTACTCTACTTAAAGAATTCACATTATATTGGGAGAATATCGGCCTGCACGAGGTAAAAACTTATTTCAAGGCGTTATCCTCCGCAATGAATAACCTACCACAGTTTGTTCAGAATCGAGAGGGTGTACTGACTCGAAAAGGAATGACTTATGAGCTAAACCTGAAGGAAGAGGATCTGAATGAATTTTTGCAATCGCAGAATTCGCTGTTTAAAGACTTCGCCTTTCATTTCAATGACGGATCGATTACTGCCACTGGAAAAAGCGGAGCGCTAGCCCTTTCACTGACCGGTCACTATACCATTCAGGAAGAACCGATCAACGGCCTTATATTCCAAGTCGATCATATTGTATTTAACGGTCTTGAATTGCCTGACACAACAAGAAAAACGTTGGAAGAAGAATTTGACTTAGGCTTTTATCCAGGCAAAATAGTATCTTTCCTTCGTGCCACGGCAGTAGATAGCCAAGAGGGCGTCTTGCATGTTAAGCTTTCCATTTCATTTTAGGCCTTCTTTTAGAAATTCTTTGTAGCCTTCCGCATCTATCTGCCCCGTTAATAGTAACGATACAGCTTCAACAACCTTACTCCAGCCGCCCTGTGACTCATCCTCCGGGGCGGTTTCTTCTGTCAGCAATAGCTCAACATCGAAAGGAAGCTTGTATTTAAAAGCATGCTCCGAACGATAAAGAACATCAAGCGCCGGCAAGCTACCCGTATTCTCCAACCAATCCAGCTGAGCATCCTCAGAGGTGATAAAGGTCAGCCAATTCACAGCTTCCTTTGGACTTTGAGATTGAGCTGGAAGGGCAAAAGATCGACTGTAACAGGATTCAAACCCACCCCCATTATTAGCAGTCAGGGCCGGTACAGCAGCAAGGGATGAATTTCCATGCTTCTGCCACTCGGATAACGGTAATGAAGCAACGGCGACACTACCTCCTTGGAGCATATCCCAGACATCTTTATTGTAGCGGCTGGTGAGATAAAAATAACTGCGGGCATTCTGAATCCAATTCAACACATTTTGGTTATCTGCTAACAAGCTGCTATTCATGCTCTCCATTACCGCTGACAATCCATAAGGATTGCGGGTATCCATCGCAAGTAAATATTTCCCTTGCTCTTTTAGCACATTCTGAAGCAGGATATTCCACTCTTCGAGGCTTTTGGGTAATACATTAAAACCCAGCTCCGCCAGCCGTTGTGGGGAATAAACAAGCACGTAAGGATCTATATCTAACGGGACTCCCCAATTATATCCATTCCACTGCATCCAGGGGATCAACTGTGTTAACGGTGCACTCCCCGGAACGCTCTGATACACATCCATCGGCAATAAATATCCACGTGTGGCCCAGTCCAGAATGCTTCGTCCATCTGCCATGACTATATCCGGGCTATCCCCGATCGTTAAATCATGCTTCAATACCTCATCGGCATCCTCCATATCCACATTGCTTAAAATAACCTTTACTCCACTTTCTAAGGTATAACGGTTGCTAAGGAGCTCCAGTTCACTAAATTCTTCGCTATTTAACGATACTCTTATGTGTAAGCTATCTATAGTTCCCTCATCTCCGGAAGAGGGATGGGTCGACTGGCTTTGTGGTCTTTTCATAGGACGTGGATCGTTACTGGTACTCAATTCCATACTGGGCGACAGGCTTGTCAGCGATAGTAGTAAAATTGCAAAAAGCAGCCAATAATTTTTGCGTTTCAGCACGATTTCCCACCTTCCCTTTTGATTGGTCTCCCCTATTTTACCAAACCCTCCGGTGCTTGTCTTTAGTTTGTGAAACCGTTCTCTTTCTATTATATGGGTGAAACGCCAGAGGCATTAAAAATAGGAAGGTGATCTGACCGCCATTACAAGAAAGCTTTGGACTTCCGATCGCTGTTATCCTCAGATTTCCTGATTTAATTACCGCATCATGCGGTTAAAATCCGAGGATAAAGGCGAACGCTTCGCTTCTACAGTTCCAAACTTTCTTTCCATGGCTCTAATCACCACAACCAACTTTAAATTCCTCTGCCGTTTCCGGGCGGGCAGGAAAAAGCCGGGAGTGTTTGCTTCTCCCGGCTGAAAATAGGATTGATGAACCGTTAGAGTAGATCCGCGGCCAATTGTGCCAAGCGGGAACGCTCACCTTTTTCCAAAGTAATATGCCCGCTAATCCCTTGCTGTTTAAACTTCTCGACGATATAGCTCAGTCCGTTGCTCGCAGCATCCAGATATGGATGATCGATTTGCTCTGGATCGCCCATTAGAATGACTTTACTTCCTTCTCCCGCTCTGGAGACAATGGTCTTCACCTCATGGCGGGAAAGGTTCTGCGCCTCATCAATAATAATGAACTGCGATGGGATTGAACGGCCGCGAATATAGGTTAAGGCTTCTACCTGTATACTTCCTAACCCCATTAAGATTTTATCGATATCGCCAGCTTTTTTGGTATCGAACAGGAATTCCAGATTATCATAAATAGGCTGCATCCAGGGTCTAAGCTTCTCATCCTTCTCACCGGGCAAATACCCAATGTCTTTACCCATAGGAACGACCGGACGGGCGATAAGCAATTTTTTGTATTTATGTTCATCCTCCACTTTGAATAGTCCGGCTGCAAGCGCCAATAACGTCTTCCCTGTCCCAGCCTTACCCGTGATCGTTACGAGTGGGATTTCATCATTTAGCAGCAGCTCCAGTGCCATTCGTTGTTGAGCATTACGGGCGCTAATCCCCCAAACCGAATCATTGCCCAGATAGAGTGGCTCCAGACGTGTGGCATCACTATTCACTTTGAGAAGAGCTGATTTGCCAGTGCCAATCTCATCCTTGAGAATCACAAATTCATGAGGGTACAACGGATACGACAACGCAAGCTGTTTTACCGTCAGAGAGCGGTGACTGTAATATTCATCAATCAATGCGGGATGAACCTGCAGAGATTGGTAACCAGTGTATAGTTCATTTAAGTCTCCAGTACGATCTGACAAATAATCCTCTGGCGTAATTCCAAGTACATCCGCTTTAATACGAACCAGTACATCCTTGCTCACAAGCACAACGGGACGCGGATCGGGCTTCTCATTCTCTTCATTCAAATAATTGAGAGCAACAGCCAAAATCCGATTGTCGTTAGACACCTCACCAAACATTTCCTGTACCTTCACAAAACTGCGATGGTTAAGTTCTACCTTCAGCTTGCCTCCATGCTCCAGTTCCACACCACTATGCAAATGACCTAGTTCCCGGAGTCCATCAAGCAATCGGGATACCGTACGGGCATTCCGACCGATTTCGTCAGCATTGCGCTTCTTGGAGTCGATTTCTTCCAGCACAACAGCCGGAATAACCACCTCATGCTCCTTGAAAGAGAAAATTGAATTGGGGTCGTGCAAAAGCACGTTGGTATCTAGCACAAATATCTTGTTCATATTATCCCCTCCACAGCGCCTGGTTTGATTGATCATACATAACTCTTTCCGCCAAGGGAAAAGATATGGTACAGAAACGATTCTTTGGCTGAAAGGAGTAATCACATATGAGAAAATCAATATGTCTGTTGCTGGTACTGCTGCTACTGACAAGCTGCGGTATCGCTAATAAAAAGACATCACCCTCTCCTCAGAATAAACAATCTGCGAATGCTGTAAAGGGTACGGGGAACCATGAGGTTCGGCAATTGTCCAATGATGGTGCGACTAATCCTAAAGCCACCTCAAAAGCTGGTCAAGCCGTCAATGTTAATGGAGAAAGTGAAATTGCACTTAAGGATCATTTTGAACAGTTGGCCAAAAGAGTTCCCGGTGTAAATGGCGCACACTGTGTAGTCATGAACAAAGTTGCCATTGTTGGTCTTGATGTAGAAGGTTCTCTGGGCCGTTCACGTGTAGGAAGCATCAAATATTCTGTAGCGGAAGCCATCCGCAAAGACCCAAGAAGTGTACGGGCGCTTGTCACTGCGGATATGGATCTCTCCAGCAGATTAGCGGAAATGAGCCGCCATATCTCCAAGGGACATCCGATATCCGGATTCTCATCCGAGCTGGCCGATATTATCGGACGAATCATGCCACAGCTGCCAGAGGATACCAAGCCGCAAAAAAATGCACAGTAGAGGTTAAGAACAAAAGATGTTCTTTGAGTTCAAAAAAAGCCCAGTGATATTTTCACTAGGCTTTTTTCATGGCAGCAAATACTTGTCCGTCCAACTTCTCAGCGGCACGTCCATCATAAACTTTCGCATATCTTGGGGCGGAGTCCAGCTGCGCGCCGTAAAAAAGCGCGTTGCGGACCGCTTGAATTTCAACATCAAAACAGCACATCTTAAAAGGAACATCTTCTAGCGGGTCCTGCCTTACAGCAGCACTACCGTTAATGGCATAGACAGTTCCTTCACCAAACACAGTTATAGTTATTAATGGATTAACCTTCATATTATTCACAAGTCTTGAACGATGATCAATAGCCAAACGCACAGTACTAGGACTAACAGCATAAAGCCACGAAATAGCTGTGGATGTAGGACCGCCTGTCTCCGCATCAACTGTGTTTAGAAGAACAAAGGTTTCCGATTGCAGCATCGATAGCAAAGTTTCATTCAGCTGAGCAACGGCTTCGGACATAAGTACTGGCCCCCTATGCGACGTTAATTCATTCGATTTATTATATTATAGCACAGGCTGAAACTTGCATTCAATTTTAGCTATGGAAGATATTAAGGTCCTCAAGGCGTCTCAGCAGCTGTCGAATCAGCTCCCGTGGAAATTCCTGCAATTCGATCCTGCAAGCTTTTCTTAGCGGCCTCAAACTCCTCATCATTAATATATACATATGGACTTCGCCATGTTCCAGTAACCGGCTTGAATTCGATATTCTCTTTGGAAATCTTCCAATACGTCGCAATCATATCTTTGATTTGCGAATTTTCGATATCTGTCTTCATGTTACTGTCCACTGCATCAAGCACCTTGCCGATTTTTAATACGCCACCAAGCGATTGCATCTGATCCACCAGACTGTTCAGAACTTCGTTCTGGCGTTTGTTGCGATCAAAATCATCTGATGCGTTGGTCTTAGGCTTGCAATTGGATTTACGATACCGCACATAGTCCAGTGCATTTTTTCCATCCAGCTCTGCCGGACCCTTTTTCAGATTGATATTCGTGCCATCCACAGTGTCTGTATAACACATATTTTCACTAATATTTACTTCGACTCCCCCAAGCTCGTCCACTACATCACGGAAGCCCTGAAAATCAAGAATCGTTGTATAATCTACATCAATATCCAGATACTTACCCATCATCGTCTTCATCTCATCTTCAGCCAGTAGACCAGAGGATTTCTCCTTACCCTTGAAGCGAGCATAAAATTCATTAATTTTCGTCTTCTTATAGCCGCTTAGCTCCACATAGGTATCACGAGGAAGCGAAACAATAGTCGCTGATTTAGTCTTAGGATTAAGTGCTGCAACCATGATCACGTCAGTCAAATAAGACTCGTGTTTAGGTCTGTTATCCGTTCCCAGTATAAGCATTGTCAGTGGTTTTTCTGAAGCGGAATGCCCTGGAGCAACCGTACCCTCAACCCCTGCATTAAATACGCCATGCTCAAGCTTCCAATACAGATAACCGCCATAACCCAACACGCCGAGGATCGCAATAATTAGCAAAGTTAACAATACTCTAACTAATCTGCCAAAAAAACCTCTCTTTTTCACTTTCTTTTTCGTTTTTTTCTTAGAAGCACCCTTCACAGGCTGTTTTCTATTAGTAGGTTGTTGCCCGTTTGCTCTTGGAGGTAAACCGCTGTTTCTTGTACTCATAATAGAATAAAGTCCTTTTCATTTCATTTAGAATTAGAATTGCTACATTAATTAGACGATCCTTAAGGTACAAAAGTTGCGATTACGATCTCTTCGCTGCTGCCGCAGCCTTTCTCTTCTGTCGAGCTTCTACTATATAACGTATCCGTACCATCAGCATTAATCCGACAGCAACCAACAGACACTGGATAATCGGAAGCTTATCATGTTGGAAAATGAGGAGCATGCCAGAGCCAACCGCCATCATTATGTAGAGCATGATTTCCTTGCCAATCGATAACTTTTGATTCACACGAAAGACTTGATTATAAACAAAAGTAAGCAATATAAAGATAACAATATAAGCGACGATTGGATGCTCAGCGAACCACACCTGCATAGATAACCGCACTCCTCCCAAATTTAAGATACGTTTACATTATATCATCAGTAGGGGAATTTTTTGTTTCTTATATTAAAAAAAGCCGCCGGATGCAATAATCCGGCGGTCTTATTCATAAGCATGTGTTTACGCGTTGGCTTGTGCTGTTTTACGTTGTTTCTCTACACGTTCGCGTTCGCCTTTGTTCAGAATCTTTTTACGCAAACGAATGGATTTAGGTGTAATTTCACAATATTCATCATCGTTCAAATATTCAAGTGCGCCTTCCAAAGAGAAGGTGCGTGGTGTCTTCATTTTTACAGTATCATCTTTGCCTGAGGTACGCATGTTGGTAAGTGCTTTTTCCTTACAGATGTTAACGATAATATCGTTATCACGGGTATGCTCGCCTACGATCATACCTTCATAAATTTCTGTACCTGCATCCAAGAAGAGAATACCACGATCCTCAACACCCACGATTCCGTATTGAGTTGTTGATCCAGTCTCACTTGCTACAAGCACACCTTGATGACGTCCGCCAACTTGACCAGCAACCAGTGGAGCGTAGCTGTCAAAAGCATGGTTCATAACGCCGTAACCACGTGTCAAAGTCAAGAAGTAAGTGTTGTAACCAATCAATCCACGTGCAGGAATCAGGAACTCCAGACGTACTTGACCCGTACCGTTGTTAATCATATTGACCATTTCGGCTTTACGAGTACCCAGACTCTCCATAACAGAGCCCATGCTCTCTTCTGGAATATCAATCATTAGACGCTCAAGCGGCTCCATTTTGACACCGTCGATTTCTTTAATGATTACTTGTGGTTTAGAAACTTGCATTTCATAACCTTCACGACGCATATTCTCGATCAGAATACCAAGGTGAAGCTCACCGCGTCCAGAAACGATAAATGCATCAGGACTATCAGTTTCTTCCACACGCAAACTCACGTCTGTTTCAAGTTCTTTAAATAGACGCTCACGTAGTTTACGGGAAGTTACCCATTTACCTTCTTTACCAGCAAAAGGACTGTTATTCACTAGGAATGTCATTTGCATGGTTGGCTCGTCAATCTTCAGAACCGGAAGTGCTTCAGGGTTTGCAGGATCAGCAATGGTCTCACCAATGTTGATGTCCTTGATTCCTGCAATAGCAACGATATCCCCTGCGCCCGCTTGCTCTGTTTCAATACGTTTCAAACCTTGGAAGCCGAACAATTTCTCGATACGTGCAGTTTTGCTCTTACCATCACGCATAATAACTGTTACAGATTGACCTTGTTTGATCACACCGCGGTTAACACGTCCAATCGCAATACGACCCAAGTATTCGTTATAATCCATCAACGTTACGAGGAATTGAAGCGGTTCTTCAACACTTTCGGTTGGAGCTGGAATATGTTCAACAATGGTTTCGTAGAGCGAAAGCATCGTTTCATCTTGTTTCTCAGGAACCATGCTTGATGTACCATTAAGAGCAGATGCATAAACAACAGGGAATTCCAATTGTTCGTCATTTGCTTCAAGTTCGATGAACAAATCGAGCACTTCATCAATAACTTCCTTAGGACGAGCAGCTGGACGGTCAATCTTGTTCACGACAACGATCGGTGTAAGTTTTTGTTCCAATGCTTTACGCAGGACGAATTTCGTTTGCGGCATGCAGCCTTCATAAGCATCAACAACCAGCAATACACCGTCAACCATTTTCATGATCCGTTCTACTTCGCCACCAAAGTCAGCATGTCCAGGTGTATCCACAATGTTGATCAAAAACTCTTTATAAGTAATTGCTGTATTTTTAGCTAGGATTGTAATTCCACGTTCCCGTTCGATATCATTAGAGTCCATAGCACGTTCTTGCAAGTGCTCATGGGCGCTGAAGATCCCCGATTGTTGAAGGAGCTGATCGACGAGTGTTGTTTTGCCATGGTCAACGTGGGCAATGATCGCAATGTTGCGAATATCTTTTCTTGAATGCATGATTTGTATCCAAATCCTCTCATTTATCAAATTAAAACTGTTAAAATTCATAGCATGTCACGGCAGTCTCACAAAAGAAGCGCCAGGCAGAAAGCCGACGCTTCAACATAACATTAATATTATAGTGAAAGTACCATGAAAAGCAAGTCTTTTTATGAAAAAACAGTTACCAATTTCCGTTTTTTTTCACAAGATCCTACAGCAATTAGCTTCGATACCATCTATTCCGGCCACGTGCTCTGCCTCGACCGGTAATCAGCCAAATTCCTACAGCTATTAATACAATCCCGATCAGGTAGATCGCGCCGGTGCCCATAAGGCTGAAAATACAAAGTGCAAGGCTTAGTAAGCCTAATGTTACAGCAATTGCTGACAGGCCACCCGTCCGTCTAGGTTCATAGATGGAGTATTCATACAAGCCCACGGCAAGACCAAGCAACAGCACAGGCCATAAGTTTCTCATAAGCCCCCATCCCCAAATATTGCAGAGGCCAAACAACAAACCATACACCGTTAATATCCCGGCAGGAACCAATACCGAGGCCGAAGCACGACGGCTGAAAAATAACATGTGTAGTACTATTCCTGGAATTAAAATCACTAGAGGCCAAAGCGCGCGCCCCAAAAATCCGAAGACGCCCAGCTTACCTAATAAAATCACGATGCCAGCAGCAACAATAAAAATTCCTAGCTGTATATCTTTCTTTGAAGACATCCTTCACCCATCCCTTCAATTTCACGTCTACCTCATTTCCTCGTCACCTTATAGCCTGAAAGCGACAGGATTCTTACTCATATATTATCCGAAACATACGCAAAATGCCATCACTCCCTGTGATTAATCAGTGTCGATAAGCGCTTCTGATCACGCAAAAAAAACGGACAATTCCAATTTATGGAGATGTCCGTTTAGTATTGCCTTTTATTGCAATTTATTAACCTGCAGATGTTTTTCTGCGTTTTATTGCTCCCGTAACGACAACTAATATTCCTAAGGCAATGGGCAAATAGGAATGTGAGGAAGGGAACAAAAAGGAGAGCATCGTCCCTAATTTTGCATCCTGAAGCAACATATCCCCTGCTGTAAACGCCAATATATAAGCACCGATAAATACGAGCACTGGAAACCGGTGCAGCCAGCCTACAATAATGCCGCTTCCCCACACTACTATCGGAATGCTAAGGGCAATCCCGATGACAATTAAAGCCAAATCTCCTTTAGCTACTCCTGCAATGGCTAGTACATTATCCAGGCTCATAATGAAGTCTGCTACAAGAATCGTCCGGATTGCTTTCCAGACTGAGGATGATTCCCTTACTCTGAGATCCTCCTCTTCCTCCAAAAGCAGCTTGAACGCTATCCATAGCAGCAGCATTCCCCCTCCAGCCTGAATATAAGGGATTTTTAATAGCAATACCGCAACAAAAGTAAGCAAACACCGCAGAACAACTGCGCCTGCTGAGCCCCACCATACTGCAGTCTTTCGGTGCTTCGCCGAAAGATCCTTGCTGGCCATTGCGATAACCATTGCATTATCTCCGCTCAGCACCAGATTAATCATCAATATTTCACCAAGGAGCAATAATGAATCCATTCGCACTTACCTCCCCGAGTCACATGTAACTACTTGTATGTTCGGAAATGACAAGCTATGCTTCCTGTCCAACTTTTTTTGAGCGTGAACGCATGTTGGCTCCTTTTTTTGCGTATACAAAACTAAGCATATTTTGAAGCTCAATCTAACAAACTTGGGAGTGACTTCGCTTTGAATACATCCATTTGGGAGTTTATATTATCGCTGCTCAACATTATTTTTCTAGATCTTATTTTGGCGGGAGATAATGCCATTGTGATCGGTCTTGCGGCGCGTAATTTACCGTCAGACACGCAAAAGAAGGCTATCGTATTTGGAACAGCAGGTGCTGTAGTGTTGCGGATCTTCGCAACGATTCTGGTCGTATGGCTCTTGAAAATCCCCTGGTTACTGCTTGCCGGAGGGATTTTACTCATTCTGATTGCCTATAAGCTGTTAACCAGTGAGAACACATCAACAGATATCAAGGCAGGTCAAAGCTTGTGGTCCGCTGTAGGGACAATCATTTTAGCTGATGCTGCCATGGGCCTTGATAATGTGATCGCCATTGCCGGAGCTGCCAAGCATAATATCTCACTGGTTATCATAGGACTGCTGATCAGTGTTCCCATCGTTGTGTGGGGAAGTACCCTTTTTATTAAATTAATCAACAAATATCCATGGATCATTTATATTGGTTCTGCTGTCTTAGGTTTTACTGCTTCAAGTATGATTACGGATGAACATCAGCTTGTGCCATTTTTTGATCATCATCCGCTGCTCAAATATCTGTTTATAATCGTGATCATTATAGGTATCTTGGCAGCGGGACATTGGAAACGCCAATCAAAACCAGAAGAGCCTCAGGAGGGCACAATCGTCTAAACCACAAAAAAACTGCCTCAGAACGTAGATTTCATTACGCTTCAAGGCAGTTTTTTGGTTTATTACTTTAGAACCATTCTTCCTGTAAACCAGCCTCGACACTTACAACATCACTAGGCTTCTCATCTCCATAGGGAGTGATTAACACGGTCTCTGTGGCTTCAATCGCCGCTTCCAGAAGTTCAGAATATCCCGGAAGCGTAGCCTCTATCTTATCCACAATCCGTAAATTCGGATTTGTTGTAGGTGATTTTGGAACAAATAAAGTACAGCAATCCTCATAAGGAAGGATAGACAAATCATAGGTACCGATGTTCTTCGACAGGTCCACGATATCACTTTTGTCCATCATTACCAGCGGACGCAGAAGGGGGAGGGTTGTCGCCCGGCCAATCACGTTCATGCTTGGCAAGGTCTGGCTAGCGACTTGTCCCAGACTATCCCCGGTTACAATCGCCAATGCACCTTCCCGCTCAGCAAGCTGGGTAGTAATTCTCAGCATTGCCCGCCGCATCAGTGTAATAATCAGATTATCCTGGCCGATGCCGGTAAAGGAAGTCTGCACTTCAGTAAAGGGTACCAGATGCAGCTTGATTACACCCGCATAACGTGACAATACCCGCGCAAGATCCACAACTTTTTGTCTAGCAAGCTCGCTTGTATAAGGATAACTGTAGAAGTGCACGCACTCCACTTCAAGTCCGCGCCGCATGGATGACCAGCCTGCTACGGGACTATCAATGCCACCGGACAGCAATAACATCGCTTTTCCGTTAGTGCCTAATGGAAATCCACCTACACCGGCAATATTTTCACAGAAAATATAAGTATGTCCCTGACGAATTTCGACCCTCAGCTCTAATTCAGGCGATTTAACGTCTACGGTGAGGCCAGGATATCCTTGCAATAGTGGTGTCGCGATCAGTTTATTCATCTCAATGGAGCCGTAAGGGAACTCTTTCCATACCCGCCGAGCATTAACCTTAAATCTGGTGCCCTGAGCAGGCGCGATTATCTCCAAAAATTGACGGCTGACCGCTACAATATCCTCAAGCTCTGACTTAGAAACCTTCACTGGACTAACTGAAGCAATGCCAAATACATTCTTCAGTGCTTGTACCAATTCAATCGCAGATTCCCCGTTCAATTCCACGTAAATTCTTCCGAATTCCTTGCTCAGAACTACGTTTGGATAAGGCTTAATCAATTCCTTCACATGACGCAGTACGGTTTTTTCAAATCGGGTACGATTTTTGCCCTTTAAAGTAAACTCTCCAAAACGCAGGAGCAGCATATCAGCGTATTCTATACTATGGGCTCTGCCTTCTGCAGATTCCTTATTCATCATGCTCATTTGTTACTTCATTCCTCCTTCAGCAATCTTTAAAGCTTGTACCGCAGTGGTTAATGCTTGCTCAAGCGCAGCGACATCCTCATCTGTATGACTGTCACCAAGGCTAATACGAATCCCACCTGAAGCACTGGAGACATCTTTACCCATAGATAATAATACACGACTAGGCTCAGCCAGTCGTGAGGAGCAGGCCGAACGGGTGGAGACAGCCATCCCCAGTTCCTCTAGCTTGCGGGCAAATACCTCTCCCTTCATGCCAGGGTAAGAGAAATGCACAATATGGGGAGCTCCATCCTGTCTGCTGTTTATAACAAATTCAGGAACGGTGCGCAAGAAGCGTAATAATCGATCTCGGAGTGGAACCAACTGGGCAACGAAGGTTTCGCGCTGCTCACCACTCATGCGGATAGCTTTGGAGGATGCGACAATCGCAGGTACATTTTCAGTTCCAGCGCGTTGTCCTTCTTCATGAGAGCCCCCTGTAAGCAATGGGAATAGCTTAATTCCCTCTTTGATATACAGTAATCCCACTCCACGTGGGCCTCGAAGCTTATGAGGAGACAGGCTATAAAGATCCACCTGCCAATCTTTTAAATCAACTGCAAGCTTACCATATCCCTGAACACCATCTACATGAAATAAGGTTCGCGGATTCACAGCTTTAATCAGCTTCCCCATCTCTTTAAGCGGTTGTATCGTTCCAATCTCGTTATTGACATGCATCACACTAACAAGCACTGTGTCGCGCCGGACAGCAGCAGCTACGCGATCAGGATCAACAACGCCAGTGCTATCGGGTGCTACAAAAGTAACCTCCCAGCCCATTCGCTGCAATTGCAGGAAACTCTCATATACAGAGGGATGCTCTATTTCTGTAGTTACCAAATGGCGACCTCTAGTCTGATATTGCAGAGCAGCGCCTTTTATCGCCAAATTATTGCTTTCCGTTGCACCAGAAGTAAATAGAATCTCCTGCGGTTGTACAGATAAAGCAGCAGCGCATACTTCACGCGACCGTCTGATCAGCTTACCCGCTTCACTGCCCGCACGGTGCAAAGAGGAAGGGTTCGCATAATGCAGCTTCATAATTTGTTCCATCGTCTGCACCACTTCTTCATAGGGCGGTGTAGCGGCGGCATAATCCCAGTAAAGCATATGTCAAATGTCTCCTTTACTTCGTTGAGTGAACTTATTATCGAAAAAGGATCAAACGGTGTTTCCCGTTTGATCCTTTTTATTATACCGCGTATTGAGCGCGAGCGCGTTCTATTTTAAAGATATAAGATTGTGTCTCTTTTGGAAGCAGGCTAAGTTTCTCCAATAATTCCTGATCATTGGTTACTCCCAGATCTGTTACCCGTCCCGGCCCTGCGTTGTACGCTGCAAGTGCCATCTTTTCTTCTCCGCCAAAGCGTTTCAGTTGATAAGATAAATAACGTACGCCGCCATCAATGTTTTGCTCCGGATCGAATGAATCAGTAACCCCTAAGCCGCTCGCGGTGCCATCCATAAGCTGCATTAAACCTTTAGCCCCTGCCGAAGAGACCACATTAGGATTAAACGAAGATTCAGTATCAATCACTGCTTTGATCAGATCAATCGGCACGCCATATTTAGCACTCGCCTTCTGGATGAGATCATCATAGCTCGTAGGTGTGGAACCCGTTATTTCCCCGGAAATTATGTTATTGAAGGTTTCTGTTGTCCCACCTATCTGCTGCCATAACAAGCTGCTGACTGAAGTTGCATCCGGGAGAGAAGTCAAATAGCTTGAACTTTCACTACTCGTTGACATTGCCTGAAGCATTGTCGCAAATCCAGAAGCTGAAACTCCCGTTGACCGTTCATTTCCATTCGCGGAGCTAGTTTTTTCGGTTGTAGCCTTAAGGTTGATCCATTTAAGCTGCCCTAACCCGTCGGTTACAGCGGGATTGATCTGCATGCTGGCGCACTCCTTTTTTGTCCTACTCGAATCATATATAAGGTTTCGCGTTGAAATTTCGATGAATTACGGCTTAATCTTACATTTTATCTGAGATTATTGCTATATGTTGGAATGAAAAAACAGACTTCAGACCCTGATATTTAGGTCTAAAAGCCTGTTTAGATCAAAGCCATTCAGTTCTTTTTAGCGCGCAAAGGGAATCATCACAAAGTAACTTAGTGTCGCAACAATCCCTAAGCCCATTGCCCAGGCCCCAAGCGTTTTTTGCTCTTTGACATAGGAATAATAACCAACTACGGCAGCGATGGGTCCGAGAATAAAGGACCAGATGAACAATGAGGCGATCCCCATCCCCAGTCCAACATACCCCATTACCCGGCTTCCACTATAATCCGCTTCATTGTCCTTTCGCTCTTCCACTCTCCGCGGGGCATCCCGAACCTGCATTGGAACCGGATTTACCTCAGCAGCGTATTCTTCGCGATGCTCTCTGTCCCGACGAGGATAGTCCACTCTCCGCGGACGAAGAATGACTTTTCTCGGACCGGATTGTTCCCGTGATGAGCTTGATTCATTATCCTTTTCTGTGTCCATTCTGGCGGCCTCCTAAGCGTTCGGCTTAAACGTCAGACAGCATGTTGCAGATGATGTACTGGCATGATCGCGGTGACCTTCATTTGTCATTTCTTCAGCATATTCTTCCTTATAACCATTGCCTACGTGCTTATCGATCTCGATGACAATTTCTTCAGCCCGGCATAAATTATGCTCGCCCCAATAATGACAATTGCTCACGCTACATTTTACTAATGGTTTTTCACTCGACATAATTATCACCTCGGCTTCATTATGTCCGCTCCATTTACCCGCTATTCGACAGAGTGGTTTCCAGTTGATGTATCGAGACAGGCTTTTAATCCACGCAAAAAAGGACCCGCTCATCGTCATTACAAAAATGACAAAGTGCTGATCCCTTTAGATCACTATTTAGAAGTTAAACCTGATTTTGCATACGTTTCTCGGTCAAATAGTCGTTCTCATAATAAATGAGATCATCGCGAAGATCTTCATACGTTTTGGTGATTTCTAGGATGATATCACGTGCGGGACGTACTGGCTTTTTGCGGAAACGGATTGCATCCTGACCTGTATAAGCGTAACGGCCATCTTCAGAATAACTTTCATTTTTCGGATAAAAGAAGTTGTTCACACCATAGTGATATACATTATAAAGCGCTTTCTGTGCAAAAGATTCATCGAATGTCGCACGACGCAGCGCAACGCCTAATTTCTCATATGACATTTCCGAGAACACTAATAGGTGACGAAGATCGGACAGAAAACCTTGGTAAAATTGTACGGTTTCCTCATCTCCCTCAACTACAAGCTGAGGCAATGCATGCTCATTTAGAAATACTTCCATTTTGTCGATTACCACTTTAAGTTTATCTCTCGTCGATTCACATAATTTCTGCACATTGGCTGCTGACATAGCGGTTGCTCCTCCTTATTATTCCCTGCTCTTGTAGTCAATAAAGTTAATCCTCTGAAAGAAACCGCCCTAAAGACGTATCTCTTTATTCTTGCAATATCAGGATGTGAACACAGAGAAGTCTAACCTTCTGGACAATTATTAAGAACAACATCTAATGAGGTATCTCTTACAAAATCAAGAAGACAATTCGAGATACTTATTCTCTCTGATATTATCATAAAAAACGTTAGGAAGGTATCCTTTTCTAAGATGCATAAAAGATACGCTCTCTTCTAAACCTATAGACATTACATTGCATAGAGGAGCGGAAATCATGTCACGAAAAAATCTAACAGTTGCAGGTTTGGTTACAGCAGCTTTTACAGTTGGGTTACTTACCTTTGCCCTGCGCCCTGCCACTAATGGGACGACCAGAGATGTCGCAAAAGTCGCTGTTCAGAATCCGGCTCCAACTTCAGCTTTGCATTCACCTCCAAATCCCTCTCAGGAAAAAACATTAAAGAAAACCTCCTTAAGCCAGGATGTGGAGGCGACAGATCATCTGAATAGAGTCGATGTCAGTAGACACTTAACTAAACTCCTGTCTGAAACAGACGGGATGTCTTCGATTCATGATAAATCAGTGTATGCGAAACGATTGCAGCAAGACCACGGGTTTATCTCCATGCTGATGTGGATCGATTTCCGCACACAAAAGACTGAGACCTTTAAGTCGTCTTTTCCAAAAGGAACCGAACAGGAGAACAAACAGCTTCTAAAATATCTCAATACGGCAAAATCAGCAATCCACGGTCATCAATCCTATGAATCTCCAACGTTTACAATCGGTAAAGAAAAATATTACTTTATCGCTCAGCGGAACAAACAGAAAAATGTAGGGATTATTGCTCTTATTAACCAAAAGGTGCTTGGGCGTGTGGCAGACCATCAGCTGAAGAACCTGCGTCTCATTCCGTATCCTAAGGAAGGCAAATACCATGTGGAATCAGTCCATACCGATAACTTAAAGGACATTACAGTCAAGACCGGCCATGATAATGAAAATGCCAGCCATTTTTATGAGAATGAAATTGTAGTCCGTTTTAAGGGAACTGCTCCGACTCAGGGACAGCTCCAGACGATAACCGCCGATATCCACTGCAAGCAGCCACGCAAGCTGGGATATGCCTATATCTTTCGCTCTGAGAAGATGACCTATTATCAGCTGAAATCCTATTTCACCAACAAATGGCATCCCGAGTATACGGAACCTCACTATATGTATTTAACCAATGATACCATCACTAAAAACGCTGAAGGAACTGTAACGCCTAACGACATGTTATTCTCCACTTACCAATGGAACCTCCCGGCGATTGAAACTGAGCTAGGGTGGAATCTTTCCAAAGGCAGCAAAGAAGTGGTTGTCGCCGTAGTCGATACGGGAGTACAGATTAATCATCCTGATTTACAAGGTAAGCTTTTGACTGGCTATAATGCCATTACCAATGGTTCCACACCCGAGGATGATGTAGGTCACGGTACACATGTATCTGGAATCATTGGCGCACTTGTTAACAACGGGGAAGGTGTAGCTGGCATCAGCTGGTACAATAAGATCCTCCCTGTAAAAGCGCTAGATAACTCAGGTGCCGGAACGACTTATTCCGTAGCAGAAGGTATCATATGGGCAGCTGACAATGGCGCAAAGGTTATTAACTTAAGTTTAGGGAATTATGCCGACTCGCAGTTCCTCCATGATGCGATTAAATACGCCTATGACCGGGACATCGTGCTTGTGTCTGCAGCAGGCAATGATAATACAGAACGGCCTGGATACCCTGCAGCTTATCCCGAAGTGATTGCAGTGGCTGCTACAAATGCTTCAGGGGAAAAAGCCTCCTTCTCCAACTACGGCGATTATATTGATGTCGCTGCACCCGGAGAAAGCATCGCAAGCACCTATCCGGACAGCCAGTATGCCGCTTTATCCGGCACGTCGATGGCCAGTCCCCATGTCGCTGCGCTGGCGGGTCTGGTACGTTCACTGAATCCTAATCTGACGAATAAGGAAGTTATGGACCTTATGACCAAAAACGCTGTTGATCTGGGAACTTCCGGCCATGATAAATACTTTGGCTGGGGTCAGGTCGATATTTATAAAACGCTACAAGCGGCAAGCGGCAATCAAGTTCCATTGCAGCTTTTTCCTCAACATGTACGCCAGCAAATGAATCAATTAAAACAAAGAACAAATAACACCCCATAACCGTGTCATTGCAAAAACCGGCCAAGTAAGCGCAGAAACCGCTGTAACCCTTCCTCCATTTCCGATTCCTTCATTTGCGAATAGCAAAGACGGATGTGGCGGGAAGGCGTTTCCGCAGAATAACAGACATCACCGGGTAAAAAAGAAATGCTCTCCTGCTCCGCCAAGTCATGCAGGCTTGCAATATCAGGAGAAGGGGGCAGCTCCAGCCAGAGATTAAGTCCTCCCTCTGGTAGAATATAGTTCACTCCAGGCGGCGCGTACAGCTTCAGAAGCTTCGCCGCCTTTTCCATACGACCACGGAGTGTAATTCGTAGCTGTGCTGCGTAGGCGTCGTATTTTTCAGCGATGAAGGGTAATACGGCCTTCTGTGTCAGCAAGGGACTTCCTAGATCACTCGCAGATTTAGCGGCGATCAGCCGGGACAGAATATTTCCTTCTGCAGCCACACAGGCGATTCGGCAACCAGGTGCAAGTACTTTGCTAAAGCTTTTCATATAGACTACATGTCCATCGGGATCCATTGATTTAATCGCCCTAGGTGGTGGTGCATGGAAATATAAATCACTAAATGGGTCATCCTCAACAATGAGGCAACGGTAGCTGCGCGCTAATTCCAGCAGTCGTTGTCTTCTTGTGATGCTCATAGTTGCACCGCTTGGATTTTGAAAAGTAGGGATGGTATAAATTAGCTTTGGAGGTCTTTGATCACACATTTTTGTAAGAACATCCACTCGCATCCCTTCACTATCCGTAGGCACAAAAATCATCTCTGCACCTCGTCCCGCAAAAACATCAATAGCACCAGTATAGCTAGGCGCCTCAAGATAGACTGTATCTCCAGGACCAACAAATGTACGAGCCACCAGATCAATGCCTTGCTGGGTCCCGCTGGTTATCATCAAATCGGAAGAAGTGAGTGAAATCCCACGCGATTTCAAATGTTCTCTCATGACATTCCGCAGCTCAAGATCTCCCTGAAAATTCCCGTAGGTTGCCATAAGCTCCGGTTGCTCTTTGACCAAGGATGCATAGGTGTCACCAATATCTTGAAGTGGCAGCAGCTCACTGTGGATGGCGGCTAAATGAAAGGGATATTTCACTTCTGAAACATCAAAATTCCGCCAAAGCTGAGCCCGCGGCAAATAATCATCATATAAATCCTGCCAGCAACCCTCTTCTTGACGTCTATTATGGGTTGGATCGGCTACAAAGCACCCTTTACCCTGTCTGCAGTAAATAAGTCCTCGTTTCTCAAGCATATCGTAAGCCTTGCTTACTGTAACCTGACTCACGTTCAAGGTTATAGCTAGACTTCTAACGGAGGGCAGCCGGACACCTTGCTGAAGCAGTCCTGATGAGATCCGCTGACTGAGGGTTTCACTAATTTGATGGGGCAGAGTTTTGCTGCCGCTGCGATTCAAATCGATATGCATGAACCCTTCACCTCCACTGTTATATTCAACGCTTTACTGTTATACAGCACTCCTATTATGATAGCATCAAATCGAAAGGTGGAGAACTAATTTATGGATATCAAATACTCAACGGCAGCCAATCATCTAGGATCATCAGCAGTTCGGGAGATTCTAAAAGTTACACAAGGCAATGACATTATTTCACTTGCAGGCGGGCTGCCTGGGGAGGATTTGTTTCCCTTGGAGGCCGTACGTGATGCCTATAATCGTGTGCTCTCCAGCGACACCTCAGCGCTTCAATATGGGCTTACCGAGGGTTTTACTCCACTACGTGACAAAATCGCTGAAAGGCTTACCCGGCAAGGCATCCCGGTTACAGCCTCTGAGATGGTATTGACTACAGGCTCACAGCAAGCTATAGATCTGTTATGCAAAATATTGCTGGATCCCGGCGATGCAGTTTTTGTGGAAGCGCCCACCTATCTGGCAGCACTACAAGTGCTCGGTTCTTACCGGGCTGCTATTCATTCGATACCAAATGATGAACATGGCATTCTGCCGGATCAGTTAGAAGAGCAGATTCGGATACATCGGCCAAAACTGCTATACGCAGTTCCGACCTTCAACAATCCGTCTGGAGCAACCTGGAGTAAAGAACGCCGCGAGAAGGTGGTTGAAATCTGCCGCCGTTACGGTGTTCTTATTTTAGAGGACAATCCCTATGGAGAAATAACCTTTGATGAAGATAAAACTCTATATCCACCCTCATTAGCCTCCATCGATAGAAGCTTCGGCGGGGATCATTGTGTAGTCTACACAGGGACCTTCTCCAAGATCGTCGCCCCTGCCCTACGCACCGGCTGGATTATCGGCGATTCCGAACTAATCAAGACCATCGCCAAGGCAAAGCAAGCAGCCGATCTGCATTCCAGCACCATCGACCAGCGTGCTTTAGATGAACTGCTGTTGCATTTTGATATTGAGCAGCATATCCGCCTCATCTCAAGAGAGTATCATTCGCGTATGAAGCTCCTGTCCGCGGAACTCAGATCACATAACTGGAAAGGAGCACATTTCCTCGAGCCAAGAGGTGGCATGTTCCTATGGCTTACCCTTTCCGAAGAGATTAACACTAAGGAATTACTCCCGCTGGCAGTGGAAAACGGAGTAGCGTTTGTACCCGGAGAGGTATTCTATTCAGCGGAGCCTCACAAAAACAAAATGCGCCTTAACTTCACACACACGCCACCAGAGCAAGTTCCTGTTGCTGTCCAGCGTCTAGAGAAAGCATTGGTACAATGGCAGCAAAATCAAAACATCGTTCGGTCGTAAACAACTGCTCGTAATCAATACCTACGATGGCAAAATAAAACGGCTTCTCCATCCTCCTTTATTGGACGGGGAAGCCGTTTTTTGTGAGCAGATTTCTGAGCTTTCACTTTTGCGCATTTGCAGAATGTTACATTTACGCATTTCTGCACATCTCATTTTCGTATTTCTACTTTTGTGGCACTACATAGCTCATTTCGTAATTTCACATTTCACATTTCACATTTCACATTCAGCAATTTTTGCTCTTCACATTTCGAATTGCCATTATTCAGCGCCTCTGTACAGCTTATTTCGTATTTCCACATTCGCATTTCTACACATCTCATTTCGCATTCAGCAAATTTGCACGTCAAATGTCCCATTTCCCACATTTCGCTTTCCGCATCACCAAACATCCTCTAGTTACTCAACTCATCTGCCACTCAACTAACTCCGATTTCACAGCGAAGTACAGCCAGAGGTTCTTATTGATATGATGCTTCTGATACCAATCTTTCCGCAGAAGATTAGCCAAGCTCCGCATTGTTACATTTTGCTAGCTACTAGTCTAATTCTGGCGTCAAAGTAACCATGGAGTTCTGGAGTTCTGGAGTTCTGGAGTTCTGGAGTTCTGGAGTTCTGGAGGTTTGTATCGGACCCCAGCGCTCTTATTTGCATCAATTCCGCTCATTTGGTTTGCTATCGGACCCCATAGTCACTATTCGATCCAAAACGCCCGATATCCACCCTGTTTATGCCGAATAACGGCTCTCCAGTCCGAAACTCCTCCAAAAAGGCATAAAATACACAAATAGCTGCATCTCGGTCCGTTAGCATATCAGCTCATCAAACCATCAACCATCAACCATCAACCATCAACCATCAACCACCAGCCATCTGCTCATCAACCACCAGCCATCTATTCATCAACCACCAGCCATCTATTCATCAACCACCAGCCATCTATTCATCAACCACCAGCCATCTATTCATCAACCACCAGCCATCAGCCCATCAGCCGTCAGCTCATCAGCCGCTAGCAATTCTTCTAAAAAGTCTAATTTCTGCATATCACGTTCCAAATCCCTGCATGTTATCGCATTCACCGCTTTATATATTTGCCGTATCCGCATTTGTTTGCAACAAAAAAGGCGGCGTAAGCCGGGTTACCGGGATACGTCGCCGTTTGTATGGTGTTGTTATTATAACGTTGCAGTTAGGAAAGTTTGCCGTAAGCCGGGTTCTGTGCTCGTCGTGGTTCGATCGGGAACTACCCTCCCACCATAAGCGACAATCATCTATCTAGGCCATACATTACTGCACAGCTCCAGCGACCAACCTAGACGCGCCTCAGGCTAAGGCTGCTTATTCAGCTGCGTCTCATTAGGTCTTGCTCCAGATGGGGTTTACCAGGAACGAAGTCACCAGCGTTCCTCGGGGTCTCTTACACCTCGGTTCCATCCTTGCCTGTGCCGCCCTAAGGCAGCCATCGGCGGTCCATTTCTGTGGCACTATCCTTCAGCTCGCGCCGACTGGACGTTATCCAGCATCCTGCCTTATGGAGCCCGGACTTTCCTCCCGTGACGTCTTCACGTCACCGGCGATTGTCTGTCAAACTTTCCGAACAACATTATATATTATACAGACATCACATGTCTGGCACAAGCATTATTAAATGGCAATTTTATAGGAACTTAAATGGCTCCGTATTCACCTGCGAAGCATGCACAGCTGTATCATACTTATGCTCGGCCAATTTTCCAGCCATCCACTCCGCTACTTTCTCTTTCATGATCTTCTCCGCATTATGTCCCGGATCAATCAGAGTGATTCCGGCGAGCGCAGCATCCTGAACTGTATGATAATCCAGATCCCCAGTAACCAGGACATCCGCACCGCGGAAAATAGCACTGTTATAATACTTTCCACCCGAGCCGCCGAGAACGGCAGCTTTACGAATCGGACGGTCCAAATCACCAACAACCCGTACATGGTCTACCTTCAGGCCTTTTTTTACCGTCTCCACGAATTGTCCAAGGGTTGTAGGCTCTTTGAGCTTTCCTACCCGCCCAAGTCCTAAGCTGCGGCCTTTAAGATCCATTGAGTACAAATCATAGGCAACCTCTTCATAAGGATGGGCCTTAAGCATAGCCTGCACCACTTTATTGCGGATGGAGTGCGGGACGATCGTCTCAATACGAATTTCCTCGGCACGTTCCATCTTACCTTTTTCCCCGATATAAGGATCCGTGCCTTCTCCTGGAATAAAAGTACCGTATCCCTCGATATTGAAGCTGCAATGACTATAGTTGCCAATTGCCCCTGCTCCAGCATTCAGGATAGCATCCAGAACCTTCTGATGATGATCCTTCGGCACAAATACTACCAGCTTTGATAATTGCTCGGAGTGAATGTCTTTGATGGGTACTCCGTTTTCTATGCCAAGAGCTTCAGCCATCCAATCATTCATTCCACCTTCGGTGACATCCAGATTGGTGTGGCTGATGTACACCGCAATGTCATTCTTAATTAATTTTTCATACATTTTGCCCGCCGGTGTGTCTGTCTGGATTCCTTGCAATGGACGGAAAATAATCGCATGATGCGCAATAATCAAATTGCAGCCTAGACGAATCGCTTCTTCAACTACCTCATCATTCACATCTAAAGCAACTAATACATTAGTGATTTCTTTTTGCAGCGTGCCCAGTTGAAGGCCAATTTTGTCCCAATCCTCAGCTAAATGCTTAGGAGCCAGTTGCTCCATATACTGAATTACTGTTTGTCCCTTGGCAAACATTGTAGCACCTCCGTAATTTCCCTGATCTGACCTTGAATCTGTTTCCGTTTATGCTCAGCAGATTCGAGTTCTGAACGTGACAACGATGTTAAAATGCCTTCCAATTTCTGAATCTCACCCTGCCACTTAGCAAAAAACACAGCATTTGGTGCTTGAAGCAGCCATGGTCCCATTTGAAGCAAGGCCTCTTGCCCAAGGACTTTAGCGGAATCCCCCAAGGTTAATTCACGATATACACTTTCATTTGTAATTCCAGCTTCCGTATTTTCTGGTACAGCCGTCAATACTTCATATAGCTTCCCGTCTTCTTCCAATATTCTCTCAGCTACGAGTACCCATTTATTATTTAATAACCAGCGGCGCAAAATATCCTCGCCTACATTCGGTTGAAGCAAAAGGGTTGTAACCTCTTTTAGCTTCCCCTGGCTTTGACCCCGGTCCAGAATCGCGGCAATTAATGCGCCTCCCATACCAGCAATCGTGATACAATTGACTTCACCAGGTTCCAGAACCTCAAGGCCATCTCCACGGCGCACCGAGATCACCTTCCCTAGTCCAGCCTCTGCAACGCCCTTACAAGCAGCATCAAAGGGACCCGGGTTTACTTCACCTGCAATTGCAAACACAGCCTTACCGCTTTCGACAGCGGCCACAGGAAGCAAGGCATGATCGGAACCGATATCTGCTAATCTGCTTCCTTGCGGAATTTGCTCCAGCAATTGCTGAAGCCGATCTGATAATTTCACATTGTTCATGTTGCCACCCACGTTATCCATTTTTTTCGAAACCCAAACAACAAAGCTAACCCTGCTGCAATCTTTAGGATCAGCATCAATGAAATCCACTGCGGATAATCCTGTCTTAATAAAAGAGCGTCAAGCTCTGGCATGATCCAAAGCGATACTCCCACTGCAAAATAAACACTGGCAACACCTCTTACCTTATGATGCAAAAGCCAGCTTAACCATACCATCAGCACACACAATGGCAGCCATAGGAACTCCAGTTCAAATATAGAGGCCTCCGGGCTTCTTCCACCGAAGAACCCTGCATACAGTAATGCCCAAAAAGCAAAACCACAGTACTGCAACAAACCTATCCGGAGTAAAAATCCCAAAATACACCATAACAAGCCGCAGCACCCAATTAGAATAGGCCTCCAGAGCTGAGGATCCAGATCATGCAAATCAATCAGCCATAGCCCAAAACCAAGCGTTAAAACACTGCCCAGCCCCGCTAGGATAAGACTGATAACATTGTTCCGGTCCTTATAAACGGCGGAGTATCCATAACAAATAATTAATACAGATAGTGCGGTTGCAAGTTGCAAAGGCCAGGGAAAAACGCTAAAATAAAGACTAATCAAGAAAATCAAGGAAATAATTCCAAAAGAAAACAGCCAAATTTTGATGCTTCCCTGCTGTAAATTTCTCAGCGAAATTGGATTGTTATCCTTATTCGCATCCTCATCGTCATACAGATTGGTTAAGAAATCGCAATACTGCTCTGGCAGCAACCGGCTTTTTCTCCAATACTGAATCTCTTTTATAATGATGTCGCGTTTTTCCAAATTCACTGGCTCATCCTTCTTTCCAGATACACAAGGTCAACACATTTTTTACCAGCGTAAATTCAAATAAAAGAACCTCCTGCCACTGAGCAGCAGAAGGTCCAGTTCATGAAATACTATTCAAGGAAATCCTTAAGCCGTTTACTGCGGCTAGGGTGACGAAGTTTGCGCAATGCCTTGGCTTCAATCTGGCGGATCCGTTCCCGGGTAACACCAAACACCTTGCCGACTTCTTCAAGCGTTCTTGTCCGTCCATCATCAAGGCCAAAACGCAGGCGAAGTACATTCTCTTCACGCTCCGTGAGCGTGTCCAGCACATCCTCCAGCTGTTCCTTCAGGAGTTCATAAGCCGCTGCATCCGCAGGAGCCAATGCTTCCTGATCCTCAATGAAGTCTCCTAGATGAGAGTCATCTTCTTCACCTATTGGCGTTTCCAAGGATACAGGTTCTTGGGCAATCTTCATGATCTCTCTAACTTTCTCCACCGTCAGTTCCATCTCAGCCGCAATTTCCTCTGGGGAAGGTTCGCGTCCCAGTTCTTGCAGCAATTGGCGAGAAACCCGAATCAGCTTGTTGATCGTTTCCACCATGTGTACAGGAATACGAATGGTACGCGCCTGATCCGCAATCGCACGAGTGATGGCCTGGCGAATCCACCAAGTCGCATACGTACTAAATTTGAATCCCTTGTTATGGTCAAATTTCTCTACTGCTTTGATCAGACCCATATTACCTTCCTGAATCAGATCCAGGAACAGCATACCGCGTCCGACATAACGTTTCGCGATACTTACTACGAGACGCAGGTTCGCTTCTGCAAGCCGGCGTTTAGCTTCTTCATCGCCATTCTTAATCCGCATAGCAAGCTCAACTTCATCGTCAGCCGACAACAAAGGAACGCGTCCGATTTCTTTTAGATACATACGGACAGGGTCATTAATCTTGATCCCTGGTGGCAGCGACAGATCGTCATCAAAGCTGAAATCATCGCTGTCTTTATCCTCATTATCCTCACTTGGTCGGAGGCTGTTAACCTCTTCATCGTTCTCGTTTACAACCTCAATTCCCAAATCACTGAGTTGCTCGTAGAACTCCTCCATTTGCTCGGGGTCTTGATCAAACGGCGATAATTTCTCCATAATATCTTTGTAATTTAATGATGATCTTTTCTTACCTTGCTCAATGAGCTGATCCTTAACCTGATCCAAAGTAAATTCTGCTTCCAATTCAGTATGCTGATCGTTCGCCATAATTCGACTCCCTCCTCCCTAGGTACATCCTGTCAACATGTCATTGTCTCTCTAGGGCTATAATCTCACTTGCTATTTGTGCCGCACGCAAAAAGTCACCTGACTTTTCAGCCTGAATCATCTCTTCACGCTTCTGTTCCATTTTGCGTTGCAGTGGGTATTTCCGCACTTCACGAATACAATCATCTAGAACCTGCATATTCCAGTCCGGAGGGGTATCCATCATGGATATTGATGTCGCAGTTTTCTCCAGACGATCATCCTGAAGTGATGATAGAAACCGGCTAATGCCGGGTGGTTTGCCTTGCGCGTAATAGG
Source organism: Paenibacillus sp. FSL L8-0708 (assembly GCF_038009325.1). NCBI lineage: Bacteria > Bacillati > Bacillota > Bacilli > Caryophanales > Paenibacillaceae > Paenibacillus > Paenibacillus sp. FSL L8-0708. Next base: position 5,955,031 of record NZ_JBBPBC010000001.1, read on the forward strand.
CATATAGATAAGCAGCAATTGCCGCATGATCAACGATGTTGAAATCTTCTCCGAGGCGTTCGCCCACATACGTGGCGGCTTCCGGGTCCTGAATCATAAAGGACAATAGACGCCGTTCCGCGACATGATAAGCGGGTAGTAAGGTCGGTGTCTGCACCTGCCCTTTTTTATGCCTACCATTATTCCACCTTTTGTCGTTATTATCCCCTTCAGGGATGTTTTTTTGCATCGATGCCCTAAGTAAATTACAATCCTGCTTCAAACTATCATAGGAAAGTTCGAGTTCAGCAGCGATTTCCTTCAGATAAACCTCTCGCTCTGTTGAGGAATGCAGTGAAGCAATAACTTCTAAGGCCTCCTTGACATAGGCGATTTTGCCATCTTCCTCTAGGAGTATATGGTTTTTTTTCAGATATATAAGCTTAAATTTTATGGATGAAACTGCTGAATCAATAACCTGATCTTTAAATCTTTCTCCTCCATGCTTGGAGATAAATTCATCCGGATCCACCCCGCTTGGCAGTAAGGCGATCTTTACACGCAGGCCGCTGCCTTCAAGCATCGGAATGGCTTTCATGGCTGCTGCTTGTCCCGCCCGGTCACCGTCGTATGACAGTATAATTTCATCAGCCAGGCTTTTCATCAGTGCCACATGACCCTCCGTCAAGGACGTTCCCATCGTTGCTACGCCGTTATGCACACCCGCTTCCCAGGATGAGATGACATCTCCATATCCTTCAAACAGGACGATTTGTCGAGTTTTGCGAATGGATGCTTTGGACTGGTGCAAATTGTACAATATCCGGCTTTTGTTAAACAATCTACTCTCCGGAGAATTTAAATACTTAGGTTGACCCTCTCCAAGTATTCTTCCGGCGAATGCGATTACCTTGCCTGTACGGTTGGCAATCGGAAAGATAATCCGGCCACGGAAACGATCCAAATAGCCTTTGCCCTCACCGCGGGCTGACAGAAGTCCGCCTTTCTCCATTTCCGCAAGGTCAAAATTTCGTTTTTCCAAAAACTGCAACAAAGTATCCCAGCGGTCCGGAGCGTATCCGATCTGAAACTGGTCAATCATTTTATCACTGAAGTTCCGGCCTCTTAAATAGTCCATAGCGGCTTTGCCGTGTTCCGTGTTCTTCAGCAAGTAATGATAGAACTTTGCCGACCATTCATAAGCTTGAATCAACCGGTCGCGTTCCGGATCAGGGGGAGACATCATACCTCCCTTACCTTCTGGAACGGGAATATCACTTTCTTCAGCCATTATTCTGACAGCTTCGGGGAAGGTTAATCCTTCGATTTCCATCCTAAATTTGATGGCATTTCCACCCATACCGCAGCCAAAGCAATGAAATACTCCCCGGTCGGGGGTAACAGTAAAGGAAGGGGTTTTCTCCGAATGGAACGGGCAGAGGCCCCATAAATATTTCCCCTGCTTGGACAAATGAACAACCTTACCGACTGTATCGACTATATCATGACGCGCAAGCACGCTTTCGATAACCTCTTCCGGAATATTGCCGTGTCCGCTAGCCACTTCAACCACCTTCATCTCTTAACAAATAAATATAATTCGCTATTGCTCCACATTCTCCTGCAAAAGTATTAAAAGTTTTGTCAGTTTATGTTGAAAATAAGTTTTTTCTTCTGCCGTTATGGGTTTTGGCCCCTTGGAATAATGTCCCCGTCTTCGTTCAACGGCCCTGGCATGTCTTCCCTCCAACATAAAATCCATCTTGAAATTGTCGTATTCCTGACCACGAAATGAAAGCACACTGCATCGTTTACCTAGTGCAAGTGCCGCAAGACCATAATCTTGAGTCAATACCACATCTCCTGCAGTAATATGATTGGCAATATATAGATCGGCACTCTGATCTCCTCGATCCACCTGCACAACCGTTACACCCTCTTCAGCTTTCAGTGCATGGTCATAAGAAGATACCATAAGTACCGGAACACCAAAGGTGCGACCTACCTCAGCGATCTCTTTTTTGACCGGACAAGCATCCCCATCCACCACTATCGTTCTAGACTGGGACTTCTCCATGATCATCACCAATTTCCCGTGTAATATATATACGCCCTCTCCGCAAGAAATCCTTCTTTCTAAGCATAAATACGGAACGGATGTCAAATGACGCATTGGCACCGTTCCGTATATTTATACCCCAAACCAACATTCTATACCATAAGATTCAAATTTTCTTGATTAAAATTACCAGACAAGCTTCGCGAAATCAGCGAACGACTTGGAGTCAGCATCAATACCAGCAAGCAGAGCCAAACGGTTAGCACGCACTTGCTCGTCCTCCGCCATAACCATAACGGAATCAAAAAATGTTGTAACGGCGTCTTTTAGACCCGAAAGAATCCGAAGTGCTTCTTCGGCATTTTTTGCCGCCATAGCTTCAAGGTAAGGTGCGTGAAGCTCCTGCCATGTATTAAAAAGCTGCAATTCAGCATCTTCTTTAAGTAAAGCAGGATCAATCACTTCACTGGTTGCTTTACTTGCCAAATTACTGACACGAGTAAGCGAATCTACGGTAATCTTGAAATCTGCTTGGTCGGACACAGCAGCCATAAGAGCACGGCTTCTGCCCACAACATCTACCACGTCGTCAAAACCAGCCGCTGTTACAGCGTCCACAACATCATAGCGTACATTGTCAGATAAAAGACGTTTTACACGCAGACCGAAGAACTCGTACAGGTTTATACGTAGTTCATCTCCAGAATGTTTCGTATTTCCTGAATTTTCATGAATTTCAATCGCCGCTTCAAAAATTTCGCGCAGCGTAATTGGCAATTTATGCTCAAGCACAATTTGGACAATACCTGCAGCCTGACGGCGCAGGGCATATGGATCCTGAGATCCTGTCGGGATGATGCCGATGGAGAAGCAGCCAACAATCGTATCGATTTTGTCCGCTATGCTGACAACTGAACCTGCTTCTGTTGAAGGTACAGCATCTCCTGCAAATCGTGGCTGATAATGCTCGAAGATCGCTTTTGCCACAGTTTCAGGCTCGCCTGCTTTACGTGCATAATCTTCACCCATTGTTCCTTGCAGCTCAGGAAATTCATAAACCATTTGTGTTACAAGGTCGAATTTACAAATATCCGCAGTGCGACTTACTTCGGACACAGCAGAAGCTGATAGTCCAAGCTTCACAGCCAGACGATCAGAGATTTGGCGAATACGGCGCACCTTATCCCCTACGCTGCCCAAATCTTCATGGTAAACAATGTTTTCAAGCTTGGCTAACGCATCGTCAATCTTCATCTTTTGATCTTCTTGATAGAAGAATTTGGCATCTGATAGACGAGCACGAAGCACTTTTTCATTTCCCTTAGCGATAACATCCAAGGATTCTGCATTCCCGTTACGTACAGTTACAAAGAATGGCAGTAGCTTGCCAGCTGCATCAAAAACAGGGAAATAACGCTGATGCTCACGCATCGAGGTAATCAGCACATCCTGAGGAATCTCTAAGAAAGATGGATCAAAGGTTCCAAAGAGCACGGTTGGTGTTTCTACCAAGAACAGTACTTCTTCCAAAAGATCTTCTTTAATCGCAATCGTCCAGCTTTTCTCTTCAGCTAATTTGTTGATTTGAGCCAGGATAAGCGTTTCCCGTTCCTTCACATCCACAAGTACATGCTGCGCACGCATGCTCTCCACATATTGTGCAGGCTCCGAGATTACAGTCTCTGTACCGAGAAAACGATGTCCACGGCTCACATTACCCGCTTTTACATCCGTAATTTCCAAATCAATGATCTCTTTACCAAAAAGAGCAACCATCCAGCGGATCGGACGAACGAATTTAAAATCGTAAGCTCCCCAGCGCATGTTCTTCGGGAAAGTCATTGCATTTACAATACCCAGAAGTCCTTCTGTGAGCAAAGAAGCAGTCTCTACACCCGCACTATTTTTTGTGGCATAAATATATTCCACGCCAGCTAGCTCTTTAAATGTAAATTGCTCTGGAGATACACCTTGACTGCGGGCAAATCCTAGCGCAGCTTTACTCCAGTCGCCGTTAGCATCCAGCGCGATTTTGCGTGAAGGTCCTTTGACCTCTTCGCTAATATCCTCTTGCTTCTCAGCCGCGTCCTTAACAAATACAGCGAGACGACGTGGCGTAGCATATGCAGTAACTCCAGCATGGTTTATACGTGCAGAATCCAACCACTTGGACATTCTATCTTGCAGCTGTTCCATCGCAGCACGGATAAAACGTGCAGGGATTTCCTCCAGACCGATCTCAAACAGGATATCTTTAGACACGGTCAGCACCTTCTTTCTTCAGCAGCGGGAAGCCAAGCTTCTCGCGTTCCTCAAGATATGTTGCCGCTACGGAGCGGGCAAGATTACGCACTCGGGTAATAAATCCAGTCCGTTCAGTTACACTAATTGCCCCACGCGCATCGAGTAGATTAAAGCTATGTGAGCATTTCAACACATAATCGTAGGCTGGAAACACAAGATGTTTCTCCATCGCTCTACGTGCTTCCTCTTCATACATGTTGAACAGCGAGAATAACATTTTTACATCCGATACTTCAAAAGTGTAGGTAGAATGCTCGAACTCCGGCTGATGAAAAACATCACCATAAGTCATACCGCTTACCCATTCAAGATCAAACACATTTTCTTTATCCTGAATGTAAGAGGCTAAGCGCTCCATCCCGTAAGTGATTTCTACAGCAACAGGGTTAGCTTCGATGCCACCTACCTGCTGGAAGTAAGTAAATTGAGTGATCTCCATACCGTCCAGCCATACTTCCCATCCCAGACCCGCACAGCCCAGTGACGGATTCTCCCAGTTATCCTCTACAAAACGGATGTCATGCAAGAGCGGATCAATACCGAGTGCTTTCAAGCTATCCAAATAGATCTCTTGAATGTTATCTGGTGAGGGTTTGATGATTACTTGGAATTGGTGATGCTGATACAGACGGTTCGGGTTCTCTCCATAACGACCATCGGAGGGACGACGTGAAGGCTCTACGTAAGCCACTCTCCAAGGCTCAGGACCTAGCGAGCGTAAAAAAGTCATAGGGTTCATCGTGCCGGCGCCTTTTTCTGTGTCATACGGCTGTACGATGATACAGTTCTGTTCAGCCCAGAACTGCTGCAGTGTCAAAATCATCTGCTGGAAGTTCATAATACCGTCTCCTTCGCTTTACAAGTTTTTTACAACAGCTTGCCTAAAACTTTCTACCATGGAGGCGGCACTTTTAGCTCCTGACAGCAACAAAAAGCCCCCGCCCCCATGCCTGATTAACAGACATAGGGACGAGAGCTTAACTTATTCTCCCGCGGTTCCACCCTACTTGATTTCATACCTTGTATGAGCAAGTTTACTGCCAAACAAGAACGAAATCCACTTTCATTCGCCGCATTCGTACTCCCGGGTGCCATGTTCATGAACGTTGTCCCGCTAGGCTTCCACTGCCCCCAGCTCGCTGAATAACGACAATACAGTCCACTACTTTCCCGATCAATGCACGCCTCTCCCCAATTGGAGCATAACGACGATCATATAATAAACTGATCCTATAGTAACGGAAAAATCAGCTTTCGTCAAATCTTGTACTTGTCGAGCTGGTCTAGGAAACTTTGTGACTTCAGCTTTAATCCGAGTTGCACATCTATAAAGGCCCGCATAATTTTTTTCAGCTCATCCCGGCTGCTTTCCTTTACATCCACATTGCCTAGTCTAGTCAGGTCAAGTCTGGCGAATAATCGCAGCAGCTTCAACGCACGAGCAGAGACCTCCATGGCTGGAGGGTCATTATGTTTACAACTGCGGCACAGTGCTCCACCAAGGCGAGGGCTGACCAGCAGTTGATCATCCGGCTTCTCGGCACCACAAATTACACAAGAATCGAATTCAGGACCATAACCGGCTGCCTGTAAGATTTTCATTTCAAAGACATTTATGATAACGCCGGGTTCCTTGTCCTCTTCAAGTGCATTAAGACAGGCCGTAAGCTGGCGAAACCAGAAGCTTCCCGTTTCCTCATCATGCAGAACACGATCAAGCAGTTCACACGCATAAGACGCATAAGCAGCTTTGATCAAATCCTCACGCAGCGGATGGTGCGACTTCGTAATTTCGCCAGAATTCAGTGTCCCAAGTCCTCCATTATTTCTAAAAAAAACAAATTCCCCAACGGTGAACAGTTGGATCAATGCAGCATGGCGGCTTTTGACCTTCTTTGCGCCACGCACCAGAACCCCTACTTTTCCCGCGTTCTCGGTGCAAAGCGTAATAATTGCGTTCCCCTCGCCGTAGTCCATGCTGCGGATGACGATCCCTTCCACCCTGTGTAGCATGCCTCTTCCCCCAACCATTCGGCAAGCAACCAATCCTTATTGCGCTTCTTCATCACAGGCCTTCTCTTCCTCCACTAGCTGTAATCCACTATCTTCAAGCGGATGGCCAGCTTCCTTATACAGCAGGTAAGCATCGACGTCTCCTGTCATTGCAAAATACTTCCACGAAAAGTTTCGCATTCGTATTCATCCTTTCTTGGGAAAGACGATGTCTCTTATCAAGAATTAGGATGGTGCGATGGAGCAGGTTCTATCCTTGCAATTCCTACCAAACGAGGAATAACGGAATTAACTTAAAGGTCTTTATGGAAGCCCAAATCCCGCAGAACGCGGTCCTGATTGCGCCAATCTTTTTTCACTTTTACCCATAGCTCCAGAAAAATCTTCGAACCCAGCAGGTTCTCAATATCTGTCCGAGCCCGTCTGCCGACCTCTTTCAGCATTGCCCCTTGCTTGCCGATAATAATTCCCTTTTGCGAATCACGCTCAACAAAAATAACAGCTGAAACATGCACCACTCCATTAGGCTCAACCTTCATATCTTCGATGGCTACAGCAATAGAGTGCGGCACTTCTTCACGAGTCAAATGCAGAATTTTCTCCCGGATTAATTCCGCGCAGACAAATTGCTCGGGGTGATCCGTGATTTGATCTTCCGGATAATACTGAGGGCCTTCCGGCAAGTACTTGGCAACCTGCTCTAACAACGTGTTAACATTGCTGCCCATCTTCGCAGAAATCGGAATAATTTCGGCAAAATCATGAAGCTTGTTATATTGAGCCATAAGCGGGAGCAGAGCTTCCGGCTCTATTTTATCGATCTTGTTGAGCACCAGAATCACCGGTGTCTTCAGACCATTTAATTGCTCGGCAATGTAACGGTCTCCACCGCCCAAGCCCTCTGACGCATCCACAAGGAATAACACAGCTTCTACTTCACCCAGTGTACTCATTGCAGTCTGGTTCATGTAGTCGCCTAGCTTGGACTGTCTTTTATGAATTCCCGGTGTATCCAGGAATACGATTTGTGAAGTGTTTGTTGTGTAAACACCATGGATTTTGTTTCTGGTTGTCTGTGGCTTATCCGACATAATGGCAATCTTCTGGCCAATGACCTGGTTCATGAGTGTTGATTTACCTACGTTTGGTCTGCCGATAATTGCGACAAAGCCTGATTTGAATTTCATATTATCTTCCTTCCATACTTACCTTCTAGTTCAATCTTTTTCAATCATTCAATCTTTTTTTAAAAGCTTTTTAGATCCCCCTAAATCCCCCTTACCCAAGGGGACTCCACGGGTCCCGGTCCTCTGGACATCCGGAAATAGGGGCACCTGCAACGTTCGGCAGGATTAGAGGGACGGTCGTGCAGGAGCGCTTTTGTGCCCTGTTGGGGACACACTACACTGTCACTTATTAACACGGTTCGCATTAAGCTCACCATAGATAAAGATTACTGAGATGCAGCTTACAGTCAGGGTTCAAGTTACGATGTGCAAAGAATCGCTGGCGGCTTTTGCCGTGGCGCTTACCTCGTAATGTTACTCTAAAAACAAATAGTTTGCACCAGTTTAGCCTAACTTGGTAGATAGAACACTTTTAATTGTACTTTGTACAACTAATTTTAGGTTGAGTTTATGTTTTTGGTGTTTTAGTTGTATTTTGTGCAATTAAATCCTGTCTTAAGAGCCAAATATGGGCTTTATCATAAATTTAATTGTACTATCTGCAACTAAATTCATTTTTGTCGCGAAAGAGTAGCAATTTAACTGTACATTGTGCAATTAAAGTAGCAACCTTCGTCTAACTATGCCTGATTTGCCCTTAAACAGGCACAGGCATTAAATCAAAACCTCATTTTATTCTGGAGCTTGTCCTTGCTTCAGATCTACGGGACCAAAAGCGCCTGGAAGCAATTCTCCCACCGTAGTCTCAACGATATCACCCTTCATGTTCCCAAGAATAACCTTCATATCCGGCGAACACAACTCAATCATTACTTGCCGGCACACACCGCAAGGTGAAACTGGGCCGTCCGAGTCAGCTACTACGGCAATTGCTTTAAAAGAACCAATAGCGTGACCGTCCGCAATCGCACGAAATAATGCTGTCCGTTCCGCACAGTTGGTTGGGCCAAAAGCTGCATTTTCCACATTACAGCCGTGGTGAATATGACCATCCTGATCAAGAAGGGCAGCTCCCACTCCGAATCGGGAATATGGAATGTAAGCTTTTGATCGTGCTTTAATCGCCTCTTGCATAAGAAGAGTAGAATCCATATATTGTCCTCCTAAAGTTTTGTGAGTATTGACTTCATTGATTTTTCTTCGCACAAAACTCACTTCGTAAACATCTAATTAGTTTCGTTTATCGTTATTTTCTCAGCGTGCGCTAAATTTTATCAGTGTACTTCATGAGATATATTCGGGTACATAACTCACTTCAAATTATTCAGTAACGAAAGAGGCGGAATCGCAATACGCGGGTCCGCCTCTCCCCTGAATTGATTTTATATTCTGATTATGACATAAGTCCGCTAATCCAGTCCATCACAGGGTGATAAAAAACATAGATCCCGACTAAGACAGCAAACACCGCCGTAAGAAGCACAGCTCCTGCGGCGGTATCTTTTGCTCTCTTAGCCAGTGGATGAATCTCTGGCGAGATCAGATCAACCGTCGCTTCAATCGCCGTATTGAGCAATTCGGCAGTTAGGACAAGCGTGATCGAGAACAGCAACAACATCCAACTGGCCAGCGGAAGTCTGAACACGGCAGCGGCTATTAGCACAACCACCGCTAAACAGCAATGCACCTTCATGTTAAGCTCGGATTTGAATGCCGACACTAAGCCTTGCGATGCAAACCGAAAAGAGTGCCAGAACTTCTTGTGCCCTACCGCCGTGTTCTTCACCATTAGCGCGTCAACCCAACCTGAGATAGTACTTTTTCTTGCTTGGACATCATCTCTGCTTCTGAAGCTTCATCCTGATGATCATATCCTAACAAATGCAGAAATCCGTGAACGAAAAGAAAACCAAGCTCTCGTTCCAGTGAATGGCCATATTCCAGCGCCTGCTCCTGCGCACGAGTTACGGAAATGATTATATCCCCAAGTACGTCTGGAACTTCTTCCAGCGCCTCGCCTTCCTCTACCTCGTATATAATGTCCAGCTCGTCCTCTCCGCTTTCATTCATGGCAAAAGAAAGCACATCCGTCGGACGGTCAATTCCCCGGTATTCCAAATTCAACTCATGTATACGAACATTATCGACAAAAGTAAGAGCTACCTCGCCACGATCGATCCCTTCCGCTTCACCTGCTTTTTGCAAAATACTCTCCAGCAGCGTAATGAGATCGTCCTTTATCTCGTATTCTTCCTGCTCGTTATCCCAAACGATCTCCAAACTCATGGGTTAGGTGCCCCTTCCTCTTTTTTCGGCTTACGCACATCTTCTGGATATTCGATCCGTGAATGGAAAATTCCCATAACCGTCTCCTTCAGAGTCCGTGCAATAATATCCAATTCTTTAATCGTCAGATCACATTCGTCAAACTGATGATCATCCAGTCGACTTTTAATAATCTTCTCAATCATCGTTTCCACCTGCAGAACAGTTGGCTTACGCAATGATCTCACTGCAGCCTCGACACTGTCTGCAATTCCCACTACAGCCGCTTCCTTCGACTGGGCTTTCGGTCCAGGGTAACGGAAATCTTCCTCGGTAAAATCAGGATCGACACCTTTTTCTTCCGCCAGCTTCAGTGCCTTATGGTAAAAATAATGCAGGAACGTTGTTCCATGATGCTGCTCCGCAATGTCACGGATTGGTTTTGGCAGCTTATATTCTCGTTGCATTTCCACCCCGTCACGGGCGTGGGCAACGATGATAGATTTACTAAGCTTCGGTTCAATAGAGTCATGTGGATTTTCCATATTATTTTGATTCTCGATAAAATAAAACGGACGTTTTGTTTTACCAATATCATGATAATACGATCCAACCCGGCATAATAAGCCATCTGCTCCAATCGCTTCCGCGGCAGCTTCTGACAGGTTACCTACCATTACACTATGGTGATAGGTTCCCGGCGTTTCGGTAAGCAGTTTGCGCAGCAGCGGGTGGTTTGGATTAGACAATTCTACCAGCTTCAATGCCGATAGAATACCAAAGGTTGCCTCGAAAAAAGGCATTAGCCCAATCACAAGTACAGCCGTTAATAGTCCCCCTGCAAAAGCAAAACCAACCGAATACAAGGTACCTACCTCTTTCCATGCTCCTCCACCTAACAGTATCTGCATAAAGACTGTCAGACAGCCAAAAAGCGATACCATAATCCCGCCTTTAAGGAGCGTGGAGCGTTGACCCGCACGGTGAGTCGCAAAGATAGCCACGTACGAAACCACGATAGCAAAGAAACCAAAGTTAAAATCAAAGATTGAGTTCTGCTGCACATTCAAAATAACACTCGCCAGTACACTGAATAGAATGGAGCAGAAATAGGCCAAAGGCATGTCCAGAAGCATTGCAATTAACATTGCGCCAATCGCCACCGGTGCCAGGAATCCGATATAAGATCGGACATCGGTCTGCAAAACAGCGGCCAGCCGCATAGAGATAATAGTTATAACAAATACAAGCACCAGCATCAATAGCTGAGAATTGTTGTACTTAAAGCCTGAGGTGCCGCCTGAATAACGAATGAACGCAAGCAAACCGACGGAGAGCATCGCAGAGAGAATCAATAGGCCTAACTGTGGCCAGTAATTCACCTCATTGCTTAGTAGTCCATTCTCATCCAAAAGAGTGTAGAGCTCTGGAGTAATTAGCTGCCCCTTAGCAACAAGCGTGTCCCCTTGCTCGATGAATACATCAGGTGTGTTCTCCCGGGCTTGTACCTTCGCTTCCTTGGTAGCATCCTCATCGTAGAACTTGTTACTTGTGATCACAAGACGCACAAGCTCCTGAACAACCTCACGCGCTGTACGCTGGCTTAGAGAACTAATACTGACCTGTTCCGCTACCTTGGCGCGAGCGGTCTGCGCATCCGTAATCTGATCATTCATCAGCCTAGTTACAATATCTCGGGCGACAGGCTTCATCTCGATAATGTCCTGAGAGGTCAGGCGCGGAATCTTAATGTAAGTCTCTTCCGGAATGACATAGGTCTGCTCTTTGATGACAGATTGCATTTCATCCAAGAGGTGATCTGAATATGTAGCGCTGCCCCGATTGGAAGCTACGAAATTCAAGATGAAATCGCTGGCTCTCTGCGGGATTTCATCACGATAAATCCCCGTCTTATCGCTTTGCGAGATCAGATCATCCTGATTGAGGCGATCTATCCGGTCCAGCAGCGAGGTCACTAGGTTGTCTGCCCTCATCGGGATAATTTTGTACTTGGGAGATACGCTTTCGGCTGCTTCCTCAGCCGCTTTTAACGTAGCTTTGGTGTCCTTAATTTGTTTCGGTGCCGTTATTTCCTTTGCACTGTAAGTATTCTCTTTAATATCATATTTCTTAGGTAGCAATTCTGGCGACAAGCTGAAGTAGAACACTAGTCCGAGTAACAGGAAAAGAGCATAGCGTGTCACTGCGCTATACTTCCATCCGTTGTTCGTATATACAAATCCGCTTAATTTAGATGGTTGCTTTGAAGCCATGAAGACAATCCCCTTTATTGGAGGTTTTCGGCAGAGCGGTCATAGGCAACGATAATTTTCTGCACCAGGGAATGCCGTACTACATCCTGTTCCGCGAAGTAGACAAAGCCAAGTTCTTCTATGCCGGATAAAATCGCTTTGGCTTCAATCAAACCGGATTTCTTGCCGCGGGGCAGGTCAATCTGGGTAACGTCACCTGTAATCACCATTTTGGACCCGAAGCCGAGTCGAGTCAGGAACATTTTCATTTGCTCAGGTGTTGTATTCTGCGCTTCATCCAAGATGATAAATGAATCATCCAATGTACGTCCGCGCATATAAGCCAGCGGAGCAATCTCAATCAATCCCCGTTCAAGTGCCTTAGCCACCTGATCGGGCCCCATAACGTCGTATAATGCATCATAAAGCGGACGCAGATATGGATCTACCTTTTCTTGCAAATCCCCTGGAAGGAATCCTAGACTCTCTCCTGCTTCTACTGCGGGACGCGTAAGAACAATACGCTTAACCGAACCTTCTTTCAGTGCCGTAACTGCAAGCACCACTGCCAAGTAGGTCTTCCCCGTTCCTGCAGGACCGATTCCGAATACAATATCACGCTTCTTGATCGTTGTCACATAATGCTTCTGGCCGACCGTTTTGACACGGATAGGCTTTCCGCGAAAAGTTGTAGTAATTTCTCCTTTGAACAAATCGAGCAATTGATCAGCACGAAAATCTTTCGCCAGTTCCACAGCGTACTGCACATCACGTTCAGTAAGTATGTAACCGCTCCGAATGAGGGACAGTAGCACATTAAACAATTGCCCCAGCATGTCTACTTCCCGCTCAGCTCCACGAATCGTTAGCTCTGCTTCACGCGAATCAATAATGGCGGGAATTTCACTCTCGATGATTTTTAAGAATCCATCCTGCGGGCCAAACAGCGATTGCGCTTCTCCCGCATTTTGCAAAGATATACGAATGCTTGCAGTCTGTTCTGACAAGTAGCCTCATTCTCCTCAATTGTTTACTATTGGCAGTTCTTCGGAAATTTTTTCTTCTACTTCAAAGATCACTTTCATATAAACTTTACCATTCTCTTTCTTCTCATGCAAAACTTTTTGACTTTTGATGACGCTATCAACACCATATCGAGCTAAAATATCATTCTTCGCCCGCTCAATTCCCCTCGCTACTCCAGCTTCTGGAGTTATCGTATCCTTTGTTTCATTGATCTCCATTTCTTTCTCAGTCATCAGGCCCAGCGGCAGCTCAATAGAGCGCCAAGACAGCGGATCATGCTCTGTGAGCGTCTTTGAATTCTCAAAGGAGGATTTGCCATAACCCCACAGCTGAATAGCCCATTTCCCCAACACGAGATAGGTGCGATCCTTACGCTCCCCAGTGTAGGTGCTATTGGTTGTTTCAAGCGGAACCTCGATATTGTACTCATGCCAAACCAACCCCTTAACCTCACCCTTGGCTACCACATACTCTACATTTTCTTCGTCTCCAAGAGCACCGGAAATCAGGATATCCCCTTTTTTCACACGCGAATTACGCGCTACTACCGGTCTGCCCTGCTCCGCATATATTTCTGTTACCACCGCATCTGTTCGGCTAATTAAATGCCGTTGGCTAAGCAAAGGTTTGATATCGGGCTGTTTAGCCTCTACAACCTGAATTTTGATGCTCGTCCCCGTCCGTTGCAGCCCTATCCAAGAAACACCCGGTAAATGGGCCAGCAGCCCCTTAGAGAGCTTGTCCGGCTCCTCCAGACGCCATATCCACTGAAAAGGATACACACCCTCCTGGCGAGCGGCAGCCAATATATCCTCAGAAGCAATTTTTTCATTCCCTTCGACTCTAATACTCCATACCATCGTAGATAACATAAAAAGTGTAATTCCAAACATCAAAATACCTATGCCAAAAAATTTCCTTTTCCACAGCCGCGCCATAAGAAATGGAAGTCCGCTTCTACCGGTAACGTGCATACGACAGCCTGTCTTTTTTAAAATCGGCCGGAGGACATAAAAATCATCCAGAAGCAGCTTAAGGGAAGCGCCGCCCTCAGCGGGCCTCACATCCCAAATCATGATTCCTGCTTCAGAAATGAAATTAATAAATCGCTCCACCTGAGGTCCCGTCACATGCAGTGTAACGAACCCCCGCAGTGATGACAGAGGTGGCTCCTTCATGATCTCTCCTCGCTTTCGTTATATCTGATCTCCCCGATAACGCCTTCTACAGCCAATTCCTGGCCTAGAATATTTCGGATGACAAGTCCCTCGCCCGTGATTTCAAGCGATCCTTTAGCTAACGCGAGCTTAAGCTGACCAGAGGAAAAATGCAGCACGCCGCGATGATTCTCAATATGCAGTTCCTTATTGCCGATCAGGGTGATCCGGGGCATTTCCTGTAATAAGTCCTGTGGTAGATCCAGTACCCCGTTTGTCCATCCCCGCAGCCTGCGGCCAATACGGGTCATAAGTAGACGTTCCCCCTTCCTGCCTTCTGTACACCTTATGCGGCAACGCTTTTTTTTATGAGAAGAAGTAACAAAGGAGGACCCTTCAAGTGTGAAAAAAGCAAAAAAAAGCCCCGGCAACCTATCGTAAAGATAGGAAACCGAGGCTTTATTGTTACTATGATCCGTAAATATTATCTTCGGGTGGAATGCGGCTGACGAGAACGCGGTGGTCCCAGAATCTCTGCCCAGACTACACCATTGCGCAGGTCGTCACGACTCCCTGTTCCATGTGTCTGGTCTGCCGCAGAGGGTGAGTTTGTGTTTTTAGTCTTATTTGATCTTTTGGTATCTGCACCCGCTATCCCGTCAAAAGCAGATTGAAGGCGCCGCACCTCTTCTTGCATTCTTTGTGTGCGTAATTCAACTCCGTCATCGGCATGCTCCAAAGACATTCCTTCTCCAGTAGAATAATCTGGAGTTGGTATATACGCGGGTTCCGGAAAGGCAGGAGAGGCATCATACTCCCGGTTATCCTCTGACCTCGACTGCCGGGAAGAGGTGCTAACAGGAGCAGGAAATCCACTGCCAGACTCCGCTTGGCGCCCTCCATCGATATCCGGGCGTTTTACCCGGCGGAGCGGAGAATCCTCTCCGCCCCCAAAAGTGGGCATTCCCCCGCGAGGAGCTCCTTTGGGCTTGTTTTTAGTTGCTTTATTCACATTGGACACGATCGCGAATATAATAACCGCAATAATATAGATCCAGCTCATGGAGATTCACATCCCCTTTTATTTATTATTGTTAGGACGGTTATTGTCGTCCTGATCATTCATTTTGCCGAGAGAGCCCCGCATTTGGGTATCTGCCTCGATGTTTTTGATATTCATATAATCCATCACGCCGATTTGGCCATTTCTGAGCGCCTCAGCCATTGCCATAGGCACCTGAGATTCAGCTTCCACAACAAGCGCCTTCATCTCTACTACGCGCGCCTTCATCTCTTGCTCGTGAGCGACAGCCATCGCTCTGCGTTCTTCCGCTTTGGCTTGGGCAATGCGTTTATCTGCTTCTGCTTGCTCGGTTTGTAGATAAGCACCGATGTTCTTGCCTACATCGATATCCGCAATATCAATGGAGAGGATCTCAAAAGCAGTACCTGAGTCAAGCCCTTTGGACAATACCGTCCGCGAAATCAAATCCGGGTTCTCAAGGACATCTTTATGGGAATCACTCGAACCTACTGTCGTTACAATCCCTTCACCAACACGGGCAATAATCGTTTCTTCACCCGCACCACCCACGAGGCGGTCGATATTGGCGCGAACAGTTACGCGCGCTTTTACCTTAACTTCAATCCCGTTCTTAGCAACAGCCGCAACAACCGGTGTCTCAATTACACGAGGGTTAACGCTCATTTGCACAGCCTGCAGCACATCACGTCCTGCAAGATCAATGGCTGCTGCGCGAGTAAATTCCAAAGGAATATCTGCACGTTGTGCTGCAATAAGCGCATTAACAACACGGTCTACGTTACCACCTGCGAGATAGTGACTCTCCAGTTGATTAATGTTCAGTCCAAGACCTGCCTTAGTCGCTTTAATCATTGGGTTAACGATACGACTTGGGGTTACACGACGCAGTCTCATCGCCACCAGCGTAATAATACTGATTCTAACGCCCGATGCTAATGCTGAAATCCAGAGCATAACCGGGAAGAAACTTAAAAACACGCTCAATACAATAATCACCACTACCGCGATGAACAGAATAGGAATCAAAGATGCTTCACCCATACTATATAACCTCCGTAAATTTGTTGTAGAACTATTATTGGTTCCAGTGTTTACCTTATTCCTTGATTTCTTTCACAACAATCCGTCCGCCCTCTACTTTAATAACAGAGACAGGTGCATTAGCACTAATAAAACTACCTTCTGTAACAACATCCACACGTTCGCCGCCTATCATAGCCGTTCCTGAGGGACGAAGTGGAGTAATACTGGTTCCTGTAGTGCCTAATAAGCTAAGCTTCTCTTCTACAGGCACAAATCCCTGATCTTTAGTAAGGCTTTCCTTCAAAATAAATCTGTTCCATATCCCTCGTTCTTTAAAAATGACCGCAACAATTACTACAACTATAGTCGCAGCTACGAAAGAGATACCTAGACTGAGCAGTGCATGCTTATAGCTGTAAGCAGCTCGTACAACACCCGCTACAAGGCTGACAGAGCCTAGGAGCCCCAATATTCCGAAGCTAGGCACAAAGAGCTCCAGCACAAGCATGACAAGCCCAATGATAAACAAGAGCCAAGTTTCCGCTCCGGCGAATCCTGCAACATAGTTGCCGAAGAAATATAACACAAAAGCCAACGTCCCGATAATTCCTGGCGCACCAAAGCCTGGAACAATCAGTTCAATGACAACGCCTGTAATCCCAATGAACAGCAGAATCGTCATAATAATCGGATTGGTCAGAAATTGCGACATTTTTTCCGCACCGGTATGCTCTACGCGAAAGATGTCGTCTGTAGTATATCCAAGCCACTGAATTGCTTCTTCAGGGGTATCTGTAATTTGATCAGCGTAACCAGCTTTTAAAGCTTCTTCACTAGACAAGGCAATGATTTCTCCCTGTGTCTTAGTCACTCCAAGCTCTGGCTTATCCACGACCAAATTACTATCCACCATTCCAGCAGCAATGTCTGGATCACGATCATTCAGAGCAGCAGCGCCGATCATTTTAGATCTCCAGTAGGATATCATTTTGGCATCATCGACTTTTTGACCATTCATGTCTACCAAGGAAGCGGAGCCGATCATACTGCCCGGCTTCATGATTATTGCACCTGCATTAAGTGCTATGTAACTGCCTGCAGAAGCGGCATCACCTTTAATATAGGCAGCTGTTGGTATTTCACTCTCTCTTACCATCGTCCCAATCTCTTCTGCCGATTTCACCAGCCCTCCAGGTGTATCGACCTCTAGTAGAATAAGGACTGCTCCATAATTAGCGGCTTCTTCAAATCCTCTTTCCAAAAAGCTTTGCAAACCCCGTTCAATCTTTTGATCTACCGGAATAATAAACACGGGACCTTTTTTCAGCTCACTGTTCGTAACCCCCGGTGTTTTCGGGGCTGCCCCGTCAGCGCTTACATTCGTTGCAAAGGGTGTCAGGAGGAGTAACAGCAGGACCACAGGAATGCTAGCTAACAGTATTTTCCGTAATCTTCTCAATGATTTTACCTCCCTTCTTTAGCTTGACCCAGAACTCATAACCCTTAATACGCTGAAATTGGATTTACGTTTCATAACATAGAAAAGCACCCCTTTTGCAAGGGGTGCTAGTGCTATATTATTGCAGAAATTGCAGAACCGCCTGGTTCACGAGTTTACCATCAGCGCGACCTTTGACCTTAGGCATCAGTGCGCTCATGACCTTCCCCATTTCGCTCTTCGAAGAAGCACCGGTTTCCTGGATGGTCTGCTGTACAATTACTTTAATTTCTTCTTCGGAAAGTTGCTCGGGAAGATATTTAATAATAATCTCGATTTCTGCTTTTGTACTCGCGGCAAGCTCGTCGCGACCCGCTGATTCAAATTCTTGGAGGGCATCTTTGCGCTGTTTGATTTCACGACTAAGGATATCAAGCACTTCGTTGTCGTCCAATGTTCTCTTCAGATCTATTTCAAGATACTTTATTGTAGAACGAACCATTCGAATCGTGGAGAGCGTGAACTTGTCCTTACTCTTCATCGCTTGCTTCATATCTTCGTTCAATCTCTCGCTAAGATTCATGCGTGGGTAATCCTCCTAAAACTTTCTCTTACGAGCAGCCTCAGACTTCAGCTTTTTCTTAACGCTCGGCTTTTCGTAATGTTTGCGTTTCTTCACCTCAGCCAAGACACCATCTTTTGCGATGGAACGTTTAAAGCGACGAAGTGCAGCATCAATTGTCTCGTTTTTGCGAACTTTCGTTTCAGACACAGGTTTCCCCTCCCTCCGACCATACCGTCCAAGAGCATAACACGGTTTATCAAACTCCATTATAGGTCAAACGGAAATAACGTGTCAACCTTCGTGCTATTCTTTTTTCTGGCAAGTTCTTCAACATTAAATGATTATGCTATGCGTGCGAAGCTGAGTTTCCAGTGAGCGCACCCAGCTTGGCTCCACCCAGCAGGTGATAATGAAGATGAGGCACAGCTTGTCCACTATCAGGTCCGCAATTATTGATTAAACGATAACCAGACTCAGCAATTTCAAGGTCTTTGGCGATCTGTTGGGCTACACTGTGGATTTCAGCAATTAGCGGAAGATCCTCAGGTGTAACATCATTCATTGAAGCAATGAACTTCTTGGGAATGATCAACACATGTACCGGTGCAGCCGGCTCGATGTCGTAAAATGCAAGAATACGTTCATTCTCAAATACTTTTTTGGAAGGAATAGTACCCTCAATAATTTTGCTAAACACGGTCTCCATAGAGTGCTTGCCTCCTAAAAATTGGTGAAATTCCACTTCATCATAAGATAATCATACAGGATAATCATCAAATACGAAAGCAGCAAGCAAACTCAGCATAATCTGCCCTAAACTGTATCTGTTACAGAATGAACCATTAAATAAATATATCAACACCGTTAGGCCTAAAAAAGACAAAAAAAAGAGAAACACCCTTCACAGCTTATAAAGCTGATTCGGCGGCGGACGTATGAAAAGGAGTTCATTCCCTGCCATACGTCCGCCGAGGTGTTTCTAAAGTAATGTCGGCTTAGCTGTATTATAACAGCGCGTTGATACTGTATCTGTGATAAGAATCACACACATTATAGATCTTCACATTTTTTCCAAAAGGATCCGAGATCCCCCTCCACCCTGTTCAGCAGGTACTACTACCAGCTTGCGTGGCAGTCGTGCCCGAAGCTCTGGAACATGGCTGATAATGCCGACAGACAGTTGGTCGTTATGCAGTCTTTCCAGTGAGGTAATTACCGTATCGAGCAATTCCGGATCCAGCGTACCAAAGCCTTCGTCCAAAAAGAAAAATTGCAATGGATACTGTCCCCGCAGCTGAATCTGTGCCGAAAGTGCAAGTGCAAGTGACAAGGAAGTTAAGAACGTCTCTCCGCCGGAAAGCGTGGAGACCGGTCTTCTTACACCACCGTTTCCATCATCACGGATTACAAAGCCACCACCCGAATCAACCTCCAGCGCATAACGCTGTTTGCTCAGGAAACGAAGCCGCTGGGAAGCAGACTGGCATACCTGCATCAATTGTTCCTCCGCAATATACTCAACAAAAGCATTTCCACGTAAAACCGTCTGCAATTTGGACAAATGATCCTGTAGAGAAGCATGTTCTAGCCGCTGGGCTTCGAGCTCCATCCAGCGAATATGCCGATGCCGCAGATCCTCCAGATCTCGCTCTGCGCGCGCTCTTGCTTGCAGCGACATTTCATCCTCTGACTTACACACGCTTAAGCTCTCCTGGCTAACTTGCCACTCCTCATCACTTAAGCTGGCTCCGTCAAGCTTCTCTTCAATATTGCGCAGCTGCAATGAGACTTCAGCTTCTTCCGCACGATGGGCATGTACCCGAGAAGAAGAAATTTCCCGCTCTTCAGGTGCGAGAGCTGCTCCTTCAACCTCAGCGGCGGAACTAAAAGGTGAAGAGGTTAAGCTTTGCTCCCACAGATGGCTTGAAGTCACATAATGCTCTCGAGCAGATTCTGCAGCCTGGCGGGTAATCGCTGCCTCCTTGATCTCATGCTGCGCTTTTTCCGCTGCCGTGAGATGTAATCGTTGGCTGGTCTCCACAGCTGCTAACAATTCCTGCAGACGACGCTCACACTCTGCTAGAAGAGGGGCAGCAGCGCGGCCATTAGTCCACTCTAAAAGACGCCGTTCTTTTTCACGCTGCAATTCTTCTTTGCCTTCCATCTGTGTATTCCACTGAGTAAGCTCTTTATCGAGTCCGGTGATGGTCTCCTGAAGATTCTGCACCGAAGCGCTTTTCTCATCCAGAAACTTGACACTGATTTCCAGTCGGGATCTAATTTCCTCAGCTTGAGCATCCTTGGCTAACAGCTCACGATAAGCTTTTTCTACCTCTTCCGGTGCCAAATCAGGGAACTGCTGTACCCAGTTCTGCCGCAAAGCGGTTAGTTGGCCACTCAGTTCCTCGGCTTTGGCGGTTAGGCCTTCTACCCAGCTTCGCTCACCTTCGGCACCCGCTGCTTCTTTGAGGCATAGCTGCTGAACTTCCTGCATCGATTGCTGCCACTGTATCGCTGAACGGCGCAGTTCTCCAGACTGGCTTTTTAATGCTAAAAATGCAGCATCAAGTTCTGCCAAAGCCTTTTCATCTGGAATGGACATATCGGTAGAGGAAACCTCAGTAGTGCTGACTTCTGAGCCTGCCGCTGCAGGATGATTTACCGTATCAAAAGCTCCATCACCAAACACCTGCTCCAGCCAAACCAGGTCCTGCTCCCGCAGACCCCGGAACATATGGCGTGCTTCCAAAGCACGTCTGGACAACACACGCGCCTGTTGAAGTTTTAACTCCAGTTCCTGTTGCTCTACGTTATCCTGCAATACAGCAGGGGCCGGGTGGTTTTCGCTGCCACATACAGGGCAAGGTTGTCCTGCTTCCAATTCTTTAGCCAATCCAAGCGAGAGTCTGTGCAACTCATGCCCCTTGAGGGCTGCTTCCAAAGAACTGATATGTTGCTCCAGACTTTCTGCTGCGGTGCACGCAGCTTCTTCTGTCGCCAGCAGCTTCTCTTGATGCAGCGCCGCCTCGCGGATCAGCTGCCCGCGAGAAGCTTCCTGCTGCTCGCGACGGCCCTCGGCCTCCGCGAGGCGCGCCTGCGCAGCCGCGAGTGTAGTGGCACGCTCGCGGCGCTCCTTCTCCGCCGAATCCCACTGGGATTCGGCGGAGTGCAGCCCTTGCAGTCTCTGCATCGCTTCTTGCAGAGACTGCCGCTCCTGGGAGCGGACACCGAGCGGCTGCAAGCTCTGCTGCAGCTCTTGCTGGCGCTTTTGGCCCTTGGCCAAAAGCTCACGCTCCCGGGCCATGCCCTCCCGCAGCTGCGTCAGCTTGCGGGAGGCCTCTTCGCGGCGCTCGTGCAGAGCCGCGAGTTCGCGCCGCAGGGCGCCGAGCTCGGACTCGAGCTCGAGCGCGCGGCGGTAGGTGTCGGCCCCCTGCCGGAGGGCCGGCTCTTCCGCCGCAAGCGCGGCCTGCGCGGCAGCTGCGGCCGCAGCGGCATGCGCCGCCTCCTGCTCGGCAGCGGCGGCAAGCACCTCTTGGCCCTCCGCGCGGGTCAATCGGCTCTTGAAGGCGTCTTCCGCGCTTCGCCATGCTTTCAGCGCGGGAAGCCTAGCCTCGGCCTCGTCAGCTTGGCCGAGCTTCCGTTCAAGGAGGAGAACCTCCTCCTCCTTGGAGAGCAGTCCCTGCCGCTGCAATTCGCGGCGGGTACGTTCCTCTTGCAGCTCGCGAATGCGCGTGAAACGCTCCGCGACCTGCAGCGCCGCCTCCAGCTTGCGGCGGCATTCCGCAGCATGCTGGGCTGCTTGTTCGAGGCGCTCCGCCGCTGCCTTTACATCCTCTTTGCCTGCGCTGCCAAGCCCCTGCTGCTCCGCTTCGAGTGCGCGGAGCGCAGCCTCATTCTCCTTCACCCGTCGGCTAAGCTTCAACGCAAGCTGATCGCCATACTGTTCCAAATGGAACAGGCGCTGCAGCATTTGTCGGCGGTCTACGCCCCGAAGCGATAAGAATTCGGCGAATTTCCCCTGCGGCAATACAACTGCTCGCGTGAAGTCATCCATTTTGAGCCCAATATGCTCTTCCACACAACGTGTAACATCTGCGAGTTTATCCGCCATAACGTTATCCCCGTCAGGTGTAACTTCAATGAAACGGCTAATGGTGTTACTGACTGTTTGCTCACCTGTCCGCTTGAACTTACGTTCAACGCGATAACGATGTGCCCCAGCGGAAGAAGTGAGCTCAAAGGTAAACGCCACGCTGAGTGAATCCTCAGAGTGATTCATAATCCCCTGTGTTCCATTAACGGCGCGCTCCACTTTGCCATACATCGCCAAAGTAATAGCATCCAGCAAACTGGACTTGCCGCTGCCCGTAGGTCCAAAAATCCCAAACAGCCCGGTCTCACACAGACTTTCAAAATCTATTTCCTGCATTTCTCTATAACTCTGCAATCCTGCCACTTTTAATAAAATAGGCTTCACCTTAGTTCTCCTCTCCTTCCTCCGGCTGCTGCCGTTCTTCTTCGGTTAGCTGTAAGAACAGCTCAATCAAACGATCCTCCGGCTCCGCCCCGCCCGTCTGGCGCTGATAGAATTTACGGAACAATTCTTGTACAGGCATACGTGAACGGGAAATTTGTTCGAGCTCCAGCTCCATTTGCGGATAAATCGGACGAATATGAATGATCCCCTCACGTGATTTACGCAGGCGCTGAATATCATTCATCGACATAGCTTCACTGAGCCGAATCTCCAAATCTATAAAAGCGGAAGCATCTCTACCTTCATCCAACCAGTTATATACCTCTTGCAATCCCCCCGTAGAGCTCCATCTTACAAGTGGACGCCCACAGCGAAGATAGATTTCTTCGAAGGTCGGCTCACCGCCCGGCGCAACATCAATCAGCGTCACCGACTTGGCTTGTCCTGCTTCCGAAAAGCTATATGCCAGCGGGGATCCGCTATAACGGATCATCCCTTCCCCTTTTACACGCTGAGCGCGATGAAGATGGCCTAGTGCAGTATATTGCGCTCCACAGGATAAAGCAGAAGGGTCTACAGTGTAAGCCCCGCCCACCTGAATTGGGCGTTCCGAATCACTCTCTACACCTCCAAGCACATAAATATGGCTCATCGCCAAATTCACGGTTTGTGGCGTAAATTCCCGTCCCAACAGTTGCATAAGTTTGCCTACCCGTGCGCTGTAAGCTAGTCGAAGCTCCTCTTCCCCGCTGTCCCCAGCAAGCAACTCACCGAGACGTGCCTCAGAGGGATAGGGAAGGGCTGCGATTTTGGCAATCTCACCTGTCCGCGCAGCATGAACTGTCACTGGCTCTGAGGTTGGAAGTCCTACCAAGGTAATCCCCTGCCTTAATACAAGCGGGGAGACTGAAGATACGCGCTCCGGTTGGTCATGATTGCCGGCAATCACCACAAGGGGCCTGCCCCCTGAAGTCAGCCTGGCAGCAGCCTCATAGAATAATTGCTCCGAAGCCGCTGGCGGATTAACGGAATCGTACACATCTCCCGCCATCATAATCAAATCCGCCTTATGAAAATCGGCGATCTCCACCAATTCATCTATGAACTGCTCTTGCTCCTTCTGGCGGCTTCTTCCCTCCAGCGTACGGCCCAAGTGCCAATCCCCCGTATGCAATATCCGCATCTTCGTCCTCTTTCCCCGCTCCTATGCGGCAATGAATAATTTATAATTTCACAGCATGATCGCCGTCAAAAAAGTACAGCCAAATCTCGCTGATCGGTTCTCCCAAAATATCATGTAATGCCTTGCTGTATAACTCTAGCTGAAAACGATATTTTTCCTTAAGTGCCTCTAAGCCGCCCTGATGTTCTAATACAGAGTCCGTCTTATAGTCTAGCAGAATAATCCGGTCCTCTTCACGGAACAGGCAGTCAATGACCCCTTGAATCAGTACAGCCTCACTAAAGCCTTCCTTATTGTTCTCAGGGGAAAGCTCCGAGACGGCTTCATTCATATAATCGAGCCCTCGATAAGCCTCACCTGCGGGAACCATATAACTGAACGGCATTTCTCTAAGCTTCCAAGAAGAAGCTATTAATCTACGTCCCAGTTCATTAGTATAAAAAGCTTCTATCTGATCGGGAGCTACAGCCTCCACCTGCTCAGCAGTTAGAATAGCCACTCTCTGAAGTCGGGCTAAGGTTTCTTCCACAACCCTAGGATCAACTGAACCCTCCAGCGGAATATGCTGCATGACTGTATGGTATGCTGTCCCGCGTTCCGCTGGGGTTAGACTGCGTTTTTCCATAAATTTTGGACGCCGCAAATGAAGACTGTCCGCACCTGCAACACTTGGACGTTTATCGGTTTCTATTGAGGTTGTAGAATTGCCTTCTTCCAGCAGATCAAAAGAGGGCTGCTCCTGCAACGACAACAACGCTTTTAACTCCGTAACAGAAGTTTTAGCCGGAATACCTGAGGCTGCCGCATACGGATAATTCCATTCCAGTCTTCTAGCAATTTCATCGCTAGTCTCTGTTTCATATATATTTACAGCTTCACCCTTATGCAGTGCTTCGAGTACAGCTTGCCGTTCCTCTACCTTCTCTTCAGTCTGATCCGTTGGCAGGAACGCCCCAGAATTAAGTTCGGAAGCATTTTGCACACTGATGCTCCAGTTGGAGACATCGTTGTGCAGCACCGTGGAGACGGTACCTTCTGAACCGCCCAGCTTACGAAGAATCGCCGCCGCAGGGTGCCGGATCAATGCCGGTCCAACCCAGTCCAAATAGCTGCGCCCTCGGGCCAGCAGATGATCTGCAAGCAGCAGCTCATCCCGGTTCTGTACGCTGCTCCAGCTAGCGATTTTGCGCGGCAAATCTCTTACAGTGCCTACTAGAATCATTTTATCTCTCGGACGAGTTAACGCTACATATAATACACGCATCTCCTCCGCTAATAATTCAAGCCGTGTACGCCGGTTAATAGCCAGATAAGGAAGTGTTGGGTAGCTAACTCGCGTTTCCCGTTCCACAAAACGCGGCCCAAAGCCAAGCTCTTTGTGCATAAGAAATGGCGAATGCAAATCTTGTCGATTGAACTGTTTTGCCATCCCGGCTACAAAAACAACAGGGAACTCCAGCCCTTTGGATTTATGGATGGTCATGATTCTGACGCCATTGCCTTCTTCACCGCCACCGCCAGCTACACCCAGATCTCCGCCGTTCTCACGAAGCCGTGAAATGAACACCAGAAAACGGAACAATCCACGCGCTGCGGTGTCATTCTCAAATTGCACAGCCCGATCATACAAAGCTTTAAGATTGTTCTGGCGCTGCGAGCCTCCAGGCAGTCCTCCAACCCATTCCAGATAGCCGCTCTCCCCATAGATACGCCAGATCAGCTCACTGAGACTACCTTGTCTAGCCGCATTTCTCCAGCTTTCCAGCTGTTCTAGGAAATGTCTAAGCTTGCGCTTCAGTTCTGGACTGATCTGCGGCAGATCTTTATCAGGTAAAACATTATTCTCGACGGTGCTTGCGGATTCAATCACATGAGCCGAGAAGAGGTCATACTCTTCTTCAGCCTCTTTTGCATCTTGCATATCCACCGCCATCTGTACTGCTTGAAAATAAGGACCCTGACTACACATACGCACCGTAGCCAATTCTTCTTCCGTTAATCCGACCACAGGTGAACGAAGTACGCCAGCCAGCGGAATGTCCTGCTGAGGATTATCAACTATTTTTAAGAGGGAGAGTGCAATTTCCACTTCTGTAGCTTCAAAATAACCTTTATTCAGATCACCATAAGCAGGGATTCCTTCCATCCGAAGCTCTTCGATGATTAGAGGGGTCCAGATTCTTGCCGAGCGAAGCAGGATTACGATATCACCGTAAATAACCGGGCGCATAATCTTGAGTCCTTTATCGTAGATAAGCAGCGGCGATCCACCGGTCATCCCCGTCATTTGTGAAATACGCCGGGCAATTGCCCGTGCTTCCAGCTGCGCCGTCTCGCTCTCAATGGCTTCACTCTCCTGAAGTGGCGCCTCACCGTCTTCAGAAGTCTCTTCTGACTTCCCTGCTGTTGAACCACGATCTATCAATAATAACTCCGGTGCAAAAAAGGTATCAGGACCCTTCTCTGCTGCACCTGGGAAATTCGCTCCGTAAACAAGCTCAGCGCGTTCGTCATAATTAATCTCCGCTACCGTCTCATTCATAATCTGCCGGAAGATCATATTAACGGCATTCACAACCTCCATGCGACTGCGAAAATTACGGGCCAGATCGATAACCGAACCGCTAGACGATTCATTAGTAATTTCAGATGGATCATCGATTGGGTGTGAGCCAAAGCTGCGGTATTTATCCAGGAATAGCCCCGGCTCCGCCAGACGGAATCGATAGATACTTTGCTTCATATCTCCGACCATAAACCGGTTACCGGGTGTTTCACGGGATATTAGCCGCACAATCTCCTCTTGCACACTATTCGTATCCTGATACTCATCCAGCAGAACCTCATCGAATTGAGCACGGTATTCCATAGCTGCATCAGAAGGCAGGGAATGACCGGGCGTAGAGTCCGGATGGCGTAGAATTTGCAGACAATAATGCTCCAAATCACTGAAGTCGACTAGACCTCTTCCTGCTTTTTCAATTCTATAACGTTCACCGAATGCTATCACTGTCTCTGCAAGCTCTGCCATCAGTGGAGCCGCTTCGTTCAGCTCTTTCAAAAAAACCTCAGGCGGACGGCCAAACAATGCTTTCTGAAGATCTAAAATACTCTTCTTCACACTGTCGCGCAGTTCCTTCACCATCTCCTGCAGTCCAGGATCTGTCGAATCCTTCTTACAAGCCTTTAATTTTCCAAAATATACTTCCATAAAAATATCATATAATTCTGCCCAAGGTCGTTCGTTAACGGCATCCTGCAGTGCATTTACCATCTCAAGATCAGTGGTTAAATTCTCAGCATAGGGTGCCGGACCACCCGGTTGTAGTGCAATCTCCCGGCCTTGCATCAGCTGACTGGCTGCACCCGCAAGTGTCAGCTTCGCTTCTTCAAGAATGCTCAGCACCCATGGCGTTCCACCCAGACTTTCGGTGTCTGGCAATGAGAAATCAGCTGCAGTATCACGGAGCCATTGCGCTGGCCAAGGATGGCTGCGGGCGTAATCATGCAATCGCTGTATGAGCGCATGCACTGCATCATCACTGCGTTCACCACTGAACCAATCAGCGAGCTGCACAAATATGCTATCCTCGCCATCCGCACCTACCTCACCGTACTTTTCCTCCAGCAACTCTTCAAGCAGCTCCTGCCGCATCATCTCCGCTTCATGCTCATTTAATATGCGGAAACCCGGATCAATCGGAATCATTTGATAATAACGCCGGATCACTTCCAGACAGAAGGAGTGCAACGTTGTAATCGAAGCTTTGCCCAGCAGGGATAGCTGACGGCGCAAATGGTCGTTCTCCCCGTTCTCCTCCAGCTCCCGATCAAGGGCTTCCCTGATCCGCTGCCGCATTTCGGCAGCCGCAGCTTTGGTAAACGTGGCTACTAGTAGCCTGTCTACACTGAAGCCGTTCTCTTCCTTACTGATCTTTCGAATAATCCGTTCTACCAGCACCGCCGTCTTGCCGGAACCTGCTGCCGCAGCAACGAGGATGTCATCACCGCTCTCCGCAATGGCGCGCCACTGGTCATCACTCCATATACTTCCTTCCGGTTTCGCTTCTATTTCAGCCTTCATACTCAAGGTGTAGTTCCTCCTTTGCGGGACAGCAGATCCCATATAACATCCTTCCCTGGCTTACCCAGATTGTTATAGCTGTTGCCTTCCACAGCTTCATCGAACTGGCAGACAGGTCTAAAGGAACAGAATGTGCAGGCGGTCTCCTGCCCAATTCGGTACGGCTCAATCGCCACATCACCCTCTGTAATCCGTGTCCCGATATCCGAGATCGTCCCTCTAACGGAGGATAATAGATGGCTCCACTGCTCTGGTGTAGCTACTGAGGCACTGCTATAAAAGCTGCCGTCAGCTTTTACTGCTACAGGCACGATAGAAGAATACCCTTTGTCTAAAGTGGTATCCATCAGGGAGACAACCTCACGATCAGCTGTAAGCAGTCCTTTCATCTTGAAGCGTTTCAACAGCTCTTGCTCAGCCTGTTCCTTGTTCATCCCGTTGGATGAAGTTAACAACGGATCATGCACATGGAAATAAAGCGTGCCTGCTGGAAGTGCCGGCTGCCCCAGCCATTGCTCCGAATATGTCAGCAGCACATCCAAATAAGTCAGCATTTGCAGCGACAATCCATAATACACCTCATGCAGCTTGAGATCCTTTTGGCTCGATTTATAATCAATTACCCGCAGAAGAATACCGTTCTCTCCACGAGCCATGTCTACACGGTCAATCCGGCCAACGACCTCCATCACACAGCCATTCGGCAGCGTAATTCTTAAAGGCGGCAACTCCTTATCCGGTCCAAAATCCAGCTCCAGCCCTACTGGCTCAAAGCTGCCCCGGCGGGCGTGCTCGCCCAGAATCACAGAAGCACGTCCAACAATATTCTTAAGCTTACGGGAGATGTACCCGTAACGTTTGGAGCTCATTAGAATTTCACCCTGCAACATCGGAGATAGCCGTTCTACTGTCTCACTGGCCTCACGCCGACATTCATCCGGAGATAAGCTGCCCCAGCCCCGTCCCTCTTGTTTCAGTCTTATCGCCATATCACTTAACGCAGCATGGAACAGCTGTCCAATATCAGGTGCTTGCAGCTTATATAACTGGCGCTCTTTCAGTCTTAGTCCGTAGGACGCAAAATGGGAAAATGAGCACGCAACAAATTTCTCCATCCGGGACACACTGCCCCGCAGTGTTGAGCCACCATACAATCTGAGGCTTGTGCCACGCTTTAGCTTCGTTCCCTCATTACGATAGAACAGTGAACTTAGCAAACGTTCCAGTTGAAATTTACGATCTTCGTTCTTAGTAAACCAGTTATACACATCCCACCATAGCTCCGGAATTTCTGTTCCTTGGCGCCACTGCCGCAGCTGCATAATCAATGCGCGAAGACTCTGTTCTGGTTGACCAATGAAACCGAGATGGATAGGATTTTCGACTTCTATAGGTAGTCCCGAAGGGGGAAGTGCTGACAAGCTGTGCTCTTGAACCCTTGGGAACATTCTATGCAAATGCCGGATAACCTCAGAGGGAAGGAGAGCTTTGCCCTCATCATCCGCTGTAGCGTAGCTAATCCAGAGCTTTCGGCTTCCTGTCGTTAGTGCATTATAGATCAGAAACCGCTCGTCCAGCAGTTTACGAGAAGCGCCGGGAGCAAGCTCCATTCCAGCATTCTCTAGTACGGAGCGTTCACCTTCCGAGAGAATTCCATCTTCCTTAAACTGCGCAGGCACAACACCTTCATTAAATCCAAGCAAAAAAGCGTATTTAACCCCCGTTGGGCGAGTCCGATCCATATTGCCGACCAATACTTGATCCAGTGCGGGCGGAACTAGTCCCATTTTAAGTTCAGCAAGACCTGTCTCTAGAACTCCAGTGAACACTTCAAACTCAAGTCTTTCATTGCCCATCATTTCTACTATCTGATCTAACAGATCAAGTACCGCACCCCACAACTGGCTATGTTCCCTAGCCTTCTCGGGTTGGCCCTTCTCCATAGACTTAACACTGAGTTTCTCCAGCTTTCGCGCAACATCCGTCTCTTCAAGCAGCTTGTACAATGCCGTACAAAGTTCAAGACCGCTACGACTTTTCTGGATTCTTTTCTCAAAAGCAAATAATGGACCTGTTATACTAGCACGGCATCGTTCCATAGTAGCAAGCAGTTCATCATCCATCTGTCTGCCGCCTTCCAGCGACAAGCTAGGAATACCTTTCCAGGAGCGGCCATCTGTCCAGCGGTACCCCTGAATCCCACAAGCCAGCACATAGTTTTCTAAAGCATCCATATCTTCACGCGTAATACTACCGTCTAGCGGAAGCAGAAGCTCCGTCTTTACGCAACGGAATACATCCTCATAACGCCAGCGACGACGCACTACATCCAATGCGGAACGTATAAACTCCACTAGCGGATGATGCAGCTCATTCACCTTCTGGTCCAGAAAAAATGGCACTCCATAATCTTGGAACAACGGCTGAACCAGCTGCTCGTAATCGCCAATATTGCGCATCAATACGGCCATTTCGCCATATTTTGCACCTTCATCCCGCGCCAGTCTAGTCATTTCGCGCAGGGCTCCCTCAACCTCTGCTCTGTGCGAAACTGCGGCGCCTATGGATATAGCCTCTCTTGCCAGTTCATCCGCATCTATCCAAGCCTTCCGGCGATCATATCCCCGTTCAAGGTGAGCAAGTACTGGACTTTCTTCAAAACGCGGAAGAACCGTTGGCTCCAGCAGCTCGTCCCATACATCAATGCCCAGCTCTTCAGCAATTCCACGCAGTTTAATGTAAGTAACCGCAGTTGGGTGAAACAATTCAAGCTCATTCAACTGATCTCCATAGGGGTAAGGACGATCAATTGTAAGCGAAACCGTCAGCCTCGAAGCTTGCTGCATCAATTCTCGAAGCACTACGAATTCCTGCGGAGTAAATCCATGGAACCCATCTACCCAAATCTCTGCCCCGCGAATGTAAGAGGAATCTGGAATATGCTCAGCCAGTTCTGCTAAACGATCCTCTTCATCGATATAAAGACGGGACATTTCATTCTCTAAATCGCTAAAAACCAGCTGCAAATCATCCAGCTTACCCTCAAGAATAGGACTTCTTGCAATAGCTCCTCGCATAGCGGACAGCTGTTCCTCTAAATCAGTGGAACCCAAACAGCAACGTTTCATCTCCGTGTGCAGTTGGTTCAGACGTTCCACAAAACCCGGTCTGTCTGCTGAGGCACCGAATAATTTCAGTTCCTCTTTGCGGCGACTGATGATTTTGTAAATTAACATTTTCTTACCTTCTTCACTGATTGGCAGACTTGCACTGCCACCAGTTTCCTGCTTCACACGATAGGCAAGCCGCGAAAAACTCAGTGTCTGCGCCCGAAGGCTTCCCTTCACATTCCCTACGGTCAGAAGCCCCCGTTCTGCTCCAAAAGAACCTTGCTCTGGCACAAGAATAATAATCGGCGCACCAAGCGGTTCCTTTTCTAAGGAAGAAGAGATAGATTCCCATATTTTTGTTGTCTTGCCACTGCCCGAGCGGCCTAGTAAAAAGGTTACCGGCATAAATGATAGACTCCTTCCGTAGCGGAGAAAATATATAGAATACAGGGTGAAATATCCACCCATTGATTACACTCCATTTAAAAAATTTCAGTGATTCCTCGTCCCCTCAGTATATCATAACCACACTAATCGGAACATGTGTTTGCTAGTATTTTCTAATGTTTTACAAAGGATAAACAGCTATGAGTACAAATAAAAAAAGCAAACCTCCGGATTTTGGCGGCTTGCTTTTTAGAGTGTTTAGTTTGTTTTTAATGCCAGTTGTGCAACGTTAGATAGGAGCTGCCAATGTCGGAGCATAGGGTCAATGTTAGACTGTTCAGCGTTCGGCGTTCAGCATCCAGCGTTCAATACTCAACACCCCGCACTCAACATTAGCACTCTACGCCGATCGTTTTGTAATCCGCATTCCGCATATCATAATTCAATAAGCATCATTCGTTGTTTACTATTTAGTATTCCGAATTTAACACTCAACATTTCGGCTAGGCTTGTTTCATTAATTACTTAGGGACCCAGGAGCCGTTATTCGTGGATTCAGTGCTGTTATGGCAACTTTTCGGACCCCACTGACGCTATTCTTCGAAAATGTGCTGCATTACGGGTGTTATTGGGGCAATAGCGCCTTTAGGGTCCGTAAGAATTCATTAATGGGCTGTTTACGCTAAATAGAGTCATCTGAGTCCGTTGGCCACTACTTGCCTTACAGCCGACTCACGGCCACCCTACGACCAGCCCTTTTATCTTATTTGTTACTTGGCACTGTAGACCTTTTGATCTTCAGGCTTATTTTTTACTCCGCACTTCAAAAATCGCAAACTTCAGATAGTGTCCTTCGTTAACGCCAAGTATTTGTGGGTGGTCTTTGCCTGCGGCCCGCCATTCTACAAGTCTCAACACCTTGCCAGCATCTTTAGCAGCATCGGCAATCGTTTCGAGGAACAGATCTGGCTGCATATGGTAAGAACAGCTTGCGGTAACCAAATAGCCGCCTTCGTTCACCAGCTTCATCCCGTGCAGATTGATATCCTTGTAACCACGGCAAGCGCCAGCTACTGCACTTTTGGTTTTGGCAAACGCCGGAGGGTCTAGGATGACTACATCCCAAGTTCTTCCTCCACCTGCCGTCATCGGCTTGGATGTGTCGGTTTTGGCTGTTTTGCCTCCGGATTTAGGATTTGTAGCAGCTGCTGCCGTCTCTGTTCCACTGGCAACTGTCGCCCGTTCAGAACGTTCCTCTAGTCCTTTAACCTGATTCCGTAGATATGCAAAAGCATCATCCACTACGAATTCAACACGATCGCTAAAGCCGTTCAGCTCCACATTCACTTTGGCACTCTCAATGGCGTGTGCTGAAACGTCAAGGCAGGTTACTTTTTTCGCGCCATACTTGCAGGCATGCAGCGTGAAGCTGCCCGTATGCGAGAAGCATTCCAGCACTGTCGCACCGTCCCAATAAGGGAACGTTACATGTTTGCCGCTCTTATTAACTGGTAAGGTCTGTAGTGAACCATCCTCAGTTTCAATTTCCTGAAGCGTAATGCCGCTTCGTCCTCCCCAGCCTTTCATGAGCGGAGCAATGGAAGCTCTATTCTCACGTTGGTCAAAGAAGTAACCTGTCTTCTGGCCCTCTTCAATATCAACGACCAGCTTCAGGCCATTCTCGCTCACGGTTACATGCCTTGGACATTCCCCGTACAGCACACCCGTTGTCTGCTCCATACCTTCAAGCTCGCGCACACTAACATCACTGCGCTCATAGATTCCGCGCGGTGCCATAACCTGCACCAATGCTTCGACGATTTCTGCACGCCGCTTGTCCATTCCGAGGGTAAGCAGCTGCACAACCAAAATATCTCCGAATCGATCTACAATAAGCCCCGGCAAAAAGTCCGCTTCACCATAAACCAAGCGATAAGCATCCGCACCCGGAAGGAACCGGTTTCTGTGTTGCAGACAATTCGCAAACCGTTCTGCAAAAAAGGCTGTATCCATGATCGCAAGGGGTCCCTGCGATACAATTCTTACCCGAATCTGTGACGCTGGATTGTAATATCCCACGGCCAAAAATCGGCCCTGATGATTAAGGACATCTACTAATCCCCCCGCTTCCGGATTTCCTTCTACCGATGCGACTTCACCTGCATAGACCCACGGATGGCCCTGTTCCAGTCTTTTTTTGCGATTGCGTTCTAAAATAACCGATGGCAATGACTTCAACTCCCTGTTTTTCTAAAAATGTTTTTATACATGTCCCATGCAATACATTCATATATTGGTGTACAACCCTCGTCCAAAGGAGTATGCCCTATGTTCAGTGATTTGCTGTTCCCTATCATATATGGTCTTGTTATCTTTCTAGCCGGCATGAAGCTGATGGAAACGGCGTTGTCCAAGCTAGCAGGCCCTCTATTAACTACAAGCCTAAATAGAGCTACCTCAACCCCTATTAAAGGAATGATTGCCAGCAGCCTGTTGTCCGCCTTACTCCAGAGCAGTACTGCTGTAACGGTGTTGACTATCGGCATGGTCAATGCCGGCCTGCTTACCTATGCCCGCACACTTGGCATTATCTTGGGCAGCAACATCGGCACCACATTAACTACAGAATTGATCGGACTTCAGATCAATACCATGGCCACGCCCTTGCTGGCAGCCTCGCTCAGTCTGTGGGCAGCGGCAGTTATTGCAGGCGAACTGCCGCCTACATCGCGAGTGGCAGAGCTCTGCCACAAAATATCCCCGCCGCTGCAATTTATCAGTCTGGCTGTATCAGGCTTCGCCCTCGTCCTATGGGGCATCGCTGTCATGCAGTCTATCGGCGGAATACTTCAGGAAAGTGGCTTATTCCTCTGGTTCCTAAACCATGCCGCTACTAGTGCCTTATGGGGGCTCGCCGCTGGAGCGTGCCTAACAGCCATGCTCCATAGCAGCGCTGCTGTCATAGCTATGGCTATGAGCATTGCCGCCTCGGGTGCCATGCCGCCTGAGCTAGGTATAGCCATAGTGCTGGGCGCCAACGTGGGCACCTGTGTTACAGCAGTCATCGCTTCCATCGGCGGCACGCCATCCGGCGTCTTCGTCGCTTGGTCCCATGTTGCGCTTAATGTAGGTGGTGCACTACTATTCTTGCCCATGATCGGGCTGCTACAAGCAAGTGCTGCATGGATTGGTGGAGGCCCTGCTTCACAAATCGCCCACGCCCAGACCATTTTCAACGTAGTCTGCTCACTTCTAGCACTGCCATTATGCTACCTGCCTATATGGTCAAAACTGGAGAAACGTCTTCAGTCTTAACAAAAAGGTGCCGTTTATTATAATCCCAGCTTTCCACAACTGTACTATTATACTTCAATCGAAAATATTATAAAACCGCGAACCGTCGTAAAAAGTGATCACCGTCGAGAAAATTCCAATCAGCGCAAACAAAGCCAATGCAAAATAATCGTCTCTCGTGAACGGGCGACGGCTATACCAAGTTCGTTTGGTCTCAGTGCCAAAGCCGCGCAGCTCCATAGCGGTACTGATATTTTCAATCCGCTCGATACTAGTCAGAATTAGGGGCATCAGAATCGAAATGATATTTTTTAGCCGCTTAGGCAGCTTTTCTTTTCTAGAAATATCTATTCCCCTTGCTTGAGCAGAAAACGATATATTCTCATAATCTCGTTGAATATCCGGAATGTACCGCAGTGCCAGCGATACAGAATATGCAATTTTATAGTTCACTCCAACTCTATTTAAGGATGCTGCAAATTCACTGGGATTGGTCGTTAGAAGAAATAATAATGCCATAGGAATGACCACCGCATATTTCAGGGCAATATTGAATTGATAAAATAGCTGCTCCCAAGTTACCGTATACCGGCCTGCAATATGCATAATATCATGACGTGTCCCGTAAACACGTACGCCCTCCAAAGGAGAAAAGATAAAGATAGCTATATGATTAAGCAAAAAGAAAATCAAGATAAAATATAATACGAAAGCATAATCCTGAAATTGAACTTTGGAAATTCTAAAGGCAAGCAAACTAAATAACAGCATCACAATTAGACATCTTGTATCATATGTAATCATCCCCGTCACAGACCACACTACAAATAAAATCAACTTCGTAGCGCCGGTAAGACGGTGAATAGGTGAATCCTGCTTCGTAAAAGTTAACATTTTGGCCTTCATCCGCCTCGGCTCCTCCTATCATACGCAATAAACCTTCTAACGAACTCCTCCGGTTGTTTCAATCCAGCTTTTATAGCTAGGGCAAAAAGCGAGGTTTCTTTCAAGTTCGCTTTTTTCACCACATCAGTATTCGTTAATATTCGCTCAGGGCTATCATCCGCAAGCTTCACGCCATCAGCTAACACTATAGCTCTATCGGCATATTCCAGCATCAAGTGCATATCATGCGTAATCATAATGACCGTCATCCCCTGCCCCCGCAGCGTCAAGAGAAACTCCATCATTTCGTTATAATGCCTGTAATCCTGAGCAGCAGTCGGTTCATCCAAAATGATCACTTCCGGCTCCAGTACCAGAATGGCGGCAATCGTGACCCGTTTCTTCTGGCCGTAACTGAGCGCCGAGATCGGCCAGCTGCGAAAAACATAAAGTCCGCACACCTTCAAGACTTGATGGACGCGTTCACGAACGAGCTCCTCAGGGCAACCTCGGAGTCTTAGTCCTAGAGCAACCTCATCATATAAAAGTGTCTTAGAAATCATATGATTGGGATTTTGCATAACAAAACCAATCCGCTCTGCCCGCTCCTTAATCGTGTCCTGAGCAATATCACGCCCATGCATCCGTATCGATCCGGAAGAAGGCTTATAGAAGCCACAAATAAGCTTAGAAACTGTAGATTTCCCAGCCCCATTTCGCCCCGCTATACAGACCATCTCTCCTTTATGAATACAGAGATTGAGCTTATCCAGCACCTGCTGATTTTTTTCGTATCCAAAAGAAATATCTCTTAGCTCAAGGATGGGTGGGTTCTCCAGCTTATCCTGGCGTGACTGATTGCACTCATACCAGATCTTAAGTTTATTAGAACACGCCTCCAACTCTATATCGTTCACATGCTGCGGATTCATATTTGCTGTAATCGAACATCCGGCATACTTCAAAGCCGTTAAATAGAGAGGTTCCCGAATGCCAACTTCTGAAAGCAACGTTGTGCTCAACAGTTCTGCAGCCGGCATATCCGCCGCAATACGTCCTTCATGGATCACAATAATACGATCCACCGCCCGATGCAGCACCTCTTCAAGACGATGCTCGATCATAATAACGGTTTTACCTGTCTCTTTATGCACTCGATCAATAAGCTCAATCGCTTTTGTACCTGTATAAGGATCTAAGCTTGCCAGCGGTTCATCAAAGAGCAGGATGTCCACATCACCTACCAGAACACCTGCCAAGGACGTTTTTTGCTTTTGTCCACCCGATAACTCCTGAGGAGAAGAGGCCAGAAATTCGTGGATATCCACCGCTCTTGCGGCAGCCGCCACTTTGCTCTTCATTTCTGTCTGTTGAACCACATGGTTCTCTAAACTGAAGGCGATATCCTCACCAACCGTTAATCCTACAAATTGTCCATCCGGGTCCTGCAATACGGTACCTACCTGATTGGACAGCTCTGCGATACTCAGATCCTTCTGCTCCTGGCCTATAACCCGTAATGAACCTGATATTTCCCCTCTGTAAGCAAAAGGGATGAGACCATTAATGCAATGAGCCAGTGTACTTTTCCCAGAACCTGAGGGTCCCACGATAAGCACCTTCTCCCCTTCAACAATCGTTAAGTTAATCCCCTGTAGTGTGGGTTCCTGCTGCGCCCGATATTGAAAGCTGAAATCCTTAAATTCAATCATTACTTTTTTCATCTGAGACCTTCCTCTGGGTTAATGTGAAGAGAAAAAAGCCGGTGATTTCCACCGGCTTTTTAGCTTGGATATGTATTCCACTCAAGCTTCTCTAGTCAAGCTGCCCTGTTTCGTTCTTGTCTTAGCATACGCAATGGCTAGTAAAGATCCGATCACTGCCACCGAAGCTATATTTAATGCACCTGCGGTCAGTCCTTGCGTAAATACTTTATTAGCGGGTTCTGCATAGATCAGAATATCCAACACTGGGGCTACAAGGAACCAAGCTACAGCATTCGCTGCAATCTGAGCCAGATTAAAGCGTATTATTTCCTTCCGTCCGAATTCCCCGTCATGAATAGCGATTCTAGCTACTAACAAGCCAATAACCAGCCCTACAATTCCTGATGATATGACCCAACTGAACCATGGCGATCCATAAGATATCGTATCCTTCAGGGTATGCCCGATCAGGCCTATAAATAATCCGGCAAACGGGCCGTACAATAGAGAGAACAATGCCAGTAATGCGTATGTAGTCTCGATGTTAGTGTTTGGAATACCCGAAGGAATCGAGCCGAATCTCCCCAATATAACGAATAAAGCAGAACCAATACCAATCGCTACTATCGTCTTGATCGACAACACCTTTTGTTTTGCCATGTTTTCATCTCCCCCACCGTATCTATTATGTTTTATGTGATTATACATCGGAATAGTCGGAATTACTATAGAATCCAAATAAAAAAATCTGCAAAGCAACATAATGTTGGCTTTGCAGATTCATAGTTGATAATTCAGATCGTATTCTCTATTACTTCACTGTCACTGATACTGTAACTGTTTTGCCGCCTAGCTTTCCTTTAATGGATGTCGTTCCTTTACTCACAGCTACAATCTGACCACTTGCAGATACTCTCGCTACAGAAGGCTTGGAGCTGGTCCATACCGCACTTCCAGTAACAACAGCAGTCTTACCAGTATCATACTGTGCAGTCACGACTACATTCTGAACGGCTCCCGGAGCCATTTTCAGTCTGCTCTCATTAACGGTCAGCTTTGTTAATTTAGGAACTACAGTAATTTTGACACTAGCAGCAATCCCTTGGTAAGATCCTGTCAACGTAGCAGTACCTTCTGTTACTGCTTTAACGGTTGTAGCTTTAACCGTAGCAACCGCTTCGTTCGAGGACTCCCAATTCATACTGCTGGAGACATTCCCTGTCTTACCATTAGAATAATAAGCCGTTACCTTTATCGCTTTAGAGCCTTTAATGTTCATTTCGATAGCAGTAGGTTCTACAACTAGCTTAGTAACCTTTTGTTCAATGGTAACTGGGATACTGATGGTTTTATTAGCGTAAGTTCCCTTTAAAGTAGCAGAACCCTTCACCAGTCCTTTGATTACCTTACCGGAAGTTGTTGTCTTGATAATCGCATTCGTACCGGTAAGCTCCCATTCCATAGTTGCAGTAGCATCAAGTTCACTGCCGTTTTCCATCACAGCTTTTACTTCAGGAACAGCCTTCTCTTCACCAGTAACAATCACCAGGTTTTCTTCTGGTCCAAGCAGGACAAGGACTTTATCTTTCACTGTAACCTTTACTTCAACACTTTTTTCTCTTACAGCAGTTTTTGAAGTCGTTGGGTTTTCTGATTTTATTTTACCGATAACCTTCACAATACCTGCCGATTCAGCAACAATCTTGCCGTCTTTAATGGTGGCAATCTCATCATCCGCAGAGGTCCACTCAATATCACTGCTAAGATCTAGCTTTGTTCCGTCAAGCTTTGTACCATTTACTTTTGGAAGGCTTACGGTGTCATCTGTGTAAAGCTCCAATTCCGTCTTGTCGGCTGTCAGTTCTGTGATCGTAGGATACACTGTCAGCTTAAAGCTTTTATTAATTCCTCTGTACTCTGCTTTAATAACCGAAGTTCCCACTGCTTTAGCAGTCACTGCCGCAGTATCGCTACCAGGCGTAACGGTTGCCGCCAATTGGTTATCCGAAGTCCATACTGCGCTGCCTGAAATGTTCGGAGTAGAATTCGCAGCATCGCGAACCTCAGCTTTAACGTTCAGGGTTTCGCCCATAAACAGGAATTGATCTCCTGTAGGAGTAAGTAGTAGCGCTTCATAAGGAGCACGTACATATACGTCTACTGTTTGTGTAATCCCCAGATAGGATACTGTAATTACAGCTTTACCAGCAGACAACACTTTGATCTCGCCTTTGTCTACTGTAGCTACACTAGCACTAGAAGAGGACCATTCCGCTTTCTCTGAAATATCATTTGCGCTGGATTTTGTAGTTTCTTTAGTCTCTGCAACCAACTTCAAAGGTGCATCTCCGACTAGCATCTCTAGTTCTTTAACGATTTTGTCGTCATGTTTAAGCTCAATTTCAGAATAAGGCAATTTCACTACAGCCTTAAAGGTTGCTGTTAAGGTCTTGTATTTGGCAGTGATCGTTGCTGTACCTTCACCAGCCAAAGTGATCTTACCTTCTGCAATGGTCAACACGCTTGTGTTGGAGCTGCTCCAAGTAGTATCAGCCGTTACATCCTTAGCAGAAGTCGCTGTTTCTCCACCAATCGCATTGGCTTTGACCAGCAGTTTATCCTCATCATCACCCAATTTGTAGTTCCCTTCAGAACTATATTCGAGCTTCAGTTCTTTAACTGGATGGGCTACCTCAACTTCAATGGTAGCAAGTGCATGATTATAAGTCGCTGTAATAATAGCTTTTCCACTGTCAATCGGAGTCAATAGGCCATTTACTACCTTTACAGCGTTTGTGTTAGAAGAATTCCATACAACTGCACCTGTCACATCTCTTTTAGATGAGGACCCTTCCACATTCGCATATACCTTAAGTTGCTTTGGCGTTTGTCCAACCGTAAGCTCTACTTTAGCGGAGCTTTCGAATTCAATCGAGTTGATATCGCCGGTCGCTGCAAAGACACTTACCGGAAAAACCGCAGTAGCTAACAATATCATGATGAGGAGCATTTTCGTCATTTTCCTGTACACAGTCATTTGTTCTCTCCCTTAGGCTATAATGTCGTTCGGTGGTTTATCCCCACACTCTTTTACTTATATCGACAATTGTACCCTAAGTGTTTACCCCCTGGCTCTATAAAGCGAAATTCGGGACTTTCAGACTAGATAATACGGTAAAGGTTGATCAAAATATTAGGAAGTAATATGCTAACTACTAAATTCTTTCTTGAAACAAGGGGGCTACGATGAGTGCAGAGAACGTCCAACTAGAAGCAATCCCGTCTCCTAAACAGGAAGATAGCTTCCTTAAAGGGGTAAAAGATTGTATTCCCACACTACTAGGCTACTTAAGCATCGGACTCGCAGCAGGTGTTGTTCAAAAGACAGCCGGGCTCAGCATTGCTGAGATTGCCTTAATCAGCTTGATTCTTTACGCGGGCTCAGCTCAGTTTATAGCTGCTGGAATGATAGCTGTCAGCAGCTCGCCTGCGGCCATTATTATTACGATATTTATCGTGAATCTTCGCCATATTTTGCTTAGTGCAGCTCTTTCACCTTATTTCCGCCATCTTTCCCCACTGAGAAATATGCTGGTAGGTTCTTTATTGACTGATGAGACCTTTGGAGTTGCCATCAATCAAGCTTTGAATAAGCAGCAAATCAGTGAAAAATGGATGCACGGTCTAAATCTCACCGCTTATTTAAATTGGTTTCTTGCGAATGTAGCGGGAGCTTTTTTAGCCCAGTGGATCTCAGACCCTGATCAATTCGGTTTACAGTTTGCCTTACCTGCGATGTTTATTGGCATTCTTGTAATTTCCATGATTGACCGTAATAAAATCAAACTAGATTTGGTTGTCGCAATCCTTGCCGTGATCATAGCAGTAGGAAGCTCCTTCCTATTCTCCAGCAGTGTTGGAGTGATTATCGCAACAGTCATTGCGTCAACGATAGGGATGGTGTTTGAAAAATGGAAGTGAGATGGGATGTATTTCTGATCATTCTAGGAGCAGCTTTTGTGACCTTTATTCCCAGGGTGGTTCCGCTCATGATCCTTAGCCGGTTTGAATTGCCAGAATGGGGAATGCGCTGGTTAAACTATGTTCCTATCTCTGTTATGGCAGCATTAATAGGTCAGGAGATATTTTTGAATGATGGGAAATTTTCGTCTTTAGCTAATAACATTGAGCTTTTTGCGGCATTGCCTACTTTTTTGGTTGCGATAAAAACCCGGAGCTTGCTTGGCACTGTACTGGCGGGGATTGTTTCAATCATGATTCTACGGATGTTTTTTTGATCCACTTCTACGCGTATGAAGTCACTATCGGACACAGTTGACCTTATTCGCAGCATTATCCCACTTTTGGAACACTAATGGACACCATAGTCGCTATAGTCATGAAAAACACCTATCATGAACTACTTTCTGAGGAATAGCTGCACTGGAGTCCGAAACTAAGCATAAAAGGCAAAAAAAATGCAAATAACGCCAGCTGGGTCCGAAAGCATCATGAGATTGTTATGAATTGGTGGTGTAGACAGCAACAACTTAAAAACAGAGCAGCCCTTCCCCGCTAACGGGAAAATGGTTGCTCTGTTGTCTTTTTACTACTATCTATTGCTTAACGGATATCAATTGCTTAACGGACAGCCTGCTGAAGCCCAGTCTGACTAACCCCGACCAACTCACCGCGGCATTCGTTCACGCCAGCTTCCGTTATCTTCACCTGACAAAGTTCTCCTTGGAGTGAATCTTCACCATCGAAGAACACCTGCAAATAGTTGTCGCTAAATCCATGCTGGATATTGCGCCCCGGCGCCCCTTTAGCAGCTCTTTCCGGAATAACACTTAATGTCTGGCCTACAAATTTGCGAGCATAAGCTATTTGCATTTCTTCCGAAAGATCAATCAGTTCCTGCACGCGTACATTTTTGATTTCTTCGTCGATCTGATTCTCCATCCGCGCTGCCGGAGTGCCCGTCCGCTTGGAGTAAGGGAATACGTGCATCTCGGAGTAATTAATAGCCTTCATGAAGTCGTAGCCGGCACGGAACATTTCATCGGTCTCCCCCGGGAACCCAACGATAACATCCGTAGTAATCCCGACATCTGGCATCGCCTGACGGATCAGCTGCATTTTGGCGTAATATTCTTCTGTCGTATATTTACGGCGCATCACTTTCAGCACATCATTATGTCCGGCTTGCAGCGGGATATGCAGATGACGGCACATTTTAGAGGAACGGTTCAGCACCTCCAGCAGCTTCTCATCGATCTGGCTAGCTTCGATAGAACTGATACGTACCCGCTCCAGTCCATCCACCTTATCTAGATCCCACAGCAAATCGGCTAGACGGTAATTATCAAGATCGTCACCGTAACCACCGGTATGAATACCCGTGAGCACAAATTCCTTATACCCTGCTTCTACTAATTGATGTGCCTGGGTTACGATACTTTTGGGATCACGGCTGCGGGAAAGTCCACGCGACCATGGAATGATGCAGAATGTGCAGAAGTTGTTGCAGCCATCCTGAATCTTCATAAAAGCACGCGTCCGATCCGCAAAGCCAGGTACATCCATCTCTTCGAATTCACGTGTCTTCATAATATTACGAACAGCGTTGACCGGCTGACGTGAGGCTTCAATGTTCTTTACATGCGTCATGATCTGATCGCGGTCCTGGTTACCAATAACAAGATCGACACCAGGAATATCAAGAATCTCACCAGGAGAGGTCTGCGCATAGCAGCCAGTAACCGCCACGATAGCTTCCGGATTGCGGCGAACGGCACGACGAATCATTTGACGGCTTTTTTTGTCACCTGTATTAGTTACAGTACAAGTATTAATCAGATATACATCGGCGGGTCCCTCGAAATCGACCTGCTCGTAACCTTCATTTTTGAATAGCTGCCAGATGGCTTCGGTGTCATAAAAATTCACTTTACAACCTAAAGTATAAAATGCTACGGATGGCATCTCTTAAGCTCCTCCCATTTCTCCCGATTCATATAAAATACAAGCAGCGGCAACCATGCCCGCTGTCTCACAGCGCAGAATACGCCGTCCTAGTCCTACGGAAACCGCACCAGCTTCTTCTGCCTTTTGGCATTCCTCTGGTGTAAAGCCCCCTTCAGGACCTACCACAATCAGTACCTTCCCACCAGCCTGCGGTGAAAGCGAGGATAACCAAGGGGCAACACTGCTGCGAAGCTGCAAGCCTTCTTCTTTTTCATAACAGAAATAAACAGCATCATATTCACTAAAAGTCTGTAGCAGCTGCTTCCAGGATAACGGTGAGCCTACAGCCGGAACGATGTTCCGGTGTGCCTGCTCGGCAGCTTCTTTACAAATTTTACGCCAGCGGTCCAGCCGCTTACTTTCCTTGCGT
Source organism: Paenibacillus sp. FSL L8-0708 (assembly GCF_038009325.1). Taxonomy (NCBI): domain Bacteria; kingdom Bacillati; phylum Bacillota; class Bacilli; order Caryophanales; family Paenibacillaceae; genus Paenibacillus; species Paenibacillus sp. FSL L8-0708. Next base: position 5,998,807 of record NZ_JBBPBC010000001.1, read on the forward strand.
TCATCGTATTGTACAATCGTGCGCTCCGACAGAAAAGGAATAAAACCAACGGCTCCAATTTCTGTACACTTTTGAATGACAGTTTCCATCTTATCGGCCTTGGGTAAGCTCTGAGCCACTGTGATTTTTATCCGCGGTTCATGCGTCATCTCCAGGGTTTCCAGGATGTTCACTGTCACTTCCCCTATTTCGATCTGAGCAATCTCCACTAACGCTTCACGGGAGACGCCATCGCTGACAATAAGCTTGTCCCCAACCTTACCGCGCATGACTTTGGCAATATGCCTTGCATCTTCCCCGTCAATTCTAACGTTATCTGCACCAAACTGCTCTGGTGTAACAAAATATCGCTGCATCTCTTCATCATCCTGTTCATGAATTCAGTAAGAAGAAACGGTAAAGACGCCTTAATAAAGACGTCACCCGTTTCTTAGAGAAATATAACTATGGATCAGGCGAAATTTAACTATCCTATTTTTCAACAAATTACATAATACAATGTTTAAGCAGGGTTGACCAGACTTCAGTCCCTACCTTAGCTGCCAAACATTCTTAGGAATAGCTGCACAAATGTTCTCGACATTTCACTAGCCCAGTGGCCAAGAGGATCGATGGTATAGGTTCGTAACCCTGGAATAAACAGAATTAATAAAAAGATAAATACAGCCCATTGCTCAAATTGCTGTAATCTGCCCCGAATGGAGCGAGGAGCAATATCCTCCACAATCCGGTAGCCATCCAGCGGAGGCAATGGAATCAGATTGAACAAGAATAAAAAGAAGTTCCATTGAATAAAGGTGCCAAAGAACAGATACACTGCCTCTAAAACGCGATCATTGGAGATCGACTCTAATACACCGGTTGCCGCAAGCACCCCATATATTAAAGCACCAATAATCCCTAGTAACAGGTTACTGATTGGGCCCGCAGCAGACACAATGACTCCCATCAGACGGGGGCGGCTAAAGTTATCACGGTTTACAGGAACTGGACGTGCCCACCCGAAACCAGCAACCAGCAGCAGTAAAATACCAAAAAAATCGAAGTGTACAGCAGGGTTAAGAGTCATGCGTCCTAATAATCTAGCGGTAGGGTCACCGAACTTATTTGCGAAATAAGCATGACTGAATTCATGTACTGTAAAAGCAATTAAAATCGTAATGAGCAGAAAAGGAAGCTGATCCAGATCTACACGTATTATACTTTGCAATATATCCATTTTTACCTCTTTCCGGCTGTAAATGCCACCCAATCTTCTTCACGGGATACTTCCATAATCTCAAAGCCGGACTCTTGTAGTGCGTTAGCCACAAGTCCTTCTTTATCCTTATAAATACCAGAGGTAATATAAAAGCCTCCTGGCTGAAGTGCACGATACACATCATCCGTAAACAATACGATGATTTCTGCCAAAATATTCGCAACTACAATCTTCACCGGGAGTGTAACACCGAGGCTATCCTCTGTTACTTGCTCCGCAGGTGTTCCCTCAAGAGTGTGACCCGGTCTAGCGGATGGCCACATTTCTCCAGCAGCCGTGTCAGCTACACCTTCACCGCCTAGCAAGGAGAGCAGGTCGCTTTCTTTTACCGTAATGAACTTTTCAAGTTTATTCAGTGCTACATTCTCCCGCGCACTTTCAACAGCTACAGGGTCCAAATCTAACGCCAGCACGGATTTCGCACCGAGCAGCATTGCACCTACAGCCAATATTCCTGAACCCGTACCAACATCGATTACTTCTTCGCCGCCGCTAATATTCTTCTCGAGCGCACGCAGGCACAAAGCTGTTGTAGGGTGAGTCCCTGTACCAAATGCCATACCAGGGTCCAACTCAATGATTGCTTCATCGGGGCTCTCAGGCGTATATTCCTCCCAAGTTGGTTTAATCGTGAGACGCTCCGATACCCTGAGCGGTTTAAAATATTGCTTCCAAGCATGCGCCCATTCGTCTTCATCTACGGTTTTCCAAGAAATCAGCGATTTGCCCGGATCAATGCCGTACTCACGCAATTCTGCTACCCGTGGAGTCAGCTCTTCTATAACAGCATCCATATCCGTGGAATCGGCATAATAACCTTTGATTACCGCTTCCCCTTCTGGGATATCATTCAAAGGTTGGTCGTATAATTCACCGTAACGCGTATTCCGCTCTTTACTGAGTGTTCCGGATTCTTCAATAGAAACCCCACCCGCTCCTGCTTCATATAAAAAATTCGAAATCATTTCTTGTGCATCTTCTGTTGTATGTATCGTCACTTCATGCCATAACATCTTTATGTGATCCTCCTAAAGTTTTGTGAGCGTTAGCTTCATTGATTGACTTCGTGCAAAACTGGCTTCGTAAGCATAGACTTAGTTTTGTGAGCGTTAGCTTCATTGATTGACTTCGTGCAAAACTTACTTCGAAAGCATAGGCTTAGTTTTGTGAGCATTCGCTTCATAGTATAACATTTCTTCTTGGGGTAACGCCAAACTACAGATCAACGCTCTGCCATGCCCGGGCTGCTCCTGCAAAAGCAATCGAGCGAATGATCATCTACCATCCCCGATGCCTGCATAAAAGCATAACATATGGTAGAGCCGACAAACTTCATGCCTCGCTTTTTTAATGCTTTACTCATTGCGTCAGACTGAGCCGTCGAAGCAGGAACATCCGCACGTGTCTTCCAATGGTTAAGCGTAGGCGCGCCCCCCACAAAACTCCAGAGATAATCTGAAAAGCTGCCTGTTTCCGCACTAATTTGCAAATATACTTTTGCATTACGAATGATAGAATCAATCTTTAAGCGATTTCTAATAATCCCGGGATCGTTCATCAGCTCAGCAATTTTCGGCTCATCATAATGCACAATTTTTTCCGGATCAAATCCATCAAATACCTCTCTGTAATGTGCCCGCTTTTTTAAGACGGTGTACCAGCTTAACCCTGCCTGCATGCCTTCAAGCATAAGTAATTCAAACAGCTTCCGGTCATCATACAGAGGTTTGCCCCACTCTTCATCATGGTATGCGATATATAAAGGATCCTCATTAACCCAAGCACAACGAGTGATTTCCATCCTTTTCTCTCCTTTACGCTAATCCTTGCTGAGTCCACTCAGCATCTACTCACTGTAAACGAAAAAAAGGGAAGAACACAAGGTTCCTCCCTAAAAAAATTTTCTATGGCCGCAGCTGCACTCTTGTTTCTTTATCCGGATCGTCAGTCGTATAGAAGAATATATAAATAGAAGCTTCTGTACCTTTGAAACCCTTGTAAACATCAATGGCCTTATTGTTTCCATCCCCAGTGAAATTAACGGTCAGAGGTTTACCTAAAATACGCTCTTTCCCCAGTCCGATATGGGTCTGGTTAATTCCACCGAAGCGAGCATCTTCACTTTCAGTCTCTACATAAAGATCGGCACCCTGCATATAGTACGTCCATTTTACCGGATATCCGCTAAGCTGCTGGATAAGCGTCTGTTTCTTATCAGATATATTCGTCAACAGAAGTGGTGTTTTTTCGTCCTTGTTAATTTTATAGCTGCCGTGCTGAGTCACCTTGTATTTAGCAACAAAGGTAATTGGCGTCTCTTCTGTGATTTCAAGGTCAACTGGCCGCTCAAAACGAAGCACTGTTAATTCCGGCTCACCTTCTGGAGATCTCCAGAAATTGCCCTCCAGCGTCTTGCCTGCTACTTCAAGAGTAGACTTTTGATACGGGAAATTGTTGCCTTTCTCTTTACTTCTAATAGCGATTCGAATTTGAGTAGGCGTCACTACCATTTTCTCCAGCGTGTAATTAGGTTCGCCCTCTTCTAGCGGCAGATTCAATGAAGTATTTATGGTTCCGCTCTCCATCTGCTTTTTGCTTAATTGAAGATCAAAAGCTAGGGGCCCCTCAACCTTTTTCTCTTGTTTCATGTACTGCAGCTTGTAATTCACTTCTCCGCTGGAAATATCAGCCGCCTTAAAATATTGCTGGGACGTATATTCCCCGTTTTCTCCCGGTGTACCGAAAGCACCTCCAGCCAGCGAATTTATGAGCGTTCCGTTTTTGTAAGCGACTATATTTGGAAAGACCCATTCTTTTGTTTCTGGCTGATCAAAAATGATCGCTGAAGAGAATAATATTTTTTCTTGTCCTTGGGTAAAAGGTTTCACCTCTATGCTGCGCATTCCTTCCTGTCCAATAGGAAAATTTTGTGTCTCCTGCGATTGGATATCCAGCGGTAAATCTAACTCCTGTGTGCTAAAGGCTTGCAGATTATCTGCAACTAGTTGCACATTCACAGTATCCTTTTTCGGTGTCCAATCACTCTCGAAATATCCGTTGTAATGTTGATTTTTCTCATCCCATAACACATAACTGAACTCACTAGGACCATTCGCCCCATCTGCGCCCTTCAAAGTCATTCCATTAACATTCCAATTTTCATTTTCCAAGCGTTTTCCTACATCCAAAGTGAATAAGATAACCGTCCGATTCTCATCCACAATCGCTGTATGTAGCTTCAGAGTTACTCCATCCTGCGTCACTGACTGGTTCAGTTGTTGTCCGAGATTTTGGGCCAGCGCTGCTTGAACGCCTCCTCTCCCATGGAGCAAATTATCCCAATCATAATGCACTGCTGCATATACGGGTGCCGCTGCAATAAGCACTGAAAATGAAGCCACCACAGCTATTTTACTCCAGTTTCTCCCTCTGTTCCCGCTACCATTCGCCATACGAAGTTGTAGGGGAGTCATTGTACTGTTTTCTTGCTCTAAACGTCCCCACATGCGCTCAAAATCTGGATAAGGCACGCCTTTATCTTCATTTAAACGATGCTCCAGCATATTTTCTAACTTTTTCAAAAGCTTCGCCCTCCTTTAGTTCAAGTTGAACCCCAGCCTCCTGCAGGATTCTCCTCATTACCGTTAGCCCTTTATGCAGCCTAGATTTGGTCGTTCCAAGTGGAATGGACAGCAGATCCGAAATTTCAGCCAGACTGAAATCATGCATATACCTAAGTGTGAGCACCATCCTAAGTTTGATAGGGACCTGGCTCATATATTGCGCCCACTCGACCTCCGTCTCACGCTGCTCAATCTGCTGCTCCACAGCTGTTTCTGCCGTTTTATTAAAGAAATGAAGGTTGTCCGTAATCTTCTGTTGTAAAGTCCGTTTTCGTTTCAAATGATTGAGGCAATGGTTGACCGTTATTTTCATAATCCAAGCCTTGATATGCTCCACGTGCTCACGATTACTGCGAAATACGGTAATAAAGACATCCTGAGTCAAATCCTCTGCATCCGCCGCGTCATGCACCATATAGTAGCAAGTCCGGTATACATCTTTATTGTAGGTTTCAAATAACTCCCGGTTACTCTCCAAATTTTACGCCCTCCTTTCTTGACTGAGATATCTATATGACAACCAATCCTTGGAAAAGGTTCGTTTTTCTGAGCATAAACTATCGCTACTCTTAAAGACATAGAGAAAATCAAACAGGCTTAATAATCTGAATGAAGCAAATGGAGGAAGGACAATGACTCTTTTAACTACTGGTCCGATAGAAAACAATGTTAACTCAGAAAACAACACAAGACTTACACAACAGGTCACGGTCAAAATTGCTAATGGTAGCGGTCAGATTGCTTCCACAGTTCTGATCGAAGGCTACTACATGAATGAAGAAAGAATTCAATATGTAGGCGATCTGCTAGATGTGATGCCAAATCAGGTAATAACTAAAAATTATTTTGCGGATTTTGATACCTTCGAATTTTTTTTTCACAACTGCTAGTTTGCCAGACCATCCAATCCAAATCTCATTTTGGGGTAAAGACAGTGCAGAGAAATTAGTAGCCCAGCATCGATTAGCTACAGCAGAATTACTTGGATATGATGGGGCAACTGGGGCAACTGGGGCAACTGGAGCGACTGGGGTGACGGGGGGCTAAAGGTGGGACTGGCTCTGATGGGGCGATTGGGGACACCGGAGTTACTAAGGTTAGTGTTACTGTAGACGGAGTCATCACAAATCATAGATATATGATTCCTACCTTGATTGTTAACAAAATCGGATAATACCAACAATAAAAGGGTCCATCTCTTTCAAGTAGGAGACCGACCCTTTTTTGCCGATATTCAATCTATCAACATACATACTGCAACTAGAGAATATCCATAACCTCGCGCGCTTGTGTGTCGAGATTTTGTGCAGAAGAAGCAATCTTCGAAAAATCCTCCAACGCCACCAGAACCTGCTGCTGACTATCTTCTATACTTTCTTGTACTTGATTTGTACCTATAGAGATCTTTCCAATTTCCAGCGTGATCGCATTCACACTATCCCGTACCTTTATGATCGAATCTTGTACCATGGAAGATAATTTCCTTACTTCTTTTGCCACTACGTCAAAACCTCGCCCATACTCCCCGGCATGCGCTGCTTCAATAGCTGCATTTAGGGCTAATAATTGCGTTTGCGATGCAATATCGCGAATCGTTTGCACGATGCTATGAATCGATACAGCTTGCTTTTCAAGATTAGCTAGAGTATGTGTATTTTCTATCGATACTTCGGCGATTTTGTTGATGCTTCGTAATAATTCTTGACTGCGTTCAATACCTAAATCTGCTCTTTGATTCAAGCTGTCTGCCATCTCTTGCATCCGTTGCACAACATTACTCATGTTACTTTGTCTTTGGGTAATATTAGTTGCTATTTTAGATACTCCGATGACTTGTTCATTGCTTTCATCAAATACTGGCATGTAGGTAGCTTCAAGCCAAACCGCATTTCCTTTCGAATCCATTCGTTCGATCTTATCCTGAAAACTCTTCCCTGTAAAAAGATCCTGCCAAAACCGTTCGTAACCTGGGCTATCTGCGAAATGTGGAAAACAGAACTCTTTATGATGCATTCCGTACATTTCATCTTTTTTATATCCCATGGAATTTGCAAAAACTTCATTCACATAAGCTACCCGGCGATCAAGGTCAAACCGGATAATAGCTAAATTTCTTTCTAAAGATCTAACAACAAGCTCATCAGTAACTCCTTGAGAGTGTACCAGCCCCATTCTAATTCCCCCTGAAAAAATTCAATAGTTGATTGGTCGTAGTTAGTATATTCGAACAATTATACATCCTTAATCTGTAGTGTGATATTAGCTATTTTACTTAAAATATTTATAACATCTGCAGACGTTAATATACTCGAAATGATGATAATTAGGGAAAACATCCCTAATGATGTGCAAGATTCGAAGGTTGATCTATCATTTAGGGAAATACTCCCCAAAAACTCATGAAATCAGGCCTTTTTCTATCTTTTCGAGCGTTTTTTAGGGATGTTTTCCCTAATTAATCATTTTCCAACCTCAAACATGCCGAAAATGTTACCCGATTCCAACAGAAAAATAGCTACAGCTACGTCGACTATGAGACCCCCAAATTCTTCTTAGCGGTAACCTTACTTATAAGCTAAAAAATTGCCTAACTCAGTTCATTTTTACTGATCTAATAACAAAAACCCCAGCTGCAATATCAGCTAGGGTTCAAACTCTCAATTTCATTTTCAAATTCCTATCATTCTCAATCCCATGTAGCAAAGTATGGAAGTTCCTCCGATTCAATTGGATTTATAATCTTTTATTTTAATCCCCAAAACCATATCCTTCTGATATGCGGCAGCTTGCTTCAAACCAATAATCCTTGGGTCTGAAGGGTAGTGACGTTCAAGATATAACAAAAATGCGTGATGAAACCTAATTTCGGCATCCAATTTATTCAGTTCATTCGGATGATTCTCTAGTTCGGTTAATTCTGCTTCCCATCGATACAAATCGCTCGCCTCAGAGCGCTCCATACGAACCTTCTCTGTCAGCTCCCGCAACTCAAGATAGGCGCGTTTTACTTTTGGAGAGTACAACTGCTTCTGGTTCAAATAGGTTAATAATGCGATCAATAAGGCTAACCCAGTCCACAAAATAACGTTATCCATCTTCTCCCCCCACACTTAAGCTCTTCGCCCTAATTATACATGCCCAAACGCAAAAATACCCCACAAAGTGAGGTATCCGCCTTAGCTTTTTTAGCTGCTATTCTTTCTTCATAATCTCATTCAGCTGACGTTTGTCCGCTTCTTGTGCGCGATCCTGAGCTTCAATATCATCAAGATCGGCTTCCGCCGCCGAGAATTCTACATCCTCTGCTTTAGCTTCGTATAACATTTTCAATTTCTCCGTCTTGGAGAAGATTTGTGAGTTCTCTCTATCCATTGTTCGTCTCCTTTCTTCTTACTCAATGAAGTGCCTGATCAGACCATCCCGCCTGCTTCTTCAATTAAGCGCAGAGCCTGATCGTAGGACTCCGTATGCACAATAACTGTAAGCAAAATATCTCTCCCCGTTGGACCACCGTTACCACCATGACTCATCCCGCTAGAGCTGGTGTCCGCAGCTGCAAGTATGCCTGTGTGTGCATGCTCAGCAGTCATGGAGTCCATTCTGGCCACATTGCCTGTCACCGGATTTACCCCTGAGCTAAAGCTGGTACCTCCATATCTACTGAAGCGATCAATGGAAACTTCAATGGCCCGAAGTGCACGAAGCTTGCGCGCGACGCCTTCGGCTTCCTCTGGACTTTTAAAATACGCCAAAATATATCTTTCCGACATCTTATCCCCGCTCTCGCTTGAAATTCAGATATCTGTTGCATTCATTTATATTGTCTTAATTTCACTTGTTTTATGCTCTGATTTTCTTATATTCCACTTATCTACTAGGAATTCGACATTTTCTTCAACGCTTCGCTGCAATATGGTACTAAAGTTGTATATTCGATTTGAAGTTATAGCTGTAGAATAAATTTAATTTTCATAATTTTTTACATTTTAAATTGAGGAGGAGAACCACAGACACATTGCAATACAAAAAATTCATTTGGGAGGATGAACTTATTTGAAACGTACCTTTAAACACTCTATTCAAAGATTTGGTATTGGAGCGGCAAGCTTCGGACTGGCTGTGTCTGTTCTTTTTCCATCAGCTGCATTTGCGAACTCATCCCTTGAATCTTCAACCCTGGTTACGGATGTACAGTCTCAAAGTGTAACCCCTCATAACTATGCTGGAATACTCAAAGGTTCAGCACCAGTTTCAGTAATTGTGGAATTGACTAATAAACCAGTCAGTGTGTATGTAAATGAGGCAAAAACTTATTCTTTACGATCCTCAGTCTCCTCACAACGCAGTAAAATTATCTCAGAGCATAAAAGCTTTATTTCCTCAACACAGAAAATCGATGCCGATATCGGTTTTGAATACAGTGAGATTTTTAACGGGTATTCCATTACGCTGCCAGCCAATCAAGTAAACAAGCTGTTAGAGCTTCCAGGCGTTGCGGCTATCTATCCAAATGAAGAAGTACATGCACTAGCAGACAGTGTTGAAGTAGCGACATTACCTGTTACACGTTCCTATTCAGACAGCGGCAAGCTAATAGGCGCGGACAAACTACATGATTTAGGGTACACAGGCAAAGATATACAGGTAGCTGTTGTCGATACTGGTATTGATAAGAATCACCCTTTGTTAAAAGATAATTATAAGGGTGGCTATGATGTATATGATCAGGATGATGATCCGGCTGAAACAGCCCCTGATGCTAACTTCCCTCCAAGAGCAGGTACTCCTTACGAAACCTCGCATGGTACACACGTTGCCGGGACAATTTTAGATGTGGCACCTGAGGTAGAATTGTATGCGTATCGCGTACTTGGTCCCTATGGATCTGGTTCCACAGCGGATGTAATTGCGGGTATTGAGAAAGCAGTCGATGACGGAGCAGATGTTATTAACCTTTCTCTAGGCTCTAGTGTCAACCAAAGCTATTCCGCGAGTTCAATCGCGATAGACAATACCGTAAAATCGGGCGTGAACGTTATTGTTGCCGCCGGTAACGCTGGTCCTGATGCAGGAACACTGGGCGAACCCGCTGGTGCCCAACTCGCGCTTAGTGTTGGAGCTTCTACTACTCCGATAAATACCCCTTTCTTTGATATTGGCGATGTTAAAAAGATTCCCGGAACATTAGCCAGTTACTCCCCAGATTTAATCGATAATATTGCTGGCAGTAAGATCGTTTTCGCTGGTCTTGGGAGTCCTTCCGATTACAAAAATCTGGATGTCAAAGATAAGGTAGTGCTTGTTGATCGGGGCTCGCTGAGCTTCTCAGACAAATCTCTTAATGCCAAAGCTGCTGGTGCGAAGCTTCTGCTGATTGCCAATAATGAGCCTGGTGAAATCAGCCCCACCCTTGGTGCGCCTGGGGATTACATTCCTACCTACGGAATCAGTCAAGCCGATGGCAAAAAAATAAAAACTCAGATGGCTGCGGCTAAAGATATAATCAGTTACTATATAGCGCTTGAAGTAAATCAGTTAGCAAACTTCAGTTCTATGGGTCCAGGGATGCCCGATTATCTAATAAAACCTGATGTTGTAGCGCCCGGAGTCAATATCAACTCGACGATCCCTAGCTGGGATGGGAACTATGACCATGCTTTCGGCTTAAAAAATGGCACTAGCATGGCAACCCCACATGTTGTAGGAGCTGTGGCTTTGTTACTGAGTAAAAACTCTGATCTGAAGCCAAATGAAATTAAAGCTCTGCTGATGAACAATGCTGATCCTATTTTTAACCGTGATGGGAATTCTTACTCCTTGTACCAACAAGGTGCAGGTTTAATTAATCTGGAGAAGTCGATAAACGCTAAATCCATTGCTAAAGTCGGTGAGATCCTTAACAGCGGTCTTCCGGGTACTGTTGAAATTCCTTATTACACAGGTTCCTTATCCTTCGGCTTACAGCCAAAGGGTGTTACTGTAACGAAAGCTGTCTATGTAGAGGACTTTAAAGGGAATGGAGAAACATACACCCTGTCCACCAAATGGCTGACAGAAGCTCCTACTGATATTAGTATTGATTTTGCACCAAACAGCGTTACCTCAGGGGCAGATCAATATGCACAATTCACACTCAATGTATCTAAAACAGCAAAAGAGGGCGCACATGAAGGCATCCTGTTACTTACCTCTGATACAGAAACCCTTCGTCTGCCATTTAACGTTGTTGTAGGTGACCAATTTAATGTAGCACCTATTAATCAGCTCTCTTTTGAAAGTCCACAAATTTCACCTAATGGTGATGGTCGCTCCGACGACACCACCTTTTCCTTTTCTGTCAATGAAGAGTTGGAAGGCATAAGTTTCGTTGCCTCTTCAAAAGATGCTCCTGCAACAGTTTTAGGTGAAGTTTATGCGATCGATGAGAAGATCTATCGTGGTGTATACGAAGTTCCAAATTGGGATGGAACATTAACAGACCTGGAGACCTCCGCCAAGTCTACTTTAGCAGATGGTCACTACTACATCATTCCTGTGCTTCCCAATGGGCAACTGCTTGAGAAACAAAAGACCGAGTTCACAATTGATACCGAGAAGCCGCAAGTTTCTGGCATCACCATTGAGGAGTATGAACGTGAAGCGCCAACCGATCCTGGCGTGGCACAAATTAGTGGTTTCATTGATGATGACCTAATGGCCTATTATATTTCTAATACAAACCCTATTGGAAACTGGTTTACCGTATATGCCGAAGGCAAACATTATGATGGGAATGCTTATAAATTTGGCGGTGTGATTGCAAATAACGGTGCCTTTACCATTGATGTTCCTGTTAACGAGGGGCTAAATGAGTACAAAGTCCATGTGGTCGATAAAGTTGGCAATGGTGCAGACGACGATGATTACGTTCAGCGGCTGCTTTATAGCACAGGGGACGGAACTTTCACAGTAACTCCGGCTCTTTCTGCATCCACCATTGAAGTAGGACAATCTGTGACCGTTGATTTAGATTATTCTGTGACAGACGAGGTTTATGGCGTCTATGGGGCTTCATTCGGTGTCATATACGATGATTCCCTTGAAACACCAGTAATCCAGCCAAGCGTACAACTGGTTACGTATCAAGAGGAGCATTTCTCTAGTGTTCCACTTACAGAATATTCACAAACGTATGACCTTGGAGACGGCCACAAACTGACACAATATAGTGTCAATCTGTCAGGAGGTGCTTATCACGGCTCTGGCTCACTAGCCCAAATAACCTTCGAACCAGCAACAGCAGGAGATTATTCCTTTGAGCTATATGATGTCCAGATTTGGAATGATGCCACAACATCAACTATCCCATCTGGTTTGAGAACAGTAAGTGTAACTGTAAACACACCTGAAAAACCTACACCAACGCCAACACCATCAGCAACGCCAGATCCAACAGAAACACCAACACCGACACCATCGCCTACATCGCCTACATCGCCTCCATCTTCTGAGTCGTATGTACCTACAGCAGCCAGCACTCCCACTCCTGGACCTTCTTCGAAATCCGGGAAGCTAGTAGAGACAGCCGATCCAGCTGGTGGTAAAGCTTCAGCGGTGTTTAATATCTTAGATACTGCATTAACAAATTCGATTCAGAATGCAAAAGATAAGACTTCTGTACTTGATCTTAGCGATGTGAATTTCAATAAGTATAGCCAAGTTGTTATTACGCTTACCCCGGCGCAAGCTGAACAGTTGAAGAAATCGGAGAATGCACTCAGCCTTAACGGTAATGGGTTCAATGTTCTTATTCCAGCGGCAACCCTTCCGGATTTCATTAGCAGCAGTGGTTTGTTGCTTACGATAAGTCTTGCTGATGCTAGTGATGCAGCAGTGTTATCAGGAAGCTCAGCTGCGATCAATATTGGTTCTTCCATTCTTACCATCAAAAATGGTTGGACAACCGGAAAGCCGGTTACCTTTCAGCTTAATCTAAAAGACAGCAGTCTACGTGATGCTCGAAAAACTGCCGCCTATGCAGAAACAAAGGATCATAAATGGTCCTATCTGCAACCTGGATCTTTCTCTAAAGAAGGTATTCTACAGTTTACAGTTACTGGCGACGGCTCTTATAGCGTGGCATCCCGTAATGTAAGCTTCAAGGATATCGGCACACACTGGGCTAAAGGCGATATCGAAGTTCTTGCTGCTCATGGCATCATTGCCGGCAAAGGAACCGATGGCAGCTTCAAGCCTGCTGACACCTTAAATCAAGCGGAACTGCTAACGCTCTTCGACCGTCTACTCGGAAAAGGTGACACTTGGAATGCACGTATCAAACAAAGTGGTTCACGCGATGTGCTGACTCGCGAAGAAGCAGCCCTTATCATTGCTGAGGCCCTAGGCGCTGATCTTACAGTGGCTAAGACTCCTTTGAGCTTTAAGGATGCCGATAACATCGCTGCAGAAGCACGAAACGCCGTAGCCTATGCTGTAAGCAAAGGTTATCTCAAGGGCGTTGGTGCGGACAACTTCAATCCACAAGGCACTCTGACTCGTGCACAAGCAGCAACCATTCTGAGCCGTGTGTTTGAGGACCTACGTTCTTAACCAGTATCTAGTTGAACTCTCAAAGAAAGCCCCAGCAGCCATTTGGCTGCTGGGGCTTTCTCGTCTTAAGGTCACATCTGCGGCGTATACGAGGCAACTATCGGACACAGTTGCACTTAAACGCTGATTTATGCGACTTTTGCCATGCCAACGGACCCCATAGTCGCTATTAGCACGAAAAGCACCACATATGAGCGCTTTTCTGGGCAATAGCTGCACTGAAGTCCGAAACTTCGCTCAAAAGGCGATAAATCTGCAAATAGCGTCAGCTGGGTCCGTTTGCCTCCAGCGTCTTCCGGGTCCTATCCACTCGGATGATTATTCTCGGCGCTATCGGACACTGTTGCACTTAAACGCTGGATTATGCGCTATTTGCCATGCCAACGGACCCCATAGTCGCTATTAGCACGAAAAGCACCAAATATGAGCGCTTTTCTGGGCAATAGCTGCACTGGAGTCCGAAACTTCGCTCAAAAGGCGATAAATTTGCAAATAGCGTCAACTGGGTCCGTATGCCTCCAGCTTCTCCGGGTCCCATCCACTCAGATGATTATTCTCGGCGCTATCGGACACTGTTGCACTTAAACGCTGGATTATGCGACATTTGCCATGCCAACGGACCCCATAGTCGCTATTAGCACGAAAAGCACCAAATATGAGCACTTTTCTAGGCAATAGCTGCACTGAAGTCCGAAACTTCGCTCAAAAGGCGATAAATCTGCAAATAGCGTCAACTGGGTCCGTATGCCTCCAGCTTCTCCGGGTCCCATCCACTCAGATGATTATTCTCGGCGCTATCGGACACTGTTGCACTTAAACGCTGGATTATGCGACATTTGCCATGCCAACGGACCCCATAGTCGCTATTAGCACGAAAAACACCAAATATGAGCGCTTTTCTGGGCAATAGCTGCACTGGAGTCCGAAACTTCGCTCAAAAGGCGATAAATTTGCAAATAGCGTCAACTGGGTCCGTATGCCTCCAGCTTCTCCGGGTCCCATCCACTCAGATGATTATTCTCGGCGCTATCGGACACTGTTGCACTTAAACGCTGGATTATGCGACATTTGCCATGCCAACGGACCCCATAGTCGCTATTAGCACGAAAAACACCAAATATGAGCGCTTTTCTGGGCAATAGCTGCACTGGAGTCCGAAACTTCGCTCAAAAGGCGATAAATTTGCAAATAGCGTCAACTGGGTCCGTATGCCTCCAGCTTCTCCGGGTCCCATCCACTCAGATGATTATTCTCGGCGCTATCGGACACTGTTGCACTTAAACGCTGGATTATGCGACATTTGCCATGCCAACGGACCCCATAGTCGCTATTAGCACGAAAAGCACCAAATATGAGCGCTTTTCTGGGCAATAGCTGCACTGGAGTCCGAAACTTCGCTCAAAAGGCGATAAATTTGCAAATAGCGTCAACTGGGTCCGTTAGCACACGTAGATAATTCAAAACAGATAGTGTGTTAAAAAAGCTGGCAGACCAGTCGGGGGTTTCAAGGTTACAGGGTTCGCGGTTCGCGGTTCGCGGTTCGCGGTTCGCGGTTCGCGGTTCGCGGTTGCCGGGGTTGCCGGGCTTGTCGGGGTCACCGGGGTCACCGGGGTTACCAAATTTACCGGCGTTACCAGGTTTACCGGGGTTACGGGATTGGCCGAGTTAGCCAAACACGCAGAATTCCGCAGGTTCCAGCATCACAGCTCATCCAAAGAATTGCATGAGGTTAGTTAAATGGCCCTGCCATAATCTCATGCTAAACAAAAACGCAGAGCAGCGATCCCCCAATAACGGGAGGATCGCTGCTCTGCTGTCTTTTTCTATTCATTTACTGAATGAATGAGTTAGGATATCAGTCCCCGCGAAACGCACGTTTCACACGATCAAAGAAGGACTGCTCGTGCTCATGTGTGTTTTCTCCGTTCAGAGAAGCGAACTGGCGTAGCAATTCTTTTTGCTCTTCATTGAGCTTGCTAGGTGTCACAACAATTACCCGTACATGCTGATCACCTTGGCCAGATCCGCGCAGACGTGGAACACCTTTACCTTTGAGGCGGAAGAAAGTGCCTGTTTGCGTTCCGGCAGGAATCTTCAGCTTCACTTTTTCGGTTAAGGTTGGAATTTCAATCTCATCACCAAGTGCTGCCTGTGCAAACGTAAGCGGAACCTCGCACATAATATCATCGTTCTCACGCACGAAGAAATCATGCGATTTAACACGGATAACAATATACAAGTCTCCAGCAGGACCGCCGCGTAAGCCGCCTTCGCCTTCGCCAGTCATGCGCAGCTGTGCACCGTCATCAACACCGGCCGGGATACGCACATGGATCTTGCGTTGCTTTTTAACCTTACCCTGTCCGGCGCAAGTCGTACATTTTTCCTTAATAATCTTACCTGTACCACTGCAATGTGAACAAGGACGACGATTACGCATCTGTCCAAGCGGTGTATTCTGTACGAATTCCTGTTGTCCACTACCATGACATACGGAACAAGTCTCTGGTTTAGTGCCCGGTTTAGCCCCGGAGCCGTAGCAGGTATCGCAAGTTTCTGTACGTGGAATAGTAATATCGGTTTCTTTGCCGAATACCGCTTCCTTGAATTCAATGGTCATGGTATACTGCAAATCCCCACCGCGCTGCGGTGCGTTAGGATCACGGCGTCCGCCGCCTCCAAAGAACATATCAAAGATATCGCCAAGCCCTCCGAAGTCGCCACCACCGCCGCCTCCGAAGCCGCCCATACCTTGGTTAGGGTCAATATGGCCATATTGGTCATATCTAGCTCGCTGTTGTCCATCACTAAGAACATCATAAGCTTCTTTTACTTCCTTAAACTTAGCTTCAGCGTCATCTGCTTTATTCACGTCTGGGTGATATTGGCGCGCCAATTTCCGGTACGCTTTTTTCACCTCATCGTCTGAAGCATCTCTACTAAGGCCAAGCACTTCATAATAATCGCGTTTATCTGCCACTGCTTTCACCTCCGTGCATACATACTCAAATTCCTTATTATCTGTCAAACAAACCATTATACGATAAAACCTCAGGATCTGACCATCCAGATTCAGCGATGTTTATTCTTACAATATCAGAAGGCGCATTCGCAAAGAGTGTGCAATCTGATATTACAAAAGGAAAGTCAAAACACGGGATGACCCGGTTTTGACCTTCCCTTCTTAACTATATAAGAATTTATCAGTTTCCTATTACACTTATCGTATAAGGTTACCCTTGATTCTTATCTTCGTCAACAACCTCATAGTCAGCGTCAACTACATTATCTTTTTTAGGAGCGCCTTCAGCGGCTCCATCGCCACCTTCAGCACCTTGCTCAGCTTGAGCAGCTTGTTCGTACAGCTTCATGGACAACTGTTGTACAATCTCAGTCAATGCTTCTGTAGCTGCATTGATTTCTTCAAGATTGTCAGTTTCAAGTGCTGCTTTAACTTTATCTTTAGCTTCATTTGCTTTTTCAACATCAGAAGCATCAGCTTTATCGCCAAGGTCTTTAATTACTTTTTCAGTAGAATACACGAGTTGGTCAGCACCGTTCTTCGCTTCCACCAGTTCTTTACGCTTACGGTCTTCCTCAGCGTGAAGCTCGGCATCCTTCATCATTTGTTCTACTTCTGCGTCGCTCAGGCCGCTGGAAGAAGTGATAGTGATTTTTTGGCTCTTGTTCGTGCCTTTATCTGTTGCAGATACATTTACGATACCATTGGCATCAATATCGAAAGAAACTTCGATTTGTGGCACGCCACGTGGTGCTGGTGGAATCTCGTTCAGCATGAAGCGTCCCAGTGTCTTGTTGCCATTTGCCATTTGACGCTCACCTTGCAGCACGTGAATCTCTACGCTAGGTTGGTTGTCAGCAAAGGTTGAGAATACTTGGGATTTGCTTGTAGGAATCGTAGTATTACGCTCGATCATCTTCGTGAACACGCCACCTGCAGTTTCGATACCCAGGGAAAGCGGAGTTACGTCAAGCAATACAACGTCTTTAACATCACCAGTCAATACACCCGCTTGAACAGCAGCACCAAGAGCTACTACTTCATCCGGATTCACACCTTTGTGTGGTTCTTTGCCAGTAAGCTTTTTGATAGCATCTTGTACAGCTGGGATACGTGTAGAACCACCAACCAGAACGATTCTAGTAAGGTCTGCAGGGGTCATACCAGCATCAGACAATGCTTGACGAGTTGGTCCCAAAGTACGTTCTACCAGACCAGCAGTCAATTCATCAAATTTTGCACGAGTCAAGTTGATCTCTAAGTGCTGAGGTACGCCGTCAACCACAGTGATGAACGGAAGCGATACAGTTGTTGTCAGTACGCCCGACAATTCTTTTTTCGCTTTTTCAGCTGCATCTTTCAAACGTTGTACAGCAGATTTATCTTTGCTCAGATCAATGCCTTGCTCTTTTTTGAATTCGGATACCAGGTAATCCATAACCACTTGGTCAAAGTCGTCGCCACCCAGCTTGTTGTCGCCGCTTGTAGCTTTTACTTCGAAAAAGCCATCACCAAGTTCAAGGATGGATACGTCAAAAGTACCGCCACCAAGGTCATAGACTAGAATGGTTTGATCTTCGGATTTCTCCAGACCATATGCCAAAGCTGCTGCTGTTGGCTCGTTCACAATACGCAGAACTTCCAAACCTGCAATTTTACCTGCATCTTTGGTAGCTTGACGTTGGCTGTCATTAAAATAAGCAGGAACAGTGATAACTGCTTGAGTAACAGTTTGGCCAAGATAAGCCTCTGCATCGGATTTCAGCTTTTGCAGAATCATTGCCGAAATTTCTTGTGGGGAGTAGTCTTTACCATCAATGCTTTCTTTGTGGTTAGTACCCATGTGACGTTTAACAGAGCTGATCGTACGATCAGGGTTAGTAATCGCTTGGCGTTTAGCCGTTTCACCGACGATACGCTCGCCGTCTTTCTTAAAGCCTACAACCGAAGGGGTTGTACGCGCGCCTTCTGGATTTGGAATTACTACGGCTTCGCCGCCTTCCATAACGGCAACGCAAGAGTTCGTGGTTCCTAAGTCAATACCGATAACTTTACTCACAATAATTTGCCTCCTCTAAAGTTATATGGAGCCTAAGCTCAATAAATTTATAAAAATATTAAAAAAATTCGATTGATAATAAACTATCCGGGCAACAGCCTGCAATCGGATAAATAGTAGGCAAACGCACTGCTGCTTTATGGCGAGCAGAAACTGCCCGTCCTATATAGACAGACTACATGCTGACTTTGACCATGGCCGGACGAAGAACTCTATCTTTCAGAAGATATCCCTTTTGAACCTCTTCTGTAACGATACCCTCTTCGTACTCCTCGCTCTCAACCTGCATAATAGCCTGATGGTATTCAGGATTAAAAGGCTGTCCTACTGTTTCCATAGCTGTAAGCCCCTCAGCCTTCAATACCCCATCCAGCTGACGGAAAATCATATTAACGCCCTTCGCGAAAGCTTCGGATTCAAGATTAGCTGGAGTAGTGACTAACGCACGCTCGAAATTGTCCAGCACGGAAAGCAATTCCGTCAGGAGCTTGGAGGTAGCATATTGAGCCAGCTCTTCTTTTTCCTTCTGGGTACGACGACGGAAGTTATCAAAATCAGCTTGTGCACGCAATGCACGACCTTGATATTCATCAGCAAGATCCTGTAGGCGTTTCACCTCAGCACCTGTATCTGAAGCACCTTCACTAACGTTTTCAGCTGTAAATGAGTCGGCATCTGAGACTACTTCAGCCACAGGCTCCTCATTGATCAATTCCTCTTTGAATTCATTAGAATCTTGAACTTGTTCCTTTTTCAAGTTGTCTTCACCTCCTTAAAATCATTCACGAAATCATGTTGACTCTGTTCACTTATACCAGTGCGCCAGCATCGCTGTCAAATCTCGGGATAAAATGCCCAAGATCCCCATCACTCTTGCATATTCCATACGGGTCGGCCCAAGGATCCCAATGCTTCCTAGTGCCTGCCCATCAAGTGAATAAGTGGCGGTGATCAGACTACAGTTAGCGAACGCTTCGTGATTGTTTTCTGTTCCTATTCGTACTTGAATACCTGTGCCACCCACTGTAGGGGCCAGCATTTTGAGCAGTGTCGGTGTCTCTTCCAGCAGATCAAGAATACTCTTCACCTTGTCTACGTCTTTGAACTCAGGCTGTGTCAGCATATTCGTTGCTCCGCTGAGATAGATGCGCTGCTCTTGATCGCTTTCCAGCGCGGTGTCCAGCACCTGCATTAATTCTTCATAATGTGAGATGTGACGCTGCATTTCTTCGCCAAGCTCGGAATAGAGCCGAGTCTTCAGCTTATAGAGTGGTACATTGACCAGTTTACTATTCAGTAGGTTAACCACTTTCTCCATCTCGGAAACAGAAATCTCCGGCGGAATGTTCACCGTACGATTCTCAACTTGCCCCGTACTTGTGACGATAATGGCCACAGCGGTTGTATCATCTAATGGTAACAACTGAAAATGACGCAATGAAGTATGAAAAACCTCCGGTCCCAGCAGGATGGAAGTATAATTCGTCATATTGGAAAGAATCATCGCCGCATGTTGGATTACCTGCTCCATTGCATTTAGCTTCTCGGCAAAAAAAGCGCGGATCGTGCCCATTTCTGCCGTTTCGGCGGAATTCCACGGTACCAAATGATCCACATAATATCGGTATCCTTTATGGGAAGGAATTCTTCCCGCCGATGTATGAGGCTGCTCGAGATAACCTAAATCCTCTAGGTCAGCCATTTCATTTCGAATCGTAGCCGGACTGTATCCTACATCTCCCCGTTTAGAAATGCTGCGAGATCCTACTGGCTCTGCCGATGAAATATAATCATCCACAATTGCATTTAGTATCATTCTCTGGCGATCAGTTAACATGTTATTCCCTCCTATCGGCTGTGGCTCCGATTCGTTAGCACTCGACTCAGATGAGTGCTAACCACTAATACAAAAATACCAAACTGACATTGACATTGTCAAGTCAGTTCAGTATCTTAAGCACTGCTATTTCATCGCAGGCATGCTGCTTTTTACAATTCACGCAATCTGTCCATACTTTTTCAGGGAAAATCTCTTTCTGGACGACTTCAAATCCATTTCTAAGAAAAAAATCAACAGCATAGGTTAGTGCCATTACCTTTGGGATTTTCTGGTTCCTAGCTTCCTCGACCAGCTTCGCCAATATCATGGAGCCTACGCCTTTACCCTTGCCTTCATCATTCAATCCAATTGAACGAATCTCTACGAGATCATTCCCGAGCTTGAAAAGTGAACCACAGCCTACGAATCTGCCTTCGATTTCGGCAACTACGAATTGATCGATCTGGCGTGTCAGCGCCTGCCGGGAACGGGGCAACATGATGCCGCGCTGGGCATACTCTTCTATCATTAGATACAATGGCTCAACGTCTTCTACCACAGCATTTCTACAAATCACCTGTGCGTCTCCCGCTGGAGACGAATGGCGAATCATTTCCGTCTTGGCAAGCACTTTGGTTCACCCCTCTGTTGATAATATGAATAAATATACAACAGAGTGAATTACAATTCAAGGGGTATTTTAAAATTAAACTTCTGTCAGGGCGCCTACAAATTCAGCAAAAACATCGTTCCCAAACAAGATTCCTTGCTTGCTGAGTCGGTAAACCCCTGCTTCTTGTTCCAACAGCCCTGCATGCAGCATTTTATGCAAGGATTTCTCGAATACTTCCTCTATTGAACGCCCGAATTGCGCCTGAAAAGCTTCATTAGAGACGCCCTCATGCATACGCAAGCCGACCATCATAAAGTCTTCCATCGCTTCTGCTTCTGAGATTGGGTATGCATCCAGTCGTGGCAGCCCTTTACGTGTGGCTTCTACATATGGATTTACGCCCTTAACATTAATATGCCGCTGACGCCCCACATATCCATGTGCTCCTGCTCCTAGACCATAATAATCTTCATTACGCCAGTAGGTGATATTATGGCGGCTCTCCATTCCTGGTTTCGCGAAGTTACTGATCTCGTATTGATTGTAACCCGCTTCCTTCATAGAGGACATCAACAGGAGGTACATTTGCAATTCATCTTCTTCATTAGGAAGAGGAAGCTTGTTCTTATTAAACAGCGTGTGAAAAAGAGTATTCTCCTCCACCTTCAAGCTGTAAATAGAATAGTGGGGTAGATCCAGCTCCAACGCCTTGCGGATACTTTCGCCCAACATCTCAACAGTTTGATTAGGCAGCCCAAACATCAGGTCAACCGAAAGATTATTTAGTCCAACTGCACGTGCATTCTCTAGGCTCCGGTATACATCATCTACATTATGAATCCGGCCGATACCTGTGAGCAGCTCGTTCTGAAATGCTTGAACACCAAAACTCACCCGGTTCACGCCGCCTTCTTTCATAACCGTCAGCTTGTCCAGATCCGTTGTTCCAGGGTTAGCTTCCATAGAGAATTCAATATCTTTATCCCAGTTGGGGAAATGCGTGCGAACAGACTTTAAGAAATAAGCCATTTCATCAGGTTTTAAAACAGTGGGTGTGCCTCCGCCGACGAAGATCGTTTTGATAACACCCGGAGGGGTGTTCTTGACGGTCTGCTCCATCTCCCGATCCAAAGCTTCGAGATAATCCATAACTGGCTGATCCTTGAGAACATAGGAATTAAAATCACAATAAAAGCACTTATTGGTACAAAAAGGGATATGAATGTATACAGCCTCAGGGGGACGGCCATTAGTCTTCGTTGTCATTAGCTGTCTCCTTTATATAAAAATATCGTTTGAATAGTGTAATCTAAAAAACAAGAAAAGGGAAGCCTGACGGCTTCCCTCCGAGGGCGTTCATTTATAAATGAACTCTATTTTATAATATAAGAAAGTATAAGTTTTACGTTATCCTATATATTTTGTATTTCCCGCAGAAACGGATACCGTCCCTATAAGGACGGCAAAGCCGTTGCTTCTTGATAAATCCGCATTTCCACAAGTTCGGCATGTACTCCACCGTTAGTTTCATGAATAACGATCCGGACAGCATCTGTAAGGACAGGCTTCTCTAATCGATGAACATTCTTCCGGCGATGGTTATCTTTGACACGGAGCATGACTTGCCACGCGCCATCAATGAGCAGCTCTACATCATAGTTCTTTACCAGTTCAGGAATCACTAGAAATGGCGTTTCATGGTGATGTAAGTTGATGAGATCTTCATTGACATCATCATTAAAGGTGAAATGGATTTCGGAGACTGGAGCAGCATCCGGGAGACGCGCCTCTACCCACTCCGATCTACCCGCGGTCATCGGCTCAGAAACCCAGCTATGTGGTCCCGCGAAAGGTCGAACATACCCATCAATGACTTTAGATGCAGCATATGCCGATGTTTCTACTGCAAAGCAGAAATGCCTGCGTACAAGTTGTTTCATGCTCCACTCTATCACCGGCTGATCTGGCTGATGATCCTCCAGCGCTGAATCAACAACGGATTTAGCACCTCGCTCAAATGTAATGACACCAGTGATTGGGGTTTCTGAAATATGCAATTGAAGGTGTTCATTAGCTCGAATAATAGCGAAGATATTACATTCACCGATAAGACTACATTTCTCCTCTTGTATCGGTACTTCAATCCATTGCTGCTCTCCAGCCTGTACTGTTATAACATCAACCTGTTTGCACTCCGCCGGCACGTAATTTTCCGCGCGTCCAGTCGTCCAGATCTCCACGGTCAGCTGCGTCTGAATACTTGCTGACACAAGCAGCCTTAACCCACGGATACTTCCTTCAACCGGAAACAAAATCCCTACATCATGAGAAAGCTCATAAGCTTCGGCTGGACGATCCAGCAGGATACCATTCAACGTGCTGGATGCATGAATCTCGCTTTTTCTGGCGAGGTCCAGTGGATCTTCGTTACGTAATCCAATAATCGAAGCATCTTGCTTTAACATCACCTGTTGCAATTCATGCATATGCTGCTCGCGAATTTCACGTGGGGTCACACCTTTGATGACGGATAAAGCTGCACCTGCTCCAGCTGCTTCACCCATGATCGCACAGGTTGCCATAACACGTGTTGTTCCAAAAGCCACATGAGATGCACTGATATTACGACCCGCGAAGAATAAATTCCGCACATTCTTCGAATATAGCGAACCAAATGGAATATGGTAGATCCCGTCCGCATGCAGATGCTTGGAGCCACTCTCTTGTGCGTACATCCCCTGTGGGGGATGTAGATCAATCGACCAGCCACCAAATCCAATACGGTCTGCAAATTCACGCTGCGCGAGAATATCATTTTGCGTTAGAATCGTATCGCCAATAAATCGTCTGTATTCACGTTTACCCGGAATCGAGCCAACCCACTCAAGCGTCATATTCTCGGCATCAAAATGGCCTGAGTTTTTGATATAATCCCAAATCCCATAAATAACAGAGGATAGTTCATCACGTATACGTTCATTCTCATCCACCGTATCAAGCTCGCCGCCCCACTCAATCCACCAGTAGTGACAGCCTGAATCCCCACTCCGAATGACCCGGCGGATCGGGATAGACGTTGTTGTAATATCCTTCGCGAATGAGGGTGCAACATAACGTACCGGTTTTCCAGTATCCTGTGTATAGAATAATAATGTACTGCCTAATGTAATATTATCAGGCACTTCTGGTGCCCATTCCTCATTAAATTCATGACGGGCTTCACGTCCTAATCGGAAATCCGCTCCTGCTAGGAAGCCCACTAAACCATCACCCGTACAATCGATGAAAGCATCGCTCTCGAACGTGATTAAACGCTCAGATCCCATCATCCAGCCGGTTACACTCTGAATCGTACGCTCCTCTGCCTCACCTTCCGCTTCCACTTCACGTACATCGGTATTTAGGAACAAGCTGATATTCGATTCTGCCTTCACCGCTTCGAGCAAGGTTAGATCCCATAGATATGGATTCCCTTCCGGGTTCCGGTATTGATTCTCGATGAACAGCTCACCCATAATGCCTGTCTCACGTGCATAGCGATTTACACCATGTCCTGTTGCACCACATACCCATACCCGAACCTCTGAACTCGAGTTACCACCAAGTACAGGACGATTCTGTACCAGTGCTACCTTTAACCCAAGACGTGCTGCAGCAATCGCCGCGTTCATCCCTGCAAGTCCACCCCCGACCACTGTCACATCGGATTTAACCGTTTCTGTTCTCATGTCAGTATCCCTCCTATAGTTAGCCTTTCACAGCCGAGCTAGAAATTCCTTGAATAATATATTTCTGACCTATGAAGAAGATAACAATCATTGGAATGATCGCAGCCGACGAAGCGGCCATCATCCCGTTGTAATCCACATTGTTCTCAAGAATAAAATTCTGCAATCCAAGCGGAATGGTATATAGCTTAGGGCTCTGCAAAAATACAAGCGCATTCTCATAATCATTCCATTGCCAGGAGAAATCAAGAATAGCAAACGTAGCGATTGCCGGCTTCGCCAATGGCAGAATTAAGCGGAAAAATATTTTGTAATGACCGGCTCCATCCAGAAAAGCAGATTCCGTAATTTCCTTAGGAATGCCCATAAAGAACTGCCGAAGCATAAATACACCGAAGATCGAGAACATGGCTGGAAGGATTAGGGCCAAATGCGTATTGTAAATCCCAACCCAGTTAAACATGATAAACTTAGGAACAAAAAGCACCTGCGGTGGAACCATCATCATGGATAGATATATGACAAATAGGCCATCCCGCCCTTTAAACGAAGTACGTGAAAATCCGTAAGCGGCAAGGGCAGATAGAAACACAGCTCCCGCAGTTCCAATAATCGATATCTTAAGTGAATTTAAATAATACGGAACAAAATCATAACTTCCTGTCCACACCCGAATATGATTGCTCCAGTTGAGAGATGAAGGCAGCCATTCGTTAAACACCTCGGCAGGTGTCTGAAAAGATGTACTGAGCATCCATAGAAAAGGCACAATCATAAATAGTCCTAGAACAAACATGATGATCGTTACTGGCAGCTTCACCTTCATGTTTCCTGCTTTTTCATTCATACCGCCTGCTCCTTTAATTTATGGTTTCGGGGTCGCGCAAAGCACCACTTTGTAGGGTTATTTAGTAATGAACCCAGCGCTTTTGGCCGATCCACTGAATGACTGTAATGACGAGAATGACGGCGAACAAGAACCATGAAATGACTGAAGCGTATCCCATATCGTAATAACTGAATGCTGTTTTATAAACGAATAGTGATAAGACCGTCGTACTTCCGCTAGGTCCTCCAGCCGTAATGGCTTGAATAATCGAGAACGATTTCATCGTCATAATTAATCCGGTAATCATTAATAAAAAAGTTGTTGGACTAACAAGAGGCCATACAATTTTCCATGTTGTTTTGAATGTGCTTGCACCATCGATCCGGGCAGCTTCCAGCTGTTCTGTCGAAATTTCCTGTAGTGCTGCTAAATATATGATCATATTGTAGCCAAGCATCAGCCAGATCTGTACGATATCAATGGCATACATTGCGGTTTCCGTATCCGCAAACCACCCTGGCGGCGATGTTATGCCAATCCAGCGAAGCAGTTCATTGATGGGTCCCTGTGAAGGCTGAAATAGCAGCATCCAGACAAATGCAACGGCTACTCCACTAGAGATATACGGCAGGAAAAACATTCCACGCAATAATCCTTTAAGATACACACTGCGGTTTAGAAATAGCGCCACAATAAAAGCGAGCACCATCGATACTGGAACCGATATCAGGAATATCACCGTATATTTGATCGAGGCATAGAAATTATCGTCATGGAACAACCGTTTGAGATTATCCAGCCCGGTAAATTGCCAATTCGGATTTGAAAATTGATAATTCGTAAACATCAGGACAAAGGAAAAGATTGCAGGAATCACAAAGAATAAGAGAATACCAATCATATTCGGGAGAATAAAAGTCATGCCGATCCAGCCTTGTCTGTCCATCCAGCTTCTCCGCTTCACGGTATCGCCGCCTTTCGTATGCTGAAAAATGGGTACACGAAAGAGAAGAACGAAGAATTCTTCCTCCTTCTCTTTTGTGCCAGCTATTTCTTTATTTCATTAACTCTTGCGAACGGGTTTGCATATTTTTCATCGTGGTATCAATATCTTGCTTATTTAAGAAGTATTTTTCATACTCTTCTTTACGTGCATCAATGGCTTGTTGAGGTACATTTAGCTGGAAGGATGGGAATTTGCCGAATACAATATTATTCATTGAATCTGTATCATATTTGTCTTCTACACCATTCAAGAGAAGGCTCATCGCTTCCTTACTGTCCACACTCTTAGAGGCTGGAATACGCCCCCCGCTTGCCATTGGCAGCATACCGCCATCCGCATACCATTTTGCGAACTCCCAAGCCGCATCCAGGTTCTTGGACTTTGCATTAAGAGCAAGCATGTCGCCAACACCGCCCGAATATTTATAATCCTTTTGATCTTTATTCACTTTTGGAATAGCGGCGAACGCGGTTTTGAAATCATGCGGATAGTCCTTCAAGTTGTTCGCATTGCGGAAAATAAACTCACCTGCTGCCAGCATTGCCGCTTTGCCTTGCAGGAACATGGTGTCAACCGGCATTTTACTGGTCAGCTGCTCCCCATATTCCGGTGTGGATTTGTCCACGAACATCATGTTATGCAATATTTCCAGTTGCTGTTTCCAGAGATCATTTCCAAAGTTTGAAGTACCATCCGCCTGTTTCACACCCATTCCAGCAAGCGTACCGTCCATCGTTGTTGCGAAGGAGGAATCTGCCTGCAATAATCCGTACACACCAGGTTTCGTTAGCTTCTTCGCATACTCCTCAAGATCTGACCAAGTCCAGTCCACCGCAGGAATCGGTAATCCTGCTGCATCCAGCATATCTTTGTTCAACCATACAAACGCCATGTTTTTCTTTGTAGGAATCCCATAGTATTTATCATTGATTTTCCACATCGCTGCGTCCTCACCGATCTGGCTGTCGATATCATAATCTGTTTTCGTGCTTAGATCCAAGGCAACGCCTGCATCCATACGTTTCTGTAAATGAGCAAGATCGTAGTTCATGAAAAGGTCTATGTTTTGATTGGTCATCAAAGCAGTGTCCAGCTTTAAGTTGCCTGCATCGTCATTTACATTACGGATATACTCGACTTGAATATCTGGATGATCTTTATTCCAGTTATCAACTACAGCTTGAGGCCCGGCTTCTGCAGGAACTGCCCCCCACATCGTAAGCTTTATTTTCTCCTTTGCTGGTTCTCCATTTGCACTGCCCTGCGATTCATTACTTCCACCACTCCCACAACCAGCCAGCATCGTACCTGCTAATAAGACAGAAAGCACTGCAGGATACCACTTTTTCTTCATAGATAGCTTCCCCCTTGGAAGGATTATGTGTTGTGCTCTACATCTATAACTTTATCATCAGAGCGGATTCTGGGGGATGAACTACATTTGGGAACTTATAGAACGTTTTTTGGTTCTTTACGGAATTCATTTGGCGTGACACCACACCACTTTTTGAAGATTTTTATAAAATAATTATCGTTCTCAAAGCCTACTTGCTGCCCAATCTCGCTAATTGTTAGCTTCGTCTCTGCAAGCAGCATTTTCCCAGCCTGAATCCGACGCTCTTGAATATAATTGGTCAACGTTTTCCCTGTCTTTTTCTTGAATAAGTCACTTATATAGCTGGCATCCATCCGGATCAACTCTGACATGGATTTGAGCGAGATGTCCTCAGCATAATGTTCTTCAATATAAGCTATAATTTTGTTCATCTCCACATGATCTGTCGGTCCCGTTTGTTGCTTCTCAGGAAACCATTTATCGGCCTTCTTCATCTTCACCATTCGCTCCAGCTCGGCCTGAACCTTACCCATAGTCTGCTTCAAACCTTGGAGATCTAAAGATAACTTCAGAATGTAGTCCGAAGCCCCAAAAACGAGCGCCTGCCGGGCGTATTCAAATTCACTCAATGCGGTCAACATTACAAACCGGCAGTCGAAGCCTTCCTCTCGCGCAATTTGAAGAAGCTTCACCCCATCCATCACCGGCATATTGATATCCGTCACTACCACATCAGGCTGCAGCTCACGAATCATTTGCAAGCCTACTTCTCCATTCTCCGCCTCACCTATAATTTCAAACGGAATTTCAGCCTTTAAGAATAGCTTCCGTATACTTTTAACCGCAGGTTGTTCATCATCCACAATTAACGTTCTCCACATGTGAGCTTACCTCCATCGTAAGGTTTTGAAATAAGGAATGGAAAATGGATGATCACTTCAGTTCCTGTGTCTGATGACACAATGTCCATACCTGTCCGTTGATTCTTGAACAACAGCTCCAAGCTCTCCCTAATATTCTGAACACCGATTCCTTTACGTTTCCGTGTAGCCTTATTCAGCTGTGCTCTTTCTATCCCCATGCCGTTATCTCTAACCTGCAGATACAGCTGTTGCTCAGTCACTTTAGCGGAGATATCAATTCTCCCTTGTTTTACAGACTGACCGAAGCCGTGAATCAAGCTATTTTCAATTAAGGGCTGCAGACAAAATTTAGGGATTAATGCGTATTGCAGTTCCTCGTTGATATCATATTGAATTTCAATCCCATGTCCAAAACGTTGCCGCTGTATCTCCATGTAAGATTCTATTAGTACGATTTCATCCTTTAACAGGATCAAATCGACTTCAGTATTTAAGGTTGTCTCCAATATTTTTCCTAGTGAAACACAAATTCCATAAATTTCATCATCATCTTTATCTAAGGCAATGCTCTTTATCGTATTCAATGTATTTAGTAGAAAATGCGGGTTCATCTGCGAAAGTAATACCTGAAATCGAACGAATTGCTTCTGTTTTTCTTCAAGCTGAAGTCGCTGCAACAGCTCATTTAAATCATGGATCATGATATTGAAACTCTGAGTCAGGGCAAGAATCTCTCCCCGCCCTTGCTCGGGTAATTTCATTTTGAGATTCGTCTTAGCGGTCATTTCCATCTTCTTCTGTAGCTTCTTAAGCGGTACTGTAATCGTCGATGATATGAAAAAAGTTAATAGAACAAATAGCAGCAGAATGATTCCAAATCCACCAAAAAACCGTCGTTTCTGCTTGTCTACCTCAAGAAATAGCTGTGCTAGCTGCACCTTTTTAACTACATAGCCATTTAACTCCTCGATGTAGCTGTATGTGTATAAACTCTCCTCCTTCGGGTCGACAATGGATGCAGCACGCCCCGCCTGCCGCTGGTTGGCACTCTTCACAATACTCTGCGCAATATCAGGGGAAAAAGTCTCATCCTTAAGCGGATTAAGCATCACACCCCCCAAGGCATCGAGTAGAAATAAAGCCCCTTCCTGTTTACTCCCTAACGTTGATCTGGTAAACCACTCCTCATAATCGATACTTAATCTTGCATAGGCATAAATATTCAAACCATTATCACGCATAACCTCATAAAGACTAAGCATTTTCTTACTTGTTGTACTTTCCCGGACCACATTATTCTTGTCATTCGGATTCCATATATATCGA
Source organism: Paenibacillus sp. FSL L8-0708 (assembly GCF_038009325.1). NCBI lineage: Bacteria > Bacillati > Bacillota > Bacilli > Caryophanales > Paenibacillaceae > Paenibacillus > Paenibacillus sp. FSL L8-0708. The sequence goes on from NZ_JBBPBC010000001.1 coordinate 6,028,881, forward strand.
TTCGTTCCTTCTCGCTTCAATGCTTGAACCCAATCCTCTGATTGGATTTCGTCGTAGCTCAAGGTTTCCTTTGGCATAAAGGAAGTGTATGCGTTTCCATGAAGGTCGATTAATGTATAATACACCGTCGCTCCACTCATAAAGAATGTATTTTCAATCGCTCCAAACTTGTTTTCAACGAGTTTTTTTCTCGTGATTTCATCAGATTGCTCGGGATTCTTCATTATCGATAAAATCGTCGTATCTTGTTCGAGTAATGACCCTGTTTTCATCACGAGACTCATGAGATCAACAAAACCATTCTTAATACCAATAAGCTGCTCTATGTTCTTCGTTTCCGCATTATCCTGCAGCATTTGTTCTGTCTCTTTAAAGTTATATAGAACGAGTATGGCAATGGGTGTTAGTACCAACAGCAAGAAAGCTAACAAAATCCGATTCTTAAAGGTACTTGGCGTAAGTTTCAAATATAATCGCTTCACGAGGACTCCCCTCACTTTGTATGTGCTTACAATCCTTCCCCCTATTGTAATCTGCTCCTGCTTAAAAAAATAGAGCCGGGATATTCTCCCGGCTCTACCTATTTTCTACTCATCGATCTTCAGTACTGCCATAAACGCTTCTTGTGGTACTTCTACACTACCCACTTGCTTCATGCGTTTCTTACCTTCTTTTTGCTTCTCCAGCAGCTTCCGTTTACGGGAAATATCGCCGCCGTAACATTTAGCAAGTACGTTTTTGCGCATCGCCTTAACGGTTTCACGCGCAACCACCTTCGTACCCACTGAGGCTTGAATCGGCACTTCGAACATTTGACGCGGGATAATCCCCCGCAGCTTCTCACAAATGATACGTCCGCGGTTGTAGGCACGATCGCGGTGAACGATAAAGGACAAGGCATCGACCTGCTCATTGTTAAGCAAGATATCCATCTTGACCAGATTAGAACGGCGGTATCCGCAAATTTCATAGTCGTAAGAAGCATATCCTTTTGTACCGGATTTCAACTGATCAAAGAAATCATAAACGATCTCTGACAGCGGAATCTCGTACGTAATTGTTACACGATTAGTATCTAGATATTCCATATTTACGAACTCGCCGCGTTTGTTCTGGCACAGTTCCATTACAGTACCCACGAAGTCGTTAGGCACAATGATCGCTGCTTTAACATACGGCTCTTCAATATAGTCAATCGTACCGATCTCCGGATAATGTGACGGGTTGTCGATTTGGATCATTTCGCCATTGGTCAGCATAATTCGGTAAATAACACTCGGCGCTGTTGTGATTAGCGGCAAATTGAACTCGCGCTCAATCCGCTCTTGAATAATCTCCATATGCAAGAGTCCAAGGAAACCGCAACGGAAACCAAATCCAAGTGCGCTTGAGCTTTCCGGCTCAAAGCTTAGCGAAGCATCATTTAGCTGGAGCTTCTCCAGTGCCTCACGAAGATCGTTATAATCGGAGGTCTCAATCGGATACAACCCGCAATATACCATCGGGTTGATCTTACGGTAACCCGGAAGCGGCTCAGCAGTAGGATTCTTTGCATCAGTGACAGTATCACCGACACGGGTATCTCCAACATGCTTGATCCCAGCTACGATAAAGCCAACATCACCGATGTTCAATTCATCGACAATGGTCATACGTGGCATAAATGCGCCAACTTCAATGACCTCGAAGGTCTTCTCAGTTGCCATCATCTTAATCTTCGAACCTGCACGGATCTTCCCGTCCATTACGCGCACATAGACGATAACGCCTTTATAAGGATCGTAGTGAGAGTCAAAGATCAATGCTTTAAGCGGCTCTTCTGAATTACCGGATGGCGCAGGAACCTGCTTCACCACCTGCTCCAGAATTTCCTTGATTCCGATACCGGCTTTGGCAGATGCCATAACCGCTTCACTGGTATCCAGCCCGATAACATCCTCAATCTCCTGCTTTACCCGGTCAGGGTCAGCGTTTGGCAAATCAATTTTGTTGAGCACAGGTAGGATTTCCAGGTTATTATCCAGTGCTAAATACACATTGGCCAGCGTCTGTGCTTCAATTCCTTGAGCCGCATCCACAACCAGCAGTGCGCCTTCACATGCTGCAAGACTGCGGGAAACTTCATAGGTGAAATCGACGTGCCCCGGTGTATCAATCAAGTTGAGATAATACTCTACACCATCGTCTGCACGATAGGTTAAACGCACGGCTTGCAGCTTTATTGTGATACCACGTTCGCGCTCCAGATCCATCTGATCGAGTACCTGTTCCTGCATTTCACGCGTGGTTAGTGCCCCCGTGTATTCCAAAATGCGGTCAGCTAGTGTCGATTTACCATGGTCTATATGTGCAATAATCGAGAAATTGCGAATTTGTTGTTGTCTTTTCTGAACGTCAGTCATTCCTTACCCCCACAGACAGCCTGATATTAATCCACTTATTATAACAGTACAAGCTTACTCCATCAATCCCGCGCTGGCCCAAAACAAAAGAAACAGCTATACACGATCCCGTGAAATAACCGTTTCTTCTAAATTTGCTGTTAATTTTCTGCCGAAGCGAACAATGAAACTACCCAGCGGATTCCCTTCTGGGAAGCCTGCTGCAAGAGACCTGCCGTCTTATCTGCCAGAACATCGACTGTAGGCTTTTGCTCCTCAGGAATTAGAATTTGCTCCGGAGATTTCGTACTATAATCATCCACAACTTGTTGAGGAGGATCTGCGGCTGGCGTTGTATTGCTATTTTGAGGCAAAGGAGAGACGGCCGTATAAGCACCTGTGACAGGATCGATCACCATTGGCACATATACATAAGTCTGCCCACCCTGTGTCACACCATTCTTTTGCAGTTGTGGCTGTGGCTGCATGCCTGTTACTTGACTGGTGGGTGTAGTCGGACTGGCATTCCAGCCGGGCAGAATCTTAGAGACTGTTGACCCCCCGCTTCCGCCGAACTGCATCCCTAAGAGGATGCCAATCCCTGCCCAAATCCCGACCATAACCAGTTTTTTTCCGAAACGCGACATGTACACCACTCCTTTTTAATCCTCGGTAATTTATTTTAAGAAGCTCCGTTTGATTTCTTTGGTGTTGTAGTGGGATTCGCCACTTTTTCAGGTGCGTTCACCTTCTCAGCGTCATGACTGCTCCAGTAAACATCAGCGATAGCATCCGCCAAAATATCAGCCGTACGCTTTAATTCCTCAGCCGAATTATCAATTCCGCCCACTTCAATCAAAACACTATTGGGAGACAGGGTCTGATTGTACTCTCCGTTGTTGCCTTTACCCGCAGCTTTTCCCCATATCCCACGAGATATTCCCGGGTAATTCTTTTCAAGCTGTTGATGAATCTTATTGGCAAACTCTTCGTTCTTCTTCCAGTCTTTATTTGCATGTCCAATAATAAAATAGACCTGTGCGTAGCTTTTCCCGTCAATAACAGCTGTTGTTTTACTATGACGCTGCGAATCGCGGTGAATGTCGATAAAACTATCCATTTCCTCATTTGCGCTGAGTGCTGATTTAACCAAGATCCGGGAATATTTATAGGAAAAGTTCCAGTTATAGTCGGTGATTTTGGTTGGAAAATCTTCTTTGGCATGAACCGTACCAATCCCGAGCTGTTCCAGTCTTTTCGTAATATATGATCCTACCAGCATTACATTTTTAGTTGAAACTCCGGAGCTGGGATTTTCATTTGCTGCCCCTAACAGAGGATTGTAGGCCTCTCTAGGATGTGAATGATAGATTAGAATCCGTTTGATCGAGGTATCCTTAGTGCTGTCTGTGCCGCTTTGCGGATCACTCTTATCCGTCCCTTCCTCCGCTGATGGTTCAGGGGATGGTGCAACCGTCGCTTCAGGCTGCTGTGTTGTAGTATCTCCATGCTTGTCCCCTTCGTCCGGAACAGAAGTTTCTGCATCTTCACCACCCTCAGCCAGTTCATCAGTCCCAGGATGATAATCCACTGGTGCTCCTGTAGATCCACCTGAACCTTTCCGCAAAAGAAATGGATCATCCGCCGCCATCCCCGGCACTTCACGAGAGACTAGACTCTTAGGGTCACCTGGATTCACACTGGTTAGCAACTGAAATACGAAAGAAGTTACCTTTTCACCTGAAAAAGCGGAAGGCTCTTTACCCTGCGGTAAATGCGGCACCTCCATCCCCAGCAGCTCCATGAAAAAACCACTAGACAGTGAGGCAGCAAGCCCCTTCATGGAAGGAATGGGTGAAGAGCTAAGCTTCTGTCCGGCCAATCCACCGGCTCCAAGCAGCATAAAAAATACTAGCGAACCTCCGGCTAACAGCAGCATCGTTCTCCCCAGCGATAAAACATCCAGCATTTTTCCCCTTAAACGGCCGATGTTCCAAAGCTGAAACCATTTTTTATTCATTGTAGTTATGTCCTCCTCCAGCCCTCTGTAATCTCTTATACTCCAAATCTATGAGCGCAAGAGCAATACTAGAACCGAAAATGAGAGAATAGACATAAAGCCCGTACAGGATACCTTAATTCAGCATCCCGCCGGGCTAAACAAACCATAATTCAGTTAGTGGGTATACGCGCCAACATTCTCAGGATCAACCGCATCATGTAAAGCCGCATTCAGACCACTGGCCACAATATTCGCGATCCCTTCAATAAATTCATCAATTTCCTTGGGAGTGACGATCAAATCGTGCCCCAGAGGTTCAAGCACTTCCTTCACTAATGACAAGCGTTCCTGCTCAGAGATATCGTCCAGCATCCCCATGATTTCCTTCGTATGGTTTGCTCCTTGCCCGAAGTGATTTTTCATCATCTCCAGCACATTATTTACAATAGTTGAGGCATAGCAGACAGTGGGCACTCCGATTGCGATACAAGGCACACCCAGAATTTCTTGGGTTAATCCACGTCGCTTGTTGCCAATCCCCGAACCGGGATGGATCCCAATGTCGGCAATTTGAATCGTCGTATTGATACGCTCCAGTGACCGGGATGCCAACGCATCTATGGCGATAATAAGCTCAGGTTTCGTCCGATCCACGATTCCCTGCACGACTTCACTCGACTCAATCCCAGTCAGCCCAAGCACTCCAGGAGCAATAGCGCTCACCTTACGATAACCAGGGGAGATCTGATCCGGAACCAGCTCATAGAACTGCCGCGTAATGAGTGAGTTCTCCACCACCAACGGACCCAGTGAATCCGGTGTAACATTCCAGTTACCAAGACCAACAATCAACACAGATGCATCCTTGCCAATCCCAATTCTGATCAAAAAGTCCTCAAATTCGCGGGCAAAAACTTCAGCTACCTTTTGCTGCAAGCCAGTATCTCCGCCACGTAGAGCGGGTACCTCAAGGGTTACATAGTTGCCAATTGCGCGTCCTATTGCCTGTGATCCGGCAGCATTAGCTACACCAAGACGGGTCACTTTAATCCCATCAGACTCTTCCACTTCTTCGTTCACACCAGGGATCGGCGTTCTTTGTGGGCCTTGAGCCATTTCCTTTGCCTCTAATGCCAAATCGGTGCGCACAGAATATAGCTGCAGATCCGGTTCCATTGTGTACCAGCCTCCTAAAAGTTTTGTAAGCATACACTTCCATGAGTTCATCCTCATTTGGCAAGCTTCTGCCTATGCTCTTTTGTCGATAGTGTGCGAGAGAAAGCCAATGTTTATGCAGGATACGGAGGTTTAATTTGAAAGCTTTAAGTATTGCTTTTTGCTACCGGTCATGCTAAACTATTTTAAGTTGTGAATCATTTGATAATGATTTCGAATGTCTTACAGGAGGTGAATGCAATGCCAAATATTAAATCCGCGGTTAAACGCGTAAACACGAACGAAAAACGCCGTGCACTGAATGCTTCCCAAAAATCCGCGCTTCGTACAGCTGTGAAAACTGCTGATGTAGCTCTGACTGGTACGGAAGTAGAAACTGCTCAAGCTGCTTTCCTAGCTGCTTCCAAAAAGCTGGACAAGGCCGTAAGTAAAGGTCTGGTTCATAAAAATGCGGCTGCCCGCAAAAAATCCCGCTTGGCGAAGAAATTGAACGCTCTTACGGCTCAAGCCTAAGACGACATTCATAATGAGCAATTGAAGAACCTGACCGCTATGCTTCATACGGTTAGGTTTTTTTGTGTCTATTAATTAATAATAAGTAGTGTTAGTTACTTTTAAGAGATGTTTATTAAATGAAAGAAGACCGCCTCTCTGAGGCGGTCTTCTTTCATTTATTTATTCTCTTTTTTCATTTCATAATAGTTACCATCCCATAAAAAAATCATCGTTTGATCGTCTTTAACAATAAAACTGCTGCCGGGATTCGTCCAATTATTTATAGATACCGTCTTAACCGATTCCGTCTCGATGCCAAGGTCACTTAATTTATTTCTGTATTCGTTAAAAAAGTCATCCTTTGTAATGCTCTCTTCTTTATATTCAGGGTTCATAATTTCATCTTTATCAAAAGATGCCTTTTCTTGCGAATAAGTTACCCGCATGCCAATAAGCTTTTCATCCTCCGCTGCCGAGACAGGTGTAGAACCTACTAGACCTTGTACACTCCATTCCCCAAAATAAGAAGGTGCATCTGCAGAGGTATTCGAATTCGCAGGCGACTCAGAAGCTGAACCTGACGGTGAATTAGTATCCGTTTTGCCACAGGAACTAATTAATAGAACGAGTAACAGCAGTGCCGAATATTGAAATATTCTTTTCATAGTCAGATCATCTCCAATACTTTTTCCCCTTCTTAGCTCAGACACCTAAACGCAGCATGAACAGCTCCAGCCCTAGCACTTTGTCTATAGCCCCTGTTTTCATTTTATAATCCAGATCCGCCAATGCACTTAAGATTTGCCGCAATCGTTCACTGGAGAACTTATGGGCCTGCTCCCCAGCAAGCTTAACCGCATATGGATGCAATCCGATCTGTGACGCAATCTGTCCCTGCGAATAACTATGTGCTGATAAATCCTTAACCTGCAAAATAATGCGGAACTGCCGCGCAACCAACGCTGCGATCTTGATCGGTTCCTCACGCTGCTTCAGCAGCTCATATAAGGTATCAAGCGCCTTATCAAGACGCAGATTAGCGATATCCTCAACAAGCGTAAACACATTTTGTTCTGTTCCACGGTGTACCAGACTCTCTACGGCCCCCGCATCCACAGTGCCGCCCTTACCAGCGAATAAACAAAGCTTGTCCATCTCTGCAGATAAACCTTGCAAGCCTGTGCCTGCATTCGTTATAAGAATTTCTGCCGTGCCAGGTGCCATTACACAACCCCGCTCACGAATTCCTTTTTCCACCCAGCGCAGCAGCTCTTCTGCTCCCAGCGGATTAAAGGCTAATACTGTGCCCACTGATTTGACAGTCTTCACAATTTTTTTACGCTCATCCAGCTTATCATTATTCACCATAAAGACGATTACACTGAAGTCTACAGGATGCTGCAAATAGTCACTTAAAAGATCTATACGATGCTCCAGTTTGGCATTTTCTTTGCCCGCTGTAAATAACGAGGCATCCCGCACCAGCAATAATTTACGTTCTACCATAAATGGCACAGTCTCCGCTTCTTCTACCACAGCCTGCACCGGCGTCTCAGAGAGATCAAAGGGAATAACTGCGAAATCACGATCCTCTTTAGCAATCAGCTGTTCTTCCAGCAGTGCCGTGAATTCATTCATTCGAAATTTCTCACTGCCATATAAAACATATAACGGTGAGATCTTCCCTTGTTTGATTTCTTTTATCGCCGTTTTGGCATCCATCCCGCCACTTCCTTTTCCATTCATCTAGCCCATTTTGTCCAGAGTTCTATTGTAGCAAAAAAAACTACAAAAATGCATGCAAAAACGGAGAAACTCTGGCAGCCATGGCCAAAGCCTCTCCGTTTAAGCGGCGCATCTATATAAACGACGGAGTGCGAAGCTCTAGAAACTCCACATCCGGCGGTCATACCGATGTTCTGCAAAACCTATACTTTCTAGTTCCTGTCCTGTTGATATAGTATATTCAGAAACTTCGAAAAAAGTTCCAACCCCACTTTAATTTGTTGAAGATGAGGTTGGAGTGTTCGTTGGTGTCGCCCCAGGGGATACAGCCGGACTTGAAGAAGCTGCTTCCTGTACAGTGTACACCTTGGTTACATTCACACCATCTTTTTCAGTCACGTACGTAAACTTCGAGCTGTCCGCAGACCATTCACCAGAAATCCAATTTCCTTCTAGCGGATAAGAGTTTACGGCTAACCGTTCTTCCGCTGAGCCCTCTGGCGACTTCTTATAAATCACAAGCTGCAGCCCAACAAATTCTATAGCATACTGACCATCAGGAGAAGTCCAGGTCTGCACATTAGGATCTTCAGAACTGCTTAAGCTCATAACTTCCCGTCCATAGTCATAAGGAATCTTTAAAGAATCCTCCATCAGCGGAGCAGAATCAGCTGCGCTGTCTGAATTCATATCAGCAGTTTGTTCCTTATTATCCACCTTTAGCTGATTGCTACTGGCGTTGCTAGAATCTGAATTATGAGATTTCGTGGCGACATCCTGCCTTGGCGGAGCAATCTTCGCTGTCGGCTTAGGATCTGCGCTTTGAGGCGGTTCAGTGATCGACCGCCCTCCAGCTCCCGCATCAGCTGCATCCGCCGGTGCACTTGGCATCGAGGTAGGGTCCACTAGTCCCGTCGCTCTATCTAAAGCGGCGTTATCTTCGTTCATCTCCGGTGCATCCGTCTTATACTGCGCAGCGCCCTCGTTCTCTCCACCAGCTGCAGGTGAAGCTCCATCAGAGTTAGCAGTAATAGAAGCTTGTGATTCCATTGCTGTATCCTTAGTATCATCGCTGGCTGTTTTAGCACTATCCTGCATCCTTTGTTCTACTTCTGCCCCAGGCATTTTATCGGGCATATTAAATATTGCGATCCCTAATAGAACGGCAGCTGCAATAGCTCCAATGCCTGTCCGTGTTGCTATAGAGGTTCCCTTGGAAGGTTTACCGCGGGAGCTTTCACGTGAAAATGAGACAACAACCGGCTCCTCAGATCTCACAGCACTCTGTTCACGACTGCTTCGATCCAATTCTGCAAGCTGAGGTAAAATAGAGTCAACCAGACTAAACGGGGGTTTCACGTCTGGCAACTGCTCCAATTCATTGGAGAGAAGTGTCAGGCGCTCAAAGACTTCCGCGCAGGAAGGACAATTATCGATATGACGGAACATCTCAACAATCTCATCTTGACTCAAATCTTTGTCTAAATAGCGGTGCATCCATTCCATCACCTCCGCGCATTTCATCCCGATACACCACCTTTCTGGTACTCCTGAAGTCTATTCTGCAGTTGCTGTCTAGCCCGAAATAAGTACGATTTCACTGTATTCAAGGGCAAATCCAGACAATCTGCAATCTCGTTGTAAGAAAAATCCTGTAAATAGCGCAGGACGATGACTGTCCGATGATGCTCGGGCAATTGATCAATCGCTTCGCGTATATCCTCAGCTAAATAAGAGGATAGAACCTCACGTTCCACATTGTGTTTATCCTGAAACACCATTTCATGTTCATCAATAGAAACTGTAGGTTTAGTTCTTCTGAATTTATCAATGCAAATGTTAGTGACGATTCGCTGAACCCACGTTTTGAACTGGGCCTTCTCCTCATATGAGCCGATTTTTGTATAAACCCGGATCAAGGCTTCCTGAGATGCATCTAACGCATCTTGTTCATTATGCAAAATGTAGAAGGCCGTTTTATATACATGTCCTTCAATTTCTCGCAATAGGGTGATTAGAGCGTCGCGATCGCCCGCTTGAGCGGCTCTGATGAGTCCCTGCTCCACCACGAAGGTTCCCCCTCTCTATGCAATCTTACTGACGCGCAAGACTGCGAATTTGTTGCAACCGTGTAATTAATATTTTTAGAATACCAAACTTTTCTTAGAACGTCATGTTAAGCCAGCCGTTACAACGCGCTATCCCGCATTGCACAGCCAATAATTCCTACTAAGCATACAGGGGAAACAACAATCATTCAAATACTCTTTTTCACTATCTTAGTAACAAAAATGACATCAAAAGAAACGGCCTATCCCCTTGTCGGAAATGAAGCCGTCTGTCTTAAATATTACCCTCCGGTATCGAGCAAGAAACTCTATTTATAGAGCGCAATTTTGCAGAGCATAAAGACCGCGTAGTTTTCCCTAGTCTCATCATCCACCACATAGGCTTCTCCATTCTCAAATAATTGAGGGTTATTGTAATTGCGCTCTAATCTGTAGATCTGCCCTTCCGTCACCTTACAACCATGGAATGCCGACTCAATTTCTACGTACTCAGCATCATCTTCATCCGCTGCTTGATACAGCTTTTTATCATTATAAGCAGGCATATACTCACTCCCGGCTGGATAATAAATCCTGACGTTCAGTCCATGTATCACTACTCTTCTATTATATAGTTTATTATCTTTATCCCGATTCTATACTTTCTAAAAAGCATAGAATAAAAGGAATATGGACAGCTCAAAGAAAATCAACATAAAAAGGCTGCATGGCCAACGTCTGTCAGCCACACAGCCTATAAATAAAAACGCGAATCCGGATTTCAATCTCCGTTCGAACTATACATTAAATCCCTTTTATCTCTTTAAACTTCGCCACATATTGGGCGGCAAGATCGGTAATCTGATCATATCGGCCATTCTTCGCCGGTGCAGTCAAATTCCCCCCAATGCCCACAGCCATGCAGCCGTTTGCAATCCACTTCTCCATATTGTTCAAATCCACGCCACCGGTCGGCATAATATTCACATGTGGCATAGGACCTTTAACCGCTTTTACATAATCCGGCCCGAAAGCACTGCCAGGGAATAGCTTAAGCACATCCACGCCGTACTTTAGCGCTTCCTTCATTTCATTTAATGTCATGCAACCAGGCATATAGGGAATGCCGTAAAGATTACACATCTTAGCTGTCTCCACTTCAAAGGAGGGACTAACCACAAACTCTGAACCTGCAAGAATGGCTATTCTAGCTGTTAAGGGGTCCAAGACAGTTCCGGCGCCAATCACCGCACGACTTCCGTACTCAGCAACCAATCTCTTAATCGCCACATCCGCGTCTGGTGTAGTAAAAGTTACCTCAATATTATTTAGACCGCCTTCTATACAAGCAACGGACATCTTAAAAGCTTCCTCAGCACTATCTGCTCGAATAACCGCTACAACCCCGACGGATGCCACATTCTGCAATACTTTCATTTTCTTCATCAGTAGACTCCCTTTCTCTTGGTACGATCATAGATAAACAGGAAATACTTTTTTAGATAAACTTTTTTATTAAATTTACTAATTATTGCGTTTTGTTCTATAAGGAAATAGTAATAACAATACGATTAACAGTCAATACATTTTTATTACATCAGGTGGAAATAAGTAATAAAATATATGAAAAACCTTTATAAAACAAGGGTTTACGGAAATATTATTTTCTTTTCACGAAAAAAGTTTTTTGGTTAACAATCATTCTTTTATTGTACAAAACCGATTTATGTGATAATTTCAAATTACAAATCATTATACTGGGATAAAATCATTACCCTAGGAGGAACTAAAAATGAGTAAACAGCTGGATGCCGTCACTTTCGGGGAGCCGATGGCGATGTTTTATGCGAATGAGGCCGGTCCTCTGCATGAAGTATTTTCGTTCTCCAAAGCATTAGCAGGTGCAGAAAGCAACGTGGCTACAGGCTTGTCGCGTTTGAATCATCCTACCGGTTATGTTACGAAGCTTGGCGAAGATAACTTTGGCACATTCATTGCTCAGGCGATGAAGAATGAGAACATTAATACGGACAATATTACTTTTACTAAAGAGTATTCAACAGGCATGCTTATCAAATCGAAAGTGGTTACCGGCGATCCAAAGGTCGAATACTTCCGCAAAAACTCCGCGGCCTCCACGCTTAGTCTGGAGGATTTCGACGAGGCCTACTTCAATTCCGCAGGACATCTGCATGTTACAAGTATCTCCGCCGCTTTGTCCAAGAGCTGTCATGAATTTTCTGTTCACGCTATGGAATTTATGAAGAGTAAAGGAAAGACGATCTCTCTGGATCCTAATCTGCGTCCTAGCTTATGGCCGGATACAGAAACAATGGTGAGTACTATCAATGATCTGGCTACACGCTGCGACTGGTTCCTGCCGGGACTCGGTGAAGGTAAAATCCTTACCGGACTGAGCACACCCGAAGAGATTGCAGACTATTACCTGGAGCGTGGCGTAAGCTTAGTCGTCATCAAGCTTGGCCCTGAAGGCGCTTACTATAAATCCTCTGCTGGGGAAGGTTACGTGGACGGATTCAAGGTGGAGCAGGTTGTTGATACGGTGGGTGCAGGTGATGGATTTGCGGTTGGCGTAATCAGTGCGATGCTGGAAAAGCTTCCGATTGCTGAGGCCGTCAAACGCGGCAATGCGATCGGTGCGTTAGCCGTCATGTCGCCAGGCGATATGGATGGACTTCCCACCCGTGAGGAACTTGCGAAGTTTATGCAACAAGAAGTCTAATAATTGCAAAAAGACACAGAGCAGCGATTCTCCGTTATTGGAGGAGCGCTGCTCTGCTTTTTGGGTTGCTGATTGGCTGCTATTGCTATGCTATGCCTTTGGCTTTGGCTTTGGCTTTGCTATGCTAAGCTTTTGCTATTGCTATTGCTATTGCTATTGCTATTGCTATTGCTATGCTTCAGCAGTGTAATCACTTCGCTCTGGGGCTTTCGGACCCAAAAGACGCTATTTGCAATTTTTTTACCTTTGCGGCGTAGTTTCGGACTCCAGTGACACTATTCCTTATGAAAAAGGGCATTTAGCATGTTTTCCATGCCGATAGCTGCGATGGGGTCCGATAGTACTCCAAATATGGGATTATACTGCATATAAGGTCAGCTGAGTCCGATAGCGACTTCTTACGCGAAAATATTACCCAATCAAACCCAAGTTTAGTGTTTAGATAAAGTTAGGTCCAATAAAAGGGGGAGTGCCCAACAAGCTAAGAAATAGCTGCTGGGCACTCCCCTTTTTATAGTTCAAACTTATTTGTAAGACTTCACCGACTGCCCTTGCTGCAAGGTCGGCGGGAAACGGTATGTAATTGGAACAGAAGCTCCCTTATCCTCGATACAAGAGAGTATAATCTTGGCAGCCTGCATCCCCATCTCGTAAGCAGGCTGACGGATTGTCGTAATGACCGGATTATAAATTTGCGCGAATTCCGCATCATCTATCCCGATAACCGACAACTGTTCTGGAATAGAGATGGCATTTCGATTCGCATATTTCAGAATTTCCGCTAGTGTGATGTCGTTCGTAGCCAGCAGTGCAGTTGGCGGCTCCGGCAGTGCTAATAAGTGTTCCAGCCCCGAAGCTAATTCCTCTTTGGATACACTGCAAATATACTCCTCACGCAGCGTTATGCCCGCTTCTTCCATCGCTTTTTTGTAGCCGCTAATCCGCTCTTTCCGAGGGGTAATCGCATGCTCCCCAATTGGGAGGGACACCAGAGCAATCCGCTCATGGCCTTGCTGAATTAGCTGCCCTACGCCTATCTTTGCCGCCATTTCATTATCCAGCAATAGACTCTGCGTGGTGATTCCATCTACCAGACGATCCATAAAGACTAGCGGGAAATCAGCCTCTACCAGCTTGCTATAGGCAGACGGGTTATTCCCTGTAGGAAAAATAATCAGCCCATCCACCTGACGAGCGATTAAGGTTTCTACATATTTGCTTTCTTTCTCCGCATTCTCATCTGCGTTGCATATGATCACTTGGATTCCGTGATGCTGCAGCTCATTCTCAATCGCCCGGATACATTGGATTGACAGCGTGTAGTCAATATTAGCTACGATGATCCCGACCATATGCGTCCGGTTCTGCTTCAGACTGCGTGCCAGACCATTTGGCTGATAATTAAGCTCCTCAATTACGGCCTCAATCCGGTTTTTCGTCGCTTCGCTCATATATTTAAAACGTTTGTTCAAAAATTGGGAGACCGTACTTTTCGAAACTCCCGCTTTTTGAGCCACATCATCAATCGTTAACTTCTTCATCGCTTCGGCTCCACTCTTCTCAAAAGAAAATACTTTATCAAAAAGTATAGCTTTTATTTAGTGATTTATCTACTAGGGAGTCTGACTGTAAAATTCCTGATACAGCTCATTTTGTCGCTCTTCTGATAAAAATGCCCAATCTTCATCTAACCACCCTGGTCCACCTTTCGTAAGAATATCCGCTTTATAAAGTTCTCCATTCATCTCATATTCCATGGTTAACGATTGTCCATTAATGTCTCTAAATCCAATGGTCGATGCAGGTGTTTGAATGCTTAAGGTCTCCATATCATAAAGCACTGTTTTGTCTTGGTATGTCTTATCTACCGGGTATTCTAGGTAACTAAATACGATCAGGTCATGCTCCTTATCCACTGCGATTATTGACTTATATTCTAATAGCTCCCAATCAAAGGACGTAAGCTCTTTCGGTACCAAAGATTCTCCTGTCGCTGCTTTTTTAACATTTAGAATAAAAAATCTACCATTCTCCATAATGCCTGAACCTATAGTCTTCGTATAGGTAAATAGCAGAGCGTAATCGCCCGCTCCAAAAAATCCACTCAAATATTGATAAGTACTTGCCCCTCCTGCATAAAGAGGTAAAGTATAAATCCTAGTAGCTGAAGAAGCCGATAATTCCGTCTGGTCCTTCGAGCTCAGGTAAAGAGTGAACGGTTCTGTAGGATGTGTGTACTTTGGCTTCTTGTAGTCCACCATCGGGGGTGGCGGCGACCAAAGGATTCCCGCTGTTGTCTCAACGGCATACGCTTTACTCTTATCTCTGTTCATTGGCAAAGGCATGTAGTATTTCTTACCGCTAATCTCAAATTCTACTGGACTTGTCGGAGGCTCTATCGCTTTATCATTAGTTGCAGGACTAGAAGAAGGCAGTATGCCTGCGCCTTGTGACTGAACGGATGACGAATGGATTGGCCCTGTGTTTTTCCATATGCCCATAGGGAAGGTAAGCGCACCTATCAACAAAATCGTAGCCAGACTGGTTAACACCATATTTTTATTTATCCAATAACGTTTGTAAGCTGAACTTTTATTCGCAGCAGCCTGTTCGATCCGCATCATTAACTCAGGCGTAAAACCATCTTCAATGAAAGGATTTTTGCCTGCTTGCGCATACCAATCCGTCTGCCCGATCATCACTGGATTACTATCATCGGCGTTGCGTTTCATTCCCTCTCCTCCTTCTGGATAGCCTCTTTAACCTTATCTCTCGCCCGCGCGAGCCGAGATTTCACGGTTCCTTGTGCTACATTCAGCAAATCTGACATTTCGGCAATGGATAATCCATGTTGAATATCTAGCACAAGCACCTCTCTGTTCTTCTCTGGAAGGGTCATAATAATTTCCCAGATACGGTTCGCATACTGATTGCCAAGGGCTTCATTTTCCGCAGAAGGTGCATTAACAGCAATAGGTTGATCACCCAAGGCTATGAATCTGCGCCAAAAGCTATTTTTGCTCCAACTGAAGGCCGTATTTCTGGTAATCGTAAGCAGCCAGGTTTTCATCGAAGATTGCCCCCGGTATTTCCCAACATTCTTATACGCCTTCAAAAATACTTCTTGGCTGATATCATTTGCCTGCTCTCGACTTCTAGTTAAGAAAAAAGCATAATTCCACACATCCGAGCCATACGCCTCCATCATTTCCCGCAAACTCATTGCGGGCGCGTACGCTGCTGTATATGGTATCTCTTCGCTTAGCATGTTTCGCCTCACCTCTTGCCTAATAAGACTTTCCAAACTTGAAAAAGTTCCCTCTAAAATAAAAAAATAGGTCATTTATTAAAAAACACCACCGATGAACGTTTAAGCGTTCACTAGTGGTGTGTGGATATTTTTTAAAGAGAGCTGAATTTCTCCTGTAGCCGCCGTGCAAGCTCATCGTCTGATAACGGATTACGATGCGTATTTTCCAGGTAGATATGCTTTTCGGTCTCGGGCATCAAATATTCCTTATACCATAAAAACATATCCGGACTATCCCCCTGAATCCGCAAAAATTTACGGGCCGTTTCTACATGATCTATAGTGTTGGCAATATTGGTCAACCAATCAGCCCGATAAAAATGCTCCCACTGGCCGATCTCTGCCCGTAAAAGAGCCTGCTGGCCCTCCTTATAATCCCAAACCGCATGAGAAGCTTCGATAAACGCCTCTGGAAATCGCTCTTCTTGGTAACACATATACGCCTGGCAAAGAGAGGATAATCCTCTGCACCCGCTCCAATGCAGCTCAATTTGAACTAGCAGTTGAACATGCAGCCTGTTTCGCTCTTTTTCGGGTAAAAGTTCCATCACCTCTAGGCACTGCTTTCGCAGCAGATACCAAACTAGTATTACTCGCTCAGCTCGATCCCTGAACCATCGAACCTGCTCTACAAAAGGAACATCCCCTGCGGCCCAGCGCAGTCGCTCATCGCTCTCCGTCTTATTTTGCAGCCAATGCCCTATAATCTGCCTTGCCGGATGATGATAGAATTCATCGCCTGCGCGGTCGTCAGCATTAGGACCATATACTATGGTGTTTTTGAAGTAGCTTTTGTACAATTGTGCAATTCGCCCCTGCTGCGCTGTGTAGAAACGGTTAACGAAGGTCTGAAGCTGTTCATCAGCATCTGCTGTTCCATCCATCCACAACTTTGCTGTCAGATCTAATGTATAGAGATGAGGCAAAATATTCCCTGAATTCACTAGCAGATATTCACTAGCTCCTGCCGCAAATGCCCCCTGTAATTCCTCCACTATAAAGGACGGATCCGTTGGGAATTGTGTTAGATGATTGGAGGCCTGCAAGTCGTGGAAGGTGACGTGGTAATATACCCCGTTTTTGCCTTGATCTCCTGCCTCGGGTAGAGCAGGCACGCGCAGATTCAGATGGCCATGTCGTCGCGACACCATTTTACCGTATCCGTTATCCGCCCATATTTTAATAACACCTTCTGGCACTTCGATCTTTCCTTGTTTATACAGCTCCGCAATTTCTCCGTACATCGCCATACAGCACACAGGCTGGTCCACATATTCACAGATCATTTCGTATTGCTTGCGAACTACAAATGAGATCAAATCGCCCTGTTTCTCCGGAGTATCAAAAGAGGGATCATTCTCCCAAAAAGGTTTATCACCCTGTCCGCGGAAAGAGAGCACCCAGAGTGTTTTTTCATCTTTTTGCCGCTCGATGGCCTCTCTCCACAGCTGTTCAAACAATTCTGGATATTCTTTATAACTGGCTTGCTTGCCCGGAAAAGCACGCAGGAACATTTGCGCGCCAAGCGGCTCCGCATGATGATGTGTGATCCACAGTCCCATATCCACCGCAAGCTGATGATGAATTCCGTTTCTCGGCAAATCCGTCCCGGGGATTACCATATTTCCACCACAGCGCAGCAGCGCTTCAAAAACAGGCTCCCATACCTCCGCCGTCGGAGGATAATCCTCCTTCCAGCCGATAAGACACACTTCATCATTCACGAACCAACCTCGGTAGCGTACCTTTGGCTGAATGCTGTTGTAATCAGAAACAGGTAGATTGATCGCATCTTTCTTAACAGGAGGAAGCTCCGCCCAGAACCAGAAGGGATCGACACCAAGCACGTGGCGGCTATAATGAAGCATCCCATAAATAATGCCCAATTCATCGCGGCCGATAATATGCAAGATCCGATCCTCTTCACTACCTGTAAAACGCAAACAAAAACCCTCCGCCCATTCCGGGCAGCCATCATCCTCTGTCGCATAACGAATAATTACAGTAGCAGCTGCTCCTTGTACCGGAGCTTTTCCGAACACCTGCTCATGATCCCTGGCGATCATCCGCCAAGCATGTCCAATTGGATTACTGCGTTCCACTTGAACATCATATACACTTTCCGCTGTGACTCTAAATTCTGCATATGTATTCACTATCGCTTCATCTCCTAATTCGCTACAAAACACGGAGGACACAAGCTTCTCACCACCGCACTTTGCAACATAGTTTAAGTAGGCATAGAGTTTACCAGAATCTTCTATCTCTATTATAAAGCGTTTACATAAATTGTGCATGCCCGTGTAATAATTACTGGAGGAGGACGACGGCTACTGGAGCTACTGCGTTAGAGCAGTAGGTGCTAGAGAGGGACAACAGTTATAGTATTAGAGCAGCTGGTGCTAGACAGGACAACAGTTACAGTATTAGAGTAGTTGGTGCTAGAACAGGGACAGTAGCTACTGCGTTAGAGCAGCAGGTACTAGACAGGACAACAGTTACATTATTAGAGCAGCTGGTGCTAGACAGGGACAACAGTTACATACTTAGAGCAGCTGGTGCTAGAACAAATGGACTGGGATCATCAG
Organism: Paenibacillus sp. FSL L8-0708; assembly: GCF_038009325.1. Taxonomy (NCBI): domain Bacteria; kingdom Bacillati; phylum Bacillota; class Bacilli; order Caryophanales; family Paenibacillaceae; genus Paenibacillus; species Paenibacillus sp. FSL L8-0708. Next base: position 6,047,349 of record NZ_JBBPBC010000001.1, read on the forward strand.
CAAGTAACAGGAACTTATGTGAAAGTTAGTATCGCTACAACGATAATATGTAACTGAGGTGCTTTGATATGTTCATATGGAGCGTTTAGTTGCACTTTGTGCAACTAAAAAAGATCTTTCCAGCTCATAAAGTGATTTAGTTGCACTACATGCAACTATTTCTGCTCAAAATTAGAAAATAGGCGTTTTTCCAAATTTTAAGTGTACAAAGTGCAACTAAATGAAGAACCAGCTACTTTAAATTACGATCTATTGCACAAAGTGCAACTAAACAAGGTTTTAGATTTTATAGTGGTGTAAAAGACCACGAAAGGAGCTTTAAAGGGGCCTTAAAGGGACTTTAAAGGAGCTTATAGAGTCTGCGAAAATTAACATACACCACCCAGCGCTCAATCACATTACTCGACTACCTCCCTAATCCGCTCCCTCCGCAAACTATGACGCACAATAATCCCGTCGGCCCGCACACGCATCTGAATCTCCCCCTGCCGATCCGTTCTAAAAATAGCAGCTTGATTAGCTTCCAAACGTTCCAATACCTCAGCTTTCGGATGACCATATAGATTATTTACTCCTGCAGAAATTACAGCAGCGGCTGGGTGCCAAAACTGCAGCCAAGACTCGCCTGTTGAAGTTTTGCTCCCATGGTGAGCTACTTTTAAAACGTCAATGGCAGGTCCTGCGTTAATGCCCTTTTGCAGGGCTTGCTGCACAATCTCCTCCTCGGCTTCCAGATCCATATCTCCGGTAAACAGAAAATTTCTTCCGTTCATCTCTAGACGAAAAACTACAGAATCGTGGTTCTGATCCTCCAGCAGTGGGATGCTATTCAGCATAGAAGAACCTGACGCCGCCCCCTCTCTATCTTGTTCTTCCGGCCATAAAAAGGACAGCTCCGTCTTATCATCCGGGGAAAGCCTCATTCCCTGATGTACGGCATACAGTTGAACATTGTTCTCCAGCGCAGTCCGCATCATCTCCATATAAGATTCACGGTCAGCGAGTGTGCCATTAAAAAGCAGTGCCGAAACCGGAATCGCCTCCATAACGGCTTGGAGTCCCCCGGCATGATCCTGATCCCCATGAGTCAAAATAATCGCGTCCAGACGGTGGATCCCACGTTTTTTAAGCAAAGGCACCAACACTTTAGCCCCTACCTCGAACGGGCTGCGGCGAATGCGCCATTCTTCTTTTTGCTCAAAATTTAACGTTCCTCCACCATCTACAAGAATATGAGCTCCTTTTGGTGTAGTGATGAGGATACTGTCGCCTTGCCCGATATCCAGGTAACTAATCGTCCCTTTAACCGCCTGACGTTCTGACTGATAACCCTTGTACAGCATTAGGCCCAGTCCAACCGCAGATAGTAGAACAATCGCTCCGCTCCAACGTACAATCTTAGGTTCATCCAAAAAATACTGTGCGCTCCCCGTTCCCCCAAACCCGCCGTGCTTGTTCACAGATAAACCAATCTCAGCTAACGGCCTCGTCTCATCCTCCATATACTGAGGTGTTGCGCGGGCTTCTACTCTTAGCCTGGCAGCATACAACAGCCCATACAATAAGACATAATACACTCCTATCCACAACAGTGAAGGCGAGCGCCAAATCAGAACTCCGCCAGCAAAACCATTAATCCATTCAACCGCATAAAAAGTAACGTTATTCAGCAGCTCCGTAATATGTGCCAAAAAAATCGCGGCATCTCCCCACAATCGTCCAAGCAGTAGCGCAAGCGTTCCTAACGGCAATACGATAAAAGTAATAAAGGGCACAAAAACCAGATTAGCCACTAAAGACAGCAGAGAAAATTGATTAAAATAATAAATCGTCAATGGAAATGAGACTAACTGGGCAACTAGAGTCACAGAGACGGCACTTTTAAGCCAGCGTGGCAGTGCGCTCAGCAGAGGGTCCATAAGCGGAACGTAGACCATTAATCCTAAGGTCACCAGAAACGACAACTGGAAACTGACACTGAGCAGCATGTAAGGATTCCAAATCAGCATAACCAGTGCCGCTGCAGCCAAAATATTCAGTCCATCCTTCAGCATGCCAACTCGTGCAGCGAGCAATGCAATCATACTCATTAATCCCGCACGCACGATAGACGGACCCGCACCTGTCAACAGGACGTATACAGGAACGAGCACTAAGGTGACTGTTAGCATGGTTTCTTTTGTCATCCGTAAGCGCCTGAATATAAATAAAAGAACACCAACATACACCGCAACATGCATACCTGAAATGGCGAGGATATGTGTCAAACCAAGTTGTGAGAACTGCTTAAAGGTATCCGGATCGAGATCATCCTGCATCCCAATCACCAAACCCTTCATATATCCAGAGTGGCGCGCTTGAAACAGCCGATCCGTCTCCGCTCCAAGAACTGCCCGCGCTTTATCATTCCAGCGTAAGATCATTAACGGATTCCATGAATCTGGAGCAGTTGCTTGCACATTTTCTGCACCTTGACTCTTTAGAAGCCAGTGAATCTTCTGCGTATGCAAATAGGCCCGATAATCAAACCCTCCGTAATTCCGCGCTGTTGCTGGCTCTTCAAGTACACCGTTTAGCGACACCTGATCCCCTCTGCGCCACTCCGCAGCAATAGCGATTTCTTGCTCGGCAAGTAGTTTGATCTGCACCATAATTAACTCCCCATGCACTCTTTTATCTTGTTCATCCCGCGGATCAGGTGAAGCGGCATCTTCCTCAGTAATCAACGATAACTCTGAGATCTTCATCGTGAAATCAACCCGGTCCCCGTCCCGTTCCACAACGGAAACTATCGTCCCCTTAGCCTCCACGGCAGTCTCATTCAACTCCGACAATAATCTCCCTAGCGCTTCAGGCAGGTGACTTAAATTACGGCCTTCATTCCATTCCCAATATCCAGCGGATAAACTAATCGCCAAACAAAATATCGCCAGCTGTTTCCAGCTCATGTTCACCCAAACTCTCATACTAACCAGTAAAAATAGTAATCCAGCCCACGCCAACCATAAGCTAATCCCTGAGAATAAACACGCTGCTGCACTTCCAGCCAACCAACACACTGTAAAACCTAATAAGGGTCTCTCCTTCAAGCCTCCATTCTCCTCCTTTCGCAAGATAAAAAAAAGAACCTCTGCATACGCCATAAAAGCGCACGAGAGGTTCTTCCTCAAGCCATCTTATTCAATTAGGGTTGTACAATACAGCTACTCCGCTACTTTAATCATCGTTTCACTTGGCGGCTCATAATTCTCCAATTGGCGAAATACGATGCCTTTGGCAGCCATCATTGCTTCTACCTTTTCCATATCCTTACGGTAAGGACGATAATACACAATCTCCACAATACCGCTATTAGCCAGCATATTTGCACAGGTCCAGCAAGGTTCATCCGTCACGTAGACGGTACTGCCTTCCCGGTCAATCCGGTCTGTGAATAGCAAAAGATTCTGTTCGGCATGAATCGTGCGAATGCAGCGCTGTTTCTTCACCATAGTCTCTACGCCATCCACGATCTCCATCTCATATTGCTCCGAGAGCATACAACCTGCCTCTGAGCAATCAGGTACGCCCATTGGCGCCCCGTTGTACGCGGTACCAAGCAGCTTCTTGCCTTGCACCAGTACAGCACCTACATGTCGTCGTGAGCAGCGTGAACGAGTTGAGACCATACAGGCAATGTCCATGAAATAAGTATCCCAGTCTTTACGATAGGCAGTAGTCATAATCAATCTCCATATCCTTCTAAATAGTTGTTAACTATTGTAGCACATCCCCGCAAGTTTTCACTAGGACAACGGTTGTGGCACTTCCAACGATCTTCATTTCTTATTTATCTTCAAAATATTACTAAAGCTTTTAACTTCTCCAGCATTTTAGGTCCTATCCCCTTTACCTTCCCCAGATCAGACAGGCTGCGAAAGGTCCCTGCACGGTTGCGGTAATCCATAATTGCCTGAGCCTTCTTTTCTCCGATGCCCGGAAGATCCATCAGCTCCTTAACACCCGCAGTATTCACATTTACTTTACCTTCCTGTGAAGCTGCTGATATGGAAAGCTCAGTCGTCTCCTTAGCCGCAACAACTTTATCCCCTGCTGGCGTTTGCTTCCCTGCAATGTTTGGCGTTTGAACTTCTGCCCCTGCTGGTGCTTGGCCTTCTGCCATTGGCGTTTGGCCCGCTCCTTCTGCTCTCTCCCCCGTAACTGCTGTCGAAGCTTTTTCAGCTGCCGAAGTTTGGTCAGCTTGTTCTGCTTGCGCTGCCTCCTTAACCTTCTCACCTTTTTCAGCATTCCCAGCAGCTTCAGCCTGCCCTGCATCTTTCTCCAAATGTAGCTTATTTCCCTTCGTCTGATGACCTCCCTCACTGCCCCCAGCAGCTGGAGCGGAACCAGACTCAGCGATTCCAACCGCTTGCTCCATACCAACATTCAAAGTCTCCCACCCGGCAATCCCGGAATCGCCCTTGCTCCCTGCCGCCCATAAAAGCCCACTTCCTATTACAGCAGCAGCCACTCCGAGTACGATACTTCCTTTATTCATATTACTTTCCTCCTCACAAAAATTCTTCTTATGCCTTTTTGTGAATCTTCATACATTCCTGCGGCTGGAAACTCCTTTAATAATTCATACAAAACCTGTCATCTGTCCAAGTCTATCCTGCATACATATAACGAAGAGCATTCATGTCAGTTAGTAAATAAGCAACGCTAGAAAGGAGGAACCACAGGTGAAAGTTGGATTTATCGGAACAGGCAGCATGGGCAGCCTGCTGATTGACGCCTTTCTTTCTTCCGGAGCCCTGAATCCGTGCGATGTACTCGCCAGCAACCGCAGTCTGAATAAACTGCTGGAGCTAGAAGATCGTCATCCCGGCATAAACTTATGCGGAAGCAATAGTGAAACAGCGACTGGAAGTGACATTGTTTTTTTATGTGTAAAACCGCTGGAATTCAAAACCTTAACAGATGAGATCGGCCCTTATCTCCGCAGCGATCAAATCGTCGTATCCATTACAAGTCCCGTTCAATTGCAACATCTGGAATCCGCTTTGCCGTCCAAAATAGCCAAGATCATCCCCAGCATTACACACTGTGTCAAAAGTGGGACATCACTGTGCATATTTGGCAGCAGGCTTAATAAAGAAGACAGGCTCGTGCTGCTGCAGCTGTTGTCTTTCATAGGTGTTCCTTTGGAAATTCAAGAGGCCCATACCCGAATCGCTTCTGATTTCTCCAGCTGCGGACCTGCGTTCTTGAGCTATTTCATTGAACGCTGGATTGAAGCTGCGGTGGAAGTTACCGGGATTGAAGAGACGTTAATCAGCCGGCTTGCAGGTGAAATGCTGCTTGGAACAGGCAAGCTGCTAACAGAAGGAGAATTCACCCCGCAAGAGCTTCAAGAACGTGTAGCTGTCCGTGGTGGGATTACCGCAGAGGCACTGAACCATCTTCGCATTAGCCTTGAGGGCGTATTCGAACGTCTCATCATGACTACCCATGATAAATACGATGAGGATGTTACCAAGCTGGATGCGTTATTTGGGCATGACGGTATTATTCAAAGTCCCGTAGACCGTTAGAAAACAATAAAACCCGCAGCACGGAATTCTCCGTTGCTGCGGGCAATATTGCGTTCTTCGCTTAACCCACTACGATATTTACAAGCTTGCCAGGAACCGCAATGATCTTGCGTACGGTTTTACCTTCTACTGCTGCACTCACATTCGGGAGTGACAACGCATGAGCTTGCATCTCTTCTTGACCCATATCCTGAGGGATCAACGCGCGTTGTACGATTTTACCATTTACCTGAATAACGATTTCAACCTCAGCATCCACCGTCCATGCTTCATCATACGTTGGCCAAGCCACGTAGCTGATACTTCCTTCGTGACCGAGCAGCTGCCACAGCTCTTCAGCGATGTGAGGCGCCAGTGGTGACAACATTTGTACGAAGTGTTCAGCAGCTTCTTGGGACAAAGTTTCTTGCTTATAAGCATCGTTAATAAAAATCATCAATTGGCTAATTGAGGTATTGAAACGCAGATGCTCGAAATCATCAGTGACCTTCTTAATGGTCTTGTGCCAAGTGCGTTTGAACTCGTCAGTGCCACCGTCTGCTGTGATTTTGGTGCTCAGCTTACCATCTTCACTCACGAACAGGCGCCATACACGGGACAAGAAACGGTGAACTCCTTCTACACCCTTTTCATTCCAAGGTTTGGTTGCTTCCAGAGGGCCCATAAACATTTCATACACACGCAGCGTATCTGCACCAAATGCTTCCACAATCTCATCAGGGTTGATGACATTTCCGCGTGATTTACTCATTTTTTCATTATTATTTCCAAGAATCATACCTTGGTTAACCAGCTTATGGAAAGGTTCTTTTGTTTCAACTACGCCGAGATCATAAAGCACCTTGTGCCAGAAACGTGCATAGAGCAAGTGAAGCACGGCATGTTCCGCTCCACCAATATACAGATCTACTGGAAGCCATGCTTTTTGCTTCTCAGGGGAGCAAAGCTCTTGATCGTTTTTCGGATCAATATAACGCAGGTAATACCAGCAGCTGCCCGCCCATTGCGGCATGGTGTTCGTCTCGCGGCGAGCCTTCATGCCAGTCTCAGGATCGATAGTTTCCACCCACTCTGTTACATTAGCAAGTGGAGATTCCCCTGTACCCGAAGGTTTGATTGCCTCTACATCTGGCAGTACCAGCGGCAGCTGATCAACCGGAACAGTCTTCATTGTGCCGTCTTCCAAATGCAGAATTGGAATGGGCTCTCCCCAGTAGCGTTGACGGCTGAACAGCCAGTCACGCAGACGATAGGTTACTTTGCCTTTACCTACGCCCTTCTCTTCCAACCAAGCAATCATCTTAGCAATCGCTTCTTCATTCTTGAGTCCATTCAGGAAATCAGAATTGACATGCGGACCATCTCCGGAATAAACCTCTTCTTCAACGTTACCGCCTTGAACGACTTCCACGATATTCAGACCGAATTGTTTAGCAAATTCCCAGTCGCGAGTATCGTGACCCGGAACTGCCATAATTGCTCCCGTTCCGTAACCAGCAAGCACATAATCTGCAATCCAGATTGGCACCTTCGCACCATTCACAGGATTAATTGCATATGCGCCTGTGAAGACACCGCTCTTCTCTTTCGCCAAATCCGTACGCTCCAGATCGCTCTTACGAGAAGCTTTTTCACGATATTCTGCCACAGCAGCACGCTGTGCTTCAGTTGTAATCACATCAACAAGCTCATGCTCTGGTGCCAATACGCAGTAACTTGCCCCGAACAGTGTATCTGGACGTGTAGTAAACACGGTCAGGTTAGCTTCGTGACCTTCAATGTTAAAGTTCACTTCTGCACCTGTTGATTTCCCGATCCAGTTGCGCTGCATATCCTTGATGCTTTCGGACCAATCCAGCTCTTCCAGATCCTCCAGCAAACGCTCAGCGTACTCTGTAATTCTCAGAATCCATTGACGCATCGGTTTGCGCACGACAGGGTGACCTCCGCGCTCACTTTTACCATCGATAACCTCTTCGTTGGCAAGTACCGTACCCAGTGCCTCACACCAGTTAACAGGTACTTCTGCTACATAAGCCAGGCCTTTGTTATACAACTGGATAAAAATCCATTGTGTCCATTTATAATAATCCGGATCTGTCGTACTGATCTCGCGGTCCCAATCGTAGGAGAAACCCAGCGATTTGATCTGACGGCGGAAATTATCGATGTTCTTATCGGTAAAATCACGTGGATGCTGGCCGGTATCCATCGCATACTGCTCTGCCGGAAGTCCAAAAGCATCCCAGCCCATCGGATGCAAAACGTTGAAACCGCGCATCCGTTTGTAGCGAGAAACGATATCCGTCGCTGTGTAACCTTCTGGATGACCTACGTGCAGTCCTGCACCTGACGGATACGGAAACATATCCAGTGCATAAAAATTGGGTTTTTCAGGATCTTCTCCTGTCTTAAAGCTTTTGTTCTCATCCCAGAATTTTTGCCATTTCGGCTCAATAGCCTGCGCCCGGTATCCAGTAGCGGGTATGCTATTTGTTTGATTGTCGCTCATTGTCTGCTCCTCCTTGGAGTGTTACTTCTTAGATTTCTTATTTCTTAACCAAGCATATACGCCCTCGTTGTCTTTATAAGGACAGTAAGCATTTATGCGGGAAATATAAGACATGAAGTATTGCGTGAAACGTATACTCTCTTATATTTACAAAAAAACCTCCCATCCCTAGCGTATTATCGCTAGGGACGAGAGGTTATAATTCCCGTGGTACCACCCTAGTTAGCGGCTGAATATACTTTATTCTGCCACTCACTTTGCACCCTTTAGCGGGGGTGAGGCGACGGCGGTTCATTCATGACATCCATTATCTCTTATGGATATCCTGTAAACTTGCACCGTTACTCCGAGGTGAGTTCACTCTGTTCCGTTAACCGACTCGCACCTTAGTGCCGGCTCTCTGCAATAACGGTATAGAATTAATACTCCTCATCATCGAACAACTATATACTGAGTCATCAGTAATATTCCCCAACATTATATACAAAACTGTTATCAATAGTCAATGATTATCCCTTTATACAGGCTTTCGTTTGATTAAAAACGCCATAAAGTGTTGAATAACGACTTTTGCAGCTGCAAAGAACGGTACAGCAAGGATCAGTCCAATCATCCCTGCCAGTTCACCACCTACCAGCAATGCAAAGATAATAAGCAGCGGATGCAAATGTAGCGTCCTGCCTACTACCTGTGGAGAAATAATATTGCTCTCCACAATTTGGCATAAAGTGTTTACCACAGCAACCAGTAGAACTAATCGAAAAGAGACGGTCGAAGCCATCACAATAGCAGGTGCAGCCCCTAGAAAAGGTCCCATATACGGAACAATATTAAATACTGCCACCACACTGGCGAACAGTAAGGCATAAGGCATTCCGACGATAGCATAGCCGATATAGGCGAGCACACCTATAATGATGCAGACCAGAAATTGTCCGCGAATATAATTGCCGAGCGCGGCATCAATATCTTTTAACAAAGTAACAATAGACTTGCGGCGTGCGCGGGGCAGACAAGAGACCACCGTCCGTTCAAATACATCAAAATCCTTCAGAATATAGAACACCAGAAACGGCACGATAAAAGCATTGAACAGCAAATTAATCGTTGTCCCTATGTTATCGAGAAAATGCGAAATCCCTTCGGCCAGACGATTCTCCAGTTGAAAAAACCAGTTGTTCATCCCCATTTCAACCCCAGGTGGTATTAGCCTTGTATTCATATGGCTCATCAGGCCTTGGGCTTGCAGTGTGATCTCAGGCAGGTGTTCATTTAACTCTTCAAGCTGCTCAATAAACATCGGGATAAGGTTGATGGCGATCACGGTAATCGCTGTTAGAAACACTGCATATATAAGTAGAACAGCTACGCTACGCGGCATCTTCCGTCCGGCCAGCATACTAACCACGGGATTCAGCACATAGGAAATAATCATAGCTGCCAAAAATGGAGCAAGGATTGCCTTTAAGAATACAAAAATCCCCTGCAGCATCGGGCGAAGCAACCAAACAAAATACAAAATGATCAGGGATAGCAGCACTCCGATCATCCAGCGGAACCATTTACTTTGGGACCATTGTTCCATGAGAGTACCCTCCTGCGGTAGAGCCTGGACTAGCTTCGTAAATAAGTATATGTATGGCCGCAGCAAAATAACCATCAAACACACAAAAAAGCGTCAATAACCTTGCAACTGATTTCAGCTGAAAGGAAATTGACGCTTAAGTACATAGAGCAGTCTTGCTTACAAAGCAAGATTCATAGTTAAGACGACGCATGAATTTGCGGGAAATCCTGGGTCATATCATCCCCGGAGAACAGGTCGTCCAGTGAGCTTAGTGTGCCGTCTTCTTCAACTTGATAAACCGACATTTTCTCGCCATTTACCGTCAATTCGATGAAACAGCCCCAGCAATAAAACTGGTGGGAACCGATCTTTCCGATATCTTTGGAGTTGCAGTTTGGACACTTCATATAATACATTCCACCTATCCGTTAACAATATTAATGGCTTTTTGTAGCCGTTCTTCGCTCATCGCAGGAACCATTAATGCATTCTCACCAATGGACATCTCGTCAGAACAAGGCAGCCATTTGCGGCCTTCGATCAAATCAGTGACAAGCCCGTCACTAATTTCCAGCGCTCCTATTGTGTTTCCCAACTTTTGGTCAAAATAAACATCAGATATTCGTCCGAGTATAGTTCCAGTTGTAGTTAGCACTTTTAAATCCTTAAGTTTGTTCTTTCCAAGTAGAAAAGTACAAGGTATATGATCGGCATCTATCTTATCAATCGACTCTTTACTACGAATCATGACAGCATCCTCGCCGTAGGCCACAATATCTTCCCATGCCACAAATTTCACATGGCCACCAAAAAAAGATTTGCTTTCCAGTTCAATACCCGTAATATTCCAGTTTGAATCGAGCAAAATATCGACAATTTTGCCGATTGCGTTACCCTCTTCAACTTCATATACAGCCAAGCCGATCAGATCTTGAAGTTTCATGGCTGCTCGGTCTCCTCACTTTGAGTGTAATTACGAGTTCTCAAAAAGTGAAAGCCCGAATGATCGGGATACCTATCATAGCCTAGAAGTAACTAGTCTCTGATACGCAGCCGATTCAGAATGGTTTCAACTTTTCGAGCAACGTACTCAATTTCTTCAGTAGTATTACCCAAACCCATGCTAAATCGAATCGCGGACCCTAAAATATTTTCTGGAAGCTCCATTGCTCTCAGAACATGGGATATTTCCAGTGATCCTGACGTGCAGGCTGAACCGCTTGCCGCCGCAATCCCGTCCATATCCAGGTTCATCAGCATAACATCTGTTCTAGCTCCCGGGAAGCTCAAATTCAGTATACTTGGCAAAAAATGCTCGGTATTGCCGTTAATCGAATAACTTTCCCGGCCAATCAGCGTATCCAGCTCTTCAAGTAGTCTATTGCGCAGGAGCTGCACTTTTTGTCGACGTTCTGATAGACCTGTAACTGCTATCTCAACAGCCTTGGCAAATCCAGCAGTACCTGCTAGATTTTCTGTTCCGGCTCGTCTGCCGCGCTCCTGAAGGCCACCGTGGAGTCTTGGATGCAGCGGTGCTCCACTCCGCACATAAAGGCCACCGATCCCCCCAGGTCCATTGATTTTGTGAGCTGTAAAGCTCATGTAATCTACCGGAAGCTCCCGCAGTGTGATCGGTAAGGCACCAAGAGCTTGTACAGCATCAACATGGAACAGAATTCCCCGCTCTCTGGCAAGCTGGCCAATTTCCCGAATCGGCTGAACGGTTCCTACCTCATTATTGGCATACATTACACTGATTAGCACCGTGTCTTCCTGCACCGCTGCTTCTACGTCTGCAACGGATACTCGGCCTGTAGAATCCACAGGAAGATAAGTAACCTTAAAGCCTTCCTTCTCCAGCTCTTCGCAGGTATGTAGCACCGCATGATGCTCTATCGCAGAGGTGATAATATGATTGCCTTTCTGGGCAACAGCAGCGACAGCTCCATAGAGGGCTAGATTGTCGCTTTCGGTTCCGCCGCCAGTGAACACCCACTCTTCCGGCGAGCAGCCTAAAAAGGCGGCGATAGTATCGCGCGCCCCATTTAATATTTTCTTGGCTGAACGTCCGAACTGATGTACACTGGACGCATTTCCATATTGTTCTGTCATTATATTCAGCATGACCTTGGCCACCTCGGGATGAACCGGAGTTGATGCGGCGTGGTCCAAATAGATGGTTTTCATCATTCATTTCTCCACTTCTAGGGTATAGGACAATAGTTCGTTTTTAAGAACTATTAAATTATACCGCGCGAGAAGTTAGTTTTCCACAAACTAAAGAACACAATATTGTAATCAATTCCCTATATAGGCTAGGATAATGACAGCCAATTCTCTTCAGAGGTAACTTCTATGCCGTTTTTTCTAAGTAAAGCCGCAGTCACGCCGTTGCCAGCGATCTTCTTCCCTTTGAACTCTCCGTTATAAATCATGGTGCTGCCGCAAGAAGGACTGTTTTCCTTGAGGACTACCATCGTGGCTGAAACCTCTTGAGCTTTTTCAAGCGTAATATAGGCCCCTTTTAAATATAGTTCTGTTACATCTGTTCCCGACCGGTCCACTACTTTTGCCGTTCCTGCAAGCACATCCTCACCATCCCCGCCGACAATTTCAGCTGGCTCTCTAGGCGTAGAGAATCCCCCTAATAATTCCGGACACACAGCAATAGCCTGATTCTCATTCAAAAGCTTCTGAATTTTCTCATCCAAACAATCCGTACCATTATATCTTACCTTCATGCCAGCTAAACAAGAGCTTACCAAAATCACCTATATGCACCGCTTTCTTCATTCATTGTGCTTCGTTTATAATAAGATACAACCCTCAACAGCCGTTCAAGCTAAGAAATATTTCGAGCATAACATGCTGATTACAAGCTGTAAACAAATCTAGCCTCAAAAACGACCGAATGGGAAGTGTATAAAATGTGCGGACGATATACAATAACAGTCACCATGGAAGAGCTAATGGTCAGATATTTTGCCAATGATTCTACCATTATCCACTATGCTCCAACATATAACGCAGCACCCATGCAGCAAATTCCGGCAGTCATTAACACAGGGTCCAGCAATAAACTTGGGGAACTGCGCTGGGGTCTGGTTCCTTCTTGGGCCAAAAATGATAAAATCGGCAGTAAAATGATCAATGCCCGGGCAGAGTCACTCCTTGAGAAGCCTTCTTTCAAGCGATTAGTAAGCTCCCGCCGCTGCATCATCCCTTCTGATGGTTTCTATGAATGGAAGGCACAGGGCAGCAGTAAACAGCCCATGCGAATCGTGATGCGCGATGGGGGTATTTTTTCAATGGCCGGATTGTATGATATTTGGATGGACCCTGAAGGTAATAAATTAAGTACCTGCACGATTATAACGACTACCCCAAATGAACTTATGGCTGAAATCCACAACCGTATGCCAGTTATTTTGAAGCCTGAGGATGAGCCTGAATGGCTAAGCCGGAGCAATCAGGACGCAACTTCGTTAATAAAGCTTCTTAAACCCTATGATCAGCATCAAATGAGAGCCTATCCGGTTTCCACTGCAGTGGGAAATGTCCGGAATAATACGAAGGAATTAATCAATGAGATATAGACAGGAGGAAGTCATATTTATAAAACACATTTAAAAAAGTGGATCGTAGCAGGGTTAGTATTTCTGAGTTTATTTAGAATTCTGTTCTTTATATTAAAAGAGGTTATCTTTTCTTATGTCACTCTCCCTGATCCCTATAACAATATTATTCAAATGGTGGGAATGATTGTCACCCTTTTATTGACACTAATTCTGACCTCGTTGTTAATCCATGAAAAAACATCTTAACCCTGCAGATTAACCGCAGAGTTAAGACCAGCGCCGCTCAATTTGAATTCTACGTCCCATCAATTGATGATACATCTGTAGAAATCTGTCTGCATACAGCTCGGAGGACAGGTTAGTCCGGATATGCCATTCTCCATTCATCCTGATTCTGGCCCGCAGTGCCGGATCATCCATTAAGGATAGAGCAGCATTCACAGCTTCATCCAGCTGCCCTCTCGTGTATATTTTTCCAGTGTGATTGTTAATGACGAGTCTTCGAACGCCGTCTGAATCTGTAGTAAGTACAGGACAACGGCACAACATCGCCTCAGCAACCGCGTATCCAAATCCTTCCAAAATCGAGGTCGAAAGGAGCAAACCTCCCGAATCACCAATAATGCTCATATAATCTGCCATTTGCTCATGAGGAATATTGGAATACGAAATTAATCGTGAAGAAATCCCTGTCTCAGCTACAAATTGATCAAAGCTTTCTTTTTGCTCTGGATCAAACAACGTATCATCCTGAAAAATCCATAAATAAAGCTCGGGATGGATCGTCAGCAGCCTTTGCCCGATTTGCAGAAATTCCCGCCAATTCTTATTCGTTTGAATGCGTCCTACCCAACCGAGGATAGGGAAACTTTTCACGGGATAATTGGTATATCCAAACTGATCGCAATCGATCGGATCATCAAAACAATATTGTGGAATGGTTGGAAATCCGCCTTTGAAAAGCGCCTGCAAATGGGTTGTTTCCGGATACAGCAGTGCATCGGTGAGCCTGTAAATGCGCTCTGTAAAATTATTAACGACCTGCTCAGCTTCATCTAAGGTACCTAAACCCTGCACTTCAAAAACAAGCGGCCCTTTATACCCAAACCCCCGAATCCGCTCTGCTAAGTTAATATCCGTACACACTACAATTAAGTCAAAAGCTTCACGAGCAAGCATTGCCCTGATCTCGTCATCACTATTGGTAATATGCGTTTGAATGTTACGGATATTCTGCTGTCCTTTTCCATGGTGTGTATACAGTAAATGGCACTCTACACCGCGAGCATATAACGCTTGGCAGCGAACTCGGTTCAGAGTTTGCATACCACCACTCGGGTTATAAAAAGTGAACAAAATCTTCATCATGATCACTCATTCGCAAATTATTTTAGGTAAAAGAGGTCTTCAACAAATCATACAAATCTGCGCTGCGAAACAGCTCATTATAATAGTGGCTTTTGGTCGAGGGGACATGTCTGTGTCGAAATCCAATCAAGCTATGATCATCCGTGTAGTAGTTGGAAATCGTATCCCCACCCGTAGTAATCAAAGCTTCCAGCATGTACTCAATATCGAGCGCTCCTATAAAAACCTTTGGACCTAAAACTATCGTAAATGGGGTGGATAGCTGCTCAATAGCACTGCAAATCGCGTGTGACTCCACAGCCCCAGGCAGCCAAGCGAACGCTGTCGCAGGATGAGGTATGGTTTCCAATAGAGCTGATGGCTGACGTGTAGTTGATAAATCCAGCACCCGGCATTCATAATTGCTATACGTTTGTTCGTACAGATTCTCTATCCTCGTTATTTCATCCGCACAAGCATTCACTACAGGATATAAAACGGTAATCATCGCCGGAATTCCTCTGCGAAACCGCGCCTGATGGCGGGTCAAATGATAGGCATATCTCCATCTACGATGATTTTCAACCGAATGTAACTGGGCAGATACACTAAAGGTAGAATCCACACGATAATTCACCAGTTCCACCGGTATAAAGCGAATCTCACAATGTTCAGCCAGTCTCAGCCAGTAATCATAATCTTCCACCGGTTCCATTCCATAGGCTCCAACAAGCTTCGCAATCTGTGTTTTGTACATAAAAGATACGCCAATGAGCGAATAATCCAGCAATCTCTCTTTGGGCTGTGACTGATAATTACGCTGCGTAGCCAATTGATGTTCGTTGTGAAGAAACTTTCCCTCGTTATCGATGCTTTGAAAAGAACTGAACACGATGCCTAACTCCTGTGGACCTCTAACTAGCGCCCCCCGAAGGATTTCGAGGAAACGGGGTTCATAAACATTGTCGCTGGAAACCCAACTCAAATATTGAATACTGGGCTCACTAAACAAAAGATCAAAGCCAGTATTCAGTGCATGTGCTATACCCCTGTTCTGTGCGTAAGAGATAACCGTTACCCTCGGATCTTCGACAATAATGGATCTCACGAGCGGTTCCATATCTGGTGCTCCATCGATCACAACAACCAGCCGAAAATTGGTAAAAGATTGGTGTAGAACAGACTGCAGAGCTTGCCGCAGAAACTCCGGCTTTTGGGTATACACAGGCATAACTACTCCTACATCCGCCATGATTTTTACCTCTCTCTACATTGGAGTATAAAATCAGTATATTTTGATTCCTCTCATATGATTGTGTGAATGCCCCTAAAATACTTTATTGCGCCTAAAAAAGCAGCAATCGCCCTATTTCTTTCAGCGACTGCTGCTTAATGGTCTAAACGTTACTATTATATAGGGATAGATAATGCCGTAATCTGCGTCAATTCAGATTGAAGCACTCGCTGATCAGTAACTAGATTTCCGAACTCGTCCAGCCCATACACGGAGGTAACTACTTCTGCCAAAGGAAAAGGACTACTAATTTGTACCTCGTAAGCCAAATTGCCCCCAATGAAAAACTCTCTAATATCAGAACTCTTTGCAGGAACGTAATACCCTGTGACATAAAGCGGAGTAAGAGCTGGCATCGAATATGGAACACCAAAAACTTCGACGATCATCATTGCACTCGCATTACTTGTGTTACGAACACTGACTACTACATTACTTGCTGCAGTACCAGTTGCTCTTGTATTTGTAATAAGACCTGTTGTATAAGGCATTTCCTCACTCCTCCTTTTGGTTTCTATCAACTTATTCACCAGGAAGCCGATAGTTGTGAGGCAAGAGGAAGGGGAAACTCGTGGAATAACAGCCAATTAGACAGGTAGAAGATTATATTGATATCATTTCCGTTCCGCTTTGAGGATATGTCGGCGGGTGATTTCTGCCTTCTTATAAACAAAAATAAGTACAAATGTTCGCATATAAAGAATAATAGTGTTAAAATAAAGTTATACTATTCCTAAACTAAAGCCTAAGGAGTCTTGCCTAATGAGTCAAAGAGTCGCTTACAATGAAGTTGCACCTGAGGGTATGAAAATCATGATGGATATGGAGATGTACACCAAAAAATCTACGATTAATCGGACTACAAGAGAACTTATCAAAATCAGAGTTTCTCAAATTAACGGATGTGCTTTCTGCATAGATATGCATACATCCGAAGCTCGTAAAATGGGTGAAACCGAACAACGAATTTATTGTTTAAATGTTTGGGAGGAATGTACTTTTTATACACCTGAAGAGAAGGTTGCTCTAGAACTAGCTGAGCATATTACGCTGATCCCTTCCAAAAGAGTTCCGGATGAGCTATATAAACAAGTACGTGAACATTACGATGAGAAACAATATGTTGATCTTGTGCTGATTATTAATCAAATCAACAGTTGGAACAGAATTTCTATTGCAATGGGAAATACCCCCGCAGCACAATAATTACCCCCAAAGAACTCCTTAGGGTGTTCTTTTTTTCTCCGCTCCGTACGTTCCACGGCTCCGTTGATATATGAATCATCTTATTAAAATGCCCTGCCAGTATATCACTAGCAAGGCATTTTTTTATGCAATCGTGTTGGGTTAGTTCAATAACAATTGCTGATTTTAGTACTCTCTTTTATTTCCCTTCTTTACGTATTCCCACTCAACCTCAACATTTTTCCTAACTCTTTGCAAAAGTTGAAACAAGACTTCCGTTTCTTTTTCAGATAATCCTGCTAACGCAACCAAGTCAGTATGGTCCCCTTCTCTCTTTAGAAAAGAGTAGGCTTGTTTGCCTTTTTCAGTTGTGAATAACCTTTTTATTTTTTTGTTCGTTTCATCGTCTTTCTTTTCAATAAAACCTTGGATTTCAAGCTTCTGAATCGCACGTGCTGCTGTTGTTCGGTCCACCTTTATCATTTCCGACAGCTTTTCTTGAATAATGCCCGGATTCTCATATATCCGGACCAGATATAAATACTGCCCCTTTGTAAGCTCTAATTCCTTGAACTCTATATTACTTATGGAATCTAATGCCCTCGCTATCATTCCAACTTCACGAAGGATCTCTTTCATTCAATCACCTACCAGTTCCAATAATGTTGTATTTACAACAATATTGATTGTATATATACTTATAATTGTCGTTAATTCATTATGACGTTTTTCCTAAAAAAAACAAATACAGAATGGAGTAAGCAAGAATGAATCTTAAAAGAATTACACTAATCGAGGAACTTGAAGCTGCATTTTCAATCAGAAAAAAAGTATTTGTTGAGGAACAAGGCGTTCCCCTTAATGATGAATTTGATGAATTCGATACACTGAATGGAGAATGTGAACATGTCCTGGCCTATTATGATGGGCAACCAGTTGCCACAGGAAGGATCCGCGTTCTTGATGGTATAGGTAAGTTAGAGCGTATTTGCATCCTAGAACCTTATCGTAAATTTGGAATTGGGAAAAAAATTATTTCTGCATTAGAAGAGATCGTGGTGGAAAAGGGACATCAAAAGGTTAAATTGCACGGGCAAACTCAGGCGGAGGGCTTCTATAAGAAACTTGGTTATCGGGCTTCATCTACTGAATTTATGGAGGATGGCATCCCTCATCTTTTAATGACTAAAGATCTTTCTGCTTCAAAAGAATGAAGAAGTTTAGTGTAACTACGTTTTCCATTTTCACTTGCGGGATTTTCATCTTAACCCTAGGCGTTTCACTAACAATAATCTCTGACCTTGGAGCGTCACCTTTTGATGCACTTTTAGTGGGTCTATCCAAAAATGTCGGTCTTACAGTAGGCAGTTGGGAAGTGCTGATCGCATGCCTATTGATTGGATGTAATTCATGTTTATCCAAGCAAAGACCAGAATTATTAGGGCTGGTAACTGCATTCATAGCAGGCTTAGGTATTGATATGTGGCTTTTTTTGTTTAATAATCTGATCGAGCCTAATCTGTGGATCAGTAAAATTGCTTTTTATGGTTTAGGCTTAATCGCAATTGGATTAGGTACATCCATTTATTTATACGCAAATTTCGCACCGATTCCAGTGGACCGGCTAACATTAGTACTGCAAACGATAACTAGGCTTAGTATACTATTTACTAGAACAATCATTTATCTTGTTTTCTTATTTGCCGCCATTATTTTCAATGGGCCTATTGGGATTGGCACTCTACTTACCATTTGTTTAGGCGGATTAATTCTTAATTACTTTATGCCACTTACACAGAAAGCCTTGGACCGATTGCTACAACATATAATAGCGAACTCCGCTAAAGAAACTTGATATATACAACAAACCATAATCTTATCATTGGGAGTGAATAATTTGGAGATTAGAATCGATAACTTAACCGGAACCGAAATCATAGCATTGATCAGTGAACATCTTCAGAGCATGTTTGAGCAATCTCCCCCAGAGAGTGTACATGCGTTGAATTTAGATAAATTAAAAACACCTGAAATCACCTTCTGGAGTGCCTGGGAGCAGGGCGAACTCTTAGGTTGCGGTGCTCTTAAAGACATGGGTAGCCATCATGGTGAAATCAAATCCATGCGTACTTCTACCAAGCATCTTAGAAAGGGCATTGCATCTAAAATGCTTGCCCATATTATTAAAGAAGCTAAGCAACAAGGCTATCGGCGGCTGAGCTTGGAAACCGGATCTACTGAAGGGTTCGAAGCGGCTAGAAAACTATATGAACAATATGGGTTTGAATACTGTAGTCCGTTTGCAGATTACATTGAAGACCCCTATAGTGTTTTTATGACGAAAGAATTATAAGTACTGTAGAGGTGCTAACTTGACTACTAATCAATGGATACCGATTCTCGCAGCGTTCATCGGAGCCTTTTGCTGCTGGATTGCGCTCCTTAATAAACGTAAGAACAAATAGAATCACAGATAATAAAAGATAAAAAAAGACTCCCAAATGGGAGCCTAAGGTTGACACATTATTTTTTTTGGAATGTATTTCCAAATCTTAAATGTAAAACATGTAATTGTCAGCCAAACTCTCTTCTTTGTAGTTAATCAAATCATAAAGTGTTGTGGAATCCAGCACATCGGCAATACTGTCGCGAATACGCAACCATAAATCCCGTTTCGCTGCATCGTCCTCTTCCGTGAAGTCTACAGGAGAGATAGGACCCTCCAGCACACGGATGATATCACCGGCAGTGATAGCATTCGCCTCACGCGACAAAATGTATCCGCCATATGCTCCACGAATACTTTTTACAAGTCCTGCATTGCGCAGAGGAGCAATTAGTTGCTCCAGATAATGCTCGGAAAGACCATTTTTCTCAGCGATACTCTTAAGTGAAGTTGGTCCTTCACCAAATTTCAGTGCAAGCTCCATCATAATTGTTAGTCCGTAACGACCTTTGGTTGATATTTTCAAAGGGGCACCTCTTTCAGTTTAATGTCTGATTATTGTATACTATTGATTCGGCAAGTCTTTTGATTGTCATATCAAGGTATTCCGATAATTACTCTCAGTTTATGTTATCATATCCGAAGTCACAAATGAAATGGAAAACAAAACATTTTACGAGAATGTTCACCCCAGGTGGACATTTTGTTGTTTCCAGTCTCTTATTTCAGAGGTTTAGAGTAGACAGGTATGTTATAATACATTTTGAGCCGGGTGTTCCATGAATGACCGGTATTTTGGGTACAGAAATGGTGATTACGATGACAAAAGCAAAACAAGACACCCGTGTCGTCGTCGGCATGTCCGGAGGGGTCGATTCCTCCGTCACGGCGCTTCTGCTCAAGCAGCAGGGCTATGACGTCATCGGCATCTTCATGAAGAACTGGGACGATACCGACGAATTCGGAGTATGTACGGCCGAAAGCGATGCAGAGGATGTTCGCCGCGTATGCGAGCAGATTGATATTCCTTACTATACCGTTAATTTCGAGAAGGAATACTTTGATAAGGTATTTTCTTATTTTCTCGATGAATATAAGGCCGGCCGGACGCCAAATCCTGACGTCATGTGCAACCGCGAGATTAAGTTTGGAGAATTTTTGAACAAAGCTCTTCAGCTTGGTGCCGATTATGTCGCAACTGGACATTACGCACGTGTTATAGAAGAAGATGGTGTGTACAAGCTGCTCCGCGGCGTAGACAACAATAAGGATCAAACCTATTTCCTGAATGCACTGGGGCAACATCAACTCTCTAAAACAATGTTCCCTATTGGACATCTGCCGAAACCTGAAGTGCGGAGAATTGCTGAAGAAGCAGGACTTTACACTGCCAAGAAAAAAGATAGCACAGGCGTCTGCTTTATCGGCGAGCGCAACTTCCGCGAATTCCTCAGCCAATATCTCCCGGCACAAGCTGGCGATATGGTTGACATAGTAACTGGAGAGATCAAAGGCCGCCACGACGGACTTATGTATTACACGTTAGGCCAACGCCAAGGCCTTGGTATTGGTGGCTCTGGCAACGGCGAACCGTGGTTTGTAGCTGAAAAAGATCTTAGCCGCAACATTCTTTATGTAGTACAAGGAGACAAGCACCACAGCCTGTACTCCACTAGCCTGATTGCTTCCGGTGTTAACTGGATTGACGGTCAAGCGCTTGGGCAAGAACCGCTGAAATGCACCGCCAAATTCCGGTATCGCCAGCCAGATCAAGGCGTGACCCTTACAGCGCGTGAAGATGGAACGATAAATGTAGCCTTTGATGTTCCACAAAAAGCGATCACACCTGGTCAAGCCGTTGTCTTCTATCTCGGCGAGCAATGTCTCGGCGGCGGAACGATAGAATACGCGGAGAAGGTTGTTCCTTCAGCACAAGTGTGAATGTAACCCAAGTTTCTATAAAAGCTTGATCTACAAGTAATCGTAGTAACTCACAATATCTAACTAACATACCAAAAGCACGAAATAGTTGTATTTAATACAGCTATTTCGTGCTTTTTTATTTCTTTTTGGGTTTTAGTTGCACATTGTACAGTTAAACTGAGCTTATATCTTAATAAGTATCCATATACTGATAAATAGTTGTATGAAGTGCAATTAAATTACGTTGACGCGGCTAGAGCCTATTTTAGTTGTAGGAAATACAATTAAAATGGACATGAAGCCACAATTAGTCGAAGTGCAGTCGCTAACCAGCCAATAACAAAAAAAGCCCCAGCCAAATAGCTAGGGCTTCCCTCATTTAGACTTTAAGGCTCAAGTCCCCATGCTAGAGCACCATTCAAGTACAACGGCACATGATTCCATTCCGTGTAAGATGTTTTGGTAGGATCATACGAGTAGTCTCCAACCTCGTTGTAATTGCTCCAGTCCGTTTTGTTGACCCGGATCTGGATATCACCCGTGTTGGCTCCCGGTGCAAGACTGCCTGCACCTGCGCCGAAGGAGATTTCTAAATAATAGTCCGCTCCAGTTTTGGCAGGGTCTACCTTCACGAATGTTCCCTGTATATTACTTCCACCGATGTTAGCATAGTCAACATTAAATTGTTGAGGTTTATCGCCATCAATCGTGTAATAATACCGCAGCTTTACATCGCTAAGCGCTACAGCCGTATCCCCATTGTTAACAATTTGCAGCTGCGGGCGGAACTGATTATCACCCGGATTGGTATCACTTGTCCGGTACTTCACCACCAAATCTCCTTGTGCCGGAATCGGTACATCCATAGGCTTGGCGTGAACCTCAGGCGAATTCGGGCTCTCTCCAACCACGTTGGAAGCACTAACTACATAGTAATAATCCGTACCGTTAACCACGGAAGTGTCACTGTAAGTAGCTTGAGTGACAACAGCCACATCGCTGTAAGGGCCACCAGTTGTTGCAGCTCTTTTCACAGTATAGCTTGTAGCTCCAGTTACGTTGTTCCAACTAAGATCTACAACTTGGTTACCAGCGATCGCACTTGGTTTGGAAGGTGCTTTTGGAGCTACTGGCTCCGTAGGCACGCTGCTGTTGATCAATCGATCGTATTCTGCATAAGCAGTTGCCATATCTACTTGCGACCAGAAGCGATGGTAGGTAAATTCAGGGGCTCCATTGTCCCAAGTTTTAGTCACTTTATTAAAAGAAGTATTGTATTTGTCCAGCAGATATTGCCACTTAGAGTCATTTACGATATTTGGACGGATATCGGTATAGCTTGCATATACCCCATTTCCGCCTTTAGCAGGATCGGAAGGCACTGTTGATGTACCAGGGATTGTATTTCCTTGGCCGAATGTACCTGTCCAGCCGCTTGGGAAATAGACTTCTTTAGTGAAATAGCGAGAATAATCTGCACGGCTTTCGGTAGTTGCAATACCAATTCCATCGTTATAACCCCATGCCGTGTCTAACAAAGATTTAGCCAGTACCTGTGCTTCTCCTCCCAGAGTACTGTAGCTGCCATGTTCAGCTTTGGTGCCAGCCGCATAGAAGGTAAGTGCCTTAATATAGCTGCCCAGTACACCTGTATCTTGGCTTGGACTCTTAGTTACGGCTTTCAGGTTATTGTTTGCAGTAGAACCACTGAAGCCATTCCAAGTATTAGGTTGTCCTGTCCATTCCACATTACCTGGAATCCAGAATTCTCCTGGTGCAGAGACTGTAGCCACTTGCGGATTGGCGCCTCCAAGAATTCGATTTCCTTGGCTGTTCAGATAGTAACCTTCAGCATCCGTAACTGGACGTTTGTTGGCAAAAGCATAATCTTTAGACCAATCTACCCAATTTTCTATAACTTGTTTTGCCATTTGGAAGTTTTCAGATGTAGTGTCTCCGTTAGAAGCGAGGATATAGTACAGCTCTGCTACCCGCTCCACACTCCATGCCTGCATTCCGAACCAGTTATTGGATGGAGGATCGTGGTAGACTGGAGCTTCGTCATAGGCCATGCCATAAAAAGTACTGGTTCCAGCTGGATAAGCCTTGTAGGCGCCTTGATAACTATTGGTCGCTCCACCGGCAATTGCCCCTTCAGAGGACTGCAGCCAAGTATAAAATTCCAATTGACGTTTCAGAGAATTTTCCCAATCCTGCCCAGCTGTAGCTGATGACGGAATCAGACCACCATCCGAATCAGAAAGTGCGTAGGCAGCCACGACATTCTGATACCCTTGGTGGGCATGGCTCGCACCGATTCTCCAAGCCCAGTTTCCTGTTGCTCCAAGTCCACCGC
Source organism: Paenibacillus sp. FSL L8-0708 (assembly GCF_038009325.1). Classification (NCBI taxonomy): domain Bacteria; kingdom Bacillati; phylum Bacillota; class Bacilli; order Caryophanales; family Paenibacillaceae; genus Paenibacillus; species Paenibacillus sp. FSL L8-0708. Next base: position 6,071,133 of record NZ_JBBPBC010000001.1, read on the forward strand.
CCCATGCGGTATACCAAGCCAGAAGATATTGATTAGAGTCTTTGCCAGTCCCGGCATCAGGGGTGCCGTCAGTAGCAGCACTCCCTACTTTTTGGAAGTATTTATCATACATACCGTAACGCAGGAAATCGCCCATTTTCTTAGCTTTATTCAAATACACTGTATTGTTGTAGCCGAGCTCTTTAGCCCAGTACATTGCTTGTACTGCCCGTGCATCGGCATCTGTAGCATTCGTGTAACGCCATTGAGCGGAAGGCACGTTAGCTTCTTTTGTGAACAGACTCATGAAGCCTTCGTTTGCTTTTCCGAACGTTTTGTCATCTTGAGAAGGGTGAGGGACCGCCTCCCAAACGGACTCTTGTTCACCCCGTTGGAATGTATTTACATAAGCGGCTGTATGCGTAGGATTCAGCAAGTTGCCGAAGCCTTACCAGTTGTCCACGTCTACCAGCCAGTGCATCAAGTAGGTCTGGTTGTTGCCATACGTCGCCTTCAATTCAGCATCTAGCGGATCTTTACCTGCTGTATACTGGCCACCTAGCTGACTTGGATACTGATCCGGCTGAGCATGCTCCGCTGCATACGTAGCCGGGCTGTTCGGATTGTAATAACTCATGGTTGGCTGCTCTTCCTTGCCATCACCTTCGTTAATAGGGATGATATACTTCTCCATGTTGTCCCAAGCGGATTCCAGCTTAGTCCAGTCCCCTGTGTGATAACCATAGAGTACCTCAAGCCACATCCAATAACTGTAAGCTTCTGAGGTCGTCATATGTCCGTAATCAGGGGCTTCACTCATCAAGGTCTCTACCGCATGATAAGGTACTCCTTCGGCAGAGAAATAACCATTTGCGGGGTCTTTTAGCTGCGCATATAATTGCAGAAATCGCGTCTGCTCCGTAGTTGAAGCGTGAGCAGTCTGAGGTCTAAAATTAAATAGACCGGTCATGAGTGAGAGAAACAGGACTGCGGCCATTATTACAGAAACAGGCTTCTTTATTAAGCTCAATTTCATCATCTTAGGCAAGCTCCCTCTCTTGGATATATTTATGGTTCTAAGCCCCATACAAGTGTTTCACCTTGATAAAGTGTAACCTTATTCCAATCGGCAAATGTCTGCTGAACCGCGCTGTAGGAATAATCATCCGTTTCATTATAAGCCGTCCAGTCCGTCTTATTGGTGCGAGCCTGGATCTCGCCGCTATCTCCACCAGACGCTATACTTCCAGCCCCTGCATCAAAAGAAATCTCCAGATAATAATCCGCGCCCGTACTGGCGGGATTCAGCTTAACAAAACTGCCGCTTAAATTACCACTGCCCACTACAGCATAATCACAATGAAACTGTTGTGGTTTATCCCCATCCACAGTGAAATAATAACGCAGCTTCAAGCCGCTAAGTGCCACAGACTCGGTTCCTGTATTCATAATTCGGAACTGAGGGCGCAGCTGTCCATCACTGGCATTCGTATCATTCGTACGATATTGCACCTTTAAATTTCCCGTTGTGGGCTGTGTCGGTTCTTGGGGTTTGGCACTAACCTGTATAGATGGCAAGCTCTCCCCTACACCATTCTTGGCAGTGATCACATAATAATAAGTGGTTCCGTTCACCCGTCCACTATCCATGTAATCCGTTCCCGTGACATTCTCAAGCACCGTATACGGGCCTCCACTCACTTCACTGCGTTTAACGGTATATTCACTGATCCCGCTAATCGCATTCCAAGTCAAATGGACCGTTCCATTACCTGCTACAGCCTGAACATTAGTCGGACGTGCAGGGACTTGAGGTTCTCCAGGTTGTCCGCCACCCGCTGGAAGTTCTCCATACATGTGTACACCTGCATCAAACACCGGAATGTTCGCTGTTTTTACAGGAGTTACTCCTTGAGCTGCCACCCCTTGGAATGAAAAATCATTAGCATTATTCCAGAAGTTAGTGTTCAGCGGAGCTGCAATTCGGAATTGAATCTCCTTACGATGAGCAGATTGTCCACCCGGATAAATCAAAGTACCTGTAAAATCGATCTTAGTATAGTAGATATGGTTAGCTGCATCGTAAGGCTGAAGTGCAGACACCGTTCCACCCTGATTGTAGCCTCCCGCTGTAACCGTAATATCCTCAGGACCATAACCAGCCGCTATCGCTTCACTAAGATCCACATAATAGTTAAAAGACATCTCTTTACTGGCCCTTGCCGGCCAGCCCGTACGGTTATTCAGCAATGCTCGAATCTCTACAAAGTTGCTGCCACTAGCATTCACAGAGGCTTCGACAAACATCTCATCTTCACGTGTCTCTGCAGGCGGAAATTGTGCAAGGGGCTGTTGCCCTTGTCCATGCAGCAGCACCATTTTTGCAATAGCTCCTGTAAAAGCAGCATTGTAATCGGTTGCAACTTCATTCGAGACATAATCGTTAATGGAGTCGGTGTAGCTGTCTGTTTTGGACGGGCCTCCAACTAGCGCTCCGTACAAGACATGGCGATGATTTACCGGAACGCTCTGACTATCATTCCATGATCCATGTGAGGTTCGATGATGGGGATGCTGAGGAGAATTATTACCAAAACCGATAACATAACTGCTGTTTCGTGGATTGTCGCCAAGCATATACGTAATTTGTCTCTCCGCGAAAGAGCGCGCTGTATCTTTCTTCACCGGATCGCTCACCCAGTCTGAGTAAACGAAGGCCATAAAAGCCTGATTGGCTGCATAACGCAATGCGCCCCATTGATCCAGATGGGCTAGTCCGCCAGGTGTATAGGCAACACGGTCACTTGTTCCACCCACTCCAGTCGTCCAATACTGCATATTCCGTTCAGTGGATTGAATGAACTTGGTCTGCCCGGTGATTCGTGCCAACAGTAATTGAGCGCCATAATGCTTGTCGTCCCAAGACTGTGTCCACTGATACCCCCAGTTTCCAGCCTGATTCGTTCCCCATTGATCGCTTGCTGCAATAGCCTTATTGAGATACTGCTGATCGTTAGTCGCCAAATACAACCAGACAGCCCCCCAGCTCAATTCATCCGCGTAACCGCTCCAAGAATTATAATATTGTTTGACGTCGGTAATGCTGTCGGAATAGGAGCCGCGATAAGTGTCTGCAAAATTGTAAAGCTGTTTAGCATGCAGCAGCAGCTTGTCCGCGTATACGGCATCCGTATCCCTGAAAATAATGGATGCTGAAGCTAACGCTGCAGCTGTTTCTGCGGCAAGATCTGATCCGGGATGAGTGGCATCAATTTTGTAGGAAGGTCTCTGCATCTGCATGACTTCTGCGGGTCCCCACCAATTATGATCGGTTGTTCCGTTACCAACTTGTCCCCACAGCTCGTTAGGAGCGGTATGAGCTTTCACAAAATAATCGGTTGCCCAGCGAATATTGTCTAAAATTTCCTCCAGCTGCCCAGACCCCTCATATCCTTGCTTGTACTCATAAACTGACCATGCCAGCATCGTTGTAGAATAAGCCATAGGCAAACCGAATTTAACGTGATCACCGGCATCGTACCAACCACCAGTCAGATCATGTCCCACATCCGCCCCGTCCAAAAGACCGGAATCGCCCCGCCATTCCACCCGATTGTTATCTGGCAATTCACCAGACCGCTGGGTTTCGTAGAAATAAATAGATTTTTGTAGAACCTCCGCATAGTTGTAGTCTCCGGCCGCTGCCTCTGCTATCGCCGGTTGAAATGCAGCATTTGAACAAAATGTAAGCGTAAACAACAAACTGAACACCAGTCCTTGTTTCCTATACCTCTTGATCATTTCTACTGCCCCTCTCTTCAGTGAATGCCACAAGAAAGATTACACCTCAGTCCCGTAACACCTCCCTCACTTGAATCAGGTACCTGTCATTGCGATCATCCACTCACCTCACTCTAAGAGCTATATTTAAGCGAAAGTTTCGCTCTCACCCAAAATATACCATATCTTTCATTAAAACACTATATTTTTACAGTAAATAATGCACAAAATATAGGAATAATTGTTAATTTAACAGAAAATAAAAAACAGCAGCTCAGGATTTCTCCTTGAACTGCTGTTCATTAATCCCCTCTTACTGAGCCACCGCAGCTTTATCTGCAGAAACCGCAATGTCGTTATAATAGAGTCCGGTTCCATCACCAATTGCAAAGTTTAGCACACGGTTATTAACCGGCACAATCACAGCACGATAAAGTGTTGGGAATACTGGAATCTCATCAACCATAAATTGTTGCCACTCTTTATAGATTTCTTTACGTTTGTCTACATCAAATGCAGCCTCAGAGATCCCTTCGGCGAGCAAACGATCGTTCTCTGCACTGGAGTAACGTGGGAAGTTATAGATTGCATCTTTACCGTACAGGCCTGATGGGTCAACGTCAATCCCTACCCCCCAAGCACCTTGGTACACATCAACAGTAGGATCATCCTCACCATTTTGACCTATACGATCATAGAAGGTATTAAACTCTACCATTTCCAAAGTTACATTCAGACCAATCGCTTTCCAGGATTGTACATAATATTGAGCCAGCGGCTCAGCAATGTCTCCACCAGTCATCGAAATGAAATTAATCTTCAGCTCGCTGCCATCTGGATTCGTTCTAAATTCACCGTTTAATTTGTAACCAGCGTCATCCAGGATCTTTTTAGCTGCTTCTGGATCAAAAGCTACGCCCGGATTGGTAGTATCATGGAATTCTGGATGGGACGGTGGAATCAAGGTAGTCGCATTCCAACGCAGACCATTATAGAACTTTTTACCAACAGTATCATTGTCAACCGCAGCCCACATTGCTTTACGAAGATTCACATCCGCCATTTTAGCTTTAGGATCGGTAACAACCTCTTTTTTCGTTGCATCCCATTTGCCAAGCTTAAATCCAATATACGTATACGCACGGTCAACAGCCCCGAGATACTCAACATTTGATAGCTTCGCATTATCAGGGAATTGATCAATAGGGAAGGAATCCACCAAGTCAACTCCACCAGATTTCAGTTCTTGTACAATCGTTGTTGGGTTGATAACCTTCAAAATTACTTTATCCAGTTTAGGGGCTCCACGCCAGTAATCTTCATTCTTAACAAATACTACAGACTCACCAGGAACGATACTCTCTACTTTAAAAGCTCCGAAGCCAATTGGCTTTTGGCGGACTTCAGGGGAAGAGGAGATTTTGGCAACATCCATGCCGCCAAAGATATGTTTGGCTAATGGATAAATCCATACGCTACCCGTTAACAAGGAAGGTGTAGATTGCTTATAAGTAATTTGCAGTTTCTTATCACCCAGCACTTTAATCCCGGATATGGTCTTGGCCTTACCGGAATGGTACTCATCCATGCCTTCAATATTAGTGAAGTCAGAACCGTAACGAGGACCATCATAAGCAGGATTACCAATAACTTCATGGGCGAACAACCAGTCTTCAGCCGTTACTGGCTTACCATCCTGCCAGTTTACATTGTCGCGAATCGTAAAGGTAAAGGTACGTCCATCTTCTGCAACTTCATAAGTAGCCGCACCATCATTAGTATAAACATAGTCTTTATCCCAAGTTAACAAACCTTCATCAAACCAGTTCAGAACTTGAGCATCTGGATCTCCAGAATAGAAGTTCCAGTTCAAAGTGCCTTCAAATGGACTATCGGAAACAAGTCCAAATGTAATTGTCCCTCCGTCAATAGCTTCACCTTGGTTAGTCTTAACGTTACTGAAATCTTTAATGTTATAAAGTCCGTCTTCTGCCTCAGGCGCGGCCGTTGCTTCTGCGGTTGCCGCAGGTGCGCTGGCGTTAGGAGCTGCTGTTGATTCAGCCGCTTCGTTGTTGTTCTTGGAGCCGCAGGCCGCAAGAGCGAACAACATTACAAACATTAATGAAACTAGTAAAGCTTTTGAACGAATGGCTTTTCTCATTTAATCATTTCCTCCCTTATTATCCTTTTCTTTGTCTTGCGTCGGTCGCACGTTTTAGCGCTTGACCCACATTATTTATACTCAACATCAATACCAGGATCAGCAATGATGCGGGTAACCAGATCCACCATCTGAACTCAAGAGTCTGCGGATTTCTCGCATAGCTTACTAGAGTACCCAGACTGGGTGTACTTTCTGGAAAACCAAAACCTAGAAAGGATAGGCCTGATTCCAATCCAATATTAGCTGCCAGATTCAAGGTCATTGTTACGATAATGATTGAGCTTAAGTTCGGCAGAACTTGCGTAAACATAATTTTTAGATTGGAGGAGCCTAGGGTCTTAGATGCCTGAACATAATCCAATTCCTTCTCTTGTAATGTCTTGGAACGAATGAGCCTGGCAATCCCCATCCAAAGAAATGCTGTCATGATAAAGGAGAAGGTCAACGTATTGTATTTAGGAACTGCGCTGACAAAAGCTATAACAATCATTAGAAAAGGTAGAATCATGAAGAAATCCACAATACGCATCGCGACATTATCTACCGTTCCCCCAAAGTAACCTGAGACTAAACCTACCAGAATACCGATAATTCCCGTAAAAAATGTAACCATAAAGGCAATAGACATGGAATTTCGTGTTCCTATAATTAATTGACCGAATACATCCCGTCCTCCATAATCAGTCCCCAGCCAATGCACAGCCGAAGGCTTCTCATATAGGGCGAACAAGTCAACCGTGACAATTTCTTTCTGATCTAAAAATAAGGAGATCCCATATACAGCAGCAATAATCGTAAATAGGAAAATCAATGAGACCAGTGCCAGCTTATCCCGCACCATCTCCCGCCAAACAATTTTGAAGCCCGATGGACTTTTATCAGTTTCCTGCAGCAGAGCTATCTCTGCGCTCGTCTTTGCCATTTCATTCACCCCAAAGTGTTCATCTTCTTATTTAATCCGGATACGAGGATCTACGATACTTAAAATAATGTCTGATAACAACGCACCGACGATGGAAGCAACCCCATACAGAAGAACGAGGGCTGTTACCACGCTGAAATCCCGAATCGTTATCGAACTTAGAAACAGCAAACCCATTCCTGGATAGCTGAAGATCGTTTCAACGAACACCGTACCACCAATTAGCCCAGTGATCTCATATCCAAAAAATGCAGCGATCGGCAGCAAGGAGTTTCTCAAAATATGACGATTGTATACGCGTGACTCTGAAGCCCCTTTAGCTCTAGCAGTGAGAATGAAATCTTTTTGCTTCGTATCAATGATCTCATTTCTCAGATATTGTACGGTCCCAACCGTTGCAATTAGCGCCATAGATAGCGCAGGCAGAAGCAGATGATAGAATTTACTCCAGAAGTGACTTAGTGTACCTGGAACTTCCCCGGGACTGACACTGCCGCTGGTAGGAAACCAATGAAAATGAAATCCGAAAACCCATACCATTAAAAGTGCAAAAATAAACAACGGTGCAGCAAATCCAATATAGGTATAGCCAGTTATCAAGCGATCCAGCCACGAATCGTTATAACGTCCGCTGGTAATACCAAGCGGGATAGCAATAAGGTATGTAAGAATCAGCGTAACAATGGCCAGCCAAAGTGTATTCATCAGGCGTTGTCCGATTAGCTCTGAGACCGGCATTTTGAAACGGAAGGACTGGCCGAAATCCCCTTGTATCGCTTTAGTGATCCAATCCCAGTACTGGATGTACCATGGATCATTTAGACCGAGCTTTTCTCTCATCGCATCAATGGCCGCCGGATCAATATTCGGATCGAGCATTCCTGAGAGTGCGTCACCAGGCATCGCCTTCGCCATAAGAAAAACAAGAATACTTAATAGAACTACTTGAGGGATCATTATAAGAATTCTACGAACGATAATCTTCCACATATTCTCAACCTTTCTCAGGCAAGGCTACCAGATGAGTCTCGGAAATTGATTTTAATGGATAAGCCATGCCTTCTTCATCAAAATAATTCCGGTGCGCTTGTTCATATTCCTTGCTTACTGATTTTCTGAATTCCGTCTGCTTTTCTCTCTGTTTCGGATCAATATCAGGAATGGCGGCAATGAGTCGTTTGGTATAAATATGCTGAGGATTGTCAAAAATATCTTTAGCAGTCCCTTGCTCCACATGTCGTCCTTTATACATAATCCCTATGTGATCGCACATATGCCTGATGATCCCGAGATCATGACTGATAAATAGAAAAGTAAGATTCAACTCTTTTTGAATGTCCTGCATGAAGTTAAGCACCTGTGCCTGTACTGAGACATCTAGCGCAGATACCGGCTCGTCAGCAATAATAAGTTTTGGCTTGAGTGCAATTGCTCTGGCAATTCCGATCCGCTGCCGCTGGCCGCCAGAAAATTCATGCGGATATTTCAGGATGTTCTCAGGACTTAAGCCTACTTGTAAAAGCAATTCCTGCACCCGGCGTTTTTCTTCCCCTGGAGACATTTTTTCGAAATTACGCAACGGTTCTGCAATAATATCGAGTACACGCTTCTTAGGATTTAAGGAAGAGTACGGATCCTGAAAGATCATCTGAATGTCTTTGCGGACATTTCTTTGCTTTCGTACACCCCTCAAGGCCAAATCTTGCCCTTCAAAAATCACGCTGCCGCTAGTAATAGAATTAAGACCTATAATCGCGCGACCCGTTGTCGTCTTTCCGGAACCAGATTCACCAACCAGACCATAGGTTTGCCCAGCTTCAATGGTAAAATTAACATTATCGACAGCCTTAACTACGCCAACTTCCCTTCGAAAAACACCGCCGTGGATCGGAAAATGTACTGCTAAATTTTTAACCTCAAGAAGTCCCATTGTGGATTGCCTCCTCGTTAGTATCAGGGAAATGGAAATTGTTATAACAGGTGCAGCGAACGAAATGTCCGGGTGCGACTTCATGCAGCTGTGGGTTCTCCTCATGCTCCGATTCAGGAATCCAAGGTGTCCGTGCCGAGAAACGGCAGCCCTTACGCGGAAGGTTTTGCAGTGGTGGAACAATCCCCTGAATCACATGCAACCTGGATTTTTCTTCTTTTGCCGTTGGAATGGAGTTTAATAAGGATCTCGTATATGGATGTTTCGGATTAGACGTCAACGTAAAAATATCTGCGATTTCGACGATTTGTCCGGCATACATCACCGCAACACGGTCAGCCATTTCGCTTACAACCCCTAAGTCATGAGTGATTAAGATAATGCCTGCTTCCATATCGTTTTTTAATTTTTTAATAAGTTCAAGGATTTGTAATTGGATAGTCACATCTAGTGCTGTGGTAGGCTCGTCGGCGATCAAAAGCTTGGGTCCATTGGCTATCGCAATGGCGATAACCACCCGCTGCCTCATGCCACCGGATAATTCGTGGGGGTACTGCTGATATGTATGCTCGGGACGGGAAATTCCAACCTTGGTCAAAAGATCAATGACCTTCTCTTTTCGCTGTTTCTTAGAAAGCTTGGAATCATGTAGGATAAGTACTTCTTCAATCTGTGAACCGATGATCATTAGCGGGTTTAAAGCGGATAAAGGATCTTGAAAAATCATAGACATTTCTTGGCCGCGCAGCTTGTTTAGTGCAGCAGGAGACATAGTAACGATGTCCTGGCCCTTGTATTTGATTTGTCCGTCAATTCTGGCTCTGGTATGCAGCCCCATAATGGAAAAGGCGAGCGCACTTTTTCCTGAACCAGATTCTCCAACGATAGCCAGAATTTCATTTTTGCGAACAGACAGGGTAACATCATCAACCGCAGCATAATAGTCGTCTGCAATTCTGAACGATGTCGACAAATTTTTGATTTCTAGTAGTTCTTCGCCCATATTTATCACCCTAACGACAAGGATTTCAAAATTAACACAATGAAAATATTATGTAAATTTTGATATAAATAGTGTTGATTTTCATGAAACATTTTGAAATAACCAATGTGATGATAATTAACACTGTTAAGAATACTACCAGTAGTTCAATCGGAAATAAAAATGAACATCTCGTAACTTTGTAGTTCATTTTAATTAACTTATGGTAAATTATCAATCTTTTCCTATAAAAAATTTTCAATCGATGTGATTAAAAGTAACGTAGATAACAAAAAAACGGCTCTAGGCCGCCTTTTTTTGGGAATTATTTAGTTCGACTGAAAGTTAAAATCTTTGGCTTTCCAGCATGAAATTGGAAGGTATTACAGTCGCTAGCTGCTTACTGCTCCCGCCGAAGCTTTTGATTATGACGAATCTTAATCTCATTGCCTTGCTCAGTAGCTTGATAAAAAACACGCTGAGAAATCTCCTTAGGCAAATACTCTTGCTTCACATAATGCCCCGGAAAATTGTGCGGATATTGATATCCTTCATGCCCTAACGCAGTTGCACCTTTATAGTGCGTATCACGCAGATGCAGCGGTACCTCCGCTGATTTGATCTCATCCATACTTGCCATTGCATTGGAAATAGCCATAACCACAGCATTAGACTTCGGACTTTCCACTGCAAAAAGAATAGCTTGGGCAATGTTCAGCTTCGCCTCTGGCCAACCATTGTTTCGATACGCATCCAGCGCACTCACCGCTTGAACCATAGCTTGGGGATTAGCCAAGCCGATATCCTCACTGCTGGCTGCAATCAGGCGCCGAATAAAAGTCATAGGGTCCATTCCAAGCTTTTCTACCGCATACAGAAACCAAAACAACGCGGCGTCGCTGGAACCGCGAATACTTTTATGAAAAGCGGATAGCACATCATACTGCGTAGATTCATCAGCCTTCACAATGGGGCGCCGAATGGATTCCTCCGCCACCTCCAGCGTGATATGAACACTTCCATCAACTTGCGGCGCGGTAGTCAGGGCTGCCAGCTCCAGCGCGTTTAGTGCCCGCCGGATGTCTCCATTAGCCATTGTTGCAATATGCAACAATGCCTCCTCATCGACCTGAAGCTCCATAAATCCAAGACCTTTCTCTTTGTCCGCCAAGGCTCTGCGCATTGCGATCAAGCTGTGTTCACTCGTTAATGCCTCCAGCTGAAATAAGGTGGAGCGGCTCATAAGCGCCCCATTAACATAATGGAACGGGTTCTCTGTAGTCGCTCCAATGAAGGTAATAGTCCCTTTTTCTACTGCTGGCAAAAGCGCATCCTGGCGTGAGCTATTAAATCGATGCACCTCGTCCAGGAACAGGATCGTCTTAGTGCCGTACAATGTTTGATTGTTCTGAGCTCGCTCAATAACCTCCCGTACATCCTTCACGGTAGCTTCCACCGCATTCAGACGTACGAACTCTCCTTGCGTGTGATGAGAAATAATATGCGCGAGTGTCGTCTTGCCGCATCCCGGGGGGCCATAGAGCAAAATCGAAGAGACTTGATCCGCCTCAATCGCTCTTCGCAGCAGCTTCCCCCGACCTATGATATGCTCTTGACCAATATATTCATCAAGATTCTCCGGTCTCATCCGGTCTGCAAGCAGCCGTCCGCCCCCAGTGTCCTCTCCGAAAGAAAATAAATCCATAACTCCACTTCCTTGCTATATTCTTGTAAAAGCTCAATGTAAATCCCTCTCTATCATACCATATCACAGGGAAGGATTAGGATGTCCTGCCGGTTCAAGGTAACAGTATCAGCATAGACTTATTTTACGCCAAAATAAAAAGAGCATGATCTCGTCTTAGAAAGGCGGGAGCCATGCTCTTTTTTCAAAATATAAGAAAGTATAGGTTTCACGCTATACTTTATCCTTATGATTTCTCGCATAACGCTTACCGTCCTTCTAAGGACACCAGAGGCGTTTATGCTTGAATTGCAAGCTAGCAATTTACTGCCAGCCGCATTTTTGATATGATTTTACGAATGCTTTCTTCCGATAGATGGTACTTCTTCTGAAGTTCCGCTACGGAATCACCGCTTCGATGACAACTGAAAATTTCCTTGTTCCGGTTCGCTATTTCTTTCCTCGAACCGCTGTTCTCGCCCCATCGAACCCGCTCTTCCGTCTTCTTTGGGATGTAGAGCAGTTCACCTTGGATGTATCCCTGAAGCTCTTCGAGCAAGCCAGGGGGGAGCACATCCTTCCCATTTACATAACTCAACTTGCATTTCCTCCTTCAACAGGTGTGTCCCTATGCGTCGGTCAACTAAGTTTTTAGTTATAATCACGTCACCTGCCTCCTTTCTTCTCCTCATATTTGGAAAAATCCGTAATTTCATTATATAAAAACCTTTTGGTAGCGTCTACATTCGATTTCATAAATTTCGTTCTTATGGATAAGTGTGGTACTTCTTATGTTAGTAATAAGGAGGCCGTAAGGCCTCCTCGCTTTAAGCAGGTTTCCGTCTTAAACGGAAACCACCTCGTATACTGAAATCATTTCAATCAGCCTCCTTCCAGAAGTGTTCTTGCCCGGCCGGACACTTATTATTAAGCCATACCTATGGGGGAGTTACAAGACCAAGAACAGTTATAACCATTCTCCACCAGTCTTACTCTCCCTCAGAATCGCTTCCAGCCGCCGTTTGCACATAGGAAGGAACTTCCCCATTATGGAGCAGCCACAGCTCATGGAGAGCACGTGTACAGCCGACATACATCAGCTTCGCGTCCCAAGCCGTCGCTCCGTAATGGTCTTGATCGGCATCTGCTAAGATCACCGCATCGAACTCCAAACCTTTTGATAAATAGACAGGCAGCACCGATAACCCGCCCTGATATTGTGTCATACTGCCATCAATCAGATGAATATCTTCAAAATGCTGTGCCAGCTCCGCATATAGTTCTGCAGCCTCATGAAGATTTCTTGTTAGGACAGCCACCGTACGGTATTCCCTTCCTGACAGAGACTTCAGTGCAGAGGTTATTGTCCGCAAGCGAGCCTGCTCATCAGCCACCAGTTCCCCGGCATCCTCGCCATAGGCGATCATACGCACGGGATCTCCACTACGAAACACAGGAACAGCCAGCAATGAGCTCTCCACACCTGAAGATAGAATTCCATTAGCGAAGTCTATAATTTCCATAGTAGAACGATAGCTGCGTGTCAGCGCGTGATAAGCCGTGTTCTCAGGGGCAAACAACGTCTGCATCTCTTCCCACGCGTGTACGCCTTTATAGGCATGTATGCCCTGCGAGAGATCACCCAGGATCGTAAAGGAATGGCCTCGCACATATAAATCCAGAACGGCAATTTGGAAAGGTGAAAAATCCTGGGCCTCATCGATTACTACATGGTCAAAGCGAGTAACGCCCTCATCACCATTCAAAAGATAATGGATATACAGCAGCGGAGGTAAATCCTCTTCACGTATGATGCCTTTTTTCAGCTCTTTTGCCGTTTCCTTCAACACAGCTGCCGGAATTTCCTCTGGCGGTTCAACCGGCCAATCCTCAGGAAGTTTAGCTGCTCGGAAAATTTGCTTATAGATCGTTAATGGATCATATTTAGGCCATTTGGCACTATAAGCCTTCTCTCGCTGCGCGCCTTTTTTCTTGCGATCCTTCATAGCAGCAGCTGACGGACTCTTCTTCAGTTCCATCTCAATCCAGCGATGAATCCGCGCCATTACCCGTTCCTTGCGCTTGGCTGGAGGATAGGGAGCATACTCCTCATTATGCCAGCGCAAAATCATAGAACGGCGTAGCACCGCACCCTCCCACGGGCTAAAATCACCCTCAGGTACAGAGCTGCTTTCCAATAGCTTGATACTGGACTCTATGATTCCCATCAGCACCGTGGAACCCTTGAAGCGCCCTGGTGTCTCTTCTGTAATTACCGGCATGCCCCCAGGGGTTTCGAACCAGCGGTTCATCGTCTCTGTCGCATCCTGTTCCGGCAATTCCAGTCCTAGTACATTAGCCGCCCAATCCGGAAATGTACTTTGAGCAATATTACCTACCCCGAGCTCAGGCAATACATCCGAGATGTAATCCAAAAACATCCGGTTTGGTGCAAAAATGATCATTTTTTCCGCAGAAACCTGATCCTTATATTGATACAGCAGAAAAGCAAGCCTGTGCAGTGCAACGGTTGTTTTACCGCTTCCTGCCACGCCCTGAATGATTAGCGCTGTATTTTTGGCAGCACGGATAATCTTGTCCTGCTCCTCTTGAATGGTCGATACGATATCCCGTAGACGATTATCCTTGTTCTCCCCAAGTCGATAGACGAGAAACTCATCCGATACAATCGGTGCATCGCTTTCCCGATTGTACGTATCCGCGACCCGCTCCAGAATTTGCTTCCGAATCACCACGTTGCGTTTGAGGTATACCAGCCCCTCTATCAATCCCTCAGGAGCTTCATAGGTGGCTGGCTCCGTACCGCCGGTAAACGAATAGAACAGGCTTGCTACCGGTGCGCGCCAGTCGATGACTAGCGGACGGTCGCTTACCTGCTCGCGGTCTACGCCGATTTTGCCTATATAGAGTGCCTTCCGTTCATTCTCATCATTGCCTTGAAAATCAAGCCGTCCGAAATAAGGCTCCTGCCTAAGCTTGGCAAGATCTTTGCGCTTCTGATCACGGTTCGCTTCCAGCACCTGTTCCGTATAGTCATGTCCCGTGTACACTGGTGTCTGCTGGAGCTTCTCCAGCAAAGTGTCAATTTCAGTAAGCGCTTGATTCAGCCTGTCTTCTTCCTCTTGATAGGCACTTTGAAAGTTGTCTTCCAATTTCAGTTACCTCCTAAAAGTTTATCGAGCTTAAATTTTCATGCTCCTACGCCCATTTCTCACGCAAAAGGATACCCATTGTAGCACAATCAGCACTTAAATACCAAATCTTTCAAATGATTTGACTAAACTTATAAGTTGTTCTCCAACCTAAAGCCCTTTGGTGCACCTTAGCATGCACAAGCGCCGAATGTTTGGGACAAACCAAAGGCATTTTTGCCTTTGATTTCGTCGTCTACACGCATTTAGCTCCAATCAACGGTATTTATACCTTTGTTTTCTACGTCTACGCACAATTAGCTCCAATCTACGGTATTTATACCTTTGTTTTCGGCGTCTACGCACATTTAGCCCCAATCAACGGTATTTATACCTTTGTTTTCGACGCTTCCACGCATTTAGCCCCAATCAACGGTATTTATACCTTTGATTTCGACGCTTCCACGCATTTGGCTCCAATTAACGGCATTTATACCTTTGTTTTCGACGCTTCCACGCATTTAGCCCCAATCAACGGTATTTATACCTTTGTTTTCGGCGTTTCCACACATTTGGCTCCAATCAGAGGTATTTATACCTTTAATTTCGGCATTTTCACGCATTTAGCCCCAATCAACGGTATTTATACCTTTGTTTTCGACGCTTCCACGCATTTAGCCCCAATCAACGGCACAGCGGCAATTACCTCTTTGATTTCAACACTGGCTAATAGAACTAATAAGAGTGCAACAACAGGTCCCTCGCAATCAAAGAAACTGGATGCCGCACTATAGCACAGCCTGCAAAATAAAGTTAGCCACAAACAAACCAGCAATTCCATACAGCGCAGGTGGCACTTCCTTCCCTTTGCCCAGCGCCAGCTTCACAATTGGGTAGGTAATAAAACCAAAAGCCATACCGTCCACGATGCTATAGGTGAATGGAATCATAACCATGATTAAAAAAGACGGGAACAGCTCGGTCAAATCGCTCAAGTCCATCTCACGCACATTCTGTACCATAAGCCCGCCGATCACAATCAAAATCGGGGCAATCGCACTGTCAGGAATATAGGATAACAGCGGCAGGAATAAGAAGGTCGCCCCGAATAGAAGCCCTGTTACAAGCGAGGTGAGACCCGAACGCCCGCCCGCAGCTATTCCTGCATTGGATTCTGCAGCGGCCACGACCGGACTGCTTCCGAAGAGACCCGCGGCGATATTAGCAAGCGAGAGCGCACGTAAGCTGCTTTTGAAGCGTTCTGGACGGCCTGCCATCATCGTCTGCGAGGCTACAAGACCGATATTTTCAAATACAACGATTAACAATAACAGGAATACAGCAATCCAGAACACCAGGCTCACAATGCCGCTCCAGTCCATTCCGAAAAATAAGCCGCCATAACCTGAGAATACATGCCCTGAAGCTTGTTTTTCCGGTGCATGTGCAGCTCCCAACAGGTAGGCTAGTCCTGTACCGACCAGCATACTTATCAGCAGGCCTCCGTTAGTTCCCCGGATAAATAACACTAAAGCCAGCAATAAAGTCACACAGGATGTAATAACTGCAGGATCACTAAAATGTCCTATGGCAACAAAAGTAGTCTGATGGGCAATCACTATCCCACTCTTTTGCAGCCCTATAAAGGTCAGAAACAGCCCTATACCGACTGTAATGGCATGCTGCAGGTTTTGGGGAATTGCCTCACTAAGAATACGATAAAGTGATGTGAAGGCCACAATAGCGAATAACACGCCTGTTATAACAACTACAGTAAGCGCCTCTCTCCAGTCCAGCTTCATGGAATGAACAAGCGTATAAGTGAAAAATGCGTTAATTCCCATCCCGGGAACCACGATGATAGGCGTCTTCCCGCCAAAAGCCATCAGCAGACAGCCGGTAATTGCGGTCAACAGTGTGGCCACCATTGCCGGTCTAAGCGGCATCCCCGCGTCATGGAGAATCGTCGCATTCACCATAACAATATAAACTGAAGCAAAATAGGAGAGAATCCCTGCAGCCCATTCCCGTTTCCAGTCATTCTCAGGTGCAAGCCCCACACTATTTCGCCAAAAATTCGATTTCATGTACAAAAACCTCCACTGATATTAAGTTCCGCAGGCGGATATTGCCCGGATTATAAATCTAAATCAGCCGTTCATCCCGGTTCAGCTATTATGCCTATTTGTGGCCTGCTTCTTGCAGAACCCGCCTGTTTAACGACAACAAAAGGGCGTACGCAGCCGGATTCCAGCTACTCGCCCTTTTGTCCATTACTCTAATCCTATAACTATAATTGAAACAGCCTCAGCTCAGCGATTCACTTACAAGCTGACGCCTCCAGCCTCAAGCAAGTCACGCACGGCAACGCTGACCATAATTAGGCCGGCTACCGGTGGAACAAATGAATTGCTGGCTGGCGGTTGTTTCGCTTTACGTCGATCCGGTGCATTCTCCGGAACAATCTTGTCCGTAACATCCTGACGCGGCTTCATTGGCGGCTCCGTAGAAAAAACCACCTTCACGCCTTTCTTAATCCCATCCTTACGCAGCTTCTGGCGAATGACCCGGGCAATCGGATCATACGTTGTTTTGGAAATGTCCGCTACCTGGAATCTTGTAGGATCCATTTTGTTGGCAGCGCCCATGCTTGAGATCATAGGAATTCCACGTGCCAGACATTCTTTAATCAAATGGACCTTGTAGATAATCGTATCCGAGGCATCAATCACATAATCCGGTTTCAGCTTGAACAGTTCCTCATAGGTTTCTTCCGTATAGAACATGTTCAGCGCAATCGCTTCACATTCCGGATTAATCAGCCTCACACGGTCTACCATCAGTTCGGCCTTCTTTTGCCCAACCGTTGTAGTAAGCGCATGGATCTGCCGATTCACATTGGTGATGTCGACGGAATCCTTATCAATCAGAATCAGTCTGCCGATCCCGCTACGAGCCAATGCCTCAACAGCCATACCGCCAACACCGCCGATACCAAGTACCGCTACTGTGCTGTTCTTCATAATCTCCAGACCTTCCGGTCCGATCGCCAGTTCCGTACGTGAGAACTGATGCAGCATGAGGTCAGCCTCCTTCAAAAGCTACAGCGAAGCAGAAATCTGCCTCGCCCGCTTTATTTAATTATTCTTTTTCTTTTTCTTTCTTTGGTTTAAGAGCCAGCTTAATATGCAGTTGCTCCAATTGTGAACCGTCTACTGGTGCAGGTGCATCCATAAGCAGGTCCGTTGCACTTGCCGTTTTCGGGAATGCGATGGTTTCGCGTAGATTTGTACGACCCGCCAGCAGCATAATTAGACGATCTAAACCGAAGGCAATACCACCATGTGGAGGTGTACCATATTCGAACGCATCCATCAGGTAACCAAATTTCTCGTAAGCAACCTCATCTGAGAAGCCGAGAGCTTGGAACATTTTTTCCTGTACTTCACGTTTGTAAATCCGCATGGAGCCGCCGCCTACTTCATAACCGTTCAGAACGATATCGTAGGCTTGTGCACGAATTGCACCTGGATCTGTGTCGAACAGATGCAGATCCTCTTCACGTGGACGAGTGAACGGATGGTGTTCTGCTACATAACGTTTCTGATCTTCATCATAACCAAGCAATGGGAAGTCAGTCACCCAAGCGAACTTGAACACATTATCGTCGATCAGACCCAGCTGACGTCCGATTTTGACACGAAGGGCACCTAGAACGTCCGCTACAACCTTTTTGGTATCAGCGGAGAACAACAGTAGGTCGCCTTCTTCAGCGCCTGTACGCTCCTTCACAGCGGCAATTTCTTCTTCAGTGAAGAATTTGACAATCGGCCCTTTGAACTCGCCGTCTTTCACTTGAATCCAAGCCAAACCTTTCGCTCCATAACGCGCAGCATAAGGTCCGAGATCATCGATTTCTTTACGAGTCCACGTCCCACAGCCTTTAGCATTTAGACATTTCACTTCTCCGCCTTTTTCGATCACGGAAGCGAATACCTTTACGCCACTTGTGGCAACAATATCGTTCATTTCTACAAGCTCTAATCCAAAACGCAGGTCAGGTTTGTCTGAACCGTATTTGCCCATAGCCTCAGCATAAGTCAAACGTTGGAATGGAAGCTGAATATCCGCTCCTACAGTTTCTTTAAACAGACGTTGCATCAGGTTCTCCATCATGCCAAGCAACTCATCCTGAGACAGGAATGAAGTCTCGATGTCCACTTGTGTAAATTCCGGCTGACGGTCAGCACGCAAATCTTCATCACGGAAACAACGAGCAATTTGATAATAGCGTTCAACGCCACCCACCATCAATAGCTGCTTGTAGATTTGTGGAGATTGTGGCAATGCGAAAAATTCGCCTTCATGCACACGGCTTGGCACCAAATAATCACGCGCACCTTCCGGTGAGCTCTTAGTTAGGATTGGTGTTTCTACATCAATAAATCCTTCACTGTCAAGGAAATCGCGGAAAATCTTAGAAGCTTTCGAGCGTAGCAACAGCGTTTTTTGCATTTCTGGACGACGCAGATCCAGGTAACGATATTTCAGGCGAAGAGATTCGTCTACTTCCACTCCATCTTCGATGAAGAATGGAGGGGTCTTAGCAGCGTTCAGCACTTCGATATCTGTAATTTGAACTTCAATCTCACCTGTTGGCAGATTGCGGTTAATGGTTTCTTCATCACGTTTAACCACTTTTCCTTTGACAGCCAAAACATACTCACTGCGAACCTTATCCGCAATTTGCAGTGCTTCGCCGGAGTAGTCCGGGTTGAATACAACTTGCACAATACCGCTTCTGTCACGCAGGTCAATAAAAAGTACGCCCCCAAGGTCGCGGCGGGTCTGGACCCATCCGTTCAAGGTTACCGTTTGTCCAATATGTTCTGGTGTTAATTGCCCACAGTTATGACTTCTTTGCATAATTCACCATTCCCCTTTTTATTTAAAAATACATTTCTACTTAAAAAGTTTTCTTCTATACCAACGCCTGAGCCAGCTCTTCGAGCTTCACAGTCTGCTGTTCCCCTGTGCTCATCGACTTCAGCGCAATTACACCATTCTTCAGCTCGTCTTCGCCAAGAATCGCAGTATAACGTGCCGACATACGGTCAGCTGACTTCATCTGCGCCTTCATCTTCCGGCCGAGGTAGTCGCGTTCTGCCGAGAACCCTTGGCTACGCAGAAAGTATAGCTGCTTGGAGATTTCAATATCAGCCTCTTCGCCAAGAGCTACAAAATACACATCCAGTGGCTTCGCAGTCTCCAGCTCTACCTTCTGATCTTCCAGAATAAGAAGAATACGCTCCAGCCCGATCCCAAAACCAATACCCGGTTGATCCGGTCCGCCGATTTCTTCAACCAAACCGTTGTAACGGCCTCCGCCGCCTACGGTATCAATAGAGCCAATGCCAGCTGCTTTATATTCAAACGCAGTATGCGTGTAATAATCCAAACCACGTACAAGACGAGGATTAATCGTGAACTCCACACCCATGATGTCGAGATGCATCTTAACCTTCTCAAAATGAGTTATGCATTCATCATCCAAACTGTCCAAAATGGAAGGCGCATCTGTAAATTTATCCTGATCCACCTTGCAATCCAGCACACGAAGCGGATTACGCTCGATTCGACGCTGACAGTCACTGCAGAGGTTATCCTTCATCGGTCTAAGGAATCCCAGCAGCTTCTCCCGGTAAGCCGCACGGCTTGGTGCATTACCCACGGAATTAAGCTCCACTCTTACATCCTTAAGACCTAGATCCTTATAGAATTGATAGCCCATAGAGATTACTTCTGCATCAATAGCCGGATCCACGGCACCAAACGCCTCAATCCCAAACTGATGGAACTGGCGATATCTTCCGGCCTGCGGACGCTCATACCGGAACATAGGTCCGATATAATACAGCTTGCTTACATCAGGTTCACCGTATAGCTTGTTCTGAACGTAAGCCCGCACGACACCAGCCGTTCCTTCTGGACGAAGAGCCAAATCACGGTCGCCTTTGTCCTTGAACGTATACATTTCGCCTTCCACAATATCCGTTGTTTCGCCTACTCCACGTTCGAATAACCCCGTGTGCTCAAACATAGGTGTGCGAATTTCCCGGTAGTTAAAACGGCGGCATAAATCTCTGGCCTTCCCCTCAATATACTGCCATTTCTCCACAGCACCCGGAAGCACGTCCTGCGTTCCTGTTGGTTTCTCGAATCTTTCTTTAGCCACAGTCTATCCCTCCTAAAAAATAACCCCTCTAAAGCTGTTCTCTTCATCTGTTTCTATTGCAGAAAAAGCAAAAAATCCCTCGCCCTGTTTTATAAAAAAACAGGGACGAGGGATTATCATAACCAATAATACACCACGTGGTACCACCCACATTCCGGATCAGTAAAAATATACTGAAGCCGCTCAAAGCGGTTAACGCCCGCCTACGCGTAAACGGCTACTGATCGCGGCAATCAACACTGCCCACTTTCGCCGTACGTTCTCGGGGAGGTCATTCATTCGCTCATCAACAGAATCCTTGCAGCCAAGCGATACCGGTTCATCATCCACTTAAGTAGATGTCATCCGAATCGACAAGGGATTCTTCTCTGGAGTTGTGGGTTCTCGAATTACTTGGTCCCGTCATCAAAACCATATGATAAAATCGTATATTGTTAATATTCTACTGAACTACTGCATTAAAGTCAAGGTAGTAAAAAGGATGCCTGGTATAAATTTTGACAGCTTCCGAGTTTTTTATTCAGCAATTATATTGTAACAAAAAAATGACCTGCAGCCGAATGCTGCAGGTCCATCATCATATATTATTAAAAAGGGGGTCATGCCTTTATTATAAACACGCTATATTAAGGAATCATGTACGTAATATTACGATTATATTACATTCCATGAAAGCGGTTTATTTTTAATAGAATACTATTCGAATTGTTCAACATAGGCCCCTTTGCCCCGAAGGATTTCCACAACTTCATTATAATTTTCTTCTGCTATACTTAGCTCCATCACATAACGAAGTTCACTTAAATCCCCATCTTCGAGATCTCCTTCTGCCACGTTCGCACTAACCTGATCTTCATTCACACTATAATGTGTTTCAGGGTCAGCCCGAGTATCGGAAGCGGCAATGCCAGGAACCAGCATAGCTCCAGCTGCAGGTGTGCTGGCCGTTCCAAGCGTTCCAGTTGTGCCTGCGACTACAGATGCACTATCCAGTGGAATGATTGGAAACAGAATATTACGATCATTGCCGATAGGGTCTGTGAGTGGCCAAACCTCCAAACCATCCACCTTATAGCTAATCAATGCTGTTTTTGCGCCTTCTGCTTCATTTTCAGTTCTGAAATACGCTTGGATTTTTCTGCTCATTGCCATTACCTCCTTGGATTATATGACTCTAATTTAAATATTGCTTATTTATTTCAGGACCTTCAATATTTCACGAACAAATGCAGGCTCATCTTTTGGTGTACGCGAAGTAATGTAATTGCGATCAACCACTACTTCCTCATCCTTAAACTCCGCGCCGGCATTCACAACATCATCCTTCAGCGGAGGATATGAGGTAATAGTGCGTCCCTTAAGCAAGTCTGCACTGATCAGAATTTGCGGTCCGTGGCAAATAGAGGCGATAGGCTTGCCTGCTTCATTTGCTTCTTTTACAAACTTCAAAATATCAGCATTTTGCCGTAAATTCTCGGGGGAAGAACCACCCGGGATGACTATCGCGTCATAATCACTTGCTTGAACATCGGCGATCGCCTTGTCTGCTGCGTAGGAGACTTCTTTCTTTTTACCTAGCAAGGTCTCCCCCTTTTTCAAACCAATAATGTCCGCTTGATGTCCTGCCTTTATAATTTCATCATAAGGAACCTTCATTTCAGAATCTTCAAAATCATTAGCCAGTAAGAAAGCAACGTTACTCATGTAATAGTTTCTCCTCTCTGTCTTTAGCAATTAATGATGTTCTAATTATTCTTTCTTGTGGTCTATTACCCTTATGAGGATGCTTTCTAACCTTTAACCGGAAAAAAGGCTTCCTTCACAACACCGAAAAAGCCGCCTTTTCCACCCGCTTCAGGTACGCGGCAAGAGATTGCGGCTTCTTCCTTTCATCACTAGTGGTTCGGTCTCGCCGTCTAGCTTTTTGGCTAATGCGCAGGCTTCCATAGGACTCCCAGTCGGTAGTGCCGGGAGACTTCTCCATACCCATGCCTTCTGTGATTGTCTCATTCTTAAACTCCCTGCCTTATGCGTGATATCTGCCTGCATTTAGTTTATCCAGCCCAAAGAAGCTCTATCCGCATAAAAAAAGATGTCGAAAGTTAGCTCCGGCCAGAAGCAATCTTCGACATCCTCTATTTCGTTAGCTGCGGCTATCCAGAATGAGAGTAACTGGGCCCCAATTGGTCAGCGACACATCCATCATCGCTCCAAATATGCCCGTCTCCACCTGAAGACCTCCAGCTCTAAGCTCTTGATTAAAATAATCATAAAGACGCTCGGCCTCCGCAGGAGCTGCAGCTCCCATGAAATTCGGCCGTCTTCCCTTACGGCAATCTCCGTATAAAGTAAACTGGGACACTGAAAGAATAGCCCCGTTAGTATCCGTGACACTATAGTTCATTTTGCCAGCATCATCTTCAAAAATACGCAGTCCAGCTATTTTATCCGCTAAATATTTGGCATCCTTCTCTGTATCTTCATGGGTAACGCCGACAAGCAGCATCAGGCCATTGCCAATCGCTCCGGTCACTGTCTCATCCACGGTTACTTTGGCGTCCTTACAACGCTGTACTACAACTCTCATCGCACTACTTCGCTCCTTGCCTTATTGCATGATCCGATTCACTGTATATACATCCTTGACTCGTTTCACTTTATCTACAACGGATTGCAGATGCTCCGTATTACGAATAAGGATGGTCATATGAATCATTGCCATCTTATTCTTGTCAGAGCGCCCAGTGACCGCAGAAATGTTCGTTTTGCTCTCGGACACAGCCTGCAGTACTTCATTGAGCAGTCCATTGCGGTCATGGCCTGTAATCTCAATATCCACACTATAGTTTGCTTCCATCGTGCCTTCCCATTCCACTTCAATCACTCTAGCTGCTTCTTCTCCGTCACCTTCACCCGGAATGTTAGGACAATCCTGGCGGTGTACAGATACACCCCGGCCCCGTGTAACATAACCTACAATGTCGTCACCCGGAACCGGGTTGCAACATCGTGCAAAACGAACAAGTAAGTTTTCAATTCCTTTTACACTAACGCCATTGGTGGGTTGATTTCGTCTCTCGCCGGAAGACTTGATCTCCTTCATCTCTGAAGTAAGCTCCAAGTGGTTAGCAGCTTCTTCCTGCTCCTTGCGCAGCTTCTCCGTCAAACGGGAGGCAATCTGCGAAGCGGTAATCCCACCAAAACCAACGGCAGACAACATATCCTCTACATCATTAAAAGCAAATTTTTTCGCAGCTTCCAACAGTTTTTCATCAGAAATCCACTCGGAAACTTCAACATTCAGGCGCTTCAGCTCACGTTCAATCGCTTCGCGACCTTTTTCGACATTTTCCTCACGTTTTTCTTTTTTGAACCATTGTTTAATTTTGCTTCTTGCGTGAGAGGATTGTGCAATTTTGAGCCAGTCACGGCTAGGTCCGTAAGAATGCTTAGACGTCAAAATCTCAACAATATCGCCCGTCTTCAGCTTGTGATCAAGTGGCACGATCCGCCCGTTCACCTTGGAACCAATCGTACGATTGCCCACTTCTGTATGAATGCGGAACGCGAAGTCAAGAGGCACAGAACCGGCAGGAAGCTCAATAACCTCACCTTTAGGAGTAAATACAAACACGAGGTCTGAGAAAAAATCCATTTTTAGTGATTTTACGAACTCTTCGGCATCCTTAGCTTCATGCTGCAGCTCCAATATTTCGCGAAAGAAAGGCATCCGATTCTCCGGATTAGCATTATTACTGCTGCCTTCTTTGTATGCCCAGTGTGCGGCTATCCCGTATTCTGCCGTGCGGTGCATTTCCCAGGTGCGAATTTGCACCTCAGTAGGCTCTCCGCCTGGTCCTACCACAGTAGTATGCAGAGATTGATACATATTGGCTTTTGGCATAGCTATATAATCTTTAAAACGCCCCGGCATTGGCTTCCATAAGGTATGAATAATTCCAAGGGTTGCATAACAGTCCTTAATATTATCCACAATGATACGAATGGCCAGCAGGTCATAAATTTCATTAAACTGCTTATTTTTTGTGCTCATTTTGTTATAAACACTGTAAATATGCTTCGGGCGGCCGGAAAGATCACCTTCAATGCCCATTTCATCCAGCTTGGCACGAATACGGCCAATTACGCTGTCGATAAATTGCTCACGTTCAGCCCGCTTCTTATGCACCAGATTAGCAATCCGGTAATACTGCTGCGGGTTCAAGTAACGAAGCGCAATATCCTCCATCTCCCACTTAATCGCGGAAATCCCCAGCCGGTCAGCTACAGGACAGAAGATCTCCAACGTCTCATAAGAAATACGGCGCTGGCTCTCTTCAGATTGGTATTTTAACGTTCGCATATTATGCAGACGGTCCGCCAGTTTAATGACAATGACCCGGATATCCTGGGCCATAGCAATAAACATTTTGCGGTAATTCTCGTTCTGCTGCTCTTCCTTTGAGCGAAAGCGAATGCGTTCCAGCTTCGTTAAGCCGTCAACAAGCATTGCGCAGGTATCGCCAAATTTAGCGCGGATTTGTTCCAGTGAGACCGTCGTATCTTCCACCACATCATGCAAAAGCGCTGCAACAATAGATATAACATCCATTTGCATATTGACGACAATATCTGCCACCGCCAGCGGATGCAGAATGTATGGCTCCCCCGACTTGCGGATCTGCCCGTGATGAGCCTGATCGGCAAATTCATAAGCTTCCCGGATGCGGAGAAGATCTTTATCTTTTATATAGGCGCCAGCCTTATCAATTAATCGCTCAATGCCCATTCTCGTCGTATCCGATTCCTTTCTATAATAAAATGAACCCGCAACTGTTCAAAAATCTGCAGGTTCCAATCATTTCATTTGTCCAAGCTTACTTACGCCCTTATTCAAAGTTGTCTATAATTATGAGGCTTAAGGAGGATTACGTCAACACTTGCCATCTCATGGTATTCCAGAAGTAAAAGTAATTAAATTCGGACAAATTAATAACACTTGTGAAAATGTTGTTGTAAAAAAGCCAAGTTCTATTTAATCTAGTAAAGGCGGATTTTCGCCGGACAACCTAATATCAGATAAGAAAGAGGAGTGAACTCCATTGCAACGCGAAATTCAAGTTAACGAAAAACTTCCATGGGGCCCAGGCTTTCTATTAAGTCTCCAGCATTTGTTTGCCATGTTTGGCAGTACAGTGCTAGTGCCTAACTTGTTCGGGGTCGACCCTGGAATGATTTTGCTTATGAATGGTATCGGTACATTGCTGTACATTTGGATCTGTCGTGGTAAAATCCCTGCGTACCTTGGTTCCAGCTTTGCCTTTATTGCACCGGTATTGTCAGTACTCAGTCGTTACCCAAATGATCACATGAAAGGATACTCGCTTGCTTTGGGTGCTTTTATCGTCACTGGTATTATATTCGTGCTCGTGGCATTGATCATTCGTTATGCAGGAACCAAATGGATTGATGTTGTTTTCCCTCCGGCAGTAATGGGAGCTATCGTAGCTACGATCGGACTTGAACTTGTACCTGTTGCCGCACGAATGGCAGGACTTATTGCTCCTGAAGGCGTTGCAGTTGCAGACTGGACTCCAGATGGCAAAACAATCGCACTTTCTATGGTGACACTTGGTGTAACTGTAATTGGAGCTGTACTCTTCCGCGGTTTTCCAAAAATCATTCACATCCTTATTGGTATCGTCACTGGTTATGGTTTAGCATATATTTTGAAAATGGTGGATACCGCTGCTATCTCTAATGCAAAATTTTTAGCGCATCCTTCCATTGTTACTCCTTCATTTGATTGGAATGTAATATTCACTATTATCCCGGTATCATTAGTTGTTATTGTTGAGCATATTGGACATTTACTTGTTACAAGCAATATTGTCGGCAGAGACTTGGCAAAAGATCCTGGACTTGACCGCTCTCTGATGGGGAACGGGATATCTACAATTATCTCCGGTTTTATCGGTTCTACTCCAAATACAACCTACGGTGAAAATATCGGGGTTATGGCGTTGACTAAAGTATATTCGGTATATGTAATCGGCGGCGCAGCGGTGATTGCTATTCTGCTTTCTTTCTCTGGTACTTTCTCCTCCGTCATCGCTAATATTCCAACCCCTGTAATGGGTGGTGTATCCCTGTTGCTGTTTGGTGTAATTGCGGCTTCCGGATTACGTATTTTCGTTGAGCAAAAAGTTGATTTTTCCAAGGCTACGAACATGATCATGGCTACGTTGGTACTCGTTGTCGGAATCAGTGGTACAACCCTTACTATGGGCAACGTTAAACTAAGTGGTATGGCGCTGGCTACAATTGTTGGTATCGTATTGGCATTGTTCTTCAAACTCATTGAAGTGCTTGGACTGTCTAATGATGGCGGAGAAAGTGATAAAACTGCCCATTAATCGATTGTAAAAATAGAATTTTAAAAAAGCTGCTCCAACATCCATTTATGGACTTGGGCAGCTTTTTTTATTAACTCAGATACAAAACAGCAACTCTCCGCCACAAGGCAGACAGCTGCTGTTATTATCTTACATTTTCCAATTAATGTTTAACTTCCACACTTTGCATCACGCGCTAATCTTTGCACTTTTCAGCATAATTCGAGCGCCGAATCCCCGTTTATTTCCCGGGAAAAGACAAACTTTACAAGATTAATCCTCGTAATTCACCAAGGAAAGAACTTCAACTCCAGAAAGCTTATTACGCCCAGCAAGCTCAACCAGCTCAATCAGAAAAGCAGCACCTACCACTTTACCGCCAAGCTGTTCTACAAGGTTAACCGAAGTAGCAATGGTTCCACCAGTAGCCAATAAATCATCAGCGATCAATACTTTTTGACCAGGCTTGATGGCATCTGTATGAACAGCAAGGGTGTCCTTGCCATACTCAAGATCATAACCTACCTCTATAGTCTCATATGGAAGCTTGCCGCTTTTACGAATCGGCACAAAACCTACTCCCATCGCATAAGCAAGAGGTGCTCCAACTACGAAGCCACGTGCTTCTGGTCCAGCGATAACGTCGATTTCCAAATGCGCTACGAGAGCTTTCAACGCGTCAATCGCTTGGCGGTAAGCCTCACCGTCTTTAAGCAATGTGGTGATATCTTTAAAACTAATACCTTCTTTAGGGAAATCAGGAATCACACGAATACTATCTTTAAAATCCAAATTTATCATCTCCTATAAGTTTTGTAAGCATAAGCTGCTTTGATTTCAGATCGACAAAACTTGCTTCGTAAGCATTCACTTTGTTTTGTTAGCATAAGCTGCTTTGATTTCAGATCGGCAAAACTTGCTTCGTAAGCATTCGCTTTGTTATATGAGCGTTGCATTTTTATACACCATTGGGTACGCTCAGCAGCTCATATTTGCATGGATTATGATACGCCTAAACGACGCGATAACATCCAGTCCTGTAACTCTGACAGGCTGCCCTCCATGAAGTATTGCTCCATCTCCGCCATCTGTCCCAGTCTAACAAAATGACTCGATGCTGTCAGACTTTTAGCTACTGGCTGAGTAATAAACGCCACACTTCCCTGACTTCTTTTAATAAAATCAAGCTCCTCAAACACATCAAGCATGTTGTTAAGCATGCGGATACTTAACGAGGACTGGCGGCTTAACCGCAGCAAAACTTCGTTCTCAGGCGTTGCAACTGAGGTGATCGAAGCCAACAGTTTATATAGTATTTTGAAATGATCCCGTGTCGGAGTAATAAGCCGTTCTCGGCCATCCTTGATAGAATGCAATAACGCAATATTATCAGTATTAGGAAAGGTTTGGAGCAGCGCATCCAGTTGTTCAGGAGTCTCCGGCATATCCAGTAAGCATAACAGAGAGACATGCCCTGATTCCTGAAGGGGCTCATCCTTAACAGCAGCGCTAATGCCAGCTTCATTATCATATACCCATAAAGACATTCCTATCAATTCACTTGCAGACGTACTCCGTCCGTTCTGAAACACTGCAGCAGCTCGATACGGACCCGCACCGCTATAAGGAAGAAGTAGTTCCCTAATATGTGCGGCTTGCCGTACGGCATCAGCAGCACCACGAAGATCGAATAACTGAGCATCCTGCACAGATAAATCCTGCAGCATCAGCTGTGATTTGCGTGAGCCATTCCATTCATTGATCGACAGCTCAGCTAACACGTTGATCGTAGTACCCGCCGGTAGCAGCCTGGATAAAGCGCCTTTACCAAACGCCAAGGCTTCAATGCTGTTTTTCCCCTGCTGCAATACAATCTTCAGGTGTTTTCCATCTTGACCCATTGTACGTGTCTCTTTCACGGTAGCCCCACGAATAATAAACTTCGGCAACGGATTAGACATTCCGAAAGGTGCAAGCCTTTCCAATTCTAACGCGGTCTGCAGTGATAAATCTGAGATTGACACCTCTGCATCAGCGGAAGCAACAGGAACGAAATGCTCTGGCGTTAACACCCCGGACGCATATTCATTTAATGCTGCAGCAAAGGCTTCTAATCCATCCCGATGCAGGCTCATTCCCGCAGCGGCTGGATGACCTCCAAAATGATCCATTAAATCAGAACAAGAAGAAAGTGCAGCGTAGATATCAAGTCCAGGTATGGAGCGAGCAGAACCTTTGCACATTCCGGTCTCTGGATGTACATCCAGAATGATCACAGGCCGATAATAACGCTCCAGCAGTTTGGAAGCCACTATACCTACCACACCCACATTCCAGCCATGATCAGCAAGAACAATGATGTCTGGGATTTCGCCACCCTGTGTCATCTGCTCCAGCTTGGCAGTGGCCTCAACAACAATTCTTTCTACCACCAATTGGCGTTCTTTGTTAAGCAGGTCAAGCTCTCCAGCTAGCTGCTCTGCCTCAGCCGCATGCTCGGTAGTGAGGAGGGACACAGCCCGTCCAGCATGGTCCAGGCGACCACTGGCATTGATGCGCGGCGCCATGCCAAAAGCGATATTGACCGCACTCACAGTGCTCATATTCACACCGCTGACAGCGAGTAAGGCACGAATCCCCGGGAAACTTGAATGCCGCATACTTTCCAAGCCATTTCTAACAATCTCACGGTTCTCGCCAAGCAGCGGCATTAAATCCGCAACCGTTCCTATCGCTGCAATCTCTGCCCATTCTGTGGGAGTCTCTTCCCCTAGAATAGCCTGAGCAAGCTTATAAGCCACACCTACACCCGCTAATCCTTTGAACGGATAAGGGCAATCTGGCAGCTTGGGATTAATAAGCGTATAGGCCTCTGGCAAAAGCTCAGGAGGTTCATGGTGATCCGTAACGATCACATCGATCCCCAGTTCATTAGCGTAAGCAACCTGATGATAAGCGCTAATGCCAGTATCTACTGTAATGATTAAGGAGACACCTTGCTGTAAAGCCCAATCCAGGGCATGATTATGCAGCCCATAGCCCTCATTAGAGCGGTGTGGGATATAAATATCAAAGGAAGCGCCTAAATAGCGCAGCAGATGAATCATAAGTGCTGTGCTGGACACCCCGTCGGCATCATAATCGCCATAAATAAGAATATGTTCTTCATCTTTTAAAGCCTTTCTAATTCTAGGAACCGCTTCAGCCATTCCTTTGAGTAGGAACGGATCATGCTGTTCTTCCTCACTGCCATCCATGAAGCTTAGCGCTTCATGAGGCGTGTTCATTCCTCTATTTACTAATAGTGAGGATAAGAGTGGAGAAATAGAAAGGCTCCGGGCCATATCCCTAACTGTGTCGGGATTGGCTGCCGGAGATTGCCATCTTGTTTTTGAATAAAGCAATAGAACTCACCTTTCTCTCACCTTGCAAACTACTGAAGCAACGTAGGAATATCATTATCCGGCAATTCATAATTGCTTTTGTACGGATAGCCGGGATCATAAGGAACAACGTCCATATGCACCTCACCGACATGAACAAACCGGTGCTGCAGCAGCTTCCTAGCGCATTCCGAAATATCCTGTGCTTCCATCACCGTAATCCGCGGATTTACACTGATTTTCACTTGAAGATTCACATAATTCCCTTGCTCAAGTGCCTTCAAATGTTCTACGCGAATGACGCCATGAACACGTTGCACTGTTTCAATAAAATTAGCGGCTTCCTCCGAAGGAAGCTCCTGCGCATTTTTAGTGTTAATAGAGCTAGCAATGAGTGAATAGCCTTTACGAAGAATTAAAACTCCGGTTAAGAGTGCAGCAATAGGATCCATATAAGATAGAGGATGCCAATAGGTACCACCCATGGATAACGAAATTCCGACTAATACTGTGATAGATGTATATAAGCTGAAACGATGACTATTAACATATGCAGCATGACTGCCATCACCTATTTTTTTAAAGTAGCGATATTGATATTGAAAAACAGCTTCTTTAAACACAATAGATACTAAGACGGTTACAAACGCCAGCTGTCCGTGTGTGGATGATTTTCCATCTGTTAAGTCGCGGATTGCAGAGAATGCGATCTGCAGTCCCCCCATAAGAATAAATACCGAAAAAAGTATAGCCAGCAGCGGCTCCTTAGTGCCCCGCCGTTCTTCGATCCGTTGCTTACTCTTTCTCCCTTGCTCAGAGCGCCACGGAAGAATATCCGCCAGTTTAGCTGCTGCATCTGCTCCGGAATACAAAGCATCCCCCATTAATGCCTTGCTCCCTGAAATATAGCCAAAACTCCCCTTAGCTACTGCCAAAGTAACATCGCTAATGATCCCTGTCCAAGCAACCGTCTCGCTTTGCGGTGATCGTTCTTTATTCATACGAGGCCCTCCTTACCAATAGCAAGTAATCTCATGATGATTCAATACACATGACATGACCCTAAAGATTTCGAAAGCCGCGTCGCATTTGACGCGGCTTTCTTAAACGTATAAGAAAAGTAGAACTTCGATGCTAATTTCTTCTAACCTTTATTCGGGCTGCTCTTCACTTTAACCTTTTCACGCTTTTTAAGCACTAACCAGAGTGGACTTGCAATAAAGATGGAAGAGTAAGCTCCGAAGAGCAAGCCGATTACCATCGCAAGCGAGAACATCTTAATCGACTCGCCTCCGAACAATAACAGGAAGAACGCCGCAATAAATACGGTAAATGCAGTATAGAGAGAACGCATGAGCGTTTGAGCCACACTTTTGTTCACAAGGTGTTTCAAGTCTTCATAAGTTTTCTGTTTACCAAAACGTAAATTCTCACGGATACGGTCAAAGATAACGATCGTATCATTGATGGAATAACCGATGATCGTAAGCACCGCTACAATGAACGTCAAATCCACTTCCAAACGGAAGATAGAGAAGAGCGCGACTACGATAAAGGCATCATGGAGCAAGGCCACAATCGATGCCACGGCGAAACGCCATTCAAAACGAATACTTACATAAATAATAATCCCCAGACAAGAAATCAGAACTGCATAAATAGCATTACGTGCCAATTCTTTTGCCATTTCAGTGTCCACGGTGTTAATTTCAAACGATGCTTTGTCATCCAGTTTAAGGATTTCAGCTTTTAGGGCTTCATCTTGAGCCTCATCAAGAACTTCGTCATAACGAATATTCACACGCTGATCACCAAACGAAATCGTCGGTTCATGATCGACATCGATTGCACTAGTTGCAGTCTTAACCTGATCCAAGTTCAAATTCTTGGATAGGGAGATGTCCACATTAGATCCAGCTTTGAAGTCAACGCTGTAATTCAGGCCAAATGTCGCCAGGAAAATCAATCCTGCTACTGTCAATGCGATAGAGAAAATATAGAAATATTTACTCAAATGTACGAAATCAAGCTCTTTCTTAAAGCGCACGGATTTCACTCTCCTTAACACCGAAGCTCTTCGGTTTGTTCAGCTTACCCGCTTTGACAAGCTGGCTAAGCAACCAGTGGGAGAAATAAAGATTCGTGGCGATACTCAGCACGATTTCTACAATCAGCACCAATGCAAAGCCTTTGACCGCACCTGTACCGAAGGCAAACATAACTGCTGCCACAATAATAGTAGTCACATTGGAGTCCATTACTGTCCGGAAAGAGGATTTATTCCCTGCTTTAACGGAGGACAGTATACTTTTTCCACTGCGCATTTCTTCCCTTATCCGTTCGTTGGTAATGATATTGGCATCGACCGCCATACCTATACCCAGAATAAATGCGGCTATACCAGGCAGCGTCAAGGTAAAGTCTGCAAAGACGAAGACTGCAATTAGTGCCCATGTATGCAAGAGCAAGGCAAAACTAGCCAAAAGACCTGGCAAACGATACATTCCGATCATGAAAATAAGGATAATCACAGAAGCCAGCAGACCTGCTCGAATCGTTTGATCAAGCGATTGCTTACCTAGGGTAGCACCCACACTTTGGGAATATTTCTCCGTCAGCTTCAGTGGCAATGCACCTAGGTTAATGGTGTCTGCAAGTTCACGTGCTTCCTTAATTGTATAGCTGCCCGAAATAGAAGCACTGCCATCGGTAAGTACTGCTTGTACCGTAGGGTCAGATAGTTTGTTCTCATCCAAGTAAATTGCGAGATTCTTTCCTAAGAGACGTTTAGTAATCTCTGCAAATTTGTCCTTGTCCTTAATCTTGATGCTGATGATTGGCTGATTCAGGTTATCCCGTCCAACTTCTGCAGCACCTTCAACAAAATCACTACCTACCAGTTCGATTTTGCTGTAAGTTCCCTCAGCGTCACCTTCAGCAGCACTACGGAAGGTCAGAACTGCAGGTTCTTTCATTTTTTTACGAACCTCGGCTTCATCCGTTACGCCCGCAATTTTCAAACGGATACGGTCCGTACCTTCAGTAGTTACCTCTGGTTCACTTGTTCCGAGCGCATTCGCCCGTTTTTCTAAGCTTTCCGCTGTCTTCAGCAGAGAAGCTCGGGACAATGCTGCTCCCGCTTCCATAGGCTCAGCATGATACAAAATCTCAAATCCGCCTTTCAGGTCAAGACCCAGTCTAACCTTGTCCAGCAGTCCAGGAGTAGTAAATGCCATAACGCCTGTCAAAACGAGCACGGTAATAAAAAAGCCCATTAGTCTCTTCATGCTCTAGCTAGTTCCCCTTTCATTAACTCAATATTCCTATTATAGCTACACGCGAAATGACCGTCAATTCACAGCATTGATAGAGCTATACTCACACAAAGAAACGGCCGCCCCTGCCTAAATCAGCAAGACATCCGTTTTAATAGGAGATGTGGAGTTATTATTCTCTTACTTTACTGCTTTATCAGGCAGTTCGCAAAAAGAAATATGTGGTTTATTGTTCAGTTCAACCCCCGATAGGCCGCAATAGTCAAATAATTCATGTAACTATTGGCTTTCAAGGAATAAATGTCGTTTACCAGCTTATGTAGGGGAGGCAAGCCTTCCTTATCATAATTACGGCTGATGCAATCCCAAATATCCTTGCTGGTTACATACTCATAGCCGAGGAGCCGGAATTCTTCAGCTTTGCTGCGGCACATGGCTTCGATTTCTTCACTATGTTGATCATGATTCCACTGTTCCGATTCCACGTGTTGACACCTCCAAAGATCGCTCATGTTCGTATGCTCACCATAGATATTCGACTCTTGTTCTTCGCTTTCCTTCTTCCGTCACAAAAAGTTAATGCCACTAAAACAAGGCATGCCGAGATAGGGGTACAGCATATCCATAAGAATAGACAAGTTCGCCAGCGTTTTATTTCATTTTGGGAAGAAGGCGTGACCTTTGAAGAAACAGAGCTTTATACAAGGAACTTTAATCTTGCTAGCCGCCGGCATCATTAATCGGATGCTTGGATTTATTCCCCGGATTGCTTTACCCCGTATTATCGGAGCAGAAGGTGTGGGTCTGTATCAGCTCGCGTATCCTTTTTTTCTTGTGCTGGTTACTGTCATTACAGGCGGGATTCCACTGGCGATAGCCAAGATGGTGGCGGAAGCAGAAGGAGAGAATCGGCCTGAAAAATCACGGCTGATTTTACGTACTGGACTTGCTCTTAGTATTGGACTTGCAATCTTCTTTACATTGGTTGCTTTGGTAAGTGCCTCATGGGTCTCCAATGTTATCTTAACAGACCATCGGGTTTATTATACGTTTATTGCCATGATCCCAATGATTGGGATTGTCGCCGTATCTGCAATTTACCGCGGTTATTTCCAAGGCAAGCAGAACATGATACCATCGGCGCTCTCCTCCATCTTCGAATCTTTAGTTCGAATATTCTTTATGCTCTGGTTCTCCTGGTTGTTGCTTCCTAAGGGTATTGCTATGGCGGCGGCTGGAGCGATGTTAGGTGTGACGGTAGGAGAAATTGGCGGAATGTTAGCGATTCTGTGGCAATATTATGTCATTACTAAAAAAGATAAAAAGCAGACAAATCCGACTCCAGAGCAACCCGCTCTCGAGCCGGAGGTTATCCCATCTGATACACAAGGTGTGAAAGCCAACTCCCCCATATTACGGCGGTTACTAGGCATATCCATTCCCGTTACGGCAAGTCGGCTTGTAGGCTCTTTTTCTTATCTGCTGGAATCTATTATTACTGTGCGCAGTCTCGCCTTGGCAGGTATAGCCGCTGCTGCCGCTACAGCTCAGTACGGGTCTTTACAAGGGATGGTTGTTCCTTTATTGCTGCTGCCCGGGGCATTAACCTCTTCACTTGCTGTGTCTCTGGTTCCTTCCATATCAGAAGCTGCGGCAAGAAAGGACTTGCCCACCATTCACAAGCGTATGCATCAAGCGTTGCGGCTTGCGCTGGTAACAGGGGCTCCTTTTGCTGTTCTTATGTATATCCTGGCGGTTCCGCTATGCAATTTGTTATATGGTAACGCGGATACAGCTCCTATGCTGAAGCTCATGGCTCCATTCGCCTTGTTCATTTATGTTCAAGCTCCTTTACAAGCTGCGCTGCAAGCTATGGATCGACCGGGCAGGGCACTCATCAATACCTTAATTGGAGCAGTAGTCAAAATCATTCTGATCGTAATACTGGCATCGCAACCTGAATATGGAATTTACGGCGCCATCATAGCCATTATTGTGAACAGCATTCTGGTTACGCTGCTTCACGGATACAGTGTGGTCAGTCTTATTTCATTATCTTTAAGAGTAACCGAAACCATAAAAACCTTATGTGCAATGGTCATTATGGGAGCGGGCGTGCATTATGTATACACTTCCATTCCCATTGCAGATGTACAATGGATTCAATTTATATTTGCCTCTGCGATAGGAATGGTCCTGTATTTCGGAATCAGTCTGTTAGCTGGCCTCATCTCAATTCGTGATTTGGACCGTCTGCCGTTTATCAAACGCAGGCTTTAAAAGGCTATCTGTTGTCCAAACGGTCGACATAAATTCTGCCCTTATGATCTATGGAGCATAGAAAAACATTTTTGAAATCAGATACTCCCTTTTGGCGAATTTGAGTTCTTAGCCAAAATCTGGTTTTTCCAATCATCTCTAAATTCTGATCCTGCACCTTTCCATCCATAATCAGAGGGATTGGAAGTCCTTCATATCTGATCTTATTCTTCGGCAGCTCTATCTTACGGTTCTTGTTCCCTTTATTATCGTCACTCTTTTTATGCTCAGCAGCTGCACTGCTATTGCCTGATGGATTAGAGGATGCACTCCCCTTCTCTTTCTCGAATACGGTTAGCTGCCCACTAGGCTCCAGGATCGCAAATTCCACGTCAGCAGGACTGGCGATATTCTGTCCACGCAATTGCTGCAGCAGATCATCAATATTATATCTCTGCCTACGCATTTCGCCCCGGTGCAGCTTGCCGCCAGAAATGAGTATGCTCGGTTTGCCGTCCATTAAAAGTCTGAGCTTTCTGCTCTTAAGACTGAGCTGAGCCACAACCACCTGTATCAACACCAATGTTGCCATCGGAACGACTCCCTCATAGATCGGCCGATTAATATCCTCAAGCACAAAAACAGCAATCTCGGCAATCATGATGGAGATCGTTAAATCAAATACAGACAGCTTACCTATTTCCCTCTTCCCCATGATGCGCATACACAGGAATATGAAGAAATACATCAGCACGGTCAAGAAAATATGGGTAGAGATATGCTGGAACATATAGCTTCGCTCCCCTCCATTCTCACCCGCAGACTTGTTTCCCCGGGTGGATTAATGTAACCCTATTCTGACCGCTCTGTGCAGGGAACATTCGGAAGCCGGCATATTAATTAATGGTAAAAAGGCTGCAATGCCCTTTCTTGTACTATTGGGGCAAGCCATCCCATACAATGAATAATAACTATGTTGATTCTTTTTCCTCAAAAAAACTTTAGGAGGTTGTACCATGTATTTAATCCGGCGCATGTTCTCGTGGAGAATAGCCAATCCTGTGTTATCTGGCCTATGTCGATCATTCCTTTGGATGCTGATGGGTGCGTTTGTCCTCTCACTTTTGTTATGGGGCAGCAGTCTGAAGGAGCAGGATCTCTCAATGTACACGTACATTGTACACGGCATAGCTGCAGCATTCGGAGGACTAACCGCCGGTCGCAGAGCCACGAGCAAAGGCTGGTATCAAGGAAGTCTTACAGGCGCATTTTATGGGATTATCGTTCTGTTGATCGGTTTTTTGGCACTGGACAGCGCACCCTCTGGTGTGGATCTGCTATGGGTTCTGGCAGCTGCAGCAATTGGCGCTCTCGGCGGAATGTTTGGCGTTAATTTACAAAAAAGCTAAAATTATAATTCCATTAAATTCGAAACATTCCTTGAAAATATGTTAAACTGTGATCACTGACTTCATTAAGAGATCAAGGAGGCTTCGATTGCTTTGTTTTACCAATCAATGAACCATATTGTTTTGTACACAGTTGCATTAGTAGTGATATTAGTATGGATTGGCGCTAAACGTAATCCACTCATGGCATTGGTTGAAATTGGGAAAGAGATGCTGCGATCCTATAAGTTTTTGTTGCTGATTGCAGGAATGTTTGGCGTATTAGCCATAAATAAATATGAACTGCAAATTGAACAAAAAATGCATCTTACCTCTGATTATACGCCGTTTATATTTGGCCTAGAGGGTCATTTTGTCCAAGCCGTTCAGGATATATTCTACAGTCCATGGTTAACACCGATCATCGTCTTTTTCTACATTTTCATGCTTCAGTCCGTTCTAGCAGCTTCATTAGGAGTCTATCTGTTAGATAAAAACCGGGTGATGTTATATGCCACCTGCTATGCTATTATTATCAACTATGCCTTGGCGATTCCATTCTATCTTTACTTCCCGGTAAACGAGGTTTGGTCCTATCTGCCAGCAGGCGTCAAATTTACTATGCTGGATGTATTTCCGAAATTCGAACAGGAATATAGACCGCTATCCGGTCTCAATAACTGCTTCCCGAGTCTACATACGTCCATATCTGTTACAATGGCACTTCTGGCCTTCCGTTCAGGGAACCGCCGCTGGATGGTCATCACTAGTATTTCCGCAGTTGTAATCGTCTTTGGAATCTTCTATCTGGGCATTCATTGGCTTACAGATATGATTGGTGGAACCTTGCTAGCCGTACTAGCCTCTACAGTTGGCGTTCAACTCGCCAAATTAACTTTGCGGGGACGTGAAGAATCGCTTACCGTTCCGAGCCGCGTAACAAATGTACGTTAAAGTTAAACTGCTAAATCTTAATAACCTTAAAGATCAAAAAAGCGGTGTCCTCTCCAATGAGAAGACACCGCTTTTTATGTACTTAAATAACAAGTCTATACTTTCTCTTCGACATCCGTCGCCACAGCGTGGCTGATGGAACCGCGATCAAAAGTCAGCTTAGTTACATCGTTGACCCGCAGAACCACGATATCATCGGAAATTTCCATGATCGTACCGTGAAGCCCTCCAATAGTAACGATTTTATCGCCCTTTTTCAGAGCTTTCAACATTGCGTTACGAGTTTTGGTCTTCTTTTGTTGCGGACGAATCAGCAAGAAGTAGAATACTACAAACATAAGGACAAAGGGACCTACTAGACCTAGTATACTACCTCCACCACCTGTGTTAGCTGCATATTGAAACGATTGAATCATATTTCTCCCCCCTTTCAAAGTACATTAAAGCATGACTCTTAAATCAAACCCTAAAAGCCTTTAAGATTATCATATAATCCGTATTTGGCGAAAAACTCATCGCGAAAATCAAGCAGCCGATCTTCCTTGATGGCTTCACGCACTTTACGCATTAAATCCAACAAGAAGTGCAAATTGTGGTATGTCGTCAATCGAAGTCCGAAGGTTTCATCGGCTTTGATTAGATGACGCAAATAAGCGCGGGAATAATTCCGGCATGTATAGCAATTGCACTCCGGATCAAGCGGTCCGAAATCACGGGCATACTTAGCGTTGCGTACAACGAGTCTTCCCTGACTGGTCATCGTTGTTCCATTACGGGCAATACGAGTAGGCAAGACACAGTCGAACATGTCTACTCCTCGGATTGATCCTTCCAGCAGCGCATCCGGTGAACCCACGCCCATCAAATAGCGAGGTTTGCCTTGCGGCAGCAGGGGAACTGTATAATCCAGCACTTCATACATTAGCTGCTTGGACTCTCCGACGCTGAGCCCTCCAATAGCATACCCCGGGAAATCCATGGAAGTCAAATCAGCCGCGCTCTGACGGCGCAGATCTTCATACATGCCCCCTTGCACGATAGCAAAAAGACCCTGATCGTTAGGACGAGCATGACTTTTCAGGCAGCGTTCTGCCCAGCGCGTGGTGCGCTCCAGTGATTTTTTCACATAATCATATTCAGCCGGGAATGGAGGACATTCATCAAATGCCATCATTATATCTGAACCCAGAGAGTTCTGAACCTCCATCGCTACTTCCGGAGACAGGAATTTCTTATCCCCATTTAAATGGGAACGGAAATGAACTCCTTCTTCCGTAATCTTGCGCATGTCGCTTAACGAGAATACTTGAAACCCGCCGCTGTCTGTCAGAATCGGGCGATCCCAGTTCATGAACTTGTGCAGTCCACCAGCTTCACGAACAATATCATGGCCTGGTCTTAGAAACAGATGGTAAGTATTGCTCAAAATAATATGAGCATCCATCTCTTTCAGCTCTTCAGGACTCATGGTCTTGACTGTAGCTTGTGTGCCGACTGGCATAAATGCTGGTGTCTCAATCACACCATGTGGAGTGTGGACTCTTCCAAGTCTAGCTCCGGATTGTTTGCACGTTTTGATGTGCTCATAAGTAATTGCTGCCATAAGTTAACCCATCCTCTTACCTTAATAAATAAACATTGCATCTCCAAAGCTAAAGAATCGGTACTTCTGCTCTATCGCTTCTTCATAAGCAGCTAGAATATGTTCCCGACCTGCCAAAGCGCTAACCAACATAACCAAAGTAGACTTTGGCAGGTGGAAATTGGTAATTAGCGCATTTACTACACTGAACTTATACCCTGGGTAGATAAAAATATCCGTCCAGCCGCTGCATTCCACAAGCGGACCACCATCGCATTGTCTTCCGACCGTTTCAAGTGTCCGACAAGACGTTGTGCCAACTGCAATAATACGGCCGCCTCGTGCCTTAGTAGCATTTATGGTATCTGCCGTTTCTTGAGACATTACGAAGTACTCAGAATGCATAACATGCTCTTCTACCTTCTCTACAGACATCGGACGAAAAGTACCGAGACCTACATGAAGGGTGATATAAGCGATATTTACACCCTTAGCCTCAATCTGTTTCAGCAATTCTTGGGTAAAATG
Source organism: Paenibacillus sp. FSL L8-0708 (assembly GCF_038009325.1). Lineage (NCBI taxonomy): Bacteria > Bacillati > Bacillota > Bacilli > Caryophanales > Paenibacillaceae > Paenibacillus > Paenibacillus sp. FSL L8-0708. Next base: position 6,111,725 of record NZ_JBBPBC010000001.1, read on the forward strand.
AAGCCCTGCGGTAGGCGCAGCGGCCGATCCCTCATGCCGAGCATACACAGTCTGATATCGTTCACGATCATCCAGTGTTTCCTTAATATAAGGTGGCAACGGCATCGTTCCCAGCCTGTCCAGAATCTCCTGAAAAATACCCTGATATATGAAACGAAGCGTACGGCCGCCCATATCAGCTTCGTCCTCGATAACGGCACGAAGCTCATCACTAAAGATAATCACCGCGCCTGTCTTGAGCTTTTTCCCTGGCTTTACAAGTGCTTCCCACCGATCATCCCCAAGATTCTTTAGGAGAAGCACTTCCGCCTTAGCACCAGTATCTTCTTTCACTCCAAACAATCTCGCTGGAATGACTCTCGTATCATTTAGAACAAGCGTGTCTCCGGGATTAAAATAATCAATAATATCGGTAAAATGCCGGTGAGCCAGCTCTCCATCCTCCTTATTCACTAGAAGCAGTCTAGAAGCACTGCGATCAGCGAGAGGTGTCTGGGCAATCAATTCTTCCGGCAAATGAAAATCATAAGCATCTACATTCATGGTCTGTCTTCATTCCTTAACTATAGTAACGTTCTTATAATAGTGTTGCAATATTTGCTTGTAATCATACCCGCTGTCCGCCATGCCTTTCACGCCCCACTGCGACATGCCTAGACCATGGCCGTTGCCTTGTCCAATGAACAGAAAGCCCGAGCTGTTAGTGATCACTCTGGCCGCAGAATCTCCGCCCATCACTACAGTTCCACTGCCATTCACATTAACCTTCTCCGATGCGGAAAGCACGCCAGCACTCTGTGAGCTGCTAATTGTGGCGGTAGCGCCGTCAGCGCCTAATACAGTATAACTTCCGGGTGCCACAATATCAAACAATGTACTAGGTAATCCATTAAACGCGGAGCGGAACATATCAGGATATTTCACATTCAGAGCCTGACCATTAGCTTTCACCTGAATCGCTCTTCCAGAAGGACCGCGCTGGGTGACCTGCAGGTTAGAGATGCTGGAAGGGAGCGTGCTTGTTGTTTTACCCTGCAGGCTTTTTAGAAGTTCAGCAGAGGTATACGGCCCCTTGATCCAGCTATAGCTGCCAGACTCATATACTTTATCCAGAGCCACAGCGTTCTCACCCGGATTCAGCTTTCCGACTGCACTAACACTGCTCTCAATAACTGGCAGAGGACGTATATTCACATCTTTGGTTGTAGCGGTAACTATATCGAGTCCGGCAGCGGTTTTGCTGCCCGTCAATTTAATATTATCTTCACGTGCATAACCAGAGGTACCATTCGCAAGCAGAACATAATACCACTTCTTAGCAGCAGCAGCCGAAACATCTTCAACGCTTGGAACACTAGCAAATACATCGCCACCATTCGCCCAAACCTCTGAAGGGTCAGCTGTCATACCTCCACTATTGGAAGAAAATACAGCCTCAACAACTTTACCACCACTCATCAGCACTTCACCAGCAGTAGTATCTACAGCTTTGATAATGGAGGGAGCTTCAGACCCGATTCCGTTATATACCTGACTAAGAGTGGTATCTACTACATTCGCTACATCAAAACGGTTGCCTTGGGACAGCGCATAGCTGCGGGCGGCGACAGCCTGAGCTTTTAGCGCTTCTTCTGGCCAGCTGGAGGAAACCTCTCCTCCAACTACGGCATACAAATATTGCTCCAGCGGCACTACATTAATTACAGCCAGCGATCCGCTCAAATTGCTCAGTTCCAAATTTCCGCGATATGTACGCTTGGATCTTTCCACTAACTGAATCCCAGCCTCGCTGCCTGCAGCAAGAAATTTAGCATTGCTTCCAGAAACCAGATAATGATCGGCTTGAGTTTCACTGCTAAAATCCAGTCCGGCATCCTTACGCAGTATTAATCCGGGCGAGGTCGCCACCGAAACCGTAAATTGTGGTGCCGCCGTAGACACAGCGGCCTGAACAGCTGTTAAATCACTATCGTTGGCAGCTTCGCCTACCCATACCTCTACTTGTGCACTGCCATCGTTTCCTGCCAGAAACACCTTCCAAGCATCCAAACCAGCTGCAGTGAGGGTATTTAACGCCACATCTGCTTCCTGCTCCGAAGAATAGCGGCCAGCTGATAAATGTTTATTTCCTTTCACCGCTGGGGTTTGGTCAGCAGGAATGCTCAACCCTGCTTTGACTACACGGGTAAGCCCATCCTTGGCAGCTGCTTCACTAGCATAGACGCCCGTGTATAACTGATACATAGTCGCCCCATTTCTGGAGATCGCAAAAATCTGTGGTTTATCGGAGGTGGCTTGGAGCTTTTTAGCTGCATCCGCTGCTGTCTGCCAGCTTGAAGCCTCCATCACCTTAACTCTATATCCGTCCAGACTTACACGAATTTGCTTCTGTGCTGGGACAGATACCAAAGGAGCACTTCCTGCTTGACCCGACAACAAAGTAAAGCTTTGCGTTGATAGCAGTGTTACTGCTGGCACAGTGGATTTATATTTACTTCCAATATCAGCATAAAGAGCAACTCGTATCGTGCTATTAGAATCGGCATGACTGGCACCCGCAGGGATCAGGAAACTTCCTACAGCAAGCGCAGCCGCAAGCAATCCTTTGCTTAGCGGGGCGACCCCTCTCCATTTCCTCTTCGTATGCTTCATCCAGCATCCTCCTTTATAATTGTAGTGACGAACTAGTGCTGCTCCGGAGGGAGCGGAAGCCCTAAATGATGATAAGCGGCCGGGGTTACAATTCTTCCACGCGGACTCCGCTGCAAGAAACCTATCTGCAGCAGGTACGGCTCATATACGTCCTCAATCGTCTGACTTTCCTCACCAATCGTAGCTGCAATCGTATCCAGTCCTACAGGACCGCCGCGAAAGCTTGAAATCATAGCACTTAACATCTTGTGGTCAATACTGTCCAGCCCACGAGGGTCTACCTGGAGCATCTTCAATGCTTCCCCAGAAATTTCAGGAGTTATAATTCCATCTCCGCGCACTTGAGCAAAATCACGGACCCGCTTCAATAAGCGGTTCGCTATCCGCGGCGTTCCCCGCGAACGAAGCGCAATCTCTTCTGCTGCATCGCCAACAATCTCAATGCCTAATAGATCCGCATTTCGAGATACAATGTAACTCAGCTCATCTATGTTATAGAATTCCAGGCGACTGACCACTCCGAAACGATCACGCAGTGGCGCAGATAATAGTCCTGCCCGGGTTGTGGCACCTATCAGTGTGAACGGCGGCAAATCCAATCGTACCGAACGGGCACTTGGCCCTTTGCCGATCATGATATCCAGCGCGAAATCCTCCATCGCAGGATACATAACCTCCTCAACCGTGCGGTGCAAACGGTGAATCTCATCGATGAAAAGCACGTCGCCTTCCTGCAGATTCGTCAGCAGAGCGGCAAGATCGCCTGGACGCTCTATCGCAGGGCCGGAAGTTGTTCGCAGGTTCACACCCAGCTCATTGGCGATAATATTAGCGAGCGTTGTTTTGCCCAGACCCGGAGGTCCGTACAGCAGCACATGATCCAGCGCTTCGCTTCTCATTTTGGCCGCTTCTATATATACCTTCAGGTTTTCTTTCACCTGAGTCTGGCCGATATATTCTCCCAGATAACGAGGGCGCAAGCTTAGTTCTACCGCCTGCTCATCCATCATCAAATTCGCGGATATAATCCGGTCATCCATTTCCTATCGCTCCCTTTCTTTAGGATGTGTACGGCTTTACTTAGCTATATATAGCAGCCCTAGTGCTTTCTTCATCAGCACATCTACAGTTCCTGTCTCTGCTCCCTCTTTCTTCAACGCGAGCCACACGCGGTCCAATTCGCTTTCGGTATAACCCAGCCCCTTAAGCGCATCCCGCGCCTCTTGCCAGGCCAATCCATCCGTTGCTTCCTCCGTTGGCACTGCAAACAATCCCGTTTGCATTGAAGCCATACTGAGTCCGTCCAGCTTGTCCTTCAAATCAAGGATCATACGCTGTGCCGTCTTTTTGCCAATGCCCGGTAATTTCGTTAAGAACGTTATATTCTCTTGATAAATCGCTGAAATCAACTGATCCGGTGTTCCACCTGTCAGGATTCCAAGCGCAACCCTAGGACCGATGCCAGATACCTCTATCAGCTTGCGGAACAATTTTTGTTCCTCACGAGTCGGGAACCCAAATAATAGCGTAGCGTCCTCACGTGTTTGGTAATGAATATAGATCGTTACAGGTCCTTCTACTTTAGCAAAAGCATAAGGATTCGGGCAGAATACCCGGTATCCTACTCCCTGCACATCCAGCACCACATATTCCGACTCCAAATGAACGACGGGTCCTCTTAAGAAATCTATCATTTTCGTAATACCTCATTTAATTTAGAATTAAGACTGCTCGAATGGGCATGGCATACCGCTACCGCCAGCGCATCCGCCACATCATCGGGTTTCGGAATCGCCGATAGCTTCAGCAGCAGCTTCACCATTTCCTGGACCTGCCGTTTCTCAGCCTTACCATAACCCACAACAGCCTGCTTTACCATCATAGGTGTATATTCCGAGACGGGGAGACCCCGCTGTACTGCAGCTAATATAGTCACACCGCGGGCCTGCGCCACTGGCAATGCTGTAGTAACGTTGCGAGCGAAAAACAGCTTTTCTATCGCCACAGCATCGGGTTTATATTTATCAATGAGCTGACCCATGCCTTCATAGACATGCAGCAGTCGTTCTTCTTCAGGCGTATGAGCCTCAGTCTGAATACAACCATATTGGACGGGGGTCAGTTTATGTCCTTCCTTATCCACAAAGCCAAAGCCAACGATCGCCAGCCCCGGATCAATTCCCAAAATACGCAAACACGATCTCTCCTCTATAACAGGCAGATTATTCCACCGTTTTCATCCATTCCTCCGCCATGAAGCGAACATATGTATTCCTTCTAACCATTATAGCAAAAATCCCCCTTGCGGGAGAAAAAAAGTTTACTGTTTGCAGCGAAATGGCAACTTTAGGCCTACAGTTAAGACTCTTCCCCGTTTCATTTCACACAAAAAAGCTGCCCTCAGCCATTAATAATGACTTTAGGACAGCTTTACCAAAGCTATTGCTTGTTCTGCATGACATGCTCAGCAGCTTCGCGGGCATAATCACTGAAGGTAGACAGCACACTGTTGTACTCTTCAATATCCTGAACACGAATCCCCTCATGAAGCTCTTTCCAAATATTTTCCGGCAATGAGGATTTCAGGGAACCCATATCCATTTGAAAAAAAGTCTTCAGTACCTTCTCCTGAACTGGCGGACCTTTAAACAAGGTCAAATTCCCAAACGCATCTACACCAATGTAAGCTTCATTTTTTATCATTGTCGATAAATCATTCACTTTTTGTTCCAGCCACAAATCCCCTTCTGAACTAATCCAACCGCTCCATTCAGGGTGTTCATTGATTATAGTCTTCAGCTGAAGCGGGTTCTTTACGCCCGGCAACGTCTGAATCTCTTCTCCGGACACATAGGTTGTTTTTAAATGAACGGTTCTGCTGAGCCCACTTTGGGTGATGGTTTGCAGCAGTTGTTCATTATTTAAAGTGCCCTTCTCTTTTGCCTCATCACTGTCCTCGCCTACTTTAAAGACAGCTGCGGCCAGCTCACTATCGGCACTATCCGCCCAGCTAGAATTCGTCAGCAGTCCACTGATTTCCTCAGGTACCTGCATACTGCGCCAAGCCAGTACAGTAAAAGCTATACAAGCAGCTCCTACCCAAAGCGCCTTTTTCCAACGTCTCCATCGCCGCCAAAGTTGTTTTTTTAAGCGAAACGCGTTCACGTTAATCCCTTCATTCTGGTTTTTCCCTATTGTGACCTAAGAAGGGAGCATTTATGCGCTTTTCTGTGAATAATCGACATTTCTCCAAAAATACAAGGTTGACCTTGCAGTATAGTTCAAGATTTATGGTATAAGTCTGGAAGGGGGATTCTGGGGAGAGGTTTCACATACCGGCCTTAGGTGATACCTATTTCATGACAATCGACCATTTCTTGCACCAAAGCTTTTGCTTCGCCAATAACTATTAGTTCTTAGTGCGCTATGCCATTGGATTGGGCGATGGCGTTTGGGATGGTGGCGATGTAGGCGTTCTGCGTTTGCGTGCTGGGGAATGCGTTCTGGTGCTGGGAGTATGTGTTCTGCGTTTGCGCGTTGTGCGGAGTGGATCTAAAACTAATTAGGGAAAAACTCCCTGAAAGTAGGAGAAATTTGCTCTAAATGAACGAAACCTTGGAATTCCTCCCTAATAAATAGGCTGTTTTCCTTATTTCCGGGGAATCAGACATAAAATTAGGGAGTTTTTCCTCAATTATATGCCTGACGACCAGAATCCTAAAGAATTTCAGGGAGAAATTCCCTAATCGCTCTATAAGAGTTTTACTTTTCGCTTCAATTGAAGCATAAGCTCATTCTTCACTTTTTGTTTCACCTAGGCCTCACTCGGTGTTCACTCGGTACTCACTCGGTACGCCACTTGAAGCATCATTTGTCATCAAATGCAGCTTCAGCTTCAAGTGTTAATTCCCTTTACCTTTGTTCAGCCCTTTCTTCGTATTAAAGTCACATTTAAGCGTTAGGAACCACCGGCAGCTTCACATGGCTCGGATACTCACGATTATGGTAAACAGTCTGCAGCACAGTAATCGCTTCTGAATCTTCATACGGATTACTGCCTGTATTTGTATTAGGGAAAGCAACGAATTTACTGGACGAAGTAATCGAGAACCGAATTCGGTGCCCCACAGCAAATCTATGAGCAATATTCGGCATGAAAATATCATATTTCTCCACCTGCCCGGGAATCAGCAGCTCAGGCGCTTCCAATCCATGACGGTATTTAGCTCTGACAATATAATTGGATAACCGGATAGAGTCCCCTTGTTCATTCACGTCACTAAGCGTAACAACCCAATCCGTATCTTTGCCAGTGCTGGCAGCATAGATAACCGCAGACAATTCTCCGGCCACAGTCAGCTCATCCGTCAGAATATCACTAGTGTAGACAAGAATATCATTGCGCAGCTCGTATTTTCGCAAATTCTCAGGCTCTCGTTCACCGCTATCATTCATAGGATCATGAGGATTATAGATATAAGTATCTTCAGGAGAATGTTCCTCAGGCGCTGCAAGCAGTTGCCCATCCCCTTGTCCTGAATTCGCTCGCCCGCCGCTGGAAAGGTAGAAGGAAGAAGTTGTGGCTTCAGCAGGTGTCCAATCCGCGGACGTTCTCCACTGATTTTCACCAACAACATAATAAGAGGCTCTAGGCTCCTGATCTATTCCATTTGGAATGCCTTTGAGGAAGCGGTCGAACCAGCGCAGCACAGAAACATCGTAATCATAGACTACGGCATCATTGCCGAAGCTCACGCCTTCGTAGTCTCTAGCTCTGTTCGGCCCGTGCTCCCAAGCGCCCAGACGGATTTTTCGATTTGGCACATCATGTTCTGTTAGCATTCTCCATGTTTCCGATACGCCGGCGCTGTCGCCGTCATACCAGCCTGAGATAACATACATAGGCACCTGCACCTGATCACCGCGCTCGGTAAAAGTACAGTTTTTCCAGAAATCATCATACTCCGGATGCTGGCTCCACAGATCCCATGGACCTGATGTTTTGCCAATCATTTGCTGAGGGATCTCTTTAATCGGTCTTGCATCAACGGCTGCTTCCGGATTCACCGTAATGCCTCCAAAGATATCAAAATCCGTCCGAGTACCCACAGATTGAGCAAGAGTCCAAGAGAGCAATGGCCAAGAACAAAGGGTTCCCCCTTTGCGAACGGTATCAACAAATGGAGAGCCCACGTTCACTTCATCCACAACGGCCTTCAGATTCGGGTGCCCACTGGTGGCCGCCGCCACAACAACAAAACCTAGATAGGATGCGCCCCACATGCCGACGTTGCCATCCGACCATTCCTGAGCAATAATCCAGTCAATCGTATCATAACCGTCATCCCGTTCATTATAAAAAGGAATCAGTTCGCCTTCCGAATCCGCCCGACCTCTAACATCCTGCGATACTACTGCATAACCTTTATTGGCCCATCTCATAAAAATCTCTTTTTTTCCGTTGCGGTCATAACATGTTCTTACGAGAATTGTCGGCAGCTTAGTTCCCGGCTTAATACCCTCTGGTAAAAAAACATCTGTCGCCAGCTTCACCCCATCGCGCATCGGAATCAGATCAGTGCCCAGATCGTTCACCCCATATTCTGCCTTGGATAGAAGAGGATCGTCGTAGACCACTAAAGGAGTCAGCTTCTCATAACCTGCTTTAACCATAAGCTCAATACCATACCGATTCGGCGTTAAAAAAGCGATAATCTCCCCGTCCAAAGTCACAATGTCCAGAGCCGTCTCTTTGCGCAGCGCCCATACTTGTGAGGTCAGTTCGCGGCCTTCAATCTGCGCCTGATACTGGATATGCTTTTGATAGATATCGCCATTACTCAGCACTACCTCGTCTTCTGCCCATTCTGCTTTAGCATAAGCATCCAAATGTTTGTGGATTTTTTGAAGCGGGAGTACGGTCTTGAACTGTCCATCCAGCACATTGTCCTGCATTTGCGTTCTTCTGCGCGGATCGACCTTAGCTAGCATGATCTGTTGCTCTGTAAAATGAATTTTGCCTGTATAAACACCAGAAAAGTAGACGTTAAATGTAGATGTGTGTAAGTAGGTTGTCATCTGTTTATCCCCTATCCGCAAATTTCTTCAAATACACGCAGCCAGTTGCCGCCCATAATCTTAGCAATATCTGCATCCGCATAACCGCGGGCAACCAAACCTCTAGTAAAGTTAATAAAATAACTATATTTCTCAAGTCCAGCAATGGTTTCTGTAGAAGGACCGTCTCCTTTGGCGAATCCAAGCTTGGGTGCGATATGTTCTTTAAAATAAACCAATGACCAGAGCACATCGCTCATCGGCCAATCCGTTCCAATTCCGACATGATCCACGCCTACAAGCCGGATTACATATTCGATATGATCCAGCACATGGTCAATAGTTGTATGTTTAGGATCTTCATGAACAAACCAAGGCATAGCAAAAATACCAATAACTCCGCCTGTCTTGGCTATCGCGATTATCTCCTCATCACTTTTACAGCGCATATGCGGATAGATCGCCTCTACACCCGTATGTGAAGCAATCACCGGAGTTGTGGAATAAGCGCAGGCATCTAATGTAGTCTGTTTCCCGCAATGCCCCGTATCTACAATGATCCCCAGCTTGTTCAAGCGTGCAATGAATCTTTTCCCAAAATTAGTGACCCCGGCGTTCGATTGTTCTGCGCAGCCCGCCCCAATCTGGTTCTGATTGTTGTAGGTCAATTGTAGAATTCTTAATCCGAAGTTATAAAGTACATCTAATTGATCGAGATTCGTGCCCAGACCATCCGTTTCTTGTGCTGTGATAATGCCCGCTTTATAACCATTACGCTTGGCAGCACGTATGTCTTCGGCAGTTAAGGCTTTGATTAACCAATCTGCAGAATCGAATTGCAGCTGTACCTCTGCCATGCTTGTAATGATGCTGTCTAAGGATTCCAAATGAAGTTCGCGGTTCCCTGCTGTAATTCCGGACTTGTACCACTCTTCTTTATACTCAGGGATCTCTCCGCACGCAGATAGCTTTGTGATGATTTTTGCAGGCATACTGCTGTATACCATTGGCTCATCTTTATAAGGCTCACATAATTCTTTGATTCTGTCAGAGATAGAGTCTGGAATCGCGCTTGGAGATAAGGGACCTTGAAACAGCAGATCGATAATAATGTTCTGCTCATGCAAGCGTTTAGCCCGCTCCTCCTCTTGCTCCGTCAACTTGAAATCATACAGACCTTCATAAGTGCTCATCGTGTAGTCGCTCCTTAGAATGCAATTTCAGTGCCTTTATGTAATCTAACAGCTTCATGATATATAAAATTAGCTGCTGCTAAATCCTCTATGGCCAGCCCTAATCCTTTAAAAAGAGTAATGTCAGCTGCGGACCTTCTGCCCTCGATAGTGCCACTGATCAGCTCACCAATCTCCCCGACAATATGATCTGCTGTGATTTTGCCTTCGTTCAGCGGGATTAAATAATCCCCAGATTCATTCTGAGCGGATTCCAGCCGATCTACATATAACTTAGCTAATTGGACGGTCTCCGAATCCAGCTCACGGTCATTTGGTCTACATGCGCCAACAGCATTGATATGTACACCCGGTTTCAGCCATTCTCCCTTGAGCACAGGTTCGGTGGATGCTGTCACGGTACAAATGATATCCGCTGCGCTGACTGCCGCTTGAACTGTCTCCGCAACAATGATCTGCACATCATATTTTTGGCTCATCTCTATTTGGAAATCCTGTGCCTTTGCCAGCTTCCTGCTCCATACTTTTATCTCACGGATGGGTCGAACCCGCAACATCGCTTCCAGATGACTTTTTGCTTGTTCCCCAGTTCCAAGAAGAGCAAGGATCTCAGCATCCTCTCTGGCCAGATATCGGGTTGCTGCTGCACTGACTGCCGCCGTACGAATGGCTGTAATCTTTTGTCCATCCACTATAGCCTTCAGAACACCCGTAGATGAATCGAATAGGGTAACAAGACCTTGATGAGAAGGCAGGCCTGAACCATGATTGCTGGGAAATACACTGATGATTTTGGCACCAGCCACCTCTTCATGCTGCAAATAACCCGGCATTAAGCCGAGCAGATTGCTCTTTTGTAAAGGAAGCACTTGTCTTAAGCTTTGTACCGCTTGTCCAGCGGAAAGAGCCTTCAAAACAGATTCCATAACGGAGATGCAAGATTCCATAGCTAACAGTTCGGCCACTTCATTTTGATTAATGACTAGCATAAGACGGACCTCCTTCTCCTCATCATGATTGCACGAACGCGAATATAAAATTTTTCTTACTATCATAACTTATCCGGTTTAAATATTCATGTATAAAGCTGGAAAGCAAAATTTGTCCTGACCCGAGTTATTCTCTATACTTAATATAGTACGTATTATATTTTAAGGAGCTGACTATTGATTATGGCTAATAAAATAACTTTAGGAAAAACCAATCTGCAGGTTCTCCCGCTGGGTCTGGGTGCCAATGCTGTTGGCGGGCATAATTTATTTCCGGGTTTAAATGATGAAACCGGCAGAAATATTGTGCGCAGCGCTCTGGATCATGGGATTAATTTTATTGATTCCGCCTTTATTTATGGACCAGGAAGATCCGAGGAACTGATTGGCGAAGTGCTGAAGGAAAGAGGCGGCCGCGACAATGTGGTCATTGCTACTAAAGGCGCTCACGTGATTACCGGTGACAAGATTACACTCGACAACTCTCCAGCTTTTCTAAGACAGTCTGTAGAAGACAGCTTGAAACGCCTCCAGACCGATTATATTGATCTTTACTATATTCATTTCCCTGATGAAAGCACACCCAAGGACGAAGCTGTAGGTGAACTTAAGAAGCTGAAGGATGAAGGAAAGATTAGAGCCATCGGGGTGTCTAACTTCTCCATTGATCAGCTGAAAGAAGCCAACAAAGATGGTCATGTGGATGTTCTTCAATCCCACTACAATCTGCTGCATCGTGATGCGGAACAAGATTTGCTGCCTTATACGCAGGAGCATGGCATTTCTTTCGTGCCCTATTTCCCACTTGCGTCGGGTCTGCTGGGCGGCAAATATAAGCAAGGCGATACATTCAGCGACATTAGAAAAAATGACCCGCTATTTCAAGGGGAGACCTTTGCCAAGAACCTGGAGAAGGTGGACAAGGTTCGTCAGATTGCCAATGCCAAAGGGGTCGAAGTCGCACATGTCGTACTTGCCTGGTATTTGACCGTACCTTCCATCGATGCGCTTATTCCGGGCGCCAAACGTCCTGAGCAGATCGTTTCCAACTTAGAGACGCTGAAGGTGCAGCTAACACCAGAAGAGATCAAAACTATAGATTCCATATTTAAGGCGTAATCTAGCCTCATTAGATTAAGGGGTTGTCCCATGGCCACGAAATGGCTGCTGGGGCAGCCCCTTTTCTGCTTTGGTTCATCGGATGATTCGGGTTAGATAGTTCGATTGCCATGATTCGTAAGATTCGTCATTCGTTCGTTTTATTTCCTTCGTACGTTCGTTCGATCGACCTATCACAGCTCCCCGCACAATGCCCTATCGGACACAGTTGACCCGTAACGCAGCATTATTGCACATTTGGAATTCCAACGGACCTCATAGCCTCTATTGGCACAAAATACACCTAATATGAACCTTTTTCTATGCAATAACGTCTCTGGGGTCCGAAACCCTGCTGAAAAGGCGATAAATTTGCATATAACGTCATCTGGGTCCGTAAGCGGCAGCGGATGGCAGTCGATCGTAGTGGAGAGCAGTCATTCTTCTCCAATATCCTAAATTCTTTGTATTAGTAAATATTGTTTGCTATACTTTCTCTGAAGTAACATTGGACTTTAATTTTTATAAAAAGGGGAATTCCTTGATGATTATTCAACCTAAAACTCGCGGATTTATATGTACAACAGCCCATCCAGAGGGATGCGCCAAACAAATACAACAACAAATTGAATATGTAAAAGCACAAAAGAAAATTGAGGGACCTGCTAATGTACTAGTCATTGGCGCTTCTACCGGATACGGACTAGCTTCCAGAATTTCAGCCGCTTTTGGTGCGGGCGCCAACACCATTGGTGTTTTCTTTGATAAAGCTGCTGAAGGTCAACGTACAGCTTCTGCTGGCTGGTACAACTCCGCAGCGTTTGAACAACAAGCAGCGCAGCTTGGACTTAAATCTCACAGCATAGTTGGCGATGCCTTCTCCGATGCTATCAAAGAGAAGACCATTGAATTGATTAAAGCTGAATATGGCTCAGTTGATTTAGTTGTCTATAGTGTCGCTTCACCACGCCGCACTCATCCGGTAACAGGAGAAACCTTCTCCTCCGTCATTAAACCGGTGGGAACCGCTTATACGAACAAAACCTTGAACTTCCACACAGGTGAAGTTTCCATGACCACTATTGAGCCTGCCTCAGAAGAGGAAGTACGTCAGACCATCGCAGTTATGGGCGGCGAAGACTGGAGAATGTGGATCGATCAGCTTCAAGCAGCTGGTGTGCTTGCTGATGGAGCTACAACCGTTGCTTACTCCTACATCGGGCCTGAAATCACTCACCCTATCTATCGCGACGGAACGATTGGTCAAGCCAAACATGATCTGGAACAAACAGCGATCCAACTGAATGATCGCCTGTCCACTCAAGGTGGACGTGCTTTTGTTTCCGTGAACAAAGCTCTGGTAACCCAATCCAGCTCCGCGATTCCTGTAGTCCCTCTTTATATCTCTGCATTGTATGAAGTAATGAAGGAAAAAGGGCTGCACGAGAACTGTATTGAACAAATGTACCGTTTATTCTCTGAGCATCTTTACAGTGGGGGTGAAGCTACTGCTGACGGAGGCTGCTTGATCCGAATTGATGACTGGGAAATGCGTGAGGATGTTCAGACTGAGGTTATGAAACGTTGGGACGAGCTGACAACCGACAATGCAGGTGAGCTTGCTGATCTTGAAGGCTACCGCCAAGATTTCTTTAACCTGTTTGGTTTTAGAACAGAGGGTGTAGACTACGAAGCTGACATTGATCCTAATGTCGACATTCCAAATATGTATTAATAACTGATCTATAGACAAATGAGGTTATCTCTGAAGTAGTGAATTCTACTGTTGAGATAACCTCTTTCTCTTTTAGATAGACATTGGCTTACCTCCCCTCTTTATGATATGGTTTGATTGAATACTGCATGTTCTACTAACATTCGAAGGAGTGAGTCACTTTTGGTTAAAAAAATTAGTGTAGCAAACGGCGCACTTGAGGTGTCACAAATTTCGCTTGGCTGTATGCGGATTGCTGATTTATCTGCAAAAGAAGCAGATACACATGTACATAGTGCCCTCGAGCTCGGAATAGACTTTTTTGACCACGCCGACATCTACGCAGCTGGCAAAGCCGAAGAAGTATTCGCAGGTGTACTGGAGAACAATCCGGGTATGCGTGATAAAATGATGATCCAAACCAAATGCGGAATCCGCAACGGTTTTTTTGATTTCTCCAAGGAACATATCCTGCAATCCGTGGAAGGCAGCCTTAAGCGCTTGAAAACAGACTATATCGACGTCCTACTGCTTCACCGTCCTGATACGCTATTCGAGCCAGAAGAAGTCGCTGAGGCTTTTGATATTCTGGAAAGCAAAGGTATGGTCAAACACTTTGGTGTCAGCAATCAGAACCCGTTGCAAATCGAGCTGCTTAAGAAAAATGTAAAGCAACCGCTGCTGTTCAACCAGCTGCAATTGAGCATTATGGTCACTGGCATGATTGATACAGGTTTCAATGTGAATATGACTAACTCCGGTTCAGTTGTTCATGATGGCGGGATTTTGGAGTACAGTCGCCTGCATGACATGACCATTCAGCCTTGGTCGCCTTTCCAATATGGCTTCTTTGAGGGCGTATTCTTAGATAACGATAAGTTCCCTGAATTGAACGAGGTCATTAACCGCTTAGCAGCTGAAAAAGACGTAACCAATACAGCTATTGCCATCGCATGGATTCTTAGACATCCGGCAAATATGCAGCCTGTCGTTGGCACAACTAATACGCAGCGCTTGCGTGATATTGCCAAAGCTTCCGATATTACTCTCACTCGGCAAGAATGGTATGAAATCTACCGTGCTGCCGGCAATGTCCTTCCATAAACACCTAAAGCCACGAGGTACGTTATTAACGTACGCCGTGGCTTTTTTACCAGAGAGCGATTCAATCCTCACGTTCTAGTAAAACTAGATAGACAGCGTCAAGATATTCGTATACTCACAAAAAGAACACAAAAAATAATAACTACTACCGAAATACTTAAGATCATAGTTGTTCTTTTGTTATCCTTTTTCATAATCCATCCTTCCTTTCTATAGATGCACATCTCTCTTTTCAAAAGAAACTAAAGCAACGCTCAAGCAAACTCCTATGATTACAACAGGGATTAGGATCATACGAACACCCTCGTTTAGGGTATATATTTCATGTGAATTTACAGCAGAGAATTTAAAAATTTGCGTCGTTAGCGTATTTTCAGAAACCATTCGCAGATATACATATGATGAGTCTTTAAGATAACCACTGAGCAGAAAATCGCCAAATACAAAAACAAACGTGGCAATAACAGCGGTAGCCGATTTTTTCATCAATACTCCTAACAACAGCACGACAGCGGAATAAGCTGCGAGATACAAAATATTGAATCCAATAGCCCCCATAGCAACGATAAACTTCCCCTCTAAGCTTTCATTTCCGATATGGGAACCCGTAACAAGCGCTGCCAGCATATACAATACATAAAAAAGACCAAAAAATTGAATTACCCACCATAATACCACTTTTAATTCGGTCAGATATTTTCCCAGTAAATATAATGACCTGCTCTGACCCGAAGCGATAATGGTTTGAACCGACCCATACTCAAATCCCTCGGTAGCAAAAAAACAAACGTAAATCGGGATGATAAAATACAGAAAAAAAGATAACTGAATGCTAGTGATTAAAGGCTCTAAAGGACCATCTATATCAAATCCTACTTGTACCCCCATCCAAACCAGTAATAAGGCACTTCCAAACAGCAAAAGAAGACTTATCCCCTTGAACATGGGATCCTTGGTTACATAATAAGCTTCAGCCTCAAGAAAATTCCTCATTCGTTACCTCCAGCAATTAGATCCATATAATAGTTCTCAAGATTTGGAGCCGACAGGTTAATCCCTTCAATATGGATGCCCCGCTGTAGAAAAAAAGACATCAGCTCTTCCAGATTTGTACTCTCTTTAGGAATTTGAATTTCTCCAGCTTCGCTGATCGTAATGGTTTCTAGTTGGAGTTCACTTTTCAAAATCTGAAGTGTCGCTGCGGGATCAGCCGTTCGAATACAGATCTTTGTTTCCGCCGTATGCAAGAGTTCCTCCGCAGAAGCTTCTTTGATTAACCTTCCTTTATGAATAAAACCGTATTGGGTCGCAAGTAGCTGCAACTCACTTAAAATATGACTGGATATTAGTATAGTCACTCCTTGCTCTTTGGATAGCTTCTCCAGGATTTTTCGCACTTCTACAATGCCTGACGGATCAAGACCATTAATAGGCTCGTCCAATACCAGAAATTTGGGATCGTTAAGTAGAGCAATAGCCAGACCTAAACGTTGTTTCATCCCAAGGGAGTATTCTGAGGTTAGCTTAGAACCGGCATCTGCCAGAGAAACTGCCTGCAATACTTCCGCAATTCTGCTCTTATCCTTAATCCCAAACGCACGGCAATAAAACGTAAGATTTTGCTTCGCATTTAGATTAGGATAAAGCGCTGGCCTTTCAATTAGAAATCCAACCTTTCGCCTCGCCTCGTGAACAGCTTTTGTGTCCTTTTTTTCAAAAAGAGAGATTTCGCCATGTGTCGGATGTACCAATCCGCCTATTATCTTCATTAATGTAGTTTTACCTGCCCCATTTTCGCCAACAAACCCATAAATATCTCCTACCCCAATCGTCATATAGACATCCTGAAGCGCAAAAGACTCTCCGTATTGTTTGCTTAAACCTTTGGCCTCAAAGATCGTTTGAGTCAAATCAAACACTCCTCTTTTCACTTTTCCACATCCTAACATGTTGCCATGAACTCTACATTCAAACTGTAACAATCAAGTTAGTTAATGTAATTATTAAGAAGGATTTGTATAATGTGACTTATATGGTCGACAAATTCCCGGATATTTTGGACAATTCTTGTCGAAAGGAATGATAAAGTGATACGTATTGCTGTCTGTGATGATGACTTTCCCACTACTGAATTAATAGAGAGACTTATTCTGGAGACTCAAAGGAATTTCACAAGGAAAATAGAGGTGTCGATCTTTTATTCCGGAGAAAGCTTCACTAAGGCCATTCAAGAGGCCTGCGCGTTTGATATTATTTTTATGGACATTGAAATGGCGGATATGGATGGAATAAAAGCTGGGTATGTACTGCGGGGAAATGATGAAAATGATCTAGTGCAGCTTATCTATGTCTCTAGTCATGATGAATATCATCTGCAACTCTTCGATGTTCAGCCCTCGGGATTTATAAAGAAGCCTATCGATTCAGAGATATTTAAGCAAAAACTGATTTCTACGATTGAAAAAGTAATTCGCAAGCTGCAGCAAGGCAAAAAAAACTTCTTATCACTACAGCAAAAAGGAAAAGAAATTCTAATCCCCTATCGAAATATCATCTATCTGGAAAGCAACCGGCGGAGAATTATTCTTTATTCCTGCAAGGATCAACATGACTACTACAGTACACTAAACGAGGAAGAGCAGAAGCTTCCTGTGAGCGATTTTGTCCGAATCCATCAATCCTACATCGTTAACTTTTACTTTATTAAAGAAATCAGTAACCAGGGAGTAATTCTCCTTAATGGCGAAGCCTTACCCATTAGTGCAAAATACAGTGCCGATTTTAAGAAAAAATATCTGAAATTCAGGGGGAGTCTTGTTGGATAATATCTTTCTGGAGGAGTTATTCTATCTAGTAACGCTTCCACTTTTACCTATCATCATTCATTACTTCTACAGCCATTGTTTCGTTAGCCGACTTACCACCAAAGCCAATCTTGTTATCGTGTACTCTCTATATTTCCTCTGTATTGTCTTTCTGCACTATAGCTCACTGCCAGGCTCAATCCTACTCACACTCAATATTGGCCTGATTGCTCTCTTATCTTTTTTTTACAATGGAAATATCAAATGGCGGATCGTTGCCGCTCTTTTTCTGGTTGCGCTTATTACGCTTAGTGAGTTATCACTACCCCTATTTTACTCGACAAAGGGATATATTCTGAACCAGTTTCTTTCCAAGCTGCTGATGTTTATATTAGCTTTTGTATCCGTGCGCGTAGCTAAAGCCTTTGGAAATGGCGGGTTATCTAAATGGTATTGGGTTCTATTATTTATTTGCCCTTCTATAAGCACACTAGGGATCTACAGCTTCGCATCCAGCCTTTATATGCAGTCCTTCCCTACCCTTGTTCCAATCCTATCCACAGGACTACTCATTATAAATTTATTGATATTTATCTTATGTGACCGTATGTTAGTTATCCAATCTGCGCAGAACCAAAGTTATTTACTTGAGCAACAAAATGCTTACTATGTAAATCAATATCTTTTGACAAAAGAAATACAGGAAGAATCTTTTAAGTTCCAGCATGATATTAAAAATATTCTCATAGGTTTACGCGCAAAGGTACAATCCGGTGAAGCTGCCAATCTAAATGAGTTGGACAACTTACTGGGGCAAATAGACAATCCAATAGGCGTTAGCAATAGCGGGAATACGATTATTGATTCCATTATCAACTACAAGCAGCAGGTCGCTGAGAAGCATCAGATCCCCTTCAAGTTAGACTTGAACATCCCTGTACAGCTGACGCTCGACACCACAGTTATCAGTGTGATTTTAGGAAATGCACTGGACAATGCCATTGAAGCTTGTTGCGATAAAAGAAATGAAGAGTGCTATATAACCATACATATGCATTATCTTAACGAAAGCTTGTTCATCCGGATTCAGAATCCTTATGTGAATGAAATTCATACGAATCGTTTTGGCGACATCTGCTCCACAAAAACTAATAAATCCGGTCATGGTATAGGCTTAAAAAGTATCCAGAAGGTCGTAGAGGATAGTAATGGCTTAGTAGATATTTCATATAACAATAATCTATTTCAAGTCGAAATTGTTCTTTTTATGGTCCCCTGTAAAAAAAGGATTTAGAAGCTTATCATAAGCTTCATCATAAACCCAAGTGATTCCTTCATCTTTACTGGTAAGATATATAGTTCCTGCCACACCGGTATCTTGATCAATTAACGAGATAGGGAACAGTCCTTCCTTTCTATTAAAGATAGGAGAAAGGGGATTTTTTTTATATTTATCAAACTTTTCTGGAATTTAATAAGCTCTGAAAATGAAAAAGGTCTATAAAATCGCTTATTAAGCAATTTTATAGACCTTTTTAGTATACCGGTGAGAGGAATGGAACCTATCGGTATTTATTTTGAACGCATCAATAGATATAGGAAGTAAGGCACACTCAGCATTGTTACAATAATTCCTGCGGGAATATCTGACTTAAAGCTGACCGTTCGAGCAATCGTATCCGCTACAAGCAGCAATAGCGCACCAATAAGCGCTGAAGTAGGTAGAAGCACTTTGTAGTCGTGACCTACCAGCTTGCGAGCCACATGCGGACTAATCAATCCAATAAAGAAGATCGAGCCCCCGAGCGCTACACAGCCAGAAGCTATGCCTACAGCCGCAATTGCCAAGCGCAAAAATTTCTTCTTTACAGCAACACCTAATCCTATCGAAATTTCGTTGCCTAGCACCAAGACGTTCAATGTCCTGAAATTAGAAAGAATATATGCGAATAGCAGCAATACCCAAGGTGCCAACAAGCTGATATAAGACCACTTGTCACCCCATAAATATCCTGCTTGCCAACGCTGCGCAAACTCATACTTCTGGTCATCAAGCTTTAAAGTCAGGAATAGCGATAGCGCACTAAACCCCATATTGATCGCAACACCAGTCAAGACAAGTCGTGTAGAAGAAATCATACGACGTTTTCTATAGGCTAGAACATAGATCAGAGCTGCTGCCAGCAGACCACCTAAGAATGCCATAGACGGCAGTAATAATGTTATAGCGACGCCTTGAATGCTTACCGTTGAGATAATCAGCAACACCATAAGACCTGAACCTGAGCTAATACCAAGCATGCCGGGATCAGCCAGATCATTGCGCAGCAAAGCCTGCATAACTGCACCTGCCAGTGCCATCCCAAATCCAACAAGTATCGCTAATACGATCCGAGGAAGACGAAACTTATAAACAACGAGATTATGCTCCTCTGGACCTTGTCCAAGCAATACTTGAAATACTTCAAGTGGATTGAGGGACACCTTTCCCATATTAAGACTAAGAATAGCTCCTGCAATAAGCAGTATTAAAAGAGATAGAATCCATATTGTAGCCTTATGCGATTTAACAACATTCATTTGAAGGCTCTCCTCTCTTTGCTCGCAATTAGCAAGAAGAAAGGAACACCAATCATTGCAAAAATAATGCCCAGTGCTGTCTCTGCCGGACGATTAATCAGCCTTCCTGCGATATCCGCTACAACCATAAGTGCGCCGCCGTAAATGGCTGATGCCGGAATAATATAACGATAATCTACACCTACAAAAAAACGCATAATATGCGGAATAATCAACCCTACAAAGCCGATTGGCCCTACAAGTGCAACAGCTACACCCGCTAGTAAAAGGACCGCAAGCGTAGCTATCATCTTAACGAGAACGATCCGTTGCCCGAAGCCTTTCGCAATCTCTTCCCCCAAGTTTAAAACAGTGATAGAGCGTGCAATGAATAGTGACAAAGCCAGTCCACCTAAGAACCAAGGTATAACTAGCCTAATTTCCACCCATGTTGCTCCAGCCACACTACCCGAAGTCCAATAAGCAAGGGCACGACCAATTCCATAGTTTAATGAGATAAATGACCCCACAGCTCCAAATAGCATTGTAATTGATATTCCAGCTAGCACCAGTCGTTGAGGTGTCATTCCTGAACGATTCAATGAAGCGGCAAGATACGTTAATCCTGCTCCAAGTCCTGCGCCAATAAAGCTAACCAGCAAG
Source organism: Paenibacillus sp. FSL L8-0708 (assembly GCF_038009325.1). Taxonomy (NCBI): domain Bacteria; kingdom Bacillati; phylum Bacillota; class Bacilli; order Caryophanales; family Paenibacillaceae; genus Paenibacillus; species Paenibacillus sp. FSL L8-0708. Next base: position 6,132,558 of record NZ_JBBPBC010000001.1, read on the forward strand.
GTTGTTGTCTGCAGTTGTCCTGGAAGAAAAACCAGTGTAACGGCCATTGCAAGTGCTGCTCCTGCATTTACTCCCATTAATCCGGAATCTGCTAAGGGATTTCGCGTATAGCCCTGCATAACCGCTCCTGCTACCGCGAGACACATACCTGCAATAATATCAGCTGCTGTACGCGGAATACGAAGGGCATGAATAATCTGATGCTCGGTCAGTTCAGGATCAAAATTAAAAATCGCTGTCCATGCCATCTTCAGGCTCATAGAAGCAGAGCCAAATGAGATAGAAGCTGCTACTGAAAGCAGCAGCAGCAGTATCCCTAGGAGTAGAAACAGACCGAAATACGATTTCCCTCTTAAATCAGGGATAACGGTTGTTCTATCATCTAGCTTTCTATTTTTTTTCATACGCTGACACTAGCTTCTCAACTACAAAATCTAGCTGCTTATCAAGAGAGTAGATATCGGAATAATATGAAAAATCAAACCCAATTTCGATCAATCTACCTTCTTTAATTGCTGGAATGCTGTTCCAAATTGGATTGTCCGACAAATCATCAGCCCCATCCCATACAGAGCGGAACACGAAGTCTCCTATATACTCAGGTAACACCTCTAAGGAAACAAACCCTCCAGTAGCCTTCTCTCTGCCATCAATCTTTTTCTGAAGAATCTCTGGTGCTTTTAGCCCTAAATATTCATAAATGATCTGAGAGCCCCTTCCATAAAGCTTGCTATCGATCACCGCCATCTCTTTTTTGCCGCCTTCGATAATGGTTACTGTCTTATCCAAAATTCCAAGTTCATCAAGCTGCTGCTTGCTCTTCTCCAACTTCTCGTGGAAATTATCTAATAGAGCTTGTGCCTCCTGCTCCTTGCCAAATACCTCGCCAATCTTCATTACACGTTCATCCGTCGCCATTTTTTCATAAGGAATTGGAACGGTCGGTGCAATATCCTTAAGGATTTCGTAAGTTTCTTCAGAAGCAGCTATGATCAAGTCCGGCTTTACTGCCATAATAGCCTCTGGATTAGGCTCATACCATGAACCTAGATCTTCAATCCCCCCCAGCTCTTCTGCAAAGGCCGCTCCTTCAAAGACACTCGAAGTCCCTACTGGCTTAATGCCGAGGGCCACAAGATCCCCTTGAAGGTATAACACGACAACCCTCTTTGGATTAGCTGGAACAACAATATCTCCCTTTATTGTAGAGATAGTTCTTGTCTGAGCCTCCTTAATGGCATTGTCAGCTACAGTTGAATTATTTGCTGGTGATGATGTAACTTCAGAAGCTTTGGATCCATTAGAATTTGTGGCATTAGAACCAACACTTGCAGATCCACATGCACTTAATAGCAAGGTAAAGCTAAGCAGCATCGCTACAATAAAACTTGACGTCTTTGTTAATCTCATAGGTGAAGACCCTCCGGTTATTTTATTATGGTAATATTAATGATAATGATTATCATACTCAATAACATTATATCGGGAGGATATGTGCTCGCCAATGGAGAATTTTGCGGTGGTAAATGGACGATTGTCCGATGAGCTCACCTGCCTGCTTTCCTTGCGGAACCGGATGGGAGATTGACCATTGTATTTACTGAACATGCGACTGAAGTAATATACATCGTTATATCCAACTTCTTCTGCAATATCGCGAAGTGGAGCATCGGTACATCGTAATAGCTCTTCTGCATGTTTAAGCCGGAATCGTATCAAATATTCAATCAAGCTGAACCCCGTCTCCCCTTTAAAACGCGTTGATAAATGACGAGGGCTGTAATTAAATTGCTCCGCTATAGATTCTAGTGATAAATTATGACGATAATGCTCCTCAATATAACGGACAACCTGCCCAATGACATCCGGTTGCCTGAGGTTAATTCCATCCTTTGTGAACTGCTTTAATAACTCATGTATAAACTGATAGAACAAGCCTTTAACTTGAATTCTTTCCAATTGGCTTCCTTGTGCCCAAAGTTGTTCCATTGCCATTAGTTGATAGTGCAGTGGTAATGGCTCCAAAGACTCGAAGCTATACTGCATCCGAAATGGATTGCTGCGTTCTAAAAGTCTTGCTAAATCCTTTCTTCCTGGCAAGGAGGCTCTATAGAATAATAAATAGTATTCAAACAACTTCCCTGTCTCTATACTTAGTCTCATGCCCTTGCCACCATGCACAATAAAGTGACGGTCTGCGTCGTAATCTATGCCGTTGAGATTCAAGCTGGCCGTACCCCGCACACAGTAGATAAATCCACATGCTGGTAATACATAGCCTTGCAGCTTGTCCCCAGGCTTCATCACAGCATGTCGAATATCAAGTACTTTAACAGCGGCATAATTCCATGCGAAAATATGATCTTCCAGCCTCATCTTTGCCATACACTCCGATCTGCTCCACAATCTATTTGAATTAATTATATTTCACAATAAATGATAATGATTATCAATTAGTATTAGGTAGTTCCTCTATTTTGTCAATCGCTGTTTAGTATCATGATTGCTTATAGCTTTCGAAATGGAGCTTCCTCAGGAATGCCTCTATCTCATTCACATATCCGCTTACATTAATCTTCCTCAGTACAACTAAGTACAATTTCTTATTCACACTTGAAGGATGTATCAAAAGTTTTCCGGCACAGACATGAACGGAATTGTAAAAAAACAAACAAAAAAGTTCATCAGATATAGTATCTAATGAACTTTGAGTTGATTTAGTTGGTACCGGTGAGAGGACTCGAACCTCCACGGTTTCCCTCTCGATTTTGAGTCGAGCGCGTCTGCCATTCCGCCACACCGGCAAAGTATTAAGTTAAAATATGGCGCGCCCTGAGAGATTCGAACTCCCGGCCTTTTGATTCGTAGTCAAACGCTCTATCCAGCTGAGCTAAGGGCGCAAAATTTATATGGAGCGGACGACGGGAATCGAACCCGCGACCCTCGCCTTGGCAAGGCGATGCTCTACCGCTGAGCCACGTCCGCACACGGTATGTATTGATGTCCGACTCACTAAAGAAGTGAGCCATGAAGGACTCGAACCTTCGACACCCTGATTAAAAGTCAGGTGCTCTACCAACTGAGCTAATGGCTCATAAAGCAAGAAAATGGCGGAACCGACGGGATTCGAACCCGCGGTCTCCTGCGTGACAGGCAGGCATGTTAGGCCAACTACACCACGGTTCCAGAAGAATAATTGCTTAATGAAAATTGGTTGCGGGGGCAGGATTTGAACCTGCGACCTTCGGGTTATGAGCCCGACGAGCTACCGGGCTGCTCCACCCCGCGTCAGTAAAAAAGTATTAATTCCCTTGGATTCCTCGGAAAGTATCCGGAATCCTTAGTGAAGCATTAACTTCACTTTTGGGGATGTGTTATGGTGGAGGCTGAGGGGATCGAACCCCCGACCCTCTGCTTGTAAGGCAGATGCTCTCCCAGCTGAGCTAAGCCTCCATGTAAAGAAGCAACTTAATTATCATACCACAATCAAACCTGTAATGCAACCATTTTTTCTAGAAGTCTAATGCTGTTTCAAGAAGAAATGGTGACCCGTATGGGATTCGAACCCATGTTACCTCCGTGAAAGGGAGGTGTCTTAACCCCTTGACCAACGGGCCGTTTTAAAAACAAATTGTTTTGACAACAAAAAAGATTATATCATGTATTATTAAGTATAGCAATACCTAAACTAATTATTTTTCTTTTTACTCTTCCCTAGGTAATAGATTGATATGAAGCTTTTGAGATATTATCTCAACGATTTGACCTATAGTTCTATCATTCGTGTCTAGATGCTGCTTAAATACCTCGTGATCAAGCCCTCTGATCCACCTGTCGATCTGCTGAGCAGCCCAAGGGTCTTTTCCTTCACCTCTAACACTTAATCTCTTAAGCAAGGTCTCTCGGGAGCCACGCAAACTTAAATGATAAAGCTCTATACCTCCATCAATGAACTTGCCGATGATTTCACTATCTAGATTCATTATGGTCATAGGCACGATAATTATTCCATCATACTCGCTAGCTATGTTTTTCTTCTATACATTTCATATGCGGTTTGTGTCTTCCCTGAACCAAAAGCACCATTGATCCATATAATCATGATCATTTGCCTCCATGAACTAATTTTCATTCAAAAACCACTTCACAGTGATTGCCTATCCTTATAATAAACCGCTAAACATCGTACAACAAAAAGACCACTGTCGATTACTCAACAGTGGTCTTGCGTGCTTGGCAACGTCCTACTCTCCCAGGACCCTTCGGTCCAAGTACCATCGGCGCTGGAGGGCTTAACGGTCGTGTTCGGGATGGGTACGCGTGGAACCCCTCCGCTATCGCCACCAAACGGGCATTTGCGGTACAAATGCATTATTCAGGTCTCAGCATCGCCAAATGCTGAAAACAAATTCATCATCATACAGTCACTTGGACTATATAAATCTGAGATTGATGCCTGAAAACTGAATCCGAAACAAATCTGCATTCTACATATAGGATAAGCCCTCGACCGATTAGTATTGGTCAGCTCCATGCATTGCTGCACTTCCACCTCCAACCTATCTACCTCGTCGTCTTCAAGGGGTCTTACTAATTGGGAAATCTCATCTTGAGGGGGGCTTCACGCTTAGATGCTTTCAGCGCTTATCCCGTCCGTACGTAGCTACCCAGCCATGCTCCTGGCGGAACAACTGGTGCACCAGCGGTACGTCCATCCCGGTCCTCTCGTACTAAGGACAGCTCCTCTCAAATTTCCTGCGCCCACGACAGATAGGGACCGAACTGTCTCACGACGTTCTGAACCCAGCTCGCGTACCGCTTTAATGGGCGAACAGCCCAACCCTTGGGACCTACTTCAGCCCCAGGATGCGATGAGCCGACATCGAGGTGCCAAACCTCCCCGTCGATGTGGACTCTTGGGGGAGATAAGCCTGTTATCCCCAGGGTAGCTTTTATCCGTTGAGCGATGGCCCTTCCATGCGGTACCACCGGATCACTAAGTCCGACTTTCGTCCCTGCTCGACTTGTAGGTCTCGCAGTCAAGCTCCCTTATGCCTTTGCACTCTGCGAATGATTTCCAACCATTCTGAGGGAACCTTGGAACGCCTCCGTTACTCTTTAGGAGGCGACCGCCCCAGTCAAACTGCCCGCCTGACACGGTCCCCGTACCCGGTAAGGGCACTAGGTTAGAACCTAGATACGATCAGGGTGGTATCCCAACGGCGCCTCCACCGAAGCTTGCGCTCCGATTTCTACGGCTCCCACCTATCCTGTACAGATCGTACCCAAATTCAATATCAAGCTGCAGTAAAGCTCCATGGGGTCTTTCCGTCTTGTCGCGGGTAACCTGCATCTTCACAGGTATTAAAATTTCACCGGATCTCTCGTTGAGACAGCGCCCAAGTCGTTACGCCATTCGTGCGGGTCAGAATTTACCTGACAAGGAATTTCGCTACCTTAGGACCGTTATAGTTACGGCCGCCGTTTACTGGGGCTTCGGTTCATAGCTTCGGGTTACCCCTAACCACTCCCCTTAACCTTCCAGCACCGGGCAGGCGTCAGCCCGTATACTTCGCCTTGCGGCTTCGCACAGACCTGTGTTTTTGCTAAACAGTCGCTTGGGCCTTTTCACTGCGGCCCCCTCGTGCTATTCACACTACCGGGGCACCCCTTCTCCCGAAGTTACGGGGTCATTTTGCCGAGTTCCTTAACGAGAGTTCTTCCGCGCGCCTTAGAATTCTCTTCTCGCCTACCTGTGTCGGTTTGCGGTACGGGCACCTTCTCCTGGCTAGAGGCTTTTCTTGGCAGTGTGAGATCATGACCTTCGCTACTATAATTTTCGCTCCCCATCACAGCCCAGCCTTATCGATGTGCGGATTTGCCTACACATCAGCCTCACTGCTTAGACGGACATCCATCAGTCCGCGTCACTACCCTCCTGCGTCACCCCATCGCTCATAGCGGATTACGGTGGTACAGTAATTTCAAACTGTTGTCCTTCGACTACGCCTTTCGGCCTCGCCTTAGGTCCCGACTTACCCTGAGCGGACGAGCCTTCCTCAGGAAACCTTGGGCTTTCGGCGGATCAGATTCTCACTGATCTTTTCGTTACTCATACCGGCATTCTCACTTGTGTAGTGTCCAGCGCTCTTTTCAGTACACCTTCAACCCCTACACAACGCTCCCCTACCCCAGATACATACGTATCTAGCCATAGCTTCGGTGGTGTGTTTAGCCCCGTTACATTTTCGGCGCAGAGTCACTCGACCAGTGAGCTATTACGCACTCTTTCAATGGTGGCTGCTTCTAAGCCAACATCCTGGTTGTCTGTGCAACTCCACATCCTTTCCCACTTAACACACACTTGGGGACCTTAGCTGATGGTCTGGGCTGTTTCCCTTTTGACAATGGATCTTAGCACTCACTGTCTGACTCCCGGCAATAAGTATATGGCATTCGGAGTTTGACTGAGCTTGGTAATCCTTGCGGACCCCGCACCCAATCAGTGCTCTACCTCCACTACTCTTATACCGAGGCTAGCCCTAAAGCTATTTCGGGGAGAACCAGCTATCTCCGAGTTCGATTGGAATTTCTCCGCTACCCCCACCTCATCCCCGCACTTTTCAACGTACGTGGGTTCGGGCCTCCAGTGCGTGTTACCGCACCTTCACCCTGGACAGGGGTAGATCACACGGTTTCGGGTCTACGTCCACATACTAATTCGCCCTATTCAGACTCGCTTTCGCTGCGGCTCCACCTTCTCGGCTTAACCTTGCATGTTAAACGTAACTCGCCGGTTCATTCTACAAAAGGCACGCCATCACCCATTAATAGGGCTCTGACTTTTTGTAAGCACACGGTTTCAGGTTCTATTTCACTCCCCTTCCGGGGTGCTTTTCACCTTTCCCTCACGGTACTGTTTCACTATCGGTCGCCAGGTAGTATTTAGCCTTAGCAGATGGTCCTGCTGGATTCATACGGGGTTTCACGTGCCCCGCACTACTCGGGATCCGTCTCGGAGAGAATACAGTTTAGGTTACAGGGCTTTTACCTCTATCGCGGGCCTTTCCAGACCTCTTCGCCTACCATATTCCTTTGTAACTCCATGTGAGACGTCCCACAACCCCTAAGAGCAAGCTCTTAGGTTTAGGCTGTTCCGCGTTCGCTCGCCGCTACTGACGGAATCACTATTGTTTTCTCTTCCTCAGGGTACTTAGATGTTTCAGTTCCCCTGGTCTGCCTCTACATTTCCTATGTATTCAGAAATGAGTAACTGCGAATTACCACAGCTGGGTTTCCCCATTCGGACACCCCCGGATCAAAGCTTGCTTACAGCTCCCCGAGGCAGTTTCGTTGTTCGCCACGTCCTTCGTCGGCTCCTGGCGCCTAGGCATCCTCCGTGTGCTCTTATTAGCTTAACCTTGATTTTTCCGCAGGAAAATATCATACGATGACATTCTCTTTGGAATCATCTCACTAATAACATTTACTTGTTTACACAAGTTGCTAAAAGATGTTCTAAAACGCAAATTCGTTTCGGTATCCAGTTTTCAAGGATCAAGTCTTACTTGAGAGCTTAAACTCTCAAAACTGAGCAACGAGTGAGTAACAGGCCTAAACCTGAGTTTTGGAAGCTGAGCTTCCGATTTGAATGTTCTCATTGCAGAGAACGATTCTCCATAGAAAGGAGGTGATCCAGCCGCACCTTCCGATACGGCTACCTTGTTACGACTTCACCCCAATCATCTACCCCACCTTCGGCGGCTGGCTCCCTTGCGGGTTACCCCACCGACTTCGGGTGTTGTAAACTCTCGTGGTGTGACGGGCGGTGTGTACAAGACCCGGGAACGTATTCACCGCGGCATGCTGATCCGCGATTACTAGCAATTCCGACTTCATGCAGGCGAGTTGCAGCCTGCAATCCGAACTGAGACCGGCTTTGATGGGATTGGCTCCACCTCGCGGCTTCGCTTCCCGTTGTACCGGCCATTGTAGTACGTGTGTAGCCCAGGTCATAAGGGGCATGATGATTTGACGTCATCCCCACCTTCCTCCGGTTTGTCACCGGCAGTCACTCTAGAGTGCCCAACATTACTTGCTGGCAACTAAAGTTAAGGGTTGCGCTCGTTGCGGGACTTAACCCAACATCTCACGACACGAGCTGACGACAACCATGCACCACCTGTCTCCTCTGTCCCGAAGGCCGCCACTATCTCTAGTGGATTCAGAGGGATGTCAAGACCTGGTAAGGTTCTTCGCGTTGCTTCGAATTAAACCACATACTCCACTGCTTGTGCGGGTCCCCGTCAATTCCTTTGAGTTTCAGTCTTGCGACCGTACTCCCCAGGCGGAGTGCTTACTGTGTTAACTTCGGCACCAAGGGTATCGAAACCCCTAACACCTAGCACTCATCGTTTACGGCGTGGACTACCAGGGTATCTAATCCTGTTTGCTCCCCACGCTTTCGCGCCTCAGCGTCAGTTACAGCCCAGAAAGTCGCCTTCGCCACTGGTGTTCCTCCACATATCTACGCATTTCACCGCTACACGTGGAATTCCACTTTCCTCTTCTGTACTCAAGCCACCCAGTTTCCAGTGCGACCTCAGGTTGAGCCCAAGGTTTAAACACCAGACTTAAATAGCCGCCTGCGCGCGCTTTACGCCCAATAATTCCGGACAACGCTTGCCCCCTACGTATTACCGCGGCTGCTGGCACGTAGTTAGCCGGGGCTTTCTTCTCAGGTACCGTCACTCCGGTAGCAGTTACTCTACCGGACGTTCTTCCCTGGCAACAGAGCTTTACGATCCGAAAACCTTCATCACTCACGCGGCGTTGCTCCGTCAGGCTTTCGCCCATTGCGGAAGATTCCCTACTGCTGCCTCCCGTAGGAGTCTGGGCCGTGTCTCAGTCCCAGTGTGGCCGTTCACCCTCTCAGGTCGGCTACGCATCGTCGCCTTGGTGGGCCGTTACCCCACCAACTAGCTAATGCGCCGCAGGCCCATCCCTCAGTGACAGATTGCTCCGTCTTTCATTCTTCTCTCAGGAGAAAAAAGAAATTATCCGGTATTAGCTACCGTTTCCGGTAGTTATCCCAGTCTGAAGGGCAGGTTGCCTACGTGTTACTCACCCGTCCGCCGCTAAGTCATTTTGAAAGCAAGCTTTCAAAATGACTCCGCTCGACTTGCATGTATTAGGCACGCCGCCAGCGTTCGTCCTGAGCCAGGATCAAACTCTCCAATTAGTATTGAAAAGAGCGATATGCTCATTTTGAAACATCTGACGAGAAAATTAATTCTCTAATTTTGGATTTCACTTACGTGATTTCCTACTCACTCGTTGTTCAGTTTTCAAAGATCAAGTTCTCGTTGGCGCCGTTTAATGTCTCAGCAGCAACTCTTATAATATATCATGCTTTCTGATTTATTGCAACTCTTTTTTTCAAAGTTCTTTGCAATCTAATTCAGATTAACATTCACCAACCGAAAGCTTTATAGTTCCTCTTTGCGACTGGATTTATAATGTACCATATATCCCTATATAAAAACAATACTTAAAAATTTATATTTTATAAATAAGTGCTTTTGCCCCACTTTATTTAACATCTTTTATCCCTATTTACCTATAAAAAAACGTGTAGATTCTAAGGATACAGAATCTACACGTAAGTCAAACAACGGCTTAATATATAAATTTATTAGTTTGAAATCCAAGGATTTCTACGTTTTTTAGTACTCGCTGCTGAACCTTGAGATTTCGTAGCAGTTTTGCTTTTCTTGCTACTAGGTTGACCTGAGGTCTTTGCTTTTTTGCCTGTTACTGTTTCCTTTGCTACATTCCCCTTATTCTTGAGAGAAGCGTTAGAAGTTGACTCATCAGTCTCTGTTCTAGCCGTTTCGGGAGATTCCTGCACGAACGCTTCAGGTTCTTGAATTTCCGGCACCCGATTATGCTGCGAATAATTACCTATCCCTGGATACTGCGGATTGGATGGAATATTAGAGTTATCCGGTCCACCAAATGCTCCAAGCGTAGAAGTAGGTACCATTCCCTGATTAGGCATTCCTGCTCCATATGCGGAAAAAGCGTTTGGATTCCCATATTCAGGATAGGTGTTATATACAGGCATGTCATATGAATAAGTTTGCACTGGTTGAATATGCACGCCTCCGCACCCACAAGTTGGCCAAGGAAGGTTCGGCGTCTGTCCTCCATATTGAGGAACAGCATACGGCGAGAAATCCCCGCCAACATTCATGCCAGCAACATTAGCCTCCATCGGATTCCACTGTCCTGGACTCATATTAGGGGCAGCATTTGGATTCCATTGCTCTGGGCTTATGTTTGGCGCGGCATTTGGATTCCACTGTTCCGGGCTTATGTTTGGCGCGGCATTTGGATTCCACTGTTCCGGGCTTATGTTTGGTGCGGCATTTGGATTCCATTGTTCTGGGCTTATGTTTGGCGCGGCATTTGGATTCCATTGTTCTGGGCTCATATTAGAATACATATTGCCCGAAAAATAACATGGTGAAATACATTCTGGTGCATAAGCCATTGGCTGAACATAACTTGGTGCCCAGTTCATGTTCATATTAGGGCTATTTTGATATGAATCATAGAGATAAGGATTTCCTCCCAGGCCCGGGTATCCGTTGGAATTATCCCATGAGCAATCATTGTCTGCTTTCTTCTCAGCTTTAGGTGCTTCTTGTTGAGCAACCGGTTCTTGATTTGGAACCGTAATCTGAACAAATAAACTCTGCATTTCAATTTCTTGCACTGGAGCAACTTCCATTTGCATATTAGGCGCAGGATTGGGTGCAATATTTTGTGTATTAATAGGGGCGATGTTTAGCGATGGGTGTGGTGCAGAATTGGATTCAGGTGAGATATTTGTCACTGGTTTAGGTGCAGGTTTAGCTTCTGGCTTGGTCTCTGGTTTTACTTCTGGTTTAGTTCCTGGTTTAGGTGCAGGCACGACTTCAGCAGCAGGCTGTTCTTTGGGGCCTGTATATTCCTTGCCACCCACCTGCGTTTTCTCTGAGGCGTTAGAAGGTGTATACCCAGGCTGTGTCGGTGAGGTATTGGATACTTTTTTAGGAATATTAACTACTTCCCCTAGCATAAGTACATTTGGATTCTTTAGTTGGGGATTGGCCTCAACCATATCCTTCAAAGGAATTCCCCAGGCTTTAGATAATTTCCACAAGGTATCTCCTTGTTTAACGGTGTGCTTGTAGTAAACTTCACTGTTCTCCGGTACGGATACAGGGGCCGTAGGTATTTTTACTTTGTCTCCAACCGCTAACACATTCGGATTACTGATCTGCGGGTTTGCTTCAATAATTTTTTGTAACGGCACTCCGTACTTTTGCGATAAGGCATACAAACTATCGCCTTGTTTGACAATGTGTATTTTCACGTAGCATTAACCTCCTAAAAGTTTTGTGGAGTATTGCTTTCTTTACAGCTACACAGCAAAACTGACTTCGAAAGCAAACACCCTTTTCATGGAACATTGCTCTCTTACAAAGTTATATGCGGTACAGCCGCCTCCTTCGTTACTACATCTTATGCAGCCCATGGGCGAATGACATCCCCGAAATAAAAAAAATCCTTTCATGATCCATGAAAAGATTAACCGGAGACTCCCGTTTTCTTCTGCATGTATGCATAAAAGGACTTCTGATGCGTATTCAATGCTATTTACGTTGTATGATTAGTCTTTATTCCCAAACCTTATAGCCATCTTTATCAACCACATTACGGAACTCTTCGAGCAGCTTCAAAGTGATTGGACCCGCTTGTCCTTCACCAATGATCCGGCCGTCAATTTCACGTGCAGCAATAACTTCAGCAGCTGTGCCAGTGAAGAACACCTCGTCCGCTATATAAACATCATGCATTGTGAACGGTTCTTCTTTCAGTTTAATACCTAATTTCTCGCAGAGCTCAATGATCGCCAGACGGGTAATTCCTTCAAGGGCTCCCAAGTAACATGGAGGAGTGAAAACTACACCATTTTTGATAATGAAAATATTATCGCCCGATCCCTCAGTAACATAACCTTGAGCGTTCATCATGATGGCTTCGTCGGCTTCTGCCAAGTTGGATTGGATTTTTACTAGGATATTGTTTAGGTAATTAAGCGATTTGATCTTTGGATTGAGTGCATCCGGAATATTACGGCGTTGGGACACAGAAACTGCACGAAGTCCGTTCAAATACGCTTGTTCTGGGTAAATAGCCAGTTGCTCAACGATAATAATTACACTAGCTTTTGGACAACGGCGTGGATCAAGACCTAAGTTCCCTGGTCCCCGGGAGACGATCAGTCGAATATAGCCGTTACGCATGTCGTTAAGACGAATCGTTTCAGCCATAGCTTCCAGCATCTCATCATACGTTAGCGGAATGTCCAGCATGATCGATTTTGCCGAATCATACAGTCTGTCCAAATGCTCTTTACATTTAAAAATATTGCCGTTATAGATACGGATACCTTCAAAAATACCGTCTCCATACAAAAAACCGTGATCAAAAACGGATACCTTTGCATTTTCCTTCGTTACGTGTTGTCCATCCAAATAGATCCATTGCTCAGCCATGAATTTACTGCACCTCCGCTTTCTCTTCCTCATAGGTGTATGTGGGATACGAGCCCAGAATCCTTACCTGACAGCCTAAAGCACTAATTTCTTCAATAGCCCCTGGCAGCAGAACAGATTCTATCGGTTCCAGCACATCAATATAAAAATAATAAGTACCCAGCTTCTTCTTCGTTGGTCGTGATTCAATACGCGATAAATTCAGTTTCCGCCAGGAAAAAGCAGCAAGCACCTGATGCAAGGCACCTGGAAAATCCTCTGGCAGCGTTACTAGAACACTCGTCTTTACTCCTGTGCTGCTCCGCGGAAGATCTATCTTCTGTGGACCAACCAGGACAAACCGTGTGTAATTGTTGTTGTGATCTGTAATTTGCCGATCTACAATCTCCAGCCCATGAGTAGCGGCGCCAAGAGCGGTACCGATAGCAGCCCAGCCCTTGCCGGGATTGTTTTTGACGATTTCTACAGCTTCAGAGGTACTTCCAACCGACTCCAGTTCAGCCCAAGGGGCATGCTTACGAACAAATTGCATACATTGTGCCATTGCTACGGGGTGCGAAAGGATTTTTACCATCTTGGTGAAATCCTTGTTGCCGTCTGTATCTGTGAATTCCCTTGGGTTACCGATAAGATTCTGTATCGATGGAAAAATCCATTCCGTCTGCATTGGCAGATCCACTTCATTGATGAGCCAATCGATGTGAAGACTAACTGAGCCTTCAATGGTATTTTCAATCGGAATCACGCTGTAATCGGTGGTACCATTCGCCGTAGAGAGAAATACATCGGAAATTAACTTGTGATGCACAAGCTTTACAGGTTCACCGTTAAACAAATGCAGCAGCGCTTCGTGGGATACCGAGCCCTGCGGCAATACCGCTATTGATTTCATGACCGTACTCCTTTTATCATATCCAAAAATGATACGTTTTGCATCTCGTTTATTTCAAGCAGCTCTGTAGTAACTCCAGAAGCACAAGGTGTTAACCAGCAGGTCCGAGCGGAAATGCCATGTTCCTGCATCGTATTCTTCAAGAAGGCCTCAAGCTCACTCTTACGGGTCTCTTGGCGATCCACTAAACATAGCAGAGTCGGTCCAGCACCGCTAAGTGCGATCCCTAAAGCACCGTGTTCAGGAGCTTCTGCGAGCAGCTTCTCCATGCCCGGTATAAGCGGTGCACGATACGGCTGATGCAGGCGATCCTGCATCGCTCTGCTAAGCAGGTCAAGCCGGCCTGATGCCAGCGAAGCCGTCAATAGAGAGGTTCTGCTAATGTTGTACACAGCATCACTAACTGAGATTTCTGTTGGAAGCAATCCCCGCGCTTTTGTGGTTTCCAGTTCGAATTCAGGAATAACCACCAGCACCTCAAGATTTTGTGGTGGTTCCAGCCGAACATAATCCGCATGTTCACCATCCCACACGGCAGTAATAATGCCGCCAAACAAGGAGGCACCCACATTATCGGGATGTTTCTCAAGCTGGGTAGCCATATCAAACAGCTTAGCATTATCCAGCGGAGAGCCAATCATTGTGTTCGCTGCGGCCATTCCGCCAATAATAGCTGAGGCACTGCTGCCGAGTCCACGCGTAAGCGGAATTTCCGAGTACATGGATATCGATAATTCAGGCACCGTAACGCCTGCTTCTGCAAATACCATTTGAGCGACCTTATAGAGTAAATTGCTCTTATCCTGAGCCACTCCATTCATCTCATCACCATATAGATGAAAAACAGTCTCCTCTGCTTCCTCCATCTCAATCCAGGCATATAGCGGCAATGCCATACCCAGAGTATCGAAGCCCGGACCAAGATTGGCAGTACTAGCAGGCACTTTAACCCTAGCTCTTCCGTAAATACTCATAACAGGTACAATCTCCTTACTATGTTTTGAAATATGAAAGTATTAGTTCATTGGCTTGGTTAACCTTCCACACGATAATGGCTCTTAATCCGGCGGATGACTTTCAGCTCCTCGAAATGGCGCAGCACTTTGTTCATGCTTGCTTTACTAGCGTTATGAGTGACAATAATGATCTCCGCATCAGGATTATTGGGATTGGCTTGCTGAACTACTGAATCCAAACTTACATCATATTCGGCAAACACTTGAGTAATCTTAGCCAATACCCCTGCTTTATCATCAACATGCAGAAGCAAAAAGTTTTTATAAAAAATAGCTTCATCACTCTTAAGCTTTTTCTGCTTGTAAGGTACTTTTTGCTTCAATCCATTTACACCTAGTTTAAGGTTCTTAATGACAGCTACCAAATCAGCTACCACTGAGGTTGCAGTTGGCATTGCGCCCGCACCCGCACCGTAGAACATGGTCTCTCCCACTGCTTCCCCGTATACGTAAACTGCGTTGAACACGCCATTGACGGAAGCCAAGGGATGACTAGCCCGAATCAAGGTTGGCTGAACACTGATGCTGAATTCTTCATCCTGACGTTCAGCGATGCCTAACAGCTTAATTTCATATCCGAGACGTTTCGCAAAGGCGATATCCGCCTTACTCACCTGAGAAATCCCACTCACACTTACATCATGCAGCTCCACATTAGTACGGAAACCTAAGGTTCCGAGAATCGCCATTTTGCGGGCAGCGTCCAGGCCTTCCACATCCGAGGTTGGATCAGACTCTGCGTATCCCAGATCCTGCGCTTCTTTTAACACATCATTATAGGATGCGCCTTCTTGGCTCATTTTGGTTAGTATGTAATTAGTCGTTCCATTCACGATACCTATAATCTTCATAATCTTATCTGAGGAAAAGCCCTCGATAAGTGTGCGGATAATCGGAATGCCTCCTGCTACGCTAGCCTCATAAAAGACATCACATTGCTTCTCCTGCGCCTTAGCAAGAATCTCCGAGCCGTGCAGCGCCATCAAATCCTTGTTCGCAGTTACGACATGTTTACCGCGTTCCAAAGCTTCAAGAATATATTCTTTGGTTCCCGCGATTCCCCCCATAACTTCAACGATGACATCAATTTCAGGATCACGAATCACATCCCATGGATCTGTCGTTATTTTAGCAGGATCAACCTCGATTTCGCGTGGTTTATTAGAATTATTCACAGCTATACGTTCAATGACAATTGAAGAGCCTACCTGGCTGCTTAAATCCTCTTGATTCCCTTCCACGATACGAACTACACCTGTGCCTACTGTTCCCAGGCCCAGCAACCCCACTTTAACCGGCTTCATCTGTCTCCTCCTAAAAGTTTACGAATATAGTTCCTATCCCTGTCCAACGATTAAAGCACGCTTCACTCCTGGAATCTCTTTCAGACTATCCAGCATCTCTCCGAGTTCCTCATTTAAGTGTGAAATTTCTACGGAGATCACCACATTCGCCCGCCCTTGCAGCGGAATACTCTGGTGAATCGTCAACACATTAGCCCCATGTCCCGCTACAGAGCCTAGTACCTTGGAAAGCATTCCAGATTCGTGCTCCAAATCCATGGAAATCGTAACGATCCGCTCTCGTTCGAGCTGATGGATCAAGTGAATTCCATCCTTGTATTTATAAAAAGCGCTTCGGCTTAATCCCACCTGCTCTACACCTTCATTTACGGTCTTCGCATCCCCGGCCTCAAGCAATTGTTTAACCTGCATAGTCTTAAGTACAGCATCAGGCAATATGTCCTCCCGGACCAAATAATAGCGTTCTCTCACGAACGTCCTCACCTCAAAGACTTTTGTGTTTTCTTAGTGGACATTATATCGGAAAAGGCTTGTAAAATGCAATAACTTTATCTGGATGCTCCAAGGCCTGGGGAGTTAGGTGTAGTAAAACCCCCGGATTCCCGGGGGCAGAAGGCAATCGTATGTACACTAACTGTATGGAATCGTCGTCCCGCAATAGTCACAGATTTTATCCTGCCCTGGAAGTACTCTACTCTTAGCACCGCAACTCGGACAAACGATGGATTTCGGCAGTTGGACAGGTGGCTTAGGCCTATTCTCCGGCAATGACTGCCGCCCAGATGATGGCTGGTTCTCTGATGCCGCGGAGGGCTGTGCCCGGTCAGGATGTACAAGATTGGGCGGTTGTTTATCTAAGAGCTTAACACGTCCTTCATAATAGACAAGATCAGAAGCAAGTAACCCCCATCTCACCAAATACCGTAGGTCTCTACGTACATCATCTTCACTTTGTTTCGTGATATCAGCTAAATTACCAATATGCCTAACATCATCCACTACGATCAGCATGAGATACTTCTTGCACAAAAAATCAAAGTTTTCTGTTGCGAAGGTAGCCCTCCCTGCAAAGCTGTCCGCCGGAATTATAAAGATCACGTAGAGGACCACCAGAATGATCAATAAAGTGTACCACTTAAAATCCCCTTTGTAGGTCCCCACGGCGAAGAGGACAGCAAGTTCCATAAAAGCTCCCATACATACATGATAGAGCAATTTGTAGTTAAATGATTTCCGCTCATTCTTATAATGAGTGCTTACAAAACGAAGCATCGCAAGTACAAACCCAAGCGGAGCAAACAAATAGGCAATCGCCATGATGATTCGATCAAACACTGTCTGGTCTCGCTTGTTACGGTAGCGAAGGTTATTCTCAGGCGCACGCACCAGTGCTTGTGCCCGTTTGGAATAAATAAGCTTCGGCGGCAATTTCACAAATGGATTGTCTACACGTCCTTCATAATAAACAATATCTGGAGAAAGCACTCCCTGATCTTTTAAATATTCCAAAACCTCGCGGACATTCTCTTCACTGAATCCGCGGATATCGGATAGGCTGCCGATATGCCTTATGCCGTCCACAAGAACCAATGCGATATAGTCATTGCAAAGATAGGTGAATCCCTCTCTCCATCCTACGGCCCTAACGGATAATTTGATGGCGGGAATCCTAAACAATGCGTAGATAATCACCAGCCTGATCAAGAGTGCGACATAACCGATTTGACCGAGCAGCTTGCTAATAATGAAATAGATCGCCAATTCTACAAAGGCACCCATACACGCATGATAAAACAGGTTAATATTGCTTGCTTTGCGCTGTCTCTTGGAATGTGTAGATAATAACCGAATGGCAGCCAATATAAAGCCAAACGGAGCAAATACATACGCAAACACAATAGTCGTATAATCAAACGCCGTCCGCTCATATTCATGCTTGTACACGGGTTTTCCCGATACCGGCGGCTGTCTGCGTATATCCAATGCACTCATTTTGTCTTTAATCCCCTTATTTATGTAATCCTATATGCGATGCAGCTAATCTGTTGGTTGACGGCATTAATTGTACGGGATCTTCGTTCCACAGTAATCACAGCTTTTAGATTGGCTTGGGAGCACAGTATTCTGGGCTCCGCACCCCGGACAACGGATAGACTTAGGCAGTTGCGGCGGAGACTGAGGCTGCGCAGGTATCTGCTGCCCCGATGCTTGGGTTCTCCCCGTTCCTCCAAAACCCGAAGTACTTTCAGGGTAACCTTGATTAGCTGCTGATGGTTCTGGCGTCTGGCGCCCTTCGGATAATGCGATATCAATATCAAGCAGTCCTTTATCCTTCAGATAGTGGACATCTCTCCGTACATCACTTTCACTTTGGCCTATTCGTTCAGATATACTGCCAATATGCCGGATATTCTTATTTTGAATCAGCTCTATATAAGAAGTGTTAAGCTTAGAAAGGGTATATTTAGCTTTCGCTGTCACACTGGCCAGTATAAAAGCTGGAGTCAAAAACATGATTGCAATTAAAATAAGCGTTGATACTAATTCAGAAGTTCCAAATTCCCCATTGAGCGCACTAGAAAACATGGCAATAGAAAGTTCAACAAACCCACCAATAAATACATGCATCAGCAGATTGAGGTTAGTCGGTCTGCGGTAATTTTTGTAATGCGTTGTCATCAAACGTAACAAGGCAAGCACAAGTCCAACGGGCATCAGCAGATAAGCAGCCGCGAGAATAACATAATCAAACCCGGTACGTTCGTATTTAAGCCGGGGAACGGCTGCATTTCCTCCCGGGAGCGGTGACGGCTCTTGTAGGTTCAAACTGTTCATGTAGTAAACTCCTCCTATTTAAGTGCCGCTAATTCACGGTTACGCCGCTGAAGTGTAGACTTTATACTCTCTGACATCTCATTTACTTCTACCTGCCAGCCCTCATGTGGCTCTTGGGTCGCCAGCAGTAGCTTCACGTGATCATGTAACAGAGAAATCTGCTGCTGCAGAATATCCTCTGTAGCATATAAAGACGGTTCTGATATCGGATCACTGTACTTAAATTTTTCCTCCAACATATCTAACACGTTCACTAGCTGCTCGGAATCGGAATTCTTCCAGCTACTAGCTAGCTCACTCATTTCAGTTAATTCGTTCTGATACCGCCGAAACTTTTGTAAAGACCTTTTGGCTTGCTGTTCCCCTGCCCCAGCATTCCACCCGTAAAGCCCTATCGCGGCCAAAGTGATCGCTCCTAACACAAGAATCAGCAATTGTTCGGCTGCGTACCACAAGGCGGGTAACTCCAGCAGCCAATCGAAGAGTAAGGCCGATACAAATACGATGGCTGCATAGATTCCCGTAATGATTGCGCCGCTGATAAGAACAGGCGGAGTCTGCTGAATGCTACTTGCCGTTCGGAGCCAAAAAATACAATAGCCATAGATTACACTTTCTGCTAGCAGAACCGCGGATAAAGAAATTATGAACCGAAACAGTGAGTCAGAGAAACCTAATCCAATAAACGAGAACACTGTCAGTACTATAGCTACCGCATAAATGATGGTAATAATGTATATATATCTCCTGCTTTTGTTCATTAGGTCCTCCTTAGCCTGCTTTTGTTCCGCACTCTGCACAGAATTTTTGTCCAGCTTTCAGCTCATGTCCACAGCCGCTGCATTTAATCACCATGCTGTCTCCACAATGAGGACAGAATTTCACCCCTGGCGCTACCATAGTCCCACATTTACCGCAAGCTTTAGGCATTTCTTTTCCACAGGAGACACAAGAAGCCGCTCCCTCAGGATTATCTGCTTTACAGGATGGGCAAGCACGATAAGGATTCCCGCAACCTGGACAGAACTTAGCTCCCGCATTTAGTTCATGCCCGCATTCAAAACATTTGATCTTGTTCGCAGAGGGAGAACCTTGCGGGTTGCCTCCAAGCGCCTGCCCACAACCGCTGCAGAACCGTCCCTCTACTGGATTCATAACTCCACACTTAGAGCAGGAACGCTGCTCTTGACGTATAACTGTAGTCCCTGAATCCAAGTTCATCCCTCTAGTCATACGGTTCACCATATCCATAGCGGGTCCAGCAAATCCCATTCCAAGTCCAAGCCCCATCCCGGTGTTCATCATGCCCACTCCAAGATTGCCGGGATTCCCTGCCGCTTCTTCCATCGTGTCAAAACCACGCTCCTGCTGATAGGTGAAGCCAATGATATCCATTTCCGCTTTTTTAGCCAAAGCTTCCTTCAAACGAATCGTTGCCGGATCATCCTCTGGAATATTGATCGAATCAATATAGAAATTATTCAGCTCAATGCCATTATCCAAGAAAGCCGAGGCTAGTCGGCCCTGAATATGTTTGGAAATCTCTGCAACATAAGCATTAATCTCCAGTATGCTGATTTGCTTGTGCACAAGGTAAGAAGAAATAAGTTCATTTATATTCGACATCAGCAGTCCGCGGAAATAACTGATAAGCGTTTCATGATCAAACTGCGGGAGCGTCCCTACGAGCTTCAGCAAGAATTTTCGCGGATCATCGATTTTTACACCAAACTGCCCAAAAGAACGAACAGAAATCATAATTTTGTATTTGGGATCCTGAAGCTGTAAAGGTGAGCTCGTTCCCCATTTGACATTCATCGAATTCGTCTTATTCACATACCATACTTCAGCCGTAAATGGTGATTTTCCACCAAAAGGAAGATTAACGATATTGGATAAAATAGGTATATTAGCGGTACTTAGCGTGTGCCGCCCAGCTGTAAAAGAATCAAGCGCTTGTCCGCCCTTGAATAGAATCGCTTCCTGGGATTCATTAACGATTAGTTGTGTCCATGTCCCCAGCTCCTGGTTAGGATATTTCCATGCAAATATACCTGGAGGACCGTCATACTTCACCACTTCTATAATTGCCATCTGCTATTCCTTCTTTCATTATCTTATATATAAATAACGTGTACGCTCCCAAATGGGAATTAGTGTATTTCGATATTTATTGTATACGATATATATCGTGTTTTGGGTTCTTTTATTGAAAAAATTACTGATCTCCTCACAAAAAAAGCGCCATCTATGCTATCCCTTTACAGGAAAACCATAGTTGGCGCTTCATAGTCAGCTAAATATTAATAGTAGCTGCTGTTCTCAACGAATTCGAATTCGAAATCAGCGATACGGACAATCGTTCCTTCTACAGCACCGCGTTTACGAAGCTCTGCATCTACACCCATATGACGCAAAGTCCGTGCCAGCTTGAGAATCGCATCATGTGTGCTAAGCTGCATGCGCTTCAGCATACGTTCGATACGTGGGCTTGTGACCACAAACGCCTCGTTATCCCGTGTAATAGTAAAGGAATTATCCTCTTCTGCTTCCAGCTTATACACCTTACGTTCAGTAGTTTCAGCAACTTCCTCAACCACCGGCGCAACCGGAATGCTGTCGAGAATATCCGTTGCACGATATAGGAGCTCCTGAACACCCTGACGGGTAAGGGATGAAATTGGCATGATTTCTAAATCCGGCCGCACCTCAGCTACGCGTTCGCGGAAAGAAATAAGATTCTCTTCTGATTCAGGCATATCCATCTTATTCGCCGCCACAATCTGCGGACGATCGATTAGACTAGCATTGTACTGCTTCAGCTCATCATTAATTAGAACCCAATCCTCGAAGGGATCACGGCCCTCAGAGCCAGACATATCAACTACATGAATGATGATACGCGTGCGTTCAACGTGACGCAGGAATTCGTGACCCAGACCTATGCCTTCACTAGCTCCCTCGATTAATCCAGGCAGATCCGCCATCACAAAGCTTCGGCCATCCCCAACATCCACTACCCCTAAATTCGGTGTAATTGTTGTGAAATGGTAAGCTCCGATTTTGGGCTGGGCTGCGGACACAACCGACAGCAACGTAGATTTACCCACACTCGGGAAGCCTACAAGCCCTACATCAGCCATTACCTTAAGTTCCATAACAACATAACGCTCTTGGCCTTCTTCACCGTTCTCCGCAAGCTCTGGTGCAGTATTATTAGCTGTGGCAAAACGGGTGTTACCCCGGCCTCCACGGCCTCCACGTGCAACTACAACCTGTTGTCCATGACGCGTCATATCGGCAATGATCTCTTGCGTATCATCGTCAATCAGAATGGTTCCTGGCGGAATACGAACGATCATATGATCCGCATTCGCTCCATGTTGGCTTTTGTTCCGTCCTTTAATCCCTTTGTCAGCTTTGAAGTGGCGCTGATAACGGAAGTCCATCAACGTGCGCAGTCCCTCATCTACACGGAAAATAACGTCGCCTCCACGGCCTCCGTCACCACCGGCAGGACCACCCTCCGGTACATATTTCTCCCGGCGAAACGCAACGAGACCATCCCCGCCGTCACCGCCTTTAACATAAATCTTAGCTTTATCTACGAACATAAATGTTCACCTTCCTCACATTTCAAGCGGTAATCGCAGCTCTACATAAGCCCTGCTAGGCTTAAACTGCTCTGCTTTCATGATTTTTCCTTGTACTATATTATAAATTTGCCCTTTGAGCAGCTCGGGATTGCCATGCTCCCCCTCGCCTTCGAAGGAGATAAGAATGTCTCCTCCATCCTGAAAAAAGCCAAGGCGCAGCTTGCGCGTCTCCCCCTGAGGAGCCAGCCCGTTGTACTGATAAGCCCGTATGGTCTGCATAATCACTGAAGTCAGCTCATCTCCTGCTTCTGGATTTAGCTTGTCCTCTAGCTGCAACCCTTCCTCCACCTGAACTTCCAATTCCAGACTAGACCTGTTAGTTCGGAAGGATTGGATATAGAAAACCAATGAAGGAATGCCCAACTTAGCGATACGACTATCAAGTGCTATGCGTTCCTTTATTCTTTCCACACACTCCACGGATTTATTAGGCTTTCCAAGCTGAATATATCCGTATAGAATCTGCAAATCGTTCATCCAATCATGTCGATGATGATTCAGTGTCCGAATCGCCGCCTGTTGCAGAGTGTTCTCTTGTATACGCAGCTCCCGTTCATAATGACGCTGGCTCCAGATAAAACTGAAAGCAACGATTGCCACTACCCAGACTCCGAGTAATAGACACGTCAGAAGAGAAGTATGCCAATACAAAAGACCTAAAGGAAGCATTACGGATAACATGACTGCCCAGATTGCACTTTTCCAGGATTTCATTCTTTCTCCCCGTCCCTCAGTTCGCAAAATTCATGACTTCGTTTAGATAATTTGTTTTGTTAGTATCATTTACCATTTCCTAGTATAACACACGCGTTCACTGTAGTTCACCAGAGATAATAACGAGATTTTCACATCTATCTAACCATTCCAACTTTGCAACACAAATAATTATGAATATTCTACAAAAAAGCCTCCGGCACTCATGCCGGAGGCTTCTACTTGCTCATATGGTCCGTAAGCTTACGCTTCCAGTGCCGCTGCTACCGGAGCGACATCAACTGGGTACACGCTCACTTTTTTGCGATCGCGGCCCCAACGTTCGAACTTCACTACGCCATCCACCATTGCGAACAAAGTATCATCTTTACCGATGCCTACGTTAGTTCCTGGGTGAATTTTTGTTCCGCGTTGACGAACCAAGATGTTACCGCCGGTTACTGCTTGACCGTCAGCACGTTTCACGCCAAGACGTTTGGAATGGGAATCCCGTCCGTTTTTTGTGGAACCTACACCTTTTTTCGATGCGAACAATTGAAGATTCAATTTCAACATGTTGTCAACCTCCTTCTTTAAATATTTACTTGCTGTATTTGAATATACTTCCCGTATGATTCTGCGATATCATTCAGCATCACGACCATGGATTCAAGCAGCAATTGTACCTTCGCGGAAGTATCGAAATCTTCAACAGAACTTAATGTTCCACTTAAGAATCCGTTCTTCATGGACGTGTCCATGGAGATTCCGGTCAAGGTCTCAATCGAATTGACGGTTCCAACTGTTACAGCGGATACCCCGGCACATACGATATCTTCGCCACGCTTCGCATAACCCGCATGCCCCTTAACCTCAAAGCCAACGATAGTTCCTAGATCCGATAATCGTGTAATCCGCACGCTAATCATTAACGCACCTTCTTACGCTTGAATCTTCTCGATAGTTACTTTCGTGTACGGTTGACGATGACCTTGTTTCTTGTGGTAGTTCTTCTTAGGTTTGTATTTGTAAACTACAACCTTAGCGCCTTTACCATGTTTCTCGACTTTAGCTGTTACAGACGCGCCGCTTACTAGCGGAGTTCCTGCAGTCAGACCACCATCGTTAGAAACAGCCAATACACGGTCAAAAGTTACACTTGCGCCGTCTTCAGCTTCCAACTTTTCAATGAACAAAACGTCGCCCTCTTGGACTTTGTATTGTTTACCACCAGTTTCGATAATTGCATACATTTTACTTGCACCTCCTCATGTCTCAGACTCGCCTAGTCTAGGTGGCAGAATTCCCGTAGGAACTGCGCTTATGTACCCGATCGGAGCGGTTACAGCATGTGCAGGATCAACTGCATCAAACACATACTTGAAGATAGTATCATACTTATGACTTATCGTCAACTCATTCCAGCCATTCTCCAACTTTTCCGGTTCCCCCGCAGCACTGGCAAATCACAGGCGCAAAGCTGGCTGAATCATGCCTTGCCTTCTTTCTGGTCATCTCGAGCAGCCCGAGTCTTGTCCACCCCAAAATATGTGTTTTGGTGCGATCCTTGCAGATCACTTTCTCTAATCGCTCTGTGACCATCTTGCGGTGAAGCTCTTGTTCCATATCAATAAAATCGACAATAATGATTCCACCAGTATCGCGTAACCGGATCAAACGACCGATCTCCTCAGCTGCGAGCAAATTCGTATTAGTAACCGTTTCTTCAAGCGATGCTCCGCCAATGTATTGAGCGGTGTTGACATCAATTACGGTTAACGCCTCTGTCTCATCCCAGATCATTGTTGCTCCGCCCTCCAGCGTGATTTTGCGGCTGAAGCTCTTGAGCAATTGATCCTGAATACCATAAGCAGCGAAAATAGACTCCGCTCCATTATAAAGACAGACTGGCTTGTACCCTTCAGGAGCCATGTCGTCCAGAAAGGCTGTTGCTTCTCTAGCTGCGGCAGATGAATCAATAATCAACTGATCCCGTTGCGGATTAAAGGCATCTCTTATAAAGCGTTGGACAATACTAAGATCACGATGTAGTAAAGCGGGAGCCTCTACCGTTTGTGCCTTACGTGTAATATTCTCCCATTGGGCACGCAAAAAAGAAAGATCACCCTCCACAGCTTCATGTGGCTCGTCCTGAGAAACCGTCCGCATAATAAGCCCTTCTTCTTTCATTCGCAGACGTTCTCCGATTCCTTTGAGACGACTGCGCTCTGCATCCCGGCTTATTTTTTTGGAGACACCGACGTATTCTGCAAAGGGCATGTACACCATCCAGCGCCCGGGCAACGTATAATGAGTCGTTACACGCGCGCCTTTTCCGCCGCTCGGCTCTTTCCGCACTTGAACAACAATATCCTGTCCCGGCTGCAAAAGCGTCTCGATAGAGGGCTTCACATCAGGCTGTTTATCCAAATTAGGATGCAATACATCATCAACATATAAAAAAGCATTCTTCTTCTGTCCGATATCAACAAAAGCAGCCTGCATACCTGGAAGTACGTTAATCACACGGCCCTTGTAATAACTGCCGACCAACCCTTGCTGCTGATCGCGTTCAGCCGCGTACTCCACCAGCCTTCTGTTTTCCAGAAGAGCCATTCGGGTAATGTGCTGCGTGCAGTGAACGATCATCTGTTTCATGGCTTCACCTCTGGTTTCGTTCGTTCATTCCTTCACATTCTCTGCATAAATACACTATATTCCGAAGTAGGTTGATATTAAGCGCTGTTCCGGCACAACAGCAACAACATTTCCTTTACCGTTTAACACATAGATAAAATGATATTGATTACGTTTAAATAGACGCAATATATCATCTAAAGGTTTCGCAGATAATGCAACTATTGGACGAGCTACGCTTCCTGTTCGCAAATGATACTCATAAACAGCCTCCCGATTCATCAAAAAAGCAACAAACCGGTACGGTAAATTACGATGGTCGGTGAAATTCGAATACAGCAGAAAAGCTCCGATCATGACCATATTCAGCCTAAGGCCTCCACCCGCTCCAAGAGGCAGCAGCGCATATATAATCACAAGGACACTTGCGGCTACACTCACCCGTCCAGTCCATAACAAAGTGTAGTAATAAGGAAGTACTAAGCTAATAGTGGCCTGAAGCACTTTACCTCCGTCAAGCGGCAGCACTGGCACTAGATTAAAAAGCCCAATAATGGCATTGGCATGAATAAAATAGGTCAGAAATTCCTGATTGCCATAACCGGCTTGTTGAAGTCCAAAAGCAATAACGATCATAATTCCATTTTGCAGTGGACCGGCAAGGGCTATTCCGATCTCACGACTGGCTGTAAGCCGCCCATGATCTTCAATAACAGCCACTCCGCCAAACGGAAGAAGCTGAACCGACTTAACTGTAACACCAGCCAAAAGAGCCGCAACGACATGTCCCATTTCATGAATGAAGACAATCGTAAATAAGGTGAGCAGCTCTAGAAATTGTCCCGTGACCACGGAGAATAACATAATGATCACGAACAGTGGATGTAGTGACAGTTCGATACCAAAGATCCTAATCAAACGATACCACTTCTGTAGGATCAATATAAGTCTTGTCTTTCATCACTGCGAAAAATAGTGTTGAAGCTGAGGATACGTCCTTCTCCATCATCCAACCGAGTGAATCCCCGCTCTGCACCCAGTCATCAACCTCCAGCTTGGTGCCGCTCAAATGTCCGTATTCTGCAGTGACACCGCCTGAATGCTGAACAGCAATTCGAATGCCCCCTTCCAGCTCTTTAGAGATGGAGAGAATACGTCCCATGTCTATACTTTTCACCGTCACATTTAAGGTTGAATCGATTTGAGGCATAATTTCCACCCCTTTTAGCGTAGATGCAAAAGGCTGGACAATGCTCCCAGCTATCGGGGCAGTGAGTTGATGATGAGCGGCCACTTTTTGAGCAGGCTCATCTTTATCCCCAAATATCGGAATGAACGCTGGAGCTCCGTTAAAGTTCTCCTCATACCAGACTCTCACAGCCGTGAAATCCATGTCATTGCTTAACGCATCACTAATAAAAGCTTGCATCTTATAGGACCATGGCTGATGTACCGCAAAAATCCCCCACACTGCTCCAAACACAAGAACACTAGCAACAAAGCGCCGAATAAAACCGGCAGTAAAATTTGAGCCTCCACCGCCGTTATCCTCCCAGCCTCCACGACTCTTTTTCCACATCACCTCTGGATCGGGCTCTACAGAGGATTGATCCGCATTTTTAAATCCTGTTCCCCATTCCTTAAAGCTCGTACTCTTATCCGGCATAATAAATAAAGGGGGAGCCTCCGCTATTTCTAGTTCCGGGACTTCCGAAACTCCTGAGACTGCTGAGACTTCCGGGAGTTCCTCCAATAAACTACGAATACGCTCCTTGCGGCGATTCTTGATATCTGATTTCTGATCCATATTTATCCCTCCGGACGGGCTTGTTTTACTTCCATTTTATGAAGCACGGAAGTCTCTTTAGAACAAGCCCCTCCAAGGTAGGCCATATAAATACCGGAAGTACTAGAATGAGCTAAGCTTTTAAGCGAGAAATATAAGACTGTTCCTTAAGCTCACATTGTTAAGGAAAAATATGTAACCGTCAAACCTGTCGTCATCTGAATCTCCCCAGAGATCTTCTACTGATTGACTCGACTACGGTCACAGCGGCAAACTCCCGAGTGCCTTGGGCCCCATACAAAAAATTCAGAGGGCATTAAGTTGCATGGCACCTTGTCTCATGACCAGCTATACCTCTGAACGTGGCGGAATCGATCGCAAAGCGACATCGGCATCGGGTCGTTGAATTTGAAAATAACCGGAGTGAAATCGTGCGGGTTGTGACCGATGTGAGAAAAGCTTCCCCTCACGTTATCGCTAAGAATTATAAGACACGCTGGCAAATTGAAGTCTTTTTCCGGTGGATTAAACAGCATCTGAATGTGCCTTATCTATTTGGAACGACAGAAAATGCGGTATATAGTCAATTATTTGTGGTCCTTGCCGTCTATGTGCTCCAGAAATACATTTTTGATGAAATTCATCCCAACATGCCTATCTTTACTCAACTGACCTTTTGGGAATCTGTGCAGTATTTCCGCATGTTTAATCTTCCACTGGAGCGGCAGGTTCAGCTTGGCCTGCTCTGGAATAAATGGAATTCCGGAATATCTGCCATCCCATAATGTGGCGAACTGAACTATCATGATTGAAAAACAAGACAAAAATCGACATTATTTCTTTTGGATAAATATCCTGTAGGAAAAAGGGGTCATTTTACTTATTAACCATTCACTTCTATATCGGTATTTGATATGGTAATTAAGTACAAAAAATATATATTTGGAGGAAAAACATCTTATGAAAAAAATCTCTAGTTTATTTCTTTTAACGGCTGCTATTTCTTTAGTAAGTGCAGTTCCAACGTTTGCTGCGAATGAATCTAGTACTAACGCAAGCCCACCTTCGTTTGACTCTATTGCACCTTTTGTAGCGGGGGAAGCTACGTTTCCTGCGAATGAATCTAGTGCTAACACAAGCCCTTCTTCGATTGACTCTATTGCACCTTTTGTAGCGGGAGAATCTACGAGTGTTGTTGTAGCTCCTGTTACCTATCAATTCTCAAATCCCATTAATGGAGCTGGCCAGTACGGAAAAATTACACTTGAATCAGCTGGAAAAGCTTCATTATATGTTTACTACAATACAGGTAATGGAGTATGGACCTCGATGAATATTCATGATCCAGGAACCAGTTTTATTTTATTAGATGCAGGCCAAGGCTCAGACTCACTTACTTTCTACATGAATTTAGGTTGGCAATATAAAGTTTACGTATTTGCGGAGACTCATACAGCAAAAGGATATATTAGAAACTACCAATAATCACTAAATGTAATAATTTTATTTTGGGGCATTTACCGAAATCCAATTAAACAGCGACAGTCTTGGACTTTATTTTCTCATCCTTTGCTGTCGCTGTTTAATTTGCTAGGGGAAGTAAAAAACATATTTTATAAAGTATGACAATTGGGATACTCGCGTGGAACATAGCATCGAGTCTAACCCTTTATTTTTCTACTGACAGTACTCGCTGTAGGAGCGGAAGCAGGTAACGCTTGTACTGTTTGATCCAGTGTAGGATGTTAAGGTGTGAGGCATGGTGCTTAAGGTGGGCCGACAGTTGAGGTAAATTAAATTTCAACTCGAAGAGGATTAAGGCTGGATAAAGATAGGTGATGATATTGACGCAATCACAGAACAAAACCACCCTACGGGTGAATAAGCTTACTAGCCAGCGGTCATTGTCTGCTGGCTAGTAAGCTTATTCACAAAGGTTCCGTTACAAGCTGGACAGAAAAACTCTAGAAATTCTCCGGCTTCCAGCTCATATGAGCACTTTGTCACTATAAATTCGGGTACAGGATCTACCATCCCTCATTCCACACAGACATAATCCACCCATTCTTCAGGCTTCATATCTTCCTCCTATGGACTCCATAGGGACTGTTCCCTTTCCTTATCCTATTGCCTCTTTTGACCTTCCTCTTTTTTCATTCCTTAGTATTACTCATTTCTTTTGATTTTTATATTCTCACTTCTCGTCATAATAATAAATCCGTCCATATTCTGTGTGCCAAATGACCACAAGCAACATTCGGTGCTTACAGCATGGACAGCATATCGGGTCTGCCCAGTAACTCTCTATCATCTGTTCACAGTAACTTTTCTTCTTTCATTTTTCCATAGGGAAGGTCATCCGAATTTGTTTATGTACCATGAGCCACAATTCTTTGCATTGTATCATTGCCTATTATAATACAAAAAATCCCATCCGTAGATTTCTCTATGGATGGGATCAATTATGTTTTTATAGTAAAATCGCTAGACTTAAGACTAGGACATGCCGAAAAATTTCTTAAGTTTCTTAAATGCTCCCGGTTTCCGGTCAAGCTGCATCAGGGGTACAGCATCACCTAGAATTCGGCGTGCAATATTGCGATAGGCAATAGCAGCTGAAGAATCGGGATTCATAACTGTAGGTTCTCCGTTATTTGCGGCTTTAATGACTAATTCATCATCCGGAACAATTCCGATAAGATCAATGTTCAGCACCTGTAATATATCCTCAATATCAAGCATATCCCCAGACTTCACAAGACCTGGGCGAATACGGTTTACCACCAATTTCGGCGATTCCACACTCGACTGTTCTAATAGTCCGATTATACGATCGGCATCCCGTACAGCGGCATGCTCTGGTGTGGTAACCACAATCGCTTTATCCGCACCGGCAATCGCATTGCGGAAGCCGTGCTCGATTCCTGCCGGACAATCGATCAGAACATACTCATATTCCTTCTTTAGTTCAAGAATGATATCTCTTACTTGTTCAGGAGAGACAGCCGTTTTATCCTTTGTTTGAGCTGCAGGCAGCATATACAATTCATCAAAGCGCTTGTCTTTAACGAGCGCTTGATTAAGGCGGCAACGTCCTTCCGCTACATCCACAAGATCATAAATAATACGATTCTCAAGCCCCATAACTACATCCAGATTACGCAGTCCAATGTCGGTATCGACGAGACATACTTTTTTGCCCTGCAGTGCAAGTGCGGTTCCAATGTTGGCTGTTGTGGTTGTTTTGCCAACTCCGCCTTTGCCCGAGGTTACGACTATCGCTTCTCCCATGGAGGCTACACCCCTTTAAACACATTTAAATCCTGACGTAATTTGACCAAATTATGAATCTTATCGATCTGCATAGCTCCGTTTGTTAAATATGCAAATTCCATACTGCTTTCTCGGGTTTCCCATTCATCGGGCGGACGACTAATAATATCGGCAATTCGCAGCTGCGTTGGAGACATTAAAGAAGCAGCTATAATTGCTTCCTCATTCCCGTCTACTCCAGCATGCGCCATCCCTCTTAGCGAACCTAGTATATAAATATCGCCTGAACAGGTTATGGTCCCCCCAGGGTTCACATCCCCCAGATATAGAAGATTTCCGTTATGGTGCAGCACCTGACCGGAACGTAGAATTCCGCTCATCAGAAACAATGCGTCATTATCCTCACTGCCGGGCGCTGGAAGCGCCTCTATAGATCGAATCAACAGATTTCCCTGTCCCTTAAGAATCTCCAGCACAGCTTCCTTGTCTTCCTCAGTTACGGTACGATTGCCCAGCTTTATGTCCACATGTACAATCGGTCCAGTTAAAATATTTTGATGGCTGTGCTCCAGCTTATAGCGAAGCTCGCTCAGAAGATCTTCAAAGGGACATTTGTCGTCTAGCAGGAATATCAGGCCATCCTTGATGCCCTTAATCCTTACATGCTTGGATTTTACTGTCATATGCCTGGCCCCCTATCCTCATTCATTCGTGCCGGGCCCCTTAAATTCCTGCTTTGTATAGAAAGAAAATAGAAGCTCTTTAAGCCGCTTCTTCCTTATTCGTTTCTTTCTTGATTAGCTCAAGCTGGCGCCGAACCGGTATGTAGAAGAGTAGCCCGATGGCAAAATGAAAAAGCATCGTCGGCAGCATGTGATTCAAAATCGCCCAGCTATAAGGTTCTTGATTAAGATTAAATACACTATAGATACCAAATAGTATACTATCCCCAAGTAGACTTCCAAGCAGAACCACAGTCATCATAAGGGGCAGCGGAGCACGTGGAATCTGAAATAAAAGGCCGATTAAATAAGCCGACAATCCCATCGCAAAAGAGTGTGCTCCAAGAATTCTGCCGTAAAAAACGACATCATGCAGCATTCCAAAACATAATCCCAATATAAGTGCTGTATGCCGATGATGATATATAGTCACGAACAATAACACTACAAAAACCAAATTCGGAATGATTCGCATCTGCCACACATCTGGAATCAGCCAAGGTAAGATGGTTCCCTCCACAATAAATAAGAGGAACAGTATCAGAATAAGAACTGATCTGCGCATATTCACTATTCAGCACGCTCCTCCGTAAACACAACAATCAAATGCTTCCAGTCCTGAAATTCTGCTGAAGGCTTTATCACTGCTGTGGAGGTTAATCCAAATTCACCAACATCGACGCTTTCAACTGTGCCTATTGTCAACCCCCTTGGATACAAGCCTCCAATACCGGAAGACAGAATAGTATCCTCCACTGCAATAGGATCACCCGGTGGAATCTTGGTCATCAGCAGTCTGTTCGTCTCTGGATTATAACTCTCAATCATCCCAAAGGACTTACCCTCTTTATTAAAGGCAGTTGCCGCAATAGGCGGCTGGGAATTAGGATCATTAGTGTCCATCATGGTCATCAGTTTCACAGTAGAAGTGAAATTGCTAACTTGACTGATAACACCTACCAGACCATCGGTTGAAATAACAGACATATTAGGTCTGACACCATCTTTGGAGCCTAAATCAATTACAATGGTGCTGTTGCTTGGTTCTGTAGTCTGGCTAATTACTTGCGCAATACGATATTCATACTTATACAAATTCTTCTGTTCTTTAGTGAATTGCCATTTTTTTTCCAAGTCTTCATTCTGTGCTTTAATAAAATTATACTGGGCTTTATCACGTGCATACTGGGCAGCCATAATTTTAAGCTGTTCATTTTCTTTAGCAAGATCACTCAGATTTCCAATATCTTCAAACAAGCCCGCTACATATCCAGCGGGCTTGTAGAACATTTTTTGCACGAAACCAGTCGAATCTCTGAGAAAGTTCTCCGGCCAGGACAAGCCTTTCCTTGTTGCCAAGCTGAAGCCCATTACCACAATGAACAGCACCAGTGTAATCAACAGAATAAACAGACGTTTATTGCTTAAGAGTTTAAACAGTTTCAACACCCTCTAACAACAGTATTTCTCCCATAACAGGGGTTGACTTACACAAGTGGTAGAACATCATCTTATCTCTTCGAACGAAGACTGGATCCGCTGCGGCTCTTGAACAAATGAATGTTCTCAAGTGCCTTACCGGTTCCAATAGCTACACAGTCCAGTGGATTCTCAGCAACAATAACCGGCATTCCCGTCTCACGTGCAAGCAGCTTATCCAAGTTGCGAAGCAAAGCTCCCCCACCTGTCAAAACAATTCCACGATCCATAATATCTGCTGCAAGCTCTGGCGGACATTTTTCCAACGTTACTTTAACAGCTTCAATAATAGCATTCACTGTGTCAGACAAAGCTTCACAGATTTCATCAGAAGTAATTGTAAGTGTTTTTGGCAGACCTGTTACGAGATCACGGCCGCGAATTTCCATGGTTTCAGCCTTTTCAAGAGGAAGGGCAGAGCCAACATCCATTTTGAGCTGCTCCGAAGTACGTTCACCGATCATCAGATTGTATTGACGTTTGATGTATTGAATGATGGACTCATCCGCTTCATCACCTGCAACACGCACTGAACGGCTAGTAACAATACCGCCGAGCGAAATTACAGCAACTTCAGTTGTACCTCCACCGATATCTACAACCATACTACCTGTAGGCTCCCATACTGGCAGATCCGCGCCGATAGCAGCAGCAAAAGGCTCTTCGATAATGTAAGCTTCGCGAGCTCCAGCTTGTTTGGTAGCATCTTCTACCGCACGTTGCTCTACAGCAGTAATGCCAGATGGCACGCAGACCATTACATTAGGATGACGCTGGAACATAGAACGCTGTTTCTGTGCTTGACGAATAAAATATTTAATCATCGTAGCCGTTGTATCAAAATCAGCGATAACGCCATCTTTCATCGGACGGATCGCACGGATGTTTCCAGGTGTACGACCGATCATTTTTTTGGCGGATTCACCCACAGCTTCAATCGTCTTAGTATCAGTGTTAATGGCTACAACGGAAGGCTCTCTTACAACAACACCCTTACCGCGTACGTAGACAAGCGTATTCGCTGTCCCCAAGTCAATTCCTAAATCTTTTGTGAAACCACCCAACATGCTAATTTCTCCTTTTCCTAAGTAAATCTACATTTATATTACATATGTCCTTTTTCTTTCAAGCTTACGAAACTGCTATCTCCGATAATTAGATGGTCCAGCACATCTATTCCGATAATCTCACCTGCCTGAAGCAATCTAGCAGTTAGGGAAATATCTTCTGGACTAGGTGTTGGATCACCACTAGGATGATTGTGCGCGCATATAATAGAGGCGCTACTGCATTTTATAGCTGCTCTGAATACCTCACGAGGATGAACGATCGAAGCATTCAGGCTGCCCATGGACAATGTTTCTTGTCCAATCACATGATTCTTCGTGTTCAGAAACAGACAGACAAAATGCTCCTTTTGCAAATAACGCAATTGCTCAGTCAGAATCTCAGCAGCGTCCCCAGGACAGCGGATAATGACCGGCATATTGAACCTGGAATTCGCAAGGCGCCTTCCCAGTTCGATGCCTGCTTTTAGTTGTACGGCCTTGGCAGGACCGATACCGTTGATTTTGGTCAGTTCTTCGATGCTAAGGTCAACTAGCCCACGCAGGCCACCGATCTTCCCCAGCATCTGCTGTGCAATATGAATAGCCGACTCGCGGCGTGTTCCCGTACGCAGCAGAATGGCTAACAACTCCGCTTGACTTAATGATTCCGCCCCATAATGCATCATGCGCTCTCTAGGTCGTTCTTCATGGGGGAGGTCCCGCAGCATAATTGGTTGCGACTCCATCCCTATCCCTCTTTCCCCAGGCTTCCTACCGGCTCAATACAGTTATACCGAACTCGGATAGCATTTCGCCAAGAAGCGACAAAGGCAATCCGACTACATTGAAATAACAGCCTTCAATTCGTTCCACCAAAATGGACCCAAGCCCTTGTATCGCATAAGAGCCAGCCTTATCAGCGGGCTCTCCCGTAGCTATATAAGCAGCAATTTCCTCTTCAGTCATTGCCCTCATCGTTACGGAAGTAACACGGTGCTCCACTATAGTCTTCCCATTCGGGAGTCCGAGGCAGGCTACACCCGTGTATACCTTATGAGTTCGGCCCTGAAGTCTGGTAAGCATCGCTTTGCTGTCCAGCTTGTCCACCGGTTTGCCTAGCACAGTATCATCTAGTACAACAATTGTGTCGCTTCCTATAATGACTGCGTTACGCTCTCCGGCTGTAGCTACTACGGCTTCTGCTTTTCGCAAAGCTAGACTGCGCACGATTCTCTCCGGCGTCCAATCCGGCGGTGTGCTCTCATCAGCTTCGCTGGTAATGACCTCAAAGGGTAAACCCAGTAAGGATAACAGCTCACGTCGACGCGGTGAACCTGAGGCTAGAATAATGAGTGGTGAGTTGTCCACGTTGTAAACGTCCCTTCTTGCTCAGTAACGAGAGTTACAGTCTGCGGTACAGCCATACAGCTGTAATAATACCGGCGAGACTAAGCATGCACAATTTCAAATGAATAGTGATGTCATAGGTTATGATGTCTAAATCGGCTCGCGGAGACCATTTGAGCACAGTCGATGTTGTTAGAAAAGACAGAGCCTTTACGGGCTGCAGCAGCTTGGCGATCCAGGCTCCAGCCAGCCAGCCTAGAATTAGAAATAACAGCAGTGTTCCTACATTTTTCTTCTTCATCTCAGTCTTCCCTCGCCATTTTTTGACACCCTAATTATTATACGGTGAAACGGTGATCAATACAAACGTAAAATCCCCTACGGTAATGTTTACCACCTTTTGCCCTAAAAGTTGCGGAACGATACCCCTCTCCGAAAAAAACAACAAGCCCCCAACTCCCCGGAGACTTGCTGTTATTTTGAATCCGCAAATCCAAGCATTCAATTCATAGCAGACAGCAGCTGTTTTTGGCTGGTCAAGAAGCTCAGCATGGATTCCTGCACTTCCCAAAGCAGGGCTTGCACCTTGTTCTTGTTATATTCACTCAGTGCTGAAATTCCTTGGCTCATAGATTTTTCTAGCGCTGCGCAAATGCTTTTGGCTTCAGGCGTTATGCCTTGCTCCAGAGCTTTAACAGCTTCACTCCATTGGAGATGAAGATCACTCACAGCTGAGGTATTAGCTGCCGCATCCGTTTGTCCGCCACTGAGTAAAGAAGCGGATTGACTGCTTAGTTCACTGAGCAACTGTCCACTCACCGCAAAATAACTATTCACAGCCTCCGCATTTCCGGCAAATCCTAATCGTTCCACTCCGGGAAGATCCACCTCTCTTACATAAAGCTCAATCCCTTGATTCTTCAGTCCACTGCTGAGCAGCTTAGCTTGTTCACGGTCAGAGGACATTCCGGCATATACACGATTTCCGTCAGCAGGGTCCAAGCCCGCAGCCAAGCCAGCGTCCAACAGCTCTTGTCTAGCTTGTTCCGCGCCTGCCGGCGTACTGAATACGCCATACTGCAGCAGGTAGTAGCTTTGCGCAGCCACTTGAACAGGAATACTGTTTTTGCCGGCATCATCTGTGCCCGTAACCGGCAATCCCGAGGTTCCTACACCTGCTGGATCATTAGCTCCGGAAGTCTGCCCTGAAGTAGCCAATGTATCTGTTATCCCGGTTCCTGAACTACTGTCCATGTTTCCTCCATAAAAAAAGGAAAGCGCCGCATACCCAAGCAGTAGACCTGTGCCGATGGCCCCCACCACAGACAGGGATAATTTCCACCAATACGATGGGCGACGAGTATGATATGAGCCCCCATAACCTCCCGTATAAACCTCTGCTGATTTATCTCTGTCATCCAGTACCAAATCTGAGAGCAGATACGATTGCTGCGTATTTCTGAAATCTCTATCCTGTTCGTCCCATTCTTGCTGGCGTGGATCTACAGTTCCTGAGTAATAGTCGTAAGCATCCTCCGGTGGTGCCTCACGCGTAGAGCGTAGATCAGGTTCTTGCACCCAAGTATGCTGCTGTGCTGGACCGACCTCCTTGCGCAGCTCCTCTGCATATTCTTCAGCTGTACCCAGTCCGCCACTGGACCAGCGCTCCACTACCTGCGGTTTTGGCTTAGGCTCGTCCTTATTCACGTCAAATCGGAATGTCATTCTTCCGTTATTCAACAGTAACACCTCACCTCATCTAATCTATATGGAAATATATGATAGACAATAGAGAGATATGCTATTTTTATAGCCAAATGAATAATGAAAGTTATACGGATTCAGTTTACATTACATGTAACTTTTATATACTATATAAAAAGAGCTAAAAGTGTACACTATACTAGTTAAGCTAGAAATAGGATTTTAGTTCATTACAGTTTAGGAGGGCTTTTTCTGAAACAAAAAATTCAAGCAGCAATTGTGGGCTACGGTAATTTAGGAAAAGGTGTACGTAAGGCTATTAACCAAAGTGAAGATATCGAGCTGGTTGCGATCTTTACGCGCAGAGAGCCTGGACAACTGGAAGCCGGTGAAACCGGTGTGAAATTCGAGCATATCTCTGCCGTCGAACAATATAAGGGAAAAGTAGATGTTATGATTCTGTGCGGAGGATCGGCTACCGATCTGCCAGAACAGACACCAGCTATTGCCCGGATGTTTAATACCGTGGACAGCTTTGACACTCATGCCAAAATCCCTGAGTTCTTTGCGACCGTTGATGCCGCAGCTAAACAAGGCGGAACACTCAGCGTAATTTCTACGGGCTGGGATCCAGGCCTGTTCTCCATGAACCGTCTGCTAGCTGAAGCTATTCTTCCACAAGGTAAAGAATATACTTTCTGGGGTAAAGGCGTCAGCCAAGGTCACTCTGATGCCATTCGCAGAGTAGAAGGCGTTAAAGGGGGCGTACAGTATACTGTTCCAGTACAAGAGGTTATCGAGGCCATCCGTGCGGGTGAAACACCAGAACTTACTACTCGTGAAAAACATCTTAGAGAGTGTTTTGTAGTAGCTGAGGCAGGTGCAGATCAAGAGCGCATTCGCGAAGAAATTGTGAATATGCCGAACTATTTTGCAGATTATGATACTACGGTTACTTTCATCACTGAAGAAGAACTGGCAGCTCAGCATAGCGGTATTCCGCACGGCGGGTTTGTTATTCGCAGTGGGGTAACAGGAGAAGGCACGAAACAAATTGTTGAATTCGGCCTGAAGCTGGAAAGCAATCCTGAATTTACAGCTAGTGTGCTTGTGGCTTATGCCAGAGCTGCTCAGCGTATGAGTCAAGAAGGTCAAAACGGAGCGCGTACTGTTTTCGATATTCCACTTGGGATGTTGTCTCCAAAATCACCAGAAGAACTGCGCCGCAACTTGCTCTAAAATCCTGTCAACAAATAACCCGCGTAGGACTTTTAATGGTCCTCGCGGGTTATTTGTTGTCCAGAGCAGCAAGCCTCATGTCTGACAACCCTCTATACAAGACTAAGAATCTTACTCTTAACATGATTCATTTCGTAATTTTTCAACAAAGTCTCATGCGCACGATCCGCAATAATGGCGCCAAGCTCAGGATTTTTCAGTAAATTCAATACACTTCCAACAATCTCAACCGAGGTATTAGCCAACAAAATATTTCGGTTATGCTCACAATTCAGCTTCTCACACATGATAGAGCTAGTAACCACCGGCGTTTTGAGCGCCCAGGATTCCAGTATATTTCTAGAAACTTCGCAGCCTTCAAGGATAGGCACCAAAACAGCTTTAGAACGTCGTATGTATTCAGCGGAGGAATTAACTGGTCCAGTGACTATGACCGATTCATCTTCCTTAATCAAAGTCATGACCTCCGGGTGAACCTCTGAGCTGATAATATAACTTTTGATATCGGGCACTTGCTCCTTAATCATGGGATAGGTTTTTTTAAAGAATACTCGGGCTGCATCTATTCCCAGTCTCATATTCATATTCCAGTGCAGCACAATTAAATTTTCTTTAGTCACAGGCTCTGCAAAAGTCTCATACTCATTCATCTTGATGAAGTGAGGGACAACATGAACCTTACGGGCATCAGCAAATGATAGAGATTTGAACGCTAGTGCATCCCATTCCGAGGTTGCTAAAAGTAGACCCGTTTTATTCATTAATCGCCGTTTATTCCTACGATCCCATGCAGCATTGAGTTTATTATACGGATTATTCCTGCTTAACTTCCCAGTCTCTCCGGCAGATCCTCCGCTTCCGTTTGCAAAACTATAGGTATCTGTGATCACACTGGCTTCTGGAAGCAGGTTCCGCACCATATCAATACATTTTCCCAGTAGGACATGCGATATAAATACATGCTTATAATTATTTGAACGGCAAAGCTCCAAAATAGTGTTTTTCATATCTTTATCTATATGACTCAAATTTGAGAAATTCCGCAATTTATGTAAGGGGCGCAGCATTGGCCTCCAGGTCGTATAATCTTCATTAATGTTATGAACCGTAAGTGCCGTCCGCTCCTTTATAGACACGGTTTGATTGGCACTACCGTACGTCAGCAAATCTATATCAAATTTCCCAAGCAAAATCTCGAGAATACTCCCTGTTCTCATTTCTCCTTCTAAATCCTCTGCGGTTTGATTCTGGGCTGATAGGAACAGCATTCTTTCTCGCATGACTCTGGCTCCTTGTATTTTGTAATAAAAACCCCCATCTACTAACTGAAACTTTAGATGCAGTTCAATAGTAACTCATTTCACTTAAAAGTTTTGTCGATTTATAGGAGAAGTCTAAAATTTTTTAAGTTTTTTTCTGAGTTTCCAGAAATCCATCACGATTTCCCCTTATAAAACGCCGCCTTTTCTGAAAAATAGACTCAAAACCCCTTTTTCACGGCATACATAATCATGAATTGCTCAATTTATAGAGTTTGAAACGTTAGGTAATATGTACTACGCCTCTTTGCATACAAAAAAAGCGTCTCCCTCGCTTATTGTCGAATGGAAGACACTTTAGATGTCGTAGCTTCTAACTACACAGTTCCGGCCCTTTTTCTTAGCCTGATACAATGCAGTGTCACTAAGTTTGTAAAGAGTGTTCAATGAGTATCGTTCACCTGAATCCACCGTGATGATGCCAACACTTATCGTGTAATGCAAGGGTACACCATGAATGACCGCCCCTGTAACGGCTGTGCGCATCCGCTCTGCAATCATATCACTGTTTTGTTCATCGGCTCTATGCAGCAGCACAGTGAACTCCTCACCACCGAATCTTCCGAACAGATCACCATTGCCAAGCTGCTGTTTTATTTTATGAGCCAGATCCTTTAGAACGTGGTCGCCGGTATTGTGGCCGTAGGTATCGTTTATGCGTTTAAAGTGATCCACATCCAGCAGTAAAAAAGAATACGGCAGCTTCTTCATTGCTGAGGCAGCTATTAAAGGCCGGGCGCGCTGTACAAAGGATCTGCGATTCAAAATACCTGTCAACACATCATAAGTGGCCACCCGTTCCAATTCTGTAAAGGAATCC
Organism: Paenibacillus sp. FSL L8-0708; assembly: GCF_038009325.1. Taxonomy (NCBI): domain Bacteria; kingdom Bacillati; phylum Bacillota; class Bacilli; order Caryophanales; family Paenibacillaceae; genus Paenibacillus; species Paenibacillus sp. FSL L8-0708. The sequence goes on from NZ_JBBPBC010000001.1 coordinate 6,172,937, forward strand.
TCCCTATAAAGCAGCATGATGCCTGCAGTTCCTAAGAACATAAGCAAATAAATCCCCAGATAAAAAAATATCTGCAGCCAGTGAGAGGTCTGAGCATTCCATCCTAACATCAAATAAAACGGTTCAAGTCCCTTGCTAACCAGCGCTAAAATTACAACAAAGTACAACAATCCTATGGTTCGCTGGAGAGAGGTTTCTCTAATCTTCACAGCTAATATGTAAGCAGGCAAAACTATGATCATAATCCCAAATAGACAAGTTGCAGCCATAACGAACCGCTCATCTGGCATAATTAAATGCAGTAGCACTATGATGACAATGGATACTCCGAACAGGATCGTATAATATCGTTCAATCCTACTCCCAAAAACTCTGAGAAGCATCAGAAGCGCTAAGCTTTCCAGCGTACCTCCAGCTAGAGCAAGCAGCATACTGATAGGAATGGGAAGTCGTGAGTCTGTGAAATCATTCAGCAAAAGGAGAATTAAAGCTGCCAGCTGCAAATATTTTGCCGTGACAAAGAAGGTAGAAGTCCGTTCCTGCGCGTAACGCAAACGATAGACGACAATAAGCAATACCGTAAAGGATTGCCACATAAAGAGGCAGACCAGCAGTGTCTTGAGATCCAGATGCATGTTAGTGAATTTCACCCCCTGTATTCTCCAAGCTCAATAAATATAATTGTATCTGACCACTCGGTTTCTTCCTTCTTGTTTGGCTTGGTATAACGCTTTATCACTCAGCTTGTACAACTTATTTATCCAGATCTCCTGATCCGGCATGATTGTAATTACACCTATACTAACTGTATAGCCTTGTAAGAGTTTTTGTGGAGGTGTCTTCATTACTGCCTTTCGTAACACTTCAGCTTTCCGGTCACAGCTAGCTTCATCCAGCCCGCAAAGGATAACTGCAAATTCCTCGCCGCCAAGCCTGCCGAATAAATCGCTGTTTTCGAGGTTGTCCTTAATCGTCAATGCGAATTCTTCCAGAACCACATCGCCGGTATCATGGCCGTATGTATCATTGATTTCTTTGAAATGATCCAAATCCAGCAGCATAAACGAAAAGTACTCTTGCTCAGCAACTGCCTTCTCAAGCCGTACCTCAGCTTCCTCAAGAAATGCTCCACGGTTAAGGATTCCAGTCAGATCATCGTAGCTAGCGATTCGTTTCAGTTTTACAAAGGAATGCTCGTTAGAAAGTAGAATAAAGCCTGCGGCTCCCACAATCAACAATAAATACATCCCCAGGTAATATAAATACTGCGAAAGATTAGTTGTGAACACGTTCATCTCTGGCTCCCAGATCAATGCAACAATCGCGCGGAGCAGCATAATCCCTGCAAAAGCGTAAAACAATATTCCGAGTATCTTCTGAAGAGGGGTGCCTTTGGGGTTCACCGTGAGGTGGTAAGCTGGATAGACAATAAACAGTATCGACCATAATGAGGTACAGGCTATGCGCCAGCTGGAATGATGAAAGAAGATCGCTACAATACTAAAAGTAATCGAACTAAGTATGGAAAGCGTTATGTAATACAACTTTATCCGCTGACCAAGGATTCCCATCATCAGCAATAAAGCAATAATCTCCAGACAGCAGCCTAAAAGAATCAAAGCGTTGCTAAGTGGAATGGATAAAGCGCGGGGGATATGACCCCATAATAATAATGAACACCAGAAGAGCAGCTGCACCGCCTTTGAGCGTATGAATAAGGTGGATGCCCTGTCTTTAGGAGCGCTCCTCCGGTAATTGGTTATCAGCAGCAATATAAATAGATTTCCAAAAATAAATAAATACACTAACGTTTTGATATCAAGCTGGGAGTCCATGAGTCACCACCTACACGGAAAAATTGATCCTCTACTGACAGCACTATAGCACTCAATGGCTAGTTCAGCAAATACCCTATTTATTTCATTTTTTAGAATGTACATACACCGCTTAAGTATACAAAAAAGCACTTCCCCCTGCACGGAGCTCGGGGGAAGTGCTTTTGTAGCTCTATTTCAATTTACATTTTTAAAAATGCGTCATCTAACCATTGAATACGTTTGGTTAACCAATTTATAAAATAATCCACCTCTGAATCATACGTAATCCGATCTTGCCAACCATCGGGGTTAGGCCATATGTCCATTCCCAGAACTGGCCATTTCTCAAAATTATATCTCTGAGAAAGTTCTAGTGTTGAGCTAGTTTGATTAATTAAACTAAACATAGCAGGTAGTTGATTACCTTTGATCTCTGTCCATCGTTCTTTTACACGTTGAACAAATTTCGGATCTTCGAAAAATCTGGATATCCACTCTGCATTTTTAATATAAAATTGTTCAGGGTCGTCACAATCAGCATAGTTTATATTTCCCCCACCAATGTCAAAATCCCAGAGCGGCCCCATTGATAGTTTTCCGCCTTTGTCTTTGTAGAAATAAACACTAGTTCCAAAGGCAGCATCTGCATTCTTAAAAATCTCATTGATTAAGTACCAATCGATGACAGAATCAACATCAAAATACTTATTATATCCCGTTGATATATCCGTAAAATGATCACTGTACAATGCTTTTTCAGCTTCCTCAAAATAAGTACTGATATAACTTAATTGTTGTGAATTAATCTTATTTGATTTTGGCTTTTTTATGGCAAAAACATTTTCACCAGCGATTCGTGTTGTCTGAAAATAGTTATCATCTACATCCAATCTATTTAACCAGTCTTTCTCAATCAAATATCCACCAGTTATCGACTCTTCAGATGTATCATTTGCACTCAGTTTATTAATATTTAAACGTGATTTTGATATATCTATTTTTTCCCCTATGAGATAATTCCCTAGGTATTCTCCATTTAGGAATAGATCTACATACCTCATTCTTGGGCTATACTTCATACCTATCATTTCGCCAAGATTATATGCCGTATAATTTCGCAAGAGTGTCTTATCCGCATAATTAGCAATAAGTACCCAATCTTCATCTTTTGGCATATTTAGGACGGGAGCTGAATTCGTTATAGAAACTGCATATGATTTTTTAGGCATATTCCAAGAACTGTTTCCTCTGCCCTTAATCGTGATAGCGCCATCGTACAATCCTACTCCATAGGTTTGAGTGCTTCCATCAACGATCTTCATAGCTGCGTCAATTTTATTTTCTTTATCAAGAATTGCCTGGTTAGCCTCCGTGGTAATAATTACTGCTGGCAATCCCGACTCTAGTACTTCCACAATGAGCAGATAGCTATTTACTTCTTTTCCTTCTTCAGTAACAGTTATCTCCTGTTTAGATTGGAGTTTAACTGCTTGACCTTCAGTTATTGGTATCCCATCAATAGCTAAGGTTCCGTTCGTAGTAACGAAGTTAATAATCCCATCTTCAAGCTTTGTTGACCTTGGTACAAGCAAATTAACCTGCCCCTTGGAGTTGTCAATAGAAGCTTTATATCCATTGTATACAAAACTCTTCAGGGAACCCTCAAGTTTTGCTTTTACAGTGACGTTGAAAACTTTAGATGTCAAAACCTCTTCTTTGGATATCGTAGCGGTTAATGTAACCGTTGCGTCAGGTTCTCCAAACTCTGGTCTTGTCACTTTACCCTTGGCAGAGATCACATTAGTATTATCTGAGTGCCAAATAATCAAAGTATTATTTAATCCTTTTGTAGGTAAATAAACATCTCCGGTTACTGAACTTGTATCTCCTAAATCCAAGGCTTCTTTAGCGGCAAGAAGATCACTTGAAATAGTGTCAAACCGAATGGATTTTACGATAATCACAAAATCTTTTGTGACTTGAATGTTACCTTTTGTAAGCGTCGCGTTCAAGACAACATCCCTATCCACTGATTCTAACCTGTAAATATGACCACTCTCGCTAACAATCTCTGGATTTTGAGAGGTCCAGACAATACTAATACCATCCTGGGTCATAGTTGGCAAAATCAAATTCTGCGTAACCTGACTAGTATCTCCTAAGGTGAATACCAGCTTTGCCTCCTGTAAGGCAAGACGATCATCTTCATCCACTTCTACTTGTTGTTTAGCTTTAATAATCACTTCAAACTGCTTGTTAACTGAAAATCCCCCTTTGACTATCGTAGCCGTTAATAAAACGCTAACATCAGGTTCTCCTAACCCAGGACGACTGATAGTACCGTTAGCTTGTAAAACTTCAGGATTAGAAGAATTCCACGATATAGTAGTTTCATTTAAGCCTTTAGAGGGTAATACTAAATTGCTCATGACATTTTCTGAGTCAATTTCAAGTAACAATGCTGATTTAGCTTGTAAAACATCCTCTTCATCTGGATCAACAATACTTTCTGACCCTCCTCCACTACCACTACCACTACCACTACCACTACCACTACCACTACCACTACCACTATCGCTACCACCACCACTGGCTCCGCCCACTACAGCGCCAGTATTAAGTTGCGTATTTTTCAGGGTTGGGGTTATACCCTCTAGCAATTCCAGTTTCTTCGGTGTAAACTCAAATGATACATTATTAACTTCGACCTTCGCATAATCTATCTCGCCTTCACCAGATAAATTAATTCCTGCTTTGATAAGCATCTTCGAAATTGTAGTACCTTTATCAAGAATAAGAATATAAGGAAGTTTATTAGGAGAGCTTAAGGGATTAATAACTTCTAAATGATCTATATTTCCGTTAGTAAAATTCACTCTCGTATTAACTGAAGCTAGCTCGACCTTTTTATAATTTCCAGCCAACTTGATTAAATGATCTGCTGCATTGTTTACAACCTTGATATTATCAATGTTTCCATTATCGGACTGTATAATTGCCCCACTGTAAAGCTCTCCACTAGGGATATGTGTACTCCCTGTAGTCAAAACTCTAACCTTACCGTTTTGTTTTGCAACCGACAGTTTACCCTCTACAGTAGAATCATTGAGCTTAATGCTGTTTTCTCCACCGCCCCGTACATATATATCCCCTTTAATAGTTACGTGATCCAAAGTAACATCACCTGCACCAATTCCTTCAACAAGATACAGATCACCCTGAATTGTCGTATTACTAAATGTAACGTTAGGGGTATTCACCACTACGTTATTTTTGTACATCGTGCTATAAGTTCCTTCTTTTGTAATTATTTCTCCGGATATATTATTTAATATCGTCAGTGCCTCTGCAAAGGTAACTTGGTCACCTGGTCTTAAGGTTTTATCAGGAAAACCAGAGAGAAATCCTTTATTTATAGCATATGTAAGATTGTCATAGGCATAGGGAGCAATTTTTTTATAATCCACAAATTTTTTAAGCGAATTCTGATCTGCTTCACTATACTGAAAATCAAACGCTTTACTGATTAATGTCATCGCTTCTTGACGTGTTACTTTTTGTTCCGCTCCAGCCTCTAACTGACCTTTTGAATTCATAATGCCTTTTAAATATCCAGCATTAACAGCTTTCTCAACATCCTTTTGATACCACGCATTAATAGGGATGTCCACAAATTCAGTAGATGTTGTATCTTCATAACCAAAAACATTGTTTATCAATGCAATTAATTCTCCACGTGTGACTCGCTGATCAGGTGAAATCGAGATATTCTCATTAATATCTAGCAATCCCTTTTCATTCCATGTGGCGATGGTTTGAGCTGCCCAGTGTTGTCTTTCAACAGTGTTTTTTGCTAATGCTGGCATTGAATACGTAAAAATAAGTAATAAACAAAGCATACCTATAAAATATTTGTGTTTCTTTGGGGCTATCATTCTGTATTCTCCTTTTCCTTATATCATTACTATTACTATACAAGACTATTGGTATATACTATAGGTTTTTTTTACCATATTAAATAAGTACATATTCTTTTCATACATATAAATATAAGTAAAAAAGCACCCCCCCAAAAGCCCTATCCAGATAAACATGTAGATTATCTGATGGAACCTCAGGGGAAGTGCTATGGTCAAGAGAATATGAATATTCTCGTGTAGGCCTGTGTTTGTATTAACGCTTCTTCAAGCCGTCCGCCAATGCGTATCCAACCTTCCAGATATCGCCTGCGCCCATCGTAATCACTAGGTCACCTGGGGCAATACGAGGTTTCAGATCAGCAAGCACATCTTCTTTGGTTGGCAGATGTCTTGCACCAGCGTTACTGTTCTGCACAATAAGCTCAACCAGCTTCGCAGATGTAACCCCCTCAATCTGCTTCTCACCTGCCGGAGAGTAGATGTCGGTGATGATCACCTCATCTGCTTCGCTAAAGGCACGGCTGAAGGCATCTAGCAGGAAGAACGTACGTGTATACCGCTGAGGCTGGAATACGGCAATAATCCGTTTCCCCGTTGCCTTAGCAGCACTGATTGTCGCCTGAATTTCAGTTGGGTGATGCGCATAATCATCGATGACCAGAATGTCATCGACTTCTCCGAGCACTTGAAAACGGCGCTTCGCACCATGGAATTTCACGATCGCTTCAGCGATTTTTTCAAAAGAGATTCCTGACTTCAAACAAGCGATAACCGCAGCCATTGAATTATACAGATTGTACTGGCCTGGCACGGATAGTTCAATTTGTCCCAATACTACGCCATTATGGTTCATCGTATACGAAACCTGACGGTCGCCAAGAACGATGTCTGTGGCAATATAATCTGCAGTCTTCGACTTGATGCCGTAAGTAATCACCTTACCTGACACTTCAGGCAATAAAGAAATCACGTTCTCGTCATCTGCACACACAATCGCAGTGCCGTCTTCACGGGTCTGGTTCATAAACTGTACATAAGCAGCCTTGAGACGGTTAAAATCTCCGCCGTAATTCTCCAAGTGATCTGCTTCCACATTCGTGACAATTCCAAGCCAAGGGTGATAGTGCAAGAAAGAGCCATCACTCTCATCCGCTTCCGCCACTACATAATCGCCTTGTCCTGCCTTTGCATTCGTACCGACGTTCATAATCTCTCCGCCGATAATATACGTAGGATCAACTTCACACTCTTCCATTACAAGTGCGATCATAGAGGATGTAGTTGTTTTACCATGCGCTCCGGCAACGGCTACCCCTTTACGTTCGTTCAATAAACGGGCTAACATTTGTGAGCGGTGCAGAATTGGAATCTTAAGACGCTCTGCTTCTACCCATTCCACATTATCGCTGGACAAAGCCGTTGAGTACACGACCAGATCCGCACCTTTTACTTGTTCTGCTGTATGCCCAATATAAATCTTGGCACCTTTAGCAATCAATTTATCCGTCAATTCTTGGGCAGCCACATCGGAGCCCGTAACCGTATATCCCATTTCTAGCATTACTCGGGCAATCGCGCTCATACCGTAGCCGCCGATCCCTATAAAATGCACGCGTTCAGTAGTATCCAACAGTCGTCACCAGCCTTTTTCAGTATCGGGTTGCTGCAAAAGTGTACCGCGCACGTCAGAAATCAAATACAGCGTACCAGATACGACGGCAAGGTCATCCTCCGCTGTAATCGACTTCAGTTGTTGCAGCGCTTTTCCCCAATTATGTTCTACTATGATTACCAAGTTTTCCTTGGCATATTTATCCCGCAGACTTTCTGCGATAACCTGCAGATTCTCCGCGTCCATTTTGTTCTGGAAATCCGGTTCGGTCAGGATGAGCGTATCCACTATAGGCAGTATATGCTTAAAGTAGGATTCATGATGCTTATTTGCCATCATTCCCATAAGTAAATTTAATTCACCGTATTTATAGAGCTGTGGCAGGCTTTTGGCAAGGCTCTCCGCGCCTTCCGGATTATGTGCTCCATCCAGTACGATCCTCGGAGATTTACTTACCTCTTCCAGCCTTCCAGCCCAAAATGCATGACGCAATCCTTCCAGAACATCTTCATCCTCTAACATGAACGCCATATACTGGCGCAAAACTTCAAGAACCATCATGGCTCCCGCCGCATTGCTAATCTGGTGTTCGCCTTTCATCACAATCCCAAGTTCAAGCGAACGGAAGGGACCCTTAAAGTTAAAGGTCTGCACATCCCCATGGATTCCAGTAGCTTCATAGCTAAAATCTTCTCCGGCAAGATAAAGAGTAGAGCGGCAAGCCGCCGCTTTCTCCTTGAGTACAGCCACGACTTCCGGTTGATTTACGCAGCTAACAACAGGTACACCGGGTTTGATAATTCCGGCTTTCTCCATTGCAACCTTCTCAAGTGTATCTCCCAGAATATCCATATGGTCATGGCCGACATTTGTAATCACCGACACGATCGGAGTAACGATGTTCGTTACATCCAGCCTTCCCCCAAGCCCAGTCTCCCATACGACAACATCCGGACAAGAAACACCCGCAAAAAATAGAATGGCCACAGCTGTAGTTACCTCAAACATCGTTGGTGAGCCAAATTCCGTTTCTGCAATCTCATCTACCAAAGGACGAAGGGTATTCACTAGCTCAAGAAGAGTTTCTTCAGGAATGTCCGTATTATTATATTGGAACCTGTTCGTGAACTTCGTAATATACGGAGACGTGAAGGTGCCGACAGAATAGCCGCTTTGCAAAAGTGCGCTTGTCAAAAAAGCACAGGTGGAGCCTTTGCCGTTGGTACCCGCCACATGAATAAATTTCAGCCGACGGTGCGGGTTTCCCAGCTTGTCCATCAACATCTCAATTCTGTCTAAACCTGGCCGGATTCCAAAAGGAATCAGGCCCTTGATCCAGTTAACCGCTTCGGTATATGTCGCAAGAGGGGCGGTGCTCCCGCCCCGATTTAGGTCATCCATGTCTCTTATCCTCTCAGCTCTGCTATGCGGGCAAGTACTTTCTCACGTTTGGCAGAATAATCTGCCTGCTTCGCCTGCTCCTCTTCGATAACTTTTGCGGGAGCTTTGGCCACGAAGCCCTGATTGCTCAACTTTTTCTCTACGCGTTCTACTTCGCTGTTCAGCGTCTGCACTTCTTTTTCCAGACGAGCGATTTCTTGTTCAATATCAATCAGCCCCGACAAAGGCAGAAGCAGTTCCGCTCCCGTTACTACAGCGGACATTACCTTGTCTGGCGTTTCCGGATTCAGGCCAGCTTCGAAAGAAGAGGTATTGCAGAAACGTCCGATGTAGTTGTCGTTACGAGTAATGATGCTCAGCGTTTCCTCATTGCTCGCTTTAATAATCAAATCAACCTTTTTGCTCATCGGTACATTTACTTCAGCACGGATATTACGAACTGCCCGGATTACATCCATCAGCAGGTTCATTTCCGCTACCGCTTGCGGGTTCTCCAGAGCAGCATCATACTCAGGCCAAGCAGCCAAAGTAATTGTCTCTCCTTCATGCGGCAGATGCTGCCAGATTTCCTCCGAAATAAACGGCATAAACGGATGGATCAAGCGCATGGTGCGGTCGAGTACATAAGCAAGTACGGACTGTGTCTTCGCTTTGGCTGCGGCATCCGTTCCGTAAAGCGACAGCTTCGCGAACTCAATATACCAGTCACACAAATCGTCCCAAATGAAGTTGTACAGCTGGCGGCCGGTCTCGCCGAACTCGTACGAGTCAATTAGACGCGTAATTTCACGAGAAGTTTCGTTCAGGCGGTGTAAAATCCAACGGTCAGCCGTAGTTAGCTCACCAGTAATGTCAATATTCTCGAAGCTAACTCCTTCAAGATTCATGAGGGCGAAGCGTGACGCATTCCAGATCTTATTAGCGAAATTACGCGCCTGCTCTACCTTTTCCCAGCGGAAGCGTAAATCCTGACCCGCTGTGCTGCCGGTAGAAATCATATAACGCATAGCATCTGCGCCATACTTCTCGATAACCTCAAGCGGATCTACACCGTTTCCGAGTGATTTGGACATTTTTTGTCCTTCAGCATCCCGTACCAAACCATGCATCAATACGTCCGAGAATGGTTTCTCTCCGGTGAATTCCAGTGCCGAGAAGATCATCCGCGCTACCCAGAAATAAATAATATCGTAGCCCGTTACGAGCACATCGTTCGGATAGTAACGTTTGAAATCTGCACTGTCTTCATTCGGCCAGCCTAGGGTTGCAAACGGCCAGAGGTTGGAGCTAAACCAAGTATCCAGAACATCCTCGTCCTGTTTCAGGTCGGTTAAGCCGCTGATCCGGCGCGCTTCTTCCTCGTCATTCGCCACAACCAGCTCACCGGTAGATTCAGAATACCAAGCCGGAATACGATGCCCCCACCAAAGCTGACGGGAAATACACCAGTCGCGTACGTTTTCAATCCAGTTCAGGTAGGTTCTCTCGAACCGTTCAGGTACAAAGTTAACCCCATTACCATCCTTCTGTGCATTGATGGCAGCTTCGGCGAGGGGCTGCATCTTCACGAACCATTGTGTGGACAGGTAAGGCTCAACAACCGCTCCTGAACGTTCACTGTGTCCAACTTGATGCACATGATCTTCAATAGAGATCAGAACGCCTTGCTCCTTCAGATCCGCCGTGATGGCCTTACGGCATTCACTCCGGTCTTGACCTTTGTAAGGTCCTGCTTCTTCGTTCATCGTACCGCTCTCATCCATTACGTTGATCTGCGGCAAATTGTGCCGTTGACCTACCTCGAAGTCATTTGGATCATGAGCTGGCGTGATCTTAACCGCACCGCTACCAAACTCTTTATCTACATACTCGTCAGCGATAATTGGAATCTCCCGGCCGATAATCGGCAGGATCAGCGTTTTACCAATCAGATCTTTATAACGATCATCCTCAGGATGAACAGCAACTGCCGTATCACCCAACATCGTCTCCGGACGTGTGGTCGCTACAGTGATATGTCCACTGCCATCTTTAAGTGGGTAACGCAGGTGGTACAGATGACCGTTAACTTCCTTATATTCAACCTCGATATCCGACAACGCCGTACGAGCCGCCGGGTCCCAGTTGATGATACGTTTACCGCGATAGATCAAGCCTTTATTATAAAGCTTAACAAATACCTCGCGAACTCCCTTAGACAAACCCTCATCGAGGGTAAAACGCTCGCGGGAGTAGTCAAGGGAAAGTCCCATTTTTGCCCACTGCTCATGAATGGTGTTCGCGTATTTGTCTTTCCAATCCCACACCTGCTCCAGGAACTTCTCACGTCCGAGGTCATGTCTGGAAATCCCCTGCTCGCGCAGCTTCTGCTCTACCTTCGTTTGTGTTGCAATACCTGCGTGGTCCGTACCTGGCAACCAAAGCGTATCGAAGCCCTGCATCCGTTTAGTACGAATCAGGATATCCTGTAATGTGAAATCGAGCGCATGCCCGATGTGCAGCATTCCCGTTACGTTTGGCGGCGGGATCACAATACTATAGGCTTTAGCATCCGGACGCTGGCCTGCGCGGAAATATCCGCCCTCTGTCCAGTAGGAATACCATTTCTGTTCTGCTGCCTTCGGATCATACGTTGTTGGCATCTCGTTTTTAGATTCATTCGTAGCGGCAGCATCTGCCGCTGTTAGATGGTTTTGGTCAGCCATTCTCTGATACCTCCACTAGTTTACTTGTAGTTGCTTATAGTTGTTAATAAAGTTGCTGTATAGAGCGCACAGGTCTCTGAAAAAAACAAAAAGACCCCTCGTCTCAAAGGACGAAAGGTCATTCTTTCGCGGTACCACCTTTGTTTCGCGCCAATGAAAAATAAAACTACACTTCTTACCCTACGGATTCAGAAGCTTAGCGCGACACTCGTACAGATAACGGCTGCTACCGGCCACAACCTAACTTATCCTTCACAAATATGAAGATAAGCTCAGAAGGGCGACTCCGGGGCGACTTCGGGGGCTGTTTCCTACGGAATGTCACAGCACTTGCAATTCCGCTCTCTGAAGGGCTGACCGCCTACTCTTCCCGTTCCCAGTCTTTACTTAGATATTGCTTACTCCATAATACATTTTGAGCCCCCCCTAGTCAACCTGGATACGCCTTTGCAGCGGGACTTTAGGCTGAATTTCGACTTATTTCTTCTGAAGCATCCCTTCCAACAAAGAAACAGCAAAAATCCCGATCCTAATACCTGATCGGGATTCACCTATTCATGTGTGTACGCATCACGATTCGATTACGGGATGTACAACACTTGACCTTCCTCTACACTCTGCCCGGATAAGCGATTATACATTACCAGTTCCCGCGCACTTAGCTGATACTTCTCTGCTATGGTATCCAGTGTTTCTTCACGCTGCACAATACACAGCCGAACTTTGCGGAACATGTTAGCTCCATCCGCGCTGGCAATGAATCTGCTCTTCCATTCCGTATTATTGCCAACCTCTGGAACGTCCACTGCTGCAGATGTGTTTGCATCCGACTGCAGAGCTTCCTGCTCTTTACGGACACGACTGGAGCTTAGTAAAGAGGAGAAGGTGAGATGTTCTTTTTCCGGAATTTCTGCTTCTTTTTTGCTGCCCAAGGCGATCTTAAGATCTTGTTTCTCCTCATGAGAAGCCACACTCTCTTGTGAAACAAAAACTTCGTTCGCATTCTCATTAATCGGCGCAGTATTCTCTTCTTGCTTAGGAAGCGCATTATTAGCCTCATTTTCAGAAGCGAACACAGGGATATCCTGAATTGCATCTGCACTAACGGCTGGAACAGCGGTCTCTCTAGGAGTAAAATATTCCTCTGCCGACTGTTGGTTCTCTTCGCTCACATAGCTTGCTTGATTCAGCTGAGACACCTCAACCTCTTTGTTCTGGGCCTCGGCTTTAAACCAGTAATCGGATAAACCCGCTTTAGCATCCTCAACTTGGGACTCCAGACTATGTGTCCGTGCTTTAGCTCCCTTGTCCTTCTCCTGACCGGATGAGAAATTGACTACAGGGGACGTATGAGCGGCTCCACTTGAGACTAATGATTCTTCTGCTTCCTGTTCATTCGCTTCGGCATGCTCATGTTCTTCTACAGCAACCTGTGAGGCATCCTCACCAAAGGTCCACTGAGAATTTTCATAAAGTGCATCATTTTCCTGTTCTTGTAGCTCCGTAGTAGCTTCTACCCTGTCATCATTCACAGGAGAATAGGCGACTGTATACTCCTCTTGCTGCCAGGCTGGTTGAGGTTGAGGGTCCGCACCACCGATCCCCCGCAGCGATAATACGCCTGTTATATTCACAGTGCGCATCGTGAGCAGATCGATATCAAAATTCTCAATCTCTACCCCAATATCTTCAATCGAGCTGACGCGTGTAAGCGGAACAGTGATTTCCACGGGAATGGCATGCTCCAGACGTTGTGTTCGGCCATCTTCACTCCGGTAAAGCCCGGTAAGCAACAGCTGACCATATAACTCGGCACGATCCTCCCGCTGAATCACCTGAATTTCCGGAAGTAGTTCAACCTCCTCCAGCTCAGCTATTCCCGGAAGCTCTTCCGAAAGGTGAATGCGTTCGTAAATATCAAACCGCAAGCCGTGGGACTGATCAAACACGGGATATGTCCTCCTTCTTGGCATAATCTAACCCTGAGACAGGCCCAGAGCATAAGCCCAAAATGTTACTCCCCACATGTATATGCTTCAAACAGAGAGGCATGACAACTTTGGTAGTACTAACCGGACAGGATGCTAATAAATTTCATGAATTTAAGAGCTCACCAAACCTTCAGCCTGCTGATAGATGCACTACTTCGTAAGAACAAAGTATTATATGCTGCTTTTATTAATAAGACATGGATAGATGTTTTTTTTCTGAAAAAATAGAAAAAGAACAGCAGAACCAGCTTTTGCTGATTCTACTGTTCCTTAGCCACTTACGTATCTGTCAGGGTGCTTCAGACAGCAGCTCTCGCAGCTGCAGCATATCCTCCGGCCACGGATCGCTGACTTCCAGCTGTTCTCCGCTCCAAGGATGGCGGAAGGACAATGCCTCGCCATGCAGGGCATGGCGGCCGGCAGCGCTGGAAGCCCAAACCGGACCGCCATATAGTTCATCCCCATACAAGGGATGACCCATATGGCTGAGATGAACGCGAATCTGATGCGTCCGTCCAGTCTCCAGCTGCACATGCACCAGGCTTCCGCCATGCAGTGCCTCGCGCTCGATGATTCGCGTCACGGCAGATTGTCCGCCGGGCGAGACCCGTCTGCGCGCAGCGTGATGCCGATCGCGCCCAATCGGGGCATCGATCACCTTAAGCGCAGGCGGCACGATGCCTTCAACGATCGCGGCGTAGTGCCGCGAGATGCTTTTTTCACGCATATTCTCGTCCAGGACTAACTGTGCGAACTCATTTTTCGCATACATCACCGGACCCGTTGTATCTTTGTCCAAGCGGTGAATATGGCGCACAGCCACATTTTCGCCGGAAGTGATATAATGCGCAGCTACGAGGTGATCCAGAGTTACACCTGTTCCACTGCCATCGGGATGTACCGCCAGCCCAGCTGGTTTATGAGCTACCAGGCAAAAATCATCCTCATACAGCACCTCAAGCTCTTCCCATATCGGTTCAAGCCCCGCTTCACGATCGGGAAAAAGCGCCAGCCGAAGCCGGTCGCCTTTCCACTGAATGCCTCCCTCGCGGCGTAACCGCAGATGAAGTTTCTCGGGCATGCCTACAGTTTCTAACAGCCACTTGTCAATCGTTGCCTGCGTATCCTCGGCTCCAGTAATGATTTTGCCGGGTGTTACCTCCAGCCACTCTCCACGCCGGGTCCAAGCGCCACCACCGGTTCTTTCTCCGGCTCCGATGCTCAAAGGGCCTTCAGGGCATTATAATGGCCCTCAATGGTATCATCAATATCTTGTTCACTATGTGCAGCCGATATGAACATCCCCTCAAACTGTGAAGGTGGCACACTGATGCCTTGGTTTACCATATGACCAAAATAACGACGGAAAAGATCCGTGTCACTGGACTTAGCCGTTTCAAAATTGATTACAGGTCCTTCAGTAAAGAATGGGCAAACCATCGATCCCACCCGGTTGATAGTGAGCGGAATGCCAGTCTCAATTGAATTCTTTTTCAAACCCGCTTCCAGACGTGCACCCAATTGTTCCAGACGATCATATACTTCCGGGGTCAACAGCTTGAGCGTAATATATCCGGCTGCCATCGCCAATGGATTACCACTAAGTGTGCCCGCCTGATAAATCGGTCCAGTAGGAGCGATTTGCTCCATGATCTCTCTTTTGCCGCCATAAGCACCCACTGGAAGTCCGCCGCCGATAACTTTGCCAAAACAAGTAATATCCGGAGTAATCCCGAACAAGCCTTGAGCACAGCCACGATTAACACGGAAGCCTGTCATAACCTCATCAAAAATAAGCAGCGAACCATTGTCAGAAGTTAATTTACGAAGCCCTTCCAGGAAGCCTGGAAGCGGTGGAACCACGCCCATGTTGCCGGCAATCGGCTCTACGATCACTGCGGCAATCTCATTGCCAAAACGTTCGAAAGCAATCTGAGTGGACTCCAAATCATTGTAAGGAACCGTAATGGTATTCATTGCAACGCCTTCTGGGACACCCGGGCTATCCGGCAAGCCCAATGTAGCTACACCAGAGCCAGCCTTAATAAGCAGACTATCGGCGTGACCGTGGTAGGAGCCTTCGAACTTCAAGATTTTGCTGCGCCCAGTGTAACCACGTGCCAAACGAATCGCGCTCATCGTAGCTTCCGTTCCAGAGTTAACCATGCGTACGATATCTACAGATGCCACTCGTTCAACAACGGTTTTTGCCATTTCCGTTTCCAGTAGCGTTGGAGCGCCAAAGCTTGTCCCTTTTACCGCTGTCTCCTGCAATGCCTTCACAACCTCAGGATGCGCATGACCCATAATCAGTGGACCCCATGAGAGCACATAGTCGATAAAGCTGTTGCCGTCGATATCAAAAATACGCGAACCTATCCCATGATCCACATAAATCGGAGTCAGACCTACGGATTTAAACGCCCGTACAGGGCTGTTCACCCCGCCGGGAATATATTGTTTTGCTTCATCAAAAGCCTTCCGGGACGCTTCCTCTTTACGCGCCATTGGCACATTACTCATGTATCTTCACTCCTATTCTCTTCTTGGTTACACAAGCTTGTACAAACATTTATTAGCTGCCGCGATGTCGGTGTGATGAAGATTAGCCGCGCAGCCAGCGGGCTGCATCTTTTGCAAAATAAGTAATAATAATGTCCGCACCAGCACGTTTCATGCCCGTCAGCATTTCCAGCACAACGGCTTGCTCGTCGATCCAGCCTTGCAGTGCCGCTGCTTTTACCATGGAATATTCTCCACTCACATTATAAGCCACCAAAGGAAGATCAAACTGATCACGAATCGTACGAATCACATCTAGGTAAGCCAGAGCTGGCTTCACCATTAACATATCCGCGCCTTCCAGCACATCGGATTCTGCTTCACGGAGTGCTTCGCGCAGATTGGCAGGGTCCATTTGATATGTTTTGCGATTCCCGAACTGTGGTGCTGAATCCGCTGCTTCGCGGAAAGGGCCATAAAACGCCGAAGCATATTTGACCGAATACGACATAATCGGCACATGCTCAAAGCCGTTCTCATCAAGTCCCGCACGAATTGCGTGAACAAATCCATCCATCATGTTGGAAGGGGCGATAATATCTGCTCCAGCTTTTGCTTGGGATACCGCCGTACGAGTCAAAAGCTCCAGCGAGGCATCGTTGATAACATCGCCATGGACCACACCATTCACCGTATGCGTATGCACCATTCCACAATGTCCGTGATCCGTAAATTCACAAAGGCAGGTATCTGCAACGACCAACAGCTCTGGGTACCACTGCTTGATCAAGCGAGTAGCCTCTTGCACAATTCCATCCTCTGCAAAACCGGAAGAACCGATAGCATCCTTCGTCTCAGGAATCCCGAACAACAATACTGCCGGGATGCCTAGTGCGGCAATCTCGTCCACTTCTGCTTTTAACGTATCCAGCGAAAAATGATACACACCCGGCATCGAGCTAATCTCATTCTTCACACCTGTTCCATAAGTCACAAAAATAGGCTGTACCATATCCAGCACATTCAGTATCGTCTCCCGAACCATGCCACGAATTCCAGCAGAACCGCGCAAACGACGGTGACGTGTAATTGGAAAGCTCATTTGTTCATCCTCCTGAAAAATAAAATATAAAACCAAATTATGTGTCTGGCAGCAAACTACAACTAGCCACAGCCAAGTCTAAATTAGCCGCAACCAAACCGCCGACCACAGGCTAACTACGTATAGTTGTAGTTTGTGCAACTATCTCGATGTTTTGTCCTAATTGTAAGCTTTAGTTGCATTCTCTACAGTTATTTATTACAAAAGTGCGAAGATTCCTCATTTAGCGGATATTTAATTGCACATACTACAACTAAACTCGACTTTAGCTGATATATAGAAAATTTAATTGTATGAAGTACAACTAAACCTAAACCTCAAGCAGATCTGCTCACATTAACCTACTGCATATTCTCTACATACCTGTTAGTTTACAACCAAATATTATCCTCCGAACTCCATAAGTCACTACGTTCGGAGTTCAATTTATATGTTACTTGAAGGTAGCGATGTGGCACTTTTGAGCGTAGATATAACGGCGAGTAAACCAACAAATGTTAGTTAGTAAAAGTAACCGCGAACTCATTAATAACTACCAACTCACGTGTAACCACGAACTATTTAGTAACTACGAACAAACTCTAAACTCACATGTAACCCCAACTATTTAGTAACCACGAACTCACATGTAACTACGAACTATTTAATAACTACCAACTCACGTGTAACCACGAACTATTTAGTAACTATGAACAAACTCTAGCCTGTAATCTAACTAAATATAAGCTGAGCGCTATATTTCTAAGCAGGCACTGCCTTTCTCCGTAGAACATCTCCCCGCGGAGTAATCAGCTTCTACCTTCCCACCAGAAAGTAAGCTAAGTATGCTAAACTCACCAGTAAACTATTGCTTTGTTCTATCCTCGATCCGACCGCTACTGCAGCTGAGTCTCCGCATTCCAGCGGCAGAGCTCCTGCACCAAACCATCTATGGTTGCCTCTTCAGACAAGAGACCCGGTGTCAGTCCCGCGTCTACCGCAGTCTGCTCCGTTAACGGACCGATGCAGGCGATTTTCACATTTGCAAGCAGCGGGAGCGGATCTTCAAGCCCCAACCGTTTCAGGATGTGTAAGAAATTACGCACGGTTGACGAGCTGGTGAAGGTTACCGCGTGAACGCGACCTTCCTCTAGCAGCTTCAGCAGCTCGACGTCATCCTCACCCGTGACAACCGTTTCATAAGTATCCACGTCTGTCACCTGAAGGCCAAGCTCTCTCAGCTTGTCCGGCAGCCAGTCCCGCGCCAGATCGCCGCGCGGCAATAGCACGTTCTGTCCCGGCAGCAGCTGGGGACCGAACTTCTCAATCAGACCTTCCGCCTGAAACTTCGCCGGAAGTTCCTCAGCAATCACCCCGCGCTGCGCCAGCGCGGCGGCTGTGCCTGGCCCCACCGCTGCAATACGCGCGCGGTGTAGCCCGCGAATGTCCGCCCCCAGCTCCGCCAAGTGGCGCCAAAAAAACTCCACGCCGTTCGGGCTAGTGAAGAATACCCAGTCGTACGATTCCAGCGCGCCAAACGCCGCAGCAATCTTCGCCTTCTTCTCTGCCCCTTCCGGCATGATCGTCTCGATCACCGGGAACTCGTAGGGTTCCCCGCCGAGTTCTTCAATTCTATCCACCAGCTCGCTTGCTTGGCTGCGAGCCCGTGTCACCACGATGCGTTTGCCGAATAACGGCATCGCCTCGACCCACTTCAGCTGCTCACGCTGCAGCACCACGTCGCCGACGACGATGACTGCCGGCGGCTGAAAATCCGCCGCCTTCACCTTCGCCTCAATATCGGCGAGGGTTCCCGTCAGCGTCTCCTGATCCGCGCGGGTGCCCCAGCGCACAAGTGCCACTGGTGTTTCTGGCGGCCGTCCGTGCTTGATCAGCTGAGCGCTGATATAACCTATTTTAGCTACGCCCATCAGAAACACTAACGTTCCCGTGGCGTTCGTTACTTTATCCCAATGTATGGAATGATCCAGTTTATCCGGACTCTCATGCCCGGTGATAATCGACAGGGAAGAGGCATGATCGCGGTGCGTAACAGGTATACCCGCATAGGCAGGTACACTGATCGCTGACGTGATGCCCGGTACGATTTCGTAATAGATCCCATTTTTGCGCAGCAGCTCCGCTTCTTCACCCACCCGGCCAAAAATCGTAGGGTCCCCACCCTTAAGCCGCACCACTGTTTTCCCCTGTAAAGCCAAATCAACTAACAATTGATTAATCTCTTCCTGCTTCATCGTGTGGCGATCCGGCAGCTTGCCTACATAAATCTTCTCCCCGCCGGGTTTCATGCATTTCAGCAATCTAGGACTTGCCAAGCGATCATACACCAGTACGTCGCTTTTTTGGATACACTCGAGGCCTTTCACAGTAATCAGCTTTGCGTCCCCGGGACCTGCACCTACCAAATAAACCTTCCCCGTCAATCCACTCATCCCCTAACGTCTGACAGTATCTTCTCCGCTCCTCTTGCAATCAGCTTTTTAGCGACTTCTTCGCCGAGCTGTACCGGGTCAATCCCCGTGCAAGTTTCTTTCAAAATCGTTGAACCGTCCGGTGTTCCCACCATCCCCGTTAACGAGATTACTTTGTGCTCAGCGGTAGCAGCTTTGGCGGCTGTGTCAAGCACCGCATGAGCACCAATCGGCACTTGGCAGCCGCCATTCAGCACGCCAAGGAACGTGCGCTCCGCCGCTACCGTCAATGCCGTATCGGCGTCGTTGTATAATGCCAGCAGCTTCCGCAGGTCAGCGTCATCTGCGCGGCACTCGATGCCGAGTGCGCCCTGCCCTACAGCGGGCAGGCAAACCTCCGGCGGCAGGTAGGCGCTCACGCGATCCTGCCAGCCCATGCGCGACAGCCCCGCCGCTGCCAGCAGGATTGCGTCGTATTCGCCGCTCTCCAGCTTGCGCAGCCGCGAGTCAATGTTGCCGCGCACGGGCTCAATGACCAGATCAGGCCGCAGCGCAGCGAGCTGGCTGGATCGGCGTAAGCTGCTTGTGCCTACGCGTGCACCCTGAGGCAGCTCGTCTAGCGAGACGCCTCCGTTAGAGATCAAAACATCACGCGGATCGACACGCTTCGGCACAGCACCATTGATCAACCCATCCGGTAACTCGGATGGCATATCCTTCATGCTGTGCACCGCCATGTCGATTTCTTTTTCCAGCATCGCTTGCTCGATTTCTTTCACGAACAACCCTTTGCCGCCTACCTTGGATAAAGTAACGTCAAGAATGCGGTCACCTTTGGTGACGATCTTTTTCACTTCAAAAGTAAAACCAAAACCATGCTCCTCGCTAAGTCGCTCCAGATCAGCAATCACATGTCCCGTTTGCGTCAACGCAAGCGCGCTTTGTCTACTCCCCACTATAACCTTACGCATTTGTCCATTCCTCCTGGTAACGTTCGCCTCTTACTCTTCACCGCAGAACCTTGCACTAGAAATCCAAACCCAAACTAACCAATTAACTACTCTCACTCTAAAAAAGGCATTATTGCCTTTGAATTCGCTACTTCGGATAATCCCCGCCGAATTTGAGGCATTTTTGCCTTTCTTTTAGCTCATTCGGCGACTGTTGCTTATTTTAAGGGCATTGTTACCGTACATTCCGCCATCTCAGCTACTTAAGTCCAATTCAACAGCATTTATACCGTACATTCCACCCTCTAAGCTACTTCAACCCAATTCAACGGGATTTATACCGTACATTCCGCCATCTCAGCTACTTAAGCCCAATTCAACGGGATTTATACCGTACATTCCGCCATCTCAGCTACTTAAGCCCAATTCAACGGGATTTATACCGTACATTCCGCCATCTCAGCTATTCCATCCCAATTCAACAGTATTTATACCGTACATTCCGCCATCCCAGCCACTTAAGCCCAATTCAACAGTATCTATACCGTACATTCCACCATCTCAGCCACTACGAGCCAACTCAGCCATTCATTATAGTTACTCAAAACCGCTCATCCACTTCATATCTTAATCTAACCCAATTTTCTAATCTTTACAGTGTCCACGCGCACTTTTACTCCACCCGTTGCTCAGCAATCCAAGCGTCCATATCCTCCGGGCTCCACGCTATGAAGGTACCCTTACTCATCTCGTTCAACACATCCAGCGCGCCTAGCTTCCTCAAAAGCCTTCCACGAACTTCAGCAGAAGGTTCTTTTTCCTTAATCCGGGTTCGCATGGCATGCACAAAATCCAAATATGGCTCATACGCCGCATCCAGCGCTTTTTCAAGCACATTTTTGATCTTCGTTGCCGCAAGCGGGCCAGCACCTGAAGTAGATACAGCTACCGTCAAACGTCCCCTCCGAACCACTCCGGGCGTGATAAAGTTTCCCGCTTCCGCATGGCTGGCCACATTCACATGAATTCCAAGCCGTCTAGACTCCCGCGCAACCTCTTCATTAACCGCCCTATCGTTAGTGGCTGCATATACGAGAAAGGCCCCACGGAGATCTCCGGGAGCATAAGTACGGTCCATCCAGATCAGAAGACCTTTTTCAGCTAGAGAATCAAGCGGATCTGTCAAAGAAGGACTAATCACCTTAACCGCCGCTCCAGCTTCCAACAGCCCGCTCACCTTACGTTCAGCCACGACACCACCGCCAATAACCACACAGGGCTGCCCTTCACAATCCAGCATTATGGGTAAATAACGCGTCATGCCCTTCACTCCCCGCTCCAACCGTGAAAATCAGACCAAGAATTCAACAGAAAATTTAAGATAATAAAAGCATATCCTAAAATCGCCCAGCGAGCCATACTTACTCCACTTTTCCGCCCGGACTTCTTAAAGATAATATAAAATATGTAAATCCCAAGACCGATAAGAGTCGTTAATACTTTTAAATCCTTCAATAAAAGCGTCCGTCCCTCAGATACTATAGATAAACCCGCCACCACCAGCGATATTCCCAGCAAAGGAGTGCCCACCAAAATAGCGGTGTAAGAGTATTTATCTGTAGTCTCCAGGTTCGGCAAACGACGGATCCGGTCACTCCATTTCTTGCTTTTGAGTCTGGTGTGCAGGAACAAGTACAATATTGCAAAAACCGTCCCTAACGTCAGTGCTGCAAAACTCAAATTTGCCAAAATCACATGCATCGTCAGCCAGCCATACACCGCACTCCAAGTCTCAAGCGTATGTCCACCCGCCGTCAGCCACACCCGATTAAGCAGAAAAACACTAAACCCGGCCATACTGAGCAGCAAAATCGTAAACTCGCCACCACGTGTAAAAGCCACCGCAAGCGAAGTCAGCACAATACTAAACGCAAACCAAAACAAGAAATCATAAGGTGTAAAAATAGGCAGGCCTTTCTCCTGAGAGAAACGAATTCCAAGTCCTGCAACTTGCAAAAGACCCACAACAACAAGAAGCCCCGTGCCTAACCGCTTCCCACCCGGACTCCTTTTAAGGCAATCCGAGAAAACAAACAGCAGGCTCAGGGCATAGACCAGCAGAGCGGCGTCATATATTCCGTTCAGCAGTTGCATATTATTCACCCACCCAGCAAGCCTGCCGGAGCAAGCGCCGTTTTAGGCACAGAGAAATCAGCGCTGCCAGCCGTACGTTCTCCAGAACTAGACTGCTTCACCGAGGCAATGTCTCCATCATCTGAATCGGATTTGAGCTGTTCCTGCAACGCAAAGATTTTGGAAAAATAATCAAGAGCTTCATTCCCTTGCTTACCGCCGGACAGCTCTTTAATTACATTGATCGGATCATGCATCATCTGGTTCACGATACTTTTAGTCAGACGGCGGATCACTTTCCGCTGATGCTCGTCCAGCTCGGGCAGCTTATTGAACAGACTTTCCATCGTTTCTTCATGAATCGTATTCGATTTATCCTGGAGCGCCCGGATTACAGGTCTTACACCAAGCGTCTTGAGCCACAGCTGGAACTCATCCATTTCCTCACTGATCATCACTTCAATCTTCGCAGCTTCACTTCGGCGCATTTCCAGATTGTTCTCCACAATGCCCTCCAGATCGTCAATATCATACAAAAAAACATCCGGCACATTTGCCGCCGCAGGATCAATATCACGTGGTACAGCAATATCTATCATAAAAAGCGGCCGCGAAGGGCGGCGTTTCATAGCATGCGCTACCTTATCAGCCGTAAGCACATACCCGTCTGCTCCTGTCGAGCTGATCACGATATCTACTTCATTTAGAGTTGTTAACGCATCTTCAATCGTGCTCGGCTTACCCGAGAACTTCTCCGCCAATTCAATCGCACGCGACAGCGTACGGTTAGCGACAATCACTTCTGCCGCACCACTACTGTATAGATGCTTCACGGTAAGCTCGCTCATTTTGCCGGCGCCGAGAATCAGCACTTTTTTCCCAGTGAACATGCCAAAAATCCGCTTGCCCAGCTCCACAGCCGCATAACTGACCGATACTGCGCTCTCGCCGATTGACGTTTCACTATGTGCTCTTTTGCCGAGCGTCACCGCTTGCTTGAACAACCGATTGAACCAAGTTCCAGTTACACCCTCAGCCTGAGCTGTGAGAAAAGAACTCCGCACCTGTCCCAGGATCTGCGTCTCCCCAATCACCATGGAATCCAGACCGCAGGTCACACGGAACAAATGCGCAATCGCCTGCTCGTCTTCATAAATATACATATGCTGAGCAAATTGCTCGCTTTTCACACCAAACCATTGCTCCATAAAGCCGCGGATGAAATAACCAGCCATATGAAGGCGGTCCATCACCACATAAATTTCCGTACGGTTGCAGGTAGCTACTAAGACCCCTTCTAGCACACCCTTCGTCTTCATCAGTTGATGGAGCGCTGCCGGAAGATCACTTTCCGCAAAAGCAAACTGTTCCCGTACCTCCACGGGAGCCGTACGATAATTCAGGCCAACGACGACGATGTGCATCGATAGTTCACCATCCTAGTCTCTATAAGTTGCTGAAATCCAATTATATAAATTAATACCTTACATACCGTTCACTTTCACAACATCTCAAAACACTGTGTTAAGTATATCACACGAAAATAAGACTTTTTACAGATTTTTTGAACGCTTTATGAAATCCAGATAATAATTATTATAAATAAAAAACCGTAGGTTCGCTACGGTTAGGATGAGTTATTTTTAGCTAATTTATAAGGTTATGGAAGTGAGAATGAAATATTATCGCCTACTAGTTCTTAAAATTGTCAAAAAGTCCGTTCTCCAAAAAAATAAGCCACTGCTCAGTGACTTAAAACTTCTCAGCCAAAACAGAAGGTTTTCCAATAAGCATGACGTTAGCCTATCGGTTGCTCATTTCTCCTTTAACGAATGTAGTATTCCCAGATGATTTACAAACTAAATGGTCTTGACTCATGAGATCACCTCGGAAGTTGGACGAAAATATTAGCGAAACCAGTTCTTAATCTGATCAAGAGTACTTTTTGCCTCCGGACCATTGTAACCAAAGGTGTTGCCGATCATTTTCACATACTCGTTGAACGTTGTTTCTCTACTCCTTCGGTCACTCCACCAGCGTTTAGCGTTATATCCTGATGCAGAACCCAGATACGTCAGCTCAATCTCCGATTTTTTATATACACGACCAAAAAGAAATTTTACTCTCCGCATGTGAAAGTCAGAGGAAACAACCATCGCAGATTTAAAACCGTACTCCTTCATAATAGGAAGGGTGTACTCGGCATTCTGATAAGTGCTATCCGCCGCGTTCTCGGTATAAATAACATCCTGGGGTATGCCTAAGGCTAGAGCGGTTTGGACCATGTCACCCGATTTACTCGTTGACTCTTTGGCATTGGAAAGAATTATATAAGGAGCATAACCTGCTTTATATAACTCTGCTGCCTTTTCCACACGCCCTTGGTCTCCGCTTAGGACGATGATGACATCGGCTTGCTTGGGAGATTCAGTTAGAGCTAGGAAGCGGCCTGCAATGAAAAAACTAGTAATTAACAATAGTAAGCATACGAAAAGGACCCATCTTTTATTAATTAAATTACCTTTTCTTTTCTTAACCGTTAAGTCGTGCATAAATCACTTATGCGATTCGTTACTAAGGATTTGTTGCCACCATTCAGCATTATCAATATACCATTGGATCGTCTGCGCAATACCTGTCTCAAAAGTATAAGTTGGCTTCCAACCTAAATTCTCAAGTTTCGTTGGATCAATGGCGTAACGTTTATCATGTCCTAATCTATCTGTTACGAATTCAATCAAATCATCAGATTTCCCCAAGGTACTGATAATCGTCTTAACTACTTCAAGATTAGTTCTCTCATTATGACCACCTACATTATAAACTTCACCGCTTACTCCTTGGTGCACGACAAGGTCAATGGCCGCGCAGTGATCCCAGACATGGAGCCAGTCGCGAATATTTTTTCCATCCCCGTATACAGGAACCTTCTCTTCGTTTAATACTCTTGAGATGGTTAGTGGAATCAGTTTTTCAGGAAAATGATAGGGGCCGTAATTGTTCGAGCAGCGTGTTATGTTCATTGGTAACCCAAAGGTCTCATAATAAGCACGGACTAGCAAATCAGACGCTGTTTTACTAGCACTATAAGGACTGTTAGGCTGCAAAGGTGTTTCTTCGGTAAAAAATACAGTAGGATCAAAATCAAGTTCGCCATACACTTCATCCGTAGAGACATGGAGGAATTTAGTAATGCCGAATTTTTTAGCTGCATCCAGTAGTACCTGTGTACCCATAACATTCGTACGAACAAATATCGCAGGATCAGTAATTGAGCGATCCACATGACTCTCCGCAGCGAAATGAACAACATAATCGAATTTTTCCAACTCAAAAAGAGACAATATTGCCTCCCGGTCAGCAATATCAGCTTTAACAAACCGATAATTCGATTTAGACTCAATATCCTTATGTTTCGTTAGATCACCCGCATAAGTTAGCAAATCTAAATTCACAATATCATAATGCGGATATTTATCTACCATATACTGTACGAAGTTGCCTCCAATAAATCCGGCACCACCCGTAACCAGCATCTTTTGCTTACTCAATGAACGCACACTCCCGATCTATTATCTTTAATATTAGTTTTCATAAAAAAAATTCAAATTTGCCTCTTTTAATAAAGGCGCCTTCTCATCTTTGGCAGACAGCACTGGTGTAACATGAATAGGCCATTCGATACCAATAGAAGGATCATTCCACAAAATACCCCCATCACATTCCGGGGCATAAAGCTCATCGCACTTATACTGAACCTCTACGTCTTCTGTTAGTGTCATGAATCCATGAGCGAATCCTTTTGGGATCAGCAGTTGCTTCTTATTCTCAGCACTTAGTTCAATGCCGAACCATTTACTATAGGTAGGACTGCCTTTTCTGATATCTACGGCTACATCAAAAATAGCACCGCGTGTACACCGAACCAGCTTCGTCTGTGCTTTGGGATGCAATTGATAATGCAAACCACGTAATGTTCCTTTAGTTGCAGAGTAGGATTGGTTATCTTGTACAAAATCCATGTCAATTCCATGCTCTTTAAACTTAGCTCCGCTATACGTCTCCATAAACCAACCTCGGTGGTCCCCAAAAACAGCTGGTTCTACGACTAATACACCTTGCAGTAAGGTTTCTTTAATTTTCATGGTTACCACACTTTCAGTTATTAATATTGTATTTTACCTGTAGCTACTTTCATCAAATACTGACCATACCCCGTCTTACTCAACTTCTCCCCACAATTCCACAAATGTTTTTTGTCAATCCATCCATTAATATATGCAATTTCCTCAGGAGCGGCGATCTTGATACCCTGATGATCTTCAATAGTCCGTACAAAGTTAGTTGCGTCGACAAGACTTTGATGAGTTCCTGTATCTAACCACGTGAATCCCCGCCCTAGAAGTTCCACATCGAGCTCACCAAGGTTTAAGTAAGCTTCATTAATGGAGGTAATCTCCAATTCCCCCCTTGAAGAGACCTCAACATTCTTAGCAATCTCAATAACTCTGTTATCATAAAAATATAAACCAGTAATTGCATAGTTAGATTTTGGCTGAGTTGGTTTTTCCTCCACGCTCAACACTTTGCCCTCTTCATTAAATTCGACAACACCGAATCGCTCTGGATCTTGCACATGATATCCGAACACCGTTGCTCCTTGTTGTTTAGTAGAAGCACGTTGCAACATCTTCCGCATTCCATTGCCATAGTAGATATTATCTCCAAGGATCATGGCAACAGAATCATCACCTATAAAAGATTCACCCAAAATAAAAGCCTGAGCTAAACCATCAGGACTTGGTTGCACTTTGTATTGTAATGAGATACCAAATTGAGAACCGTCACCTAATAAGCTTTCAAATCTAGGCGTGTCCTCTGGAGTTGAAATAATAAGAATTTCTTTAATGCCCGCTAACATTAATGTGGATAGCGGATAGTAAATCATTGGTTTGTCGTAAATAGGTAAAAGCTGCTTACTTGTCACCATTGTTAATGGATATAGGCGCGTACCGCTGCCGCCTGCTAGGATAATACCTTTCATTAATTCAACATCTCCTATAAAATGATTTAACAATCCTCATATTACTTCAATTAAATTCCTAATCTTCTAACTTATATTTTCAAGTCCGTTATATTCTAAGAACTTAGCATAGGAAATTGATGCTCCAATTAAGCACCACAGAATAACATCAGTAGGTATTAAGAATACGCTGGTTTCTATCAAGCCCTGTATAAGAATCACCAAAACAGGAATATAGAATCTTTTCATTACTTGATTAGATTTAAATTTATACATTTTCTTAAACCAAACCCACAAAGCATAGAGATACAAAATGGTTCCGACAATTCCTGATTGATAAAAAGCGTCTGTGATGAAATTATGTGCCCTATATATACCAATCTCATAAACAGGACCATTACCAAAAAAAGGATATCTCATTGCTAATTCATTTATTTCATCATTAACTAAAAATCTTTGGCTGGTCAAACGATCTAATAAGCCAAGTTGAGTATCGTAGTAGGTGCCATTTTTTGTTCCAAAAATAAAAGTACTTGCATATTGTCCAATTTGACCTGAATACAAGCTTAGAAAAAGAAAAACTATTATTCCAACAACAAGCAGAGCCAGCATAGATTTTAATTTAATTCCTTTTTTTTTCATTTGAGGAAATAATTTAAAGCAGTAATATGCTAATAACATCAAAATCGTTCCACGTGATTTTAATAATAACATTCCAATAACTAAAATCAGCAGAATTATAAACTTTTTCTTTTTATTGATTGTCTCATCCATGTCTGCGAATATATAAGCAGGTAATATGAAACAACCAATATAATTGGTTTTGCCAATAGGAATAGCCATAAAATACTTATAATAATCACCCAAATAATCCAAGTTTCCTATCAGATAGGTCGCGATAACTTGAATACTCAAGATGAATCCAAAAAGAGTTAAAACTTTAAATACTTTATTGAAGTCCTTCCAATTTCTTTTCGCCAGCTCATAAACAAGTAGAACTATTATATTAGTGGCATAGTATCCCCAATAGTTACTTGTATTTTGAATATAAAAAAATGGAAATACCAAGAAAATCGCTCGAAATATTAATGCTACATCAATGGTATCAAAAACATATTTTGTATTTCTCAGAAAGGTTAGGAACACCCCTACACATAAAAAAACTAGTATTATATAGGTTTTATAGCTGCTTTGCAAATAGGGTATGACTATAAGTTCATCTCCACCTTGACCTACAATTTCTCCAATAAAAGAAAACACAAGAACATAAATTACCATAAATACAAACAAATAATTAATTTTTTTCCTAATCATTGGTGCCTCCAGTGAAAACTCCAACCGCCTCATTTGAGTTTGTTTTCAATTTAAACATTAATATTTGTGTCTGGAACTAGCTTTTTCTAAACTCTTTTTTTAGCCATATCGGTTGCAGAACACAGTAAGGTAAAAAAACAATGATATTGGCTACAATTACAATTAGCCAATTATCAAACACCTTAATACCTATCAATATAATAAGGAACTTTATTATCACGGCAATAGTATAACATATGGTTTGTAACTTCATTTTACCCATGCCACATACAAGGGTTGAAAGCACACTTTGATAAATTATAATGCTACCGTACACAGCAAACACCATCGCATATGTATAGTTTATCGTAACCGTATTTTCCCCTAACCAAATATTAACTAATATCTGTAGTATTGGAATTAGCAGAATTTCACATGCCACAGCGATTAGTACAGTGTAATTAAGTAATTTGTACGTTTTTCTCAGCCAAGTGAAGTCTTTCTCATTATATGCCTTCGTAATTGCAGACCACATTGGTGTTAATGCAAGAGCAAATAGCTGCCCAACTAATGTAAAGAGTCTGTTGTATATCTGATAATCAACAACATAAGCGGGTCCAAATAGTTTCGAAATAAAAAATTCATTCGTATTTGTTAATACCATAAACATAATTTGTACCCAAAAAAACACTCCACCCAATTTCATTATGTCAAAAGCCATCTGTTTGCTGAAACTTGAAATACTCGGTTCACAATTTTTGAGACTTGTTCTAAACACAATGATTGTGGCCACAATTAATGGTACATTCACACATAAAACATAAATAAGAGAGAGCATTTTTAAATTGGTGGCTGAATCAAATGTTGGTGCTACTAACACTATGATAAGTTGACTAATACTAGTGATTAAGGCCAGAAAATTAGGTAGTGCTGCCTTTTGCAGCGCATATAAAATTGATGTAATCAATTTAAACAAAAACTGGAGCATTACTCCAATAAACACACTTCTAACCGCAAAGAGCATGGTTTCCTTAGAGATCACACTTTCAGACACATTAAATATATTGTTCCAATTTATAGAAGGTGCAAGTATATACCCTATAAATATTGTTATTGCGACTGTTCCCCCAATAATAATGTAAGCAGACGATATATAATTTTTCATCGCGACTTTATCATTTTTGGTTATTGCTTCAACTAACTTATTTCTTAACCCATTTCCGATTCCTAAGTCAAAGGCAAGAATCCAAGTCATAACGGATAATACGGTAAACCAGATTCCTAATACCTCTTGATTCTCAAAGTAACGAATATATGCAGGCATAGTAACAAGGGAAACGACTAAGGCTCCTCCCTTAATTAAAAAAGAAGCGAGCATATTTTTAAAAATCAGTATATCCTTTTCATTAGTTAATTTCCGTTTAAAAAAGACTCTTATTTTGTTCATCCATGTCTCCTACTGTTTAAGAATCTTCATTGAAAGTAATGAGGATACAATTCTTTATGTGCGTAAATCCATTCCTTCATTTCTACTATCATCTGTTCATAACTAGGAATTTCAAATGAAAAGTCCTTTCTATTATTAAAAAGCGACTTATTTAAATTCACATTTTCTTTTGGTTGAATAGAAATCCCCCCACTTCTCAAATGTTTATTAAATAAACCAAGCAAATCAAACTTATTAATGACCTCATTGTTCACAAGATTATAAATTCCAGATATTCCTTCTACCACCGCTCTTTCCATTGCCTTTGCCAATGTTAGAGTGGTAACACCTGTCCAAATAGCTTTAGTATATCCATTTATAGTGCCATCTTGTTTTAAGAACCAATTAAGTAAACCAATACCTTCTTCGTTGATATCAGGGCCAATGATTGAGTTACGGAATGTTAAGTTTCTATCATCTTCGACTTCTCCAAGAGCTTTTGTCCTATCATAGAAAGTCTCACCGTCTCGAAAACTACTCTCACTATAATTTCCTGTTTTACCTGAGAAAACACAATCCGTGCTCATATGAATCAGTTTTGTGTTTGTACCTTTTAGTATATCAGCGATAAAGTGTGGTAGGTAGCTATTTAAAAACACAGCCCTGGATGGTTCTCTATCACACTCTTGGTTGAGAAGTCCGATGCAGTTAATTACCACATCATAATCCCCTTCTTTCAGCATCGACACGATGAACCGTTTGTCCATCGCATCACCAGTGATATTTTTACAGTATGGAAATGCATACCTAGAAAAGGTCGTAACGTCATATCCACGTTCTTGTAAATATAGACTAATAGTATGTCCTGCCATTCCAGTTGAGCCCAAGATTAGGAATTTTTTTTGCCCTCGTTCCATTTTGCCAACTCCTCCTGTATATAGCTTAGTGAAAGTAATTTATCCTTTATGGCCTCAACGCTCAATCTATTGGTGTTGTGAGAGTTGTACTCGGCTGAGGACGAAAGACTCTCATCTCCACTATTCAGATACTTATCGTAATTCAGATCTCTGTTATCCGCAGGTACTCTGAAATAATCTCCCCGATCATTCGCCTTAAATAGCTCCTCTTTTGTCAACAACGTCTCATATACCTTCTCACCATGACGTGTACCAATAATTCTAATTTCCTGTGTAGGGTTAAAAAGTTGTCTAACAGCTTCAGCTAAATCACCTACTGTACTGGAAGGTGACTTTTGTATAACAGTATCTCCGCTTTCAGCATGCTGGAATGCGAATACAACGAGTTCTACCGCTTCTTCAAGACTCATTAGAAACCGTGTCATGTTAGGATCTGTAACAGTTAAAGGTTGTCCAGACTTTATCTGTTGTACAAACAAAGGAATAACTGATCCTCTCGATGCCATAACATTTCCATAACGGGTAACACAAATAGTAGTTTTACTAGGATCAACTGTACGGGATTTCGCTATCACAATTTTTTCCATCATTGCTTTGGATATTCCCATTGCATTAATAGGATAGGCAGCCTTATCTGTCGAAAGACAGATGCACTTTTTCACCCCATACTCAATGGCAGCAGTAAGTACATTTTCAGTTCCTATAACATTGGTCTTAACTGCTTCAATCGGGAAAAATTCACAACTTGGTACCTGTTTTAATGCTGCAGCGTGGAAGATGTAATCTACATTGTGCATAGCATTTTTCACACTTGCTATATCACGAACGTCACCTATATAAAATTTGATTTTGTCATTTTGATAATAATGACGCATATCATCTTGTTTCTTCTCATCACGCGAAAAAATTCTGATCTCCCGAATATCAGTATTAAGAAATCGATCTAGTACCACTTTTCCAAATGATCCAGTCCCACCGGTAATCAGTAACGTCTTATCTTTGAACATATTAATACTCTCTCCTCAGACTCTTCTAAATTAATTTTGATTTTAGAGCCTTTTGAAGTGCCCCAATAACCAATTCAAGAGTTATATTATTTGAAATGTTATATTTCTGAAACTCTTCATTTGCCGATATGATATCATTAATATTTTCGATAAATAATAGGTCACTACTTTTACGCTTTAATCTTTTTTTCACTCTTTTTGAGAATTCTTGAATAGGGTACACAATATACCCAGTTCTAAACTGTAACCTCTCAGTCAAAGTCTTACTATCCAAATAAGTGTTATAATGTTTCTTAACAACCTCATCGAAATCAGGATGTTTTCTTATACAAGTTGTTGAAAGTGAAGACAATCTAAATTTTTCAATCAAATCTTCTCTTTTTAAATCTTTGAGCGCTGCAAGTGCCGAATCAGCCCATATTGTTTCTACACTATAAAATTTAGGAACAAGTTCTGACCACTCGTATTGAACGTGTCCACGAAAGTGGGGGGCATCTTCTATATTTCCAACATGACGACCTTTTGAAGAATCTGCTGAACCGCTATTCCCACAGACGCCCGCAATAGTTAAGGGATAGTTGAGCTGAATTACTGTTTTCGCTGTTACAGATAAAGCTACCGCCATATATATATCCGGAGACAATCCTCCGAAATATTTACCAGTCAAGCTCTTAATATTCTCTATGCATGATTTCCTAACGATCCCATGATAGAGTTTCACCATGTTAAGTGTTGTATAATGCTGTCCCCCATTTTTGAGCAACTCCAAAACCTCGTTGTAGGCATTATATTTTCGCGCTTTAACAGGTGCTTTTAGTAATCGGATAACACCATTATCGGCTTTACCTTTAATATTAATTGAATTAGGCCAGAAATACTCAAACAGAATCTCTGGTTTAATCGCATCTACATCATTAGTTTTTGCCCAACTCACCACATCCAAAATATAAGGTGTTATACCGTCATCGTCGCCAACTATACAGCAATACTCACCATCAGCCAGGTCTACAGCAATACTAAAATTATCAACAAAGGATAAGTCTCCTTTACAATAATTATACTTAATCCGAGCATTATCATTTAATCGATGTAATTGCTCCTCTAAACCCACATCATCACTATTATCTTGTATGATAACTTGTAGTCTAGAATCTTTAATTTGGAGAATCTGTTCAACACATTTAAACGCATAATATTGTCTGTTTCGCGTAGGGATCACAATTGATAATAGTGTACTACCTTCCATAGTTACCTCCAGTTAAATTCTATAAATAAAAAACACTTATATTTATAGAACTTTAGGTCATTAATCACAAAAATAGATTATCCCACATCTCTAATATTTTTTTATTATCCCAAGAAACCGCTGTAGAAAAAGCGCTATCACCTAAATCCTTTATAGAATTAATATCATTATTTAACAATAAATATAATTCATGTTCATAGGCTTTCAAGTCATACGATGGGATCAATTTTCCATTCATTCCATCCACGATGATATCCCTTGGACCACTTGGACAATCAAAGGATATACATGGTATACCAAAAGACATTGCTTCTAGTAAAACCATGCCAAACCCTTCGAACTTCGAAGTAAAAGCAAATAACGAAGCTTGTTGATATATTTTCTCTACATCCGCTTGGGGAGCAATAATTTCCACACTACTCTCCAGATTATTTGTAGATATATACTCCATTAACTTGCTCTCTTCTTCACCTTTTCCTACGATTTTTAGTTTCCATCCGTTTAGAGTATTCTTTTTCTCTATTTCATTCCATATTTTCAGCAAAACTAATTGCTGCTTATCCGATGTTAATCTTCCAATGTTAATCACTACTTTTGTATCTAATTGATTTTGTTGTCCTACTTCAAATGTAGAAATATGTGGTATATATATTGCATCATAACCATCTTCTATATATAATTTTGTATCTATTGTTGTTGGAACAGAAATTTTATATGATTTAGGATAAATTATTTTTTTTAGGAATTTATAGAATCTGTTGTATGCATACCTTGATCCGTGTTCACTAATAATTAATTTACGTTGAAATTCCTTTCCCAGTAAAACAATTTCTAATGCATTAAATGGAGAAGTAACGTAAATATAGTCAAAATTAGTTTTTCGGGAGTATTTTGTCAATTTTTTCTTAGTACTGACCAAATTCCTAAATAGGCTGTAAATCCTTTGTATACGATTATTCATATTAAGATTTAAAGGAACATTTATTCTATCTATTTTTATGTTGTCGTTAAGCGTAAAGAATGATTCCCCGTGATCTTTTACTAATAATGTAATTTCATATTTTTCGCTCCAACTATTCGCTAAATTAGCAACGACTCTTTCAATCCCACCGGCAGGCTTCATACTGTTAATGAAAATCAATATTTTCTTCACTTTTTTGTCTCCTGTAATATTACATATTCAAGAGTTTCGTTTATGTAATTTAGTTAGCAGTATTCTTCTTATGTATTTTGCCCAATAGAAGAACCTTAGGAAGACAAAAAACTTCCCACTAATCATTGAATCTTGTCGTAATTCTTTTATATTTTTAATAGTGCCCTCGTACATTCCTTTTAGATTCCCAGATAATCCACTAAAGCCAAAGGCTGGTTTACCACCACCGTAAATAACCATTCTTCCTGGTAAATGATAATAATTGAAGTGAGAGCATATTTTCAAGAAATAGTTTCCATCTTCAGCATACCTTTGAGCTTCGTCATATCCACCAATCTGGTCAAAGATACTTTTTTTAAATATAGCAACCGAAGTCTGCGGAAACATTTTTAGGCAAAGATCCTTAACATTAGCTTCATAGAGACCTTCAATATGTCTCCATAATATTTTCAATCCCATATCATCTATATCTCCGCCTAAGAAGTCTATGTTCGGGTGTTTTTTTATTGTCTCAATTTGTTTTTCTGTTTTAGTAGGTAACCATTCATCATCAGCATCAAGAAGGGCTATCCAGTTACCTTTTGCCAACTTCAATCCTGTATTTCGTGCCGATGAAACACCACCATTTTTTTTATTAATTAAAACAATAGGTAGCTGTTTGTTGGCTTCAGTATAATTCACAACTTTATCTACAGAGGTATCGGTTGATCCATCATTAATAACTAAAATTTCTATTATATATTCAAGTGCCGTTTGATTTTTTATGGAATTAAGCGTATTTATAATAGTAGCTTCACTATTATACATTGGGATTACAACCGATATCTTCATGAACTTCACCTTTGTATTTCGATTTTATAATTGACTTACTTTATTTTCAAACTTTCTGCCATTCACCCGTTTCAAAGTTGTATCTTTTCACGACTTTCGCAGGGGCTCCAACGATAACACTGTAATCAGGAAATTCACCACGTACGACGGAATTAGCTCCAACAATACATTGATTTCCAAGAATAGTTCCTGCCTGTATTGCAGCACCAAATCCAATAAAACAGTTCTGACCAATCCTTGTTTCTTTTGTTAGGTACTCTTGCTTTAAAATATGCACTCCTATTTCCCTATAATCATGATCAATATTTGTTACAAATACATTTCCTAAAATCGTTGTATCTTTACCAATAACCAATGATGAACCACATGATGTAATATGAAAATTTTGTCCAATCGAAACATTATTCTCGATTAGAATCCTTCCATCTCCGTGAGTCTCAATGCGTGCTCCTGGGTATATGCGAACTTTCCTTCTAATTTCAACTCTCTTTACATTTTCTAGACTTATTGGTTTCCCTATATATGAAAGATTACCGAATCCACCAAATCGCATCTTGTAAACTATAGCTCTTACTGCCCAGAGATATTTAGAAGGGTTCAATTCCACCAACTCCTTTAATAACACCTTTTCACTTTATTTTAAATATCTATTATCATCTCATCTGAAATAATGGTTTCTATCCAACTGTGTAAACTGTATTTTTGATATATTTTTTCATCAATTGGTTCATACTCATGCTTCAGAAATGATTCAATAACGTTCAAATCATACTCTTCCAATACAAGAATATTTTTTTCGTTATAAAAGTCATACTTCTTAACATTGGTGTTAGTGGTAATCAGTTTTCTTTTTGCACCAAGTGTCTCGATTGTTCTCATTGTTAAGCCACTCTGTTTACTATGTTGTATATCGAACACTGTGTTTGATTTTTTAAGAACTTCAATATTTTCCTTTTCTGACAATGGTACGAATTTAAATTCACTACTTTTAGCACCTTTAAATGCTGGTAAAAAAGCTTTATTATAGAAATATTGCAACTTGTTCAAATACATATACGAAAAAATACGGACACCCTTTGAATCTAATCGCGGAAATAATTCCTTAAATATGCTGTAGCGATTTGGATGAGCCGTACATACACTTACGATGTCGTATTGCCTTTCACTGAGGACTTCCTTGCCTACATTCTCATAAGTCTTACAGTAGAAGAGCGCCAAAAAATTTAATGCTTCCAGTTGGTCACAATCATCAGAATCAAAAGAATAGGCTCGATCAAAAAGAGGGATCAGGTCTTTGCTATTAGGGTAAAGAGTTAATGAATCCCACATGTACAAAACAAATCTTGCACTTTTTTGACTGTCTTTTAATTTCTGAATCATCAACGGTGTAAACACCTTACAGTTAACAATAAATACTATATCGTAATTTTTGTTTTGAGTCTCAACCATGATTTTATTAAAGTACTTCTGAATTAGAGAATTCATCAAACTTCTTTTGATTTTGATTAATCCTTTCGTTAACGCACTTTCACTGGGCCTATCATTATAATGATCAACAGAGTATCCTTGTTCCTCGAACTCCGCTATGATCTGTTTGTAGTATCCAAAAAATGGAGTTCCAATATATAAAACATTCTTATTTCTCATCTTTACCTAACCCTCAACCTGAACTAACATTCCTGTTACCTTCATTTCCTCTAGTGAAAGTTCAAACCTGTCATTGGATTTCTCAAGCTTATTTTCTTCATCTTGTCCTTTAACCCAGGTAGTGAATTCTTCCATACCCTCTTCAAATGTATAAGAAGGTTTAAAATCAGATAGTTGTTGTGCCCTGCTAATATCAGCAATATTGTGTCTAATATCACCAATTCGGAAGTCACCAGAAACCTTTATCTCTGAATTAGATTCATACAATCGCTTTAATGTTTCAGCAACTTGTATTACAGAAATATTCTCACCGCTACCTACATTAATATATTGATTATTAGTTGACTTGTTCTCAAGTGCATTACATGTTATAGCAGCCACATCACTGACATGTATGAAATCTCTACTTTCATTACCATCTTCAAAGATGTTAAGATTCTGGTTTTGTAATAATAGCTTCGAAAAAATTGAAAGAATCCCTGTATAAGGGTTACTAAGAGATTGTCCTGCTCCATATACATTTTGATATCTAAAAATTGTGAATGGAATATTCATGGTCGGGCACATAACTTCAAGCATTTTTTCTTGTGCAAGTTTAGTGTATGCGTAATAAGAAATTGGCGATAAGGAACATTCCTCAGTAGTATTGCAAAGTTCGACTTTACCACCACAAACAGGACATTTAACTTCAAAGTCGTTATTCCTCATATCATCTATATTTCTCGAATTAGGCACTACGTTTCCATGTTCTTTGCAGATGTACATACCTTCACCATAAACTGAACGCGATGAGGATAGAATAATTTTTTTAATTGGGAATTTATTTTTCAAGATAGCTTCAAGTAGATTGGAAGTTCCATTGATATTAACTTCAGTATATCTATTTATTTCATACATAGACTGCCCAGTACCGGTTTCTGCCGCAAGATGTATTATATAATCAACGTCTTCCAATGCTAAAAGTACATCTTCATAGTTACGAACATCGCCTTTAATTACCTTGCATTTATCTTTAATATTTTGATATAAAAACGATTCTTCGTAGTTATCACCATGAATTTGTGGTGAAAAGTTATCTAGAACTACAATATCATACTCCTTATTAAGCCTGTCGATGATTTTACTCCCTATAAAACCCGAGCCACCTGTAACAAGTATTTTTTCCATGTTTTAATGACTTCCCTTCAGTATTATCTACGTTTATATTGTTCAACTTCTATTCTAATCCCCTCACTAAAGGGCATTGGGTTATAACCAAAATCTTTAGTCGCATCCTCATGTGAAAAGCTTCGGTTCTCTCCCATTCTTTGAACTCTTTCTATGTAATCAACTTTGCCTATTGTAACTATTTTCAGTGACTTCGCTAAAAATACACCAAAGGATAGAGGGACACTAATAAACACTGTTTTTTTGTTCAAATTACCGCTAATTAGTTTTAAGGTATCAATCATTCCAATTGGATTTTCACCTGATAATATGTATTCTTTTTTCGCAAGTTCAACAGGCATACTCAACACTTGATAGTAAGCCTTACCAAGATCTCTTGCATTAACTGGCTGAATTAAGCTGTACCCCCTATCAATTACAGGAAAAATCCTCAGTTTATTGACCATATTTATAAATTTGCTAATGTTAAGATCACATAAATTCCCATAGATCATAGTAGGCCTTAATATAGTAATATTAATTTTCCCACTCTTGTTTACGATCTTTTCAATTGCGGTTTCGATATTTTTGTATTCTTCCGAGGCCGTCTTGAACTTTGAATAGATTCCGGTAGTATGCACTAATATGGCTCTTTGTACGCCATTGTTTACTGCGGCCTCCATAAGAACCATGGATCTTTGAATACCAGCAATATGCATTACTGTATCCACATCTCTCATACAAGAACTCAGGAATTCTTTATCTGTTATATCGCCAGTAACTTTCTCTATTCTTAATCCGCTGCTATCTAATAAGCTTGTATCAGAGTTTTCTCGAATAACACAACGGACAGTCTCTTCGTAGTTATTGTTAATCAGTTCCTGCAAAAAATATCTTCCTGAATGGCCTGTAATCCCTGTAACTAATAACATTGATCTAACCTCTCATCCTATAGTATCTTCATAGGAGTAGTAATATATGAGGCCTTAGACCTCGTTATATGTCTCTACTCCCTAAAGTCCCTGTTCCCCCCTCGACGACTCCCTCACTTTTCAATACACTTAGTACTGTTACGAAAAAACATTTCAAATCTATAAAGATTCCCATTTTTTGAATGTATTCTCCATCCAATCGAGCTTTTATAACGATTGCCAATTCATCCCTGCCATTAATCTGCGCCCAACCTGTTAATCCAGGCTTAATGTCATTAGCACCATATTTATCCCGCTCTGCAATGAGATCATCTTGATTCCATAACGCAGGACGTGGACCAACAATGCTCATCTCACCTTTTAAAATATTGATAATTTGTGGTAATTCATCCAAACTTGTTTTCCTAAGAAATCGACCTACACTAGTTATAAAGAAATCGGGATCTTCCAACAGATGAGTTGGTGTATCTTTTGGGGTATCAATTCTCATAGTTCTAAATTTAAGAATATAAAATTCTTTTTTATTCTTACCCAATCTTTTTTGCTTGAATAAGACAGGCCCTTTGGAATTTATTTTTATAACAATCGCAATGATCAAAAAAACAGGCCATAACACTAAGATTCCAATTAACGCCATAAGAAAATCAAAAATTTGTTTTAAAAAAACATAAGGTCTCATAAATTCACCTGATCCTATTGATATTATTACTTTCGATATCGTCTCTAATTCAATAGCACTTAACAGCTAATTAATCCGCCATTCCCGCGGCCAGATCTTTCCCTAACTGCAACTGCGATTCAAATTCACTTTTATATTTACCAATAATTTCTGTACTGTAGCCATTACTGTTCAGTTTTTGTTCAGCATCAGTGACTATACTATTAAAGCTAGCAGTAAATGAGGCTAGTTGTTGTACCCCTTTAGCTTTAATACTTTTCTTACTAGCTTCATCTGTTGCTCCTATATACTCAAACGCAATATTCATTAATGTCGATTGGCTTTGATTTTTAAGTGCAGTAAGCTTAGCTTCTGTATCACTGGTGATAGTTTCATATGAAACCTTTCCAGTTTCCGCAGAACCCCCTCCCGCTGCGTCAGTTGTATCCGTTGGTGCTGGTGTTGCTACTGGAGATAGATCCTTACCATTGTTACCTGTTGAACCATTATTGGATTGCTCTTGATAAGCCTTGGAAGCAGCAGTAATGGTCTTCGTCTTCTGATCCCAGCTAATGTTATGACCTACAGATTCCGATAAAAAACGAAGGGGCACATATAAGGACCCATTCAGGATGAAGCTGGATTGACCTGCAGGCAAAGCCTTGGTTGAACCGTTAAATACATAACTTGCCTTAACTTGATTGAGGACAATATTCTTCGATGCTACTGAAGTACTATTCCCGTTCGTTGCATTCATTAGGTATTCTTTAATCACAACTAGTTCTGAACTGCTAGGCTCTGCTACGGTAACTTTAACGTTTTTAGCATCCCAAGCTACACTTTTCTGCAAGGCATATGACATAAACCGCAGTGGAATATACGTTGTATTGTTGTACATGAATACATACTGACCTGCGGGTGGCTGAATACTCACGCCGTCAAAAATCAAATTCACATTAATACTTTGTACTTTAATCGTAGTAGTTGCAGTCTTAGTCGTTGCATTTGGCACCACCGCAGCTGCCGATACTGATATAGGTGCGGATGCTGTTAATGGCGCTAAACCAATTGAAGCAATTAATGATAAAGCTACTACTGGTAGTGTTACTTTAGACA
This sequence comes from Paenibacillus sp. FSL L8-0708, assembly GCF_038009325.1. Classification (NCBI taxonomy): domain Bacteria; kingdom Bacillati; phylum Bacillota; class Bacilli; order Caryophanales; family Paenibacillaceae; genus Paenibacillus; species Paenibacillus sp. FSL L8-0708. Next base: position 6,213,876 of record NZ_JBBPBC010000001.1, read on the forward strand.
TGCTTATTCACTTCCCTTTTCTTCCGCTTTTAATTGTTCTTCTTCGGCAATGATTTGGTCACGTGTTTTCCCTTGACTAACTCCGTACTTCTTAGCAATCTGAGAAAGCTCATTGTATTGCTCTGCGGATACTTTATCTAGAATAATACTTCGCGCTTCCCGTTTCTCATCAAGGGTCAACCCGCCAGATGCCAATTCCTTGAGCCTCTTAATATCTGCTACACTTAATTGTCCTAATACAATGGAGGCCACATCTGCCTTCTCTTTCACAGTGACATTATCTTGAATTTTCTTCGCCTTATCCGCAGAAATCTGAGCTGTATAGCCTTCGTCAGTACTGTTAGAAACTTCTTTGGAAGGTTCGATAGATGGTTGTATTGTTATAGTTGGAGTTGCTTGAGTTTTGTTGTTCCCCTTTTTTTGGCTAGCTATAGGAGGATTAGTTGCCCCAACTTCGGTAGATCCGTTTAGAGGCTCTACCACAGGCATTGGAGTCTCAACAGGTTCACTAAAAGTACTAACAGGAGTAGCTGTCGGTGTTGAGTCCACTACCTCTTCAACTCGAACATCGGTAACTGTATCTTCCGATTCTAAGTCTAATCCCTCCGCCATGGAGTTCATCAGCTTATCCACAGCATAATTAGCAGCGAATAATCCACCTACACCCAGTACAACAAGGACTGATAGTGTCCAAATTAATATCTTCTTCCATCTTTTATTGAACATTGGGTATCCCCCATTTGAATTAATTAGCTAATTGCAGCTTGAGCAACTGGTTGCATGGGTACAATCTGATCAATGACCTCTCGTATTACTTCCGCATCCTCCGCTAGCACACGTTCCAAACGTTTAAATTCCAGTTCCATCTGATTCTGACTGATCACATTAGGTCTGCCAATAAAGATTCGACCGTGATGTGTAGAATCTAGATTCTCTTCATCGGTGAGCAATTCTTCATATAACTTCTCACCTTCCCGAATGCCTGAGAACTGAATGTCAATGTCCGCATATGGCTCATATCCAGACAAAGTAATTAAATCCTCTGCCAGTGTCAGAATCTTTACAGGTTCTCCCATATCTAATATGAAGACTTCGCCACCTTTAGCAAAGGAACCCGATTGGATTACTAACTGTACAGCTTCTGGTATTGTCATAAAGTAACGTACCATCTCAGGATGGGTAACCGTGACCGGTCCACCAGCTTCAATTTGCTTCTTAAATGCTGGTATTACGCTTCCTCTACTACCAAGTACATTTCCAAAACGCACCGCTGAGAACTTAGTCTCACTCGTTGTATCCAAACTCTGAACATACATCTCAGCAATTCTTTTAGTCGCACCCATTACACTAGTTGGATTAACCGCTTTGTCTGAAGAGATCATTACAAATCTTTCAGCTCCGTATTTATCTGCACAATCCGCAACATTTTTTGTACCAAAAACATTATTTTTAATGGCTTCCGAAGGATTCCGCTCCATTAAGGGAACGTGTTTATGTGCTGCTGCGTGAAAGACAACATGCGGTCTATGGCTACGGAAAACGTCCATCATGCGATTACGGTCTTGCACATCTGCTATCACCGTAACTATATTTAAATCAGGGAATTTTTTACGCAGCTCCATTTCGATCGTGTAGATACTGTTCTCTCCGTGTCCAAGAAGCAATAACTTCTCCGGTGCGAAAGGTGAGATTTGACGACATAACTCCGAGCCGATAGATCCACCAGCTCCTGTAACTAATACAGTTCTATTATGCACATAACTAAGAATACCGTTTAGATCAGCTACGACAGGTTCACGCCCCAGTAAATCCTCCACACTGACATCCCGCAGCTTCTTTACAGATATTTTTCCAGCAATCAGATCATTTAGTGCTGGAATAATCTTAAGTTTAGCTCCTGTCTTCTTCGCAAGATTAATGATCTCAGAAATCTCAGTACGTGAAACGGAAGGCATCGCAATTATAATCTCATGGATTCCGCGTTCTTTCACGATAGCAGGAATTGCGTAACGGTTACCCAACACTGGAATACCCATTATTGTCATATGAAATTTGTTCATGCTGTCATCAATAAAGCCTACTAACTTGGTATGGGCAAAAGAGGGTCCCATCATTTCTCTGGCAATCAATATTCCACAATCCCCTGCCCCGACAATAAGCGTCTGGGTCTGCGTGTCCTTGTAATTGATCCGATCATTACGAAATACTCTCCACAAAAAGCGAACTCCGCCCACTAGGACAAGGGTCGCCTCCATGGCTTGCACCTCCACCCCAAGTGGTACACGTGCAGGTAGGATAAAGAAAGCCAGAGCGTAAGCAATCCCCCCACCTACTATGCTAGCTTTAAGAATGGAAATAATCTCGCCAATACTGGCATATTGCCACATTCTCCGGTACAAACCGAAATAAATTAGACTCCCCCCAAATGAAACCGTTGAAATCAATCCAAATTGCAACATTTGAATTACATACTCTTGGGGAAAGTTATCATAGAATCGGAACATATAAGATGTCACAATACTGAACCAAATGATCGCAAGATCAATGAAGAATAAAAGAACCACTCTAGATTTCGCTGTCATTTTCAGTGCCTCCAAAAATAACATTTTTAATTATGAATAAATCAATTTCCATAGTAGTAGTAATAGTACCCTTCACTAGCTTTACGTTTTACATTATTGAGAACAACGCCGAGCATTTTTGCACCTACACGATCTAGATTAGCTTTAGCTTTTACTGCGATATCGCGTTTCACCTTACCATAGCTGACAACCATAATAACGCCATCACTCTTCGAGGCCACAATTTGTGCATCCGTAACCGCTAATAATGGTGGAGTATCAATAAGAATGACATCATACCGCTGACGCAAGTCCTGTAAAAGAGTGCTCATCCGATTAGATGCCATCATTTCCGCCGGATTTGGCGGGATTGGTCCTGAGGTCATGATTGAAAGATTATTAACGCCGGACTCTTGGACAGTGTCCTCGAGAACTGCTTGTTGAGACAGTAGGGAGGATAAACCAAAACGGTTACTTAGTGTAAAAGTCTTATGTGCCGTCGGCTTCCGCAAATCGGCGTCAATCAACAACACTCTTTTATCTGCTTGTGCATATGCTGCCGCCAGGTTAGCAGATACCGTAGATTTACCTTCTTCCGGTCCGGATGAAGTGACCATAATCACTTGAATAGTCTGATCTATGGAAGAAAAATCAATATTCGTGCGCAATGCGCGAAACGCTTCAGAGACAGGAGAGCGTGGGTTCGTAACGGTGATCAGATGGCGTTGTTTATTTGGAAGCTGTGACATGTTCGAGGTCCCCCGCCTTTCTGGATGATTGTTTCTGTGTTTGTGCGGCACCTTGTTTGCTTTCGTCTTGCCCCAATCTTGTAATCATAGCTATGGTAGGCAATCCAAGATACTTTTCAATATCAGCTTCTGTCTTTAGGGTGTCATCCATATATTCCAGTAGGAAGGCAATCCCTAATCCAATCATTAAAGAAACGATAAAAGCAATAGCCATGTTCAGTAAAACATTCGGTTCTACCGGCCCTGGCTCAACAGTTGGATTCACTTTAGCTTCATTCAGAATCGATACATTTTCCACATTAAATAGACTTGGAATTTCTTCCTTGAACACAAGTGAAATGGCATTCACGATTTCAGCAGCCCGCTGATAAGAATTATCTCGAACGACAAGTGTCATCACCTGCGTATTATTTACGGAACTCACATTAACCTTTTTCAATAGCTCTTCCGCAGTAATATTGAATTGCGGATAATCCTTTGTAACAATATCAAGGATGGCCGGAGTCTTAATAATTTCCTTATACGTATTAATTAATTGAATATTGGTATTAATCTGGTTTAAGTCAAGCTGCCCCGCCGCTGACTGCGTCGGTGTTTGGTTAACGATAATTTTCGTAGATGCCTCATATACTGGGTTTTTAATATACAGACTATATACACCAGCAATACCACACACCAATACAACTATGCTGAAAATCAGCCATAGTCTCTTCCTGACGATCTGAAAATAATCGCGAAGATCCAATTCTTGTGATGACAAGTGAAATTACCCCCAAGCTATTTCTGAAATATTTCGATGCCTGTTCAAATCTTCCCTATTTGCAAAAAAAGCGCCTCCTCTCACCTACATGAGAGGAGGCTGTTTACTATAAGTTTTATTTACTTGAAGTTAATAGTACGGTAGATAATTACTGCTGCTTCAGCGCGGGTAGCTGTATCGTTCGGGTTGAACTTACCAGCATTTCCGATAACCAGGTTGTGGCTTGCTGCAAACGCTACGCCATCTCTTAGGGATGCGCTGATCTTAGCAGCATCGGAGAATTTGCTGATTGCAGTAGAATCCGTTTTTGCATCAGGATTGATAGATTTCAACGCACGGGAGATCATTGTTGCCATTTCTGCACGTGTAATAGTTGCATTAGGATCAAATTTAGCCGCACTGCGTCCAGTAATAATCCCTTTTTCTGCTGCAACAGCTACATATGGTGCATACCAAGCAGTTGAACTTACATCGCTAAAGCTTTGTACAGCAGAGTTGTTTTCCAGGTTAAGCGCACGAATCAGCATTTTGGAGAACTCAGCACGAGTTACATTGCTCTTCGGTGCAAATTTACCTGCTCCGACACCTTCAATCGCGCCTTTAGCAGCTACGACTTGAATTTGTCTACCAGCCCATGCTTGTACAGTAGCAATATCATTAAAGGATACTTTATTCTCAAGTACTGCGTAAGAAGAGAATGTATCACGTGGTTCTACGATGAATTCTCCATCAAGAACTCCGCCTTGGAATTGCAGGTTGCCGTATACAAGTTTACCAACGGAAAGCAATTCTTTATCAAGACCATCAGTATTCTTAAGTGGTAGTTTGATAGTAATTGGTTGTTTAAATGTGCTTTGTACTACACCGTTCACACTAAGTGTGAATTCATACACATCCGAAGCCAATTTCAGTTTGGTAACGGAAGTTACAACTTCTGGTTTAGCTGTAGTTACTGTCAATGAAATCGCTGTGCTGAATTGGCTTACAGGAATCGTTACAGTTACACCGTTGAAAGTAATTGCAATATTTGCAATACCTCTAGCTTTTGCAGCTTCAATAATAGCTTGGGAAAGTGGAACTTCAACTGTAGTAGCATTTACTGTTCCCAGATTCAGGGTCAAAGTAAGACCAGTTTTACCAGGGTTCGCTGCAACCAGCTTATCAAATTCTTTAATTACATCAGCATCAACCAATTTCACAGTTGCTTTACCATCAACAATACTTACAAGTTTGGATACATCATAGATTCCTGGAGTTTGAACAGGAGCTACAGGCGTTGTAACACTTCCACTTCCATTTCCGCTTCCACTGTTACCATTACCGTTACCATCGCTAAATCCATAGGCTTTAACGTAAGCAACAGCAAGTGATTTTGCCGCAGGTTTCGCGGATTTAATCGTATTGTTCAGGTTTTTCAGTGTTTGCTTCACATCATTAGCAGTAACTCCAAGCTTGTCCAACGCTTGGCTTACTGTAAGTGCTCCTGTTCCTGTTGTGTGGCTCAATACTTTTGCAATAGCTTCATCCAACAAAGTATCGTAACCAGATTCAGAAGTAAGAATTGCCAACAAATCTGCCGATGACTTGCTGCCTACCAGTGCACGAAGTTCTGTTTCAATGCTGCTCAAGAATTCAGCAACACTATCAACAGTAAGTCCAGGCACACCTGCTTTAGTTGCAATTTTGCTCACCAAAGCAATATTTTTGTCATTGTTACGGATAACTTGGATTCCAGAGAAGTCATTGCCATAGACGTCGTAGACTACACTAGTAACGCTTTGGAACAATTTAAGAGATGTTGTCTTTTCTTCTGGCTCCAAAGCAAGCTTATCCAGAATTGGAGCAAAAATCTTTTCGAAAGTCGCCTCATCCAGCGCTGCAACCTCAGTCTTCAAATTGTAGAGATAAACTGCATCTGTTGCGGACAATTGTTTGTAAACAGCAAGAACTTTTTCCTTAACTGCGGTACTGCTACTAACTGTAGCCGCAGATGCTGTACCTACCGCACCAAGGCTACCCAGCGGAAGACCCGCTACGGATGCTGCTACCATACTTGCTGCTAATGTTGATACTACTAGTTTCTTTTTCAAAGTCACTAAATATCCACCTCTTCTTATGTAATAAAATATTGTACTACCATAGACCTAGAACCATTCGCCCAAATGCTACACTATTGCGTTTAGCATTAAATCACCCAATAAAACCCATTCTACCACTATTAGGTAGATTAGTCAGCCCTTTCGGAAAAAAAATCCAAACAATTTTTGTCGGTTTCTCCTTGTTTGTACGTGTTTTCCATGAATAACCTCGCCATTGGTCATAATTTGCTGAGCATTGCCGCAAACATAGTCGCGCAGCTCAGGGCCTAGTTCTTTCTCCATAACCACATAAGCAGCGTTTAATCCAAACGGACGATGAACACTGTCATGTGCATCAGAGGCCAATACATGTACTGCATTTCTACGGCATAGCTCCAGTGACAGCTTCTGAAGCTTATTCCCGAAAACGCCTGCAAGACTCTGTGCGGTTACCTGCCCTAGTGATCCTAGCTCTATCAATCTCTCTAGTTTAGAAGGATCAGCAGCTATTTCAGCATTGCGTTCCGGATGAGCGATGACCGGAACGAAACCTTGAATGATCAGCTCGTGGCAGATTTCTTCCATGTTACGTGGTACTCGTGATGAAGGCATTTCCAGTAAAATATACCGCGAATCTGCAAGACTCAGCAATTCCCCCCGCTCCAGATCATTCAGCAGATCACCGTAGATACGGATCTCTTGACCTGGAAGAACAAGCAGTGGATTACCAGCCTGACGAAGTCTTTCGTTCATCAGCTCCACAGCTTCTCTAATCTTGGGGGCGTTATTCATATATTGACCGTTGGCGTGATGTGGCGTGGCGATGACTGAAGTAATCCCTTCTCTGTGGGCGTCTTGCGCCATGGCAAGAGCGGCTTCCCAATCAGAGGCTCCGTCATCCAAAAAGGGTAAGATGTGGCAATGAATATCTATCATATGTTATCTATCGGTCCTTTTCCATAGAAATTTTAGTTTTAAACAAAAAAATACAACCATTCGTACTAGGAATGGTTGCTTGATTGTAAATGAGTTCTTATCTTACGCTTCGGTTGAATCCTCTTGCTGAGATTCATTTGCTATCATTTCAGCATCCTCTGAATCCGGAGATTCATTCTCAGAAGGGCGAATATACCCATCGATTAAGCCCCAAAGCTCGTCTTTGCCGAGACCAATTTCCGAGGAAAATGGAATAAAATTATCCCCTGGCAGCACGCCCAGCTCCTGCTTCATGGTCTTGATATGCTTTTGCCAGCGCGTCTTCGGAATTTTATCCGCTTTGGTCGCTACAACACACATTGGAAGATCGTAATGCTTCAACCAATCGAACATCATCTTATCATTGCTGGTAGGTGAATGCCGCAGGTCCACAATAAGCAGAACAAGCTTCAACGTATCGCGCTCAGAGAGGTATTTTTCAACCATTTTACCCCATACCGCGCGTTGCGTCTTGGAAACCTTGGCATACCCGTAACCTGGAAAGTCAACAAAATACATGCTGTCTTCATTGATACGGTAATAGTTCATGTGTTGTGTCTTACCAGGCGTGGAGCTTGTCCGAGCCAGATTCTTACGGTTAATCATTCGGTTAATGAGGGAAGACTTCCCCACATTGGAACGCCCTGCCAGAGCAACCTCTGGCAAGGAATCATCAGGGTACTGATCAGGGCCAACGGCACTGATAATAAATTCGGCAATATTAACTTTCATAGGACTTCCTTTCTAATGCACACTACTCGGTGGCTCACTGCTAATTTCATTATGATGCTCAACTAACGCATGATGCAAGACCTGATCCATATTAGATACTGATACGAACTCAACATCATTACGTACGCTCTCAGGAATATCTTTCAAATCCCGTTCATTGTCTTTGGGAAGAAGGATCTTTTTATATCCAGCTCGGTGAGCCGCAAGGGATTTCTCTTTCAATCCACCAATTGGCAGTACACGTCCCCGCAAGGTGATTTCACCTGTCATCGCCACATCCTTCGAAACATAACGTTTCGTGAGCGCGGAGATCAATGCGGTTGCAATCGTAATCCCTGCAGACGGACCATCCTTCGGAATTGCACCTTCCGGAATATGGATATGAATATCAATCTTCTCATAAAAATCGGGCTGGAGGCCCAGCTCCTCCGCCTTCGAACGAGTATAGCTGAATGCGGCCTGTGCCGACTCTTTCATTACGTCGCCAAGCTGTCCGGTAAGGGTTAGTTTACCTGTTCCCTGCACAACCGTAACTTCGATCAGCAATGTATCACCGCCAACCTCAGTCCAAGCCAGCCCAGTGACCGTACCGATCTGATCTTCAAGCTCGGCCATACCGTAACGATATTTGGAAGCCCCAAGATAATCCTTGATGTCGTCAGGAAGAATGACCACTTTCTCTTTTTCCTCAGACACGATTTGTTTCGCAGCTTTGCGGCATAATGCTGCAATCTGCTGTTCCAAATTACGAACACCGGATTCACGGGTATATTCGCGGACAATGCGTAATAAACTATCGTCTTCGATAATCAGTTGATCTTCTGCAAGACCGTGGTTTTTCTTCTGCTTAGGCAATAGATAACGGCTGCCGATTTGCAGTTTCTCCAGTTCCGTATATCCCGGAATGAACAACATTTCCATTCGATCCAGCAAAGGACGCGGAATATTATGCACTACGTTGGCTGTTGTTACAAACATTACGTTCGACAAGTCGAACGGCAGCTCTACAAAATGATCACTAAACGTGTTGTTTTGTTCTGGATCCAACACCTCAAGCAGCGCTGAAGATGGATCTCCACGGAAATCCGCAGCCATCTTATCGATTTCATCCAATAGGATAACCGGATTAATCGTACCCGCCGTCTTCATGCCTTGGATAATCCGGCCCGGCATCGCACCTACATAAGTCCGTCGATGACCTCGAATCTCCGCCTCATCACGTACACCGCCTAGCGAGATACGGACGAACTTGCGGTTGAGCGAGCGGGCGATGGAACGAGCCAGTGAGGTTTTCCCCACCCCTGGAGGACCTACAAGACATAAAATCGGACCCTTAAGCTTCTTAACCAACTGCTGAACGGCCAAATATTCCAATACCCGTTCCTTCGGTTTTTCCAAACCGTAGTGATCCTCATCAAGTACCTGCTCGGCCTTTTTGATGTCAAGATCATCCTCTGTCTGTTCACTCCAAGGGAGACTGAGCAGCCAATCTACATAGTTGCGAATAACGCCGCCTTCCGCAGAGCTGACTGGCATTTTTTCCAGACGGTCGATTTCTTTCTCCATCTTTTCTTTCACGCGTTCCGGAACATTTTTCTCTTCCATTAGCGTCCGCAGCTCTTCCGCTTCTCCTACCCGGCCTTCCTTCTCACCGAGTTCTTTCTGGATCGCTTTCATTTGCTCACGCAAATAATATTCCTTCTGCGTCTTTTCCATCTGCTTTTTGACACGTTGATTGATCTTACGTTCAAGCTCCAGCACTTCACGCTCATTATTAAGAATATCAAGAAGCTTCTCCAGCCGTTTACTGACATCAATTGTCTCGAGAATTTCTTGCTTATCCTTAATTTTTAGCGATAAATGACTCGTAATGACATCCGCAAGTCGACCAGGCTCTTCTATATCGGATACAGCAGCGAGGGTCTCTGGGGTCACTTTTTTGGATAACGTAATATAGTGTTCGAACTGATTGAGTACTGTACGCATCAGCGCGTCACATTCTTGATCGCTATCTTCATCTTCCGGCAGCTCACGCGCCATAACCTCATAGTACTCATCATTATCGATATAATTAATAATTTCGGCCCGTTCTACACCTTCAACCAGTACACGTATCGTACCGTTTGGAAGCTTCAGCATTTGCCGCACATTGGCAACAGTACCGACCCGAAAAATATCGTCCTGACCTGGCTCTTCAATATTCACTTCCGACTGGGAACAAAGAAGAATCAAATTATCTTCAACCATAGCTTTCTCTAACGCCCGAACTGACTTCTCACGGCCCACATCCAAGTGAAGAACCATGCTTGGGTACACAAGAAGCCCTCTTAGCGGCAATAAAGGAAAACGACGACCTTTTGTTTTATTTGTCATCATCGCTTTCGCACCTCCCATGGCTCTCAATTAATCTCATATGCATTCATTCTAACAAAAGCAGCCCCAAAACACCAACAGAGTCCTTAGATTTCAAGAAGAACCGACTTGCTTTTCCTTAAATAGAGACAACGTTTCTTGTAGCATTTAAAAAGGAAGCAGCAGAATTGCCTGCAGCCTCCTTTATTTTACAGCGACAAATCTCACCTTATTCTTCGAATTAGGGATCAATTTAGTTTAACCCTTTGCAGATTCACCAGCCGCATCGGCCTTCAGGAGTGAAGGTGCAGCGGAGAACAGCTCTCCAGCAACTGCAGGCAACCTTACATCTGCTGTATCGGCACCAAACAGATGACGGAACACCTCTTCTACTGTTTCCATTGGAATAACGCGTAATGGCGCGAGGTCAGCGAAGAGAGACTGCCAGTTTTCTTTTGGAATAAGCACTGTAGTGGCACCAGCTTGAAAAGCAGCTTCTACTTTGGCAATTACACCGCCCACTGGCTTAACTCGACCATGGATGCCTATCTCACCTGTGATCGCTACCGTGTTATCCACGGGAAGTCCACGAATAGCGGAGACAATTGCTACTGCCATCGCAACTCCAGCAGAAGGTCCGTCAATCGGTGTACCCCCTGGGAAATTCACATGTAGATCATAACGATCGGGCTCCAGATTCATCGTACGTAGTACAGTCAATACATTCTCAACCGAACCCTTTGCCATACTTTTTCGCCGAATCGTGCGGGAGCCTCCACCGATCTCTTCTTCATCCACCACACCGGTTACGTTCAGTCTGCCTTGGCCGTTCACAGCAGGCGCTGCGGAAACTTCGATTTCGAGCAGAGTCCCCATCCCCGGCCCATACACGGCAAGACCATTGACTAATCCAATCTGCGGTGCCGAAGGAATCTTGCGTTCCGTACGCAGCGGAAGCTGGCTACTACCTGCTACCCATTCTACATCAGCAGCATTTAGTGTATCTCTCTGCTCTGTTAAGGCTAACCCAGCAGCCAGTTGAATCATATTAACTGCTTCCCGGCCGTTGGTTGCATACTGTTGCACCACAGTGACTGCTTCCGGACTTGGTTTAAGCCCAATTTTCTGTATCGCGTCACGCGCGATGACGGCAATCTCATCCGGCAGCAGCGGGCGGAAATAAATCTCCATGCAGCGCGAACGCAGCGCAGGTGAAATCTCATCCGGAGAGCGCGTAGTAGCGCCAACTAGCCGGAAATCAGCAGGCAATCCATTTTGAAAAATATCATGAATATAAGCCGGAGTATTATTATCCTCCGAATTATAATAAGCGCTCTCTAGCAGGACCTTCCGGTCTTCAAGCACTTTAAGCAGCTTATTCATCTGAATAGGGTGAAGCTCTCCTATCTCATCCAGAAAAAGAATCCCGCCATGCGCCTTAGTGACCGCGCCCGGTTTCGGCTGTGGCACACCCGCCACACCCATGGCCCCTGCACCTTGATAAATAGGATCATGCACAGAGCCGATCAACGGGTCAGCAATACCACGCTCATCAAAACGAGCGGTAGTGGCGTCAATCTCTGTGAATTTGGCGTCACTTTTAAAAGGAGAAAGCACATTCTTTTTCGCCTCTTCCATGACAACACGCGCTGCCGCAGTCTTGCCCACTCCCGGCGGACCATAAATAATCACATGCTGCGGATTAGCGCTGCAAAGTGCGGCTTTCAGGGCGCGCAGCCCATCTTTTTGCCCGACAATATCTCCAATAGAAGCCGGACGTGTTTTCTCCGACAATGGTTTAGTTAATGTAATCATCCGCATTTTCCGTAACTTGTCCAGTTCCTTGCGCGACTCTCGTTCTACCGCTGTCTTATTTGTCTTCTGACCCCGCAGCAGATTCCAAAAGTATACGCCGATAACCAGCGCGAAAAAGAGCTGCACGATCATCACAACTATACTTAATTCCATAGGTCATCCTCCTGTTTCGTTCAGTCTACCTTTCCACCCTTGGCTACTATTAGGTAGTATAGCCGTTTCGGTAATTAGTAAACGCGAATTTGAGGATTTGTTGAATTGTTGCAGTAGGATAGACTCTGATAATTAACTATAAGGGCATTAATGAGTATGGGGAGTACGAATGTAGCTTAGATAATATTAAAAAAAGGAGATTGTTGAGGAGGTTGGAGAGGAAGGAATGCGGAGGAGTGAGGAGTTATACTCAACATTTTTGACGCCGATTCCCCTCTTCACAAGAGTAAGCCAGCCTTTTTCACAGAGATTCTTTAGCATCATGCGTACTGTTTTGGGATCTAGCGTGAAATAATCAGCGACTTCTTTAGGGCGTATCACCCCAGCTTGACGCATCACTAAACGCATGATTTCCTTCTCAGCGATTAGCAGTCTGCCACGCGGTGCATCTACAATTTGGTAGCGGCTTAGCGCCAAACGCAGCAGTGTAACACATAACTCAGGGCGCTGTTCAACATCATCATAGGCAAATGAAAATACTTGATAACCCATTCCGTACAGAAAAGTTTCACGATTTAGCTCATTACAAGACTTCAGCCTATCCATGTCTCTTACATGAGCTACATACCCTTTGATCTCAAACAAAAGCTTGATCGGCCCCGGCAAAAAAGCAAAATCAGCAAAATAAGCTCGTCTTTGTAAATCCAGCACCTCATACTCCGGATGAAGATCATTGAATTCACCACAAAGCGGCCACCAGACATTCTGCAAAAATAATTTCTCGGCGTGGCCATGACCTCTCTCCAGCCTCCCCCGACGTTCGCCCGTTCTGCTTGCAAGATGCTGCGCAATAAATTTTTCATGGGCTTGTTCATAGTTCATGTTTACTCATCCCTTCCTCCAAAATGGAAATAAACGCAAAAAAAACGCCCCATGAGCCCCGGATATACCGGAACTGCACAGGACGTTCTTCGCCACTTAGATCACTACTTACCTAACGTCGCCCAAAATTACTATACGATGCTAAGAAGTGTTTATAATATTATGAGATTGAAAATTCTTATAAATACCATTCAGACCAAGTTACTTCGACTGCACCGGAGGTGCAAGGTTAGCGTGGGCGCGGCCCGGGATTTCGCCCGTTGCCTCGTAAGCCACCACAATCGCATCAATTTCCTTCTTCAGCTCGTTTACGAGTTCAGCTTCAGGCACTTTACGGATCATTTGTCCGTAGCGGAAAAGCAAACCTTCCCCACGAGCGCCAGCAATACCGATATCTGCTTCACGTGCTTCACCAGGACCGTTAACAGCACAGCCAAGGACGGAAACTTTAATAGGCACCTTAAGCTTCGAAATGTATTCTTCCACCTCATTAGCGATGGAGAAAAGATCGATATCCAGCCGTCCGCAAGTCGGACAAGAGATCAGCGTCGCCGCGTTAGAGATCAGACCAAACGTCTTCAGCAGCTCACGCGCCACCTTAACCTCTTCAACCGGATCGGCACTAAGCGAGATACGCAGTGTGCTGCCGATGCCCATAGAGAGCAATGCACCAATACCTGCGGAACTCTTCACTGTACCAGCAAATAATGTGCCAGATTCTGTAATGCCCAAGTGCAGCGGATAAGGGATGACTTCCGCAGCCTGACGGTAAGCTTCGATGGCCATTGGCACATCGGATGCTTTTAGAGAAACGATAATGTCGTGGAAATCCAGTTCCTCCAGAATCCCAATATGGTATAACGCACTTTCTACCATAGCTTCTGGGGTTGGGTATCCGTATTTTTCCAAAAGGTGATTCTCCAAAGAACCAGCGTTTACACCAATCCGAATCGGAATTCCTTTTTCTTTACATGCTTTAACTACCGCTTCTACCTTTTCGCGACGACCAATGTTCCCCGGATTAATCCGTACCTTATCGATGCCGTTCTCAATAGCCATCAACGCTAGCTTATAGTTGAAATGAATATCCGCTACGAGTGGGATATGAATCTGTTTCTTGATCTCCTTGATTGCGGCAGCCGCCTCTTCATTGTTGACAGTTACGCGTACTAGCTGGCAGCCTGCTTCCTCAAGCCGCAATATTTCAGCTACAGTAGCCTCCACATCAGCGGTTTTGGTTGTACACATGCTTTGAATCGCAACCTCGTTGTTTCCCCCAATAATGAGCCCGCCAACATTGACAGGACGGGTTTGGTGTCTCAAGAACATGATTTTTCTCCCCCATAACGCCAAAGCTCCACCCCTTCGCTCCCGCTAATGTGAAGCGGGATAAGCGGAAGAAAGGTGGAGACTGTGACATGTATTGTTAAGGAAAAGCGGCTTACGCGCTTTCCTCTTTCTTCTTGTCTTTCTTAAGGTTGAGCTCAGGCAAAGCTTTCTCCTGAACGACCTGTTCCGTGATCACACAATCCTTAATATCATCGCGTGAAGGAACTTCATACATCACATCGAGCATGATGCTCTCAATAATCGCGCGCAGTCCACGGGCTCCCGTATTACGTTTGATCGCTTCCTTGGCAATTGCTTCGAGTGCCAATGGTTCGAACTTCAACGCTACGTTGTCCATTTCCAGCAGCTTGATATATTGTTTAGTGAGTGCATTTTTAGGCTCGGAAAGGATACGTACAAGCGTATTCTCATCAAGCGGCTCCAAAGTCGAGATGACTGGCAGACGGCCTACAAATTCAGGAATAAGACCGAATTTGAGCAAATCTTCAGGCAATACCATCGACAAATATTCACCAGGCTTAAGATCCTTTTGTCCTTCAACTGCTGCGTTGAAGCCAATGATTTTTTTACCGATACGGCGTTTAATCATTTGCTCCAGACCGTCAAAGGCACCGCCAACGATGAACAGGATGTTCGTCGTGTCGATCTGAATAAACTCCTGATGAGGATGCTTACGTCCGCCCTGCGGAGGCACAGAAGCAACAGTTCCTTCCAGAATCTTCAGAAGCGCTTGCTGTACACCTTCGCCGGAAACGTCACGAGTAATGGACGGATTCTCGGATTTACGTGCTACTTTATCAATTTCATCAATATAGATAATGCCGCGTTCGGCTTTCTCCACATCGTAATCTGCAGCTTGAATGAGTTTGAGCAGAATGTTCTCAACATCCTCGCCGACATAACCAGCTTCCGTTAAGGAAGTAGCGTCTGCAATAGCAAAAGGAACGTTGATAATCTTCGCCATCGTTTGTGCTAACAAGGTTTTACCAGAACCTGTTGGACCGAGCAAAAGGATATTACTCTTCGTCAGCTCAACATCTTCGATCTTGCTTTGGCTGTTCACACGCTTGTAGTGGTTATAAACCGCTACAGAAAGAGATTTCTTCGCTTGCTCTTGACCGATTACATATTGATCCAAAATATCGCGAATTTCCTTTGGTTTTGGAATGTCCTTCAGATCAAGCTCTTCCTCATGACCGAGCTCTTCTTCCACAATTTCCGTGCAAAGCTCGATACATTCGTCACATATATAAACGCCCGGTCCTGCTACAAGCTTACGAACCTGCTCTTGTGATTTACCGCAAAAAGAACATTTCAATTGCCCTTTTTCATCATTAAATTTAAACATCTAACCACCCCTTTAAGATTTCATCGGTGAAGAAAGAACCTGGTCAATAAGCCCATATTCCTTGGCTTCTTCCGCGCTCATGAAGTTATCGCGGTCTGTGTCCCGTTCGATTTTTTCAAGGGGCTGACCTGTGCGATCTACATAAATTTGATTCAGCTTCTGTCTCGTCTTGAGGATCCAGTCAGTGTGAATCCAAATATCAGACGCTTGACCTTGAACACCGCCGAGCGGTTGATGAATCATAACTTCGCTGTTGGTCAGCGCATATCTTTTGCCCGGCGCCCCAGCTGTTAGAAGGAGCGATCCCATGCTTGCTGCCATCCCTACACAAATGGTTGAAACATCCGGTTTGATATATTGCATCGTATCGTATATACCCATGCCGGCTGTTACTGAACCACCGGGTGAGTTGAGGTACAAGTGAATGTCCTTCTCGGGATCATCTGCTGCCAAAAACAGCAATTGAGCAATAACCAGATTGGCGACATCATCGTCAATCGCACTGCTTAAGAAAATGATGCGATCCTTGAGCAATCTGGAATAGATATCGTACGAACGTTCTCCACGACTTGTTGATTCCACAACCATTGGTACCAGACTCATGCCACCAACCTCTTTTCTCTGTACAGATTAGTCTTATCGTTTCAGAAATATTTTAACACGTTCACGGCGCGATGTCATTTTTTCACCACAGTGAACAGTCCGCTGCTTGTGAATTGTGACGTTACCGCCCCTATTACCTTATTGCCATACGTTCATACGGATACCTATGTAGTCACATATATTTGCGGCCGAGGATAAAAATAAGGCACGTAACGAAACTTACGTGCCTTATCATATCTGTATGGAGGCCGTGTAACTGGCCGTTCTAGGTAGTGTCAAGCTAAAACGCCTTTGGCGTCCTTTTAAGGACGGTAAGCGTTTATGCGAGAATTATAAGAATAAAGTATAAAGTGAAACTTATACCTTCTTATAATTTTAAAATATCCTACTCAGCTTTAGTGTCTTCAGCAGCTGGTGCTTCTTCTACTGCTTCAACTTCTACACTATTGCTAACAAGGAAATCAATGGTTTTACGCAACGAAAGCTCTTCGCTCAAGCTGCCCAGTGAACCGTTAGCTGCCAAGATACTGCGGATTTCTTCTGGAGTACGTTTGTAAGCTTCAGCCATAGTAGCCAACTCTTCGTTAACTTCTTCTTCGGAAACTTCAATGTTCTCTTGTTTTGCGATAACTTCCAATACCAGGTTGTTGCGAACGCGTTTTTCAGCATCGCCTTTCATTTGGTTCTGCAAGTCTTCACGAGTTTGGCCGGAGAAGCTAAGGAACATATCCATGTTCATACCTTGTTGACGAAGACGAGTGTCGAAGTCACGAACCATATTCTCAACTTCACTGTTGATCATAGCTTCAGGGATTTCAACTTCAGCGTTAGCTGCTGCTTTATCAACAACTGCATTCTCACGAAGGCCTTTCAGTTCTTCCTCTTTACGGGATTCGAGCTGAGCCTTCAAATCTGCTTTGTACTCATCCAAAGTTTCGAATTCACTTACATCTTTAGCGAATTCATCATCCAATGCAGGAAGTTGTTTGCGTTTGATTTCGTGCAGCTTCACTTTGAATACTGCTTTTTTACCCGCAAGGTTCTCTGCATGGTATTCATCAGGGAAAGTAACTTCAACATCTTTGAAATCTCCAGTAGCCATTCCTACCACTTGCTCTTCGAATCCTGGAATGAAGGAGTTGCTGCCAAGCTCAAGAGAGTGACGTTCAGCTTTTCCGCCTTCAAACGGTACATCATCAACATATCCGTCAAAATCGATTACAGCGATGTCGCCGTTAGCTGCTGCTTCTTCTTCAACTACTACAAGCTCAGCATGACGTTCTTGCAGACGAGCAAGTTCAGCACTCAACTCTTCTTCAGTCACTTCAGCTTTTTGTACTGGAACTTCCAGACCTTTGTAATCGCCGAGCTTCACTTCAGGTTTAACCGTGATCTTCGCTTTGAAGATAAAGGATTGGCCTTTAGCAAATTGCTCAATATCAACTTCAGGACGGTCTACAGGGAAGATGTCAGTTTGTTCAACTGCTTCACCGTAAGCTTCAGGAAGAAGAATGTCGATTGCATCTTGGTACAAGCTTTCTACACCAAAACGGGATTCAAAGATCGGCCGAGGTACTTTACCTTTACGGAAGCCTGGTACGTTAGCTTTTTTAACGACTTTGTTAAAAGCTTTATCAAGTGCTGCTGTTACGCGTTCTGCGTCTACTTCTACTTCAAGAACTCCAAGGTTCTTCTCTATTTTTTCCCATGTTGCTTTCATATTATACTTTTCCCTCCAAAATATAGGTTCACAAGTTTACTTCAAATAATGATACAATCCACGCACAGAATAACCATTATATTATATACAACATTACTTTATTTATCAAGTAGAGAAGTCTTTACAAAACCCTTGAGAGCACGATAAGCTCCCTCAAATTGAAAGCGCATGCCGTCTGTGATGCCATACATTCCACGTGTCTCTTCCTCTTGTCGGGAGCCGTTTAAACTCTCAGAAACAAATTGGTGCAACGCTCCTGCCCAAATATCCAGCAAAACGTCTTCGCCTTCCAGCAATTTCCGATATTCATCCGACCCATAAATCGACATGATGAACTGGCCCCAGAGCTCTTGTGCAAAATAATACAGCGTAGGCTCATGCACCTCAGCCTGCCCGGCTACCCGCTCCAGCACATGACTCACCTGCGGAGGAAAATCCTCCGTCTGCAGTGGCACGCTCTCGATCTCTACAAGTACCTTTTCATGTCCGCGAATCAGCTTCACTGTTCCCTGCATCCCACGCCGCTTAAGCGTCTGCAAGGTCCGAAATTGCAGCAGTGGATGAACATTATCCCCCTGTAGCCAAGTGGTCAGCTCCTCGTCAACGCCGCCACCTTCCAGATAGGATAGCTGCTCTAGTGCAAGTATTGTCGCCTCAGACAGAGGCTCGTTCATCACCCGCTGCAGCAGCTTTTTGGGATACCCCGTATCCTCGTTCATTTTAGATTTGGCCAAAAAGCGGGCCATATCCTCTTCCCTTAAATCTTCGTCTTCGGGGTGAACAGCTCCCTCCGCATCTCCATTCTGGGACGCGTAAGGAAATGCCGTTTCGAGCCATTCCAGCAGGGACCGCCATTCCTCGTAATTTCGCTCTTCCTGTCCTTGACACTGCAGCAAAAAACGAAGCAGCTCCATCGCTTCCCCGTAGCGTTCACTTTCCAGCATCACCGTCAGCTGGATTTGATAATAGTCCAGTGTCTTGGGGAAAAGGACGATATTCTCTTTGGTGGCGGGGGAATCCGAATGTTTAATGAGGGCACCTCCTTATGTCTACTTATGTGAATGGAATCCTAACCATTATAAAAGTTATTAATACCTTAAGCTTCTTCCGAAACTTAATAATTGTAGATTATAGCATACCCCGTACTCTTTTTAAAAAACAGCTTGAAAAAAAACACCCCATATGATATGATAACTCCTGCTTGCTTTTCTGCCAGCAACCATGTCCCGGTAGCTCAGCTGGATAGAGCATGCGCCTTCTAAGCGCACGGTCGGGGGTTCGAATCCCTTCCGGGACGTCATATAGAAACAGCCTTCCTTCGGGAAGGCTGTTTCTGTGTTCAGGGGAGGGGTTGGGTGGAGCTCAGGGTTATGTGAAGCTTAGCAATCGTTGATCAGTTTTTATGAGTCAGTTCCACATCATCCCTCGCCGCATTAGAACATTACGGCTAATTTTCCGGAGAAACGCCGCTACATGCTATCTAATTGCATTTTCTGCAACTAAAAGTACCCTTTTACCTCCAAAACTCGCTTTAATTGCATTTCATACACTTATATTCTCAGATTTACGCCTAGAATGGCCTTTTCACCATTTTTAACTGCACAAAGTACAATTAAACCCAAACAAACCTATCCCCATCAAAAATAAGTGTATAAAGTGCAATTAAAAACCACTCATTACTCACCGACTATTACTCTTCACATTCCCATTTCTGATTTTTATATATGGGAACTTTTTTAGCTCTCTATAAGCGTGGCCAATCTAATTACTCAAAAGACACGCGCATTAGCAATTTTATCGATGGATGGAGCACCTTGTTTATTTAATCGGGAATAAAAAACTGTTCACGGCGTTTTCTTCCGCCGAGAGACAGTTTTTTATGCATGTTCTTCCTATATGAGCGAATCAGCGCCCTTTGCGGCGATTTCCGAGCCAGAGCGGAAAACGGAAGGCAAAGTTAATAAACAGAACTACAAATACGAGTACTGCCGCTGATTTGTCAGCGATTTGCCGCGCATCTTCTACAATTGCTTCGGATTGTACATACCAGAGATGCACTGCAAGGGTTTCACCCGGTGAGAACAGGTTAAAGTCCCACATTTCGCCCGAGGTACTGAGACCAGCGGTAAGGATAATAACCGCAGACTCCCCGAAGGCGCGTCCAGCAACGAGACAAATCCCAGTAACAATGGCTGACATTGCAACGGGTAGAACTACTGTGCGGATCACGTGGAATTTAGTCATGCCCAGTGCATATCCAGCTTCACGCATCTCCTCAGGAACAGCACGAACCGCTTCCTCCGTCACACGTGCAAGCATAGGCAGATTCAAAAGCGCCAAGCTTACCCCACCGCCAAGAATCGTCAGGCCGATCCCAAAATATTCAGCAAATATCGCAAGTCCAAGCATACCAAATACAATTGAAGGAACCGAAGAGAGAGCTTCTACACATATACGCAGGCCGCCTGTAAAAGCATTATCCGGAGCATACTCCGCCATATAAATCCCCGCACCTAAACCGATAGGGACGGAAATAAGCAGCGAGATGAACAAAATATAAAAAGAGTTGAAAAGTACAGGACCGATCCCGCCACCTACGTCAATCTCTTCAGGCTGTTTAATCAGGAAGTCAGGCCGCAGTGCTGGCAGACCTTTACTAAGAATCGTGAAGAGCAGCCAGAAGATTAGCAGCATAACTAAAGCCCCAAGCGTATAAAACCCTATAGTCGCCATCTTATTGCGTCTCTGAGCACGCGCTGTATGCTTTGTACTTGCGAATCCGTTCACGCTGCATCCCTCCTTTTTCTACCCAGCACGCGGATGATCAGAATCAGTACAAATGAAATCACCAGCAGAAGAAAGGCCATCATATGTAGGGCATAATTCCAGGTTGACTCAAACTCTACATTCGAGATTTGCATAACGATGTTACTAGTCAAGACCGAGGCAGGTGTAAATAAGGTTTTTGCCAACTGTGGTGTGTTTCCTATAACCATAACTACAGCCATTGTCTCCCCCACAGCACGAGTCATCCCGAGAATGACCGCGGAGATAATTCCTCTGCTAGCCGCAGGCAAAACAACACGCATAATAACTTGCAGACGGGTAGATCCAAGAGCGTACGCAGCATCCCGATATTTGCGAGGAACAGCGACAATTGCATCATCACTGATTCGGCAAATTGTTGGCAGGACCATTAATGCGAGCACGAGGGCCGCAGCCAGTAATCCATCGCCCAAGCTCT
This sequence comes from Paenibacillus sp. FSL L8-0708, assembly GCF_038009325.1. Classification (NCBI taxonomy): domain Bacteria; kingdom Bacillati; phylum Bacillota; class Bacilli; order Caryophanales; family Paenibacillaceae; genus Paenibacillus; species Paenibacillus sp. FSL L8-0708. Next base: position 6,235,198 of record NZ_JBBPBC010000001.1, read on the forward strand.
CCCCACTAACTCTACGAAGAAATGGAAGTAATACCGTTAAGCCTAAATAACCATATACTATAGAAGGAATACCAACGAGCAAATCGAGCACCGGGCGAATGAAGGTCTTCATCCACTTCGGAGCAATCTCCGCACAGAGCACGGCCATACCCACAGAAATAGGTACTGCGATCAGCAGGGTCAAAGCCGTCAGTGAAAGTGTATTTACAATGAAGGCAGCAGCCCCAAAGGAGTCCTCTTCAGGCGTCCAGTTAAAAGAAAAGAAAAAGTCCGCAGGCGAGAGATGACCAAACAGAAGCAGCGCCGTTTTGCCGATAAATAGAATTACAAGTCCAAGCACGAAGCAAAGTGCAAGAATGCTGAATAAGAAATAAAAGCGGAATAATCGGTTGCTAAACATATGTCTACTGTGACGTTTGGAGTTGGCGCTAACTTCTGTAACGCCCTCCTTAACCTTAGTTGCCAGGTTGTGGACTGGTGCCCCCATACTTTCCCTCCTGTAAGCGGCCAACCCCGTATCAAAATCGGGGCTGGCCGCTGTTACCGTTCAATATGATCTTCAGATGTTATTAACCCTTCATTGCTGCGATCGGAATGAATTTAAGCTTTTTCAGAGATCCTTGTTGGAACTTTTTGCTTTGTACGTATTCGATAAATTCTTTAGTTGCGCCAGTAGGTTGACCTTTAGTCATGTAGTAACCATAAGCCCAAATCTTATAAGAACCGTTAATTACGTTGTCTGTAGTAGCTGCGATACCGTTGTGTTTCACTGCTTTTACGTCGCCACTTACATAAACAAGGTCGATATAACCGATGGAGTTAGGAGTAGTTCCTACTGCTGTTTTCATGTCGCCGGATGAACCTGTTTCTTTGTAGTTCTTAGCTTTTTTAACGATATCTCCGCCATCCAAGGCTTTAGCTTGATAGTTAACGCGGGTACCAGAACCGAAAGAGCGAGTGATGACAACGATATCTGCATCTGCGCCGCCTACTTCTTTCCAGTTGGTGATTTTGCCAGCGAAAATGCCTTTAAGTTGTTCTGTTGTGAGGTTATCTACACCCACATTTTTGTTTACAATCGTTGCAAAAGGAATGACAGCTACTTTGTTCGCTACCTGTCCGTCAAAAGCTTTGAAGCCTGGTACGTCGATGCTAGCATCCCAGTCGCAAGCGCCGATATCAGCGATGCCTTTTTTCACAGCTTGTGGTCCAGTTACAGAACCTTTACCAGATGCTGCGATTTTTACTTTAGGGTGCAGCTTTTGGAATTCTTTTGCCGCTTGCAAGGTCAATGGAAGAAGTGCGGTTGAACCGTTAACGGTGATTTTGCCACTAAGTGAATCTGCTGCTGCTGCAATCCCTGCAAAAGATGCGGTTACCGCGATTACGGCTGTTAAAGCCGTTACTGTTAATTTCTTGAAGATTTTCATTGTACTATTTTCTCCTCTCGGCTCTAGGCCGTTAAAATATGTTTGGGATAATCATTATTTAGTCAGTTGCAGCCCTTTACCGCCTTGGATAACCCATACGCTGTCGCCGCTCACAATCGCAAGCTTGCTTCCGTCTTTAGATACAGATACTTCAGATACATCTTCAGCCGTACGGAACAGTTCGGTCTTTGCACCACTACCATCGATAGAATAGATCACTGTGCTTCCGTCTGCCGTAGTACCTGCCACTACCAAACCATTGCTAACGCCAGTGGACCAATTCACTTCGATATCAAGTGCAATATTAGTGCTGGTTGCGTCCGCTTTTACAAGCTTTAGGGTATTCTTCGCATTGCCGTCTGCATCTGCGCTCAGGTATGCCACATTTCCATCAGCCAAAATCTCTGGATAAAGCTTGTTATCTGCTGTGGTTGTTAATGCAGCTGGTTTAGCATCTTTTGTAGCCAGATCAAGCTTATAAAGCTGCTCTCCTGCCGAGCTGAAGTCTACCGTAAGAGAATCTTCTGTGCTGTCTGCATCATTTTTAGCAACACCCGTCAAATTAACGATATAAACGGCGCTTTTTTCGTCAGCAGAAATGCGCAGTTCAGATTTATTCTCAACCTTGTCAGCCAATACGGATTTAACATCACCAGTCTCTACTGAGATTTTAGCGATTTTTTCTTGCTTGTCTCCTTGGATGAAATAAATGCTTTTCCCATCTTTGGACCAAACCAGATCTGTCTTCACGCTATTGTCGGTGCCTAGTGTTTTAACAGCTCCGCTAGACAAGTTAATCAGATTCAGCAAACCTTTCTCATCATTAAAAGCTCCCCACTGTTGATCCGGCGATACTGCAAAGTCCACCGCACTGTCATTTGACGAAAACACTTCATAGTTACCTGGTTCTGTACTGAATTTGATAAGCTGAGTAGTTTCAGCATCACTTTTGTTCGCAATCAGGTTACCAGCTGCCGTCCAGTGCAAAGTATCAAACAATCCTTCCGGACGTGCAAAGCTCAAAATCGTGCTAGCATCAGCGTCCAGCTCTCCACCTAATGCAATAACTAACTTAGTCAGCTCTACATAGGTTTTACCGTTATAAAACACTGGAGCCACTGTGAACGATTCGGAATTACCATCTACTTGATAGCTCTTTGAGCCTGTTTTGAGTTGCACATTATGTAGTCCTTTGCTGTCGTTAAGTTCAAACCCGCTTGTTCCCAGTACTACCTTAGCCCCAATTTCACCAGCTACCTGAGTCAGCGAGTAAAGCTTGTAACCACTGCTGTTAATGGTGTTAAACACAATCGGCGTTCCGTTTACATTCCAAGTAGTTGTACCTTCTTTAACTGCTGTAACAGCAGCGACTTGATTGGTAGCTACAGATTTTACATTACTGCCGGTGCTAGCTGCAGATACACTTCCAACGCCTACTGTTGCAAGAAGTGCTGAAGCCAACGTTGCGCTAATCCATTTACTGTTTTTCAATTAGATTCACCCTTTTCGTATAGGTAACTGCTAATGTCATTTTCGTCTACAATTGTCAATTCTGTTGCAGAGGAATGTAATGGAAATATTAACTAGTATTCTTTTTTTAAAAAAATCAGGTATATTAGCTCATTTAACAATTTTCTTGCTCTAAACCAAATGAACTAAAGAGCAAAAACAGCCTCTTTTCGTAAAAAGGTGCTTGGTGTGGCTACCTTATTTAGTTGGAGAATTGTTTGGGATTTAGTGTGATGTAGGGACTAGTTTGAGATTGCAGGCGGGTGGGGGAAGCTTGTTGCTGAGGTCGATGGGCACGGTGAGTATATGTGGAGTTCGCTTGGGCGCGTGGGGAAGCTTGTTGAGGAGGTCGCTGGGCACGTGGAGTATATGTGGAGTTCGCTTGGGCGCGTGGGGAAGCTTGTTGAGGAGGTCGCTAGGCACGTGGAGTATATGTGGAGTTCGCTTGGGCGCGTGGGGAAGCTTGTTGAGGAGGTCGCTGGGCACGGTGAGTATATGTGGAGTTCGCTTGGGCGCATGAGGGAAACTTGTTACTGGGGAGAGTCTGCTATCAATTATGTGGCTGCTGCTTACGATTTAAAAACTAACTGGTCTGTTGAGGTGCGTTCTGCGTAAGGGTCATCGTAGGAGATTCGGCTGATTGTACGGGATTTATACCGTTCTTTTGCTAAATTTAGCGGGATTGGGCTCATTGTGCGGGATTTATACCGTTCTTTTACTGACTTCAGCAAGAATGAGCTCACTGTACGGGATTTATACCGTTCTTTTGCTAAATTTAGCGGGATTGGGTACATTGTGCGGGATTTATACCGTTCTTTTGCTGACTTCAGCAAGAATGAGCTCATTGTACGGGATTTATACCGTTCTTTTGCTTGATTTATCTAAATCATGCCTATTTAGTGGCATTTATGCCCTTCTTTAGTCTGGTTTAGGTAAGCCCGTGCTATTTTGAGGCATATATGCCTCTCTTTTAGCTGATTTAAGTGGATCGACGCTATTTAGTGGCACTTTTGCCTTTTATTCAGATCATCTCTATATACATAGTAAAAGGACATGTTGAATTAACAAACGTCAATCGGGATTAAGCTAATACTGTGGGATACCTTTGTATAAAATATATGGTTTACAATTCCTAACTTTTGATGCACAGTAATGAGTGAGTACTCACTCATTATATAATTAGAGTGTTTAACGCAATGCAGTTCATCACCATCACCATCACCATCACCATCACCATCACCATCACCATCACCATCACCATCACCATCACCATCACCTTCTACACCTTCAACTCAAGTAAGTATCCCAGAACATTCAGAATCGAGGAGATAAACATGGGTTCAGAGGTTCCAGTTATTTCAGTGAGCCATGTCGGGAAAGCCTTTGGAGAGAAACAGGTGCTCGAGGATATTTCGCTTCAAGTGGAACGTGCGGAAACCTTTGGCATACTAGGGCCATCGGGCTCAGGAAAAACAACATTAGTGAAGCTGCTTACAGGTATCGATGAGGTAACCTCCGGCGAGGTGAAAATACTTGGCGTGACGATGCCGAAGCTGACTATGCTGCAACAGATTGGGTATATGGCCCAGTCTGATGCCTTGTACACGGAGCTTAGCGCGAAGGAGAATCTGGAGTTTTTTGCAGCGCTATATGGACTAAAGGGGGAGCAACGCTCCAAACGCATCACAGCCGTAATGGAGATCGTTAATTTACAAGATCATTTGCGAAAAAGAGTAGACCAATACTCCGGCGGGATGAAACGCCGCTTATCATTGGCGATCGCGCTGCTTCATGAACCGCCGTTGCTTATTCTTGATGAGCCTACAGTTGGCATAGACCCGGTGCTGCGGCTATCCATCTGGAAGGAACTAAAAGCGCTGAACCAGAAAGGCACCACCATTGTGCTGACCACGCATGTCATGGATGAGGCTGAAAAATGTGACCGGCTCGGAATGATCCGTGATGGCAAGCTACTTGCCGCCGACACGCCTGCCGGACTGCTGCAAGCCACCGGTTCAGCTTCTATTGAAGAAGCCTTTTTATATTATGGAGGTGTGCGTTCATGAGAATCCGAGCGATCACCATAAGGATTTTGCGGCAATTCATTCATGATAAAAGAACGATGGCATTAATGTTCATTGCACCACTCCTCGTTCTAAGCTTAATGAGCTTGGTCTTCAACGGTGACGCCTATGAACCAAAAATCGGTGTGTCCGGTGTACCTCTAAATATGTCAGCTGCGTTAAAAGAACAAAATGCCACCATCAAAGAATATGCCAGCGTAGAGCTGGGAAAGGAAGCTTTAGTAGAAGGAAAAATTGACGCTTTGATCACTTTGAACGGAACCGCCGGAGATTCGCAAGTAACGCCTCAAGTGCTGTTAGAAGGTAGCAACCCTACAGCCAATAAGGCAGTAATCATGACGCTGCAACAAATCTCCCAAAAACTTCTTCCAAGTACAAAGGAACAATTACAGCCGCAGATCAGCTATCTTTACGGTTCTGAGAATATGAAGACGATCGACCGTTTCGGTCCCATTATGATTGGCGTATTTGTTTTCTTTTTCGTATTCTTGATTGCAGGTGTATCCTTCTTAAGGGAACGAACCACAGGCACGCTTGAACGCCTACTTTCGACTCCATTAAAAAGATGGGAGATTGTGCTCGGGTATGTATGTGGTTTCGGCATATTTACCGTTTTTCAGGCGCTATTGATCTCATGGTATTCCATACAGATTCTTGGCATTATGATGACAGGCAGCTTTGGTTACGTGTTGCTGATAACATTACTCCTATCGATGACAGCGCTGACGTTGGGCACACTGCTGTCGGCTTTTGCAGCCAATGAGTTGCAGATGATTCAGTTCATTCCACTCATTATAGTGCCACAAATCTTCCTCAGTGGATTATTCCCGCTCGATACCCTTCCACTGTGGCTCCAGCGCGTTGGCCTCGCTACACCGATCTATTACGGATCAGAAGCTCTGATGAACATTATGGTCCGTGGCAAAGGATGGAGCGCAATTGCAATGGATGTCTATGTACTTATAGGATTTTCGCTGCTATTTATGCTGCTGAATGTATTGGCACTGCGCAAGCATCGCAAAATGTAACTTCACAAAAGCTATTATCATTGAAACAAAATGAATCAAGCATGGAGGGTTATTGTAATGAAAGAGGAAGTTTCTACGGAACAAAATATAGAAGAGCAGTGGATAGAAGAGCTGCTGACCCTTGGCAAAGACGAGAAACTGACACCGAAGCAGATTTCTATTCTACAAGCGGCGATTGAGGTGTTTTCCGAAAAAGGATACTCTGCGACATCCACGAGTGAAATTTCTCAGAAGGCGGGCGTGGCGGAGGGAACGATTTTTCGCTATTACAAGACTAAAAATGATCTGCTGCTTGCCATAGTAGGTCCTACCATGAGTCGCATGCTTGCGCCTTTTGTGCTGCGGAATTTCAACGGCGTGCTTGATATGCCCTACGACAGCTTCGAGGAGTTCCTGCGGGCATTTATGATCAATCGGCTGGATTTCGCCCGCAAGAATTTTAAAATTCTTAAGATTCTTATTCAGGAGATTCCTTTTCATCCAACAGTTAGAGCGCAGTTTGTAGAGAATATTCTTAGCAAAATACTTGAGCGCGTGATTGATATTGTTGAACATTTTAAGGAAAAGGGTGAAATCATCGAGGTGCCTACACCCACACTTATACGCTTCACACTCTCGTCTGTCGTAGGTTATTTGATGAATCGATTGCTGCTGCAGCCAGATAAGGACTGGAACGACGAGGAAGAAATCAACCTGACGATCGCTTTTATCATGCATGGAATAAGTAAAACAACACCCCCTATTTGATGCGCACGCCCGTTCTGTTATCATAAGTACTATATTAAATTCGGACTTTTCGAGATCAAGTTATGAGGAAGGAATTATGTTATGGGCTTTAGTGTATCAGAACGGGTAATCAAACTGCTGTGCGGCAAGTCTATTTTTGAAAAAGGATTAGCTTATTACCAAACTGAAAGTGTCGATATAATTGAAGTTGAAGAATACAATGACTCCATTCCAGATTTGCCCCGCTCTCGATATGAAACCATTGTTCAGGGGGCGATCGACTATGAAGTTATGGTGGTCATTGATATTGATGGGGATGTCCAGGCAGAGTGTAATTGTCCAGCCTACTCCCATGGGGGGCCATTCTGTAAACATATCGCGGCTGTGCTGATCAACGTTGACGCCCTTAAAACTGGCCGAGATCATTCAGAGCCTACCGGAGCTTCGCACCTGTCTTCTATAGAAGATACTGAGATTCTAACCCCACGTATTTTTACAGATACTGTGCGAGACAACGGGGGAAAGTCCAGAGATCAACAGCTCGTGAGCAGCCTACTGGGGATGTTCGGCAACCATATACCGCGTCCTAGCGGTACGGGGGCTTTTGTAGATAACAGACTTCCTCTAAATATAGAGTTTACATGCAAGCCGTTCACTTATAGTTACAGCCACACCATGCTGGGTATAGAAATGAAAGTCGGTCCAAAACGTCTATATATTGTTCAGAAAATAAGGGGATTTCTAGAAAGTGTACACCGCGGAGAATCCTTTGAGTTCACGAAACATTTTATCTATGATCCTGCCATTTACAGCTTCCGGAAGGAAGATACTGTTGTTCTACAGAAGCTGATTGATATTGTATTAAATGAAAAAATGTACCGCGATAACGTCACTCCTTACTCACCTTATGGGGGGAGTATTGGGGGAGATCGGTTGCTGGCCGTCCCTCCTTTTTTCTGGGAGTCGCTTCAGCCTGCGCTTTCAGAGGTCTCGTCGGTATTTTTGCAACAAGAAGAGGTGCTGTACGAAGGCATCCACGTGTCCAATGAGGCGCCTCCACTCAGCTTTGAATTTGAACAGGCAGAAGAGGATGGATATCATCTGGATATTCAAGGACTTGAGCAGATTTCGGTCTTAGAAGATTACGGGATAGTACTGTCGGAAGGTAAGTTGCTGAAGCTATCCCCTCAAGAATGCATACGCCTTGCTGAAATGAAAAAAATGCTGGATTCCTCCCGCCGAAATGGTATCGATATTGCCCCCGAGCAAATGGAGTCTTTTATGGACAAGGTTATTCCTGGTCTGAAAAAGCTAGGCAACGTCCATATCGCCGATTCCATCGCGGATCGGATTGTCCAACATAGGCTTATCGCGAGACTTTATCTGGACCGTGTGAGAGATCGGCTGCTCGCCGGACTAGAGTTCCAATATGGTGACATTGTGATCAATCCCTTAGATGAAAAAGCCCATGTTCGCGGGACGAATTTGATTCTTTTGCGAGACGGGGAGGGAGAAGCCCGCATTCTGGAGCTGATGGAGCACGAATCCTTCGCTAAAACCGAGGGCGGATACATTATGACAGACGAAGAGGGCGAGTACGATTTTTTGTACCATACCATTCCGCTGCTGGAACCGCTGCTTTCGGTCTATGCGACCTCCGCAGTCAAAGCAAGACTGTTCACGAGCACTACACCCCCAAAGGTGAGCATTAGTTGGAATGAAAAGACGGACTGGCTTGATTTTAAATTCGATATGGGCGGGATTCCAGAAGCTGAGATTGTTATGGTTCTGAAATCCCTGCAGGAAAAACGCAAATACTACCGCTTGCCTGATGGGGCCCTGCTAGCGCTGGAGAGCGAGGAGCTTCAAGAAATCATTACCTTTATGAATGATATAGGCATCCGGGAAGGTGAGATCAAAGGGGTGGAATTTTCTCTGCCCGTTGTTCGCGGGCTACATTTGACCTCCACGGATGCTAAGAGTGACTCCATTAAGCTGGGCAGATCCTTTAAAAGGTTACTTGCGAACATGCGGAATCCTGAGAATCTTGATTTTCCTATACCTGACAGTCTGGTTCCTGTGCTAAGGGATTATCAACAGTATGGGTTTCAGTGGCTGAAGACGTTGGCCCATTACCGTTTTGGTGGTATTTTGGCGGATGATATGGGGTTAGGCAAAACGCTGCAAAGTATCGCTTTTCTCCTGTCAGAACTTCCAGAGATCCGTCAGAATGGACTTCCTGCCCTAATTGTCGCTCCTGCGTCTCTCACTTATAACTGGCTTAATGAGCTTAAAAAATTCACGCCAGAGATCAAAGCTGTCATTGCAGACGGTAGTCTAATTGAGCGCGGGCGGATTTTAAAAAATACAGCAAAAGCTGATGTAATCATCACTTCTTATCCGTTGCTTCGCAGAGATGTTCAGCTGTATGCTAAAAAGTCTTTTCATACCCTGATTCTCGATGAAGCACAAACTATAAAAAACCATACTACACAGACAGCCCAAGCTGTAATGGCGCTTCAAGCCCGGCACCGTTTTGCACTTACGGGTACTCCCGTGGAGAATGCGTTGGAAGATTTATGGTCCATTTTCGGCACCGTGTTCCCTGGGTTGTTTCCAGGCAAAAAAGCTTTTCATGATTTACCAAGAGAAACGGTTGCGAAGCGGGCGCGTCCCTTTTTGCTGCGGCGCTTAAAGAGTGATGTGTTAAAGGAACTTCCGGACAAAATCGAATCCGTACAAGCATGTGAACTGCTGCCGGAGCAAAAAAAGTTATATGTAGCTTATCTCGCCCGTTTGAAAAAAGAGGCGCTTAAGCATTTGACCCAAGATAGCTTCGGCAATAATAATCGGATCAAAGTTCTGGCGGGACTAACTCGTCTGCGACAGTTGTGCTGCCACCCTGCTCTTTTTGTCGATGGATATGAAGGAAGCTCTGCTAAATTCGAGCAGCTGCTCGAAATTATAGAAGAATGTCGCAGTTCGGGTAAACGTATGTTAGTATTCTCACAATTCACAGAGATGCTCGGCCTGATTGGACGTGAACTAGGATATCAGGGCATTCCATACTTTTATTTAGATGGTCAAACGCCTGTTTCTCAACGAGTAGATTTATGTAATAAATTTAATGAAGGAGAGCGTGATATTTTCTTAATCTCCTTAAAGGCCGGCGGGACCGGGCTCAACTTAACTGGGGCAGACACTGTAATCCTTTACGATCTTTGGTGGAACCCTGCCGTCGAGCAGCAAGCTGCGGATCGGGCTCACCGTATCGGGCAGAAAAATGTAGTGCAAGTAATTCGTCTCGTCACCCAAGGCACCGTAGAGGACAAGATGTATGAGCTGCAGCAGAAGAAAAAGAACTTGATCGATGAGGTCATCCAGCCAGGTCAAGAAAGCTTGTCTACCCTCACAGAGCAAGACATCCGGGAGATTCTAATGATCTAAATAACAACGTTGGAGAAAAAATCAGGATATCCTGCAGCCCATAGGGCTATCGGGATATCCCTTTTTCTTCAGATTATGCGATTGTAACTCCTGCACTAGCATAGCCAGCAACAGTTGTTGCAACGTCAATGCCAGCCGTGACCGTCGAAGTGAAGACCAACAACAAGCGTTCTCCCACAGTTACAGGGATGCTCAAACCTGTGGTATTACCACTGCTAATAGTTCCAAGAGCAATTAATCCTGTAAGCGGAGGACTTAACGTAACTAAAGCCCCAGGTACTGCTGTGAAGGTATTGTTAGGTGTAGTAGATCTGTATAATTGAGCCGTGATTGTTACCGTAGACCCCACTAAACTAACGGAAGCTGTCGCACTGAAATAGGCTGCCATAGACGTAATCGTTCCAGTTCTAGGAACCGAGAACGCAAAGTTCAGCAAGGTTCCAGCCGCTCCGGTAAGATCTATAGTACCGCCTGTAATACTGATATTAGTTGCACTGCTACCAAAACCAACTGCACTTGAAGTATTCAAAAGCCCCCCTAATACAGTGGTCATTGCTACTGGAAGACCAGAAGAATATGGAATAATTGCACCTGAACCAGTAGCACCTGTTGCTCCAGTTACACCAGCAGTTCCTGTTGCTCCAGTTACGCCAGCACCTGTCGCTCCCGTTACTCCAGCACTTCCTGTCGCTCCCGTTGCTCCAGCACTTCCTGTCGCTCCAGTTACACCAGCACTACCTGTCGCTCCCGTTGCTCCAGCACTTCCTGTCGCTCCCGTTGCTCCAGCACTTCCTGTCGCTCCCGTTACTCCAGCACTTCCTGTCGCTCCCGTTGCTCCAGCAGTTCCCGTCGCTCCCGTTACTCCAGCACTTCCTGTCGCTCCCGTTGCTCCAGCAGTTCCTGTCGCTCCCGTTGCTCCAGCACTTCCTGTCGCTCCCGTTACGCCAGCACCTGTGGCTCCCGTTGCTCCAGCAGTTCCTGTTGCTCCCGTTGCTCCAGCAGTTCCTGTCGCTCCCGTTACTCCAGCGCTACCCGTCGCTCCCGTTACTCCAGCACTTCCTGTCGCTCCCGTTGCTCCAGCAGTTCCTGTCGCTCCCGTTGCTCCAACACTTCCTGTCGCTCCCGTTACGCCAGCACCTGTGGCTCCCGTTGCTCCAGCAGTTCCTGTTGCTCCCGTTGCTCCAGCAGTTCCTGTCGCTCCAGTTACACCAGCACCTGTTGCTCCCGTTGCTCCAGTACTTCCTGTCGTTCCCGTTGCTCCGACGCTTCCTGTCGCTCCAGTAGCTCCAGCACCTGTGGCTCCGGTTTCGCCAGTACTTCCTGTCGCCCCCGTTGCCCCTGCACTTCCTGTCGCTCCCGTGGCTCCAGCACCTGTGGCTCCGGTTACGCCAGCACCTGTCGCTCCCGTTGCACCAACGCTTCCTGTAGCTCCAGTAGCACCTGTAATTCCTATATTTTCTCCATATAATTCAGAGTAGACAAGGCGATGAGCAGTCACTAATTGACCTGTGCTACTCTTCCCCCAAACTGAAATTTGAATGGGATCATCAATCGTAATAGGTGTTGTGAATAGAAATTCAAATGAATCAAAGTTTGCATAATAATCCCTATTAACCACTTGATTAGGAGCTAAATTAACCTGTTCACTTACATATAAGGTTCTTGTCCCATTCATATAATAGCCTTCGACTTGAACCGTTGACGGAGTATCATCACTCTGATTGACAATTTTAAGAGTAACAAGCTGAGTAGGTCTTACACCGCCTACCAGATTATTTTCTATGGGACCAGTAGATAGTTGACTCAATTTTCAACACCTCATTTTTTATGAAATTATAATACTCGTATTATTTGAATTTCGAAAATCAACTCACCTGAACAAAACTATCCTCAAGAGTTACGTATAAACTAGGGTTTTATCTATAATCATTCCTCCCCCTGCTCTAAGTTGATAATCTATGAGCCTACAAATCAGTTCATATTTTTTGGCTCTTTATAGTATTATTCTTATTTTGAATTAAGGTGTGGACATCCATTTAAAAACTACTATTACACATATTTGATTTATTAAAATAAGCTAAAAATCTGTAATGGTTTAATAGAATAAGAATCTAATAAGCAACGTTCCAGTCGACTTATAACATATGCCAACAAAACAGAGGGTAACCCGAGAGCCACACTAACGGCTACCGAATTACCCCTGTTATAAACACTGAACTTGAAGATAAATAAGCTTAAGTTAATTCATGAACAGACCAGACGATACCTGCTGAGTTCGCTCCACCCAAATTCAAAGGAACCGTCAAACCATTTGCCACATAGAACAAGCCAATCACATCACCTGCGGTTAATGCAAATTCTCCAGCTAGCGTCACAGTACCACTTCCCAAAATTGCTCTCAAATCTAATATAAGCGCTACATTCACATCAAGTACTGGGAACAACCCACTTACCAGATTTGTTGCAGTAGGAGAAGTTCTCTGAACTACGAAAGCCGGATTAACTCCAGCACCAAGACTGATAGAAAGTGAGGCAGTTGTGGAATAATTGATAGTCGCTTCAATCGAATATCTACCAGTTGTCGGAATGGTATAATTTCCCCCAACTTCGTCGAAAGACGGGCTATCATAAAAAGGTGTTGTCACAGTCCAGCCAGTTAATTGTGTAGATGTGGAAATTGCCAATGAGGGTTTGAAAGCAGAAAACCCTTCTTGTTGAATGTTCGGACCTGTAGCTCCAGTTACTCCAGTTACTCCAGTTACTCCGGTAGCTCCGGTTACACCAGCTACTCCTGTTGCTCCTGTTGCTCCTGCTACTCCAGTCGCTCCGGTCACTCCAGCTACTCCTGTTGCTCCTGTTGCTCCTGCTACTCCAGTCGCTCCGGTTACTCCTGTTTCACCCGTTGCTCCTGTTACACCAGCTACTCCTGTTGCTCCTGTTGCTCCTGTTGCTCCTGTTGCTCCCGTTGCTCCTGCTACTCCAGTCGCTCCGGTCACTCCTGTTTCACCCGTTGCTCCGGTTACACCAGCTACTCCTGTTGCTCCAGTTGCTCCTGCTACTCCAGTCGCTCCGGTTACTCCTGTTTCACCCGTTGCTCCGGTTACACCAGCTACTCCTGTTGCTCCTGTTGCTCCTGTTGCTCCTGTTGCTCCCGTTGCTCCAGCTACTCCTGTTGCTCCCGTTACACCAGCTTCACCCGTTGCTCCGGTTACACCAGCTACTCCTGTTGCTCCCGTTACACCAGCTTCACCCGTTGCTCCGGTTACACCAGCTACTCCTGTTGCTCCCGTTGCTCCTGCTACGCCAGTCGCTCCGGTTACTCCTGTTTCACCCGTTGCTCCGGTCGCTCCAGTTGCACCAGTCTCTCCTGCTCCGGTCGCTCCGGTAGCACCCGTTGCTCCATCCGCTCCTGTTGCTCCATCCGCTCCCGTTGCACCAGTCGCACCAGTCACTCCATCTGCTCCTGTTGCCCCAGTCTCTCCTGCTCCGGTCGCTCCTGTGGCACCCGTTGCTCCATCGGCCCCCGTTGCTCCAGTCGCCCCAGTTACTCCGTCTGCTCCTGTCGCCCCTGTCTCTCCTGCTCCGGTCGCTCCTGTGGCACCCGTTGCTCCATCGGCTCCCGTTGCTCCTGTTGCACCTGTAGCTCCATCTGCTCCTGTTGCCCCAGTCTCTCCTGCTCCAGTCGCTCCCGTTGCTCCGTCTGCTCCCGTTGCTCCTGTTGCACCTGTAGCTCCATCTGCTCCTGTTGCCCCAGTCTCTCCTGCTCCAGTCGCTCCATCCGCTCCAGTTGCACCAGTCGCGCCAGTTGCTCCATCGGCTCCTGTAGCTCCAGTCTCTCCTGCTCCGGTCGCTCCTGTTGCACCCGTTGCTCCGTCTGCTCCCGTTGCACCAGTCGCCCCAGTTACTCCGTCTGCTCCTGTAGCTCCAGTCTCTCCTGCTCCGGTCGCTCCAGTTACTCCATCCGCTCCGGTTGCACCAGTTGCACCTGTAGCTCCATCGGCACCTGTTGCCCCAGTCTCTCCTGCTCCGGTCGCTCCAGTGGCTCCATCCGCTCCCGTCGCCCCGGTTGCACCAGTCACTCCATCTGCCCCTGTTGCACCTGTCGCCCCAGTCTCTCCTGCTCCGATAGCACCCGTTGCTCCGTCTGCTCCCGTTGCTCCTGTTGCTCCATCCGCTCCCGTTGCACCAGTCGCCCCGGTCGCGCCAGTTATCCCTTGCGTTACACCAAGCAATTCTGCATGTACAAGTCGATGGGCAGTCACAATCTGGCCAACGCTATTTTTTCCCCATACTGAGATTTGAATCGGATCATCTACCAGACTTGTAGTTGTAAAAATAAATTCAAACGCATCAAAATCGGCATAATAATCACGTGTTATAACTTCATTAGGTGCTACATTTATCAGCTCGCTGACATATAAAGTTCTTGTCCCATCCATATAGTATCCTTGAACAAGAGCCATTGATGAATCAATGTCACTTCGGTTATCAATTTTGACAGTAACATGCTGAGTAGGTCTTACACCCCCTACCATACTATTGTCTATCGGTCCGGTAGATAAATAACTCAATTTCTCATCACTCCTTTAACGTTAACTGTGTCACAAAAATAATTATTAAATTAATACTGCCTGCTTCTCCCACGCAACTATGCGATGAGGATCTACCAATGCCCCTGAGTTCTGTTTACCCCAGACTGAAATCCCAACCTCTGCTTCAACCGCTTCTACTGTTGTAAACACAAATTCAAATGCGTCCAAGTCGGCAAAATAGTTCTTAGTTAAAACTTGATTAGGTGCTAGATTTACTGTTTCATTCACATACATCGTTCTTGATCCGTTAAGAAGGAAACCTTGAATAACTAGATTATAAGGATTAAGAGAATCCCGATTAACTACTTTTACGGTTACCAGTTGCGACGGTCTGACCCCTAGGATCGGGCTGTTATCTATAGGTCCAGTAGAAAAAATAGCCATGTTTTATTCACTCCTCCCTTCCACTACAATTTGAAAGATTAGTGGCTCCGTATAGTAATATTCCTTGGCTTGAGTTAGCGTGTGGACTGTTGTGCAAAGGAACAGCTGGTCCTATAACAAGACAGCCTTCTTTTTCCAAATTTATAATCTACTAAACTGATAAGCTAACAACAAAGAGCAACCAAGATTGTTAAGAAGCTAACCACTATTGCTTTTTATGAAATATTAGGTATACTGGTAAAAATTAATTAAGCATCGATGAGCGGGAGAGTAGTTAACGAGATCTAGTCCTCAGCGAGCCGGGAGAGTGTAAGCCGGTACAGATCCCTTTAATGAAGCGCACCCGTGAGATGGACTTCTGAACCTTAGTAGGAAGTCCCGGCTGAAGGCCGTTATCCCGTAAGGTGGCTGAACAACTTGTTCAGCAACGAGAGTGGTACCGCGAGCGCTAAAGCCCTCGTCTCTTTTGAGACGAGGGCTTTTTTGTATTTTCAAAGGAGGGTATACCATGTTAAATCAAATCATCAAAGACGGAATCGAGCACAGTGTACAACGTGTATTCAATACCTTAGGAGCTGACTATCCAGAGGACATTGCCATTCTGATCGAACAGCCAGCAAATCTAGAACATGGTGATTATTCATGCAATATTGCTATGCAGCTAGCCAAAACTCTACGTAAATCCCCAATGGTCATAGCAGAATTAGTGAAAGCAGAGCTTCAATTCCAAGGGCGCTTCGCCGGTCTTTTACAAAAAGTTGAAGTCGCTGCTCCCGGATTTATCAATTTGTATATGAATTGGCAAAGCTGGGCTGAACATTCCTTTGAACTGCCTGCCAGCACTGGCGAAAAAGTCATCATCGAGCACACTTCTATCAACCCCAACAAAGCCGCCCACGTAGGTCATCTAAGAAACGCCTGTATCGGCGATACTCTAGTCAGAATTATGAAAAGAACTGGGTATAACGTAGAGGTCCATAACTACATTGATGATCTCGGCAATCAGCTGGCGGATACAGTTGTTGGATTATTAAATATACCTTTAGAAGGGAAACACCAACGTTTCGGTGATTTTTGCTGGGATCTTTATGCCAAAGTGAACAAAGAATATGCGCTGAACCCTGAGATGACACACAAGCGCACAGATATACTTCAC
The DNA here is from genome assembly GCF_038009325.1 of Paenibacillus sp. FSL L8-0708. Taxonomy (NCBI): domain Bacteria; kingdom Bacillati; phylum Bacillota; class Bacilli; order Caryophanales; family Paenibacillaceae; genus Paenibacillus; species Paenibacillus sp. FSL L8-0708. The sequence goes on from NZ_JBBPBC010000001.1 coordinate 6,251,554, forward strand.
TCCCTTGAACTAGGGGGCGGTAACGAAGCCTGGCTGGGCAACCTTGTAGCTGAACGCATCGTTAGAGAGCATGTAGAGGAAATGAAACATTTTGGAATTTATTATGATTTGCTGGTATGGGAGAGCAGTATTTTAAAAGAGGGATTTTGGGCAGCCGCAGCTGAGCTACTGAAGCAGACAGCCGTTTTTGTACAAGAGACTGAAGGTAAACTCGCAGGCTGCTGGGTGCTGAAGCAAGGAACAGAGGCTAACATTGGAGCGGATTCAGAGGAGCATCAGCTCGATAAGGTGCTGGTGCGTTCGAATGGGATTTTAACGTATACAGCCAAAGATATTGCCTATCATCTCTGGAAATTTGGTCTTTTGACCAAAGATTTCTCCTATAGCGAATTCTCGTCCGGTTTATGGACAACTGGATTAACTGGAACCCAAGAATCTTATGGGCAGGCGGACAGAGTCATCAATGTGATCGATTACAGACAGGAATATCCACAACAGATGGTTAAGCAAGCCTTAGGGGCACTAGGTTATAACGAGCAAGCAGACAAACTCCATCATGTGAGCTATGGTGTTGTATCTCTTAGTCCCGCTTCGGCGGCCGAGCTGGGTATAGATATTTCAGAAGGCAAATCTTCTTATGCTATGTCCGGACGTCAGGGAATCGGGATTAAGGTAAGCGATCTGGTGGAGCTTATGGAACAGAACATTGAGCACTCACGTTCCGATAAAGACGGCCTCTCCAGCCGATTGATTGCCACTGCTGCGATTCGCTACTATCTGCTGCGGTTTAATTTAGGAACGGAAATCGTGTTTGATTTCAAACAGGCTACCGAAATATCCGGCAATACCGGAGTTTATCTGATGTATACTTTTGCGCGTGCGACAAGCGTTTTGAGTAAAGCTACGATCCCAATCCTTACAGCTGCCGCACAGCTTCAGTTCCCTTCCGAATTGGAAAAAGCAGAGCTTGCGCTGCTAAGACAGCTAAGCCTCTGGCCCGAGATATTACATTCAACAAGTATAGAGTTAACGCCAAATACGCTCTGCACTTACGCACATACCTTAGCTACACTGTTCAACAACTTCTATTCTGTATGTCCGATTCTAAAAGGAGATCCAGCTACGATCGAATTCCGCCTCTGGCTCACTTCAAGATTCAAGGACATCTTGGGAGATGTGCTCGAAGTGCTTGGGTTACCGACACCGAGCCGAATGTAAAAAACACAAAAAAGGCAATTTCCGCGCTTAACGCGGAGATTGCCCTTCTATATATAATGTTACTTATAAATCTCTATCACATTTCCAGCTTCCGTGCTGAGACGATCAAAGTCCGCACGTTTGATGCGAACACCACCACTACGATAGCGGTTAGGTGTACCTTCTGTTTGCACTTCCGTACCGTTGATAGTAATTTGACTAATCTCACGACCTGTAAGGTGATAGATAAAGTCTACCTTAGTGCCTGCATATTCAAAGCTGAAGTGCATTCCATCCAGCGATTCCGGCAGAATCGGGTCAACAATTAAGTCTCCACCTTCCGTACGGATCCCCAGTGCATTCGAGATTAACTGGTTCATATAGATCCCAGGACCGCTGGAATAGATTCTCCAGCCACCTTTAACAGCTACGTCACCATTGCGCAGTTTATCGAAATTCTCCTGTGCCTCATAACGGGTGTTAAATTTACCATCCGAGCTACTGAAATAGGAGTTAGCTTGACGTAGTTCAGCGTTTGGCACCACATCGCGGATTCCGATCGGATTAATCGCTGCCAGACCCTTCCAGACCTGATCGGTTTTACCGAGCTTAGCCATAGCCTCTACATAACGGATATGTGCATGCACATATTGTAGTCCAATTTCCCGGCCAAAGTTAGCCGCTTGCTCCGCACGTTTGAAATGGGTGCTGACCCCGCCAACATATTGAGCTGGACGATTCATCAGACGTACACCGTCAGGACAGAATAGTTTATCCTGAATGACATCATAGTGTGCTTCGGCCTGTTCCGGAGTAAGCAGCTCACTGATCATACTGCGCGTCATTGGCAGCAGACGGTACTGAATACCTGTTTCTGTGTCACTTGGGTGCACCATAAGCTTAATCTGCTCAGGGTCCTCCATATACAGGAAGCCAGGAATCACTTCGGATTGAAGCATATGAGTATGGAAATCCTTACGGATTCCTTCCACCATCGTCTTCAGTTCCTCTGCCTCAGCTTGATCAACTGAACGAAGCACCTCTGAGAACTGATTAAGTGTCTGATAGGTAAGTGCCACTGTCCAGCTGCTGACCATATACTGCTTCAGCTGTGGATTTGCAGGCTGGAGCGTATCATCCCAGTCTCCATCACCGTAAGAAGACAGATGTGTGTCATGCAGGAAATGATCCTTAATATAAGCAATTTCCTTCCGTGCGTGATCCAGCAACGTCGCCTTTTCTTCTGTAAAGTCAAAGCTGTGCTTACGGGTATACGGTACTGTTGCTCCCAAGATGCTGTAATCCTGAGTTACTGCCAAGTAGTCTCCAAGCACCTTAAGCGGCCATACAATAATATCTCCATGACTTTCTTCTTGTTGTATCTTCGTATATTTATCAAACATGAACCACTGTGGCCAGTTGCCATCATCTTCATATTGATGACTGTACAGCGTCAGCAAAATTTCACGAACCTGTTCGTATTTTTGCGTAGCCATGAAATATTCCACAGGTCCCTGACATACATCCCGGGTTCCCCAAGCAGCGCCACCATATTGCTCTAAACCATGTGGAACCGAATAGTGAACCAGCATGTTATGTGTGTACCACCAAGTCAGAGCGTTAACCTTAAACAGTTCACCTTCTGTTCCGTCCCCAAGCGTCAGGCGGAAGCCATTCATCACACGAGCATAAAACGCGCGATAAGCAGAAATTTCTTCCTCAGCTGAACGATTTCTTGGAGCAAGTGACTTACCATCCAGAAGCCCTTGAATATTCAAGGTCCATTCACTGCTGGCAGACAGCTCCAGAACTGCTAACGGCGCTTCAGTTGGTTGAACAGGAGAGACAAGTCTACCTTCATCCTGCAGAGTTAACTCCGCACCCTGTACCTGTAATTTATACTGTAAGTCAGGATATTCACCAGCACTTAGTGCGCTTCTGTCAGCGGAGAAGATTACTGCTCCACCTTCTTGCTTAGATTGATATGGAAGCTCGTATTCATTAACGTTCATGGTGATTTGATTAGTGACTAAATAACGATAAGCTCGTCCGCTTTCCGAACGCACATTCAGGAATATCTCTGGCGAATCTTCGGTGGTGTAGTTCGTAATAATGAAGCATTCACCATCTGTTCTGTAATACCAACGAGCATAGTTGAAACCAACCTCAAATAGAGAAGGCATGGTCAGCAAACGATATTCACCGTTCCACTCTACATAAATGCGTTGTCCTGAAGCTTTTGGAATGTTAAGCGCATTTCTTGGATTGGACATTAGCTTGTTGAAATTGGTATTTCCAATTACCACTTGGGAGTTAAAGATCCCGTACATATAAGAAGTTGTTGTGATGACCTTATCATTAAGTCGAGCGTTATCCCCACTCATCAGGATATGGCCGTGTGGCCGTTCTACGCGCATTTCTTTCTCTTTTAATACTACGTGCTCATAATTCTCCGTGAAAAAGGAAAGTAGTGTGTCTCCTTCTCTCTCCTCCTGATAACGAACCGGAAACAAGACCCCGATCTCTTTCTCTGTCAGCGAATCTGCAGCCAGCGGTGCTCCCAGCTCCTTCGAGAAGAAAGAACGTTCAAGTGCTGCTTCAGCTTCTAAAGGTAAATCTTTAACAGCATCCCAAGCCGCAGCAATATCATTAGCAAATTCTAGCGCAGTGATCGCTTCTGGATGATCTTGCTTAAACAATCCGTAGAACACAAACCGTGTTTCCCCGCTCAGCTTCACCCGTTCCGATTGCAGCGCAGTATATGCGAATTCATATTGATAGATCTCATTACTTAATTGCTCAAGACCCAAGCTCTCTGGTTGGTTGGTTTCTTTATAGGACAGTCCAAAGAATTGAAAACCGTCTGTTGAGAAGCTTGTTGCCTTGGTAAGTGAACCCTGTTGCAGATATGGGAATTTCCCGCCCTGCGGCTGATTCTGTCTAGAGCAAACAACGTACCCGTTGGATTGATCCTCAAATACCGCATGATCGATATACTGTGACAGGTAAGCTTCATTACTGCGGACAGCGGCGATATCAGCAATCCCTACATCCTGTCCGTACACGAGATCTACCTCTGCATTTTGTCCAGTAAGCTTCACATCCCAGAACCAAGCTCCTCCTGCAGTAGGGGTGAAAATAACTTGATATTCAATATTTTCCGCAGTACCTTCCCAAACCAAACGGTTTCCAGCCTTACGTACAGTGCTTGAAGAATGAATGCCCAGCAAAGGAATGGCTTGAATGTTTCCATCATTGTGCACTCGCAAATATAGATTGGATAATGAACCATCCACAATGCTTGGCAGCAATTGATTGATCATTGTCCGTTCGTAGAGGACTTGGAACAAGTCCCCGCTGTTTGTAAAAGTGAAGGATAGATCCCCGGCGTTTAAACGGATGTTAGTATTCAAATTAGTAGTCATATTATACACTTCCTCCATTACGGCGTTACTGCCGTATATATTCTACTTATGCTAATGTTAAGCAAAAATCCCGTTCTTTAACCTCATTGCTGTTCGAACCGACGAATAATTTAAATCGTCCCGGATCGCTGCTAAAGCTTAGATCGCTATGATAGTAACGAAGCTGCTGTTCGGTAAGTGTAAAGGTCACTTCACGACTTTCCCCTGGTGAGAGGTTGATTTTGGCAAAATCCTTCAGTTCCTTCATTGGTCTGACGACCTCTCCGGAAATGTCTCGGATATACAGCTGCACTACCTCTTCCCCATCTACTTCTCCAGTATTGGTCACCGTAACTTTTATTTCAATAGGCTGATTTTCAGTCATAATTTCACCGGACAGAATTGGTTCACTATAGCTAAATGTCGTATAGCTCAGTCCAAAACCAAATGGCAAAAGCGGTTCATTAGGAATGTCCAGATATTGCGAGACATAACGTTTGTCGGCACCCGGAGCATGAAGTGGGCGTCCAGTGTTGAAATGATTGTAATAGACTGGAATCTGCCCAACGGATACCGGGAAAGACATCGTTAATCTTCCTGAAGGATTCTCATCTCCATAAAGTAGACTGGCAATTGCCGCTCCGCCTTCACTGCCCGGGAACCAAGCTTCCAAAATAGCATCCGCATGCTCGTACACACCGGCCAAGTCTAGTGGACGTCCATTAAACAACACCACCACGATAGGCTTATTCAGCTGTTTCAGACGTTGTAAAAGCTCAAGCTGCGCTTCCGGCAAACGGATATCTGAACGGCTGCCCGCTTCTCCACTCATCTCTGAATGTTCACCAAGCGCCAGTACAATCACATCAGCTTGCTTAGCAGCCGCTTCCGCCTCCAGCCACTGTTCCTCTGTAAAGCTATCGACTCCAGAACCTTCTGCAACAGTAATCTTACCCGCACCTGCGCGAGCTTGAAGTGCTGGTGCAAGACGGCTTGCCTCTTCCGTTGAACCCAACCACGACCACGGTCCAAGAATATCTCCGCTAGTAGCAAACGGTCCAATTAGCGCAATCCGTTGCTCTGCAGCAAGCGGCAGAACCTGATCATTCTTGAGCAGTACGCAGGATTTAGCCGCCAACTCACGCGCCGCATTTCGATGATCTTCACAGAAGATTACCTCACGCTCTTTCTCGACGTCAGCTCCGCGGAACGGATGCTCGAACAATCCCAATCTTTGCTTCAATTTCAAAATACGAAGCACAGCTTCATCAATAATCTTCTCATCTACTTGTCCATCTGCAACAAGCGCCGGAAGCTGATGAACATAACAAGCCGTCATCATCTCGATGTCTACACCAGCTTTGATGGCTTTAAGTGCTGCCTCAGCCTCATCCTCGGCGACACCATGTGGGATCAGTTCCTTCACTGCACCCCAATCCGAAATCAATACGCCATCAAATCCCCATTCTTCACGAAGCAGCTGGCGAAGCAGCTTGACGTTGCCGCTTATCGGAATCCCATCAATCGTATTAAATGAAGTCATAACCATTTCTGCACCTTCATCCAGTGCTGCACGATAGGCCGGCAGATAATATTCACGCAGCTGCCGTTCCGATAAATCCACCGTATTATAATCACGACCGCCTTCGGATAGACCATAGGCAGCAAAGTGCTTAATACAAGCCGCCAGACGATCTACATCACCAGTCAAGTCGCTTCCTTGAAATCCGCGCACAAACGCACGGGCAAACCTACCATTCAAATATGGATCTTCTCCTGTAGATTCCATTACTCTTCCCCAACGTGGGTCCCGTACAAGATCCGCCATTGGCGCATAAGTAACGTGCACACCGGAGACCGCCGCTTCTTTAGCCGCAATCTCGGCGCTCAGCTCTGCGCGATCCATATCCCAAGAGCAGCCAATTGCCAGCGGGACCGGAAAAATCGTCTTGAAGCCATGCACAATATCCGCCATCATCAGCAAGGGAATGCCCAATCTATTTTTGCGTAAATGGGCTTCCTGAACCGCGATGACTTGCGCTGCACCTGATAGACCAAGTACAGAGCCGCTGCTCTCGATCATGTGGTCCGTAATTCCCATGGATGCCATAGGGCCAGTGATTTGTCCTCCATCCTCTGCCCCTTCATAGAAATTAGCGGCTAGCTGCTGCAATTGTGCAATCTTTTCTTCAAGCGTCATCTGGTTCAACAAGGTAGTCAGTTGCTGCTCATTCATTTCAAATCCTCCATTGTTCAATTCTGCCGATGCCTATGAATGGAAAAACCCGTGTGCAAGAATTGCACGCGGGTCCTGTAGGTTCATTCCTACATGCATAGGGCGAAAGCTATTTTTTTAGATTGTTTAGTTCATCTAGAACCGGCTGAACGAGGGATTGTTTGCTCTTAACCCATTCTTTCCAGTTCGCCTCTAGATCGCCTGGTTTCAAAATCAGGTTAGTGTATTCTGTAGCATAGTCAAAGGAAGCCTGATTTTTAGCCTTGGAATCATACAACTGGTAGTCCCAGTCATATTCTGCCGTTGCTTTGTCTTTTAACGCAAGCTCAGCTTTTTCCTTGAACAGTTCTACAGAACGATCGCGATATTCTTTTTTGATCGCAGGGTTCACGACACTAAAGTCATCCGCCAAGACATACAGTCCTTCAAAACGGTTCGGATATTTCTTATCCAATGTTGTTCCTTCAGGGAGTAGGCTGATTAATTCGCCATTTTCGCCTTTTTTCCAGTCTGTTCCTTCAAAGCCCAAGTTAACAGTCAATTGACCTTCTTTACTTGTTGTATATTCCATGAAGTCCATAATCCGTTCAAATTTCTCTTTGCTAATATCTGGCGAGAAGATTACAGCAGACCAGAAGTTAACTTGATCAAGATTACGATATTTACCGTCATCGCCAAGTACAATAGCTGTGTGTACTAGGTCATCACTATTTACACCTAGGTTATCTTTCATTTTAACGTCCATGTCTTTTCTGTAAGAAGCCAAACCACCTAGACTCGTAATACCGGAAACACCGTTAACTGTGAACTTTTGGCCAGATTCACCATTTTTCCAAGTATAAAACTCAGGGTGCAGTAATCCTTCTTTATAAGTAGTTTGAAGTTCTTTCAGTGCCGCTAACGTTTCATCGTTGGCTGGACCCCATTGGTATTTGCCATCTGCATCTTTATAGAATGCTGACTCTACTCTGGAATGCACGCTATTAGCCATTACAATATTAGTCAAAGCATCGTTGATGTCATAAGAAATAGGAATGAGTTTATCTCCTACCTTGCCAGGGTCTTTCTCTTTAAGCAATCTAGCAAATTCCATCAGTTCTGTAGTAGTGTAAGCATCCTTCAATTCAAAACCAACGGCTTTAGCCCAGTCAGAACGCAGAGCAATTACTCCGATTTGGTTAATGAGCGGATCTGCCGGCTTGTTCTCAAAGTATACCGGTCTTGGCAGAACATAAGTGCCACCTACCGCTTTCTCCAATTCATCGCCAAGTCCTGTCAGCTTATAAGCGGCTGCCACATTCGGCCAGCGTTCTTTCCAGTCATCTGGCAGCTTGTACAGCAGCCCTTGATCAATGTAATTAAGCGCATCACCGTGAACATAGTTCCAGCTTGCTACGTCAGGAAGATCACCAGAGTTAATCCATAGGCGAAGCTTCTCAGCCCATGAATCCCATTCAATATAGTTGTAATCCCATTTAATATTGAACTTATCCGTAAAATATTTATGATACACGTTATCAAAATCAGATTCTGTTGTCTTAATGGTACTGGCTAACGAAATCTTCAACTCATCTTTATATCCATCTGTTGGATTGCCTGAATTTCCGCTATTAGCATTGTTGTCTGAGCTTGAGCATGCTGCCAACATGATTGGAGTAAGACATAAAACACCGGCAAGGATTGACTTTACAGATTTTCTTTTTAAAATATTCATTTTGTCCTCCTTAAATTGTGTGACTGACCCTCTTTTATATGGATAAATCATAAACCACTAGGTCTTGATAGCCCCTGTAAGTACCCCTTTGGCAAAGTGCTTTTGGAGCATTGGGAAGAAACACATAATAGGAACCATGGTAACGAATACTGCCGCCATTTTCATACCCATGGAGAATGATTGTTTACCCACTGCGTCAACACTTGTGGCATTCGATGCATTCACTTGGGCTTCCATAATGATAGATCGCAACACGTTCTGCAGTGGCATCTGATCCGCTTTCCGCAGGAAGATCATGGCGTCATACCATCCATTCCAGAAGGCTACTCCGTAGAACAATGTGATGGTAGCTACGATTGGAGCAGATAATGGCAGGACTACAGAGAACAGGATTCTCCATTCCCCAGCACCATCAAGTCGCGCAGATTCCATCAGGGACTCAGGCAGACTGCTAAAATAGTTCGACATCAGAATCAGGTTAAACGCACTGAAGCTTCCAGCCAGAATAACTGACCAAAGGTTGCCTGTCAGATGCAGATCCTTCATCACCAGGTACAAAGGTACAATCCCGCCATTAAAAATCATTGTGAACAGGACAAGCATAAAAATCAGCTTTTTACCCGGGAATTTATTGCGGCTAAGGCCGTAAGCCATACTTGTCGTTAAGAACAAGCTAAGCGGGAGTCCTAAGATTAAGATCTTAAAGGTATTCCAATACCCAGTCCCGATCCGCCCATCAGCAAAGAGTGCCCGATAGGATTCCAGTGTTGGGTTCTTCGGAAATAACATCATAGGGTTATCAGCGTATTCTTTTTGCGTAGAAAAAGAAATCATAATGACATTCCAGAATGGAATAAGAATGGCCAAAGCGCCCACACTCAGAATTACGAAAATCACATAATCCATAGCGGTCATTTTTTTATGGTCTTGCATAATGGTCAGCTTTTTTTTACTCATACATTTGCACTCCTTTCTTACCGGAATAAACCGTCTCCGCCCATAAGTTTGGCAGCTCTGTCTGCCAGAATCAGCAGAATCATATTAACAAGTGAACGGAACAAACTGACTGCAGTGGAGAATGAAAAGTCTGTTGAAGACTGGAACGTGATCCGGTAGATATACACATCTAGTACTTCCGAGACGTTTTTCGTTGCAGCGTTGCTCAAGTTAAAGATTTGGTCAAATCCAGATGACATCAGGCCACCGACAGAAAGGATAAACATAATCGTAATCGTCGGAAGAATGTTAGGCAGAGTAATGCGGAACATTTGCTGCAAGCGTGTAGCACCATCAATCTGTGCGGATTCATATTGGTCTGTATCAATACCAGAGATAGCGGCCATAAAGATAATGGCTCCCCAACCTGCTGATTTCCAGATATCCGTAAGATACAACATCGGAACGAACATTTTTTCAGAACCCAGGAAGTTAATGCCTGTCCCGCCAAACATTTGAATGAGGCTGTTAACCAGACCATCATAGGAAAGCACATTGATAACAACCCCGGATACTACGATCCATGACAGAAAGTTCGGAAATGTGAACACCGTCTGTAAAGCTTTTTTGTAACGATTCATGCGCAGTTCATTCAGCAGCAATGCCAATATGATTGGAAAAGGGAACTGAATAATCAGCTTACCGATGTTAATGGTTAACGTTCTCCATACGGCGTCAATAAAAGCCGGGTCACGGAACACATAGGTGAAATTCTCGAATCCGCTCCATGGGCTGCCCCAAATTCCTAAATTCGCTTTAAAATCTTTAAAAGCCAGAGATAGACCACCCATCGGCAGATAAGCGAATAGGAAAAGCCACACTAGTCCAGGAAGCACCAGAGTATAGACCATTCTGTTCTTCCAGACTTCCCTTAGGAACAGTTGGAATCTGCTGTCGTTCATTTTTTTAGCCGGTATTGCAACTTCGGATTTCAATTTGCATCTCCTCACTCTGCTTATGTCTTTTAGTTGTACAAGAAATCAAAGGTTGTCTTCAGATGTTCCTCCCAGAATCGCCATTCATGAGTTCCAGAGGTCTCAACATACTGAAATTCATAAGGGGTCGTCTCCAGGTAAGCTGCGAATTCCCGATTCATCTCCACAAACGGATCTTCCGAACCACAGCAAGCCAGAATCGAAGGCAGGTTACGTTTATCGTCGACCAATTTAGCAGCTAAAGCGTACAGATCCTGATCCGGCTTAATTTGTAAGCGTTTTCCAAAAGTACCCGCCATCTCCCTCGCCATGTCCTTGGACATTTGCGGATCGTTTAATCGTTTCTGGAGATCGGTAACTCCTGATAACGAAACCACTTTGCTGTAACGCTCGGGATAGGTAAGTCCACATTTCAGAGCACCATACCCGCCCATCGATAGACCAGCGATATACGTCTTCTGCGGATTATCATCCAACCTCATCATTCGGCCACAAAGCTCGGGAAGCTCATGGGTCACATAGTGGAAGTAATCCAGTCCGTACTCCATGTCTGTATAATAGCTCCTGTTTACTTGGGGCATTATGACTGTACAACCATATTGACTTGCATACTGCTCAATAGTAGTCATCCTGTGCCAAGTACTGGCGTTATCACCAGCACCATGCAGCAGGTAGAGCGTTCCTCCAGACATGTTGCCTGAATCGACGGGGGAGATAATACTGATGGTCGTTGTCATTCTCAAGGTAGGAGAACCTGTCTCAACTGTTAATAATGCCATGAGTTATCTCCTTTTCGTTCTTATTCATTTGTTTATTTTCTTGCAAGATCCCCGCTTAACCAGTACAGATTCGAATACCATATGTTTGTTTTGCGAATCACCTGTGATCAGGTCAAACAAAATTTCAACACTGGCCTTCGCCATATCCACTCCGGGTTGGCTGATCGTATCCAGAGATGGATGATAATATTCTGCCATTTCAATCCCGTCGAATCCGATAATCGAAACATCATTTGGAATTGATAAGCCCAAGGACAATAACGCCTTAGCCGCCCCAATGGCAATCGTATCTGATGCAGCAAAAACAGCAGTGATATCTTTTTTCTTATTGAGCAGACGTTTGGTAGCTGTAAAGCCAGAGCTTGGACTATATTCACAGTCCTCTACCATTGAAGGGTCGTACTCAATTCCATGCTCCTCAAGCGCCTTGATATATCCCATAAGCCGCCGGTTACCTGTTGTATTTTGCACCAGAGGAAATCTGGCCAAAAAACAGATATTGCGATGTCCTAATGAGATTAAATAGCTGACAGCTTTATAAGATTCCTGAAGATCATCAATGATCACGCTTGAAAAAACAGCAGGATCGACTTCTTTTGTAGTCGTGATGGTAGTCAGAACAAATGGAATTTTTAATTGTTTGAATTTATCTTCGGAATGATCATACGTTCCGCCCATAAAAATTACGCCATATAGATTTTTTTCTTTTACAAGCTGTAGAGCGATATCGATCTCGTCTACTCCATCTTCTACATGCTGGATCATTAGCGGACATCCCCGCAGATTCACCTGGCGTTCAACTTCTTTGATCATGTCGGCAAAAAACGGGTTTGAGATCCCTTTTACCATTAGCGCTATGGTATTGGATCGCGTTTTTTTCAAGTTGCTCGCATTACCGTTTGGAATATAGTTATGTTCTCTAACAACCGCCATCACTTTAGCTCTAGTTGTATCGCTTACAACACCGCTATTATTGATTACTCTGGAGACTGTGGCGATACCCACGCCTGATAGCCTTGCAATATCTTTGATATTCATATTTACCTTGCTCCACTCCTATGATGAGTCCCCCCTTCACCCGATGAAAATCAGGTTGTGGAAACGCATGAAATGATGGGAAACGTTTCCCACGACATCATTTTGAGTCCTTAGCGCGTTTTTTCCGCTTACTTCGTCCATTATGAACAGGTAATTTTTATAAGTCAACTAAAAAGGCAAAAAAAATTGTGATTCATCACTTTTTATTTGGTTAAAATTACAATAAGTCTATAGTTATTCAATCTACAAATTAGAAATAATTGGTATTTATATATCAAACAATAGTTTTCCTTGTTTTATTGACTTTAAAATAAGAATGGAATACCATCAATTTAGTGATTTTCATCGCAATAACAGAAAACGTTTCCACTCATTTTTCTAGTTTTTCTTTTTGTCACTTCGCTATCCTAGCTAGGAATATCAAGAGAAAGAAGGACTCTTTTTATGTTGAACATGGCTCCATTCGCAGCTAAGGCTCGTGAACGAAACCTGAATATTTTCAATGTTCGTGTGCTTCAAAACGGAAACCTTGTGGGAAAACTGGATCTCACGGAGGATATTCGGCGCTTGCAGCATTCCGTCAGCAAGTCTTTTACTTGTATGGCAGTAGGTCTTGCCATTGATGAAGGGAAGCTGACACTGGAAACAACGCTTAAAGATGTTTTTCCGGAGTATGCCTCTCCTCTTAAACCAACACCTCCATCCATGCAGCCCGGAGATATAACTTTGTTCGATTTGCTGCGAATGAGTACAGGGCACGACTCCCCTCCATTTTGGGCTGAAGAGAGATTAGCCTTGAAGGATAAAAATTGGGTGCAGCATTATTTGGCTCTGACTTTAGACAGAGCTCCAGGAGAGAAATTTACATACAGCAGCGGAGATACCATTATGATCTCTGCAATGGTGCAAGCCCGCGTCGGGCAAACCGTAAAGGATTATCTGGTACCTCGTTTGTTTGCACCTCTGGGCATAAACAATGTCGATTGGGAAACAACACCTCAAGGGGTAACCCTTGGCTGTGCCGGACTTCAGATTAGCACGGAAGAGTTAAGCCGGTTTGGACAGCTGCTTTTACAGCAAGGAAAGTGGCAGGGCCAGCAACTAATTCCCGCAGCATGGATCGATTTTGTTACACAAAAACAGATCGACAATGATGGAAACGGCGACTGGGGAGAAGGATACGGCTGCCAATTCTGGCTCTGCTCCCACGACGCTTACCGTGCCGATGGCGCTCATGGACAATTCTGTCTTGTGGTGCCGGACGCTCAAGCAGTCATTGCAATTAACAGCATGGAAGATAACATGCAGGGAATCCTGGATACCGTCTGGGAGGAAATCTGGCCGCTTCTTTAGGAGCGGTCTTTGTTTATGGCTTGAGGTTAGCGTGCGCATAATGGGTAATTTACATTCTTCGGCGATTAGTACATAACACCGCCAAGTAACCAGCACTGTTTGAGGCTGAGGAAGCTTGCGGACTATGATGACGTTATTTACTCTTTTATCGCCTTACGAGCAACGTTTCGGACTATAGTGCAGCTATTCCTGAGAAAGTAGCTCATTTGGGGCACGTTTGGCATCAATAGTGACGATGGAGTTCGATGACATCACAAATGTATCACTTTTCAGTATTTAAGGTCATCTGGGTCCGATAGCTGCTGCGTAGGTGCAAATGTGGGCTAAGATGCTGGAAGCTTGATGTTCAATGATGGTTAGTAGCTCAACACGCCCAAGCGTTCACACCAAGAAGTGCTCAAACCATAAGCCCGCGACGCCAAACACGCCATGCAGTCAACACCAATAGATGCACAACACCAAGTAACCAGCATTACTTAGACTGAGGAAGCTCGCGGACTCAGGTGACGTTATTTACTCTTTTATCGCCTTACGAGCAACGTTTCGGACTCCAGTGCAGCTATTCCTGAGAAAGTAGCTCTTTTGGGGCACGTTTGGCATCAATAGTGACGATGGAGTCCGATGACATCACAAATGTATCACTTTTCAGTATTTAAGGTCATCTGGGTCCGATAGTTGCTGCGTATGTACAAAATAAGTAACTCATCACACCAAGTAACCAGTATTTCCTGAGACTGAGGAAGCTCGCGGACTCAGATGACGTTATTTACTCTTTTATCGCCTTTTGAGCAACGTTTCGGACTCCAGTGCAGCTATTGCTGAGAAAGTAGCTCATTTGGGGCACGTTTGGCATCAATAGTGACGATGGAGTCCGATGACATCGCAAATGTGGCACTTTTCAGCATTTAAGGTCCTCTGGGTCCGATAGCTGCTGCGTATGTACAAATGTGGACTAAGATGCTGGAAGCTTGATGTTCAATGATGGTTAGTAGCTCAACACGCCCAAGCGTTCACACCAAGAAGTACTCAAACCGTAAGTCCCCACCGCCAAACATGCCATGCAGTCAACACCAATAGATGTACAACACCAAGTAACCAGCATTACTCAGACCGAGGAAGCTTGCGGACTCAGATGACGTTATTTACTCTTTTATCGCCTTTTGAGCAACGTTTCGGACTACAGTGCAGCTATTCCTGAGAAAGTAGCTCATTTGGGGCACGTTTGGCATCAATAGTGACGATGAAGTCCGATAACATCGCAAATTCTGCATTTCTCAGCATTTAAGGTCATCTGGGTCCGATAGTTGCTGCGTATGTACAAATGTGGGCTAGATGCTGGAAGTTTGATGTTCAACGGTGAATCGAATTTCGACGTTTAGATCAAGAAGGAAGACAAAGCACCCCGTGTGTGACCTCGAACTAAAACTTGCGCACGCAAAAACAGCCCTCCCGAAGGAAGGCTGTTAATTGACGTCCCGGAAGGGATTCGAACCCCTGACCGTGCGCTTAGAAGGCGCATGCTCTATCCAGCTGAGCTACCGGGACATATAAGAAATAAATACTATGTATTGACGCAACGATATTTATTATACCTTATTCAGCGGATTTTTCAAGTCAAAACAACTTAGAAAAATAATAAAAGTGTTTCCGGTACAGCTTTTTCACACGTCAGCGTAACCACAGGAAATGAAAAAAACGGCATTTCTGCCGTCCTTTTCTGCGATTCCAGTGTGCATTTTACAAACCTTCGATATTTACTCCAGCTTTCGAAAACGCTTCTCCAGCTGCTTTTTTAAATCCCCAAAAGTGAGTAATTCTCGTTGAAATTTGGAATGCTCATCTTCTGGCGACATGAAGTTACTGCCTGTAAATGCACTCGAGGTCACATCTTGAAAAGCGTCATGCATATTGTTATCAAACCAATCGGTGGAGGTATCAGCATCATTAGTCAGAATACGGACAATCTCATATCCTTCTTCACGCCGATCCTCAACGATATACACCAAAAGCGCAGGATCACTAACAGCACCCGGCAAAACACCCACTTCTGCACAAGGCGCACCATCGTACTCCATCATTCTGCGAATTTTGGCGTCTTTAATATAATACACCTGTCATCCTTCCCTCCTGGCAAATTCCCCTCTCCCCTAGTGTTCGGATAAGGACATACATTTTATGCCTTCCTTCGGCATATATCTGTATTACTTGGCAAAAAAGTAAGGACAACAATCGCACAAAAGAGAGGATGAACCATCATGTGCGGAATAACCGGATTTATCCAGTGGCGCGGAGATCTCACTCAGCACTCGCAGCTGCTGGTCAAAATGACTGAAACTTTAGCAAACCGCGGCCCCGATGCAGCCGGAACCTGGATCTCAGGCCCCTGTGCTTTCGGTCACCGCAGACTTAGCGTTATCGATCCGGAGAACGGTGCCCAGCCCATGATCACCCGCCATGAGGAACAGGTATACGCGATTGTTTACAACGGCGAATTATATAACGCCCTCGAACTCAAACAGGAACTTAAGCAGCGAGGGCATCAATTCCGCACCCAGTGCGATACAGAAGTGCTGCTGCATTCCTATATCGAATGGGGGCCGGATTGCGCAGAGAAGCTCAATGGAATCTTTGCTTTTGCAGTATGGGACGGTCTTCGGGACCAAGTCTTTTTTGCACGTGACCGTTTAGGTGTGAAACCCCTATTCTACAGCAAGGTTGATGATGTCCTGGTTTTTGGCTCAGAACCTAAAGCGTTACTGCAGCATCCTAAGGTTCAACCAGTCGTGGGTCCTGAAGGTCTCGCAGAAATCTTCATCATCGGTCCAGCGCGTACACCGGGTCATGGTGTTTATAAGGATATGCAAGAGCTTCGTCCAGGTCATGCTATGATCTATAGCCGTGAAGGTCTGCGCAGTTATGCCTATTGGAAGCTGGAAAGCGCAAAGCATACAGACAATGAAGCAGAGACAGCCGCTAAGGTGCGTGAACTGCTCCAAGATACACTAGAACGCCAACTGGTCTCAGACGTCCCTGTTTGCTCTCTTTTGTCGGGAGGGCTGGATTCCAGTGCGCTGACGGCACTTGCAGTGGATTACTACAACCGGAATGGTCAGGGACAAGTGGATACTTATTCCGTAGACTATGTAGATAACGACAAACATTTCAAAAGTCATACTTTCCAGCCGGGAGCAGATGGGCCGTGGATTAAACGAATGGTCGATGAATTGAATACAAACCACCACTACATCTCGTTCGATACACCGGAGCTTGTAGAAGCGCTGGATAATGCTTTGTACACTAGGGATTTACCAGGGATGACCGATGTGGACTCTTCGTTGTACTTATTTTGCCGGGAGATTAAAAAGAACGCGACAGTAGCTATTTCCGGTGAAGCGGCGGATGAGATTTTTGGGGGATACCCTTGGTTCCACCGTGAGGAAATGCTCTCCTCAGGCACTTTTCCTTGGTCAGTTGCTCCGAAAATGCGTGCAAGTCTACTTTCCCCAGAAATTAACGAGTGGATTCGTCCACTGGAATATTTGGGTGACAGATATAGTGATGCGGTGGCTGAAGTTCCGAAGTTGGATGGAGAAACAGGAAAACAAGCACAAATGCGCGTAATGTCCTATCTGAATATCACCCGCTTCATGCCTACTCTGCTAGACCGTAAAGACCGAATGAGCATGGGCGCAGGGCTAGAGGTACGTGTTCCTTATTGTGATCACCGACTCGTTCAATATGTATTTAATATTCCGTGGGAAATCAAGAATCTGGGGGGCCGTGAAAAAGGGATTTTACGTAAATCTCTTGAAGGCATTCTTCCAGACGATGTGCTCTACCGCAAAAAAAGCCCTTACCCCAAAACTCATAATCCTGCCTATTTAAATGCGGTACGAACTCAGGTATTAAACATTCTGGATGACTCCACTTCCCCCCTACTTCCGCTAATTGATGCTGCCAAAATCCGTGAGATCGCCGCTTCCCCGGAATCCTCAACCAATCTGCCTTGGTTCGGCCAACTCATGTCCGGTCCTCAGCTGTTTGCTTACCTCGCCCAAGTGGATCTCTGGCTGCGTAAATATAACGTCTCCATCCAATAAGCACGTAGAGAACTGAGGTAACCGACAAGCCAAACAGCAAGTCCCCGTATCCGGTGGCTTGCTGTTTGGCTTGTATTTGCAATAATTACTCTACGATCTTGTCTGAACGATCTTTAAAAATTAAAGTTGTCCGGGTCCGGGCCAAATCGATGGTCTTTGTTCAAGCCCTCGATAGCTTTGACATCCTCATCACTAAGCGTAAAGTCAAAGAATCCCGCATTCTCCTTGATTCGATCCGCATGTACGGATTTAGGAATCGTAATGACACCTTGCTGCAAATCCCAGCGAAGTACAATTTGAGCAGGGGTCTTGCCATACTTCTCAGCCAACTCGTTTAAGAGTGGTAGATCAAGATTCCCCTGCATTAATGGACTCCATGCTTCAAGCTGAATGCCCTGTTCATTGGCATATTTCAGCAGCTCGCGCTGAGTCAACAGCGGATGGAATTCCACCTGATTCACCACAGGCACCACTCCGGTATCCTCGATGATATCTTTCAGATGATGAACCTGAAAATTGCTCACACCGATAGATTTGATGAGGCCTTCTTTTTGCAGATGAATTAAGGCCTTCCATGTCTCACGATATTTCCCTGCCACCGGCCAGTGTATGAGATACAGATCTAGATAGTCCAGACCCAGCTTGCGCCGGCTATCCTCGAACGCTTTTAGCGTAGATTCATAACCTTGATCAGGATTCCGTACTTTAGTTGTAATAAACAACTCATCCCGGGCCACTCCACAATCACGAATAGCTTGTCCTACGCCTTCTTCGTTATTGTATCCGGCTGCCGTATCAATACTGCGATATCCTAATTCCACTGCGGTTTTGACCGCATGAATAACCTCTTCGCCATCTTTAGTCTTATACACGCCAAGACCCAGCCACGGCATGGTCACCCCGTCATTTAAAGTAGGACCACCCGAGAACGGTGCATTCAATTCACTCATCGCTTAACCCTCCAAGCTTATTGTTATTTCGTTAAACATACTTAACCTATTTATCCACTTAAGAAGCAAACGCTACCATAAAAAGTATAGCAGATGGCTTCATCATTCCCCAAATCCTTACAAAAAAACGGAGGCGTAAGCGCCCCCGCTCTTCTTTATTTCTCAATTAGTTTGAAATCATCAAAATGGAATTCAGGAGAAACAATACAGGATACCAGCGTCGGCTCTTTGCCTAACGAGCGCGCGGCCTGCCATACTCCCGCTGGAACAACCACTTGTGGCTGCTGGCCTGCAGCAATATCGAGACCCAGAATAACTTCCTGCACATCCTCAGGCTTATCTCCATTACCTCCGAGACTTAGCACGATTGGACTACCGGAATGCCACAACCAAACTTCATCGGACAATACAGTATGCCAATCAGATTGTTCGCCTTCGTGAAGTAAAAAATAAATTGAAGATGCCGAATGACGTGATCCAGAATAGCTATCGCCTAACACTTCCTGCGAAATTTCAAATTCCGAATTCCAAAGTCTTTTGTACCAACCACCCTCAACGTGAGGCTGTAATCCAAGCAGTTCAACTAGCGGTGAAATTTCTTTTTGCGTCACAGTAGCTTCTCTCCTTCAAAGTTAGCATGAACAACAATAGCTTCGTATGCATAAGGTTGTTTTTGCTTTTTACTTTAACGGAATAAGCTCGAATTGTAAAATCTATTTACTGTCCTTGCTCGCTTTGAAGACTTCTGCAATCGCTCCAAGACTTCCCAGCGTTTCAACAGCGCTTGTTGGTAAGAACACTTTATTAGCAGGACCTTTGGCAATCTCAGCCAGAGCCTCGAAGGAACGATAAGCCAGAACATGCTCATCCAGACCTGCCGAACGAATCAGCTCAATGCGTGATTTTTCTGCTTCTGCCACGGCTTGAATCGCTTTAGCCTCACCGTGTGCTTCCAGCTCTTGCGCCTGGCGAGAACCCTCTGCTTGACGGATACGCGCTTCTTTATCGCCTTCTGCTTTTAGAATCTTACTTTGTTTATCCCCTTCAGCGCGTAGGATCATATCCTGCTTGGCAGCTTCCGCCTCCAAAACAATGGCACGTTTGCTCCGCTCTGCTTTCATCTGCTTATCCATCGCTTCCTGAATATCCAATGGCGGTTTGATATCGATAACTTCCACACGCTCGATCCGTACACCCCACTTCTCAGTAGCTTCATCGAGAGCAAGACGGATGTCCGTCGAAATCTTTTCCCGTCCAGACAAGGTCTCATCCAATTCCAGCTTACCGATGATTTGCCGCATTGTTGCCGTCGAAATGTTTCTTACCCCATACACATAATCAGAAATACCATAAGTAGCTTCCTCTGGTCCAACCACCTGGTAGAAAATAATCGTATCAATCTGCACCTGCACGTTATCCTTTGTAATTACCGTTTGTGGAGGTACATTCGCTTGTTGAATCCGTAAATCATGGTACGTGCGCACCTGATCAATTACAGGAATCAGAATGTTCAACCCCGGTGTCAGCAGACGATTAAATTTACCGAGCCTTTCCACTACGCCTACCCGTTGCTGTGGTACGATTTTGACTGTTAATGCCACAAAAACTACGACCACTACAATAATAATTGCGATAATTGCCCATTGCATTAGTTCATTCCCCCCCATCGTTCTACTTCGATAATCGTCGTGCCTCTTTTCACTACTCTTACAACCTCATCCTTGCCCAGATTCTGATCAGAGCTCGCGCTCCACGTATCTCCGCCTACCTTCACTTGCCCGTAACGTCCCTGCTCTATCGGCTCAACAACTACTCCTTGCCTACCGATGATTTCTGTACCTGTATCCTTGAACCCACGTGAATGGCGAAATCTTGAAACCAGTGGTTTCGAGAATATAGTCAGACCAAGTGCGACCAGTGATCCAAGGACCACCTGAAACAAAATGGCTTCGGGAACAATCAGCGACACCAAACCTGCGGCCAAAGCACCAATACTAAGCCACAATAAATAAAAAGTAAGCGTCATCATCTCAACAACAAACAGGACACCGGCTGCGATCAGCCAAAACACCCACACAACCATCGGTGAGCCCACCACCTTCCGTATGATACTACTATAACGAAAAGAAACATCGATGCGTTGCATAGTTCCATAAATAAATATTTCAGGCATGTATATGATTTATATTCATTACATCGGTGGTTATGTGTTTCTTCATGAGTTTCTTGATAAAAGGCGAGTATACAAATCCAAAAGGGTTCACTTTTTGAAGAGTCACTATAAATTAGAAAATTCTCCCCCTATATCACCTGATTTTATCCCTAGCGCAATTGCAAGCTATGCTTGAGAATAAGAGTTACCATCACCCATTTATATCTAATTCATCCTAATTATCCAACTTCCAAACAACCTCCTCTATTCATTCAAACCATACACAGCATGTTACATCTTTTAAAATCCAAGAAACAGCAGCACACAAAAAGCATAAAAGAAAGCGCTTACTGATTGGGTAAGGCTTGATTTGGACCGCTGCTTTTTTGCTGCTGAATCTACGAATTGAACTTCAATAGAATGATAGGGACGCCAAGGGTGATGGTGCACTACAACCGACGGGAGGTGAAGGTCAGGACATCTTGCCGAAAAGAATTTCGAACTACACTTTGAATCTAGGAGGTAGAAATTCAATGATCTTCACGAAAAAAGCTTCACGCAAAACCTTTGCAATTGCGATGATCGCCGCGCTTGTTCTGACACTCTTTTCCACCCTGGGCGGCAGTCCCAAAACAGCCAACGCCGCACAGGATTACAAACTGGTTGGTTATTACGCTTCATGGGCCGCTTACGGGCGTGCTTACAATGTAACTGATATCGATCCTACCAAAATGAATGTCATTAACTACGCTTTTGCGGATATTTGTTGGAATGGCATCCATGGCAATCCCGACCCCACTGGACCTAATCCGGTGACCTGGTCTTGCCAGAATGAGCAAGGCCAAGCCATCAGCGTTCCGAACGGTACGATTGTTCTTGGTGACCCGTGGATTGACACTGGAAAAAGCTTCGGGGATGACAAATGGGATGATCCCATCAAAGGTAACCTGAAGCAGCTATGGAAGCTGAAGGAAAAGAACCCGAACCTGAAGACCCTAATCTCCGTTGGGGGCTGGACCTGGTCGAACCGTTTCTCGGATGTAGCTGCGACAGCTGCGACCCGTGAGGTTTTTGCCAATTCCGCGGTTGATTTTATTCGAAAATACAAGATGGACGGCGTGGATCTCGATTGGGAATATCCAGTAAGTGGTGGACTCGCAGGCAATAGCTACCGTCCTGAAGATAAAGAAAACTATGTACTGCTGCTGCAAAAAGTTCGCGAAAAGCTGAATACAGCCGGCGCGGCGGATGGAAAAACCTATCTGCTGACCATTGCTTCCGGGGCAGGCCCAACGTACATCAACAATAATAATCTGGCTGGCATTGCTTCCGTTGTCGACTGGATCAATATTATGACCTATGACTTTAATGGGAGCTGGAACACCACCACCGGACATAATGCTCCGTTGTACTATGATCCCGCAGCTTCCGCTTCGGGCTTAACCGAACCGCAAAATTTTAACATCGATAAAGCGGTAACCTCCTATCTTGCGAATGGTGTACCTGCGAACAAGCTTGTACTTGGCATGGCTTTTTACGGTCGTGGTTGGGGCGGAGCTCCTGCTTCAGGAAACGGCCAATATCAGGTGTCCGCTGGCATCTCACCAACGGGTACATGGGAAAAAGGCAGCTATGATTTCTATGATCTCGAAGCCAATTATATCAACAAAAACGGTTATACCCGCTATTGGAATGATACATCCAAAGTGCCTTATCTCTATAATCCAACAAATCAAACCTTTATCAGTTATGACGACGTAGAATCCTTTGGCCACAAGATCAGCTACCTGAAGTCCAAGGGTCTTGCAGGTGCTATGTTCTGGGAAACAAGTGGTGACCGGAACAAAACACTAACCAATAAACTAAACGCCGATCTTGGTGGCGGAGTGGTGCAGCCGACACCGACACCATCCACATCACCAACACCTACACCAACTGCAACCGCTACACCTACTGCAACACCAACGCCAACTGCAACCGTGACGCCAACCCCAACGCCTACACCGGGACAATGTTCGGCAGCGACCTGGGGTGCAACAACCGTATACACTGGCGGACAGCGTGTCTCCTACAATGGCTCAGTCTATGAAGCCAAGTGGTGGACGCAAGGGGATCGTCCTGATCTTAGCGGAACTGATGGGGTCTGGAAATTCATCAGCGTATGCGGAACAGCGACACCAACACCAACTGCAACTGTGGCCCCAACTTTAACACCTACGGTAGCACCAACGGTAGCACCAACGCCTACCGCAACCGTTGCACCTACGCCTACTTTAGCGCCAACACCAACTGCAACCGTTGCACCTACACAAACTCCTTTACCTACCGCTACGCCTACTTCGGAAGGGTCTAGCTGGGGAACAGGCGTTGCGTACAAAACAGGTGATGTCGTCGCTTACAACGGAAAAACATATACCTGCTTGCAGCCCCACACTTCACTTCAGGGCTGGGAGCCAGCCACCACACCTGCGCTATGGAAGCTCAATTAAAGACTTGCAGGAAGCATCGTTCCTGAAATAACATTATCCCCCTTTGGAGGTATATTAAATATGATTGCAAAAGCACGTGCTAAGCGCAAAATATCCATAAGTTACCTTGCTGCGCTAATGAGCCTAATCGTTCTGGTTCCACTTTACACCGGGACAGGTGCATCCTTACCAGTGGCCCATGCTGCGGAAACAACACCTTCCGCTCCCGCTCCAGCAGCTGATCATCCTCGCAAAATCGTTGCTTACTTCCCAGAGTGGGGCGATCAGGAGAACAAAGGATTTTACACCGTAGACAAGATTCCGTGGGATAAAATTACCCATATTAACTACGCCTTCGCCAAGGTAAATCCTCAAACGAACAAGATTGATCTCATGGACCGTACAGCTGCAATCGAAAAAGACTATCCCGGTCAGCTGACCACCCTGCCTTTTAAGGGGCATTTTAACCAACTGGTTAAGTACAAACAGCTCTATCCTGATGTCCGCACCCTAATTTCTGTTGGCGGCTGGTCGGGTTCCGGAGGGTTCTTCAACATGGCGAATTCGGAAGCCGGGCGAGAAGCTTTTGCCAATAGTGTTGTGGATTTTCTGCGTACCTATCAGTTCAACGGAGTAGACATCGATTGGGAGTACCCTTCTGGCACTGGGCAGTCCGGTAATCCTAACGATTTTGCCGTGGCAGAACCTTTGCGTACAGTTAATTACAACAACTACGTTCTTCTTATGAAAAAACTCCGCGAAAAGCTCGATCTGGCAGGTTCACAAGACAATCAGAAATATGACCTGACTATTGCGGCCACCGCCTCTTCCTGGATTCTTGGGGGCATGAAGCTTGGGGAAGCCAATCAGTATTTAGACTGGGCGAACCTTATGACCTATGATTTCCATGGGGCTTGGAATGGATATGTTGGGCCGCATTCTGCACTGTACCCGGATTCCCGCGATACTGAAACTGCTGCGCTGGGTACTCCGGTTCTGAATACCGACTGGGCGGTCCGATACTATCTTGGAACGCTTCCTCCGGAAAAAATCGTGATCGGAGTTCCTTATTATTCACGAGGCTGGAAAAATGTGAATGGAGGCATCAACAATACCGGCCTTTACGGCACAGCTCCGACAACCGGTGGGGGAGCAGATGGCCAATACGGGATCTGGAATGATCCCGCACCAGAGCAGCCTGCTGGTGCAAATCCGATCTGGCATGTGCTAAATCTGCTCAAAGATCCAGCGAATAAACGTTACTTCGATCCTGTTACCAAAACACCGTACTTGTTCAACGCAGACAAGAAGGTTTTTCTTACGTATGAAGATAAGGAATCGCTTGGCTACAAGCTGGATTACATCAAGCAAAAAGGCTTGGGAGGTATGATGTTCTGGGAACTAACGGGCGATTACTCTGAGCAGAGCGATGGCACTTATACGTATGGCAATTCTCTGACCGATTTTGCCTATGATCAGCTGAAGACAGCCTCGCCGCCGGGCGGAGCTCCTAAGCCGCAGTTGCCTGAACCTAAAAACTTCAACCTCAGCTTCAGCGGCGCCTATGATCATCCGAACTATACCTATTCATTAAAAATAACGAACAATACCGGCACAGATATTTCCGGTGGCTGGAAGCTGGAGTTCGACCTGCCAACAACTACAACCCTAACCTCGGCATGGGGAGCCGGTAGCGTTGAGCAAATCTCCACGGCCTGGGATTTCAACCGCTACCGTATTACAGGTACAGCTACTCAAACTATTGCGAATGGAGCTTCACTTGAAATTCCGGGTATGATGAAGCTGAATTTTTCAGGCGGTCCACAGCGAATCACCCTGAACGGAAACTCGTCCCAACAGGAATACGATAAACTGTACGGAGGCATTACGCCAACACCAACACCGTCTGCATCACCGACAGCAACACCGACTCCGACGACTACACCAACAGCAACACCAACGGCAACACCTACAACAACACCGACTCCGACGGCAACCGTGACGCCAACGCCAACTGTAGCGCCAACACCTACTCCTACGCCGGGACAATGTTCGGCAGCGACCTGGAATGCGGCAACCGCATATACTGGCGGACAACGCGTTTCCTACAGCGGCTCACTCTATGAAGCCAAGTGGTGGACACAGGGAGACCGTCCCGATCTTAGCGGACCGGACGGTGTCTGGAAATACATCAGCGTGTGTGGAACAGCAACTTCTACACCAACGGCAACTGTAGCTCCAACAGTAACACCGACGGTGGCACCGACGCCTACTGCAACCGTTACTCCAGCGCCTACGGTGGCACCGACGCCCACCGCAACCGTAACACCGACGCAAACTCCATTACCGACTGCTACTCCTACTTCGGGAGGGTCTAGCTGGGTAACAGGAGTTGCTTATAAAGTAGGTGATGTCGTCGCCTACAGTGGAAAAACGTATTCCTGCTTGCAGCCTCACACTTCACTTCAGGGGTGGGAGCCAGCTTCCACACCTGCTCTTTGGAAGCTGATATAATCCGGTACTCTCCTTGATTCCAACAAGGAGAACATCCCATTATTAGTGCAGAGGCATTCTCATCCTTTGGGGCTTACGTTACGGACCCAGTTGACGTTATTTACAAATTTCAAGCCTTTGGAGCTGTGTATCGGACTCCAGTGCTGCTATTCCCTATAAAATGCTTCTTTCGGGGTGTTTTTCGTGCCCATAGCGACTTTGGGGTCCGTTCGAATCTCAAATATCGGATAAAGCTGCGTTTAAGGTCAGCTGTGTCCGGGTAGCCGCTTCATACGGGTGAATGTGCTAGAATCGAACGAAGTTTGATGCTTTGTTTAAGGGGAAGGAATAAAAAACGGGGGTGCCCAGCAGCCATTTCGCGGCTTTTGGACACCCCCACTTTTATATAAAAATCTATTCCTGCGATAGGCCGCCTTCGGCTGCCAGTTTTTTCTCCAGCTTTGCCGTCAGCAGTCGCAGTGCAGTTCCTCGATGGCTAATCTGCTGCTTCTCTTCCAGCGTAAGCTCGGCCATAGTTTTTTCATGTTCCGACAGATAAAATAGCGGGTCGTAACCGAAACCGCCAGCACCTGATGGTTCTGAAGTAATCCAACCTTCGACCGCACCTTCTGCGGTTAGCTCCTGCTTGGAAACTGGATCGTACAGCGATAAAGTACAGACGAACCTAGCCGTGCTCAGCAAAGGCTGATCTGTGTCTTCCCCCTGTTTCAATCTCTCTAGCTCGCTAAGCAGCTTCAGGTTATTTTCCCCATCCGTAGCGTCTTCACCGGCAAAACGTGCAGAGTACACACCCGGTCTGCCATCCAAAGCATCTACACAAAGACCCGAATCATCAGCGAGTACCGGAATTCCAAGTGCATCACCTACGGCTTTGGATTTTTTAAACGCATTCTCTGCAAAAGTAGCCCCGTCTTCCACCACATCGGGCAGATGCGGATAGTCATACATACTCTTAACTGTCAGGCCCAGCGGGGCAAAAGCGTGCTCGAATTCGCGCACCTTCCCCTTATTCTTCGTTGCGACAATGAGAATATTGCCCTTGGAATTCATGTTACACCTCTTGGCCCGGCTGGCCGGAAGGGATTTTCAGAGCAATCGCTCCGAGCGCTTCTTTTTGCGCCGCAATCAGTTCATAAATTCCCTTCTCACCTAGACCTAATAATAGGTCCAGCTCTTGACGCGAGAATGGTCTTTCTTCGCCAGTCCCTTGTACCTCAACAAAAGCACCGCCGCCGGTCATGACTACATTCATATCCACTTTGGCTTTGGAATCCTCTTCATAATTCAAATCGAGCAATGTTTTATCCCCTACAACACCTACACTAATTGCTCCCAAAAAGTCTGTTATAGGAAAAACAGCCAGCTTGTGCTGTAGTGCAATTTTATTAATAGCAAATGCCATGGCAACAAAAGCGCCTGTTATCGAAGCCGTCCGAGTTCCCCCATCCGCCTGAATCACATCACAATCCAGCGTAATACTACGTTCACCTAACGCTTGTAAATTCACCACAGAGCGAAGCGCACGGCCGATCAGCCGCTGGATCTCCATTGTACGTCCGGTAAGTTTACCGCGTGCAGCTTCACGTTGATTACGGGACTGGGTGGCCCGAGGAAGCATCGAATATTCGGCAGTTACCCAGCCTTTTCCTTGTCCTTTAAGAAACGGAGGCACTTTTTCCTCTACAGTAGCCGTACAAATAACTTTGGTGTCTCCCATCTCAATGATCACGGAGCCCTCAGCATATTTATTCGTTTGGGTCGTTATTGTCAGCGGCCGTAATTGGTCGTCCGTTCGCCCGTTTGATCTCATCTTTTCTGCCTCCTACATCGTATAGCTAATAGTTTAGTGTGAGTCCCGTTTCCCTGTTGTTCATTGCGGCAGTTCACCGTTCGGGACGTTACGTCTTTTTGAGCAACTTTTATTCTACCAAAGAGGAGGCACAAAAGCATCTTTTAAACCTTAGAAGGTCATTCTATAACGGGAGCTCGTTCAAAAATTCAGGTGCAGAAACAGGTTTGCTATAGTCCACATTGTCAGTGTCGGTAATCGATTGTTTGCCGTTCAAACGAATTTGAACCAGAGCATCTTCCGTATTTTGCGCAACAGTCAGAACAACCGATTCCAGCAATTCGGCAGGAACTTCCTTCCCATCTGCGAACATATCGTCAGTCAAGGATACAGTAACAACACCGTTTTGTCCGGCTTCAACCGAATCAAGTGATGTGCCCTGTGTCATAACCATTTCCAGACCGTCTCCGGATTCAGGTCCCGCAATCAGTTCATTGATAGCAGCAGTCAGCTGTTCTTGCCCTGCGGGTACAAAGCGCGTAACCGGAACATAATATTGGATACCCTCAGGAGATGTTGTGGAAAAATAAACAGTAACCGCACTAGAGTTCATCAAAGATGGACCTTGTTTTGGCAGGTTAATGCCCATTGTGCGGGACAGCGGGCGATCCAGCGGAGTACCTTGAAGCGGCATTTCCGTAAGCTTTTTACCATCTACCCAGAACTGTACACCTTTAATGTCATCTTGACCGGTAAGTGTCCAAGTGATCGCTTCAAGGATTTTGCGTTCATCCGCAGCATCATAGTTGTTAAATTCCGAATTGAACTCAACAACTGCCAGATTCGACTTGTCTACCGTAATGCTTTGCACCTCAGTTCCAGCTGGTAGAATGCCTTGGAAACCTTCTGGCAATGAGGACGCATATTCTCCCTTATTCACTAATGCCATTAAAGAGTTCTTGAGCGTGCCGGAGTCTTTGCTTTTTGGCAGATTTAGCGACACTGGAGCGAGTAAGCCATTTCCATCTTCCAAATATACGGTCGTCCGGTCACCGGAAGCCGTTGCTTTAGCGGTTTTGGTGCTGTCCTTCACAACTGCTTGTGCATCATCCTGAGCCACTGGACCAAATACACCTGAATCCAAAGTATTATTTCCCTCTGTCTGTAACATCTGTGCTTCAACCTCAGGTGGCGGAGCATCAATCGATGCTGATTCCGAACCGAACAAGCCGCAACCGGACAGTGCCAGCGGAACTGCGAGTAGGCAGACTGCGGAAATCCCGCGGATTTGTTGCATTGTTTTCATCATTTATTACCCCTTTCAAGGTTAGATAGCATTTGTACTGCTATGTATACGAGACCTTTGTCCAAAAAATAACAACTGCTTATCCTAAATTGTTGGAAAAGCCTGTGCGCTTTATTTTCAGGTTAGGTTGGATCTAGATTTTAATTCACATAGACTCCGTTTTCTGGACAAATACTTTTTCTAAACGTACAATCTGAGATAACACCAGCGCTTAACATCATGCTAACGAACGTTGTAATGCAAAGACTTAACTTACGAGGTGACTAATCATGGCTGATGAACCAATCGCAAAAATACCTTACAGTCTGAACAGCAAGGCAGTCGCAGATGCGACCAAAATGTGGTTGAATAAGCGTGGAGTGAACCTGCAGGAAATCGCAGAGCTCGTTATGTTTCTGCAAAAAAAATATTATCCAAACTTAACGATGGAAGAATGTGTCCATAACGTTGAGATGGTACTCAGCAAACGAGAAGTGCAAAATGCGGTACTTACGGGCATTCAATTGGACATGCTCGCGGAGGAGGGGAAGTTGTTTCCGCCGCTTCAGGATATGATCGAAAATGATGAGGGATTATACGGAGTGGATGAGATTCTGGCTTTCTCTATCGTAAATGTATATGGCAGCATTGGCTTCACCAACTATGGTTATGTGGACAAGCTTAAGCCAGGCGTTCTTGAACGGTTGAACGACAAAAACACCGGGCAGATCCACACCTTTCTCGACGATATCGTCGGCGCGGTAGCCGCTGCAGCTAGTAGCCGAATCGCACACCGTAAGCAAGCGGAGCGTGAGATAGACCTCGAACTTCCGCATTCGCCTGAGGATCGCGAAGAAGCTGCAAGGAAACTTGCAGAACATGAAAAACAACCAGAGTAACCGGTGTTTTGGGTACACTCTGAGAATTAAAAAGCGATTGTTTCGTAGCCCTTGCGGGTTATGAGGCAATCGCTTTTTTAAGGTTGGGTTGGGTTGGGTTGGGTTGGGTTGGGTTGGGTTGGGTTGGGTTGGGTTGGGTTGGGTTGGGTTGGGTTGGGTTGGGTTGGGTTGGGTTGGGTTGGGTTGGGTTGGGTTGGGTTGGGTTGGGTTGGGTTGGGTTGGGTTGGGTTGGGTTGGGTTGGGTTGGGTTGGGTTGGGTTGGGTTGGGTTGGGTTGGGTTGGGTTGGGTTGGGACCGTTTTAGGGAAAAACTCCTAAAAAATACCGAAAATTGTTCAAAACCTAAGTTATTAGGGAATTCTTCCCTAATAACTCTACCAAAACCTTAATTTATAGCTACATTCGTAGATTATTAGGGGGAATTCCCTAATATCAGCTCTACACCTCAACAAACCTCAAAAAACAGGGATAAATTCCCTAATTAGTCAATACCAACACTTAGTTACTCGGCAAGATGTGTTTCTACCCACGAATAGCGGCATCTGAGTCCGAATGATCTATGTGACGCATAAGTAAAGTAATCAAATGTTAGTTTGGTTATGTAATCGGACTCAGGTGACCCTATTTCCATAAAACACCCCTGATTCGGACACTTTCGGACTCCAGAGTCGCTATTCACTCAAAAGTGACCAATAACAACCCTCTACACTAGCAATAACGCCTCTCCGGTCCGATACTAATCTCAAAAGTCCTAAAACCCACGAATAGTGGCATCTGAGTCCGAATGATCTGTGTGACGCATGAGTAAAGTAATCAAATTTTAGTTTGGTTATGTAATCGGACTCAGATGACCCTATCTCCATAAAATACCCTTGATTTAGTCACTTTCGGACTCCAGAGTCGCTATTCACTCAAAAGTGACCAATAACAACCCTCTACACTAGCAATAACGCCTCTCCGGTCCGATACTCACCTCAAAAGTCCCAAAACCCACGAATAGCGGCATCTGAGTCCGAATGATCTATGTGACGCATAAGTAAAGTAATCAAATGTTAGTTTGGTTATGTAATCGGACTCAGGTGACCCTATTTCCATAAAACACCCCTGATTCGGACACTTTCGGACTCCAGAGTCGCTATTCACTCAAAAGTGACCAATAACAACCCTCTACACTAGCAATAACGCCTCTCCGGTCCGATACTCACCTCAAAAGTCCCAAAACCCACGAATAGCGGCATCTGAGTCCGAATGATCTATGTGACGCATGAGTAAAGTACTCATAGGTTAGTCCGAATGATCTGTGTAACACATGAGTAAAGTAATCAAAATGTTAGTCCGAATGATCAGCATGACGCATAAGCAAAGTAATCAAATGTTAGTCCGAATGACCTGCGTAACACATAAGCAAAGTAATCAAATGTTAGTCCGAATGATCAGCATGACGCAAGAGTAAGTAATTCAATCTGAGCCCGAATGATCAGCATGACGCAAGAGTAAGTAATTCAATCTGAGCCCGAATGATCAGCATGACGCACGAGTAAGTAATTCAATCTGAGCCCGAATGATCAGCATGACGCAAGAGTAAGTAATTCAATCTGAGCCCGAATGATCAGCGTGACGCATGAGTATATATCAAATGTTAGTTGGGTATTCGATCGGACTAAGGAGCTCAATATTCATATAAATAGCACCGAATTATACTCTCTACCTAGTCACTAAAACCAAAACCCAAAAAAGAGCAGTCCCAATAACACAGGACTGCTCTATACCTCTACTAGATCATAACCTTCACATCTAAATTCATTTCATCATTCATCACTCATCATCATCGCTCATCATTCATTTCATCACTCTTCGATCGCGCTAGAAACTCTAACTAGCATGGTCACCAGCACTTTCAGATGCTGCAAACAATATAGCACCGTCCGCCTCTATCATCACTGCCCGCTCCCGGCGCATCAGCTCCGCCAGATGCGCCAGTGTCTCACTCATCGCAAAGCGCATCTGGTGAACGGTGGTTACCCGTCTGCGAAACAGAATTTCGCAGACGGCGAAGCCGCTCAGCGGGCCGTTTGCGAGCAAGGCTGCCGCGGCATCCAGCCGCTCCTCATGATGAGCGAGCAGGCTGCTGACCCGGTGCGCGAAGCCCGTGAACGGTTCCCGATGACCCGGGAACGCCATGCTGACCGGGTAGCTCCCCAGCTCCTGCAGCCCCTGAAGAAACGTCTGCAGCGGCTGTGGATCGCTGCCTGGAAGCAGGCTGACATTGGGCGAAATCTGCGGCAGCACAGCATCGCCGCAGATCATTTGCCCGCTGCCCGCATGATAGAAACTCACATGTCCCGGTGCATGTCCGCCAGTAACAATCAATTTCCATTCACGGCCACCCATCCCGAAAGGCTCTACCTCATTCAGATAAGTTACAACCGGCTGTGGCTCTACTTGAGCGTCAAAGCTCTCCAAATGCGCTTTAATTCCACTCGACCATTCCTCCGACATTCCGTGTCTGATGAAATATAACGGCAAAACTTCATTGATATCCGTGTTACTGCCCCACATCAACATCGCTTCGGCATAAGCACGTTCAGTCACCCATACTTTACATCCGGTCTGCGACTGCAACCATCCCGCCAATCCATAATGATCGGGATGATGATGCGTTACGACGATATCCCGCACGTCCTTCCACGACAATCCCAGTTCCTGCAGGATCGCCCGCCAGCATTTTTCTGTCTCCGGGCTACGCGGACCGGGATCGATAATAGTAATTCTGCCATCCTCATCGGG
The DNA here is from genome assembly GCF_038009325.1 of Paenibacillus sp. FSL L8-0708. Taxonomy (NCBI): domain Bacteria; kingdom Bacillati; phylum Bacillota; class Bacilli; order Caryophanales; family Paenibacillaceae; genus Paenibacillus; species Paenibacillus sp. FSL L8-0708. The sequence continues at coordinate 6,284,149 of NZ_JBBPBC010000001.1, forward strand.
CAGAATATAACTGTTCACTTGACGAAGCGGCGAGTCCATGGGCACCGAGACCTGAAGAATGTTCTCGTCCCATGAAGTGATATCCGCCTTAGACATGGTGCGATCACCGCCTTTGAATCTTTTTCCTGATACCATTACGATCGAATTCCACTAAAAATCATCCGCGTGGAGCTTTCTGCATTATAAACCTCATCTTCATAGCTGCCATGCACAGCTTCGAGCTGTAAACCCGCTTCCTCGATCATTCCGCTGAATTTCTCCAAAGAATACAGCTTCACACGTTCATGATAATGACGAGGTGTAGAATCATTCTTAGAGGTTAAAATGATGTCCTTCTTCACATACCCATCCTCGATCCGCCGCGACTCATCAATCAGATTCTTTCCATCCTCACGGGTAGAATGCGGCACCAGATGACGAATCACATACGCAGGGTTCAGATAATCAATAACAAACTTGCCACCCGGCTTCAACATCCGATAGATTTCACGCAAAACCTTTACCTGCTCCTCATCCTCTTCAAAATAACCAAAGGAAGTGAACAGATTAACCACAGCATCGAAACCTCCAGTTAACGGTAGGTCCCGCATGTCAGAACGCAGCCAAGTTACCTGCTCCGCTCCTTTTTGAGATCTTGCCTCACGCAGCAATACCTCTGATAAATCTACTCCAGTTACCTCGTACCCTGCTTCCGCAAGCGCCAGTGAATGACGTCCCATCCCACAACATAAATCCAGCACTTTGGAGCCTGGCGGTAGTCCCAGCCACGAGATCATTCGTTCAACTTCTTTACGAGCTCCACCAAAGTCTCGATGTTTGTATACGACCAGATAATCCTCTCCGAAGCTCTTTTCATACCATTCAGTCATGTTGTCTCTCCTCCCACAGGCGTCTTCCTGTAACTCCACTCTATGTATGTTAATGTATCGCCATTGTACAGTCTTTTACTCACAAACTCAAAGAAGAGTTGTCACAGTGGAGCGCTCAGCCCCTTCATGACAACTCATTCCTGTAGCTTCCCTTACACAAGCTGCTGCAAATATACTCGTGCTTCATAAGGACGAAGTTTAAGCGGTTGGATCTGCTCATCTTTTTCCACGGAATAATTAGAAATTAACAGCTCAATATTGTCTGGTTGGAACTCCGCTGGCCATTCGAATACAGGCTCTCCATCATAAAAATTCAGAATAACCAGCAGCCGCTGATCTTCTAATGTCCGAGTATACGCATATATCTCTGTATGCTCTGCGAGCAGCAGCCCGTAGGCTCCATAAACGATGACTTTGTGTTTTTTTCTCAGGGCAATCAGCTGTTTATAGTAGTTGTAGATGGAATCGGGATCTTTAATCGCATTGCCAGCGTTGATCTCCATATAGTTGGAATTTACTTCAATCCAAGGAGTGCCCGTCGTAAAACCACCTGCGTGACCATCGTCCCACTGCATCGGGGTGCGGGCATTATCCCGGCTTTTATAATGAATGGCAGACATAATCTGCTCTTCTGGAATGCCGTTTTTTCGCTTTTCTTCATAATAATTAAGCGTCTCTACATCCCGGTACTCATCAATGGATTCGAAACAGACATTCGTCATTCCAATTTCTTCGCCTTGATAAATATAAGGTGTGCCTTCCAGCATGTGAATGAAGGTCGCCAGCATTTTAGCCGAAGGAATCCGGTAAAAAAGGTCGTTCCCAAACCGGGACACTGCGCGCGGCTGGTCATGGTTGCAGAGATAATTCGCATTCCAGCCTTTGTCATGCAGAACCGTCTGCCAATTACTCATAATCTTTTTCAGCTCCAGTAGACTCCACGGGACGACATCCCATTTCCCACTACCTGCCGAAGCGGCATCCAGAAACATATGCTCAAATTGAAAAGTCATATTCAGCTCCCGGCGACCATCACCTACATAATCTAGCGCCTGCTCCGGTCCAAGTCCTGAGGTCTCTCCTACCGTCATAATATCGTAGAAATAAAGCACTTTATCATATAAATTCTGTAGCAGGGTATGCACATCTGCCAGATTGGAGAACATTCCATAAGCCCTTACGGTACGTGTTCCACCTGGATTATCCGCATCCGGGTAACCTTTCGTCTTCACGATATGTGCAATGGCATCAAAGCGGAATCCGTCCACACCCTTCTTCAGCCACCATTCCACCATCTCATGCAGCTTATCAATGACCACCGGATTCTCCCAGTTCAGATCAGGCTGATATTTGGAATAGAGGTGAAGGTAATATTCATCGGTCCGTGGATCATGTTCCCACACCGAGCCACTGAAATAAGACTCCCAGTTATTCGGGGGACCTCCATTTTTTCCTTTTCGCCAAATATAGTAGTCCCGTTTCGGATTGTCCTTCGACGATCTGGATTCAACAAACCATGGGTGCTCATGTGACGTATGGTTCAGAACCAAATCCATCATCAGCTTCATCCCACGTGCGTGCATCTCCCTCAGCAAACGGTCAAAATCATCCATCGTGCCAAATTCCTTCATAATGTCACAGTAATCACTGATATCATAACCGTTATCATGGTTTGGTGATTTATAAATAGGGCAGACCCAAATCACGTCTACACCTAAATCCTGCAGATAATCCAGTCTGGATATGATTCCTTGCAAGTCTCCAATCCCATCTCCGTTACTATCCATGAAGCTAATCGGATAAATTTGGTACACGACACTCTCTTTCCACCATTTCGGGTTCATTTCTCGGTTACCTCCTATTTAGCTATATGTAGAGTTTAACCACACAAAGCCTAGTAGATAACAATTTACTCCTACTTCCCTAGTCCCTTTTGATATTGTGAGGGCGTAAGTCCGGTCCATTTCTTAAAAGTAGCACTGAAGTGGCGTTCTTCCCCGTAGCCTACTAACTTTGCAACAGCGTACATTTTTAAGTTTTGGCGGAGCAGCTTTTTTGCCTCTTCTACCCGGTACTGATGCAAATAATCGAGAAAATTCACACCCAGCTCCTGGCGGAACAGTGAACTTAAATAAGTATTAGATACATAAGCTTCCTTCGCAACATATTCCAGAGACAGATTGGTATTATATTTGTTACGGATGATCTCAAGCGCTGTAACTACTGTTCGATGCAGAGGGCGATGTTTAGAAAAAGCTTCCACCACATTCTGCATGATCTTATTCAGGATCGTAGATAATTCCTCCAGCGTCTCGATCTGTGGTGCCTGCTCCATCCAATTGACCAAATGCTGCTTCCATTCAAATCCAGCTACTTGTTTTTCCTGCGCAAGCCTCTTAAGGCGAACGACAAAAGCTGTTGCCCGAATATTCACCTCCTGCTTGAGGCATCCGGGGTTTCCGCGAAAACGTTCCAGCCACTGCTCCAGCAGATCGAGGGCAAGCTCATTACTTCCTGCACCGACTGCCACAAGCATCTCATCCTCCAGCACATTTAATTCAGGATCATCTAAAATCCCGATCTCCTGTGCGCCACCCCCAATAACTCCTGAACCTTCTGTAAAAAAATAAACGCCGCCTTTCCCGTTCAGAAAGCGGGATTCCATGGCCTGAAGCGCTTCTTTATAAGACAGATGAGCTTCCGAAATATCCGCACGACAGGAGCCTACAGCAATACTGATTGACAGCTTGAGGTATTTCTCCAGATTGCTTTGCAGCATCCCAATCTGCTCTTTTAAATAGATGGGGGTTCGGTAAGACTTGCGGGAATCCGTTCCAGCTAAACCACTGCCGATCCAGAGCAGGAGATTGCCATCATGGAAGGTCTCGATTTTTCCTTTATAGATAGGAGACAAGGTCTCACTAATAATATTTAGGGCCGCGTAACGTAAAAGTACAAAATCCTGTCCAGACCCACCGGCAGAGGGAGGATCAAAATCAAAGCTGACCAGCCCAATCTGCGGACCTTCGTGACTAATAGCCATAGCTAACTCACCGATCAGCTCCTGCCGCCGCTCCAGCGGAACCGGAGGATGATGAATCCATTGGGACAGCACTTGGCTTTTGACAAGCGGTGCATTTTTATGCCAGGAACGATCTCTTTTTAGCTGCTCATTCTCCTGACAACGCTGCTTTTCAATTAGCTCCTTAGCCTTGAGTACCGTCTTCAGAATTTCCTCCGGCCGGCACGGCTTCAGCACATAATCGACAACCCCCAGCGCAATCGCTTGTTTCGCATAAGAGAACTCATTGTATCCAGATAAAATAATCGAGCGAAAGTCGTAACCGCGACGCCGTCCAGCTTCGATTAGCTCCAGACCATTCATCTGCGGCATGCGGATATCCGTTAACAATAAATCCGGCTGTTCAGACTCCATCAGAGCCAGCGCTTCACTTCCGTTCCCCGCTTCGCCCATTACCTCAATCTGATGCGAATTCCAGTCAATCATATTGACGATACCCTCACGGATGGTGTCTTCGTCTTCAGCAATCAGCAGCTTCAGCTTCATCATTTAGGGACCCTCCACAGTGATATGAATGATAATACGTGTGCCTGCTCCTTCTACACTCTCTACTTGCAATGAGGCTCCGGCAAAAAACAAAGCTAAACGTTCCTGTACATTCGAGAGTGCAAACCCCGAACGTCCAGCATTCTCCTCTTCCTCCGAGATAGAGCTTCCTCTCGCTAAACGCTGATGTAGCTCCTGAAGTCTTTCCGGCGTGATTCCCACCCCGTTATCTTGAACTTCGAGCACAATAGTCCTATCTTTGCGGAAGGCGCGAATCGAGATGAGTCCGCTTCCAGCCAGTGGCTCGATCCCATGAATCACTGCATTTTCCGCCAGTGGCTGGAGCAGCAGCTTAGGAACTGTAAAATCCTTGATACTCTCATCCAAGGTAATTTCGAACTCAAAACGTTCTCTAAACCGATTTTTTTGCAGGAACAAATAATTCTTTACAAGCTCTACTTCCTGTTCCAATGTAAACGTATCCCGCCCATCATTTAAGCTCAGCCGGAATACTTGAGAAAGCGAATAGACCATATCCGCTATTTCTTTGTCGCCTTTCTTCTCAGCTTCCCAACAAATCGTATTCAGCGTGTTATATAAAAAGTGCGGCCTGATCTGTGCCTGAAGCGTTTTCAATTCTGCTTCCTGCTGCTTCAGTTTGGAGGCATATACATCATTGATGAGCGATTTGATCCGCTGCACCATTAGATTATAACCATGGCCCAAGAGACCAATCTCATCATTTCCTTCAAAAAATACGCGCTGCGTGAAATCCCCTGTCTGGAATCTGCGCATGGAGCGGGAAAGCTTTTTCAGCGGTTTCGTTATTGAGGCGGCGGCGAGCCAGGTAACCATTAAGCTAACTGCTAAGCACAGAAAAGCGATCGTCACCGTGACCTGTGAAATCTGCCCCAGCTCTTTGACAAGCTGCCGTTTGGAATGCACCACCACTACATACCAACCCGTCGTTTCTGACTGCAGATGCGAGACAATCCACTGTTTGTGATCCGCTGTAGACTCCAGTCTCTGCTCTAGGTTCAACTTAGGATCGCTGTCCGCAAAATACGGAAGATCAAGATCTCTTTTGCCGATCCAGCTCCGGTTAGAAGCCGTAATGATGAGCCCGTCTCGATCAACCACAAACATATCTACATCATCTTCAGAGTTGTCTAGATATTGGCTTCCAATCTTACCAGCATCGACCCCGATCACCGCTAGCCCTGCCGGTTTTAAAGTATATACATTCTTGATAATTCTGGAAAGTACAATCTTATGATAATGATCACCAACAAATATGCCATCCGTGGGTCTGGACAATCCAAAGGTTGGACTGCCTGCGGCTTCAACGGCTTCCTTGTAGTACGAGGTTTGGACAAAGTTAGAGAACTTCATGCCAGTCGTCAATCCGGCTTGGTTCGCAGCAAAAGGCTCCGCCCCGTTATTCTGGTCTTCCAAAGAGTATAGAATCAGGGATTGAATCGAATTGCCAGCGACCATCAGGTTGGTGACCGTTTTAAATACGGAATTACGTTCTTTTTGTGCTTCTGACGACACTAAGAGCCGCTGCACACTTTCATCCAGAAAGAGTGTATTGGAAAAAGAAATCATTCCCCTCACCATCTCATCAATCTGCTCTGCTGTTTTCCGGGTCAGGTGATCCTGTGACTGTTTCATTTTCTCCACCACCTGCTGCGAAGAGATCTGATAGGAGTTCCACCCCATAGCAAATATAGTCACGAGAAGCAGCGGCACAAACCATAATAACAGCTTAAACTGGAGCGGAAGATGGCGATAACGGCTTAATAAGCGGATGTTTCGATTCATGAGAACCACCTTCATGTATAATCAATAAATGTGTAAACCAAGTATAACTGAAATCATTAAACCCTGAACCAGCTTTTTACAATCACTGAAAAATGCCTACATAGTTCTTAAATATGGACCATGTTTCTATCGGTCATAAACTCTTAAGATGGGGATGCAAGAAGAAACGACATTGTCGTCCTCGTTTGATGACAGCCGTTCTCGTGGAAATATATCTCATAAAAAAGGTGGGTTTTTGATGAAAGGTAAAGGAATAAAGCTAGCACTTATGAGTCTAATGCTACCAGCTCTGCTGGCAGGCTGCGGTGGCGGAAATAATAATGCGAAAGCTACCAATGCACCTACAAATGACAAGGCCGAAGCCACTGCCGAAGCAACAGCTAGTGCAGGGGAAAACACACCCGCCGAAAAAATCACACTGAAGTTCTTCACCGCGCTCGCGGATCGGGCCAATGGTTCAGGTAAAGTAGAGCAAGACATTATCGATGCTTACATGAAAGAGAACCCTAACGTCAAGATTGAAGTGGAAGCGCTTCAAGATGAGCCTTACAAATCAAAAATCAAAGTGTATGCCTCCAGCAATCAGCTTCCCGATATCATTCAAGCCTGGGGTCAGCCCTCCTTCCTGAGTCCGCTGCTGGATAACGATCTACTGCTTGAACTGAACAGTGCTGACTTCGAAGGTAATCAGTTTGTGTCCGGATCCATGGACGGCTTCAGTAAAGACGGTAAGCTTTACGGCTTGCCGCGTGGTGCCGACTACATGGTGATGTACTATAACAAAAAAATATTTGCTGACAACGGCATCGAGGTTCCAAAAACAACAGATGATTTGCTTGCCGCCGTCAAAACACTTCGTGCCAAGAAAATTAACCCGATCGCTATGAATGGTATGGACGCTTGGACACTGCCTATCTGGTATGAATTTGTAGCCCAACGTCAGACTGGCGATTTCAATACAATGGATGAAGCTGTTGCACGTAAAATATCCTTTACAGATCCTAGTCTGGTTGCAGCTGCAACTGAAATGCAGCAATTCGCCGATGCTAAAGGTTTTGCCGATGGCTGGCTGACTGCCGATTACGGTGCTGCACGCAACTTGTTCGGACAAGGGCAAGCTGCCATGTTCTTTATGGGCGCTTGGGAGTCCGGTCTGGCAACAGACGAGAACTTCTCTGAAGAATTCCGCAATAACGTAGGTGCTTTCGCATTCCCAGCTTCAGCTAAAGGTAAAGCAACCGATGATGCCGCTTGGTATGGTGGTGGATATGCAGTCAGCAAAAACTCCAAACATGCTGAAGCCGCTGTTGATTTCTTGAAATATTTCTTCGCTCCAGAGCATTGGTCTAAAATGCTATGGCAAGCTGGCGCGGGTACACCTGCGCAGCAATTCGATCAATTCCTAACGGGTAACGAAACCCAGCTGCAAAAAGAATTGATTGAAGTGTTCAGCTCCATGACCTCTTCCAGCGGTACTCCACTGCAGGATGTGGGTGACGATGAGTTCAAGCAAAAGGTAATGGAGGCGCATCAAAGCCTGCTATCTGATGCGATTACCCCTGAAGAATTCGCCAAAGCACTGGATGCTGCATCCGATAAATTCGCTGGTAAATAAACCAGAGAACTACAAAAAACATGAACCTTAGCGCTCCTGAAGTAAGCTTATAGATGGCAGTGCGCAAACCCCGGCTTCCCCCAGAGGCCGGGGTTTTGTTTTCGAAAAAATGTATACACCGATCTGAAATTTACGGCATGTTCCGGTGCCTGGCTTCCCGTTACGATGGTAATAGATAGATTACTCTTTAAAAGGACGGAGATTTCCATGCACAGAGTGTTAAGCGACAAAAAAGCGATATTCTTACTCATCGCACCTGGACTGTTCCTATTTGCTTTTATGATCTGCATCCCTATCTTCATGAGCGCTTATTACGGTTCTACGGATTGGGGCGGAATCGGCAAATACAATTTCATCGGCTTTGATAACTACCGCGAAATTCTATTTCATGACAAAGTGTTCTGGAGATCGCTGGTCAATGCCCTGCTCCTGACCGCTGCCACTGTATTTTTACAACATCCCTTTGCCATTCTCATGGGGATATTCCTAACCAATTCCGGCAAATACGAAAAAATATTCCGGACGATCTTTTTTATCCCCGCTGTAATTTCCGTCGTCGTTACAGCCAAGCTGTGGACCGGAATTTTCCATCCGAACTACGGACTGCTTAACAAGCTGCTAAGCGGAGTTGGATTGGACGCACTTACGCATGATTGGCTCGGTGATCCGAAGACAGCCATCTGGTGCATCATCATTGTTGTTATGTGGCAAGGCTTTGGTTATGCACTGCTGCTGTATTATTCAGGTCTGCAAGGCATTCCGGAAGATTTAAGCGAAGCCGCAAGAATCGATGGCGCCAACAACTTTACCCTCTACACGCGTATCATCATTCCGCTGCTTTCGCCGATGATGCGGGTTGCCATCATCATTGCCGTCACCACCTGTCTTAAGCAAATGGAAACCGTATTCTTAATGACCAACGGTGGCCCTGCAAATAGCACACAGTTCCTAGGGAACTATCTGTACAAAACCGCCTTCTCATCATCGCTATACGGCTATGGTAATGCCATTTCGATTCTGTTTATTGTGTTCTGCCTGATCCTAACCGTTATCCTCAACAAGATTTTAAAGAAAGATATCGGAGAATTTTAAAGAAACCCTGTAACCGGAGGATATCCTATGAATAATTCCTTATCGCCTGCCGCTTCACCCCCTAAGCTAAACCTTCACAAACAAGAACGCAGAAAGCCTACAACAGGCAAAATCCTAATGATGGTGTTCCTGTGTATCATCGCGTTGATTCAGTTATTTCCGCTTATTTGGTTGATCGATTATTCCCTGCTCAAGAGCGGTGAGTTCTTTGGAAGCTCATTTCTGAAATGGCCCTCTCCACCCCAGTGGGAGAACTATCGAAACGCTTTTACCTACGGGCGTGTGCCACGTTATTTTGCCAACAGTCTTATCATTACAGTGATAACTGTTATGCTCTCTGCGCTGGTGTCCCTGATGATGGGATATGCGTTTACCCGGATGAAATGGAAGCTAAGTGGCATTGTCCTCTCTCTAATCATGTTAGGCATGATCATCCCGATTCACGCCACATTGCTGCCAAACTTCATTCTGTTTAACAAGCTTGGGATGCTGAACAATATGTATACATTGATTTTGCCTTACTCAGCCATTGTCATCCCCATGAGTGTCCTGATTATGACCGGGTTCCTGGAGACCATCCCACGGGCTATTGAAGAGTCCGCCGTTATTGATGGCAGTGGCATTTACGGGTTAATCTTCCGTATCATCCTGCCCATCACCAAACCCGCGCTGGCAACCATCTGTGTGCTCAACTTCATCAGCACTTGGAATGAATTCATTATGGCGAATACCTTCCTCACCTCGGAAGATCTTAAGACGATTCCCTTCTCCATTATGAAATTCACTGGTGAGTATTCATCCAACTATGGTGCACAGTTCGCGGTTATGACGATCATCGCTATCCCAACCATCCTGATCTACCTGCTCTTCACAGAACAGATGACCAAGGGAATTACCGCTGGAGCGGTTAAGGGCTAACACAATAAACTTAATCCTAACAACATTAAAAGGCTGACAAGACAGGTTTCATACCCGTCTTGTCAGCCTTTATTCATTCTTACTAATATCTCTTACGGTCGTTGCCAATCCTCCCTCAGCCATTCAACCAAGAGGAGCTCTGGCACATTCACTTTATTAACTTCGGCATAGTCTCTCACCCGTTCAAGCAAACGTCCCGCGGTTCCAGCACTAACCTCTAAACCATGTGCGTTCAGTACATGTATGATTCCACCACTTCCGGAATGTTTACCTAACACAAAATGATGTGCTCTCCCCACCTCTGTGGGATCAAAGGTCTGGTAGGTGGCTGTTTCTTTCAACAAACCGTCAACATGTATCCCAGATTCATGTGTGAAGGCGAGTGATCCGACGATTGGTTTGGCATCGCCGACACTTCGGCCCGAGGCTGTGATCACCCTATCCGCCAGCCCTTTCAAACACTCCGGACGTACGCTGCTCTCCCCGCCATAAAGATAACGCCAAGCCATCACTACTTCTTCCATTGCTGCATTCCCGGTACGTTCACCAATCCCTGCTACCGTAGTGCTTGCCCAGACCGCACCCGCGGCAATACCGCTAAGTGTGTTTGCAGCCGCAAGACCAAAATCATTGTGGCAGTGTACCTCAAGCTCTACATCTACAGGAACAGCACTAAGTAATGTGCTTACCCGCTCTGCCATTTGACCCGGATGATGAGCAGATACCGTATCCGCATAACGGAACCAACGAATGCCTTCTCTATATAATGTATTTACCAGTTCAACCAAGTACTCCATACTTGCCCTTGAAGAGTCCTCCATCCCCACCGACACAGTCATTCCTAGCCGTTGACCATATTCCGTCGCATGCAGTAATCTTGTCAGACCTTTGGCAGGTGTTAAACCTAGCTTACCTTGTAATTGAATTTCCGAGACAGGGATCGATACATGACTCCAGTTCACACCCGTCGCCCAAGCTTTGTCGATATCACTTTCCAAAGCCCGATTCCAAGTCATCATCTTCATAGGTAGACCTAAATCAGCGATAGCCGCAATATCTTCTTGCTCTTGCTTGCCCATGGCAGGAATTCCTACCTCTGCTTGCTCCACTCCGCATTCCGACAGCAACCTTGCGATTTCCAGCTTTTCTTCCCTCGTGAATGAAACTCCAGCCGCCTGTTCACCATCCCTAAGTGTCGTATCGCATAGCCTGAGACTTTTCACGGTTTACCTTCCTCTCCGCAGCAAGTGCAATTCGGATTACGGGTAATATGGACGCTGTAACAGGCGAAGTCGAGTGAATTGAAGCGATGCATTACGCCCGCATAAGTCGTCCCTACCCTTGTAACCCATTTTACGGCTTGCAACGCAGCCAGACAACCCGCAATTCCGGAGGTTTACATTACAATTAAGATTTCTATGTAAGGTTATATAACCTGTTCAGCTCTAATTCCGTTTTCACTTTGTTTATTTACACTTAATTCTGAGCACTATGTCATGTTTCTAGGCCAAATTCTAGATTATAAATAGATATAATCCCATTTATTTCTGCAACTTTTATTGACAATGACTTTCATCTCGTATATGATCTCTTTAGGCAAGAACACATTGAATAATCTTAAAAATTTAATATATCCCGTAAAGGGGAGTAGCTGTTAAATAAAGTCGTCAATACGAGAATATGAGGATATTCTCCGGCTTTATTGGCAATTCACATTGTTAGCGAGACCTTTACCAATCAGGTTAGACCTTTATTCCAAAGGCTAATCTGTTTGGTAAAGGTCTTTTTTATATAAATTTGGTTAAAATGGTAGGGTAGATATCTTTTGGTAGATATTTGCATTCAAAAAGGGAGGACAACAGTAATGGATTGGGGATTATTATTAGAGTACGGTTGGGTATTGCTTGTTCTGGTAGCACTAGAGGGACTACTCGCCGCAGATAACGCATTGGTATTGGCAATTATGGTTAAGCACCTTCCTGATGAGGAAAGAAAAAAAGCGTTGTTTTACGGATTAGCGGGGGCCTTCGTGTTCCGATTCGGTTCGCTATTTGTCATCTCCTATCTGGTCGATATCTGGCAAGTACAAGCCATCGGCGCGATTTATTTATTATTTATCGCGGGTAATCATATTTTCCGAAAACTGTTGTTTAAGAAACCTGTCACAGATGAAGCTGCTGAAAGCGGCACTGACGGTGCGGTCAATAAAAAGAAATCCAGCTTTTGGTTTACTGTTCTGAAGGTAGAAGTTGCTGACATCGCCTTCGCGGTCGATTCCATCCTAGCCGCAGTTGCACTCGCGGTTGCTCTTCCTGCAAGTGGTCTTCCAAAAATCGGAGGCCTTGATGGCGGACAATTCCTCGTCATCTTTGCCGGTGGATTTATCGGTCTGGTCATTATGCGTTTCGCAGCTTCCTTCTTCGTTAAGTTGCTGCATTCCCGTCCAGGACTTGAAATTGCAGCCTTCTTTATCGTAGGTTGGGTGGGTGTTAAGCTCTCAGTCATTACATTGGCGCACCCTTCACTTGGTGTTCTGTCCGAAGATTTCGCTCATAGTACCTGGTGGAAAGCCACCTTCTACGTTGTGCTCGTACTCATCGCTGTAATCGGCTGGTTTATGAGTAGCCACAAGGTTGAAGAGAATGTTGGCGAGAATCCGGTTCGAGAAGTAGACAAACAACTCGGTAAATAATCGTTAAAATACAGCCACAAACCATACCCCGAAAGATGCACCTTCTGAACAGGTGTCCGTCTTTCGGGGTATTGTTATTTATCCTCGTTTTTGCTCTCGATATTCCTGCGGCGTACAGCCAACGGTTTTTTTGAAGAATCGAAAAAAATAGTGCTGATCACTAAACCCGAGCTGGCCGGAGATCTCGTGCATTTTTAGAGCAGTTCCAAGCAGCAGCTCCTTACTCAGCTCCACTTTTTTCTCCAGAATATAATCAGAAATCCCCTTCCCTGTCGTTCTTTTATACCAGCGTGACAGATAGGACGGATTAAGTGAGACTTCCTGCGCAATCCGGGTTAAGGATAAATCATCGGCCAGATGGGATTTAATATATTGGTGGATCATGGACAGGATATTCGATTCATCATGTTTATAGGTAGCGCTTCTGTTCGAGATAATCCATTCAAAAAACGTGTGATAAAAAGAGATGACATCCGACCAGTGTGTATTGATATTAAAATATAACATGCGTGATAAATTCATACCGCTATGTGCTTTTTCCGTTAAACCTAACTCTTGTAAAGTCTGCAGCAGGGTGTTGCTGATCCCAGACAGTAATCTTAATCTCAAAAAAGGATCCTCCGGCCCACCTTCCCCCGAGAGCTCCACCCATTTGCGAAAAGATGTGCCCCAATCGAGATCACCTTCAAGCAGCCGTTGTTTTAAATAGTCGAGCAGTAGTTCCGCTGTTGCATTTCGATTATGCATAGAACCTGGACTTGGGCTCACTTCCTTGGTATTTATCCTCAGCAGCTTTTCCATCCCAAGTCCGGGGCTATCAAAAATGGCTAATCGTAAACGGTTCAAGGCATAGTTCAGCTCATGCCAATGCACTTCCTGATCACTAGCGATAATAGACACAGATAGTTGCAGACATTTGCCACAGGCTTGCTGAACGGATTCCATTGTTCCGTGGACGAAGCGGAGCGTTTTTAACCAGAGCTCTTCTTCCTTGATTGAGGATACACTTTCACTTTTAGGCTGAACAAAACAAGCTATCGTCCCCGGATCCAGATCCACAGCCTTAACTTCAACCTTGTCGCTGAGCAGCTCCTCCGCAATATTGGCTACCGCATAACGAATTAAGCTCCGGTCAGAAGCCGTTTCATAATTTCGCCAAGCCTCCATTCGCAGAATAATAGGCAGGACGGGTCCATCCGCGTTGAACGGGAGCTGAATGGCGTCGAATTCAACCTGCAAGCTCTGCCGGTCTATCCGTTCGGTGCGTCTTAGAATATCGTGTAATAATTGCTGCTGTAACTGGGGCAGCGCGCGCGGGAGCTTGTCGCGAAGCCACTGGCTTTTATAGAAATAATCCTCTTCTGAAGATATTTTCTCCAAAGTCAGCTCCACAGCGGCACGAATTTTATCCATCCCCTCTGTCTTCAATAAATAGTCAACTACACATGGATTTCGGATCGCCTGATGGGCAAAATCGAATTCATTATGTCCTGTCAGCAGAATTACTTTACAACGTGGCCAGCGGTCGACAATTTCCTGAATTAACGCCATTCCATCCATACCCGGCATACAGATGTCACTAAGCACAATATCTATTTTTACGGTATTAAGCCAGTCTATGGCATGATCCGCTGAATGAACCTTTATGATCTCCAAATCTTTAAAATCTGCCTTTACAAAAAATTCGTACAGCCCATCCAAAATATTAGGCTCATCATCAACTATCATCATTCGTTGCATCCTGCACGTCCCCTTTAAGCGGTAAATTGACTCTTACACAAAGTCCGCCCAAACAACTTCTCTCTGCCATCAAGCCATAAGGGGAACCAAATTTGATCCTCAATCTCTGATTCACATTTAATAAACCCGTGATTTCCCCCTGAATGGCATTCTGCTCGGAGAACTGGCGCTGCAAGAGATTTAACTTGTCCTCACTAAGTGAGTCACCGTTATCTTCTATTATAATAGTCAGCGTATGCTCAACTTTTTCATAACTCATTTTTAATAGGCCATTGCTGCTTTTTTGCTTAAGCCCATGCTCGAATACATTTTCAATAATGGGCTGCAGGAGAACCCGTGGGACTTTGATGTCCCGGCAATCCGCTGCAATCTCATCTACCTCAGCTCTAATTCTCGCGCCAAAACGAATCCGCTGTATAGCCAGATAGACCAAAGCATGCTCCTGCTCTTGCTGCAAAGTAACCTCCTGGGCGGAATCCCGGGTCATGTACCGAAAATATTGCCCTAAATAATCAGATAACTCCTTGATCAGCTCTACATTTTCCACCTCAGCCATCTGTTTTATGCTAAATAGACTGTTGTAGAGAAAATGAGGGGTGATCTGCGATTGTAAATGTTTAAGCTCCGCTTCCCCTGTCCGGATACGCTGCACGTAGTTCTCATCGATTAACGTATTCAGATGCTTAAGCATCTCATTGAAACGAGAATATAGATACCCAAACTCATCCCTGCGGGAGTGAGTAATAAAGATCCCCGTCTGCCCCTGCTCCGCTTTCTTAAACCCTCTGATAAGAATAGACATCGGGCGATGAATCATCCTGTACGTCCATAAAGAGAACAAGATAATGATCACTATCGAGACAACGAACAACAACCATAGCAACAATGAGTAGACATGAATCGGCTTCATGAGCACCGTATTGGGAATATTTGCGGTCAGCCTAAAGTTATTGCTGTGATCGTAGAGCGAATAGTAAAAAGAATTATCAAAACGATACCGCTGCACACTTACAGTCTCTTCACTATTTAGAGGTTTCTCTATGGGGAACAACCTAGGCTTCTGGTCAGAAGTTGATATCACATAATCGTTATTGCCGAAGGCTAACGTAATATCGCTCCCCCCTGATACCGCAAATTCTTTCAAACGCAACTCAAGCTCAGGTGAGGAAAGCTTCACTCCCAGCAAAAAATTAGGTGAAAGATTACGATCCAGATTATAGGGATTACTGCGCAGTAAATATAACTCGTCTTCGTATTTAGATAAAGCACCCTTCAGATTACCCATAGTGGCCAGCAGACTTTGCCATTCCTCGTTGGTGACATCCCTAACCCCCACCGCAGCGCTAACCCGCTTATTAATTTCCGGTACATAATACACAACATCACTAATATAAGGACTGGTTTCTTTGATTTGTTTTAGCTTGGTGTATATATTGTTCAGATTAGAATCCACTTCGTACCGGCTCATAATTGGAATACGGGTACTGAAAGTAGCCAGCGTTTCATCCTGAGAGTACTCCGTGACTAAGCCCGTTATCCGTTGCAGCTCAAATTCAAGATGGCTGTAGTAAAAATGAACCTTCGATTCGTTCGCCCTCTCCACTTCAGCTTGCATTTGGTTGGAGCTATAGTAGGTAATAGATATACTCAACGCGCAGAGTGGAAGCATGACCAATAGGAAAGCTCCGATCAGCTTGATCACAATGGAATCGGGGTTCCACCCGATGGAGAATGATTTCATTGGAATGTTCTCCCTCTTCTATCGAATAATAATAAAGAAGGAGCCGTGTTCAGGCTCCTTCTTATATTTAGGTCCAGTCCAGTTTAACCCTTTACACTACCCACGACTAGTCCATGCACAAAATATCTTTGCAGGAACGGATAAATCGCCAGGATCGGAATGATAGACAAGAAGATCTGGGAGGCTTGCGTTGTACGGTCTGAGATTTGGTTTAACAACGCAGCTTGTTCAAAAGTAATATTTTCAGTCTGGATCGATACCTGCTGAAGTATGGATTGTAAATAGGTGGCCAGCGGATAATGTTCCGGGCTTCTCATATAAATCATACCATCGAACCATGCATTCCAGTGACCCACCAAAGCGAACAACGTAATGGTCGCAATACTTGGCATAGATACCGGCAGATACACACTCCATAACGTGCGTAAGTGTCCCGCGCCATCCATCCATGCGGCTTCCTCCAATTCTTTGGGCAAACCTCTGAAGAAATTGAGCATAAGCAGAACATTAAAGATCGGCACCGCGCCCGGTATAACAAGCGACCAGATGCTATCCAGCAGCCCCATTTCTTTTACAATTAAATAGCCAGGAATCAGACCCCCGCTGAAGAGCATCGTGAACACAAAAATCCAGGCATACACGGTCCGTGAGCGGAAGGACTTTGCCTCTTTAGACAGCGGATAAGCTACTAGAATCGTAAACAACAAGTTAACGGATACCCCAAGCACTACCCGGAGCAGACTAGTTCCGAAGGAGTGAATGAACTGGTTGTTCTGAAGGATATATTTATAGGAAGAAAGTGTGAAATCCACAGGCCAGAAGGTTACGCTACCCGCGTTAACAGCTGCGCTGGAGCTGAAGGAGATCGCCAGAATATTCACGATTGGAAAAAGACAAAGCACCGCGAGCAAAGTCAGAAATACATAATTGCAGCGGAGAAACCAACGATAAGCAGTTGAAGTATGGTGCATTTAGTCCACTCCTTTCTCTCTAAAAAATCCGATATTTAGCAAAACGATACGCCAGATAATAACCCAGCCCGATAAATACGAAGGAAACTACCGATTTTATCAATCCTAGTGCGGTCGATACAGAGTACTGAGCATCCTGTAGACCAATTCGGTAAATCATCGTGTCCAAAATATCACCTGATTCATACACTAGCGGATTGTACAGGTTGAACACTTGGTCAAATCCCCCGTTCAGGACGTTGCCAAGGCTGAGTGTAAGCATCAGGATCATAATCGGGCGAATGCCCGGAAGCGTAATATGCCACGTCTGCTTCCATCTTCCGGCACCATCGATTACAGCAGCATCATAAAGGGAGGAGTCAATGCTGGTTAAAGCCGCCAAATAAATAATCGTCCCGAATCCAAACTCCTTCCATTGATCTGTGATCACTAGTACGTATGGGAACCAGCTATTGTCCGCTAGAAATTGAATAGGCTGCATGCCTAGTGCTTTTAAAAGCATGTTGACAATCCCGCTGCTCGGAGACAGTACATCTACGATAATCCCGCCCAAGATAACCCATGAGAAAAAGTGCGGCATATAAATAATCGTCTGAATCGAACGTTTGAAGCCGTTTACACGAACCTCATTAAGCAATAAAGCCGCTATAACTGGCACGGTCAGGCCAGCAATAATTTTCATGACGGAGATAAATACAGTATTCCATACGACCTGACCAAAACCGGGAAGCTCAAACAAATAACGAAAGTTTTCGAGCCCTGTCCAGTTCATATTCTTAAACCCTGAGATCGGGGAAAAATTCTGGAAGGCAATTACAAGGCCAGCCATCGGAATATAACTAAAAATAATGATCACTATTAAGGCAGGTAAAATCATTAAATGGAGCGGAATATTACGTAGAAATTGCTTAGTATTAAAGTGCATATGCTTTCTCCTCCTTGTATCTCAATTATAGAGCAGCCCCAAATTGCCTTAATAGTGTAGCGTATTGACTTTAAGTATCTTTTGTTGACCTGGTTATCGAACCGAATAGCTGTTCAGCCAAAAAAAGAACTGCCCGTTTGTCATTATCATGACTAGGGGCAGTCCTCTTCTGCGTCGTTTTTACTAGTTTGCTTTTACGATATCATTTACTTCTTTCGTTATTTGATCTCCACCGAGCTTTTTCCAGTTGGCTACGAATTTGTCGAATTCATCGATAGGAAGACTTCCGTAAATGATTTTGACAAAGGTCTCTGCACGCAGTTTATCCAAGGTAGCCGCTTTGCTGTTCATCGTTTTAGTTGGGGCATAAATGAACTCATTCATCAACACCAAGTCGTTGTCGCGGTAGTGTTTGATAACCGATTGTGAGCTAAGCGGCCCAAAGATCCGTTCCATATGCCATTTATCAAGATCTCCACCGCGGTAGCTTTGAATATCATCATAGAATAATTTAGCTTCAAGGCCCATGTTTGAGGTATCTCCCGATTCAAGGGCTTTTTCCACTTCATCCTGTGCCTTTACATTTTTGTTCGGTGGCAGGTTGGATACAACCGCGTTTTGGAAGCCCAGACCTGTGTCCCCGTTCAAATATTTTGCCCGTTCTGTTTTAGCGGACTCCCCAAACATTTTCTCTGCTTGGAAGTTAAGCAGCTTGATCAATGCCTCCGGATGTTCGTAGCCCTTACGGACCGCGAATACGCCACCAATTGTAAGATGGTTTTGGGTTTTGGCAGGTTGGTCATCAATAGATTGTACTGGATAAGGCACCCAGTTAACATTTTGATCCTTTTTAATCATGTCCTTTACTTGGAAAGGGGCCCATTGCGGCAAAAATAACATACCGGATTTACCAGCATTCACATCCTCCATCGCTTTGGCAAAGTCTTTTACCCCAAACTCTGGATCAATGACTCCTTCTTTATACAATCTTTGCAGCTCCGCAAGTCCAGCCTTTACCTCCGGTTGAATCGTACCATTCACAACCTCGCCATCGGCGTTTTTGATCCAAGTTTCCAGGTAAGCATGGTACCCGAGTAGAAACGCATTGATTGGCAAGTCCTTGTTCAACGAAATGCCGTAAGTATCCTGTTTGCCATTTCCGTCTGGATCTTTAAATGTAAAGTCTTCTGCAATCTTAATAATATCCTGCATGGATGTTGGCTCTGCCAGATTCAGCTTGTCCATCCAGTCTTTTCGAATCCATATCATATCAGAGGAATCCAGCGAACCCGGGAAGCTTACCATCGCCATCAGTTTTCCATCTTTCGTAACCGGCTTTAGCCCTGCTCCGTCCTCTTCTGCGTAATATTCTTTGACAAGATCCGAAGCATATTTATCAAATACCCCGGTCAAATCCTCCAACATGCCAGCTTCATAAAGCTGCTCAAATTGCACCGTGGACACCTTTAACAAATCAGGCAAATCCCCGCTCGCCAAGGTAACGTTCATTTTATCGTTATAGTTGGCATCAGCCACAATCCAGTCATAGGACACTTTAATCCCAAGCTCTTCCTCGTATCCTCTGGTCCAGATGTTATTGGAATGTGTATCGCCCTGCGCCAACGTCTCTTTGCCTGTTTCGTTCATCGTGGAGCGAAGTTTGATCGGCGGATCATATTTGGTTAAAGGGCCGCCTTCCATTTCCGTTTGCGCACTAGTGTTTCCCTCTGCGGTACTACTACTGTTTCCACTATTATTGCTGGAGCAACCACTGAAAACTAATGATAAAACAATGGCCGATGCCATTAAAGGCAAGCCTTTAATCTTTCTTTTCATCTATTGAACCTCCCTTATTTTCTATATCCTAATTGTAAGAAGAAAGCGTTAACACAGCGAGTGTGAACCGTTTACATTCGGTATCTTTTCTTTACCTATTCATGTTCGCCTAACAAAGCTCCGCTTTAGGGTCACTCTGATTATCATAATACTGTGAGTTTGTAAGTGTCTATGTATTGGTAATTAATTACACAAAAAAGAGGCTGATCCTTATGCTATCCCTTAAGAATCTTAGCCATCAAGATTACCTATTTAGTGAGCCGGCGGTGCATAGTGTAGGCGGATTGGACTGAGGATTGCGCGGAGGAATGGACTGAGGATTGCGCGGAGGATTGCGTTCAGGATTACGCGAAGGATTAAATTAAGCGTTGAATTACGTTGAATTACGCGGTATTACGCGTTTAATTGTATTTAGTACACTTATAATGCATCAAATCACTCGGCCAAAGGATATAAGTGTATTCCGTACACTTATATTCTTGCTTTTCTCGCCAGTAGGTGAATTCTCTAGTTTTTAGTTGCAGAGAATGCAATTAAAGATACACATTCACCTTTTGCATAAGAAATAGCTGTATAGAATGCAGTTATTTTGCGGATTCCAGCAAGAATCGGCGCACAAAAAATGCTGAGAGAATACTGGAAACTGCATCTGCCAGATAGAGATGCTTTAGTCAATCCGCCGCGCTGCAAACTAAAAAACCAAACAGCGATTCTCCAATCGTCGGAGAATCGCTGCCTGGCTGTCTTTTTAACACTTATTGACCAATGATCTGATCGGTCTTTCCTTGCAGCTCCACTAGCTTCATGATCACCGAAGCCGCCAGCGCTTTTGTTACATTCTGCTGCGGATTAAACTTGCCGTTGTCATCCTTTAAGAGTCCCAATTTCACAACAAGAGCCACGGCCCCTTTATTGTTTATAGCTGAGCTATCACTAAACTGACTTACAGTCACATCTTTATCAAGATAAGCTGTGAGTTTATTGTATTTCAAGAAATTAGCCAGATGAACAGCAAGCTGTTCCCGGGTTAACTTACTCTCTACTTGCAGGCTTTCATCCTTATTGATCCATTTACGATCTGCTGCAAAAATAACTGCATCATAATATGAATTCTCTGGCTTCACGCCTGCCACAGTTTTTCGTTCATTATTATTATAATAATTGGTGAAATTTGGACTAGAAGCTTTGGCAAGATAGGATAACCAATCACCGACAGTTATTTCTTGATCCGGGTTCACTTTGCCTTCGGCATCCGGTGTAATCACATGGTGGTTTACCAATTCTGATAATTCCCGCTCTGCTGCATGACCTTTGATATCCGTTGCAGATAGTTGAGCATCTTGCTGACCGAGGTAATCATACACCGCAACCCATTTTCCAGTGGCTGCATCCAAAACCTGATTCAATCCATTAGATTCATCAAAGGTTGTATCATATACCAGCTTCACCTTCGGTGCGACATAGTTACTATAAGTATTGTATCCGCCAACCTGAGTATACTTCAGTTTAGTCTGATATTTAGGTTTATAACTTTCGAGCGCTTCTTTCTTGGAAATTGTTGCATCAGGCGATAATGTGATTCCATCGATACCGCTTATCCGATTCCCCATGTAAGAAGTCAGTCTGCCGTAAAGATCCAAGCTTACCGTAATGGTGCTGTCACTCACAGGAATTCCTTGATGATATCTAATAAACTGGTATCCATATCCTGATCCGTCTGAAGTCAAACTCGAATTATCCCCGTATTCTACCAGCTTTAGCTTCTGGCTCGCCTGAGGATATAGACTATTAATTATACTAAGCGCTTTCACCTTCGCTTCAGCCTCACTAAGCTTCTTACCTCCAGCAGGTGCCGGCTCTTCCTTCTTCTTATCCTGAATAGCACCATAAGCTTGAACCTGGTACTGCAATACTTCACCGGTCTTTGCATCGATCTCGGCAGAGGATTGTTCTGGAAAGCCAGCACCAATGTAACGATCATTTCCATTACTGCCCCAGTATAGCTGCCAGATTTTCCGATCTGAATCCTGATAGTCATTTCTCAAGGTTTGCGAGATCAATTTACGATCTGCCGGGATATAAGCAACCTTCTCTACAAGCTGTGCTGCTTCTTTTGCAGAAAGCTCTGTACTAGAACTTCTTGCCTGAAAAACATCCTTGCTCTTCGCTACTTCTGAATACACGACTGAGGTGGATACGGATTCTTTTCCTTCATAATCTATCCGCTTGCCCGTTAATGCATCGATAGGATATAGAGACTGATCTATTGGACGCCAGCCTAGGATCCAGTTGTTAGGTTTTCCGTTCTTATAAATAGGAATGTAAAATAGGCCCACATCAAACTGTTCCGCAAATTGCTTCTGTGCTTGCTCCAAGGTAATCTTGGGCTGTGCAGACGGGTACTCAAGCCCTTGAGAAGACTTAGAGAATTGCGTTACAGTTCCGTTACCATCCACAACTATGTTAATGCTGTCCGATCCAGAAGGAATACCATTTTTCAGAATACTGAAGTTATATCCATATTGAACAGGACCGAATAATGATTCCGAAAAATAACTATAACCAACATTCTCATTTAATTGCAGCTCACTGCTCTTAACCGATGAGGCTGCCTTAGCCACAAAAGTCTTGGCGATCTCCAATGCCTGAGTCTGCGATACTTTCGGTGGATAATAGGATTCGTTCTTCTCCTGGGAGAATGAGAGATAGGTGTTGATGATATCACCATTAATGGCGTCTACCTCACTGCTAAAACCATATCCCATATTCCCTTCTTGAACCTGCCACTGAATATGCCAGATCATTTGATTTGCTGGAGCTGGGTAGCTTTGGTTAGATCCCAGTTGAACATTGTTTACAGTTGCATCTTTTAGAGATGGGAATAGTTCTTTTAACTTTGCAATGGCTTGCTCCTGCGTGAATTTCACTTTTGCAGGATCAGCCTCAGATTTCGTAGTCGTAGCTGGAGCCGCTGATTGCGTACTAACCTGCGTTACGGAAGTGTTGCTGCTAACAGATATAGAATCGGCTGCGGCTAAGCCAGGGGGTAAGAGTAACGCGAGTGCAACGGAAGTGATTAATACCGTTTTAGCTGTTTGATGAACAAAAAGAGTACTATTGCTTTTCAAAAGAATTCATCCTCCTCTAACACGTGATTCATATTATTATACAGATATTTTCTTGTATTTTCCATAATTATTTAACGACAGGAAATTACGACATTTTTGTGATGTGAGCTATAATGGTAAACAGTTGCAGCTATAATTCATCTAGAAAGGGGGTCACCGACATTACTGACTGGAACCTTCAGCCGCTTATTGACGGTATTACTAACCTAGACATTCGCAGTTGTTTGATCATTCAACATGGAGAACCCATACTGGAGCATTACCGCGATCCACAAATTGCTGAAGAGCTTGGCAAAATCAACTCGTGCACCAAAAGCGTACTCTCCGCCTTAGTTTGCATAGCCATAGATAAACAAATGATTCCACCTCCAGACACACCTATTTCTTTATTTTTTCCTTCATTAAAAGAAGATCGTGACCCACGTAAAAGAGAGATCACTATCGAACACTTATTAACGATGACCGGAGGCTTTAACTGGACAGAGTTTGGTGGGCAGAATTCTTTTCCGGCCATGACTAAAACCGCAGACTGGATAAAATTTGTGCTTGCACAGCCATTAGCTCATACACCAGGAACCGTGATGACTTATAACTCAGGCTCCTCTCAGCTCTTGTCCGCAATCCTGCGTGATTGTGCTGGACAGGCGGTTGCAGAATTTGCCGAAGATCAGCTGTTTCAACCACTTGGCATTCAAAGCTATCACTGGGAGAGCGATCCGCAAGGCATACATACCGGTGGGTTCGGACTTCATCTGAAGCCGGAGGATATGCTGAAATTCGGCTTACTTTATTTGCAAGAGGGACGCTGGAAGGATCAGCAGATCCTTTTTTCAGATACAATTCAGCAATCTACCCGCCCTTACGTTGAAGCCAATCATCCGCAAAAAGGATTCTACGGCTGGCATTGGTGGGTATCCCAATTCAATGCAGGTTCAGAGCAACAGCCCAACGAGATCCCTTATTATTTTGCACTCGGCTTTAAAGGGCAGCATATCATTGTAGTTCCTGCTTACGAGCTGGTTGCCGTTATCACCGCGGATAAGTACAAAAAAGGCTCTCCTGCAAATGTTTTCGGCCGATTTATTGTGCCGGCTCTTCTAGGGCAGTAAGAACCAGGAATCACATGCAGTTCTATGTGTGGATACCACACAATCCATAAAGCAGCCGCAGCCATAGACTGATAAAGTCTTGGGCTGTCGCTGTTAGATTTGTACAAATGATCGCTATTAATTTTTCTTCAACTCGTTTGCTGCAAGCTTAAATGACACCAAATTTCTTTAATGCGTAGGCTATCCCGTCTTCACTTGCTTTTTTTGTAACAAAATCGGCTTTTTGTTTTAACTGTTCCGCTCCGTTTCCCATCGCAATTCCCAACCCCACATACTCCAACATGTCGATATCATTCCCACCGTCACCAAACGCGATAGCCTCTGACTTGCTAATACTCAGATAATCCAGCACTTGTTTAATCGCCGTTGATTTAGAAACTTTTGTTTCTTCAAGCACATTCATAACGTATCCGTGAAAACGTTCGAACCGTAATTCAGGAAATCTATCTTGGAATTTTTGCGCTTCATTTTCGTCCGCATACAAGCATATACAGTAAACCTCCTCTGGCAGAGCGCTCAATTTTTCGGGATATTGTGTAAGACTCAAAGTCTCCTTTAATGCCTTCATAACGCGCTCATCCTCGGAACCTATTCCGTTCATAGTTAAAAATTCGGTGAAATAGGACATGCCATGTCCGTTCAACTCAGCAAAAGCCGAGAGTTCCCGCACGGTTTCTGTTGAAAGCGTTGATTTATAGATAACGTTATCCTTACATTTGATAAGCGCACCGTTAGCAGAAATAAAGGTATCAATGCCCATAGACTTGAACTCTTCACATAAGTTATGCGGTCTCCCTGTTGCAACTACGACTTTAATTCCTCTCTCTATCAACTTCTCAATTGCTTCTATCGTGCTAAGTGGGATACTTCTATCAATTTCACTCTTTAGAGTACCGTCCACATCAAAAAATACAATCTTATACATATTATGAAATAAGCCTCCCCGTTCGATCGTAACTAGATAGATTATATTTCATGGGATCTAAAACAAGAAGTAAGCCGATCACACGGATCAGCTTCCTTCTTGTTTTCTTATTCAGCTTCGGCACAACAAGCTTACGTCGTTAATTTTGCATATACCACAAAAAATAACATCATTTCACCAATGATCAGGTAATTAGGTATAAGGAACAACAAATCTACTGCGAAAAAAACACCAAGTAAACCTAATAACAACGCCAAATGGAATATCCCTAACCGTTGCTGTATACGTCTATATTTATGGAAGACCAGTGAGGTAGAAAAGAAGTAGAGCAGGACCGATCCAAAAACAAAACACACCATAAATATATAATTTAATTGATCTAAAAATAACAGTTGGATCGAAGCTGCAATCATACTCAAGGATACATAAATAAATAAATGCCCGTAAATTATGGTTTGCCCGGCAGTCTCTATAGTCTTATCCACTTTCTTTTCAACATTATCAAAATATTGCCACCACATAGCTATAATTAATAGAAAAGTTAATAATGCAAATACAATAGATTGCCACGTCCAGTGGCTAGACTGTAAAACCGCAAGGATACTGACCACTGATTCCCCAAGCAGAATAAGTGTAAACAACGAGAAGCGTTCCAATAAATGATGAGTATTGATCGGACTTTTTACCAAGTATTTCCGGCCTACTAATGGAAGCAGAATGTCTACAGTAATTCCCGCATACAAAACTACATAACGCATCCAAGAGTCAAAGAAAAGTGATAAAGAAGAGATCACTAATCCAATCCAAAATCTGCTTCCCAAATACCGGGCAGTGCCCTTTCTATCAGCCGCTTCATTCTTATTTATCGTAAGATATTGAATGGCTGTCATAGCTCTTAAACCAACATAACCTATTAAGAATGGCATATAATATTGATCAAAGTTAACCGATAAGCTCGCCGTCATTATTAATACAAAAAATAATTGTAGAATCAAGAATATCCGATGTGAAAAGATATCTTGCCCAAACCGATTCACAAAAAGCGATTGCCCTACCCAAGCCCACCAGATCGGAATAAATATTAAGATAAATTTGGATAAGTATTCAAGTGGAATTGTACCCGCCTCTACATGCAATAGGACATGGCTCGCTTTTGAAACTGCTGCTACAAAAAGCAGATCATAAAATAGCTCCAGCCAAGTAACTTTCTTCTCAGCAATGGATACTGTGCTGTGCTCAAATCCCGATGTGCGTTTATTCATCGTCTGACTCCCTTGGTTTGGATGTGTATTTCTAATACAGTTTATCGAATACTTATCCATCTTAACCGAATTGATATACTAATTTGAAGACCCTTTACCTAAAAATAAAACCAGCAAGCCTCCACACAGGGAGCTTGCTGGTTTTTAGTAAATAAAGTTATTCCCCGGCAATACCGGAGCGTTCCACACTTTCTACAAAATGACGCTGTACGAACAAATACAGAATCAGAATTGGCAGAATGGTTAGAATACACGCTGCCATAACCTGATTCAGTCCAGTTGGGGCCATCCCAATAGAACCCGAAGTCATTTGCGACATCGTCTCCGCTGCCTGATTATTGGAACCATAAAACATCGCTAATCGCTGCGACAGATTATAGAAATCCGGTGTTGTTAAATACGTATTCGGTTCAAAGCTGTCATTCCAGTGCCATACCACAGAGAACAAGAATACGATCAGCATTGCCGGCTTGGCGATAGGAAACATGATTTTCCAGTACGTTCTGAATGCGCCTGCACCGTCGATACGTGCTGCTTCCTCCAACACTTTAGGCATGCCGCGATAGAACTGAATAAAGATCAGTACGAATAATGCCCCCTTCAACCCGTGCCCAAACATAGAAGGAACCACAAACGGCAAATGTGTATTAATCCACCCCAAGTCACTAAAGAACAAATACAGTGGCACAACAATCGTCTGCGGTGGAACTAGAAAAGTAAACAGCAGCAGAACGAAACACACTGCGTAGCCTGGAAAACGGTATCTGGCAAAACCATAACCGATTAAGGAACAGCTTAAGATTTGCAGAACCGCACTCCCGAAGGAAATAATCGCACTATTTGCGAACCCGGCCCAGAATTTAAGCGAATCCCATGCCAGAAAATAGTTGCCAAAACTAATCTTTTTCGGAAGCCATTGCACTGTGGCATCGGCCACGTCTGTTACTTGCATCATGGATTTGGATACCATGTATAACAAGGGATATAGGAATACGAACGTTAAGCTGAGAATAACCAAGTAATAAAAAGCGATATTCAGCACCTGAAGCGAACGTTTCACGACCCTGTCCAGCCTGCCGCTTGCTTTTAGACGAGTTGTCAGATGTTCCATGTTCGTTGTCCGAACCTGCTTTACGGATTCCTTCAACATCTTCTACTTCCTCCCTTCGGTGGCACCGAGCGACTTGCTGAATAACAGGAAGACCAAACCCAGAACCAAGAAAATAAATACAAAATAAATCCAGCCCATCGCTGAGCCATATCCAAAATCATTATTCTTAAAGACGACATTCAAAATATGACTCATGATTTGATTATCTGCCTTCGTGAATGAGCTGACGATACTAAACAATGTGTTTACGAGCATCATCGGCATAATCATCGGGAAGGTGATTTTCCAAAAGCTCTCCCACGCGGTTGCTCCATCACATTTGGCCGCTTCATACAGTGAAACAGAAATCGTCTGTAACCCCGCTAGAAAAATCAGAATTTGCACGCCAGAATCCCACATCACCAGCGTTAAAGATTCTGCATATTTCAGCAATGACTTCAAAATGTCGCCGGGGATAAAGTTATGGAGCTTATCATATAAATCCTGATTATAAAAAATTGGTAAATTTGCGGCACCCTGATCCATCAATTTGCCCAGAATCGCCCCTGAAGCAATGATGACCGGCAAAAAGAATACGCCACGGAAAAAGGTTTTTCCTACGAGTCCGCGATTTAGCAGAATCGCACAAAAGAGCGAAAAGATAAGAATTAACGGAACCTGAGTCACCGTCGACACCATCGTCGATTTGAGCAGAGGCAAGAAATTAACATCTGTAGTAAAAGCGGCGCGATAATGCTCCATCCCAACAAAAGTGGCCAGTAAGCCGCCTTTGCTCACTTGGAGATCCTGAAAGGAATAATACAAGGAACGGCCCAGCGGAACAGCCATAAACACCAGAAATCCGACCAGCCACAGGCCGATGAAGGAATATCCTTCAACGAAATAACGCGCTCGCATCGATAGCTTTGATTTTTTCACTTCATCATCCTCCTGTTACCGCATAGCTGAATGCCTCGACGGTCTGACCAGACACGTCAACGGACTGCTCATTATAGTTGACTATAATGCTCACACCGTTTGCATAAGTCGTCCGAAAGACCTTACTTTGCAGCTGCTCATGATTCGTCATTTGCTGGTTGCTAATGCTGTCATAGACCTCTTTCAATGCGAGATAATTCTGCACAGAAGGTGCCAGCCAGTTCTCAAGACTAGAGCTGAACAGCCGGTCTGCCATGGTTCTCTGAAGATCGCTAGTCGGAGCATAGGTTAATTCATAACTTGGAAGGGCTCCATATTCCAGCGCCCGTAAGGTTTGGTTACGGGAATCATCGTACAGATTAACCGGGCTTGCTGTATAAGGCACTAAGCCGTGTAACACTAGTTGATAAAAAGGAATCGCCCGATCTGTATAGACAAATTGACTGGAGTCGAGCGGCACCTGATCAATCCGGTTCACATGTCCTAATGTATAGGCAAAACCATAATCTACTGCCGTGTTAAGCTCACCCTTACGGAAGTTATCCAATGCATTAACATAAGTATCTTCTGTAAGCTGGCGGTCCGTATTGGATTTATTATCCTCATCGGAGTATAGCAAGCTTCCAAAGTGTTCAAACTGTACACCCTTCACACCCAGATCCTGAAACTTGCTTAACTCAGCATTACTGCGTTTTGCGATAACACTAGGTTTCATTAAATAGAAATAATCATCCGTATTCCACCGGGTAGAGAGATAATAGACGTACTGCTTCAAGACTTCACGATTAATACCGCGCACAGCATCTCTGCTTGCCTTCACGCCGTTGCTATCTTGGAAAGGTTTCACGTAGTTAGCTTTCAAATAAAGATTTACGCCCTTGCCTGCGGCATATTCCTGAAGCTCTTTAAGTCCCTTTTTGCCTCCCAGCTTCTTCTCAACAGGGAATTGTTCTGGCTGGTTTCCGTATAAACCATTTTTGGACCATCCCTCGATCGTAATCTCTAGCTGAGTAACACCCTCTGCCTGATATTGATCAATCATGTCCTTGATTTGTTTAAACGTAGCTGCTTCTATAAAAGTTGAACCGATGACTTCATCACGTGAAATCCCACCGAGCACTTGAAGATACAATGGCGTGTTCTCAAGAACTACTTCCTTGACCTTTTTCTCTTCCATTAAGTAATTACGGTATTCCTTCGCCATCCCAACGTAGTTGGCTTCCTCACCTTGGAGCAGAACATAACGTACGCTACGATCGGTTTTGATCATCTCACCCTGATAATAAGGAATTTGGCCGGAATTGCCGACAAAAATAACATCATCCTTGCGCAGGGTAAATTCACTTGATGCTCTATAAAGCGAAATAGCGCGAATGCCTGATGGAACACCGTTGATTTTAGCGTCGGTATCTCCCTTAGTAACAATTGCTAAATATCCTGTGTCTCCCTGATAGATTCCAAACACTGGCAAAGCGATAGCTTTTTTAAGAGGTGCCGCCTTTTGCCAAGAGTTATCCGTAATTTCATGATTTTGTTTCACGAAGGTTTCGTCCCCGCCGTAAATGTATTCAGAATAACCTTTCAAATAAGCGGGATGATCTTTCCGAAACTCCAGCAATGCCCCTGAACCATCTGGAAGCATCATTGCCCCCTCTGCATCTTCTCTAGCCGCATGAAAAAATGGCAGCACCTCCAGACTCGTGAATTTCGCATTCCCCTCTTCCTTCAAATACTCCTGTGGAATGGAAGCCTCAAATCCATTAGCAGTCAGTCTGTACTCCAGAGCAAAAGAAAGCTTCAGGCTAATAAAAGCAAACTCCGCGCGGACGA
This sequence comes from Paenibacillus sp. FSL L8-0708, assembly GCF_038009325.1. Taxonomy (NCBI): domain Bacteria; kingdom Bacillati; phylum Bacillota; class Bacilli; order Caryophanales; family Paenibacillaceae; genus Paenibacillus; species Paenibacillus sp. FSL L8-0708. Next base: position 6,314,223 of record NZ_JBBPBC010000001.1, read on the forward strand.
CATCTTGCTCAATCGTTACGGTAACCGTGGAGTCTTCATCTTTAAGTGGGTAGACCTGTGTAATATCAGCCCCCTGTGTGTATCTGGCATAAATCGGCGCGGTCGTGTATTTCTTAATATTTGGCATGGCTGTTCGCTCCAGCTGTGGAGATCCAAGCCACTCCTTGTTTGTGATTTTGTCTGTGATGCGAAGATTCCCCGATTTCTCATCTACATATAAAATATAGCGTTCGTTCTCCAGTGCTTTTGTTCCAGGCGTGACCGGCTGCAGCTCAACCTTCTGAACAAGTGCTGCTACAGCTGCTGGAGCCTGCTCTTCTGCCGGAGCCGTGGTCTCCTTTTCTTGCACAGCAGTGGCCTGCCCTTCAGCTGGTTCAGTCACCACCGATGTTTCCTCTTGCCCAACCTCTTTGCTTTCTTCAGTCTGAACAGACTGCGCAGCGGTAGACGGATCGGCGGAACTGTGTAGGGGTTGAACATTTATCACTGCGAACAGCATCATCACAACAATACAGAGAATGCCCCGCACTTTAACTTTTTTTCTCATCGTGTTACCTTTCCCTCCTTACGCGCGCAATCTCAACTCTTTGAGCAGATCGACAATAAATGAAACAAATTGATTGGAAATACCAAACAGCAAAATGCCTACAAACCAGAGAATGGCGATCCCTATTACACTGATTATGGTGATAAAAATAACCTTGCGAATCTCAAAATCATGCAGGATCTTCACCTTCATTAAAATCAACCAAGCCACCCATAGAATCACAAACTTGTGCAGCAGATTGAAGGTTGAAGCCTCATCCAGCGAAAGGACCAACGTTAGCAGTGTGACTGGGATGATAAAGAGCATGTATGGAACAAGCGCAAAGGCACTACCCACAAAAATCTCTTTAAATTTCCCCTCACCATCCATAATCGTACTGACACCCCAGTTCGAAATACACCAGGTCAACCAAGGAACGATAAGCCAAATAAACTCATGAAACATAGAGATTTCATGCGGCTCTCTAGTTTGAAAAGCATACCCTGTAATCAGAATCGAGATCATTCGTGCCACAAAGGTCAGTAGAACGATGGCAATCCCCTGTATCCAGCGGATACGCTGCTTTCCTTGAATATCGTTATAGAACTGATAAGGATGAACTACAACCTGATGAATCATTCGCAAAGTGTTCATCCAATCTCCCCCTTTGCCGGGTCCAAAACTGCCTTGTTTCCTCTATACAGCCAGGCATGGAATCTCCGGTATAATCTCGGCGCACTCCAGAACAGTACTAAGAACAGTCCAATTCCGCCGGCGAAGAAATAAGTAAAGTGCTCCCGGATATACAATTTACGATATTCGCGGAAAGCGGATGAATAGTCAGCTTTGGAATTTGAAAGCTTGAAATAGCTCATAGATTCCTTATATTGCTCTGCTTTATAAAGCGCTTTGCCAATAGCCTGATAAGCCATATCATAATTGGCGTTCAATCGCAGCACCTCTTGCCATAAGGATTGCGCTTCGTCATAGCTGCCATCTACATATAGCAAAGATGCCTGATGAACCAAATCCGCAAACGGCGTGGTCCGGAAGCGATCGATTCTGCCCCGTCCTTTATCCACTACATAGATCAAACCATCAGCGGTTTGATCTACGGCGGAAGGAGTCACGAAGAGTCCATTCTGATCCCCAATCCCGCCGAAGCTGAATAACAAATTCCCCAGCTTGTCATATTGAAAGACTTTACTGGACTGCAAATCCAGCGCGGTTATAAATCCGTTCTTATCAATACTGATCCCCATAAAGGAAGCCATACTGAATGGACCCTCGGAGTAATAATCGCCATACCAGTGTTTACCAATGTTCAGCGTATCTACGCCTACCGGAGATAACCGTTTGATCTGGTTATACTCTTCGCCCAGGGTTGTGCTGTAGATAAATCCTTCTTCATCCAGATCCACGTTGGAGAACTCAGAAGGTTTAACGGTCGCCAGCTGGTTCTGCTGCTCTTTGGTGGCCACCAGCTTAATTAAGAGTCGTGTCCAGGAGAAGCCTACATGGTTCGCTCCATAGAACCCCTTGAACTTACCGCCCGAGTCAATTTGCAGCAACCCCTGCGTGTTACCATCGCTCACCACATACATATAATCACGCTTATCTACAACTAATTTAGAAGGAGAATAAGAGAAATTAGCACCCAGTAATGGGCTATCCGGTTTTAGAAACTCTTTTACGAACTTGCCATTTTTATCAAAAATAGCAATACGCGCGTTTTTTGTATCTGCTACATATACCGTTCCATCCTCTTTCACGAATACACCCTTCGGCTCCTGCAGCTTGCCGCTGCCTTCCGCATCACCGATCAGATTTAGCAGACGACCGTCCTTATCCATATGAACAATACGGCTATTGCCCGTGTCTACTACGTAGAGTGAATCGTCATCACTAATAAAGAGAGATTCCGGATTTTTGAAGGACCCCGTATCTGTTCCTGTTGGATCGATAGAAGAATCGTAGAGATAACCATTAATCGAGCGGACCTCATTGCCGGACTGATTCCACGTATACCCCTCATACGGGGCTTCGCCAGCTAGCGCCTGCCCTGGAAGCAGCAGCACTGGCAGTGTCAGCGTCACCAGTAGCCCTGTTAGCAGCATTTTTTTCATATTACGTCTTATCATCATGACTCCCCCTATTCCTTCAGCCCCGAATGGGCCATTGTCTGAAGCACCATCCGCTGCGTTAATATAAAGACAAGAATAGTCGGGAGAATCATCAAGAAGCTTGCTGCCGCCAAAGTACCTACCCTAGCAACGACTCCGGCTCCACCACTGATGGTTTGGATGGCAAGCGGCAATGTCTTCATTTCCTGAACAGTCGTATAGACCATTGAAGGATACGGATCATTCCAAGCAGAAATGAAGCTAAATAAAGCAAAAGTCGAAATCGCCGGTTTAAGCATTGGCATCACAACCACCCAGAATACCTTCCATTCTGAAGCCCCGTCTATGCGGGCCGCCTCTAATAAAGCGTCTGGAAGCTGCCGCAGGAACTGGGTCATAAGAAACATTCCCATCGGTGCAGCCAGATAAGGTAAGATCATTGCAAAATACGAATTCATTAATCCGCTGCGGCTAATCAGCAGATATTGCGGTATTTGCAATACTAAGGGTGAAAACATCAGCGCCGCCACAATCATACTAAAGATAGCGCTTTTAAATGGCATATTGTGCTTGGCAAGCGGATAAGCCGCCATTGCTGAAATTAAGACACCCCCGACCACAATCCCCGATGTAACGACCACGCTATTGAAAATAAACCGTGAGAACGGCACCGCCGAAGTTCCGGTAATTAACAGCAAATCACGAAAGTTCACCAACGTCGGATTCACTACGAAAAACCGCGGTGGGAACAGGAATAGTTCGCTTGTTGGTTTTAAAGCAGTCACTGCCATATAGACAAGTGGCAGCAGCATAATTAGGCCAAACACCGTTAAGAACAGATATAAAAAGATGCCGCCATAGTCAATACGCCGTAAATTTATTTTGTGCATCCTAATCCCTCCCCAGCACTTTGAAGATGAGACGGTTGAGCCCAAGCATCAAAGCGAACAGTAATACAGCAATCGCTGACGCATATCCCATCTCAAAGCGGATAAATGCGTAGTCGAACAGATGCGCCATAATCGTATGGCCTGCATAAAGGGGACTCGGAAATCCAACAAGCCGCATACTGACGTCAAATACGGTAAGCGAACCGACCACCTGCATCACCGCACCGAATAACAGCTGCGGTTTGACGCATGGAATCGTAATGTACCATAGCTCCTGCCAGCGGTACTTGACCCCATCAATTGAGCCAGCTTCATATAAATCTGTCGGTACATTTTGAAGTCCGGCCAGAAAAGCAAGGAAACCTACCCCCATACTCATCCATAAGGAAACTATGATGATCACCGGTACGATCGAATCTACATTTTGTAGAAATAAATAAGGTTCATTGATAATCCCCAGCTGAATGAGCCAGTGATTGAGCAACCCCTTGCGGTCGCCGGCGAACAAATACAACCAAACCACGGACATTGCTACTGCACTTGTAATCGATGGCACATAGTAGCATAGGGTATAGAAAAAGCGGAACTTCTGCGGAATCTGGCTAATCAGCCAGGCCAGCAAGAAGGCCATAATATAACCTATCGGACCTGTAATAATGGCAAATTTCAGCGTAATCCCAACAGCTTTAAGAAAGATATCATCGTCTACAAACAACAGCTTATAGTTAGAGAAGCCAATGAATCTCGGTGTCTCAATAATGTTGTAATAGCTGAAGCTTAAAACGACGGACATGATAATAGGAACAATAGTAAAAACGGTGAACAGAATCAGGAAAGGGGCCAAGAAATAATAGGAAACTTTATTTTTCTTGATATCCAACCAAAGCTGCGCCCATTTCCCGGGAGTTTTCGTCGGCTGCATCTGTACGGCTTCGTTCTGTGCCGGTGTAATTATTTCACTACTCATTTCTGACCTCCTTCCTCTTTAGCGCTTGAAGTCTGGGAAGTTTCAATTCCGAACTCTTCGCGTTTCTTACTAAGCTCTTTATTGATTTCACGCACACCTTGCTCCATCGCCTCCCGCGGGAATTTACCGTTGAGCACAATTTCATTCCAGATGTTGGCGATATGCCGGGTCGTGTAATATCCTCCAAGCACCACTTCGCGCTCTTTAAACCACTCCCACTGTTCCATAATGGCGTCGATATCTTCTTGCTGCCACGGCAGACGTTTGAGTGCTTCAACATTGGCTGTATTCCAACGAGCTTCAACACCCAGCAAAGACTCAAGCTCTGAGCCGAAGTTCTCCTGTGCATCCGCACTGGTCCACCATTTCATGAACTCCCAAGACTCTTCTTTCATATCCGTATCCTTAAAAATAATTCCTGTCTGTGCAAGCCCGCCTGTAGAACGGTTAATCTGTCCATCGGCTTGTTCAATACCCGGCATTGGTTTCATGCCCCACCAGCCTGTCAATTCAGGTGCGGCAGTAGATAACAGAATGTATGTGGAATAATCAGCAACGCCGATTGGCATCTCTCCAGAACGGAAACGGTTATAGAAATCCGCTTGTTTCTGCAGCTTGTAGTTCGTAAAGAGTCCCGTCCACATTTTCATAGCTGTCAGTGCTTCTGGTGAATCCAGATCAGACAACATCCCATTATTCTTATAGAAATCTCCACCATACTGGAATAAGAACGGCGCAAACTCATTAATGGCTAGACTCGGATTGTTCGGGGCATGTGGATAATAGAAGTCCATCCCGTTTTGTTGCAGCACAGGAATCAGTTCCATAACCTCTTGCCACGTATTCGGAATATCCTTCTCGCTAATGCCCAGCTGTGCCATAATATCTTTCCGGTAAAAGAGCATCGTGAAGTTCTGATTCTCCGGCAATGCGAAGTCTCCGTTATCATACTTATAAGGAATCAGTGCACCCGCTCTGAAACGTTCAGCAACCTCTTGATAATCTGAGAATTCATTCAGATTCACGAGTGAATTCCGCACCGCGAAGTCAATCGGCACTTCACCCTCAACCCCCAGTGCCACATCGGGAGCAAGTCCGGCAGTATTGGCTAATAACAGAATCTGCTTCTGATCCGCTGCAAGCGTAGGAATAATATTGACGTTCACCTTGATGCCCGTGTTTGGTGTAAAGTCCTCATCCACCATTTGCTTAATGATCTCCGCCCAATCACGTCCACGAGAGATCCAGACATCCAGCACCTTTTCATTTTTGTACGTATTCCCTATGCCGCTGTAATCCTTTGTAAAAGAACTAAAGAAGTCATACGTCATCGTCCCTACACGGGTATACCAAGGAGCCGCGTCTTTAGGCCATGGCTGATCTTCCGACTTCACTTCAATATAGTCCATTACAATACTCTGCTTCATTAATCCGTTGACCCATAAGCCAAGCGATGACTGCAGATCCGTAAATTGCTGAAGACGACCTGGAATACTTGAGGTATCCTTCGCCATTTCCAGGAACCGATCACGTGCTTCATAAAGCGTACTCAGCTCAGAGCTTCCATCCGCAACGCCAAAAGCATACATATCCTGCACAGCATCATCCAACGTCCGCGCCATCAAATGTAAACGTGGCACAAGATTAGGAATGTTCTGCTCCAGCTGCCAATCCCCGTTTGGATCGGGGTTCGTTCCCGTTACCTGCGTGATTTCACGTCCCAAAAGAGACATTTTATGTGTAGTGTTCAGCACAGCTTCAATCATTCCGCCTACACCCGATACTTGAACTTCCATCCGCAACGTATGCTTGCCTTGTTCGAGATAAAAGAAGTATTCTCCGTCCTCATTTCCCAGCTTGTTTACTTGCCATTCCGCTTTGTAAGGGAATTTCAAGGCATTCAGCTCTTGGAACGGTACCTCGCCATCAATCATAATCCGGCGTTCCACCGGTATCCCGTTTAGGAACCACTGGCCGTAACGAATTGCGATATTATAGAGCCCTGTCTCAGGAATCTCGAAATCCCATTCCGCCCATTGTCCACCCGTACGCCACCCGACACCCCCAAAACTATTAAGCACAATAGCATCTTTGTTAAAAGGTTCGGTGAGTGGCTCCCGGTCCTCGATCCGCTTCAGCGTTGGATCTGAACGAAGGGAGGATTCTTCTGCCTGAATTTTGATCACTTGATTCTGAACAGGCTTGTAACCCTTATTCTCATACTCCTGCTTCACTTCCGCATAAGTCGGGAGCGGTTCTGGAGAAAATATTCTCAGTTCACTAAGTGCAGCCGGTTCCCGGATGGCTTCCAGCTTCACCGTATGCTCCCCTTTGGTCAGATAAAAGCGAAAGGGATCCGCAGTTCTGGCCTCAGCATCTCTAAACTCCCGATATTGCCAGCCTGTTACCTCTTCCCGCTTGGGATTAAACTCATTCCCTTGATTGTCCAGCCATGGCTCTGCACTTTCTTTCCACATCCGCTGGAATTCCATTTTTTTACTTGAGAGAATAAATACTCCCCATCAATCTTTACGCTTCGAATGATCGAGGATCGTTTACCAGGAAGGGCATAATACTCCATCCCCATCTGATATAACCCATCTGCCGGAACCGTAAATGTATATTCCACCCAGCTATCCTCTGCTTTAAGCGCTAGTACCTTGCCGGGTTTTCCACCAAGATCCGTCATTACCTCTGTACCTTCAGCACTAATGGCCGTATAATCCTCCGAAGGAATAGCAAGCGTAAAATCCGATGAGTCCTTTGCTCCATCCTGCTGTTTTTCCTCGTAATAGCTTAAGTAAGAGGCTTCGAGTTTTGAATTCACACTATCGCTTTCTAAAATAGAGCTTTCATCAACATCCGCATAAACGGGGACGCCCTCCATCGCTGAATTATCAAACCCTCGTGATTGATTCCACCACATTAGGGAGACTCCTAAAAGTACCAGTAACAACAAACTAATCTTATATTTTCGCAGTATGCGTAACACGCATCGGTCTCCTCCCATCTTTACGGGCCTCTCGGACTTAAGTGAATACAAGCAGGGCAGCTCTGGCAATTGCAGGCTGCCCCTCCTGTTATTAGATTTCCTTACGGCTGCATTCCTATTGCCTTTTTAAAGGCAGCAATTTCTTTGGAAGCTTGCTTCAAGACATCATCACCAATTTTTTGAATAGCCGTCTTGGAATCTGTGTTCTTAGCCAGTGCATCACCGATCGCCGCTATAAAGATTTCCCAGCCCTTGTTATCTACTGGTGTAAGGTGTTTGACTGGAATATCGTTGCTTAATTGCTCATATAGTTTAAATTCCTCTTGCCCACCCAGATATTCATTTTTAGTGTTTGCGTACCAATCAAGACTGGAAATATCCTTGTAACCCGGCTGAATGGAATGTTTTGCCCAAATTTTCCAAGCATTTTCACTTCTCATGCTCCACTGAATGTAAGCCCATGCCGCTTCTTTATTTTTGCTTTGCGAAGGGATAACAAAGCTTGAGCCGCCCATTCCCACGTTAATTCCTATTGGCAAACGGGTTACCTTCCATTTTCCGGCAAGCTCAGGGAATGTTTCCTGAAGTCCGCGCGCTCCAAATGAACCCGATACGACACCAACTAAATCACCTTTCAGAACTAGCTGTTTACCTTCGTCTGAGCCATAACCGATATGAGGTGCCCAGCCCAGCTGTTGTCCACGTTTTGTAATATCAAGAACTTTCACCATTTTGTCCGTATTACGTGTCCAGTTCATATCCTTATCAAAGTAGCCGACTTCATCTCCTGCCCATACGATCGGGCCATCGCTCCACTCCATGAAATATTTACCGTTAGCTTTCAAAATTTGAGCCAGGTTCAAGAGATTCTCTTCATCTTGCATGTATTCACCAAGCTCAGCAGGATCACTTGGCAATCCAAGCTCTTCAAAAATGTCTGCACGGTAGTAATAAACCCCCGGTGTCATATCCCAAGGCATACCAAGCAGCTGTGAGCTGTCCGGTGTCATCCAACGTTCCCAGTTATATGGAGCAACCAGATCTTTATATTTTCCAGCGTTATAAGGCTCTTCCAAAAGATTCTCCAGCACATTGCCCGCCATATAACGATTCAACTGGTACATTTCCACTTCTGCTACGTCCGGTGCCCCGCTACCTGCGGCGATTGTCGTTTGCAGCTTGTCATGCAGGTCGCCAAAGGGCATAAATACCGTCTTCAACTTGATTCCAGGATATTCAGCCATAAATGCAGCGCCGACTTCCTCGAACACTTTTTCATTAAAGGCCCAAACGGTAACCTCACCTTGAATATCTTTGCTTGGCAGGTCGTTGGCAGGATCTGTTGCTTCCGTGCCCTCAGTAGCTGTTGCATTGGTTGGCTCACTAGCATTATTGGTTTTTCCAGTGTTCGTTTTCCCGTTGTTAGCTGCATTTTTATTCGTCGTTGAGCTTCCAGCGCTGCTACAGGCTGACAGAATAAGCACAAAAACCATTACCATACATACGACTAAACTGCTCGTTTTTCTTTGCGAAATCATAACCTAACCTCCCTCTTAAATTGAACAAATAAATGCTTGTTTATAGTGAAGGAGTGAACCTCCCTCCGTGACCGGCTATTTCCCCCCTTCCTTTAGTCTTAACACGGTCACGGAATATTTCGGGAATTCAAACTCCAGACTACCTTTGTCTACACTTACCTTTTGAGTTACAGGTGCCACCTTGTCAGGTTCAGCGAAGCTATTCTCAGCATTTAAATCGTCCGACTGAAGTACGGTAGCTGTTCCTTCCAGGCTTGATGTGGCAAGTCCGGTAAAAGAAACATCCGTGCGCTGAGCAGTGTCACCCGCATTAACGACTTTAACGATCAGCTCACCTGTGGCAAGATCACGGCTCGCAGTTTGGAACAGCGGCCCTGCTGGGCTTTCATCGTTCACCTCTTGTATAAGCTCATCGTCGAGATAGAGCCGGATATTAGCACCTGATAATTCAATGCGGATATCGTACAATTTCCCAGTCTCAATCCTTACAGGAACCGTTCTTCCGATGACTGCTCTTGTTCCACCTACTGATTTTTCAATCGCGCTCTGCGTATTTCCCCAGCCGCCAAGATTCCACCAATAGAAGTTGCCTTCATCTTTAGAGCCGAACATAATGAGCATACCTTCTGCTCCGCCAGTCTTTTTCGCCTTAAGAGAAAGTGTATAATCACTCCATGAAGCCTCACCGGCAACTGCACGAATATCAATATCATTAGAAGTCTGCTTAAAAGTACCCTTGGATTGTTCCCAGTCCCCATTGTTTAGAGTCCAAGCTCCGGAATCCTTCTTGAAATGATCTTCAAAAAGAACGTCATCACCTTTCGCTACTCGTACATCGCTGTACTCTACCTGGGTGGCCCAAGTCCCCAAACCAATTCCACCTTGAATGGATTGCTTACCGGAGGTTTCTTCTTGACCTAGAGCCACAAGTGAGGTTGGAAGAACTACATCCCCCTTATTGCTTCCGAACATCTGCTGCACATGATAAGAAGGTGTTCCGTAGCTAGTCGATGAATCAAACACAATAGCGTCCGGGTTCCAAGTACGATCCTTCGTATTCACAAACAACGGGGCATAAGAGGACATTTTTACGATATCAGAATTCCGTTCCATGCCCATCATAAAAGCGGCCTCGCCGATTGCAGCGTTCAGATTGCCTTCTCCGGCACCCTTGGTTACCGCATACTCACCAACATAAATCTCAGGACCACTCCGGTCATAAGTATCGTATCTGTTCGAGTTGCTGAGGAACCATTCAGAGGTTTCATAGTAATGCTCATCAACCATCTCGATAGGCTCACCTTCAACTGCCGCATTGGCAATGAGATGAATCTCTGGATACTTCTCTTTAATTGCTTTATAAAACAAGCCATAACGCTTAATATATTCACTCATCTGGAAATTGTTTTCGTTACCAATCTCTACATATTTCATATTAAAAGGCTCCGGATGACCATTGGCGGCTCTTTGTGCCCCCCATTTGCTAGTAACCGGTCCGTTTGCATATTCAATGGCGTCCAGCGCATCTTGTATCCATGGCTGAATTTCACTGACTGGAACGGTATTCTGCTTGGCTATAGGATCTCCGTTATGTGAAATCCCGATATAAGCTACATATAATGGTTCCGCTTTCAGATCTTCGGCCCATTGCAGATATTCGTGGAAGCCCAGCCCGTCTGAGGAGCGGTAATCCCAATATCCCTTATGACCGGGACGCGTTTCAATCGGACCAATGGTGTTCTTCCATTGATAAGCATCAGTTGGCGTTTTCCCTTCCACAAAACATCCCCCCGGAAAACGAACGAATGCGGGTTTCATCGCAGCTACCTTTTCAGCCAAATCGATGCGAAGCCCATTCTCCCTGTTGTTCCAAGTCTCAGGAAACAAAGACACCATATCGAGATAAACAGTCCCTACATTGGCAGCAGAGATTACAATTCGTGCGTTTGCTACAGTACCTGTAGAAGTCAGTGTGTATGTATATGGATGCCATCCTTCTTTTAACTTATCAACGGTCTGTTCAGCATATAGCTCTTTGCCATCTGGGCTCTCTAACGTTATACGCAGTGGCATATTGTCCCCTGGCTCTGGCCGCGCATAGAAAGACAACTTGTAACTGGCATCCTTCGTCAAAGCAATCCCCCAGTAACCATTATTCACAGCAGATACCGAACCACCCTCGGCAGCTGATGATACTGTTAAAGCCATTGCCTGGGTCTGAGCATCGTTCAAAAGCTTACTGCTGGTCAGAGCAAGCTTCCCTTTACTCCCTTCTTTTTCATCCATCCACCAATTAAACAGTGTGACCGAACTATCCTCAAAGGAACGATTGGAAATCAGCTCTGCATATAGCCCTCCATCTCCCGCATGATTAATCTCTTCGAAAAAGGCTCCGTACAACATCGGGCTGATCTTAGCTCCCGGATTCCCCGTATCCACAGTCAACGTATATGCGGTTCCACTACTTGTGTTAGCTGCTGTCGCCGTTGGAAGAGTTTCCTTTCCCGCTTCACCCGTTGCTTCTTTGGCAGACTCCTGAGACAGTGTTGCTGGGTTTTCGCCCTTAGAAGCCCAATAATACGTCAGCCCGCCAATCACAATCACGAAAATCAGCACCGTAAGCCATAGCTTCCGTCCATATTTATTCAAAGATAATTCCCTCCAACTTTTTATTAGCGTTTTCATTTTTATGAAGTGAACAGATCCTTCCATTCGTAATAACTTAAAATCATTTCACAAAACCTAAATGAATCCGTTTCCATTGATAAAATACCATACTAAAATCTGGTTGTAAATAAATTAAACTAAACCTTTTTATACTTTTATGAATATAATTTCCAATAGTTTTGCAAGAAATTAAGAAATTTATTAGTTTTTTTAAAACAAATTCCCTCTTTCCATCTCACCATCTTTATATTTTTCTAAAATAAACGGGGGTTTACAGCCCTAAGTAAGTTTAATTTTCATTTTTTTCTTCATTTATTTTACTGTTTTATTTTTCCATTCAAATAATAATGAAACTAAAATTAATTGTATTGCCCCCAAAAAATCATATAAAAAAAGCTCCCCCTTGCCTAAACTCAGGCAAAGGAAAGCTATAGTTCAATCTCCAACTAAATTTAGTTCCGCCACTTCATAAACTTGTAATCAAGAAAATCAACAAGCAAGAAGAGAATAAAACCGACCAAGCTGAACAACATAATTCCGGCATACATCTCCGGATAATCTAATCTTAACCACGCATCCATGATGAAAAATCCCATACCGTGCTCTGTTCCATAGATCTCCGTAAAAAACAGTACAGATATCGCCGTTCCAAGCGAAATACGAATCGTACTCAGAATTACTGACAATGCACCCGGCAGTGTCACATGCCAGAACTTCTGCACAGCGCTGGCACCTATACTAGTTAAGACATCATAGGTATTGTCCGGAATAGCCTTAACCCCATCCCTTACCGAAATGATGATCTGAAACAATAAAATCAGCATGATCATTAGGATTTTGGACGTCTCCCCAAGCCCGAAGAACAGCATCACTACTGGAAGCAGGGCAATTTTGGGAACAGGATACGTCAAGTAAACCACAGGGTCCAGCAGTTTGTTCCAGGTCAATGAACGTCCCATTAGAAGACCTATAAGCAGTCCAATAATTAACGCCAGTACCACACCTGCAAAAATTCTGAACAAGCTATACCCTACATTTATAGCAATATCCTGCGCCCCTAACTGAAACATCGCCTTATATACAGCAAAGGGACTTGGCAAAATCGAATGGTTCATAAGTAAAAATGCGATATACCAGACTACATTCATACAGACAAATACAAATAGCAGCCTTACTAGATGATGAAGTCGACGTTTGTTTACCATATCTCCTGCATTACCTTTCTAATCCGCTTAGTCTGCTCAAAGAAATCCACACTGTCCCGCTTATCCTCATGCTTCATATGAAACACCAAATGATTATCAATAATTTCAGGTGTAGTTTCTTTGTTGGACGGCATGACGATAATCTTTTGCCCCAGCAGAATCGCTTCTTCCACATCATGAGTGACAAATAATGTAGTCGTCGGGTTAGCCATCCAGTTCTCTAAAAAGAGGACCTGCAGCGTTTCCCTTGTTATCGCATCGAGTGCAGAGAATGGCTCGTCCAGCAACAGAATAGTAGGCAAAATGGCAAAAGCTCTGGCAATCGCTACTCTTTGCTGCTGGCCTCCACTGAGGGATAAGGGATAACGTTCTGCTAAATCAGAGATCCCCATCGACGAAAGCCACTGCTTAATCTGCGTCTCCCGTTCATGCTTGGATGAACTTGCCGTATGCGTAATCTTCATTGCGATTTGAATATTATCATGTACAGTCTTCCAAGGAAGAAGCCCGTAGTTCTGCGGCACCAGTCCAATTAACGTTTCTTTTTCGTGCACAGATTTCTCATTAAAAAGAATTTGTCCCTGATAACTAGGCAGCAAGCCCGCAATCGCCCGTAATAAAGTAGATTTCCCGCTGCCGGAGGGTCCGATAATGGTGTAGATCCCATGTTCCGGCAAAGATAAATCCACCTGACCTAAGGCTAATTGTCCGCTCTTATATTCTACTTTCAGATCCTTTATGGCGAGTCCTTTATTTCTTGAATTGGACATCAGAAATCACATCTTCAGCCGAGATATTTTTGCTGAGCAAACCTTTTTCCCGTGCCCAAGCAAATGCAGCCTCTACTTCCTTCACATCCACTTGATAAGCTGGTACATAATCCGGTACTTTGATCTCATCTTTTAATGTCTCTGGATATCCTACTTCTTTGATTACAAGATCGATATATTCAGATTGCTCATGGGATTTCATATAAGCTACTGCTTCATCATATGCAGCATACATACTGCGGATAGCTTCTGCTTTGGCATCAATTGCAGTTTGCGGGAAAGCTAATACGAACGGATTTACTCCCGCAGTTAGCGTTGAGCTCAGTACACGCAGGCCTGAGGTTTTGCCCATCGTTACAAAAGGTTCTGGCAAAATTGCCGCATCCGCCTTATTATTCTTAAGCAATTCTAAACGGGTCGGAATCTGTGGAACCTCTGTCACTGTAATATCAGCTTCGGTCAGACCTGCTTGTTTCAGCATCATGGCCACTGTATATTGTGTGGAGGTATTTTTGGACAAAATCACGGTTTTTCCCTTCAAATCCTTCACATCCTGAATCGATTCATTTCCAGTCAGTAAATCAAATTCCCCAAAAGTTGTACTGGTGATCTTCACATCCAGTCCAGCCTCATTGTAAATGGAGATCGCAACCAGGTCAGCACTTAGACCATCCAGCTTGCCTGCTTGAAAAGCTACATCCCGATCTTTGGCGCTTTTAAACGTCTGGATGTCCAGATCCACACCGTGGTTTTTATCGAAACCTTGTTCATGTGCGATGATAAAAGGAATAGCATCAATCGAGGGTAATAAACCGAGCGACAATGAGGTAACTTCTTTTGCAGCCTCTGGAGCAGCTCCCTCTGACGATTCTGTATTTGTATTATTTTTCGAACCACAACCGACTGCAAGTGCAGCGATGACAACAACCATAATAGATAACAACAACATTCTCTTTAGACCTTTATTCTTCATTTAACTCTCCTGCCTCCATTATTCTTTCTATAGTGTAATTCTCTGTAATATTCTTTGCTCACTCATAAATGTGCATGCAAAAAAATCCTTAAGCTCTACAAAAAAAGCTTTAGGCATGTTAAGTTTACCACCAATCTTTATATTTTGTATATTTATAAATTTAGATATAAGTAAATAGAAGCGACGCAAAAAAAGCTGACAGCGGAATGGTTCCGCTACCAGCCTCAATCTCTATGTTATGGAGTTAGTAGATTTGTATGGATTTTAATGACAGCTTTTTTAATCTGCTGCCCCGGTTGACCCATACCCGGTCTGTGAACATCATGAGGGAAAAAGACCGCGAACATTCCAGGCTTCAAAGATAACAATATTTCATCTGCTGATGGGGGATAAAGCGCATATTCTCCTTCGGCATCGTAAGGCTTAATGGGCTCGATCCCTTCTTGCAGGGGTGCCCAGCCAATCGTTTCTTCACCTTCGATCAGATAATGCACATCAATATAAGTCTCATGCTTCTCTGCGACTTGTTCCTCCAGCGATTTTGCCTCCAAAGCCATAATCGAAGCATACATTTCGTTCCCGCGGATTTCGATTCGCCCAAGTTCAGGATCATGTTGTAAGATTACTTTCAATTCCTCAATAGCCTCAACAATGACAGGATTCTCATACTTGATATGCTCTTCCCAAGATGACAAAGAACCTAAGATCATAACTTCCCATTCCCCTCACATCTTAATGTACTAGACCAGTTTCTCACTGACTGCTGAAGCTGTAGTTTCTTTATTGATTATGGATTGCTCACTAGTCTTCTTGAAATATTCTACATATAAAATATCAAGCAGATAGAGCTGCGATATCTTTGCAGATAATGAACCCCCTTGCAGCGGTCCTTCATTAGCACCACATAGCAGGGTCAGATCGGAGTACGAGGTTAACGGTGACTTTTCAAACCTGGTAATGGATATTACTTTGGCTCCTCGTTCCTTTGCTTTTCTCGCAACCTCAATGCTATCCTTGGTCGAGCCGGAATAAGAAATCACAACAGCGACATCCCGGTTAGACATCAACGCTGCCGACATCATCTGCAGATGTGAATCCATTAAACATTCCGTTTTGTTCGTAATGCGCATAAATTTAATCTTGGCTTCCATAGCTGTGACTAGAGAAGAGCCCACACCGAAAAACAATACACGTTCTGCATTAATCAAATACTCAATGGCCTCACTGATCTTCTGTATATCAATTAAATTATAGGTCTCGTTGAGTGCACTTACATTCGTGGTCAGCACTTTAGAAGCAACAGCTTCAATTGTATCATCCATCAGAATTTGATCGGTAAGCTGCGGGATCTCATTCTCCACAGTGATGCTATGTGCCAATGCGATCTTGAACTCTTGATACCCTTTATAACTTAAAGATTTGCAAAATCGAAATATACTTGATTCCCCAACATCACATGCATCTGCAAGATCAGTAATCGACATGTAGACTACACTTCTCGTATTCTCCAGTACGTAGTCCGCTACCTTCTTCTCCGTATTTGTCAAATTATTGTATTTAGAATGAATTGAAGAAAAAATACTGATTGTCCGCAAAAAAGCCCCTCCTTTTCAATAAATTAATGTACGAATAAGGAGGAAGCTCCCAGCAGACCTGCCTTATTCCCTAATGAGGCTTTAACAATTCTCACTCCCGCAAAGCTTTCCATAATCAAAGACTTCGTGCGCTCTTCTACCCTTCGAACCAAATCTTCTTGTTCCATTACGCCGCCACCAATAATAATCGCGGATGGATTGAAGATATGTGTGATAGAGGCTAAACCCACAGCCACTTCAGTAATCCATAGATCTAAAATACGTTCAAGCTGCTCATTTCCGCTCTGTATTTTATCAAATAAAGCTTTTCCGTCCGTGCATTCGGGATCTGCCAGCTTAGCCATCTTCACTAAAGCTGTAGTTGAAGCGTATTTCTCATAATACGGCAGTCCTTCTACTCCGGATGGGGCCGACAATGGGTGAGTAAAGATATGGCCAAATTCAGCCGCTACCCCATTAGCCCCTTTATAGATTTGGCGATTAATGACGATCGCACCGCCAATGCCTGTGCCAAAGGTTAGACATAAGAAATTGTTAAAGCTCTGAGCAGCTCCATAATAAGCTTCGCCTAATGCTGCTGAATTCACATCGTTCTCTACCATAACAGGTTTATGAAAATGATGGGTGACAATATCCTTAATTTTCATTCCAGTATATCTAGGTATATTTTCGTTAGCATAGACAATAAATCCTTCTTCTGCATTAACTTGGCCCGCGGTGCTTATGGCAATGGCATCAAAATGATCGTATTCTGCAATCTTTTCCAGCATTCTTGAGATTACATGGGGTCCCCCCAAGTAGCTTTCTGTTGCATACTCCTTGAAGTCATGTACATTCCCCTGTTTATCGCATATACACATCTTGGTATTGGTACCGCCAATATCTACGGCTACAATTCTCATTCCCATCTACCCTCTCTGGCGTTCTACTGAATAGCGTTCACAAACCGTTTCGTAATCTCCATCGGTCTCGTGATCGCAGAGCCAACCACTGCTGAATACACACCTAAATCAAACATGGTCTTTAATTCTTCAGGAGTGGAAACCCCACCTTCAGCTATAACGGGAACAGAGAAGTTGTTGACGATTTGTTGAACCAATTCAAAATCCGGCAAGTTGCGGCCTTTAGTAGCCTCTGTATAACCGCTCAAGGTAGTTCCTATCAGATCAAATCCCAGCTCAACAGCCTTCGCAGCTTCCGCAAATGTAGAACAATCCGCCATAAACAGTTGATCTTTATAGTTCTCTTTTAAAAGTGGAAAAAGTTCAGAAATAGTAGATCCGTCCGGGCGAATCCGGTCTGTAGCATCCATAGCAATGATATCTACCCCTTCGCGGTACAGCTCATCGACTTCCTTTTGAGTGGGTGTAATAAAGACTTCAGAGCCTTCATACACCTTTTTGATTATCCCAATGATCGGCAGATTCACTTGCTTTTTGATTTCTTGAATATCCGCTACGCTGTTTGCCCGAATTCCAGAAGCTCCGCCTAAGTAAGCAGCATAAGCCATTCTCCCCATAATAAACGGGCTATACAGCGGTTCTTCTGGTAAGGCTTGACTGGAGACGACTAGTTTATGTTTTATTTTTTTAAGTACATTATTTTCAGTATTCATCAGTAACCCACTCCACATTTTTATTTATTCTTTAACTGCTCCTGCCGTAATCCCATTGGTGAAGAACCGTTGGAATAACATGAACACTAGCAACATCGGAATTGCAGCGATGGTAGCTCCGGCCATTTTATAAGCGAAATTAGGATTCAAATCCTGCATTAAGGTCGCAGTACCAACCATTAATGTTTTCATTTTGTTCTCTTGGCCTATAACCAGCTGCCACAAATAATCATTCCAGACTTGCACGAAATTTAGAATAAATAAGGCTCCAATACCAGGTTTGACAATAGGCAACATGATGCGCGTGAAGATTCTCCATTCATTTGCACCATCTATTCTCCCGGCTTCTCTTAAGGCATTAGGGGTTAAATCGAAGAATCCCTTTAATAGGAACACTCCAAATGCACCCGCCACGTTCGGCCAAATCATACCGTTATAACTATTTACCATTCCAAATTGTTGGGTGATCCGGAATAAGGGCACAATCATAATTTCTTTAGGAATCATCAAACTTGATATAAAGATAATGAAGATTATATTTTTACCTTTAAAATTAATCTTTGAGAACGCATAGGCGGCCATAGAGCCTACAACAATAACCAAAATAGTAGAAATACCAGATACATAAATACTATTAAACGTCCATCTTAAAGCCGGCTGGTTCTGAAATACATCCACATAGTTGGAGAATGTAATCGATTTGGGCCACCAGTCTGGAGGCATCTTCACAACATCCGAGCTGTTCTTGAGTGAACTTGTGAATAACCAATATAGTGGAAAAAGATTAAGGAGTGCGAAGAGGATAATGATCACATTCGATATCACATCAAACTTCTCTCTCTTTTTCTTGTTTTTAATCTTCGACATGTTGTATTCCCCCTCACTTCACCTTAATCATGCTTCGTAGCTGTGGCACAGACAATATCAATGTAATCACGAACATGATAACCCCTACCGCAGAAGCTACACCGAGTTGGTTATATTTAAAGGCATTATTATAAAGGTAGTACATCAGCGTTACGGAGGAATTGTTCGGTCCGCCACCGGTCAATAACTGAATAACTACAAAGATTTTTAATACGGCAATAATATTGATAATCGTAATATAAGTTGTTGTAGGTCCTACCGAAGGAATCAGGATCTTTGTAATCACTTGCCATCTGCTAGCACCATCGATTTCTGCTGCTTCAAAAAGCTCTTTCGAGACACCAATCATCGCAGCTATATACAGAATAATTGCCTGGCCCACGTTAGTTGCGAAGGTTACAAATATCACGACTGGCAGAACCGTCTTTGGATTTCCCAGCAGATTAATCGTCCCTAGTCCCATGTCTTTATATAGATAAGAGATAAGTCCGTTAGCCGGATTCAGCAAAAAGCTCCAGACCATACTCATAACCACCATGGACACCATTACCGGGATATAATAACTTCCTCTAATAAAGGAAACGTACTTAGCATTCTTATCAAATACCGCAGAGGCTACGAACAATGCAAACCCCACTGTAAGTAGAACGATAAATATTACGAACACAACGGTGTTGATAGTAGCCTTAAAAAATACCGGATCATTAAACAATGTGGTGTAATTGGCAAAACCCACAAACTTCTCGCTGTCATAATTAATCTGGTATAGACTCAGCCGCATCCCTTCTAAGATCGGATAGACAAGAAAGGCTAAGAATACTATCATCTGAGGTAAAATAAACAGATAACCTGTAATATTCTCTCTTAGGTAATTACTACGTAGTTTCATATCGTTTACCTTTCTAATTAACAGCCCTAGAGTCTCTTCAGACCCTAAAGGCTGTCAATCGTGTATTGTTTATCTGGTCTTACTTTATTGGTCTCAATCACCTTGTTGCCACTTGCCTGATAATCTTGCACAAACTGTTCCGGTGTCTTAGCTCCCATGTAAAGTGCTTGTAGCTCTGGATATAAGACCTCTCTTAATTGGCTGTATCCTGGAACGTTGCCTGTGAAGTTGAACAAATATTTAGAGTTGGCATCGTAAGCTGCAAACAGTGGATTCTCCGCTTTAAGTGCTTCGGCTACAGAACTTCTTACAGGAATACCATTCTTAGAGGATTTAACTAACTCAGGATCGCTTGAGAAGAACTTCACGAAATCCTTAGCTACTTCAGTCTTCTTAGCATCTTTGGACTTGAATACACTAGCGCCTACTACATAAGTAAAGGATAGAGGATCTCCGCTTTCCGACGGAATATTAGCAAGTCTCATATCAAATTTCGCTGCCGTACCATCCGCCATATTAGCTTTCGTACCATTAAACAGAATCGGGTTAGTGAAACTGATCGCTAATTGCTGATTTTGGAACATAGCATTGGCATCATTAGAAGAAACAGATTCTGCGCCTGGATTTGTATATCCGCCGTCATATAGGTTTTTCAGCCAAGTTGCAGCTTTAACTCCGTTCTCATCATTCAGGACAATGTTGCCTTGATCATCAAAGAACTTATTGCCGAACATTCTCATATAGGCAAGGTTCCATGTATCGCCCTGATTATTTACAGCGAATAATGCCATTGGATATGCATTGGAATACTTATCCTTCGGCAGATTGTTTTTGAGACCCTCAAGAATTTGTTGATATTCATCTAAGTTCCAAGTTTTGATTTCGGATTCTTCACCCACAAACTTTTCTAAGCCTGCTGCTTTAAACATGTCCGCGTTGTAAACCAAGGTGCCTGGGTTGTGCTGGAATGGATAGAAATAAATATCTTCTCCGAACGTTACAGCGTCCCAGTAGTTTTGAGCAATATCGCTTTTCGCGTCTTCATCAATGATGTCGGTCAAAGGAACCAATGCTCCCCGGTGAACGTAATCCCCCATCGGGAATACACTCTCAAAGAACACATCTGGAGGTGTTCCTCCGCTTAAGTTAACATTAAGCAATTGATCGCGCTGATCTCCAGCAATGACCTCTATTTGAATATCTGCATCGTATTTATCATATTGTGCTTTGAATTTCTCAGCGGCGTGCTTTAGGAAGCTATCATAGTCCGCGCCTGCCTCCGTGGCATCCACAACACCCTTCCACTGTGGAGTCAGCCATACTCTGATCGCCACTTTTTCCTTCCCAGATGCAGAAGAATTATCGGATGTATTAGAACTCGCAGCATTGTTACCTGAGCAACCTGAAATTAAAGAAATAATCACCATTAGCGCAACCATTGCCGAGAGTAAACGTTTTTTCTTCATTTATAAACCTCCCTAAAAGTTTTGTGAGCATTATCTTCTCTGAATCGCTAGGTACAAAACTCGCTTCGAAAGCATACGCTTAAAGTTTTGTGAGCATTATCTTCTCTGAATCTCTTCGTACAAAACTCGCTTCGAAAGCATAGAACCTTTAATTTAAAATCCGTTTGGCATGGTATTGCACTAAATCGGCCATGCTGCGATGTCCTTGCGGATCAAGATGCATATAATCAATTTCATTCATCGATACATGGTCTCTGGAATCTACAAAGTGGATACCAGTTCCCGTTAGCAAAGCTGCAAGATGCTCAGCAAGCTCCATAGACTTCTCACTACATCCGCTACCCATTGGTTTGCCGATAGGGGTATGAATATACTCTGCTCCAATCGGAGGGGGCGCGATTACTAGAACCTCTGGAGCCTTCCCCTCAGGTCCTGCACCGCTACCTTTAGCTTTAAGAGCCAGTCTAACAATACCTTGTGCGATGTTATAAGAAGTTAATCCAAACCTTTCTTTGGTATCATTGGTCCCAAGCATGATCACAACCAAGTCTAATGGCGAATGTGACATCAGGCAGGGATAGATATAGGAAATTCCAGAAAGTCCTTCGAATAGAGGGTCCTCACTGACACTTGTTCTGCCGGGAAGCCCTTCTTCGATCATACGGTAGGCGTCACCCAATTCTGTATGAAGAATTCCCGTCCAACGAATATCATCCTTAAATCTGCGGTCTGTCTCTGCGTCGTAGCCCCAAGTATTAGAATCGCCAAAGCATACGATGGATTTCTTCATTTGTCTTAACCGCAATATCTTTCAATAGCTTGATCAATCAATTTCATAATGTCTGCGATCGGACCAGCATCTTCAGCGGCTACTGCCTCAAGCGGTGCTCTTACGCTACCAATGTTTACGCCTCTTAATTTTAGAATCTCTTTTATTCCGGCATACATGGCACCTTTGAGCGAACAAAGGGCGATTATAATATCGTTGATATCGCTTTGAATTTGTCCAGCTTCTTCGAACTTACCAGCCTTAACAAATTCATTAGCTTGCAGGAACAGCTCAGGCATAACCGCATAGGTTCCACCGATTCCCGCATCCGCTCCCATGATTCTTCCCGCAACATATTGTTCATCCGGTCCATTAAATACCACTACATCTTTTCCACCCACTCTTTTGAATCTTTCAATATCCATAGTCGGCATGGAGGAGTTCTTCACACCAATCACCTTTTTGTTCGCAAGCAGCTTCTCAAATAGGGACGGAGTCAGTGTATATCCAGTAGTCTGAGGAATGTTGTAGATGATGAAGCTTAGAGGGGTTGCCTCCATAATCTCGCTCCAATATTTATAGACTGCACTATCAGGTAACTTGAAATATATAGGCGGGATTGCGGATAATGCATCGTATCCTAAGGTTGCAGCATGTTTCGCTAACTCAATACTATCTCTAGTGGAAGGGGCACCCACGTGGGCAATCAGTGTCATTTTACCTTTCAGGTTACTAGCTACGTAGCTTAGTACCGCTTTGCGTTCGTCGAGACTCTGGTAAATACATTCTCCTGAGCTGCCTCCCACATATACACCTTGAACTCCTTTTTCAAATAAGTAATCACATAAAGCATGCGTCCGGGATTCCGAAATATTTCCTTGATCGTCATAGCAGGCATAAAAGGCAGGTATAATTCCGTGGAACTTTGTGAGTGTCATTGTTAATCCCCCTTAAGTTGTGAGCGGTTTCTTTTCTACATAAACAAAATATCATTATATTTTGCTTTTGTAAATTATTTTCTCTATTTTTAGAAAAATAAAATTTATTTCCACCAATCTTATTTATAATTAGCAAAATAATGGTTTTCAGTGCAACTCGCAGCTAATAATCATTTATTTTTCCATATTCATTAGAAAATAATCCTGTAAATTCTCCACCCTAAATTTATTTCTTCAGGGCAGTATTTGTTGGATATACGAATGTAAAATAATTTAAAAAAGTGGTACTAATGAGTATCCTTTCAGCTTCGTTAAAAATGTCTCCTACAGGGAGACACTTCTCTCCAGATGAAGCACAAAACCTAAATAACACACAATGTTCACTGAATAATCTGTGTTTTTCAGACGGACACACCTTTTAAAAAATGGAGTTTAGGATTATAATGAAAGCGTAAACAAAGAACAACAAAATCTATTTTGTTTCTTCGCCAAAGGAGGCTGGAGGAAATGCTAGCAGGACTTAAGGAACTTAAAAATTGGGTGACAGAAAACTGGAATCCAACATTGAATACAGGTAATGAGGACTACCGGAAAATGGAGTACTCCGTGGAGCGCCATCTGCACACTCCGCAATCTCCGAAACCACTTAGCTATGAAGAAGAGGCTCGCATCAAGACCGTTAAATTTCATTAATTAACCCTTTCAGATAAAGATTGATTCATAGCGAAGACATCAGACCGCCAGTTCTGGAAGTAATTTCAGTGGATGCGGTCTTTTATTATGCCTTGTAGTTGTATAACGAAAAAACCTCCTCCACCCTAAAGGGTGAAGAAGGCTAATAGGTTACTTTCGAGGACATGCAGTAGGTGTTCAATCCAAACGTCTTGTTTAGTTCATCCTTCGATAAACCTCAGCGCGCGTTCCGATTGATAATCAGCTAGGCCTTGGGCGAATTGTTGATCAGGAAATCCTCTATGCAGCAGCTTTAATCCACCTGAAGTTAAGGAGACATGATGGTGGAATTGATAAAATAACAGCCTATCATGATCCAGAGCATCGTTCTTTAAGTACCGGTAGAAATCCCCAAATCTCATCTGCAAAAAACTATGTTCATGCTCAATATCATAGTACATTGCCCCTTCGATATCGATCAAAAAGGGCTCCAGTTTATCATTAACCATAACATGGTCAGGACCCAGTTCCCCGTGAATAAACCCATATTGCTGTCTGGGTTGAATTTTTGATTCAAGCTCGTACAACTTATCGAGCAGTTTGCTTTGATTAGACCTGATCTTCTCAATATGTTGGGAGGCATAGGCTAGCTGTACTTTCGCATTGTCCATTTGTAATAAATGACATTGCCCCATGCTGCTCTCGTTAGCATTTGCTTTCCCAAAAACATGCCTCTCGTGGGTATGCATAGCAGTAAGCATCTCCCCCACACGCTGAAAAACTTTATCTTGAACACGTAACTCGGGATGATGAAAATAGGTTTCTGCCATTCTTCCATCTATATATTCAACCAGAGCATAATCGAAAGAGTAACGATCTCTTGCCTTATTCAGATCATAAAGAGCAGGGGTCTGAATTCCATGTTGTGTTAAGTACCTGTTATTTAATTCGAATAAATGACTTCCATAGGATTGTTCATTTAAATCTTCATTTGCTTTTTCTTCTTTAAAATAATTCATAGAAAGATCCCACACATACAAAACGCAGGAAAATCCATTACTGCACTCAATCTTGTAGACCACCTTTTGTGCGCCGCCATGCATGCGCGAAACACGAGTAACGAAATAACTGCTGCCAAAAACCCTACTAATATAATCCTGTAAGTCAGCCTTATCGAGATGACAAGTAACGTCCATTAACAACACTCCATTTATTAGGTTTTGCCGGCTTCACAATAGTAAATAAAATCCAGCCGAAAGTATAGACTTATTCTTTCTGATCAATTATGATGTTGAATAAGGTCTTGAAAAAAACAAGCATACAAAAAGCCGTTGGAATTCATTTCAACGGCTTTTTTTTATGAAATATCTAAACAAATATAGAGGAGTACTTTCACAACATGTTCAAACGACTAACTGCACTATTTTCGATTCCCTCTTATGGCTTACTCTTTTTATGTATGTTACTGCAGGGGATGGGGATTTCACTCAGCGCACCCTTTTTATCCATTTATTTTACGGAACAGCTTGGAGTATCTGTCGGGCTGTTTGGTGTTTTTCTGGCCACCACGTTAATTGCCGGGATATGGATCAGTACACTAATCGGAAGACGCTCTGACCTCGGCTTAAATCGAAGAAACATTTACCTTGTCTCCACGCTCTGTAATGCTCTGGCTTATAGCGGATACTTGCTCATTGGGGATTTTACGATCTTATTCATCTACATGATTGTGTTCACCGCCCTCGGTGCACCAGGGATGCCTCAATTGTTCGCCATAGCTAGAGAAGCAGTGAATAAGAGCGATTTTACGGATACTGCGTTTGCAAATTCTACCTTGCGTTCTGCTTTCTCTCTCGGCTTTATTACAGGTCCTTTAATCGGTACTCTGCTAATTGCTGCTGTTGGGTTTAAAGGGATTTTCTCGGGCACCATCGGAGTATTCCTGCTGGTTGCCTTACTTATTTCGCTATTCCTGAAATCAAATACAGAAGTGAAAAGCAGTACTACAGAAGTAAAAGTAAAAAGTTTCCGGTTGGGTCAGAACCGTAATGTTCTGCTTCCTTTTCTGATTATGATACTCATGTATGTAGCCCACTGGACGAGTAGCATCAATACTGCCCTCTTTATTACCAACAATCTAGGGGGAACAACAAGCGATGTTGGTTTAGTCAGCAGTATTTGTGCTGCGCTGGAAATTCCTTTTATGATCATGCTGGGACTACTTAGTGCGAAATACAGTAACCGAATCCTGATGATGTGCGGAGCCATTTTCGGAGGAGCTTATTATCTCGTTGTCATTACTTCAGGCGCGATGTGGCAAATGCTTGCAGCCCAAATTTTGCTTGCCTTTTTTGTTGCCGTTATTTCAGCGATTGGCATTAGCTACATTCAGGATCTGCTTCCAAACATGCCTGGGTATGCATCCACGCTCTACTCTAATTCATCCACGATCGGCAGACTGATTGGCAGTCTTGTTGGCGGGTTATTAGCTAGTGTTGTTGGGTACCGGTATTCATTTGTGCTCTGTTTCATACTCGTCATTATTTCTACAATCATGCTTGCGGTAAGCGGACGTTACTCTGTAGATGATCCACAAAAACTAGCGATTTAATCCGCTTTTTCGGGCTTCATTCAGCCCTTGAAACTTCTCCATATTTTCTCGCGACTAACTAACATATCCTTAAAAAGGTGGGGTTAGATGTTAAAAACTATTGCAAGAATGCTCATGTTGATGTCTTTAATCTTTCTGGCAGCATGTGCAGGGGACGTTAAACCCATCGAGGAGCCGAACACAGGAGCAAATACGCCAACCCAAAGTCCAGCGATGAATACGCAGAAGCCGCAAAACACAGAACCCAAGCAGCCAAATGAAACCAGCTTTAAAGCAGAATTGTCAATAAATCTGAAATCATATTCAGATCAATTGACAGAGTATGATCTCCCCGCACTTGAAGTGCTGGAAAAAAACCTAACCGCTTTGGTTGAGCATGACCACACACTTTTCCAATCCGGGTTCGTAAACAAAAAACTAGCAGATGCTATGGAACCTTATTATGACGAACAATATCAGTACAAATTCACAGACATCGAAAGCATCGATTCCATGTTACCCAACGAACATCAGGTGAATATAACGGTAATCGGACAACGCTTGGATATGGCCGCAAAGACCGTTGAAAATGTAAAAATGCTATACGCTATTCGGCCAAACGATCAAGGGGAATGGGTCATTTATATCATTGATTGATTGACTGATTGATTGACTAACAACTGACTTGCTTATGAAAAATCGTCGTCCGATTCCTGACAGGGAATTTGAACGGCGATTTTTTTGTGAAAAAAAACCAATTTCTCCCCTTGCTAGCATTGCGAGATGCGGAGAATGGAATCATGTTTGTGGTAACCTTCTAGCTACCTACCCGATCTAATATTTAAGTAACGTTACGAACATCCTAAGACTTCTAGTCAAGAAAGCAGGTAGATCTTTGCATATAGATCCTATTGTCGTCAAAGCCAAAGCTGGAGACCCTGAAGCATTCGTGCAGTTGATGCAGGAGATAGAGTTATCTTTATACAGAACTGCAAGGTCCATCGTCAACAAAGAAGAAGATTGTGCAGATGCCCTGCAGGAGACGATGCTTAAAGCCTTTAAGAACATCCATACACTCAGAGAGCCCGCTTTTTTCAAAACGTGGATCTTCCGGATTCTGATTAATGAATGCAATAAAATGCTCAAAAACAACTCAAGAGCCCTCCCTTATGGAGAGCTTCCCGAAGTCCCTTCCACTTCCAAGGATTATGAGAAAATCGAATTATGGGATGCCGTTCAACATCTTGAGGAGAACCTCCGGATTGTCATTCACCTTCATTACCTACAGGACATGCCGATCCGTCAAATTTCCGACATTCTCGAAATTTCTACGGTTGCCGTGAAGACCCGGCTGCATCGCGCCCGCAAAAAGCTAAAGCATTCATCTCAATTCAATCAAGAAATGGAGTTGCGACATGGTAAACACTAAGTTAGAAGAACAGTTAAAGAACTGCCAAAGCCTACTTCCCGCTCAGTTATCGGATATTGCCCGCTCCAAACTGAATGAGACTTACCAAATCATCAGGGAGACCGATAATTCCATTTCCCCCATTCAGAGAAAGATGGATGCATCAAGAACTTTTAATAAGTGGTTGATTTCCACTGCAGCCGCTGCAATTCTTGGAGTTACAGTCCTCGCTTCCGGATTTGTATCGCCCGCAATGGCTGGTGCACTCAAGCAAATTCCGGTTTTGGGACAAATCTATTCATTATGGGGCGAAAAAAACTTAGATCCCGGTGTTCAACAAGCCGGGGATTTCATCACAAACGTAAACCAAAGCGTGACCCATAGCGAGGTGACCATGAATATCCCAACGTTGTTATTTGACGGAACCCGAATTCTTATGAACCTAACCACTCCTGGAAACCGTCTGGCTTCGGAGCCCAATTCGCCGCCTTCAGATGCCAATAAAGGGGCGGTGGATAAGTTTGAGGTTCTCTATAAAGGTCAACCTCTGCTCTGGAGTTACGAACACATGGATGGTGAGACTGCTTCCAGCATAATGGTTCAGGTTTTGAACACTTATCATGACCCGAGCACAACAACACAGACTGTCCAGTTCCCTGATCAGTTTGACTTGATTGTAAATGTAACGTTAAAGGGTTACGATGTCCCGTTCGAATTCGTTCTGCCTGTTACCAAATCAACACCTGTTACCGCACTAACTTCAGAGGAGACCAAGCATCACGATAACATTAACTTGCAGATCAGTAAGGTAGAAATCACCCCAATCACAACGCAGGTATCCATTGAGTACAAAACCAAACCGGGCCAGAGCATAGAAGAAATGCTCGCTTCTATCCCTTCGAAATATAAGGGTGCTAACGGGGGCGTCATCGCTCTTCAATTTGACATTGTGGATGAACGTGGCGTTCAACTGAAGCCCATCGGTGCTCACCCCTTAAGCGAATCTTATAATGTTCGTTTTGAACCCTTCAAGACTATACCCAATACCGTAACCATCAAACCGTACTTAGTCGTTTCCGAAGGTCAAGCCCCAGCTGGGACTAAAGGACTGTGGGAAGACAACAATATGGTCAAGGAATATATCCCTGAGCTGGAGACTGTACTTTCGGTCCAATAGTTCATTTGTAAAAGGGTATGCAAAACTACAAAAGACGAAGCCATAATAGGCTTCGTCTTTATATTTAGATGGCTTCAGGTAGGTTCAATCCAATAAGGTTATTTTGATGAAGCCAGCTTCGATAATTTGTCGGCAATATCTTCGGCTTGTAATAAGGAGGAGTATGAATCTGCTGCAAAATATTTTTCCATATCAATCTCAATCATTCGATTGTTTTTGACCGCATCCAACATTTTCTATGTTGCTGGCAACTTAGGCGGTTCTTTGTCCTTTACGGTAAGGACAATAACGTAGTCACCTACATAATCATTTACCGTTTCCCAAGAAACTTCAACCCGGCTCATTTCCTTATCAAGGATTTCACTTTGAACTTTTGAAGCGGGATTCAGACCCAAAATATCGTAAGTAGCTCTGCTGCCTCTCTCACCCTGATTACCAATGACCATTGAAAATTTCTCTACGGTGATATAATCTACGATAGAAATAGTTGCATCTTTTGCAAGTACATTATTAATTTTTTCGCGGGCAGCTATTTTACGTTTTTCGAAATCTGCCACAAACTGTTTAGCCTCTTCTTCTCGATCCAGAATTTCTCCCATAGCTGTAATCTCTTCTTGAATCGTTGCGTATTTACTTGTATAAATAATACGGTCGGTGCGATCTTAGAATAGTTACTATAAGCATCTTTATTCCAGGTTATGATGACGTCTGGCGCTAGCTCTAATACTTTTTCAAAAGAAACACTTCCTTCTGCCCCTATATCTTGTACCGTCTCATCTAAGAAAGGCTTGAGAAACTGAGAATACTCCAGTTGGGTATTTGATGCTCCAACCGGTACTACCCCAACTCCTAAGACTGGTCCCAAATCCCAGTCAACTACAACACGTTGGGGATTGGCTGGAACATTAACATCCCCCATAACCGTTGTTATTTTCCGTAAACCCGTATTTTCAATGGCCTGATTGGAAGGTTTACTTTGTGTTGGTTCTGCTCCCGCATTGCTATTACGGCTAGTGTTCCATTTCCGCAAGCTGTAAGTAACAGTGTGAGCACAAGCATTAGCATTATTCCTTTTTTCGTTTCGATCCCCTTTAACATCTGTTTATCCCCTTCAAGTTTTAATTGATAATGATTATCATAATCAATATAACAAGCAGAAGAATATTTGCCCATGGAGGATAAGAACTCTTGCCATGGACTATCTGAAACGATCAAACCTGACTTCACCTATTTTTGTATTGAACTGGCGTTGTCCCAACCTGCTTCTTAAACAGACGGGTAAAATAAAAGACATCACTATAACCTACGCTTACAGCAATCTCCTGTACGGTGGCATCGGTTTGAATCAGTAACTCCTTCGCTTTAGCCATCCTGGTCTGAATTACATATTCAATGGGACTTCTCCCTGTACGGCGTTTGAACTGCCTCGATAAGTATTGAATGCTATAATTCCATACTTCTGCCATAGATTCAAGTGAAATAGGTTCATAATAATGTTTGTGAATGTATTGAATAATCTGTTCCACTAAATCTATTTCTTTGGGGGCAACGCCTTGAAGCTGTAACTGCTGGACAAGTATATATACGAACTGATAAAACTGGATTTTCGCCTGGAACCGTTCCATAGCCGGTCTGCGATTCCATTCCTCATACATCGATTCTGCATGACGATATAAAACAACCGGAGAAATTGGTTTACCTGCATATTGCAGATGAAATGGGTTATTTATATGATAGGATTTCAATATTGTTTTACTAGCTTTAGTAGAAATACTACCTCTATATAAAATGTAATAGTATGTGACATCCTCATGTCCAACCTCGAACTTGATGTTACTTCCTTTTCCCGCATGTAAGACAAAGAATCGTTCTAAGGAATGCCGATTACCATCCAACCAGATCGCACCTTGCCCCCGCACGACAAATATAAAACAACTAGCTGGGAGTATATGTTGCTGTTTACTCTGTCTACGTATCACATGTTGGCGAATATCCACCAGTTGAACCGTACATTTCACCGTTCCAGCCACTTCAGCTCTTTTCTACGGGATTTATACCGTACATTCTACCGTTTCAGCCACTTCAGCTCTTTTCTACGGGATTTATACCGTACATTCTGCCGTTTCAGCTACTCCAGCTCTTATCTACGGGATTTATCCCGTACATTCTACCGTTTCAGCCACTTCAGCTCTTTTCTACGGGATTTATACCGTACATTCTACCGTTTCAGCTACTCCAGCTCTTATCTACGGGATTTATCCCGTACATTCCACCTTTTCAGCTACCTCAGCTCTTTTCTACGGGATTTATACCGTACATTTCACCGTCCCAGCCACTCCAGCTCTTTTCTACGGGATTTATCCCGTACATTCCACCTTTTCAGCTACCTCAGCTCTTATCTGCGGGATTTATACCGTACATTCTACCGTTTCAGCCACTTCAGCTCTTTTCTACGGGATTTATACCGTACATTCTACCGTCCCAGCTATTCATGCAAAATAATTATGAAGTACGCTCGCAACTCCAGTTTTCGTTGCTCTATATAATAAATTCGGCCTCTTGAATGAGAGTCCATTCCCATAGATAACCTACGCAAATTATCTATATCGGCAAGATTTAGGGCCATCCTTTTACAGGATGGCCCTCTCATTGATTAAGTTGCAATTTTGCTAACCTTAATACTCTCCTTTAATTACAAAAAACGAACCCCGAATTGTTCCGGCTAGCTTGGACTTCTGCCTAGCAAACTTAAACTTCTCTTCTAGCTCCTTTGGGATCTCCATCCCCTCAGAAAGCTTAAAACCAACAGCCCGCTTCTTAGGGTCATCCACCGTATACATAACGTTCACCGCAAGACCATCCTCATAAAAGACATAAGCGAATTTAATATTTTCCACTTGAAAACGCGACGTTTCTAAAGGCTTGGCCGCAAACTCAATATCGCGTTCTTCTTTTAAAATTCGGTTCACATAATCAAGGGTCTCCTGACTTTCGCTGGCTCGTACAACCGTAAACTCATGTTTGTATTTGTTCATAAAGTAACGGGCCTCATTAGCACGCAGACCAGCAAGTGCATCTACTACAGGTGAAGATTCTAACCCAACCGTAGACACATTTTTAAAATCAACGATATAGGACATTTTCATCTCTCCTTTTCTCTCATTATTACCAAAATAACTTATCGTTACTTAGGATACGGTTCGTGTGTTGTCTGTAACGGCAAGTTTCTGTGTTAACTGCTGTGCTCTTTTTCTATTAAAGTGACCATCTCACGCTTCCACTTTTCTCGCTCCTCTGGCGGGATCGGCTCCCCTTTGTCATACAGAAATCTAATCATATAGAACCCATCCTTCGTAAGCAGGCTGGTAACAAGTTCATGCTCTAATACATTATTGTTCATCAACTGTGTCTCTACTATAGAGCTATTAACAGTCTGATGCAGTACTTGAGCGGTCAACAAGGTCTCTTGGGAGATATAATCCGCTGTATGCTTCTCTACAGAAGATGCCTCTATCTTATCAAAATAATTAATCGTGAACGTATGCGAAGGTTCGTACCGATGGTATTCTCCTAACGGATAATATCCGATAAATTGACTGTTACTGTAGACATGGAAGGTTGCAGGTACATAGCTATCAAGCTGAAAATACGGGATGAATCGCGCAATGCCTGAATTGATCTCTTCTCCAGGAGGAATGACCGCATCCACACCACTAAGGAAATCACCCTTCTTATCTACAAAAATCGTGCTATAAGGGCTGTACCTCGTAATCCAAATTGAACCATTCTCCTTCACAGCCTCAACGTAATAACTGATAATTTGATTTCTTTTTTCCTCACGTTCATCGGCGGGGTTGATACAGGTATGAATGTGCTTCCGAGTGTATGTAAAGACTGCTTTAGTGGCATCCATTGACAGCAATTCAAATTCGAGAATTTCAGATTTTATATTATAGATTTGAAATGTCATCATTAATTGAAAGTGATTTAAAAAGGACATTCCCCTTTTATCTGGATGAAATCTTTTGCTCAAACCTTCTTCATCCTTATCCATATAAGCCTGCTCCAAGCCTTCAACCAGGGCCTGCAGCTCCTCTTTTGTGATGCCTTTATTTTTTTTAAAGAAAAACATGGCTTCTCTCCCCTCATCATCAATCTACTTCCAATTACTTGCTCCTATTTATTATACGGGCATACCTGTGTACTTTTCTAGTTATGAAGAAACCATCCCTGACAAAGAAATGGTTTCTTTGAGTAGGTATACCTTTCGGTCATCCCTACATTTTTAAAATGTTCACGAACTAACCTAAATTGTTCTTCTACGCTCATGTTTGGTGTTCTTTCTATGGTTTTGATGCCCAGCTTAGTGCATTCTCTCTTCCGGGATAAACGGTAATATAAATTCAGGCATTATTCCTAAATCTATTAGGATTGGTTGGTCATCAGGTAACTTCAGCAAGTCAATAATAAAGAATTCCATCATCTCTTCGACCACTTGAAATAACCATTGGCTAGAGATCGTCCTCTAATGTTTAAAAACCTAATTCCTCTACAAACTTCTTGGTTTAATTGTTCTTTCAAATAATTATTATTTATCTTCATCCAACACACCCCATTTATATTTCAAAAAGCTTACTCTGACACGTTGGTTGTGAGCGGTTGGCGGATTCTTATCTTTCTAGACAAAAAAAAAGCCTTCCCACCCAAATGGGTGAAGAAAGCTTAAATGTGTATCCCCAAAATATGGGCAGCTATATTAGGTTTTCGTACCTGAGGGTGTCTTAGTCAATTACTCCTCCAGCCACCTTATCGCCTCAGCCTCTCCAGAGAAGGCGCCTCCGGGGCAGCCGTAGGTTCTTTTAGTGGACAACGCTGTAACTGGCTTGTAGACAGCAAGCAACTTTGCATTCTGCATTACGACCGCGATGCCTGAACAATATTGGGCGATTTCCCGCTTGTTCATCTTGCACCAGTTCATATACAGCTGTGTGACCGCACGCTCTGGACGTGTGTTTTTCTCAGCAGAATGCACCATCAGCAGGCCGAAGGCAGATCGGCGCGCGAGCAGTTCTTCCCAATATGCGATATATTCTTCTACTGTCTCCTGATCAAACGCCTCCCCCAAACTAAGGCTTATGATCGGCCAAGCGGATTCATCCTTTGTTATAGCCATACGTTTCCCTCCTAAAATGTGCCGAGCATTGCCTAAGATGTGATGCGGAATCCAACGGATTGCTGTTGCAGCTTCCAGAGCCGGTCGTACAGTCCGCCGCGCAACAGTAAGGCTTCATGTCGTCCCTGCTCGACCAGCCGACCATCTTCCAGTACGATAATGTTGTCCGCACCGCGTATGGTTTTCAACCGGTGGGCGATAACAATGACGGTTCTGCCTGTAATCAACGCATCAATTCCTTTCTGGATTTCGGCCTCATTCTGCGGGTCAAGCGATGCAGTAGCTTCATCCAACAGCACAATTGGAGCGTTCTTGAGAATCGCACGGGCAATGGAAATTCGCTGCTTCTCCCCTCCGGACAGCGTACTGCCGCCTTCGCCTACCGGCGTGTCATAACCAAGCGGTAATTTCATGATGAAATCATGGCAGTGAGCCATTTGCGCTGCCTGCTGAATATCCCGCTGCGACGCCCCCGGCCGCCCAAAAGCAATGTTGTTCCCGATGGTATCTTGGAATAGGTACACATCCTGAAACACCACCGATACAGATCCTAGCAGATGTTCTGGATCAATATCCTTGATGTTGCGCCCACCTAGCAGAACGCTCCCTTCTTCAGGATCATAGAAACGTGAGATCAGGCGCAGCACTGTACTCTTGCCGCTGCCTGACGGGCCCACAATTGCAGTCAGTGAACCTTGCGGCATTTCCAAACTTAAATTTTTGAGAACAGGCTCTCCTCCATAGCTAAAGGTTACATTTTCAAACCGAATGGTGCTGCTTTTAGGAAGAGGACTCGTATTACCTGTCATTACCGGCTGGCGTAGCAGGTCTACTATACGTTCACCCGCTTGTTCGTTATAGCGGAATTCGGCATAATTGGCTAGCGCTGTGGTCAATGGATCATAGATACGTGTGCCGACAATAAGGAATACTGCCAACTGCAAAATACCGAGCTCCCCCCCTAATAATAGATGAACACCTACGTATACCATTAAGGTCAGTCCCGCACGAAGAAGAGCCATAGCGGTTAGAATAACCGGACCGAACATCCCTTCCAGCTTCACACTTTCCTTCATCAAAGTTTTAAAAGAGTTATCCAGACGGACAAATCGTTCTCCCGTCAGGTTATAGGCCTTCATTACCCGTATACCATTCAAGTATTCTTGCAAGCGGTTCGCAGCGTTCAGCTTGGCCTTCATATGATCCGCTCCGAGTCTCCGCCGCAGCTTGCCCGATATATACATGATCAGAAGAGCAACCGGCAGCGCTACGAACATGGAAATCGCCATCCGCCAGTCCAAAAACAGTAAACCAGCAAGTGCAAATATCGGCAGGACAAAAGCCCCCGCAAGCTGTGGCAGCAGATGTGAAATGCCCGTCTCAACGAGCGTGAAATCGCCCATCATCATATTGGCTAAATCACCTGGGTCCCGGCGAGTCAGGTAACCCAGCGGAAGCTTCCGCAGATGTTCTGCTAATTCCGCACGTCCCTGTGCAGCAACATTGTATGCCCCGCGGTAAGCGGTGCGATAGGCGGGAATCTCACTCAGGAACATCAGCACCATGACGGCGACAAGTCCTGCGCAGATCCACCAAAGGCGTTCTGTCTGAAGTTCTGCGCCTACAGTAATATAAGGGGCAAAAATCAACCGCACCGCCTCAATTACAAGCGCGAACGGCAGCACACTAACTAGATTAGCCAGCAAAGAAAAAAGTACAGGCTTCAGCAACTGCTGCGGTTTACCGGCAGTAATATTATGCAATACCTTCATAGCTGATCCCCTCCTTTTTCCATATGCCAATCTCCGGCGTCACTGTAGGCATGCCACATTTTTGCGTAAAGCCCCTCCGCCTCAATCAAACCTGCATGCTCTCCACGTTCCACGATTTCTCCATCCCGCAGCACCAGAATTTGTGCAGCTTCACGTATAGAGGAGAGTCGGTGAGCAATAACAATAACCGTCTTGCCGCGCATAAGCTCCGTAAGTGCTAACTGCATATGAAACTCATTTTCCGGGTCGGCAAAAGCAGTCGCTTCGTCGAGCACGAGCACTGGTGCGTTTTTGAGAATAGCCCGAGCTACTGCAATGCGCTGCTCCTCACCACCCGAGAGATAGACACCGCCTTCACCAATTAACGTATCGTATCCCTGCGGCAGCCGAGTAATGAACTCGTCGCATTGTGCCGCTCTGGCTGCAGCCTGGACTTCCTCCAAAGTCGCTCCCGGTTTGCCGACAGCAATATTCTCATACAAAGTGTCATAGAACAGGAAGGTTTCCTGAAATACAAAAGCAACTGTATTCATTAATTCATGGATTGCCATATGGCGAATGTCGACTCCACCGATGCGGATTGCACCCACTTGCGGGTCCCAGAACCGCGGCACCAAGCTGGCCACCGTCGATTTTCCCGAACCTGACGGGCCTACCAGTGCTGTAACCTTCCCTTGTTCCGCACGGAATGAGACTTCGCTGAGCGCCGCTGCAGTCCCTGCATCTTCACTGTAGGAGAAGGTTACATCGACAAATTCAACGTCAAAAGTATGCGGAGATAGCGGTTCTGCTATTTCCGGTACAGGCTGCTGTGCCAAGAGACGGTCCATCCGCTCCACGCCTTCGCCAATATCCCGAGTGCTTGAAGCCAGCAGAAGTAGCTTGTAGAGCGGAGATGAAACGCCGGGTGCCATAATCAGAAAGAACAACAGCACAAGCGCAAAGGACATGGAATCCGGCCGACCGCTTAGCATGAAGACGCCCACCGGCAAAATAAAGGTAAACGGTGACGCAAGCAATGTTTTGAATAAGATATAACCTGTTTGATAACGGTCCGTATACTCCAGACAATAATCGCGGTAGCTGGTCATATCACTGTAGAACTTTCTGAAAGAATGCACCGTCTGCCCGAACACCTTAACCGCGGGCATCCCCCGTACATACTGCACCGCCGAAGTATTGATCTGCTCCAACGAATCATGATACTGCTTCACACTGGCCTTGCCTCTGCTGCTCATCATAAGCGCTGACTGCACACCTAATCCTATAATTATCGGCAGCAGGCAAGCTACCGCCAACGGCGGACTAAGCCAAAACATCGCCACGATCATCAGCACTGTAGAAGCCAGCACGCTGACTAAATCGGGAAGCTGATGCGCTACGAAATTTTCCACCTTGTCGACATTCTGCTCTAGCGTCTTCTTGACCACGCCTGTTGAAGTCCCGTTCAGGAAACCGAGCGGCAATCTGCCCAAATGCTCGGTCATTCGCACACGCAAATTATATTGAATACGAAAAGCCGCAATATGCGAGCACATAATACCACAATACGAAGTCACCAGCCCTCCGATTAACCCTCCAAGTGCAATCCACCCCCAGCGGATCATATACGCACCGTCGACCTGTCCAGGCGATGAAGCATGGCGCAGCAGCTCTGCCAAAATGAAATAAACAGACAAAAACGGAATCAGCATCAATACAGCGCTGACAGATGACAATATTCCGGACAAGAGCAGCAAACCTCGCTTCTCTCCGGCGATCTCCAGCAGCCTTGGCATGCCGGTTTTGGTTTTACTCACAGCCGTTCCCCCACTCTTGGTAATTACGCGCAAAAAAAGTGCACTGAGAATGATTCTCTGTGCACTAGTGTATAGGAACGTTGTTCACGATTGCTACCGTTTAAGGGATTATAATTAACCAAATCAGGAGCATCTGTGCAGGATACGGACTTACAACTTAATACCGAAGAGACGCTGCCTGCCGCTGATCAGATATTCTCCTGGACGCACACCGAACTTTTTGCGGAAGGCTGCCGAGAAATGACTCACATTACCGTATCCAACTCTGGAGGCTGCTTCACTTACAGTCATACTCCCTTGTTCCAGCAGCTGCTGCGCTCTCTGCATCCGTTGTTCGATAACGTAGGCATGCACGGTATAACCAAACATTTCCTTAAAGCCCTTTTTCAGCTTGAACTCATTGAGGCATATAATGCGAGAAAGGCCTGCAAGCGTCGGCGGGTGCAAATAATCACGCTGTAAAATCTCCTTAGCGAGCCGCAGGCTCTCCATATCCTCTCTGGACAGCTTGACCGAGCGTGGAATCCGGTCTGCTTCATATAAAGATTCATTGAGATAGACCGCCATAAGCTCCAGCATTTTGCCCTCCAGATAAAGTTCACGCATGCCATGGCTATAGGAACAATCCGCAATCTGCGATAGAATGAAGCGGATGGATGGTGTGATGTTATTTTTTCCAAAAAACAAACCCGCACCAGCTCCGATGCGAAGCCGTGTATCCTCAGTCAGACCACTGGTCATCCGCTCAAATTGTGCAGGGCTCATATCTATGCTGATGAATCGGTACCCCGCTCCACTCAGGTATGTGCAGTTTTCACTTCTTACTCCGCCATGAAACAGCGCAATTTCTCCTGTATCTATAACAAAATAGTCCGATTTCAGCGAGGTCCCCCACTCAATGCCATGCCCCATGCAGAATGCCAGCTCTGTACGCGGAGTGCTAAAATTGCCCTTCGCTTCGATATCCCGATTAAAACAGAGATTAAAATCTGTCATCTGGATATACCCATGGCTAAGCAGGCTGCGGCAACTGCCTTCCCCTATTTCGACTGGAGGTTTAATCTCAAAATGAGCCCCATCAAAACGATAATTATAATCTACCCCTTCACATGTAAGCGTCTTATGGGCATCAATCGTTTCTGCTTCTTTCAGTCCATTGCTTCGCTCCATGCACATCCCTGCTTCCTCTTACTTTGGGTTAATTATATATGCAATGAGAATGATTATCAATTAAACATTACGATTTCCTCTTCGTTCAGACTGAGCAGTTGGGCAAATACACTGGATTATAATCAAAAAAACCTTCCCCACCCCGAAGGGTGAAAAAGGCTTATATGTCTCACTTCTGAAGCTGCATCTAGCCTTCATAGCTACTCTCGTTTCTTCCCAACTGCCCCAAGATAGATAACAAACTCTTCATCACCGTCTAATTCTAAAATCTCATCTATCAACTTTTGATCATAGATTCCAATTGCGCAAGCACCTGCACCGATGGATTCGCTGGCTAAATAAAGGTTCTGGCAGACATGTCCAACATCGATGAGGATTTTTTTGTGAGCAGAAATATCATACTTCCATTCGGAGCGGTAGGGTGTGGTACTCCAGGCAAACAATACAGAAGCCTTTTTGGCAAAGTTAGGGACAAAGGGCTGATCCAAAGTAATAGCATCAATCTTTTGTTCAAGTTGATCTAATTCAAACATAAATAAGAGCTTATGTTCCACAGGCAGATATCTGTAGATCCCTTGCCCAATGCCCTCTACACGCATAATCATTAAATAGGTTTCAAAGGTGTGCGTCGCCCCACTGCAGGGTACAGTCCGCAGCGTAAGTCCGTTCTTATTCATGCCGCTAATTCCTTGGGTAGCCCATAATAAATAGGATAACTCCTCCAGACTCACAGTATCCTCAGAATAGAACCGTGTACTTCTTCTTTGATCTATACAATCAAAAATATTATCTTTACTCACAACGTCTTTGCTGACCTTGGGCAAATCAATAATTAGTGCATCTGAATCAAATAGCTTAACAATTGGCGGTTGTGCAATTCCCTTGATCTTATCTGTTTTGATATGTTTGAATTCATGAAAATTGGATTTCAGAAAATTTCTTTGTTGTTCATATCTGGTCATAACAGATCCTCCTGAACTACCTTAATATCTCTAATTTATCATGCCATAAAAATCATACGGTGATCTAACTCACTCTTCAGTTATTTTGGTGAGTAAACAAAAAACCTCCCTTTGCCCCGAAGGGCAAAAGAAGGCTTAAACGCGTCACTTCCGAAGACATGGCCAGCTATATTTTCAGCTCCCCAAGCTTGATCAGCTCGACAACCGCTTGTGAACGGCCTTTAACGTTTAGTTTTTGCATTACATTCGTGGTGTGGTTTGAAACACACCAAATTGAACTCACAGTCAATGCAATAAAGCCTTGAATCTCAAGATTTCCTTTGTTTTCTTACTAATATTCGATCCGTTTGACTACCTTCATTATTCAACTTTCGTGTCCCATTAGTTCAATCATATCTCGTTATAATTCACTTACTTTAATTAGCTTTAAGTAGTCTTTCCGAAAATATCAGAGTTTGGTGTGGTGTAATTTTGATTATCGAGAGGTGATCGAAGTTTACAAAGGTTAGTTGTTCCGCTAACGGGCAGAATAGTTAAAGAAATTATTGTTGTATTTTTATGTAGATTAAAGGTACAATAAAACGCGAACATATGTTTTTATAAGTAATGAAGAAGCTCTTACCAATCCACAAACAGGTGAACAATAATTGTCTGGAAAAAGAAAGGAAATAAAATGAAAAATATAAATTTCAGTGAAGCTATTGAACGTTCTATACAATTAAGGGAAGTCTACCATCGTTTAGAACGAAAGTATCATGAAAAAGCATGGACAGTAGAAGAAGATGCGTTAGCTTTCCTTACAGATGCTGGCTTGGTCGGTCGCCTAACAATGTCTCAACAAGGTCGTTGGCCAACAAATGGGGATACTGAATCTGAACTTGAACATAAGATTGGTGAATGCATGTGGTGGTTGATTATTTTGGCTGAACGTATGAATATTGATAGCAGTGAAGCATTGGGGAAATTCTTAACTAAAACTGAAATTAAATTAGGGAATTGAGATAATATACCTGATATTGTCTCAACATTTGGTGATCTAGAATCTTACGTACGACAACAAACAAATGCTGTTGAAGCGGCAAAACAAGCAGGTGTAAAACAATTGGTGTATTCTTCTGCTCCACGTGCTGACGCAAGCCAGCATCTGTAAAAGAAGCACTTCAACAATTATTAGCATAAAATAAATAAGCCTCTGTTCATCAAGAACAGGGGCTTATTTTTAGTCTAATAGTAAAGCTTTAAAAATGGATTCAACTACATCTTCCGTAGGCTGTTCGCCATTTTTTACATACTCCGTAGAAATTCCGTATAGCGTCCAACTGATCATAATACTGTGCAAATTTATCTTTTCATCTGCCCAAGTTGGATGTTCTCCCTTTAATAACTCACAGAAAATCCTTCCAAGTTCTTGTTTAACAATGGTTTCAATTTTAGGTGTGAATGCTTCATAGCTTCTACTACATTGGCTAGCTAAGCCCCTTTGAAAGCTAATCAGACTAAGTAAAATATTCTTTAATGAACGCTCTGACAATGCTTCATGTGAACCCACATTCTTTAATACTTCTTTTAGCACATCTTCACTCAACACTTTCTCAAGCAAATCATATTTGTCATAGAAGTGATAATAAAGGGTTGCACGATTTACTGTTGCGCGCGAGGTAATATCTTTTATCGTAATATCTTTAAAATCCTTTTCAATCGCTAATTGCATAAACGCATCCATAATTAAACGTTTCGTTCTTAAAATGCGTGGATCAATTGTTTTTTCCAATACTAGTCCCCCTACTTTTCCGACATTTCGAGTAATATGTCGGATATACGATTTTCCCAAGCATTTTGTTGGTTGTGCCAAAATCCATTTGAATTTATGCTAACTATACAACAAATGTTGGATATACAAAAGTAGTTGGAGGTCACAAA
The DNA here is from genome assembly GCF_038009325.1 of Paenibacillus sp. FSL L8-0708. Lineage (NCBI taxonomy): Bacteria > Bacillati > Bacillota > Bacilli > Caryophanales > Paenibacillaceae > Paenibacillus > Paenibacillus sp. FSL L8-0708. Next base: position 6,355,656 of record NZ_JBBPBC010000001.1, read on the forward strand.
ATGAACATTATAGTATTTGGTGCCAACGGGAAAATCGGTCAGCACTTTATTCAAATTGCCCTACAAAATGGCGATCACGTAAAAGCATACGTACGTCGTGAAGGTGCTTTAACGATGCAACACCCGAACTTAGAAACCATTGTCGGTAGCTTAACGGATGAGCAACAAGTGGCAGCAGCTATTCAAGGGCAAGATACTGCTGTGAGTACCCTTGGCTCTCCTTTATCAATGAGTCGTAAAGTAAAAGACTTACCGATTACAAAGGCACATGAAACCATCTTACATGTCATGGAGCAATTACATGTAAAACGTTTTATTACACTTGCAACACCTACCATTAAATCTACTTTCGATCAAAAACAGCTTGTAACGATCATGCCAAGTATTATGGCGAAGCAGCTGTTCCCTACTGGTTACGCAGAAATGAAAGCGATTGGTAAATTAATTCATCAAAGTCAGGTGGATTGGACAGTTATTCGCATCGTCAACCCAAATACCAACAAAGATGGTGGCGGGTATGCAATTTCACTCGGGGATACCAAAGGAAAATTTACAGTTTCACGTAAAAATGCAGCTCAATGTATGTACGATGCAATTCGTAAGAAAGAATGGATTGGCAAAATGCCAATCGTATTTAACAAATAAGGGGGATTACTAATGACAATTTTAGCATGGATTTTACAAGGCTTACTTGCATTAATGTTTATAATGGCTGGTTTTGGGAAAATAACTGGTTCAAAAATGCACATCGAGGGCTTTAAAAAATGGGGATTACCACAATGGTTCCGTGTTGTAACAGGTGGCATTGAATTAGGTACAGCTATTTTATTAGTCGTAGGTTTTTGGAATCATACAGCAGCTCTAATCGGTGCAGCCATTTTAGTAGCAGTCGGTATTGGTGGCGTAATTACACATCTTCGCGTGAAAGATACAATGAAAGAAACAGCAACAATCTTAATACTTGGTGTTTTAGCACTTATTTTACTAATCATCCTACTATAAAAGAAGGTAAATACGATGAACTTCGAATTTGGTGTTTATTCATTAGGAGAACGGTTTCCAGATGCAAATGGTTACGCGCTCCCTGCACAGGAACGTATTGAAAATATCATTCAAATGGCTAAATGGGCAGATGAAGCTGGGCTTGATGTGTTTGGGGTTGGTGAACATCATCGTTTAGATTTCGTCACGTCAAGCTATACAATGATTCTTGCAGCGATTGCACGAGAAACAAAAAACATTAAATTAGCGAGTTCGCTATCGGTCATTAGCACGGCAGATCCTGTTCGCGTATATGAGGATTTTGCTACACTGGATTTATTAAGTGGTGGTCGCACCGAAATTATTTTAGGTCGAGGGCTCTATTTAGAAAGCTTCTCATTATTCGGAGTAAGTCTTGACAATTATGACAAGTTATTTGAAGAAAAGCTTAGACTGTTTATGAAATTGCAAGAAAAAGAAGTCGTGAATTGGCATGGTGAATTCCGTCCCCCTCTTCGTGATGCACAAATTGCACCTCGTCCCGTACAATCAAAAATTCCAATGTGGATTGGCGTGGGTGGTACACCAGGAAGTGCCATTCGTGCAGGGAAATTTGGCCTAAACATGGCACTTGGACTTCTTGCAGGTGCACCAGAACGTGTATCGCATTTAACGAAACTTTACTGGCAAGCTGCAAATGAAGCAGGTCACGATTTATCCAAGCTAAAGGTATCCGTAACAGGGCATAGCTACCTTGCTGATAGCGGCGAGCAAGCCATTCGTGAATTTGCACCTTGCTATAATCAGTACATGGCGTATGGCCTGAAGGACCGTGGCATGCCATTTTATCCAATATCAGCCGAGCAAATGATGCCACAACGCGCTGCAAATGAAATATTAGCCGTCGGTAGCGCAGAAGAACTTGCTGAAAAGATTTTATATCAGCATGAGCTATTTGGTCACTTACGCTTCATGGGGCAATTTGATATGGGTAACCAATCGATGGCACGTGTGGAAAAAGCTATTGATTTACTTGCGAATAAAGTTGCGCCGATTGTTCGTCGCTCGCTGAATAAATAAACTAGTAGATAAATCCAATTATAAGATGCAGAATAGCGGAATCACTCTCCATATGTAAAGTAATTCCGCTTATTTTGTATACGCAATGAAATTCGAAGGGATTTTTAAAAGTTATTTTTCAATTAAACTGCCAGTTAGAGACTTTTTCACTTCGTATTTACCAAACATATTCTGGCCTGTGTATACCTCATTAGTGAGAATCCCCTGAATAGTGGTAATTCCCCAGACTCCTCCTTTTGGAGATAGAATCTCCATCTCTTCATCGAAGGCGTTTCTAAAGCAGTCCCGTCTCCAAGCTAACTTAGTAGTATAATCCACATAAATACCGTTTATACATAGCTCCAAAAAAAAGGAACGAGCACCCTATAGGCAATTCACGAAATCTTTCATGTTTTTAAAGACGAAGTTCTATCAAAAGAGCGTTTAGATTTTCACAGAAGAAGGGAACAGCACAGCGACATCACGTGTCGCTCTTTCCTTCACAACAAAAAACCTTCCCACACCCCTAAGGGTGGAGAAGGCTTAAACGCGTCACTTCTGAAGACATTGGCCAGCTATATTTTCAGCTCCCCAAGCTTGATCAGCTCGACAACCGCTTGTGAACGGCCTTTAACGTTTAATTTTTGCATTACATTGGAAATGTGGTTTCGAACTGTTTTTTCGCTGATAAATAATAAGCCAGCGATATCACGAGTCGTTTTGTCCTGCACGAGAAGCTCAAAAACTTCGCGCTCACGATGAGTCAACAGAAATTTGCTGTGGTGTTCGTTCCCCTTCAATGGTGTCACCCCTCCTTGCCCTGGGTTTGTTTGGTATAACAAGGTAAAGGGATACAGTCAAAACATATTATGTAGTGTTGATGTTAATGGTGCTGTCACAATTATAAAATGGGCTTAGTTCATTCAAATGCAAAAGCCTGAAATTTTCATGAATAAGAACATCTTTTTTCAGGGCAAACTACGGTTTGTTGTTCCTTATTAAAGGAGGTGTATGTATGAGCCATTCAAAAAACAATCAACCTACCAAAGCAGAAGTACAAACAACGAAATTAAACAAATTACCACTCGTAGGTAAATTCGAACCTGAATTTTCTGCAGAGGAAGCTGCAGAAGTGTTCGAAAACCAACCCTCTGCAGATCATGAATCCCATAATGAACGATAAAAAGCGGATGACGCTTTGATCTTATTCTTAAGCAGATCAAACCTTCAAAGAATGGAACTGTCACATTAACAGCTTAATTAACTATAAATGAGACGGTTCCCTTCATTTAAACATCGTAAACGACTTAGAGCAGCGATTCGCCATTAATGGGAATCGCTGCTTTATGTTGTAGGCTGTTGGCTGCCCGCTCCAATAGTGTATTCACCAGCCCCAACTGAGGCTTTCGGACCCAAATGGCGTTATTTGCAAATTTATCGCCTTTTAAGCGAAGTTTCGGACTCCAGTGACGCTATTCCTTAGAAACAGACTCATATTCGGTACTTTTCAAGCCAATAGCGACTATGCGGTCCGATAGCGACTCAAATATCGAATAATGCTGCATGTAGTGTCATCTGGGTCCTTTAGTTACTGCTTATGCGCAAAAGTTTGCTGGGGCGGTTACTGCTGCGTGCGCGCAATGGTTCGCTGGTTCGACGGGTCCGCTGCCCGCTTCAATAGTCTATTCACCGCCCCTACTGAGGCTTTCGGACCCAGATGGCGTTATTTATCAAATTTATCGCCTTTTGAGCAAAGTTGCGGACTCCAGTGACGCTATTCCTTAGAAACAAGCTCATATAGGGTACTTTCGAAGCCAATAGCGACTATGCGGTCCGATAGCGGCTCAAATATCGAATAATGCTGCATTTAGTGTCATCTGGGTCCTTTAGTTACTGCGTATGCGCAAAAGTTCGCGGGGTCGGTTACTATTCTGCTTTTTAAATTGTAATCGGATACATTACTGGATACATTACTACAAACCATACTCCCGACCCTGGGAGTTTTTTGTCGTGTAATTATTACAATGAGATACATCACATTTTTATATTGACAGTAATTGTATACGGACTTATGATAAGTCCAGCATAATTGATAACGATTATCATTTAGATATAAAAAAAGGGGTGTTTTTTTAATGAAATTTACTTATGCTGTGCCTGCAAGTCTACTTGCGGCCTCCATACTGTTCACTGGATGTGCCAATAACAACAACTCTACAAATACTGCTGCCAACAGCACTACAGCCACCAACGCACCGACGACTGCTGCAGCTACCAACACACCAGAGACTGCCACCGCTGACTTCACGTCAGCTATAGATCAATATCGCACATACGTCATCCAGCAATGTGATGAATTTGTGAAGCAAACAGAGAGTTTCACCAACGCTGTAAAAGAGGACAAGATTGATGAGGCTAAGGCGCTATACGCTCCTGCCCGCATGTATTATGAACGGATTGAGCCTATTGCAGAAGCACTTGGTGACTTGGACCCAAATATCGATGCCCGGGAAAATGATGTAGATGCGGCAGAATGGCGCGGTTTCCACAAGCTTGAGAAAGCACTCTGGCAGGACAATACAACTAAAGACATGACAGAAGTTGCTGACCAATTGCTGAAAGATGCACAGCTGCTGCGTGCGAAAGTTGAGACCGTTGAGATCAACGCGAATCTGCTCGTAACTGGTGCTGTTGAGCTTTTAAATGAGGTCTCCTCCTCAAAAGTAACCGGAGAGGAAGAACGTTACTCGCACACAGACCTGTATGATTTCGTCGCAAACGTTGAGGGTGCGCAAAAGATATACGAGCTGTTAAAACCAGAACTAGCTAAAAAAGATGCCGATCTTGAAAAAACCATTGGTGAACGATTCGCTGCCTTGCAAGCTGAGCTTGCCCCTTTCAAATCTGGAGATGGATATGTTTCCTATGAAGAGCTGAAAGAAGATGAAGTACGTAAACTGAGTCAGAATTTGGACGCCTTGGCTGAGCCATTGTCCAATATGGGAACTATTCTAGGAGTGTGACCCTCATGAATAAACATAACAAGTTCACTGGAGTACCAGGTAATCCTGAAAGTCCCCCTCTTAATGATCAATCGAAGAATGAGCCTATATTTGGTAAAAAATTAAGCCGCCGCGATATGCTGCGGCTTACTGGCGCCACTGGCCTTGGTCTTTTGTTAGGGGGCGGAGGTGTCGGTGGAATTATGGCTGCGCGTAATGCTGTAGCTGAGCCAACGAAGGCCGCAGAAGGTGATTCCAGTTCCATTCCTTTTTATGGGAGCCATCAGGCGGGGATTTTGACACCTGCACAGAACTTTATTTATTTTGCTGCCTTTGATTTCACCACAACCAAACTGGCCGATGTGAAAAAACTAATGCAAGCATGGACCACTGCCGCTGCCGCTCTTACTACTGGCGAGCTTATTGGTGACGTAAATGACAACCCTAATCTTCCACCCTCAGACACCGGGGAAGCGGACGGGCTAAACCCTGCACGGTGTACGCTGACCTTTGGTGTTGGTCCTTCCTTTTTTGATGAAAGATTCGGCTTAGCTTCGAAACGCCCAGCCCTATTGGCCGATCTTCCGGCATTTGCGGGTGACAATCTTGATCCGAAATGGTGTGGCGGGGATATTTGTGTGCAAGCCTGTGCGGATGATCTGCAGGTCGCATTCCATGCGATCCGCAATCTGGCGCGTATCGCCCGGGGGACTGCTGTACTGCGCTGGACACAGGAAGGTTTTCAACGCACTGGAGCAGCGGATCCCAAGGGGGCTACGCCACGCAATCTTTTGGGTTTCAAAGACGGCACGGGCAATCCCGATACTACCGATAACGCTGAAATGAACAAAGTGGTCTGGAACAGCAGCAGTGACGGTCCCTCTTGGATGAGCGGCGGCACTTATATGGCGGTACGCCGGGTGCGTCTGCGTATTGAAGTCTGGGATCGGTCTTCGCTAAGTGATCAGGAGGCTACCTTCGGGCGTTATCGTCACACCGGAGCTCCACTCGGAGCTAAGGATGAATTCGATGATCTGGATCTTTCAGCTGCGGACGCTTCCGGGAAACCTGTCATTCCGGTGAATTCACATTCCGCATTGGCGCATGGTGACGGTACAGTCAAAATGCTGCGCCGCTCCTATTCTTTTTCCAGCGGTTTGGACGTCACCACGGGCCAGCTTGATGCAGGTTTGTTATTCATTAGCTTTCAACGTGATTTAATGAAACAATTCGTTGCCATTCAGCAGCGCCTCTCTAAGACTGATCTTTTGAACGAATATATGACTCACACCGGCAGCGCTGTATTTGCCTGCTTCCCCGGTGTCCGCAGAGGCGGCTTTATCGGGGAAACACTACTAAGCTAAATTTATGGCTGTCCATTATTGAAGGGGGATTATCCCGATGTTATCTCTTACGCATCCTAAACGGCAAATGCCAAAGGTTGCCTTGCTGATTCTGTTTGGCTTTTTGTGTATGCTTTTGCTCTCCAGCCCCGCGGGGGCGGAGGGCGATGGCACGGTCGACGAGCTCCTGCCGCCGGTCGGCAGCGCACTCGTCGAAGCCGGCCAGAGCCGCTGGGACGCGGCCGCGGCCGATGTAGAAGTGTTCGCTGCGCTGTGGCGCACCGCGAACACAGGCACGCCGGACCCGGCACTCGCTGGTCCGGCTGCTGCCGTTGACGCCGCGCTTGCAGACGCGGCGAAAGCCCTTGCGGCGGGCGGCGGCGAGCCCGCCAAAACCGCACTGTCCACGCTCGCGAGAAGCGTGGACGCGTACGTCACCGCCGCCTCCGGCACGGTCGGCGGTGACACCAGAGCCGCCGGACGCGAGACGGCGGCGAAGCTTTTGCCCGCGGCGGAACGCACGCGGGATGCGGCGCGCAGCGCCGACTGGAGCGCGGCAGCGGCAGCGTACCGCGACATCGTCAGCGGATGGAAGCCGGCGGAGCGCAACATCCGGGCGGACGATTCCGCCGTCTACAGCCTGCTGGAGACGCGAATAAGCCTGCTGCGGATTGCGCTGCAGGCTGAACCGCTTCGCGAGGCATCGGCGAAATCGGAAGCAGAAGCTCTGTATCAACTGCTGGCTGATTACAGTGAAGGCAAAACCATTGACGCTGGGGATACTTCCAGTGAACCAGCTTCTATAGAGGGACTAATCAGCTACCTGAACAAAGCATCCTCCGCTGCCAAAGACAATAACAGCACAGAAGCCGCTAACATCATGGAGCAATTCATCGTAGCCTGGCCTTCTGCCGAAGGGCAAGTCCAGATCGCCTCACCAACAGTCTACAACAATATCGAAAATGAGAGTGCGGCTGTCACAGGTTACCTGCTCTCAAATCCGCCTAAACTGGATCAAGCTTTAACCATCATGAACAATATGCTTAGCGAACTAACGCCTTTGGCTGGTGAAACCACTTATAATGCTTGGGATGCCGCTTTGATTCTCTTGCGCGAAGGGCTTGAGGCTATTCTCGTCTTGTCAGCTCTTCTTGCTTACCTGAAACGTGATGGGAACGCCAAAGCGCAAAAATGGATCTGGTCCGGTGCAGCTGTCGGCCTCATCGCAAGTATCGGATTGGCTGTTGTGCTCACTTATACCATTTCTCGGGCAGCTTCCGGGGGAGCACGGGAGATGATTGAAGGAATTACTGGTCTTGTCGCAGTAGTTATGATGCTCACAATCGGACGCTGGTTACATAGCAAATCAAACACTGCAAATTGGAACAACTACGTGGGTAGGCAAGTTGATGGCGCGCTGGCCAAAGGAAACCTTTGGTCACTGTCCTCCGTTGCAGCGCTTGCTATTTTACGTGAAGGTGCAGAAACTACAATTTTTTATGTGGGCATGGCTCCATCCATCAAGCTGTCTCAATTACTGCTTGGGATTGGATGTGCTCTGATTATTCTTGGTATTGTAGGTTATGCAATTATTGCCTTGAGTGCAAAATTACCGATTGCCGCCTTCTTCCGTACAGCTACAATTCTAATTTATTACCTAGTATTCCGCTTTCTTGGGGAGAGCATTCACTCGCTTCAGGTTGCCGGCAAACTTCCTGCACATGCACAAGAGGGCTTGCCTTCAATCAACTGGCTTGGCATGTATCCCACTTGGGAAACCTTGCTTCCACAGCTGCTTGTCCTGTTGTTTATTGTGTGGGAGCTGTTTCGGAACAGATCGCCAAAGGCTTCACGAACAGCTTAGTTTTATTAATACAATAGATATACCGGTCCGTCACGCCCTTGTGGTTACGCCGGTTTAGTCCGGTAATCTCTTGCATTTACAGTCTAATTTATGAAATGGATTCCATAGCAAGCTTTTTATTTGGAAGGTAATTTGCGGACAATATGATAAAATAAAATGACTATACACAAGCACAAAAGGGAGGCTGTTGTACTCTAATGGCTAATATTAAAGAAATTGCCCGTATGGCTGGTGTTTCCGTGACAACAGTCTCGCGGGTGCTCAATAATCACCCTTATGTAAGTGAAGTCAAACGAACCGCAGTCCTAAATACTATTGAAAAATTAAACTACACGCGTAATATGAACGCCGTGCATCTGATCACTGGGCGGACTCAAGCTATAGCTGTTATTATTCCGTATACCAACTTATTTTATTTCTCAGTCATTATTGCAGGCTTGGCTCAAGAAGCACTGCTGGCTCAATACCGGCTCGTTCTCTGCCAAACCGATTATCGTACGGAAGAAGAAATTAAGGTGCTTGAGATGCTGCGGAACAAAGAAATTGACGGTGTAGTTATGGTCTCTTCAACAATGAGCTCAGAAGCTATTGAAGAATATACAGCTTATGGTCCTATTGTGGTATGTCAGGATAGGGGAGAACGCCAATTTTCTTCTGTATATATTGAGCATTATTCTGCTTTTCGCAGTGGCCTTCAATATTTGAATGATAAAGGTTACCGCCATATTGGCTACTGTGAAGGAAGACCACACGGCAGCAGCAGCTCTATCCGCCAAATTGCCTTTAGAGACTTTCTAGAAGCTACAGATCAGCCTTACAATGATGAATGGATGATCTATAACTGTCTGACCGAAGAGGATGGTGCCCGCGTACTTCACCAACTGCTGCAGATGAAGAATCGTCCTGATGCCCTGATTATTTCAGCAGGCGATCATATAGCGGCTGGTTTAATCATCGAAGCTTGGAAAAAGGGTATCCGCATTCCTGAAGATTTGGCCGTCATTGGATTTGATGATCAGCCTATCGGCCGAACGTTAGGTCTGACCACTGTAGATAATCAGTTAACTGAAATGGGCATATCCGCTTTTCGGATTATCTATGATCAGATCCAGCGAAATGATGGACAACCCGTTCACCGCAAGCTTGAGTACCGTATTATAGAACGCAATACAGTATAGTATCCTTTTCATCTTATATCTCAGTAATTACATCATTTTAACGGTCCACTTTGCAGCCTTCTGCGAGTAGACCGTTTTTTATTTTTGCATATTCCCCTTTAGTATTCATTTTTATCCCTTGCTTCCGAATGGAAATTGTTTTATCCTAAATATGAAAATAATTTTCTGAATTCAGTTAATAATCATAAAAATAATTTCAATACCCCATTGAAACGAGGTGGATGAATGGATGTCCCCAATACTGCATGCACTCGAGCATGAGAAGGCCAAGCTCTCTCAAATGGAACGAAAGCTGGCTGAACGAATTCTCTCCTCACCAGGCGAAATCGTTCATATGGGCATTACAGAATTAGCAGAACAATGCGGAATAAGCCCGGCAACGATCACACGTTTCTGTAAGGTGCTTCATTTTAAAGGCTTTCCGGATTTCAAGGTGAAGCTGGCAGCAGAAATTGCTCATAGTGATGCCGCGCCGCAGGATGGTGGCTCTTCTTATCAAGATATTGTAGCCGGCAACCCACTCTCCGTGATTGTGGAAGCGATGCAGACGAACCATCTGACCTCCATCCGGGATACTACCTCACTGTTAGATCTGGAGCGATTGCAGGCAGCAGTTCATTTATTGTGCCAAGCACGCCGCGTTGATCTATACGGGATGGCGACCTCTTCCATTGTCGCTCAGGATTTCTATCAGAAGCTGATCCGCATAGGCGTAAATTGTACTGCTTTTGCTGATTCCCATATGCAGATTACCTCTGCTTCATCACTCTCCAAAGGTGATGTCGTATTTGCAGTATCCTATTCGGGAGAGACTCCCGAGACCATTGATGCCTTGATGTGTGCGAAGGCTAGCGGAGCAAGCACTATCGCACTAACCTCTTATGGCAGCAGCACCTTGGCTACTCTGGCGGATATCCCCCTATTCTCCTCATCTTTGGAGAAAGGCATGCGCCGGGGAGACATGGCCTCACGCATAGCTCAGCTTCACATCATTGATATTTTGTTCACTGGAATGGTCAGCACCCGTTTTGGGGATTTTATTCCTAGACTGGAGCAATCTTATCTCAATGTCCAACAATACCGAAACAAACGAGGAGGACAATCCTAATGAATATTCTAAAGTTCCATAGTGATGAAGATTTCGTACAAACGGGTGCGAATCTTATTGCCAGCCTGTTGCAAAGCAATCCTAAAGCCGTGCTCGGTCTTGCGACCGGAAGCTCCCCAGTTGGGGTTTATGCCAAATTGGTTGAAATGCACCAAAAAGGACTTGTGAGTTTCTCTAAAGCAACTTCCTTTAATCTGGATGAGTATATCGGCTTGCCTGTCGACCATCCACAAAGCTATCGCAGTTTCATGAACGAGCAATTATTTAACCATATAGATATTGATCCAGGACAGACACATATCCCTAACGGAAACGCAGCGGATATGGAAGCAGAATGCCTTGCATACGATAAAATGCTGGAAGAAAACGGACCCGTTGACTTGCAGATTCTCGGTATTGGCAGCAACGGCCACATTGGATTCAACGAACCCGATGCTAACCTCAGCAGCAAAACCCATGTCGTCGACCTGCTTGAAGATACCCGGGAAGCAAATGCTAGATTCTTTGACAGTTTGGATGAGGTCCCTCGGCAAGCGATCACAATGGGCATTGGAGGCATCCTAAAAGCACGCCAAATCCTCTTATTAGTTCGTGGTGCCGGCAAAGCTGAAGCTATCCGCAATGCTGTTGAAGGCCCGATTACAACCCAATGCCCTGCATCCTTGCTGCAGAGCCATCCAAATGTAATCGTTCTCGTAGATGAAGGAGCAGGCAAATGGCTGAAATAAATAAAGAACTAGAACAGTTGCTGTTCGGTAAGGTACTGACTCCCCAAGGTTTAATTGAGCACGGTGTGATTGCTGTATCTGGAGAGCAGATCCACTATGCTGGCGATGCGGCTTGGCTTCCAGAGCGTTACGCGCATTGGCCTGCCAGTGGTCAAGCAACGGAACTTCTGATCCCCGGATTTGTAGATGTACATGTTCATGGTGGAGCTGGCCACGACTTTATGTACAGTGATACTGAATCGCTGAATGCCATCACTAAGTTCCATAGTTCCCAAGGAACAACAACAATGCTGGCTACAACCATGACCGCTTCCAAGTCTGCTATTGACCAAGTATTCTCCGAAGTCAGCGCTTATCGCGCTGCTGAAATGCCTTACACACAAATCGCAGGCATGCATTTGGAAGGACCCTTCATCAGCCCGAAATGGTCCGGCGCACAAAATCCAGAGCATATTGTTCCTGCCAATATTGAGTGGCTAGCACAATGGGAGAACGATTATCCAGGAATGATCCGGCAAGTCACGCTTGCTCCGGAACGTGAAGGTGCCCTCGAAGCTATTCTCTGGCTGCGCAAGCACGGTATAACTGCAGCGCTCGGGCATACGGATGCCTCCTTTGAAGAGGTTATTGCCGCAGCAGATGCTGGACTTAACCAAGCCGTGCATATGTTCAATGCGATGACACCCCTACATCACCGTAAGCCTGGAGCGGCTGGAGCTATTTTGTTCGATAAGCGCATTCGCGCAGAGATTATAGCCGACGGGATTCATGTTCATCCCGCAGCCATTTCTATATTGACCCGTCTCAAGAAAGAGAACAATTTATTACTGATTACTGATGCCATGTCTGCAACTGGACTTAGTGATGGTGAATATACAATCGGTGATTTACCTGTACTCGTTCAAGATGGCATCGCTACCCTTAAAGATAATCCTGCTGCTCTAGCTGGAAGCACACTAACGATGATTCGCGGCTTCCGTTATCTGATCCAAGAGGTAGGACTCAGCTTGGAAGAGGCCTCCCGCGCTGCAAGCCTTACGCCAGCGGCGTCCATTGGAATGGAACGAAGCATTGGCTCCTTGGAGGCTGGAAAACGCGGCGATATCCTACGCCTTGATGCTGAATTTAATATTCGCGGCGTATGGATCGGCGGACGTCCAATCACCACTTAATAAAATTAGCTCCAAACAAAAAAGCAACAATTCTCTCCAGATGGTGAGATTGTTGCTTTTTTATTTAGATCACAAAAATCATTAATAATTACGAGTTGGGAAAATTCGTTCAACCATGGTGCGGAATTCATCCACAAATCCTTTTATCGGATGACCGGCACGAGCCTCTTCAGCATAAACATTGGCGCGTTCCACGAAGTCAGGATTTGCTGATACGTATACATCCTTAATTCTCGCATCATGTTTTTTAACTTCTGCAGCAATTTTATCTTTAATTGCTTTGGTAACTGTTTCTGTTTCTCTTGTATTTATGGTGTTATTTGTGTTATTCGTGCTATTGGTGTTATACATATGCGTCGAATTACTTCTGTAATTCGTATCATGGGTACTAGGAGTGGTACTGCGCATGCCCATTCCCATTCCAGTTCCCATACCTTTTCCTATCCCCATATCTACATCATGTTTCGAGCCATTGCTGTTCAGCAGAGGACCATTATTATAAGTATGGTTTCTTGTCGTACCTGTACCTGTTCCTGTACCTGTACCTGTTCCTGTTCCTGTCCCCAACATACCCGCTCCCAAATTACCCATGCCATTGATTCCATTTCTAGTTGCCGGTCCAGTACTTGTTGTACCAGGAACTGTATTTACAGTACCTTTTAAGGCTCCGTTCATACCATTGGTTACGGCTCCAGTATCATTCATTCCATCACGGCCAATTTTCACTCTTCCTGTACCAGACATTACGCCAGTCGGTCCGTAATTGTGAGGAGTGGTTGAGGATTTTGCCCGATACGATGGAGTCCCTTTGGCACGCAGGCCAGCAGTTGCATCATTTAAAGTTACTGCTACATACGCGCTTTTTCCTGCAAGCATTACATTCGCTGAACGGACTTCAGGCATTGCAGCAATCCGGTCTGCAAGCTCCTGACTAACTTCCATCTTAGTGATGTTATGCGTGCCACCGCGTACGGAATTCACACCAATACGCCCATCATTTACTCCCCGGACACTATTGGTTTGCACATTCGATTTTTCTGCCGTATTGGTTCCACACCCTGTAATACTCACCAAGCCGAGAAGCAATGCAGCTGAGACTGACATACTGATCTTGGATCGCAACATGAATTCATCCTCCATCTCTAATGTTGTATGTGTGCAGTGTACGATCGTTAGGATGACCTTCTGAAGAACAAGCTATCCTGAAAGGATTTGGAACTATGCCGCTTTGACCGTCACCCGCGAGTGCAGATCGGCGTATCTTATAAACAGTAAGCCATATCTCAACAAGTCGGTATTACTCCGCAAAAGTCAGGAGGCTTGTGCATGAAAGTTCTATTTACGTTTTATGTACCGAGTGGCGGGGTGGAGACATTAAATAAGCTGCGATGTGAAAGTCTCCAGCGAAGTGGGATCGAATGCCATGTTTTATATCTAATGCCGGGTTCAGGCCAGAATACGACCAATTTTCCGGTATTTGTCTCATCTTCAGATGAAGAAATTAAAAATTTGCTGGAGACCCATAATTACGATGCCATTATTGTTACATCTGATTATTTATTACTGAAACGTCTGCGTGAACTCGGTTACCGCGGTATTATGATATACGAATCTCAAGGCCTTGGAAAACGCAGTCATGCGGAAACTCTGATCAGAGATGCCGTCCCTTATTTACGTTCTTATTGTAATGCAGTACTAATCCCGCCAACCGATCATTTATTGGAGCTTTTTATTGAAATCTGTCCCTGGCTGCATCGTTATGTAATTCCGAATATTGTTGATGTCCAGTCCTTTCAGCATATCCCTGCTGAACCTCCCGCTAATCCGGTTATCGCTTGGGTAGGCCGGCTAGAGAGCAATAAAAATTGGCGGGAATATTTGAGAATCGCCCATGAAATTCGCCTTTATAAACCAGATATTCATTTGTGGATGTTCCATGATCCTAATTTAGCCGCAGAGGATCAGAAACAATCCTTTCAGGAGGAGCTACACGCCCTAGGGCTGAATGATCGTCTAAGTACTTTTACCAATATTCCTAATCATGTAATGCCCATTTATTATTCCTCGATCGCTAATTCGGGTGGATTCCTGTTAGCTACCTCCATTACAGAAGGATTTGGATATGCTGTTGCCGAAGCGATTTGCTGCACTTGTCCAGTACTTAGTACAGATTCCGATGGTGTCAGATCCTTTATTGTTCATAATGTCACGGGTAAATTTTACCCGCTTGGCAATATTCCAACTGCCGTCAACGAAGGACTGGAGCTTATGAACAATATTCCTCTGCGAGAGGGTCTCCGCCAGCAAGGAAGAGGATATATGGTCTCACGCTTCGGAACCGAGAAGTATGCGCAATCTTTTCGTGAAATGATGAATTCCTATGCCATCTTCTAACCGATATCATGCAAAAAAACCTTCAAGCCACTTCTCACGTGGTATTGAAGGTTTTTTATATTTTAAGGACATATTATTAAGAGTTCCTCGCTACGATCTCAAACAGTGCATTCTGAAACAATTGTGTGCTTTTTTCCCAAGTGAAATGCTGTGAATCCTGCTCCCCCTTACGAGCCAGCCGCTGGCGTAAATCCGGGTCTTTAATTAAGGTTATGATATCATCCGCGAGCCGATTCTCAAACCGGTAGGACATTAAGCAGTTATGGCCATGCCTGCCATATTCCATATTCCCACCGGAGTAAACAGTAACGAGTGCTGCTCCACAACGCATAGCCTCGATGCCTGGTAGCGATCCCGTATCATACGTACTTGAGCTTACAAAAATATCGCTCTCACTATAATGGTAACAAAGCTCAGTATCATTTGCAGGAGTCCTTATATGATATCGTTCGTCCGCTAATAAAGTTTGCAGGGTAGTCGACTCAGCAAATTCACCAGGAGGAATAATCAAATAAAGTTCAACTTCTGGATGAAGTCTTCTGACCCGATTTAACTGTTCAAGCAAATAGTCTTGTTCACGATGGCCTGAGAATCCACCCTCTGGCTTTCGCATAACCGCGGAAACTACAAGCTTATTTTCAGGTTCACGAATGTTCAAATTTCTAAAAACAGGATTCACACCAATGGGCACGATTGTCCCCTTAATCCCATGATTCATCTGGACGATTTCTTGCTGCCAACGGGATAGTACAAGCAGATTGCTGGTTAAACTATAGGATGCAAAAGAACGGCTATTGTCAGGTAAAAAAGTGGGCTCGTAGCAAAGCGCTAAACGAATATGAATCCCTTTTCCCTCATTACTTGCCTGCTGCGATACCTCGACTGTGGTATAAAAGTTGGAGACAATCACGTCCCCCACTGGAAAATCGCTGGCCGACAAATCACCATCTGCCGCATAACGCAATTCACAATTTATCTCGTATTCAACGACACCATCGCTGGGCAAGAGGATCGTAATTTCATGACCGATCTCTGACAGACGATTAGCCAGTTCTGCCAGCATCCGTTGTGCTCCGCCCCTAGATAGAGTTAGAACAGGAAATATTAATTTCATTCCCCTCTCTCCTTTAGCAGCAGATGCGATAGAACCCCATGATGGTTTGCTTGTACCTGTTCTATCTCTCTTTTCTGCGCCTCACTATAAATCACTGAGCCCATCTCTTGATGCACTCGATAATCAAGCTGCGGATACTCAATATAAGACCAGCTAAAATGCGGTAAAATACGCAGCCATAAATCATAGTCTTGAGTATATAACAACATTTCATCGAACGTTCCTACAGCACGAAATATATCCATATGAAGAAGAACTGTACTCCCATTCACCGGACAACCCAACATCATAGTCTCAATAAAATGGGCTCTGCTGCTAAAAAGCATACTTACCGTATCTGAGATCCGTTCTCCCTGCTCATTTATATAATAATAGGCTGTATAGTTAAACAAAGTACCCGTACTTTTGAGCTTTTCTATTTGGTTTTTGATTTTATCCGGGTGAAATTGATCATCTGCACTGAGCCAGGCAAAATACGTTCCGGTAGCCACTTCTATCCCTTTGTTCAAAGCAGAAGCCGTCCCTCCATTACTCTTTTGTATATAAATGATTCTGTCACGGAAGGGGGCCAACTTCTCCAGCCATAGGGTAGAACCGTCATCGACTACAATAAGTTCTATATTCGGATAGCTTTGATCCAAGACACTTTGGATGGCGAGATCCACATACGAACAGTTATAAAATGGGATGATCACCGATACTTTAGGTTCTTCACTCATACGCGCTCACCTCCTTCACCCGGAGCTCAACTTTTATACTGTTTTACAAGCAAGCAGGGCATCTACTGGTGCATGGCCCTCCCCGAATGCTTCACGAAACGATGGGTTTTGGGCATGATGGAAACCTTTAAGTACCGTTACCTCATACCCAAGTGCAATAAAATCCTCCGGCTCCCACCCGCTCCGATGCTTTTGATAATGCTCTCCCTGCAAATGATAATGATCCATACCCTCCTGTGGAAAAAAGCCCCGAGGGGTAAATACAACTACTCGGTTATTGGCGATTCTTTCGGCCATCCCTAGCAGAGTCTTCGCTTCATTTTTATTAAAGTGCTCTATTGAATCAATAAAGGTAACCGCTGAAAATGTTTTGGGGAGGAATAATTTATCCATATGACTGGCATCTGCATGTACCGGAATAATATGAGGTGACTTATATTGACGATGCAGCAGGTACGGCCTGTGAATTTCTAATCCAAGCACTACTGCGGCTTCATATCGTTCAAGCAGGGTACCGGTGCCGCTGCCGATATCCAGAATACTCTGGCAGAATTTCAACTGTTCCAGTAAGACTGGCAGAAAGTCATTCACTTCAATTTCCCGGTACATTACCTTCAGCCCCCCATAGAAGAAATCAAGTGCTGCAGCGAATTTTTGTAGCGGGCATTGGTCGCAGCTGCCTCTGCCATAATTACATCAAAATATTTGATCGTTCCCATGCCCTCATGCGTCCGGTAAGCAGTGAGGGATTGATTCAACATCACCGGTGGATATCCGTTTAGAATGGCGCGGAACCATAAGTCATAATCATGGGTGTAAGGAAGTGATTCATCAAAAAGTCCGATGGCTCCAAACACCTCTCGTTTAAACATCACCGTACAGCCATTAATGGGATTACCGTGTAAAAAACAACGTAAGTAATCCAGGTGACTAGGAAACAATGGCGCAGCATTCAGCTGAACCAGCTGCGATTGAGCGTTAATATAATTAAAGTTGGTATAGGAGATTAACAAGTGGTTCTGCTCCATGAACAGAACCTGATTGTTGATCTTATCCCGATAAAATAAATCATCCGAGCTAAGCCAGACCACATAGTCCCCCGTTGCATTCAATATGCCGTGATTCAGTGCGGAGGCGGTTCCCCCATTGCCTTTGCCCAAATAATGAATTCGGGAAAGATACGGTGTAATTAGATTGCTATGAGCATGTGAGCCGTCATCGACAATAATGATTTCGTAAGGTTCCCAAGACTGGGAGAACGCACTTTGCAGGGCATGCTCAATATAAGGACAATTATAAAAAGGAATCACTACCGAAACCTTCGGTCTCATAACAACCTCCCCTCCCCGCTAACTCGGTAATAATTCAAAATATCCATTAACGATTGGCTAAGTCCAATTTCCGGACGCCAGCCCAGTGAAGTCACATCAGCCTCAGGGGTTGATGCTTCTGAACGAACCTGCTTATCTGCAGTGGCTGCGATCTCTGAAATAGCCCGTTCAGCATCTGCGGGTCCCCAGTCCATTGGCACTGGACCTACAGAATGACTGAGCAGCTGCTCCGCGATCTCCCCGAGTTCCCGCTGCTTCCCCGAATCGATGCGATAGATGGTTCCATTTGTACCTTTACGCAAAATGTAATCATAAGCTCTAACGGCATCTCTTACATCTAAAAAATCACGCAGCGCATAACGAGAAGAGAGCTTAAATGGAGGTATTTCCTCTTCTGGCTGGCCTTCACTTCGGACAATGTGCTGTGCTAATAAAGAGCAGAAGCCGGTGGAAGGACCGGGACCAATCAGATTACAGGGCTCAGCCAGCAGAACCGGCTGTTTAAATAAGGTGCCCCAAGCGAGGGACACCAGCTCTTCTATTGTTTTGCTAAGACTGTACGGGTGTGGTGGCCCAGCCACCACACCCGGTTTGAACTTAAGTCTGGAGCCTGCCACTAGAATCCGACTGCTCGGCAGGCTTCGCATGGCCTCTAGTAAATATAAAGTGGCCATCACATTGGTCTCCATATAAAGCAAGGGATTAAGCCATGACTCGGGTACGGAGTTCTTCCCAGCCAAATGAAGGACAGCGTCCGGTATAGTTTGCTTGATCATCTCAGCTACTGCTTTCCGGTCACTTAAATCACAAATATATATCTTTACTCCTTCTGGAAAAAGAGTGGAGGCAGCTGTTGATTGCGGCCGCAATACAGCGATAACCTCAGCCCCTCCTGCCGAAAATAATCGAACGGCATGTTGCCCGGTAAATCCACCGGCTCCGGTAATCAGAAGTCTTTGACCTGTCATAAATACATCTCTGACTGTTTCATCCAGTCAGCCAGTTCCTGCAGCATTAAAGGATATGAAGGCAGCGGCAAGAGGACATCCGCTCTTGTATTCACTAGTGTACGATCCTGAATATGTTCATCCTCAGGGATGATCTCCACATTTTCTTTATGAAAAGCCGCCTGAATATGCTGAAGCAGCTCATATTTACTTACCGGCTCTGGATGCGCTAAATGGATCAGCCCCGATACGGGGGAATCCAGCATTACATCCACTGCTTTGGCTAATTGGAGCGTTGTGACCCCGTTCCACATCACCCGCCGGTATCCTGAAACTTTACCACTCTGCGCCAGGAACCAATCCATCAGACCAATACCGCCTGAGCGGATTTCGGGACCAATAATGGAAGTGCGAATCGTAAGATGCCCGGGTTTTTGCACCTCACCGAGACTTTTCGAAATTGCATATACAGAGGTTCCATCAGGAGCATCCTCTTCGGTGTACCCTCCGCGTGTTCCTTCGAACACGCAGTCGGTACTGATATGGATGAGCCTTGCCTGAACATCCTCTGCCTTTCGCCACAAGTGATGAGGGAGAAAGCCATTCACGTGGTAAGCCCCAATTTTGTCACGCTCCGCGAATTGATTGAGAACCCCCATTGCATTGATAATGCAATGAGGGGAAACGATATCGACCAGCTTCTCAACTCCGGCTATATCGTTCGCATCTACATACAGCCCGCCAAGATCGCTCTTATCCCGGGTTGTATGGAAGACGTGATGCTTGCCCTGGCGGCGAAAATAATCCGCCAGCATATGCCCCGCCATACCGTTTCCACCTAGGATAAGCAGCTTCATTGCAGGAACCCTCCCCGGATCAAGATGCTTTTGATCTCTTCCCGATCCATCAGATTCGTCTCTGAACTGAAGCTATTGAAAGAGACATGAGGATAAGCGCTATAATGTGCCTTTAATTCCGGCATGTTCAGCGTAGGGAGAATTACTAGATACTGTTCATCGTAGACAACGGTAGTTAAGCTTTCGAAATCGCTCATCAAAATCTCGTGGATTTTCTCCCCCGGACGAATCCCGGTCTCGACAATACTCACATTGGACTCTCCGGAAGCTTCAATCAGCACCTCAGCAAGATCGATAATTCGGCAGGTAGGCATAGTCATGACGAAGATTTCTCCACCCAAGCTAACCTCAGAAGCTTTAAATAATAACGTAATAGCATCGCGTAGGGTAAAAAAGAAACGGGTCATTTTCATATCCGTAATGCGTACCTGACCCTTATCCTTAATCTGCTTCATGAACAAATGCACTACGCTGCCGTTCGTTCCGAGCACATTACCTCCGCGTACAGTAACGAACCGGGTGTTTGAGCCAATCAGATTGGCATAAACGAACAATTTTTCCCCGATCGCTTTGGTCATTCCATAGAAGTTGGATGGGTTCGCAGCCTTATCGGTAGAGATGTAAATTGCTTTCTCAACGCCATTTACAATGGCAGCTTCGATCACATTTTGAGTTCCCACTACATTGGTTTTGAGTGCTTCATAAGGCTGATCTTCACAGACTGGAACATGTTTGAGCGCCGCCAGATGAAAGATATAATCAACGCCACGGCAGGCTGCAATCAGCGCATCCTTGTCACGGATATCGCCAATGATAAAGCTGAGACGTTGATCTTCAAACTCCCGGCTCATCGCCACTTGAGCGGATTCACTGCGGGAGAATACGATGATTTCCTTAGGATTTTGTGGCAGAAGTTGCCTAATCAGTTCATGCCCCCAGGAACCAGTTCCGCCTGTGACCACAATCCTTTTATTATTGAACATGCAGGTTCCCTCCAAGCAAGAATTTAACTACCTTGACCGAAACATCCGGAGTCATGTATCCTTCCGGTGCCTCCCAATCCCGATTGAGCGCCGTCATCAGCTTGACGCTGCGCAGAATACTTTTCTGATCTACACCTGAGACTACATTGCTGCCACAATCCACTGTTTCTGGACGTTCCGTCGTTCTGCGAATCGTAACTGTTGGCACTTTCATCAAGCAGCATTCCTCCTGTACAGTCCCGCTGTCGGTGATGGCACATAAGGCGTGCTGTTCCAAATAGACAAAATCAAAAAATCCGAAAGGTTCATGAAATTCAACTAGTGGGTTCATTGGAAGGGAAAATTGCTCGGTAAGTTTGGAGCGAGTGCGAGGATGAATGCTGCATATTAAACGAATTCCAAAATGCTCAGCCACTGCGTTTAGACCCGACATAATTTGTACAAGGGACTCTGGATCATCTACATTCTCAGCACGGTGGGCCGTGACTAGGAAATACTGTCCTGAGGTAAGCTTCAGCTGTTCCAGAATGTCGCTAGTCTGGATTTTGTGCTCAAAATGGGTCATGACCTCATGGATCGGATTTCCTGTTAACACGATACGCCTGCTGGGGAAACCTTCGCTGATTAGATGTCTTTTGCTCTGCTGCGTATAAGGCATATTAATGGTCGAAACGGCGTCGATGACACGGCGGTTTTTCTCTTCTGGTACTTGGAGGTCATAGCAGCGGTTGCCCGCTTCCATATGCACCACCGGAATTCCCATACGTTCAGCCAAAATCGCGCATAACGCGCTGTTCGTATCGCCCAGAAGCAAGACGCGATCTGGCTGTTCTTTTAGTAAAATACTTTCTAACCCTCCGAACATGGCGGCAAGCTGGCCGCCTAGTCCTGCTTGTTTATCCTGCAGCACATAATCCGGTGCCCGCAGTCCCAGCTCAGCAAAGAAAATGCCGCTGAGACTGGCGGTGAAGTTCTGGCCTGTATGCACCAGAATGTGCCGCTCAGCATGTTCGTCGAGAAGCGGAATGATTACACTGAGGCGAATGATTTCAGGCCTCGTGCCTAAAATCGTCATGATCTTCATGAGTTCACTCCCCTGCCTGTTTAATTATGGTCTGACTTGCTCAGTCAGCGGATTATGCTCTAGTTGCTGGATTTAGCTCATTTAGCGGGATTTATACCGTTCATTTGGCTCTGGTTGCTGGATTTAGCTCATTTAGCGGGATTTATACCGTTCATTTGGCTCTGGTTGCTGGATTGAGCTCATTTAGCGGGATTTATACCGTTCGTTTGGCTCTGGTTGCTGGATTGAGATCAATAAGCGGGAATTATACCGCTCATTGGGCTCAGGTTGCTGGATTGAGATCAATAAGCGGGAATTATACCGCTCATTGGGCTCCGGTTGCTGGAATGAGCTCTTTTTGCGGGATTTATACCGTTCTTTGCGCTCAGCTTGCCGAATTCGACGCAGTCAAGGGCATAACTGCCTCTCTTTGCGCTCAGCTAGCCACTTTCGCCGCAATCTAGGGCAAATATGCCTCTCTTTGCGCTCAGCTTGCCGAATTCGACGCAGTCAAGGGCATAACTGCCTCTCTTTGCACTCAGCTAGCTGAATTCGACGAAATCTAGGGCAAATATGCCTCTCTTTGCGCTCAGCTTGCCGAATTCGACGCATTCGAGGGCAAATTTGCCTCTCTTTGCGCTCAGCTTGCCGCTTCGCTGCAATCGAGGCATTTACGCCGCGCGCCGCCGTCCACCGCGGCGGGCCCGGCGGCGCTTACCCCCGGCAGTGCTGCGCCGCCGGGCAGAACCTTTACGCCGCTTGCGAGCAACGCGGCGCAAAACCAACGGTCGCCCGCTTCGCCGGCGCGCCCGGGCTTTGCCGCGCCGCTTGCGGGCGACGCGGCTCGGCAGGCCCTTGCTTCGCGGCGGCAAAGCCGGCGACGCTGCGGGTAAATCAGGCTGGACAGCAGGTGGTTCCACCACCACCACGCTGTCAGCCTCGTGCACCGCAGGTGCGCTGCAATAGCGGAGGTTCCACATCTCCGCAAGACCCTGCAGGCGGCTCCGATAAGCCGCCGGACCATAGACGGCGTCGACGCGCTCCCGCGCTTGACTGCCTAGAGTCAACGCTAATCCCGGCTGCGCCAGCATGACGTTGACTCTTTCTGCCAGCGCGGAAATGTCCGATGCTGGCACGAGATTTTCGCCGCAGCCCGCTGCGTGCAGAATTTCCCGCAAGCCCCCAGAGTCGTAAGCGATCACGGGCTTTCCAAAAGCCATTCCTTCCAAAGCAGTCATACCGAAGCCTTCGCGGATCAGACTAGGAACCACTAGCACATCCATGGCGCAATAAGCAGATGGAAGACATTCAGCATAACCAACAAATTTAAACCGGGTGTACAGTCCCTCAAGCTTTACCTTGCGGACACAACGCTCATAATAGCTTTTATCGCCAGCTGACCCAATGACAACAAATTTCGAGCTTGGATGAACCGCGTGCACAAGCACAGCCATTTTCACAAAATGTTCTAGACCTTTTTCTTTGTTGATAAAAGAAGAAATATAACCGATCAGCTGTTCATGCGGTTTAACCCGCAATTCCCGCCGCCGTTCGCTCCGAAGCTTGCTCCAAGCCTCAATCATCATCTCTTTATCATTCCAAGAGGGAGGCAGCTGGATCACTTTTTCCGCTCTCACGTCCTCTGGAAAGCAAGCTGCAGCTGTTTGTGAAATAGCTAGTATCTCATCACTATTCCGATGAATCAGCCCTACACTAATAGGTGTATATTCATTGTCTGTTATCGTCTCTGATATTTTCCATATCACCGGAATGCCCAGTGACTTTGCAGCCATTGCTGGCAGAGCATGCACACAGGTACTTGTAATAACAAACGCCGGGCGCAGGGAATTCAGCCAGTCTGTTAATTCGTGATACTCCCTGCTTTCCTGGAATTTCTGAGCATCTGCCTCCAACCCTGCATAAGGAGTGTACATTCCATATAAAAGAGGAATCGAAAGCAACTGTACACTTATTCCACAGCTTCGAGCCTGAGAAGTCAGCTTGCCGTCCTGAGGCGCAACGAGAATACAATTAAAGTACGGAGAAAGCTCCTGAGCGAAAAACAACAATAGCTTCTCCGCTCCCGTAATACTGCGTGTATTGGATACATGTGAAAAGAGGACGATTGTAGCTTTGTCAGCCATGGCGTTTCGGCGCTCCCTAACGAGGGGCCTGGAGCAGCCATTCACCTCCTTAAAAAATTTACAAACTTTGCGCTAAGTTCTATCCTTCGCAGTAAAACTCTCTTTGAAAATGGTCGCTCCTGTGACTCGCAACATCGCTTCCGCTTCGCTCTAGAATCTCGTCAGTCAATTTCAATTCGCTCCCGAGCTTCGCCCCTTCACTTCCACTCTGCTCTCGAATCTAGCCAGTCGCTTCCGCTCCGCTATACAAGCCCGCTCCAGACGTTGCTTCTTTTCATCAGGCCACAGGCATAAGCTGAGGTTCGGTTCTACAGTATATCGAGGAAAAACAGATGCCGGCACGACACCTGTCCCCTGGTAAGCGCACATTTCCGTTCCATTTCCGGGCATATGACCTAGCCATAAATTACGGTTAACAGCTGGTGTATACGTTTGGTGTAGGTGTGATCCTTAAGCGTCCGTTCAAAAGCGCGCAGGGCAATCGCACGGCGTTCTTCCTCATGAGTCAGGTAATAACGGATTTTATCCATCATTTCTTGAGGGCTTGCAAAAGTCTCAATTTCTTCACCAGGTTTGTAGAAAGATCCCATATCATCTCTGGCATCCACTAATTGCAGCGTACCCGTAGCCGCGATTTCAAAAGTACGCGGATTAGGAGATACCGCCGGAATCGAAAGCGTATTGTTGTTCACTACTTCATCAATGTGCGAGCGATGGAGGTTAATGACGATTTTGGATCCGCTGTAAGCTACCGCTGTTTCCTGTGGTGACATCCACTTGCCAATCTCAATTCGATCTCCATAGAGTGCCGCCTCAGGCAGACGGTCCCACCAGATGCCGTTAATCACCGTGTTATAGTTCATCAAATCCGGAAGAATCTCACGGAAGAAATTAACCCGGTTCCAATAGGCAGAGCCAATAAAACTAACTTCGCGATTCAATGGTGAACGTGTTGTAGTTGGACGGTAATGCTCGCGGTGAGCGGCAAAAGGAAGATAATGAACTTCAGGGCAGCCAAGTCCCTTATAAAAATCAATACAATTACGCTCAAGCGTGAACACAAAATCGTAATGCGCCACAATTTTAACTGTAAAATCAGTGTAATAAGGATCATCTGTAAGCCAAATGGCTGTCTTAATTCCGCTAGCCCGAAGAACGGAGATCTGCTCAAGCGGTAAATCCATACCATCCAGCACAAGTACCAGATCCGGTCTTTGAGTGGCGGCTAACTCCACTAAGTTTTGACGCACATCTGTTATCGTGACTTGTGTGGTTAATTTTTGCAGCGCGTAGAGGACTGCATCGTCTAATGGAGAGTAGGGATATCCTTTACCAGAAGCCACATACATTACATGAATATTCCGTACAGGAAATACTTCTTCTGGCCGACCATCCAAAATCGCAAGCCGCCCCCGTAAATATCCCTCATCATATCCGCCCTTAAAACCACTCAGACGACCACGAAGCTTTTCTTCCTCTGGAGGTGTCAGTGGTAGCGGTGGTGCAGGCATAATAAATTCATTGTTGTTCATCATCATCCTCGCTCCTTTATCCCGTTATAGATTTCATACACTTGAAGCAATCACATTCAGCAAATGAGGCAAACGCGCAGTGAATGTATGGTTGCGCATGGTTGTCTGTAGTCCCCGTAAAGCGTAAATTCGGCGCTCTTTTTCATGCTTCAGATAGTACTCAATCTTCTCCTGCAATTCCTTAGCAGAGCCAAAAGTATCCAAGTCATAACCTGGCCGATAATAATTGCCCAGATCCTCACGAACATCCGTAAGCTGCATAGTACCGCAGGCACTGATCTCATAAGTACGTGGGTTGATAGAGCGTGATGGTAAACGGAAGCTATTCCGGTTATCCTGCCCCTCCTCCCACGGACGGTGAATATTAATGACTAGCTTTGCACCACTGTAATAGTTCGCAGTTTCCTCAGGCGGGATAAAGCCATTGCTAATAAAAGGGGCAAGCTGGTCATAAGTCGCAAGCCGTTCCCAGAAGCCGCCAGCGATCAGCACCTTCTTATCCTTTAGATAGGGGGCAAGTTCATCAAACAGCGCTGTCCGATTATGAAATGCATTGCCAATAAACACAATGTCGTACTTATACTGCGGTGCCGTACGGCGCGGATAGAACATCTTTGGATTGACGCAAAGCGGTAAATAATGAACGGATGGAACTCCAAAGGATTGATAAAACTCCACACAACCGAGCTCATGCGTAAAGACGTGATCATAATGCCGGCAAATCACTGAAGTATCCTCTGTAAAATAAGGATCATCCACAAACCAGATCGCAGTCCGAATGCCCAGCTTTCTGATTTCTGTAATCTGTTCTAAATGATTTTCCGGAAAAACATGCAGTCCATTCATAACCAGCACTGCCCCGGGCATCTCCCGAGCTGCGGTCTCCAGCATAGTTTCTGGAGTGCTTATCACAAGCTCACTTACAAGCTGCTGAAGCGCCTCAATTACCCCAGTATCGATTGCATGGAACCCTTGAGGAACATACATTAGCTTAAATGGCCGACAGGCTTCGACCTCTACAGTACTCCGACGCTGCACAGCCTCACACATGCCAAGACGATATCCTTCGTGATAACCGTCGCGATAATCTCGCGGACGCTTGTGTTTTCTCCTTTTCGCTTTCACGGCCTTCACCCTGCCCCGTTGTATTCTCAAGACAGTATAACTATATGCGGAGTCAGCACTCGCCTCATGGACATCTGTCATTACTAGAACTAAATTGGCAGATGTACCCTGTCTTTTGCCCGGCTTGCCCGAACCCCGTCAGATTTCATCCACTCGCTGGATGCTGTTATACTATAAAGGTCTAGCTAGAGGCACTAAACTTGTCATCTCTGTCCAATCTGTCCGAAGATGATTACTTTTTGAAATTCACAAGGGGGGAACTATGAATAACACCACGTTGTATTTGCGACACGCAGAGCTGCTGCGTGATCTGGTGCCATCCTTTCAAACCTATCCATTTCATCTGCCTGCTGTTCGAACGCTGGATCGCCTGACTTTTCAAAAACCAGTGACCTTTCTTGTTGGAGAGAACGGCACGGGCAAATCAACCTTGTTAGAGGGAATTGCTGCTGCTTGGGGCTTTAACCCTGAGGGTGGAACGCTAAACTTTTCTTTTAACACTCGTTCCTCGCATTCGAATCTTTATGAGTATTTTAGAATTGCTAGAGGGGTTAGACGGCCGAAGGACGGCTTTTTTCTGCGTGCGGAGAGTTACTATAATGTGGCTTCTTATATTGATGAGTTGGATGAACAACCCGGTGGCCCACCGATCAAAGACTCCTACGGAGGCAAATCTCTGCATGAGCAGTCCCACGGAGAGTCTTTTTTAGCTACATTCGTTCACCGTTTCGGCGGCCGCGGCCTTTATATCCTCGACGAGCCTGAAGCAGCGCTTTCCCCCTTACGTCAAATGTCTCTGCTGGTGCGTATGCATGAGCTGGTCGGGCAAGATTCACAGTTCATTATCGCAACTCATTCCCCCATTCTGATGTCCTATCCCGGTGCTGAAATTTTTCTCTTGGAGGGGGAGGGAGTACGGTCCGTCGCCTTGGAGGAAACCGAACATTATACCGTGACCAAAGCGTTTATGAACGATCGTCAAGGGATGTTGCGTGAGTTATTTGAAGATGAATAAGCATACACGACTTCGACGTCCCTTTAAGGACGGTAAGCGTTTAAGCGAGAAATATAAGGATAATTTACAACATGGAACATATAAATTCTTATATTATAGGCTATGTTAAATTCTAATGTTGATATTTGACCATAAGAAAACCGCCTTCGTTGAAAAGGCGGTTTATTGCTATCGTGTCCCGTTAGCGCAACGACTTACTCTGTTGAATTTCGTGTTCCTCAACATAAAGCGGCATCAGAGAAGGCGGATCGTACCTTATCGCGGCCTTTAAACGACAAAATGGTGCCGATAGCCATAGCCCCATAGCCGCAACGAAATAATAAGCCTAATCCGACAGTGCCCGCATGATGTTGGATTTCGCCTCTGCCGCAATTGCTTCATTCCCGTCATCGACCGCTTGCATTAAGATCAGTATGGGGATGTATACCGCGATTAGCCGCGCCAGCAGCTTCGTTTCCTCGTCCGCTCCTCCGTACGTTTCGAAAAACACGCCGCGAGCGTAAGGTGGTAAAAAGCTATAAGCAACGCTCAAATCGCAAGCCGGATGGCCTACGCTCAGATCGCCCCAATCAATGATGCCGGAAACGATCCCGTTCTCATTCACAAGCATATTTTTGAAATGAAGATCGCCATGTAGCAGTGCATTCACCGCCTCGACACGGTCCTTTTGCAGCCTGCTAATATACGCTTCGATCACACCGGACTCCTCCGGCGACAAGTGTTCAACCACCTTCGATAGAAAGCCCTCCAATTTCACTTTGCGCGATGCTATGTCCGTCAAGTTTCGATGATCTTGCTGAACTCCGCACTCCAGCGCTGCCTGCACCGGAAACTCATGCAATCTCCGCAAAAATTTCGCCAGCGTCTCTGCCGATAAAGCCCGGCGTTCTTCCGTCAAACCGATTGGGAAATCTCCTAGCACGTAGTCATAGCCAAGAAATGGTGCCGGGTATTCGTCACTTGCTTCGCCATAAAACAACGGTTTCGGATAGGGGATGGTTATATATGTCTCCAGCTTTGGCAGCAGCTTCCCTTCCATACGAATCGAACCAACTGCAATCGTTCTTCTTGGAAACCGGAACACGTACTCGTCACCGATGAGAAAAACCGTATTGTCCCAGCCCCAGCCCAATCGCTTCACTTGCTTCGATGACAGCTGAGGGAATTGTCTGCCGATCAGCGTCCGCGCCTGCTCTTCGTTAACCTCCCACTCCGCATCCCATACATTCGTTCCTCCCATGAATTGTCTGCCTCCTCGTTCCTTACGTTATTTAGATGTTTACATTCCCTAAAAGTGAAGCGATCCATCCATTTCTTCAAGCGGCTGTGGTAGCTGTTTACGTTTTGGATATGGTACACGCCTTTCACACGTTGTTTTCCGTCGGACTTGAATCGGTAATGAGTCATGCCTTTTGAATTCGCATAGGAGCTAAATGCCCTCCATAAATCAGTGCATAACACGTTTGAGTCAGATAGATGACCACCAATCGCTTCGTCTAATTTTGTAATCCGAATACGTCCACGCCCAAGTACGCCAGAGTAAG
Source organism: Paenibacillus sp. FSL L8-0708 (assembly GCF_038009325.1). NCBI lineage: Bacteria > Bacillati > Bacillota > Bacilli > Caryophanales > Paenibacillaceae > Paenibacillus > Paenibacillus sp. FSL L8-0708. Next base: position 6,384,859 of record NZ_JBBPBC010000001.1, read on the forward strand.
GCATTTTCTGACGGTCACGGGCAACCAGCACGCACACTTGATCGTGGCTTATACCACGATATTTCGCTTTGCCGCCACGTTTACGTGGCTTGCGTTCGGTAATATTCCGCTCGCCCTTTTCCGAGTAAAGAAAGTAGGTCTCGTCCATTTCAACAATATCTTGAAATGCTTCGGTTGGAATCTGCTTCAGAGCGGAAAGAATCTTATGCCGCCAGTAAAACAAGGTGACATGCGTGACTTCATCGTTTAACTGCTCTGCACATTTTCTCAGAGAAAAGCCCTCAATCATGCATTCGATAAAACGAACCCACATATGAGGTCGCCTCATTCGTTGCAGAGGGGTGTTCGTAAGGTCATTGAATGTTTGGCGACAGGACTTACAACGGTAACGTTGACGTTTAACCTCTCCAGTGCGTGTTCTTACAGCCTACTTTCCAAATCGAACAACAGAATCGTTTTTGCAATGCGGGCAAATAAGTCCATATTTATGCTTCTGCTCTTGAATTTCATCAATCGCTCGAACTGGAAGTGCCACTCCCTTGGTTCGGGACTGCAAAAAGTAGATAAGTTCTCGCTTACCATTATCGTCCAACGTATCAGCAAGCTTTTTCAGTTCCTTTAAATCCATGGGCAAATCATCTCCGAACAGTTATATCGCCCTTATTATAGAACGCTTGTTCTTAATTATGAAATATCAACAACAAAGTTTAACATAGCCATATTTTTAAAAAAACAGCAGGTCTCCAAATCGGAAACTTGCTGTTTGCTTTGTGTTATTTTGTGTTTGATAGGTGCTTGAAATTAGCGTCTCGCAATCCCCGTCAGCTTGTGTACAATCCATCCAAACATGACTACAACCATCATATCGAAGCACACATTAAACAAGAATAAATGCTTACCGATGTCAGCCCTTCCGTCCCCAAGAATCGGAACCAAGAAGGAGAAAATCCCTATTAGCCCTAGCAGCATCAGCAGCTCGCCGGCAACTTTGCCACGAATATCTCTGCTGCGGAAATACTGGAACAAAGCTCCCGCAAAATACACCAGATAGAATATGGAGAGAAATCCGAGCGTATGCGGAATATGTTTATTTTTGAATTGGCTCCATGCACTGTAAGTATAGGATAATGCACCTGCTGGTTTATTCTCGCTTTTCTCGTAGTTTCCTAGATAATACGGGCGAATCGCCATGCTGTTACTCGCAGCATATTTCATATTATCTATCAACCGGTCCGGATGCTTCAGATAGAAGAACAATACATCTTTATGAGATACACGGTCATAGAAGTCCGGAACCAGCGAAGGATCATTCTGCTTAATCACTGTATCGGTCTGAAAATAATTTGTACCCGCCAGTACCTCCAGCCGCTCCGGCAATCCGAGATCCTGCAAGTCTCCCTTCACATCCGGCGATTCGTTTAAAATCCCAAAAAACACCGTTTGATACAGATTAATATGCTTCAGATCTTTTGGCGCTGCCACATACAAAACGATGGATACAAGAAAGATGGCAATCGAAAAACGTAAAGCCAGCTTCCTCCATTTGCCCTCTCCGTCAAGCATCATAAACCGCAAGAAAATCAGAGCAAAGGCAATCCCAATGGGTGCATTCTGGATTTTGGAGGTGACCAGAAACAGAATTGCGATAAAAAACAAAGTTAATCCTTTAGTGGTTGGCTTCTCTTGGCTGGTTAATCTTAATCCTAATGCAAATGTCAGCAGCATAAACACCATCGACACTGGTTCTCCAAACAAGGAGTTGAAATAGGCCACATACCCGATATCGTAAAACACAAATAAGATAGCTGCTCCCAACAGCAGCCCTGTAACATAAGAGCCACGAGCATTATACTTCACCAGCAGCCAAGTTGCCGCCAGTAAAAGAAGCCCATAAACTGCACCCAGCAAACGAACATCAAAAAAGCTGCCATGGATGAGCCCGCCGATCAATCTCGGCACAAGTACTATAAAAATCTGTGAGGAAGGATAAAAACCTCTAAATAAATTTTCATACGCAAAACTGGAATGACTAAAATTGAAAAACTGGTCGGCATACGATGCTCCAGTGTCATAGTAGTTCAGACCGATGGTATTCATCATACGCAAAAAATCTCCGTTATCGGCAACACCAATAAAAGGCCCTACGAATAGCAAATAAATAATGATACCGCAGCCGGCAAGGCCTACGAGATACTCCGGTTTCCAGAACTTTTTCATGATTCCCCCTATCTCTGTGGTAACAGCTTCACATATTCGTCGGACAAATTCATTAGCTTCAAAATATACTCATAATCAGTCTGATATTTTGTGAAATCCGATACTGGCTTAAGCGTATCCAGCGACACAGCTTTACCATCAGCAAAATCTTTACCAGGCACATAGAGAATATCATCATTAAAGAAAGAACCAGAAGGCAAATAATACCGCATTCCTAACACATTACGATCAATGTTCAAGAGATCATGACCAAATGCTGTATAACCTTCTTCTTTTAAAGAAACCCCCAATAGGTTAGCTATCGTAGGAAGAATATCCAACTGTCCACCTGTTCTCTCTACTACCTTCCCTTGCTCCATTCCTGGTACATGTACAATCAATGGAATATTAAAGCGACTGATCCGGGAATCGTATGGAATCCCCAACGCACTTTCTACTTGCTCCGGTGGCACATCCTGCGGCTGCAAGCCAAAATGATCGCCATACATCACCAGCACAGTGTTATCCCACATTCCATTTTTCTTCAAACCCTCTATTAAAGTTCCAATGGCATAATCAGTATAGTTAATAGCAGTCAAATAATCGCCAAGCATCGTGTTTTTTAACTCATCAGGCACTGAGATCTTCTTAAAAGAGTCCGGAATTTGGAAGGGATGATGGCTGGACGCCGTCACCATTTGTGCGTAGAAAGGAGTTCCTTTCTTCTGCAGCTCTGCCAATTTCTCGACACCCGTAATATAAAGCTGTTCATCGGAAGCACCAAACGCATTAAAATGATCATTGGTAAAATAATCTTTATCATAATAGCCGTTAAATCCAAGTGCAGGATATAGCTCATTCCGATTCCAAAAGCCCACTTGATTCACGTGAAAGGTGTACGCCTCATATCCTTTATCTCTCAGCAGACGTGGTAGGCTCGGCAGTTCTCTGTCCCCGAATCCAGTGGACATTGCCAAGGTCCCGATTGGATAAATCGACGTGTTGCTCATAAATTCAGCGTCAGAAGTATTGCCCGGACCAATCTGCTGGTAGACATGGGGGAAGTAAAATCCCTCATCTGCCAACTTGTTCAACACTGGAGTCAGCTCTTGACCCTTCAGGGATTGATGCAGCGGGAAGTTTTGGAAAGCTTCCATTTGGATGACAATTACATTTTTGCCCTTTTGGGAGCCGAAATACTCAGGTGCTGTGCCCGCGGCCTTACTACTATAAGGATAGGAAGCTTGTAGCTCATCAATCTTCGCGATGGTATCCTTAATATCTCCGGTTCCAATGAGATTGTTATCTTCCTTGACCTTAATTGCGGCAACGACCTCATAATTCAGGAATCCGGCACTTTCTGCCTGCACAAGCTCATTTGTAATTCCCCGCGCAGAATTGACAGAATTGGCCGATAAAGCAAAACCTCCAAGAATAGCCACCAGAATCACCATCATATGTGCCAATCGTGTGTTCCGGGAGCTGAATCGCTCACGCTCACGCGGATAGGCTTTTCCATGCTTCCATCTGCGGATCAAGACATAGATTGCCATGATCACAAAATCAGCGAAAAATAAATAATCAATAGTCTGTATCGTTGATTCTACGCTTGCCTTCACTTGAAACACCTGATTCAGTTCATATAAAGCCAGATACGTAGGAACAGAACCAAAGTGATTGAAATATACACTGGCTGCGAACAGCAGCAGCGATAATATCCCGTTAAATGTCCAATAGACAGCTGTTCTCACCCGCGAAGGAGTAATGACCGTCAGTATCCCCATGATGAAGAGGACTGGAGCAACATCTGCTGCAATCCATTCCCAAGCAATTCTATCAAAGAACAGCACTCTCAGCAGGAGCAGCTTCAACCATAGCAGCAGGACAACAATATAGAACTGAGCTCGATTCGGCCCGTGCTTTTTCACGTTTTAATCCCCTCTTACCTTTTCATTTGTTCTGATTATGAACTCTATTCATCTTTTCTGTAAAATATCAGATTGTTCTAGTATAACAATACTTACTTTTTTTATCAAAAATGTGCACCTTTCGCTCCCACTACAAATAGGGAAATCCCACGCCTTTTCGGCTGTGGAACCTCCCTATTTAAGCCTATTATGTTATGACTTTCAATCTAAGACTGGCTTGCTGGCAAATCCTCTTTTACCTTCCAGATCGTTAAATCACTATCATAATATACAGTGATCTCAGGACTGCCAAGCTTATGAAAGGTGAGATTCCCGGGCTCCTGATCTCTTTTAAGCAAGCTATATCCGCCCACATCAGCAACGCTAAATATCTTAGTCAGCAGAGGTGCTGCCTTCTCACGTAGGCGATCCCCATCAATTAGAGACAACTCCCGGTCTAATACCGTTAGTTGTTTGGGATCTGTTTTATCACTAGCACGAGGATTTGTATCACTAATCTGCTCAATCCTTCTAGTAACAGTATCGAACGTAACCGAAACCTTTGATCCGTATTGCAGCGTAAGCGTATCCTGATCCTTGTCCATAGCCCGAAATACTAAACTAAGCTCTTCATCACCTCCGTTACCTCTCAACACCTTCAATGCCTCTTCCCCAGCTTGACGCATCTCTTCTGATACCGCCGAGGCCTCAAGCGTGGCTGATGCGTAATCGAATTCACCATTCACAAATCCGATACGCCATTTCTCCGCCCTAAAGTTATTCTCAATTTTCACGCCAGAATGTTGTGTAACATCATATTCAACGTATCTGAGCACTTCATAAGCTGAATCATTCGCATAACCCAGTTTGCCCTTGATCTCTTCCGCACGGGTTTTCATTTCAGCGTCGATCTCTGCAGCTGTCAGAATCGTACTCATCTTCGTTTGCACCAGTTCTCCTGTCTCATAATTGATCCAGATATATGCGGAGTCCTCACCTTTCTGGTAAGAGTAAAATATCTGCTGTTGCTCCTTAAGCCATTCCCGGTGATCTAGCGGATAAGTCTTTCCAAGTAAACTCTGCATCACCTGATCTGCGTTCCGCTGTAGCTCAGCCTCCGTGAAATGCGACGAAACCTCCGTTTGCGCAGGGTTGCTTGATTCATTACCGAGGAACCTTCCGTTCAGAAAGAATACACCTAAGCCCAACAATACAATAAAACTCGCCACAGCCAACAATTGCACAGGCAGTCTTTTTCCTGAGTAAGATTTCGCTCCCTGTTGATCTTCTTGAATTTGGCGAATGACGTTGTCTGCATGCCTCATAGTAAACTTTTCATTTCCAAAAGGTCCTTTTCGGGCCTGAGCATACCATTCCGGTTTATGATCCTCCATCATTCTACCCCCTTTAATTTGTTCTGAATTTTTTGCCGCGCTCGGTGCAATCTTGATTTTACCGTTCCGTGACTCAAGTTCATCAGTTCAGCTATTTCTTTTATAGAGAGCTCATATTTCAAATCCAGGACCAATATTTCGCGCAGCTTTGGAGGCAATGCCATAATTAGACCCCATATCTCACCAATGGACTGATTACCCAAATACTCCATCTCCGCAGATCGGGCTACGCCAAGAGGTTCGATAGTTTTTTCCCGCTGCTCCACATCAACCGTGGACAATGGCTGTACACCACCCCATAAGCCCGAACGAAAAAAGCGCGATTTCCGGTGCGAAAAAACAGTATTCCTGGCAATCGTAAGCAACCATGCTTTAAATGAAGAATTCCCCCGGTACGTTCCAATCCGGTAATAACATTTAATGAATACTTCTTGAGCCAGATCATCGGCTTGTTCAGAATTTTTGGTAAGATAATAGATATAATTCCATATATCCTCTCCGTAACGGCTCATGATTTCTCTTAGTTGCTGTTCATTCATCGTCTCGCTATGCTGAAGACCTTCCAGTTCCAATTAGCTTCACCTCACTTAATACGACCTCATAAAAGGCACTTTAGTTCCCTTATGTTCATATTTTCTCATAAAAAAACAGGGGGTCCAGTGATCCCCTGCGAATGATAAGATATCCAAATCCGAATCGACCTCTCCCCTCAAACGATCGAGGTATGCGTGAGTAATCTTTTAATAGAACGGTTAGCTTCATTTAGTACAATTTCTTTATCCACAGTCTTTAGCAAACCTCTTTCCATCACGATCTCCCCGTCGATTATCGTTGTCTCCACATCTGCCCGCGTAGCGGAATATACAATTCTAGAGATGGGATCTACGTCGTAAGAGGGGAAGGTATGAAAATTGTAGAGATTCAGGAGCACTAGATCTGCTTTTTTGCCTACCTCGATACTCCCGATCTTATCCTCCATCCCTACGGCCTTCGCCCCACCAATAGTAGCCATACGGAATACACTGCGGGCATCCATGGTTGTGGGTCCGTGATGAGGCTTTTGAATAATCGCCGCCAATCGCATCTCATTAAACATATCCAGATTGTTATTGCATGGAGCGCCATCCGCTCCCAGACTAAGAGAAACATGCTCATGAAGCATCCCTGGTGTGTCGGCAATTCCGGAGGCCAATTTCAGATTGGAACCCGGGCAATGACTTACATGCACTCCTCGATCCCGCAAAATCCGCCGCTCCTCAGCATCCAGCCACACGCAATGCGCCAGTATAAGCCGTTCATTGGCTAATCCTAGATGATCCAGATAGACGATGTTACGCATGCCAGTCATGGCCTGCACAATCTCAATTTCCCCTAAATTCTCAGACGCATGAGTATGCACCTTCACATCGTATCTTGCGGACAGATCCCGCACCTCGGTTAATAAAGGCTCTGTACAGGAAATCACAAAACGTGGAGAAAATGCATACTGAATCCGGCCGTTTCCATAACCATTCCATTTTTCCAGTAGATCGACACTTTCCTGCAAAGAAGATGCGGTATCCTCCTGCAGCGCCTCAGGCACATCTCCCCCTTTTTGATCCATCATCACCTTGCCGGACAAGGCCCGGATTCCACTTTTAGCTATAGCCTGAAACGCAAAATCCGTATGATGGACAGTCTCCATATCCACAATCGTCGTCGTGCCGCTAGTGATCAGTTCGCCGATGCCAAGCATAGCCGAATAATAAAGGGATTCTTCATCATGCGCGGCCTCTAATGGCCAGATTCGTTTGCGCAGCCAATCCATCAGCTCCAGATCGTCCCCTTTACCACGGAATAACGTCTGGCATAAATGAATATGAGTCTGGATAAAACCCGGAATTAATGTACGGTTCGTAGCATCAATGATCTGCTCGTCGCCCTGCGGGATCAGGCCAGTGCCGATTTCAACGATGAGATCATCCTTAATCCGGACATCCCCGTGTATAATTTCCTCTTGCTTGTTCATCGTAATGATTTCGGCATTTTTGATCAAAATATTTCCCATAGCCTTCTCCCCCTCATTGAGTTAACTCCAGTACAACTTCACGCTTGTAACACAAAAAGGCCACAAAAATATGCCTGAGCATATTTTCGTAGCCAGAAATTTACGGTTCCCGGTAGAGACCCTTAAACCAATTATTAAGGATATACGAAAAAAAGACTATTCATTTGTAATTTGAATAGTCCAATAATAATCTAAAGACAGGTTTTGTGTCAATATACATTACACATAAAGTCGATTTTGTTTTATCAATACTGTTTCATTAAAGGAATTCAGTATTTTATGTTATGTTAAATAACATTATTCGATTTATGATCACGATTATTCTGTTTCAAGAAAATTTCGATCACGATACCTTATACTTTGCGTCAGATTTACTGTCAGGAAAACATAAAAAATAAGCTATCCAAGAGCTATTTCATGGCTTAAGAGACAGCCGTTTCGTTCGATTAGGTCGGCCATTTCGGACAGTATCTCTGCTTACTCTAACGCGTTATGCTAAACCGCTATGCATATAGCGCAATATGGTAAACTGGTCAGAGCCCGAAAGTGTACGTCTAACTCTATTCATCTAACTGACCTATGCCGACCCTACTGCTACTCAACTGCTACTTCTGCACTGCTTCGGCTTCTACACTACTCCTACTTCTGCACATCTACATTCTCCCTGCGCCTATACCACTGCTACGTCTACTGCTTCTGCTTCTACACTCCCCCCTACTTCTGCACTTCTACTTTCTCCTTGCGCCTATTACACTGCTACGTCTACTGCTTCTGCTACAACAACTACAACTCCAGCTCCTACACTACTCTTATTTCTGCACTTCTACTTTCTCCTTGCGCCTATTACACTGCTACGTCTACTGCTTCTGCTTCTACTACTGCCCCTACACTACTCTTATTTCTGCACTTCTACGTTCCCCTTGCGCCTATTACACTGCTACGTCTACTGCTTCTGCTTCTACACTCCCCCCTACTTCTGTACTTCTACTTTCTCCTTGCGCCTATTCCACTGCTACATCTACTGATACTGCTACAACAACTCCAGCCCCTACACTACTCCCACTTCTGCACTTCTACTTTCTCCCTGCGGCTATTCCACTGCTATGTCTACTGCTTCTGCTACTACTACTGCCCCTACACTACTCTTATTTCTGCACTTCTACGTTCCCCTTGCGCCTATTCCACTGCTATGTCTACTGCTTCTGCTACTACTACTTCTTCTGTACCGCTACTTTCCACTTGCGCCTACTCTACTGCCTACTTCGGCTTCTATTGTTCTCGCTACGTCTACACCACAGGTGAGTCATAATCCTCCATACTTTCGGACCCAGATGTCGCTATTTGCACATTTATCGCCTTTTGAGCATGGTTTCGGACTCCAGTGACGCTATTCCCTCGTTACAGGCCCATATGCAATGTGTTTTATAGCAATAGCTGCGCTGGAGTCCGATAGCATCCCAAATGTGGGAAAATTCCACGTTTAAGGTCATCTGGGTCCGTTACTATCGAGTCATACTCAACTGCTGATGCTTATGGACCCAGATGACGCTATTTGCATATTTTCGCTTATTGATCAGGGTTTCGGACTCCAATGACGCTATTTGCACATTTATCGCCTTTTGAGCAAGATTTCGGACTCCAGTGACGCTATTCCCTCGTTAAAGGTCCATATGCAGTGTGTTTTATACCAATAGCTGCGCTGGAGTCCGATTGCATCCCAAATGTGGGAAAATTCCACGTTTAAGGTCATCTGGGTCCGTTACTGTCGAGTCATACTCAGTCGCTGATGCTTATGGACCCAGATGACGCTATTTGCACATTTATCGCCTTTTGAGTAAGATTTCGGACTCCAGTGACGCTATTCCCTCGAAACAGGTCCATATGCAGTGTGTTTTATACCAATAGCTGCGCTGGAGTCCGATAGCATCCCAAATGTGGGAAAATTCCACGTTTAAGGTCATCTGGGTCCGATAGTGTCGAGTCATACTCTGCCACTGATGCTTTCGGACCCAGCTGACGCTATTTGCACACTTATCGCTTTTTGAGCATGGTTTCGGACTCATATGACGCTATTTGCAAATTCATCACCTTTTGAGCAGGGTTTCCGTAAGCGCAAATGCTACCTAATCAAACAAAGTTTTTGTTTAGAGAAAGGTGTTATTTTCACGAAAAAAAAGGATATCCCAGCAGCCATTTGATGGCTCATGAGATATCCTCTGGTTCTCTTGCTATGTTAAGCTTCCGAATTTCCGTGCTTTTCTAGAACCTTCTCGAACACCGGAAAATTAGCGGTGCGCCCCGGAAAAGTTACTTCACCCCTGCGATCATAACCTAACTTGGGATATAGGGCGAGTGCCCCAGTGTTCTTAGCATATGTATCCAGACGGATACTGGAATAACCATTCTGGCGAGCATATTCTTCTGCATAAGTGCTAAGACGGCGTGCAATTCCCTTCCCTTGAACTTCGGGATGCACAGCCAATCTATGCATAATTAAATGAGGCCCTTGCGTTTCAGTCCAGTCAATCTTCCCATACTGCTCAGATTGATGCTCGTCCAACACTAGAATGCCGGCCACCGCATTGTTCTCCTCACATACCCATAGATTGCCACGTTCAATATCAAGGGAGATGATCTCCCGGTTCGGATAATGCTCGTCCCACTGATCGCTGCCACCTGTTTGCATCACCTGTACGCATTTGGCAATCAGCTCCATAATTTCATCAATCTCATCTTTGCGTGCTCTGCGAATCTCAGTACCCAAGAATCATCCCTGCCTTCATCTTAACCTCATATTATTTTCACTTTCATTATGAAGTTTATCACATCGGCAGCGCAGCAAACCAGTCCGCACGAAAACCCCAAGACCCGCTCACGGACGGAGCGGATCTTGTCATCTGTGTCTCCTAGCTGAATTCCAGCTTATGCCCGTCCTCGAAGCCCTTGGCGAAACCGGCGTCGAACCCCACGTTGTATGCTTCGGTGTATCCCTGTTGAAAGGCGTCTGCCGGAGGCGTTTCCGGCGAAACGCCCAGCTCCGGGGGGAGCGGAATTACCTGTGGAGCAGGCGGAGCCTCGCTCACGGGTACCACAATCACCGGTGGCTGCGCAACCCTTACTTTACGAACAAGCTTGCGACGAAGTCTTCTTTTCTTGCGTAGCAATAGGCCTTTCTTTGACTTCCCATAACGAGCAGTTTTCCGGGCAAGAACTCTGCGGGATTTACGGGCTAGCCCTTTACGAACTTTTGCTTTCCGCGAGAGCAGCAATGTGCGTCTACGGGTTCTGCCTGAACGTAGCGTTCTGCGGCTTTTTTTCTTCATGCTTCTACTCCTCCTGTGCTCCATGTTCTCTGGAGGTTCCTACGGCGTATGCCTTGCTCAGCCATGGCGCAGCAGGAATTCCCCGTTTAGGACGATGTAGTGAAATCCCGGACATCATCCGGCACATCGCACTCTGATACCCACTTAAAATCCTGATATTGTCGCTCAATTTGCGGGCCGTCAACTCAGATTGCTCCGTCAATTCGGCGATGCTCTCCAAGATGGCCGCCAAAGCAGCCTGACTGCGCGAAATGGAGCGAATCATCTCCAGCTTGACGGCATGTTCAGAGAGACGGTCCCCGCTCATTTGCTGTCTTCTCCAAAACTAAAGCCATCACCTGACATGTCTCCAAAACCTTCCCCGCCACCATCGTCTTCACCACTGCCCAGCACTGCTTTTAAATTGCTGTAGAGTCCGTTCTCCAGTTTGGTCAGCCCTTCGACCATCTCCACGATGACCTCGTGTATAGAGAGGGACTCCTTCAGTTGCTCACTGTGGGAATCAAAGGCTCTAGCGTGGATATGATGCTGTGCCCACTGCTTTACCTTTTCAGCTTCAACCGCCTTAGCTTCCAGAATCAACGCAACGTTCCACTGGATGGCGGCGGTGGACTCCAGCATTTGCAGATAAGCCTTTTCTCTGCTCATCTTCCGCCTCCTGCTCCTATAGCGTTACTCTTCTTCTTGACCGTTCAATTCCTTAATCACTCTGCCTACCCCATCAGCCATCGCTTCTTCCAGATCTGCAAGTGCATTCAAGTAAGCAATAATATTCTTGTTTACCTGAGTTGAGCTTTCGATCATCCCGCTGATCCCATCAAAATCAGGCTCCGCATCTGGCAGATCGTGGACAATTTGCGACATACGGACAGCCACATGGCGCTCAGCATCTAGAATCCGCGCCATCTGTTCATGCGTATGGGCCATGTGCTGCAGGACTTTAGTTATTTTACTCTGCACCTTCATGTCTCCTTTGCTCAAACGCCCTGCTACAGCATATGCGGCAGGAGCCGGGACGGTGCCGGGATCCTCGACAAGTTAAGGCTCTATTCGTGACTGGAATGACATAAAAATTACGTTATTGCTAAGTACATTTAAAAGGATTAAAATGTGAAATGCACAATCCTGAGTTTACCAAAGGTTGGTGGGGAATATATGAAGCTTGAAAGCAAGCGTATCGATCTAATACCTTTAACTGCCCCAGAGCTCACGCTAGCAATAGATAACTATTCGGAGCTACAGCAGCAATTAGGCTTAGCTGCCATCAGTGCGGCGCTTGATGATGAAATGCAATATGCTATGCAGATCAGGCTAAAAAAGGTGCAGCAGGACCCCGACCATTACCTATGGTTAACGAACTGGGCCATCATCCATCGGGAAGATCAATGTATTATAGGATTCATTATCCTTAAAGGTTACCCGAATGAGAAAGGCGAGGTTATTCTAGGGTATGGGATTGATGAGAAATATAGAAGAAAAGGATATGCAACAGAGGCACTACACACAATTAATGCATGGATTTTCTCCCATCCCCAAGCTGTCTATGTAATCGCTGACACTGAAAAAGATAATACAGCCTCCCACAAAGTATTGGAGCGTCTAGGCTCTGAGAGATACAAAGAAACTGAGGATTTAATCTGGTGGAGGATTTCTAACCCTCGAGCTCTCTGAGTAACGTGTGATTTCAAAGCCCTTGCAGCTATCTATAGTAGGATTACAACAAAAAAAGCACTGCCTTATGGCAGTGCATCTTTTAACTTTTCCCCCGCCTCGTGTAAAGACTGGAACGTCCCCGCATCACTCCACCAATCCTTAAGCACATCATAACTAAGTCTGCGATCAGCGGCGTATATATTATTTACATCGGTAATCTCCAGCTCCCCCCTCTTGGAAGGCGATACCTGCCGGATGATATCAAATACAGCTTCATCGTACATATAAATACCAGTTACACAATAATTGGTCTTCGGATGCTCAGGCTTTTCTTCGATATAAGCAATCCATGCCGCATCTTGACTATCAAACACAGGTACACCGTATCTGCGCGCGTCCTCCACCGGCTTCAGCAACACCTTTGCAGTGCCCGCTGGCTGACGAAGATAACTCTCCACATAAGGCTTCAGATCATCCATAAAAAGATTATCCCCGAGCAATACAACAAATCGTTCCCCTGGGAAAATGAACCCTTCTGCTAAATCAAGCGCCTCGGCAATGCCTCCGGCAGCTTCCTGAATTTTATAGGTCAGAGATACACCAAATGCAGCACCGCTGCCTAAAAAATCCGTGTACAGGCCAGCAGACTGCTTGCTTATGACCAGAAGAATGTCGGTAATTCCTCCCCGGCGAAGCCGGTCTATGCCGTAACAGACCATAGGATATTTGCCGACCGGAAGCAAATGTTTGTTCATAAGCCGGGTCAGCGGTTGAAGTCTAGATCCTGTTCCGCCCGCCAGTATGACTCCTTTCACTTACTTTCCTCCTCTTTATCTACGTCCTTTGCCTTCGGATCTGCACTTCATATAAAATTAATAGGATCTACATTCCATTTATCTATAAAGATCTTGCGATTTCGTTCCACCAGTACTTGCAGTCCGGTATTGTAAACTTGCTTGAAACTTGCACTTCCTTCATGGTGCACCAAGCAATCCCCGGCGATAAGCAGCCGATATCCCTTTATCCTGGCGCGATAACAATAATCATCATCTTCGTAATGTCCAGGTGAGAATCTCTCATCCAGTAGACCTACGGAAGTTAGCAGCTCTCTTTTGAATAAAAAACATAATCCTACCAGCCGTCTCGTCTCCAGCCATTTCTGGGGATTTGGAAGGTTCGCCCTCTCAGCAGCCTGATGAAAACCTATCAGACCTTCATAATCGGTCTTCACCTGTTGACGTCCACTGGCATAGTTTGTGACTGGTCCAACAATACCTACATCAGGAGCACTATATAGAGCCCTCTTCAGATTAGTTAACCATCCTTGAGACACCACTACATCGTTATTCAGCAGCAGGACTTCATCACCTGACGCTAGCTGTAGCCCCAAATTGCATGCAGTTGGAAAGCCGCGATTGTCTGGCAATGAAATAAACGTTAGATGATTCGCACGGCAATAGGTGTCTGTTCCGTCCGTTGAAGCATTGTCCACTACGATAATCTCATAAGGCGGCGGAGTGTAGGCACGAATAGATTCCACACAGGCCCGCAGCAAGGGCAGCGCATTGTAGGTTGGAATAATAATACTCGTCAGCGTCATATCCGATTCCTCCAAGCGGCTACCTGTCTGCGGTACTCACGCTGTGTTTCACTACTTAGCAGACCGCCAGCTTTTCGCCGGGAAAGAACCTCATGTAGAGCCTCAGCATGATCTCCTATGATCAGTTTTTCCACAGCATTTCCAACCCCTGTATTTGCCTTGCGCAGCCGATTATGTTTAATAACATTTACCGTTCCTACCTTCTCCACCCGTAACTTTTCTAATACAGAGCGAGCTTGGGCTTTAGGTGGAACCATTAATTCACGGTAGCCTATGGTCTCAAGCGCATGCCGCGAAAGCGCATGAGGAACAGCTGTCATAGAGCTAACCCCGAGATCGTACCTATCCAGAGCATAATTCAGAAACAGTTTGCTGCGGGTGACATCATCACATAATCCAAAGGAAGGCATCAGTGAGTCTAAATCATTAAGAGCTACATCAATTCCGCGATCTACAGCCGCCGTGAATGAAACGAGCTGAGAGGCCGGAATGACCATATCTCCATCCAGAAAAAGCAATATATCCCCGCGACTCAGCTTTGCACCGATAGCCCGGCCCACATCATGTCCGACAGACTCTGGGCAGTGTACTACAATGGCTTGACGATGTTGTCTAGAAATAGGAAAAGAGTTATCACTGCAGCCATTAAGTACGACGATAATTTCTGCAGGTTCAAGCCGTGCAACCTGATGCAGCAGACGGGACAAGGTCTGCTCCTCATTACGCGCGGAGATAATGACTGACAAAGTCCCGCGTAACTTCGGTAATTTCAGAGTCTCCTTGCCTGCCTTCGATTGCCGAGACAGAAGCGGGCGAGCAGCAGCGTTGGCTTTTACAGAGCGATTGGCTGACCTGTGACGGATTGGGCGTTTCTTTGCCGTTCGAGCTACTGTGCCTCGTAAAGTTGCAACCATCATCTCACCATCTCTCTGCGCCGGGCTCCGTCGCCAAAGCCCGCTCTGTTCCCCCGATGTTCCAGCAAGAGGGATACAGCCTCCATATGATCCGCTGTAATCAACTGCTGCAATGGATCTATGCCGTCTTCCTTGCGCCTCACCGCATTTAACTTCCCTACAGGTACTTTGTGAGCGGCTACCACATGCAGTCCACTAAGAATTGCCTGGGCATGCGCCAGTGGAGGACGTGATAATGAATCGCTCCCTAAAATATCAAGTGCTCTGCGGCTGATTGCGTGCGGAACTGCCGTCATCGAACATCCCTTCAGATCTGGACGGCCAAGCAGAATATTCAGTGCATGTTTAGACAGCACCACCGGATGGGGGGACAGCTTCCGGACCGGACCGGAATAATCATTAAGCGCTATGTCCACTCCACCACTAACAGCAGTGACGTAAGGACGCAGCCCCGAAGCAGGTATCACCAAATCTCCATCTGTAAACAATAGGATTTCTCCCTTGGCTGCCTCAGCTCCCACACTACGGCCAGCGTCGTGTCCAAGCGGCAACTCATAGGAAATAACACGCGCACCTAGCGATTGTGCAATCCCTGCCGTTTGATCAGTGGATCCATTCACGACCACAATTACCTCGCAGCGCGGATGGACCCCTCTGGCTCCAGATATCACTCCCGCAATGGTCTGAGCTTCATTCATGGCTGGAATAATAACCGAAACATAGGGATTAGGATGGTTAACTATAGGGACTACAGCGACTTGCCGCACTGGGCGTGAAGTCCGCCGCTTCATCCGAGAGACCCGCCGCCCTGTGCGGCGGGCAGAAGTTCGTTTGGGCTTCATGCTCATCCACCTTCCTTACAGAGCCAATTCTTCAGGCTGAGGGTTACATCACAGTTTATGTACTATAACGCACAGGGTAACGGCAATTGTCTCCTGTCGTTCTGAAAACAGGACAAATGTACTCCCCACCAAACTTCGGCTTAGATACATTGCGCATAGCCAGCTGCCGCGGACACAACCTGCGGCGGTAACGAACGCAGTAACGCAGCAGGGGGATTAGGTTAGGACGCTATCGGACACAACCGAATCCGCATCAGGTAATTGTACTTTAGCGCTATCGGACACAGCCGAATCCACAACGGATGATTATACTTTGGCGCTATCGGACACAACCGAATCTGCAGCGGATGATTATACTTTGGCGCTATCGGACACAGTTGCTCCTATTCGCCGCATTATCACACTTTTAGATTATTAACGGACTCCATAGCAGCTATTGGCATCAAAAGAACCCAATAAGGCTCTATTTCTATACAATAGCGTCACTAGTGAAGCTAGAATAAAAAGTGGACAGTAGTTAACAGACTGGCGATAATGAGTCCACGGAGGTGTGTTCACATGGGAGAACATCGACAACGGTATAACGAAGAATTTAAAAAACAGACAGTGCAGTTCATTCAAGAGCAAACAAAGACAGTGGGCGACTTGGCGGAAGAGCTCAACATCCCAAAAAGTACCCTGCATCAATGGATGAGCCAGTATCGAGAACTAAAGAATGAACCGGCAGCTAGCGTGGATCGAGTACGGGAACTCGAGGCACAGTTGAAAGAAATGAGCCGTCAACTTCAAGAAAAAGATAACAAGATTGCCGATGTGGAAGAGGAATTAGCGATCGTAAAAAAAGCAGTGCACATCTTCAGCAAACCAAGGAACTGAGATTCCAGTTTATTGAAAAACATCGCTCCGAGTTTCTCTTGGAGAAGATGTGCATGACCCTACATGTGTCACGGAGCGGGTACTACAAGTGGCGGACAGAAAAAAACAGTACGCATATGCTTCGTAAGGCTGCGATAATGAAGCGAATTCAGTATCATTTTGCAGACCATCAAAAGCGGTATGGGAGTCCGAAGATCACCCGCCTGTTACATCAAGAAGGTTATACCGTTACCGAACGCACGGTGAGTGTGTACATGCGACATATGAAGCTTCGCTCCATTGTCTCCAAAACGTATCGCGTACAGACCACTGACTCCAATCATGACCATCCGATTGCCCCGAATACGCTGAACCAGCAATTTAAAATACTCAAACCCAATTCAGTATGGGTTACCGACATTACGTACATTCCTTGCCGGGGAGGGCGCTTGTACCTGGCTAGTGTAATGGACCTTTGCACGCGCGAAATCGTGGGGTGGCGCTTGGAGAACCATATGGAAACTAGCTTAATTTCGGGCGCCTTACAAGATGCTTACGAAGCTAAACAACCGGAAAAGGGTCTATTACATCACTCCGATAGAGGTTCTCAATATACTTCTCATGAATACAGGCAGCAGTTGAAAGCGTATGGCATGGAGTCCAGCATGAGCCGCAGAGGTAATTGTTATGATAACGCCTGTATCGAGTCGTGGCACAGCATTTTGAAAAAGGAGCTCATTTATTGTAATCCACGCTTCAAAACTAAGGAGCAAGCCTACCAGACACTTTTTCAATATATTGAGTTTTATTATAACCGCAAGCGAATGCATGGCGCGCTGGGGTATCTTTCTCCAGTTCGTTTTGCTGAGCAATTGACTAGAATGTCTGTTGCGTGACTGTCCACTTTCTTGACAGAGGTCCATAGAGTCCGAAACCAGCCTCAAAAGACAACAAACCTGCAAATAACGCCATTTGGGTCCGTAAGTAGTAGCAGATGTTTAGACTACCAGGTATCGGACAGAGCCGCAGCCACAGCGATTGATTAAACCCGGCAATGCTGACAAGTACCGTTCCCAACAAAAAAACAGAGCAGCGATCTCCAATAAGGAGATTCGCTGCTCTGCTGTTTTTAAGAGGAACTGCTTAAGGTTCAATCAAATACACGATCATCTGCTGCCGGTTTAGCTA
The DNA here is from genome assembly GCF_038009325.1 of Paenibacillus sp. FSL L8-0708. Classification (NCBI taxonomy): domain Bacteria; kingdom Bacillati; phylum Bacillota; class Bacilli; order Caryophanales; family Paenibacillaceae; genus Paenibacillus; species Paenibacillus sp. FSL L8-0708. The sequence continues at coordinate 6,402,778 of NZ_JBBPBC010000001.1, forward strand.
AGGGAGCACCTATAGCAATCCAAGAGATAACCCCATAGAAATGCGGAGTTTCGCGCAACCGCACCACTTGAATCACTGCTTCTCCATTGGCTCTGCTCTTTAAGGAAGCATAGAAGTAAGGCTGATTGGTCATGGCAACAAGCACATAACCCGTATGCCCAAAGCTCTCATCAAACGATACGGTCACCTCTACACTCTCTGCATCCCCATTGAACATAAATGCTGTCATTCCAAACTGCTGTAGTGCTTCTCGCTTCCCAGCTGTCTGAATCGGACTGAAGGACAGATGATCTGTATTTACAGAGTTCGGTGCCAGATGAGTCCCGTTTACTGCACCTGGGGAAATATGATATTCCTGAACACTTTCTTCTTCCAGATGGCGGGCTTGAATCGCAAACGAAGAGATTTTGGATGCTACTACTGCTTCATCCTGAAGCTCTGTTGTCCCTACTGCACCTTCTGTCAGATGAGCGGACTCGATACTACCTTCCTTCAGCTTAGCTCCGTTGATACTGCCATCCGGGAGCAGGGCTGAGCTGCGTGTTTCATCTGCAAGATGTTCTAATTTGATGATGCCAGGCTGCAAATGCCGATCTGCCACGATCTTGTCAGCAAGATGCTCTCCGTAAACACTCCATGGTTGTAAATGTGAGGAACTCACGGAGCCTTCAGCGAGTTTTTCTTCCGTAATGCTGCCATCCGGCAACAAATCCGCACTGCGTACCTCTTCTGCCAAATGCTTCAGCGTGATGCTGTCCGATCGAATATGGCGGCCATCCACCGCATCCCCGGCCAAATGACCTCCAGAGACGCTGCCTTGGGCTAAATGGAAAGACTGAATCGTCGCGACTTCAATCTTCTCGCCTGTAATACTGCCTTCCGGCAATAAATCAGCGCTGCGCACTTCTTCTGCCAAATGATTCAGAGTAATGCTTCCAGCACGGATATGGCGGCTATCTACCGCATTCCCCCCTAAGTGTCCCCCATAGACACTGCCAGGAGCCAAATGGTAGGCAGTAATAGATCCACCCTCCAACTTTTTACCGGTAATGCTGCCATCCGGCAGTAACTCGGAGCTGCGTACCTCTTCCGCTAGATGTGCTAGCTTGATCTCACCTTTTCCAATATGGAGACCTTCTACTGCAGACGGACTCAGATGAGTTCTATCCACACTGCCAGGCACTAGATGAATTGCTTCTACGGAGGCTTCCGCCAGCTTCACCCCGGTAATGCTTCCGTCTGGCAGCAGCTCGGAGCTGCGTACCTCATCTGCCAGATGTGCTAGCTTGATCTCACCTTTTCCAATATGGCGTCCTTCTATTGCAGACGGACTCAGATGAGTTCCCTCCACGCTTTCAGGTACAAGGTGATTCGAATTTATGGATGCTTCCGCCAGTTTCTCCCCAGTAATGCTACCGTCTGGCAGCAAATTGGAGCTGCGTGTTTCTTCGGCCAAATGAGCCAGCGTGATCTCACCATATCGGATATGACGTCCTTCTATTGTGTCCGGACTCAAATGACTGCCATCTACGCTTCCAGGCACCAGATGATTAGAATTTACGGATTCTTCCGCCAACTTCTCCCGAGTGATGCTACCGTCTGGCAGCAAGTCAGCGCTACGTGTTTCTTCGGCCAGATGAGCTAACGTAATCTCACCTTTTCCAATATGGCGCCCTTCGACAGAACCTGAGCTTAGATGAACGCCTTCCACACTGCCAGGTACTAGATGATTTGAATTTACGGAAGCATGTGCCAGCTTTACTCCAGAAATACTACCGTCTGGCAGCAATTTAGAGCTGCGTGTTTCTTTTGCCAAATGAGCCAGCGTGATCTCACCGTATCGGATATGACGTCCTTCAACTGTGTCTGGGCCTAAATGGCTGCCATCCACACTGCCAGGCACTAGATGTATAGAACTTACAGATTCTTCCGCCAGCTTCTCTCTAGTAATGCTACCGTCTGGCAGCAGATCAGCGCTTCGGGTTTCATCGGCGAGATGAGCTAGGGTAATCTCACCTTTTCCAATATGACGTCCTTCGACGGAACCTGAACTCAGATGTCCGCCTTCCACACTTCCAAACACTAAATGAATAGAATCCACAGATGCTCCCGCCAGCTTCTTCCCGGTAATACTGCCTTCAGGCAGCAAGTCGGAGGTATATGCATCTGCAGCCAGATGAGCAAGCGTGACCTCACCCGGTAGGATATGTCGACCTTCTACAGAACCCGAGTTCAAATGGCTTCCGTTCACACTTCCAGGCAGGAGATGGTTGGAATCTACCGATCCTTCTGCCAGCTTCTCCCCAGTTATGCAGCCGTCTGGCAGCAACTCAGAGCTACGTACCTCTTCCGCCAGATGAGCCAGCGTGATCTCACCCGGTAGGATATGACGGCCTTCAATGGTATCGATACACAGATGGCTGCCGTCTACACTACCAGGTGAAAGATGCTGAGAATCCACGGCACCTTTTACCAGCTTAGAGCTATTAATACTGCCCTCTTGGATTTGAACTGCAGAAATAGAATTCGGAAGGATATGACCATTCCCGATAGACAACGGCCGGATATGCGCCCCACTGACACTGCCGGGATTCAAATGTCTACTTTGAACAGCACTTTCGCTTATGGTTTTCGAACTCACAGCATTTACCGACAAATGCTCCGCTTGAACTGCTGACGCCGCCAGTTTACTGGATTCTATGCTGCCGTCTGCAAGCTTAGCCGAAGTGACTGCTAAATCACTGATTTTATCCGTTGAGACACTTTCCGGTGAAAGCTTCAACGAGGTCACTGCATGATCGGCCAGATGATGAGGCTGCACGGCTCCTGCTGCCAGGTGAATTTCTCTCACCGCAGCGGAAGCCAGCTTATCTCCTGAAACTGAGCCCGACTGAATCGCAGCGGAAGTCACACTATTTTCACCAAGATGTCTTCGTTCCACGGCTCCCGTGGCCAAATGATCCTTATTTACCACAGCATCCTGCAATACACGGCCGCTCACACTGGCATCCGCCAGATGTTTTTCCTCCACTGTACAAAAAGCGATATGTTCACCACTGACTACTTCACGCGCAATCGTGCTGCCAATCACTGCACCCGCTGCCAGCTTAGCTGCATTTACACTTCCATCTGCCAACTTGGCTGAAGTAACGCTCTGTGCACGAAGATGCTCCCCACCCACAGATTCTGAAGCCAGCTGTTCTCCAGTCACAGCACCGGAAGATAAATGTTGAGTCTGAATAGCTTCTTCCTTGAGCTGCTCCGAGCCGACCGCTTCCGCAGCTATATGCGAATGATTCACTGCTTCGCGTTCCAGATGAATAGAAGTTATGGCTTGCATAGCAATTTGCGGTCCGCGAATGGCGGATTTAGCAATATGTCTTGTGGTCACTGCTTCGTCTGCCAACTTATGTGGGAGAATGCTTTGGTCAGCAATTTTGGACGAGGTTACCGCTTGCTCCACTAACTGCGCAGTCCCTACTGCACCCTCAGCCAGCTTTAAAAAAGAGATGCTGCGGTCAGCCAAATGCCGACTTGATATTTCGCCATCACCGATATGATTACCATTCACACTTTCTGGGCTTAAATGGATGCTTCTCACGACATCTGCACCAAGTTGCTTGGAGCCTATGGCTCCATCAGCTAAATGTCCGCCTTCGATAATACCCGTCTGCAGCTGTTCCTTACCGATCAATTTGCTGGCAAGCTGATCAGAACCAATCGCTCCCGGGGCCAGATGTCTGGCGGTTATCAAGGCGTCGCTAAGATGGCGGCCTTCAATGACAGCATCCGCTAGCTTTGAGCTGCTGATTTCACCATCAGCTATTTTATCGCCAGATACCGCTGCATCGGCCAGCTTGGAACGGTCAACACTGCCGTTTGCTAGGTGGCGGCTTGTGATGCTGCTGCTTCCTATTTTGTCACTAGTAACGGCTCCATCTTCCAGTAAATCCGCAGTAATAATCAAATCGCTTAAATGGCGGCTCTCAATAGCTTTATCTGCAATTTGACCGCCGCCTATAATCCGATCAGCCAGCTTCTCTGGACTAATACTGCCATTTTTCAGCTTCTCTCCACTGATCGAATGATCCAGCAGCTTACCGCCACTAACGCTTCCTTCTGCTAAATGCTCGCCCACAATCGATTCTGGTGCGATTTTTGCAGAAGTGACTGCCTTGTCCGCGATATTGATACTCTGTACAGCGTAATCTTGCAGCCAAGGTGTACCAATAATGCCGAACTTTAGCTTAGAACCGTCAATGGTACGTGGAGCGATTTTGGCTCCGGTCACCGCTGCATCCGAAAGATCATCTGTATAAACGGGCTGAAAACGTTCTTTCTCTGGAGGAGCGAACCATACGGTTTCAGGAAGATTATCCGCCTGTTTCTGAAGCTGCGCTTCCTCTATAAGCTCCGGCTCCAATTGTAGAACTGGAGCAGAAGTTGGCTCCTCTAAAACGACTTCAGCTATTGCTCCCCCACTTACCTGAACTTCCGCGATCTCTGCTTCACTGACTCCGTCACTGTTATTCCCCGAGCTTCTAGAGCTGCTTTTGGTATCCAGCATACTCAGTTCCTCTTTATTGGGATTATCTACAAAATAGAGTCGTTTCTGTGGACTGCGCGGCTGCTTTTTTTTGGAACCCCTCACAAGCAGTCTCCTCCTTCCATCTAATGTTTCTCCTAGGCATCATATGCAGCGGTATGGGCTTATGACACCCTTTTGCGATGAGGCCTTCATAAGATTATGTATAAAAAAAGGCATCTGCCTTCGCGCATTCGTCCACCCTGACACGCGGGTACAAACATACTATGACAAGAGTAGAAAAAGCAGGGATCATGTAACCGATGAAACAGGAGGAACAAACATGGGGCATAAGCTCGTTGGAATATTACTAAATGCCGATATGCACCGGGGCGTTCCCCGGCTAAAAACAGGACAGGAGTCTCTATCCAACTATGAAGAGGCCGCGGCGGCATACGGTTTAGTCCCTTGCTTCCTGAAGCTCGCGGACATCGATACGGACACAGGCTTTAGTGCCGCCTATATAAAGGGAGTTAATGGATATAAAAGCGTAGTTGTTCCTACGCCTGCTGTTATCCATAACCGGGCAATATACAGCAAAAACAGCACGGGGATGCAGCGTCTGCTGAAGCACTATCCCCTGATTTTCAATACATGTAATCGATACGGCAAAGATGAGATCCATCAGCTGCTTGAAAAAAATACGGAGCTTCGCGAATATTTACCCGTAACAACGAGAGTCTCAGGCCTAAAAGAAATGATGAATCTTTATCCCGATCTCATTCTAAAACCTTGCCGGGGAAGTATAGGGAATGGGGTCATGCGGCTGGTCCGCAAGGGAGCTCAGCGTTGGACCTTGAGCTACCTCTCCCCTTCGATGCAGCGCTGGAGAAGTATTCCCGTCAATCAGGCGGCGTTGCCACAAGCGCTCCGCGCACGCCTAACCTCCGTGCCTTATCTTGTACAAGAACGTATTCCCCTTGCTGAGATTGGAGGACGTCCCTTTGATCTACGCGTCACCGTTCAGCGCGGCTGGGGAGGAGATTGGCAGGTCACTGGGCTCTTCGCCAAACTGGCTGCCCCAGGGGGCTTTGTCTCCAATATAGCCCGCGGAGGAGAAGCGTTAAGCTCCTCCCTCGCGCTCGAAAAGGCCTTTTCAAGATCCACAGCGGCCCACATCCGTATGTCTGTCGAAATACTTAGCCTTGCAATCGCACGGTGTCTGGAGCAAGACCTTCCCGGACTGGCCGATATCGGACTGGATATAGGCATTACTAAGGACGGACGACTCTTCTTCATAGAGTGTAACGGTCGTGACCAACGCTACGGATTTCATAAAGCCGGCCTTACGGAAATTTGGAAAGACAGCTATCGCAGACCTATGGGATACGCGCGTTTTTTAATAGAAACGAACAGTACGGTATATAACAGTTATTGATTTGTCTCCTATTCTATGTCAATATAATGCAGAGCAGAGACGACCCGTATACAACCGTACTGCTGCATTATGGAAGGGAGATGGGCATGGTAAAACAATTGCTACGGCTGATGACCGAGCTATCCTCACACCGGTGGCTTTCACGGTTAATGGGATCTTTTTCTCATAGTAGAATCAGCCGTTTTCTTATCCCGGCATTTATTAAGACTTATCAAATCCCCTCCGCTCAAGCGGAGAAAAATCCTGGAGAATATCTCACTCTTAATGAGTTTTTCAGCCGCCGGCTGAAGCCGGGCATGCGGCCTATTGCAACCGACGCTGACGCTTTGGTTAGTCCCGTAGACGCAACGATTACTGCTATGGGTGACATTAACGCCGGTACGATTATGAATGTAAAAGGGCAGGATTATAAGATCGAGGATCTCCTTAATCACTCCCCGCATCTGGAGCTGTACAAGAAGGGTTTTTTCTTCGTTCTTTATTTGAGTCCTACCGATTATCACCGGATTCACTCTCCCCTTACCGGACAAAAGGTGGAGAGCGATTATATTCGCGGACGGGCCTATCCTGTCAACGATTTCGGAATGCGACATATGAAGGGTGTCCTGAACCGCAACGAACGTCTCATTACGTATATTGCCGGGAGTCACGGAGAAACCGCGGTAGTAAAGGTAGGCGCAATGAACGTCAGCAGTATTCGTTATACGGATGATACCGCTGCCGAGTGGCAAATAGGCGATGATCTGGCTTATTTTGAGTTTGGCTCCACCGTAGTGCTGCTCACGGAAAGCGGTACCTTTACCCCGAGACCCAAGCTTGAGGTCAACTCAAAGGTAAAAATGGGCGAACTACTGGGAACGTTGCATCAACCTTTGTAGGGAGATTTAGGCGAATTCCAAGAAAAATTAGAGGGTACCTCAAAAGCCATGAAATGGCTGCTGGGGTGCCCTCTAATTTTGGGGACTTCGTGTGGAGCACAGTTGCGGAGGCGAACGCTCTAGCTATCGTGTACCTATCGTCCAGCTATCGTCCAGCTATCGTCCAGCTATCATCTACCTATCGCTAGCCAACGTACACCTATCGCTAGCTATCGGACCCAGCTGACCTTATACGCGGCTTTTTGACACATTTGCGATTCTATCGGACTCCACCGCAGCTATTGGCATGAAAAACGCCATATTAGAGTCGATTCTTGGGAAATAGCGCCGCTGGAGTCCGAAACTCCGCCCAAATGGCGATAAATGGGCAAATAGCGGCTGCTGAGTCCGTAAGCATTTGCAGAGCGTTGGTGGAGGTTGGTCGAAAGTTAGTTGAGGGCTGGCCGAGAGTTAGTTAAGGACTAGTCGAGCGTTAGTTAAGGACTAGTCGAGCGTTAGTGGAGGGCTGGTCGAGAGCTGGTGGAAGGTGTGCACTCGCCGCTATCGGACCCAGCTGACCTTATACGCGGATTTTTGACACATTTGCGATTCTATCGGACTCCACCGCAGCTATTGGTATGAAAAACACCCTATTTGCGCTAGATCTTAGGCAATAGCGGCGCTGGAGTCCGAAAATCCGCTCAAATGGCGATAAATGGGCAAATAGCGGCTGCTGAGTCCGTAAGCATTTGCAGAGCGTTGGTGGAGGTTGGTCGAAAGTTAGTTGAGGGCTGGCCGAAAGTTAGTTGAGGGCTAGTCGAGCGTTAGTGGAGGGCTAGTCGAGCGTTAGTTAAGGGCTAGTCGAGCGTTAGTTGAGGGCTAGTCGAGCGTTTTAGTGGAGGGCTGGTAGAGCGTTAGTGGAGGGCTGGCCGAGAGTTAGTTAAGGACTAGTCGAGCGTTAGTTGAGGGCTGGTAGAGCGTTGGTCGAGAATCAACGGAGAATTGGTGGAAGGTTAGCATTCAACGCCATCGGACCCAACTGACCTTATACGCGCCATTTTCGCACATTTGATTGGCCACAAACACACTAATAACAAAAAGGACAGCCCCAAGGCTGTCCTTTTATCTTTTCATGTAACCCACCTATTACGCCTGTTGCGCCTATTTAACCCAATACACCTGTTATGCTTGTTCAACCTGCTACGCCCTAATATGCTTATTACACCTAATACGCCTGTTACGCTTATATAACCTACTACACCTGTTGCGCTTATTTTACCTTTACGCCCCGTTTTGCTTATTACTGTACACCCGTTATACTCAATACACCCGTTATACTCAATACACCTGCTACGCCTATACGCTTATTACACGCCAATTACACATGTCCCTGCTTAGCAACATCAAGCGCCTTGGCCGCTACCTGTTCCGGATCGCCTAGATAAAAGCGACTGATAGGATTCATGTCCTCATCCAGTTTGTACACGAGTGGTACTCCGGTAGGGATATTGAGCTCCAGTAATGCCGCTTCATCAATATCCTCCATAAATTTAATCAATGCACGCAGCGTATTGCCGTGGGCTGAGATAAGCACCCGTTCTTTTTTACGCAAAAGAGGTACGATCCGGTTTCCCCAGAAATCGCCTACACGATGTACAGTGTCCTCCAGGCTCTCTCCACGCGGGATATCTCCCGGACGAACACTGCTGTAGCGAATATCGTTTCTGGCATACCTAGGATCATCAAGCTCCAGCAACGGGGGTCTCACCGATAAACTCCGCCGCCAGATATGCAGCTGCTCATCTCCATATTTTAGTGCTGTCTCGCTTTTACTTAATCCCTGCAATGCCCCGTAATGGCGTTCATTCAATTTCCAAGACTTTTGCACGGGAATCCACAGCAAATCCATCTCATCCAGTACATAGTTAAGAGTTTTAATCGAGCGTCTGAGTACCGAAGCAAAAGCCAGATCAAATGTATACCCAGCGTCCTTCAACAGCTTACCAGCAGTCTTTGCCTCTTGGATACCCTTCTCAGTTAAATCCGGGTCACTCCAGCCTGTGAACAAATTCTGTACATTGTACTGGCTCTCACCATGACGTATAAGTACGATTTCGTACATTTTCTCTCTCTCCTTCCAACTATGGACCTTATATATTCTACCGACGAACAACGTTATGCGAAACGTATGCAGAAAGCTCTCACCTTAGTAATAACCCAATCGTAGAAATAAATATCTACCGCTACCTCATAGTTAGGCCAATTAAACATCCTTAAAGGTACGTGAATGAGGCGTGCATGGAGCGTGAACGGTGTGTGGATATTGCGGTAAATGAGCATACGCTTCATTGCAGAATGTGCAACAGAAAATCTTAACTTTCACTTGAAGATACATTACATTGTACTTCGTGCAATAGATTATCGTGATAATCTCTAAAAAGGTTGTTTCTCCTGAATTTGAATGTAAGATGTGCTTCAGAATTCAAATTCGACTGCTATTAGAGTCAATCTATTGTACAAAATACAACGTGAGGCACGATGAAATGCCCATCAGTTACTCTAATCTTCGACTTAAGTTCATTATATATATCATTTTCTAACAACACAAAAAAACCGGATGCCTCACGGCCCCGGCTATTTATATTTTTAGTCATATCAGGCGATTCTATGCTTGCTTGTTCAGTTTAGAACCAGCTATCCACGACAAAAGCATTCGCCTGCTTTAACCGTTTTAAGCGGTTTCTAAAAATACCTCCGCCTCCACTCTTACAATCCGTGTTGCAAATTCTGCGTCTGATGATCATGCCAAGAGTCTCCTTCCAAGAAGTTATGTAAATTCTCTGTAAACTAAACTGCAAAGTATTTACCCTTGGGTGATCAAACTGAAACAAAAAAAGTGAATCAGCGGATCTCAGATGGACTTTTTCCGGTATATTGCTTGAACTGGCGGCTGAAAAAGAAAATGTCACGATATCCAAGCGCATCTGCTACCTCAGTAACATTCATTCCCGCGTACAGCAGTAAATGCTGAGCACGCTCAATCCGGGCTCGGATGACATAAGACTGCACAGAAGAACCCGTAAGCTCCTTGAACTTAATTGAAAAATACCGCGGTGAAAGCCCCGCACGAGCAGCAAGATCCTCTACTCGATGTGCAATCCCCGGATGCTGGCTCACATAGTTCGCTATTTCGTGAATGATTTCTGTCAAATGGTTGCTAACATAACGTTCTACTGGCTTCACACGGTCCTCCCTCAGCAGATGAATCATCAGCTGCTTCAGTACAAGCTGCCCTTCTTCTTCAGCGGCGTAAGTATCCACCAGAAATAGTCGAACGTACCTAGCAAGCAGATGTTCAAATTCAACGGTTTCTGTAAGCTCACGATAGGGCAGCGGAATATCCGTCACCTCTTCGGAGACATCAAAATGAATATATGTAAGTACAAGTGGCTTTTGCGGATTATGTGTAGCACTTGTATGGTCACCCGGACGAAAAAGGAAGCAGCTTCCCTTACCTACTTGAAAGGGTTCATCGTTACGCACAACCGTCCCTTCCCCGCTCCATACATAAAATAAATCATAATTTTGCAGCGACTTCTCTCTTTTTTGCCATTTCCAGCCCGGCTCGCATACAATCTTAGCCAGAGCCGGCAAAATAACAAAAGAGGACGGCGATGCATGCAGCATAACGTTCCCTCCTAAAAGTTTTGTTAGCATAACCTACTTTGAACTTCTTCGCAAAGCTTGCTTCGTAAGCATTCGCTTTGTTTTGTTAGCAAAGCTTGCTTCGTAAGCATCCGCTTTGTTTTGTTAGCAAAACTTGTCTCGTAAGCATTCGCTTAGTTTTGCATTTCATCTTCTTTATCATACCTTGTCATGTTGCATTTTGTACATCTTCCCACGCCAGATGCAGGCTTGTTATCCCTTCCTCCAGCTCCGCGGCATTCAGATGGGCAAAAGAAAAACAAGCGGCCGGCGCTCCCGGTGATAGCTGATATAACGCGGCATCTCTAAAATCCGTGCCGCGCCTAAGCGCTGCCGCTCGGAAAGCAACAAACTCTTCGCTGCTGCGCAGCCAGCGGGCATATACATGCAAGCCCGCATCACCAGGCAGCAGCTCGAAGAGCTCCTTAAGCCGTTCCGACAGCAGCGTCCTGAGGATTCGTCCGCGTTCACCATAGATGCGTGTCATCCGGCGCAGATGACGGCCATAGCCGCCTGTATTCATGAACCGCGCCAAGGCTCGCTGCTCCAGCAGCCCTACCGGCAAGGGCTCATATAGCGCCTTGGCGGCGATAGTCGGCTTTACTAAAGAGGGTGGAAGCACTGCAAAGCCGAGCCGCAGGCCTGAAAACATCGTGTTTGAAAAGGAGCCAACATATACGACCCGCTCTTCACGATCCAGTGCTTTTAAGGGCTCGATAGGACGCCCAGCCCAACGGAACTCACTGTCATAATCATCTTCAATGATTACTGCATGATGCCGCTGCGCCCATTCCAACAAGGTTCGGCGTCGTTCCAAAGGCAGTACCACACCCGTAGGAAATTGACGGCTCGGCGTAACAAACAACAGCCGGGCATCCCAATCCTCCGGAATAAGACCGTTGCCATCCAGCTCCCCTGCCAGCAATCGGCCTCCGGTGATCTCTACGGCTCGGCGAATCCCGTGAAAGCCCGGGTTCTCAACGACCGCTGAGCCTCCTGCATCCAGCAGCAGCTGCGTCAAAATAACGATGCCTTGCATCGAGCCGCTGAACAATACGATATGCTCTGCATCCGCGCGAATCCCGCGGGTAATCCGCAGATGTGCAGCGATAGCTTTCCGAAGTCCTTCATCGCCTTGAGGTGGACAAGTGCTTTGCAGCAATCCACCTTCCTTCCCTCCGGCATAAGAGAGCGCACTGCGCCATTCGGAGTATGGAAAATGTTCCATCCGCATACCACTACTCTGGAAGCTCACTACTTTCTTGTTACTCTTTTCATAAAAGGGTATCGGGCGCGCGAGCAGCCGCTTTCCCCACGCCGAGATCGGAATCGTAGTCTCGCTTGCACAATCTCCTCCAGCAGCATCTGCGGCTTCATCCAAAGCCCGGTTCTCACCGTCACTGCCACTGGCAGCTGAAGCAAAGCTATCTTCCGATACGAATGTCCCCCGCCCCGTTTCAGTCCTTACATAACCATCAGCGAGCAACATTTCATACACCTGCGAGACCGATCCGCGCGACAGCTCATAGTGCTTAGCAAGACTTCGTGTAGACGGCAGCGGAGTGCCTCCCGGAAGTGTTCCTTCCAATATTCCTGCGCGGAGCGCGTGATATAACGCTAAATATTTGTAGCGGTGTATCGCCAGATATTGATCGTATGCCAGCGTGATATTCATCGTTATCCTCCTTGACCAGCAAGTGGTCCATTAAAAACTATCTTAATTGGTCCTTTTTAATTGTCAACCACTCTACTATTCTTTAAAGAACATTTACATTGGAGCAGACGCTCTAGACTAAAAAAGAAAGAGGACGTGATCCCTATGCGCAGAAAAGAATTTAAAGTAGATCAGGAGGAAGAATTGGTCTCTTTTCTTAACGGAATGAGTTTTGGTTTTCTCGGTACAAGCGATGAACAGGGGCAACCGCGGGTGACACCGCTGAATTTTGTATATACAGATGGTTGTTTCTATTTCCACGGCAGTCATGCTGGTGGCAAAATGAAGGCGATCCGCAATCAGCAGCAGGTCTGCTTTACGGTAGCGGATGAGTATGCTCTTATCCCGTCTTATTTTAGCGATCCCGAGCTGGCCTGCCCTGCAACCGCCTATTTTAAAAGTGTGACCGCCTACGGCAAAGCCGAACCTGTTGAAGACATTAGTGAAAAAGCCAGTGTACTCTCCTTATTTATGAAAAAGCTCCAGCCCGAGGGGGGTTATGATTCCATCGATGCAGAGGACCCTAAATATCGTCCCCGTCTAAAGGGAGTTGCCGTTGTGCGCATTACCCCCGAGGAGATCACTGCGAAGTTTAAGTTTGGGCAAAACCTAAAAGAAGAAGAGCGCTCCGGCATCATTTCCGGCCTGTCCGAAAGAAATAATCCGCGTGATGAAGAAACGATAGAAATGATGAAAAAATACTGCCCTTTCCACGCCGAATGATATTTTTTAAAAATCGTATCTTTCCAAGTGACGGTTGCAATTGGCGGTGATATAATGTTAGGCAATGTTAACAGTATGTTATCCCCAAAGAACCCTGGAAGGATGAAACTGATGAATCCACTAGCTGGACAATTAAACGAAAGTATCAAAGCAGGAAATGAACATGTGTATGATATGCTCTCTACGCTTGGCAAAGAGATTTACTTCCCAAAAGAGGGCATCCTGAGCCAATCCGCTGAAGCAGGAGCTCACGCCAAGAAATACAACGCAACCATCGGTATTGCTACTGAAGGTGGCGTACCTATGCACCTCGGCGTCATTCAGGATAAACTCTCCGCTTACAGTCCTAAGGATCTTTATAGTTACGCCCCTCCGGCAGGTAAACCAGAGCTGCGTACTGTATGGCGTGAAAAGATGCTGCGCGAAAATCCATCGCTAGAAGGTAAAACCATCAGCAATCCCGTTGTAACCAATGCCCTGACTCACGGGCTTAGCATTGTCGCTGACCTCTTCGCAGAGCCAGGTGACGCGATTATCTACCCGGACAAGAACTGGGAGAACTACGAATTAACCTTCGGAATCCGCCGCCATGGGGAGACCGTTAACTATCCGCTGTTCACAGAAGAAATGACGTTTAACAGTGCAGGTCTGGAAGACGCGCTGCTTGCTCAAAAAGAACGCGGCAAAGCGATTGTGCTGCTGAACTTCCCTAACAATCCTACCGGATATACTCCAGGGATTAAGGAAGGCGATGAGATCGTTGCAGCTATCCTTCGTGCGGCTGAGGAAGGCATCAACGTTGTTGTTGTAAGTGATGATGCATACTTCGGGTTATTCTTTGAGGATTCACTTAAAGAATCGCTGTTTGGCAAACTGGCTCATCTGCATCCTCGTGTGCTTCCAATCAAGATTGACGGTGCGACCAAAGAAGAATTTGTCTGGGGCTTCCGTGTCGGTTTCATCACTTATGCCTCGGAGGACAAAGACCTGCTGGCAGCATTGGAGCAAAAAACACTAGGCATCATCCGTGCCACCATTTCCAGCGGTGCGCATCCTTCGCAGACCTTCGTACTAGACGCCTTGAAATCTCCGGAATTCGAAGCACAGAAGGAAGAGAAGTTCCAGATCATGAAAGGCCGTGCGAATAAAGTAAAAGCACTGCTGGATAGCGGCAAATACGGCGAGGATGTATGGACGTATTATCCTTTTAACTCCGGTTACTTTATGTGTCTGAAGCTGCATACTGTTGCGGCTGAAGATCTCCGGCTTCACCTGATTCATAATTACGGACTAGGCACTATTGCTTTGGGTGAAACTGACCTACGTATTGCTTTCTCATGTATCGAAGAGGAACAGCTCGAAGATCTTTTCGATCTTGTATACGCAGGTGTTCGCGATTTAGAAAAAGCCTAACTGAACTTTATATAGCTTACAATCAGCTCCGTTTTCACGGAGCTGATTTTTTTTGTACACGAATCCGACATTGGCCTATACACGCCCCTCTCTCCGCACATACAATACGATGTACTCAAGTACAACACACACACCGAAAGGGGAATGAACATGAGCGAAGAAGTTAGAGGCGGATATGGATGTTGTGGAGGTGGCCCATTCACTAGCACTGGCGCCATCCTGGTTCTCTTTATCTTGCTGGTTATCATCAGCCGTTCACTTTTTGTCTAACCATTAATGACAGTCTCGGGAGAGAGCTTTAAGCTCTTTCCTATTTTCAATCCCTTTTTTTCACAATAGACGTGGGTGCCCAGTAGGTCATGATAATGGCTGCTGTGACGTCCGCGTCTTTTTTTAAAATTCCACCTTGGTCTAAGCACCAACCGCACCAACCTTCGTTACCTCAGATCACATTTGCCGCACAAAAGCAGCTATCGGACACCGCAGACCCTAAAGGCAGTATAATCCCATATTTGGTTTCCTTACGGACCCCAAAGCCGTTATTGGCATGCCAAACCCCAAATATGAACCTCTTCATAGGGAATAACGCCACTGGTGTCCGAACTTCCCCGATAAAGGTTGTATATTTGCAAATAACGTCAACTGGGTCCGTAAGCCTCAGGGGATAATTATGATCGGCGGCGGAGGTGCGGGCTTAATGTAGATCCAAACCACACCTTAAAAAGGCTGTCGCAAACGTAGAAAATCTACGGATGCGACAGCCCAAAAGCTTAAAGTATCTTTACAACTGATGTATTACAGATTGTACAAGTTGTAGATCAAAACCGCTGCCTCTGCACGGGTGGTAACACCTTGTGGATGAATCCGCAAGCCGTCTCCCTTGATCAGGCCAGCACGTATTAGTGCTGCCACACTGTCACGTGCAAACGCTGATACTTGCTGGCTATCCGTGAAACGGGGCATTGAAGCTCCGTTGCCGGCTGGAAGCTGTCTGCCGGCTGCTGCAATCGCTTTTGCAGCCAATGTCATCATTTCCTGCCGCGTAACAGAAGCGTTAAGATCAAAGCTTCCATCTGGACGACCAGTGGCGATCCCCAACTGCTTCGCTATAGCCAACGCTTCATATCTGTAATCGCCAGGCTGCACATCTGTGAAGCTTTCTGCACTAACGCCTTCCAAGCCAAGCGCTTTTATAAGCAGGAGCACAAAATCTCCCCGCTTCACTTCCGCTTGAGGTACAAATTGATCCTCTGTCATTCCGTTGATGATGCCTTTGGAGCCAAGCACCTCAATCGCATTGCGGGCCCACTCAAATTTACCGATATCCCGGAATGTCTTCTCCGTAAAGGTGATACTGTACGTACCAGAGAGAATTCCTGTAAAAGAAACCATCCCTGTAGCAGCGATATATCTGCCACTTGGAACAACCGTTAGAATCCCCAACGGATTCAGACTATGAATCGTTATATGTCCTTCTTTACCGCGTTCTTCTGATCGTGGAATATACGGTAGGGACACCTTAACCCGCATGTCAGGACTGTTCCATACGGCTTCCTTGCCATTGATAGTTACGCTCAGTTTAAATTCTGGACGAGAATCTGAATCCACCTTGGTTATCGTAATTACCCAAGGGGTTCCTGCCTCTTTTGCCGCTTGTTTCAGCAGACTACCTGGCAGCTCCAGCACACCAAATTCAGTATGAACGACCAATGAAGTCTTATCATCTGCAAAGATTATACCGTTTGGCAATTGCAGCTCATAACCCTCAGCTTTAGCTACTGCCGGTATATCAACAGTAACCGCTGAAGTTGCTCCACTTAAGCCTGCTGTAGCAGCCTTTTTCAAGCTCTCCAGGTCTACACTTGCTCTCGCCGCACCGGTATTACTGTTCAGCACTGGTGTTGCTGTAAGGAGGGTGCCGCCGGTTACACTGCCAGCATTTCCGCTTGAATTCCCCCCTGTTGTTCCGCTGTTGCCACCACCTGTGGTACCCCCGCTTCCGGAAGTTGGTGCTGTCGTTGGCCGAGTAGTCGGTTCAATGGTTGGACTTGGGGTTGGTTCAGGCGTTGCTGTTGGTGTAGGTGTTGGATCAGGTTTATCCGCAGAAACAATATATTCAAAACTGGAAATATCACTTGGCTTCCAGCCCTCTTTTACAGCAATCGCCTTAATCGTCTTGCTCTTGCCTACATAAATCACTCCACTATAAAGTTCGCTGGCTGCTGTAGGTACAGTGCCATCCAACGTATAGTGAATAGACGCTCCAGCTGTAGCTGTAGTTAACTTCACGGCAACCTGCCCTGAATAAGTTCCCCCGGCAGGATCAGCCTGCGGAGCAGACACCGTTTTCATATCAACCACTCCGCTGATCACATACGTGAATGGAGCTACAAAACTGTTCTCCATGCCCTCTTTTACCGCTATCGTACGAAGAACTGTGACTCCTGCTGCGTCAATAGTTCCGGTATAAAGTGGACTGTCTGCTGTAGGCAATGACCCATCGGTTGTGTAATGAATCTCTGCTCCTGATGTCGCTGTAGTAAGGCTGATCGTTTGTAATCCGCTGTAAGCTCCCGGTTTCAAAGAAGAAACGGGTAAGGAAACCTTTGAATGAATCGGCTGCTCTCCTTCTTCCGTCCGTTCCAGCGTGAACCAATCTAGATTGGCACCGTCATTATTGAAGCTCATCCGTACTACCTGTTTTCCTTGCGCAAGTTGTACGACACCACTCGCCAGCGTGTAATTCGACCATCCACCTGTAGTAGGCATAGGCACTGTTGAGAGTTTTGTACCCTTTACAGATAACGTAGTGCTTACCCCGCCTTGTGCTGTAGCATACCGATATACAATTTTATAAAATCCGGCTTCAGTAATATCAAGGACATAATCCATGGAACCCCCTGCAACGGTAAACCCTACATTTCTAAAATCCAGCACACCGCCAGTCATGGTACTCTGAATTCCATTGGGTGTAGCATCGTAATAATTCTCGGCTTCCACCTTTAAAGAACCAGCGCCATCCATGATTTCATCAGTATAAGGTTCTATTTGAATACCACTGAGCTCATATCCTGCTGATCCAGCTTGCAGACGGAGCTTCTGTTCACCCGCCTTCAATTGAAGAACGGTGCGTATGCCAACGGTTTGCGAGTAAAGATTCGGCACATCAACGGTTCTTAATGTCTTCCCATCCTCCGTTTTATAAATAATGCCCTTAGGAGCACCATTCGCGGAAGTTACGGTAAGCGTAAAAGCATAGTTTCCATCCTGCGGCACATTTACCCAGTAATCGATGCTGTCTCCAGCATCAATGCCAGTCAGCTTCGCTCCACTGCCTTGGCCGCTGACTGTGATCCCTTGCAGCTGGTAGAATTGATCCAGTGCGTTCAAGCTTGTGACTTCTATAGGTGCTGTAGCACTAGTTGTTCCTAAGAGCTTAACCTCCGCACGCAGCACGCCGCCACCACTTGAATCGGCATAAGCATTTGCAGGCACATTCACGGCAAGCTGTAAATCACTATAATACGGGGTATGATCATTCCAGGCCAGCGTCAGCTTCACATGGGTAGGGTCAAGTAAGGCAGCTGCCCCAATACTTACATGCCCCTGATCCTTACCTGGGCCCGAGACAGAAATGCTCTGAATGGCATCAGGATTAAATGTCCCTCCTGAAAGGCTGACTACCAATTCATTCCCGTTCACTTGATAAGGAAGCGTGCTCGGAGAAAGACTAATGCTCTCTTCGTCGTTGATTGCTGTAACTATAAGAGGCAATTTCAGAACATGTACGCTGTCAAAAGACTGATTTGATTCTGTCTGATACACATCAGCGGTAACCGTAAGAATACGATCCGTGTCGAAATCAATAATTCGCGTACCCGCTAATACGACCTTCGCTGTATAATCATCCACCCGGTATACGCTATTGACAACTGTACCTTCGTAACCTTCAATAGACCAATAAGCGGTGTCCAGTTCAGGTGCATATTTGTCATTTACTAGCTTGACGATAACTTCTGCACCCTCCTCATTTCCTTCTACCAGAGCAGTCTCTGATTGAAGCGCGGGGCCGATCGTAAGCGACTGCAGATGAAATCCTGCTCCATTTACTTTCATGGTCAGCGTCTGCTCCCCGGCAGGCAAGGTTACCGTTCCATTAGCTATTTGCCAATTGGACCATCCCCCCGTCTTCGTCAAAGCATAAGTAGCTGCCGTTACCGTTACTCCATCCTCTCCCGTCAGCAGTTCCAGCTCTGCATCATCCTGATTAGTAGCATAGGAGATCAGGAGTGGGTAGGTACCGCTGGCAGGTACATTAATCTTGTACTTCACCCAATCGCCGGGGTCAGTATAACCCACTGCACCACCCGTTACTAATACACCTGAAGCTGTCGTGTAGTCTTGCCCTTGAAGCACAGCAGGAAGCTCATGTGATCCGGAAGGCGCTTGGCGTAAAGCTAATGAACGGATATTATAACCGTTCCCGTTCGTCTTCAAGGTGAGCTTGTGAATGCCCTTGTTCAGAGAGATCAAGGATTGATAATCTGCAAAATCGGTCAGACTCTCCGTCTGCTGCACAATTGGAAGCGTAGCAATGACCTTACCATCTTCACTAATCTCCACCGATTTTCCGGCGCCATCGCTGAATTGAGCGGCATACTTAAATTGAAGTGAATATTCACCGCTCTCTTTAACATCAATCACATAGTCGAAGGTGGACGATGCGTCTGGCGAGAACCCGCCAATATAACCCTGCTCATTCACAGTGTAAACCCCTTGCGCTTCTTCAAAATCAACAGCATTCACTACACCCGGCACCGCCTGTATACCATTCAGACGTTCCCAGCTATAAGTGCCCACTGATTTCGCCGGCAGCACAGCACTAATTTGCGCACCGTCCACTAGCAATTTAAACGGCTGTGGATCCGATGTCTGGTTGATTACTACCGTCACAATCTCTTTTCCATCTGGACTAGCAAAAGCTACGTTCGTTACAGTACTGCTTGAGCCGTAGTCACTATCAATCCGCACGTACCCCGGTTTAACGAATTTTGTATATTGGCCCATCAGATAATATTCTGGCAGCAGCCAGTAATGGTTACGGTCTCCCGAATCCTGCACAATCGGGGTTGGGTCTGGCGTTCCGGTCCACTGATGGGAGGCAATATCACTGTCCAGCATCGCTACCCATGAGTTATAGCTGCGGGCCCAATTACGGAAATATTGAGCAATGCGGTCTGCGCCTGAGGTACCCCAGACTGCGCGTTCGGTCAAATATACATTTTTGTCAGGATAGAGATTATGGAGTTGGGTCATCAGACCAAGGTCACCGCCATAATCATGAAAAGCAGTTCCGTCCACCGCATCGTAGGCACCTAATTCAGGATTGCCTAGGATTTGTGCTGGATAGGCCATCGTGTCACCAGGATTATGATCAAATGTCCACAGCTTCACGTCTTTGAAACCATGTTCATCTAATTCCTTCCGCAGCAGTTTAGCCAGCTGGGCTTCTTGCTCCCACGGCATTTTGGTGCTTGGATATTCAATTTCCAGCAAAGGTTCATTCTGCAAGGTCAGACCTTCAAAGGTAATTCCCAGCTTCTCGTACTCCTGTACGAATTTAAGATAATATTTGGCCAGTACAGGCAAATATTCATCCTTCACTTGGCCTTTGATCATACTGTCTGTAGTCTTCATCCAACCGGGCGGGCTCCAAGGTGAGGCAAAAAACTTAATATCCGGATTGATGTTTTGAATTTTTTTAACCGTGCTGATGATATGGTAGTCAATATCCTTTTGTATGGAGAAATTCTCCAAATTAATGTCGGTTTGTCCTGGAGGCATATCATCGTAGGTATAAAATTGTTTATCTGTAAAGTCAGCCGTCCCAATCGTCAACCTGAGCATACTCATTCCGATCCCCGATACAGGATCAATCATTTTCCGCAGCAATTCCTCCTGCTTCGCCGCAGACATCTTCGCCAGATTATTAACCGTCGATTCCTCCATAGAGGTACCGATCCCTAGAATAGATTGATATTTCCGGTCAGGATCAATATGGATCTCTGTACCTGCCTTCACGTCGGGAACCACAATATCCAGCTTCGCCTGCTCTTCCAGCTTCAAATCACCCTCTTGATAACGGTCAGCATAATACCACTTCCGATCGGAAGGATCTCGCTCACTCGATACCCAGGAGCTAACTACATCTGACTTAATAACATGTTTAGTGCTTTCCCCGCCATCTCCGGGATTCGATGGATCTACAGGCACATCACCTGTTCGAGTGAAGCTTACCCAGTTCAGGTTGATATCTCCACCGGTAAATTCCAGACGGATCTTTTGCAATCCTGCCTTCTTAAACACAACATTTTCTACAGCTTTCGTCTGCCAATTCTGCCAGCCACCTGTTGAGGTCACGCTTAATGTTCCTAGCTTAGTTCCCTCTGCTGATTTGATGTTGACGCCTGTAGTGCCACTATTAACGGAATAGCGGAAATCGGCTTGATACGTACCTGCTTGCGCCACATTCACGTTATATTCGAGCCACTGGCCAGCCGAGGTATAGCCGACATTGAGACCGCCACCTATATCCTGCGTATTTTCAGTTTGCAGTCCTGCGCTTTTGTTCAAAAAATCCTCTGCTTCAATTTTGCCGGGAATCGGCAGAGAAGGAATCTCTGGAGCTTCCGGATCGACAGGAGCGGTTGGAAGCTTTGGTGTTTTCTCATTTTTGGTCAAGCCATATCCCGTTTTGAACAACACATTAGTACTGTTATTGTCTGCCGGATAATTGTTCAAAGTGAATGGCCAACGAATTGGATTTTTGCCTACAAAATCCTTAGTACCAAATAACACATCAGCTACTCCAGCACCCTCTGTGCCTGGTAGCCAAGCTGCCACAAGCCCATCCCAATCTTCCAATTGGCTGGCTATCGTCATTGGACGTCCAGACACCAGTACAACGATAAGCGGAATATTAGGATCAGCAGCACGTATATTCGCAAGTGTCGCCAGATCCTGCTCATCCAGATTCAAGCTGGTCCGGTCGCCATCGGTCTCGGCGTAAGGTGTCTCACCGATAACAGCGATCGCCGCATCATAACCCGCAGCCCCACGCCCATTAAGGTTATATGTGACCGTTGTAGAAGCAGGAACAGCCTCCTTTATCCCTTCGAGGATCGTCGTGCCTTCAGTTATATTGCCTGACTTCCCTTGCCAAGTGATCGACCAGCCGCCGGCTTGGTTACCGATATTATTAGCGTTTTTACCCGCTACGAATATTTTATCCATCCCGCTTAATTGCGATAGAATTGGACTTCCATTTACCTCATCGTTCTTCAAAAGAACAAGCGACTCCGCCACAGCTTGGCGGGCTAATTTGCGGCTTTCTGCTGAGCCAAAAGCACTCAACAGCTCCGGTTCGCTTTTGGGATGCTCGAACAATCCTGAAGCGATTTTGACCTGCAGGATACGTTCTGCCGCATCATCTATGCGCTCAGTAGAGATTTTACCTTCGCCTACAAGTTCTGTGATGTACTTAATCGTATCCTTCCAAACGGTCGGCATCATGAACATATCGACTCCGGCGTTTACGGACACATTCAGTTGGTTCTTCAACCCGCTAACAGCTTTGCCCTCGCTATCCACTGTGATTTGCTGCACAGCGTTATAATCTGAAATAACGAAACCGGTAAAGCCAAGTCCGCCATTTTTCTTGTCACCCTTCAAAACATCGGTCAGCAAATGTTTATGGGCATGCATTTTAAGACCTTGGATGCTGTGATAGGAGGCCATAACCGTCTGCACCCCTGCGTCTACAACTGCTTTATAAATTTTCAAATCCTTATCCATGATCTCTTGCTCGGTATATTTAGTGATGTTGCCTTGATTTACACCATTATCCGTATAACCTTCACCTAGATAATGTTTTGCAGTTGCCGTGATTGTATCTGTCCCTGCCAATGCAGCAGCAGTCCGTCCTTGCAGACCAAACACATAAGCCGCACCTAGTTCTGCTGAAATATCCTGATTATCACTAAAACCTTCATAGGTTCTACCCCATCTTGCATTATGAGGGGAGGCTATCGTTGGGGCAAATGTCCAGTTCGCTCCTGTTGCGGATACTTCCTTAGCAGCAGCTGCACCAATAAGCTCAGTCAATGCCGGATCATTAGCAGCCCCTAGACCAATATTATGCGGAAAAAGCGTCGCGCCTTTGACATTGTTATGTCCATGCACCGCATCCACCCCATAGAGCAGCGGAATGCCTAATCTGGTAGACAATGCACCATCCTGATAGCTATCAATCAAACTTCTCCAGTTATCGCGAGTGCTGTCACTTTCTTTTCCGTTAGGGAATGAGCCTCCCCCGCTGAGTACAGAGCCAAGAGCATATTTCTGTACCTCCTCAGGTGTGACAGCAGCTCTTTCTGCTTGAACCATCTGCCCAATCTTCTCTTCCAGCGTCATTCGGGATAATAGATCCGCAGTGCGCTCCTCCACACTTTTTGTGGGATCATAATACACTGGAACTCCTGCGGCATCCGCTGCGGCCCGTGGTATACCCGCCTCAAGCACATTCAAGAATAAGGACGATAGTAAAAGCGCCACCATGAATATTGATAATCTTCTTTTCACGCCTGAATCCTCCCCCAATACTGTTTTGTTGGTACGGATGACTACACCTATGAATGGAAGCGTATACATGTTGTAAGATACAGGCTTATTATGCTGGAGCCATCTGGTAAAAGACATACAGCATTTTTTAAATACTCTGTTCCGTTTTTGCAAATTTAAGGACTTGCCCGGCTCAAATTATGCTTCCAGCAAAAAAAGGCTCTCTCATTCGTAGAATTTCTCTACTGTGAGACAGCCTTTTTATTGTGACTATGAAATTGCTTTACAAATCATCGTCATCTAATCGTGCCGCTTTGCGGGACAAGTATCCTTTAAACAGAAAGACTACCACAATACCTGCCGCTAAGGTAAAGATCACTGGCATCAGACGGTCACCTATGGAAGCTAAGAAAGGTAATCCAAGAACCAATGCCACAACCAGATGCGCACGGAATACAAATTGTGTTGTGTTGTCCGCCTTACTGCCTTCAGGAAAAGGATACACTGTCAGCCAAAAAGACTCGCTATGCAATTTGCGGAGTGCCGACAATTGAACACCAATGATGAACAGGAAGAACAAATAAATTCCGGTGCCAAAGTAACTATCACGGTTCCACCAATTCAGCAGCAGAGCCAGCACCGATATCCGCATAATGATTCCAAAGATATCGCCCCGGGCAAAGCTTTTGGTCAGCAGATACCGATAAGCAGTATCCTTGCGCCAAGGCAGCTTAGCGCCCCATTTGGAAAGATAACGGCGGGAATACACTCGTTGCTCACGGCCCGGCACATCCACGAACCAGCCCAGAACCATCAGCGCACGTGCACCTTGATTGTTTTCCATGGCGATCAGTCTTTCCCATGGCACAGCGTGACGTCCGGGCACAGACAGTGCAGCAAGATAGGCTGCTGCCAACAACACCATAAATATCAGGCTCGGGCCGGCAGGCTGCCACAACCAAGCAGCAATAATCAAACCTCCAACTGCCCAGCGCAAGAAAGCATACACACCTGCCATCGGACGTGACAGCATAGCTATCTCTTTCCATAATCCATAGCTCGCGATCAGCTTCACAGCAATCAGGATCAACACTGTAAATAAAAGTCGCTTGGGAGAATCATCTGTACGTATGTACAACGGCCAAAGGGTGATCAGTACAAATAACAAGCGAATGATCTTCCACACGTTTCCACTGACCCAGGATGGTGCAAAATATTCCTTCATGCGGTGACCCTGAGGCAGCAGAAAGATCGTATCCGGGGTCTGCAAATAGGTTCGGAAGCTGCTATGCACTGTCGCAGGCAACAGTAATGCTAACATAATCCAGCGAATGGGAATGCCTTCTGGTACATTTTGTAGCAGCGATGTATACCAAGCAGAGAAGACGATCAACACGAACAGGAAGACCATGGCTACGCCGCTTTGAATGATATATCCCACATAAGGAAGCATACTTCCCATGAATCGACCGCGCCGCGTGCGCCGCAGCTCTTTCAAATCCATATTATTTCCCTCCCTGAACCAGCTCGTAGAACAGCTGCTCCAAAGTCAGCCCCTGATGCCCGGCAGTTGCCGCTATTTCCGCCAACGTGCCCTGTGCAATCACCTTACCTTTATGCAATACAATAAAACGGTCGCAATAATTCTCTATTGTGGAAAGAATATGAGAGCTTAACAGAATCGACGATCCAGAGTTCTTCAGATCCATCATGAAATCAAGCAAGGAGCGGATCCCTAGCGGATCCAATCCTAAAAAAGGCTCATCGATGACATATAACGCAGGTCGTGCAACGAAAGCGCACATGATCATAACCTTCTGTTTCATCCCTTTGGATAGATGGGTCGACAGGGTGTCCATCTTATCCTCCATATGGAACAGCTTGGCAAGATGCGAGGTGCGGGATTCATAATCCTTTTGATCTACCCCATAAGCTCTGGCAGTAAATTCAACATGCTCACGAACCGTCATTTCGTCATACAGCAGCGGCGATTCCGGTACAAAAGACAACGCATTATTGTATCCAACGGGATCTTCAGCACGCGTCTTGCCCTGTACGGTGATATCGCCCTTATGGGGCGACATCAATCCTAGAATATGCTTCATCGTCGTACTTTTTCCTGCTCCGTTTAAACCAATCAATCCAACCATTTCACCAGGCTGCACCTGAAGTGCAATATCATGCAGCACTGGCTTATTCAGGCTGTACCCACCACTGAGACCCGTAATTTGCAATACGGGAGCATTATTCATTGACCGTCACCTCTCGGAGTTTTGTCTTTCAACCACTTTGGAGCTCCTTTATTTTTACGGTTCTTCTCACGTTCCGCATTGCTGCTGCGTTTGCTCCGTGCAGGAGTCGCATCTCCGCGTGCTCCCGCAGAAGGATTCGCGCTGCGCTGTGGATCGCGTTGTTGTTCTCCGCTTGTTGTTTCACTTGTGTTAATCGTAGCCATTCTTTTGGCAGGCGGTGTACCTGCTCCAACGGATGGCGACTGAACATTGGAGGCTCCAGATGTGCTAACAGGCGGCTTGCCGCTGCGTGGAGCGGATCCATCACGGCGTTGCCCACTGCCTTCATTACTCCGTCCCCGTCCATTGTGCAAAGCGCTGCGTGCTTCATCTGCTGCTAGCACCTTACCACCGACCATCTCCCGCTCCTCAAGCGCAATATCCAATTCGCGGGCGAATTTCCGCATGATAAAGGTCTGTTGCTCTGTAACAATCGTTACAGATAAGCCGCGGCGTCCCATCCGTCCGGTACGGCCTGCACGGTGTACATAATGTTCAGAATCAAAAGCAGGATCGTAGCTAACTACCAAAGAAAGATTCTCAATATCCAGTCCTCTGGCTGCTACGTCACTGGCAACAAGCACACGAAATTTTCCTTCCCGGAAACCTTTTAATACATTGCTGCGCGTTACCTTATCGGCATCTCCGTAAAGTGCTGCCGCAGTAAGCCCAAGATGATTCAGCTTAGCCTCAACCTCGGCAATATCATCTGTAGCATTCACGAACACAATCGCTTTATCGGGATTGTAATGGCGAATCACCCGGCGCAGCATGTCCATTTTGTTACGCTCTTCAGCAACAACATAATGATGCTCCAAGCTTTCAGCAGTCATTACACCTGGAGCAATCCCAACCTCTGCCGGGTTCTTCATTTCACGATTAGCCAGCGCTTTCGTCTCTGGTCCGATCGTTGCCGACAGCATAACAAGCTGGCGTGAACGCAGCGCACTGCTGACAATTTTTGTGACTTCGCCGGCTCCGCTAAGCTGGAACATTTGGTCCGCTTCATCCAGAACAATAGTACTGACTTCATGCATCTTCAATTTACGAAGTCCAATCAGCTCGCGGATCCGCCCAGGTGTTCCCACAACTAGCTGTGGATGCTCACGCAGCTTGTCAATCTGGCGTTTGATTGCGGCCCCGCCAATAAGACCCATAACTCGGATTCCGCGCTGTTCACCATAACGTTCCGCCTCGCGTAAGATTTGCATCGCCAGCTCCTGTGTAGGAGCGAGCACCAGCTTTTGGACCACCTTCTGCTCCGGATTAATCGTTTGAAGCAGCGGCAATAGATAGGCCAGCGTCTTACCCGTTCCAGTCTGGGAAGCTGCAATAACATCTCTTCCCTCTAGTAGAAGCGGTATTGTCTGCTCTTGTACCGGGGATGGAGCGTTAATGCCGAATTCCGACAACCGGGCAATGAGGTCTTCCTGAATGCCGATAGCCGCAAAAGAAGCTTTATTCATAAGTGTAATTCATCCTTTTCGCTTGAGATAATATCTTCATTATATGCCAAAAAGGCCTCTCCACCAAATGGAAGGCCAATAAAGCTGACAACAGGGTCTATTTTCTGTTCATCGCATTATAAGTAAGCTTGTCCGCCAGGCGAGGAAACAGCCCGTAAAGCCGTATGCCAAACCCTGCCAGACCCGGAAGATCGAGCTCTTCTTTGCCGGTCTCCATAACCTTAACGATCTTGGAAGATACATGCTCTGGGGTCATCATCATCCGGGCTACACTCTTCTCATAATTGCCAGACGGGTCAGCCGTTTTGAAAAAATCGGTGGCAATCGGCCCCGGGTTCACAGCCGAGACGATAATTCCACTCTTCCGCAGCTCCTGACGGAGCGCATTTGTGAATCCGAGTACAGCATGTTTGGTAGCCGTATAGGCTACGGACTTGGCTGTGCCTATCTTCCCTGCCATGGAAGCCACATTTACAATCTGGCCGCTTCCCCGCTCCAGCATATGTGGAATAACAGCCTTCGTGCACCGGACAATCCCCATGTAGTTAACATCCATCATATCGTCAAATTCATGAGGCTCCATCTCCGTAAAAGCAGCAAATTTGCCGTACCCTGCGTTATTTAGCAAAATATCAATTCTGCCGTATGCCTCCAAAATTTGTGCGAAGGTCTTCTGAACACCCTCAGCATCTGTTACGTCACAGGTGTACAGTCCAAAAACGCCCGGGATACCGGCCGCTGTTTCTTTCAGCTTCGCTTCGGAACGTGCTACCAGGACAGGGATTGCCCCCTTTTTACTAAGCATCTGTGCCGTTAATGCACCAATGCCGCTGGACGCTCCTGTAATCACAACAACCTTATCTTTGAGTACCATGAAAAGTATTTCAGCTCCTAACTCTTGCCTAAGAGATCATCACCTGAATATCCATCTCTCCAACCCCATCCATCAACAACGGAATACTAAGCGCTTTACGAGGCATAAAAGACATGCTTTCCATCTTCATAATCTGAGGAGGACTTATATCCACCGAAACACCTTGATTATATAGAATGGTACTGGCATTCCCACTGATCATATTGCTCAGCTCTGAAATCGCACTTTGACCCATCTCATCCATCTCGGTGATCACAAAGCCACCCATCATAATCGATACCATTCGCAAGGCTACCTGCTCCGCGATACCAAATATAATATTTCCGCTCAGTTGGCCTGTCATCCCTACTTGAATCCATATATGATTATCGATCAGTTCAATTTCTTTAATGCCTAAACTCCCCGTAGAAGGCGAGACCTGAATTACTTGTTCTATAACAGTCCGTGCAGACTCTAGAAACGGATTAATTACTTCTGCTTTCATGAATGTCTAGTCTCCCCCTTTATCGTGCTTTGGTCATATACCAAAAGTCCCAAGCAATATGGATATATTATACTTTATATATCGGCACAATTCAGCAAAAATTAATGCATATGTCGAATTCAAACCCAAGATAGTTTACGCAGCAACATTGCTCTGCCGGGTATTATCTCCTATAATTTAAACAAATGCCAACGTGGAACGTAAGATATTAACGCAATTACACATCCAATTCGATGGTCCAAAGGAGGTATTCCATGAACATCAGCCAGCTGGAGACACTAATAACAATTTCCAAAACGATGAGCTTTCGCAAGGCCGGAGAACTGCTTAATCTGACCCAACCAGCGGTTTCAGCACAGATTAAGAGCCTTGAAGAAGAGTTCAAGACTCAGCTGGTTGACCGAAACCAGCCTGTTACATTAACGGATAGAGGGACTGTCTTTCTGGAGCATGCGGAACAAATAGTGAGGATTGTCGAGGAACTTAAGGAACGGCTTGCAGATCTTGATGAAAATCCCCAAGGTCATATAGTTTTAGGCACAACTACCTCAATCGCTATTCAAATTTTACCGCGTATTCTATCTTATTTTAAAGACCAGTTCCCCCATATCAAAACATCAATTTCCTCTATGTCCTCATCACAAATTTATCAGCATGTCGAAAACGGCATTGTTGATGTCGGCATCGGTTATTTAATTGGACGTAGCCCGGGCATGTCTACTTCCATTTTGTATTATGATACCTTCGAACTGGTGGTCTCTCCCAGACACCCTCTCGCTCAAGTGAAGACCGCTGGGATAGAAGCCTTAAGCAAAACCCCGCTGATTCTGCTCTCACCAGACACAGTGGGCCGTAAATTTGCGGATGAGGTTCTGAACAAACATGGCATTCAACCTCAGGTCATTATGGAGCTGACCAGCAGCGAGGAAGTGAAACGGATGGTCGAGCTCGATTTGGGCGCCGCCATTATTTCCAAGCAGTCAGTTACCGCTGAAGTTCGGGCCGGCACTCTCAAAATTGTGCCAATTATTGAGCTGGAGGTCACGCATCCTGTTGGTGTGATCACGAAATCAGGAAAATACGTAAACTCTGCTATGAGGCAGTTTCTAAGCGATCTTAAAGGCATGCCAGAAACCCAATTTATCGGGTCTGAATAAATCCCACCCACAAAGTGGAACCGATTACTTCTGAGCTGATTGCATAACCTTGTTTAAAGGAGATGTTCTTGATGAAATTTGATTTACACACCCATCATTTCCGCTGTGGCCATGCTGACGGAACGATTAGAGATTATATCGAAGCTGGGATTGCCGCTGGATTGGGCGTTATAGGTATTTCCGATCATACTCCCTATTTCGGAGATCCATCCGATCAGGCTTTTCCCAAAATCGCAATGGCTAAATCCGAATTTGCTAATTATGTAGATGATGTTCTCTCCCTCAAAAAAGAGTACGAAGGCGTTATCGACGTCCTGTTAGGCATCGAATCAGATTACTTCCCCGAACATGCTGAGATATACCGCAAGACATTATCCGCCTACCCTTTTGATTATGTGATTGGATCGGTACATAGTGTTGGTGGTATCAGCATTTTTAACAAAGGGCGCTGGAAAAACCTTAGCAAAAATGAGAAGATCCGCGTGAAGTCTGAATATTACCGGTTGATTGCTGATTCCGCACGCAGTGGTATGTTCCAAATACTCGGGCATATTGATGCGATGAAGGGGAATTATCCTGCTTTTTCCGAAATTCCTGCACCTCAGCCGATTGACGATTGTCTGCGTGTAATTAGTGAATGTGGCGTGGCCATCGAAATCAATACCTCAGGCGGAACTAAGCTGGTCGGCGGCTGGTATCCCTCTGAAGATATTCTGGAGCGGGCACTACATTTTGGCGTAGAGGTTAGTTTCGGTTCGGATGCACATAAGCCTTCCCGGGTCGCCGAGGATCGGGATACGGTAGCTGCACAGCTCAAAGCAATAGGCTTTACACACTGGGTTTATTACAAGCAGCGCCAAAAAGTCAAAGTTTCTCTGTAATCAAGCATAAAATCCTTCAACGTCCCTATAAGGACGGTAAGCGTTAAAGCGAGAAATTAAATAATGCACCAAGTGTTATTGGTTTAGGGGCAGGGTTCACCCTCCGTTAAACCAATCTCAGCTTGGTGCATTTTTTTGTTTATTTACAGATTATCACAGCTAAAACCTTGTTGTTTCAGCGTACTTTTCGCATCTCCATATTCCGGGTTGATCTCATAAAAATGAGCAATCGTACTGGTCCAATCTCTCTCCGTCATCCCCTGCTGCTGCAAGAATTCACGGTGGGTTTGATTATATGCCTCCAGGAGGCCTTGTACATCCGGATTGTATTGCTCCTCATGAAATATAGCTTCCAGCGGCAGCCGCGGCTTCTGAGAAACCTCCTCCGCTGGGTATCCCACGCAGAGACCGACGACAGGGAATACGTACTCCGGCAGCTTCAGCAGTTCAATCACACCCGCTGTGTTGCGGCGTACACCTCCAATAGGAATGATGCCCAGTCCCATGGATTCCGCCGCTGCAATCGCGTTAGACAATGAGATTCCCACATCTGTAGCTCCAACCAAAAGTGCATCCACATCTTTTACGGCTTCAAAAGACTTGCCTTCCAGCTCACTAGCTACTTTAGCTCTATAAAAATCCATGCAAAACACCAAAAAAACCGGTGCTGCCGCTACATGCTTCTGATTTCCGCACAAAACTGAAAGCTGCTGCTTACGCGCAGGATCTTTGATGGCGATTATCGATACCTGCTGTCCATGAACCCATGACGGTGCGGCTTGAGCCGATTCAATCATTGTTTGTAGCTTCTCTGGCTCCACAGGCTGGTTTGAATATTGCCGGAAAGAACGATGATTTTTTAATGTTTGTACCACTTCATTCAAAATGTTACGCCTCCTTGGTCATTCCACTCCATAGTATGTTAATCATAAACGATCGGATTCGGTACTGCCAATCACTTACGCTACTCTTTTCAAACAAAAAAAATGGACCCGAATCATCGGGTCCCAAAGCAGTATATTTTTAAAAGGGGGTCATGTACTTAGTTTAACCGCACACTGTTAGAGTTTGATAACGGCATTATTTCATTTGTGTAACAATGTGAATACTTTCATTACATCGTCCAAGGAGCCGACTTTGGGCATCACCCGCTCCAGCTTCATACCGTTCTTGAGCATCACACGTTCCGATCTAATATTATCTCCTGTGCAGCGTCCTTCGATCCTTGTTATCCCAAGGGTATGAACACTATAGTTCAAAAACAAACCCACGGCCTCCGTCGCCAGCCCATGTCCCCACCATGCCGGGTCCAGCATATATCCTAAGGTAGCTGTGCCCTCACGGCGGTTCCAATTCTGCAAAGCCACTATACCGATCAACCGCTGCTGCCCCTTTAAATAAATCCCGGCATGCAGCGCACAAGGATCGAAGGCAAATAACATCCGGTTCACCAGCTTCTCCACCTGGGCAGATGCTGATCCAGGGCCGGAGCGTACTAGAATATGGCGCTGCACATCTGGATGGGAGAGCAGCTGCCGCAAAGCTAAAACATCCTCAGGCATGATCAGCCTCAGATCTACCGCTAAACCATGTTGTGTCTCTAACAACACTGCTCCATAGGTGCTCATCTTCTCTCCCCTTCCGTGCAGCTAAAATTCCAGCCTAATCAGCTCATGGACCGATGCAGCGTCAGAACCGTTAATTCTGGCCTACACAATAACCGAAAAGGCATGTATGTCTCTCCAAACCCTCTATTCACATACACAGGCATGGCTTTGTCTTCTGTATAATACAATCCATTTATGTATTTTAGAGATCCATAAGGTGTAAATGGCGCACCTATAAAGGGCAGGCGAATTTGTCCGCCATGACTGTGCCCGGAAAGCTGTAGATCAAATGAATAGGCCTGTGCGGTATCCGCATAATCCGGCTCATGCATCAAAAGAACGTTAAAGGTTCCTTCAGGAACACCAGCAATTGCTTTCGCTGGGTCGGGCTTACCGTGTAACAGATCATCCAGACCCGTAACCGCCATGACTGCCCCGCCTCTTTTTAGAAGGTAGGATTTATTCCTTAGCACCCGGAAGCCCGCAGACTCCAGCAGCTCGGTAACAAGCTGGGTATTCTTGTAATCATGATTGCCTAATATCGCAAATTTACCCAATGGCGCACTTAACGCTGCCAGCACCGGTACGGCTTCAACAAGATCCTCAGGATTGCTGTCCACAATGTCACCCGTGAAGCAAATAAGATCCGGTTCAGCTTTACTTATATGTTTAGCGAGCCGGGCGAGATCCCTGGCATCCTTATTAAATCCGAGATGCGTATCACTGAAATGAACAAGCTTCATCCCTGAAAAAGCGGAAGGAAGCTCCTTAAAGCGCAAGTCCAGCTTAGTGACCTCAATCCAGTTCGGCTCCCCCTGCCATGCATATCCGCTTGTAAGCAATCCTGCGCCGATTACAGCAGCCGCACCCCGAGTCAGGAACTGCCGGCGGGTAATTGTTGACTCGCCACCAGAACGCCCCTTAGAGGTGTCCTTGTGGATCTTATCGCCATTCTTATTGGGAGAAGCCCCAGACGATTGTATCTTCATAGGGAGATTCTCCTTTCTTTACCTTTTCCCCGAAAAACAGATGGTCCAAATAATAACTTATATATTATTTCGGGCAGTTAGAACAATCCGGCATTCTTTCTCCGGAGTTTCGCTGTAAGCGCGTGCAATCCCTTTTTTTGCGATTTCTGATTTTTCAACTCGTCTCAGCATAAATGCTACTTCCAGCGTTTTTTCAAAAGGAAACGGTTCAAGCATTAACGTTGACTTATCCTGCCACTCCGCTGTGATAACACGACCTGACGTAAAACTGAAATCTTCAGTACCTGAGAACCCTTCACGCCACCATGGATGCTCCTCTGATTTCGGACACCCTGGCTCATTTAAGGCCAAATACAAGGACAGATCATCGCAGAATTCTAAAAGGCGGGCATCATAATACAGCTCATCTTCCCCAATAGGCTTGGTAGCTTCAAGTTCCCGATGGATACGTGCTCTGCGTTCCTCTTCATGTTCTTGATATAACGTTAGTTCTGGATAATCGAGTCCCGCAATCTTAATAAGCCGCTCAAAATGCAAGCTGCACAGCAACGCTCCGTACGGTGTGTGTTCCTCGATCTCATCTAATCCACGCTTATAAAAGGTCAACTTAGGCACTACAGGAAAATCAATAAAGGTGTAGGGTGCTTGCTCCGCATCATTCCAGAAAGGGGTCTCATCCAGATCAATCCAGCCCCTATCATGCTGTGCTACTGCCCACAGTACCTCTTCCCGGCGTCCTTCAGTTGGCACATGCTGCTCTTTGAACCCAATGGCCAGCTCTCCGGCAAGTTTCCCGTGATCATGCTGCTTAACCATTACAATTGCTCCATCTTGCTCCCGACAAATCACGATTATTCCTCCTTGTTCCACAGCTAACATTACGTTAACAATGGATATTATAGCATAAATTGGTCAATGTTCTGAACCTGCTCCAGCCCTGCAAGACTTTCCCGCCACAAGCAGATAAGAGAGTCATAACAACATAAAAAAAGCTACCCCCAGCGAATGGAATCCACTTTGAGGATAGCTCAATAGATAAACATTTGGCGGTACTATTAATTACACACCTAACCAACGTTTGAACATATGCTTCGTTGTTTGCTTGTTAATTTCTGCAATGGATGTCGTAAGAGGTATCCCCTTTGGACAAGCGCGTACACAGTTCTGTGAGTTACCACAGCCATCGATCCCGCCATCCTCCATCAGAGCATCCAATCTTTCGTCAGCGTTCATTTCACCTGTAGGATGAGCATTGAACAGACGTACTTGAGAAATGGCTGCCGGTCCGATGAAATCCGTCTTTTCGTTGACATTCGGGCAAGCCTCCAAACATACGCCACAGGTCATACATTTGGATAATTCATAGGCCCACTGCCGTTTTTTCTCCGGCATCCGCGATCCCGGTCCAAGATCGTACGTACCGTCAATCGGTATCCATGCTTTCACCCGTTTTAGCGCATTGAACATCCGGGTACGGTCAATGACTAAGTCACGCACCACCGGAAATGTCTTCATAGGCTCAATGCGTACAGGCTGCTCCAGATTGTCTATAAGTGCAGCGCAGGCTTGGCGGGGTTTGCCATTAATCACCATGGAGCAAGCTCCGCACACTTCTTCTAAACAGTTGGAATCCCAGCATACGGGAACTGTGCTGTCACCTTTGGCATTCACAGGGTTACGCTGAATTTCCATCAAAGCACTGATCACATTCATACCTGGACGATAAGGAAGTTCAAATTCCTCGACATACGATGAACTTTGTGGATCGTCCTGGCGGGTGATGATAAACTTTACGTTTTTGGGAGCTGCAGCTGTTTCCGCCATAATGGTTCCCTCCTAAAATTGCCTGATTTTATTTCATGAAGCTTGCCTCGCAAGCTATTCTGTTACTGGAAAGCATTAATCCTTCGAATAATCGCGTACCCGTGGAGGAATCAGCGAGACATCCACTTCGTCGTAGGAGATTTGTGGACCCTCTGCAGTCCAGGCTGCTTTTGTGGTCTTCAGGAACTCCTCATCATTACGATTCGGGAATTCCGGTTTGTAATGTGCACCACGGCTCTCATTGCGCATAAGCGCTCCAAGTGTCATCGCTTCGGACAGCTCCAGCATATTCCAGAGCTGGCGAGTGAAGGCCACACCTTGGTTATTCCAGCGCGATGCATCATTCATATTGATCTTGCGATAACGCTCCTTAAGCTCTTTGATTTTGCCAATGGTCGCTTCCAGCTTCGGATTGTGCCGCACCACGGTCATATTAGCGGTCATCCATTCGCCCAGTTCCTTGTGGATCACATAAGCATTCTCTGTCCCTGACATTGCCAATAGAGACTCATATTTGTCCGTTTGCTTTTTGTGGAAGCTATCGAATACGGAAGAAGAGATATCCTGCGATGATTTCTTCAGGCCTTTAATGTATTCAACAGCCTTTGGTCCTGCGACCATACCGCCGTAAATAGCAGATACCAGAGAGTTGGCGCCTAGACGGTTCGCTCCGTGATATTGATATTCACATTCTCCGGCTGCAAAAAGACCCGGAACGTTCGTCATTTGATTGTAATCAACCCACATGCCGCCCATAGAATAGTGCACAGCCGGGAAGATCTTCATTGGTATTTTACGGGGATCATCCCCCATGAATTTTTCGTAAATTTCAATAATCCCGCCAAGCTTCACGTCCAGCTCTTTCGGATCCTTGTGAGAGAGGTCCAAATACACCATGTTCTCGCCATTAATGCCCAGCCCTTGATCCACACACACATTAAAAATTTCACGTGTAGCAATATCGCGCGGCACCAAGTTACCGTAGGACGGATATTTTTCTTCGAGGAAATACCACGGCTTCCCGTCTTTATAAGTCCAGATACGGCCGCCCTCGCCACGTGCCGATTCCGACATCAGGCGGAGCTTGTCATCTCCCGGAATAGCCGTTGGGTGAATCTGGATAAATTCTCCGTTGGCATAATGTACGCCCTGTTGGTATACCGCACTTGCGGCTGTCCCTGTATTAATTACGGAGTTCGTTGTTTTGCCAAAAATAATACCCGGCCCGCCGCTTGCTAAAATAACAGCATCCGCAGGAAAAGTCTCAATCTCCATCGTCTTAAGATTCTGGGCACTGATGCCGCGGCATACACCTTCGTCGTCGATGATAGCTGAAAGGAACTCCCAGTTCTCGCGTTTAGTTACGAGACCTTCAGCTTCCCAGCGGCGCACCTGCTCATCCAACGCGTACAGCAGCTGTTGGCCTGTAGTCGCGCCGGCAAAAGCTGTACGGTGCCGCTTCGTTCCGCCGAAACGACGGAAGTCGAGCAGACCTTCCGGTGTGCGGTTGAACATAACGCCCATCCGGTCCATAAGGTGAATGATACCAGGCGCAGCTTCACACATCGCCTTAACCGGCGGCTGATTCGCCAAAAAGTCACCGCCATAGACGGTGTCGTCAAAATGCTCCCAAGGGGAGTCGCCCTCACCTTTGGTATTTACAGCGCCATTGATGCCGCCTTGCGCACATACGGAGTGTGATCTTTTTACAGGAACTAATGAGAATAAATGGACATGCGCACCGGCTTCCGCTGCCTTGATGGTAGCCATCAGGCCGGCCAGGCCGCCGCCCACGATAATGATATCGGATGTTGCCATGATAGTTCACTCCTTTTATCGAAAATATCAGAAAGGATTCTTAAATTAAATGAAGGTCTTTATGGACTGGGCAATGGTTGCTGCGGTTTGAAATTCACTGTCACGGAAAGTAACCAGCGAAATCAGGAACATGAAAGTTACTAATACAAATATGCCAAGACAGAGGTAAGAAGATACCCGCTGTGCACGTGGACCTACGGTAATTCCCCAGCTGATCAAGAAAGACCAGAGACCGTTCGAGAAGTGGAAGCATGCAGCAACGATACCGATAATATACAGTGTCAGCAGAAGTGGCTGAGTCACGATATCATGCATCAGACCGCCTAATTCTTCGTGCTCCACATTACCCACCGCCACCTGAACCCGTGTTTGGAACAAGTGCCAGACGATAAAGATGAAGGTAACAATACCTGTAATCCGTTGCAGGGTATAACGCCAGTTTCTTTCAATGTTGAAACGGTTCAAGTTCGGCTTGGATTGATACGCAATATAAAGTCCGTATACCCCATGGTACAGCAGAGGAAGCCATATACCGAACAATTCCAGGAAGAAGACGAGCGGCAGGCTGTTCAGCCATAACACGCTGTCAGTGAAACCGGAAGCGCCACCCTCTACAGCCGCAAAATTCGTCATCATGTGCTCAATGAAGAAGGCTCCAAGTGGGATAACGCCTAGCAAGGAATGAATCTTTCTGGAATAAAATCCTTTCATACAAAGTAACCCCTTTCCGATTAAAACAGCGTTTTCATTAATGGGTATTCACCGCCGGAACTACATTTGACACAGGATAACGTTGACAATCCAATGACATAATTCCTTAATTTACCGTTATCCTAGAGTTTACCGGACTTAGTTTTATTTTTCACAAAATGTGAATATCTTGTGTCACTTTTCATGTTACTCTTTTTTCGCTTATAAGGGAATTGCAATCTAATTATTAAACGTTATACAATAAACGCATAAGAATAGATTTTATATGATAATAATTCTCATTTAGCAAAACAACATTTTCCGACATAACCTGATTTTCCTTATGTAATAAGAACAGTTACTCTTACGGCTATGAATTTCATCACTACTGATCGTACATCGCATTAGGAGAGGAACTCAATTATGTTTGACGATTTAGATGTTTTTGCAGCAGTTGTGGAACATTCCAGCTTAAACCGGGCCTCACGCCAGCTCAATCTATCCCAGCCCGCCTTGTCTCGCAAAATTTCTAAACTCGAGGAACGTCTGGGGGTCGCACTGTTTAATCGTTATGGCAAACGACTGGAGTTAACCGAGGTTGGGCGTCTCACTTATTCCTATGCGCTTGAACAACGGCAGCAGCGTTCGAAGTTTCTGGAGGCTCTTTCCAAATTCAAAGAGGGGGAGCCAAGGCTTGTCACCTTGGGGGCTAGTCTTACCTCCCTGCAGACCACGCTTCCGCCGCTGGTAAACGCTTATATGGACAAATATCCGACCGCAGAGCTGAAGCTGATCACAGGCCGAACGCATGAGATCGTATCCTCAGTTAGTGAGGGAAAATCAGATGTAGGTCTGATCGCTTCCTCTATTCAAGAACCCGGGTTGCGCTGCATTTCTCTATTTGAGGATCAACTGCGACTAGTCGTCTCAGAGCAGCATCCTTTAAATTTATCTTCCAAGCTAACCATGGATAATCTATCCCGGCTGCCTATGATTCTCTTCTCAAAGGGGACCTGGTACCGGCGTCTGACGGACGATCTATTCCAGCGCTGCGGGATTGATCCCGATGTGCGCATGGAGATTGACTCCTTCGAAGCCATCGTACGGCTGCTTCCGACTGTCAAAGCGGCTGCGTTGCTGCCAAAGTCTTATCTGCGTCCAGAGCTGCTGAACGGCGGCGGGCTGGTGTCCTTACATATCAAGGAGCTGGAACAGACTCAACGGACCACCTGCCTGATCTACCGTGACGATGGAAGCATGAGCACGGCGGCTCGCAGTCTGGTGCAAGTTACCGAAGAGATGTTTCTGACAGAACGTGAGCAGTAAAGCCGGACCAAATGAATCAGGGGGCGCACCTAGTGATCTCCAAATGAGGCAATAAGTGAAGCACTTATAGCGTAATTAGGGAATTTCTCCCTGAAGTTCAGAGATTTCTGTTCAGCAGACTTAAAATTAGGGAAAACTTCCCTAATTTTCGGCCGATTCAGTAACTAATAAAGGAATCCCTCTGTTTATTAGGGAGGAATTCCCTAATGTCGTTCATTTAGAGCGAATAGTGGCTATTTTCAGGGAGTTTTTCCCCAACTAGTTTAAAACCCACTCTGTACATCGCACAAACAAAGAACACATATCGCTTTACGCCACACATATTTCACCGTCACAGATACCACAAATCATCTAATTGCAAGCCGTACGATAACCACACCTAGCAAGTCGCGCACCGACCAAACCAACATTATAGAACACTACGCATGGTCCATAGTCATATGGCATATTAAAATCCAATACGTTTCCTACTCTTTACTCCATAAAAAAGAAGCTGCCCCCAAGTAGAATTCACTACTTTTGAGTCAGCTTCTTTTCCTATGATTCTTGGTTCACAACTTCACTCTCAAAACGGTCAATACTTTCATTAGGACCAATGAGTACCATAACATCGCCTTCACTTAAATAATCATGGGCAGTTGGAGCGACGATTATTCCGCTTTCCCTATTTAGGGCAACAATACTGCAGCCATATTTAGCTCTTGTATTTAAATCAGACAAGCTTCTGCCGTTCATGCAGGACGGTACGGTCAGCTCGACAATTTT
Source organism: Paenibacillus sp. FSL L8-0708 (assembly GCF_038009325.1). Taxonomy (NCBI): domain Bacteria; kingdom Bacillati; phylum Bacillota; class Bacilli; order Caryophanales; family Paenibacillaceae; genus Paenibacillus; species Paenibacillus sp. FSL L8-0708. The sequence continues at coordinate 6,441,944 of NZ_JBBPBC010000001.1, forward strand.
ATAATCCTTGGACAGTTCAATATAATCCAGCAAATTGGGCGTCACCAGCTGATGTGCCACACGAATCCCCATATCCCGCTCCGGAAAAATAACCCGATCAACCCCCAGCCGCGACAGTGCGCGGCCATGAAGGATAGAGATTGCCTTAGCCACCACTTGCTTGACTCCAATCTCCTTCAACAAAATGGCCGCCAGAATGCTTCTCTCCATATTGTCACCAATCGCAACAATCCCACAATCAAAGTTCCGTACACCAAGCGAGCGCATAATTCCCTCATCTGTAGCATCTGCTACTACCGTATGCGTCAGCTGATCGCTCATTTCCTCCACGCGTTCTTCATGGTGGTCAATGCCGAGCACCTCGTAGCCCATTTCCATCAGCTCAAGCGCCAGGCTTGAACCGAAGCGACCTAAGCCGATTACTACAAATTGCTGTGCTTTCATTTCTAATTAACTCCTATCCAATAATTATTTTACCTTCCGGATACTTATACAGTGGTTTACCCTGTTTGGGACCGAGTGCATACGCTAAGGTTAGTGGACCTAGCCGACCTGCAAACATCGTCAGACAGAGTAGAATCTTACCGATCGCTGACAGTTCCGGAGTTAGCCCCATAGTCAGTCCTACCGTAGCAAAGGCGGAGGTCGTCTCAAACAAGATTGCCAAGAAATTACTGTCTTCAGTTGTGGAGAGTATCATCGACACAGAGGCGATTAACAACAAAGCCAGCAGCGTGATCGTTAATGCCTTGTAGATGCGCTCCTGAGCCAGCCGATAACGGAACAACACAACATCTTCCCGTCCACGCAGCATAGCAATTACAGCACCAATCATCATCGTAAAGGTTGTTGTCTTAATCCCCCCGCCCGTTGAGCCCGGAGAAGCACCAATAAACATAAGAATCACTATAAAAAATTGTGTAGCCTGCCGAAGTCCAGCAATATCTACTGTGTTCGCGCCAGCCGTACGGGGAGACACGGATTGAAAGAAGGCCGATAATATTTTACCGCCGAAATTCAGTGAACCCAGGGTACGAGTGTTAGTAAACTCAAATATAAAAATAACCAAAGCTCCGATCAGAATCAGCCCTGTACTGGTGGACAGGACAACTTTACTATGTAGAGACAGCCTGCGGGTTACCCGAAACTCCACCAGATCTGACATTACAATAAAACCAATCCCGCCGGAGACAATCAGAAACATCACAATAATATTCACAAGCGGATCATATACATAATCAGTTAAACTGCGAAAATCCCCAAAAATATCGAACCCCGCATTATTAAACATAGACACCGCATGAAATATGCCATAATAAATCGCTTTTCCCAACGGCATATCAAAAGCCCAGCGAATAGACAGCAGCACAGCGGCACAGCCTTCTATGACAAGAGAATATATGAGGACTCTCCGGATCAGTCGCACAATTCCTTCCATAGAGCCTTGATTCATGGCTTCCTGTAGGATTAGCCTGTCCCGCAAAGATATTTTACGCTTTAACACCAGTGAAAATAGAGTGGCCATGGTCATAAAACCTAAGCCGCCGATCTGGATCAGAATCATAATTACGGTTTTCCCAAAAATGGTGAACGAAGTTCCGGTATCCAGCACAACAAGCCCTGTAACACAGGTTGCCGACGTTGAAGTAAATAATGCATCAATAAATTCCACGGAATTCCCGCTTGTGCTTGAGATGGGCAGCATAAGCAGCAGGGCCCCTATCAGAATGATCGATGCAAAACCAAGCACCAGTATCTGCGGCGGCGAGAGCTTCAGAAACTTAAATTCAGAAATCCTGCGAAACTGTGAAGCCACTTTGCTCACCTTCTTATCAAAAATTCCAACAAAAAAAGCACTGGAAAACCAATGCTGACTTGGTTCCTGCAGTAAATTAGCCTACGAGGTTAGCTGTCGGATTCGGACTGTGCAGGCTGCCCTATTCGTTCCCAGAACGAAATTCACCCCTGATGAAAGTGCCATTTATCGTGTACACTCCACTTTTCATCACTTCTTATGGTTCCCCCGTTTTCACCAGAAATTCGGCTACTATACAATTGCATACAAATTATATACGTTATTTAGTGAATTCACAAAGACACAATTAATGCTCATTCACATGAAAAAATGCGGTTTAAAGAGACTGCATCAAAAGGAGTGCCTTTTCTCATCACTTTTCCGTGTTTTCCCTGCAATTACACCGATTCTCATCATTCGTGCAGAAATGAACACGATAAAATTCATGGTATAAATTCACATGACTATTCTATACTATCTCTATTACCCATAAAAAGAACATATAATGTTTTTTGTAACCAACCAGGCACTAATACTATAATGGAACATAACATTGTCAGTACATAACAAGGAGGCGTTACATGAATCCCGTCGGCCAGCCCTTACAGCAACGTGCCCTCTCCAAGAGGCTCATCATCTCGGGCATTATCGGTCTTATTCTATTTATTATGTTTCAGATTTCCCCTTCACTGCTTAGTAGCCCTACAGGTGAAGATACCACCGTCATTAGCAAGGCAGAAGCCCGTGACCAAGCCATATTATTTGCAGAACAAAAGCTCAACTACACCGAAGCACCAAACGATCAATGGAATGTACTTTACCAGACGGACTCTTCCTTTTATGGCTATATGTCTCGCGAGAAGCTTGTGGAGGACTACACCAAGAAAAAATTGGATCAAAAATATCCTTTTGATGTCTTTCGGGCAACGCTTACTCCTTCAGCGGAGCAAGAGCCGCAAATCATCGTTGACCTCAATATGTATAACGGTAAGATTGTCGCTTTCTCAAAGGCTGCAAAAGTTACCTCCGAAGAGGGGTCAGGCATCGCTTCCGTTGGTGCAAAAGAGGACAAGGGAGCTGACCTCACTCTAGCGCAGAAGGAGAATCTTGCTCGTCCTTGGCTTCAGGAATGGGAAGTAAATCCTGCCAAGCTACAAATTGAATCGAATACAGGAAGCCATGGGCTAGTGTATACGGATAGTACTGTTCAGGTCGGCGAATCCTTATTGCACTATTATTTTGATTTCAGTGGAGAGCAGGTATCCAGCTTTAATGCCGGATTCACTGCACCGGCTTGGCATACCTCCTACGTACAAGGACAGACCTCTTTAGCGGAAAAGCTAACATTATTCGGTTACGGTATACCCACACTGATTTTAGGAATTCTGGCACTCGTCTACAGTATTCTTAGAAGAGAGCATACTTCCTTTAAACGTGGAGTATTCCTAAGCTCAGCCTATTTTGTAATCATGATGATCAGCACCTATAATATGCTGCCTGAATCAACGGGCGAAGGGCTAGAAGCACAGATTACCTCTGTCATTATGTTTATCATTTATGCTTTGTACAGCCTGCTGATGTCCTCCTTGCTCTACTTCTCTTTAGTGGGCGGCAATGGCCTATGGCGAAAAGAGGAAGGCATGAACCCTTGGCCCCGCGCCAAAGAGCCCGGCTACGGACAATATGTGTTGGACAGTATCCGGGCTGGATACATCTGGGCTTTCGTTCTGCTAGGGGTGCAGACGGTTATGTTCATCATATTATCGTTTACCTTGCACAATTGGTCTACTACAGACGCCACCCAATCTCCTTATAACATGAGATATGCTTGGCTTCTGCCTATCGTCGCATGGCTCGCTGGTTTATCTGAGGAAGCCATTTATCGCTTTTTCGGAATTCCTATGCTGAAAAAGGTGTTCCGGAACACTTTTATCGCTTGCTTGATCACCACGCTGGTTTGGGCGTTTGGCCATACGTTATATCCGATCTATCCCATCAGCTCCCGTCCCATTGAGCTGACTGTAATCGGGCTGCTGTTCAGCTATATTTTCCTTCGTTACGGGTTTATTGCTGTCATGTTCAGCCACGTCGTGTTTGACAGCATCCTGATGGGCGCTACGCTGATCTTTATGAAGGAGAGCGTAAATGTAGGAGCGGGTATCTTCGCGATTATTATGCCGTTCATAGTCGCTTACATCGTCTATCGATTTAATCCACCACAGAAGCCTAAGCCGGTGGAGCCTTCTTCTTTGATTTAAACTAATGTGAAGACGTAATGAAATTAAAAAAGGGCATCAAAGCCGTTTTAGTCGCTGCTTTGATACCCTTTTTCTTTTGTCACCATTGCTATGAGGTTGGCTCTTCATCCTTGAGCGCATCAAGAATTTGTTTTGCCAGCTTTTCTCCAATAGAAAGTGTACGGAAATCATCCACGGAGGCTTCTTTAATTTTCTTAAGCGATCCGAAATGCTTTAGCAGCGCTTTACGGCGCTTCTCACCTATACCAGGTATAGAGTCCAGCTTGGAGGTAACCATGGACTTCCCGCGCTGTTCACGGTGGAAGGTGATCGCGAACCTATGGACCTCATCCTGAATCCGCTGCAAAAGGTAAAATTCCTGACTGTCCCGGGCTAGCGCGACAGGCTCTGGCGGATCTCCAACCAAAAGCTGAGCCGTCTTATGCTTATCATCCTTAACAAGGCCGCAGACCGGAATGAATAATCCCAGCTCATTCTCCAGAATATCAATAGCAGAGGAGATTTGCCCTTTCCCTCCATCGACCACGATAAGATCCGGTATCGGAAGATTCTCCTTCAATACCCGCTCATATCGCCGCCGAATGACCTCGCGCATCGTTCCATAATCATCCGCACCCACCACCGTACGAACCTTATATTTACGGTACTCTTTTCGTGCAGGCTTGCCATCAATGAAGACAACCATCGCTGAGACCGGATTAGTCCCCTGAATGTTCGAGTTATCGAACGCCTCAATACGGCTCAAGCGTTCAAGCCCCAAGCTCTCGCCTAAGCTGATCGCTGCTCCAGAGGTACGCTCTTCATCCCGTTCAATCAGCCGGAATTTCTCGTCGATAGCCACTCTTGCATTTTGACAAGCCATGCCAACCATCTGCTTCTTAAGACCGCGTTGTGGCACAAGCACCTTAATGCCCAGCCACTCCTGCAGAATGGAGGCGCCGCCAGCGGCATCCACGATCCCTGCTGCCGCAGCTTCCTCCGCCGCCGTCGCACGTGCCTCAGCCTCTTCAGCCGATTCAGGAGTATCTTCACCCTGTTGTAAATCCGCTTCTGCTGGAGCAGCTATGGCGATCTCGGGTTTAGTCTCTTTATTAGCCAGAGACTCCTCATCGAGCACATCCGGCAGCAGGATCTCCTGCGGCAAAGCGGGATTATCACTATAATACTGCGTCACATAAGACATAAAGTCACTGTAGGCTTCACCATAGAACGGGAACACGGAGGAATGGCGCTGAATCATCTTCCCTTGTCTCATGTACAGAATCTGTACACACATCCATCCCTTGTCTACAGCATAACCAAATACATCCCGGTCCTTAGTATCTGTAGTGTTGATCTTCTGCTTCTCCATTAATGCATCGATATGGATAATCTGATCCCGCAGTTCCTTCGCCCGCTCAAAATATAATTCCTCAGCAGCTTCCTGCATTTTTTGCTGTAAATCCTTTTTGACCGCCTCATGACCTCCGCCTAGAAAAGCAGCGATGTCCTGCGTAATCTGCTCATACTCGGATTTCTGAACCTCCTTCTCACACGGTGCCAAACACTGGCCCATGTGATAGTAAAGACAGACCTCCTTTGGCATCACGCCGCATTTACGAAGCGGGTACATACGATCTAGGAGCTTTTTTGTCTGCTGAGCAGCATAAGCATTAGGATAAGGGCCAAAATATTTTGCTTTATCTTTAATCACCCGGCGTGTAACCTCAAGGCGCGGGTGAGTTTCATTCGTTATTTTTATATAAGGAAACGTCTTGTCGTCTTTCAAAAGCACATTATAACGCGGCATATGTTTCTTAATCAGATTACACTCTAGAATGAGCGCTTCCATGTTACTGGACGTAACGATATATTCGAAATCAGCAATATTAGCGACAAGCCGCTGCGTTTTACCATTATGACTGCCTGTAAAATAAGACCGCACCCGATTCTTAAGTACCTTCGCTTTGCCCACATAAATAATAGTGCCTTCCTGATTCTTCATCAGATAGCAGCCAGGCAGATCGGGTAGTAGTGCCAGTTTATTGCGGATATTGTCCAAAATGATCCCCTCCAGCTAAATTGGACCCATGATTAGTTGGCATTCAGCACACAAAACGCCTCCGGAATGAACCGAAGGCGCTGAGTGGCAGGGCCGAGGCCCGAACAGTAGCATCTATCAATTATTGATGTTTTGCTACGATATTTTTCAGGGATTCTTTGGAGTTCAGTCCCACAACTTTATCTACCGGTTGACCATCTTTGAAGAAGATCAGAGTTGGGATACTCATAACACCAAAACGGGAAGCCGTTTCCGGATTCTCATCCACATTCAATTTTGCAATTTTCACATCGTCTCCGAGCTCTGTGGACAATTCATCCAAGATTGGAGCGAGCATTTTACAAGGACCACACCAAGGAGCCCAGAAGTCTACTACTACAGTACCTTGACCTTCCACTTCGTTACTGAAGGATTGGTCAGACACGTTCACGATAGCCATGATATTGTTCCTCCTTTAAGTTTTGCGAAGCATTACGCACATCTTAAGCCAAAGCTTAGTTCATGGAAGCTGCTCCGAAATATGAGTTAATAAATTGTTTCATGTAATATGATAACCAAATTACCACTTACCGACACATTACAAGTATAACATATCTTTATGGGATATGTGAAATATCACTCGCAATTATATTGCCTTCAATGTATTTTTTTTGCGTACTCTTTTCTTTACAACCTCCCCAGCATTTCGGTATACTTAAAGAAAGCGCATTAATTGTCAATGACTTATTTCATAAACAAATGTCAATTTGCATCTAATAATACAGGGCTTTGTCCCTGTAAGGAGGCAGAAACTATGGATGTTAACGCGCAAGTACGGGACCCACGAGAACATATCAACGAAGAACCCCGCAATGATCTTGGGGATTTAATGACCGGATTTTTCGGAATGACCACGTTTATGACGGTTGTCTTTTTCGGAATGGTCATCCTTAAGTTTATTCTCTCGGAGTAAAGGAATCATCGCACAATAAAAAGAAGCTGTCTCAAAAGTAGTGAATGCTACTTATGGGGCAGCTTCTTTTTTTGAGAATAATGAGGGAAAACCTCCCTGATTATAGCCGATATTTGCTATAAATCAACGGAATCAGGGAATTCCTCCCTAATAATCGGGAGAATATCTATTTTCGCTGACGAATCAGTTCATTTTTAGGGAGACTTTCCCTAATTATCGATCAGATTCAGTATGCCCGCCAGATGCTGCAACCCGAAAGTGTGTTTGAACAAGTGAAAAACAATCAGGACTTAAGGCGATCCTGCTTCGTAGCAGGGAGAAAGCGGCGTTTGAGTTCGAATAACTAAAAAAACGAAGAGCAGCGATCCTCCAATAAAAGGGGGATCACTGCTCTTTTGAATTTTACATTATGAATATTCCAGGCTTATCTATTGGCCCCTCGTTGATTTTCCCCATGCAGTGGAAGAACATCCACAAAAGGAGCAATGCGATCCATTAGTCGTTGGCCTTTATAGACCTCTTCACCATCTTTGCTCGTAAAGCTAAGATGTTTCTCCAAGCCATCCAACGGATAATTCGAGGTGTAGAAGGTTGGTTTGCGGTTCATCCGATAATTCAAGATCGCCCCAAGTACATGATCACGAGCCCAAGGATTCAAATTTTCCGCACCAATGTCATCAAAAATAAGTAAATCGCAGTTTTTCATCGTATCAACAGTTTCCTTCATCTTCTGGCCATCCATCATGATCGATTTCAAGTCCTCTATAAAGTCTGGCATGTATACGATCACTCCGGTATATCCAGCAACAGCAAGCTCATGCAGTAAATAACACATCAAAAAAGTTTTGCCTGTTCCGAAAGAGCCATGTAAATAAATGCCGCGTGAAGTCAGGCCTTCCTCTTTAACATTCGTGATATAATCAAATATTTTATTCACAGCCGAGACCCGGCGCGGGTCTTTGCCCATAATATCTATCTCATCATAACCGCCGTTAAGTACACGCTCGTCCACATAAAAGCTACGAATACGTTTGCGGATGTTATCCTGATTATCTTGTGCCACTTTAAGCCGGCATGCCGTCTTGCGTTCATATAGATCCACTGAACCATTCACAGTTTCTACCGTTAGTTTACTATAATGGCCAGGAAAATCATTTGGACACTTCTCTAGTCCTGGGCAGTTCGCACAGTTTCGGCTTTCCTCTACATATTGATACAGGCGACTCATATGAAGCCGCAGTCGTGATTCGTCCAGTTCAGGATGTTCGGACTGTAATGCCTTCACAAGTGGATGATTGAATAACCCCTGTTCAAGATCGCGTTGACGCTGCTGTAGAGTTGGATTGTTGATCGAACGAAGTACATCGCCCATTGACTCCATTGTTCCACCTCTCTTTCATTAAGGCGTTTGCGATACGCCTTTTTTCTTACTGGCTTTAATTTCTGCCGCTTTCTTCATCATCGCCGCGAATTCCTCTTCCGATACTGTTCCGGCACTTCCATCATCCAGCACAATCGGAATTTCCGGTTTATTGGATCGGCCTGTATTTTTGGCATAAGAACGTGATCGTGTTCCTCCAGCCGTATTAGCCGTTGTCCCCTTGCCCTTCACTTTGGACTGATCTCTAATATATCTTACAGCCTTCTCGTAGGTGTTCACTTGTTTAACCAGCATATTGGAGGCGATAGCCTCTACAAAATTGCGGTTCATCCGCTGTTCTCCACCCGAGGCTACCATAGTCATTAAATAATGAATGAGTACATTAATTACTTCACCGCTCAGCTTATAGTTCAGATCTATTTTCTCGAACATATCCATCAGATGGCTGGGTACTGCACCCGGGAAAAAGGTTTGTAGCAGTCTTGTATAAGGTTCGTTCCGCAGCATCATATTATATTGGTGAATGTCACACTTGGACAAAAATTGTGGCGGTACTTCTACATAAAACTCCATCTCAACAGATTGCTCTGGTGGTGCTATAGAATCATCATTCTCTTCGGTCGCACTGGACCGGATAGAAACAACTTTCGCAGCTGCAATTTCACGTTTTTCCTGTCGTTTCATATCTTGCCTGAAATGTTGGCTCGCTTTATATTGCAACGCATCCAGCATGACCTCGCCCTCCGGTGAGAACACTCCATCCTCATCCAGCAAACGACATAAATCCTGCGGACTCAGTTCGTATTTATGAGCAACATAGTTAATTACACCCATTTGAGTATGGTCAAAGCGCAGTTTTTCTACATGAGCCCGATTCACAGACTCCCGTGGAAAACGCAAAATAATGTCACTATATCCGATTGCCTGCTCTCCGGATTCAAGCGTGCCGGGCTGTCGAACAGAGGCTACCTCTGCCAAAGCTTGCTCCAGCTCATAATCAATGACATGTGTATTAAGTTGAAAAATATCATAAAAAGGCACGGAAATATTCTCTTTGCCTATAGATCTGCGACTCCACTCTTCCGGCTCGCGATTCCAGAACTGTTCCCGTAAGGACAGCACAGCAAATTTGCCAATTTTATCACGTAACAGCAAGGTTAAATGCTGAGTGGCAAAAAAGTCGGCTGGCGATAGCGGCGGCATTAGCTCATATTCATATAAATAATCATCTGTTTCCGGCACATAGATTCGACAGGTCTGCAACAGACCCACTGCTTCTAACCGGGAAGCCTGATCAATTAAATATTTGCGGCCTTTCTCATTGGGTTCAACACCCAAAGTCATAAATAGCCTGCGCTGTTGCTCCACTCCAGAATAGCCAATGCTATCTGCTGGCACATGTTCAACCAGCAAGCGATAGAAACTGATTGCAAAGGCTCCTACCATAGGTTGATATACAGAGCTAAGCATACGTCCATCTATAACACTAAGACCAAATTCGCGGGAAACGCAGTACCGATGATGTTCGGTGAAATGATGTAAGTTACTCATCCGCATCTACGGATACCCCCTTGTTTACACGAATTCATACAGGATTCTATTCTATCACAAATTAACATAGCGAAAATGTAAATAAAATCCCAATTTCGACTCTTTTCGCAATATAATCAACTTCTTCTTACGAATATCTACCTCTATTAAACAAGAAGAAACGGCTTCGCCGTCCTCTAAAGAGGAAGGTATCCCGTTTCTCGCAGAAATATAAGACTGATTCATAACATAGGCTCTTTCAAATCTTTAAAACATCTTGTAACCGCCAAAGCGCAGCTTTTGAATGGTCCATCCACTAAGTATAGCACCTGCAAGACCAGCGACACCTGTAAGATAATCAACAAAGTGGAAACTGGAGAGATGCTCCCAGAGCGACATCGCGTTTCTATCCCAAATAGAATAGATTACGACGGGTAGAATAATAAGTACGAATAGATAAGCGGGAAACCAGGTTGTCTTCATTAGCATGTTAAGAATAAAGCCGATACCAAACATCATCACAAAGAATAAAACGGCTAGGATAAACACTGGAATAAATCCCATCTTACCGTCTCCACCCCTTTCTATAAAGAAGCGCACATCTTTTACAAGCTAGTAGTAAGTTTACTAGAAAAAATGTCACGAAGCAATGAACTTTATTCAAATTCACGCACTAATTCGCACACTTAGAGGATGCCTCCGTTTGCTCTTGGCGGCTTGATTGCGATACAATGCAAGTAGATTAATCAGATCATACATAGCCTATGAAGCAGATGCTTCGTAAGACTAAGTTTATGCTTCAATTGCGAGTTTTACGCGATGTTATTTTGGGCGAGGCTTATGCTTCGTAAAACTAAGCGTTTGCTTTCGAAGCAAGTTTTACGCGATGTTATTTCAACGAGGCTTATGCTTCGTAAAACTTTTAAGGAGTGAGATCATGATCGAAGCCGCTTTGACACTGGAAGGCTGGTATGCACTGCATGACTTCCGCTCTCTGAACTGGACCGCTTGGACGGCAGCAGATGATGAAGAACGTGCCGTTGCCCTGGAAGAACTACATGCTTTTATGCAGGAATGGAGCCCTGTTGAGGAAGCTAAAGAAGGCAGCACCGCAGTATACTCCATAGTGGGCCAAAAGGCCGATTTTGTAATGATGTTTTTGCGCGAAAACCTAGAAGCTTTGAACCAACTTGAGACCGCCTTTAACAAAATCGCTTTTGCTCAATATACAACCAAAGCTTATTCATATGTAAGTATTGTTGAATTAAGCAACTACGCTGCTGGTGGCAGTGGCAGCGACGGCAGCGACCCTATGCAGAATCCGCATGTTGCCGCACGTCTAAAGCCTATTTTACCGCAAGCGAAACACATCTGTTTCTATCCTATGAACAAAAAACGCGAGCTTGCCGATAACTGGTACATGCTTGATATGGACAAACGCCGGGAGCTCATGGCTTCACACGGGTTAATTGGACGTTCATATGCAGGTAAAGTGAAGCAAATTATTACCGGCTCCGTCGGTTTTGATGACTGGGAATGGGGCGTGACTCTGTTCGCTGAAGATGCACTGCAATTCAAAAAGCTGGTATACGAAATGCGTTTTGACGAAGTAAGTGCCCGCTACGGCGAATTCGGACCTTTTTATGTCGGCAATCTGCTGACTGAAGAATCTTTTGAAGAAATGCTCAAGCTGTAACAACAAAAAAAGGGTGTGTCTCCAGTTCGCATGGAGACACACCCTTTTTAACTGCCATATTATTAGATTAAGACACCGAAGTTCCTGGATCCTCGTCTTCGTTATCCTCATCATCTTCACGTAAACTTTCCAGATATTCAGCCGTGGCCCGATCCCGAGCGCGCCCTTTATCCTTCAGGCGTTCGATACCAGGGAGAATGAGCAGATCAATTTCCTTCTGAACGATATAAGCCAGATCATACTGGTTCTGATCCTCCAGATAAGATCCAACCTCTATCAGTCCGTTATAACGGTCCAATTCTTCACGAGTCAGCAGTCCGCGTACCTGTACGCTGCAATGGCGCATCTTATAAGAATCTTCCTTTTTTCAGAACCAGCGGAATTCCGCCGATAATGAACAAGTAGCGCATATCTACAACTTTTTTCAACTGAGCTGCAGTCCAGCCCTTGTAAGTTTTGCTGCCTACTACAGCGATTCCTTGGCCTTTGCCTAGGGAAGCTACGGTTCCTTTATTGCTGAATGCGAATTTCTTCGGCTGTTGATTGCGGATTGCCGCCACCAAATTATGCGCACAGCATTCACCCTGCTGCATAGCAATTTGAGCGGTTGGCGGGTAAGGGCGTCCTTCCGGATTAATCATAAGGGAGCCATCACCAATAATGAAGATATTCTCTTGGCCCGGTGCACGTAGATATTCATCTACCTTCACGCGCCCACGCATAGCTTCAAATCCGGCAGCCTCAATAAGACGATTGCCACGGATTCCGCCTGTCCAAATAATTGTGGAGGCTTTGATTTCTTCGCCTGATGCCAGAATTACCCCGTTTGGCAGACACTCCTTGATCGCAACACCCATCTTGAAGGTAACTCCCTTTTTGGTGAGCAAGTCCATCGCATACTCGACAAGCTCAGGAGCAAAACCAGGCAGTGCTGTCGGAGCAGCCTCTACGTTATATATATTAACCATACTTGGATCAACGTCATATTCTTTACACAGTCCAGGGATACGGTCAGCTAATTCAGCTACAAATTCGATACCGCTAAAGCCGGCACCACCGACAACAAAATTAATATGCTCCTGAGCATTGTTCTCGTTCTTGTACTTAGCGAATTGATATTCAATATGCTCGCGAATTAAACGAACGGAATTGATGCTCCGGATTGTCAGTGCGTATTTATCAAGTCCAGGAATACCAAATGTTTCAGGCTCTCCACCTAAAGCAATGACAAGATAATCGTACGATAGGGTACCATCCTCCAAAATAATCTTTTTCTGCTGAGTACGAATTTCCTGAACAGATGACTTCACGAGGTCGATCTTGAATTCATCGATTAGTTTCGAAATGGACACCCGAGTGTGTTCAATACTGTCCGTACCCGCCGCAGGCATATGTAGATGGGTAGTAAAATAGTGGTACTCGTGACGGTTTACAAGCGTGACATCCGCTTCATTATAATTCAAAGCCTTCTGCAAGCGCTGTGCGGTCAAAATACCCCCATAGCCCGCGCCTAAGATAACGATTTTGGGAATACTACTCATGTTCCGGCTCCTTCCAAGAGGTAAATCTGTCTTTGTATTTTTTATTGAAACAATGTACGGTCCTTTTTGTGAATTTATACACTTATATTTAGAAGAAATTCCAATCAAACTTGAAGCATTTCTAAATTGACCATATCCATTGTAAACCTTAGTGTAGCATTAATCAAACATTAAAATACTAAAAAACGTCACACTTTTATTGACTTCTAAAGTCTTTCTTTGCAGGTATGTGTCACAATGATTATAATAAGTAGGTACACAAGTATGGCAAAATGAATATATCAACTCGGAGGTGTAATATCCCGTGACCCAAGAGCAATCCAGCGTTCCTATGAGCGACCTTTTAATCATAGGTGGCGGGCCAGCTGGCATGTTTGCCGCATTTTACGGCGGAATGCGTCAGGCATCAGTAACCCTTATTGAAAGTATGCCCCAATTGGGGGGACAACTTGCTGCCCTTTATCCAGAAAAATACATTTATGATGTGGCAGGTTTTCCAAAAATAACAGCACAAGAATTGGTCGACAACCTGTCTCGGCAAATGGATATGTTCCAATCCAATATCCGGCTGGAGGAGAAAGTGATTTCTGTTCAAAAACGGGACGAACGTCATTTTGTGGTTACAACCGATGTAGCCGAATACCACAGTAAGGCGATCATCATTACAGCTGGTGTAGGTGCATTTGAACCTCGTCGTTTGGAATTACCCAACGCTGGACGTTTTGAAAAAGCAAACCTCCATTATTTTGTAAATGATCTAAATGCCTTTAAAGATAAAAAAGTTCTGATCAGCGGTGGCGGTGACTCTGCAGTTGACTGGGCGCTCATGCTGGAACCCATCGCTGAACAGGTAACCCTGATTCACCGCCGGGATAAATTCCGTGCGCATGAACATAGCGTTGAGAACCTGATGGCTTCCAAGGTTAACGTAGTTACCCCTACTGAAATTACAGAGCTGCATGGTGATGAGTTCATTACCAAGGTTACATTGTCAAATATCAAGACCAAAGAAACTCAAGAAATTGAAGTGGACAGCGTTATTGTTAACTTCGGATTCATCTCTTCCCTAGGTCCTATTGCCGAATGGGGTATTGATATTGAGGGGAACTCCATTGTTGTTGACTCGCGTATGGAAACAAGCATTCCAGGCATTTTTGCTGCCGGCGATATCACAACTTATCCTGGTAAGCTGAAGCTGATTGCTGTAGGATTTGGCGAAGCTCCAACGGCTGTGAATAATGCTAAGGTGTACATTGATCCAGAAGCGAAGCTATCACCGGGTCACAGCAGTAATATGAAACTCTAAATCTATTAACACAATAAAAAAGGGTATTCTTACAGACCTGTTAATAACAGCCTGTGAGGATACCCTTTTATGTTTGTTTGTGCCTCGCGGTTTTATATATGTAGCCTGCTACAAAGTTATCCTTTGCGCTTTTTAATGAAGAACCGCATGTACTGGAGAGTGTAAGTTTCGTTTGCGAATTTCAACGAGTAGAAGAGCGATGAAATCATGCTCTAGTTGCAGCTCTATTGCTCTATGGTAAGAGTCAAGCAGCATCTCATCCGACAATTCAACCATAAACTTCATCTACCTTTCCTTTATTTGGATCTGAATCTATCATATCAAACTATCATTTTTCGAACAAGCGTTCGCGTTATCCACAAGTACATGTGGAAATCCTGTGTATAAAATGTGTGTAAGCGTTATAAAGGTACTAGCTACACAGTGGACTATGGGGATAATAGTTATACACAGGATTGAACCACTTGTATACAGCTAAAAATATATTTTTATTGTAAATAAATTACAATGTTATTTACCCCAAAAGAACGCAACTAAACGCAATTTTATCTTACTACTCTATTATCGTCAATTCTTAAAATAATTGTTAATTTATTGAGGTCTTGTATTAACCTCCAAAATCCATATTTTCCCCGAATAATCTACAGCATAATCAAAGCCCAGCTCACCTATTCCCGGAAAATGCCGTTCCATAATTCCGATACATACATGGGTTAGTCTCCGCATTTCTGCTTTCTTCGCTGAAGCTTTAATCCGCGGCAACGATCTACGAAGTCCTTCACGACATGATAGCATCGTTCCCCCTTTACAAAGATTGGTTACGAACAGACCTGGCCGAGCCAATCTCCCTACCATGGAGCGAAATTCCCAAACCTCACCATTCTTAACTACTTTGACCCGATAATCAATAGGCCGTCCACCGATTCTTGCAAGGGAAATCCCTTGTTGAATCAAATATCTGCGTCTTGCCTTCACAGTATTAAGCGCACGTCTCATGGTTCCAAAATCCTTGTAAATTCGAGTTCTGTCCATATAGGTGAATCCATAACCGCGACTATCCCGAAAAACTTTGATTACACCGTAACCTCCGCCACCCACAATAGGTTTAATGACAACATTTCCATATCTACGAAGCATTGCCAGGAGCGTTTCTGCCCTGTACCCCCTCGTCATTGGGATATAGGGTGCAACCCGAGCGTCGGTCAGCAACGCTTCTGTCTTCAGCCACTTACTGGCCAATTGTCTTCCTGCCATCGTCCTTTCCCTCCCTTCACAATCCAGCCTACCCTATACATTACTCAGAGAAGGTCTCGCCCTCTTGTATGATTGTCCGTGTAAGATGCCGCTCTTAGCAAAAAGGGCTTAGTGTTTAGCACAGCATCAGTCGACAGCGACAGGGTACAACCGCGGATTTTGTAGATTCAGTTCTCAATAAATTCGACATCAATATCTTAATGGATGAGTTCACTATAACTAGAATAATCTTCAAAATCGTTGTATTATTAATAGCGGTTACATTTTCAATTTCTACTATTATAGTGAGTACTAACAGAATCACTAAAAAGCACAGCGCGGGGAGGGCTCAGAATGGCACAGTTTTTTGAGGTTTTATATTGGGTAGCTATGCTTGGGATGTCCATTGTATTGGCTGGAACGACTATACTGATCTGCGCCATTGGCTTTAAATTTATTAAAGACAAACGCAGAGCACTGGGTACGGGCTGTATCGCCTTCTCCCTTGGAGCTGCAGCGCTCATCGTATTTATGATTAATTACAAGTTTATTATTCCAGCCTAATGTACGCAGGGGACTGCCTATAAACAGCTTACTTCTATGCACAGACGGTCCGACCCTCGCAAAAAAAACACAGAGCAGCGATTCTCCAGTTATGTGGAGAATCGCTGCTCTGTGTTTTTAAACAATAGCTATCTGCTTCAACAGTGTCGTTAACCATGAGCATTTCGGACCCAGATGACGTTATTTGCAGATTTTCAACCTTTGAGGCGTGGTTTCGGACTCCAGTGACACTATCGCTTAGAAAGAGTTTCATATTTACTGATTTTCATAGCAATAGCGGCAATGCGGTCCGTCGGCACCACAAATATGGGAAAATGTGGCATTTATGGTCATCTGTGTCCGATACATGGCTTGCGATACATGGTTAGCGATATATCGTTCGTGATACATGGTTAGCGATTTATCGTTTGCTTCCTATGTAAAAGAATAAAGAGCTACCCCAGCGGTCATTAAATGGCTTCTGAGAAACTCCCCTATTACTCATAAATCCAGCGACAGGCGTATCATATCTATGACTTGAATCCCATTTTCAAAGATTTCTTCACTGTAATGCCTAATAAAAAAATCTCTATCAATGCCGGTGATTCTGAATCCACATTTCTGATAAAGTGCCAATTGTCCAACACTCGAATTACCTGTGCCAATTTCAATGGTTTTTGCTCCAAGCAGCTTGGCATTCTGAATCGCATGGTTCAGCAGCTGTTTTCCTATACCTTGCCCGTGTTTATTTTCGTCGACGGCGATATTAACAATCTCTACAGTCTCCGGTCTTGTCTGCAGCACAACGTAGACTCCGATGATGCTGTTATCCACCTCAGCCACACAACATAACCCTCTTTGTAAATATCCGTTAACTAAGCTCTCCGAAGGATCTGCTAATAGAAGTAATTCTAATGGAGGCTGTTCACCAGCTTTTAATTTTCTGATTTCCATTTCCATTTCCGAACTCCTTGTGATGATTTTTGTCATTGAGAATAAAAAAAACTCCAAGCCTGTGTTGTTAGAATCCAACACGGGGCTTGGAGCCGTGATTGCTGTGATTAGCAAGGCTCTTCGTTCGGTTTTCCTGCATCCGTAGCTGTACGGAAGCTTGAGCCACAGCCACAGGTTGCAGTAGCGTTCGGGTTATTAATGGTGAAACCACCCGTCATGCCGGATTCTTCAAAGTCGATTTCGAGACCGTCCAGGTAACGAAGGTTCTCCTTCTCCACAACCACTTTCATGTCTTGAATGTCCATATATACGTCCTGATCGGTTTCATTATCATCAAAGCCCATAGCGTACGAGAATCCACTGCAACCGCCGGGCGTTACTCCAATACGGAGGAACATGTTCGGTACTTCTTGTTCAGCAAGCATCGCCTTTAATTGTTCTGCTGCCTTTTCACTAATATTAATCATGATCTCATCCTCCTACAAATTCGTCTCCCTTCATAAGCGGAAACTTATGTTTAAGGGACCTTCCGGCCAAAAGTTATTTCATAAAAATATAAGATAGTATAAGTGTTGCACCTATTCTTTATGTCTTATATTTCTCGCTTAAACGCTTATCAACTTTATAAGGATGCCAATGACGTTTATGCTTGATAAATTCAGTATAACCGACTATTCCGTTACCCTCAAGTCACAACTGTCTTAGGCATAACCCTTCACAGCAAAAAACACCATCAATATCAAGCTGTTGATACCCTTAGGAGAGTAGGTTTATAATAGGGAAGGCACTCTAAGTAAAAATTCGGAAATTTGTCACGGAGGCAAGCTCGCCTCTTTCTTTTTTAGAATGAACAGCTACCACTTGGGTACGTCTGGAATTTATCTTCGAGCAATCTGCTCGTAAACTTTCAGGAGGAAATCATAATATGTCTACTCTTTTTACCCCCCACACGGATGCCCGAATGGCGAACATTATTGATAAGGTTCGCAGCGGCGAAAGATTGAATTTGGAAGATGGCGTTTATTTATATCAAAGCAACGATTTACTTACCATTGGCCAGCTAGCGAATGAAGTCAATATCGCCAAGAATCACAACCGGGTATATTTTATCGAAAACATGAGTCTATATTTCACCAATGTTTGCGAATCGCACTGTGCATTCTGCAATTTCCGCAAAGATGATGGAGAAGAGGGAGCCTATACCCTATCCGGTCAGGAAATGGTGCAATATGTCGAACAGCATATCCACCCAGGCGTACGCGAATTCCACATTGTTGGTGGCCATAACGACAAGGTTCCCTTCCAATATTATGTGGATTCTTTAAAAGCTTTGAACGAACGTTTCCCTGAGGTTACCTTAAAAGCCTACACTGCGGCTGAAATTGATTTTTTCACCCGTATTAGCGGTTTGAGTATTCGTGAGGTACTGGAACAATTGCGTGCTGCTGGACTTAAAACACTCACCGGTGGTGGCGCAGAGATATTATCCGACCAATATCGTAAAAAAATGCGTGTAGACAAAGCTAATGTGGAAGAATATCTGGAAGTCCATCGGACAGCACATCAGCTTGGGATGAAGACCCATACCACTATGCTGTACGGCTCCATTGAATCTCATGAAGACCGTATCCGCCATATGATGCAAATCCGTGATTTGCAGGACGAAACCAATGGCTTTATGGTATTCATTCCATTGTCCATGCAGCCTAAGAATAAAAACGCTGGCATCATGCGCCGCAACTCTGCTTATGAGGATCTGAAGACCATTGCGATCAGCAGATTGATGTTGGACAATTTCGATCACATCAAAGCGTACTTCATTAACATTGGCCCTCAGCTTACTCAAGTCGCGCTGAACTTCGGTGCATCAGATGTGCATGGCACAATTCTAAAAGAACGTATCAGCCACGCGGCTGGCGCCTTAACACCGGAAGGTCTGACTCGCGACGAATTGATCTGGCTAGTGAAAGGTGCTGGACGAATTCCTGTCGAACGTGACACTTTCTATAATGAAGTTAAGGTATACGAATAAGAAGACTACCTGAGATTTGTTATCCCATATTGGAAAGGAAGTTCGGTCAGCATGAGAACAATACTCGTTCTTGGCGGTGGCTACGGCGGCCTAGCCTTAATTCAAGAATTACTCAATAATCATCTTCCTCATGATGTTGAAATTATCTTAATTGACCGAATGCCTTATCAAGGAATCAAAACGGAATATTATGCGCTCGCCGCAGGTACCGTAACTGATTATCACCTGCGCATTCATTTTCCGGTTCACCCCCGGCTTACTGTCCGGTACGGTGAAGTGAGTTCCATTGATTTGGAGAGCAAAATAGTCAGTATGGAGTCCGGTGAGATTGTATCTTATGATCTCCTAGCCATTGCTCTTGGATGTACCGACAATTACCACAACATCCCTGGTGCTGATCAATATACCTGCAGCATCCAGACCTTTGCTGGTACTCGGGAAACCTACCGCCGTTTAAATGATGTGAAGCCTTACGGAACGATAAACATCGTAGGTGGAGGATTGAGCGGTGTTGAATTAGCCGCAGAGCTTCGGGAAAGCCGTCCAGACCTTAACATCGCTATTCTGGATCGCGGTGAACGTGTTTTGTCTGCCTTTCCGGCAAAGCTGTCACAGTACGTAGAGGAATGGTTTCATCACCATCAGGTGCAAACGCTGGGACGAATCTCTGTATCTCATGTAGAGAAGGATTCGATTTTTAACGGTACCGAGGAAATCCTTTCAGATGTGACAGTATGGACCGCAGGGATTCAACCTGTAAAAGTAGTTCAAGATTTGAATGTGTCGAAGGACCGCGGTGGACGGATTATGCTGGATGAGTATTATCGTATACCGGATTATCCGGAGGTATATGTGATTGGCGACTGTGCCAGTCTGCCATTCGCACCAAGCGCACAAGCCGCTGGAGCACAGGGTGAGCAGGTAGCTCAGGTTATCCAAGCGACCTGGCGCAGTGAGACTCCCAAGCTTCATCCTATTCGCCTGAAGGGTACTTTAGGGTCACTAGGAAAAAAAGCAGGATTCGGACTTATGGGACAACGCTCCGTCAAAGGACGGGTTCCCCGCATCCTCAAGAGCGGAGTGCTCTGGATGTCGAAACGCACTTTAGGATAAGCCTATGATGGTTCATAATTATTAAAGGAAGCTACTCTCAGATAAACACGAGAGTAGCTTCCTTACGTTATTGGTGCGTATACCCTTCGGACTCAGATGACCTTATTCGCAAATTTTCAGCCTTTGAAGGAGAGTTTCGGACTCCAGTGAAGTTATTGCTTATAATGAGGTTCATTTATGCTGTTTTTCAGGTGAATAGTGACTATGGGGTCCGATAGCAATCCAAATGTAGGAAAACACTCAATATAAGGTCGCCTGAGTCCGGTGGCACCTTCACGGTAGCCCCTGCACTCTCCAATATGTTGCCTAATCGATCAAATTGGTGGATTTTGTTCAAGTAAGGTTCCAAAAAGAGGGAGCACTCCATAATTTAGATTATGGAGTGCTCCCTCTTTTTTTCTCGAGAAATTTAGTCAAGATCTATATTAAACCAAGCCTCAAGCTCTTTGATCTTGGCCTCAATTTTCTCTTCTAGCTCTGCAACAGTGTCTGCTGCAATAATGTCACCTTCAACCATGGCGAAAGGCATTAAATAACACTCTCCACAATTGTTCAGACATCCGTATTCAATGACATCATAATCTGGATTTTCCTCCAGCTTATGCATTAGCTTGTCTGTTCCGTGACCCATGTTACTGGAACAAAATTCAATAATTGGTCTCATGATGATCTCCCTATTCCGCCTAACCATTTTATTTTTTAACTTTTTGTACTATAATGAACTTACGAAAGGAGTGATTGAGAAATGAGTGAGAATGCACAAAGCACCGAAATGTATGATGAAGTACTAGAAGTGCTGGATAAGCTTCGTCCGTTCCTGCAGCGCGATGGCGGTGACGTAGAACTGGTCGATGTGGAAGACGGCATCGTTAAGTTGAAACTTATGGGTGCCTGCGGCAGCTGCCCAAGCTCCACGATCACCTTGAAAGCCGGGATTGAACGCGCCCTCCTTGAAGAAGTAGAAGGCGTTGAAGAAGTAGTTCAAGTATTCTAAATCCCGTTCAATAACCCTCCCGATTCTCCTGTATAGGAGATCGGGATTTTCTTATTATAGAGGATTTAACATTCTCTCACAACCTTAGAACATAAAACCCGCAAGCCAACTTGGCTGCGGGTTCTTGTTATGACTATAGACGAATTTAGCTTCATTCCTTAAAACGCTGGAATGATCGCACCTTCGTACTTTTCTTCAATGAAAGCTTTAGCTTCTGGAGAATTCAGGGCAGCAACCAGCTTTTTGATGGCTTCGGAATCTTTATTGTCTTGACGGGTTACCAAAATGTTAGCATAAGGGGAATCTACACCCTCGATGAACAATGCATCTTTAGTTGGCACAAGACCAGCGTCTAGTGCAAAGTTCGTGTTGATCAAAGCAAGGTCTACCTCATCCAGTTGACGTGGGAGCATAGCAGCTTCCAACTCAATGATGTCGAGATTTTTCTTGTTTTCAGTGATATCTGCTTTTGTTGCAGCAATGTTTGTATCATCTTTCAAGGTAATCAGACCATTTTTTGCAAGTAGGATTAGTGCACGGCCACCGTTAGTAGCATCGTTCGGAATGGCAACTTTTGCACCATCAGCCAACTCATCGATTGATTTGATTTTTTTGGAATAAGCTCCAAAAGGTTCAACGTGAACGGATGCAACAGAGACCAGGTCGGTTTTATTATTTTTGTTTTGGTCATCCAGATACGGTTGGTGTTGGAAAAAGTTAGCGTCTAACTCCTTCTCATCAAGCTGCACGTTAGGTTGAATATAGTCAGTGAATTCTTTGATTTCAAGTGTAATTCCATCTTTTTCAAGCAATGGAGCAATAGCCTTCAAAATTTCAGCATGAGGAACAGGTGAGGCACCAATAACCAATTTCACTGGATCTTTAGTAGGTTCACTTGTTGCTTCTGCGTTTGGTGCTGTTGTAGCAGCCGAGCTCCCAGCATTATTAGATGCATTGTTGTTACCGCAAGCCGCAAGCACCGCAACCAGTGTCAGGCTAAAAAATGTAAGTAGTACTTTTTTCATTGTAAATCCCCCTCTAATCTATATTTTGTATTGAATAAGGATATATATGGATGTACCTTATTTCCGTGTGTAATGTTTTACGAGTCGGTCACCGGCCATTTGTAGCAATTGCACCAGTACGACAATAAATACTATAGAAACAATCATAATCTCCGTCTCATAGCGGTGGTAGCCGTAACGAATCGCCAAGTCACCTAATCCGCCGCCCCCAACCATTCCAGCCATTGCTGTATAGGAGACCAGTGTAACCAGTGTGATCGTAACTCCAGCGAGCAGACCTGGACGAGCTTCTGGCAAAAGAACACGCATAACGATTTGGTTCGTCGATGCTCCCATACCTTGTGCGGCTTCGATGACTCCGCGGTCTACCTCTCTTAACGACGTCTCTACCAAGCGGGCAAAAAACGGAGCTGCACCAATCACCAGAGGTGGAATCGTACCGAGTACACCAATGGAGGTTCCAACAACGGCTTTGCTGAAAGGAATTAGAGCCACCATCAAAATGATAAAGGGTACGGAACGTAGAATATTTACAAGTAATGATAAGACCGAGTAAGTTACTCTGATTACTATACTATTCGATTTCCCCCATAAATACAATAGAATTCCGAGTGGTAAACCAAGAATAATTGTGAACAATCCGGAAAAAAATATCATTTTTATAGTAGCAACCGTAGCATCCATCATTTCTTGCCAATTTAGATCTGCAAAATTCATTACGAAATCACCTCCACATCAAGGCCTTGAGCAATTAGCCTGGAGATCGTTACAGCAATCGCCTCAGCTGGCCCTTCGAACCGCACAATCATCTGTCCATAAGGCACATCTTTAATCGTTGAAATGGTACCATGTAAGATTGCAAAGCTTACACCCGTATCACGCACGACATCGGATAGTGCCGAGCCGTAAGTTTTTTCTCCGAAAAAAGTAATTTTGACAGCTTGAGAGTTATCCCCGGCAGCAGCATCAAGCGCCACTCGAAGAGGTCCTTCATTCTGTGTCTCACTGCGGATGAAATCGCGTGTAACCTCATGCTGCGGCTTGAGAAATACCTCTGTAACTTTGCCTTGCTCAACAATCCCACCACCATGAATGACCGCGACACGGTCGCAGATGCTCTGGATTACATGCATTTCATGTGTGATCAGCACAATGGTCAAATGGAATCTTTTATTAATATCGAGCAGCAGCTTAAGAATGGAGTCCGTTGTCTGGGGATCGAGCGCAGAAGTGGCCTCGTCACACAGCAGCACATCAGGGTCACTGGCTAGTGCCCGGGCGATGCCGACCCGCTGCTTTTGTCCTCCAGATAACTGAGAAGGAAACTTATCTTTATGTTCTTCAAGCCCAACTAGAGCGAGCAGGTCTTTGACTTTTGTATCAATAGCTGTTCTAGATGTACCTGCAAGGCGCAGTGGAAAGGCAATATTATCGTATACGGTCGCCGAAGACAGCAAATTGAAATGTTGAAAAATCATCCCAATCTTGCGCCGCTGTTCCTGCAGCTGACCTTGGTTAAGACTGGTTAGCTCAACACCGTCTACCCAGACCTCTCCTTCTGTCGGACGTTCCAACAGATTAATGCAACGGATCAATGTACTTTTCCCGGCTCCAGAGTGGCCGATGACTCCGAATATTTCACCTTTCTCGATGGACAGATTCAATCCAGAAAGTGCTGTTGCCGCATTACTCCCTTTTCCATAAATCTTTGTTATCCCTTTTAGATTAATCAACTCTCGTCGCCCCCCCTTTATACTTCACTTATTCTATACAAAAAAACCTCTAACGATCGATGCAGATCGCAAGAGGCTCTGTGGGTTTATTAAGACAATGCCTTCTCATCTGCCAACGACCGCAACCTGCGCCATTGTAGGAATTAGCACCATGACATTTGTACAACGCTTCCCGCGCTGGATACAAATCGGTTGCCGGGCTTCATCGGGCCTATCCCTCCGCCGCTCTCGATAAGATAAAGTTATGAAATTATATTTTTTCTGAAATCGTACATACTTTAATGCAAGCATAAGTATAGTGAGTTTATCTATTTTTGTCAAAAGGAAATATATTGAACGATTACGATTTTATGCTCTTTGCCTTGCTTATTTCCTTACGCAGCTGTTCATTGCTGTAGCTGAATGCCGCGATTAATGTCTTACAGTTCATTTCGAGCGATTGTTTTAAATCCTCAAGATGGCTATCCAAATCCTCGAGCTGAATTTTGTCATGCAGACCTTGGTGCCGCTGCCACAAATCATCCTGCATTTCGGAATTCATATAATGAATTTCAGCATTTCTGCGCTTGCGTAAATTCTCCAATGGATCGCGGTAGGAGTTCTTAATCTCTTCCAGTTGATCCGCTAATGCAGGATGCACATTCAATAATTGAAGCTGACGCAGCACTGTAAAATAAGAAAAGTGCGTTTTTAATTTGGATGTTTTGAGATCATAAAAATGATTCAGTACCGTCCCAAGCTTGTCCAGAAGAGAGAAAACCCGGATAAAGCCATCTTTATAAAAATAAACATAACGTGCATAATCGCCCTGTTCCACCGGTGTCATATCATCCATATAACCCGCAATCACTAATTTCCGGTAAAAAGCGGCTGCGAACCAACTTTGCTCCAGTTCATCCAGAGAGGAAATCAGCCCACGTGTCCAAATCTCCAGCTTGCGGTATTCATGGTCATTATCCTCATGGGCACTCATTTCCTTGCGCAGCAATGCTGCAAAAGTGGCCATATTCTCCATCGCATCAGCCAACACACCGCTGTTCTTTCGAGGCGGCTCTCCAAGTAATACCCGCAGCATATCCCAGTCCTCCTAAAGTTTTGTTCAGCGTCTGCTTCCATGGACTGCTTCGTACAAAACTCGCGACGTAAGCATCGGCCAATCAGCTCCACGATATACCGATTTCCACTTTATTATTCCGCGGGTGAAGCGCCTCTATCCACGGAGGGAATGTTCTACCAAGGCGGTGGAATCATTGGGTTCGTTACATTTTTTCCAGACACGACACTACTCGCGCGATTTAGCTGCCAGACTCTTACACTCATATAACATAAGACACCAAACAAACTGGCAATCAGCAAAATATGAGCCAAAGCGGCAAATATGTACAGCCTTTCATTATCTAGAGTGTAAACCACAGCCGCCCCACTAAATACCTGCATCAAGCATAACAGTACTGCAGCTATACCTAGCGCTCTAAGCTCTGGATAATCCTTATGTTTCCAAAATGCCAAATGCCCGAGCAGCGCAGTAAGCATGAATAAGATTAAAGCCGCAATCCGATGCGTAAAAACAACACCTACTCCTCCGGAAAGCTCCGGAACCCATTCTCCATTACAAAGCGGCCAACCCGAACACCCGCCTTGTGAATCCGTATGACTTACAAAGGCTCCAATATACACGACAATATAAGAATAGATGGCAGTAAAACAGGTTAAATTGCGAAAAGCCTTACTTACGGGCTTCTTTTGAGCCTCCAGCTTATGATCATATTCGCGTGCTTCATGCCATCTCTTGGTTCCAAGAGCCAACATCATAGCGCTCGAAAAGGCGATCAAAGAAAAACCCATATGCAGCGCCATTACAGCGGCGGATTGGGATTTAATTACTGCAAGCGCTCCCATACCACCTTGAACGATGACGAATAATAAAGTCATAAATGCATATCCCAGCAAATCGCGCCGAGTACGGGCATAACGCCAAAAAGCAAACATCGAGGCAAGTGAGAATAACCCTGCCAAACCGCTAAACAAGCGATGGGTGTATTCAATCATCGAGCCTATAGTATAAGCCGGAATTAATTTCCCATGACAGAGCGGCCATTCATTTCCGCATTCCAAGCCCGATCCAGTCTTCGTCACTACCGCTCCTCCGAGTACAGCAAGGAACATGATAAGGCAAGTAAGATAACTAAGCCATTTCAACTGATTTGTCGTCAAAAATATCACCCGCAGTTTTTAGTAATGAAGAAGCAGCCAGACTTATATTTCAAAAAACCACCGCTTTTGCACAAACAGGCGAAAGCGGTGGTTCCTTAGGAATTACTTTTGAAGGCTTTGATGCACTTGGACCGCTTTATCAAGGAAATTCTCAATCTCTTCACGGGATTTGCGCAATTTATTAACGAATCTAACCAATTCCCGTCCATCCGAATATGCGACGAAGCTTGGAATACCCATAATATTTTGTTCTTGACTAACATCGCCCACGGCATCAACATCTACCTCAACCAGTGTAAGGCGGTCTGCATAAGCCTGCTCTACCTCTGGGATAAAAGGATCGATAAATTTGCAATCCGAGCACCAGTCAGCCTTGAAGATGGCCACTGTTAATCGAGGTGATTGAATGGCTACCTGAAATTCAGCAGGAGAACTAATTTTGTCCATGATTTACTCAGTCCCTTCTTCAATATCTGTCTATTTTCTACTCTTTAAGTGAAGCAAAATGCAGTGTAGAAGTCAAACCTATTCTCTCATACGAACACGTGCAGGCTGTAACTTCATCAGCGGATTCAATAATTTTTGCAGCGCCCGCGGATAACTGGAGATTTCCTGTTTAGTCAGCACACCCAGCACAATAAGCAGTACTAGATAAATAACAACAACGGCTGCTCCTACAACTAGACAAGTGATCAGAAACGCCAAACGTGCCGGCATCAGATCCGTTAACAAAATTCCAGCTTCATTCAAGCCATAACCAATCCCGCCGGACACAAGTACCGCAATCGCGAAACCGCCCCAACGTTTGCCCATAATTTCAAATGGCACAATCGATTTCAGCATCCGTAAGTTAAGCAAAGTAATGACCACGAAACAAAGTGCTGTTGCACCGATAATTCCGTAGATGCCAAATACCTTACTAAGTAATAAGCTTGCCACTAATTTTACAATAATACCCGCTAACACATAATACATGGAAATTCGCGATTTGCCCATACCTAACAAAATAGAGTTCGTTGTCATCATCGTAATCTGAAAGATCGTTCCTAAAGTAAGCATGGCTACGATACCACTGCCATCTAAACTACTGAACAAGAGACCATTAACTGAATATGCAGCAACTACGAGTGATAGAACAATCGGTGCTCCTGTTAAAATAGAGATTCGAAGTGCTAACGTCACTTGCCCTTTTAGATGTTTTTCATCCCGACGGGCATATGCAGCTGAAATAATTGGTATAAGTGATGTGCTCAGTGCTATAGAAAGAACCGGTGGAATCCCGGCGACACTCTGTGCCCGACTCCCGAAAATACCCAAAGCACGTGTGGCATCAGCTACACCAACTTGTCCACTCAGTAACGGTACAATTAAAGATGTATCAATAAAGTTCACTACTGGAACCGTAACTGAAGATAGAACGATAGGAATGGATAATTTAAATATATCCTTATAAATTCCAAATAGAGGAAGCTTCGCTTCATTCGTTTCGTATAACGCAGTTTGCCCCTCGCTACGCCGTAATTTCATAGCGTAATAGAGCATTACACCAAACGCACCAACACTACCAAATACACTACCGAATGATGCACCAGCAGCCATCCACGTGTTGTCGTACCCTTTTTGTAACAATACAAATGCCAGAAGAACAGCGGTAGATACCCTCGCGATCTGCTCCACAATTTGAGAGATGCCACCAGCCATCATATTATTCCGCCCTTGAAAGTAACCACGCATCATTGCAATAGAAGGGAAGAGTAGGAGTGCCGGAGCTATGGCCCGGATCGCCAAAGTACTTTCAGGAACTTTTGCATATTCTGCATAATAAGGAGCACCTATGTATAACAATGCGCTCATAATTACGCCAACTACAACACCAAAGATTAATGCCGCCCGATACACCTGCTGAGCTTCATTTGGTCTATTCAGTGCATAACGCTCAGATACCATTTTACTTAATGTACTTGGAATCCCTGCTGTAGCCAGCGGTAATAACATTAAATAAACTGTGTTTGCCTGTGTAAATGAAGCATTACCAACATCATTAAATAAATGCTCCAGCGGCACACGCTGGACAAGCCCGAGTACCCTTGCCACCAAAGCTGCAGCAGCAAGGATAAGCGTGCCTTTAACAAAAGACTCTTTCTTGGACAAACTCTTTCCCCTTCTTCACTGTTAAATTAAAACCGGGCGACCCATATAAAAAAGAGGACGACCATAATTACCTGCAACACGATTTTGACCAAGGTGCTGCTAAATAAGCCGAGTATGGAGCCAACACTTACCTTAGCAGCTTTAGACGGGGAAGATCCCACTATCAATTCTCCAATAAAAGCCCCTAGAAATGGTCCAATGATAAGACCAAAAGCTGGAATAACAAAAGGTCCCAAGATCAGCCCGATCGTGCTCCCGATAATCGATGAACGTGATCCGCCAAATTTTTTGACACCCCACGCTCCTACAACATAATCAGCAACAAAAAGAACTACAACGATCAGTGTTTGAATAATCCAGAACCAAACCCCAAAGGGCTCAAAAGAAAAAAACCAGCCGTATACAAAAAAGGCAAGATAGATCGCTAACGCACCCGGCAGTATGGGATACACAGCCCCTGCCAATCCTACAGCAAACAAAACAATGATAAGAATCCAACCCAGGATCGTCAATTCCTTAACCTCCTACTAGCATAATGCTCCATGGATTCACTTCGCAGTACTGCTTTTATTATTTGCTGCCTACAGAGGCTGCAGCTTCGGTAAAGATATACTTTTGGATGACCTCGGCAATCCCGTCTTGATTATTGGTCGCCACCACAACATCAGCCTCTTGTTTAACCGTCTTTTGCGCGTTGCCCATGGCAACCCCAAGCCCAGCCTGCTGGATCGCCGCCAGATCGTTAAGGCTGTCGCCCACAGCTACAACTTGCGACATTTCTATTCCCAGCAGCTTGCAGACTTCCTTTATTCCTGCTGCCTTATTCACGCCTAGAGGATTAATCTCCAGATTGTGCGGAGAAGAGTTCGTAATCTCCAGTCCACCCATATCTTGAAGACGAAGCAACAGCTTATGACGAAGCTCATCATCTTCAGTGTGATAACCGAATTTAAGCCATTCTCTACCCGTTACATCCCCATCCCAGTTATCCTGTTTAAGAACTTCGTCCAGAGAATAAGCCCAGAACCAGATGTCATCTGCTTTTGCAAGATCATACATTTCTTGTACCAGCTTGGGATCCATTAGTGATCTCCGGTATATTTCATGTGGCGCTCTCCACACCTCACTGCCGTTCACAGTGATCATCGGTGTCTCTAAACCTAGCTGCTCTGCATAGGGTAAGGCACTTACAAATGCCCGGCCTGTCGACAGACAGACATGAACGCCTGCGTTGACCGCCTTTTGAATCCATTCCACCGTTGTGGGTGTAATTATCTGTTCATCATTCAGTAGGGTTCCATCCATATCCAATGCAAGCAGGCGGTATTTGGCAATCATTTGCCATCCCTCCATTCTTGTATGCTCTCATTTGAGAAGCTGTTTATTTTTTTAAATCTTAGGCCATAGGGTCAGAGTTACTCGGTACCTGTAGTCTCTCCCTCCTTCGCATTATCATTAGTATTATTGCCAGACTGGAGACTTTTCTTTGGAACTCCATCAAGGCCATATTCCCAATCATAGGCATCAAATATTTTACGTGCGACTGGTGCCGCACTTTGTGAACCAAAACCACCTTCAGGGATTACAACCGCCACAGCCAACTTAGGATTATTACGTGGAGCATATGCAATAAATACCCCATTATCGCGAATTTCACCCTTAGCTACTTGCTGAGAGGTTCCCGTCTTACGGGCAAAGTCATAAGGGAAATCAGAAAAAGCACTAACTTCACTTCGCATCCCCTGCTTAATTTCATTCCAGTAGGACTTATCGAAGTTTGTTACTTCATCAAGCACCTCACGTTTAAACTCTTTGACTATATTTCCATCTGCATCAGTAATCTTGCTAACCAATTGAGGTTTAATCCGCTGTCCTTCATTAGCAAGTGTTGTAACATACTGTGCAAGCTGCATTACTGTATAACTTCCTTGTTGTCCGAAAGAGGCATAGACCAGTGCGGACTGCGCACTACCAGCAGCTTCTATATTGGTATAGTTTCTTTGACCCAAGAATTCATTTGGCAGGTCAATTCCCGTAGATACACCAAGGCCGAACTCTTTCATATAGACATCCCAGATGTCTATCCCCTTGCTTTTATATTTGTCATACAATCTTTTACCGACCATATCGACCATAAATGCATTCGAGGATTTCTCAATGGCTCTAGCAGGATCCAAAGAACCATATACGTGGTTAGAAGAGTTTCTTACCTTCGTTTCATGCCCAGACTTACCAAAAGTCGCAAAACCTTTATCCTGATAATACGATGAAGTTGAAAACAACCCTTCATTCAGGCCCACGAGTACACTCAAAGGTTTAATCGTTGAACCTAGAAGCAATACAGATCTTAGTCCATTCCCTGAGGTTCCTGAAGAAATAGGAGTTATCGTGCCGTTCTGATAGTTATCCATAATACTGTTCCAGACATCTGCAGATAAAGAACCCGTTGTCCAAACATTCGTATCATAGTCAGGCATACTCGCCATAGCAACAATATTGCCAGTATCTACTTCCATCGCTACTGCATATCCCGTTAAAGCATTCGGATGCGTTCTGCCTTGTACGGTATTAGAGTGCAACCATTTGAGCTGATCTGTTATCGCCTGTTCTGTCTTCATCTGAACGTTCTTATTAATCGTTGTCCAGATGTCATTTCCTTTGACAGGCGGAACGACACGCTCAATTTTCTCCGCCATATTCTGTGGATTGACGGAAATTTCCTGATAGCCGTTTTGCCCGCGAAGCTCACGCTGATATTTCAGCTCCAGCCCATCGAATCCAACAAATTCATCATCCTTATACGTTAGCCCTGGCTCCGGATTGTTTTTCATAGCACTTAGAATGTTTTTATAAATATTAAGACTGTTCGCGGATTTGAAGGGTTTGATATAACCAATCGTCTGTACAGCAACCGTATCTTTATCGTAATGACGAATGCTCTCCTCGACAATCTCAAGCCCCGGATATTCTCCTTTATGTTCCATGAAATAAGCAACTTCTTCAGTAGTCAGATCAGCCTTAATTCGCCGTGCCATAAAGCCAAGTGATTTACGGAAATATAAATCCAACGCATCAATTACATCTTTCTCCGTCATCTTCTCTGCATTTGGATCCCCATATTTATTGAAATCAGCTACCAGCTTGGCTGCCAATGCATCAGACTTGGCCTTAGCCTCTGGGGTCAGCGTTGTTTTACCGGTGACTTTATCTGTTTCCTTAGCCGTATACTCTTTATTGAGTGTGATATACAGCGATTGAACAGGTGTGGAATAAGCTAGCTTCTCACCACCTGCAGCGTATATAACCCCTCTCATGGAAGCTAACGGTACATTTTTAGTATCTCTACTCGTCTCTACCTCAGTTAAAGTTGGACCTTCCACGAACTGCAGAACAGCTAGTCGGATGATGATTACGCAAAATATAACGAACGTGCTAAAGAAAAACACGTTGAGTCGCAGGCCAATGGAACTTTTGCTGCTGGTCTCGTCAGGAGGTGAGGCCTGCTTACGGAAAAAACTCACAGTTTTTCTCTCCTTTTTCTCTAATTTAAGCTTATTGTTCTTGAACGGGATCTGCCACAGGTGGAATATTCTTCTTCGGAACCCCATCCAGCCCATATTCCCAATCATAAGCATCAAAAATCTTACGGGCAACCGGAGCTGCACTATTGGAGCCAAAGCCGCCTTCCGGAATCACAACCGCTACAGCCAGCTTCGGATTCTCACGTGGAGCAAAGGCAATAAAGACCCCGTTATCACGGTTTATATTTTTTCTATCCGTTTTTTCAGAGGTTCCTGTCTTACGGGCAAAATCATAAGGAAAATCGTCAAAAGCACTAACTTTACTGCTCATTCCCTGTTTGATTTCTCTCCAGAACGATTTATCAAAAGTTACGCTATTAAGCACTTCTTTTTTAAATTCCTTAACCACCTTACCTTGCGCATCAGTAATCTTACTTACAAGCTGCGGTTTAATTCGCACACCTTCATTTGCAAGTGTAGTAGCATACTGGGCAAGCTGTAATGTAGTATAACTGCCTTGCTGGCCAAAAGATGCGTAGACGAGCGCGGCCTGTGAGCTCCCTGCAGCCTTGAAATCTGTATAGTTAATCTGACCTGGTGATTCACCGGGAAGACCACTTTGTGTTGACACACCCAGTCCGAACTTTTTCATATATTCGTCCCAGACCTCTACACCTTTATCCCCCAGGTATTTCTTGTATAGTTGCTTTCCGACCATATCTACCATAAATACGTTAGAGGATTGCTTGATAGCATCAGCCGGATACAGTTTTCCATAGACGTGACCTGATGAATTTCTAACCGATGATTTATCATCCTTACCGAAATAGGTAATCCCCACATCGGGATAGGTGCTCGAGGTGTTAAAAAATCCTTCATTTAAACCAATTAATACACTTAACGGTTTAATGGTCGATCCCAAGAATACAAGTGAGCTAAAATCATGACCCGATCTCCCGGAAGAATTCGAGGTAATTGTACCATTCAGATGATTATTCATAATTTTATTCCAGACAGATGTAGGCAGCGAGTCCTTTGTCCATACATTCGAATCGTAATCAGGCATACTCGCCATAGCGACAATATTCCCAGTCTCTACTTCCATTGCTACTGCATAACCTGTTAAAGCATCAGGATGAGTTTCGCCTTGAACAGCATTGGTATGCAGCCATTTAATCTGATCCAATATAGCTTGTTCAGTCTTCATCTGAACATTCTTATTAATGGTCATCCAAATGTTATTGCCTTTTACAGGGGGAACGGTCTGTTCTACCTTCTCCGCCATATTTTGAGGAGTGACCGAAATGATCTGATAACCATTTTCTCCGCGCAGTTCGCGTTGATACTGCATTTCCAGACCATCAAATCCTACATATTCTTCCGTTTTATACATAAGTCCCGGTGAAGAATTGTCTTTCATTGCACTACGAATATTTTTGTACATCGCTATGTCTTCGGTTGATTTAAAAGGTTTACCAAAAC
This sequence comes from Paenibacillus sp. FSL L8-0708, assembly GCF_038009325.1. NCBI lineage: Bacteria > Bacillati > Bacillota > Bacilli > Caryophanales > Paenibacillaceae > Paenibacillus > Paenibacillus sp. FSL L8-0708. The sequence goes on from NZ_JBBPBC010000001.1 coordinate 6,475,439, forward strand.
CCACCGTCTGCACAGCTACCGTATCTTTATCGTAGTGGCGTACACTTTCTTCCACAATGGTAATGCCTGGATATTCATCCTTGTGTTCCATGAAATAAGCTATTTCTTCTGAAGTTAGCCCTGCTTTTATACGACGCGGTACATAACCCAGATACTTTTTAAAGTCCAGATCAAGTAAATCCAGCACGTCCTGCTGCGTTAACTTAGGGGCATCTGCACTTCCATATTTCTCAAACTCCGCTACTAATCTTGCTGCAAGGTAATTAGACTTATTTTTCGCTTTTTCCGTTAGTGAGGTTTCACCCGTTACTTTATCGGTAGTTTTAGCTGTATATTCCTTATTTAGGGTAAGATAGAGCGACTCAACAGGTGTAGAATAGGCTATCTGCTCACCCCCGGCAGCAAAAATAATCCCTCGCATGGCTGCCAGCGGAACAAACTTCGTATCCCGTTTGATCTCTTCTTCTGTCAGCAAAGCTCCCTCAGTAAACTGCAAACCTGCAAGACGCACAATAATGATACAAAAAATAAAAAAAGTGCCAAAGAAAAACAGATTCAATCTCAGACCTACAGAATGTTTCGAAGATTTCCCGTCCGCAGGCGGGAGCTGCTTCCCAAAGCTCACCAGCTTTCTTCCCTTCTATATAAAAATAATGTCTGAATTGCCTTAGCCAGCGACATTGCTCTTATAATGAAGGTGATTTCTAAGAAGCTGATTGTGAGCATTGCACTCGCATTTGTGTTAGAGCGGTTGGTATGAGTTTATTGTACCACACGGAAGGAGTGCGGCGCCCTCACTCAGAGTGCGTTCTCCCTAATATGCGTATCGTCAAAATCCTTCGGATTAAACCAATCCCCACTGCTCGCCCAAGTGGGATCCAATGGAATCCAAGCTTGCCGGTCACTTATATAAACTTCATTCCAGGCATGTGCGCCATACCCGCCTCGACCATCATAGCCTTGACCCGTTACAACGCGCACCTGCAATCCTTGGGAGCGGGCCATTACAGCGTAAAGACGTGCATAATCAATACATACCCCTATGCGTGTGTCGAAGGTATCCTGCGGGGTCTGTTCATGCCAAATTCTATTTTTTTCATAATTTTCCGCTTTGGCGTAATCATAAGTTACTCGTGTTCCTACCCAATCATACAGTAGTCTGGCTTTCTTCTCGTCTCCTTGCGCTTGTCCAATAATATCTTCAGCCGCACCCACAATATCTTGTGGAATGTCATGATCAATAACTTCATATTTTCTGCGCAGGATATCATTCATCTCAGCTGCAACGGTCTTCGTCAGAATAGGCAGCTTTTTCTGCACTGTCTCCCCAACAAAGGGCTCAAATACAGCGGCAGCGCTTTGACTGTAGATCGGAGAAGATTCCACATAACGGCTAAATTGACTTTCTGGATTTAGGCCAACACAAATGAAGAGAGCAAGCACAATAATTAAACCACGAGTCAATCCTATAATTAATCCTATGATAGCTCCGCCCATACGGCTTACTTGCGTAATCTTTCTGTCCTTAAATGTCTTGGTGCGCCGTAGCTGATGGAATGGGAGCAGCATAGACAACAATCCCAGAAGCATACGAATTAAGATATAAGAGAGCAATAACAACAATAGAAACCGCACCAGCGGCGATTCCGCCAGCACAGACACAGCCGTATAATAAATTTGCTGCCACTGGGTCAGCTGTTTATCAGGCAGACTTATTCCTGCTGCCCAAGTCTGTACATGAGGATTGAGATAAGCCGCAGCAGGAATGGCCAGCACCAAAGAAGCTATTGTATACAGTCCTGCTCCCAGCAGACCGAATAATCTTCCGGTGGCACTTGAGAACCCTCTGCTCCAGCCTTGCAATAGTGAAAAGACTACTACCAGCAGGAGGGCGATGGAGATGATATTTGCATCACTCAGACTAGTCAACCAACCGTTTATCATATCCGATCTCCCCTTTCAGTCGCCCGCTTGCTTGTTTTTGATAATGATTTAAACTGAAGCCGTTTATTGATGTTTCCGAGCTTCCTCGATAAATGTTTGTGTGGTATCAGTAATACTCCACTTCCCAAGACTAACTCCGCGGAAAGTAACCTCTACCTTATCTTCGCCAGTAGTACCTTTCACTTCAATATTCGGAGTTGTAATCGTAAATGTTCCGTCACCATTTGAAGTGTACTTCGCATCCTGCGCCTCTTTAAGCATAACCTCTTGTGCTTCCTTCTTCACCGTACTTACCGTTCCATCTGCCACCTTATTCACAGCGTTACCAATTTGGTCCATTGTCACACCACTATAGATGAATAGACCTACAACGATAATAATGACAATCGCCCATTTCAACATCGTTTTGACCAAATTAACAACCGCGAACAACAGAATGAGCGCAATAACAATAACTAACCAATTCTCTCTAATAAACTGTGACCACACCTCTGGATCCATCAACCTCACAACACCCCTATCACCTAGTTTCGTCCTAAGGATTATCTCCTCTATAGACATGACGCCAATATTAATTATTATACATGAATGCCCATCATAATTCATGGTTCCACAGCCAGAGAAAGGTATACCTGCTTATAGGAATTAAAAAAGCGGTATAAGCCTTCTCTGTCCCACGTAAAGTACAAGTAGTTGCTTAAATTTGATCTTCTTAAAATCCGCCTTCCTGCATTAATCTTTATTGTAGGTGGCTCTCGGAGGTGTTTCCCTGTGAAAACTGCGCTGTGGCTGTACCTGTTTCTTTTTCTGGCGTTTTTTGATTTACATGCACAGTATCCTATTCTAACGCCCTTTGCCATCTCTCTTGGTGCGGGACCCGCCTTTATTGGCTGGATGATGGGCATGTATTCGTTAACCCATCTTCCTGGCAATTTGCTCGCAGGCGTACTCGTCGATCGTAATGGCAGCCGCCGCTACATCGTCTTTAGCCTTGTTACTGCGGGAGCCATTCTACTGCTGCAGGCTCATGCTCAGCTTCCGTGGCATTTGCTGATGCTACGAGCAGCAAGCGGGTTCGCGCTCGCCTTCCTCTCTCCAGCGTGCATGACCTTGCTGGCTTCATTATCATCTGATGCTACTGAGCAGGGGAAATATATGTCCGGACATGGTATCGTTCATACCTTAGCTTCAGTGGTATCCCCGGCAGCGGGGGCCTTTATCGTAGCTAAAGCTGGCTATTCCGGCACCTTCACCTCATTGGGATGGCTGCTTATCGCTACAGGCATCATGGCTTTTTTCAGTGTACCGGCACCTGCCCGGCGTTTAGTACGCCCTGTAAACTCTGCAGCACCTCCTTTAAAAAAACAGGATCTTCCTTCGGTCCCTATATCCGATGCCAATCCAGTTTCCAAACGTTATTATCTGCTGCCTTTTTTCGTTTCTTGTTCACAAGGGGTTCTGTTCTTTGAACTTCCTCTATCTCAGACCGGAAGTAATAGCATTGTTTCCACAGGCATTCTTTTATCGCTCCTTAGCTTAGGGGCTTTGGTAACACTCAGTTTGTTCTTCCTGAACCGCTTTTCCCCAGGAGGAAGAATAGCCGTGGCCTTGCTAGGAATGGCCCTTTGTTTTTTTGCGCTTGCCTCACTTCACAGCATTCCCGCTTCCGTTATTCTCTTTATGCTGGGTGCAGCTAAAGGAATATTATTTCCTGCAATGGCATCGCTCTTTATTAGTCTAGGTGGACCAGGACGTATGGGACGCACCTTCTCCATGCAGTCGATAGCCATGTCACTAGGCGCATTCGCAGGCCCTGTGGCCGCAGGACAATTAAGAGCCGTTGTTTCGCCTTATTTCATTGCCTTTCTATTGCTAATGGTTGCACTATTACTGCTTCCGCCAAAAAATTCAACCAAGCTGTCTACCTACTCTTCCAAATGGAATGGGCGGGCCGCATGATTTATTGTTTTTACGACATTTCCCGGGGAATGAAGATTTTCCTGTAGAAACAGTTGTTAAAACTGCTCCTCCTTCGGTAAACTATAATAAGTCTGTAAGTTCAGGCTTCATTTCCGGAGGTGATTGTCAGCAAATGTCCATTACGATTATTGTCGAAGGCAAAAACGATCGCAGCAGATTACGACGCGTGCTGGTACCGGAAGTCGAAATCCTCTGTACCTTTGGTACATTAAATACGCTCAAACTCGAGTCCCTGCGACAAAAAGCAGGAGATGGAGAAGTATATCTTTATATGGATAACGACAGTTCAGGCAAAAAAATACGCGGGATTCTCCGCGATGCCTTTCCCGATGCTGGTCACATCTATACACGCCGGGGTTATGCCGGAGTGGAAGGCACTCCAGATGAATACAATATTAATCAGCTTGAAAAAGCGGGTCTGGAAGAGTTCATCATTTACCCTGAACCTATTCCTTTTTGATTCGCGATATATTGCCTAAGAAATTAAAAACGCCTTTTTCGTTATCCTTCAATAAATGGGATTCGAAAAAGGCGTTTCTGTTATGCGGTTATGTTCTATTCACGAGCCAATTCATTCAGCCTATCGGCAAGAAATTCAGGCGTTATGTTATCCGTATCCCCTGCGTCATACAATGCACGGAGACGATTGTCCCGATCAACCAATGCTATGCGATTGGCATGTACGAAATTTTCTTTACTATTCCCTGCAATTAGTACTTTAAAAGAATCAGTTGCCAGCTTACGAATGACTTCCTGATCCCCCCGTAAGAAGTACCAACCCTTATAATCTGCCTGGAAACGGTCCGCAAAGCTTTTAATGGCTTCACGCGTATCATTCTCTGGATCAAAAGAAATGGAGACGAACGCCGTATCTTTTCCAAAGCTGCCATCGTCGACCAGAATTTTCTGCGTCTGAGATAACAGAAACGTAGTTATAGGACATACATCCGGACATTGTGTGAAAAAAAAGTATACCAGCCGCGCCTTACCTTGTGTATCAGCCAGAGTAATCTGGTCTCCATCCACATTTTCAAGTGAAAAGTCCTGCACTTCACCGATTACCGGCAGTTTTTCTTTTCCTAAATTCAAAGAATTAACTGCCAGATAACCAGCCATTACCAAAGCAAGCAATAGTAGAATCCAGGTCCATTTATAACGCTTAAAGGTCTGCACGGACAATAATACCCTCCCTCTTCTTAACCGTGAATCGTATTCAATACAAGTACGATCAAACTTACCGTTAGGTAGTTAATGGAGAAGAGGAAGTTCTTCTTCGCCCAGACTTCGTCATCTTTTGCTGCAAAGCCCATCAAGGTTATGATTAACCAAGCTAAGGACAGCGCTGTTGAAATCACCAGATAAAAAATGCCTGCATAATCGTAGGCGTACATTAACACTGGAATAGGCAGCAACAGTGCTACATAAGGAATCATTTGAAACTTCGTACGACGTGTTCCTTTGACTACAGGCAGCAGCGGAAATCCAGCGGCTCTATATTCTTCTTTACGTCTAATCCCGAGTGCCCAGAAATGGGGAGGTTGCCACAGAAACAACATCGCAAACATCAGCCAAGCCCCTAGATCAACTGTTCCCGTAACTGCAACGTAGCCAATTACCGGTGGCATAGCTCCAGAGATCGCACCTACTGAAGTGCTCCATGTTGATGTCCGTTTCAACCAAAGGGTGTATACTACAACGTAAACGAACATCCCTACAATCCCGAACAGACCGGCTAAAACTCCGGAAAAAGCAAACAGTACAATCAAGCCCGCAATCCCTAGCCCAATAGCATACAGCAATACGGTTTTGGGTTTCAGTCGTCCTGTAGGAAGCCCCCGATCGCGCGTTCTTTCCATCTTCATGTCCAGGTCACGGTCGAAATAGTTATTAAAAACACAGGCCGAAGCCATAACCAGCATTGTACCGAGCAGTGTCAGAACTAATCTGCCGTATTGAACATCCCAACCTGAAGCCAGCCAATATCCTGCAAAGGCAGCGATGAGGTTAGATCGGATAATACCGGGTTTTGTTACGGTAATGAAATCACGCCAACTTGCACCTTCCGGTGGAGATTTTGCAGACATAGCTGCAGAATCGGAAGAAGCTTGAAATGTTATATGATTATCCACACCAAATGATCCTCCTTCTAAACGAACTTCTAACGTTCTAGCCGAAGCACTAAATAGACTTCGCTGTTAACTTTATCATATCAAACCCGAGGAGACTTTGACAGTCATGGCACAGTATGTTCATGAATTTGACAATTACGTGACAATATTTATTTCCAGCCCGTTAATAACCTAAGCTGTATTTGGGTAATTATTAATAATGTACTTCCGAACAACAAAGGAGAACTGACCAATGGACACCGCTACACATTTAGTTATGGGCATAGGGTTAGCCGGACTTTCATTCGTAGATCCTGTCGTTGCTTCTGACCCTAAACTGGCCGGGGCCGTTATGCTGGCTACGATTTTAGGCTCACAAGCTCCTGATGCCGATACCGCATTAAGACTAAAGGACAATGCAATATATATTCGTAATCACCGGGGAATCACACACTCCTTGCCTTTTCTAATTTTGTGGCCCGCTCTGATTGCCCTAGTCTTAGGGCCTCTGTTTGGATTTACTGATTTGGCAGCTTTAAGCCATGTTGCACTCTGGGGTTTCATAGGCGTAGGCGTGCACGTCTTCTCTGATCTGTTTAACACCTATGGAACCCAGGCCGCCCGTCCATTTACTGAGAAATGGATTGCCTGGAATATCATCCACATTTTCGATCCATTCATTTTTGGCAGCCATATCGCAGCTATTCTACTCTGGATCACTGGGATTGTGCCGCCCAAACCTTTATTTATTACGCTTTATGCCTGTACCATTCTTTATTATATTTGGAGAACGGTTGTTCATGCCCGCCTTACACGAAACATCAAGCTTAAAGATATACACCATAATGCTGGTGAACGTTATATTGTAATCCCTACAATTTCACTTAAACGCTGGAACGTAGTTAAAGTGAAAAAAGACGGCAGCTATGACGTAGGGCAGCTACTGAACAACCGTCTGGAATGGTTCAAACATGCGGTCTGCTCGAATCATCCCGCTGTGGAAATATCCAAGTCGCATCCAGATATTCAGTCCTTTCTATATTTCACCTCTTATGCGGTTGCCGAAGTGGAGGAGCTTCCTTCAGGATATATGGTGCGCTGGGGAGACGTTCGTTATTTACACCGCAAACAATACCCTTTTGTGGCTGTATTAGTTATGGATAACCAATATAAACCTTTAAATACTTATGTAGGCTGGCTTAGCAGTGATAAGCTCGACAAACGATTTTCCATCGACCCTGGTTCTTTACGATGAAACTGTAGACTTACTGAGAGATCTATTCTATAATCACAAAAAATCCCGGAGTATTTTATAATACTCCGGGATTCATTTTAGCAGACACGGAAAGGAAGGCTCTTAATGGGTAAAGGACTCTCACTTTGGTTCGCTTGTTCTTCTATTCTTATTCTCACTGCCGCTTCAATCGCGATCAGCTATAGCTTCTGGCTGGCACTTCTGCTTGGTTTTCTTTGCGTAATTAATATTGGCTGGGGATTTATCCTCAAAGCCAGAATTAGACGCAAACAGGAAAGCTTAAGCTCTGACTAAGATTAACGAGCTGGCAGAAAGCCCATCCGCTCTTTTACGCCATTCAACGTCTCAGCTGCAACAATACGTGCGCGTTCAGCGCCTTCGGCAAGAATATCAGTGATCGCACCTGAACTGCGAATTTCATGATATCTTTGTTGCAAAGGCTCAAGTGTGGATACAACCACTTCCCCAAGATCCTTCTTAAAGCCACCATACATTTGTCCCTCATAACGATCGGCAATTTGCTGAAGGGACATTCCAGAACATTCCGAGTAAATACTCATCAAGTTACTAATCTCTGGCTTGTTAGCCGGATCAAAGATCACTTCACGTCCAGAATCAGTCGTTGCGCGGCTGATTTTTTTACGGATCACATCCGGCGAATCCAACAGGGCAATATAGCTGCCTGCATTCGGGCTGCTCTTGCTCATTTTTTTAGTGCCATCATCCAGAGACATAATGCGTGCGCCCACTTCAGGGATATACGGTTCAGGAATCGTAAAGAATTCGCCAAAACGGTTATTGAAACGGCCAGCTAAATCACGGGTCAACTCCAAGTGCTGCTTCTGATCTTCACCTACTGGCACAAGATCCGCATTATAAACAAGAATATCTGCTGCCATTAAAGAAGGATATACGAATAGGCCCGCGCCAACTGAATCCTTACCTGATGATTTATCTTTGAACTGTGTCATACGCTCAAGCTCGCCCATTGCCGTTAGCGTAGTCATGATCCAGCCCAATTCCGCATGCTGAGGCACATGAGACTGCATATATACATTCGAACGCACAGGATCAATTCCTGCCGCGATAAAGAGTGCAGCTACAGCTTCAGACTGCTCACGCAGTGCCGCAGGATCTTGAGCAACGGTGATCGCATGCATATCGACAACCATAAAGAAACAATGATGATCGTCTTGCAGCTTCACAAAATTTTTCAGCGCTCCGATATAGTTACCCAAAGTTAGAGAACCGCTCGGTTGTATGCCTGACATTACTTTTTTCAACATAATATAGACCTCCGTTAGATGTAATTTCCGATTTCCGAGAACGCAAAAAAAGCCTCATCCGCAAGGGACGTGAGACCGTGGTGCCACCCTTATTCGCTGCTTAACCTTTGTATAGTCGAAGGGAAACAGCCTTAGTCTTCCGTTAACGGGGAAGATCCGGCCGGTCTACTAGGGCATCTTGCTCCCGTTCAAGCGCGGCGCTCAGGGGTCCATTCATCAGGAGTGTCCTACCGGTTCGCATCAACCACCGGCTTTCTGAAGGTGCATTTCCTGTCTACTTGTCCCCGTCATCACATTCTCATCATAATTTAATGCCTTCATCATAGAACCATAAAGAGAAGTTGTCAAATCACTTAACCACTTCCGCATAAATCTGTTATGATAAGGTTATCCATGTTCTATTCGATTACAGTTACGATAAAGGAGCATATCTCATGAAACAGGTGACCAAAGGGCAGTGGGGCGGTTATGATACTTATATTTTGCACAGCCGCGAACTGGAAGTCACGCTTTTGCCGCGACTAGGAAACAACGTGATTTCATTGTTTGATGTAAAAGAACAACGGGAAATTCTGCGGCGGCCTGATGAAAGCGATCAAGCTTTCTTTATGCAAAAACCTTACCATTTTGGCATCCCGCTCTTAATTCCACCCGGAAGAATTCGTAAAGGAAAATTTCAATTCGAGGGTACAAGTTATCAATTTGACCAGAATACCGCTGGTGACAATCATATCCATGGCCTACACCGGACTCAATCCTGGTGTGTCAGCGATATTGAAGAAGACGAGGACGGTTGTGCAGTCACTACTGAATTCCTAACTGAAGATGATCCGCACTGGATGGAGCAATTTCCCATTCCACTCAAATTCGAAATGACATTCAGGCTTCAGGATGCCCGGCTCAGCCAGACTTTAAAGGTTACAAATCTCGGCGATCATCGTATTCCCTTTGGGATCGGTTATCACACCTGGTTTATGATCGATGGAGAACCTGAACGTTGGAATCTCAAGCTGCCCGTAAACAGCATTTATGAACTAAACGATGAATTGCTCCCTAGCGGCAATCTAATTCCACTTGGTGATCTAGATTCTCTAAATTCTGGAATCAACCTCCAGGGAACTAATTTTGATACTGCTCTACGTATTGGTGACAAGCAGCCCGTAGAAGCCTTGCTATTACGCGATGATGGTTATGGTCTTCGTTATACAGCTGACGAGAATCATTTCCGTCACTGGGTCCTGTATACCAAAGGACCGGCCGACCAATTTCTGTGCATCGAACCTTACACCTGGCTCCCGGATGCTCCTAACGTTTCCGATGACCCTTCCTTCACGGGCTTGCTGAAGGTAGAACCAGGTCAAAGTCTTGAGCTGTCCACTATGCTGGAAATGATCTATCCCGAGAATTAAAGCAGATATACATTATATCGGTCTTCCCTTGCGTTTACGTAAGAGAAGGCCGATTTTTTGTGCGAGCTTAGTTATTTGGGCTTTCTACCCTTACTTTTAATCGACTAATAATTACCATCCTTAAAACCTTTCGATAGCATGCATGAATTAGCCTCTTAGCGCTCATACTATCTTCACAACGGGCGAAGGAGGTGACACACATGGGTCAAGCAGGTCAAGGTCGTAGCAGCCGTTCCAATAACCTTGTAGTTCCTCAAGCAAATGCAGCGTTGCAACAATTGAAATATGAAGCAGCACAAGAGCTTGGAGTAACGATCCCAGCTGACGGTTATTACGGGAACTACACTTCCCGCGAAACTGGTTCTTTGGGAGGTTACATCACTAAACGTCTAGTACAACTGGCAGAACAACAACTGTCCGGTCGTCAGTAACATCGTTATCTTAAGTGTTTTATCCGGCAGAGGTCTTAAAAAGCCTATTGCCGACTAGCTTTCAAACCTCTCACACTTCTTCCAGAAGCTGTGGGAGGTTTTTCTAATTTATAGCCTATAGTCCCAGCTGCAAACAATTTTTATGTAAAACGTTTAACTTAAAAATTGATCAGCACTCTCGGCGTAAGCATTACGGGGAGATCGAATCATCAGATTCGCCATATTATAATTAGACTCCAGCGTAGCATCTACGATTAGCTTGCCCTGTCTTATAGCGAATTCATAGCTGATCTCACCATGAGTCCAACGGCGTTTGTATTTCAGACTCTCCAGTGCCATTAGACGAAAAGAAGACTGCTGGCTCTCCGTTATTCCTTCCTTCACTTCTGTGAATCCACCCCCCCGACCGGCTAAAGGGTGATGACGTATGCCGAATTTGCCAATGGTATTATTTCGTATTTGCACAAATACCGTACCGGAAGATAGCCCTGACAATTCCTCTTGCAGTTCCCTAAACACCAAATCCATCTGTCTTGCTAATGATAGCTGTTCTGTCTTAAGCATATCTTTCCTCCTAAAAGTTTTGTGAGCTTAGCTTCTTCGAGTTTTCTTCGTCTTATAAATCGAACCCTAAATATTTGGGCTAAGGGTCCGTCGCCAATGCGGGGAATGTTTGGACTTCCAGCCGCTGTTCTCTCCAAATTTCTTGAATTCTTACGCGTATAGCGGGTGAAATTCGGAGACAAAGGCGGTCGCTCCCGCTCTTACAGTTCCAAAATCCCCCTCGCCACTCCTTCCCCTTTTCCCAAGTTTCTGGTTCGATTTATATCGTTTTGTGAGCTTAGCTACTTCGAGTTTTCTTCGTACAAGCCGGCTTAGTAAGCGCTTACTTAAGCTTTTTGAGCTGAGCTCATTTGTCTTCCATGCAAGCCTTTTATAAGGCTCAAGGCTCATTATAGACCCCTTACATACGTCCAACAACATTATTCTACAAAATTGGGTTATTATCCCTAGTAATGCGCAAAATTCATAGATCATTCGTATATTAATTTTTATAAACCGGGGGTTTTCGACATTTAAGCATTAAAAAAAGACCCCTTAACCGGGGTCTTTGCGTGTTCACACTGAAATTCCGTTATTTTTTGTGTCCTGAAATTTGTCTTATTTTAGACATTTCACGCAAAATGCTCTGTCATCTCCAAGAACTCGTTAATATCAGCCACGATCAGATCTGTAGCTCCTTGCCAGAAATCCGGTTTTGTCAGATCCACTCCCAAATGTTTGAGCACCAAATCCTCCAATGTCATCACGCCGGTATCCTGCAACAAGCTATCATATTTGTCTGCAAAGGAAGCTCCCTCTTGTAATGCCAGACGATATAAGCCTGTACTGAACATATAACCAACGGTGTACGGGAAATTATAGAAAGGTACATCTGTGATATAGAAATGCAGCTTTGACGCCCAGAAGTGAGGATGGTATTCAGAAAGCACACCACAGAAAGCTTCTTTCTGTGCTTCCACCATCAGAGCAGACAGTTCCTCAGCATTTACAAGGCCTTCCTTACGTTTCTCATAAAAGCGAGTCTCGAACAAGAATCGAGCATGAATGTTCATAAAGAATGCCACACTGTTCTGTATCTTCGTTTCAAGCAGAGCCAGCTTCTCCTCTGCATTGCCCGCAGCTTTAACCTGAGCATCAGATACAATCACTTCTGCAAAGGTTGAAGCGGTCTCTGCAACGTTCATTGCATAATTCTGATTAAATACAGGTTGATCATCAAGCAGGTAGGAATGATAAGCATGTCCCAGCTCATGGGCCAATGTTGAAACATTGGAAGGTGTGCCGCTGTAAGTCATGAATATCCGTGATTCTTTACTCTCAGGGAAGGAAGTACAGAATCCACCAGGACGTTTGCCATTACGATCCTCAACCTCGATCCAGTTATTATCAAAGGCACGCTCTGCAAACTCAGCCATCTTAGGACTAAATTTACGGAACTGTGTGACGATATCCTTCGCAGCTTGATCATAAGGGATCTTGCCGGAGGATTTGCCTACAGGAGCTTCGACATCGACCCATGAGAGAGAATCCAGCCCCAGCAGCTTGGCTTTACGCTGAAGGTAGGACACAAGTACAGGTTTGCTATTCGTAATCACGTCCCACATCGTATTTAAGGTGTCCTGTGTCATACGATTGATGCTGAGCGGATCTTTCAGAACATCGTCCCAGCCTCTGCCCTTATAGAGCTTCAGGCGGAAGCCTGCTAAGTGATTTAAGGTATCCGCGCAATTATCTGCCGCTTCAGTCCAAGCCTCTTCCCATTTATGGAACATCGTTTGACGCACTTTTGGATCTGGATCATCCAGCTTATTAAAAGCTTGACCAGCAGATAGCAGCTTTGTTCCTTCTTCATCCTCAAATGGGATCTTGATCGAGCTCACAATCGTATCATAGTGCCCGCTCCATCCATGATATCCGTCAACAGCTAATTCCAACGCTAAGCTTTCCAGCTCAGGGCTCATCTTCTCACGGGCCAAATCACGGCTCTCGCTCAGTACGAACGTTAAAGGAGCAATCTCTGGACGAGCCATCCACTCAGCCCATACCTTGTCCGTAGTCTGACGAAGGACATTGCTAAATTGCGAGCTGATCCCTTCGAATCCGGCGCGCATGCTTGTCACTTTGGCCGCCAGCCTTACCGCACCCTTGTCCATCTGATTCTGAGCGCCTAGACAGTCTGCGAAGGAAGTGACCTCCACAAGTCTTCCTGAACAGCTCTGAAGCAATGCTATAACCTCATCCAATGCTTTTGTAGACGCAACATCCGTTGGTGCCACAGCATCCTTCACAAAGCCTTGCAAGGATAAAATATCTTTTTCAAGCTTGCTCAAGAACCCTTCTAACTCTGCAGACGAAGAACCCCCCGGAAAAATAGTATCAAGTTCCCAAGTCAGTGATAACGGTTGTTTCATGTGTACTCACCATTCCTTTGCTTTCATTTGACTTTCTTTGTAATTGTCTTAACACCATGGTAAAGTGAATAACGATATCTGAACATTTATAGCCGATAAACTTTAGGAGGGCATCCATATGAAGCCACTACAAATTTCACCGGAAACAGCCATTACGTTATCCAAGCAACTAGGCGTTCCTTTGGAACACTTGATGCATATGCCCCAACATATTTTACTACAAAAAATAGCGGAGCTATCCAAAAAAGAAAATCCCCCACAAACTGAGGGCGAAAATGAAGAGACTCCTTCTGGGAAGGACTCACAATGATTCCATTTAGTCATACCTGGCCTTATGACATCATTCTAGGCGATATGTATGTGCAATACTGTCCATTCTGCAACTCAGAGAATGTGCTTCTGCCTATGAAGCCAAAAGAATTACAAATCGTTCGTGACGGCAAGAAAAAACTGCTCGTCTTCCCCTGCTGCAGCGCCAGTCCTACAGTTATAGATAATGACGGCGATTACCTTTTGTTCGATCGAGCTGTCAGATAAGCAAATCCTAACATTTTCTTTCTACAAAGCGCAGAGGAGAATTTAAATTCTCTTCTGCGCTTTTTGTTGTTCGCAAACATTATGAACTTGAAGACAAGCCTTCGATATCAACTTCAACATCTAGAGCCTCAGCACGCATTTGCTCCCGTAAAATAACCCACTGCTCACGTGCCGCTCGAATCATCGCCGCATCCATGATCTTCTGATCATTAATCAGACGGGAGAACCACATTACAGCCACTGAGTATTCTCCGATGCGCCGATTAAGTTCGCCGATCAGGTACATGAGCCGGGCATCATTGCCGGCAATGCCATCTATTTCATAGACCTTAACATACTCGTCCAAAGAATAGCGTAAAAAACGCTTCTCCTGCTCAGTCTCCCCTTGATAGCGATAGAGCCAAGCAATATGATGCAGCAGACTTGCGATAATCCGATCTTTATCGTTAATACTCTGAGCACATAAAAGCGCCAGCTTATAGGTCTCGAGCGCAGTTTCCCAGTCTCGTTTCTCTCCAAAGTCCCGGCTCTTCCAGCGTTTCCCTACTTGTTCATTAAATGCCTTGCGCTGGCGTTCCGTCAGCTTGTCAGCCGAATTTTCTGTGGAGGCAAACCCGCAATTGGGGCAGACCCGTACAACATAATAATCCGGATTCTCATTTTTATAATACGCGCAGAAATCAGCATCACGCCGAATAGCCTTTTTTAGACTAGGGCGTACCCGCGAGGTTGAAAATTCATTTTCACAGTTGCAACACTTGACCTTAATAGAATATAGGGGTATTAACTCTGTCAAGTACTCTCATTCCTTTCAGGATCAACCTGTCCCTTGTTATTCCTGGGGCATGTTAACAAAATGATGTGCAGGACCTGCAAGGCGGCTAAGCACGAATGAACGCAGTGGTTCTTCGACTCCAGTCTCCACGAGTGCCTCTTTCATACATTGTAGCCACTCCTCAGCACGTTCTGGAGTAATAGGAATATGCATATGCCTTGCTCTCATCATGGGATGTCCATGTAATTCCGAATAAAGTGGACCCCCGCCAAAAAACTGTGTCAGGAATTGATATTGCTTCTCCAGAACTGGAGTAATATCTTCAGGGAACAAGGGTCCCAGCTGCGGATGAAGCTGTACCTTGGCATAGAACACTTCCACCAACCGATGTAGTGCTTCAGCCCCCCCTAGATTGTCATATATACTCTCATTTGGATTCATTGAGGTTACCAGCCTTCTTCCATATTAATGAAACGTTACTTATTTTATTATACCAAAGATAAGCATAACACGGATATCCGTCGAAAGTGCTCTCTAAACTACAGAAAAAAGGCGCTAAACTATAGTTCAGCGCCTGAAGAGTAAGGTTAGTAGGTCCTAAATTCCTCATCACCAGGAGGGACGAGAGAGACCCGGATTACATATACAAAAGCACAAACGAGAACTCCGGCTATAACGCTCATCGCTATCACTCCATCCCATTTAATCGTGTAACAGAGGGTGCATTTATTTATTACATAATATCATAATTCCTGCGAAAAAGCACAGATAATTGTAACCGCTTTCTCCATTTTTTTGTGCTGTTTGTCCCTCTTTTTGCATACATCTAACCATAGACCAGGAGGCGTTAATTATGACTTTTAAAAAGATTGGCGGCCCGCTGCTGGGATTCATATTGGCAGGTTGTATGCTGCTTATGTTACTTCATCCTGAAGCATCTCTTGCCGCAGCCTTACGTGGCCTGGCCATCTGGTGGGACGTGCTCTTCCCTTCACTGTTTCCCTTCTTCGTCATTTCTGAAATCATGCTAGGCTTAGGCATTGTCCATCTCTTCGGCGCTTTACTTGATCCACTGATGCGTCCCCTCTTCGGTATACCAGGCAGCGGTGGTTTTGTCGCGGCCATGGGATATGTATCAGGATATCCCGTTGGAGCCAAATTAACCGCTAAGCTGCGGGAGCAGAAGCTGATCAGCAGAATCGAAGGTGAACGCCTTGTAGCATTTACAACCTCCTCCGATCCTATTTTTCTATTAGGGGCGGTATCCGTTGGGTTCTTTCGCGATGCTTCTTTGGGGCTAATATTGGCACTAGCCCACTACGGAAGTGGCTTAATGGTTGGTCTCCTAATGTCATTTCATGGACGTAAGGAACAAAAGACTCCCACCCAAGACCCAACAAAAAGTAGTTCTGACGTCCCCACTGCTCCAGCAAAACAAGGATTCGGCAGAATACATGCCGCACTCCTTGCGATGTCCGAAGCCCGGCGCAAGGATGGACGTAGCTTCGGGGAGCTGTTAAAAGGAGCGATCCAATCCTCGCTACAGCTTATTATTGTCGTAGGGGGTCTGGTTGTATTCTTCAACGTGCTAATGGAGCTGCTTGCCCGTGCCGGAATCCTGCCCTCACTATTTAGCCTGGCCGGATCTCTCGTCTCCCTTGTTGGAGGGCCTCCCGAATTAGCTCAGGCCTTGATCAGCGGATTATTCGAGGTCACCATAGGTGCTCGTTCTGCTGGTGAAGCCGCTTCTTCCATCCCGCTTCAATTCAAGGTCGCAGCAGCTGCCTTTATTCTCTCTTGGGGCGGATTATCTGTACATGCCCAAGTCGCCAGTATTTTGAACGGTACCGGGCTGCGTTATCTGCCGTTCTTAACAGCGAGACTAATACATGCCGTACTCGCAGCAGGTCTCGTGGTGCTGCTATGGAAGCCTGTGATGGGATCAGGATTGTCTTCTGCCTGGGTCTCTCTGCCAGCCTCCACCGCCTTTACACCTTCAGCCTCTGGTGTCACTGCCAGCCTAGCTCTACTGAGTCTTATACTGGCCGCTGCTCTTCTAGTGTCACTGCTTATTCCTGTCTTTATGGCAATGCTCCGATTGATGCGCCGAAGTTGATTACATATTGTGTTCCGGGGCAAGATTGATTATGATCGGTGTATGACGGAATTATATAAAGGAGCTTGTACATCTTGAGATATTATGTTCTGGACCGCGGTGATGAGCTGTCAATCAAACTTGCCGAGCAATTTCACAAGCTGGCGGCGGAGCGGGATTTGCAACTGGATGCCGAGTCTCCGGAAATCGTCATCTCGATAGGTGGAGACGGCACAATGCTGCACGCTTTTCATACCTTTATCGATCAGATTCCCAACTTAGCCTTTGTAGGTGTGCACACAGGACACCTCGGCTTCTATGCGGACTGGCAAGCAGAAGAGCTGCCCACCTTAATCGATTATATGTGCGGAACCGGTGATACTGAGCCGCAGAAACCGCGCATTGTGAAATATCCATTAATAGAGCTGGAGATTCACAAAAAATCGGGATCTTCGTCTCACATTGCCCTCAACGAATTTACCCTTAAAGGGGTGGATGGAACTATAATGATCCAAATCGACATCAATGATGTCACCTTCGAAATGTTCCGGGGCGATGGACTTTGTATTTCAACTCCCTCTGGCAGCACCGCTTATAACAAAAGCCTTGGGGGCGCTATGGTTCACCCTTCAATAGAAGCGCTGCAGATTGCCGAAATCGCGTCTATTAACAACCGTGTATTCCGGACAATGGGCTCTCCGCTACTACTGCCGAAGCATCATCATTGTGACATTTTTTCATGTAAAGACCAGCGCTTGCTGCTCACCGTAGATCATAACAACATTCCTGTTGATGATCTGATTTCAGTACGCTGTCAAGTTTCAGACAAAAAAGTCAGCTTTGCAAGGTATCGTCCGTTTCCGTTCTGGAACCGTGTCCGTGAAGCTTTCTTAGTCTGAAATCAGGGGATCAAAAAGCTGGAGATTTCAATATCTCCGGCTATTTTTGGTGTGACAAAACTAACACCAATTGATAGACATAGAGAGAAATCAAATGGTATAATGAGGCTATTTTACAAAGAGTTACATAAAAGGAGAGAGTACTGTTGAAAAAATTATTATCCCTCTTGAGCATAAGTCTTCTGGCCCTGATACTGGCGGTCCCGGCTTTTGCTGCTTCAAAACCGATTGATGTTTATATCAACGGCAGTAAGGTTTCCTTTACCGCAGGAACCCCATACTTAGCGAACAATTCTGTACTTGTCCCTTTCCGGGTCATCTTCGAAAAGCTTGGACTCCAGGTGCTTTGGGATGCCAAGACTGGAACAGTAACAGGTAAAAGTTCAAATCTGGCGATCAGCCTGAAAATTGGCAGCAACCGCGCAACCGTTAACGGAACCGTGAAAAAACTGACCACCGCACCAGTCTCCTCAGCTGGCACTACATACATTCCTTTACGTTTTATCGCAGAGGCAACCGGAGGCACAGCCGTCTGGAATTCAACCAGCAGAAGCGTGCAAATTACCACCCCAGTATCCAAAGATAAGGACGAAGCAGCGATTACAGCATTAATCCGTTTGTCTAATAAATATTTCAATGAAGAAAAAGCAATTAGCTTCTATTCCCTTATGGATTCAGAATCCTCTAATGCGGAGTCGGTGGCGGATCTTAATGCATCCTTTGAGATTTTTGATATAAAAAATACTATTGAGAGTTTGGAAATCATTGATATTTCAGGCAATGACGCTACTGTATATACACTGGAAAGCTCTCGCCGGACAGGTGGGGCCTATACGCCAGATACAGAGGACGAATACATGTATACACTTGTCCGCAAGAATGGAAGCTGGAAAATATCATCTGTGGAATCCCAAAGCTCCGTGATACTGCTGACTCGTGAACAAGCTCTAAAAACAGCAGCTAACATTCCTCAAAATGATGCGGATGCCATCAAAGGTAATATCACCAAATATTATCAAGCTATGAATGAACAAAATTCGGCTGCTGTTCTCTCCACCATGACTTCATACGGAGAAGAATATGATACCTCCCTTAAGGAAGATCTGGAAGATTTCTTTACTTCATATGACGTCACTTATACTCCAAGCGTTTCGAATATCTACTATTTTAGCGCCAAAGAAGCCGCTATTTATGTAGAAAGCAAAGAGAAGGATGCCAGTGAAGAGGAAACTTTTGAGCAAGGCACGATCTTCATTTTATCCAAGTCGGATAACGGGGTATGGACTACTGATAATACCTACAGCGTTTACTATAAACTTGTGAAATCCTAACAACCATACGTCACAGAAAGTTAATTCGTGCAGTGTATACTTTCTTATCTTATAAATTATATAAAAAGGGCGTATGATTCCATGAAATCCAATAAAGTAATAAGTGCACTTCTAGGCAGCTGTCTGGCTTTATCCCTAACTTTTGCTCCAGTGGTGTCTGCTGCCGATGCCGCTCAGGCATCTACAGATAACCGTGATCTTATCAATGAAGTCATGAATATTCTGGAGAACTATAACCTCTCCGGTGTAGATAAGGATACCTTGATTCGTGGAGCCATTGACGGCATGGTGAACACCCTGGATGATCCCTATAGCCAATACTTCAATACCGAGGAAGCGGCACAATTTGAACATGATGTTGATCTGGAATACGTTGGTATTGGTGTTAGATTGCAATATACCGCAACAGAGCTCTACATCGAAGACATAACACCCGGTTCGCCTGCAGAACGAGCAGGTCTGAAACGCGGCGATACGATAGTCAAAATTAACGGAATCCCCGTTGAAGAGACTGAAGGTGACGAGTTAAGCGGAGCCGCAGGCACCAAGGTCACTCTGCAGGTGGTCCGGAATGGAGTGTCTAAATCATTTCGTGTAACCCGGAATGAAATCAGCTCAACTTCCGTTACCGGAACCATTGTTGGACAGAAGATAGCCTACATCACACTGAGCGGTTTCACACAGAATTCCGATGAAGAATTTGCCGCCATGCTGAAAAAGATGCGCGCAGCAGGTATGAAATCGATGGTGCTTGATTTGCGTGACAACTTAGGCGGCTATATGGATTCGGCATACAACATTACCTCCAATTTTATGGATAAAGGCATTATGATGTATACCTCTGATCAAACCGGAGCACTTACTCCAGTAACGATTACCAGCGGCAGCAAAATAGGCGTACCCGTCGTTATTCTAACGAATGAGTACACTGCCAGCGCTTCTGAGGCGCTTACTGGCGCATTACGTGATAATAAGCTCGCTACCGTCGTAGGCACTCGTTCTTTCGGCAAAGCACGTATTCAGAGCCTGCTTCCAATGTCTAATGGAGACATGCTGAAGCTGACTACGCAGAAATACCTAACTCCAAATAAAGAAGACTTTAATCACATCGGCCTTGCACCGGATATTGAGGTTAAAGGCAAAACTGCACAGCTGATTACCGCTCTTCAGATTGCAGGAATGAAAAGCATTGAGGTTTCCGGTGATCATCATATCTTGAACGTCAACGGGGTTGCCTTTGCTGGTAATGTGGGTCTAATAAAGCAAGGAGATAAGACTTATGCTTCTTCGCTCGTATTAGGTGCACTGATCGAAGGCGACATCACATGGGATGCCAAGAACAAAAAAGTCATCGTAACGAACGGGGCAGGTAAAGCGACCGGCTTTACATTGTCCTCCAAAGAGGCGCTTTCTCAGAACGGCGAGACCTTCATTGAATTAAATGCCTTTAAGAAGAAGTTCCCTGCGCTTGTATGGAGTTACAATGCAACACAGAAACAATTGAAATTATCTGTAAAATAGATCCTTAATCTCACTAATCATTAAGCTGCTGAATCAAGCACCAATGAGTAAAAACAGGAGTTGTCACATAAGCCATGAAATGGCCGTTGGGACAACTCCTGTTTTTTGTTTAGTTTGATAATATTTGCACCTACGAAACATCTGTAGCACCTATCGGACATGGATGACCCTAAACGCAATATTAATCCATATTTGTTATGCTATCGGACTCCATAGTCGCTATTGGTATGAAAAACACCATAATTACGCCTCTTTCTAACGAATAGCATCATTGGAGTCCGAAACACCGCTCAAAAGGCTGAAAATTCGCAAATAACGGCATCTGGGTCCTTAAGCCTTAGGGGATGATGAAACTGCTGGGTCAAGCAGCCAACGACTAACAGCAAAGAGCAGCAGAGCAACACACAGTAGCACAGCAACACCGAGCGGCACAGCAACACCGAGCGGCACAGCAACACCGAGCGGCACAGCAACACCGAGCAGCACAGCAACACCGAGCCACACAGCAACACTGAGCAACACCGCAACACTGAGCCACACAGCAACACCGAGCAGCACAGCAACACCGAGCAACACTGAGCAACACAGCAACACTGAACAGCACAGCAACACAGCAACACCGAGCAACACAGCAACACAGCAACACCGAGCAACACAGCAACACTGAACAGCACAGTAACACTGAACAGCACAGCAACACAGCAACACCGAGCGGCACAGCAACAGCAGAGCAGCGATCTCCAAGTAACGGGAGAAACGCTGCTCTGCTATTTTTTATAAGAAAAAAAGCTGGCTCATTCGTAGAAGGACTCTACTTATGGTTCAGCTTTCATCATTAAGGTTGTGAATTTTCTATGTTTTGATTGTTCTGGTTGTTTTGGTTGTTTTGAGCGCTTTGAGGTTTTGGTGTGTTTTGGGGCTTCTGAGACTGACCTTGTGGCGGTCTGCCTTGGAAATCCTTTTTGGATTTCTTGCCCTGTGAATCCTTGCCCCGGTGATTTCGGCTCTGATGTTCTCTCACAGGTCTATCCTTCGCCATATTGTCCTTAGAAGAAGTCATCTCTTTAAATGCCAATGAGTGATTCGAGCCTTGCTTAGAGGATGTTTCTTTAACAGAGAACTCTTTATCTGCAGCCGCTTCATCACTAGCTTCCGATTCTTGCTCCAAGGCCTCTTCATCACTCGGCTCTGGTATTTCTTTGATTAAAATATCCTTGAACATGCCTTCCTGTGGTACCTCTTTCAATTTATGCAGCACAAAATAAGCGCAGCCAAAATTGCAGTATTCATTAATATAATCAACCATACCCGAAATCGCTGTATCCCGATTCACCTTAGGATGGTTGTCCCGGTAAAAACCTTTCAAACGCAACTGACTGTAACCCCAGTCACCGATAATATAGTCGTATCTTTCCAGCACCTCGCTATATCTCCCGCGAAACGCCTCCGGATTCCAACCATCCTTATGATCCAACATAAGTTCATAGCCTTTTCCGCCTATTACGATCAAACCTTTTGTCGCCTGCCTTTCTTTGGGTATCGTGGCGTTGATTATGCCGCCATCTATGTGGAATATTGGGCTTTCGATCGCTGTTCTAGAACCGCTCCTACAGCACCAATATTCCCCTCCGATGACGCAAATCAACGATTTTTATGGGTAACCTAAGAGCAGAGATATCAGAACGCTGTCGCTTCTTCCTCCTCTTACTAACATTCTCCGTGAATTAAACCACAGAAAAGCAATAATTAGCTAGAAGAAACCGCACGCTCCTCGCGAGCTTGAGCTGCAGACTTCACCTGCTCATGCGCATGATAAGAGCTGCGAACTAGCGGGCCTGATTCCACATGGCTGAAGCCACGCTTCATTCCCTCTTCCTTCAACAGTGCAAATTCCTCCGGTGGATAATATTTCTCCACATTTAAGTGTTTTGGAGTGGGTTGCAAATATTGTCCTAAAGTCAATATATCACAATTTACGGCTCGCAAATCATCCATTGCTTGTAAAATCTCATTCCACTCTTCACCGACACCAAGCATGATGCTCGATTTGGTTGGAATATTGGGTTTCATTTCCTTGGCTCTACGCAGCAATTCCAAGGAACGAGGGTACTTCGCTTTAGCCCGTACACGATCTGACATCCGTTCCACGGTCTCAATATTATGATTAAGAATGTCTGGATTACTGTTCATGACAATCTCAAGACTATTCCGGTCTCCTAAAAAGTCTGGAATAAGCACTTCAACACTACATAACGGAAGGCGTTTACGAATCGCCGCTACCGTCTCAGCAAAAATCTGAGCGCCACCATCCGCAAGATCATCGCGGGCCACACTAGTCACCACACAGTGACGAAGATTCATTTTCTCTGCAGCTTCAGCTACACGTTCAGGCTCCTGCAGGTCCAGTTCTGTAGGCATCCCTGTATTCACTGCACAAAAACGGCATGCGCGTGTACAAATATCACCTAAAATCATGAAGGTAGCCGTACGGTTTGCCCAGCATTCATAAATATTCGGACACCTAGCTTCTTCACATACGGTATGTAAAGTTTTGGAACGCATCATGCTTTTGATTTCCTGATAGTTGTCACCGGTAGTTAGCTTAATCTTAATCCAATCCGGTTTAGGTTGCTTTGCTGTTTTATTAGACAAAATGATAAACCCCGCTTCCTCCTGAATGTGATGCTGCAGATGAAAGTTGCTGCCTCATATTATAACATGTGCGATTTACAATTGCCTGTTTTTGTGAAATATGCAGGGTGTATCATCTGGAATTTCCAGCGAGATTTTTCTGGTACCTTTAGACAAGAACGGATAAAAAGTAGCATTTTGCACCAATCTATAAAAAAGCTTCATCCGAAGTAACTACATTCAATTTAATGCCCGGACAAAAGGAGGCTGTTATCTTGCTGGCCCTATTGAAGAATATTAAAGACCGGAGAACCCTGTTATGCCTGTCCGCGGCCGCTATCCTCTGGGGTGGTTTAAACCTTCCCGTTTCAGCAGCTGTAGCGCGGCCTACAATCCAACCGGTGATGAGCAGCGGGGATCCCGCTAGTGCTAGCAAAGAAGCGCAATGGTCTGGCCGAAGACAGCTTTATGAGCAAATGAGCGCAGCTACTGGTATCCCGTGGTTTAGGTTCGCAGCCATTGATCAATATGAACGCACGCTCGCCAAAAAGGGAGCCTCAGGGCAGCCTGTCTCCACGCGCCTTACAGCCATAAAGATCCCGGCACCGGTATGGGCTGGTCCACTCAATCCGGATCAAGGGGATACTTCCCCGAACTCCATTAGCTTCTTTGATGGTTTTGGCAGTGATGGCTCAGGAGACGGGATTGCTGATCCAGAGAATGATGCGGACGTTCTGTATAGTATGGCTAGACACTTATTGAAGTATGGACAATCCGCTAGTGATTTCAGTATCGGGGTCTGGGAGTATTATCACAATGGCCGCGCCTCGCAGCGCATTACCCAGTTCGCGAAGTTATATGAACATTTTGGACGGCTGGACCTATCCGGCAATGCCTTCCCGCTTCCCTTAAGTAACCTTTATTCTTATCGTAGCACTTGGGGCACTGGAAGAAGCTGGGGTGGAGCACGTATCCATGAAGGAACAGATTTATTTGCACCTCAAGGAGTGCCAGTCCGAAGCACCTGCTTTGGCTTAGTGGAGACAAAAGGCTGGAACCGGTACGGCGGCTGGAGAATCGGGATTCGCGATATTGAGAACCGTTACCATTATTACGCTCATCTATCTGGATATAACAAAACCATTTCTCGCGGAGATATAGTCACCCCCGGTGAAATTATTGGCTGGGTAGGCAGCTCGGGTTACGGCAATCCCGGAACACAAGGGAAATTTCCTCCGCATCTACATTTTGGCATTTACCGCGATCGCGGAATTACCGAATGGGCTTTTGATCCGTTTCCGTTGCTGAAACAATGGGAGAATCAGGAATATAGAGACTTAAAGAACAAAAGAAGCAAAAAAAGTGCCGTAAATTAGAATAAGGTCCCTTTCCTTAGAGAGGGGCCTTTTCTTTTTTAATACAACATCAAACAGCCGAATGGTTCAATGCTGACCGTAAGCTTATTATTATTTTTAAAAATTACTCCAGACAATAAATCAGTTAATTCGTTCTTATCAGCTCGATATGGGCTAAGCTCTAGTTGGTAAGGGTTTGGAGAATTATTGATAATCAGCCCTATCTTTTCGTGCTCCACACCTCGTATGTAACCAAGCACATTACGAACTTCATCAGTAAACCAAGGACGGAAGGAACCTTTGCGCAGAACCTCATGACTTTTTCTCAGAGAAATCAACTGTTGATACCACTTATGCAGCACTGCATTCTGAGCTTGTTCTTGCCATATCATAGCTTTTCTACAGTGGGGGTCCGTCGCCCCTTCCATCCCAACCTCATCCCCGTAATAGATCATTGGAATGCCGATATAGGTCATCTGGAAAAAAACAGCCAGCATCATACGTTCAACAGCGGTACCCAAGCGGTCCCAACCACGCCCACCTTCTTTACACGCCGTAAGAAACCGCAGGGTATCATGGCTGCCAAGCAACTGAAACATAGCCGAATTCGCCTGGTCATTATACAACGCCTCCTGATGGAGCAATTGCTCCATAAAGCGAACTGGCCCCGTCGATTGTTCCGCAAAAAATTCTAATACTGCATCACGAAGCACATAATTCATTCCTCCATCGAACTGATCCCCTCTAAGCCATGGCCCAGAAGCATGCATAATCTCACCGATCAGCAGGATTTCAGGATATTCAGATTTGAGTTCTTGCCGAAACCGGGACCAAAAACGCGGATTAACTTCATTGGCCACATCCAGACGCCAGCCGTCAATCCCTGTCTCGCGCACCCAATACTTCGCAACCTCAATCATGTAATTCGCCGTATCCGGATTATCCATGTTCAGCTTTGGCATATGCGCTTCAGCTTTGGCAAACGTTTCATAATTGGGTACAGGGGTCTGCGTAACCGGAAAGGAATGAATGAAGAACCAATCTTTATACGGAGATTGCTCTCCTTTTGCCAACACATCCTTAAACGCGAAAAAGCGGTCTCCCGAATGATTAAACACAGCATCTAAAATCACTTTGATTCCATGTCTGTGCGCCTGGCCGACCAGTGCCTTCAATCCTTCCGTATCCCCAAATACTGGATCAACCTTATAGTAATCGGAGGTATTATATTTATGCTCTGAAGGAGACTCAAAGACAGGCGTCATATAAACAACGTTTACTCCTAACTGTTGCAGGTAGGGCATTTTGTCAGAGATGCCTTGTAAGGTCCCTTCGTTATAACTGCTGGGATAGATTTGATAGGTTACTGCATCCATGCTCCATGAAGGTAACTTCAACGCCTCAGAATGATGGAGATATGCATATTGAAAAGAACCCGCACGTTCCCGGTTCTCCGACGCCCCTCTCTCTCCATACCAGACATATTCACCCGCAGGATTAGTTACATGGAATAGATATCTGCATTTTTTAGTAGGGGTCTCAATGACCGCTTCATGTATCTCATAAACACCTGCCGACCCAATCCGCTCCATCTGCAAGGGAACTTCATGCCCCGGAGAATCATAACGGTCTGAGTAGATGACGGTACAGGATAATTGCTGTCCAGCTTGCGTGAACAGTCTGAGCTTCAAGATGCCCGTACCCATAGGATAGGCAAACGGATCTTCACTTGTATGATATAAAAACCATGTATGAGGCATAACTTCTAAACTCCTTTTTATGCTTTTATCGTTAAATCTATAAGACTTATTGTGATTAGAGAGACTGCTAAATTTGTGTTATTATGGTTACAAATACCGTTCCGGATTATGAGGGGAAGACAATGAAAGTAACCATTTCTGATATTGCCAAAGCAGCCAATGTGGCTAAATCTACCGTATCCAAAGTATTAAACGATTCCCCAAAAATATCACAGGAAACGAAACACAAAGTTCGCGAAATTATGAAGCAAATGAACTATACACCAAGTAGTATCGCTACCGGATTAGCCAGACAAAGCAGCTGTAATATTGGTCTCCTGGTCGATATGTCCAAGGAAAGTGAATTTCTAAACCAATTTTTCTACAACATCATCGGTGGAATAGAAAGTGTAATTGCGCCTTTAAAATACGAGCTGACTATTTCCAATGTGCAGCATAGTAGTCCGGAAGGACATTTTCTAAATAGACTTGTATTCAGCAAACGTGTCGACGGAATCATAGCGAATAACTCCGTACTAACGGAAGAGCTTTGCGAAGAACTGAACCGCTTGGAGTTTCCCTACATCTCCATCGGCGAAATTATGACTCCCGGAAGCTGGGTTGATTTCGATAATGAGGCAGGCGGCAGCATGCTGACCTCACATTTAATAAAGCAGGGGTACTCCAAAATAGCCTTCATAGGCGGGCAGCAGCAGGAAAAGATTTATACCCATCGTCTGAGTGGATATTTGCAAGCATTGCAGCAAGCAGATCTTGCCGATCAGCAGCAATGGATTATCAATTGTAAGGCTGATGAACATGAGAGCTATCATGCTGCACTTGAGCTTCTACAGAGCGAAGATCGACCAGACTCCGTAGTATGCATGAACAGCTATGTTGCCTTCGGGGTGCTTCAAGCTGCAAAATCACTGGATATTCATGTTCCCTCACAGCTCGGCATTGCCGCATTTGATGAATATCCTCTGTCCCGTTACACTACGCCTCCTCTAACCTCGCTAAATATCGACACCTTCCAGCTGGGGGTATCTTCAGGCGAGCTGCTGATGCAACGCATTCGTAATAACAACATACCCTCTAGGCATTTGCTTCTCGAGCCAGAACTCATTCCTCGTGAGTCAACTATGAGATCGCAGTTCCCGGCGGGAACGTAGTGAAGAGGCGGGAAGCTTGGTTGCGCTTGTATAGCTGACTGAACTTTATTGCGCTGCGTGCTGTTTTGGCTTGATTGTCTAGAGTAACTGAGCTTGATTGAGCTTGTATAGCTGACTGAACATTATTGCGCTGAGTGCTGTTTCGGTTTGATTGTCTGGAGTAACTGCTTTAGCTTGATCGAATTTGAGTAGCTAAAATGGCTACATCGGATTTAATTGCATTTTGTGCAATACAAATCCTTATAGGATGGGTAACATTCGATTTAATTGCACTTTGTGCAGTCAAAACTCATAAAATCGGTAAAAAACAGCCTTTTTCCTGAATTCTACTGCACAAAATACAGTTAAATCTTTCTACCAGCTTCAAACAGAAAGTTTAATTGTACTTTCTGCAATTAAAAAGCTTCATACTGCTTACCAAGGAGCGGCCCCATACGGGAGCCGCTCCTTGTTGTGTTTAAGCTGTAGATATTATGAAGCTTATAGATCCTTCCAGCGCTGAACCGTCAGATTTACGGTTTGTGCACCGCCTGATGGCGTAAGGGTTCGATTGGAAAGATCCGATCCATTCGAATTCACCTCCACATTAGTCCAAGCACCTCGTGTAACTTTGTATTGAATTGCTGTTCCCGCCGGTAGACTTAGTGTGATGGAGTAAATACCATCACTGCCCTTCGTCAGTTGGTAGTTCGGATCTGCCGCATTCCAGCTATTGAAGGAACCGGAGAGATAAACGGGACCACTCACAGGAGTAGACGCAGGAACAGTTGCTCGGAATGTAACACTATCCGCTTGTGGCTCTCCTGCGGTGATGTTGCCATTCACCATACTCCAGGTGCCCGCAGCAAAATGATAGTTATTGCCTCCATTGTTATCCCATGTGCCACTGCCATTATTAAAGGCTGCGGTCAGCCCAGCTGCCGTGTCCAACTGAATCGTAACCGCCTTATATCCTGTAAAAGCAGAAGCTTGAAGCTGCTCGCCTGGAGACGTCGTCCAGACCGTTGAACCATCGAGCTTATAATGGATATAAGAGCTGCTATAAGCCGCATTCTTATAATAGATCGTTGCCGTACTACCGACAGGTGTTGCCGTTGGTGTTGGCGTTACGGTCGGTGTTGGCGTTACGGTTGGTGTTGGCGTTACCGTTGGCGTCGGTGTTGGCGTTACGGTTGGTGTCGGTGTCGGCGTTACCGTCGGAGTTGGCGTTGGTGTTACCGTCGGTGTCGGTGTCGGCGTTACCGTTGGTGTCGGCGTCACGGGTCCACCCGATTGAATATTGCCAGTTGGTGTATAGGTCCAGGTGCCGGTACTAAATAAATAGTTGCTGCCCCCATTACTGTCCCAAGTGCCGCTGCCATTGTTAAAGCAAGCTTCAAGCTGGCTGGCTGAGCCGATATTAATCGTTATTTTGTTGTAGCCTGCTACATCAGAGACAGGTATCGCCACACCCGGTGATGTCGTCCAAGTTCCGCCTGCAGGGCGATAATGAATATAAGGCGAGGCATAGCCCTGCTTATAGTAAATAGTGACACTGTTCCCCGCTGGTGTTGTCACTGAAGCAATCGCGCTAAGGAGGGATAGATTGCCTGCTGCATCCATTGCTTTTACCGTATAGTCATACGTAGTACTGGCAGATAATCCGTTATCTGTATATGAAGTAGTTGCGGATGTACCCACTTTTACGCCGTTGCGATAAATTTCATATCCGGTCACACCTACATTGTCGGTGGAAGCGGTCCAGCTTACTAAAGCACTGGATGCATTTTGAACGGTTGCGGTCACGTTAGTGGGTACAGTTGGAGCAACTGTATCTGTAGGAAGCTGTTGTTTGGCATAGATTTTGGCTGCATTTGCACCCACGGTTACAGTGATCTGCTTGCCAGTTGCTCCACCCGATTGTACGGTTACCGTATCCGAAGTGTTCAACTGGTTATAAAGAACCGTCCCGACTGCCAAGCTGCTCTCTGCACGCAGTGGAATGGTAACGGTCTGCGAGCCGCTGGATTTATTACTGAATACGGAGATAACTTCCTGCCCCAGATTAGTTCCAGTGTCAATACGACGTGAAAAAGCATATAAGTTCTGTGCAGACCACATTTCACGTTGAGTGCCTGTACGGAGTGCCGGATTATTTTTCCGAATCTCATTAAGTTTGGCTACGTGCTTGTAGGTGCTGGCATTCTCATTAAAATAATTCTCTATTACATTGCCGTTTGCATCCCGTTTCACCATTGACCAGCGGTTCCAGGTATCGGCGATGCCTCCCGTCATAATCTGCCCATTACCATTGCCTTTGTTCTGTTCCGTACCTTGGAAGACAACGGGTGTTCCACGCACTGTAAAAATAAAACTCAAAGCGTTCTGCAGCTTATCTACGCTTCCTCCAGCTTCTGTGAGAAAACGATTGCGGTCATGATTGTCGATAAAGGTAACCATGTGATTTGCATTTCCGTTATAGTAGGAATCCTGTGCCAAGGTGCTTTTAATATTGGAGTCAAAAGACTGCCCATATGCGAAGCTATTTAGAACGGAGAAGAACATTGGGAAATCAAGCATGCCCCACTCCTTGTTGTTGCCGACCCAGCGCGAGACAAATTCAGCATTGCCGTCAAAATTCTCGCCAAAGGTATTAACCCCCAGATAATTTTGCAATTCACCAATATCAGTCGGCTTCATCAGCTTGGCTGCGTCTACACGCGCACCATCTGCCCCTGTATAGTCAAACCAGCCTTTAATCGAATCAAATATGGCCTTTTTAGCAGCAGGGACATCGAAGTCAATGTCATCCAGTCCGCCTAGATCATGATTTTCTAAGTAATCCTGTGCCCATTGATCGTATCTTCCGTCTGCCAAAGACCAGTTGATATCTCCGTTATGGTGATACCAAGCCGGGTTATTGAAAGGAGCTGCTGGCTGCAGACTAGGGATATCATAGTAGGCTTGGGTACCCAGCATATAATCCCCGATATGGTTTGGCACAACGTCTATAACTACCTTGATGCCAACCGCATGTGCGGAATCCACTAACTCCTTCAGCTTCTCCTTTGTACCGAAGTAGGGATTGGCTGCGTTAGGGTCCTTAACGTTGTACCCGTGATACGCCGTGTTTTTACCACTGCCATTGTTCTCCCGATTCGTCATCTGCGGCTCCGCCACTGGGGAAATCCAGATCGCGGTGTAGCCCATATTTTTAATATAAGACAGCTTGTCGATCACTCCTTGCCAATCTCCGCCTTTCATATAACGGAAATCTTCTTCAGAGTTCTCGCCATAGCGAATTGCCGCTCCCGTAGCATTGTTGGAAGAGTCCCCGTCATTAAACCGGTCAACCATAATCTGATAAATGGTATCATTCTCGTTAATCGTACCGATGCTGGCTGCATCTGCCTGTTGTGGCGCTAAGACGAATAAATTAATCACAGTAGAAAGAAGAATAGATGTAATCAGAACGGGCACGTACCATAACTTACGTTTCATCGCGCGCATCTCCCTCTCTTATTAAAGCGTATTCATAACACACTAAAACCTACTTCTTGGATTAAAAACGACCTTTCCAGCGATGTTTTTGGCATAGAAACAAACGAATTTTAGGGAAACCGGTTTCCCTACTAAAAATTACCATGACACCGGACGCGTTGTCAAGCCTTAAAATTGAAATGCACAACAAAAAAAAGCTCCTATTTAGGAAGCTCTTGGAGTTGAATATTTACTGTTTGAGTTCAGCGTCCCGCCGTCTGAATAAACTGCAAGACCTCATTCATAATTCGGTCCTTCTCTTCACAATGGCACACCATATGACCACTGTTGTTGACCATCAGCACCTGTTTTTGGGTTGCCTTGATCATATGATGTCGTAGGTAATCGGCGCTTCTAGTCTTCACTAGATGATCTCTTTTTCCTTGCACGATCAGGGTTGGAGTCTCAATATGCGGATAGACAGAAAAGCTCTCACGAACCAATCGCTGGAACTCTCGAGTTGCTTTTGGAGGCGTTGAACTGAATTTACTAATATAAGTTTTTAGCATGGAAAAGCTCCCAAGAGTCTTAATAATTTCTACAGGATTCAGCGGAAACACAGGGGTAGACAACAAAGTGAGAGATTTAATCCAAGGTTTATAGCGCACGGAAAGATGTGAAGCAATAAGAGCACCGGTTGAAAAACCGATCAGATGAACGCCGTCATTTGTCTTTAACAGCTCTGTTAATTCATCCTCAGCACTTTGCTGCCAATCATGTCGATCCGAATGCAGTAGATCATTCCTGCTGCCCCCGTGCCCCTTCAGGGTAAATGTTCTGGAACGATAATTATGCTGCTCCATAAACTGGGACAAGGGAGAGATTTCATGCTCACCTCCGGTAAAGCCATGAATAAATAAACAACTTTCCATAATTGTCCCTCTTTTCACATTCCAAACTGAATTCCAACTTTATTGTATAATGCCAATCCCCTTTATTTTCTATTCATTCCAACCTTCTATGTAAAACCTTAACCAAATGATGTCAAGGTTTACCACCGTTATAGGTTCAAAAAAAAATATAAACTCTATTGCTCCCACCAAAGAAGACCAAGTGCAGAAGTAATCGTTAAGCCTACAGCCGAGCTAGATGAAGTTACGTTAGCACAAATAGCAGTCCCCGGCGGAACGATGATGCTGCCCGTAAAGTTCTGTGAGAAAGCGCCTGGAGCTAATTGATAATTGTAAAGTGTCGTCCCCCCGCTAATTGCCGCTGTTGAAGATTGAACGGTCATCGCACTTGTAGCCGCGCTTCCGAGATTATTATTGGTTGGTGTCAAGGTTGCAGGAGAGGTTAACGTCCCTCCTTTTACAATTGTAAAGCTTCCAGACATAGCCGATAGCAGAGAAGATCCGCCGATACTGCCGCTAATACGAGAGATATATACGGTTTTCCCGCTACCAGCAGCATTACTAATCCGAATAGAAGTAATTGCAGAAATAAGACTAAGTACGACCAAACTAGACGCGGATGTGTTGGTAGAATACAAGACCGCAGCCTTCGAAGCACTTATTTCAGGTGGCGCGCTGATATCCGGAGATTGGAAGGTATTGACCATATCCACAAAAAGAGGTTGATCATTGTCGTTAAACACATATTGATTAGGCATGATTATCCCCTCCCATTTCTAATATTCCCACCAGCTGATAGATGTTGTCGCTGCTGAAGTTCCCGATGCAATCGTGATGGACGTGGTTATGGAATTTCCGGGAGGAACAACGATTTGTCCAGTAAAATCAACAATGACGGGACCCGCTGCCAGTAATATAGATACTAGAGTGGCCGGACCTCCCGTAGGGGCAGCAGTCGAGGTTCTGGCCGTCATCACACTGGTTAACGCACTTCCAAAATTAAAATTTATCGGTGTAACGGTAGTCCCGGTGACCGTAGCGTTCCGAAGCAGAGACAAAGTAACAGCAGCTGTTGCCGAGCTAGCTGCAACACGGGATACATACAATGTACGTCCGCTGCCTGCCGGATTACTAATCTGAACAACTAACGGTGCAGCAGTCGTTACCGTAGAAGTAAAAGGGATTCCAAACAATAGCCCCGCCTTAGCCGCTCCTCCCTCCGGAGCTGAATCTATACCAGGTGCAACATACGTGTTGACTTGTTCTGTAAAGAGTGGCTGGCTACTCTGATTAAAGACTGAATCGTTTGGCATGCGCTACCCTCCCCGTACTTGAGCTTATCTTATTTTATGCCGCTCTAAGTAACAGGTTGTTTGGGAATGTGCGTATTTTTGCTTTCACAGCCCAATCACCTCTTATTTTTCACCATATATTATTATCACCATTCGAATGGCTAAGGATTGTCCCTAACGGTTCGCGGCTTATTGAACTGCGGTTTATTGATGCTCAGGGCTCAAACGACGGTTAGGGTCCTTTTATGGATAGGGTTCCAGAAAACCCGTAGGAGGTGAATGAAATCCATAACGGTCTGGAACTAAAAAAGCGCAGCAAAATAAAACACTCAAAAAAACAGGGGAATTGTTCTAGAAATCCGCAATCATTTCCACCTCCAAAGGGTCGAAGAAACCGCCGTAAGGTGACGATCAGTCCTTTATTTTCCGAGCATCAATTTATCGGATTCCCCGTGTCCAGCTCCATTTCACCTCTGCCTTGGCAAAAAAG
The DNA here is from genome assembly GCF_038009325.1 of Paenibacillus sp. FSL L8-0708. Classification (NCBI taxonomy): domain Bacteria; kingdom Bacillati; phylum Bacillota; class Bacilli; order Caryophanales; family Paenibacillaceae; genus Paenibacillus; species Paenibacillus sp. FSL L8-0708. Next base: position 6,509,034 of record NZ_JBBPBC010000001.1, read on the forward strand.
CGGAACTAAAACGATGATCTCTTACGCAGTTATGAACCAAGGAGACCACCCTGTTAGCGTCCGCTTGGAGATTAGTCCGAACAGTTTTGATTCTTTTATAGATTCAGAAGAGATCGTGGCTGCAAAAGAAATGAAGGTGCTAGTGCCAAGCAGATTTTTAAAGTGGACTCGGATATCCGCCTCCACGCAGCAGTCAACGGGTTTAGGCAAAATTGATGTATACGTCCAAGCCCAGTCTATAGGTATGAGTTAACAATTTTATAAGAGAGGGACGAGGAACTTTGCCTAACTACAGCTCTTTTCAAGCTAATCCCGATAATCTACGAACGCTTATTTTTGGCCGGGATGCCTCGCTGATTGATCATCCGCTCACTACAGATCCAGGCGGAAATCTAACGACAATTATCCTAGATGGTACGATTTCCAATATACTCGGAGCTACCATCACTGCGGGTACTTTGTCCTCAGCGGGAACAGTTACTAACATTCTTAACGGGACAATCACCAGCGTACTCGGAGCTACCATCACAGCGGGTACCTTATCTTCCGCAGGTACGGTCACCAATATCCTTAACGGGACCATTACCAGCGTACTTGGAGCTACCATCACCGCCGGTACTTTGTCCTCAGCAGGTACGGTCACCAACATTCTTAACGGGACCATTACTAGCGTACTTGGAGCTACCATCACTGCGGGTACTTTGTCTTCCGCAGGTACCATTACTAACATTCTCGAAGGCACGATTACTAGCGTGCTCGGAGCTACGATTACGGCTGGTACCATTACTAGTGTACTAGGCGCCAACTATTACCATCACCGCCGGTACTTTGTCCTCAGCAGGTACGGTCACCAACATCCTTAACGGGACCATTACTAGCGTACTTGCAGGTACGGTCACCAATATCCTATCCTTAACGGGACCATTACCAGCGTACTTGGAGCTACCATCACCGCCGGTACTTTGTCCTCAGCAGGTACGGTCACCAACATTCTTAACGGGACCATTACCAGCGTACTTGGAGCTACCATCACCGCCGGTACTTTGTCCTCAGCAGGTACGGTCACCAACATTCTTAACGGGACCATTACTAGCGTACAGCTACCATCACAGCCGGTACCCTTTCCTCCGCAGGTACAGTAACCAATCTCTTAAACGGGACCATTACCAGCGTGCTTGGAGCCACAATCACCGCGGGTACTTTGTCCTCAGCAGGTACGGTCACCAATCTCTTAAACGGGACCATTACCAGCGTGCTTGGAGCCACAATCACAGCCGGTACTCTGTCCTCCGCAGGTACAGTAACCAATCTCTTAAACGGGACCATTACCAGCGTGCTTGGAGCCACCATTACCGCTGGTACGCTCAGCAGTGTGACCTCTATATCACAACGCAGCTTTATCGAACAGACGACGACGGGTATTGCAACTGCTAATGCCTATACTCCACTGCCAGCAGTGACTACGAGCGTATTGGGTACCTATTCCTTTTTCATCAATAACACTGGAGCTAACCCAGTCAACACACGAGTAGAAATCAGTGCTGACGGAACAAACTATTTCGTCGATACCACAGGAGATAATCCTTTAGCAGCAGGTTCTATCGATGTGATAGTTCCAGCCAGATTCCTGAAATATACACGCTTATCCTATCAATCAACGAATGCAGGGGCCGCCTCAACAATAAATGTAAGTTTCAACGCACAGGGAACGTAATGCAGATGCCCATCATATGTTGTAACGAAAGAGTGCATGGATATCCATGTGCTTTTTCTTTTGATAGCAAAAGCTGATTTCAACTTCTACATATGTAACAAGGAGGAAACAACGTGAACAATATTACGCTTGGCGTCCACCTCATCGTTAACAATGAAGCTGATCTTCTGCCCCACTGTCTCACAAGCGTAGCAGGTGTTGACGAGATTGTGGTCATAGATACAGGCTCTACTGACGAATCCATAGCTATTTCCCAAGCGCACGGGGCTAGAGTATTCCAACGGGAATGGACAGAAAACTTTGCTGCAGCACGTAACGAAGGTCTCGATCAGGCGGATACCGATTGGATTCTAGTCCTTGATGCCGATGAACGCCTGCAAACTCCACTTCCGGAACTCCGCAGCCTCCTGCAAAACACGCAAGCTCAGGCTTTTACAGTACACATTGATAATTGGCTTGGCGTTCGGCCTGAGGATAAGGTAAAGCACAGTGCGGTTCGTTTATTCCGAAATGGACAGGGTTATCGATATAGCGGAAGAATTCATGAAGGAATTGACGCTGCAATCCTTAAATCACATAACATCTCGGCGATTGTGCATAGTGATATTGAGATTGAACACTTCGGATATTTGCCGGAAATCATGGCACGAAAAAATAAAATCAAACGCAATGAGCAGCTGCTGCGACGCGCTTTAGCCGAACAACCGGAAGATCCTTTTCACTCGTATAATTTAGCAGTCACCTGCTGTCAGGACGGTCGTCTTCAGGAAGCAGAGACATTACTTCGCCAGACCCTTCACCATGTGCCACTTGAAGCTTCTTACCGTCCTACGATGATTAGAGATCTCTGTAAAATTTATCTGACTCAAGGAAAAACCAATATCATAGATCCCTTGCTGTTGCCTGAATTGGAGCGTTATGAGGATTACCCTGACCTGCATTTTTTATTAGGCCAATCTTTGGAGAGTCAAGGCTTGTTAGAACGTGCTTTTCAAGCTTATCAGCGTGCAGCATCCATTTCTGGAGATCATGTTAGTCAATAATATGTATCTGAGCAAGGGATGAACACCTTCCGCCCACTTTATCGACTAGGCTTAATCTCAGAGCGGCTTGAGCTTCAGGAGGACGCTGCGAGATTCTACCACCGTGCGCTTCAACACCACTCTTTATATAGGCCTGCCTTGCAGGGAATAGCTTCTGCTTTTCAACGCTTAGCTGTACCCGATGAGGAGATTGCCGGCTTGCTGATACAACTCGTCCCCCCAACTAATGCTGCCCAACGAGCTGCAATCATTGACAGCTTATTTGAGATAAATGCTAATGAGACCATCACTAACTTATCCCGAGACACTTTTCCCTTGGAATTAGAGACGGCAAATTGGATGATCTCTTCACTCCTCATCACCAGCAAGCTAGAGGACGCCTATACAACCATAAGACAAATGACCTCCTTAGCTACGCAAGATAACCATGATTTAGAATATCTGAAAAAGTGGGCTACCCTCTGGGCTATTTGCTCTTGGGCGCTTTTTGGAGAATTCCACAATGACCTGCTAACCTATGCACCAGACGAACTCCGTTTCGGACTGCAATACATTCAGAAGTGCCACCAGCAACAAAAGGTAGATCCCGCTGAAGCAGAGGTAGATTCATTAACATTACATTCCTCATTCATTTCAGATTTGATCGAACAATCAGTAAAACTACACCAGCCCGCGTTAAGCGAAGCTTTGATAAAGCTGTTCCCTCCCTTCCGGTCTGAATTAGCCGCAGCATTATATAAAGAAGGGAATAGGAATGCAGCCGGTGAGCATTTTATCAGGTTAGTTAGCGATCAAGCAGCTGATGCGAAGGTTCTTTTTTATATAGGTGAGATGGTCTTTGACAAAGGGCATTACACGGAAGCCAGTGAATGGTTTCAACAAGCACTGGAGCAGATGCCTGAGCATGAGGCTGCCCGAGTGGGTTTAGCACTCTGTTACCTTCAGCAAGCGAAGCTTAGCATGGAGGAGGCACTGAACAGCTTGGATGCAGCTAACGTTCATGGTCCACTGCAAACGGATATTGGTGCCATCCATAAATCCATCTTTTTACTAAATCGTACACCGTGGCACACACAGTGGAGCTTCCGCCAGAGTGAGGGGAGGACAGCCAAATGAGCATGCCAAGCCAAAAACCTCTGATTTCTCTATGCATGATCGTTAAGAACGAAGGAGATAACCTAAGCCAATGTTTAAAAAGTGTACGTGGTGTCGCCGATGAGATCATAGTAGTCGACACCGGCTCTACCGACTCCACGCTACAAATTGCTCTAAGCTTTGGAGCTAAAGTTGTTCACCATCCTTGGAATGGCGATTTTGCCGCTGCCCGCAACGCGGGTCTTCAGCAAGCCCACGGACAATGGATTCTCATTCTGGATGGAGACGAGGAACTGGATGCGAAAAGTAAGGGGGAGCTGTTGCTGTGTGCGGAGCATTTGGAGTATGAAGCTTTTTTTCTGCGCATTCATAATCATAAAGGTTTAACCGCAGCTTCCCAGACCATTACTGTTAATCCGATTATCCGGCTATTCCGTAACCGCCCGCAGTACCGTTTCAGCGGCATCATCCACGAACAGATTGCAGAAACGATCGTAAGAGCTACACCCAAAGCAGCTATGCATTTAAGCAACGTAGTCATCCATCATTACGGTTATGCAGACGGCGTAGTAGCAAAAAAAGATAAGATCAAACGAAATGTAGAGCTGCTCAAGGAACAGCTAAAGTTAAATCCCAATGACCCCTTCCACCATTTCAATATGGCTGTTGAATATATGCGGCTTAGTGAATATCAACCGGCTCTAGAGCATATCAAAAGATCACTTAACGAAGCTCCACCCGACACAAGTTACGTTCATCTGCTGCACAAATATCAAATCCGCTGCCTGGCAGAATTAAAAGCTTTCAGCGCGGCGCTGGAAGCTTGCGACTCAGGGATAACCTTACATCCGGATTATCCTGACTTGGCTCATATCAAAGGTGTGCTGCTGTTTCAAATGGGGGCCCTAGCTGAGGCCAAAACAGCATTGCTGCAAGCCTTAGTCATTGGAGAAGCTCCTTCCGGTTACCATACCGAGTCCGGATTCGGATCTTATTTGACATTTTATTTGCTGGGACAGTTATGCGAAGAAATAGGCGATGAGACCAAGGCCTGTGTCTGTTATACCAAAGCTGCTCAGCTTCATCCCGAGCCAACACCCATCATAACCCGACTGATCCGAGCCTTAAAATGTGCTGAGCGCGAAAATGAAATTTTGGGCTGGCTTCACGCTCATCTACCCGAATACACAGCTGCTAAAAGCGGACTTCTCTTAGATTTATTGCGGATTGAGGGATGTGAAGAGGCAGCAAAACAGCTGATGAAGACCACAGGGCAGTCCTCATCTAATGACTCGTTATTCAACCCAGCCTATCACCCAGGGCGTTCGGAGCTTTTGTTGGCGGATCGTCTGCTTGCCTCCCTCACTTCTTCAACCCCCTATTCTCCAGCGGCTAAAAGAGTGCGGCTCGCACTTCCACTGCCCAGAGTTTCAGATTAGGAAGGACGTATTCCTATGACCACACCGGATATCACACTTTGCATGATTATTAAGAACGAGGCAAACCATCTGGAGAAATGCTTATCCTCTGTGCGCGGGCTAGTGTCTGAGATTATCATTGCGGATACAGGCTCAGAGGATAACAGTAAAGAAATCGCTCAGAGGTTCGGTGCAAAGATTATCGACATTCCTTGGGAAAATGATTTTGCCAAAGCGCGGAATATAAGCCTAGAGTATGCAACTTCCGCTTGGGTTCTGGTACTGGATGCTGATGAGGCTGTGGATCATTGGAGTGAGGAGCTGCTCCAGCCCTTGCTTGGTGCCGAGTATATTCATGGGTATTGGCTGCCCATTATCCACTATGTCGGTGAAATACCTGAAGCGGATTTTGTTACAGATCATGTCTGTCGATTATTCAAAAATGATAAAAGAATTATTTTTCGCGGAAGTATTCATGAGGAGATTGCCAGCAGCATTTGGGAGCTTACAGCGGGGGAGATCGCTTATGCAGATTTGCGTATTTTCCACTACGGATATTTAGAAGATGAACTGCTGCGTAAAAATAAATATAACCGCAATTTAGCACTCATCAACAGGGATCTGCAGCTTCAACCGAACCATCTTTTTCTTCGTTACGCGTTAGGGGCAGAGTATTATCAGCAGGGTCAATATAAAGAAGCGGCAGAGATCCTCCTTCCGCTGCTCACCGATGTTCCAGCCCCTTCCGGTTATGTCTCAGATATTTACCTTAAGACGGCGTACGCCTTACAACTATGTGACCGAAAGCAGGAAGCCGAGGAAGTTTTTCGTACGGGGAGCGGTCTTTTTCCTGATTTCACGGATTTATTAGAAAGCTATGCCCTCCTATTACTGGAACAAGGGAAGCTCAGCTCAGCCAAGCACTTCTTGGAGAACGCACTTCAGAGCGGGAATACAGCACAGAAATACCCTTCTTCCTCAGGCAGTGGAACGTATCGGACAGAACTACTAGCCGGAAGAGTCTGTGAGAAGTTATACCAATATCCGGATGCGTGGAGACATTACGAGGCTGCTATACAACATAAGCCTGATTATAGCGAAGCGTGGAAAGAACTCGTCCCACTAAGCCTTCTATCTGGAGAGAAGGCACAACTACGAGCATTGACCCACAACTATCTTCACTCTTTATCTCCTGATACTTTGAGTTATCTTCTGCCCGCAGCGCTCAATGCCCGCGATCCGGAATGGCAAGCTGAGCTTTCTACAGCCAGCCAGTTACCCTCATCTGTTCAGGCTGCATTGCAGGCGATTCTGGAAATAAACAATCAACCGGAACATCTTCAGACACTCGCACCGCTTGAACAGCTGCTTCATGATCCTTCCCATCTTTCCAACCGATCCTTTGTACTTGGCTACCTGTGGGCTTTCTCTTGCCGTATTGGAGATACTGAGTCTGCCATGCGCTGGCTTGTCTGTCTATTGCCTTACAGACCGGGGATTTTATCGATCCATCATATTTTAGCGGGGAATTATAGGCTTAAAGCTGATCTTTCGGATCTCAACTATGCAGCACAATTGCTGCTTCAGACTGGTGCTTGGAATAGTTTATTGACACTTTATCGCCATTCGGAAGGATCTTCCTTACAATGGTCCAGTCTGCCGCAGCCCTTACTCTACGGATTACTCGAAGCCCCTACCTCCATAAAAAAACAATGGTGCTCTATTTATGTCAGCAAGCACCCTCAATATCATACACCTGCAGACTGTACCGAGTGGCAATTATACGCTGCGATAGCCTACTCCTGTGGAGAGATGCCCATCCTTCATGTAGAGGATGAAGCCGCTTTGCGTAGAGTCGGGGGGGCTACCGCAGCCGTGAGCCTCGCTTATTACAAGCTGCAGCTCGCAGCAGAAGTATATCCGCAAGGGATACCATCAGCTCATATCCCTTCTGCGCTGCTTCTGAGATCTGCCAGCCGGACTTAGCCGGTTGGCAGATCAGATGCGGATTTCAAAGCTCCTCTTGCCATTCCACCAGATGGGGCTGCTCATCAAGGATAGATTCGTACTGCTCCAGACTACCCCAGCGCCCCTCTGGATCAAGCTCCAGGTAACGCGAGTATTTTCGCCGAAGCTCCTCAGGGGATATCGCCCAACCGTAATGTTTCACACGCAGCTCGGTAAGAAAACCCGGCAATACCGAATAAGAGAGCGGAAGTCTTGGCACATGATGATCCATTTTCGGAAAAAAATAATGAAAGTTCGGCAAATACCGGACTAGTGTACGGGTATGCTTCGTGTGGATATTCCAATGCTCATCTTCACGGTAATGTGTGGTGCCGCCCCAAAAATCAAATAATCGGAAGGATACCCAGTCATACACATCCTGATCGATGAGTCGCCTCATCTCCCGTTTAGCAGACTCTTCATAGAATTCATCGGCATCCACAGACAGCAGCCAATCCGGATTCGTAGATACCGCCAGCTCCCACAATGTTTGCCGTAGCTCCCATTCACGGTTAAACAAAGAGCTTTGCAGGGTTACGAGCTTCTTAACTTTGGCAAAAGAGAGACATAACTGAGCCGTATGATCTGTACTCCCATCATCCACGATCACAATATCATCCACGAACTCACTTAATTCCTCCAGCACCTGCTCTAAATACCTTCCGGCTTCGTTCCTGACCTGCATTATAGCGGTCAGACGATTGCCTGACGTTTTGCGGAGTGGCCCTCTATGACTACTCATCCTCCACTCTCCTTCTCAATCGTCTAACAGCCTCTTCGAGATCTGCCATCTCTGACAAAAGTGGCCATGCCTGATTGTCTTGCCCTCCTGCATTTAAAAAGCTGCGAATGGCCTCGTGCCGCCTGCCATACAGCAAGTGTATGGTGCCTTCCATGGCTTCATCCACATTTTCTTCCTGCTCATGTTGCAGCACTATTGCCTTTTCCCATTGAAAAGTCCGCACATAATTTTGCACCAGCAACGCTTTTGCCTCTGGAGAAGTTAGCGGACTTAAAATTCTTACCGCCGCTGCCTCATCCTCATTCAGGTGGAACAACTCCGCGCGAACCAGTTCATCCTGCCCGGAATGGAGCCAGCCCTCCATCCTTTCTACTGCTTGCTTCTCCTCTGCGGTAAATGCTGTAATCGCAAATTGGCGGACCGCCGTTTCCAGATTCCCTGTCTTGGCTTCTATTGCAGAAAAAAACCGGAAGTGTGAAATAAGGCAATCCAAATATTCATACAGCACCATTAACTCAAAGGATTGCGCCAGATATCGATTCGCTGTGGAGTCCCCAAGCAAATACAAATAAGATGCTGCCAAATAATGTACAACAGGCTGGCTGGGCAGCTTGGCGCACATCGAAGTATAATAATCCGCCCTAAGCTGGAGTTGAATCCTAAACCAGTCCTTAGCAAGGAGGGGCTCCTCCTGCCATAAGCTCCCAATCGCCTTACTCCATAACACTTCATAATCTGTCAGAAAATAAATCCGCTCGCGCTGACATACAACTCCATAGGATTCCTGCTGATCCCCGTCGAGATAAATAATATTCTCCCTGCACAAGCTCTGCTCCAAATAGATCCGTTCTGATCGGGTTCCTACTAGATCGGCCTTTGCTCCAAGCAAGCCGCTGTATTTATCCCATAAGACCTTATTTTCTTCTTCCGGACAGCGCTCTAACAAAGCCACTATATATCCCGCTTGCAAAGAAAGAACCTCTGGTAGCCAATAGGGAGAAGAGACCAGAAGTGTGTACTCCCTCGCCTTGAGAGTATGAATATCCGCGATCATTACCGGCTTGATCTGGCTGTTAGTCTGCTGCTCAAGAGTCATTCTTCCGGCAAAACAGACCTCTTCCCGCTCGGGCAGAAGATCCAACAGTCTTTTATATTCGTATTCCTCCCAGGAGCCTCTGCTCAGAATTAAATATTTCATGACTGCGCCTCCTTGCTCTTGCTGCTATCTGCCTTCTTCCCCTGCGGTTCGGACAAATCCCCTACATAACCTATAGTTAGTGAAGCTTCAGGGTGAAGCTGCAATTGGTGCGAAGTAGACGCCTTACAGGTAATCACTCCAGGCACATTCCCGCCTTTATGAGCAACTCGCTCTAATGGAAAAACAATTCCCGAAGGGTCCCCCCTAAGCAACCGCCCCACCTCTTCGTCCATATCCGTAGATAAACTAACGATCAGATCCGCGGAACCTTGGGTGATCGCCTTCACTACCCGTTCAACGTAATATTTCTCATACCTGATAGAGTCTGATAAATACACAGTTATCTCACACTCAAATAATGCAGATGCATTCCTCAAAGCCCGCAGCCAAGCCTCTTGACCACGAACTGCAATCACTACATCCTGTTCATTTACTGGCAAGCCGGGAGCTGTGTTCATCCAGCTGTCCTTGATCCAGATCCAGCGAATATTCTTGTAGCTCTGCTGCTCCTGTGTAGCTGCCCATTCCTGCGGAAGATGGTCCCCATTCCCATCCTCTTCACAATAAACAATCGCCGTCACTAATGGCGTTGTCAAGGATGCCTTACCGAGTGAAATAACAGGTTGTGTTGATTGTAAGAATCCATTCTGCGGTACAAGATGTTCTTCGGCTTCTAAGACATCTTCCAGCGCCCATTTTGTACTGTACGCCTGCCAGCCATCCGCAAGTGTTGGTCCGTTCAGCCTTCTCTGGCCCCTATCAAGTGAATGTATAGCATGAACATACACAGCATCACTTAGCGCCAGCTTGGCTCCAGACTGCCGGGCTCGAAGACACCAATCGGCAATCATAAGAGGCCGCGCTTGAAGCGAGATGTCCAACCCTCCAATACGCTGAAGCAGCTCTTTAGAGAACAGGAGACAAGAACCCGTTAGTACATCCATCTCTCGCCATTCTCCTTGATGCCGGCCAAGACTGTAGCTTACATGAGCAGCAAACTCATCATAGGTGCCGAAGTGAAGACGTTTCTTCCCTTCCCCTCTTTCGGTTGAAGAGCGAGGGGCCACCACCTTAACTGCAGCGTCATCAAAAGGAACCCACAATAGCTCACTTAGCCAGCCAGGCGATACCATGATCGAATCTTCAAGCAAAACCGCGAAACTGGTTTCGATCTGTGCCAAAGCCTGGTTAGGCATGTACTCCTCCTTTTCATAAGGAAAAAAGAGAATCGGCTGCTCCTGTGAGAACTGTCCCGCTAAAGTTTCCATAGGAAAATCAGGAGTCATCGCCACAGCAATAATGCGCACAGACTCTCCAGAATGGAGCAGCAGCAAGGGTAAGCAAGCTGCGGCACATTCCAGGCGGCTTAGCTCAACTACAAGGGTAAGCCCATCTTTACTCGGCAGTGGAAGTAGTCCCGTGCGCTCCAAGAACCCATACCTTTCCGCCAAGCGTTCCACATTCAGAGATTCTTGCGACATTAGGATTCACGCTCCATTTATTAAAGCTGTTCTACCTATAGTCTATGAGCGCTGAAGCGTGATATCCCCTTAATTTCCTCCGCCCGCGCCTTTGTCTTCTTCCGTATGCTCTGCACCCGTACTCGCGGGATCGGTTGCCGCTGGAGACGAGCTGTTATCTTTCTGACTATTACTGGAGGTATCCTTGCCCTGATCCACTACTCCACTCTTATCCCCGCCTACAGCTGGAGCAGGAATGGCAATTCCCGGAGCACTGCTGCCGTTCGCCCCCACAGGTTGACCTTGATTATCGTAATAATACATAGGTACATCTCCAACAACCATCAGATAAGACACAGGAATTTCTGTATCCACTACCTGCGGCTCCATATCAAAAGGAATGACGACTGCAACCTCTGTCACAATATGAATGTATACCTCGACCAGAATCATATTGATCCCAGCGTTTTGCTGGCGGGTGCTGAGTTCAACCTTAACCGCACCTTGTGGTTCAATCTTGATCGGAATATCGGGTCCATAAGAAGCAATAAGGGGACTGCCCAGCGCTTGCCCCAGCGGAATATATTCTGTTCGATTATGCAATTCCTGCAGCGTAGACTGAATGACCTGTGCCGCTTGCGAAGTAATACGCATATGCTCCGCGTAGTTGAGCATGAACCCTGATATTTTCCCGTTCTTATCCGTCTTCCAATCAATTAGCTCTTCCGCATTCCCTCCATTCGCAACCTGAGAGGTAATCGCCTTATTAATCGATTCCGTAGCGATTTGCTTCACACGTATTTGTGCTAAATGCAGGATGGGCGGCTTCATATGCAGCTCCACATAGCGCAAGGATTGCAGCACCAGCACAAGTATTACTAAGGAGGCTATCAGCCAAAATTTGCGTCGGCTTCTTGGCTTATGTGTTCTTCCGCCTGCAACCGTTACCTTACTCTCTGGCCGGCTGGATAACCTAAAGCGGCCTTTGCTACGTTTGGCTTCAAAGCGCGTACGCTGCGGCCTAACCGCTGCCCGGCTGGGTTTTGACTTGAATGCAGAGCTTCTCGCTGAGAATCTCCGATTCGTGTCCCCATTTATTTTTGGCAGCCGAAAATGGCCTAGATCAGGTATTCTCAGCCTTCGGTTCCCCCATTTTTTCAATCTGCCCATTGCAATAGTCCCTCCCGCCTTACGCAGAGGTCAAGCCACCTCCACTTAATTTAAGGTATTCGCTAAGAGGACAAAAAAGAAGAACGTTCCCTCCGGCAAACTGCGCCTGAAGTAACGTTCTTCATCCTTTAGATCATGAACTGGGAAGATGATATTAGTGCATTCTGCTCCGCTTATCCTCCTGCAAATGGTCCCAATGACGCCGAATAAAGATGCCAATGAGAATAGCTATAAACACCGCATACCAGGTAAGATAACCATTCCATTCTTCACGCGGAACAATTAAGGTGGATCCGATCGTACCGAATAACCATATATAAGACAAATTACCAAGTACGGTTCCCCATATAAAAGATGAGGCTTTAATCGGTGAAACAGCAGACATGAAATTGATTACATTATTCGGAATAATCGGGATCGTACGCAATAGCACCAGTGTCCAAATCCCATATCGATCCAAGTAACGTTGCCATTTATCATAGCGCTTCAGTTTGCTTCTCCATTTTCGGTCAAACCAGTTATACAGATATCGCCGAATGAGAAAATACATCAGTATTCCGCCCAGATTGCAGGCCAGCCAACTGATCAGCATACCTCCAATTACGTTAAAAACAGAGACATGCAGCACGATCAAAATTACGAATGGAAAAAATCCTAATATACTCTGCAAAAGTGCGAGCGGGATGGTCACGAATAAAATAGATGGCCCGCTAAGGCCCAGCGTTTGCAGCAGCCAATCAATCCAGGTATTTATGGTCTCTGTCATGAAGCAGTCTCCTCTCTTGACTCCTTGCAGCAGCTGCCTCCTGATTTACTTTGACAAAGCATAAGTCTAAGTGTGTAAACTAGGTATCCATTCTTATTGAAATATAAGCAGGGTACACTAAGAGCTTGTAATACTTTGCTTATATTCCCAAGAAAAACACCCCTTACGGGGTGTTTTATTGAATGAGCTTGCTTATGAAGTGTAATGTGTAAAGAACAGTAGTTAGCGTACAAGTTACATTTTTGTTTCCATTTATTCTTCACATCATAACACAGTTTTTAATCTACTTACAATTCTATACCTGCAACCCAAGCATTCACTTTATCCGGATTGCTCTCCACCCAAGTTTTAGCGGCTTCTTCTGGTGACTTCCCACCCTGAACCTCGATCATTACTTTGGCCATATCTTCTGCTGTCCATTCGAATTGATCCAGGAATTTGTAGACATTCGGCATGTCATCTTTCAGACCTTGGCGAACCATCGTGTGGATCTGTTCATCCGCACCGTAAACCCCTTTTGGATCTTCCAGATATTTCAGATCCATATTGGCGAACATCCAGTGCGGTGTCCAGCCTGTAACAACGATTGGCTCGTTGTTGTCATAAGCCTTTTGCAGTTCCTGAGCCATCGCTGCGGATGAGCTTTCAAGAAGTGTGTAATCGCTAAGATCATATTCAGCGATAGCTTTTTCTGTGGTTGTCATAATGCCGGCACCTGGCTCAATGCCGATAATGCGATTGTTCAGCTTTGCTGCCATATCACTGTTCTTCAAGTCTTCAATAGAGTTAATATCCATATAGGCAGGAACAGCCAAGCCAACCTTAGTCCCGTTTAGATTTGCACCCAAATCTTCAATTTTTGCACCGTACTTCTCTAAATAAGCCGCATGGGTGCTTGGCAGCCAAGCTGCAACCATTCCATCCGCACTACCGTCTGCAACCCCAGCCCACATTGGACCAGCATCTACCTGCAGCATTTCAACGGTAGCTCCAAGCTTAGTTTCAAGTACTTCCTTTACTACATAAGTACTCGCAATTTCCGAATCCCATGCTACATATGCTAATTTTACCTTCTCTTTACTTGATGAGGAACATCCAGCAATAACAGCAATCATCATAATAACTAACAGGAATAGCCCTATATTTTTCTTCTTCATTTATTTAAAACTCCTATCTTTGTTTTGGTTTTAGTGCGTTCTGTGTCAAACGGTCCAGTAGAATGGCGATAATAACGATCGCAATCCCTGCTTCGAATCCGTCTCCTGTCTTAGCCTGTGATACCGCACGGTATACATAGGCACCCACGCCCTGTGCACCAATCATCGATGAGATAACAACCATTGACAGTGACAACATAATGGTCTGGTTCACACCTGCCATAATTGTTGGTAAAGCGATTGGAAGTTGCAATTTAACCAATTTCTGAGTAGGTGTCGATCCGAAAGCATCTGCTGCCTCCACCAGTTCCTCCGAAACCTGACGAATTCCGAGATTGGTCAAGCGAATCGTTGGCGGAATTGCAAAAATAATCGAAGCAATAACCCCTGGAACTACGCCCAGTGAGAAAAAGGATACCGCTGGCAATAAATATACAAAAGCCGGCATCGTCTGCATAAAGTCCAAAATAGGCGTAACTATATTTCTAACGGTATTTCTCTGCGCACATAAAATACCAATCGGCACACCAATTACTACAGCCAATATCGAGGCGGTTAGAACAAGGGCCAAGGACTGCATAGAAGGTCCCCATAATCCAAGATTATCGATCAGAAGCAACCCAATGACCGCAAATAGTGCCATGCGCCATTTACCGATCCAATAAGACAAAGCTGCAATAAGCACGATAAGTACTAGTGCTGGCAGGAAGGTAAGTGCATTTTCAATGCCAGCCACCATACCACCGATAATCGAATGGATGAAGTCAAACAGGGGCCCACAATAAGTCGTCAGCCAATTTTCCAACCACTCGAGTGCCTTTCCCAAAGGCAGTTTAGGAATGTCCATTATAATCCTCCTTCCGGTACCGCGTTGCCGGCGAGTGCGGAAAGAACGGCTCCTTTAATCACAATACCCTTCAATTTATCCGCTTCATCTACGACGGCTACAGGCAAATGTGTCTCAGATATTAATTCAAAGAAATCATTGAGTAGCGTTTCCGGTTGTACACGTGGGATTTCTCTCCGCGTTACTTCCAGAATAGATTTATTATCATTCAGTGCCTTAAGGGCATCCTCAGCTGTAATAACACCCAGAAGCTTATTTTCCTTGTCCACTACATACAGACTGAATATACCACTGTCACGCATTAATTGAAGCGCTACCCGAGGCCCGCGTTCAGGTCTGACTGTTTCCGGCTGACGCATTACATGAGCTGCAGTCAACACCTTGGACAAGTCCACATCCTCCACGAATCGCTCTACATATTTATTGGCAGGTTGGATGAGGATTTCTTCCGGTGTACCAATTTGCACAATGACTCCGTCCTTCATCAGTGCGATCCGATCTCCAATCCGCAAAGCTTCGTCTAGATCATGAGTGATAAACACGATGGTCTTCTTCACTCTGGCCTGTAATTCCAGCAGCTCTTGCTGCATGTCTTTACGAATAAGCGGATCCAGTGCACTAAATGCCTCATCCATAAGCAGGATATCCGGGTCGTTGGCAAGGCCCCGTGCCAGTCCAACACGCTGCTGCATCCCTCCACTGAGTTGATCAGGACGATGATTCTCCCAACCTTTCAGACCTACCAGATGCAAGGCTTCCGTTGCCAGTTCAGTTCTTTTCTTTTTATCTACGCCCTGAACTTCAAGCCCGTATGCTGCATTCTCCAGTACGCTTCGATGTGGAAATAATGCGAACTTCTGAAACACCATGCCGATGTTCTTCCGTCTGAATTGGCGCAGCTGCTCCGGGTTCATTTTCACAACATCTTTCCCTTTAAAAAGAACTTGCCCCCCTGTAGGCTCAATCAAGCGGTTCAACAAACGAACCAGCGTCGACTTACCGCTGCCGGACAAACCCATAATGACGAATATTTCTCCTTCTTCAATGCTGAATTCGGCTTTGTTGACTCCGACTGTCAACTTCAATTCCTGAGCAATTTTTTCCTTCGACATCCCTTGCTCTAATAAAGGAATCGCGCGTCCCGCATCATGACCGAATACTTTGGTTAGTTGTTTCACCTCTATAATAGCCATGCCGTCCTCCTTCTCCCGAAATGTTATCCGGGTTTAGTTCACTTATAGTAGTTTACCGGACTATTGAAAATTCATGCAAACACCATATACGGATAAAAATTAGTGTACAGTTTTAACTTTACGAACTTTATGTATGGAATACTCTGTTTTACGCCAAATTCCTTTATTCATGAATTCTTTACTTATGGAGGGGGATTTGATTACAATACATTGTATAAGGTTGCAGTCTATCGACCTATTCCTCAGGAGGGACATCATGAACGATTTAGAAGGGCTTACGCCCGAACAAATAGAGAAGATTAGTAAAGCCCGTGAACGTGTGATCGATTCTATCGGCAAAAACATGGATCTGTATGGCATTACCTTGTCTATTGGACATTTATACGGTTATATGTACTTCAATCAAGGTCCAGTGACACTGGATGAGCTCAGCAAAACAATGGGAATGAGTAAAACGTCCATGAGTACGGGAGTCCGTACCCTTCTAGATCTGAAAATGATCGACAAAGTATGGGGGAGAGGGACGCGCAAAGACTTGTTCACCACTGTGCCTGACTGGCATCAGAACTTCAGTGATTACTTCTCTATTAAATGGAGAAAAGCCGTCGAAGGTAATATGATCTCACTAGCGAAATCACTTGCAGAAATTAACGATATGAAAAAAGAGTATAGTGACGATAGTAAACTTATGCAGCTCTTAAATACAGATGAAGAAAAAATAACTGAATCCATTAACTACTACCGCTGGTTGCTGAAACTAATAGAATCTTTTGAGAGTGGCAAAATTTTTGAATTTATCCCTAAAGAAACTTAAATCAAACCCACAAAAAACACACAAAAAACGACAGTGCTCCTGTAAAAGGAAAACACTGCCGTTTTTTTCGTTTACCCTTCGATCAAGCTTACATCATCCAAATAAATTGTACTGCCCGCGCTAATCTCACTATTCGTCTCCGTACTATTCCCATCTATAAGCCCTAGCAAAAACACCAGATGAACACCAGCGTCTGTTGCCCCATTCATGGTAAAAGTGTAGCTGTATTCGTCCATATTCTGGGTCAAGGCTACAAGCTCAGCTTCCATATATTTGGTGTAGTCCCCGCCTTTATGCTCCACAGCTACCTGAATATTGCGGTTTACTGTAGAACGAGCTTTAAACTTCAAGGTGTACGTTTTTCCCTGAACGAGCTTGAGATTTTCGTAATCCACCTGTGCGCTATAAGGGGCTTGCCCGGTACCTGTTAAGTTGATAGCAAATTCCCCCTCTTGAACAGAAGCAGATCCGATTCCGTCAAAATACTGGCTCCAGCCCGTTGCATCTACATCGAAGGTTCCATTATCCAGCGTACCGCTTGGCGGTATTACTGGTGGACCCCCTTGTACCTCCCTGACCACAATATCGTCAAAAGAAATCGTATGCGGCGTATTGTTAGCCGCAGGATCAGCGCCCAGCGTTTTGCCGATCAGATAATTAAGCTTCAGCGGGTTGCTGTTCGACACCGTAAATTGTGCTGTATAAGTAGCCCAATCCGCATGAATATCAAACTTAGCTTGCGCGGAAGCAGCTGAAGTATTGGAGTATTCTAACACAATTTGGCGCGGAACCGTTGATTTTGCTTTGAAGCTCACCTCATATGTTTTTCCGCCCTCCAGTGGAATACCCTCTTGGAAAAATTGTGTATGCCACGCTTCCCATCCGGCCGACGTAATCAGGATTTCAGCTACGCCATCCTTCACATTAAACGCGGAGACGCCACCTTCTCCGGACCATGTAGTCCAGCCCGTCTTATCGCTGCCAAACGAACCATTGATGACTAGATTGTTATCATTAGCTAGAATAGTCTGCGCGACAGTTGCAGTAACATAATGTTCAGCCTCAACAGTAATGGTATAACTTCCTTCTGCCGGAAATACTGCTGCTTCAATTGTGATTTTTCCCGGTTCAATAGTGTACTGCTCTGCATTAAGTGTTGTACCGTTAACCTTTACCGCCATGATTTGATTCCGCCAATTTTCATTATCGATAAAAGTAAGCTCAATCGGCTGCGAAACTCTGTTATTCCTGCTGTCGCTTAGCAGCTCCTGCGGTTTGGCCGGTGCATTTTTGATCTCAAATTTCACATTGTCAATGATAATATCATGGTTTTGAGGAATACTAATCCCCTCAACCTTCCCAAGCAGGAATTTAAGAGACAATGTATCCTTGCTGCCTTGCCGGAATTCGAATCTGTAATGATTCGTCTCCGGCGTTACCTCCACAATATTGCTGAACGAGGCCTGATACGTACCATTTTCTACGTTCACCCCGATTTTGCGGATTACGGTTGAACTGGCATCAAATTCAACCACATAATCCATTCCAGCAGCAGCTTTCAAGTTGTTCTGAAACAACATTACAGAATACGCCTGACTGCCGGTATTCGTAATGCTAAATTTTGCTGTTCCATCTGCAACCGTAGCGCTGCTCTGACCACCCTGCTCTGTCAACAGGCGATCCCAGGCGCTAAACCCAAAGTTAAATTCACCATTAAGGAGCGGGTAATATATTAGCGATGGATCAAAATAGAAGCTAGTACGTATCATCTGGAAGTTATCCAGAACGACTGTATCCGCTGCCCCGTTTAACAAAAATACGAATTGTCCTTCATGATCGGTTGCACCTGCAAGATTGATAAAGGTGGCTTTAATTTTTTGCTCACCTTCGCTTAAGTTAACCGGTTGTTCTGCCTGTACACTGCCGTCTTTTGCTAGTAGTTGGACCGTTCCTGTGCGTGCAGAGGAGACTGAAGCATTGAAGGTAACCTCGTAGTCCTGCCCTTGAATGAGCTGAATTCCCTTCTGAAGTAACCGAACCTCACCATTTTCACTGCCGCCAATCTGCAGCTTTAACTGGCCAGCGTCATTAACGCTTGATTCTACCGTGGCACCACCAGCTGCTTCTGTATGCCAATAACTCATCCGATTGGGTTCCCCAATATCGAAAGTACCATTGTACAGATGATTACCGTTGGCCAGCGGTTCCTTCGCACTATCATGCGGGAATTGAATATTCTCAATCTCTTCTAATCTGACATTACCAAACCATACCGGTGAAGTATTGGTACCCACGTTGAACTCGACGCGTGCAGCAATATCTGAGTTCTCCTTCATTTGAAACATCGTTTCGTAATGCGTCATCGCTGAAGTTAGATCTACCTTAAGCGATGGAGAATACGCTGCAAATCCACGAGATTCTCCACCTGTTAACCGAACGCTCATACTGCGGGACATATCGGTTTTGGCATCGAAGCTGAGTTTATAGAACCTGCCTTTAGCTATAGATACGATAGCTTGGGGTTGAATCGAATAAAAATTCCCGCCCCCACTGCTGATATCTACCTTCACATAATTGCGCTCCCCAATAGGAACGGTAGAAACCGTAGCTTCAGCCCCTGTTTCTTTATAAAGTGCCCAATGTGCGGTATTCGGGATTCCCATACCGCCATCCCCCGGCACCTGCTCCGAATAATTGTTGTTATAGACCATGTTGCCGTCTGCCAGTGCAAGCTTGGAGCCTTCCGGATAGGCTGCCTTCTCCAGTGTAACTGGAACAGGCTCACGGTACTCACGACCTGTCAGCTCGTAGACTCTAACGTAATCAATCTCCATCGATTTTGGAAATACGGTTTCGCTAGTCGGATCACCATCAAAGTTACCGCCTACGGCCAGATTCATCAGCAAGTGGAACTTCTGAATAAACGGCGCTGGATACACATTATTGGCAGGCTGCCCATTGCTGATGCTGTACCAGTCATTTTTGGTCGAATATAATTCACCATCCACATACCAGCGAATTTCGCCCGGCTCCCACTCAATAGAGTACGTATGGAACTGCTCAATCGTAGCGTTATCCGGAAATACATATTCTTTGCCGGAGTATACATTGTTCGGCGCCATACCGCCGTAATGAATCGTCCCCGCTACCGTGTCTGGACGACTGCCCCAGCCTTCCATAATATCAAGCTCACCGGAAGCAGCCCAAGTCCCGTACACATC
Source organism: Paenibacillus sp. FSL L8-0708 (assembly GCF_038009325.1). NCBI lineage: Bacteria > Bacillati > Bacillota > Bacilli > Caryophanales > Paenibacillaceae > Paenibacillus > Paenibacillus sp. FSL L8-0708. The sequence goes on from NZ_JBBPBC010000001.1 coordinate 6,528,879, forward strand.
GTTCTCCGGCAGCATCCAGATCGCCGGCCAGTACCCTTTTCCAGTAGGTGCTTTGGCCCGAATTTCAAATTTCCCATATTTCTTACTAAACAACCCTTTAGTCTTAATCCGTGTAGAAGTATATTGTTTGCCAGCTTTTTCTTCTTTGTGGGCCGTAATGATCAGGTTACCGTCCTGTTCCTTTACATTCTTTTCATCGTTGGTATACCACTGCTTCTCATTGTTTCCCCAACCTGGATTGTTGTATTGCGAACCATCTCCAAGGTCATAGGTCCACTTTGTAGCATCAATCTCTCCATCATTAAACTCATCCCCCCACACCAGTGTCCACGGATCAGTGGTTGGTGTTGGCGTGGCTGTTGGCGTGGCTGTGGGTGTTGGCGTTGGTGTTGGTGTTGGCGTTGGTGTTGGTGTTGGTGTTGGTGTTGGTGTCGGTGTCGGTGTTGGTGTCGGTGTGGCTGTTGGTGTCGGTGTGGCTGTTGGTGTCGGTGTTTCGGTTGGTGTTGGTGTTGGTGTTTCGATTGGCGTAGCAGTTGCCGTAGGTGTCGCCGTTGCTTCAGGTGTGGAGTTTGGTGTCGATATTGGACCTACATTCCCCGAACTGCTTGGCGCTGAGCTTGCTATTGGCAATGTTGTTTTGCCAGTGTTTCCTTTTTTTAATGCTACACCGCCAATCGTTACTCCATCGGCTTTGTTATCTATTGTGGTTACGCTTCCGCTGCCTTGAATTGCTGTACCTCCAGCGCTCGCAGATAGGATTAGTGCCGCCACTTGTGAATTGTTCTCCAATGTTAATTGGGCCGGACTTCCCAGAGTAAGGCTGCCGACAGTTCCAAGGATTCTTAACAAAGAACCGCTGACTGCTGAGTCTGCCGAACGAACCGCTCCAAATTTTCCGCGAAGCGAAATATTGTGAGGAACGACATCCATCTCAACATCCCCAAACCCTGCCCCGGTAAGATCGCTGGTTTCTTCCAAGATTGCCCCAGATAGCAGCCGCACTGTACCCACAGCTGTTGACCCGCTGGCATAAATCCGAACCTTACCATTAGGCTTGGCTACTTGAAGCAGTCCAAGAGAAGTATGGTGTAAGCCGATACTTTGCTCGCCGCCTCCCCGTACAAAAGTAGTCCCAGTTACCTTTACACCTTCAAGCTTTGCATTCCCGTCAGCTATCCCCTCGGTTAGATAAAGATTACCTTGGATGACCGTGTCTTTAAGAATCACATCAGCCCGATTAATGACTACATTGCCCTTTACTGTTCCTAGTGAAGTCTCTCCTGATTTCAGGAGGAGTCCCGAAACCATTCGATCAGCCAACTGAGCTAACTCTGCACGGGTGATCCCACCATCTGGCTTAAACAAACCTCCAGGATATCCTTTTACATAACCTGCACTCGATAGAACAGCTATTGCTTTTGCGGTTTCATCGCTGACTCCGTTCAGATCGGTGAATGCTGCTGTACTGCTTTTGTCTGCATTGAAACGAAACACTTTCTCCAATGCTAACGCCGCCTCAGCGCGCGAAAGTGCTTTTGAAGGATAAATATTGTTCTTCTGATCACTGCTTAAATATCCAGCTGCAATCCCTTTGGCTATATCATTTTTATACCAGTCTGTAGCCTGGACATCAGCGGGAACCTTATCCGATTGCTCCTGATAATTAAATATACGATTCATAATAGCTGCGAATTCTGCCTTCGTGACTTCCTTACCCGGACGAAACGACCCGTCGTCATATCCGCTTATGATCCCATTTGCGCTCCAACGCTGTAATGGGCCTGCGGCCCAATGACTTGGAGATACATCGGTAAACGCTTTCAATCCATTGATTGGTTCATTTTCCACTTTCGTTGCCGCTGAATCAGGTGAGTTTTCCTTTAACGCCTCTGCCGCTGAAGCATTCATGCTCCCAACCGGTGATAGCAGCCCGGTGACAAGGAGCATAGCAGCAAGCGCTGCTGTGAAATTCCTTTTCATCCTAAACATCACTCCTCGAATTTCGTAATATTCGTAATTCAAGCGAAAAATCGAAATCGGTTTCGACAATGCTATTGTTGCTTAGTTTTCTATTTTTGTAAAGATCTAATTTTGAATTTTTTTACATAGATTATTTTGGAATAAATCTGCATAGTGAAATATATATTTGACTTGTTTCGGCAATAATAATAGACTGAAAATAATTGAATTTTCATTCACCCTATTCATAATAACTCGCAAATAACCGCTCTAGAACAGTCTTTTTCTCAAATTTCAACTATTCAGCGGAGGGTGGCTTTATTAACTATGAATATCAAAATGATTGCCGAAATGGCCGGCGTTTCTGTCTCGACTGTTTCGAAAATTATGAACAATTACAGTGATGTTTCCGAAAAAACCAAGCAAAGAGTTTTGGAGATCATCGAACAAACCGGATATTCACCTTCCAACTCCGCCAAGACACTCGCAACTAAGAAGTCGAATCTGATCGGGGTTATTTTTGCTGGCGAGCTTAATGTCGAATTTACCCATCCCTTTTTCGTAGAAGTGCTAAATTCCTTTAAGAAGCAGATGGGCGTTCTGGGCTACGATCTCATTTTCTTTTCCAACGAGAAATTCATCAGCAGCGGCGATTATTTCGCTCGATCTGTTCATTTCAATGTGGATGGATGTGTCATTATTTCCGGGCAAAAGATGGAGCCTACCATCCGCGATCTGGATATGAGCAGTATTCCTTGTATCGGAGTCGACCTCGAGCTAAAGGGGAAAAAATCCGGCTTTGTGATGTCAGATAACTTTCAGGTTTCTTCCAAGGTCGTGGAGCATTTTTATCTACTTGGCTACAGAGAGCTTGGATTTATCGGAAGTGCAGCGGATTCAGATATTTCTAACCTGCGGGAATCCGGATATGTCAAAGCTATTGAAAGTTTTGGCCTCACTTTGAACCGTCAGTGGTTTGTTCATGGCGACGATTTCTTTGAGCCCAGCGGTTATACGGCTATGCAGCAATTAATTCAAGCCGGAAATTTACCAAAAGCCATTTTTGCGGCTTCTGATTTGCTGGCTCTGGGAGCCATCCGGGCTTTGAAAGAACACGGCCTCAGCGTTCCTGAAGATATTGCCATTATCGGTTGTGACGACATTGAAGCCTGTAAATATACCAGTCCAAAACTGTCGACCATCCGCCAGAACAAAGAACGGCTTGGCATCCTCGCTGCCCATATGCTCTATGACTTGATTAACAATCAGTCTGGCGGTGGATCGTTTGTAGTGGAGCCTGTGCTTATTGTACGTGAATCCTGTGGCAGTCAATTAAATACTCAGTAATCAACAAAAAAAAGACAACAGCCAATGTAAGCGGGTTTCCGCAAACAGCGTTGTCTTTTTATTGATTAACCGAAACGTTTCGTTATAAACATTCATTGGACATTAACTCGCCAAATTCCACCTCTTAATATGGAGTAGGTATCCCTACCTGATGATCCAAATTCAACTCAATCAATTGTCCAGCCTGGGTCAATCCGGCACCAAAACCATACATCAGGATCTTTTGTCCATTTTGTACTTTACCCTCGCAGATGCCCAAATCGAGTGCTAAAGGAATCGTGGCAGCAGAAGTATTGCCGAAATTCACAAGACTGTGCAGCACCTGCTCCAGCGGATAATTTAATCGCTCACAAATTGGCTCAATCATGCGCATATTAGCGCTGTGTGGAATAAACCAGTCTACTTCCTCCAGAGTTACCTCCGCTTTTTCAAGCAGTTGTTGCACACCTAAAGGAACCGTTCTGACCGCCCAGCGAAACACTTCACGTCCGTTCTGTACCAGCATTTGTGTATCTACCAGCTCAATATTGTTTACAGTATGGGCAAGCCCCGTACGGTAAACATGATGTGCCCCACCGCCATCACTTGCCAGCTGGAAGCCTAAAAATCCCGTCGACTGCTCATCACTTTCCACAAGTACAGCTCCCGCTCCATCCCCAAAAAGAATACATGTACTGCGGTCAGTATAATCCGTAATCTTGGAGATCGTATCCGCACCAATAACCAGTACCTTGCGATGCATTCCTGAAGCCACATAACTGTGAGCAGTATGCAGTGCATAGACAAAACCCGCGCATGCTGCACTCAAATCCATAGCACCAGCAGTCTGTGGAATGTTAAAACGATTTTGAATCAAAGAAGCTACTGAGGGAAAGGAAAAGTCAGGTGTGCTCGTAGCTACCAGGACCATATCGACATCCTGAACGCTTTTTCCATAACGAGTCATAAGATCCTGCACAGCTGCTGCACATAAATCACTTGTATACTCATCCTGCCGACTAATTCGGCGCTCACGGATTCCGGTCCGTTGCACAATCCATTCATTATTTGTATCTACGATCTGTTCCAGATCGGCATTAGTCAGTCTTTTAGCTGGGACATAGGTTCCGATAGCGGTAATTTTTGCACCTTTCATTCCAATCACCTCTTCAATTAGTATCTGATACTAGTACTTGGTACTAATTATAACTCTGTGCCTGCTAAAAAGTAAAGAAGGCCGGTAAAGCATCCTAGCTTCCCGGCACTTCCTAAACCTTACGAACCCACTTAGAACCGTTTTCTATTACGCTGCTTTCTTTTTCTGATAAACAATATAATCGCAGTTACAATAACCACCACTAAAATGATAAGCACAATCACGATATTCCATACATTAGGCACATAAACCTGCATTTGAATTGGCTCTGTATCCGCTAGTGTAACATTCCAAGTAAGGGTTCTGCCGTCTTCTACATTTGCATTATTGTCTCCATATAAATCCACAGGTAACGTTAATTTAAAGTCAAAAGCCATGTTTTGCAAAAACGCCCGAATAATCGGCTTCGATAAGCTGAGCGATCCCATATTATCCATTATGGTGTCTATGTAACTATTTAATTTAGGCTTCGCCTCAACATCATATTTGGTATAAAACCAATAATCTTTGGTATCTAATTTCAGGTCCACAATATCCAAGTCACCAGAGAGTGCTTTCATTTCCTCAAAAGAGGCATAAGATTTCATGAATTCATAGACTGTAGATTTTCCATCTTGGCTTTTCTCTAGCTCAATCCCCTGATCTTTAAGTTTGTTTACCAGAGCATCTTCCATTTTTCCGCTAATCAACGCTTCTGCCCGCGAATTCACTTTCATATTCACTGCAAAATCTACGCTTCCATTCTTATTCACTGTGACATGCGCTGTTCCTTTAGAACAGCCTGATAATAGTACAAGCATTAAGAGCAGCCCTAGTAACGAAAACCCTCTCCATTTTGACAACAACATTTCCCTCAAACCCTTCACTAACATGTATTTATATAACGGCTACCCATTCTATAAAGGCTACCTCATTTATATCATAGAATCAAACTCTATATGAATGAATAATCAAATTTGAGGACCGTCAAACTTAAACTTTATACGCGCATAAAAAAGAGGCCCTCACAGAAGTAATCATTTCTACTCATGAGGTAACCTCTTTCAAAAAAACATCAGCAAATTTGATGTTACTTGGAGTGCTAGTTGTCACTTGGGTGCACGGTGTTACTTGGACTTTCAAAGTCGCTTTCGGACTCCAGAGTCGCTATTTGCGCAAATACTGCTCTTTTGAACAACTATCGGACTCCAGAGTCACTATTGCCGCAAAATCACCCCATTATGAGCCATTTTACGAGGGATAGCGCCTCTCCAGTCCGAAACTACCCGCAAAAGGCTCTAAATTAGCAAATAGCGGCAGCTGAGTCCGAAAGCACAACGCCAGACCTCCCGTAACCGCCCTACTGCCCCTAAACTAATCAATTTTTAAGCCACAGAGTTGCTCTATGTTACTTGAAGTGCTCGATGTTACTCGGGATGATCAAAGTTACTTGAAGTGCTCGACGTTACTCGGGATGTTCAAAGTTACTTGAAGTGCTCGACGTTACTCGGGATGATCAAAGTTACTTGAAGTGCTCGACGTTACTCGGGATGATCAAAGTTACTTGAAGTGCTCGACGCTACTCGGGATGATCAAAGTTACTTGAAGTGCTCGACGTTACTCGGGATGATCAAAGTTACTTGAAGTGCTCGACGTTACTCGGGATGCTTAATGTTACTTGAAGTGCTCGTTGTCGCTTGGGTGCACGGTGTTACTTGGGCTTTCAAAGTCGCTTTCGGACTCCAGAGCCGTTATTTCCGCACAAACGTCTCTTTTCATAAGCTATCGGACTCCAGTGTCACTATTGCCTCAAAATTACCCCTACATGAGCCATTTCACGAGGAATAGCGCCCCTCCAGTCCGAAACTAACCGGAAAAGGCTCTAAATTAGCAAATAGCGGCAGTTGAGTCCGAAAGCACAACGCCAGACCTCCCGTAACCGCCCTACCTACCGCCTGCCCGCAACCGCTCTACTGCCTCCCGCAACCGCCTTACTACCGCCTCCCGCAATGGCCCTACTATCGCACTACTGCAGCACTACTACCACCCTACTGCCGAAACAAAAACACTACTCCACAAACAACGTCCTACTCTAAAACCACTCCATTGCCCATCAAGCTGGACTTATAGAGTCCCGCTTATGTGGTTAACGAGGCGTTTCTTTTCCCCGCTCCATGTAGTGAAGCATTCTCTTCACTCAAGCCGGTGTCCGCTTGGCGGAGAACCTTTCGCCCCCTCCAGCGCGCCAAAACAAGCAAACCTCTCACCAATTCGTCGGCTATCATACAACAATAGATACCTATGAGTCCCCAGCCGAAGCTGATTCCTAACCAATAGGAGCAGCCCACGCCAATGAGGGACATAGACACGATGGAAGTATACATCGTATAACGCGTATCCCCGATGGCATTCAGCGCGTTGCCGAGGGCCATATTCAGCATTTTGGAGGGCTGGAGCAATAGATTTAGAGCTAACAAAGAAACCCCGATCGCAATAATTTTCGGATCAGATGTGAAATAAGCGAGCAGCTGTTTTCCGAACAGGAATAGTAACAGCATGTTAGCTGACACAATGCTCAAACCAATGAAGAGTGTACGATATGCACTGCGGTAAGCTTCTTTCAGTTTGCCTGCTCCGAATAAATGAGCAATCTGTATCTGACCCGCCAGCGCAAAAGCATAACCAAGCGTGAAGCAAAAGGACTCCAGGGTGTTAAGATACGTGCGTGCTGCTAACGCTTCGGCTCCAAGTGCAGCCAGAAAGGAATACACAATAAGCTGGGAGAATACCCAACAGGAAGAATTGATCCCGAGAGGCCAGGCAATCTTCAGAATTTGCTTGAACAGCTTGCCATTGAATATACGGAAATCTCTAAGTCTAACCTTGATCTCGAAAGAACGCCGGAATAAGGAGTAGAGAATAATCACTCCGACCAGTCTACTGACAATACTGGAGATCGCGATGCCCGCAAGGCCTAGCTGTGGCAGTCCGAATACACCAAATATAAAAATATAGTTCAGAATTATATGGATGACATTGATTATAATCCCTGTGTACATCGGCCCTTTGGTATTCCCTGTGTTCCGGATAGCGGTACCGAGGGAAGCAATCATTCCGACCATAAAAAGTCCACCGCCGACGTAGGAGATATAGACATTGGAAAGTGACAATAGCTCAGGTGCTATATTTAGAACCCCACCAATAGGGCCCGCATAGAAAAACAATACAATACTCACGACAATCCCCAACACGAGGCTAACCGTTACCCCCATAATAGCAATCGTGCGCGCTTCACCAAAACGTTTGGAGCCCATTCTCTGTGCGATCAGAATCCCCGCTCCACCCGCAAATGTTGTAAAAAGTGTGGTCAATGCACCGAACAATTGATTGGAAATGCCGACTACGGCGACTGCATCATCAGAGATACGGCTGACCATTAATGTATCTACCGTACCCAGCAGAGTCTGTAGAAATACCTCTATAAATATAGGCCAAGCCAATACCCAGAGTCCAAAACCCTGTCTTTCTTTTTTCACTATACAAACCCTCCTCGTAAACCATGCCTACAGACTCAGCCTAAAAAATAACATCTTTATTCATTAGGTCAGACTAAATTATAGATGATATACTTTGGATGATGGTACAGATTTCAAACCAATTATTACATTATTCCAACCTCACTAAAAGGAGCTTCTGACATGAACATCTTGAACTTCACCGTTCCTCCGTTGCTGTACTACATTGTAAGCGGATTCCATACTTTCTCCCCCGGCCATTATCATATGAGCCGCCATAATACCCGGGTGTTCGATTTGCTTGTAGTTAAACAAGGCTGTTTATATATGAGTGAAGGCGGTCTCCCTTTTCAAGTAAAAGCAGGTCAGGCGCTCTTACTTCGTCCAGACAGCCATCATTTCAGTACGGATAGCTGCAAGGAATCCACCTCTTATTATTGGCTGCATTTTCAAACGGTGGGCGACTGGAATATGACCGAGGATACGACTGCTACGTTTGAGAAAGACAACGTCAAAATAGAGAACTCCCTGCAATCTGACGAATTTGATATCCGGCCGTTTAGCTTACGCTTGCCTCAATATACAACTCTGCTGCAGCCGTCCAAGATGGAAGAGCTGCTCTCACAGCTGAATCAGCTTGTGCCTAATTCCCATTTAAGCGATACTCCATTTCAGCAGCAGCTGTTGTTTCAGGAGGTTATTCAGCAGTTATCCGCCTCCCTCAGCCATGAGCGCCCCTCACCCTCCAAAATATGTGCAGAGCAAGCGGCCTCCTATTTACGCAGCCATTTTCGTGAGCATATCACTGCGCAGCAGCTCGGGGAAAGTCTAAGCTTTCACCCTGTATATATCGCTCGTTGCATGAAGAAGGAATACGGCTGTGCGCCGATGGAATATCTGCTGCATTATCGGATTCAGCAAAGTAAACTTTTGCTGATGCAGACCAGCTACACAATTGCCCGTATAGCCGAGGAAGTTGGCTTCAATCAGGCGCCTTACTTCAGCTCCAGCTTTATTCGAATAGAAGGAACCACTCCACGGGAATTCCGTCAACGTTTCTCGTAAATCTGAGTACGTTAAAGAACACAAAAAAAGGGATGCTCCCTGCCATTAGGCTTAAGGAACCTCCCTTGCTACTTTTATTATTTCAAACCCTTCTCCTGCACATAAGCATCCCATTGCTTGATATATTCGGTCTGGATTTTCTCAAGACCGGCTTGCTTAGCCTTTTCCATAAAGGTGGCTAAACCCGCATCAACATCCTCTACTAATCCAGCTTGCAATGGATACAGGTATTGCTTTTCCACCTGCTCTAGTGCTGCTTTTTCCGCCTGATAAGAGGTATAATCCTCAGCAAAACCGGTGAAAATATCCGGCTTCTGAATTTTGTCGAGCTCAGCGAAAATTTCCTTCACGCCATCATAGGATTTATCAAATAGCATGAGCTCCGGATTCCGCCAGGCCCAGCCATTCATTCCCTCGCGTGTAAAACCGTTCGTTGAAGCATCTCCAATAAGTTCATAGTAGCCGTTCGCATCAATTCTATAGTTCTTTCCTTCCACACCGTATTGTGTCAGCTGATTATAACGTTTATCCATGACCATTTTTTCATAGAAGGCCAGTGCACGTTCAGGGTTCTTGCTGCTCTTCGGAATGGCGAAACCATTATGAATAGGATGAACTGGTGTTGCATAACCAATGGTATTGCCATAAGGATAGTAACCTAGATCCCAATCCGGATGTGCTGCTTTCACCTTCATCAACGTATCGTTGAAGCGAGTCGGATTATCTCCGAAGATGCTTGCTGCCTTGCCCGCGATAATCGGAGCCTGGATGGTATCCTTCAAGTTCAGGACGTTTTTGGAAATCAATCCGTTTTCCTGCCAGCGTCTCATCGTCAGCAGCTCTTCTTTATGTTCCTCCGAGCCCCAATACAGATAAGCTTTTGAAGGATCATCGTACTTAATACCAATACCATAAGGCAGCGGACTGCCGACCTGTGCGGTAAGTGTTGAATATACATCATGAATGTTACCTCTAACATCACTGTTAAAAGAAGCAGGTGACATCTGCGGTTCATTTTTCTTGATTCCTTCCATGTATGCTTCATAGCTAGCTAGATCTGTCGGCTGAGGCAGATTGTATTTCTTGCGCAGATCCTCACGCCATACGAAGCCGTTCGTTACATACTCCTTATAAGTCGCTGGAACGGTGTAAATCTTGCCATCAATCTTCACAGCATCCCACATTTCCTGTGGTACGAATTGCTGGAGCTCTGGGGCAGCTTTCGGCAGCAGATCATCTATAGCTAAAAAAGCTCCCTTTTTCGCATAAGCCTGATATTGTGTCCAGTCCGCAGTGAAGATCAGATCGATTGATTGACCCGACGACAGCAGCAGCTTATATTTCTGATCCCAATCTGTCCAGGTTGTATAGTTGAATTTAACGGTTGCATTCAGATCCTTTTCGGCCATTTTGTTAATTTCCGCTTCAATGCTTGAGAGGTCCTTCGGCGCATCGCCTAGCATGTAGAATTGCAGCTCGACCTTTTTGGAAGTGTCCAGTCCGGTCTTCTCCTCCGTCCCTGCGTTCGTACTTTGTGCTGTGTTTCCTCCGCTATTGCTCTCTTTTACCGCCGCATTGTCTCCGTTTGCAGAATTAGAATTCCCCCCGCAGCCTGCCAGCAGCGTCAAGCCCAATACTGACGTAAGCAGAATAGACATGCGTTTGCCCCGTTGTTTATTCATCTGAATCCTCCCTTTTCACTATGCTTCTATGTTAGCCGACTGTACCTTAACCCGGTAGTGGGCAGGTTGCGGTTCTAACCTTTTACAGCGCCGATGGTTAGGCCTTTGACAAAATAACGCTGAACGAACGGGTACAGAAAAAGAATAGGTCCCGTCACGACAATTGCCATCGCCATTTTGGTAGACTCAGCAGGGACCTCCGTAGCCAGTGACACCCCGGTTCCCGCCCCCATCTGTGCGATAAACTGTGCTGAATTGATAACATTGTACAGATAGAACTGCAGCTGATATTTATGCGTATCATTGATGAACAGTGAAGAGGTGAACCAGTCATTCCAGTAATACAAAGCCAGAAACAAACCGACTGTAGCGATGCCCGGCATGGAAAGCTTGAGTACAATCTGCCAGTAAATCCGGAAATCACCGGCCCCGTCTATTTTGCCAGAATCGAACAATTCCTCAGGAACTGCTGATTTGATGAAGTTTTTCATTAAAATGATCAAAAATGGCGTCATCAGACCTGGAAGCACCAGTACCGCATAGGAATCCAGCAGACCGAGGTATTTCGTAATCATGATGTACCACGGGACAAGTCCTCCCCCAAACAAAGTCGTAAAATATATATAGAAGGAAAAGCTATTTCGATATTTGAAATCTTTACGCGCCAGTACATAACCCGCCATAGTCATGAAAAATAGTCCCATTACCGTTCCAATCGCAGTTGTGCTGACTGTGACCGCATATGCCCGCAGCACCTCATCCGGGAAGATGAATACCGTCTTGTAGCCCTCCAGTGAGAACTGTGCCGGAATCAGATGATAGCCATCGCGAATAATGGACTCATTGCTGGTCAAAGACGCAGAGATAATTAGCAAAAAGGGCAGCAGGCAAGCGATCGACAGGCCAATAATGACCACATAGGCAATCCAATGAAGCATTCGCGTATATTTATCCTTTTGAATTTTCATTTCTTATCCTCCTAGAACAGGGCGTAGTCATCGTTTATTTTGCGGATAATGTAGTTGACCGTCATAATGAGGACGAAGCCGAACAAGGATTGATAGACCCCGGCAGCCGTTGCCATGCCCACATCAAAGGTTACTTTAAGCGAACGGTATACATAGGTATCAAGGATATCCGTCGTATTGTAGAGCAGCCCGTTATTGCCTATTAATTGATAGAAAAGATCGAATTGGCCCTTCATAATACTCCCGAGCGCAAAGAGCAGCAGCACCACAAAGGTTGATTTCAGCATCGGCACCGTTATATACCAAATCCGCTGGAAAATATTAGCGCCATCAATTTTGGCCGCTTCATAATATTCGTCACTAATCCCCGTAATCGCCGCCAGATAAATCACCATGCTGTAGCCAAGATTTTTCCATAGATAAAAGATAATGATCAGAAAGATCCATGCCCAAGGTTTACTGTAAACGTCGACCGGATCAAGGCCAAATTGGGTAAGCATTGTATTTAAGAAACCGCTGTCATAATTAAACAAGTTGTAGACAATTACGCTGAGAATTACAAAAGATACGAAGTAAGGCAGAAACATTACCGATTGGCTAATCTTTTTAAACCATTTTCCATTGAGCTCACTCAGCAGGATCGCACAGACAATTGCCAGCACATTTCCCAGTACAATAAAAGCAATATTGTATCCTATCGTGTTCATCGTGAGCTTCACCAGCGTACCGGATCTCCAGAGGAACTCGAAATTCTGTAATCCCACAAACTTGGAGTTGAACATGCTGCTGTTGAAGTCGAATTGAGTGAACGCATAATAGATGCCTACCATTGGAAAATAGGAATTCACCAGAAAAAAGATCAAGGTGGGCAGCAGCATCAGAAACATTACCCGATTGTGCACCAGCTCATACAACAATCCTTTCTTCTTTCTTGTCGTTCGTAAGCGTGCTCTACCATCAGCCTGGATGCCAAGTTCGACGTTTGAAATTCCTTTGGATGAGGTTTGGCTCAAGATCTCTCACTCCCCTTAATATAGAAACTGCATAATTCCACTATAGGGGGATTCTTCTGAACACAGAAGTGAAGCTTACAAGCCTTACTGCACAAACTGGCGAAACAGGAACTGAACAATCAGGATGTTTATGTAAAAGTCTTCGGAGACCCACTGAGCTTCTCAAGCTTCGCTAACTCCTTATAATCCTTGTAGAAAAGACCGTTTTGTACACGAATATTTAATTTGTTCACTCCCTTCAGATTGGAAAAATGCAGGATTCTAAGGTTGCTCCACTGTTCTGTTCACTCTTGGGGACTTATAATAAAGGAAATTCATAATATGAATTCATCCAGAGTCTTGTCCGAATAAGTCATATGATGATCAGGGGGGACGGTATGAAGAATAATGATCTACGGAGAAAAAGACTACTGTATGGCAAGCTGCTCACCACCATAACCCTGTGCATATCGTTAACCCTTCTTATCTCTACTTTTGTTTACTATACGTACTACATCGGCGTCGAGAAGACGCAAACCTTTCGCTCCGATCTAAGGGATCTGACCCAGACTGGCAAAAAAGTGGTCAACATGGCTGAAGTCGCGCAAACGCTTTCATTTCAATTGTATCGAACCAGCACGATTTCTCATCTGTTGTTCTACAACAAGCCCTCTATTTATGAGGTAACCGCGGCGATGTCCGATCTCGGAAACTACTTAAATTCCATGCCTTATATTGAATCCATCTATGTATATAATCCGAATAATGACACGGTTTATATTTCGGCAGCACAGGGCCAGAATGGCGTATTCACCACCCGCGAACTGGTGGACACTGAAATTATTCAGATGCTGAATCATTATCAGGATTACAAAACATTTACGCCGATTCCGCGAACCTATTCCATAGATGAACCTGAGAAAAAAACCATCTCAGTCTATACTTACCTTTGCTATGATGCGATCAATTGGGACCGCTCTATTAACTCTGCGGTTATTGTTAACATATCCGCGGCTTGGATCAATAAAGAACTGGCTAACGGCAATACACCCGGTAGTGGCAGTACCTACATTTTGGATGACCAAGGCCGTTTTCTGTCGGGGAATAAGCTGACATTGGAGAAGCTCTCCGGGGATGAAAACAGTTGGCTGGAGCATCAAGTAAAAGCACGTTCTGCCGGCTATTTTACTGCCCCTTTTAGAGGGAATAAATCACTGGTGTCCTATACTTCGCCCGATTCGCTTGGCTGGCAATATGTGCGCATTACTCCTTATGAGGTAATTACTGAACAGACCAATCATATCCGCAATACTACGCTTCTGATTTCTTTAATTATTTTATTGTTCGGTCTTGTTATTTCTAGGGTACTGTCCAAACGGCTTTATCTGCCGATTGATTCGATCGTAAGCCGAATGAACACCCTTGAGGCAGATAAACGTAACAGTATGTTTACGATCAGGCAGAACTCATTACGCAATCTGGTGCTTGGCATTAAATCTCCTCATAACAGCCGGCAAAATGATGTTCAACAACTGGGTATTTCTTTTAATTTAAACGAGGGCTACCGGCTAGTATTACTACGCATTGATGAGTACGAAGCTCTGCGAAAGGAACGAGGCTCTTATCTCCTTCCGTACAAGTTTGCCATCATGAATATTGCCTCAGAGATCTGTGGACAGACTTATCAGGTGGAAACTGTAGATATGAATGACGATAGTGTGGTCATGTTGCTTAGCAGCATGACCTCCACTGAGCATCTGGATACCGAGCTGATTGAAGTGCTGCTGCGGCAGATCCGTGTGGCCTGTTGTGATTATTTAAAAATCGGACTGTCGTTAGTGTACAGCCCTATCAGTGATAATCCAGATGTACTAAACCGGCTGTACAGTCAGGCCAGAGAAGCTTCCAAACATAGACTGTTTTATGGTCATGGCAGCCTGATCAATGCTGAGCGCATTAGCGAGCTTCAGAACAATCTTTACTCCTACCCGGTTGACAGCGAAAAAAAGCTGGTCGATGCGCTCACAAGTGGCAGAACAGACGAAGCCCGCAGTCACTTCTCCGAAATGGTACGTCAAATGGAGCAATATCCCTATCATGTGCTGGAACTTACTGTTTCAAGGGTGACGCTAACGATTAAACGAATTGTCGATAACATCAAGAAGCTTAGTCCTACCCCCACCGAAGGGATAATGGTGATGCCTTCGCTTGAACATTATGAAACAATAGAAGAATTTGAGGCAGCTTTTTACCAGCTTTTTGATCATATTCAGGAATTCCAAGCGGATAAGCGCAGCTCCAAGCAAAGCGATCTAATCCGGCAAATCAACCAAACCATTCAGCAATCTTACATGGACCCTTGCTTGAGTCTGAACCAAATTGCCGATGAACTTAATATGTCTCCAATCTATGTCAGCAGACTTTATAAGCAGCAGACCCTAACCACTATTGTGGATGTCATCATGGAGGTACGGATGAAGGAAGTATGCCGCCTGCTTGTAGAGAGTGATTTATCGGTATCGGATATTGCTGAAGTAACTGGCTTCACTAGCAGTTCTTATCTCCACCGGATGTTCAAACGCAACTTCAGCCTTACACCAATAGAATTCAGACGAGCCAAAAACAGTTCATAACATGAATCACCTATACTCCAAAACGAAGGGTGCTCCAGCAGCCATTGACCCAGCCTTTGGAACACCCTTCGATAACATATGAAATATTAAAATAACTTCGTAATATTTGCTTCATTCTCACCTGCAACAATGGTGTATTCTTTGGTCATCAGATTAGCTTCAAGCTTCGCTACACTGTTCTCATTTTTCCAAGTGATGTTCAGCTCATTCTCACTACCTTGTACAATCTTGATCTCACCATTAAAAGCTGGACAGCTATTTCTGAATTTCAACAATGCGAACAGCTTTTGAACAACAGGACGTTGTACCTCAGCAGCAATTTCATCTTTAGAATAATAATGGCGGTTAATATTGCGCCCTTCTTTTGTGCTTTCGAGCAGTTCAATATCATTCTCGCCAGCGAATAGACCTACATAATAAATCTGCGGAATACCAGGGGCGAAGCACTGAATAGCTCTGGCCAAAAGATACGCCTGATCATCATTGCCAAGTGCAGAATAATAAGTGCAGTTAATTTGATAAATATCCAGATTATTATAAGCGGCGGAGCTGTATTTTTTCTTAACATTTGCTCCTTGGCTATATAGGCTTTCTCTGGTCATTTCAGCTTCTTCGTCGGTCATCAGATCCTTAACATCCACCACACCGATGCCGTCATGCGTATCCAGGGTAGTGAATTGTTTTCTCGGACAGATTTCCAGCCAATGCGCAAGCCGATTTACTTGTCCACTGTATAGAGCATGTAATACCAACATTGGCAGGGCAAAATCATAGACATAATAATCCTTGTCTGCAATCTTCAATTGAATGCTGTAATGCTCATGGATTTCCGGAAGAACAGTTACGCCATAAGGCTCCACTACTTCTTTAGACAAATTTAACATTTCCCAAATATCCGGTTCTACGAAAAAGCAGCTGGTACCCATCTTTTTGTTGGCATAGGCAAAAGCGTCCAGCCGGATAATCGATGCTCCTTTATCAGCAAGGAAGGTCAGATTGTCTTTCACGAATTTCTTCGTGGTTTCGGTAGTCACGTCCAGATCGATCTGCTGCTCATCAAACGTACACCAAACCTTTTCCTTCGTCCCATCTTTAAAAGTAACCTCTACGTATGGCGCCCGCGGTTTACGTTTATAAATTAAATCCACATCAACCTCAGTTGGTTCACCGTTAGGCCAGAAATCCTTGTAACGAATAAATAAATCCTTGTATTGCGATTCATCCTTCTTCTCAAGGAAATCTTGAAAGTATGGAGACTGCTGTGAAATGTGATTGATCATGAAATCATACATCATGTAGAACTTCTCGCTCATCTCTTTGATTTCCGCCCAGTCGCCAAAAGCCGAATCAACCTTCGTATAATCCATCGGAGCAAATCCCCGGTCGCCCGAAGAGGGGTAAAACGGCAATAAATGAACCCCACCCACGACTCCTTGCAAGTGTGTATCCAGTACTTCGTTTAGTTCTTTTAAATTGTTTCCCATGCTATCTGCGTAAGTGATAAGCATAGCTTCATTTTTAATCTGCATATTGGCGTTCTCCTTCTATTTCAATTTATACACTCTTGCTTCATAAGGTCTGAGAAATCATCAAACTAATGCAACTTATGAAAGCGTTATCCTAACAATCTTGTTCCTCCCTAGATGAAGGTTTATTCAAAACCAATTTTATAGACGCGCATATAATATGTCAAACGTTTTCATATAATTAAATCAATAAAAAAAGCTATAATTATTAGAATTTAATATTATGTCCATATATTTGTGGTAACGTATAACATACCTATTATAACTATCAGAAACTATCTATGCTTTTACAATTGTTAGTCTCGATTAGTGTCAACAATCCAAGAAAGTTGTAGAATATAGATTAGAGCATTTTATGAAACGGGGATGAGGGTATGGCAAGTATTAAAGATGTTGCCAAGGAGGCGGGCGTTGCTGTAGCTACCGTGTCCAGAGTAATGAACAACCGGGGATATATCAGCAAAGAGACGCGTAAAAAAGTTGAAAAAGCGATGGACGCCTTAGATTATCATCCTAATCAAATCGCCAGAGCCTTACAGAAGAATCAATCCTTTTTTATTGGGATTATTGTTCCAGATTCGAACCACCCTTTCTTTTCCGATCTCATCAAGTATGTTGAAATGAGTGCTAATGAAAAAAACTATAAATTGCTAATATGTAATTCTCTTGATGATCCTGAGAAGGAAGCCAACTATATTAGCATGCTTCGCCAGAATCAAGTAGATGGCATTATCATGTGCAGCCACACTATGAATATTGAAAGCTATAAAAAGGTCCCTTTCCCTATTGTCTCTTTTGACCGTTTTATTTCTTCCAATATCCCTTGTGTGGGATCGGATAATTACCGCGGTGGTGAGCTAGCTACCGAACATTTGATACAGCTGGGCTGTAAACGGCTGCTACATATCTCCGGCCCGCTAGATCTGGATATTCTAGCGAATCGTCGTCGGGATGCTTTTGTCATCACAAGTATGAAACATGGTGTAACTTACGATATTATCGAAGGCGCGCACAACAAGCTTACCTTTGATTATTTTTGGTCCTTTGTCACCGAAAATATCTCTCCGGCCCAACTTCGAGAATATGATGGAGTATTTTGCAGTAATGATATTGTGGCTTATGCTTTATACATTTATGCTGAACAGCAAGGCATTCGAGTGCCCGAGCAACTGAAAATCATCGGTTATGATTACCACAGCTTTACCCGCATGCTTCAGAGTCCTAAATTGACTACCATTATGCAACCTAGTGATCGGATCGGGGTCATGCTGACCAATACTCTCCTGCAAATGATCGAAAGTGCTGACGGAGAGCTAATCAACAACACTACTGTAGACGTAACTCTCATTAAAGGAGAGACTACTTAACGTATCTATTAAAAAGGTAGACTACCGTAATTAGCGGTGGCCTGCCTTTTTTGTATTACTTCATTAATAACGACTTTCAGAAATAACGACTTTTAGGGCAATTTTTGTAACCACTTCCGCTTCTCAGAATATGCTGATTGGGCAGGTTCCCATTTTTTAAAGGAATGAACAGGAGAAGTTCAAGGAGGAGATATAGAAATATGCCTGATTACAGACCATTTAAAGGGGATGCTATCCTAAACAAGCATGGAAGGATCAGCAGTCCTATTAGAAAGAGGGAGTGTAACGTACTATTAAAAATAGTCACTGATCTCTCTGCAGTGGTGCCCCCCGTACTTACGAATCCCACAACACTTCATATTGCCAATCTGCAAAGAGTGTTAAGAGAACTATTGGAATTCTTGCATACCTCTAAGTTATGCAGCCCTTTTAGAACTGAGCTACTTTCTGTAGTAGAGATAACCATTGTATCGACCGAAGTCAGTCCCTTCTCTGTCGTAAGCGTGGGCACTAATCTTCAACTGCTGTTAGCAGAGTTATTATCTTTTATTCTCGCCACGAAGATTGACTCTAATTGTAAAGATCAGCTGATTATTCAGATCAGACATATTCAAGCTTCTATTACACAAGCAATTGGATTACCTATTAAAGGTGTGACTGGACCTCAAGGGCCACAGGGACCCCAGGGTCCGCAAGGAGCGCAAGGGATTCCGGGCGCAAAGGGAACCACAGGGGCAGGGTTGCAAGGAATTGTTGCTTTTAATCCTGCATTAAGCCCTACCTATCCAGCAGGTCAAGTAGTAACCTTTAATGGCAGTACCTATATTGCTATTGTTGCTGGACCAACGGGAACACCTGGAAGTTCACCAGACTATTTATTAATTGCTGGTGGCTCCACAGGCCCCCAAGGACCGCAAGGACCACAAGGCCCTCAAGGAACGCCTGGACTTCAAGGACCTCAGGGCCCGCAAGGGGTAGGGCTGCAAGGAATTGTAATCTTTAATCCTGCACAAAGTCCTACTTATCCAGCAGGTCAAGTAGTAACCTTCAATGGCAGCACCTATATTGCTACTGTTTCTGGACCTACTGGAATACCTGGAAGTTCACCAGATTACTTGTTAATCGCTGGTGGTGCGATGGGACCTCAAGGACCACAGGGTGTGCAAGGGATTCAAGGACCAACAGGGGCGCAAGGACCAGCGGGTCCAGGCGTAGGAGCAACTGGAGCGACGGGCTCGACGGGTGCTGCCGGCTTGGCAGGCCCTGCCGGTACAACGGGCGCGACGGGTGATCCGGGGGCGGTCGGCGTTGCCGGAGCTACGGGGGCAACGGGCGTGACGGGTGATCCGGGGGCGGCCGGCGTTGCCGGAGCTACGGGTGCCACAGGGGCGACGGGTGATCCGGGGGCGGTCGGCGTTGCCGGAGCTACGGGTGCCACAGGGGCGACGGGTGATCCGGGGGCGGTCGGCGTTGCCGGAGCTACGGGGGCAACGGGCGTGACGGGTGATCCGGGGGCGGTCGGCGTTGCCGGAGCTACCGGTGTAACGGGGGCCACAGGTGATCCCGGCGCGGTCGGAGCTACTGGCATTACCGGAGTCACTGGTGCAACCGGTAACGGTGCAATTATTCCGCTGGCATCCGGAGGACCTATTATTATGACCACGGTTTTAGGTGGTTTGGTTGGAACAACAAGCCTTGTAGGCTTCGGAAGTTCAGCCACAGGTATTTCGCTTGTTGGCGGTAATATTGATTTGACAGGTACTCTCCTTGGACCGCTTATCAATTTTGCATTCTCAACTCCTCGAGCAGGAGTAATAACTTCCATTGCCGCTTACTTCAGTAATACCATAGCTTTATCGCTGCTTGGTACTACGATAAATGTAACAGCGCAATTGTACCAATCTGCCACACCAAATAACACATTTACTCCTATTCCAGGCGCAACAGTCCCACTTCCACCTATCACCGGTACTATTAATCTTGGAACTTTTGTCAACGGAATTACGAATGGTATCAATTTTACTGTAACACCACAGACACGTTTGCTTATGGTATTCTCAGCCACCGCTACAGGTCTTACCCTTGTAAATACAGTCACTGGTTATGCAAGTGCTGGCTTTACGATTGTATAATCACTAAAAAAAAGTTAAAAAAGGCATCTGCGATTCCTTTTGAAGGAGGTGGCAGATGCTTTTTTTGTAATATGCGCATTCAACTCTTGATCTTTCGGACTCAGATGCCGCTATTCGTTAATTTATCACTGTTTAGAGAGATTATCGGACCTGAGAGGCGCTATTGGGCAGAAATGATGCTCAGTAGTGTCTATTTTGTACTAATAACGCCTATGGAGTCCTATAGCAACTCAAAAATAGGAAAATATTGCAAATAAGAGCGCCTGAGTCCGATAGCGAGTCCGTTCACTGGGAGCCATAATCCGTTCACTGAGAATCATAGTGCGTTCACTAGAATTCACACTTTGTCACTGTTTGCAAAAACGAACCTCATAACAAATACACCTTCAGCTTATCGATGACCTCATCGATTTCCGCTGTAGTCGTATATCGTCCCACACTAAAACGAACCGCTCCCCGTCCAATATTCTCCGACACATGCATAGCCTTTAAAACAGGCGAAATCAACGTTTCACCGGAATGGCACGCCGAGCCCGTTGAAGCCGCCACAGCTTCCAGGGAATCGATAATTTCATGACCCACTGCTCCAAGAAAACTAACGTTAAGGGTGTTAGGCAAGCGCTTGTGTTTATGACCATTCAAATGAATTTTTTCGCCAAAAGACTCCTGCAGTCTTCCATAGAAATACTCCGTAACTTGCTTAACTCTTTTTCTAGAATCAGAGTCAGCAGCAAGCTCACAGGCTTTTCCTAAGCCAATAATGTAGGGTGTATTTTCTGTCCCCGCTCTTCGCCCCCGTTCATGGCCCGCACCGTGTATCAAAGGCTCAATGTGAATGCCGTCCCGAATGTACAATGCTCCAATGCCTTTGGGCGCATATAATTTATGGCCTGCAAGCGTTAGAAAATCCACTCCCAAATCCGCTACATCGAGGTCTACTTTTCCCGCAGATTGTGAAGCATCTGTATGAATAAGAATGCCCCGTTGGTGGCAGACCTCAGCTATTTCCTTGATCGGCTGGATCGTGCCCGTTTCGTTATTAGAGTGCATGATGGAGACCAGAATGGTTTGGTCCGTGAGCTGCTTTTTCACATCGTCAACCTGCACCATTCCATAAGAGTCAACAGGTACATAAGTCAGGTTGTATCCCATCTGCTCCAGGTACTGACAAGGTTTAATTACAGCTGGATGCTCAATAGCAGACAGGATAATGTGATTACCTTTATGGCGATACGTTTGGGCTACTCCTTTAATGACAGTATTATTAGACTCACTACCCCCACTGGTAAAAAGCACCTCACCCGGCGCACAATTCAGGAAATCAGCCACCTGTGTTCTTGCCTGCTCTATTCCGAGTTTAGCTTCCCGCCCCAAAGAATGACTGCTTGAGGGATTCCCAAAATGACCGTAAAGATAAGGGATCATAACCTCTGCTACTTCCTTATCTACTGGTGTTGTAGCGTTGTAATCTAAATAGATCATATTAAGTAAAGCCCCCTTTAACCATAACGCGAAACTTATACTTCTTGATGTTTTAAAAAAGAACGCACAGCAGTCTCAGCTTCATCCAGATTATTCACTTTAAAAGTAACTCTCTCAATGCCTTCATACTGAGTGGACGTATAATCGTATCTAGGATCATAGTAATATTCTAGCAGCAGCGCCACAGCTTCGCCGAATAAATCCGCCTGCAAGCATCGTTCGATTTCTGCTGCAACAGGGATATGAATTCGGGATTTAATACTCCGAAATGCAGAAATACACTGCTCCTTGTACTCTTCTGGCCGGTAATCCTCAAGGATTTGCTGCACTCTGGCTTGCAAAGGCATCTCAATCCAGATCTGTGTTCCGCTCTCTTTTTGCTCGGCCATAAATGGGGGCATTACTACCTTACCAATCTTTTTGCTCTCCGCTTCAAATAGTACATAAGGAGAATCCCCGATCTTAATTAACTCCTCTAAAAGAAGACTATCGAACGTTTTTTGATTGTTCGCACGAAGGCCAATCTCACCAAAAATAGAACCACGATGACCTGCCATCCCTTCCAAATCCAGAACGGGGTAGCCTTGCGCTTTCAGGCGGTGTAACAGATTGGTTTTACCTGTGCCTGTATTTCCGTGAATCACATAAGACTTCGCCTTACATTCATAGGACTCCAATTCGTCGAGCACCCATTTACGATAAGCCTTATAGCCGCCTATCAGCCGGTAAGCATGAATATCCATTAAAGAGAGTACGGTCGCAGTTGTACGGCTGCGCATACCTCCCCTCCAGCAGAATACTGCTTTGTCTCCTTGAATCGCTGCAAATTCTTTGACAAAAGAAGGCAGTTTTGCCGCAGCAATCTCCAAACCACGTTCTTTCGCGGCCTGCACACTTGTCTGTTTATACAACGTCCCTACTTCAGCCCGTTCCTGATCATCAAAAAAGGGAATATTCAAACTATCCGGCAGCGTTGCATCTTTATATTCAGAAGGAGATCTAACATCAATAATGGTGATCTGCTTCTTGTTTTTTAACACTCTAAGTTCTTCCAGTGTAATGTCCTGAAACAATATGCTCTCTCCTCTGGTGGCTAACCTTCATAATTTGCTCTAAGCTGATATACAACAGTTATTCCACAGCAGCTATAACCGTAATCTGACCCGGATGCTCTTCCGTTACCTCTCCGATCAATGCCGCTTCTACCCCTGCATCTACTAACTCTTTTAGCAAATCTTCGCTTTGTTCGGGGGCCACAGAGATCAGCAATCCGCCAGAAGTCACAGCGTCACATAGAATATAGCGGCTTAGTTGGTCCATCTCTTCCGGATAAAGAATGCTGCCTTCCAGATGGGCAAAGTTATTCTTAGTGCCTCCTGGAACAAATCCCTGTTCCGCAAGCTCTCTTACTCTTGGCAGCATCGGTACATCGTCTTGACGAATGATCAGGCCCGTGCCGCTCCCTTTAGCCATTTCCGAGGCATGTCCCAGTAGCCCAAATCCGGTAACATCTGTACAAGCATGTACATCATAAGGCTCCATGATTTCAGCCGCTTTTTTATTCAAAGTAGACATTACTGTCGTAAGGCGTGTGGTTTCTTCAGGAGATAGCTGATCCTTTTTAATGGAAGTTGTTAAGATCCCCACACCGATAGGCTTCGTTAGAATCAGCTTGTCTCCCACCTTGGCGCCCGCATTCGTTCTTACTTTGTCAGGATGCACAAGGCCCGTAACGGCCAATCCGAATTTGGGCTCTTTATCGTCGATGGAATGTCCGCCCACAAGAGTAGCTCCTGCTTCCTGTACTTTATCCGCTGCACCGCGCAAAATGTCACCAAGAACGCTTTTATCTAAAACAGAAATAGGAAAAGCCACAATATTAAGCACCGTAAGCGGCTTTCCACCCATCGCATATATATCGCTTAATGCATTGGCTGCTGCAATTTGACCAAATGAATAGGGATCATCCACGATCGGCGTGAAAAAATCAACAGTTTGCACTAACGCTAATTCATCACTTAAACGATACACCCCTGCATCATCACTAGTATCAAGACCTACTAGTAGATCCGGGTTAGGAACAGTTGGTGGCAGACTGCGAATAACCTGCATGAGATCGGCGGGACCGATTTTGCAGCCGCAGCCCCCTTTTGAAGATAATGAAGTCAGTTTTATAGTTTCAGCTTGAGACATCATGACTCAGCTCCTTTAGTATGAATTATCTTAATCTTACACGAGTAGATCGCATTGTACAAAAAGCAAGAGTAGCAGATGTGCTGCTTGTTACGCCTTCCTCTATACACTTACTATCACTACTTAGGTCTACCGTTCTTTCCCACGTCGGGTGAGCTATATTTGATGCTGTGGTAGGGTGGGACATTAAGTGGCGTTCTAGGTACAATATGCTTGTAAATGTTCAACATCCATCGGTTAGTAAAATAACCAAAGGCTGGCTCATTCGTAGATTTTACTACTGATAAGCCAGCCTTTAGTTGGATGTCCATTATATTAGGGAAATCCTTGAAATCCTTCCTAAAAACATCCTATTATTAGGGAGGATTTCCCTAATCCACTTTCTAGGAGCCATAATCTCCTTCATTTTAGGGAGAATTCCCCTAAATTTCAACCCAAAAGGACGTCCAATAGCCAGCTCGTGCTCCCTGGCTATTGGACGTCTTTTTTCTCACTTAAACGCTTCGCTTGTGAAGGTCTCCCAATAGATCAGCTAATCTGCTGACTGCCCTGCTGCTTCTCTAAGAAACGTTGAAGAATCGCATTGAATTGCTCCGGTTGGCACAGATTACTTGGATCTAATGCGTTCGGAATAATCGCCAACTGCGCCTGCGGCAGCTGAGACACCATTTCCTTCATACAATTCACTCCAAATTCATTAAAGTCCCCTACAATACACAAAGCGGGACGTTTAAAAGCCTTTAAACATCTGGTGTAATCAACATGGCTCGTAGCCAGCCTTTGCCGATATAGCTCCCGGGGGCGTTTGTCCAGCAGTCCTCTTCTAATCTCATTGTAGGCCAGACTCCAGCGCTCTCGGTACATCATCCGAATCGAAGGCAACACCAGCTCGCTTGGGAGATAATACATTAGTAAACTGCAATATGCTGCCATAGTTTGTATTTTCCCTACTATTGTTGATCCGTGAGTCCTACAAAAGCTATCCGCGACCACAATTGCTTTTACACGCTCAGGATATTGTTTGGCAATATGCTGAACGACTAAGCCACCATAGGCGATTCCTACAAAAACTGCTTCACGGATACCTAGGTCATTCAACAGCATAATCAGATCCAGACATTGCGTCTCAATAATCTCATGTGGGGCCTCCAGCAGTTTACCAGACTTGCCATTCCCCCGTAAATCGCACAAAATCACTTTATATTTATCGGAAAAATACTCCAGCTGTGGTTTGAACATACTGTGTGTTAATCCATGTCCATGGATAAACACAACCGGAGTGCCAGTTCCATTGATTTCATAATAGAGCGAAGTTCCGTTCAGTTTAGCGATAGGCAAAGGTAACACCTCTTTCATAATAAATTCTACGACTATATCTGCTTAAAAACGCAGCAAAAAACCACAGAGGGATTCTCTGTGGCTATTCATCACTAAACACGCCATTCATCCTCTCTCCATACGCTTACGAGGTTAGCTGTCGGATTCGGGCAGTGAGAGTTGCCCTACCTGCAGGGATGCATATTATGCACCCGGAACAGGATTCACCCCATAACCAGTGCCGACTCTCACATCGGCTGCCAGTTGTTGGTTCCCCCGCTTTCCAGAAACGGAAATTAAGCGGATTGCTTATGTAATTGTAAATTTAAGATAATTCTCAGTTCTGAGATGAATCATACTCTTGTAAGGTTTTCTTGTAAAGGAGGGCTCTGGTCAAAATAATGTTGAAAGCAATGCTTTTCATTTCATATTAAGCATACTCTTCATTTTCTCTTTCTTTTGCTCTTGTTTACTCGTTTTCTTTAGAAAAACAGCTCTGAAGCAAGCGAAAAAGGGGGTGATTCACCAGTACTTTCCTATTTAATAAGAAACGACAATCTTCAATACCAATATTGGGCCAGTTTCTGTACCTTGGGGTGTTCGTCGTTTCTATGTCCCCGATCCGTTTGGCAAGCTTGTTAATATTATTTCACATGAACAGCACGAATGATTTCATAAAAAAGAAAAAAGCTAAGCAGAATCAGAGATCTCCCCCTGTCCACTTAGCTTCCTTTTACAATACTATGGCTACAAAAGATCGGCGTTTTTCAATGCATGCTCCCAGCTTGGAAAAAAGAACAGCGCACTTCTCATAAGCTCTGGGTCGCTTTGCTTTACTTGTTTTTTACTGATTGAGCTTCCGTCGCTTTGCAGCTTTTTGATCCGACTTAATACTTCATCAGCCTCCAAAGGAATTTCCATTGAAACACTCCTTTCTCAGTGACCTGTTTCCCTTCATTTTCTCCATAATATGTTTATTTATTCCGTACTCTTAATTTCCCCAGATTAAACCATCTGATAGATGGGTTGTTCAGCAATGAACCGGGTAGGAAGCATGGGATATTTGTCTGCTAAGATTTCAGCTAAATATTTCATCCCCGGCGCTTCACTCTCCGCATGACCTAACATGATGAGCGCTTTAGATTTTCCTTGGTGCCCTGCATCCCGCACATATTCCGGAGTCTCCCACTCTGGTCCCTCTCCAGCGATAATTAAATCAAGATTGTGATCATTAAAAAGCGGAATAGCCATCATCCCGCCTCCTCTGTAACCTACTAATATCCCTACACGTTTGCAGGACAGAGACAGGTCACCAGCAGCGCGTACATAAGAGATGCCTAGCTTACTTTTAATATACTGAGCAGCTTCCATTACAGTCATAGCAGGAATAGTGAGAATCGTAGCAGCCGCTTGCTGCTCTTCCACATAGTCTGACCAATCCAGCTCTCGCAGCAAACCCATCATAATCCCATCCGGCTCTTGCCGATGCCAATAATCATGATAACGAAAAATAGCTATTGGGGAATGTTCGATCAGACTTTTTTTCGCATGATAAACCGGATCACCTTCTAACCACTCGTTCGCCGCATGATGGCTATAAAATACACCTTCATGCGTGATCAGCAAATTGGCTCCTAACGCTATTGCTTGCTCCACAATATTTTGTGTGGAAGAAAAGGCCGTAATAATCCCTGTGACTTCAGTTTCCGGTTCCCCTGGGTTCAGAATATCCACAGTCCCTTCTACCTGTTCCACAGTTCCCATTAAATCTTTCAAAATCGCTCTAATCGTGAGGCTCACTATCATCATCCCTCGGTTCAAAATCTAATAAATCTTTCTGCCTTTAAGATCCTCAATTCCGCTCTTGCGGTAAAAATACGTATTGATCCGATCTCTCCATTCCTGCGCATGCTCTGCTTGCTCTTCAAGACGTTGCTTCACTTGCACATACAATCCACTATCCATGCTGCCTTCAAGTGATTCCCATGTTGCTAGAAGCTGTGCAGCCTGCTCTGCCCCCTCGAAATGAGTATCGTAGATATGTTGTATAACCGTTTGTCCCGATTGCAGAACATGCGTGTATGGAACATGATGGAAGAACAGCAGCAGCTCTTCTGGACAAGACGCTAGATTCTCATAATTTGATGCATTAAGACCTATATACTGTCCGCTATACCCCGTTCCCGATTTGACTGAACGATCCACACCAATGCCCTTATGATCCGCATAATGGTACGTTCCCCACTTGGCGTATTCATATCCATCCACATTCGGCCCATAATGATGATCCGGATTAACCATCCAGCCCACACCTAATGGAGCTGTGTAAAATTCGTAAATCCTCCATGAGTCCATTAACATCCCGCGAATAGCAGCCACTAGACCTTCATCAGTGCCAAAGGTAAGGCGAATCCATTCCTCAGCTATTTCTTTTGCCGTCAGCTCCGGATTCCAAATTAATCTCCCATATCCATACAGATTGGCTTGAGCTAACCCATGCCCCGTCCAGTTCATGTCATCCCCAACATTAGTTACAGCAGCCACACCATTATATTTATTTCCCCACACCGATCCGTCCACAATATGTTTCACAAGTGTAGTTTGCCCTTTGGCATAAGTATTGAAATCAAGGACTTCTTTCCACTGTGGAACGAGATAACAGAGATGCCGCTGCTGCCCTGTATATTCTTGAGCAATCTGAAACTCCATCAGATGATTGGTATGTTCCAGTGCGCCAAACAGCGGAGATACCGGTTCTCTGACTTGAAAATCCATCGGTCCATTCTTGATTTGCAGCACTACATTATCATTAAATCGGCCATCCAATGGTTTGAAATGATCATACGCTGCTCTGGCCCGATCTGTCTTACGGTCACGCCAATCCTGCTTGCAGTTATATACGAAACAACGCCAAATCACGATTCCGCCAAACGGCTCCAGTGCTTCTCCCAGCATATTAGCGCCATCGGCATGGTCACGCCCGTAAGTGAATGGCCCTGGTCGATTTTCTGAATCTGCTTTGACCACAAACCCGCCAAAATCAGGGATCACTCGATAAACCTCACCCGCCTTATCTTTCCACCATTGCCGCACCGCTGGGTCCAGTGGATCAGCTGTCTCCAATGCTCCGATCTGTATCGGGCTGGCGAAGTTAGCACTGAGGAATAGCTTAATTCCGTATACGCGGAATATTCCTGCAATTAACGCGATATCAGGCAAATATTGCTCCGTTATAAATAGAGATTCAAGCTCATGAACATTCACATTGTTAATCGAAATCGCGTTGATCCCCACAGAGGACATCAATCTGGCATAATCACGCAGCCGCTTTGTATCGTTAAGAAATTGATTGGACTCGTAAAAAAAGGACCGTCCAGCATAGCCACGTTCAATACTGCCATCAAAATTATCCCAGTGATTAATCATTCGCAGGCCGTTCACCGGATTCATAGACAAATTCAGAGCGTCTATCTCGCTTTCTGTTCCTATCAGCCGTAACAGATGGAATACGCCATACAATATTCCAACAGGCGTTGAAGCACCGACAGCGATACATTGCTCAGTAGCATTTGTACGTATAAGGAAACCTTCAGGACCCAGTGAATCGGTTCGTTCTCCTGCGAATACTCTACTAATTAATGGATTCCCCCCTTGGAAGGTTCCTATAACGATACACGGTCCTTCAGGTTTCGCTGTGAGCAGTGGCGCTTTGCCCAGCATAGAGGTCATCCCCTGTATGAATTCCGCGGCTGCCGCCTGAATCGTCTCGTTGTCCTCCGTTACTACCAACTCAACACACCAATCTATATATTGATTGTATAGAGATCCTGATTTCAGCTGACCATAATTGAGCCAAGCCTCATAAGCGGTATTTGTCATGTTTATTCCTCCCGTATAAATAACCCGCCCTGGATTGAAAAGGACGGGTTCATGATTCGCAAGCTTGAGCAGGTTACCCGCTCTATGATTTGGTGACAGCGTTAAGCAATTGGTGATACGCTGGCTTAGGATTATGCTGCTCATCGAATAGAAATGGCCAATTTTTCCGTCCCCGAACAGGGAAGCCGTCCAGCCATGTATAGTCATCCGCTGCTCCCCAGAAAGTGACTGAGCTAATCACGTCGCGGTATTCTTTCAACAGAGCAAACATCGCTTCATAGCGCTCTGCCTGTAGCTCGAGCAGTTCGGCAGGTGCGACCTTTAAATCCATTCGTTTGTCATCGAAACGGAACATGGACACATCCAGCTCTGTCAATTGGAGCTGAAGCCCTAAAGATGCATACTTCTCAATAGCAGCACGTATATCGTCTAAGCTCGGATCGTATAGATTCCAGTGGGCTTGCAATCCGACGCCATGGATCGGCACTCCTTGTTCCAGCAGCGACTTCACCATTTTATAGATTTTGTCGCGCTTAAGTGGATTAGACTCGTTATAGTCGTTGTAGAATAATAAAGCCTTAGGATCGGCTTCATGAGCGAATTCAAAAGCTTTGCAGATAAACTCCGGTCCGACAATGTCCAGCCACTTTGACTGGCGAAGAAGTTCTTCTCCTTCATCTGCAATAACTTCATTTACAACATCCCAAGCATAGATATCTTCCTTGTAACGCCCAACCACGGTCTGAATATGTGATTTGAGCCGTGCAAGCAATGTCTCTTTGCTTACAGGCCCGCCCTTCTTATCCTCAAACAACCAGTCCGTAGTCTGGTTATGCCAGACTAAAGTATGCCCACGCATAGCCATATGATGTTTTCGGGCGAAGGCAACCAACTGATCTGCTAGTTTAAAGTTATAACTGTCTTCAAGCGGATGCAGACTTTCAAACTTCATCTCATTCTCAGCGGTAATGCTATTGAAATGATAGGCGAGCAAGTGCTCCTGTGATTGTATCGTCATCGGGTTAACGGCTGCGCCAATTTTGAAATCCTCAGCAAATATATTTTTTAGTGCAGGTTCTGTGTAATCACTAGCTTGTCTCAACAAGTTCCCTCCTGACAAAAGCATTTATATCAGTATTCGAATAATTAAGACTGATAATCGAACCAATCGAAGTAGGCAGGCACCTCAGCCACCTTGCCATGACCTGTTGCATATAATCCAATAAGAACACCCGTAAATCCATTTCCTTTTACGGCTTGAGGGGATAATGGGTACGCTGCTGCTGTTGATAGCTTATTCCACTCCTGCCCATCCAAAGAATAAAGGAAGCTGTATTCGGAAAGCTCAGCCTTAACTTTCAAATAAATTCGCTCGGCAGTAGTTGGAACCTCTGCCGCTGTATGGGTTACTCCATCCATAGTTACATGAGCTGTAATCACTTTTTGCCCGTTTTTTTGAACAAGTCCAATTTCATAATGAGCGTTCTCATCTAATCTGGCGCAAAGTCCAGCTTCCACATCAGCAATAGATGAAGGCATTTCTAGCAGCGTGCTCCATTCTGCCGAAGTATGCTGCTGTCTTCTGCCTACAAAAGCCACTTGGCCTACTTCACTGAGACCTGAAGATTGTCCCCGAAGAGATAACCATCCCTGTCTTTCGTTTAAGGACCAGCTTCCCTCAGCCGGATTCCGCAGAAAGGCTAATCCCAGCGGCAATACTTGATCATCAAAATCATATCTTCCACTAGTCTCAGGTTTTGGCGATTGACCAGGTACACGTGAAACCTTCATTTCCAGTCCAACTGTGTCTTCATTATTATCGATCATCGGCCATCCGTCTTCAGTCCAGCTTACCGGAGCAAGGAAAGTCTCTCTTCCAAGCACAGTGAATTTTGTATCTACTAGTCTTACCCCAAGGAATACGGCCCACCAATCCCCGTTACGATCCTCAATCAAATCGGCATGCCCTAAATACTGAATGGGATTGTCAGTACCGCTGTGCGTCAATATCGGATGCGGCAATCGTTCAAACGGTCCATAAGGAGAGGAGCTGCGGCCAATGATCTCCCGATGCTCCTTAGCCGTTCCTCCTGAAGCCGTCATGATATAGTACATTCCATTTATTTTGTACAAATGGGGTCCTTCCGTCCAAGGTCCGCCATCCCCAGTCCAGATAACAACAGGTTCTGTTAACGCTGCTCCCGTAGCAATATCTATCTCATATTGGATGGCATGGGAGTCATAATCTGCCCCCTGCTGGGTGGTTACATATACTTTTCCATCCTCATCAAACATTAGAGAAGGATCAATTCCTCCATAAGGAATACTAATCGGATCTGACCACGGACCCGCAGGGTCCGTAGCCGTAACATAGAAATTCCCTTTCCCGTGTACTTCGGTCGTTATCATGTAAAACGTTCCTTCATGATAGCGGATCGTTGGGGCAAATATCCCTCCAGAGCTCTTGCTTTTACGAGTATCCAGCTGACTTACACGATGGAGTACATGACCTATTTGTGTCCAGTGAATCAAATCCTGACTATGAAAAATAGGTACGCCAGGGAAATACTCAAAGGAGCTGCAAACTAAATAGTAGTCATCCCCTGCCCGAGTGATACTTGGATCAGGATAGAAGCCTGGAAGTATCGGATTCGTGTATGTGATTAAAGATGGGGTCATAATTTAACAGACAACCTTCCTATTACTTAATAGTGATTGCAAGCTCCTTATTCCTTCACGCTTCCTACATTTAGACCGACCACAAAATATTTCTGCATGAATGGATAAACTAGCAAAATTGGAACCGAAGCAACGATCGTAACGGCTGCCCGTATAGAGATTGGTGTAACCATGGCATGTACCGACTCCTGAGTCATCCCTGTCCCGTTATTTACACTAGGGTTACTGTTCGAGTTCATAGTAGAGGATAGCAGCTTCATTAATTCATATTGCAATGTACTCAAGTTCTGGCGGGAAGAGGTGTAGATAAACGCATCAAACCATTGGTTCCACGCACCTACTGCAACAAAAAGGGCGATGGTAGCAAGAACAGGTTTACACAAAGGGAAGACTACTTTCATGAAGATCTTGAATTCCCCGGCACCGTCGATTCTTGCAGATTCCATAAGACTTTCATGTAAGGTACCAATATAAGTACGGATAACGATCATATTAAATGCACTTACCATGGACGGGATTACATATACCCAGAACGAATTGAGCAAATGAAGATCCTTCATAAGGAAATAGTTTGGAATCAGACCCGCACTAAAATACATGGTAAGGACGAATATAAAGGTAATATGTTTGCGGAAAACATATTCTTTCCGGCTTAACGTATACGCAAGCATCGTGGTTAAAAATAGATTCAGGATCGTAGATATCACTGTTCGTGCTACCGAAATCCAAAAAGCATTATAAATTGTACCTGAGGCAAAAACCGCTTTGTAGTTCTGTATGGTCCACTCTCTAGGCCATAAATAAATGCCGCCGCGGATGGTATCATTCCCCGCATTAAAGGAGACTGCTATAGTATTCAGGAATGGATACAAGGTAACAATAACTAGACAAACCATAAATATAGTATTGAAGGTGCTGAACACTACGGGTTCGAACCTCAGATTTTTCATCCGGTTTCCAGCATTACTTTTTGGAGATTTTTGAGGAATCAATTGAGTTTTTTCCATGATTATAACAGCCTCTCTTCCCCTAGCCGCTTCGCAGTCCAGTTAGCTAATAGCAGCAACGTTACACTTACGACTGTTTTGAAAATACCACCCGCGGTAGCTAAGGAATAATTCCCTTGCGCTATACCATATTTCAATACAAATATATCAATCGTTTCCGACCAATCTACGACAAGCCCGTTTCCTAACAAGTACTGAACCTCAAATCCAGCTTCCAGTACATGTCCTACGGACATTATTAACAGGATTACAATGGTTGCTTTCATGCCCGGCAAAGTTACATGACGCATTTTCTTATACCGGTTCGCTCCATCAATCTCAGCAGCTTCATATAAAGCCGGATCAATAGAGGCGATAGCCGCCAAGTAGATGATAGTACTCCATCCGACTTCTTTCCAGACGTGTGAAGCACCTACAATACCCCAGAAATACTTCCCTTCACTCAACCAAAGGATCGGTGAATCAATGAGATGCAATTTCATGAGCATGATGTTGATAATCCCGTCATTAACCGAAAGAGAAGTAGCTACAATGCCTGTTACAATAATCCAAGAGAGGAAGTGAGGCAAGTAGGATATGGTCTGAACGGTTCTTTTCCAAAATACATTTTTGATCTCATTAAGCAGCAATGCCAGTATTATCGCAGTCACAAATCCTAGAACTAGATTAATTAGGCCCATGGCCAACGTATTGCGCAGTACTCTCAAAAAGCTATCGTCCGTAAAAAGAAACTTGAAGTGTTTTAAACCCACCCATGTTTGTTCACTAAATGCTCTAGCTGGTTTATAATCTTGGAAAGCCATCGTCCATCCCCAGATGGGAACATAAGCAAATAGTATAATATAAAGCATTAATGGAACCGACATCCAAATCAGCTGTTTCTGATTCTTAATCAAGGTCATAGTAATCGGTTGCTTCTTTTTTCTTTTAGGATGCCGGTTAACTTTTTTCCCCGTTAATATCTCATCCATATATGTTTTCTCCCCACATCATCCATATATTTCAGAAAGTGGTTGGCCTAATAAGCCACCACTTTCTGATTTTTAAGCAAGCTCTAACTATTTAACACTCCAAGTATCAAATCTCCATTTAAGCTGTTCATTG
Source organism: Paenibacillus sp. FSL L8-0708 (assembly GCF_038009325.1). Lineage (NCBI taxonomy): Bacteria > Bacillati > Bacillota > Bacilli > Caryophanales > Paenibacillaceae > Paenibacillus > Paenibacillus sp. FSL L8-0708. The sequence goes on from NZ_JBBPBC010000001.1 coordinate 6,562,840, forward strand.
ATTTTGTCTTCATAGGCTTTGACATTCGCTTTACCAATTTCTCCAACAAAGTCATTCCAAACCTTATCGAATTCTGATGGACTGGCCAAGATTGCTTTTGGCAGGTACTTGGTTCGCAATTCATTCAGCTTCGTTTCGGCAATTTTGGCATCTGAGCCTTCAACAAGATCTATGGACCAAGCTGGATAAGCTACTGGGTTCGGCTCAGGCTCGCTGAAGAAATCCACATAACTGTTGTAGCCATAAGCATCAAGGATTTCCTTGTCATACGGTTTGAGTGCAGCCCGGTATTCTTCTGGTTGAGCCGCAGCATCTGTTGAGTTTCCATCCTCAAAGAATCCTTGCAATTTCGGAGCTGTAGCATACCAAGCATCTGCTTTGTTGCTGAGCTTCCATGTAGCATCAACTGCGTTCTTCCGTTGTTCTTCATTTCTTATAAAACGGCCATTTTCCACTTGATAATCTTCACCTTCAATACCCCAAGTGAAGATTTTTTGCCAATCTTCTTGAATCAATGTATCCATTAGTTTAATAATTCTTTCAGGGTTTTTGGCATTGATACTGATCCCAAAGCCATTATTCAAGTTCAGCGCTGGGCGATCCAGATAATAATCTTTAGTGCTGGTATCAAACACAAGTGGAAGTCCTACATAAGTTCTTTCATCTTTACCTTGTGTCCGGAGTGAATCTTCTGCTGAACCAAAGTTCCAGTGCTGATCAAACATTCCCAGAACGGCTCCACTAGACAGTTTCGCCAAATATTGATCGTAGTTTTGCACAAATGTTTCTTGGTCGATAACGCCCAATTGGTTCATTTCATTAAGCTTTTGATAGTACTGCTTAGCATAGTCTTTATCTGCGAAGATTTCTGCAACGTTATCATTAACTACTACCCCGCCATCATTAGGGTGTCCGATCAGATGCTGAGGAGCGTTAAACAACCCCCAGTTTCTCCAGTCGTTGTTAAGAATTTCGAATCCGATGGTTGGCGTTCCATCGATGGTTGGATTTTTTTCTTTATATTTCACAATGAGGTCAAAATACTCGTCCAAGGTCTTCACCTGTGGGTAACCAGCATCTTTCAGGATGTCCTTCTGAATCCAGAAAGCAGGACCTGCATAATAGGTTGTATTCACTTTACCGTTATACGCACCATAATTCGGAAGCGTATAAATATGTCCATCATTCGGGTCTTTCATCATGTTCCAGTAATCTGCGTAATGCGCTTTCAAATTTGGAGCATATTGTTCAATCAAATCTTCAAGCGGGATAAAAGCTTCCGCTCCTGTCAGCTTAGTATTGGCAGTCATCAAATCCGGATAATCCTGACCGGCAATCATTACGCCTAACTTCTGGTTAAGATCCCCAGCTAAGAATTCGAAATTGAATGAGGCGCCTGTTTTTTCTTTAATCATTTTATAAATTTTATTATCTGGTGTTGGTTGCTGACCTGCTTCTCCAAGAAAGATACTAATTTCAAAAGGTTCAATCTTCTCAGAATCTGTTCCTGCAGCAGTTGAAGTGGCTGTTTCTGCTGGTTTGTCTTCTCCCTTAGCCGTCGTATTGTTGCTGTTATTTCCTCCACACCCTGCTAAGGTAAAGCTTAGGGATAACACAGCAATCAGACTAAGTTTCCATTTGGATATTAACTTGCCCCCCATAAAGCACCTCCATATATTTGTTGGTGTAACAATGTTGTAAGCCCTTACAAGTTAAATTATAGAGGTGATAATCTTCTGAAAATACGCCAGAATTAAAGATGTACCCCCAAAAAGTTTAGGTATTAGTGTTTTTAAATTCGTTAGGGCTCATATGCAGCTTTTTTTCAAATTGCTTGAGGAACTGACTATAATTTCCATAGCCCACTTTCTCAGCGATTTCACTATTTTTTAACTTATTTTGTTGAAGTAAATGTACTGCTTCTTTTATTCGGAGGTTATGCAGCTGTTCATTGAAATTAATACCGTTCTTCTTGATCAATAATTGGCCCAGATATACCGGGTGCAGGAAAAATACCTCTGATAGTCTCTTAATGGTAAGACATTCGCGAAAATGCTCTTCAATATAATTGTTAATCTCCTGAACAATCCCCTGTGATCTTAGGTTTTGTTCCTTAAGAAGGATGTCAATACTGGCCTCGCCGCAGAATAGCAAATTACGCATTAAGTCCGTCAAGGTGATCATTGAGTCTAACATCGCGGGGATTCTAATTTGATTAGATAAGGAGGACTCATGGACTTCACTGGCTTCCGAGGTAAACTCAATAATCTTATACATCATATGAATAACAATTTTCTTCACAACCTCTGGAGCGATGCGCTGCTCACGGAAACTGCGGGCTGCCGAGTTCACAGCCTGGTTAAAATCTGCGGAGTCCAGTGTGTTAATAGGTCTTATCAAGTCATCCATCAGTTGAATTTGATCATAGTGATAACTGAAGGGACTATCCTTAATCTCTTGATAAGTCAGGACCGCTGCATTTTCAGGATAATAAAAATAATACATTAATGCTTCTTTCGCCGTTCGGTAACTGTCCCCGATCTGAAGCAAGGAGCCTACGCCAGCGCCAGCTGCAATACACAAAACTTGTTTTGGGTGTTCATTCAGCAAGGGAGTTGCGATCTGATCGATCACAGCTCCCTCAGTGGACAATGAATTATATCCATATACGATTCCAAAACAATGACTCTCCAGATCCATCAGGAACATCGAATCTTTATCGGTTAGGAGGGCTGAGGCTTGCTCTCTGATGTCCGTATACAAAACCGGCTCTGTCTGTATCAAACAAATATTCCAATGGCTTTTCCCTTCCGATAGTCGGTTAAGGATCTCCTGATTCGACTGCTCAGCTTTCTCATGCAGCATTCCTTTCAGGAGAGAAACAGCCTCCTCTAAGGAGGCTATTTGATTTAAACTGCGCTTCTGAGCTTCCTGCTCCAGCTCCTGATATATCTCCAGCAATTCTTCTGCCGCCTCTTCCGGAAACACTGGCTTCATCAGATAATGATTAATTCCATAATGTATAGCTGTCTTGGCATATTCAAACTCACTATAACCACTTAGTATGGCAAATTTGATCTCCTTAATCTCAGCTTGTTGCCAAGCTGCGACCATCTCCAGCCCATTCATTAGCGGCATATTAACATCCGTAATTACAAGATCTGGCTCTAGCTGTTTCATTAACTCCAGTCCCTCTTTGCCATTGCTGGAGGTCCCACATACCTCAAAGCCAAGCTCCTGCCAATTAATCCACAGCTGCATCGCTTCAAGCGCACTAGGCTCATCATCGATCAATAATACTTTGTATTTCATAGGAGGTCCCTCACTTTCTAGCTATTCTTCCGTTCCAGGAGTTTTAGTGGAATGTCAAAAGTGACAATGGTCCCTTCATCCGGAACGCTGCTGATATCAAAACGGACCTGATCTTCATAGTACAATTCTAATCGGCGGTACACGTTGCGGATTCCGATATTCGTTCCTGATGACGCTTCATTTTGAACATTACCTAATAATTCTTGCAGCTTCTCTGGCTCTATCCCTTTACCGTTATCAGAGACGGTAACTTTTAATCGTCCCTCCTCCACTAACGTCTTCACTTTTATCACACCTAGTCCCTCTATGGCCTGTAGACCATGTTTGCAGGAATTCTCAACGAGCGGCTGCATGCTTAGCTTGGGAATCTTATATTGAAGCGACTGCTCATCGATCTCAAATTGATAGTCGAATTTATCCCTGAACCGGAATTTTTCAATTTTCAAATACATCTCGATGAAAGTCATTTCTTCTTCCAAGGTAACGAGATCCTCTTTCCAGCTCAGCAGCCGTCTAAGTAATTTCGATAAACTCTTAATGATATCCGTAACATCCGAGTAATTATTTTTAGTACAGACCACCAAAATGGCATTTAACGTATTAAACAGAAAATGCGGATTCATCTGGCTTTGCAGGAAATTCAGTTCAGCTCTTACTCTTTCCATCTCCAGATTATTTTTTTGAATCTCCAGTTTATATACATCATTGATCAAGGAATTAATGGTAGTGGTCATCCTGTTAAAATTACGGATCAGGCCCCCGATCTCATCCTGGCCTTCATCAATCCGAATCAGCTCAAATTTCTCATTGGATACTTTCTGCATATGTCTGGATAACCGTTTCACCCGATAATTATAGGATCTTAACATCACATATAAAAAAGCGGTTGTGATTAGCGTGACAATGGACGCCAGAATCCCTGCATAAATCCTAATCTCCATTATCGCTTGGGTAATACGCTCACCTTGTGTAATTCCTATTATCCGCCAGCCCTTTATATAACTAGCTCCGCCGACGGGTACAATATGCACGTCCTCCTTGCGCTCATCATCCTGCAGCTTGAACACGGGATAAGGTTCCGCGGTGCCTCTTTGATAGCCGCTTTGTGCAGACATAATAATCTCGTCCTGCTCGTTAACTAAATAAAGACTCAAGTAATCTTTTTCCCTGATAATCACGTCATATATTTTACTGAGATCCAAATCAATTCTAAGCAGCTTTTCAAATTTATTGTATGAGCTGTAAGCGTCCATTCGCTCAATAACACTCAAATAAGGCGCTGTAGAAATCACACTAGAGGTATCACTCATATGATAAGCGGCAAGAAACAGATGTTTATTCGCAGCCTTCGACTGCTTATACCATTCACTATTCATTACCTTTTCATTGATGACCTGATAGTTGCTGCCAGAAACAATGGAATCATTGTTTGTAAATACAGTAATCCGTTCAATCTGATTATTCACCGGCATATAGCTGTTCATGCGGTCTCTCAGCTGTTCATCAAAAGTGTCATAAAATTCAATAGAGTTCCCATATGTCCGCTCAAGCAATTCATACAGGTTCTTATCGGCAGAAAGCGTATAGCTGACAGCTACCCCACCTTCAATGAAGTCATGAATATCCTTTCGGGCTCTTTCTAAGGATATCTCTAGATTCTGCTGCTCTCTCGATTTGATCAGATCGGAAATCCGATCCAAAAAAACAAGGTTAATAATAATGATAGGGAGAAGAACACCTATGATATAAATAAGGGAAAATTTATAATTCAAGGGAATATCATTCACTACTTTTCTAAATCTGAATTTTTTTCTCTCCATATGAAACACCTTGCTTCCCCTAGAGCTGTTGGTTCTTATTCTCATTTTTATACACGGATGGTACTACCCCTACAAGCAGCTTAAATTTATCTATAAAATAATCAGTGTTAGAGAATCCCACCTGCACCGCTATATCCGATATCTTTAGCTGTGTTCGTTTCAGCAGACTTTTTGCCTCTTCAATCCGTTTGGCATTTAGGTATTCACTAAAACCCTGACCCGTTTGCTTTCTGAACAGTTGTCCCAAATAGGTAGAATTAATATGAAATTGTTGTGCCAAATCCTGAAGCTTTAATTTATTCCGAAATTCCCGATCCACATACTGAATAACCTTGTAAATCGTATTTTGTTCATTCTGCTGCTCTAGTTCAGACAGATAGACGGCAGCCCGTTCACACAGATTTTGTACATAACGGCTTAATATAAAATAATCACTAAGCTCACCTAGATTTCCGTATTCTTGCTGAAGCATAGTCATAATCTTATCCGGGTCTCCATTCATTTGAGCTATAATTCTACAGATCGTAAGCTCTAAATGGGCCACTTTTGCTTTTACAACTTCAAGGGTCAACAGATTCTCGACGAAAGCAGTGAACGCTTCTTTTACACAAGGCTGGATCTGTTCCGAATCATTCGTTTGGACCTTATGCAGCAGCTGTCTGAAATGATCCTCATGAGGTTCTTCCTTTTTCAGGCTCCTAAGCTCACTATAATAAAAGACCCCTCTTTTCTGCTGATGCGTTTTTCGTTTCCATACCTCAAGTGCCTGCCTATAAATCTCTCGAATCGAGCTCACCCCGACCATTCTGCTGCTAAGTGCTAGAAAGACCAGCTCCTGTGATTGTTCAGTGAGATCTGAATGCATCTGGTTCACGATAGTCTCCAGGCTCTCATTGCCGATAGAAGCAGACTGAAGAATGATCCCCGCTCTTCCCGATCCGTCTTGAAAGAAGCAGAAGTGTTCCTCGGAAAAATAATCATTTATCTGCGGTTGGAATGGATTCATAGAGGAGGACGGTTCGATAAGAATACACATTAACTCTGCATCCGCTTGAAGCTTCAAGGTGTTTCGGGTTAGAAGCTCTAAATTTTCGTTATACTCCCCTTGGATCAGGCGGTTGATGATATTATTTACGATAAAAAATTGCTTTTTATCAAACTCCTCATTGGAAGCGATTTCATTTTGGATTATTGGAGTGATCCTGCTTAATAAAGCCTCTATTTCTTCATCATCAATGGGCTTTAATAAATATTCATTTACCCGCTGGCGCAATGCCGTACGTGCATATTTGAAATCATCATATCCAGACAAAATCACAAATTTAGGAGGTTTCTCCATCACCTCATTCAACTTTGTAATAAGCTCAAGACCGTTAATTACAGGCATATTAATATCCGTAAGAACCAGTTCCGGTTTATTCTCCTGGATAAGCCTCATCGCATCCGTGCCGTTTTGAGCTTCACCACAAACTTCATAACCGAATTTTTCCCAGTCGATCATCGTCCTTAGCCCCTCAAGAACCCAGGGTTCATCGTCCACGATCAGAACCTTAAGCATGATGTTCGCTCCAATCTTATTAAGATAAGCCCGCGCTTTACACCAAAATATATAGATCATGCTATCATACTTGGATAATGATGTGAATTCATAAATTTTCCTTCTTTTGTTTAAAACAGTACTTTTTTTACTTGAAAAAACGTACAAAAAACGACATATCCTAAATTTCAGATACGCCTTTACAAGGGCCCATCATTCCATTATCATGGTTTACATCGAGTAAAGAATTACATAGTGTAAACCATATGGGAGGGCTAAGATATGAGCAGCTTATCTAAGTCTGCTAGATTTCCACTTTTCATTCTGATGTTGAATCTATTTATCGCTTTATTAGGGCAAGGTATGGTTATTCCCATTCTACCTGAGTATCTGAAGCTGTTTAATGCGTCAGGAGCTGCTGCCGGATATCTTATTGCAGCTTTTGGAGCAGCACAGTTTATTTTTTCACCTATAGGGGGACAGCTTTCGGATAAATGGGGAAGAAAATCAATGATCATTTCCGGAATGTTTTTAACCGTGCTTTCAGATCTGATATTTGCTGTCTCTACGACATTACCCCTACTCTATATCGCAAGATTTATTGGGGGTATAGGTATCGGAATCATGGTTCCTTCCAATATGGCCTACGTCGCTGATATCACCACCCATGAAACCCGCGCTAAAGGTATGGGGTACTTGGGGGCTTCCATGAATTTGGGTATGGTACTTGGTCCAGGGTTAGGCGGCATTATCGCTGGGTTTGGCATACGGATGCCTTATTTTTTTGCGGGTGGACTTGGGCTTATCGCTACGATACTTTGTTTTTATATGCCAGAGACACTCCCAAAGGAAAAACGGAAATCCGTTAACAAATGGGCCCCTCGGGAAGCCATTCGTAATCAAATCGTAAATTCATTCCGGACGTCCTATTTCCGCTATCTGCTGCTCATTCTGATTATGACATTTGGTTTGATGAATTATGAAACGGTGTACGCCCTTTTTGTGGAACAAAAATACGGTTTTGATGCAACGAAAATCTCAATCATTATTACGGTTGGTGCTATTATAGGCATTATTGTGCAGATCTGGCTGCTTGATCATCTGATTAAGAGACTTGGCGAGATAAAGCTTATACGTATATCATTGGTGATGACCGCTATAACCTTATTGTTGATGATATTCAAGATCAATTTAGGTTATTTATTAGTTGTATCCGGTTTATTTTTTGCTTTTAATGCTTTTTTACGACCCACAGTAAGTACATTGATTGCCAACTCAGCTGGTGATCGGCAAGGATATGCTGCCGGATTAAATACAACGTATACCAGCATAGGAAACATACTTGGACCCATTTTAGCGGGATTGATGTTTGACAAACACATGGATATCCCCTATATTTTTGGGGCAATTATCCTGGCATCTGCCTTTTTCATCACCTTACAAAAACCAAAAAAAGAACAAGAAAGGAGTGTAACCCATGACTGAGAACTGGCACCAGAATTTAAAAAACAGAAACCGGGAAGAATTGATTGCTGCGGCGAAGGATCTTTTTATGAAGCAAAGCTTTCTTAAAGTTAATATTAAGGATGTCTGCGACGTGGCTGGTGTAAGCCGGGTTACCTTTTATAAGCATTTCCAGTCCATGAACGAACTGATTTTTGAGGTCCAGATGGAAATCCTGGAGAGTATGACGCAATTTGTTAGAAGCGCACCTTCTTCAATTGAAATGAATGGTAAGCAAATGCTTGCTTCGATGCTTAATGCTTGGATTGATTATGCCCGGCAACACCCAGGTTACATCAAATTCATTCTTCTATTCGATTTGCATTTTGAAGCCTATGATTACAGTAAAGAACTCAAAGAAAATTACAGAAATTTTGTGATGCGGGGTAAAGAACGACATTTCTTAATGGATGCTCTAGAGGCCGGAGTTAAAGATGGATCATTAAAATTTGATACAGAACCCTTATCCACTGCTCATTTCATCTTCACGTCTATGATGGGTTTATTGCAGAAAATGAGCCTGATTTCCAAAGACGATTTCAACAACGAACTTCAGGATATTCAAATTGCTAACCGATTTGTGGACATGTTAGTTCAGTATTTAAGTACAGAAAGTGATGAATCTCCTGCCTTGAAGTAAGGGGACCCATCACTTTCTCCGTAATAGAGAGAAGTAGTTAAATAAAATTATTCTCCTTTAAGGAGCAGTTAGACTCATGTTTGATTAACCATTCTTTTCTGGCAAGCCCGCCTCCATAGCCCCCCAATTCACCATTGCTATTTATCACTCGATGACATGGAACCAAGATTGAGAGTTGATTGGTGCCATTCGCCCTTGCTACAGCGCGGCAAGCAGAAGGATTGTTGATTTTCTCTGCAAGCTCCTTATAAGAAGCTGTCTGTCCCAGAGGTATTTTCCGGAGTTCATTCCACACCTTTTGCTGAAAGTCTGAGCCCAAATAACGAACCGGCGTTGTAAATTCCGTAAGTTCACCGGTGAAATACAGCTTCAATTCCTCCTCAATTTGGTGAAGGACGGCTACCTTTTCAGGTAATATAGTTGCATTTAAACGAGTGCGTAATCTCTTGATTTCATTTTCAAGTCCCTTGCGATCCACAAATTCCAGCAGTAAAAGACTCTCTTCATCGGAGATGGCCAGCATAGAACCCAATATCGTTTCTATCCAAGTACAGTACAGCACTTTAATCTGCTTGGAATGATTCGGGACAGTCCCCATCGTTCGTGAAAAAGCATCCCTAAATCCATTGCTCGAATCGTACCCGCTTTCCAGTTGTGCGTTAATGATTGAATCCCCATTCCTAATATGTTTGAATGCCAGTCCTAAACGTCTAGAACGTGCATATTCGATAAAGGTCATTCCAAATTGTTTCTTAAATTGGCGGCGTGCCGTGTTTGCACTAATAGACAGCTCATCAAAATCTTTATCTGTCCATTTTCGTTCCGGATTGCTCTCAATAGCTTCTACAAGCAGCTTTACTTCAGGAGACATTTTTGTTGGATTGGATAGCGGCTGACACCTTTTACAAGGTCTATATGAAGCTAATAAGGCTTCCTTGGCTGTAGCAAAAAACTCACAATTTTCTTTTAATGGCTTTTTAGCCGGACAAGTTGGCCTACACATGATGCCCGTTGTTTTCACTCCTACAAAAAATACGCCCTCATAATTCGAATTTTTCTCGACCAGCATCTTATAATATTTATCGATATCCTGCTCATTAGTTATCATAGTGTGGTTAGCTCATTTCTAAATAAAGTCCTGAGGCATCAAGCGTTTGCCGGGCATTTTCTTGGAGGTTATGTTGTGCCTGAAAGAAACTACGCGGTCCATAGCTAATCCGTTTCACGCCAATATTTTGCAATTCATGATTCGAAAGCATACTGTCCATAACCATGATATTCACAGGCAGTGGCGATTTTTTAACAAATTGTTCAATCAAGCTTGGATCAGCGAGCCCCGGTATAAAAATCCCATCCGCTCCAGCGTCTGCATAAGCATAGGTACGTTCTATAGCTTGATTGACTAGATCCATCGAATGTTCCTTAGCCTTGAAAAAGATATCCGTTCTAGCGTTAATAAACACGCGCTTTTGCAGTTCGGAGGCTACTTGTTGTATGGTTTTAATCCTCCGGCTTTGTTCGCTGGTCTCCCATAGTTCATTGTTAGGATGATTTACGATCTGATCTTCAAAATTGATACCACAGATATCTAATTGAAATAACTGCTCCATGTTATGCGCTAAAATATCCTCATCTATAGCATATCCACCTTCGATGTCTACGGTCAATGGAACCGCTACTCGTTCGGCAATCTTTGAAATCATCCAAAGCATAAGCTCAAATGTAAGCTGTTCACCGTCCGAATATCCCCACGCTTCCGCCATGGAATAGCTGCTGGTTGCTAGCGCCTTTGATCCAGCTTGCTCTATTGCTTTAGCCGAGGCTACATCCCAGCAGTTGTACAGGATCAGTGGATTTTTTTGATCATGCAGCGTTTTAAAATAGTCATAGTTTTTAGTGTTCATAAGTGGTCATCTCCATTTAGTTAAGAATAGAACCACTATATAATAGACATCCATTATCGATACCAGAAAAATTAACACCAATCTTTTTTTCCACAAAAAAAACACCGATAGATAATCTAATCCTCTCAGGATCAGATCATACCATCGATGCCAGTTTGCCGATTAAAGTTCTACCTTACGGAGTGATTGTTTTGGTGATGGTTTGGATGACTTTTTCCCTGTCCCCATCGGTAGGATTTGCGGAGCTGCGATCCCGATCAGAACTACGATAATCCCGATCCAGCGAAGTAATGATACCTCTTCTTGCAGAACTAACACGGAGGCTACTACAGCTGCCGGTAACTCCGCTGCCCCTAAAATCGCGCCTAGACCTGAACCCAGCTTCGGAACCCCGATCGAAAAGAACAGAACTGGAATTACGATGCCCAACAAACCTAGAGGTAGGCCGTATTTCCAAAGCCCATCGGTAATCGCACCGTCATATAAAAACGAAGGCGAAAAAACAGTCATAATAATAACCATTGCACTAGTGGTCATATACAAGCTTTTATTAACGGCAGGCACCTGCGTAGCTACTCTTCCACTCACAAAAATATAGAAAGCAAACGACACGGCTGACATTAAGCCAAAAATCACACCAGTGGTCGTAATTCCACCTATACTCGGCTCAAGGATGCCCCCCGCTAATACTGTACCAATTAGAAGGATAACCATCGAAATCACTTTTTCCCGACTAGGAAGTTTTCGATCTACAACTGCCTCCAGAATTACACCGATCCAAGTAAATTGGAATAACAGTACAATCGCAATCGAAGCAGGTAATTGTTCAACGGCGAAGCCATAAAATATGCCAGTTAAACTGATGGTGATCCCAGCGGCTAATAATTTCCCGCCTGTTTTTAACCCTAATTTCTTTCGAGAAAATAATAAGACCAGCAAGAGCAGCATACACCATCCAAAAAAGTATTGTGATCCTACCAATTGTTTCATTCTAAAGCCATCGTTCATTCCAAGCTTGACGATCGTAGAGAGTGAGCCATAACTACAAGCGCCTAAAAAAACTAGTAAAGCATATTTGAATAACTTCATATTCATCGTAAACCTCTTCCCTTTCTCTTGAGCAAGCTCATTAACATAATAAAGCCCCTTGTCATCGAAATGACAAGGGGCGATTGAAACCAAAGAATACATCTTTGACAAAATTCCGCCACTCCATCCACTGGATAGAGTTTGGTTTATTTACTTATAACAACTCCAATCATAATATGATAAATCACACAGGGTGTCAACTTGAAATTTAAGGATTTAGCTGGAACAATCGATAGACAATAACAGCTGCCTGAGCACGAGTTGTATTGGCTTTAGGTGCAAAGTTATCTTTGCCCACACCTTGAATAATCTTTGCTCCGCTCATGAATTGTACAGCCTCACGAGCGTAGGCTGAAACATCAGCGGCATCATTGAAATTCACTGGCTGATCCACTTCCACGACCGTAAGCTTAGCGAGTTGTGCTGCACGATAAGCCATCAACGCCATTTCCTCACGGCTAATCGTTTCATTAGCACCGAAGGTTCCATCAGATCTGCCCTGAATAATTCCTAGCTGCTGAGCAGCAGCAACAGAGCTGTAGTACCAAGCATCCAGTGAAACATCCTTAAATGTACTTGCAGCATTACCTTCCTCTAGCTCTAATGCAAGCATCAGCATCTTCAAGAACTGTGCCCGAGTTACATTCAGCTGTGGCCCGAAATTATGATCTCCGGTGCCATTCAGGATGTCTCTGGCGGCGAGGGCTTGAATGCTATTTTGTGCCCAGCCTAGTCCAGCGATATCCTTAAAGGAATTTTCCGCATATGCTACTGCGAATCTGCTGGAATTGTCTGGTCTAAAGATGATCTTGCCAGTTGTCAGATTAAACTGAGAGTTTCTAACCACCTCCACAGTCCCGTCTTCACGGATTTGGTAGACTACTATTTGTTCTACACCTGAAGTTGTCTTTGGTTTGTAATCCCGTTCAACCTTCAGTCCACGCCCAAAGCTGTCAAACTGTTTGCCATCAACAAAGAACTTAAACTCATAAATATCCCCGACATCTGTCTGAAGCGACAGTGTCTTCACGTCAACTTTGCCAACTACAAGCTTAACGCTTACGGCGTCAGATCCTGCCATCGCAAGAAGCAGGTCAGCATTTATTCGGAACGTAGACAATCCCATGTCTATTTCTAAAAGTTGAATTGCTTTTGCTCCCGCTCCAGCCAACTCACGAGCTGGCAAGGTCAGTTCAACCACCGAGCTGGCAGAGGATGGCTTCACTGTGATTCTCAATACTCCACTCTGCATTGAGCCAATTGCTTGTTGCAGAATCGCTGAGGATACCTCTGCAATAGCTTTACCATTCACATCCGCTGTCACGGAAAGAGTAACTCCATTTGCGTTCACAGTTGGTTCCGGTTGTTTCACTGGTTTGACTGTCGTTGAAGATGAAGTACCGCCCGATTCTGAAACCTGCGATTCTGCCATAATCTCAATGGACATCGTGCCTACAACACCAGAGCCATCTTTAGCTGTCGCTTTCACGGTTACCTTGCCTGCTGCAATTGCAGTGAGCAAGCCGGTATCCGTAATAGATGCTCGCTCAGTAGCTGATCCATCCTCATTCACCACTGACCAGCTCACTGCTGGATCGGATGCATGGTCCGGCAGGATTACAGCTGCCATTTGCAGGGTTTGCCCTGACTTGATTTCGCTCACATTATCTTTGGAGGAGACTTTTATCTCCATGACGGATATAGGAATGACATGAACAACCGACTGTGCCTCATGCAGGATGTCAAAATCAACATCTGTGTTGGATCCCCGGAAGGAAATAAATCCAAGCGGCACGGCGATTTCACGGGTTGTCTTCTTCGCTTTGAAGATCATTTCTAAGAATTCCGCATCATCGGTCAGGATATTTCCTGCCTCCGTTCCAGCTACACTAACTGTTATTAGACCTGGACTGTCCTCATTAATATGAGTGATGCTGAATCCGTCTGGCAAGGTCTGAGCGGATACGAATTCCACACCAGATACGTCATATGCCATGGTAAAGTCTACAGCATACACTTCCTTGTAGACGGAGGTAGTAACATTTGTAAGCCCTACACGGTAAGTGAAATCCTGTCCTGCCGCCACTGTGACCGGTCCGTTAAGCGTTGCAGCGGGCAGATTACGGGCAATCTCATCTTGTCCGCTGATGTTAATCTCTAGGCTTCCGGATACTCCACTTCCATCTAGAGCTCGCGCCGTTACTTGAACGCTACCGTTCTTTCTAGCTGTAAGCAAGCCCTTCTCATTAATAACCGCTTTATCCGTTGAGGTTACCCCATCTGCTTCAGTTACCGTCCAGATAACTTTAGGATTCGTCGCATTCTGTGGAAGCACAGAGGCTTGCAGCTGCAAGGCACCGCCCTTCGACTCAATGCTGCTAATTCCATCTTTACCTGCTAAAGTAATTGAAGAGACATGTACCGCAGGTATCTGCTCTTGTCCCACTAAGATCTTAGATTGCTGTGGATTCCAGCCATCACTTCCACCAAGCACAGCTTCAATCGTATAGGCAGCCGCCTCTTCTGCTGTTAATTGTTTGGACCAGCTGTAACGTGAAGCTGCATTAGCACCCTCTCCGTAACTTAAAAACTCAGAGAACCGTGCAGTTTTGGAACGACCTTCATACCATTCATGCCAGCCAGTAGCACGAATATGAGCTCCCATCTCCGTATTAATGAAGGTAGAGCTGCCGTATTCTCTCCATGGCCGGCCCAAATCAACGGTTCCAGCAGCAACGCCCTCACTGGCAGTTAGTCGATTATTGATGAACACATAACCAGGCTTACCCGTTGCCGTGGAAGGCGCAGTAACATAGCCAGCACCCGCACTTTGAATCACATTATTCTCGAATACGGCAGCGGAATTACCGAAGATAAAGTCTACTGTACCTTCAATATGGCTGTCGACGAAATAGGCTCTTCCCTTATCTGCGAACAGGGTATCCTGATATCCTAGAAGCTTAACATTTCTGTACACTCCCCGGTCTCCTTCAGCATATAAAGCGACTGCCTGACCGGCATCCCGCCCAGCACTGTTCTCAACCGTCATGTTCTCCAGTGTGAAATCAGTTGCCGCAACCTTTAATGTATAGCTGCCGCTGGTGCCCATTTCTTTACCATCTGAGCCAATGGTTTTCGCGGAGTCACCGTTAATAAGTACGGTACCTTCCCGGCTCTCACCGATGATACTAATATTCATCTTACTAGAAGGTACAAGCACCTTCTCCTTATATGTGCCGTTCTTCACTTTAATAATCGTGGTTAGGGCACTGTTATCAGGTACTGCTTGAATAGCGTCATTAATCGTCCTATAATCTCCTGTCCCATTCTGAGCAACAATTATGACAGGAGCTGGATTTCCCTTGACTACCTCGGATGGAAGACTAGCCCCCTTATCACCGATGGCGATTACCGCATATTGATAGGCAGTTCCGTTGATCAAGCCTTTATCGGTATAATCGGTTGCTTCGATGCTGTCGGCCACGATCGCATAGCTGCCACCGCTCTCCGAGCGTAGAATTTGATAGCTGCTAGCTCCATCAGCTACATTCCAAGTCAGATGGATATCAGTGTTGCCAGGCTCAGCACTAACTCCTTGTGGAGCCTGCGGCTGGCCGGAATTCTGGTATGGAACCGCTGAGGCAACAGCTGAATCTAGACTACTACGGATACCTTTTATTGCTTGGACTTTGTAATAATACGGCGTTCCGTTTACGAGCCCACTATCAGCAAAGCTTGTGTCTGATAAATCAGACCCGAGCACTTCATAAGGACCATTCGCCGATGAGGCGCGTTTGACAATATACTGGCCCGCTTCCTCAATCGCTGGCCAGCTGAGTTTCATTACACTGTCACCAGCTTCAATGGAAACGACAGGCGTACCCAAAGGAGATTGCGGAGTAGCTTCAACAGGCGCTGATTCTTTTCCCTCTCCGGCCACATTGGTTGCAGATACGACGTAACGGTAGGTTTGCCCGTTGGCCAGACCTCCGACGCGGTAAGTTGTGCCGGTGATTTCTTTTGCCACGAGTTCATAGCTGCCTGAAGTCTCATTCCACTTCTTGATGCTGTAGCTGGCTGCATTCTCCACAGCATTCCAGCTGAGATCCAGCTGAGCATTCCGGCTTACAGCCGCGAACGATTCTGGCGCAGGCAATTTCACCGCCAAAGCGGATGGGGTAATACTAATTTCATTGGAATTTCCCGATTCACCAGTGGGCGCCATCGCCGAGATAACATAATAATAGGTAGTTTCGTTGGTAACTTCAGTATCAATATATGAGGTCTCTGTAATAGCGTTGGCAATAGTCTCATAAGGCCCCCCGCTCTTAAGACTTCTCTTAATATGGTAGGAAGTTGCCCCTTCAAGAGCAGGCCAGGATAGCTGGGCTGCTTGGTTTCCTGGAAGTCCAGTCAGTCCAAGCGGTGTTTCAATCGGCTCAACATAGATCTTTAAGTTATCTAAGTAATAATTTCCTGAGCCGCCGCCCGGTGTCTTGGACAAAATACGCCCAATGCCATAGCTGGCGAAATTCGTGGTTGTGAACGGAAAAGAGCCCGCAGGCTGATCATCGATATATACATCCACTTTATCGTTGTTCACATCCACCTTTAGCTTCAGGTTATACCATTGTTTTAGGGAATAAGAGTTCATCAGTTGATGATACTGGCTGCTCCCCCTGCTCATGGTTAGCGTATATTTACCTGTAGCTTCAGGAAGCGTTGGCTTTCTGCTCTCAATGGAGAATGCCGTTTTGCTTCCATCTGTACTCTGGGCCTGCAGGAACACCGAGGTTCCCGATTCTGTCGCAAACATAAAGTCAGTGTCAATAACGAGTGCACCCGTAGTTGGCGCGAATTTGCGGATAAACTGCACGCTGCCGTTCGCACCATCGAACACATTCAACACTTGATCTGACGTATTCCCCTTACTGTCAGACGGTGTGGGAGATACAATAACCTTTTGAATTTCAGTCTGTGGATTTGGAGTCACATCATAATACTCTGGTGTCACACCCACAGCAACTTGTTCAAAGTCTTCATCCACATAATACACATTACCTGCTTCACCTTCAGCCGTAGCGCTGGCCTCATCGGAATCAAAGCTTTCACCAAGCTCATTCACTGCACTGACCACGTAGTAATAAGTTTTTCCGGAGCTGAGTCCGGAATCAGTATACAGGCTATCTTTAATTTCAGTATTGATCGTCTTGTATGGACCGCCTGAAACCTCACTACGTTTAACACTATACGACTTGGCAGAACCAACATCCTCCCAGTTCAGCTTCACTTTTTCCTCACCTGCTGTCGCTGTAAGACCACGGGGTGCAGTAGGAAACTGATCACTAAGCGGTTTCAGCTCCACCTCACTGAAGACAGATGCATTATAACGATTAACCTCGTTATCTACCTTAGCGGCATCGGCTGCAAGACCAAAATAAACCGTATCATTCAGGTCAAGCTTCACCGTGCCTACCTTGCTCCATGTTACTTTATCCGGCGATACCAGACCTGTCACTTCATTACCAAGACGAACCAGTTTCACCCAATAAGGTGTATTGATGAAGCTGTCCGGTTCTGTTTTTACCACCTTGGCTCCTGTGGTGGAGCGGGTAATCATAACTCCCTTCTTGCCATATTTGACATAAGGAATTGCCAGCATTGTCATTTTAGAGTTCTCATTGAGATTATCACGAATCATGACACCTGCTTTGGCATAATCGTCAGTTCCCGTTACGGAGTCGATTCTAGCAATAATTTCACCATTGCCTGTCAGGGTTTGATAAGCAAAATGAAAATTATCAACAGCCGTTTCGCTCTCTGATGTTGCTCCGATAAGTCCAGCCGATTTGAGCGTAATCTTCCCGCTATCCGGATGAAGCGTAGTCACTCCCGCTATCCCTGGATGGCCAATATCCACCGAAGTCCAAGGAAGAACGGATCCAGACGTGTTGACATGAATAGCCACGTTATCAGATTGTGTCTTGAGACCCTTATTGTCTATAGCCTGAACAACGAGATAATAGGTACCATCCTGCACATTGTTCCAATCGAAACTATAAGGTGCTGTGGTAGCTTCGGCTTGCTTCACACCATTAACGATAAATTCCACCTTAGCAATACCATCACTATCACTGGCAGAGGCTGTAACCTTCACATTGTTGCCTGACTCTATGATTTGGTTATTCACAGGATAATTGATAGCGGTTACAGGATTGTCTGTATGCTCATCCCCTGCTTTTCCCAACACAATCAGATCATTCAGATACACTTCTAGATTCGTATAGCCCTCCGCAGATAACGTCGTCTTCTTACCATCCTCAGAATCGGTAGGGTCTAGTCCATTAGCAATCTCCCAGCTGTCATCCATACCGTCATGATCCATGTCGATTACATTGGAAGCTGTCTCTGTATAGTCTGGGTAACCGCCTATTTCAATAGGTGAATTAATATGCTGTCCAGTGCGATTCTTCACATCATTAATGACCCGCGCATCGTAAGCATCACGCCTTGGCAAAGTGGCACCAGCATCCGCCATTACATTTGCGTAGGCTTCTTCCGCCGACACTGCCGTATATGGGTTAGGCATCTTTGCCGGCTCCGTAAGCTTAGAGATATCCGAATACTTTTGCACACCCTTCCAGTTGTCTTCAGTAACCTTCGGATTACCATCCATGATGTTCCCATCTATAAACAACCGGGTTTCTGGTGACACTTCCCCAAACAATTGATTTTTTACACTGGTGTAGGTGTTTGGACCATTTTTATAATAATTGTTAGTGATATTATATCGATAATCTTCTGCTCCCCCACCATAGGTCGAAGCGAATCCCCAGTTATAGATAACGTTATTAGACATTTCCGTCAGGTCCACCAATTTGGTCACCGTCGGCAAACGGGGGTTGCGGCTGGTGCTATGAGCAATCAGATTGTGAAGGAAACTGGCATTTTTGCCACCCCAGATTCCTCCGTAGCCGTGACGTCCCTTCTGGTGCGTCGTCATCAGCATACTTTCAGCAGATATCGACCATTGTACGGTAGTATTCTCGTTGTCATACAGACTGACCACTTCATCCACCGACCAGCTGAATGAGCTATGATCGATAATGAGATCCTTATGGTATCTTGATCCAAAAGCATCATCTTCACTAGCTACCCGGTCGCCTAACCGGAAACGCATATAGCGCATAATAATATTGTCAGCTTCAACAGAGGTTGTGTAGTCGGCAATTGTAATTCCGTCACCTGGAGCCGTTTGCCCGGCAATCGTCAGATTTGAGCCGGTAATCTTGAGGGATTCCTTCAGATGGATGGTTCCCCCCACTCGAAAAACAATGGTCCGATTACTTTGGCTTACCGCATCGCGGAAGGAGCCGGGGATCGGAGTTTCCTTGATACCATAATCAGCCAACGTCGTTACTTCATACACAGGTTGAGCTCTTCCGCCGGTTACATATTTGCCGCCGCCTTCCGCGCCCGGAAAAGCAGGAAGCGCTTCCAAAGAAGCGGCCTCGACACCACCAAATGGCATACATGTTGCAAGAAGACTCGCAACCAGCGCCCCGGATAACCATTTTCTCTTCATACAAGACCTCCTAATATCTATTGGAATAAGAAGGGGGCCCTGTCCTCAGAGCAACCCCTTCCTTAGTAAAGCCGTGTGTATTATTCCTTGCCCTGATAACGGAAATATGCGAAATCAGCACTGCTGCCACCGAACTGCTGCATATCATGCGCCGCAATGCCAACAAAGTTCCCAGTGAAGCCTCCCGACAAAAAGCTGATATTCTGCGGATCGCCAAGTGGCTTCCACTCCGTATCGTCACCCTTAAGATAAACAAATTGCCCAGTCACTTCCTGCACCTCAACCGCGATCCGCACTGTCTCCCTTGCATTTAGTTCAATCATTACAGGCTCCGCAGTGAATTCATCGCGCTGACAGCGCATTAACCGCAGCACCTTGCCACGTCCTTCTTCATGGCTGATATACGCATAAAGATAGTTATCCTCATTCAGGTATAACAGTAGTCCTGCCATCTGCAGATAAGTATTCGGTTCATATTCAAGCGCTGTTTCAGCGCGGAAGCTTATATCCGTCTGGCGAATAGCCAGAATATGATGCTCAAACAGACTCTGCACGGACTCCCCGGCCCTGATTCTTAACCAGCCCGGTCTTTCAGCAAGGGAACACCAGCTTTCATTCATAGGAATCCGCAATGTATTCCAGTTCTTTTTCAATTCTGGGCCGTTAAAATCATCCTCAAATTCAAGCGTCCGCACTTGGTTCAGGAACTGTGTTCCTTTAGGTGCTGGTACCTTGAGCTGTGGTGTATTTCCGCCTGAGGTTAGTCTTAACCAGCCCTCCTCATTCCAGTGCACCTGCTGAACGGCAGTCTCTCTCCCCAGTATGGCGTATTCGCCTTCAAGGGGTCGCGTACACAAATGGGCCATATACCATTCACCTTCTGGTGTCTCTACCAGACTTCCATGGCCTGCACATTGAAGCGGCAGCTCGGGATTATCCCGTGAGGTCAACATCGGATTGAGCGGATCCACCTCATACGGACCAAGCAGCGCCTTGGAGCGCGCTACGGTTACGGCATGCCCCGATCCAGTGCCGCCTTCTGCCGTAATTAAGTAGTAATAACCTCCCCGCTTGTAAATATGCGGCGCTTCCGTCTTCTTCAGCGGCGTGCAATCAAAGATTTTCACAGGTTCACCTATTAATTGGCACTGCTCTGGATCGTACTCCTGAATTACAATCCCGCAGGACTTATTGCCTTCCGTAATCCGGTAATCCCACAGCTCATTCAGCAGCCATTTGCGCCCATCCTCATCATGGTACAGAGATGGATCGAACCCGCTGCTGTTTAGGTATACCGGTTCAGACCAAGGTCCCTCAATACCCTCCGCAGTGATCAGATAGTTATGACAGTCTTTAAAAGGCCGTTTGGTGCTCTTAACATCGGTATAAATCAGATAAAACAAACCGTCATAATAACTAAGCTGTGGAGCCCAGATACTGCAATTTTTCGGATTTCCCCGCAGATCTACCTGATGAGTCAGAATATCTGTGCAATGCTCCCAGTCTGCTAAGTCCGCTGATTGATACACCCTCACACCGGGCAGCCATTCAAAAGAAGAAACAGCAATATAGTACATCTCCCCCGCTCTTACAATACAAGGGTCAGGATTGAAGCCTTTTAATATGGGATTGTGAATAACTCCAGTCTGAATATTATCTGTAATCATCTTCATACTCCTTCCTATTTCCATACATCCGCACCCTTCACCCTAAGCAAATCTGCGGTCTATCCTGTCAATTATCAGTCTGTCTGCTCACTTAGATCTTCCTGTGACGGGATAACGGTTACCTGCTGCACTAATTCTTCCACTTTACGGGTGTTTCTCGATTGGCAGCCGGTGATATCTACCGTTTCTCCATTTTCAATATAAAAAGCCGGTCCTTCATGATTCTCGATCGTCACTTGGCGGAAGCGAATATCTCTTACGTTGCCCAGATAAAACCCACGGTTGTTCATATCCTGGATTCCTGACATCATGGCTGGACGACCAGGGATTGCATTCTCTGCCATGGAAATATCAATATCGGAAAAGGTAATTTCTGAAATGTATTGCTCCGCAAGGCCGTAAAGAAAACCTGCAGCTGCGTGAACATTCCGAGCAGTAATATTAGCAAAATGAATCCGTCGGAAGCAGGGAGTCTCCTCCGTCACCGGATAAGGATTCTTATCCCATACGTATTTGTCCTTACCACGTGGTCCGCAGAAATAGTAAAGATTAAGAATAAACGGACAGATCACGTCCTCCATCACGATATTGCTGACACGAATATCTTCGACAACACCTCCGCGCCCGCGTCTGGACTTCAGCCGAATGCCGCGGTCCGTCTGCTTGAACACGCAATTGCTGATCACGATATTGCGGATATCTCCGCTCATTTCGCTTCCCAGCACCACACCGCCATGACCATGAATCATCGTGCAGTTAGTTATCGTGATATTCTCGCAGGCAACCCGCTCCTTCGTATCCTCCGTCCCTGCTTTAATGGCGATGCAGTCATCACCCACATCGATATTGCAGTTGCTGATACGGACATTCACACAGGATTCTGGGTCAATACCGTCTGTATTAGGCGAATCCGCCGGATTATAGATCGACAGATTATCAATCGTAACGTCATGGCAACAGATAGGATTCACAGTCCAGCTTGGGGAGTTCACGAGTGTCAGATCTCTGAGCGTGACTCTACGGCAGTTGTCGAAGCTGATAAGCTTCGGGCGGGGATACAGCAATGAATCAGGAGAATTCCGATGTTTATCCCACCAAGGTGCACCCCTTCCATCCAGCTTGCCTGCACCTGTAACCGATACATTCTCTAGATTTATTCCAAAAATACATGAAGCATGGACGTTCTGCTTCACACCCTCCCAACGGGAATCCACCACCGGATAATCGTTAGGATCAGAGCTGAAGCTAAGCACAGCTCCAGGACTGAGCTTCAGTTCAATATTGCTTTTCATGAAGATAGCACCCGTCTGATAGTGCCCGGAAGGAACATAAACTGTTCCTCCCCCTGCCTCGCTTGCCGCATGAATGGCACTGGCTATCGCTTCCGTTGAAGGCTCTGCACGATTAGGATGTGCTCCGTAGTCATTTATATTGTAGATAGACATGTGCTTCACTCGCTTCCTTTCGTCACGGCGGGACGCTGCAAATATTCATATTCTCCACAAGCCAGGAGAAATGCGCCAAGCCCCTTCTGATCATTGGTTACGATCGGTTCACTGATATAATAGGCGTAAGTACCATCTCTCCGGTCCTCACCACCGAGTCCAGCGACCTGGCAGTTTTTATTCAGGTTAACCCAGCCATTTTTGGTTTCCAGCACAAATTCAGCAATAAGACCTTGATAAGCACGGTCAAGAGTCTCGAACCAACTATCATCGAGTACACCAATCCGAATACCCTTAGCCATTGCATAGGTGATCATGCTAGAGGCGGAAGCCTCCAAATAATTGCCTTTACGGCCGCCCATGTTTACAACCTGATACCAGACTCCAGCATCCGCATCCTGAACCTGACGAAGCGCTGTCAGCGTATCTGTCAGAATACGTGCCAAGATCTCGTAATCCGCGTGTTCCTTAGGGAGCATTCCGAGTACATCCACTAGCGCCATCACATACCAGCCCAGCGAACGCCCCCAAAAGTTCGGAGACAACCCCGTTTCAGGATCGCACCACGGCTGTACCCGCTTTTCATCCCATGCGTGAAACAGGAGACCCGTCTCAGCATCCTTGGTATGACGCTCGCACAGAATAAATTGCCGGGTCACATCGTCCAGACCCTTGCCGCCTTCATACTCAAGTAAATACTCCAGATAGAAAGGAGAGCCCATATACAAGCCATCCAGCCAAATCTGATAAGGATATACATTCTTATGCCAAAACGCACCTTCCGAGGTTCGAGGATGCGTTGTTATCTGCTTTCTTAATAAATCTGCAGCCATTTTATATTTCGCTAACCCAGTTTCTTTATGGAGCACAAACAGGATCTTCCCGTTATTTAAGTGATCAATATTATGTTCGCTCAGGCGATATCCCTTCACAGAGCCGTCTTCCTCAATAAAATAATCCATATTATCTTTGATGTATTGATAATATTTAACCTGCCCGGTCTGTCTCCACAGCAGCTCAAAACCCTTCAAGATGACTCCATAATCATAAGACCATTTTCCATGATATCCGTTATCCTCATATAATCTTGGCGTTCGCTCCATAATCGAATCTGCCATTCGAACACCCCAGCCCATACTCCTAAGTGCATTGTTGTCTTTCATTTTTTCCTCCTGTTTGAATAGATATGGTCCTAAACGCAGCCTCCCCATTTAGGACCCCTCTATTATTTTCTTAGAATATAGTCTGTAGTACTTCTTAAGGATTTACAGCTTTATAAGCAGCTTCATATTCAGTAATGATTTTGCTGCCGCCGGATTTCTTCCACTTTTCAACCTCAGCTTTAAATCCGTCCAAATCAATTTTGTCTAGGATATATTTATAAGTGGCATCTGTCATAATCTTCTGCAACTCAGATCCTTGAGTAGAATAGGTCTCAGATTCCAGAGAGTAAGCAGGATTCAGTACAGCATATTTAGCATTCTCAACGATCAGCTTATCAGCTTCAACTTTGAGTGGATCAGCATCATGGATAATGAATCCATTCTCTAATGGACGAGATGCCGAAAATGGCTGAACTTCTTGCTTCCAGAGATCTGTATCCTTAATCGTAACCGCTTGTTCTCCATCAATAGTGTAGTGAACATCCTTAATACCGTAGGTCATCAAGCCATAGACATCTTCATTCATGAGATCATTAACAAATTTCAAGATCCGTCTTAACTCATTTTCATCCTTGACTTCGGATTTCGGGAAAGACAACAGTCCCCCAATTCCGTTATTACCAGCCCAGATGGCGCGATCCGCTTCATTACCGGTGGAAGTGATATCGTTAACCATAACCAAATCCATACCATCCTGTATGCCTTTAGACAAATTCAGCAGATTCTTGCTGTCAAACAAGGCACCCACATAAATTCCAGCCTTCCCTTGCGCAAAATTCTGCTGCTGATCTGTTTTAGCCGTCACAGCGAAATCCTGATTGATATAACCACCATCATAAAGAGTCTTCATATAATCCATGGTCTTGACATAAGCCTCTGTATCGAACTCCGGTGTCATTTTACCCGCATCATCTACACTCCAATAGTTCGGTGTTCCAAAGTATGAGCCTAATGTCTTAAATGCTCCATATACAAGATCACTGCGGTCCATGAAGCCTGTGGTATCCTTCTTGCCATTACCATCAGGGTCTTTTTCGGTAAACGCTTTCGCAACTTCCATCAACTCATCTGTTGTTTTTGGAACCTGCAACCCAAGCTTATCCAGCCAATCTTTACGGAGAACAACGCCGTTTCTAGCCAAGGACTTCTGGAAAGGAACTCCGTACAGCTTACCTGCAATCGATGCCGATGTACGTGTATCCTGTGAAATTTTAGCCAAATTCGGGAACTCATCAAGATAAGGACTTACTTCCCAGAACATACCGGCCTTCAGTGCATTACGTACAGAAGAGTTATCAAGAATAGTCAGGGTAACGATGTCTGCCAGGGAATTCGATGCTAATGAAGTATTAATACGTTCTTCTTTGGAAGGATCGGGAATCCATGAGAATTCAATCTCTGTATTCGTCAATTCTTCAATTTTGTCCAGAATAGGACCCGTTGGTGTTGTAGACGTTTGTAAAATGTTCAGCCAGCTAATCTTTGCTTTAGCATCTAGCACATCTGCAGGTGCAGCAGTTGTTTTAGCCGTTGAATCCGTTCCCCCATTTGAAGAATTTGACTCCTTCGCGTTATTGCCTCCTCCGCATGCAGTGAGTACTAACCCGCTACACAACATTAAAGCTGCAATTTTTTTGTAATTGCGATTCATCAACATTACCCCTTTTACTAATGTATTTGTGTTGTATCTTCCACCTCTGCCTTTAAGGCAGAGGTAAGAATTCAGCATACTATGAAGCCTAGTAAACACCATCTTCGCCGATTTTTTTGGCTAACTTGTTCGACAGCATAACGAGAATCAAGCCAACCACACCCTTGAACAGACCTACTGTCGTACTGAAACTCAATTGTCCGTTCTTTAAACCAGCTGTATAGATATAGGTATCGAAAATTTCTCCAACTTCGCGGTTCAAGGAATTGATCAGCAAGTACATATGCTCAAAGCCCAGATCCAGCGTGTGGCCAATCTTCAGAATAAGCAAGGTAATAATGATTGGACGAATCGCTGGCAGGGTGATATGCCAAGTTTTGCGTAATCTTGCCGCTCCATCCATCTCAGCTGCTTCATATAACTGCGTATCCACTACGGTAATGGCTGCCAAATAAATAATGGTTGACCAACCAATTTCTTTCCAAATGATCTGTCCGATATACACGGTACGCAACCACTCAGGAGAAGTCAAAAAGCTAATCTTCTGCATCCCAAGGGCCGCTAACATCTCATTCAACACCCCTCCATCCACATTCATAAATACATAGGAAATGGAGACGATGATAACCCATGACATGAAATGGGGGATATAAATAATCGTTTGTATGGTGCTCTTAAATAACTTGTGCTGAACTTCGTTAAGCATCAGCGCCACTATAATAGGTAGTGGAAAGAAAATAACGATGTTTAATGCAAATAGGATAAGTGTGTTACTCAATAGCATAAGGAAGGTAGGTTCTGTAAACAATCGGACAAAATGCTTAAACCCTACCCACGGGCTATCCGCTATGCCCAGAAACGGCTGATAATCCTGAAATGCAATGATAAGACCGCCCATAGGCAGGTACTTAAAAATAACAAAATACAAAAATCCCGGGAGTATCATCAGATACAATAACTTGTTTCTTTTTAAACTCAGCCAGCTAGGCCCCGTTCGCTTTTTTCTTACTGGATTAACTTTCGTGTTCAGCATGGTGACGTTTGCCTCTTTCACCTGATCGGCCTCCTTGATCGCGTTTCTTTACGATTCCCAGATTACGATCATTCGTCCATTACGTATATAATCATCAGATACTGATACTCCAAGAACCCTACAGCTATAAGGTTTTCCAGGTCCGTGCATCTTATAGTGATTACTACAATACATAAAGATCATCTATGCCTTATCTCGCTTTTTCCTCCCAAAACAAAGCCCAAGCTAATGATTATATACGGAATAACAGACCCCTGTTAAAGTTTCAATGAAACGATTACAAGGAGGATATCTGCATGTCGCAATCATCTTTTAAAAAAGAAAATATGGGTAGCCGGCTGTTTACTATTGTAAATACCACACTGCTTACACTCATTGCCCTAGCCTGTCTTTTACCCTTTGTCAATGTGTTTGCCAGTTCCTTTGCTTCAACACAGGAGGTAGTAGAAAAAAGCTTCATCCTGTTCCCGACGACATTCTCTTTGGATGCTTACCGTTATATACTGTCAACGCCTACTATCTTTAAAGGGCTTGGCGTATCCATCGGTGTAACCTTAGTGGGTACAGTTGTCAGTATGGTTCTTACCTCTTTAATGGCTTATGGATTATCTAGAAAATATCTATACGGAAGAGATTTCATCAATTTCGTAATCGTGTTCTCCATGCTCTTCAGCGGGGGAATGATCCCTACTTTCCTGGTAGTTAAATATTTCGGATTAATCGATTCGTACTGGTCCATGATCATGCCTGTTGCGATCAATGCTTTTAACCTGATCATTATGCGTAACTTCTTCCAGGCGCTGCCGGAAGGGCTAGAGGAATCAGCCAAGATTGACGGCTCTAATGATTTTGGTGTATTTTTCAAAATCATGCTTCCGCTGGCGATGCCATCTATCGCGACCCTCTCCTTGTTCTACGGGGTAGCTTACTGGAACACTTATATGAGTGCAATTTTATATATGACAGACTCCACTAAGTGGCCTATTCAAGTCCTGCTGCGCCAAATTGTTATCGTCGCCAGCGGGATGCAGGGAGATAATGCTTCTGTTGATATTATCCCACCTGCTCAAACCATCAAAATGGCGGTTATCGTAGTCGCAACCGTTCCAATGCTGCTCGCCTATCCTTTCGTACAAAAACACTTCACCAAAGGAGCCCTGCTGGGTTCTGTAAAAGGCTAAAACATTGCAGCTGCACAAACAGCCAGCCCCGGTCTCCCGGGGCTGGCTGTTTGTGTTCAGCGCCTTACTTCTCCTGTTTCTGGGTTCGGTATGCACCTGGTGTTACATGTTCTTTTTTACGGAAGGATCGAATAAAGTTCTGCGGATTATGGTACTGCAGCCTTTCAGCAATCTCTTTAATGGTCATATCCGTTTCCACCAGCCACTTCTTAGCCATTTCCAGACGATAGTTCATTAGATACTCGCTAAACGTCATCCCGTACTCTTTTTTGAAAATACTGCTTAAATAGTTCGGACTGTAATGGAGGCGATCACCAATTAATTCTAGCGTTAAGTCCTGATCAAATTCCGAGCGGACAATCACCGCAATTTTATCGGATAAGAGGCGGAACTGACGGTCTGTCTTCTCCTTAACGCTGGTCACCATCGGATGGATAACTTCTTTGACCAAAATGCGTTCGATCTCTTCCGGATTACGGATGTCTAACAATCGGTGATACAACGTAGAATTGTCCTCTGTCAGCAGAACCTCTACACCCAGCAGCTGCTCCAGCTGAATCAGATTGTTGACGAAACGTATTAATGTGACTTCGAAATTCAAAGGGTTCTTACTGTGCTTCATCATTTCCCCGAGTAATGGATACAGAGAACAGGAGACTTGTTCTTCATCTCCAATCCGAATCGCGTCAAATAACTGGGACTCAAACTCAGACGGATAATGCAGTAGAACTGGACCCGAGATCACCTTCGATATATCCTCATAGAAGATGATAGACTCTTTGCCCAGATTTAAACGATGATGCAGCGCCTGCTTACTCATCTCGCAAGCTTCCCTACTAAACAATAAATTATCATAAAAATTGCTGATTCCAACGCTAATGGATAGTTTCAGGATTTCTCTAGCTGTTCGAATAATTGTCTTGGCATAGTCCAGTGCTATTCTCCGGTTCTCCTGTTCATTCGCTCCCTCAAAGATCAGGATAGTCGCTTGTGTACGGTCATTTAATAAGATAGGAATCATCCGCCTCTCCTGCGGAATCAGCTCTTCCACCAGTTTGTTAACCGCTACAAGCAGAAGATCCTTATCACTAGCCTGCCGTTCCCCATAGTTATCCAGCTGTATTAGCAGCGTTGCGTACACCGAATTCTGTGACAGCTCATAACCGAAACGAGGCAAACCCAGATTAAGCTCTTCTTGGGATATCCGGCTACGAAACAGATTTAGAATAAACTGAGTTTCCAACTTAGGCATCTCAGACTCAATCAGACCCTCTAGGCTTTCTTTCTCCGATAAGATGGTATCAATCGAATTAATAATCCAGTCTACCTCATTCTTAGGCTCTAGCTCCGCATTGGCAGGCAATAATCGGCGCTGAATCTGCCGGAATGGCTTGGTGAAATACAAAGAGATCACATAAGCGACTACCGCAATCAACAACGTAATAAGCAGTACCATCATCACAATCCCGAATCGGGTTGTCTTTAGTGCATCAGAAATTTCTGATTTATCCAAAATAGTTACGTAAATCCAATTATTATAAGAAGATTTAGCATAAATAGCTTTAATCGATTGGTGATCAGCCCGCTCCATGGCAATCGTCCCCAATTGCCCCCCGCCTCCGGCAACATTAGTGATATGGCTAAGTTGATTATTAGTCAGCAGGGACTTTCCAGTTTCCGACTCATATAAAAGTTCACCCTCCCGGTTAAGAATAAACACCGGTGTGTTTCCTTCGGTCTGAAGGGTGCTCTGCAAGGTCTGAAGGGATATATCAGATAAGGCAATCGCCTGTTTGGTCTGTGAGAATACCGGCAGGGTATTTACAAAGCGGATACCCTTATCCGTCTTAACCCAAAACAACCCCCGGCTACGGTTATTAATATAGCTCTCATAAAGTGTCCTGCTCTCTTCTTCCGTTAAATGTGAAAGCTTACCATTGGAAATCTGCCATTTCTGCTCCAAACTGATTAGAGAATAATTAACAAAATCCATCCCCATGCTGGCAATGTAGTTAAGCTGGGAATTAATCTCGCGATACTTCTCAAAATCCTGCTCGGTGATCGGATTTTGCACGACCTCCCTGAAGGAACTGGTGGTACTGTAAGTATTAAAAGCGTATTCGATGGTCTGAATTTTCTGTTCCAGGGTGTTTTTAATTTGAGTAATTAAACTCTGTTTATCATCCGCTACTCTTTCATTTACCGAATTAATCGTCGTCAGATAAATATAGCCACCGAAGCTAATAACCAGGCCAATTCCCAGCACCAGAATAGGAACAAAAATCTTGTAGAATATCCTGCCTCTTTTCATGATAGACTCCTTAAGCATGTAATTATTTTCAATTATAGCGCTTCCAATAGGTTAAACCAAATGTTTTAAATGTGTATAATCGCAACCCTATTTTTATAAAAAATAGAAAACAAAAAAACAAGGCAAAAAGCGCTTCATCAAGCCCAGTGCTCAATAAAGGTTTTTTGCCTTATATTATAATGATTTTATTCCCTATCCTTATATTTCAATCTCTTCCGTTGAATACGAAAGACCACCACTTTGCACGCCATTGTTATTGGCTACCGCAAGAACATATACTTTATATTTAACACCCTTAACAATTAATGCACCATTAACATCTCTTCTCGAGGCAACAATTGTAGGATTCGTTCCGTTAGGCGTTATCGACGTATAATACGAGGATTTCACCTCAATTGCTTCCGCTGAACCAAAACCTTGTTTGGACGGAACCACCAGAATTCGATATTCCGAAATGTTAGACTCGTTAGAGGAACGGTTGAAACTCACTAGTATTTTACCCTCATCCACACTGTACGTTACATTAGTGACAGAGGTTACCGGCAGCTTAGTGGATAAAGTTATGGCATTCGACTCTGAGGACAACACATTAGTACCTGAGTACTTGCCGCTGCCAATCGTTAACACATACACTCTGTAACTGATTCCACTCTTTATTAAATTTCCGTTTACGTCTCTGGCTGAAGAATCCAAGACTTGACTGGTGTTATTTCCAGAAATGCCTACCGCTGTGTAATTGGAGCTAGAAACAGCATTTGCCTGTGTTAAGCTAAAGCTACTGTAATAGGAAGTAGGTACAATCAGGATTCGATACTGGCTAATGTACGTTTCATCCGTGGCATGGTTAAAGGATACTTTTATATCCCGGCCGTCTTCGTAATCATTAACGTCCCTTACATCCAAGCTCGAAATAGGAGCCAATTTGTAATCTACATTCAACGTAATTAAAAGTGAACCAGAAGAAAGAATATTGCTGCCCGAGTAATTCCCGCTTCCGACCGTTAACACATAAACTCTGTAATTGATTCCACTCTTTATCAGGTTACCCCGCACGTCCCTTGTTGACGAGGTTAACACTTGATTGGTGCTCGATCCTGTTGTGCTCACTGCTGTGTAGTTGGAACTATACACATTATTGGCGTCAGATAAACTGAAGCTGCTGTAATAGGAAGTAGGTACAACCATGATTCGATACTGGCTAATATAGGTTTCATCCGTAGCGTGGTTAAAGGATACTCTTAAATCCCGGCCATCATCATAGTCATTTACGTCGCTTACATCCAAATTGTAGACAGCACTCACATTGTAGTTAAGAGCCAACGTAATTAATGCTGAATCCGCTGAGAGAATATTGGTTCCCAAATTCTTGCCGCTGCCAATCGTTAACACATACACTCTGTAAGGTGTTCCATTCTTAATCAAATTACCACGTACGTCTCTTGCTGACGAGGCTAACACTTGACTGGTGCTAGATCCTGTTGTGCTCACCGCTGTGTAGTAAGCGCTGGAGACATTATTCGCTTCAGATAAACTGAAGTTACTGTAATAAGCTGTAGGCACAACTAGGATTCGATATTGGCTGATATACGTTTCATCTGTAGCGTGGTTAAAGGATACTTTTATATCCCGGCCATCGCCAATGTCACTAACGTCGCTTACACTTAAATTAGAGATATTAACCGAGGACAGCATAATCGCAGATGAAGCAGCAGACAACAAATTGTTGGCTGTATTACTGCTACTATCTACCCCCATAACAAAGATACGGTAACTAACTCCCGTCTTAATGACGGCTCCATCCACATCCCTCGCTCCTGATGATAGGACCTGGGTAATATTAGAGCCTGTTTTGTTAACCTGCGTGTAATTTGAACTGCTAACAGCATTTGCTGCCGCCAAATTAAAAGAAGAATAATTAGAAGCTTTGACCACAAATATTCGATAAGAACTCACCTTAGATTCATCCGATACCCTATTAAAGCTTACGGCTAAATCACGGCCATCACTATAATCGCTCACATCACTTACTTGTACATTACTTGGGGCAACGACTACAGTGTTAGTGTTAAGCGATATAGTCGCAGAACTATACGAGAGAGCGCTGGTATTATTGCCTTTACCCACTGCGTAAACATAAGCTACATAGGTTTGATTACCTTTAATGAGATCACCATGAACATCCTTTGAATTTGCTGTCATTCTAATCGTAGGATTAGTGCCTGTAGCTAAAACCGTAGAATAATTGGCAGATGTAACCTTTTGTGCAGATGAGATATTAAAAGTGCTCCAAGCCTTTACAATCATTACCCGGTAATGATCCACAAGAGCTTCATTAGAAGATTGGGTGAAGCTGACCTGAAGATCACGGCCGTCACCGTTATCACTTACATCCTTTAACTGTACATTCGATGCCGGATTTACAGTTCCAGTTTTACCGCCGGAAGTTGTTATGGTCACCACTTTGGTGCTCGGATTCCATCCCACATCATGACCCAATGCCTCACTTACAAACCGTGTAGGAACCATCGTTCTCCCTTTCAAATTCTGACCCGGCACATCTAGAGTTACAGCTTTATTGTTAATCGTGGCTGTCTTTGAGCCAATCTTTAACATAATCGTTGTATCATCCTTAGTTGCAGTTACAGTTTGTGTTTTCTGATTCCACTTGATAGTGGCATTAAAGGCTTCAAAGATTGCCCGTAAGGGTACCATCGTCCGTCCATTTACCATCACCGGTGCTTGATCTGTGGACAATCGAACTCCGTCAATAAAAATACTGATGGGCGCAGTAGCAGCTTTTACTGAAGATTGAAACATCATTGGCAAAACTAATAAGCCCACTAAAATAGAAATCCATAACTTCTTCACAGATTCACCCTCCTGGAATGACGAATACATTTTTTTCCTAACCTTTTGACGCTCCTACTAGGATAAAAGTTTCACGCTTTATGGTTACAATATTTTAATCTGGAACCCGTTCCTTAGATCCGCCACAAACCGCTCTGTAAAAAGAAAAAGAAAGCGCAGTTTGCGCTCTCCTTTGGGTCATTCGCTGATGCTTTTATCCACATTTTTCTTCGGAATTCCATCCAATCCGTACTCCCAATCATAAGCATCAAAAATTTTTCTCGCTACAGGTGCTGCACTGCTAGATCCAAATCCGCCTTCAGGAATAACTACAGCTACAGCAAGTTTTGGATTTTCACGTGGTGCAAAAGCTATAAACACTCCGTTATCACGGTTTATGTTTTTACTATCCGTCTGTTGTGAAGTTCCTGTTTTACGCGCAAAATCATAGGGGAAATCTCCGAAGGCACTTTTAACGTCACTGTTCATCCCTTTCTTTATCTCCCGCCAATAGGATTTATCGAAAGTAGTCACTTCATCAAGCACTTCCCGTTTGAATTTTTTGATAACCTTACCTTTGGAGTCCGTGATCTTGCTTACTAGCTGTGGTTTGATTCGTTGCCCTTCATTGGCTAGTGTAGCCGCATATTGCGCCAACTGAAGAACGGTATAACGCCCCTGCTGCCCAAAAGAAGCATACACAAGTGCAGACTGCACTGAACCCGCTTTAGCTTCAGCTTTATAATTCAAATCACCCAAGTATTCCCTTGGTAAACCTATTCCTGTTGGAACACCCAAACCGAATTCTTTCATATAGGTGTCCCATTTATCAATACCCTTAGACTTGTATTTGTCGTACAATTTTTTCCCGATCATATCAACCATATATACGTTTGAAGATTTTTCAATTGCTGTATGAGGATACAAAGAGCCGTATACATGATTGGATGAGTTCCTTACATTAGTCTCATGTCCTTCTCTACCAAATGAGGTGATCCCTTTATCTTGATAGGTAGAAGAAGTACTTATAAAGCCCTCCTTTAAGCCAATTAACACACTCAATGGTTTTATGGTCGAACCGAGCAGCACGGTAGATTCAAAATTATGCCCTGATCTTCCTGATGAGTATGGAGTTATCGTTCCATTTTGGTAATGCTTTTCAACTTTTTTATACACCTCTGGAGAGATCGAACCCGTAGCCCAGCTGTTGGTATCATAGTCAGGCATACTTGCCATTGCAATAATATTACCTGTATCCACTTCCATGGCCACAGCGTAACCTGTTAAAGCATCCGGATGTGTTTCTCCCTGAACGGTGTGTGAGTGCAACCACTGAATCTGATCTTTAATGGCTTCTTCGGTCTTCAGCTGAATTTTTTTATTAAGGGTAGTCCAGATAGTACTTCCTTTGACCGGGGGTTCAATACTGACAATTTTTTCCGCCATATTCTGCGGATCTACGGAAACTTCCTTATAACCATTCTGTCCCCGAAGCTCCTTCTGGTATTGCAGCTCCAAGCCATCAAAGCCTACTAGCTCATCCTCTTTATAGTTAAGTCCAGGGTGCTGATTATTTTTCATCGCCTGAAGTACATCCTTATAAAGATCTAAACTAGTAGAGGATTTGAAAAATTTCACGTAGCCAACAGCTTGTACAGCCACCGTATCGGTATCATAATGCCTGCTGCTTTCCTCTATCACTTCAAGGTTTGGATATTCGTTTTTGTGTTCTAAAAAATAAGCGATTTCTTTCTTAGTTAAACCTGATTTAATTCTTCGCGCTACATAACCAGAGAGTTTTTTTGAATATAAATCCATAGACTCAAGGATCTCTTCTGTGGTTAGTTTTTTCTCATTAGGATCACCATAAGTTTCGAAGGCTTCTGCTAACTTGGTGGCGAGTACCTTTGATTTATTATTTGCCTCAGCAGTTAAGGTAACTTTTTTCGTAGTTTTATCTGTTTTTGTTGCGGTATATTCCTTATCCAAAGTAAGGTACAAAGATTGAACGGGCGTTGAGTATGCCAATTTCTCACCATCAGCAGCGAGGATATTCCCTCTCAATGCCGATAATGCCACTATTTTCGTATCCCGATTAGCCTCAGCTTCAGATAACGTAGGTCCTTCGACAAATTGCAAGACCGCAAGGCGTAGGATAATTACACAAAAAATAATAAAAGTGCTAAAGAAAAAAATATTGATTCTTAATTCACCAGAGTTGTTAATAGCTTTGCTGCCATCTTGTATACCTTTTCTGTCGAAGAGTCTCACATAATCCCACTCCTTATTTCCAAAATTCTACAACATAAGATACAAGTATAAACTAGCAAACGAAAATATACAAAATTAAGAATAATAGTTAAATAATTGTTCACGAATCGATAATATCCAATTAAAAAAGCAGCGATCCCCAGTATGGGAGAATCGCTGCTTTTTGTTTATGGGCGTTGGTGGCCTGCACCAAAAATTTGTCATTATTCGCTGAGGCTTAAGGACTCAGAAGACGTTATATGCGGATTTTTAGCCTTTGGAGCTTGGTTTCGGACTCCAGCGACGTTACTCCATAGGAAGAGGGCCAATTGGGGTACTTTTTATGCCAATAGCGACTATGCGGTCCGTTGTCACTTCAAATGTGAAATAAAGCTGCGTTTAAGTTCATCTGTGTCCGATAGCTGTTAGCGTAAGGGAGGGGAATTTTAAACAGATGAAACGATGTTTGAGGAGTTCTTGATAGAGCAAGCTCTAATTAATCAGGGGGTGCCCAGCAGCCATTTTACGGCTGATGGGGCACCCCCTGATTTTTTCTTATAACAAAAGCTACACTTTTCTAACCTGTGACCGGTACATTAAAAACAAGAAATACGGAGCCCCGATCAGCATAATAATAAGGCCTGAAGGAATTTCTTTTGGCGCCATTATGGTTCTTCCGAGCGTATCGGCAATCACGAGCATCAAGCCGCCAAGTAATCCTGACAAAACAATCGATCGTCTCGTATGATGACCAATCATCATCCGCACCGCATGCGGCGCCATGAGCCCGAGAAAGCCAATCGTTCCCACACTTGCAACAGCTCCCGCTGCAAGCAAAACGCCGATAATCATAGCCCAGAGCCGCGTTCCTCGAACCGGCAAGCCCAATCCTGTTGAACTCTCGTCACCAAATGCCAACAAATCGCATTTTCGGCCCAAATAGTATGCAATCGGTACAAGTACAAGCAGGAATACAAATAGGATGTAAAATTGATTCCAGCTTCGTCCATAAGTCGAACCCGTTAACCAAATTAAGGAGCTACTGCTCCATAAACTTCCTTTAACGATCATGACCTGGATTCCGGCAGAGGCAATGGCAGAGACTGCGATTCCAAGCAAGATCAGAACCGATGGATTCAAGGACCTGCGCCAAGCCATAAAAAAGACAAAAGCTGCAGCCAGTGCCCCACCCACGATTGCGGCAAGCGGAACGGCAAATACCGTCAATGCTGGCCAAACGATCATTACGGCCAAAGCACCAAAGCCAGCCCCTGAGGTCACACCAATAATAGAAGCATCTGCCAGTGGATTTCGAACAGCACTCTGAATCAGTACACCACTGATTGCAAGTGCGATCCCTCCTGCAGCAGCTACGAGTGTACGGGGAAGCCGTAAATTCAGCAGGACGGAATAGGATTGATCCCCCCTATGGAACAGACTGCTTAGCAATTCGCTGATCGGTATTTTTGTTCCCCCAAACGATAAGCTTACAAGGATAATAACAATGAGCAGCACGGCCATAAATATAGCCGTCGGCACAAAGCGCAGACGCAGCCCCGCTCCACCGATGCTCATCGATGATTGGGCAGAACCTGAGCCCGATATATTTTTCATCTTGGTGAGTACCAGCCAAATGAGCCATGGTGCTCCAATAATCGCCATAACTGCACCAACAGGCATTTCACCCACACTGCTTCGCACTACACGCGCAAGCGTATCCGCTGCCGTGATGAGCAGTGCTCCCCACAACGCGCTTGCAGGAATGAGCAGGCGATGCTTGCGAATCCCACTAAGCCGGACAAGATGAGGAGCCACTAAGCCGACGAAGCCAATCGGTCCGACCACACTGACTACAACCGCGGCCATTAATACCGATAGGCCAAGACCCGTCGCCCGAATTAACCCTACTCGCTGTCCAAGAGAACGGGCGGTTGACTCATCGAGTTCTAGCGCATCAAATTGTCTGCCGGCAAATATCGCTGCCAATAGCAGCACTACGACAAAAGGCCAGGCATATATAACACCGTCCCAATCCAACTGGATTAGGGAACCTGAACCCCATAAAAACAGATTTTGAGTTTCTGTTCTTTTAAAAATATGTATGGCCGATGTAAACGCTCCGAGCACCATGGAGACGATCATACCTGACAAAGCCAGCCGAACAGGTGTGGCCGCCTTGCCTCCACTCAATAAATAAGCGGCTAAAGCAGCAAGTAGTCCCCCTGCAACTGCGAGCAAAAATGGAAACTCATGCTGCAAAGCAGGAAAAGCTACCATACCAAGAACGACCATAAAGTATGCCCCGGCATTAATCCCAAGTGTATCTGAGGAAGCAAGCGGGTTCTTCGTTATAGTTTGCAATAATGCCCCAGCCACAGCCAGAGCAGCCCCGGCCAGCAGACCAATAACTGTACGTGGCATGCGGATATCCCAGAGCAGATTATGTTCCATTATATCTTGGCGATTCAGCAAGCCATCTATTACAGTAGCTGCAGGGATCTTGGCTTCCCCAAAGCCTAAACTTAAAACGAACAGAATGAAGAGGACGGCAAAGCCGCCCCCAAATATTCCAATGATCCGCCAGTTCATGCCGATAGAGGCTTCTTTGCTACTCTTTTCGTTCATAACCGCACTCATTTCGTTAATGTATTTACAACTTCATCCACGATAACTTTAGAGGAGATCGGACCGCCGAACACCCAAGTAGTACTGCTCAATCCGAAGGTGCGATTCTCTTTCACAAAGTTAAGGCCATTCCAAACGGAATTATCCTTCAGTTCTTTCGTGAAAATATTATCATCCTCTTGGACGATATAGATCAGATTTGTATCCTGAACCGCAGGCAATGCTTCAACTGTAGAGGTGCTGAATCCGTAAACTTCGAAATTTTCAGGTTTCCAGTCGTTTTTCAGACCGATCCGATCCAAAGTTTGTACCGCAAGTGAATTATCTGTAAAAAGACGCATCGTTGCTGCATTCTGGTAGCTGTATGCTTGTGTCAGTACATAGTTCAAGCCTTCTTTGCCTGCATCAGCCAGCTTTGCCTTTGCATCTGCATAATGTGCATCCAAATCAGCAAGAACCTTATCGGCTTCTGCTGTTTTACCTACTGCCGCTGCAATTGTTTTGAAAGTATCTTCCATCAGTGTGTACTGATTACCTTCTCCTTCATTCGGATACAAGCCGAAAATCAATGTTGGAGCGATACTTTTAAGTTGATCATAGATTCCTTCATGCCCACCCGTATTGGCAATAATCAGATCAGGCTTTAATGAAGCAATTGTCTCCAGATCTGGCTCGTCACGGGAACCAACATCAGTCACGTTTGCATCAAGCGGTGCTTCAGAAGTCACATACAGCTTATAGTTTTCGTTATCTGCGTTACCTACTGGCTGCACTCCCAGTGCAATAACATCCTCCGTAAAGGTCCATTCCAATACCACAACTCTTTGCGCAGGTTTGTCCAGCGTAATCTCACCTTTAGAATCCTTTAAAACAATAGGACCGCTTGTAGATTCACTGCCCGCGTTTTCAGCAGCTGGTTTATCAGTTGCTCCCGCGTTCGATGTTGAATTGTTCTTTTGGTTAGTACCACAGCCTGATACGACCAATATAATAGCAACAACCATAAATAAACTAATTAACTTTTTGTGCATTTACTTTATCCCCCTGGATTCAACGTTCGAAGTTTATTCTATGATAACAGTTATCAATCTATTGATAATGATTATCATAGAAAACATATTAGTAATCTTATACGCGATTCTCCTGAAAGTCAAAGTTAAAATTTAATGCTTAACCGTCCCTACTCCATGATCTGGTTTGTAATTCTTTCAATGTGTATGGTCAGATACAGCATTTCATCATTTGTTAACTCCCGATTATATGTTTTATCAATATAGATTTTAATTTTCTCAACGCTTGCGAAAGCTTCCTTATACTGCTGCTTTACCAAAATAAATAAGCCATTCTCATTATCAGGAGGTGGAGTACCGTTGATGAGACGTTGTGCAAAAAATTTCAAATGAGTGATAAAACGGTAATAAGCAAGGGACTCCTCGTCGTACTCTAGCCTGAAATGGCGCTTCACGATATTTAGGATGTCGTTCATGATCTTGGTGATATTCACCATGTTAGGCATCTCTTCATTTAGTTCTGCATTCACCAGATGGAGCGCAATATGTCCGGCCTCATCTTCGGGAAGTCTGACTCCGAGCTTGGAATGTATAATTTGAAGCGCAGCTTTCCCAACCTCATATTCTTCTTTATAGAATCTTTTGATTTCCCAAAGCATGGCGTTTTTAATCTTCATCCCTTTTGAGAATCTCTCCAGCGCAAAACTGATATGATCTGTCAGACTAACATAAATACTGTCATCCAGCATTTTACCGAGCTGCAGTTTGGCGAAGTTAATAATCTCTTCTGAGAGCTCCATGTGCTCGATTGGAATCTCGGAAAGCAGCGTTTTTAGCTTATCTGAAAGTTTTTGATTACTTAAAGTGAATATCTTTTCAATTTTATCTTCTTCTAAAAAGTCTCCACGTTTTTTCTTAAAGGCCAGTCCTCTTCCCATAACTACTAGTTCAAAATTTTGGTCATCTATGACAGTAACAACATTGTTGTTTAACACTTTTTCGATCCGCATATTACAGCTCCTTACCTTTTCATTTTACGAAGCTAGCACTTTTTTATAGTATTCTATAATAAAAAATCGATCTCTAAGTAGCAGTACTAAGAGATCGATTCCATTCATACCTTATGACTCTTCAATAGATCACACTACAACAGTCAGCAAATCTTCACCCGGTGTAATAACTGTTTTATTGGTACCAATCACATCACTATAATTAGCCGTATTGGTAATAATTATCGGTGTTGTGCATTGATAACCTTCATTTTTTATTTGTTCAAAATCAAACTCAATCAATAGATCACCCTGTTTAACGGTTGCTCCTTCTTGCACCTTCACATCAAAGTATTTACCTTTTAGCTTCACGGTTTCTATACCGATATGAATCAAGACCTCAACACCCTCATCCGATACTACCGCAATACAATGACCTGTTCTGAAAATAGTGGATACAACTCCACTTACCGGTGAATAAAGCTTACCTTCTGTGGGTTCAATTGCAATCCCCTTGCCCATTGCTTCAGAAGCAAAGGCAGCATCATCTACTGAGGTTAACGGGATTACGTTACCAGCCAGAGGGCTTACAACGGTTGAACTTTTAACGGCGTGAGGGAGGATAACCCCGCTTTTTTCAGTATTCGTTTTTTCTTCTACAATATTCACTTTCTTTTTATCTTCATAACCAAATACCATGGTAATTACCATAGCCAATACAATGGTCACACCTGCTATAATCGCTTGAACGACCAGCGGAGAGAATGCGGGAAGACTTAATACGCTCACAAATGCGAAGACTTCCATCT
The DNA here is from genome assembly GCF_038009325.1 of Paenibacillus sp. FSL L8-0708. Taxonomy (NCBI): domain Bacteria; kingdom Bacillati; phylum Bacillota; class Bacilli; order Caryophanales; family Paenibacillaceae; genus Paenibacillus; species Paenibacillus sp. FSL L8-0708. The sequence goes on from NZ_JBBPBC010000001.1 coordinate 6,603,211, forward strand.
TCACTTTGAAAAGACCACTAAGTGCTCCACCTACACCGCCGGCAATGGTTACATAAATGAAAGTCCGTTTGTAACGAGTCAGCAAACCGTAAATAATAGGTTCTGTTACACCGGAAAGCGCGCCTGGTATAAATGTACTGCCGGCCAATGTTTTCAACTGTTTGTCCTTTGTTTTCAGGAAGATACCCAACGCTACACCCAGCTGCGCGAAGATGGCCATGCCGGCCATTGCATATATTGGATCTCCACCCTTAGCAATGTTCTCAAGAATAATTGGCACAAGTCCCCAGTGCAATCCGAGTACAGTCAAATACGTCCAAGCTATTCCCACAATTGCCCCTGTAACAATACCGCTTTTCGTACTGAGGAACAAAATAGCGTCTCCAATTAAATTCCCTACATTCACGCCAAACGGTCCGAAAGCCAAAATAGTTAACGGAACAATCACAATCAAACATAGCATAGGGACCAAGAACATCTGCAAATCCTTGTGTATAAACTTTCTTAGCTGCTTATCCAATAAAGCGTATATACAAATGGCGATAAAAATCGGAAACACGCTTGATGAATAGTCCGAAATTACTAAAGGAATACCTAAAAAATGTGGAGATTCAACACTTGCTAATCCCGTAATATTAGGTTCAAGTAAAGCCGCACCGATACTACCACCCACATAAGCATTAACACCCAGCCTAATCGATAACGTAATTCCTAAGAAAATGGGTAGAAAATAAAACACAGCATTACTAGCGCCGGCTAATACTTTGTAAGTTTCACTATCCGCACTTAGAACATGTAACGAAGCAAGTACGGTTAATAGCGCTTTCAACATACCCGCACCTGCTAAAGCACCAATCAGAGGCGAAAAGCTTCTAGAAATAACATCAAAAATCAGAGTCCCTATAGGTTTCTTTACCTTGTTCTCGCCAGAGTCACTGTTAGGGGATATGGATTTGGCAATTTCTTTATACACATCAGCAACATGGGTACCCACTATAACTTGAAACTGTCCCCCTTTGCTAACTACCCCAATAATCCCTTTCATTTTTCCCAAATTTTCTTTATCAGCTTTTTGCTCATCGTTAAGTGTGAATCTTAGTCGCGTGGCACAATGAATCACATTGTTAATATTTTTCTCCCCACCGACAGATTGAATAATGTCTTTACTTAGCTGTTCATAACTCATTTTTATACACCCCTTTGTAACAGATCAATTAATCACGGTTATCAGGGAACACAAAAAAACCTAAATCACATCTATGTACGAGAGAGATTATCCCCGTAATCATAAATGAAACTTAGGTTTTGCCTGCTATGCAGTAGCAATCCTGATATCCGATTAATTTATTATTTACAAATTAACATGTTCAATTAATGATGTCAACAATAAACCACGGTCTGTATAATATTGGATAACAAAAAAAGCCCTGATAGATCAAGAATATCTTGATTATCAGGACTTTTTTTTAGAACAGGCTTTGTCCGTTGGATTCAATTACTTCTTTGTACCAGTGGAAGGACTTCTTACGGTATCTCTCCAGTGTACCTGAACCATCATCATGACGATCTACATAAATGAAACCATAACGTTTCTTCAGCTCGGCGCTTGTTGCGCTAACCAAGTCGATGCAGCCCCAGCTTGTGTATCCCATAACTTCCACGCCATCAGCAATAGCTTCCGCTACTTGAACCAAATGATCTTGCAAATAATTGATCCGGTAATCGTCGTTTACGATCTTCTCACCGTTCCCGTCTACAACCAGCTGATCGACGGCGCCAAGGCCATTTTCCACGATAAACAGCGGTTTTTGGTATCGGTCATAGAACATATTCATCACATAACGCAAGCCCTGCGGATCGATCTGCCAACCCCATTCGCTCGCTTCCAGATACGGATTCGGTACCCCGCCCAGCAGGTTTCCTTCTCCTCTGATCTGTTTCTCCGGATCAGCCGTTTCACATGTGCTCATATAGTAACTGAACGATATGAAATCCACGGTATGCTTCAGAATTTCCTCGTCCCCTGGCTCGAAATGAATGTGAATTCCATTTTCCTTAAAGAACCGTTTCATATAGCCTGGATAATAACCTCTGCTATGAACATCCGCAAAAAACATATTTTTGTGATCACTTTGCATCGCCTTGATCAAGTCGTCCGGATGCGGAGTGAGCGGATAAATTGGCATGCTCAGCACCATGCAGCCTATTTTGAAATCAGGATTGATCTCATGACCGATTTTTACCGCCAAAGCACTTGCAATGAACTCATGGTGAATGGCCTGATACAGATCCTGCTTACTCAATTTTTCCAATGGAGTATTGATTCCCCCGCTCATAAATGGGAACTCTAGGATAGAATTGATCTCATTAAAGGTCAGCCAGTATTTGACCTTGTTCTTGTAACGATTAAAGATCGTTCTCACATAACGCTCGTAAAATTCCACCATCTTACGGTTAACCCATCCATCATACTCTCGTGCCAAATGCAGCGGGGTCTCATAATGGGAGATCGTAACTAGCGGTTCGATGCCGTATTTATGACACTCGTCGAACAGGTCGTCGTAGAACTGCAAGCCCTGTTCATTCGGCTCCAGCTCGTCCCCTTTCGGGAAAATCCGGGACCAGGCAATAGACGTCCGGAATACTTTAAAGCCCATTTCCGCAAACAGCTTAATATCTTCTTTATATCGGTGATAGAAATCGATACCAATCAACTTCATGTTATCGTCGGTAGGAACTTCTGTAGGCGCAGACTTAATGCCATGCGGCATGACATCTTGGGTAGACCAGCCTTTGCCATCATCCTGATATGCCCCTTCAAGCTGGTTAGCGGCTACAGCCCCACCCCATAGGAATCCTTCTGGAAATTGTAAGTTCATATTTCTTCCCGCCTTTGCTATTGTGATAGTATAGGTTTACTGCTCTAATCCGAATCCTAAACCTTGGAACGCGTTACATGTCAAGGATTAATCTTGCAAAGGAGATAAGCCGATGTCCACACTTGACGAAATTGCTAAGCTGTCGGGCTTTTCCAAAGCTACGGTATCCCGAGTCCTGAACGATTCTCCCCATGTCAGCAAGGAAACTAGGGAGAAAATTCTCGCCATTATGAAAGAGACGGACTATGTTCCCAATCGGAATGCCATATCTTTATCCAAAGGCCAAACCCAGCAAATCGGCATGATTACCTTAGACCTCAACGAGCTTATTTTGTGCTTCATGAACAGCTTCGTCGAAATTTCCGGCCGTTACGGGTATCAGACGATTATTTATACCACCGGCGGTGATAAACAAAAGGAACTTCAGGCCTTCGAGGATCTCAAACAAAAAAGAGTCGACGCTCTGCTTATTCTGACCGCTGTTAACGATAAAAATGTCATAACTTCCTACTGCAAATACGGCCCGATTGTGTCTTGGCAACGCATGGACCATCCTGAAATACCGTCAGTTGCCATGAACCAATATGATGGATATGCACTCGCTCTAGAGCATTTGATAGAGCGGGGTTATACGCGTATCGCTAATGCTTTTGGCCGCCCAAGCAGCATAAATACCCAGAGTAGACGACTAGCTTATGAGCAAATCATGACCAAATATAATCTTCCCATCGTTGAGAAATGGTATTACTCCACGATTTATGGAATCCGTGACGGAGAGCAATTGGTGCGAACCCTAATTGGACAACCCGATCAGCCGGATGCCATTCTGTGCTCCAATGATTTGGTGGCGGTGGGCGTTCTGAGCGAAGCACGTAGACAGCAGCTGGATGTGCCCGGTGATCTAGCCATCATTGGTTTTGATAATTCGGAGCTGTCACAGACACTCGGAATTACCACTGTTCGGAATCCGATTGCGGGACAGGCGGAGAACGCCTTTCTTCTGCTGGCTCCAACCCTGCTTGGACTGGATATGGAGCTGCAGCCCCTATCGTTCCAACTGATCGAACGGGAGACAACATAGGTTGCCCATTCTCAGAAGATTACGACTGTACATTCCATAAAAAACAGTAAAATTGTATTGAAAATTATGATGAAGACGGGTGTTTTTTATGACAAATAATAAATTGAATCCTAGGGTTGATAAATTCTTAAGTAAAGCGAAACAATGGCGGGAAGAATATGAGCAGTTGAGAACGATCGTGCTTGATTGCGGGCTGACCGAAGATTATAAGTGGATGCATCCATGTTACACATTTGATGATAAAAACATAGTACTAATTCATGGATTTAAAGAATATTGTGCGCTTCTCTTTCACAAAGGTGCCTTGTTACAGGATCCCAATGGGATTCTAATTCAACAAACAGAAAATGTGCAGGCAGCGCGCCAAATTCGGTTTACGAATGTGCAACAAATCGTTGAAATGGAAGCTGTTCTGAAAGCCTACATTCAAAATGCCATAGAAGTTGAAAAGGCGGGTTTAGAAGTCGAATTAAAAAAGAAAGAAGATTACCTCATTCCTGAAGAGCTTCAGACTAAATTCGCTGAACTTCCTGGCTTGAAAACTGCTTTTGAAGCCTTAACGCCTGGACGGCAAAACGCATATATTTATCATTTTTCTCAAGCCAAACAATCCAAAACCCGCGTATCCCGAATTGAAAAATTCATCCCGCAAATCCTTGAGGGTAAGGGATTAAATGATTAGCGTTGCTGACAATGAGTCAATTAAGCCTTAGGGTTAGTTGACTCATTTTTTAATTTGTCTTCTTCTAACTGCTTGTAATAATCCTCAACAAAGGCCTTGAACTTTTTAGCGACATTAGTCATGTACCGGTTGGTATACCATGAGATTTCAATGGTGCGGGTACTTATGGGTTCTTCAATGGGAAGAAGCACAACAGAGGATCCTTGAGAACCCCCCCAAGTTACAGCGGGGATAAAAGAAACCCCTAGTCCCGAACGGACTAGACTGCGTACCATCGAAGGCTCATCGCATTCATAAATGATACGCGGAGCAAATCCGGCGGCGTGACAGAGAGAATCCGTCGTTTCGCGCAGCTGCTTGCCTATTTTCAAACTAATAAAACCGTCTTCCGCGAGTTCATTCAGACGTACACTTTTACGGGTTGCGAGCCTGTGCTCATTAGGAACCGCCAGCAGGATTTCTTCCGTTAATACCGGTGTGGACACTGTTCCTGGAATCTTGAGCGGAGTAGAAGAAATACACAAATCAAAAGCCGGATAACGTGAGATCTCCTGATCCTGCTGCAATAGCTTGAATTGAGCTTCCGGGTACTTCTGACGAAATAATGTGATCATATCCGGAAGCAAATAGGAACCCGCTTGGATAAAAATCACTACAGTTCCTGTCGGTCGCTCAGACAAGTCCAATAGCTCTGTTTTCCCCTCCTCTAACGTTTGTAGGGCTAAATCAACTTTCACAAGAAACCGCTTTCCATATTCATTTAATCGAATGTATTTTCCTGTGCGATCAAACAATTTGACGTTTAATTCGCCCTCAAGATTTTTGATCATTTTACTAATAGCAGGCTGTGAGATTTGGAGTATTTCGGCTGCCAGGGTCATATTCTCAAGCTTTGCAACCGTTTGAAAGTACCGAAGCGAAAGTAAATCCAACGAAACCACCTCTTCTATAACCTTAGAGTTATGTATTTTATATATAATAATATATTTTTCATCATCATAGCAGAACACTATAATAAAGAGAATTAAAAATACATAAGAATCTGCAGGAGAAAGGGGAACTATAAATGAGCACACGAGAACCCATGGAAGAAATTATTACAGTCTCCAGTGGTCAGCTTAAGGGCATACGTCTGCCAGAACTTGGGGCGATCGCATGGTTAGGGATTCCTTATGCGGAACCTCCCATAGATAAGCTCAGATGGAAAGCACCGCGTGAGATAGAACCTTGGACAGGTGTATTGCCTGCATGCCATTTTAATAATAGCAGTGTCCAATTCATTCAAGGGGAACCTGGCGGCAGTGAAGATTGCCTCTTTTTGAATATTTGGCGACCGGATCATGCCGAGGCAGGCTTACCCGTATTCGTCTTCCTCCACGGCGGCGGAAATATTGGGGGTTCGGGACGGGATTTTCAAGGTGGAGAATTGGCGTGTAAGACAAATAGTATAGTGGTTACAGTGAATTACCGTTTAGGAGCAATGGGATTTTTCCGGCATCCCTCACTACGAACCGGGGACCCCTTGGATGACTCAGGAAATTACGGTCTCCTCGATGTTCTTCATGCGCTAAAGTGGCTGCACAATAACATTGTTTGCTTTGGGGGAAATCCAGGGAACATAACATTAGGGGGCCAGTCTGCAGGTGCAAGAAATGCATTAGCCGCTTACCTTTCACCGCTGGGCAGAGGGCTCTTTCATAAGCTTTTTATTATGAGCGGAGGTTTAACAACGGCTGTTACGGAGCAAAGCGAAGAAAAAGCAGATGACATTTTAACAGAGTTATTAATAAAAACAGGAATGGTCAGCACTCAAGATGAGGCAAGAGTATGGATTTCCACACAATCTGCGGATAAGATTTCCGCCTTCCTATATCGTCAGAATGCCTTTCACTTTGTCAAAATCATTCGTGAGACGGGGCTTCAGATGGCCGCTTTTCCCCATTTGATCGAAGATGGCACGGTCATTCCTATTGGTGGCTTCGACAATCTAAATAACCGCGAGCACCCTTCCCTGCCGATCATCCTTGGCAGCACTGCCAGCGAATTCTCCGAGTTTACTTTATGGGATACTCATTTCTTCTCCCTAGTGCAAAAGGAAGAGTTAGCCGGAAATCTGGAAGAAAAGAAGCTCTATGAAGCTGCAGTCCAATATGGGAGCGATCTGTATGCAGAATTTAATGTAGAGCAGACTACAGAGATATTATTAAGTGCGATTCCGGAGATGCCCATCTATGCTTACCGCTTCGCCTGGGGGTTAAGAGACGGAGTGATCGATCCTTATATCCGTTTTCTTATGGGTGCCCCGCATGGTGCAGACATCCCCTTCTATACAGGTGACTTTTCCGGTGTCCAGGAAAGATTTCCTGCGGATGTAATTTCCGAGCATAACGAGCCTGGGCGTAACATGCTCTCTTCCCTAATGAGGGACTATTTACGGCATTTCCTATATACCGGTAATCCTAATGCTGAGGGACAACCTGCTTGGCAACGATACACCCCTAATCCCCGGTCTGCGGAAATTCTCTGGTTAGATGCTAGCCAGGATCAAACTATTGTTCAATCCGTCTGCAAACTTGTAAAAAAAGATATCGTGTCCCAAATGGACAATGATCCCCGTTTAGCAGCAGAACAGCGCAATTGGCTAAAAAACAATTTATTTGCGGGACGTTTTTTCTGGTAAGATAAATGATTGTAGAATTCACGTAGAGGAAGGAACATGCTGTTGTGCTAACTTACTTACTGCTCTTAGTCATCGGGCTAGCAGCTGGCATTTCCGGTTCATTGGTCGGACTTGGCGGCGGGTTCATCGTTGTGCCTGCGTTGGCTTTCCTTTTTCCTGATATGGAGCCTTCACATCTGGCTGGAACATCAATGGCGATGCTGCTTTTCAACTCCATCTCAAGTACTTATGTGTACGCAAAGCAGAAGAGAATCGATTATCAAGCAGCGCTCACCTTTGCCGCCGTTTCGATTCCGGGTTCAGTAATAGGTGCACTCTTTACCAAGCAAATGGGCGGGAGAATGTTTTTCGTAAGCTTCGGTATTTTCTTAATCCTTGTCGCTTTATTGCTCTTGTTCAAGCCGAACAAACCCATCCATTGGCCTTTCAAACCAACCGTGAAGCGAAGCTTTTCCGATAATAGCGGTGCTCATTTCGAATATGCTTATCATATGCCTACCGGCATAATCATCAGTTTTCTCGTTGGCTTTGTAGCAAGCCTATTTGGGATTGGCGGCGGGAGTCTTATGGTTCCGACAATGACCTTACTTCTCGGCTTTGCCCCCCATATCGCTGTTGCAACTTCTATGCTTCAAATTTTCCTGTCAGCTATCGTAAGCACCACAACACATGCCTTTTTATTGAATGTTGAATGGTTTATGGTGTTAGCCCTAGCACCTGGCGCAATTATCGGCGGTCAAATTGGCGCACGCCTGGCAAAACGCCTTCCTGCCAAGCTGCTTTTAAAGCTATTAGCCGTTTTTCTCATCATCGTTTCGCTTCGTTTGATGATGAAAGGGTAGGTCATTATGTAAAAAGTCCTGATGGATCAAGAGTTTCTTGATCCATCAGGACTTTTTTATTGTGACTGTGGGACTGATCCCTTGATATCAACGATATTTCAAAGTGCAGGGCAGAAACGAATCCCCTTTTCTATCATAATGTGCCCCCTATGGATAAGAGAGACTTGGCCAATCCTATCGAATTGTAAGTCTCTTCAGGATTTCTTTAGAATTCCCCCACCTAATTCCTCAGTTTTTTTAGTTAAGATTTCTGTATTGAAGTAAGCGAAGGAGGTGGCATATTGGCCAGTAATACGATCTTAGAGCTAATCAATCAGTATGGATATCTGATTTTTTATCTTGCTTTCACGTTAGGCCCTTTTGGAATTCCAATCCCTAATGAAATTACAATCCTCACTGGAGCTACCCTAAGCCACATGGGGATTATCAATTCCTGGATGACTTATTTCTGCATTTTATCAGGGCTATTAACGGCCTTTACGGTTGCCTACTTTGCAGGTAAATTCTTTGGGCAAAAGCTGAAGTGCAAATTTGAAGCTAATAGACATTTTAAAAAAGCAGAGCAGATTCTAAAAAAACGTGGGCGTACAGCTATGTATATCGGCATGTTTATTCCAGTTGTACGTTACATCATTCCCATGTTGATCGGGCTCAGCGGTACAAGCTATAAACGATTTGCCCTTATTTCATATCCCAGTGCTTTAAGTTGGACCTTACTGTTCTTTTTTGTAGGAACGTACTTTGGAGATCACATCCTATCAAAATTAATAAACATCTAAATCAATTCTAAAATTATGGAGGAATTCCGAATGAGCTTCAATGAAAAACTCTTATTTTTAAGAAGTTTTATTCATGATCCAAAACAGGTAGGCAGTGTTACCCCGAGTTCCCGGTTTCTGGCACACAGCATGGTTAACCAAGCCCCTTGGCATGAAGTTAAAGCAGTCGCTGAACTTGGATCAGGTACAGGTGCAATCACCCGTGTAATCAATACTAAGGTAACTAGTACAACGAAAGTGTTACTATTTGAGATGGATAAAACCATGAGGCATAACCTGAAGACAAGCTATCCGGACTTTTCCTGTTATCATAATGCTGCTAGTTTAGTAGAAACAATTAAAAGTTCACATATTCATCAGTTGGATTGTATTTTTAGTGGGCTGCCCTTTTTCAATTTTGAGCCCGAATTAAGAAATACATTGGTTGAACAGATCTACCAATCCCTTAAACCTGAGGGATTATTTATTGCCTTTCAGTATTCACTTCAAATGAAGAAGCAACTCTCCGAAAATTTTAATATTGATACAATAAAATATGTGCCATTTAATTTTCCTCCCGCTTTCGTCTACGTCTGTCGTAAAAGGGAAACATAATAAAATAAATATAGAAGAGGGGCAGCGTCCATTGAATACAATTCTTGTTGCAGATGATGATTCTGAAATTCGAGATGTGATTCATGTTTATTTAAGAAATGAAGGTTACCAAGTGCTTGAAGCTGCAGATGGTCAAGAGGCATTGAGTACAATACAAACAACTTCCATTCAATTAGTTATCCTGGATGTCATGATGCCTCAAATGGACGGTATCACAGCCTGTCTCAAAATTAGGGAAATATCAAACATCCCAATTATTATGCTCTCAGCCAAGCAAGAGGACATTGATAAAATCACAGGTCTAACTACCGGGGCAGATGATTACATGATCAAACCGTTTAATCCACTGGAACTACTGGCCCGTGTAAAAGCTCAGTTACGGCGTCAGTCCTTAATTGGAAAGGAAGAATTCAACTCTCTGCTTATAATTAAAAACCTGATCATAGATAAAAATAAACATTCCGTAAAGTTAAATGGAATGGAAGTTTCATTAACTCCACTAGAGTTTGCGATTTTAACCCTGCTTGCAAGCCGGCCTGGGCAAGTTTATAGTTCGGAGCAAATTTACGAGAGTGTATGGAAAGAGCCTTACGGATATTCTGACAATACCGTAATGGTTCATATTCGTAACTTAAGAGAAAAATTAGAAGAAAATCCAAGAGAACCTCTGTATATTAAGACAGTCTGGGGAGTTGGTTACAAAGTTGATTAAAATCATACGAAATCTACAAATAAATAAACGCATTCAATCCAATATCTTAATCAGGATGGTGTTGAGTTTCATAATTACCATTGCGATAAATACCTCACTTAGCATCTTGTTCTTTCATTTTGGAAATGCAACAAAATTGGATTGGGTGTTCAATTTTCTTGCCTACCTTCTTACTCCGATGTTTTTCATTATTTTCGTTATTACATTTTTTACATTGACCCGGCGAATCGTCAAAGATTTAATTGCGCTGGAACAAGGACTTCAGATTATATCCGAAGGTAATTTGAGTTATCGGGTAAATGTTGTGCGCCAAGATGAACTAGGACTGGTGGCTTTGAACATCAACCGGATGGCAGAGCGCTTAGAGCAACAGATCATCAAGGAACGCGAAATAGAAAAATCCAAGATGGAGATGATCACGGGGATTTCACACGACTTACGTACCCCTCTTACAAGTATTATCGGGTATATTGAGCTTTTACGTACAGAATCGTACCAAGATAAAAAAGAATACACACGTTTTATTCAAAACACCTATAACAAGGCGCTTCATTTGAAGAAACTCCTCGATGATTTGTTTGAATATACCCGACTTAATTCGGTGGACTCCCGTTTAAATCTGGAGAGAATCGATTTGTCACAGCTTTTGAATCAATTATTGTTCGAATTCGAACCAATCGCTCAAGAAAACAATGTGCATCTTATAAAAGATATAGATAAGAGTCCAATCATCACCTTAATCGACAGTGAGAAAATAGCCAGAGCCATAGATAATCTACTTATGAACGCCTTAAAATATTCCATCAGCCCGGGAAGCATTAGCATACGAATTACAACTGATTCTGTACACTGTACCATTGAGATTGAAAATAAAGGAACTCCCCTCTCACAGGATCAAGAAAACCGTCTATTTGACCGATTTTATAAGGTTGACCACTCAAGAAAAAGCCAGGGAATTCAAACCGGAGCAGGACTTGGTCTTTCGATAGCTAGGAATATTGCTGAGTTGCACAAGGGTACTTTAACGCTTAAACACACTCATGACGTCTTCACATTCCAACTGAGATTGCCTTTCGGAGAGGATTGCTAATTGATTATGTCTGAATACTTACTTTTCTTACAAGGCTTCCTCAAAGATCCAAAGCGGGTAGGAAATATTCTACCCAGTTCGCAATTATTAGCCAATAAAATAGTCCAGTCTGTACAATGGCATAATGTAAATGCCGTTGCAGAACTTGGAGCTGGTACAGGTGCTATTACACATCTCATGACATCACAATTAACGAATTCTACAAAAGTGCTTTTGTTTGAGCGGAATAAAAAAATGAGAGAACACTTAAAAGCAATTTATCCGGAATGCATTTTCCATTCCAACGCCAGCTACTTACTCAAGAAATTGAACCAGGAAGGCATCCGTGAGTTAGATTGCATAATTTGCGGATTACCATTTTTTAATTTTTCAATTGAAATGCGTGACAAAATCCTACATCAGATTGTTAAGTCACTTAAACCAGGCGGAATTTTAGTTGCATATCAGCACTCGCTGCACATGAAAAAAAGATGGGCTAAACAACTACTTATTGAGAAAATTGAATTTGTGCCTTACACTTTCCCTCCAACATTCGTATATATTTGTCGTAAAAAAGAATGACAGATGAATATTCGGAAAACAGTAATTTCTAAAGAATGTATAAGTATTGAGAATGGAAATGACCAGCCCAATATGCAGCCAATACTGTTGCAGGATTATAAAAAAGTCCTGATGATCAAGATTATCTTGATCATCAGGACTGGATTTACTGTGAGAAAACTACGTTACAAACGGTGACAATTTATCCCCGCTGTCTCATTCCCTCAAACAGCAAAATCGTCGCCGCCATTGCGGCGTTCAGCGATTCCGCGCGGCCTGCCATCGGGATGATGATACTCTTGTCCACGAGTCGCGCCGTTTCCTGCGAAATGCCTTTGCCTTCGCTGCCGATCAGCAGCCACTGGCTGCCCTGAAAATCGTGCTCATAGCACGATTCTTCGCCCTGCAGCGAAGTGCTCACCAGCAGCGCCCCATTTTCCCGGGCCTGTGGCAAAATCTCACTTAAATCTCCCTCCACCACCGGAAGATGGAACATCGAGCCCATCGTGGACCGGATGGTCTTCGGATTATAGAGGTCGGCACAGCCTTGTCCGAGGATCATTCCGTCTGCTCCCGCTGCATCCGCACTGCGGATGATGGTGCCGACATTGCCGGGATCCTGCACGCCGTCCAGCACAACCACAAGGCTATCCTTCTTCGCTAGGATAGCTTCTACAGCCTGCTGTTCCTTCCGCACGATGGCGAACACCGGCTGCGGCGTATTGGTGCTGCTGCATTTTGAGATGATCGCCGCCGAAACGCCAATCACTTCCATTCCCTGAACGGCCTGAAGCAGCCCCTTAAGTTCAGCAGGCATTCCTTTGTCGAGGTCATAAGCAAGGCATTCCACATCTGCTTCAGCCAGCAGTGCTTCCTGAACCAGATGAACGCCCTCTACGATATATTTACGAGCCTTGTCACGATGCTTTTTCTCCTGTAACCCGGCCCATTCTTTAACCCGCGTATTTTGCGGAGACATGATTTCCATAAAGTCTTCCTTTCTTCTGCCTTGCCATTTATTCTTTGTTCCTACTGATACGCCATCTCCAGCTTCGTCAAATTATCCTTATGCCCAACAATAACAAGGATATCGCCATCGATCAGGCGATCCTCTGCACGGGGAGAGATGTTCATTTCTTCACCTTGGCGGATGGCCATTACGTTGCAGCCAAATCTTGCGCGGATGTCGAGCTCCTGTAGATTTTTTCCGAGCATCGGTCCGGATACCTTCATATCCAGAATACTGTAGTCCGGCGACAGCTCAATATAATCCAATATATTAGGCGAAGCAAGATGATGCGCAACCCGCATTCCCATATCCCGTTCAGGATAAATCACCTTGTCCGCACCAATTTTGCTTAATACTTTGCCGTGCAGTTCACCTTTGGCTTTTGCCAGAATTGCAGGCACACCCAGGTCTTTTAGGATAAGTGTTGTCAGGATGCTAGCTTGTATGTCCTCGCCAATGGCTACAACCACCACATCAAAATTGCGAATACCAAGGGCACGCAGCGCCTCCTCATCCGTGGAATCTGCAGATACGGCATGAGTTACAATACTTGAAATTTCCTGTGTTCGCTGCTCGTCAGCATCAATCGCAAGTACATCAAACCCCATGCCGCTGAGCGCCTTAGCAACACTAGATCCGAAACGCCCCATACCGATGACGGCATATTGTTTTTTGGCCATGTCTATGTACCTCCCGTAGCATTCTATATCTCAAACAGTATAGCATAAGCCAAGAAGAAACGTCATTGCCGTCCTTATGGATGACAACCGTTTCTCGTAGGAATATAAGGATGATATATATGTGTCAAACTTATACTATCTTATATTTGGACAAAAACTTGAATTTCCAGCACCTTTGCAGGGCACATTATAACGAGGTCAATATCACTATATTTTCAAAAAAGGAGGTACATTATGCCCGTTACCATTGACTTGCGCCAGGCGATTATTCATAAAGTGCACGGTCAATCTGAAGAGGATTTACGTCATATGATTGAAGGCTCTGTGGACGGTCCGGAGGCAGCACTCCCGGGACTTGGCGCCGTGTTCGAAATGATCTGGAAGGATTTAGATCCCGCTAAGCAAGATAGGTTGGTTACCATGCTACATGATCACCTGGAGACTATTACCCCTGGGGATATCACATCGTAAACTGACCTCAACTAGTCAAAAACCTCCGCTCACCATGGTGTAACTTCACCTATGGAGGCGGAGGTTTTATTATTACATTCAGAAAGTTATAGCATCCTAATTATAGTAATGCTTTTGGAGCCATTTCCAGGAATTTAGCTGTCGGGTTCTTATCCATCGCTGTCCGCATAGCATATTCGTTCTCGAACAACACGACAAAATTGCCCTTCTTATCCGTCACCAACGTTGAATTGATTCTGAATTTGCTCGCATCCGGCTTAGTATCATCTACGATCCAACGTGCAAACTGGTATGGCATTCTCTGCAACTGAACATCCACACCATATTCACCCTTCATGCGGTACTCAAACACTTCAAACTGCAGTTGTCCAACTACACCGAGCAAAATATCGTCAAAGTTGACCGTGCGGAACACCTGGATCATGCCCTCTTCAGTCAGCTGATCGACACCCTTCTGGAACTGCTTCGATTTCAATGCATTTTTAATACTCACTTTAGCAAAAATCTCTGGTGAGAACGTTGGCAGCTCATCGAATTCCATATCTCCTGCTTGGCTCAAGGTATCACCAATTCTAAAAATTCCTGGATCAAACAGACCGATGATATCTCCCGGATAAGCTTCCTCTACGATATCGCGGTCCTGCGCCAAAAATTGCTGTGGTTGCGCCAGCTTGATATCTTTACCGGCACGTACATGCTTCACGCTCATACCCCGTTCGAATTTCCCGGACACAATACGCAGGAAAGCAATCCGGTCACGGTGAGCCGGGTTCATGTTCGCTTGAATTTTGAACACATAACCAGTGAATTTCTCATTCGTTGGTTCTACTACCCCTATAGTACTGCGGCGTGGTTCAGGCTTCGGTGCCAGATCCAAGAAATTATCGAGGAAAGTCTGTACACCAAAATTGTTGATCGCACTGCCAAAGAACACAGGTGTGAGTTCACCACTTAATACTTTTTCATAGTCAAAAGCATCGCCTGCTACATCCAGCAGCTCCAGATCCTGACACAGTTGATCATGCAGATACTCTCCAGCCATTTCACGAATGATTGGATCACGGTATCCGTCAACCTTTTGAACCTTGATTACGGAATGATCGTCACCTTGGAATAGCTCTACCTGATTTTTCATCCGGTCATATACGCCGCATAGCTCACGTCCACTACCGATCGGCCAGTTCATTGGCACAGAACGAATACCAAGAACCTGCTCCAGCTCTTCCATCAGATCAAACGGGCTACGTCCTTCACGGTCCAGCTTGTTAATAAAGGTAAAGATCGGAATACCCCGTTTAGCACATACCTGAAACAGTTTAGTGGTTTGAGCTTCCACACCTTTTGCCACGTCAATAAGCATGACCGCACTATCCGCTGCAGTTAGGGTACGGTAGGTGTCCTCACTGAAGTCTTGGTGACCCGGTGTATCCAAAATGTTCACGCGATGATTCAAATAATCAAACTGCATCACGGAAGACGTTACAGAAATCCCCCGCTGCTTCTCAATTTCCATCCAGTCACTCGTCGCATGTTTATTCGCTTTACGGGCCTTAACCGTTCCCGCCAGACGGATCGCGCCACCGAATAACAGCAGTTTCTCCGTTAAAGTTGTTTTCCCCGCATCCGGGTGGGAAATGATCGCAAAGGTTCTGCGTCTATCCACTTCCTTTTGCAGCTTCTGATCTATTGCTTTGTTCATTACACATATCCCTTCATATATAAAATTCCTGCTTCTGCTTCAATTACACTGGGGTTCATCAAATCGGTGCTCTGCTCATTGTTCATACCCCTTCATTTCTGAATGAATAGCTCTTAGGTCTAGCTCCAGTCCGCTTCAAGTGAAAGCATCCTCTAAAGTATATCAAAATCCGGCAGACATTATCTACTAAAAAGCGCGTGCCGCAAAATATCTCCCAAATGGTCTGGATTATGATCCCCACATATCATCGCTCAAGAAAATAGATGTATTTCCTACACTTACTTGAAGTATTAGCATTTTCATTAGCCTTTAGTTGCATTTGATGCAATTAAAAATAAGTTGTGCACGCTTTTCCGCCTTATCCGGTGATTATAGTTGCAGAAAATACATCTAAAAGACTAATCACAACGAGATAAGCGATTTTAATTGTACAAAGTGCAGTTATTAGAACAGTGCCAGATCCCCCAAACACCGTCTGAAGTCCAATCTTTTAGATCTTAGCATTACAAAAAATCTCCCTGCATCCTCTGCAGGGAGATAGCATTAACTCATGGTTTAGTTATTCTTCAGCCAAACCACATTATCTTCATCTTGGCCGTTTACAGGCCACCAATGGAAACCTTCTTTAGCAAGCAGTTCATCTGCTTCCACTGGACCCCAAGAGCCGGCAGGATAAGAAGATAAGTCGCTAGACTCTTCGCTCCATGCTTTCGCAATACGATCCACGAATGACCATGCCGAGGATACCTCATCCCAACGAGTGAAATAAGTGGAATCGCCGCGTGCGGCATCATGTAACAAGCGCTCATATGCTTCCGGAGAATTGATTCCAACCAGGCAGCTCTGACAGAAGTCCATAGCCAGCGGTTGAATCTCAGACTCTGAACCCGGTTTCTTGGCATTAATCTTTACATAAATGCCTTCCATTGGGTTCACACGGATTACAAGGAGGTTAGGCTCAAGTTTATGCTTTTGTCCCAAATAAACGTTGGTTGGCATACCTTTGAACTCAACTACCACTTCCGTCGTCTTCACTGGGAGACGTTTACCTGTACGGATGTAGAAAGGTACTCCAGCCCAGCGGAAGTTATCTACAAATACACGGGCAGCAAAATACGTCTCTGTATTCGACTCAGGGTCAACCTTATCTTCCTGACGGTAAGCAGGAAGGGTTTTGCCTTGGTGTAAGCCTTGAATATATTGTGCTCTTACGACATTCTCACGCACCTCATCAGATGTCGCATAAGGACGAAGGGAACGAAGTACCTTCACTTTCTCATCACGAATATCTTCTGCGAGCAGACGGCTTGGTGGTTCCATAGCAATCATAGTCAGCAGTTGCAGTATATGATTCTGGCCCATGTCCCGTAAGGCTCCCGCATGGTCATAGTAACCACCGCGTTCTTCTACACCTACGGTTTCGCCAAGTGTAATTTGAATATTGGCAATATGTTTATTATTCCAGAGCGGTTCGAAAAAAGCATTAGCAAAACGAATCACTTCGATATTCTGTACCATTTCTTTACCAAGATAGTGGTCAATCCGGTAAATTTCCTCTTCTTTGAAGACCTGACGAATCTGTTCGTTCAGCTGTTCAGCCGACTCCAGATTATAACCAAAAGGCTTCTCAATTACGAGGCGATTCCAACCCGTACTATCCAGCATCCCGCCAGCTTTAAGATTGAAGGAGACACTGCCGAACAATTCAGGCGCCAGCGCAAGATAGAACATCCGATTGCCCGGAATACTGAATTTCTCTTCAAGAACTTCAGTTTGTGCTCTTAGCTCGCGGAAACCATCAATATTGTTAATGTCCAGAGATTTGTATTCGAAATGCTGAACAAACTCATTCCATTCGCTTTCTTCTCCCGCTTTGTAACGGCAGAATTCAAGGATGGATTCCTTCACATCACTTCTAAATTCTTCCTGAGTACGCGGGCGCCGCGCCACGCCAATTACCGCAAAATCTTGTGCCAGCTTACCTTCACGGTACAAGCTGTAAATCGCCGGGAAAAGCTTACGCCGGGCTAAGTCTCCGGTTGCCCCAAAGATAAAAAAGACAGCACCGGGTGTGTGCAGTGCATCAAGGGTTTGATTTTCAGCCATGGCTCCTCATCTTTCTGTATGTAATATAGTTTATTGACATGCTCAGCGTCGATACTAACATAAGGTGAATAACGACGTTATGTCATTTTAGCATATTCCTAAAAAGGATGCTATCACATTCCTGACAAATACTCTCGGGATTTCGCAAATTTCAATTAATATTTCTTATTATTAACTATATCTGCGCTTATATAAGAGAAAATTGTCAATATTCGATGGTTATTAAAGGAAAGCCTATAGTTACGCGGTTTGTCCCCTTCTGATCTTCATGATGCACTGCGATTTGGGCAGAAACTGACTGATTTCCACTCACCACGAAGCGATCAAAATTAGGAATCGAATACGTACGGCTAACCGTTGAGATATCCTTGTAGCTTTCTCCTCCGGTCACAGCTTCAAACCGGTCATGCATCAATGACTCCGTCTGTGTTAGAACTTTTTCAGGTGCTCCCTGTTCTTGCGCGCTTCCTTGAAGGGATACATTCCATTCCGCCTTAATTTTGTTCTGTTCAAGAATCATACTTACTTCACGAGCAGCCGCTTGAAAGCTGGCTTCATTTTGCAGATCAGCCGTTTCTAACGTTACAATCACATAACTGTTGCCTTCGCTAAGCTCACTCCAAAATAAGGAGAGCCGCGATTCATATGGTTTTACAGCTTCTGTACGATACGTCATATGTCCATCTTCCTCAGTACCTGACGGTACATTCAATCCGAGACTTGTGCTTAACTTAGCAACTTCGGCAGACCGGCCCGCGTAATCGCTGCTTTCTCCCTGCCACTTTAACACTAAACGCAGCGGCGAATCAGAAACAGTTGTTTCTTTTCCGAGATCTATTAAACTCACAAGAGCATGATTCAGTTCGGCTCCTGTTGAAGCTTGGTTAACGCCCTCATCAAGAACGGGTGAATTCGCTTTAACACTTTGCAGATTAACTAGCAGAGCCGCAGCGCAGCACACGATTATCATTATAAAAAAAGTCCCTTTTTTTGTTCCGTTGTTCAGCTTCATCTTCCGCATATGTCATTCTCCCTTCGAACCTCTCTAGCAATCTACTAGACAGTATGTTCGAATTAGGAGATTCTATACCTGAAATATCCCCACCAAGTGAGGGTTTATACTTCGATGCGTACTCAAGTACTTTGCGGGAGCCCCAAAACACACTTTCTTGTACAATAAAAAGGACTGAAGCAGAGGCTTCAGTCCTTTATTGTTATTCAGCTAGTCCATTTTTATATGCATAAATTGCTGCTTGGGTCCGGTCTTCCACGCCCAGCTTCGCGAGAATATTCGTCACATGAAATTTCACAGTTTTGATTCCAATAATTAGTTGATCGGCAATATCCTGATTGGATTTACCTTGCGCCAACAGGCGTAATACTTCCATCTCGCGCTCCGTAAGCTCTTTATAAGCAGGTGATTCTCCTTTTGCATTGTTTCTAAAACGGTTCATCATTTTAGAGGCCACCTGTGACTCAAGCACAGACTGTCCTCTTGCCGCAGCGCGGATCGCATCCGCCACTTCACTAGCCCGCGAAGTCTTCAGCAGGTAACTAAAAGCGCCCGCTTCAATAACAGGATACATCTTTTCATCGTCCAAATAGCTTGTAAGAACAATAACTTTGATCTCTGGGTACTGCTTCATCAGCTGTTTAGTCGTTTCTATGCCATCCATCCCATCCATTACGAGATCCATTAAGACCACATCGGGATTGTACTCCTGAGCCAGCCGAATGCCTTCTTCTCCACTTCCAGCTTCACCTACGACCTCAATTCCATCCTCGGTACCTAAAACTGCTGCTAGTCCGATCCGTACCATTTCATGATCATCTACGAGTAGTACTTTAATTGCTTCCTCCATCTCCATGGTTACTCTTTCCTCCTATTATTCATTGACTAACGGAACGGTAATCTCAATACGCATCCCTTTACCCGGAGCGGTAATGAACTGAATGGAGCCTCCGATTTCATTAATCCGCTCCTGCATGTTCGACAAACCATAGGAAGCTTGTTTGGTGTCGTCCATCTCAAAGCCGATCCCATCATCACGCAACGTCAAGCGAACTGTATCTCCCCGTCTATGCAGCCGGATTTCCATTTTTTCTGCCTTCGCATGACGAAGTGTATTAGAAATCGCCTCTTGGACGATACGGAACAAGTGATTCTCTACCCCTTTTAACAGCTGCACATCAGGGTCCATTTCAAATACAATTTCGATTGGAACCTTGATCTTAAGCTCCTTGATCAATTCCTGCAGACCTTGTTCGAGGCCCTTTCCTTCCAAATAAACAGGTCTCAAATGCAGCAGCAATGCCCTCATCTCCGATTGGGCTACGGCAGACATTTCTTCTATAAGCGCAATTTGCCGCTGGGCTTTATCGAAATCTTTCTCCAAGGTCCGGCCTACCGCCGTGGCAGTCATGGAGATTGCAAATAGCTGCTGGGAAACAGCGTCGTGCAGTTCACGCGCAAGCCGCTGCCGTTCCTCCATAATAGCAGATACCCGCGCCTGCTCCGCAAGCTTCGCGTTATTCGTGGACAACCGCTGCAGCGTCGTCACTTGATTCTCCCATTTGCCGCTAATCCGGCCAAGCTGTTCTCCGAGCCTTCCCAGCTCATCATCACCTAGATCCGGCATGGACAGCGTCAAATTCCCCTTTTCCCATAATACGAGGGTCTGCCTAAGACGTTCCAACTGCCGCTTCACACGAAAGCTCTGATAAAAGCCATAACCAATCCCAAAGCCCATAGGCAGAAGAATTAGAGTGACGGCTGTCCGCACGCCAAATTTCCAGCTTTCAAAAGACTTCAAATAGCCATATGTATACATGACATACATTATCACAAGCAGCATGACCAAAGAGAACAGAGCCCCCTCACCCATGCTGCGTGATATCATGTTTTTGTTCTTTTTTTCCATGCGGGGGACTCTCCCTTCTCTATCAAGCTTTTCAGGATAATCGTACATCTAGATCTCCCATTAAATAAGAAACACTAAATTTCACTTTGTATTCACTGCTGTCATAATTAGCTGATTTCCAATTCAGACGGTTCAACATCCCTGTATCTCGCTGGTTGCCGAATTCAATGGACCCAAAGAGCACAAAAGCTTCAATTTCCACGCCGTAATCATCGGACAGGTTAATGTCCATATCGCCAAAAATCCCTTGAAACAGCATGACCGTTTCCTTATGATCCGCCATAGCTAATGAAAGATCCACATCGGCCTCACCCAGTACATGCCAAGAGCTAAGGCTGTGCATCACCCAAGGTGAGCGGTCCCAGTCAAATCTGGATGAAAAGTTCTGCTTCTGCATAAACCCTTCCTTACGCTGTACTCTTTTGGATTTGGTAAAAAACATCCCAAGTGAGATTAAACAAATCCCCAGCACGAGCACCAAATGGTCCAGCAAAAGCAATACAGCACCTATCCCGAGCAGTTTATAGCCCTGCTTTACTTTGCCTGATGTCGTACGGTAGACTCCCAGCAGCAGGAACAGAAGCGCGACAATGGAGAAAAAGCCGAGCCATCTACCAAAAATCATCATGCAGCCAACAGCAATCAGTCCGATGGCAATCAAACGGTTTCGTTTATCCATTTCGCACCTCCTAAAAGTTTTGCGAAGCAAAACTCATTTTATACTATCGGTTAGATATCCGTCACTATGATGAGGAATATTATCACCGTTAAATATTATAGCTAGCCGCTATAAAAGCCATATCGGTATGGAGATCCATACCGTATGGCTTCTTCTTGTCCAGCATATCATATCCGTCCAAGTTTTAGGAACAGGATTTATTGTTCTTTTTTGTTTAGAGAAGGAGCCGCGGGTGTATCATTCAGCTTGTTTTTCAGTAGTGCCAATTGCTCATCCACTTTCAGTTGCTTCTCAACATCAACGGGTTTGCTATAAGCAGCGGATGGGCTGTAAGGTGCACGCATTACATCTGCTTCAGCCTCAAGCTGCATAATTTTCTCTTCCATCCGGTGGAATCCGAGTGATGCACTGCCACTTTCAATGGAATGTACGCTGCTGATTTGCGACATTTGTTTTTTAGCTTTAGCCATTTGAGCACGGGATACAAGCTCGTTACGTTTGTTGCGCAGCTTGTAGAACTCATCCTTCATGTCATGCAGTTGTTGCACTAATTCCTTAGCGTGTACTTCAGCTTGTGCGTGAAGATCACTGTACTCCACTTGCTTTTGGTCAAAGTAGATTTTTTCTTCCAACAGCTTGCGAGTTACTTCTTCTTGGCCATTTTTCAGTGCCAGTTCAGCTTGTGATCCACGTTGTGCAGACATTTTTGCTGCTTCTTCCACACGTTGCTTCATACGGCGTTCGTTAGCCATTTGTTTAGCAACTGTTACTTCTGCTTCGTGAATTTCAGCCTCCATATCGCGCAGATATTGGTTAAGCATTACGATTGGGTCCTCTACCTTATCCAACAAGTCATTTACCGACGCTTTTGTCATATCTTTAATTCTTTGAAATACTCCCATGATTTACAATTCCCCTTTCTCATATTTAGACAGTTTTTGTTTGAGTTCTTCTACTTCTTTTTGCAAAGCCTTCTTCTCAATATCCTTCATCATCGCATCCAAACCGGAGTCCGGTGCGGAATAAGCGTTGTTCTTCTCAAAATTAGGATTGTAATTTGGCTGGCGTCCATAAGGTCCATATCCGCCAGTAGCTTGTGGTCCGTGTCCATGTTCCGGTCTGCCTGAGTAGGGTCCGCCGAATGGGCCACCCGGTGCCCCAGGCCCTGGTCCAAATGGATTATAATGCGTCGGTTCCTTAGGAATGACCATTGCTGCAATGAAGTATACCGGAATCACCGCACCACCTGTAAACGGAATGCTGACCAGTAATAGAATCCGGAATAACGTGGAATCAATACCGAGTGTCTCAGATAATCCACCTGCAAGACCCGTCATCACTTTATCTCTTGTTGAACGATACAATCGACTCATAGCGCTACTCCTTTCCACCATTGTTCAGTTTCTCCTTTAGGCGAGCCATTTCTCTTTCGAGTACGGTCGCTACGGTCTCACCCGCTTGCACCGCATATTCCTGTCCCATGCGCCGCAAATCACGCAAGCTCTTTGCTTCTAATTCCCAATCCGACATCTGATCTTCCAGACGTCCGAACATTTTGGGAACATCACCACCATTGCCATAAGCACTGGCTCTTTGATTCATCCGTTGCTGCAATCGCAGCGACTCCATTCGTGCCGAATAATACTGACGTTTGCTGTACACCGTTTGATACTCTATTTTCAGCTCATTCAGCTGTGCTTCAAGTTCAAACAAGGATTGCTTGCTCTGTTCTAGCAGCCCGCTATATTGCTCCAGTTTTTCCTCGTGAATGATCTTTTCTTGTAAAGCCAGCTTCGCGAGATGATCCTCGCCTGCTTTCAGTGCCAACAACGCCTGCTCTTCACGTTTGTTTCTCATGGCAGTTGCTTGGTTCACTTGCTGCTGCAATTGCTTCGTGTGGGAAGCATATTGCTGGTACAGCCTTTCAGCTTCACTGATTTCCTCACGGGTTGAATGTAGAAATTGATCAATTAGTTTCACGGGATCTTGGCTTTGCTCCAGACGTTCGTTTAGATTAGCTACAGTAATATCCCTCATGCGACGAAAAACACTCATGATCTCCTGCTCCCTCCCTGCTTCTTGTTTAAGTACATTGCTTCTTAATAAGTACCCTTGTTACTTCTGCCCTTTAATGCTGATACGCCCCAGACGATCAACGCCACTCCTAGAAGTGGTCCAATGATCCAGGAAAGCTTCGCGATCAGGGACATCACACCAATGAACATCAGTACCCAACCAATAATCTTGCGTCCGCTCTTAATCCCGTAGTACCCGAGAACAACCAGCAATACCGGGAAAAGTAATCTGAACATTCCGTGGATCAGAGGAAGCGCAATGCCGAGCAGCATAACCGCACCAATCACAATCAGTACAACCGCTAATCCGTTTCCTTGTCTTCTTTGCATTTTTTCTCACCGCCTTTCGTTGTCCTTAACCTTATAGCCTTATTCTAGGGTAAATCGCAGACTTTCAAAACAGACCAACGACGGTTTTTCGTACTGGACCTTAGTCGAGGTAGCTGTACGACTACAGACCACTGTTGGGCTAGTTGTAGCTCATAACCAACCTTTGCACATATAAATGGGAATGCACCCATCAAAAATTAAAAGGACACCACCCTATATAGGTGATGCCCTTTTGAACTTTCCTTTAGGGTTAACTATGCGGCTCTTTATCAAAAAACCTCGCTCCGTAATCTTTCAATAATAGTCTTCTTAGATATGCTGTGGTAACACAAAACGGGTACTACAATAGAGATCAGCATAAAGGGGATTATACTAAGTAAAATAGGGGTTAATGTAAAAGTCCAAGTAAAATAATCAAGTTCTGCTCCCATTGCGGGTACTAGGGTAGTATTTGCCAAGCTTCCTAGCACAATCGAAAACATCAGCCCTAGGAAGGCATACCCGCCCCCCTCAGAGATAAGCATTTCTTTTACCTGCTTATCCGTCATGGCTATTGATTGCAGCATGGCAATTTCTCGTTTTCTGGTTAAAATAGAAGTTTGCATGGAATTTATGAAATTCAGAATCCCAATAACACCTAGCAGAATACAAAATGCACCTCCTACCACCTCATACATAAAGATTAAACTACGAAAGGTTTCTCTAGAAGTATTCTTCGAATAGAAATCCAATCCGGTATCCGTATGTAAGCAATAGTCCTCCAGCCATTTTTCTGTCTGAGTTAAATGTTCATCATCTACGTTAAAGATTGTATACATTGGCAGCATAGAATCTGCATGGGCAAGCAGTTCATCCGAAGGCAACAAATACTCTAATCCTATATCATAATATGCCACTGAGTGAATAGCTCCCGGAAAATCAACAATGGCAAGCACTTCATATTCCTTTTCCTTTCCGTTTCCAAAACTCACTTTAACTTTATCTCCCGGATGATAAATGCTGCTTGTACCATCTAGGAATTTCTTACAGTTAGTAACATAGATTCCCTCTCCGTTCTCCCAGCGTTTTTGATCCAAAGCTCCTTCCTTTACTTGAATCATCTGTGCCGGCCACTCACTGAAACCAAATGTATTCACTATTGATCTCCGTTTCACCATTTCCTGAGAACTCAGAAATTCCTCTTGGTCCTTTTCATTCATCAAGCCGACTTCTCTTTTCAGCGCAGACATTGCCTGATCACTTAAATTTTGTGTTAAAGGGAGTACATAAACATTACCGCTATTTTCAAGCCCGTCCAATGACTCTACTTGTTTTATGAACTCATTGCTTACACCGGAAGTATCAAATGGAGGCGAATTATTTATGATCGAAGTATCAGCAACCGTAAAGTCCGAAACAGACTGAAACTCAATGAACTTATTAAAATCAAAAGAATGCACAAGACCATAAGTACTATTAAGAATAACCAAACTAAGTGTAAAAGAAAGCGTGACGATGATCACTTTTCGGGGGTTCCTCTTTAAATTAGCCATTGCTAGACGAACGGATGTTATTGGTTGAGCTTTTTTCTTTTTTCTTCTTAGTTCTCCCGCCTGTTTTCCTTCAACATAACTTAGAGCTTCTATTGGAGAAACCCTTGATGCAACCTTTGCTGGCCCTAAGCAACTTAATAACACTGTGCAGAGGCTGAATATAGCGGCAATAGCAAAAATAAGCGGGTGTACACTTGTTACGACGCGCATATCTTCACCAAAAATATCGATAATAGCCGGAACAAGAAAACGACCGATCGTCCAACCTATCACTAGTCCAAAAGGAATACCGATACAAGCAAGATATATTGCCTTATAACGAACCATTCTTTTGATTTGTTTTGAGGTTGTCCCAATGACTTTTAATAAACCATAAGATTTAATTTCTTGTGCAATTGAAATATAGAATATATTGTAGATTAACAAATATCCAGCTAAGGAAATCACTGTGATTACAAGGAAACCTAGAAGTATATTTTGAGGTTCAGATCCTAGAATATCATAAGAAGCGTTAACAGTTATTTGACCATCAAAATCACTTCTGCTGGCAAGTTGTTCAGATTTCGTTTCAATATCCCACGTATTCGAAAACCAAAATTGACTGTTGATATAGCCTGAGTACACATTGGGACGGTTGTTCCATGGTTCAGTTGCCACAGGAGCTATTAAATCTGCATATTCACGAGAAAGCCAAATATTTTGACGCCAAGAGAGCGGATTTCCATCCCAAATTCCACAAACGGTAAAGGTATCTGTTATTGTTTTTTTATCTGTTTTGAAGGTTAATGAAATGGATTGACCTAATGTATGGGGAAGACCCAGCGCATCCAATACCAAGGTGCTTACACTTATGTCCTTCTTTTGCTGTGGCATGTTTCCAAGCTGTGGTAAGCTATACGCCCATTTTGCATACTTTTCCTCACCATACCTCACTTCTGTAGGTAACTTAGAAAAGGCAGCCCCCTGTGCATCACCGATAAGAACCGAATAGGAGATGTCCTTAATCATTGAATCTGAAGAGACTCTTTTATACTCAGGTATAGACATTTGATGAAATCCACCATGAGCATTGCTCCCTGCGATTCTCATCTTGTTATCTTTCATTGACTCTAACAAACTCCCTGCAATAGTAAATACACTGGTGAACATAATCGCAGCCAAGGCTATTGCCAGAATAGCAAAATAATTTTTGCTAGATTTAAGAGAGCGCTTTGCCAACTTTTCCATAGTTTTTCCACTATTGTGTTTCAAAGTTCCCACCTCCCTTGCATTATTATTCTGCTTGTCTTAGCTGTTCAATAACACTTGAACGGGAAATAGATTTGTACAACAAACCAGGAAATATTGAACAGATCAACAAGACAACCCCCGAATATATGATTAAAGAGGTAACCGGATATCTAAACACTCCATAGCCTATATATTCATGCAATATATTAAAGACCAGATAACTAATGCCACTACCCACTATTAATGTAAGAACAAAAGCAATTAGAGCAAACCAGATTCCTTCAAAGGTGATCAGCCATTTAATCTGCTTCTTCGTCGCGCCAATAGATGCTAGAACAGCAAACTCCTGTTTTCTGGATACAATGCTTACTAATATAGTGTTAATAAAATTCAAAACACCGATGCTGCTTAAAATGATAATGATAACAATAGAAAGATTGGAAAAAGACTGCTTTAAGTCAGCAAACGCTTTTGCCTGTTCAATTTTTGAGGTGCGTGAAATGCTGCTGTCTCCGCTTGTAAGGAGTTTAACCTCATTCAACACATCCTGTTCTTTTCCTTTTTGCGCATTAATCTTAATAGAGTAAATCACAGCATCAGAATGATATTTGTTGATAACATTATTTGACACAATTAGCCATGGAGCAGCACCACTATTCATAGCATCACGTTCAAACGTCATTTGACCGCCAATTTTCACCTTATAGCTCTTGTTGTTGTCAATTACCGTAAAGGGTATCTGTACACCTATTGGAATGCCATTCCCATTAATATCAGTTACCAATGCTATCTTCCCTTTGGAAAAGTCGCTTAAATTAATCGGGTTCTTGCAGTACGGTTATACTCCTCCAGTTTTTTTATCATCAATGCCGATCAACGGATGAAGAATGATTTCTATACATTTTTTCTCTCTCTAATCCACGATTTTCCCATCCTCCATACGGAGAATCCGATCAGCACGCAAGGAAATTTCGTTGTTATGTGTAATCATAATGATTGTTTGATTTAGTTGGTGACTAGTCATTTCCAGCAGCTTGATTACCTCTTCACTTGTTTGACTATCCAAATTTCCAGTGGGCTCATCGGCAAGGATAATAGCGGGCTTCATCGCTAAAGCCCTTGCAATTGCTACACGCTGTTGTTGGCCCCCAGACAAATTGTTGGGTAAATTATTCAGCTTCTCCTTCAGTCCTAACATCCTTACAATGATGTTCACATACTCCTTATCCACCTTGTTTCCATCAAGTTCAATCGGCAGAACGATATTCTCGTAGACATTAAGTATCGGCATTAGATTATAATTTTGAAAAATGAACCCGATATTTTTACGTCTAAAAATCGTAAGCTGATCACTGTTCATCTTTGACAGTTCTTTCCCATTCACTTCTACGGTGCCAGAGGTAGGATTATCAAGGCCCCCGAGCATATGCAGTAGCGTAGACTTACCGCTGCCGGAAGTCCCAACGATAGCCACAAATTCACCTTGCTCCACACTCATTGTTATGCCATCCAACGCTTTGACAGGGTTTGGTTCACTACCGTAATACTTTCTCAAGTCGTTAGCTTTTAATATACTCATGTACAACCCCTCTATTTCTTTAGAATATCTGATTCTTCATGTGTCATACCGTCGTGAAATTTCTTGCAATACCAATAACTAGAATAAATAGTGTATACTTCGACATTTTTTTCCAAGATCCACTTTATTCCATTAATTTACTATTTTATATAAAAAAATTCGTTTACAATGTTTTTTTTGAGGACTATACTAACTATTTGTTCTAGAAAATTACATTTAATATACAATAAAACATTTTTAAAGATTATAAAGAAAAGTCCACTTTCAACTGTCTACTAAATAAAAATCTCGCTTTCGAATAAATCCCGAGAATGTATAATGATCAAATAAGA
This sequence comes from Paenibacillus sp. FSL L8-0708, assembly GCF_038009325.1. Classification (NCBI taxonomy): domain Bacteria; kingdom Bacillati; phylum Bacillota; class Bacilli; order Caryophanales; family Paenibacillaceae; genus Paenibacillus; species Paenibacillus sp. FSL L8-0708. The sequence continues at coordinate 6,631,733 of NZ_JBBPBC010000001.1, forward strand.
AACAAAGGAGAATTACTATGAACATACTGATCGTTGAGGACGACCGTAGTTTAAATAAAGGGATCGCTCTCACTCTTTCTCAAAACAATGTCATGATCCATCAAGCCTACGATATTGCCGCGGCGGAGCATATTTTCGCAGTTAACCCTATTGATCTCATCATTCTGGACATCAATCTGCCAGACGGCAGTGGACTGGATTATTGCGAGCAACTTCGCAAGACCTCACGCGTACCCATTATTTTCCTAACCGCCAATGATATGGAGTCCGACATTATCACCGGTTTTGCATTGGGGGGCGATGACTATATCACTAAACCATTCAGCCTAATGGTGCTTCGCGCCAGAGTAATGGCAGTGCTCAGAAGAACGGAATCACTAGGGACTGGAAAAATAACATTGGGTCCCTTAGAACTCGATTTTGAGAAACTGGAGTACAGCAAAAATAAACAATCGCTCCAGCTGAGCAAAACTGAGCAAAAACTGCTGCGGCTGCTGGTGACGAATACGGGCAATATTTTGACCCGAGAACAGCTGATAGACAAGATCTGGAGCAAGGATGCCGAATTTGTGGATGAAAACGCATTGACAGTAGCCATCAAACGGCTGCGTGCTAAACTTGAGGATGACCCGGCAGCACCCAGATATATCAAGACCATTTACGGACTTGGATACATGTGGACTGAAGGGCAAAAACCATGAAAACCAATAGCCCACCTGCTAATTTCAAGCAAATTCATAGGCTCTTTTTACTGATCATCCTTATACTAGTGGCCTGTTTTATCGGCAGTATAATGTTTCTGTACGGGTTCGACCCCACTCTGCTCCAACTGACTTCTCTATTTATCATCTGTATATTAGCGACAGGAGCCGTATGGGTCTGGTTATGGAACCGCCAGATCGCAATCTATATACAGACCTTGGATACTGCGATTGAACGGGCTATACATGACCTGCCGCCACTCACTAACTATGAAGAAACCGCTCTGTCTTCGATGGAACATAAACTAAAGCGGTATATAGGGATGGCTAAGGCGAATGAACGAAATATCCAAACAGAGAAAAACAAAATAAAAGAGCTGATCTCGGATATCTCCCATCAAACCAAGACCCCCCTCTCTAATATCATGGTATTCAGTCAGTTGCTCGAAGAGATGCCCGGACTAAATGAGAATGTCCGGCACTACATACAGCATATTAAAGCGCAGTCAGATAAGTTGGATTGGCTGATTCAGTCTCTAATCAAATTATCACGTTTGGAAACAGGAATGATCTCCCTACAGCAGATTGAGGCGAAACCGCTCATACAAACTCTGACGCAGGCTTTATCCCAGATTTATGCACAAGCGGAAAACAAACAAATTACGATCAATATTGACTGCGGGACACACATCTTAGCCTGCCACGATGTCAAATGGACAAGTGAAGCACTATTCAACCTGCTCGAGAATGCTGTGAAGTACACACCGCATAACGGACAAATTTCCGTTCTTGCTGAAAGCAACGAGATGTTCACCTGTCTCCACCTTACCGATACTGGACTTGGAATCTCCAGCGAAGAAATCCCTCACATCTTTAAGCGGTTTTACCGAGGAAAGCAAGCGCGTGAATTCGAGGGGGTCGGCATCGGGTTGTTTTTATCCAGAGAGATTATCACGGCGCAAGGCGGCCATATCAACGTCATTTCTGAAACTGGAAAAGGTACAACTTTCTCTGTTTACCTGCCCCAGCGCTGAAATAGAATGTGTCATTATGGTCAGAATTCAGACACTCTCCTGTCAGATTGATTTGCTACCCTTAAATCATGGACAAACAGATCTCATTGGAGGGGAAGAGTTATGCCGATTCTACAGACTGAAAATTTAAAAAAACACTATGGAAAGGTTGGCGCAAGCGTTAAGGCTTTGGACGGTATATCACTGTCAGTGGATAAAGGGGAGTTTGTCGCCATTGTCGGCACTAGCGGCAGCGGCAAAAGCACCCTTCTTCATATGCTTGGTGGATTAGATCGGGCAACAGAGGGCAAGGTTTACGTGGACGGGAATGATATTTTTGCGATGAGTGATGAGAAGCTGACCATTTTTCGGCGCAGATCGGTGGGGTTTGTTTTTCAGAACTACAATTTGGTACCCATACTAAATGTGCGGGAGAATATTGTGCTGCCTATTGAACTGGACGGTGGCAAAATTGACGAAACTTATCTTGATCTAATCATCCGCACTTTAGGCTTGCAGGAAAAGATGAATACTCTACCTTCTAATCTGTCTGGCGGACAGCAGCAACGGGTGGCAATAGCCAGAGCATTGGCGACCAAACCTTCAATCATCTTAGCAGATGAACCTACAGGTAATCTGGACAGCAAAACAAGCCAAGAAGTGCTGATTTTACTTAAACAGATGAGTGAAAAATTCAACCAAACCATTGTGATGATCACACACAATGAACAAATTGCTCAAACTGCTGACCGTATTATCCGTATTGAAGATGGCGTCATTTTCACTGGACAACTCCGTAGCTCCGGAGTGAGCCAGCCATGATCAGCACGAATAACCATAAGACCATTGCTACTTTAGCCAAAAAAAGCCTCAAAGCCAACCGTGCTCGCAATTTCACTATCATCTGTGCCATCGTACTGACTACGCTTTTGATCACCAGCGTGTTTACCTTGGCGCTCAGTATTAACAAATCGATGCAACGCGCACAAATGCAGACTACCGGCAGCGATTATCATGGAAGCTTCAAATATCTGAATCCTGCCGAGTTGGAGAAGCTGAAGAATCAACCATCCATCAAAGAATATGGCGTCTTCCTTAAGGTTGGCGATATAAGCACCAGTCTGTTCAAGAATCACCGGGTAGAGGTCCTTCGAATTGACGAGAATTATGCCAAACATGGATTTATCAACTTTATAGCTGGCGGACTGCCCTCCCAAGAGAATGAAATCGTCCTAAATACTTGGGCGCTTGACTTGCTAGGAGCAAAACATGAGTTAGGCCAGACTGTGAAGCTGGATATAGACATTGGTGAAAAAGTCATAAGCCAAGACTTTAAGCTCTCCGGATATTACGAAACCGATCAAAATTTGGCGATGTCAGGATTGGCTTTTGTATCCGAAGCATTTACACAGAAGAACATTTCCCATATTGACCCGGACATCTCTGAGGCAACGGGTTCTTATGTGAACACCGCAGGTCTAGGGGTGATGTTTAATAATTCTTATAATATTGAACAGAAGGTACAAAAGATTTTGACGGACACCGGCCTGGATGTACCTTATGGTGTCAATCCGGCTTATACGAGTGTTTCTCTCTCCGATAATCTAATGAATATCATTCCTTATGCAGTTGTCATTCTTATCACCATGCTGAGCGGCTATTTACTAATCTACAATATCTTTTTTATTTCCGTCGTGCGGGATGTCAAATTTTACGGGCTGCTAAAGACCATCGGTACCACACCCCGACAACTGAAAAAGATCATCTCCATTCAGGCCCGCTCACTTTATCTCGTCGCATTGCCTTTTGGATTGGGGTTCGGGTATCTGCTAGGTCTGCTGATTCTCCCTATGGCCTCCTCATTTTTAAACGGCTCTACTGATAATGTCTATTCTGCTAGCCCGTGGATATTTATTGGTGCAGCAGCATTCTCGTTTATGACAGTATGGATCGCCGCAAGCAAACCGGGCCGGATGGCTTCGCGAACCTCGCCGGTAGAGGCTGTAAAATTTGCCGGAGTCAGCAGCGGTGGAAAACGGAATGCCAAAAAATCAAAACATGGTGCAAAACTTCACAACATGGCGTTCTCCAACCTGTTCAGAAGCAAAAAGAAGCTGATCCTGATGCTCTCTTCACTCTCCTTGAGTATCATCTTGTTCAGTACCATTTTCACAGTAATCTCCTCACTGGATGTGAATAAATATCTGCGTGCCTTTATCTCCGGTGATTTTGTGGTTCAGAATGAAGTGCTAGTCAGTATTACAGGGCCTCGAGACGGTGATCCATATAAGCTTTCAGAGGAATTCGCCAACAATCTAAGTAAAATTGACGGTGTAGAAACTGTTGATAAGGTTTACCACAGATATGTTCCATCTCCTGTCGATGATGCTGTCCGGGCTATTTTGGAGCCAATGGCAGCTGCTGACCCACATCCTTATCTTCTCTCCACTTTAGATAAGGTGGGGATGGTCTACAATCATTTATATGGATTAGATCCGGGCTGGTATGATCTTGTGGACAAGGATATTATTGAAGGGGAGTTTAACAGGCAGAAGTTTGCTTCAGGAAAATATGCGGTCATATCTGAGGCCATGTTTATAGAAGAAGATAGCTACCGCACCTATTATCATCCTGGAGATACAGTCACTTTCGAGAAGTCGGATAAATCTTATGAAGTGATGGCAGTAGTAAAACATGATGCAGTATATGCTGCCACAACAAAATCTTACTCTATGTTAGGTTACAACATCTTCCTCCCTGCTTCGGAGCTGCAGAAGGAAATGCCGAAGGGTACAGATCCAGCCAATATCGTTTCAGCCACATTACATGTCGATCCGACTAAGCTGGACCAGGTAGAACAAGTGGTCAAAGCATTAACAGATTCGACGGATGAATTAACTTTAAAATCAAGAGAGGATTACAAGGATGAGCTCGGTGGATTCATTCGCATTTTTCAAACCGTCGGGTATGGGCTTAGCCTGGTCATTGCTCTAATTGGGGTGCTGAATTATATCAACACTGTACTCACCGGGGTAGTCTCCCGCCGGAATGAACTTGCCATGCTGGAGAGTATTGGCATGACCAAAAAGCAGCTAAAACGTATGCTGATCCTTGAAGGATTCTACACCGTTTTGCTAACCGTCCTCATAACCTCAACATTAGGTGTATTGCTGACCTATAACCTTTCCAAAAGCATCACGGAAAATATGGCCTTTATGGTATTTCAGATGAGTTGGCTGCCGTTTATCCTCACCGTTCCTATTTTGTTAATTCTCGCTTACACAGTGACACTGAGAGCCTATAAAACGTTATCCCAAGCATCCATTGTGGAACGGCTGAGAGAAGCCGAGTAATGTAAGACACACCTAAATACTCCTATTACAAAAAGGGCAGCCCGGTAAATATCGCCGGGCTGCCCTTTTTTATAGATCCATATTCAGCTTATTTAAACGCAGGCAACGCAATATCCGCGTAATTATCCTCAAGGAACTTTTTCACTTCAGGACCGCTGATCCGTTTAGCCAGCTTTTGAATGGCGTCAGAGTCCTTGTTATCTTCACGTGCCACCAAAGTAATTGTGAATTCGGAATCTTCGCCTTCCGTAATCAGTGCATCTTTCTTCGGTGTCAATCCTAGTGGGCTCGCATAAGCCGGAGTCATGGCTACCAGATCGCCATCATCAAGCATACGGGCCAGCATTAGGAGATCGACTTCTTCAAACTTGAATTTCTTTGGATTTTCAGTAATGTCTGCTTGTGTGGCTTGAATGCCTACGCCTTCTTTTAGCTTAATAAGATCAGCTGCAGCGAACATTTGCAATGAACGGCCGATGTTAGATGGATCATTAGCCATTACAAGCGTAGCCCCTTCAGGAAGATCAGCTATAGTCTTATAACGTTTGGAGTATCCGCCATAAATAGCGTCATAAACAGGCTGTACCTCTACCAGATTAGAGCCTTTGCTTTCATTATATTGCTTCATATAAGGAACGTGCTGGAAAAAGTTAGCGTCTACTTCTTTATTAGCCAACGCCTCATTAGGCTGCACATTATCAGAGAGAACAACGATCTCCAGATCAATGCCATCTTCCTTCAGGAGCGGCTTCACAATATCCAGAATTTCTGTCATAGGTGGGATCAGTGTAGCGATCTTTAATTTGGTTAACTCATCATTACTACCTTTTGCAGCATTGTTCTCGGCTGCTTTATTAGAGCCACAACCCGCTACGACCAATACCATTAATGTAAGCACAAGTATCATTGATTTTTTCATTAGTACTACTAACCCCCAGTTTATATATTGAACTATTTTGTATTACCGCTTATCCAACAGCCTTGCGATAGTCCCCCCGGTGAACTGAACCAATTGGACTAATACAATCATCACTAGAATGGCATAGATCATCACTTCCGTCTCAAAACGCTGATAACCATAACGGATAGCGAAATCACCAACCCCTCCCCCACCAACAACTCCCATCACGGTCGAGAAGGAGATAAAGCTAATTGTAGAAGTAGTAAGTCCAAGGACTAGACCCGAACGAGCTTCCACATACAGAAATTTAAAGATCAAGCCCAGCTTCGAGGCTCCCATCGATAATGCGGCTTCAATGACCCCTTTAGGAACCTCCAGCAACGACTGTTCCACTAACCGAGCATAATAGGCAATAGCGATTATAGATAATGGAACCGCTGCTGCAATCGTCCCAATGGCGGTCCCGACCAGGAAACGAGTGACTGGAATTAGCGCAACGACCAGCAGCAGGAACGGAAACGAGCGGATAATATTAACGATACTGTTGAGCACCAGAGACAACGTTGTATTCTCATAAAGCTGCCCTTTTCGGAAAAAAAACAACAAGGTACCCAGTGGAAGCCCCAGCAGCACGGCCGCTCCAACAGAAATACCAACCATCACAAAGGTTTCACCAATCGAATCCCACATCTGTGCCTGATATTGAAGTACACTATCAAACATGATCTTCCCCCGCTTTACCAAGAATCTGATAGCGGTATGTCCCGGTACTGGCTGCTGCTGGACGGAATTCACCGTCTTCACGAGAGAACGAATCTACAATGCGCCCTTTTTCCATCACCGATACATGAGTACATATGCTTTTGACAACATCCATCTCATGCGTAACAATGACAACCGTTACTCCAAGACTTGAATTCACATGCTTCAGCACGTTCAAGATATCTGTAGTGGTTCCTGGGTCCAGGGAGGACGTTGGCTCGTCACACAGTAATATTCCCGGACTGTTCGCTAGTGCGCGGGCAATCGCAACACGCTGACGTTGTCCTCCGCTGAGCTGTGCCGGATATTGTTTTGCCTTATCTGCCAGTCCAACAAAATCCAGACACTCCTTCACACGCTTCATTCGTTCATGCTTTGGGACATCTGCCAGCTCCAGCGGGATCGAAACATTCCGCTCTACTGTGACGTTATAAACAAGATTAAATTGTTGAAAGATCATTCCAATCTTTTGCCTTGCTTTACGCAGTGCTTTACTAGGCATTTCGGTCAGGTTGTGGCCATCTACGGTAACCGTTCCCTCATCCGGCTGTTCCAGAAGATTCATCAGTCGCAGCAGCGTAGATTTCCCCGCACCACTCTCACCAATGATCCCATGAATGGATCCCTGCTTTACCTCCAGCGATACCTCATCTACAGCCTGATAGATGCCTTCCTTCAGCTTGAACCCTTTACTTACCCGACTCAGCGACAGTATTAGAAGCTCCCCCTTCCTTTCCCTTATATAATGAACCTCCATCAAGTGAGACATTGTATTACAATTTTCTAAAATCTGTTTTATTAAAAATCTCCTTAAATAATAAGACATTTCTTCTGCTGTGTCATCATTTTTCTTTAAATGATATACCAGGAAGGTTGATGAAAACCTAAAAACCCTTTATACCGGGCTCTTTTTACACATTTATTAATAAAATAAAAAGGGTTAGCAAAGATAATCCTTCCCTCTTGAAATCATGATTCTCCTATTGCCCCACCACTAAACGCTCCACTGTTAATATAGCCATATTTGGTTTTTTTAAGTGTATGAAATGCTGTTAAAGCTACATTTGGTTCGTTGGAGTGTGATTAAAGACCTGCTGTTACGCAAAAAAGGATGTCTAAGCCAATAGCTTAAGACATCCCATAATTCATATAGTAATCCCTGAATCCCTGATCTATCGAGTCCCATACTCGCTAAATCTTTTATGCCTTTTCGCCAAGCTCTCTGCGAATCTTCAAGAACACTTGGTAGCTGCGTTCCGCACATTCCGAAATCGCTATCGGATGAAATCCGGGCAGATCGGCATATAACGTATCGTGAAGCGGTTCGATCCATGAAGCCGGCAACTTACTTGCTCCAAGCTTCGCACCCATAATTGAGCCCACAGTAGCCCCGTTACAGTCTGTATCCATCCCACCATATACGGAAGTGACAACTGTTTTTTCAAAATCATTCCCGCCATAAACAAGCGATGCAGCCACAAGAGCAGCATTATTATTTGTATGAACCGCATCATAGTGGCTAAAAGTATCCCAAATGTTACGAACCAACTCCTGCTCGCTTTTGGCCTTCTGCGCAATATCTATCCCCCGCAAAACATCACTGGCCAGACGACTGGTACGCGGAATCTCGCTAAGGCCAATCTCTAGGATCCGTTCATTATCCTTCTCTGCAAAAGCTGCCGATATCATCGCCGCATTAAACATCTCACCATAGATGCCATTTTTCACATGTGAAAATGAAGCATCGCGCCAGCCTAATTCTGCCGCAAGCTCAGGATAACCTGCTGCGCCATAAGCCAGTCCATCTGCGCGTATAGCGGCACCAATCCACTCGCGGTAAGGATTTAAGTGCATCCGCACTCTTTCCTGCCGCACCAGCCAATCCGCAGGTTTCTCGCCATGCAGATGAGAGGTCTCCTGCGCAAAATTCATATATGACTGTGTCTCCGCCGTGCACACCTGACTATATGTTAAATGTGTATGCCACAGCTTTCCGATATCCCAAGAATCCCAGTTCAGACCCTTCTGCTCCAGCAGCATAAGACCCAGGACAGTGTAGCGAATATCGTCATCGCTTTCCATATACTTGATCGTCTCGCGGGTACTCGCATGTGTCCATTCACTTAAGCCAAGACCATATTCAGCCTCTGCCCGTGAATGCCCAGGCGTATAGCCAGTAATTGGCCAGGCGTCCGCACCCTGAAACCATAGCTCAATATTCTCCCAGCCCGGACGGCCATCTTTCCCATAGAGATAGTCCCAATACTCCAGCGGTTTCCCGAGTGCGCAGCCGACACTTCTACCGAGCCAGGCTCCATAGAACTTATCTCTCCATTCCGCTTCGCTCCAGTCCGCCTCAAGCTTACGTGGGCCTTCTGGACGTAGATGACGAATCTCCTCCAGAGAGGATGGCTCTTGATACGGAAAATCCTCACTGATCGTAAGCTCCATTAGCTCATTGTATACCTGCATCAGCTTGAGCTCATCGTCACCAGCAGCCGCTAGCTTATCCGCAAAACCCTCAATCAGGCAACCTTCTTCTCCACGCTGAGCAATTTCAAACTGCACGGTCTCTTGAAGTCTCTCCCATCCTGCCATAGGCTACTTCCCTTCAGCCGCTAGCAGCAGCTCTTGATCAAGCTTTTCCAGTGAATCAAAGATCAGCTTCATAAATGCTTCCCGGTCAACACCCACCAATACTTGCACATTCGCTGGACGATCCGTCTTCTTCCGTCTGTCTGCAACTGTCATTCCCCGCGTCAGCTTGCCTTCTGTCTCCACCGTTACATATAGATGCTCAGATTCAAATAGTTCCGGATGCAGCAGCCAGGCAACAGCACATGGATCATGCAGCGCACTGCCGACATAGCCCATTTTTTTACCGTAAATCGAATAGAAATCCAGCAATTCTCCGACCATTGTAGACACTGGTCCCCGCTCTTTCAATGCTAGGATCTCATCTTCAAAAATAGCAGCCTTATCGGTCACATCCAGACCACTCATTGTGATCGGAATCCCCGACTCAAACACAATACGGGCTGCTTCAGGATCTACATAGATATTAAACTCCGCAGTAGAGGTGACATTCCCATAAGAGATACCTCCCCCCATCAGTGAGATTTTTTCAATTCTGTCTTTAATCTCTGGATAAGCCGTGATTAGCAGTGCGATATTTGTTAAAGGAGCCATCGGCACGAGCGTAATCTTCTCCTCTGAAGAACGGATGATATTCAGCATAAACTCCACAGCACCCTGCTCTACAGGGCGGAATTTACTTGGAGGCAAAAGCGGCCCATCCATGCCCGATTCTCCATGCGCTTCCTCACCTGTAACAAGCTTGCCGAACAGTGGGCCAGCAGCCCCTTTAGCTACAGGAATGTCAGCATTCACGAAGCTGATCACCTTCAGGGCGTTTTCCGTGATTTTATCTAAAATTTGGTTTCCACCAACCGTTGTAATCCCGCGCAGATCTAACTTCTCCGAATTTGCTATGGCAAGCAGTATCGCTATTGCGTCATCATGCCCTGGATCGCAGTCAATAATAATAGGTGTTGGCATAGTTACTCACTCCTTGTCTGTGTATCAATCATTTCAATCGCTATTTAACTAGCGGGCTTTTAAGTTTTTTATTCTTTTTTCGTGTCTCAGATACTGCGTAGATCACAAGTCCAATTACTGTGGCTACATAAGGAAGAGTGGCGATTAGCTCCGCAGGAATCTTCAACACCTGTAGCGCATTCGACAATGCATCTGCAGTACCAAATAATAAAGAGGTCAGCGCCGTGCCTACGGTCGTACTTCTTCCCATCGACTCAGCGGCAATGGCAATCCAGCCCCGGCCAGCGATCATATCGCGGGTAAACAGTGACAAATACCCCATCGACATATAAGCACCGCCTAAACCGGCAAAAAATCCGCTAAGCAGCAAAGCCATATACTGTATTTTTACAACACTTACACCCACGGATTGAGCCGCATGTGGATTTTCACCCACTGAACGAATGCGCAGTCCAAGCGGTGTACGGTTTAATAGATAGTAGACAACAAACACAGCCAATATAGAAACATACGTCAGAATGTGATGCCCCGATAAAATAGGTCCAAGCACCGGGATATCCTTCAACAAAGGAATCTGGACACTAGGCAGAACTTTACTCGCCAGCGAAGTGGAAGAACCCTTGTCGCCACTAAGCAGATAGAGGATAAACACAGTGCCTCCCGAAGCGAACATATTAATGGCCACACCCCCGAGAATGATATGTGTTTTGAATTTCAGGGTGAAAAAAGCTAATATTCCAGCGATCAATGTTCCAGACAGCACCGCCCCAAGCAGACCTACCCATGCGCTATGTGTATAGCTGCTTATGATGACACCCGCTAAAGCGGCAACAAGCATGATGCCCTCCATCCCAATGTTAATGATCCCTGCACGGTTGGAGATGAGTGCGCCGAGCGCGGCAAACAGAATCGGAGTCGTCACGCGAAGGACAGAGAACGCAAAGTCAGTTGTAAAAATCACATCAAACAAACTATTCACGCTTCCTTCGCCTCCTTCAAGAGCATCCGATTTTTCCAGAATTTCAGAAATTGCTCAGCCGAAATCAGAAGAATGATAATTGCCTGTATGATTGAGATCATCTCTGAAGGTACATCAGACAGACGCGCCATCATGTCAGCCCCAATTCGAATGTACGCTAGGAATAATGCAGAGCCGATTACGGACAGCGGATTATTTTTGGCTAACATCGCTACAAGGGCACCATCCAAACCATAACCAGGCAGTGACGTCCATTGGAAACGGTTATACATCCCCAGCACTTCTACGGAGCCCCCCATACCTGCCATAAAACCTGCAATCAAGTGAACGAGAATAATAACCTTGGCTGTCTTCATACCGGAATAACGGGCAAAGTCCCGGTTGATGCCTGTCATGCGCAGCTCATATCCCCATTTCGTTTTGTATAGGAATAGATGAGCTGCAATAATAAGCACTATAACGATAATAAGACCGGTATGAATACGGGTGCCCGAGACCATTTTACTCAGCAGTGCCGTTTTCTCGAATTTGTAGGATACATTGGCAAAAGCTTTAGCATCACGCAGATGATAGTTCAGTAGGTATAGCCCTACTCCGAACAAAATATTATTGAACATTAAGGATGTAACCAACTCATTAGCATTCCATTTTGCCTTCAGAATACCAGGTATTGCCGAGAGCAATGCTCCTACAATTGAACCTGCAGCAATAGCTACCATCGGATGCAGCCAGCCGTCCAACGTTAAATGAATAGCCAATACGGAAGTTACAACACCGGAGAAATAGAAAATCCCTTCAGCTCCCAGGTTGAACATATTGGCTCGAAACAACAAGGATACTGCCAACCCAGTGAACATGAGCGGAATCGCCATCTCAATCACATTACCAATATGACCTTTACTGGATAACGGCTCTAATAGGAATATACCAATCGTCTTCACAGGCTGATTACTGACCAAGGAGATGATCAGAAAGGCAATAGCGAGTGCAATAACGATTACCGCCGATGTCCGAATGTACTCAAAATATTTAACTTTAAACATGATTTACGGCCCTCCCGATGTGCTCCTCGTCCTGTCGATGAATCCCCAGCATATAAAGACCTAATTCTTCCTCACTAACCTTAGATGGCTCCTCAAAAAAGGCAACAATCTTACCCTCGTACATTACTAACAGACTATCGCTGATCTCCAAGATCTCATTCAAATCTGCCGACACTAGCAAAATCGCGCAATCGTCTGAACGTAATTCCAACAACTTTTGATGTATGAACTGGGCTGCGCCTATATCCACACCCCGTGTCGGCTGTTCTGCAATAAGCAGCTGCGGTTCAGTCGAACACTCTCTAGCTACGACCACCTTCTGCATATTACCGCCTGACAACATTCCTATGGGCTGAGAAGGTCCTGAACAGCGGACTTTAAATTCCTCTACAAGGGATACTGCTAGCTTGGCAATTCGTGAGCCATTCAAAAAAAGACCTTTATTCATTGCTTTTGTACGATACTGAGTAGATAGCAGATTATCAGCTATGCTTGCTTCACTAGCGATCCCTTGCCGCATCCGATCCTCCGGTATATAGGAAACGCCTAGCTTACGAATATCCAAAATATCCGATTCACGGATATCCTTTCCCTTCACTAGTACAGAACCCTGACTTGAGACACCTCTCAAGCTACCTGTAAGAGCTTCAATGAGCTGTGTCTGCCCGTTGCCTTCTACACCAGCAATCCCAACGATCTGCCCACCACGTACCGCAAAATTGATATCCGACAATAATGCTTTGCCATCTGCATCATTCACACCGAGTCCCTGCACCGTTAGTACTGGCTCACTAACAGCCAGAATCTCTTTGTCATATTTCAGCACGACATCTCTGCCGACCATTAACCGCGAGATTTCCTGTTCTGTCACATCCTGTGTTTGAAAAACACCTTCACTACGGCCGCTGCGCATAATCGTAATTCTGTCGCAAATCGCTTTGACTTCCTTTAATTTGTGCGAAATAAAAACTATCGTATGGCCCTGTTCCCTTAATTGCTTAAGCTCGCGGAACAATTCCTCTGTTTCCTGTGGAGTCAACACCGCAGTTGGCTCATCAAGCACCAGAATTTTAGCACCACGCAGCAGCGCCTTAAGAATCTCAACCTTTTGCTTCATCCCAACTGTAAGATCCTCTACTTTTGCCTTTGGATCCACGGCCAGATTGTATTTCCTTGCGGTCTCTTCCGTCATGCGCACAGCCTCGGCATAATTAATGCCAACTCCTCTGCGCGGCTCCATACCCAGCACCATATTCTCTGCCACCGTAAAAGAAGGTACCAACATGAAATGCTGGTGGACCATGCCGATGCCTCTATCAATGGCGTCCTGAGCGGATTGCAGCTTTACTTTTTCACCCTTGATATAGATCTCGCCTTCACTTGGCTCTTCCATGCCGAACATAATCTTCATTAAAGTCGATTTACCTGCACCGTTCTCACCTGCAATCGCATGTATTTCTCCCTCACGTAAAGAAAAATGCACGTCTTTATTTGCAACGACGCCATTGGGATATACCTTGGTAATTCCCCGCATTTCCAGCAGAGCTGTGTACATAGGTCTCAACGCCTTTCAACTTGGAGGTCTGCAAAAATATACAGCTGGAATTCCCCTGACTAGAAGAATCTCCAACTGTAGGTTTATCTCTATAGAGCTGATCTTAAGATATAAAGCTTAAGGCTTAACTGCGTTACGAATAGTTTCTACCTCTGCGGTTTCCATCCCCATCGCATTATCCACTTTAATTTCTTTATTGATCAGCTTTTGCTTCACTTCTTCAACCTTGGCCTGAAGATCAGCCGGGAATACATTTTTATAAATATCATTCTCAGCAATACCTACACCATCATCTACAAAGCTCAATACATCACGTTTGCCCATTTCTAGCGTACCCTCTTGCAATCTCTTCACTGCACCTAGAATAGCCGTATCAATCTTTTTAATAGATGAAGTAACGATTAGATTTGCTTTTTCACTATCCGTATCGTTAATCAACATTGCCTGATCGGAGTCTACACCGATTGCATATTTTTTCTTCTCTTTAGCTGCGTCAAAGATCCCAAGACCTGTACCCCCAGCCACGTTAAAAATAACATCTACACCGGAGTTATATTGAATTAGAGACAGCTCCTTACCTTTTGCCGGGTTAACAAAATCACCAGCGTACGACACAGCCACTTTTACATCAGGATCAACGTACTGGGCACCTTGAATGTAACCGACCAAGAAAGCATTAATCCCCGGAATATCCATACCGCCCACAAACCCAATCACATTCTCAGGGGTAGCATTCGGCATATCCGATTGTGTAGCTAATGCTGCTACTGCACCTGCCAAGAAAGATACTTCATTTGTCGCATAAGACATGTTGTACATGTTATCTGGTGCTTCATCGATGTCGGTATCATAATTAATGAATTTTTTGTCTGGATACAATTCTGCCGTTGCATTAAACATCTCTGTAATTTCAGAACCGCCAGAAATAATTACATCCCAATCCTCGGAAGCGATATCGTTAAATGTAGGCTCCCATTTCGTTTTATCAACGCCCATTTCAACAACCTTTGTTTCTGCACCAAGTTCATCCTTAACCTTTTGCAAGCCGTTATTAGCGGAATCAAAAAATGATTTATCCCCAAGTGTCCCCGGAATCAGCAATACAACCTTGAGTTTATCCCCTGCACCTGTTTCTCCACCCTCAGCAGCGTTTGATCCAGTATTCGCAGAAGAACCGTTATTGGACGTGTTATTCCCACATGCTGTGACCAGAACCATCACCATTAATAACAACAAAGAAAGAACTTTTTTATTCATTACTCTATTCCACCCCTAATTTTAGTTGGTTAGTAATCCGCAGAATCCCATCTTCACCCATTGTATAATTCACGGTTCAAATGGAAATTCTCTTTTTTCCAAATAAAGTATCATTAAAAGTAATAAATTTAACGTTTAGGCTCAAAAATAGCAATAAAAATACCATTATTATTAATAATCCGCTTTATTTCCGAACGAGATGGCCAGTCAGGTTGCGAACTTTCGGATTTATTGATACGATCATAACAAATATTATTAAAAATAATTATATGATTTCGGTCATTGTTTTGTACGATTCGGCTAAAACATAAGTATTGGAGGATCATCATGGATCGTGTTCTATATATTGTAAGTGCCACACATGAGCTAAATACTTATATCCCTCCACACCAGCATGAATGCTACGAACTAGTCTATTATTTACAGGGGGTAGGGACAACCAATGTTGGCCCACGAAGTTACCATTTTCGCTCCTCTTCTTTCGCGCTTGTGCCACCCAATCATAAACATGACGAGCACCACCGTGAGGATGCAAATGTATTATTTGTAGGCTTCCACTCAGAACACCCTAATATGAGTAATCTGCTCGGCGTATATGAAGATGATAAAGATCAGACCGTTCTTCAAATCCTGCTGCGAATGAAAGCAGAGTTTACACGCAAGCAAGACGGATTCTCTGAGCTTCTAAACCTACAAATGAGCGAGATTACCGTCCATCTTATGAGGCTTCTTAGTGCCTCTGGATATCAATCCCCAACAGAAGATCGAGTACAATATGTCCTTAATTATATGAATGAGCATTATCGCCATAAATTGTCCGTCGAAACACTATCAGAAATGTCCGGATATAGTTACGATCGTTTTCGCCATCTATTTAAAGAACGTTTCGGGTCTTCACCCCTGCGGTATTTGCTGTTAAAACGCCTGGATTATGCAAAGTCTCTATTACGTCATACTCAGATGCAAATCTCTGAAGTATCTGCTGCTGCAGGTTTTGTGAACGATGCCCAATTCTGCAATATGTTCAAACGAGAAATAGGTCATACCCCGCGAGCATTCCGCATTAATAATCAATCAGGTTAATCACTAATCAGATTAAAAAAAGCCGTTGAAATAGAGAAACTCTCTATTCAACGGCTTACTGCTGTAAACCCAAGGACATAAAGAAAAAAGGTTTGTAAGATTGCTTATAAAAGCATTCTTACAAACCTTTTTAAGATACCGGCGAGAGGACTCGAACCTCCACGGTTTCCCACTCGATTTTGAGTCGAGCGCGTCTGCCATTCCGCCACGCCGGCACATATGAACTAAATGGAGGCGCCACCCAGATTTGAACTGGGGATAAAGCTTTTGCAGAGCTTTGCCTTACCACTTGGCTATGGCGCCATGAAAACTTGGAGCGGACGACGGGAATCGAACCCGCGACCCTCGCCTTGGCAAGGCGATGCTCTACCGCTGAGCCACGTCCGCATAAAATGGCTGGGGATATAGGATTCGAACCTATGAGTGACGGAGTCAAAGTCCGTTGCCTTACCGCTTGGCTAATCCCCAATAACATTTTAAAGTAAAATGGGGCGACTGATGGGTCTCGAACCCACGAATGCCGGAACCACAATCCGGTGCGTTAACCCCTTCGCCACAGTCGCCATATTAAGTTGATATTGTTGCCATTATTCATTTTAAAGTAAATGGGGCGGCCGATGGGTCTCGAACCCACGAATGCCGGAACCACAATCCGGTGCGTTAACCCCTTCGCCACGGCCGCCATATTAAACTTTAGAAAGAACTTGGCAGGGGCAGCAGGAATTGAACCCACACCAACGGTTTTGGAGACCGTTGTTCTACCTTTAAACTATGCCCCTAAAAACTGGTGGAGGATGATGGATTCGAACCACCGAACACTCACGTGAGCAGATTTACAGTCTGATGCGTTTGGCCACTTCGCTAATCCTCCAAGGATGGTGCCGGCGAGAGGACTTGAACCCCCAACCTACTGATTACAAGTCAGTTGCTCTACCAATTGAGCTACACCGGCATGGCACTCATTCTTTTGTGATGATAAATGGTGGCTCGGGACGGAATCGAACCGCCGACACGAGGATTTTCAGTCCTCTGCTCTACCGACTGAGCTACCGAGCCATGATGAAAATGGCGGAACCGACGGGATTCGAACCCGCGATCTCCTGCGTGACAGGCAGGCATGTTAGGCCAACTACACCACGGTTCCAAAAGATATAATTGCTTAAGTTAATTGGTTGCGGGGGCAGGATTTGAACCTGCGGCCTTCGGGTTATGAGCCCGACGAGCTACCGGGCTGCTCCACCCCGCGTCAGTAAGAAAGTGTTATGGTGGAGGCTGAGGGGATCGAACCCCCGACCCTCTGCTTGTAAGGCAGATGCTCTCCCAGCTGAGCTAAGCCTCCATAAACAACAATTGTTATTGTACCAAAGTCCACTAGGATAAATCAAGTGAAAATTTGGTGACCCGTATGGGATTCGAACCCATGTTACCTCCGTGAAAGGGAGGTGTCTTAACCCCTTGACCAACGGGCCATACTAATTAAAAATTTGTGGCGGAGAGAGAGGGATTCGAACCCTCGAGACGCTTGTGGCGCCTACACGATTTCCAATCGTGCTCCTTCGGCCAAACTCGGACACCTCTCCATATGGCTCCCCGAACAGGACTCGAACCTGTGACAACTCGATTAACAGTCGAGTGCTCTACCAACTGAGCTATCAGGGAATATTCATACCAGGCTTGATGCCTGAAAACTGAATCCGAAACGAATCTGCATTCTACATATAGGATAAGCCCTCGACCGATTAGTATTGGTCAGCTCCATGCATTGCTGCACTTCCACCTCCAACCTATCTACCTCGTCGTCTTCAAGGGGTCTTACTAATTGGGAAATCTCATCTTGAGGGGGGCTTCACGCTTAGATGCTTTCAGCGCTTATCCCGTCCGTACGTAGCTACCCAGCCATGCTCCTGGCGGAACAACTGGTGCACCAGCGGTACGTCCATCCCGGTCCTCTCGTACTAAGGACAGCTCCTCTCAAATTTCCTGCGCCCACGACAGATAGGGACCGAACTGTCTCACGACGTTCTGAACCCAGCTCGCGTACCGCTTTAATGGGCGAACAGCCCAACCCTTGGGACCTACTTCAGCCCCAGGATGCGATGAGCCGACATCGAGGTGCCAAACCTCCCCGTCGATGTGGACTCTTGGGGGAGATAAGCCTGTTATCCCCAGGGTAGCTTTTATCCGTTGAGCGATGGCCCTTCCATGCGGTACCACCGGATCACTAAGTCCGACTTTCGTCCCTGCTCGACTTGTAGGTCTCGCAGTCAAGCTCCCTTATGCCTTTGCACTCTGCGAATGATTTCCAACCATTCTGAGGGAACCTTGGAACGCCTCCGTTACTCTTTAGGAGGCGACCGCCCCAGTCAAACTGCCCGCCTGACACGGTCCCCGTACCCGGTAAGGGCACTAGGTTAGAACCTAGATACGATCAGGGTGGTATCCCAACGGCGCCTCCACCGAAGCTTGCGCTCCGATTTCTACGGCTCCCACCTATCCTGTACAGATCGTACCCAAATTCAATATCAAGCTGCAGTAAAGCTCCATGGGGTCTTTCCGTCTTGTCGCGGGTAACCTGCATCTTCACAGGTATTAAAATTTCACCGGATCTCTCGTTGAGACAGCGCCCAAGTCGTTACGCCATTCGTGCGGGTCAGAATTTACCTGACAAGGAATTTCGCTACCTTAGGACCGTTATAGTTACGGCCGCCGTTTACTGGGGCTTCGGTTCATAGCTTCGGGTTACCCCTAACCACTCCCCTTAACCTTCCAGCACCGGGCAGGCGTCAGCCCGTATACTTCGCCTTGCGGCTTCGCACAGACCTGTGTTTTTGCTAAACAGTCGCTTGGGCCTTTTCACTGCGGCCCCCTCGTGCTATTCACACTACCGGGGCACCCCTTCTCCCGAAGTTACGGGGTCATTTTGCCGAGTTCCTTAACGAGAGTTCTTCCGCGCGCCTTAGAATTCTCTTCTCGCCTACCTGTGTCGGTTTGCGGTACGGGCACCTTCTCCTGGCTAGAGGCTTTTCTTGGCAGTGTGAGATCATGACCTTCGCTACTACAATTTTCGCTCCCCATCACAGCCCAGCCTTAACGATGTGCGGATTTGCCTACACATCAGCCTCACTGCTTAGACGGACATCCATCAGTCCGCGTCACTACCCTCCTGCGTCACCCCATCGCTCATAGCGGATTACGGTGGTACAGTAATTTCAAACTGTTGTCCTTCGACTACGCCTTTCGGCCTCGCCTTAGGTCCCGACTTACCCTGAGCGGACGAGCCTTCCTCAGGAAACCTTGGGCTTTCGGCGGATCAGATTCTCACTGATCTTTTCGTTACTCATACCGGCATTCTCACTTGTGTAGTGTCCAGCGCTCTTTTCAGTACACCTTCAACCCCTACACAACGCTCCCCTACCCCAGATACATACGTATCTAGCCATAGCTTCGGTGGTGTGTTTAGCCCCGTTACATTTTCGGCGCAGAGTCACTCGACCAGTGAGCTATTACGCACTCTTTCAATGGTGGCTGCTTCTAAGCCAACATCCTGGTTGTCTGTGCAACTCCACATCCTTTCCCACTTAACACACACTTGGGGACCTTAGCTGATGGTCTGGGCTGTTTCCCTTTTGACAATGGATCTTAGCACTCACTGTCTGACTCCCGGCAATAAGTATATGGCATTCGGAGTTTGACTGAGCTTGGTAATCCTTGCGGACCCCGCACCCAATCAGTGCTCTACCTCCACTACTCTTATACCGAGGCTAGCCCTAAAGCTATTTCGGGGAGAACCAGCTATCTCCGAGTTCGATTGGAATTTCTCCGCTACCCCCACCTCATCCCCGCACTTTTCAACGTACGTGGGTTCGGGCCTCCAGTGCGTGTTACCGCACCTTCACCCTGGACAGGGGTAGATCACACGGTTTCGGGTCTACGTCCACATACTAATTCGCCCTATTCAGACTCGCTTTCGCTGCGGCTCCACCTTCTCGGCTTAACCTTGCATGTTAAACGTAACTCGCCGGTTCATTCTACAAAAGGCACGCCATCACCCATTAATAGGGCTCTGACTTTTTGTAAGCACACGGTTTCAGGTTCTATTTCACTCCCCTTCCGGGGTGCTTTTCACCTTTCCCTCACGGTACTGTTTCACTATCGGTCGCCAGGTAGTATTTAGCCTTAGCAGATGGTCCTGCTGGATTCATACGGGGTTTCACGTGCCCCGCACTACTCGGGATCCGTCTCGGAGAGAATACAGTTTAGGTTACAGGGCTTTTACCTCTATCGCGGGCCTTTCCAGACCTCTTCGCCTACCATATTCCTTTGTAACTCCATGTGAGACGTCCCACAACCCCTAAGAGCAAGCTCTTAGGTTTAGGCTGTTCCGCGTTCGCTCGCCGCTACTGACGGAATCACTATTGTTTTCTCTTCCTCAGGGTACTTAGATGTTTCAGTTCCCCTGGTCTGCCTCTACATTTCCTATGTATTCAGAAATGAGTAACTGCGAATTACCACAGCTGGGTTTCCCCATTCGGACACCCCCGGATCAAAGCTTGCTTACAGCTCCCCGAGGCAGTTTCGTTGTTCGCCACGTCCTTCGTCGGCTCCTGGCGCCTAGGCATCCTCCGTGTGCTCTTATTAGCTTAACCTTGATTTTTCCGCAGGAAAATATCATACGATGACATTCTCTTTGGAATCATCTCACTAATAACATTTACTTGTTTACACAAGTTGCTAAAAGATGTTCTAAAACGCAAATTCGTTTCGGTATCCAGTTTTCAAGGATCAAGTCTTACTTGAGAGCTTAAACTCTCAAAACTGAGCAACGAGTGAGTAACAGGCCTAAACCTGAGTTTTGGAAGCTGAGCTTCCGATTTGAATGTTCTCATTGCAGAGAACGATTCTCCATAGAAAGGAGGTGATCCAGCCGCACCTTCCGATACGGCTACCTTGTTACGACTTCACCCCAATCATCTACCCCACCTTCGGCGGCTGGCTCCCTTGCGGGTTACCCCACCGACTTCGGGTGTTGTAAACTCTCGTGGTGTGACGGGCGGTGTGTACAAGACCCGGGAACGTATTCACCGCGGCATGCTGATCCGCGATTACTAGCAATTCCGACTTCATGCAGGCGAGTTGCAGCCTGCAATCCGAACTGAGACCGGCTTTGATGGGATTGGCTCCACCTCGCGGCTTCGCTTCCCGTTGTACCGGCCATTGTAGTACGTGTGTAGCCCAGGTCATAAGGGGCATGATGATTTGACGTCATCCCCACCTTCCTCCGGTTTGTCACCGGCAGTCACTCTAGAGTGCCCAACATTACTTGCTGGCAACTAAAGTTAAGGGTTGCGCTCGTTGCGGGACTTAACCCAACATCTCACGACACGAGCTGACGACAACCATGCACCACCTGTCTCCTCTGTCCCGAAGGCCGCCACTATCTCTAGTGGATTCAGAGGGATGTCAAGACCTGGTAAGGTTCTTCGCGTTGCTTCGAATTAAACCACATACTCCACTGCTTGTGCGGGTCCCCGTCAATTCCTTTGAGTTTCAGTCTTGCGACCGTACTCCCCAGGCGGAGTGCTTACTGTGTTAACTTCGGCACCAAGGGTATCGAAACCCCTAACACCTAGCACTCATCGTTTACGGCGTGGACTACCAGGGTATCTAATCCTGTTTGCTCCCCACGCTTTCGCGCCTCAGCGTCAGTTACAGCCCAGAAAGTCGCCTTCGCCACTGGTGTTCCTCCACATATCTACGCATTTCACCGCTACACGTGGAATTCCACTTTCCTCTTCTGTACTCAAGCCACCCAGTTTCCAGTGCGACCTCAGGTTGAGCCCAAGGTTTAAACACCAGACTTAAATAGCCGCCTGCGCGCGCTTTACGCCCAATAATTCCGGACAACGCTTGCCCCCTACGTATTACCGCGGCTGCTGGCACGTAGTTAGCCGGGGCTTTCTTCTCAGGTACCGTCACTCCGGTAGCAGTTACTCTACCGGACGTTCTTCCCTGGCAACAGAGCTTTACGATCCGAAAACCTTCATCACTCACGCGGCGTTGCTCCGTCAGGCTTTCGCCCATTGCGGAAGATTCCCTACTGCTGCCTCCCGTAGGAGTCTGGGCCGTGTCTCAGTCCCAGTGTGGCCGTTCACCCTCTCAGGTCGGCTACGCATCGTCGCCTTGGTGGGCCGTTACCCCACCAACTAGCTAATGCGCCGCAGGCCCATCCCTCAGTGACAGATTGCTCCGTCTTTCATTCTTCTCTCAGGAGAAAAAAGAAATTATCCGGTATTAGCTACCGTTTCCGGTAGTTATCCCAGTCTGAAGGGCAGGTTGCCTACGTGTTACTCACCCGTCCGCCGCTAAGTCATTTTGAAAGCAAGCTTTCAAAATGACTCCGCTCGACTTGCATGTATTAGGCACGCCGCCAGCGTTCGTCCTGAGCCAGGATCAAACTCTCCAATTAGTATTGAAAAGAGCGATATGCTCATTTTGAAACATCTGACGAGAAAATTAATTCTCTAATTTTGGATTTCACTTACGTGATTTCCTACTCACTCGTTGTTCAGTTTTCAAAGATCAAGCTGTTTATTTCGTCGATGTGTTGTTCAGCAGCGACCTTTATAATATATCACAGCGTCCTCGTTTTAGTCAACCTTTTTTTTAATTTCTTTTTTTGGTTGTCTTTCGAATGTTTTCGAAAGCACATCTCTGTGTCAGAGGGACGAGTTATAATTTAACACATGAACAAGGAAAGAGTCAACCATTAATTTTTCCGAATAAATATGAGCGTTTCATATTAGTAAACAAACAAAAAGAGAGTGCTCAGCCTCTCCCTATCCTTGCTCATCTCTCTATAATTAATCATCTTCTGCTGTATCTAATTCATCTCTATAATGTATAGCGGATCGCATGCCCTTCTCCCTCGTGAACATCAGCCCAAGATGTAATCTCTCGGATTAGCGAACGAGAAACCAGCTTTCGTAAAACAAGGGGTAGTTCAGACTCTAATTGACTCAGACCTGAATGCTGCAGTAATTCTTTAATGCTCCATGCTTCCTTACGGCTATTCAAAATATTAAAGAGCAATAGACAACAGTCCGTCATTTTGGACATAATCCCAAATTCACATGCAAGAAGCACAAGCTCCACACGTTGCTCTAAGGTCTCAGTACTGACCGTTAACTCCTCATAAAGTTTATGAACGGAGGTATTCATACTTTTAACCTGCTCCCAAATAGCCGGCTCGGGGAAAGCACCCACTTCACTCACTTCTATTCTTGCCCAATGATATAAAGCTATCAATACACAGTTGTAAGCATCCATAATAAAGCCAGCCTCTATATAGCGCTTGGATTTCACATACATATGCAAAAAGCGAGCAAACTCCATAAATGCGACCCGTTCCTTAATCGGTCCTTCAAATTGTAATATCTCGCGGCGCATTTCCTCGAGTATTCCCTTGGGGTCCCAGATCACTTCCCCCCTCATCAAACTGATAAGAAGTTCGTTATTATCCCCTGCCATAACAGCCTGCTCCAAAGCAAAAAGGCCGATATGGACTGACTGGGTCCGTTGGTCACCGGCAATGGTATGGCGAACAATATGCTCTCTATCCTGTTCTTCATGCAATACTAACACTACCATATCAAAATCTTGAAGAAGTGCGCTTTGAAACGGAATATCCCCATTCTGCCGCAAAACGACCGCTCCTAAAACATTCTCATCAAACGTTTCTCCACTCAACAAAGTTACATTGGACAATTCCATGCTTCCCTCCATTAAATTTGGCGATTTTGCGTCCAGTCAGTTATAATTCAGTTATAATTATTATTCTACATATGAAAGACAGTTCCTTCTGGACAACCCAACTATATTTAGTTAGGAGCAAACACTCATGAAGTTTAAAACGGCTAAGATCAACGCTTTTCGCACATGGGGATTACTGCTCACAATGCTCGGAATGGGACTTATGGTTTTGGGTACAGCGGGCATCGTGTTTTGGGGCTCAACTGGAAAAGTATTCGCTGGAATCGGTCTTGTAATCGGTTTAATCTCAATGATGGCAAGTCTTGCAATCTATTTCTGGGCTGGGATGCTGTCAACTAGCGCAGTCCAACTGGAATGCCCTGAATGTCACAAGCTGACCAAAATGCTGGGCAAAACAGACCGCTGTATGTTCTGCCATACCATCCTTACTATGGATCCAGCTGAGGCCAATATTACTGCGGAACAACTTAAGAGTCAGCAGCTTAATCAATAAAACACATCTTACAGAAGCTTATTACTAGCGATTTATAATGCAATCAAACATTTGCTTAATACAACAAAGGGGCCCCTATATTGGGAGCCCCTTTGTTTATTATGAATGAAATAATAATTACTTATGAATCCCTTGTAATGCCTCCCACGCAGACGGATTACTAAAGCTGCGATTCCATGAACCGATGCCACCAAGCCCTAAAGACTTAGCAAGCTCAACTCTAGCTTTTAAAGAAACTTTGTCTTCGATCCATATTTTTTTAAGAGCGCCATCCTCCTTATACTCAACGTAATTCTGCCCTGCTGCCTTATCAAAGGTTGGGGTCAGCTTCTTCTCTTTAATAATTTTTTCAACGGCATTCATACTAACCGATTTAGAGCTTACTTTGGTCTTGCCATCCACCTGGGTCTCAGTCCAGATTCTAGTATACAGTGGAATCCCTAGAATCAGCTTCTCAGGCGGCACATCGTCTTCCTCTATGATCCGGCTTAACGAGCTTTCTACCCACGGCAGAGACGCAACAGAGCCCGCTACAGGACTAGCAGCCCAATGCTCGTCATAAGCCATAACAATAAGATAATCAACTACTGAATTAAGAGCTCTACGATCAAGGAATGCTGACCACATCTCACTGTTAGATTTAGGGGTTACGTCTATGGAGACGATTAAGTTTTTGGCTTGAGCCATAGGTTTTAGCTCTCGCATAAATTGTGTAACATTCTCCCCGTCTTTCGTATATACATTCTCAAAGTCAATATTAATTCCATCCAGCTTGTATAAATCTGAATACTCGAGGATCTGTACGATCGCGTTCATCCGCTTCTCATAACTCGACAATGCCTCAGTGGTTATGTCTGGTTCAAAGCTATTGCTGAGCAGCCCCCATACTTCCAAACCGCGCTCATGGGCCCACTGCACATACGCACTATCAGCCTGACTGCGCACATTCCCGTCACCATCTATGATACTGAACCAAGTCGGGCTAGCCACGTTAACGCCCGGAAGCTCACCGAATGTACTTGGGTCAGGTTTGCGTTGATAAACAGCTTCCCAATACAAATTCACTGACTTCCCTTTCCAGCTTCGTTCTGCCCGTGAGGGAGTGGTGCTTTTGGGTTCCACTGTCTTTTGACCGTCTGAGATAATATCACTGGCCTTGGCATAACCCGCATAACCGCTGCTTAACTGCACATACAGCCAGTCCTCATTTTCCTTATTCCAAATACTCACGATGGCACCTGGGGACATATCGGCCACGATGGGTGCGTGAATCGACGCTTCGCTGCGAAGAGCGACTGTCTTATCACCTGCTTCACCTTTCACTTTCCCCAGCGGTACAGTCTCCCCTGCTGTCATTAACAGCACAGCCCCGGTAGTCGTATCCTCTTGAATCTCAAACCCATACAGGTCTTCTAAAACATCCGCAGGAAGATAAGTTATCTTTTCCTTAACTTCAGGTGCCAGCCGCAGCTGCAGCGGACGATTGTTCAGACTAGCATCGGTTTTATCCTCTTGCATATATAGAAGTTCACTTTCCGTTGATAGGATGACCGATTTAGTCTTTTCTTCATAACGAATAGATGAGTCCACATGTTCCTGCAGTAATGGTAGAGGTAAAAGCATGCTATCACCGGTCCCTGAGGCGGAATATCCTGTTAGCTCTCCTTTTACGAAGATAGGATGTTCTAGGCCTTTCCAGTCTGGATCGATGTGCTGGCGATTTGGCAATACAAAAAACACAACCCAATAAGCTGCTGCCGCAATGAGCAAAAGTCCAAAAAAGCGTCGGAAAAGACC
Organism: Paenibacillus sp. FSL L8-0708; assembly: GCF_038009325.1. Lineage (NCBI taxonomy): Bacteria > Bacillati > Bacillota > Bacilli > Caryophanales > Paenibacillaceae > Paenibacillus > Paenibacillus sp. FSL L8-0708. The sequence goes on from NZ_JBBPBC010000001.1 coordinate 6,657,998, forward strand.
TCCGCGCTTTTTGACGCGTTTCTGTCTATATCTTCTGTCCAAAATATATCCTCCAAATATTAGATGATTTTAAGTTAAGTCTAACAATACGATTATAACATCCACTTGGTTCCGGATAACCAGTATAAGTTAGTCATTTTCACTATATTTTGTTATTTTGAAAAAAATAAAAACGTGAGTCCTCCGCTTTCGGATTTCACACGTTTATTGTGTAGCTTGGCTATACGCCCTTAAGTACAGTAGTATTCTGTCTTATTGTTGCTTCTCTCTGCAACATTTGCAAACTCCATGCAATTCCATACGCAAACCCGTAATTTTGAAGCCCGTTTCCTGCTCTGCATGTATCTCTACATCATGAAGCGAAGGATAACTAAAATCTTCAATCTTACCGCATAGCTGACAGATGACATGATAATGATCAGATACATTGGCATCAAAACGACTGGAACTATCCCCGTAGGTCAACTCGCGAACCATGCCGGCTTCCATAAACATCTTGAGATTATTATATACAGTTGCTACGCTCATGCTCGGAAATTTCGGCTCTAGCGCCCGGTATATATCGTCAGCTGTAGGATGATTCATTGCTTCCATCAAATACGTAAGAATCGCATGACGCTGGGGCGTTATACGGACACCTGTTGTCTTTAATTGTTCCAGTGCATGTTGTACTCCACTCCCCATTACTGTCACCGCCTTTTGAATTTAAAAATAAAAGAAATACTTCTTAAGATTGTAAGACCGATTTTTCAATATTGTCAACGAAGTCTATACATTATATTTATTATTATATAAGAAAAATTACTTTTTTCAATATTTCCTAACATTTAGATTGCTATTTCCTTCAACATGAAGCTTGAACTCGCCGGTTCCCACTTCACCTGATACTTTTTTCTTATCAATTGTAAGTTCAGGCAAATCTGAAGTAATATCACCATATCCACTGGAACCATTCACTGTATAGTTGCTTAACATCGGTAAATACAATTGAATGTCACCAACTGCGCTATAAATGTCCCAATCTCCAGCGACATCAGAAGAGCGAACATCAATGGTACCATTTAGAGATTCGGCATGTAGCTTGGATTTGGCTCCATCCACCTCTAAATTACCGTTTTTGGTAGTAATATCGATATCATTGCTATTTCCGATCGCACTAATATTGCCGACAGCCGTCGATAATTTCAAAGCACCGGTAACATCCCAAGCATTCATATTGCCTCCGCTCGTTGTTAAATCAACGCTGCCTTGAACAGATCTGGCACGGACAGCTCCATTCAGTGTTTTTCCCTTAACATTACCAAAGATACGATGAAGGATCAGCTCTCCATTCCCCGTTTCCAGAGAAATGTCTTCAATGGCTTCTACATTCTGCAACGTGATCCCGCCATTCATAGTGCGAACATCGAGGTTAAAGCGGCGATCCTCCGGCAAGTAAATGTCTAAATCCATGCGTGGCTGGCGTTTACCGGATTCTCCATAGGCCTTGCTATTCGAGGTGATTTTTATGTTGGGCCCTTCAACAACGTCCACAAAGGACTGTTCTGATATAGCTTCAGCCATCGGCCCATCCAACTGATCTACCCAAACTGTCGTTGTAATTTGAATATCATCCACTGGAGCACGGTGTAATAAAATATCACCATTAATACTATCAATAGATATTTTGGCTGTATTTAATTCCACCGGAACAATTAGCGGGGCTTTCTGATATTTGCTGCCTTTAGCCTCACCATAGTCCACTGCTGCTGCCGTCAGGTTTAGACTGACATTTTTCCATAGATATAAATAATGTTCTTGCTCTGCAACAATAAATACACTCGCAGCTAGCAATATAGCAGATAAAAGCCCACGTAAATCCAATCTGATTCTGGTTCCCTTGGCTGAACGGTTAGAGAAGATAAACATCAGCAGGAACTCAATCCCCCATAACACCGGGATGACTGGCCACCACTTCAAGAGCAGAAGCATATAGTCAGTTCCCTCTCTCCAATCCAAAAACAAAGGAACAGAAATAGCTATCAGTAATACAGAAGCCGTATATCTTCCCACGCGCCGCTTGCGAGGTTCATTGTCTTTACGCTGCACAACTGCTCTGGCAATTTCTCTAGCTCCTATAAATAAGCCACCGCATACTAAAATGACAGACACGGCCATTTCGGCATAATGTTCAATAAAGAACTGGAGCCATGTTGGTTTCTGCCGGAACAGAATAAGCAGGGCGCCCCCTAAGAGCAATAAGAGTCCAAAGGATATCCCAGGCTCGCTGACGATACTACGACGTTTAGGAGCCTCGTTTGCTTTGGTCACAGAAATAGCAAGATCATGATCCTCTGGGAAGCGAAGAAGCCTGTCCGCTGATTGCAATACGTCATACACGTTATAAAAATAGATCACTGGAATAATGAGCGCAAGTAAAATAAGCAGTGGAACATTGATCTGCATCCCGATGGATGAGAAATACAATAAAGCTGAGATATCCAAAAGAATTAGAAAGATGAAGGTGATCCCTTTTCGGAGAAGCCCAAAATACAAATGCCCCGTCCCAGGGATGAGTGCTGCCAGCAGTCCAGCAATAAATTTACGTTTGCGGTGGCGCCGCTTCGGACGCGGAGGAATAATCCTCTTCTGTATCTCATTTTCCTTAGTCTCTATATCAACAGAACCTTGCAGTTCTTCCTGCTCTGGGAGCATTGCAGAGTCATGTTTCATTTTGGACTCCTCCTTTCGTAAATAGTTGTCTATGAATATCTTTTTTCAAAGAGAACCACTCCGATGAAATTCAATCAATTCAACTCCTGGAGCGACTTCCTCCACACCGGTAGGCAGAAAACCATGTTTACTGTACAACGAAACGGCAGGTGTATTCTTTTTGCCTGTCGACACAATGAATTGCTCCATCCCTGCAAAATGCTCAAATACATATTCCAAAAGATGGCTAGCGATACCTCTACGAAAAAAGTCCGGCCCCACCATCATTCGTGTAATCGTCAATTTTCCAGGAGATTCTTCCTCTACAGCAACAGCACCCATTAGTTCCTCATCTTTATCGAAGCAGCCATAAAAACCCTCTTTAGAGCTGCTGAGCATTTCTCTCGTCTCCATCAGAGGTGGTATTTCACGAAAGCCTATAAGTTCAGCTTCCAGTCTATAGGCCTTATGCTGAAGACTCCATAATTCATTAACGGTGCTTTCATCCTGCAGATTTAGCTTGTTAATTGTATTCATCCTAACCAGTCCCCTTATATGCCGCTAAGGGCCTGCCGTTGCCGACAAGCCCTTAGCTTATTACATAAGTATATTACCCCAATTATAAACGCCGCTGGCGTCCTTTTACAGACGACAAGCGTTTAGCTGCTCAATACCTCGATGAGAAGTTTATTAGCAAGACCCGGATTCGCCTTACCTTTACTTTCTTTCATGACTTGTCCGACCAGGAAGCCGATTGCTTTCTGTTTACCCGCTTTATAATCTTCCACTGATTGCGGATTGGCGGCTACGACTGCTTCCACTATCCCTTTAATGGCACCTTCATCGCTGATCTGCACTAGACCTTTTTCCTCAACGATAACAGCTGGCAGTTTACCGCTCTCTAGCATTTCTTTAAATACTGTTTTAGCGATTTTGCTGCTGATGGTTCCGGCTGCAATCAGCCCGATCATCTCGCCTAACCCTTGTGGTGTAATTTGTACCTGCGACAACTCCAGATTATTACCATTCAAATAGGCAAGCAAGTCACCCATAATCCAGTTAGCTACAGCCTTGGCATCCTGCGTATAGGCAAGACACCCTTCGAAAAAGTCCGCTAACAATTTAGAGGATGTAATGACGCCTGCATCATAAGCTGTCAGGCCCAGTTCCTCGCTATAACGTGCTTTCCGAGCATCCGGAAGTTCTGGAATCGTTGAACGAATGGATTCTTTCCAAGCATCATCAATATGCAGAACGATCAAGTCCGGGTCCGGGAAGTAACGATAATCATGCGCTTCTTCTTTCCCGCGCATCGATAATGTTTTCCCTTGTGCTTCATCCCAGCGGCGAGTCTCCTGCACAACAACTCCACCATCATCCAGGATCTCAGCCTGACGATATTGTTCATACTCCAGTCCACGCAATACACCGCGGAAGGAGTTCATGTTCTTAAGCTCTGCTCTAATGCCGAATTCCTCTTGTCCTTCTGGGCGTAGACTGATGTTCGCGTCACAGCGCATCGATCCTTCTTCCATCTTGACATCGGATACGTCACAATACTGCATAATCGCACGGATTTTCTCCAGATAAGCACGAGCTTCCTCAGGGGAGCGCAGATCAGGTTCGGATACGATTTCGATAAGCGGTGTTCCCACCCGGTTAAAATCGACTAGCGAGGCAAAACCGCCATCTACGTGCGTAAGCTTACCTGCATCCTCTTCCAAATGAAGACGAGTAATGCCGATCCGTTTGGTCTCTCCGTTAACTTCAATGTCGATCCAACCGTTCAGGCCGATAGGCTGATCAAATTGTGAAATCTGATAAGCTTTTGGTGAATCCGGGTAAAAATAGTTCTTGCGGTCGAATTTGCTAACATCACCAATGGTGCAATTCAGCGCCATCGCTGCTTTCATAGCGTATTCTACCGCTTGTTTGTTGAGCACTGGCAATACGCCGGGGTGACCCAAGCAGACAGGACAGGTATGAGTGTTAGGTGGGGCTCCAAATTCAGTGGAGCATCCGCAAAAGATTTTGGAGTTGGTATGAAGCTCTACGTGAACTTCCAAGCCGATGACCGTTTCGTATTTAGACATAAGTAATCCCATTCCCTCCTTTACTACAGCTGTGGACGCTGCTTGTGATGATCTGTATTTTGTTCAAAAGCATGAGCGACACGCAAAATCGTGCTCTCGTCAAATTCCTTACCGATAATTTGCAGACCTACAGGCATGCCTTCCGCAAAACCACAAGGAACACTCACGGCCGGAATACCCGCCAAGCTTACAGGAATCGTGAGAATATCGTTCAGATACATGGTCAGCGGATCTTCAGTCTGTGAACCCAATTTGAATGCTGTCGTTGGTGCTGTTGGGCCGATGACCACATCATATTTTTTAAAGATGTCATCAAAGTCCTGTTTAATCAAAGTACGCACCTTTTGTGCTTTTAAATAGTAAGCATCGTAATACCCGGAGCTGAGTGCATAAGTACCCAACATAATACGACGTTTAACCTCAGGGCCAAAGCCGCGGCTGCGGGAATTAAGATATAGATCAAGCAATCCTCCGCCTTCATCTACACGTGCGCCATAACGCACACCGTCAAAACGCGCGAGGTTAGATGAAGCTTCCGAAGAGGACAGCAAATAATAAGCTGCTACTGCGTATTCCGTATGTGGTAATGAAACTTCCTCCCAGACAGCACCCATTCCTTCCAGCACTTTAAGTGCAGACAAAACTGTCTCACGCACAGAAGCATCGACACCTGCTCCCAGGTATTCCTTAGGAACAGCAATGCGAAGTCCGGAAACATCACCAGTAAGTGAACTCAAATAATCAGGAATTTCTACTTTAGCCGAAGTAGAGTCTTGGGCATCATAACCAGCAATTGCTTGAAGCACATAGGCAGAATCCTCTACATTACGTGTTAATGGTCCAATCTGATCTAGTGAGGAGGCAAAGGCTACCAGCCCGTAACGTGATACAAGACCGTAAGTAGGTTTGAGACCTACAACACCACAATAGGAAGCTGGCTGGCGGATGGAACCCCCAGTATCCGAACCTAGTGAGAAGAACACTTCGCCCGCAGCTACTGCTGCTGCAGATCCGCCACTGGAACCGCCGGGCACACGCTCTAAATCCCAAGGATTGCGTACAGGACCAAAGCTTGAGTTCTCATTAGATCCGCCCATTGCGAATTCATCCATATTTAATTTACCGATCGTTACGGCATCTGCTTGCTGCAGTTTAGAAGCTACAGTAGCGTTATAAATCGGCTGGAAGTCGCTCAAAAATTGGCTGGCACAAGTTGTGCGCAGGCCTTTAGTTACAATATTATCCTTGATTCCAGCAGGAAGACCAAACAGCAACCCACGTGCTGCTCCGGATGCCAGTTTGTCGTCCAAAGCGCGTGCAGTGCTACGAGCGCCCTCCTCATTCAAGGTCAAAAATGCATTTACGTTCTTATCCCGCTCAGCGATAATCGCCAGCGATTCTTCAGTCAGTTCACTGACCGATACCTCTTTAGCAGTTAACATGCGGTGTACTTCAGGCAATCGATTTTGAAACAGGCTCAAGATTCTTCCCCCTTTCTAATTATGTAGTTATTCCAAAACAGCTGGAACCTTGAAATGTCCGTCTTCATCATCTGGAGCGTTAAGAAGTGCTTCCTCTTGCGTAAGGCTATCCTTCACAACATCCTCCCGCATTACATTGCTGACTTGCAGCACATGCGTGGTCGGCTTTACATTCTCCGTATCTAGCTCATTTAATTTCTCGGCATATTGTAAAATAGCATTCATTTGTTCTGTAAAGGTTGCCTCTTCTTCCGGGCTCAGCTGCAGACGAGCCAGCTTGGCCACATGCTGCACATCTTTAACGGTAATGCTCATAAGAAAAATCCCTCCTGTTTAAAGGGCTAAAGCGCCCGGATAACGTTTTTAATTATATTGTAGAAGCTTGGACAATTCAATGATGGGCTGTAAAACAAACGCTCCTTTATCAAAGTGAAGGGGATTCCTACACATTTTAAAGGAGCGTATCGTTAGTATATTCATAGAGAAGGGTTTTGACAGTCAGTGATTTCACAGCATTTAGCAGCGGTATGACAAAACAAAAAAGCCGGCTTGCGCCGGCCTTCCTTAAATCCAAGCTCGAAGATTCACTTGTTTGATGAAATCCGCTTGGGACATGCTTTCGCTTGACGTTGATTCCGTCTCTTCTATATCCATATCTTCACCGTTCATCAAATGATGGAACAGCTTCTCATTGTACGTGGACAAAGCATAATCAATCAACGCTTCATGCGTTGCTCTCTCAGCCTCAGCTACTAATAAATGTTCTTCCGCCTCAATGTCCTCAGCCGGAACATAAAAGTTCCTATTAGCCTCTGGTACACGAATAACATAGTCAAACGCATTATCGGGATTGCGGTCGTAAGCAATTAGGTAGCCGTATTCCCCGATAGGAAGACTCTGCTCGAAAGCGTCCGCAACAATGACAATCTTCTCTCCTAAACGCAGCATCGCCCTACCTCCTAACCCCAAAATCTTTCAAGATTTTGCTTGTTTCAACAGTCTACTAAAAAAAGATAGAACTGTCTAGTTGAAGGCTGGCCGATCCTACAAATTCTATGAAAATATACTATATTTAATAAAAATATAACTTATGGTTCAAGCGGGTAAGTTATTCTTCCTTGTCAAAAGTGCAGCACCCACTAAACAAATCAAGATCAAAATAGCTGCTGAAAGATAGGGTCCAACCCTGAAGCCTTCTCCAGCCATAAGAATTCCAGCCGATAACCCGGAAAGACCCGCAGGTGCCCATTCAAACCATGAAGGTAATAAGCTTTGGCCTAATGATAATCCTGCCATTAGCGCCAATGCTAAAAAGGCGGCAACTGGAGATTTTAAAAATCCACTAAACAACAACGTAGCTGAGACAGCACATAACAGCCACAATCCATATACTCCAGAAGCTGCGATGACATCTCCCCAAGATAGTGAACCAATCAACTGCTCCGTGTAGTAAGCCGCCCCCGCTGCACCTAATCCTAGAGCAACGATCAACAGGGTCAGCTGCGCTGCCCATTTAGCGAACACTATTGCGGCTGGAGAAACCGGCCTTACCAGAATTAATTCCATAGTTCCGCTATAGCGCTCACCGGCTAAAACATTCATCGCGCCAAGCGCCAATACTAACATTCCGATCGTTCCGTACTGTCCCAGAGATTGCGCCATCACAGCTGCGGCACTCGGTATTTCATACCCCTCTAGCAGACCTGGGGGAACATCACCTGAAGCTTTTAATATTTCCGGCAAATAATAAGTAGTTAACGGCTGCATAATACCTAATAGGATAAAAACGACAGGTATCCAGATTAACTTATAACTGCGAGCCATTTCGAGCATTTCTTTGCGATAAAGGACCCAGGCGCTTCTCATACTCCCACCACCTTCATAAATAAATCCTCTAACGTGGAAGAACCCGCTTCAAATTGCAGTAATGGAATTTCGAGCTGCGCCGCTTCTTGCAGAATCGTCCATCGGGCCATGTCTACATCGTTCACATTAAAAATTGCCTGATCTCCGAACAACTGAGTCTCTAGTACAAACGGTTTGGCAGCAAGAGACTCCAGCCACTGAATAGCTTTTTCTTGCTTCTCTGTACGTAAACGAATAACAGGAAGGCTGTATTGTGTACGCAGCTGTGATAAAGACCCCTTCTCAGCAATCAAGCCCTGATTCATTAAAATAATATCATCGCAAATTTCTTCTGCATCATGCAGCACATGTGTAGAAAAAACTACAGTTGTCTCTTCACGTATCTCCCGCAGCAGTCCCATTACTTCTCTGCGGCCAATCGGATCAAGTGCAGATACAGGCTCATCAAGCAACAGCAGACGAGGCCGGTGCACAAGCGCCTGAGCCAGACCCAGCCGCTGCTTCATCCCACCGGAGTATCCACCAATCCGGCGACGAGCATCACCTTTAAGCCCTACACGCTCAAGCGATTCCAATGCCCTGCTGGTTGCGTCTTTAGTTCCCATTCCACTAAGCTTTGCAGCGAAAACAACATATTCATGTCCAGTCATCCACCCATAAAAAGCTGGGGACTGTGGCACATATCCTAATCCTCTGCGATATTCGGCTCCAGGACGGCTCCCCTCAAATGAAATCATTCCAGAGGTGGGTTCTAGCAGCCCTGCCAGCATACGAAGTGTGGTCGTTTTCCCAGCACCGTTAGGCCCCAGTAAAGCGACGCACCGTTCTTTCTCAATTTCAAAGCTTATATCATTTACGGAAATATGCGCCCCATAGCTTTTGCGCAAATTCTTAACTTGAAGGAGTGACATCAGACATCTTTCCTTCCTATTGTGAAATAAGCTACGCTGCCTAATATATTTCCGCAAATAATGATAATAATCCACATCCATTTTGGACCACGAACGTTATCCGCTTTGGCCAGAGATATCAGACCAATAATAGCAAGCAAAGCCTGCAGAATAATTAACGGCATGATTAAACCCCATTTTACCTCTTCCATGAAGTACCACTCCTTGTAATAGGATGAAAGGAACGAGCTTCTTACTAAAGCTTCACAACTGCTTATTCCGTCTACGTCGCTCAGGAAGAATAACAACAAGTAAGTAGACTAATGCGGGTGACGGAACTGTAGTAATCGCCCACAATCCCCAGAACCAAGCTTTTTTCCCGCGCCGTCTTGCATCCCGGAACAGTAAGGTCCCCTGCAGCATTAACGCTACTGCTATGCCAAACCACAACCAAAGAGGCACATCCTGCAGCTCATTCATTCTTGTACACCTTCTCTATTTCTTCTGATCCTGGCGATCCCTAAGCCACCCAGTCCTACAATAGGAATGATCGCCTGAATAATCCAATAGATCATGGGTGCAGAAGTGAGAATGGATAAAAATGCGCAGATCAGGATCAATGAGACCCCCCAGAATAACAGTAGTTCTTTGCGTTCCCTTCTCTTTCTCTGCACAGCTGCATCAGCCATTAACCACTCCAGTTCCTGTAACGAAGGTGGGGTGAGGTCATCATATTGCGCATCCAAACGTTCAAGCTCTTCAGTAAGCTTGTGCAAATACAGTTCTGGCTCCTTATCCTTCTCCATCCTCATTCAGCTCCTTTCGCAATTGGTTAAGACCAAGGGACACACGCGATTTGACCGTGCCAGAAGGAATTTGCATGATCACACCGATTTCTTCATAGCTATAGCCATAATAATGCTTCAGCAGCACAGCTACCCTCTGAGCAGAGGGTAGCTTGGAAATGGAATCAAGTACTTCACTCCATTCTTCCCCCCTGCTCTCAAACCGCCAACGAATCGAACGGGTGCCCTGCGCCTGCTGTTCCCGTTTCTTCCATTCTGCCTCACGTTTCCAGCGCCGCTTTCGATCGATAAATATTCTGGTGGCTATCGTAATTAACCAAGAGGAGAACGAAGAAGAACCGTTATAGGTATTGATTTTTTCCATACATCTGACCATCGTGTCCTGTACAAGATCCTCTGCCAGCAACGGATCCATAGTCACTTTGAGTAGATATTTGAACAGAAAAGTATAATGTTCTCGCAGCAGTGAAGACAGTGCTGAAGTATCTCCCTGCTGTGCCCGTCTGATTTTATCCAGCGCCTGATCGCTCATCTGCCCCTCCATTCAGGATTTCGTTCTTATTTGTAATACGATTATGTATAGTGATTCGTTCAATGCGCTTTAATTTTATTTTTTGAGCTCCCAGAGCTTACGCCGCCATGGCTGAAGCAATCCTGCTTCAGCAGGGAAATGCCAAAATAGAGGCGTTCTTCTAGGCTCGCCTCCTGAATTCACTGGTATTCTCCCATCCTTATTCTCAGATTGTATGTCCCTGCGTTCGATGGAAGTACAAAAACCGCCCTTTCCAGAACATTCTGAAAAACATCGGCATTTACTGCTGCAAAAACTAGTCCATTTCTCCTTGGAGTCATACCATCCGTAATCCAACGGGTAATATATATTCTTCTCCAATCTATTTCCCCCCATGCTTTTAAACCTATATGTAGACAAAAAAAAGAACGCAAACCGGGATTAATTCCGCAGTCTGCGTGCTTCGCGAGGTTAATGTTACATTTAATTAACAATATTGTAGTCCTTTTGTATCCCTTTGTCTATCAAAAATTCCTCGATTCTTGTCAGTTCTACTAGAATGATTGTTTATTGAGGGATATAAGGGTTACGAACTTTTTCAAAACCGATGGTTGTTCGGGAGCCATGACCTGGATAAACCTTCACTTCATCATCCATTTTGTACAGCTTGCCACGAATAGAATCGAACAAATCACGTTCCCTGCCACCAGGCAAATCGGTGCGCCCAACTCCCATTTTAAACAGCACATCTCCAGAGAATAAATCATTCCCGCATAGGAAGCTGACACTGCCCGGAGAGTGCCCAGGTGTATGGTACACGCGGAAGGTATGTCCGATGAATTGCAGAACTTGTCCTTCTGCCAGATCATACTCTGCAGGATCTGTAGTCAAAGGAGGTGAAACATCAGGCCACATCAATGAACCATTCAGCTTAGGGCTGCTGAGCCATTCACTCTCTAGTGGATGTAAATAAACAGGGCATTTCTTAGCTTTACGAATTTCGTCTACGCCGCCCATATGGTCAAAGTGCGCATGGGTCAGCAAAATAGCCTCGATCTCCATCCCTTCAATACTCCGCACTAATGCCGCAGGATTCATACCGGGATCAATAATGATACCCTTCGTTGGATCCGCACCTGTCAGCAAGTAGGCATTGGTCTGAAGCGGACCTAAATTAAACGAACGTATATTTAGCATTGGTCTAGAATCCGGAAATCAGACTTCGCAGCTCTTTTGCGATAACTGCCTGTGATTCCGTTCCTTCCCCATAAGCTTGCCCCATAGCCTTACGTACTTCTGCGATTTTGCTGTCGTAATCAGCGGCCTCGCGATCAGGATTCTCACGTTTGAACTCTCTCATTAGGCTCTGCACATGCTCTGGACGAGGACCCCAATGTCCAAGCACATATCCGCCGGTATCTGCAAAGATCACAATCGGAACAGATCTTCCGCCCATGGTCAAGAATTCATCCATAAGCTCCTGGTTCTCCTCCAAAATGAATACCTCTGTCTTCATTCCGGCAGTCTCCAAAATACGGAATACCGCAGGGACATTACGAACTACATCTCCACACCAATCAGCGGCAAGGATAAGTACCCGCAAATCATCACGATGGTTCAGGCTTTCAAAAAATTCCTTGTCACTCTCATCTTCCCAAGAAAACTTCTCATACCAGGATTCAAAAGCTTGCTGGTTCTTCGTCATGCTTTCTACAAATTGGCGCGGTGTAAGACCTTTTCCAAATTTATGAGCTACATTCGGTTTCATTTTGCAGTCCCCCTCTTCTTGGATTTAAACCACTTATACACAAAATAAATGATGATTAGTGCTAACGCTACGAGAATAATTTCGTTGGTATACTTAGCTGCTACCTCGTCAATATCTTCCCACTTATTCCCCAATGTCATACCGAGATATACGAACAAAGCACTCCATGGAATAACAGCAAGTGTAGTCAATAAAGTGAACTTACCTAAAGGCATACGAGAAATCCCCGCTGGAACGGAAATGGCATGGCGAACAACGGGAATAAAGCGTGCCGTAAAGATTACGCCTGTCCCATATTTATTGAACCACTCTTCCGAATGATCAATATGCTTTTTTTGGATAAGAATATATTTCCCGTATTTCTCCAGTACAGGCCTGCCCCCATAACGGCCAATCCAATATACAAAGATCTGGGCAATCACTCCGCCTATCGTACCAAACAATACTGCGCCAAAAAAATTAATATCTCCACTCCATACCAAGAAACCACCGAAAGCCAATACAATTTCACTAGGAATAACTTCAATCATCAGTCCGATCATAATCCCAAAATAACCAAGACTCTGAATCCATTCAAATAATGTCGAGATCAGATCAGAAATAAAATGCAAACGTGCTCCTCCTCCCTTTTCCGCAGAATATGGCTACATGTATCAAGCTAATCGCCTTTGGCATCTTTATAAGACACTAAGCGTTTAAGCGAGTGAAATATAAGAACATAAAAGCATAGATACTAATCTTATACTTTCTTATATTTTTAAAAGCTTTGCCGCTCTGCTATATTTTCCAGTTTCTCTTAGCCTATTCTAGCACAAGCAACCTTATCACTTCTACTTACGCGGCAAGCAGCTTCCATCTTCCAATCCATACTTAAAAAGAGTTTGAGTAATAGGCATAAACAAAAAAGATGAACAAATTCCACCAATAAAGGGAAAATGAACACCTTTTTATCTGCGCTCAATCAATAAGCCATCCAGCCGGCATCCGCCGTTATCACCGATCCATTCAAAAAGCTTGCAGCATCTGAAGCTAAAAATAAAGCTACTGAAGCAATCTCACTGCTCTCCCCTGTCCGTGGCATCGACGCCATACCTTCGCCCGCTTTTTGACTCCCAAAAGGACTTGGATCAGACAGATCAATATTTGTCTTTACCCCGCCCGGTGCTATGGCATTACAGCGAATTCCAAGCTTAGTGTATTGAAATCCTATATTTTTGGTCATCCCGATTACAGCATGCTTAGAGGAAGTATAAGCCACTCCCGCACGTGAGCCCGCTAAGCCGCCAATAGAGGCTACATTGATGATACATCCGCTTTCCTGCGCCATAAAAATCGGCAAAACCTTACGAATGGCTCTCATCGGACCGGTTACGTTGACCGCAAGCACCTGTTCCCACAAGTCATCAGTGATCTCGTGAGCTGGCGTCATTTTATCCATAATTCCGGCATTATTAACAAGGATATGAAGGCCTCCGAACTGTGTGGTTGCGGCATCAATCATTCGCTGTGTGTCCTCTTCCTTCGAGACATCAGCCTTTACGGGGTAGACGACTCCGTGTCCCTCACCCTTTTCCGCCTTTTTGGCTACCGCTTCTACATTCGCCAGATGGATGTCCGCAGCAATCACTTTAGCACCCTGTCGGGCAAAAAGCAGAGCAATCGCTTCTCCAATCCCCGATCCTGCACCCGTAACAACTGCGACTTTATTGGTTAGTATCATATATCCGCTCCTCTGCATCGTATGTTCGGTGCATCAAGGAATGCATGCCCTTCGTTAGTATGAGCAGGAGGAGGCTTTGAACGGTCCTTAATTTTAAAGATTCAGTGACACTTTTACACACGCTATTGCTAAGTGAATACTGCATTGACAGCTATCAAAGCAAAGAGCTATTATATATTTAGATAATTATTTAAATATCGAAAGGCAGGGTGGAATATGAATGAATCCTTTAAAGCACTAGCTGACCCTACCCGTCGCCAAATCATTCGGTTACTAAGGGAGAAAGATCGAACCGCAGGTGAAATCGCAGATTTTTTCAACATGTCTAAGCCAAGCATTTCTCACCATCTGAATGCGCTGAAGCATGCCGATCTTGTACAGGATGAGCGAAAAGGACAATTTATTATGTACTCGCTAAACACAACAGTCCTCGAAGAGGTTCTCGGTTGGTTATTGGAGCTCACTGGGACAGGTAAGCAAACGGAGACGGAGAGTAAATCACTGGACGGAAAGCAGCAACATCAGGATATCGATTCCAAAAAGGAGGCGGATTAATGATGAAAGATTTCAAATGGAGATGGCAGGATACCCTCATCGTAATATTAGGTTTAGCTACATTAGCCTACGCTCTGATCAATTACAGCAAGCTTCCGCAGGAGTTACCGGCACAATTTGGAATTACGGGTAAGGTCAACAGATACTGGGACAAAAATATAGCTATTTTTGTGTTCGGAATCTTAGGCATTGTGCTCCCGCTGATCATGCAGTTCACACGCAGCATCGACCCTAAGCGGGACAATTACAAAAAATTCGAAAATGCCTATGCCATGAGCAGACTTGCTATTGGGATGCTTTTTAATCTAATGCTGGTGCTGTCGATTGCTTACGGTCTAGGTAAAGATATAAATGTTGGGAAGATCGCCATAGGCGCTGTTGGAATAATGTTTATTGCTCTTGGCAACTACATGCCACAGGTAAAAGATAATTACTTGTTTGGGGTTCGTACAGCCTGGACGCTCGCCAACCCCGAGGTATGGCGAAAAACACATCGTCTATCCGGGATAATGTGGATGATCGGTGGCCTACTTATTTTTGCAGGAGCCTTTTTGAGCGGAGCCTTGTCTCAGCTTCTTATTATTACGGCACTCGTACTTGCAATTATCGTGCCCATTCTCTACTCCTGGATGATTTCACGTCCGCTAAAATCGTAAAGCCAACATACTAAGCCGTCGACTCAAGTCGTCGGCTTGTTCTGTCATTTGGAACTCACGATCATTATGTTGCCCTCCTTTATTAGCCTCCTCTTCTGCCAACCTTCTATATTCCAGAAGAAGTTCATTCCCAGAGGCGACGCAGACTAGGCCTTCCTTTCGATTTCCTTCTGCAAGCTTTTTTTGCCCCATAAGAAGCATCCCTTCAATCGCCTTCACCCACTTGGCATTGTTGTACTTATCCAGCCTAAAGCTCTGGTCTATCCAATATAACGCTGCCCCCGGATGGTCACTGCTCATCCATCGTTCAGCCAGCTCCCAGCTTAAGCTGGCATTCTCGGGAGAATACAACAAACTCTGCCGAAGCAGACTCACGCTCTGTTCACCCGAGAGCAGCCTAGATAATGCTATAACCGTTCGAGGTGACCGGGGATTCCAACCCAGCGATTGCTGTAGCAACTCTACCTTCACCGAAGGATCCACCGACATAATCGCTTGTCGATAGAACTTCTCTCCTTGAGCGGCGTGAAAAGATAGCACCCCCAGCAGAAGCGAAAAACAACATACCGTAGTTCCGATTAGTTGGCGAAGGCGGATTTGGGGCGATTTCTTGGGTGTGGGGTAAGCGATTAGCGGATTCGTAGGTGTAGTGACATTGGTGAGCGGGTTCGTAGATGTGGAGTGAGCGATTAGCGGATTCGCTGGTGTAGTGACATTGGTGAGCGGGTTCGTAGATGTGGATTGAGCGATTAGCGGATTCGCTGGTGTAGAGACATTGGTGAGCGGGTTCGTAGATGTGGAGTGAGCAATTAGCGGATTCGCTAGTGTAGAGACATTGGTGAACGGGTTCGTAGATGTGGAGTGAGCGATTAGCGGATTCGCTGGTATAGTGACATTGGTGAGCGGGTTCGTAGATGTGGATTGAATTGGCAGCTTGGTCTCAGACTGAGGGTGGGTTGGCGCAGATTGATGTTTCTGCTTATCCTCAGCCAGAGCAAGCGCTGGCAGCCAGAATAGCAGCAGCCAAAATAATCCGTAGCTCCAGTCAAAATCGACGACGCTGTGTAAGACGATGACCAGAAACGGCGGCAGCAACCGCGGCGATTTAGTAGCCAGCAGCCAGCCTGTTGCCAACAGCATAAGGAGTATGGCTGCAAGACCAACGAATCCTAAGTTCAACAGGATGTCAAGGTATCCATTATGCACCTGGCTGCCTACATAAGGGCGAGATTGGGCGGCAAGGTAGGCATGCCGCCAAGTCTCACCCCCACGTCCCAGCCAAGGTGCCTCTGCCGCCAGCCGCCAGGCGTCGCGGTAGAACAGCCCGCGCGCGGATACCGTCGATGACGGTCCGGTGATCCGCTCGCGCACGTGCAGGAGGACGGCGATCCCGGCCGCCGTCCAACCCGCCGCCGCCAATGCCAGCATGGCGGCTCGGGCAGTGCCCGCCGCGCTGCGCTGGCGGCGGCACAGCCACAGGCCGGTTAGCAGCGCGCCGGCCCAAAGCCCGGCCAGCAACAGCAGGCCGGGCACTGGCTCTACCGCCAACCCGGCACGGGCCAGTTGGCGGTAGAGTAGCGCCGCGGCGGCCACGGGCGCGGCGCCAGCAGCAAGAAGCGGCGCGATTAGCTGCCGCTTCCAGAGCAAGACGGCGGCGCAGGCGCAAGCCGCCGTCAGCCATGCTCCGCGCGACTCGCTGAGGAGCAGCGCGGTGGTGTACGGGAACAGCGGCAGCAAGCGCAGCAGCGCGGCGGTCGTGCTTCCCGCTTTTCCCTGCTCCGCTTCCACGCCTCCTGCCCCTTTGCTCCTCCGTTCTGCTTCTGCGCACTCCATCCCCAGCCCAACACTTCTTGCTCCCAACATATTCACGCTCTTTTTTGGCTCCCCGTAATAAACAGCAACAATAAATAGCCGTTCCAGCAGAAAAACAGCCATCACAGCACCAAAAGCATTCGGATATTCCATCAATCCTGCTAACCTAACCCCTGTGGCGCTCACTTCCGATGAATTGCTGTAGGCGACAGCGAAAGGCAACTTTACCACTCCACAAACAGCCAACAAAGCGCTCATGCTCAAAAACATACCCGCCATAGACCAAGTTACATTTACAATCCGCCGCCCCACCCGGTTCACCGCACAAAAACAAACCAATAATGCAAAGCTAGCATACAAGCCCCACCGCAGCATTTCATTCATAGTTCCCTGGGAGGAAAGCAGCCCGCGCAACCAATGAATCACATAAAGCGATAGAATAATTAAAGGGACGCTTAATAATATTCTTAAGGCTTTATTTTCTCCACTAACTTCACTAACTCCTGTAATACCTCTTACTGCACCTGCACCTGCACCTACTCCTCCCCCACTTTTTCTCCATGCGCCAACCCCAACTAGATAATAAAGCGAGCATGCACAACACAGCACAAACCATAAGGTTAGAAAGGGATACATCTCCTCAGTAAAAAACAATCCCCGCAACAAACAAGCACCCACCCCAGCTGCTATCACTAAGGCTCCACAAATATATGCGATTGATGATTCCAGACTCCGGTCTTTTTTAAAACGCCACATATAGATACCCCTATATTCGTTAATTTATCAATATCCTTTCCACATTTCCCCTTTACAAGACTAGAACGCAAAAAGACGATACCTCTCCACAAAGGAGCCGCACCGTCCTAACCATTAGATCACACTTGCTGCACTATCCGAATTCTCATCAAAAAAGCTATATAGTTGTAAAAAGTGCAGCTATTCCCGTGCTTTCGCTGCTGACTTCCACTTTAATTGTACTTTGTGCAACTGTTTTTCGAGAATCCCGCCATATGCGGAGTATTGTTCGTTTTTAAGTGTACAAAGTGCAACTAAATCACTAAAACGCAGCTTCAGAGCATATTTAATTGCACAAAGTACAACTAAATCAACTCACCATTAGATCGCATGAGCTGCACCGTCCTACGCTTTCTACCTTAATATCCTCTACCCTTCTACCGAACTCTCAGTAGGAAGCAGATCGGCGCATACGCGTTCGAGGTAGGGTTTTGCTCCCAGAAAATCGCGGAATGCGGTGTATTCACGCCATTTGACGGAGTTGTCTCCGGCGGAGCTCTTAACGGCACGAATCAAAATGTTCTTCGGTGTATTCTCCAGATCGATGAATTCCAGCAGCTGGCTACTATAACCCATCATGTCGAGCAATTTGGCGCGAATGGCGTCTGTAGCCAAGGCGGAAAAACGCTCTTTCAATATGCCATGCGAGAGCATAGGGCTCATTACTTCATTTTCGATTTGTGCGAATAATTCATGCTGGCAGCAAGGCACGGACAAAATAACAGACGCTCCCCAACGTACTGCTTTTTCAAGGGCAGCATCGGTAGCTGTGTCGCAAGCATGGAGTGTGATCACCATGTCCACTTGCTCCAGCTCATTATACTCGGCAATGTCACCCACGAAGAACTTCAAGTGATCATAACCGATTTTGGCAGCAAGTTCGTTACAATGCTCAATCACATCTGCTTTTAAATCTAACCCAATGATATTAAGCTCCCGCTTCTTGCGAACGGTCAGATAGTGATACAGCGCAAAGGTCAAATATGATTTTCCACAGCCAAAATCCACAATCGTCAACGGTCGGCCTGTTGGCAGATCGGCAAGCACGTCCTCTACCATCTCCAGAAAACGATTGATCTGCCGAAACTTATCATATCTTTTGGCCAGCACTTTACCTTCTTTATTCATGATTCCAAGCTCCACCAGAAATGGCACAGGCTCTCCATCCTCCAGCACATAACGTTTGCGACGGTTGTGAGCTAGATCCGGCTCTTCCTTTTTACTTGGAGACTTGGTTAGGATTGATACTTTGAATTTCTTACTAATAAGCACCTGATAATCGGCTTCTACTGTACACAACAAACCTTGCCGATACGTTTCTCTAAATAAAAGAGATATTTCTTCCGCCGCTAACTCTGCGGGTACGTTGCGATGTTCTACCTTTGTACCAATATAGGACGCAAACTGATAATGCAGCTTCCCCTTTAGTTCAACAGGTTTAACCTGCACTTTGGTACAATTTTCGCCTTTATAACGTACTTGACTTAGGGTAGCCGTAATCAAAGTACGGTCATTAATTAGTTGTTCAATTAGAGCTGTTAAAGATTCCACAACGCACATCTCACTTTCGGGATTAAAAATGGAGAATCTATGTCTCCTAACCATCATCGTTCATTATATCACGTGTTAACAAGGGGCGTTCCTTGTTCTAGCAGGGCTTAACATGCAGCTCTCCACTAACTATAGTTAATGCTCGCCCAGACATCTTAATCTCGTCTTTACTTACCTCTAACTGAAGCAAACCTCCACGTTTCGAAGCTTGATAAGCGGTCAACTGCGTACGATTGAGTCTATCCGCCCAAAAAGGTGCCAATGCAGTATGCGCTGAGCCTGTTACCGGATCCTCATTCACTCCTACCTTCGGCGCAAAAAAACGTGATATACAATCAATACCTTCGATAGAGCTTTCTGCGGTAACCGCGAAACCTCTCCCTTCAAGCCCGGATAAAGCTCCGAAGTCAGGGCTGAGTTCGCGAACCCGGGCTTCCTGATCCAGTCGTACAAGTACATTGTCAGCATATCGCATAGTTTCCACCACATTGGCTTCTGCAATACCAAGTGCTGCTGCGAGACCTGAAATTACAGGAGAGGGTTGAAGCTGATAAGGCGGGAAGTACAGTGAGATCAAATCTCCTGAACGAGAAGCTCTGAGCAACCCACTGCGTGTATAGAACCTTGCTTCCATGTCAGGCGCTAGCAATCCGCTCTCCCATAGTACATGCGCACTTGCTAGAGTCCCATGCCCACACAGCTTGACCTCAACTTTAGGTGTAAACCATCGCAAGCGATATCCCTCTTCCTCTGGCCAGAGAAAAGCTGTCTCTGACAAGTTCATTTCCGCTGCTGTCTTCTGCATATAACCTTCATCGACGGGATGCTCCAGTAAACATACCGCCGCAGGATTGCCTGAATAAGCCTGTTCTGCAAAAGCATCGATAATATATAAAGGGATATTCATCGTATTCATCAGGTTCCTGCTTCCTTTCGTATCGCTGTTACCCTGCCCCACTCTTTTAACCCCTGCTCTACTTCCTCCAGAGGAAGGGCACCTTGTTCCAATTCTGCAGATGATTTGAGCAGCAGCCGATTGTACAGCTTATCCCCTTCTATTACAACATCTTCTCCTTGCTCCCACAGCCGGTAGAGGCTGTCCTCCGCTTTACTATATCGTCCTACCGACTCCATATACTCCAACAGTAGCCGCTCCGTTTTAGACGGGAGACGATAGGCCTGCACATCCTGCAAGAGTTCATCAATTTCCTGAGTCATATGCAGCAGCTCCCTGTCTGCTCCATGAAGATCCGCGTACAAATATAAGTGTAAAGCTCTCATACTTCTAAATAATGCTGCATCCTTATCGCCATTTGCCGCATAAATGCTGCCTTCTTCCTTCAGCAGTTTGGCCAAACCTTGAAGCTTATCGGACTCAACCACACCGCCAAAACGAAACATATCTATGATATCTTCTACAGATAGTGAATTTAAAAGACGTGAATTCAGCGGAAAATGCCGGTTCAACAGCTCATCGATTTCCCATAAAGCTTCTGTCGTCTTCCGTTCCTGCTTCAGAGAAAATACCTTGGCAACCATCGCCGTCATATCTTCGATCATCCGGACAATATAGTCTCTTCGAAACATGCAATTCCTCCTTTTCCGTACTGTGGTAGCAAAAAATTCAGGACTCAGACCACTTAAGTTATTCTATTGATTTATCTTAAACCATTGCCGAATTCTATGCCAGTTAAGGAAAATACCAGATCATTAGATAGTCCTTAAAAAAAGAGGCAGCACACGCCATAATGGCGCCGTGCTGCCTCTTTGTAGATATTTTTTTTATACGCGGCTATTGTCTAAAACGGAAGCCTGAACAAAATCCTTTATGATCTCGGCTAACCGTTCAGGAGCTTCAAAAAGACTCATGTGGCCTACACCCGATATCGTTGCTTGCGTTATATTCGGTTTATCCGCAGTAAAGGTTCGTTCAGCAGGAATCAATCCATCCTGCTCGCCAGCAACAAGCAATACCGGCAACGTAGTGGCCGTAATTACATCCCGTCGATCTGGACGCTCACGCATCGCCAGTGCAGCTCCTGCCGCTCCTTGTGGAGGCGTTTTGTAGCCGATTTCTTTAGCGCGCTCCAGCAGCTGTGGAGATGTAGAAGGGGTTGCTTCAGCAAACAATCCTGGTACGAAGCTGTCTACGAAAGGAGTAATCCCTTCATTTTGAATCGCGCTGACACTCTTCAGTCGTTTTTCCTTAGCTTCTTCACTATCTGGATAAGCAGTAGAATGAATTAATCCAAAGCCTTTCAATCGAGAAGCATAACGCTGAGCAAACGATAGCGTAATATATCCGCCAAGCGAATGACCAAGCATGATGCATTCAGCAATCTCCAGCGAATCTAACAGACCCAGAACATCATCTGCCATTTGTTCAATACTATAAGGTCCTAATGGAGCTTCCGAAGCTCCGTGACCACGTAAATCGGGAGCAATCACTCGGTAGCCGCTGCTTAAGACAGGAATGACTTGTTCCCAATATTCAGCGCTTCCACAAAAGCCATGCAGCAATACAATAACTTCGCCTTTCCCCTGATCACTGTAGCATATATTGCTTCCGTCACAACGAACTCTTTCCATGGCTGCTTCCCTCTTTCTAGAATACTAAGATAATGTGTCTAATATCTATTATTAAGCAAAACAGCCCGCCTTGAAACGGACAACTTATTTTTAAGTGCCCAATGGGTACTACTGGAGTCCGAATCCTTTTGCTGCCGCTATAGCGATATGTTCTGCCATAACCATCACTCTATGCAGTGGAGTGGTCTGCAACGTTCTATAGGGTTTCGGGCCATTCATATCTACAACGGCCGCCAAACTATAGTGACCTACGGCTGGAAGATTTGCCCCCACCGATTGTGCAGGCTGCAGTGGCTCACTCGAAACGAAGTAATATCCAAGCGCGATCGGAGGACCCAGACAAGCATCTACCGCAACTACAATATGCCCGGAGGGAATCTCAGCCACTCTGGCCACCAAATTATCTGCATCGCAAGGAGACGGCAACGTACCGATTACATGTCGGAAGCCATGTTCCACAAGTTTGCTGCCCGTCAGCGGACCGAGTGCATCTCCTGTAGACCGATCTGTTCCAATGCACAGGAACGTGACTTCCTCGGCGGAATGCAGAGCAGCTATTTCCATGAAAAAGGACACTAATCCAGCATCGTCCATTTTAATGCGTTTTCCGCTTCCCTGTTCTCTGATTGCCAATACATTTCCTCCCTTCGATGATATTTTTGATCTCATGCCTTTAATTTAACATGATTTCAGTGAACCCGACAAAAAAATGGTGGTCAACCTGCCAAACATGGTAAAATACATGAATCAGTATACAGAGAGGATGTTTTAACCTAATGGATTTAACAAAGCCTAGTCAGGAAAATGTTGAGTATATGATCGAGGCTATCAAGAACAAATTAAAAATGGCCAGTGCCGCGGCGATGCAAGCCTCCGCTTTTTCAGTAGATCATTATGAAGATATCTATGATGTTTATGAGGTAGCCATGGGCAGCGACAGACTGAGTATTTCTCAGGTGGAAGCACTCGTCTCCGAACTCGGCCGTCTACGTCATAAATAATAGTTCTCCCTATTACAAGAAGAACCGATGTTGCCGTCCTTTAAAGATGACCACCGCTTCTCGTAGAAAAAAGCCCTTCGCTGTGTATCCAGAAGATGGATTCGTAGTCGAAGGGCTCTTTTTATATGATCCTACTTTA
This sequence comes from Paenibacillus sp. FSL L8-0708, assembly GCF_038009325.1. Classification (NCBI taxonomy): domain Bacteria; kingdom Bacillati; phylum Bacillota; class Bacilli; order Caryophanales; family Paenibacillaceae; genus Paenibacillus; species Paenibacillus sp. FSL L8-0708. The sequence continues at coordinate 6,680,922 of NZ_JBBPBC010000001.1, forward strand.
TGAAATTAAGCTTGAACTCAGTATCCGCATGGCCTACTCGTGTACCCCCGTCATTGTAAATCACGCCTGAAAATGCATTGCGCAGCTTTTCCAAGGTATTTTTCTGACTATAACCAATTTGATTTAAAATTCCCTGTACAATAAGTCCCCACTCTTCTTCCGACCCGTCCAGAATCTTGAAGGCAATCCCCAGTCGCTCACGGCGTAAGCCGAAGCAATACACACCCTTAAATCCACCCTTAGCAATAATATTATCATCTTCCAAAAGAATAGAATCAAGGCGACCAGATCCAGAAACCATCTCCGGATAAGCATTCATTGCCGTTGTAATAGTAGTAACCGCTTTGCGAGTAGCTTCATCTGCAATCAAATCCGGATTGGCTAATTTCAAATAGGCCGTCGCCAAGGCGGTCAGAGGCAGAGCAAATACCGGCAGCCCGCATCCGTCCGTACCTAAACCGATACTGTCTGGGGCCACACCGGCCATATAAGCAATGGTGTCGATAATCTCACGCTGCACCGTTTGCTCCGGCTGTGAGTATTCTTCAAGCGGCAAACCTTTGAGCTTACTGTAAGATAAGATACCCATGTGCTTGCCCGCACAGTTATGATAGAACTTTCTTTTGCCCGCACCACGAATGGCGTTCTCCCTGCTGGAATAATCCAGCGGGTAACTCGTTGCACAGATCATTTGTTGCTCATCGATGCCAATCTTGGAGGATATGCTCTCTAGCGCAGCTACATGGTAGCTCTCTCCCCGATGAGAGGCGGTCATCAGGGCAACCTCTGCGGGTGTAAAGCCGTAATGCTCCACAATCCCCCCACGTACGCCTGGAATAGCCTGAAGGGGTTTAGCAGCTGAACGGGTGAACGATACAAATTCCGGATCACCTGCATACCCCTTTAAATTTCCGTTCTCTCCTACGATGGCAATATGCCCACTATGGACACATTCCAGCAAATCCGCCCGATACTCTCGTACTAATACGGTTTCCATGATTTCTCTCCTCTTTTAACTAGATGCTCTATAACTCACAAGGACTTATTAGTATTCACATTTAATAAATGCTAGAAAATAACCCCGTGCTCCGGGATTTTTGAGTACTCTACAAACTCCCTTAAGTGTTGGTTCCATGAGGAATTCTACTCCTATTTTCATTATTCTTCAATCCTGTCCCCACCAAGAAGATTTTAGAAACCGGATAAAATATAAAAAACCGCTTCCTTCTCAGAACCTTGATCTCTGAGTAGAAAGCGGTTTTTATGGAATTCAGCGTAGCCTCACAAGGGTAGCGCAGTTCGTCTTATCCTTTGCTTGCACCTGCGGTCAGGCCATCCACCAAGAAACGCTGTAGGAAAATGAACAGCAGCGTGACTGGGAGAGCGACCAATACCGCTCCGGCAGCGAACAACGTAAACTCGGTTGAGTTACTTTGGTTCACCATCCGGTAAAGCCCAACGGCGAGCGTTCTTGTATCCTCCGTACGCAATACAAGGTCGGCGAATATAAAATCCACAAAGCAGCCGTTGAAAATCATAAGGCTGGCATAGGTGAGCATCGGCTTAGATAACGGGATCATGATAGAAAGAAATACTTTCATATGACTCGCCCCATCCATTCGCGCAGCATCTTCCAAGCTTTTAGGAATCGTATCAAAAAAACCTTTAGCCACAAAAACATTCGTGATAATAGCACCGCTGCTGTACACGAGCACAAGTGCCCAATGAGAATTCAGTAGCCCAAGTGTGTTCAGCAGCACGTAAACTGCTATCATAGCCATAAATCCCGGAAACATCTGCAGAACTAGGAGCGTGGTTAGTGTAGTTTTTCTGCCCGTAAATCGATAACGAGAAATGGCGTACGAAGTCAGCAGCAGCAAAAAGGTGCCGAGCAGCGTAGACAACGCCGCAATCTTTAGCGTATTCATGAACCATAACAAATATTTAGTTTGCTCAAACAGTTCCTTGTAATGAACAAAGGTGAAATTCTTAGGAATCAATGAGTCACTGAACAAACTGTTTCCTGTTTTGAACGAAGACATAATAATCCAGAAGGCTGGGAAAAGACTAATAAAACTGAGCACAATCAGCAATAAATGGCTTCCAAACGTTTTTAACGCTTCCGTCAGTCTTAGCTTCATGCAATCATATCCTCCTCTTTAAAGGATCGCGTCCGCCGGTAGCTCCAGATGGAGAATGTCGCGACCATCAGGAAGATGACAATCCCGATGACAGAAGCAAAGCTGTACTGTGACTGGTTCAGCGCCAGTTTATAAAGCCAAGTCACCAGCAGGTCAGTGTGGCCCGCGTACTGGTAGTTAGGATTAACCGGTTCTCCATTAGTCATTAGATAAATGACATTAAAGCTGTTAATGTTGCCGGCAAACTGCATAATCAGGATAGGTGCGGTTGCGAACAATACCATGGGCAGCGTAATCATGCGGAATTTATAAAATGACCCAGCACCGTCTACTTCTGCCGCTTCATACATATCCTTCGGAATTGTTGTCAGCACCCCGAAGGCCAGAATCATGGTTACCGGAATGCCGATCCACATATTAGCCAGAATTACAGTGACCTTAGCCCAGAAAGGATTGGTTAGCCAGGCCACACCCTCCAGTCCCAAGGCTCTTAAATAACTATTGATCGGTCCGAATTGATTATTGAACATATTGCGCATGACGAGCAGAGAAATCATATTGGGAATAGCGAATGGAACGATCAGAAGTGTGCGCCAAAGCTTTTTGCAGCGGACCCGTGGCTGGTGAATAAGTACTGCAATGAGCACACCTCCAATGTAAGTCGTCGCAGTAGCAATAACCGCCCAGATCAAGGTCCAAGTCAGCACTCCACCGAAGGTGGAACTCCAGACATCCAGACTAAGCATTTTATTAAAATTACCGAAACCCACCCAGTCTACCAGATGTGCTGGCGGTAAAATCGGGTCGGCATAGTTCGTAAACGCCAGTAGCACCGAAAAAACAAGTGGTAATATCGTCAGAAAAACCACGGCCACAAAGGGAATCGCGAGGACAAGATAGGCAAAATTCCTCCGCCCCATAGCTCTGAGCGATTCAGCGAATGAATGAATGGGCTCTTTCCGGTCCCGTGCAGCTCCAACTAGGAATGCATCTCTGATGTTCAGTAAATGAAAAGCTGTATAAAAGAGCAGCGCCAGCAATGCCATTAGACCATTGATCATCATAAAAATGGAGTGGTCGCCTTCCACCATCCGGGTTAATTTGCCTACCTTGACCATACGGCTTGGAAATTCACCAAGCGTAATTAAGCCATGCAAATGTCCCATCAGATCATGAGCAATATAGTAGATTCCAGCAGACCCCACCAGCAGGAATACCAATCCTTTCAGCCACTGCCGGTTGTAGAACTGGCCCAGTCCCGGAATAATAGCCGAGAGTAGCGCTGCGCCTGTTTTCTTCCTCATGGTTAAATCACCTGCCCTTTACTTCGACTCCAGATCGGCCTGAATCGTGGTTACAGTCTGATCCAGCGTCTGTTTAACATCAAGATTTGAGTCGTTCCACAGGGACACAAACGCTGCTTTTAGGGGTTCCCAGACCGATTTAATTTCTGAAACGGAAGGCATTGGAACGGAATTTTGGAATTGCTCGAAGAATCCGCCAATAATAGGGTCATCTTTGATTTCCGGCGCTTCTCCAGCCTCTATACTCGCAGGAATCGCTCCCGTCATCTCAAAATTCTTAAGCTGATTCTCCTTATTGCTTGCAAAATGTGCGAACAAACGGCCTGCGACCGGATATTCCGTATATGAGTTGACATAATACGATTTGACCCCGGAGAAAGAAAGACTGTCTTGACCGTCAGGTCCCTTTGGAAGAGGCGCCACACCCAGGTTAACATTTTCCTTAAACGCCGCTATGGACCACGGCCCGTCGATATTCATCGCCAGCTTACCTTCTTGGAACAACTGTGTTTTCACGTCATAAGTGATATCTCCTGCATTCAAAGGCAGAATTTTTTTGAGGCTCTGCAGAAACGTAAACCCTTTGATAGTGCCTTCATTGTTCAATCCAATATCCTTGAAATTCGTATTGTTGTCTCCGTAAATATATCCGCCGAAGCTGCCAATAAACGGATAGCTGTAATATCCGACGAATTCCCACATGATTGCGAATTTGTTTTCCTTCGGATTGTTGTACGTATCTGCAAAAGCAATCACATCATCCCACGTTTTAGGAGCGTCAGGAATCAGGTCCTTGTTGTAGAACAGCGCATAGGTTTCTACCGATTTAGGATAACCGTAAAGAATGCCATCATAAGACGATGCCTGAACGGCTGTTGCCACCATCGTTGATTTGGTTTCTTCCTCAAAAACATCATTTGGCAAAAGCAGCCCTGCTTTTACGGCTTGCCCGATCTGGTCATGGGGCAGAGTCAACACATCTGCAGCAAGTTTAGACGGACCATCCGTCGCCAGTCTTGCGCCTTGATCACCACCTGCCATTTCCTCAACTGTGACGGGAACACCATATTCTTTTTCGAAATCAGCAGCAATCTGCTTCATGTACTCAAGCTGCTCCTTGGCTTCCCAGACCATCAGTTTGGCCCCTGCTTCTGGTTTCATTTCCTCATCGGTGGTATTCTCTCCGGAAGTATTTGTCTCATTTGTGGTTCCCCCCGGCTCGTTCACTGCGGAATTCGGACTCGAATTCGGCTTTGATGCGGAGTTCCCATTGCCTGAACCGCATGCGGTGACCGTCAAAGTTAACAGCAGGCATAGGACTAAACTAAATGTTACCGCTTGCATTTTGGAACGTTTACTCTTCTTCATTTGCTCATCTCCCCTTCGTTCATGAGTGATTAAACCTAACCCGCATTGAAAAAAAGCATATAAAAAAGGTACAACCTCATTTGCACAAAGTGCCGAGGTTGTACCTTTCCAGGTAACAGTGCCTTTAATTTGAATGCGTGTTATGAAAAATCAAGTTCGTTCGCCCTCATTCTATAATATCCATAATTTTGATTGCAATCAGAGTATAAGTCCAAAAAAGACGGTTTAACAAAGTTTATCTTTTCTTTTCTTTTATTTTCTCTTTATCCCTACCACATACTAAATATTCCATATTGTAATTTCTTGTGAAATAACCTCTTGCTTTGCTCTTGAGGGTTATGGTAAGATGCAGACAAATTTAAAGGCAATGAAACCGCCAAGGGTTCAACCTCTGAAAATCATGAGGTTGGCCCTTTTTTGCGTTTACATGCCCGAAGGGATGGAAAATGAGTATGATTCAACCGGAAGCCGTTTATCACCGTATGGGACAAAATTGGTCATATGCCTACGATGAGTCTACACTTCATATTCGCATAAGAACTAAGCGGGACAACGTATCACAGATCGATCTTTTCTGTGGAGATAAATTTGGCTGGGACAAAACGCATGAGGTCATTCCAATGCAGCGCCTCGCTTCTGACGGCTTGTTCGATTACTGGCAAGCCTCCGTCCGTCCTGTTTACCGCAGACTCGCGTATTACTTTGCGCTTTATGACAAAGACGAAGTTCTTTATTTTTTAGAAAAAGGTTTTTATCCAGAGCCACCTGCTGTGGTATATGAAGGCTTGTTCGACTTTCCATTTTTGAATCGTGAAGATGTGCACTCCCCTCCATCGTGGGTGAAAGATGCAGTATTTTATCAAATATTCCCGGAGCGTTTCGCGAATGGGGATCCCACCAACGATCCGACAGATGTATTGGAATGGGGCGGCACGCCGAGTCCTCGGAATTTCTTCGGAGGGGACTTACAGGGTGTACTAGATCATTTGGATTATCTCTGTGAATTGGGCATCAATGCTATATATTTTAATCCTTTATTTGCGGCAACCACCAATCATAAATACGATACAAAAGATTATTATTTGGTCGATCCTCATTTTGGCACCAATACATTGCTGAAAGAGCTTGTGGACTCCTGTCACTCCAAAGGCATCCGTGTCATCCTGGACGGTGTCTTTAATCATTGCGGTCATACCTTCCCGCCATTTGTTGATCTGCTCGCGAACGGGCAATCTTCACGTTATGCGGATTGGTTCCATGTACGCGAGTGGCCGCCACAGGTCATCGACGGAATTCCCACCTATGACACCTTTGCATTTGAGCCTATCATGCCTAAGTTCAACACTGAGAATCCTGAAGTCATAGAATATCTACTGAATGCAGGCCGCTATTGGATCGAGGAAATCGGTATAGACGGCTGGCGGCTTGATGTCGCAAATGAAGTCTCCCATTCGTTCTGGCGGCAATTCTGCAGTACGATCAAAAGCATTAATCCAGAAGCCTATCTCGTAGGAGAAATCATGCATGATTCCTTGCCGTGGCTGCTTGGCGATCAATTTGACGCCGTTATGAATTACCCGCTAACGAATATTCAAATTAATTTTTTCGCTCACGGACAGATCAATGCTGCACAATTCTCTCAGTCGGTTGCTACTATGCTAGCGAATTATCCGCAGCAAATTACGGAAGCCGCCTTTAATCTGCTAGACAGCCATGATACAGTTCGTTTCCTGACACTTTGTGGCGGTGACATCAGGAAGTTAAAGCTGGCCGTTTTGTTCCAGATGACCTTTCAAGGAGCACCCTGTGTTTATTATGGCGATGAAATCGGCATGGATGGCGGATACGATCCGGACAACCGAAAATGTATGGAGTGGGACTCCCAGAAACAGAATCAAGAATTGTTCGAATACTATCGCTGGACGATCAGCCTTCGTAAATCTCATCCCGCATTCCGGAGCAGTGGATTTAAAGCGCTGGAGATTCCGGGTTATCCAAAGCTGCTTGTATATGAGCGGTGGGACAAACAAAGCCGGTTCATAATCGTATTGAACAATGAAGATGTTATGGCCGAAGTCATCATTCCTGTAACCGGAGCAGACACGATATGGGTAAATCTAAAGACGCAGAAACGGACTGAAACCTCCACATCCCAGCTGCATCTGAATCTGCCTGAATTCGGCTATGCGGTACTCCAAGCCGTTAATGATTAATCCGTAACATTATAAATTCAATCGTGGAAGGATGGAGACATATGCTGCATATCACAGCCTGTCTTCGCCCTTCTTTTTGCGCATAAACAAATCTTGATAAAGCCTTAAAAACGCGGTTTATATGACCTAAAGCCCTCTAGGTTACCGTATCCTCCCTTAAACTCCCGTAATCTCTCCCTTGCTCTTCAACTGTTTCAGCCCATACGCCAAAGTTTATATACGAAGTAAGATAAATTATAAGGAGTGATTGGTGATGAGTAACGTAGAACATGAAGTAGAGAACGGAAGCAGCTTATTAAAAGGTATCTTTATTGGTAGCTTAATTGGTGCCGCAGCAGCCCTGCTATTTGCACCAAAGCCTGGTCGTGAAATGCGCAGTGATCTGTCAGATAAACTTTCTCAAGCTACAGACAAGACCAAAGAAGTTGCTGGTGCCGTAACTGACAAAACCAAAGCTATTGCGACAACCGTTGGCGAAAAAGCAACCGATTTGGCTAGTACGGTGTCAGATAAAGCTTCTGATATCTATACCACTGTCAGTGACAGCAAACAACAAATTGCCGCCACTCTTCAAGAGGCTGGAAGTAAAATTGGTGACACTGTAAGTGAAGCCTCAAGCAATGTAAGCTCGGATGTTAAAGACGCCTCTAAAGACGTAGCTGATGAAGCTAAAGCATCCTCTAAAGAGGTTGCCAATCAGGCTAAGGATGCGAAAGAGGATGTAAAATCCTCCTATAAATCCAATTACTAATCTGCGGCATCATACAGCTATCACTTTAACAAACAACAGCCAGCTGACCGCAGCTGGCTGTTGTTTAGTTACACCTTTATTCACATCAGCAGATACAACTAGACATTTAATTAATGCCCGTTCGGGCTATAGAAAGCAGGGATGGCGCATGGCAGATTCAAATAACCAAACAAAACCTTATGAAATTGATGAACATCCTTTCGAGTTGCGACATGAAGTGAAACGCTTAAACAGTCGTCTTGATAAGATCGCTCACTCACTGGAAAAATCAGAATTCAAAGACATTCTCGACAACTATTCAGATCCGAAAAAAAGAATCATCACAAACCTGATGGCCGGTATATCTCGGGGACTTGGACTATCTCTCGGAACATTTGTAGTCCTTGGTTTATTAGGCTACATTCTTAGTCTTTTTCTTAATGTTCCAGTAATCGGAGAGTATCTTGGCGAAATTAAAAAATACATTGATGCTAATAGCTAACCGCAAGACTATCAATCTATTCCCCAACTATCGACCGCTTCCCCCGCTTGTCCGTCTAATCCTCTAGGTTGGACGGACAAGCGGGGGAATAAGTCTACAACAGTATACAAATAAAGGACATGCGGGTCTCCAGTCAGCGGAGAGAGGCATGTCCTTATCGTCGAAAATGTATATTACCCATACAGGAACTCAATAGGAAGAGTTGGCCATAATCTGCTTTAACTTCTCAGTGGCCCGCTTCTGTATGCGTGAAACGCTCATCTGTGATACCCCCAGCTTCTGGGCGATCGCCCGCTGGGATTGTCCATCTTGGAACGCTAACAGCAGCACCTGCTGCTCCTGTTCCTTCAATTGACCTAGTGCTTGCTGCAAATCCATACGTTTCTCTACGGTCTCGTAATCATTTGCGTCAGAGCTGATCAGCTCGCCTAGTGTGGCTCCTGTCTCCTCTTGAGAAAGGGGCGAGTCTAGGGAGACGTAATGATAACATTCTCTGCCCGCCAGTACTTCTACAGTTTCTTCAACAGACAAATCAAGATAATGAGCAATCTCATCCACCGCAGGCGAACGTTCCAGCTTTACTGTTAGTTCGTCAATCGCGTGTTGAACAAGTGCTCCCTTTTCTTTTATCCGTCTAGGTACCTGTATGTACCAAGATTTATCACGTAGGAAATTCTTCATATGTCCAATCATGCTTTTCATCGCATAGGGCTCAAAAGGGATTCCAAGGCTAATATCATATTGCTGTAATAACCGGATGAGCGCCATTTGCCCGACCTGATATAAATCCTCATACAAGTCGGGGCGGTTGCGAGAAATTTTTCCAGCAGCCATTTTTACCATAGGCTCATATTTCTTAATCAGCACTGTTGCGCGTTCATTATCCTTAGTCTGCTGATATTCCCAAATTTGGGTGACTGCTTCATTCATGGACTCGGGGGGAGTCACCTTATCACTCATACCTTTTCCTCGCTAAAGTTAAGGTGCTTCTTCAAAGTTACTACCGTCCCTCTTCCGGCCTCACTTACGACGCTCACGTCATCCATCAACGCTTGCATTAAGTAGAACCCTAAACCGCCGACCTGAACGTCACTTAACTCTTTATCATGCAGTGTCATACGCTCACTGGACGAGTCTTCCAAACCGTCAAAGCTCTCCCCCTCGTCTTTGACTGTAATGGATAGGGCACTTTCACCCACCTCAAAGATTACATCCACCATTCCGTCTTGTTGTCCATAGGCGTACAATACTGAGTTGTTACACGCCTCTGATACAGCTACCTTCATATCTTCAATATCTTCGTAGGTGAAGCCCATTTTTGAAGCAATACCATATAAATTCAACCTAACAATATCCACATACTCTGCGCTAGCCGGCAGCTGAAGAATTACTTTTTGCACATCATCACTCATTCTTTGTTCTATCCTTTCCTAGTGGGAATTCTCTTGGGAGGCAAAAAACTTGGTAATACCAGTCATGTCAAACAGCTTCTGAATTTGGGGAGGAACATCCTCAACCATAAACTTAACGTCCATACCTTGTCTTGATTTCAGGATCGAAAGTAGAATACCAATACCCGTGCTATCGATGTATTTTAATTCTTTAAGATTTATTACTAAATCATGCTTCGTATCACCTACAAGCGGCTCCATTACCAAACGGAAATCGGAAGCCACGGATAGATCAAGTTCACCATTCAGGAAAACCGTACATACACTTTCTTTTGTCTCTGTCTTAGCGTGAAACTTATTACTTTTATGCGTGTTCATAGACGATCTCTCCTGATAAATATTTTCTATATTAATAACCTCATAGTCCTACCTTTGAAACAAATAACATTAAAATATAAACTAGTAAATCTTGGGTTACGCCTGAAAAATAGAGGTATCTGTTTCAACCATCCGATTATCGCTGCTAGAATACCGAGAGATAATCTGCTTAATACTACTCATCTTAAGTGGCTTGCTGATATAGTCATCCATTCCTGAGGCTTTACAGCGATTCTGGATGCCATCCATGACATTCGCAGTCATTGCAATAATAATAGTCTTCTCAGCCGCCGGACCGCCTTCTCGACGGATTTGAGCGGTTGCCTCCAGGCCATCCATTACTGGCATTTGGAGATCCATAAAGATAAAATCATAGGGCTGCTTAAGCGCCATTTGCACAGCCTGTTTCCCGTCCTCAGCCATATCAGCTTCATAGCCGAGCTTATCTAGCATGCTAACCATCAGACGCTGATTGATAGGATGGTCATCTACAACAAGGATTCGGCTTCTGCTCTCCTGATTAAGAAGAAGATGAGGCGATTCCTCTTCTTGATAACCTCCTGTCAAATCTTCTCCAGGTACGGATGCTTGTATCGTAAAAATAAAGGTAGCTCCTTTTTGCTCCATGGATTCTACCCGTATTTCTCCGCCCATCATGCCTACAAGGGATTTACATATGGCTAAACCAAGCCCTGTCCCCCCGTATTTCCGTGTCATTGAAGAATCCAGCTGTGAGAACGGTTGGAACAATCGGTCGCATTTCTCTGGAGAAATACCAATCCCTGTATCCATGATCGTGAACTCGACTTCTACCTTGTTCCCAGATGTTTCTTTGATGGAAGCGACTAAATAGACACCGCCTTGATTCGTAAATTTAACTGCGTTAGCAATCAGATTAATTAATACTTGGCGTAAACGGGCCATATCTCCATATAAAAGTCTAGGCAACTTCTGATCGATAAAATAAGCGAGCTCCAGGTTCTTTTTTCCCGCTTCCACCGAAAAGAGGCTGAACACCTCTTGAATACATGTGCGAAGTTCGAACAGCTGCTCTTCGATTTCCATTTTACCGGATTCCATTTTGGTGAAATCAAGAATATCGTTTATAACCGTAATCAACGTGTCTGCACTTTTCCGAATGATCTCGGAATACTCCTTCTGCTCAGGAGCAAGGTCAGTCTCCATTAATAAATCAATCATACCCACTACGCCATTCATTGGTGTACGAATCTCATGACTCATCATAGCCAGAAATTCCGACTTCGCTTTGGAGGCGATCTCCGCCTCTTCCTTAGCCTTTACGAGCTCACTATTTATGATTTCCAGTTCTTTCGTCTTTTGCTGCAGCAGCATGGTCTGAGTCTGATGCTTCTTGCTCGTAATATACATCTCGACAAAACCTTGTATCTTAGACTTCAGAATTTGTGGAATGAAGGGCTTGACCATATAATCAATAGCCCCTGCAGAATAGCCCGCGAATAAATGCTCCGCTTCCTTACTATTCGCAGAGATAAAGATAATCGGAATTTCCTTTGTTTTTTCTCTGGCTTTAATCAACTTTGCGGTCTCGATCCCATCCATACCTGGCATCTGCACGTCCAGTACGATGACAGCAAAATCATACCTTAACAAACACCGCAGCGCTTCTTCGCCGGAGGTGGCTTTGACTAGCTCATAATGCTGGCTTTCAAGTACCGCCTCCAGCGCCAGCAGATTTTCAGGACGGTCATCTACTAGTAGTATATGAATTGGTTCTTGAAACCCCATAGGACCACCCTCCTTCATGCGTTATTTTATGTTACGGTATATTTTTTCTACTCTGTCCAAAGACTCATAACAATCGCTGTACTTCGTAAAGTGAATGGATTCTTTAGAGCCTAGAACAAGTATTCCAAAACGACTTAAACTTTCATGAAACAAGCCGTGAACATGATCCCGCAGCTCATCATTGAAATAGATCATCACATTGCGGCAGAAAATAACATTAAACTCATTAAAAGAAGTATCTGTAGCCAAGTTATGCTCAGCGAATATAATGTTTTTGCGTAAATATGGCTGTAAAATAACCGAGTTATACTTCGCTGTATAGTATTCAGAGAATGCCCGGGTACCTCCCGCCTCCAAATAATTCTTAGTGTATTGCTTCATTCTGCTAATATCATAGACGCCTTCCTTAGCCTGCTGTAAAGAACGCTCATTCATATCTGTGGCATAAATCCGAGCCTTATCGTAAAGCCCTTCTTCATGAAGCAGGATGGCCATAGAGTATACTTCTTCACCAGTGGAGCATCCAGCATGCCAGATACGAATATAGGGATAAGTCCTCAACAACGGAACTACCTTCTGGCGAAACGTTAAAAATAACCCCGGGTCCCTAAACATTTCGGTAACCGGAATGGAGAGACTATAGACAAATCGTTCAAAACAGGCACGATCATGCAGCACCTTTTCTTGCAGCGCGGATATGCTGTGTACATTCTCCGCATGCACATGATGCCAGATACGTCGCTTCAAAGAAGGCAACGCATAATTCCGGAAATCATATCCATATAAACGGTGTACTCCATCAAGGAGCAGCTCGATCTCAATTTGCTCCAACTCGTCACTTCCTACCATAACGGGCTGCTCCTCATATCCGTGTTCTATCGCTTTCATTGTTATCCCGACTCCCTTATTAACACACCGTAATTCTAGTCATGTTAGTTCTTAAAAAGGTATTACCCCAAATTTGAGTTTACGAATACAACCAGACACGCATTAACGAAAGAAGTTGACCTGTTGCGATCGGTTTCTTCATATAATCAGAAGCTCCCGCTTCAATACATTTGGCGCGATCCTCTTTCATTGCTTTGGCGGTAAGCGCAATAATAGGCAGTTTCTGATATTGCGGCATTTCACGGATTCGGCGCATAGCTTCATATCCGTCCATTTCCGGCATCATCATATCCATAAGCACGAGATCAAAATCTTCTTGCTCTACCAGCATTTCCAGCGCTTCACGTCCATTCTCCGCAAACTTCACTTCCATGTGGTATTCTTCCAGTACACTAGAGAGTGCAAAAACATTACGAATATCATCATCGACGAGCAGTATTTTCTTCCCTTCGAATAACTCTTCTTTGTTATGCAGCTTCTGCAAAATTTTACGTTTATCTTCAGGAAGATTGGCTTCTACCCGGTGCAAGAACAACGTTGTCTCATCCAGTAGTCGTTCCGGAGAACGAACATCCTTAATAATTATGGATTCAGCATACTTGCGGAGCTGTGTCTCCTCTTTGCTATCTAAATCCTTACCTGTATAAATAATAATAGGAAGATCATTTAATTCTTCATCATCACGAATCTGATCCAGCAATTCAAAGCCGTTCATATCCCCAAGCATAAGATCCAGAACCATACAATCATATCTCTGCTTGCGCAGCTCCATCAGTGCCTCATTGCCGGTTGATACCGCGGTGATAGCTACATCATCGTGACCGATCAATTCCATAATGGAACGACGTTGAATCTCATCGTCTTCAACAATCAGAAGGTACTTCACTGTGCTGGACGTATAGTTCTCAATTTGTGAGAAAGCCCGCTCCAATGCTTCTCTTGAAGATGGTTTTCTAAGATACGCCATAGCTCCCATCATTAATCCTTGCTTCACTTCATCGTTCACTGAGATAACATGAACAGGAATGTGACGGGTCTGAGATGCACTTTTCAGCTCTCTAAGGATGGTCCAGCCGTCCATTACAGGCAGCTGTATATCGAGAATGATCGCATCTGGCAAATAAGTTTTTGCCATCTGCAGTCCTATATCGCCTTGAAGCGCTACTAAACCTTTAAATCTGCGCCCACGAGCCATGTCTAACAAGATTTTCGCAAAGCTTTCATCATCTTCAATAATAAGCAGGACTTTGTCATTCGCCGTCAAATTGTCACGATCATCCTCAATTGTCAGTTGTGGAAGGGGTACGTTAACGGCTGCTGGCACTAAGGTTGGAAGCATGTCTCCAATATATTCATCATATGTGGAATCCTCTTTGGACACCGCAGCTTCTATTTCTGCACGTTGTTTACTGTAATTTGCCTTCACCGGCAAATATAAAGTGAAGGTACTGCCTTGTCCCTCACGGGATTCGAGCACAATAGCTCCACCCATTATACGAACCAATTCACGGCTGATCGACAATCCCAACCCCGTGCCTCCATATTTACGGCTGGTTGTTCCGTCTACTTGCTGGAAGGCTTCGAATACAATATCTGTTTTGTCAGCCGGAATACCAATGCCACTGTCCTTCACAGCAATAGCAATATATTCATTATCACTCGGCAGATTTAGTGGCAAGAGATTATTATCTGCCGGGCTAACTGAAAACTCGATAAAACCTTCGGTTGTAAATTTAAAGGCATTGGAAAGCAGGTTTCTTAAAACCTGCTTCAACCGGTGACTATCGGCAATTACGCTATCTGGCAGCGGCTCGTTAAAGGCTATCCGTAAGGAGAGTCCTTTTTTGATCGCCTGCGGAGCAAAATTCTGCTTCACAAAGCTTTTCAGCTCAGTCAGTTTAATTTCTTCATGATTCAGTTCCATTTTTCCTGCATCAACCTTGGATAGATCGAGAATTTCATCAATCATTTTAAGCAGGTCAGCACCTGACATGTAAATCGTATGGGCAAATTCAACCTGTTTCTCCGTTAGATTACCATCCTTGTTCTCAGTAAGCAGCTGAGACAAGATCAGCAGACTGTTAAGCGGCGTCCGCAATTCATGGGACATGTTCGCCATAAATTCCGATTTATATTTACTAGTCACGGATAATTGCATAGCCTGTTTCTCTAGCTGAACCTTAGCATGCTCAATTTCATCTTTTTTCTCCTCAACCTCCTGCACTTGCTCCTCTAGTGCACGAGTCTTGGCGACGAGTTCCGTATTGTAATGCTCCAGTTCCTCCTGCTGACGTTGCAGCAGTTCTTCTGAACGCTTAAGCGCGTCCGTCTGCTCTTCCAAGTTCTCATTAGAACGACGCAGTTCTTCTTGCTGAGTCTGCAGCTCCTCTGACTGACATTGCAGTTCTTCCGTAAGTGCTTGTGACTCACGCAGTAATTTCTCTACAATCAGACGACGACTAATATTATTGAAAATAATGCTTAAATTATTCGCAAGTTGTTGCAGCAAATCATTTTTCAAACTGCTAAATGGCTGGAATGAAGCGAATTCTACTACACCGAGCAGCTCGTCTTCAAAAATAAGCGGATGAATGGAAATATATCCTGGCTGTGAATCCACAAAGCCGGATTTCACGGAGATATAATCTTCAGGAGCCCGCTCCAATCTGATTGGGTGCATATCAAGCGCACTTTGTCCTACAAGCCCTTCTCCAATCAAAAAACCTTCCTTTGGTTTCTTATCGTTATCTACTGCATAATAACCACTGCTTCGTAAAAAATCGGGACGATTAGCATCCTTCAAATACACAGCTCCAAACTGGGCTCCGAGCACAGGGGTGAACTCGTTGATAAAGGTCTGTGAGACCTGATCCAATGAGCTAACCCCCCGGAGAAGTTCTGTCACCTGAGCAACATTTGCATTCAGCCAGGATTGATCATTCTGTGCCTGTGCATAAGCCTGTTCCATTTGCTGTTTCTCTTCAAGATCTAACGCCATTTTCTTAAAGACAAGGGCAACCTCACCAATCTCATCTTTCGAAGTAACCTTTATGCGCCTTATGGCCCGAATTCTGCCGTTGCCAAAGCTGGTAATCATCATCGAAACGACATTAAGCCCCCGCGTAATGCTTGGAATGATCCATAGAACAACTCCAAGTCCAAGTAGCAGGCCCACAATCATCATCAAGATGACCATCTGAGTAGAGCTTTGATAGGCATCTTTAGCTTTTGCGCTCTCTTCATTCATAATAAAGGCATTATAATCAGAGAGACTGTTCAGAGCATTTAACACGGCATTCTGAATCGCTTGTCCCTCTGTGTTAGAATACGTGCTGGCATTCTGGAAATAACCAGCTGATAGCAGCTTCAATATTTTTTCCTGATAATTTAGATAGATCGTATAAGAATCATCAATTTGATTAACGATCTGCATCTCTTCAGCGCTAGTCATTGATTCTTTTATTTTGTCGTAGTGCTCATTCGCCTTAGCTATTTTTTTATCAATCTCTTTTTTTTGTGATTCTACCGTTGATGTATCCGCGCTTAACATGGTCGTCGTTAATATGCGCGCCATATCATTCACTTCTCCACGCATACCTGAAGAAGAGCGCCCCTTCATATATCTATCCTGGTAACCCTCAAGCTGACCATTCATATAATCCAAACGATCGTATCCAATCATAGTAAGTGCCAGCATAATCGCCAGCATCGCACTAAAACCAATTAAGAGTTTAGCCTTTATTTTCATCCTCATTCTGTTCCCTTCTTCAGTGAGATCCACACTATACATTTGTCATCGTCACGCTCTTTAGGAACATCAGCATTGAAAAAAGCAGCCCGTATAGTTTCTTCCTTCCATTCATGCTCAACATTTAAATGCTTAATCATAAACTTCAGCTGCTCTTCCTGTTCACCCTCAACCAGCTCCAGCAGACCATCTGTATAGAGAACCAAATGCCCTTCATCTTCGTAGGTCAAGCTCTGAGGCTGAATATCAATCCGTTCAAACAGGCCTACAGGGTGACAATTACTTTCCAGCAAGACCGGAGTCTTAGCTGCGCCCTCAAAAAATAGCGCAGGTGGATGCCCGGCGTTAACGTAGTCAATACGCTTTATACGAGTGTCGATCACAAGATAAATCGTCGTAAAATAATATTGAATCAGCTTTTTCTCAATATAAAGTTGGTTAAACCTTCGATTGAGTTCCTGAATTACCTTTTCCGGCTCTACATAGGTAGTTACCGTATCCTTTAATACTGACGCAAGGAACATGCAAAAAAGAGAGGACGATATACCGTGTCCCATAATGTCCAGGAGGATTACGCCATATCGGCCATCCCCAAGGGGATACCAGGCATATAAATCACCCGCCAATTCAGAGGAAGGCTGATAGATAGCATGCACCTCGAAATTCTCTTCCTGCAGGGGTAGGCTGAGTACAGCATTCTGCACGAGTGCAGCCAGTCTCAATTCCTCCTGAATCCGCTGATCCCGTTCCTTATGCCAATCTTTCTCACGTTTCAACCGCAGAGCAAGCCGAATCCGGGCCATTAGCTCCACTTTATTAATAGGTTTCGTAACATAATCTACTGCACCTGCATCCAGCGCTTCGGCCAATTTCTTAGAATCGCCTACAGCTGTAACCATTATTATTGGAATATCCTTAAGATGTTCGTATTGCTGCACAACACGACATGCTTCGATCCCATCCATTTCTGGCATCATCATATCCAGTAAAATCAGATCAATATCTGACATCCGGGGACGTCCATCTTCACTCCCCGAACCGATTCCAAGCCGTTCCAGCATCTCTTTGGCAGAGGATGCGGTTACGAAATTTCGGTAATCTTCTTTTTTCAGGATTTCACGGATAATGATAACATTAGTCGGATTGTCATCCACGATTAAGATTCTCATCATCTTCACCTCACACGAATAGTATTACGACCGTAAAATTCTGCAAACCTATTAACTATATCATACGCTATTTTACAGTGTTATTTCTATTTTCATAATATGTAAATATAGTCATAGGATCAATTTACGTATTCAGCAAAGTAACCTCCAGCCCCACTATACCTAGTGGTTCTGGAGGTTACTCTATTCTAAAGACAGCCTATGTTTATTAACCAATTTGCTCAAATATGAAACACATTAGGACGAAATACTATCAAATAAATCAATTCCTTCAAATTCACCCGCCAAATTTCGATATATTTTGAGTGCATTATTCCCTCTCAGGTATACATCCCCATCTTCGGCTATAAAATACGGTTTGCCCAAAGTATCTTGCAGATTATCTGTTAAAGGATCGATTTCTACGCCATCTACATATAAACCGAACTGCTGTGCTTGCGGAGGTGCAACATGCACATAAAGTACAACACCCTCGCCCACACCCACTGTCACATCTGCATAGTGGTACTCCACTGTCTCTAGCAATGAATCATTTGTCACCGCAAGCGGATTGCCTTTGGTCAGAAGCAGTTCTTCCTTTGTAGTGTATAAAGCGACACCTTGCAGAGAATCAAAGCGATTTATATATGGGCTGGATTCTGAAACATGTTCAAATGCGAGAACCGACTTAGGTTGTTCAATAAAAGTAGAGATAGGCACCAACTGTGGAGACGCATCAAAGTATGGGAAAAGAAGACCAAATAAAAGGATCATCATGTTCATGTTGTGTCCCACCTTTCTTATCTGCAGCCACCGATTACAGAAGCTTTACTATCTTATGCTTAATGACGAAATTTCTTCCAAAGAGTTGCAGCTACGTCTACACCTTTTAGCACTGTAGCTATTTTTCCCGGTGACTTCTCAGCATAAATGGCATCATAGGAGTTAACAGTACGTTCTTCAGCAGGAGTTAGCGGAGCTTCTTTTATAGAGACTTCCTTACTCTTCTCCTTCAGCTCACGCGATTTACGATATTTCTCGATCACTGTGACTGACACTTGTTTGACCGTTAAGGTCAACTCATTCATGACATCACCCAGATTCTTGACAGAATCGATGACTGGGTCAATCTTCTGAATCTTATGCTGTACATCGGCAGTGATTTCATTTGCGTGTCTGACCGTCGTTTTCACTTCATAAGTAAGCTCATCCATCGTCTTCTGTACTTCCACCAAGGTTTGGCTGACTTTGTCGAGTGAATCCTTTGCCGACTTTAAAGTTTTAATTAAAAAGAAAACAAGTACTGCGAATGCAATTGCGACGAGTGCTACACTAAGTTCAATGATCATATTCATAACCCCTTCCATATCTCATAAATATCGGCTAATCAGCCTTGTATACTGCATAGTTACCCCTGGTCCCATAAGCCGAAACATCTTGTCGAGCGTTGTCAAGAGTCCCTCTTCCCTTTTGTTTCAAAATCAAAGCCCCCGTTTATACAATGACTACATTAATCAAAAAAGGATAGGTGATATGTAATGTTAAAATGGTCCGCAATACTACTTGTAGTCGCAGTAATCGCCGGAATCTTTGGTTTCTTCAACCTAGTAGCTGCCGCTGCTGGTCTTGCTAAGATCCTGTTCTTCGTCTTCCTGGTTCTGTTTGTAATTTCTCTCTTCACGGGACGCAGAGGTAGATCAATGTAGCCCCTCATTTCAATGGTGTGACTTTCGTATCCCTCCCATATCTATCCATATATCTTATTCATCATGCAGAAAGTATAGGTCATTCCTGCACGGATGTCACTTGAGAAAATAAGAAATGTTGAATGGGTGGTTCATCACGCATCAATTACGTTTACTAGCTTATTAACAAACAGCGCTTTTGGAAAAAAATACATCCAACCCCCACAGGAGGAACCAAACATGAAAAAAATCGCCAGCCTTACAGTAGCCTTAGGACTTATGGCTTCCATTGCCGCTACAGCTTCAGCAGCTGAAGTAACAGAAACTACTACGGCTCCTACAAACGTTACTGGAAGCACTTACAGCAATTCTTTTGAAACCATTATTACTCCAGCGGATATGAGTCCAGCTACACCGCAAATAGTGCTGACTGAGAAAACACCTTTCTACTTTTCAGTCGGAGGTATAATTCCAGCAGGCTGGCTTGGCGTTCAGACTCTTGATACAACTGGTGAAGTCATTTCGGATACTTGGGGTAATGAATGGAGAGAAATTTACACTTGGCTAGGAAAAGCATGGGTTAAGGTTCCTGTATCAGCCAATGTCATTTTGCCTTAATTAATCAATAAGCGAAGAAGGGGTGTCCCAAGAGCCACGAAAATGGCCGATGGTACTGCCCTTTTTTTATGTGGAGAGTACATATTCCGAACAGATAAACAAGAAGAGCTACCCCTTCAGTAGAGAATTCTACTAAAAGGATAGCCCTCTTGCGCGTACGCCCGCCATCGTTCACCCGTCACAAACATGCGATGCTGTCGCTTCCTGCATTTTCATATATTTAGCGAATGACCGAACCTCCGTAGAGAAAACGATTCATCCAAGAAGCGCTTAGTTTATCTACTCTTACCCCGCCTGAAGCTACGGAATAAGTTTGTAGAACTTGTCCATCTCCTAGATACATAGCAACATGCGATATTCTAGCCGTAGATTTATCGATCCCCTCATAAGCAGAAGCTGAATTCCCCTTATAATCCATAAAGAACATTAAGTCGCCGCGCTTCAAATTGGAAATAGACGTAACCACTGTACTATTCGCCTTCACCCAATCTCCCTGTTGACGGGAATCCGCTGGCAATTTGAGATTGGTCGCATCCATAAAAATTTGCCGGATGAAGTCCGAGCAATCAAAGGTGCTTGTATCATTTCTGCTGGAGCCATACTCATAAGGTGTTCCTAGATATCCCATGCCCGCAGCAATTACCCGTTCGATTTGGGCTGAAGCCCCCGGTGTTGTTATAGGTGGATTGGGTGTAGGCGTTGGTGTTACCGTTCCAGATCCCCCACCGTTTCCTGAAAGTGTACTATATTGTTCACTTGAACTTATATATCCGATGCTACCATCCGCCGCTTTAACTTGATACCAGTAACTGTTAGGCTGCGCCAGAACTTCTACTTTTTCTCCCTTATTCAAAAGCTTCATTATTTTCCCGCTTGTTGAAGGTGAAACTCGAAGATTCACACCATACTTAATGGTGCCAGTTTGTGCCGATGGTGTCGTTATTGAAGCAGAGGATACGCTGATATACTTATCTCCTGCACTTGTATAACCCACTGAACCATCAGCCGTTTTTACTTGGTACCAATAGCTGTTCGGCTGCGAAAGGATCTGCACTTGATCTCCCTTTTGCAAGTACTTCATTATTTCTCCGTCATTAGAAGGGGTGCTACGAAGGCGAACACTAGCCTCGATCACACCTGTTTGTACGGCTGAAGCTACTGTAACTGAATTAGATGAACTTGAGGCTGCCGCTGCTTGTCCAGGAGCAGATACTCCTAAACCTGCAACAATTGCAGCAGATACTAACAAAGATGCTGTAATTTGCTTATGTGATTTGATCATACGTTCCCCCAAATTCCATGATGAGATTTCAATAAAGGATTGTACTACATTATTCCTTTATGCCCTCATTATAGGCTTGCCCGGGATTTGGAACATGCTCCAAATTTCACATATAATCATGCCACTTTATGGTAACACACAGGTCTAAAGTCTCGATTTCTCCTTGAATATGTGTTATTTTTCCTTAATATAGCATTTCGTGATTTATTTTTTAGGTTCCACGTGCACCTGCACATTCATAATATTATGCATTTTGCTCATTCTTTCTTCGATGGAATCACTTATTTCATGACCTTCCGTCACAGAAATATTCGCATCCACTTCCACTACAACATCCACATGCACATGATTACCATGAACCCGTGCCTTCACATCTTTAATATCTTCTACTCCCGGCGTTCGTGCAATCGTACTGCGTAGATCCATCAATTTATCTTGATCAAAGCCATCGGTAAGCCGATAGGTCGAATCACGAAAAATATCCCAAGCGGTCTTGGAGATAATGAGTCCGACAAGAACAGCTGCTGCGGAATCAATCCATGGCAAACCAAACTGTGCACCCACAATCCCAACTGCGGCTCCAACACTGACCATTGCATCCGAAAAATTATCCTTAGCCGCTGCCATAAGTGCTCCACTGTTAATTTGTTTGGCCAGTCTTTTGTTATATATGTATACCCCCATCATAGCTACTGCACATACAATAGCCACCCCTGCCGACCAGAGCTGCGGCGTTTCTTTTGTACGATCGAAAAAGGAACGCACCGCCTCCACAATCACTTGAAGGCCCACTACCGCCATGATAAAAGAAGCCAACAACGCCGCTACGGTCTCTGCCCGGAAGTGCCCATAAGCGTGGTCAGAGTCAGGTGGCTTCCGCGAAATCCGTAACCCCACCAGTACAGCTATGGATGCTACGATATCTGTTAAATTGTTGACCCCGTCCGCTACGAGTGCGCTGGATGCAAATAAATAACCACAAACCAGCTTGAATGATGATAGGATGAGGTAAGCCGCTATGCTCACCCAAGCTCCTCGTTCACCTTTACGTATATCTTCGTAAATATCAGTCATTCTTGGCTCCCCCTCTTTTCCCCGATTATTTAAAATACGGAAAAGAATTCTTTCAATTATTCTTGCCCTTGTGGCAGCATTTAAAAACAATTAGAATAAAGTGTAAGGACTTGCTTCGAAGGAGGTTATCATAATGAGCGAAAGCAACGATAAAGGAAAAATCAACTTAGCGGAAGCTATCCGTAAAAAACTGGAACAGAAGAAGCAACAATCTTCCTCCAAGCCTGGATCCACATTTCAGGCCGGTTCCGCCAAACCGCTAAAAAGCCAAAATAACAAAAAGCCTAACAACCAACGCCGTCGTACTGGCGGATCTTAGTATTTACTTATACTTAAACATAAACGGCTGCGAATCCCTCGGGGAAACGCAGCCGTTTATACGTTCGTCCTGCCTGATAGGATGGATTAGAACTCTTCAAATTCATAATTGCTTCTCTTTAATGTACGATTAGCCAGCTGAAAACATGCGCTTTGGGAAACCTTAAGGGCTAAAGACTCCTGTCTTGGAAACCCCGCATACACCCCGTAGAATTCTACTTGTTAATAACTTTTCAAAATTGAAATTATAAAGACAGCTACCCTGATCCTAAAAGGATTAGTGTAGCTGCTTCATGGATTCCTTCCGCATAGCGGAAATTAAATATTATACTTCTACAGGATACATGCGCTGGCGCATTTCCTTAATTTCTGGATTCTCCAAATATTCATCGTAGCTCATGGAGCGATCAATTACACCTGTAGGTGTAATCTCGATGATGCGGTTAGCAATGGTTTGGATGAACTGATGGTCATGGGAAGTGAATAGAATCGTGCCATCGAAATCGATCAGCCCGTTATTCAGTGCCGTGATGGATTCCAGATCCAAGTGATTGGTTGGTTCATCGAACACAAGCACGTTCGCGCCGTTGAGCATCATTTTGGCCAGCATACAGCGAACCTTCTCGCCCCCGGACAGCACACTTGCTTTCTTCAGTGCTTCTTCTCCGGCGAACAACATACGGCCCAAGAATCCACGCAGGAAAGTTTCGTCCTGATCTTTTGAATACTGGCGTAGCCATTCTACAAGATTCATTTCCACACCATCGAAATAGCTGGAGTTGTCTTTCGGGAAATACGCTTGAGTTGTAGTTACTCCCCATGTATATTCGCCCGCATCCGCTTCTTGCTCACCCATGATCACATCAAACAGCAGTGATTTAGGCTGGGAGTAAGGGCCTACAAAAGCAATCTTATCCCCTTTATTTACTACAAAGCTAATTTCATCAAGAAGCTTTTCACCTTCAACCGCTTTGGACAATCCGCTGACTGTCAGCAATTGTTTACCCGCTTCACGTTCTGGTTTGAAGTTAAGGAACGGATATTTACGGTTGGACGGACGAATGTCGTCCAGTGTAATTTTCTCAAGTTGCTTCTTACGTGATGTCGCTTGTTTAGACTTGGAAGCATTGGCCGAGAAACGCTGGATAAATGCCTGCAATTCCTTGATTTTATCTTCCTTCTTCTTGTTCGAATCACGCTGCAAAGCTTGCGCAAGCTGACTGGACTCATACCAGAAGTCGTAGTTGCCGACGTACATCTGGATTTTGCCAAAATCAATATCCGCAATATGCGTACATACTTTATTCAGGAAGTGACGGTCATGGGATACGACGATAACAGTACCTTCATAGTCCATGAGGAAGTTCTCTAACCAGCCAATAGATTCGAGATCCAAGTGGTTGGTAGGCTCATCTAGCAGCAGGTTATTTGGACGGCCAAACAAGGCTTGCGCCAAGAGTACCCGTACCTTTTCATTGCCGCTCAGTTCGGCCATTTTTTTGTCATGCAGTTCACGCATAATTCCGAGACCAATCAGCATGGCAGCTGCATCTGGCTCAGCATCCCAGCCGTTAAGCTCAGCGAACTCACCTTCAAGCTCTCCTGCACGCAGGCCATCCGCTTCTGTGAAATCGGACTTCGCATAAAGCGCGTCCTTTTCTTTCATAATTTCATAAAGACGTGTATGACCCATAATTACGGTCTCAAGTACTGGGAATTCATCATACTCAAAATGGTTCTGTTTGAGTACTGCGAGACGTTCGCCCGGTGTAACATGTACCTCACCGGTATTTGCTTCGATCTCACCAGACAGAATTTTCAGAAAGGTTGATTTACCGGCACCATTGGCACCAATCAAACCGTAGCAGTTACCAGGGGTGAATTTTATGTTTACATCTTCAAAGAGAGCGCGTTTTCCGTAGCGGAGTGTTACGCCGCTTGTGCTAATCATTACGCATTACCATCCTTTTCACTTAGGGTTTCGGCTCATTATAGCATAAATAGAGAGCAAAAAGCCCGTAAAATAGCCTTTTCAGCTGTTCTCTCCAATACTAAAGTTATTCCAGCTGCTGTACAGAGGTCGCCAGTTAGGAGGAATTTTTTCAATTATTGTCCAGTTATGCGATTCTCGGGTTGTATAATAAGCGTTTCGCCATAGCTGAGCGTACGGATTCGTTCTTCAGAAATACCCTGTTTAAGCCGGGCACTTTCCATCCGATCCAGCGCTTCCCGGGCCGTATCATCAGCAAGTCTATAGGTGCCGTAATGCATCGGAATCATGGTCTCCGCTCCAACATCTACAAATGCTTGTATAGCCTCTTCAGGGGTTACATGCTGCGAGGTCATGAACCACTCCGGTTCATAAGCTCCAATCGGCATGAGTGCAACATGAAGCTTATAGCGGCTCCCAATCTCCTTAAAACCCGGAAAATAACCGCTATCTCCTGCGAAATACAGGTTAGGAGGCAGCTTGTCGCTATCCGATTCGATCGGCTGCAGAATGTATCCTCCCCAATGAGAAGTATTCGTGTCCCAAGGCGTTCTCCGCGTCCAGTGCTGAGTCGGCACGAAGGTAAGCTTAATTTTACCTAGCGTATTTTCCTGCCACCATTCCATTTCTATGCAGTTATGAAATCCTTTGCGGAGCATCTTTCGTTTCAAGCCTATAGGAACAACAAGGGTTGTCCCTGCTCTATATAATTTACGGATAGAAGCCATATGCAAGTGGTCATAATGAGAGTGCGAGATCAGAATCAGGTCAATGGGAGGCACTTCGCTGAGCGGAATCCCGGGTTGCCCTAATCTTTTTTCAAAGCCTAGTCTTCTCGCCCAAATTGGATCAGTAATGATATTCATCCCTTCATATTGAAGGAAAAACGTTGAATGCCCAATCCACGTAATGGTGGTCTCCAGGCGATTCTCCGCCAGATAAGCTAACCTCGGCGGCGTACTTGGCACTACATATGAATAATCTTTTTTCTTCCGTCGACGTTCCTCCCCCCACTTACGAAACTCTTTAAGTGTTTTATCGGTACTCACATTGTCGAGGTTATTGTAGCGAAATTTAGCCATAGAGCACCTCATCTTTAGAAGTTTGCCGAGCATGCTTTACTTTAGCGAATATAATACAACTATATTGAACGGCAGAGTATTTTGCAAAATATACAAGTTACTTGGTAATGGTGCGCCCTTTTTCCGCAAAATATCTAAGTACCCTTTTGTGTTTCACGCCAGAAATGAGATAATATGTGTATAAAGTATGGCGGTGCATATACCGTTCAAGGGGGAGCTACGTATGAAGATTACTTTTATTGAACCGACTCCAAGTCCAAATACGATGAAGCTTCATTTGGACGAAAGTCTGGAACCTGGAATTCGCAGAACCTATACACCAGAAAGTGAACGTTCCGCACCTGCCTGGGCACGCGAAATGTTAACGATACCGGGCGTTATTAGCATCTATCATGCTGCTGACTTTGCAGCGCTCGAACGCAAGGGCAATGCGGATTGGGCAGCGATTCTAAGAGAAGTTCAGAACCGCTTCGGCAACAGCGAAGGCTTAAATGACGATTGGAATCTTGCCGATGAGAACGCTGGCGCTCATTTCGGCGAAGCTCAAGTCTTCGTCCAGATGTTCCGCGGAATTCCGCTGCAAATCCGCGTTAAGACCGGCGCGAATGAAGAGCGCATCTCCTTAGCAAACCGCTTCACGAAGGCGGTTATGGATGTGGCTAGCGCCGTGATGATTAAAGAGCGTAAGCTCACTGATTACGGCGTGCGTTATGGCGAGCCCGCGGAGATTGCACGCGAGGTGGAGCAAGAGGTCGAAGCGGCGTATCCGCAGGAACGCCTCGACTCTCTCGTGCAGCAAGCCATTGCGCACGGCGCCGAAGGCGAGTTCGTCGAGCAGAGACGAACCCGCAGTCAGGATGAGCTGCTGCGAGACCTGAAGCATGAGGATTGGCGCGTGCGTTACGCCGCGCTGGAGGATCTTACGCCGACGGCGGAGCTCCTGCCGGAGCTTAAGGCGGCGCTGCACGATCCCAAGCTGCATATTCGCAGGCTTGCGGTCGTGTATCTAGGCGACCTTCGCACGCCCGAAGCGATGGAGCTGCTCTATGAGGCGATGGCAGACAGCGCGCCAGCCGTGAGACGTACGGCAGGCGATACGCTGTCCGACATCGGCGATCCTGCCGCCACGCCAGTGATGACGGCAGCACTGACAGATAAGAGCAAGCTTGTCCGCTGGCGCGCAGCTCGTTTCCTCTATGAGGTGGGCACATCCGATGCCCAAGAAGCGCTGTCAGTTGCGGCGGAAGATCCGGAATTCGAGGTTGGACTTCAGGCCAAAATGGCTTTGGAACGTATCGCTTCCGGTGAAGCAGCGGCGGGTACCGTTTGGCAGCAAATGTCAGAGCGTCGTCGCAGCTAACATTCCCTACCGGATTTTGTCATTGCTTGACTTGCGAACTTGCTTTATACTAATTCCTGTTGTTTATAAATGAATGAAGTAAAGATAGCCTCGTCATACTAAGATGAGGTAGAGGTCGCGGATATAAAGAGTACGCGCGTGGAGACGTTAGAGCCGTCTATGAATCGCGTCGAAAGGAATATCTGCCGAAGTCTGCACTGTCGCTCTTACAGCGGTGCAGGCTGGGGCCGTTGCCGAAAGGTACGGAACTGTCACATTGTATAACCTGCATAAGCAGCAGGTCATAATGTGTTGCGCTATCTTCACAGGGAGTATGATGCGGAGCTGTATAGATGGAAACCGCAGATATAGTCTGCGGTTTCTTTGCGTTTACAGAATTTGTATATTTAGTGTTTGTCCATAACCTTATGGAGACCACCAAATACACTCTCCCGCTCTGCGGGAGGAAGCAGCTCAGCACTCCCCGTTCATGAATTGAAAGATTAGATCATAAGGAGTGTCAAATCATGCAGGGCAAGCAGCAAAATCTAGCACAAGGCAACGTAAGTAACCCGCCTGAGCTAAAAAAATCATTTAAAGCAAGGCATTTGACCATGATTGCGCTTGGAGGATCTATTGGTACTGGACTCTTCCTGGCCAGTGGTGGCGCTATCGCTTCAGCCGGACCCGGTGGAGCACTTCTAGCCTATACGGCTGTTGGTGTTATGGTTTATTTCCTCATGACCAGTCTGGGAGAGCTCGCTACCTATTTGCCGGATTCGGGCTCATTCAGCACTTACGGCACGCGTTTCGTCAGCCCCGCTTTTGGGTTCGCCATCGGCTGGAACTTCTGGTATAACTGGGCGGTTACGATTGCAGCAGAATTGTCTGCCGCCACCGTCATTATTAAATATTGGTTCCCGGACAGTCCCTCCTTTCTCTGGAGTCTCGTGTTCCTGCTGCTGATGTTCGGTCTTAATTTCCTATCTGCTCGTGGATACGGAGAATCAGAATATTGGTTTGCCATTATCAAAATTATTACTGTTATCGCCTTCCTTATTGTCGGAGTTTTGATGATTTTCGGAATCATGGGCGGAAAAGCCGTAGGCTTCAGCAATTTCCAGATCGGGGGCAGCTCGTTCCACGGTGGCTTCTTCGCTTTCGTCGGTGTCTTTATGGCTGCGGGATTCTCCTTCCAAGGCACCGAGCTAATCGGTGTTGCAGCAGGTGAGAGTGAGAACCCTCGCCGTAACGTACCTATTGCTATTCGCCAAGTCTTCTGGCGTATATTAATCTTTTATATCCTCGCTATACTAGTAATCGGAATGCTGATTCCTTACACGAATCCAGATCTGCTGCGCGGTGGTATTGATGATATCGGAGTCAGTCCGTTTACGATCGTATTTAATAAAGCAGGACTTGCTATTGCCGCATCCGTCATGAATGCTGTCATTCTCAGCTCCGTATTGTCAGCCGGGAACTCGGGAATGTACGCCTCCACCCGCGTCCTGTACGCTATGGCTAAGGATGGAATGGCTCCACGTGCTCTAGGCAAGCTTAATCGCCGCGGTGTTCCTGTTGGTGCTTTGCTCGTGACCACAGCCGTTGGTATGTTAGCCTTTTTAGCATCATTCTTTGGTGATGGTGCTGTATACAACTGGTTGCTTAATGCTTCCGGTATGTGTGGATTTATTAACTGGCTCGGCATCGCTGTCTGCCATTATCGTTTCAGACGCGCCTTTATAGCTCAAGGTCATTCCCTTGATGAGCTGCCTTACCGGGCTAGATGGTTCCCGTTTGGGCCTATATTTGCCTTAGTACTTTGTACGGTAGCCATCCTTGGCCAGAATATGGGTGCCTTCTCAGGTGGAAACATCGACTGGTACGGTATTGCCGTTTCCTATATCAGCCTGCCATTATTCGTCTTGATTTGGGCCGGCTATCGCTTCTTCCGCAAGAGTAATATTATTCCTTTGGAAAAATGCGATCTTAGTACTCACCCAGAATAAACTGACTCCGCAAAAAAGGGATATCTAGAAGCCTGAAAGGCTGCAGGATATCCCTTTTTATATAAATCAATCTAGTATATTCAACTCCTGATTTTACTTAGCCCTTTGCCTATTCCCAAATCACATACACTTTTAGATCACCCGTATTATCAAAAGAAGTGCTAGAATAAGACACTTCCTCTAGTCCAAGTTTATATAACTCCTGTAGATCATTCTTCAACTGGGTTCCACTACCGTGATAACGGAATAATAAAGATCCCTCTCCTGAAGCGACAGCCTTATTCGCCAGCTGAATTAAATCTGCTGCTGAACGTACAATCCGTTCCTCGGCATACAGCTCATAATTAAGGTCCTTCTGAAGCTGCTTATACACCCCGGCGCTCTGTCCTCCACGCTCTACAAGTGCTGACAAGGTCTTATAATAGGCAACCGAAGCTGCCGGATAAGACTTCGTCCAGCTATGGTCCTGACGCATTTGTGCATCCGTCTTCAAGTAATACGCGGTGCTTACCACGCCGGCTTTATCAGGTGTCGGGTCATCCCAAGTTGTGTCGAGATGATACCATCTCCCTTCGAGCAGCACTAGATTCCAAGCATGAGACTGGCTGCGTCCTCCCGGCTGTTTTGCAGTGCCCTCGACGATTTTATTACTGAATCCCGCTTCCTTGAGCAGCTTATAGGTCAACAGCGAATACCCTTGGCAAACGGCACTGCCACTCTTCAGGCCTTCATAAGCCGTATATTTACGATAAGAGGTATCATACTTCAGACGCAGCACCACCCAGTCGTGGATAGCCTTAACCTTCTGATGATTATTCATGCCCGGTGTAATGATCTTCTTGAGCGTTGCCTTTACTTCTTTGTTCACAAAAGCGGTCTGCTCCAGCGTTTCCAAGTATTTCACTTCTACCGTAACCTTTACAGAACTTTTGCTCCCTCGATAAGTGTATCCGTAGCTGTCTATGATGTAATACAAATAGGGATCGCTATTCATCGCTTGATCTAGACCCGTTTGTATCTGTGTTTTTAAATTCGAGGTTTTCCCCTCATAAGTAAAAGTGATAGTCTCTCTACGATTATTCATCGCACCGGTTAGCTTCTGGGCAATTTCACTCACAGAACGAACGGTCGGTGAAGTCGTGGCCGCATAAGCATGCCCCCAGGTCCAATACAATGTCGGGGGAATGGCTGCGCAAATAATCACTCCTCCAAGAATGACTTTTGCCAACGTGAAGCGTTTTTTCCACATAATTATTCTGATCCTCCGGCTCCTACAGACTTATTCAAAACCCTCCATTTAATAGATAATGAAGACTTGGGCAAAAAAAGACTGTTCTCTGTAGAATAATTCTACTCTGAGAACAGCCTCTAAGCCAGATCAATATGAATTATTTCTTTAGGGGTGTAATGATATAAGTCTCTCCTATTACTGTTTCAAATTCCAGCCCCGCTCCTTCAATCTGTGTACCATCCGGTTTTTGAATGAGCAAAGGCTGGTGTTGAACAATTCTGCAGGATCGGCCATGAGTCGAGGTAACCTCTGCCCTAGTTAAACAGCCCCCGCTCCATTCTATAGTCATGACAAAGCCACCACGTGCCACCAACCCTTTCACGCTGCCTTCAGACCATTCCTCTGGAAGAGCAGGTAATAGTTCCAGACCCTCCTGATGACTCTGCAAAAGCATTTCTGCTATTCCGGCTGTAGTGCCGAAGTTTCCATCAATCTGAAACGGAGGATGATTTCCGAACAGGTTCGGCAAACTGGAATCTTGCAAAATGCGACGTAGACAGCTAACCGCACTCTCGCCATCCTTCAGACGCGCATAAAGATTAAGCAACCATGCTGCGCTCCAGCCTGTATGGCCACCTCCATGTTCTATGCGTTTCTTCAGTGTTAAGGCTGCCGCCTCCGCTAGCTCTGGTGTGGAGGAAGGGCTAATTACGTTCCCAGGGTACAGGTCATACAAATGAGAAACATGACGATGCCCAGGCTCTTGTTCAGCAAAATCCTCATTCCATTCGCGGACAGTTCCGTCCGGTGCGATCCCTTGGTGGGCAAGCTGTTTCTGTTTCTCTATAAGCTCCTGACGCAGCTCTACATCGGTATTTAAAATATCAGCAGCCTGAATGCAGTGCTTGAACAACTCAGCGATAAGCGATAAATCCATAGCTGAGCCAGCCGAGACACTGCATGGTGTGCCGTCAGCAGTCAGAAATACATTCTCTGGCGAGGTAGACAGACCTGTGGTCCATCTTCCATCAGGCAGCTCTACTAGCCAATCCAGACAAAACAATGCGGCTCCCTTTAATATGGGATAAGCTGTGCGCAAATAGTCCTCATCTGGACGAAAAGCGTAACGCTCCCATAGATGGCGAGAGAGCCATACCCCGCCCATCGGCCAAAAAGCCCACATCGCCTTACCGTCTGATGGAGAAGTCATCCGCCACAAATCGGTATTATGGTGTACTGTCCAGCCACGTGCGGCATAATGAATACTCGCTGTACGGCTGCCAGCCACGCTAAGCTCCGTGATAAAATCTATTAAAGGTTCATGGCATTCGCCCAATCCGCATAACTCGGCTGGCCAATAATTCATTTCGGTGTTTATATTTGTCGTATAATTGCTGTTCCATGGTGGCTGAATATAGGGATTCCAAATGCCCTGCAGATTCAGAGCTTGCGTCCCCGGCCGTGAGCCAGCAATCATCAGGTAGCGGCCATACTGGAACAGCAACGCTTCCAGTTCAGGATCTGCCTGTCCTTCGCGGTATTGTACCAGGCGCTCATCAGTCGGAAGCTCTCCTCGGGAAGCAGCAGATGCAAGCGTCAGCTCCACACGGTGGAACAAGGATTGATGATCCTCTAAGTGGCGCTGCTTAAGCTCTGCGTATCCTTTAGAGGCTGAAGCTAACTGCACTAGGCACAACTCCGCTGGCAGCTTGCCACCGCTTCCCGGCATCCGGTCATACCCGGCATAATCGGTTGCCGCAGCCAGACGAAGGGTAATGGAGTGCGCGCCAGAAATCAACAGCGAGCCGTTCTCCGCTACACAAGTCCCACCTTCCGTCTGGATCTCCATAACCGCAGCAAAACTTATGCCAAGCCCCTCTTCATATAATACGGCACGCGGGTGATCCCCTACGTAGTTATCAGCCACATGCGACGGGGCACGGCCAGTCATAATCAGCATGCCATCCGGAGTAATCTCCGAGTTGAAAGGATGTGGTGATGCCAGATCCGCCCAGAAATCTGGCAGAGTAGCTTGGCCCTCCCCCCCCTCAGCACGGATATGAAGAGCTATAATGTCATCCGGTCTGCTGGCCAATACTTCACGTACGATCCTTACACCACCGGCAGTATAGGTTACCGTAGCCAACGCCTGATCCAGATCAAGCTCTCTCCGGTAATCCTCTACAGGACCTGCAAAATTAAACTTCAATCGCAAATCTCCAAGCGGTTGATAGGATTCCGTCCGGCTGCCTAACATTTTGGCGTCCACCAGTGCTTCTGCTTCCTTGTATTTCCCCTCTGCAACTAGCTGTTTAGCTGGAGCCAAATGCCGCAGTGCCTCATAGTTGGCTTTATCCCGCGGGAAACCTGACCATAGAGTGTCTTCATTTAATTGAATCCGTTCTTCTTCGATTCCACCAAAGACCATGCCGCCCAGCCTGCCGTTACCTACGGGCAGCGCCTCTTCCCATACAGCCGCCGGCTGCTTGTACCATAACTCATGCCGTCCGGAGTTCTTGCTCTCTCCCATGTATATTCCTCCTGTCCTGTTATTACCGGTGAAAAGCAATCAGCGGGAGGCCCGGACTTTCGTTCGGACTTCCCGCCATCTTCATGCTTTTATTGGATTAGACGAAATTTAATAATTAATCATTCCAAAGTTTCACGCGTTGTTTAACCAGCTCTTCACGCAAATCTTCAGCTTTCGTTACACCAGCTTTATCAAGCTCAGCCATGTAAGCATCCCAAACTTTATCGAAATCAGCTGGTTTAGACAAGATTGCTTCTGGGATCCGTTTCCAACTGATATCCTTCAGCTTGTTGTCAAGAACGACAATTTCGCTATCCCCAGGAATCGTGATGTTCCATGCTGCGCCCCAAGGTTTAACTTTGAACTCATCTTCACTTGGGAAGAGGTCTTTCCAAGTTGTTGCTTTGTAAGCAGCAAGTGTTTCTTTTTCAACCGCATTGTAACCTACGGTTACTTGCTCAGGGAAACGAGTTGTGTAGTAGTTACCAGATGGATCCAATACACCGTCGCCATAGTGAGCGCTCAGCAATGCATAGTTTGATCCGACATTACCCAAACCAGTTTCTTTTTGGAAGTTGGTAGTGTCATTATATTTACGGTCGTTCACATCTTCAGGAATGACACGTTTGCCATCAACAACATTGTAGTGTTTGCCTTCAATACCCCAGTTAACCAATACTTGACCTTCGTCGGAAGCTAGGTAGTCCAGGAATTTAATTGCACGAACTGGATCTTTAGCATCTACGCTGATCCCAATTCCGTTACCACCCATGAAGCCTGTAGGCCAGAAGGAAGTTTCTTTGTACTCCTCAGACAAGGTTACAGGATAGTGTCCATAGCCTTGATCCAGCTTGCCTTCAGCTTTCAATGCTCTTTCTCCATCGCCATAACCCCAGTCTTGGTCAATCAAACCAATAACGCGGCCGGTAGCGATTTTAGCTTTGTACTGATCATACTTTTGAACGAAACTTTCTGGATCAAGCAATCCGATATCGTTCATGTGGTTGAGCCAGCGGAAATATTCTTTTTCAGCCGGACGACGGAAGTGATAAGTTACTTCTTGGGTGTCGATATCAATCGCATATTCACCATCGTCAGGAGAACCAGTAGTAATAAATGCTGGGTTAGTTACTGTAATGTACATGTACCAATCATCTGCATTCAGAGTCAGGCCGATGTTTTTGTTACCATTTTCATCGGTAGGATGTTTTTCCAGGTAAGCCTTGATTACGTTCTCATAATCTTGAACAGTTTTGATTGCAGGATATCCAGCTTCTTTAACAGCACGGTGCTGTAGTTCAAATCCGCCACCAGCATCAAAATATTTGTTGTCCACACCTGCATAGGTAGGGATGGCATAAATCGCATGATCATCGTCACTGTAACGTGAACGTTTCATGCCTTCTTCGCCCAATACTTTTTTGATATTCGGAGCATATTTTTCAATCAGGTCTGTTAGATCAAGCATTGCGCCTGCATCTACCAGCTTGCTGACATCAGTCTTAGCACTGATCAAATCCGGATATTCGCCGCTCGCTGCGATCAAGGCTACTTTTTGTTGAGGATCACCAACTGCATATTCAGCATTTAGGGTTACTCCCGTTTTTTCCGTAATCACTTTACCAACTTCATCTTGCATACCTGTCCAGTTCGGGTTAGGGTCTGCACTGAAGAAGGTCATCGTGAGCGGGGAAATATCCTCAGCCGCATTGGTCGCATTTCCAGCATTAGTTGCATTGCCGCCTGTATTTCCAGCTGCAGCATTACCATTGTTGCCATTGTTACCGCCGCAGCCTGCAAGCACACCGAGCAGCATAATAGAAGTGAGCGTTAATGCCGTAGCTTTGGCTTTTATCTTTCTATTACTTCCCATTAAATAAACCCTCCTTAAAATTGTTTATCTATCGTATCACAGGTGAAGACCTGTTAATACTTTACCCAGCTTGCCAAAAGAAAACGGATACACAATAGGTTTTAAGCATAGGGGAGACTAAGCTCCCCCGTTAAACTGTGATTAGCTCTTCACAGCACCAAGTGTCATACCTTTAACAAAATACTTCTGAATGAACGGATAAACCAACAGGATCGGTACGGTTACGACAATCGTAATCGCCATTTTGAGCGACTCCGGCGAGACCTGATTGGAAGCCAGCGAAGCAATGTTGGAGCGGTAGTCGCCTCCGTTACCACTGGTTGTGGTCTGTAGAACCTTCATCAATTCATATTGCAATGTGGTCAAGTTAGGGCTTGAACCATTGTACAGATAAGTATCAAACCAAGCATTCCATTGACCTACTGCTAGGAACAGCGCGATCGTTGCTAGCGCTGGCTTCATCAATGGCAGAATAACGCGGAAGTAGATAGTAAAGTCATTGGCTCCATCCAGCTTCGCCGATTCCTGCAGCGCATATGGCAGGCCGTCGATGAAGGAGCGGATAACGAAGACGTTAAAGGCACTAACCAGTCCAGGCAATACATAGACTGCAAAGCTGTTCATCATATGCAGATCCTTGATCAGCATATAGATTGGAATCATTCCTCCTGAGATATACATGGTCATTGCCAAGAATGTGGAGACAAACTTGCGACCTGCAAAGTCAGGGCGGCTGATCGTAAACGCCAGCATCGAGGCACTGATCAGTCCGAACAAAGTACCGATAATTGTCCGCAAAGCGGATATTTTAAACCCGGTGATTAATCCGGAGAAAGTGAAGATCTTTAGGTAATTGTCCCAGGTAAAATCCCGGGGATAGATGGTCACTCCACCGCGCACACTGTCCACTGAATCATTCAGTGAGATGGCAAGCACGTTCAAAAACGGATAAATCGTGATTACAACCACGAACAGTACTACAAAATATACAAAGAAATCAAAGATCCGGTCTGACCATGACTTTCCGGTGATAGCTGAATTTCCCACTGTAACGCTCTCCTTTCATGAAAAGGGCAATTTACTGCCACGATTGGGTAGAAGGGCCTTCTGTGCTACAGAAGGCTCTCTTTTGTTGTACGTTTGAAGATTCCATTAATCGTAAACAGTAGAATTACACTGATCACTGAGTTGAATATATTGATCGCAGTACCGTAGGAATATCTCGCCATGCCCAGTCCGTATTTCAGTGAATACAAGTCTAGCACTTGAGAATAGTCGGTAACGAGGTTGTTTCCGAGCAAGAATTGCTTCTCAAAGCCGATATTGAGCAAATTACCCACCGACATAATGAGTAGTACAGTAATTGTTGGGCGAATACCCGGAAGTGTAATATGCCATACCTGACGAAGCCTGCTGGCACCGTCTACCCGGGCCGCTTCGTACAATTCAGGCCCAATACCTGCGATAGCTGCAAGGTAGATGATGGCGTTCCATCCGGTCTCTTTCCAGACATCCGATAAGGTAACGATTCCCCAGAAGAGATGGCCCTGGGCCATAAACTGGATAGGTGCGTCTATGAATCCTATTCCTAACAAGATATCGTTTACAAGACCATTTTCACCAGATAACATTTTAGTTACAATCCCCGCTGCAACCACCCATGATACAAAGTGGGGCAAATACGAGACTGTTTGAGCAAATCTTTTAAAGAAGCCAAGACGCACTTCGTTGAGCAATATTGCAAACGTTATTGGAAAGATAAATCCTGCGACTAAGCCCATTCCACTCATCGCCAGCGTATTACGCAGCGCCAGAAGGAATTGCGAGTCACTGAACAGTGTCTTAAAGTGTTCAAAACCTACCCATTCTTGTTCAAAAAAACCACGTGCGGGCTTGTACTTTTGAAAAGCCATCGTCCAGCCCCATAATGGGAGATAACTGAAGACGAATGCCCAGATCACAAAAGGTATCGACATCATCCATAGGTACTTTTGATTCTTAAAGCTTCTCCAAAACCGTCCTCCTGAAGCAGGCTTTTTGTTGCGTGTTCGGGTATCCGGCGGGATTTGAGAAGTTACTGTGTCCGCTTTCATAAAGCCCCTCCTCTCTATGTCTATATTCTAAATCTCTGTAAGCGATTGCAGTACCCTATAAATTCGACCTAAAATCAGGTGAAAATTAGAGATTTAGAGCCCAAATAAAGCGGATACATCGTTGAAAACACTGAAAACAAACATGAATTTACTGAAAATAAAATTAAGTGAAATTATTTGATTTCATAAATCAATACGATACTTAATCCCCTGTCTATTTCACACAATTAATACTTCATCCCATAATTAAAAACGCCCCGAGCTAACGTTCTATGAGTGAACGTGGCCGGAAGCGAAGGCGCGGACTGAAATGACCTTATTTAAGCAAATTGCACATCTTATTGGGTTAGGCGGACTATAAAGACCTTATTCACTTAAAAAACCACCTTTTGGAGAACATTTGCAGCTAATAACGTACATGGAGTCCGATAAATCGAAATCGGACTCGAAATAGCCCAAATAACGACTCTGGAGTCCGTCATACCCGCGAATGAAAACTATAATGTGCTCTCAGATGAGGCGTAACAAGTATACCCGTAACCCCTGCCCTGCTCCTCAACGAAAACCTCCGTATGGTTCAATTAAAATTAATTACTTTAATATCATTAAAGCTAGAAAATATTACCTGATACATCAGTACTTCAACTATTTCAGATACATATTCCTTATACGCACATACCGAGTCGACATTATCTGTTGTACCTGCAATTTCTTTTCCTAAAGGAGGGTAATAGGAGAGCAATGAAAAACAAAAACATCAAGACATTATTATTGATTATCGCCGCAGTATTATTGACACTAAATTTATTTCAATTCAATAACAACGTAAGCCATAACAGATTAATGAATAGGCTGGACCTGAATCTGACATCAGAACTCGACGGTCTAAGAGTGGAATTAGAACGATCCTCAACACCAAGCATTCTTGCTGTAGAGCAAGCGAGTAAAGTTGCTGCCCTTTCGACGTATTCAACATTAGGGTTCGATTATGGATATACCTTGGAAACCAGAATACATGACAAATATGTACAAAATGAACCTTTTAAAGAGATGGATCAAATTCAAGAGTTACTTCTGGCCCTTCTAAAGGACCCTGCAAATCAAGAATTGCAACAAAGATTAGATTTATTATTAGTGAAGTAGCTTTAATGTAAGAAAAAAAGCCACAGCAAAAGCTCAGGTTATACCTGAATTGCAACTGTGGCTTTTTGGGCTTCTATTTTAGATGTTTTTGCGAAAAGAACTTGGGGAGAGTCCTACATATTTACGGAACTTGGCGTTGAAGTAATCGGGGTTCATGTACCCAACTTTCTCGGCCACCTCATATACTTTCATGCCTTGCGCTAGGAATTGCTTCGCCTTCTCAATCCGCACTTTGTCCACATACGTATTGAAGTATTCCCCGGTAGTGTTCTTGAACATTTTACCTAGATATGCGCTGTTGTAATTAAATAACTCAGATAAGGTCTCAAGCTTAAGGTTCTCATTGTAACGGCGGTTGATTAGCTCCGTAATTTTTTTGATCTCATTCCCTTTGCTGCCACTGGACATTTGATCGGCGATCTCCGCCATGAAATTAACGGCCTGCTCTTGCAGGTCTGCCAGATAATGACTATGGTAGAGCTCACCGATCGGCGGGGAATGCTTAGCGGCATTGCTGCGAATCTCTGGATAGACCGGTTCGAGACGGGCCAACACCGTACTGAGAATCCGCACAAATGTATCTTTGATCTGCTGCTCCTCACTGCCCGCAGCCAGTAGCTCCGCACAGATCGTATCCACCAGCGGTTCAATGGCCGCGCGGCTTCCGGTTTCAACAGCAAGCATTAGGCGGCTCTCCGCATCCTGCCCTTCTTCGGTGTACGCCTCCGCCACTCCAGGAAACAACATACCGGAGAGATCGGCGCTGATCAGAATCCCTTTGCGGTAAAAGAATGCCCGGCGCAGCAGTTCACGCGCCACTTGAAAAGACTGCGCCGCCTCTTCTGGTCCAGCTACTGGGCCTCCCGTTGCTGCGCTGAAGTCGTATCCCTCGCGGCAAATTAAGGAAGCAAGCTCTTCCATCAGCCGCTCCTGTTCCTGCTTTCCTGGCAGCGGCTCTTGCAGCAGGAATCCAATATATGGCGGCATCGTGAAAAACATCCGCTCTTCACTGCTGCCAAAATACTGTTCTACCGCGGCCTTAACGGCCCGCTCTCCTTCCTCACTGCCGCCCGCAGGCGCGAGTAGTTCGAGTAGGATCACTTCGACACGGTCTGATTTAAGACCCAGTGCTGCCGCATGCTTAACAGGATCATTCTCCC
Organism: Paenibacillus sp. FSL L8-0708; assembly: GCF_038009325.1. Taxonomy (NCBI): domain Bacteria; kingdom Bacillati; phylum Bacillota; class Bacilli; order Caryophanales; family Paenibacillaceae; genus Paenibacillus; species Paenibacillus sp. FSL L8-0708. The sequence continues at coordinate 6,719,927 of NZ_JBBPBC010000001.1, forward strand.
CCTCCTCCGCAGTTGAAGGCTGCAGCAATGTACGCAGCAGGCTTTCGCGATTACGGGCAGGCTCCTCTTCATTCCAGCGGCTAAAGCGATCTTCCTGAGCGATCGTGACTCTGAGTTCCTCCAAATAGTTGATTAGCTCTTCCTCATCCACCGGCTTCAGTAAATAGCCGTCAATGCGGTAAGAAATGGCTCGTTTGGCATACTCAAAATCCGCATGACCACTTAAAATTAGCACATGGCTGGTCGAGCCTTCCTCGCGCAGCTCACCGATTAACTCCAGCCCGTCCATACCAGGCATGCGGATATCCACCACAATCAGTTCCGGATAAAAAATATGATATTTCTCCTGAGCTTGCAAGCCGTTGGCGGCCGTAGCCACCACCGTATACCCTAGCTCTTCCCAAGGGATTAGAGCCCGAAGGCCTTCCCGCAGCTTTGGCTCATCATCAACAATCAATACTTTGATCATAGATTTATGTCCTCCATTGGAATACGAAACGTAATAGATGTTCCTTCATTCATCCGGCTTTCGATATTCAGTCCATATTCAACACCGTAGGATAACTTCAAACGGTCGTGTACATTGCGCAGCCCGATCCGTGCCTCTTCCTGCTCATCACGAACCTCAAGGGTATAACGGATCTGCTCCAGCTTGTCCGGATTGATCCCGGCTCCATTATCGGTAATGGTAAAGACCGCATGATTCTGCTCACGCTTGATATTCACCGTAACCATTGCTCCATCCATCGTGTTGTCTAACCCATGAATCACCGCATTTTCCACAAGCGGCTGCACAATCAGCGGCGGGATGTAGAGTGATTCGACGGCAGGGTCTACAATAAATTGATATTTCAAACGATCCTCATAACGGAATTGCTGAATATCCAAATAACAACGAACCACTTCAAGCTCCTGGCTAAGCAAAATTTTACTTCGGCCTACCTCCAGATTACTGCGCATCATTTTGCCAAGAAGACGCACTACCCGTGCAATCTCCACTTGCCCTTTCATATGGGCCTCCATACGAATAGATTCCAGCGCATTGAACAAGAAATGAGGATTGATCTGGCTTGCCAGCATTTTAAAACGGATATCATTCTGTTTCTGTTCCAGCAGACTGTTCTGGTCATTAGATTCCTGTACCTCGTACATCAAATCATTAATACTCCGTACCATAGAATTGAACTGACGAGCTAACAGGGCAATTTCATCTTTGCCATCAATTTTTAATGAAGTGTCAAAATCACCCGTACTAACGCGGTTAATATGTCTGCTTAACTGCAATAATCGACGTGAAAATAATGAAGAGAAACTATATATGATTAAAAAGGCCAATAAAACGCTTACGGCAATCACGGTAATCGAAAGCTTAATCACCCGATTAGGTTCTTTGACTATACTATCAATAGAAAAAACAGAAATAATTCGCAGGGCGTTACGGCTGGCTTGTGGTTTAAGTTCTTCTATCACTATTTTGGAGGCTTCACCATCTACTTCTGCCTCATAGCTCCCGCTTCCTTGCCCCAAAAGCTTTGTATCAAAAGAAACATCTGCCAGTTTCTTTCCTGTCCGATCGCTCCGGTTCGCAGCAATGATATTGTCCTGATCATCCACGATCATGGTGTCAAATGATTCTTGGCTCAGAATCGAGGTTAGCTGGTGACTGTTTACATTAATAACGAGCACGCCAATTTTACTGGAGCCCTCCAGCTCGATTTTGCGGACAAGGCTTAAATAATTCCGCTGATCACGCTCATCCTCTATATATTCCCAACCGACGAGGCTATCGTACCGCTGTGCTCTCTGATACCACTGGCTCTCCTTAATGGCAGACGAAGGATTGATCAGCTCCCAGTTGTTAAGCAGCGTAGCATTATCAGTGTATAAACGTATGTTGGATATGTCTTTATATAATCTTAGGTATTCACGCATATCAGTGTAATCCCGATAAGCCTCAACCACATCATAAGTGCTTACATACTGGCGTATGGCGAGTTTTTTCAGCCGGGCATCATTGGACAATCGATACGCTATATCTTGCGATACACCGATGACTTCTTCTGTTCTTTTTTTTACCCGATCTACGTTAATTGAAGCTTGCTCCAGTGCGTTCTCAAACGCCATGGTCCTCATCTCAATCGTAAGATAACCACCTACCAGTAATACCGGTAAAAGTGTAGTCAGTAAAAAAGCAAGCAGCAGCTTATTGCGGATTTTGATGTCATTCAGCACCTTAACAAACCATTGAAACATGGCCTTTCGCCCCCCAAAACCTTCACTATCTCATGTACAGGCTGCCACTACCTTGGAGATATTCCATACTTTACAGAAGAAAAATGAAAACGGCAACATTTTTGAATATTGCCGTTCATCACCTCTATAAAGAAGATGGTCTTTAAAAAGGCCTTCCGCCAGATGCGAAAGACCTTTTTTATATCAGACAGATTGATAAATGGCGTTTTATTGGCGATATGCAGCCAGCTTGTTATTCAATTCGCGGGTCTGGCCGTAAACTTCCTGATAGAGGTTGAATAGACCATCATAGATTGCCGTTTGTTTCGGATCTGGTTTATAAACATCAGCAGGACGGATAAACGCTTCTGCACATTCCGTAAGGGATGTGAACCATCCGCTTCCATAAGCCGCCAGCATAGCTGCTCCCATTGCCGGACCCTGTTCACTTTCCAGCTTCACGATGGATGCATTGAAAATATCAGCCTGCATTTGCAGCCAAGCCTCATTTTTAGCTCCACCACCAATTGCAATGATCTCTGTAATCTCTTTGCCTGACTCACGTACAATCTCAATGGATTCACGCAGTGAGAAGGTAATGCCTTCTAATACTGCACGTGTAAAATGCGTCAACGTATGCCCTGAATCCATACCAATAAAGCTTCCGCGAATATTCGCATCTGGATGTGGTGTACGTTCTCCTACAATATAAGGTGTGAATAACAGGCCGCCGCTGCCAGCTGGAATAGAGGAAACTCCGCTTAACAGCTCATCAAAGCTTTTGTCCGCCGCAAAGGTTTCTTTGAACCACGTAAGGCTATGACCAGCAGCTAGTGTAACCCCCATAATATAGTAGGCATCTTTTTCACCATGGTTAAAGAAATGGACTTTGCCTTCGAGATTCAAATCTTTATTGCTCTCATAAGAAAGAACTACACCAGATGTACCAATACTGCACATGGTCCGGCCTTCTCCCAATACACCCGCTCCGAGCGCGCCACAAGCATTATCTGCACCACCAGCAAATACCTTCGTTGAAGATAAAAGACCTGACGCTTCAGCAATGTCCGGCAATAAAGTTCCAGTCTGTTCAAAGGATTCTACCAATCTAGGACAAAGAGAAAGCGGAAGTTCAAAAGCCTCTGCGATTTCTGCACTCCATTCTTTAGAACCTACATCCAATAACAACGTTCCGGCAGCATCGGAGTAATCCATTGCATAATCACCCGTCAACCGATAACGAACATAATCTTTTGGCAGCAGGAACTGATGCGCCTGTGATAATACTTCTGGTTCATTCTCTTGAACCCACAGAATCTTAGGCAGTGTAAAACCTTCCAATGCTTTGTTTCTGGCGATATCGATCAACTTCGCTCCAAGCATCTTCTCAATCTTACGGCATTGTGCAGTAGTACGGGTATCATTCCAAAGAATAGCTGGACGCAGCACTTGCCCTTCTTTATCTACTAGTACCAATCCGTGCATTTGTCCGGAGAAACTTAGACCGTCTACTTGAGACGGGTCTATGCCTGATACTTCAATCAGACGGCGCAGGCTGACCAGCGTGCCTTTTACCCAATCCTCAGGATTTTGCTCACTCCAGTTCGGTTGGGGTCTGCTTAGCGGGTAGGACTCGGAATGCTCAAAAGCCACCTTCCCCTGCGGGTCCACTAGAACAGTCTTCACTGCACTAGTCCCCAAATCAACACCTATAACGTATTTCATTTTTGACCTCCTAAAAGTTTTGTTAGCATAGACTTCATTGAATTACTTCGAGCAAAACTTACTTCGTAAGCATCTTGCTTAGTTTTTACTACAAAAAGGGGGCTGCCGAAGAATGCTCTCTTCAGCAACCCCCGTTGCATTTGTTCAAACTCGACTCAAAGCCTAAGCTTCAAGCTCCCTATAAGGACTACTCAACCAAGATGTATTGGTTAAGGGTAGCTCTCAGGTATTCTTGACGTCCGGATTGGTTAGGACGTGGGTTCTCATTGTTCAAAGCATATTCAGCCAAAGAAGCCAATGTTGCTTTACCGGAAACGATGTCTGCACCAACGCCTTCTGTGAAGCTGCTGTAGCGTTTGTCAATGAAATCTTCGAATACGCGATCTTCGATCAATTTAGCAGCAACTTTCAAGCCTTTTGCGTAAGTATCCATACCAGCGATGTGTGCCAAGAACAGATCTTGTGGCTCGAAGGAAGGACGACGTACTTTAGCGTCGAAGTTAATTCCGCCTTTGCCAAGACCGTCATTCTTCAATACTTCATAAAGAGTAAGTGTTGCATCGTAGATGTTTACTGGGAATTCATCAGTATCCCAACCAAGCAGTGTATCCCCTTGGTTAGCGTCAAGTGATCCAAGCATGCCATTAATACGAGCTACACGAAGTTCATGTTCAAAAGTATGACCTGCAAGCGTAGCGTGGTTAGCTTCAAGGTTCAGCTTGAAGTGCTTGTCGAGGTTGTATTTTTGCAAGAACGAAATTGTTGTTGCTGCATCGAAATCATATTGATGTTTAGTAGGCTCTTTTGGTTTAGGTTCGATCAGGAATTGACCATCAAAACCAATTTCCTTAGCGTAATCTACAGCCATGCTGAACAGACGTGCAATGTTATCTTGTTCAAGACCCATATCTGTATTCAGCAATTCTTCGTAACCTTCACGGCCGCCCCAGAATACATAGTTGCTTGCGCCCAGACGTTTACCAACTTCCAGACCTTTCTTCACTTGTGCTGCTGCATGTGCGAAAACATCAGCGTTAGGTGTAGAACCTGCACCGTGCATATAACGCGGGTTAGTGAACATATTAGCTGTATTCCACAGCAATTTCTTGCCGGAAGTCTTCATGCCTTGTTCAAGGATATCAACAATAGTGTCGATGTTGCTGTAGAACTCACGCAAAGATGCGCCTTCTGGTGCGATATCTACATCATGGAAGCAGAAGTAAGGCAGATCCATCTTGTCCATAAATTCGAATGCTGCTTCAGCGCGAGCTTTAGCCTTATCAAGACCACTCAATTTGTCCCAGCTGCGAATTGCAGTTTCAGCGCCAAACGGATCAGAACCGCCAGCAGTTAATGTATGCCAATAAGCCATTGCAAATTTCAGATGTTCCTCCATAGTTTTGCCGGCTACGACTTCTTTAGGATTGTAGAATTTAAATGCATAAGGGTTGGTGGAACGGCTTCCCTCGTAAGAGATTTTGTTCACTGTCTCAAAATAAGCCATTGTGTAATCCTCCTCATATTGTGCTACGCTAGCAAGCGTTTACAGCATCATCTTAACACATCTTTTTGACTTTGTATATTGGTTAAACAAAGTTTTTTTATAAAATTTCCGCCTCTTTAAGTCTCCCTTGTCTATCCGTTTAATATTCAAAAAATCCAACAAACATAGATTTCCTCTTTTCTGCCGATGTATTGCAATTTCCAGCACATCACTCTAGACTAAGTGGCATACAACAAAAGGGAACTATGCTAAAAAGGATGTGTGATTCGTGAAGGTTACCGGAGATCAGGCGCTGGTCAAAAAAATCAATAAATCGATCGTACTACATACTATTCGAAGGAACTCTCCGCTCTCGCGCGCCAAGGTTTCAGAGATGACCGGACTGAATAAAGCTACCGTATCCAATCTGGTGGCTGAGCTATGCGCTCAAGAATTAGTGACTGAAGTTGGACCAGGTCAATCCAGTGGCGGACGTAAGCCGCTAATGCTGCATTTTAACAGCATGGCCGGCAGTGTAATCGGTATAGAGCTACGGGTGAAGCAATTGACAGCCGTCTTATGTGATTTAAGTGGTGGCATTCTTTTCGAAAGCGATTTCTCCCTGGACAATCATGCTCTGCCTTATGTACTGGAACGGATGAAAAAAACAATTTCAGACTTGATTGATAAAGCACCTGAATCCCCATACGGTATCGTCGGCATCGGAGTAGGTGTCCCCGGGATGGTGGATGAGAACGGGGTTGTTCTTTTTGCTCCCAACCTTGGCTGGGAAATGGTCGACCTGCGGGGTATTTTGGAGGCGGAATTCGCGGTTCCAGTCACTATTGATAACGAAGCTAACGCAGGAGCACAAGGTGAACTGAACTTTGGGGCGGCAAAAGATGTTAGACATCTGCTCTATATCAGTGCGGGTTCAGGGATCGGATCCGGTATTATTATTGGCGGAGAGCTGTACAAAGGTGCAAGAGGATATGCCGGCGAGACCGGACATATGACGATTGAAGCACAAGGCAAGCCGTGCAGTTGTGGGAGCCGTGGCTGTTGGGAGCTATATGCCTCGGAGAAAACCTATGACCATTCCGAGTTCTCCCTCCCTGCTCATACCACACAAGAACTGGTCCGTTATGCAGCCGCTGGACAAGAAGACGCCTTGCGCCACTTCTCATCTATGGGTGAATATCTCGGCATCGGAGTAACGAATCTAATCAATAGCTTTAATCCAGAGCTAATTGTCATCGGTGGAGCCTTATCCGAAGCAGAAGCCTGGTTAGGGGAGCCCCTTCGCCGGGTTGTAGCCGAGCGTACACTTCCTTATCATAAGCAGCAGCTCGAGATTACCTTCTCCAAGCTGGGCAGCCGAGGCACGATGATAGGCGCGGGGTTCTCTGCAGTTATGCATTTTCTAGGCGATATTCGGGTGACCGTTTAATGTAGTCTAATGGACAACGTTTTGCGGGACAGTTTCACGGGTGAAATTCAAGAGCGGATAGAATTGACGTAAAATTGCCGCATTTAGGTGGATCAAAAGTGCAGTAAAAGCAACTTAAATCCTATATAATAAAGGATAAGTTAGTGTGACATTTATCACTACAACCCCTTTTTTGAAATGGAGAGCGAGTCCATGACCTATGTTGATACGTCTGATATCTCGGCACAGATGTTCATCACTGTGTTGCTTTTTCTGCTCATTATTGCCCCTTTGATCAGTCTCGGTGTGCTCCGTTTTTTTCAAGCCAAAAAGAAATCAGGATTCATTCTGATCGGCAGCGGTGTTGCTGTATACGTCCTATTTCAGATCATTACCTCCTTCACTCAAGCTTAAATTGAACTTTGCGATTTACATCATAAAAAATAGCCTGCGCATATTAGCGTCAGGCTATTTTGGTATACTTAGACCACAAAAAGATCACCTCCAAAATGGAAGCGACCTTTTGCAATTTCCTCACAGAAATATATTTAATTAAACAGTCGCCAATGCTTTGTCGAACTGAGTTTTATTCATCCCCACGATTTTGTGCTCACCAATTACAGTTACAGGAACAGCTCTCATTCCCATATCCCAAACCTGCTGCGCGTAATCATCATTCTGCTCAATATTACGCTCTTCATAGGCTACGCCTTTTTCACTCAAAAAGCTCTTCACCTGACGGCAATGTGGACAATTTGTTGATGTATATACAATTACTTTTTCCATCATTAGACCTCCTATGGAAGATTACAGTTATGTTACAGAATAACCGCGCTATGTTCCAGACTTTCAATGTATTTCTCAGCATCCATAGCTGCCATACATCCACTGCCTGCTGCTGTAATTGCTTGTCTATAACGGGTATCCTGCACATCACCACAAGCGAATACGCCTGGGATATTAGTTTCAGAAGTACCTGGGTTAGTCATGATATAACCTTCAGTATTAGTTGTGATTTGTCCACCCAAAAATGCAGTGTTAGGATGGTGGCCAATCGCCACAAACACTCCGCTTGCTTCAATGATTTCTTCTTGTCCGGTCTCATTGTTCAGCACTTTTAGTCCACTCACGCCTTTGTCTCCAGAAGTTACTTCCAGAGGAGTACGATTCAGGCTCCAAGCTACTTTAACATTATCGCGAACGCGATCCTGCATGATCTTGGAAGCACGTAGCTCTTCACGACGGTGTACCAGCGTTACTTTGGAGGCAAAACGAGTCAAGAAACCCGCTTCCTCAAGCGCAGAATCTCCACCGCCAACAACCACGATCTCTTTATTACGGAAGAAGAATCCATCACAGGTAGCACAGGTGCTTACACCGCGTCCCACATTATCCTGCTCGCCTGGGATACCGAGGTATTTTGCCGTAGCGCCAGTCGAAATGATCAGGGTATCCGTCGTAAGAACACCCAATCCTTCAACATTAAGCTTAAAAGGACGCTCTCCAAGTTCTACACTGTTCACCCAACCCGTACGGAATTCCGCACCAAAACGTTCAGCTTGTTTACGCATATTATCCATTAAGTCTGGACCCATAATTCCATCAGGAAATCCCGGGAAATTCTCCACTTCTGTAGTGGTGGTCAATTGTCCGCCAGGTTGAGGTCCTTCGATTACTAGTGGGTTCAAATTGGCACGAGCCAAGTAGATAGCAGCAGTCAACCCCGCCGGTCCGGTTCCAACAATTATTGATTTATACATATCTATATCCTCCTTGAGTTAGACGGCAGTGACGTCGCTTCTTATTTAAAATAATTATAATGTAGTCTTAATTATGCTAACTGAAAGCAAAAATGTCAATAAGCCAGACTCCCTCAGGGAAAAATCATTTGTGAACAATTTAATTTTTGGCAATAAATAATACACAGTAACATCACTGACCTCTTACCGCAACAATCGCAGCCCATTAAGAATAACCAATATCGTACTGCCTTCATGACCGATCACGCCAAAAGGAAGGGCGATGCCCTGCACAAAGTTACTGATCATCAGAACCGCGATTACTGTTACAGCAAAAATCATATTTTGCTTCACAATACGCTGTGAGCGCCGTGCCAATGAAATGGTCGAGGCGATCTCTTCAATATTATCATTCATAAGCACTACATCGGCGATCTCAAGCGCTGCACCACTGCCTTTCATGCCCATTCCCATACCAACAGTCGCTGTAGCCAGAGCAGGCGCATCATTCACACCGTCACCCACCATCACAACATTACCGTGCTTTTCACGAAGCGCCTTAATATGCTTTACTTTATCCTCTGGTAAAAGGTCGGCAAATACTAAATCTACTCCGGTTGAAGCCGCAATAACTTTTGCTGTAGCTTCCCGGTCACCCGTAAGCATAGCCACTTTAATCCCCAGCTCCTGCAGCTTCCGCACTGCGGCTTCTGCTTGTGGGCGAACTGTATCCTGCAATGCAATCATACCTGCAATATGCTCACCGTCCAAAATAATGGAGACAGTCTTCCCCTCTTCCGCCAACTGCTGCCGTTTAGTTCTCCAGAATGCAAGCTCAGAGTCCATCGCAGACGAAGTCAGCTCATCCAGTAAATTGGACTTTCCAATTTTCCAGAGATGCCCGTCAACTTGACCTTCAATTCCCCAGCCAGTGATGGTTTTACTTTCCTGCACACCCCGCAGCTCCAGATATTCTTCCTCAGCTTTACGCACAATGGCTTCCGCCAATGGATGGCGGGACATATGCTCAATGGATGCGCTAATCGCCAGTAATTCTTCCCGGTTGTAGCCTTCAGCTGCAATAAAGTCTGTCACCTGCGGAGTTCCCTCTGTAAGGGTCCCTGTCTTATCAAAAGCTACAATAGAGGTCCGGGCCATATTTTCGAGGTGGACCCCACCTTTAAATAAAATCCCTTTTCGTGCACTTTTGGAAATGGCCGACAGCATCGCAGGCATAATCGATGAGACCAACGCACAAGGCGAGGCTACTACAAGAAAAACCATCGCTTTATAAAAGGTTGCGCTCCAGCTCCAGTCCAGCAAAAAGGGTGGAAGGAAAATAAGAGCCACAGTCGAGGCAACGACTACCCGTGCATAGATGGCTTCCAGTCTTTTAATGAATCGCTGTGAGTTTGGAACATCCGTCTCTGCTTCTTCTACCATCTTAATGATCTTGGAAAAAAGTGTGTTCTCTGCTGATTTCGTTACTTCAATATAAAGCGGACCTTCTCCATTGACCGTACCTGCGAATACTTCGCTGCCGGCACATTTTTCAACAGGCACTGACTCTCCTGTAATGGAAGCCTGATCTACTGCCGATTCTCCTCTGTACACCTTGCCATCTGCAGGAATAAGATCCCCTGGACGTACAAGCAACAGATCTCCAATTACTAACTGATCGATAGCTACCTCGTTCATGCTTCCTTTCTCAATCCGCATGGCTGTGGCAGGTTTCAAGGCCATAAGTGAGGAAATATCCTTCTTACTCCGTTCCATCGTATAGCTCTCTAAAGCTCCACTAAGCGCAAAAATAAAGATGAGCATAGCACCTTCATTCCAGTACCCAATGGTAGCTGCGCCTAGTGCGGCCGCAATCATCAGCAGGTTCACATCGAGATCACGTTCTTTGACGAGCGTCTCAACGCCTTCTTTGGCTTTGTTCCAGCCACCAATGGTATACGAAATAACATAAAGTACTATAGAGAAAACTTCTGACCAGCTGCCCATAGCCCAAGCAAAAAGCATAAGTACTCCGCTGCCAAGCGCAGCCTGCATCTCGGAGTTGCTGAGCATGGCTCTCAGATCGAACCGGCGTTTTGGAGCGCCTGGTTTCTTCATGCTGCCGGAGATTGAGGTTTGCTGGGGTAAATGTTTTGATGTTGCTTGCATAATAATCACCATCCTGAAAGTTTTGTGTAGGATTACTTCATTGACTTCTCTTTGCAACAAAACTTGCTTCGGGAGCATACGTTTTGTTTTGTCTAAATGATAATGAGAGCCATTCTTAAGACCCCTAAAATGACACATGCTGCCCCGGCTTAGCCGGGACAGCATGAATGATAACTATGAGTAGTGAGAATGATAATCATTGTTGCAACAGTACAACTATATTTCCTTAGTGCAACTTATATTTTAATAATACCACCTTGAACGAAAAAGTAAACCCTACCTTCTAGGCTATTTGTCATAAATTTAAACTAACGTTTTCCTCTCTTAGCTGCGTATTTTATTTAAAAGCTCGGATAGGACTTGCTCTTCGACTGGCGTCGAATAAGCTCCACCTTCAAAAGACTTCATCGCTCCAATTCCAGCTTGGAACACAAACCGTATACGCCCTTTGCGAACCTTTTTATCCGTATACATCTTATCAATCAGCATTCTATTTGTAATGGTTGCTGGTATTTCAGTCGGAAGTCCCGCCTTCTTCAACAAAGCAATCACACGCTGAGTTTGGTCAGCCGTTACATACCCCAACTGCTCTGCCAGCTGCACCTGAACCGCGAGTCCAATCGCAATAGCCTCACCATGTAATAATTCATAACCACTTAAAGCCTCTAACGCCCGGCCAGCAGTATGCCCCAGATTTAGAATTTGGCGCAGGTTGCTCTCCAGTTCATCCTTTTCCACCACGCTATACTTGATCTCACAATTATGAAAAGCAATCCGTTCGCAAACCTCTCGATCTAATACAAGTTCGCCATCTGAGGAGACCACTCGCTCCATATTCTGTTCAAGAAACTCAAAAAAGTCAGCATCCGCGATGCAGGCATGTTTGATTGTTTCAGCCAAACCACTACGAAGCTCACGTACCGGAAGCGTTTTCCAAGTGGCTAGGTCGATGTAGACCTTTTTAGGCTGATGAAAAACACCAATTAGATTGGTTGCAACTGGTGTATTCACGCCCGTTTTACCACCAATTGAAGCATCCTCTGCTGCTAAAAGGGTAGTTGCATAGTTCAAACTTAGCACTCCCCGACCAAATGTTCCAGCCAAAAAACCTGCCAAATCCGTTACCGCTCCACCTCCGATGGCAAGGATACAGCAATCTCGTCCGTAAGAACGGCTTAATAGCCGGTCCTCCAGCTGTGCCTTCGTTTCTCGGGTTTTAGACTTCTCTCCAGCAGGGAAAGAAAATAACTCCGCTTGAAAATCATTCTGATGCAGTTGTTCCAGCAAGGCTTGTCCATACAGGGCTTCAACTTTTGAATCTGTAACAATCGCGAATTTGCTTACATTCTCGACAATTCCATGTTTCAAATCCTCGATCAGAGCGCCAAAAAGACCTTCCCCAATCTCAATATCGTAAGAATGATCTACAACCTTTTGCAGGCCAACTCTAAAATTTGTAGACATCTACAGCACCCTATTCAGCAAGATGCTAATAAAATTCGAGCCTCCACTCTCATTATCCTGTTTATGTAAAATGTAAGGAGAAGCTGGAAACAAATGCGGAGGTTCCAAAACTAATGTTGTCTGTAGCTATTGGTGATAGTCCAGAGGATCGGTACAGATTAGTTTGAGTGCGGGGGTTGAGTACGGAGTTGAGTGCGGAGGTTAAGTGCAAAGTATGAATACGACACGATTGATAAGCGTATGATGCAAGTTGCTCGCAAATGTAGCTACTATCGGACTCAGCTGACCCTAATCGCTGATTTTAAACACATTTGGTATTCTAACGGACCCCATTGCAGCTATTGACCTGAAAAGCACCAAATATGTACCTCTTCCTAACGAATAGCGTCTCTCGTGTCCGAAACCATGCTTAAAAAGCTAAAATCAGGCAAATAGCGTCATCTGGGTCCTTAAGCATCAGGGGGCGGAGGAGTGCAGAGGTTGAGTTCAGAGTTTGAATGCAAAGCATGAGTGCAAATTAGTTTAAGTGCGGTGGTTGGGCACAGGGTGGGAGTGCGGAGGTTGCATCCAAAAGCATGAGTGCAGGTTAGTTTAAGTACGTAGGTTGGGCACAGGGTAGGAGTACAGGAGGTTGAGTGTGGAGGTTGAGCGCAAAGTATGAGTACGACACGATTGATGGATGTATGATGCAAGTGCTCGCGTATGAAGCTACTATCGGACTCAGCTGACCCTAATCGCTGGTTTTAAACACATTCTGTATTCTAACGGACCCCATTGCAGCTATTGACCTGAAAAGCACCAAATATGTACCTCTTCCTAACGAATAGCATCTCTGGTGTCCGAAACTACGCTTAAAAAGCTAAAATCAGGCAAATAGCGTCATCTGGGTCCTTAAGCATCGGGGGTTGAGGAGTGCGGAGGTTAGTGCAGACTTTAAATGCAAAGCATGAGTGCAAATTAGTTTAAGTGCGGTGGTTGGGCACAGGGTGGGAGTTCGGAGGTTGAGTTCGGAGGTTGCATCCAAAGCATGAGTGCAGATTAGTTTAAGTACGTAGGTTGAGCACAGTATTGAGCACGGAGGTTGAGTATAGTGATTGAGTAAAGGGATATATGTACGCTGTTGAAGCAGGTAGCTAACGACCAAAAAAACAAAGCAACGATTCTCCGATAACCGGATAATCGCTGCTCTGAAGTCTTTTTTCGATTCTTATATGAGCTGCACCGTATCGTTCAGCAGAAAAAGCTTACTGCCTTCCCCCGGCGGCAGTATCCAGCGTTTCACGCTGCCTGGCGATCCAGATCAGGCAGGCCGCTCTCAGCAGCGCTTCGGTCCGCTGACCGGCGCTGCAAAAGATCCCGCTGAGCCCGATCTGATACAGATCGGCCAAAGCCGACGCCGCCGGTGTCCCCGCGGCGAGCACCACCGCCGCCGGCTTCACGCTCGTCACGGCGGCAAAGATCTTCCCCGCCGCCAGGGCGAATTCCTCCGCGGCGGTCTCTTCCGGCGCGTGCTCGCCCGCCGCGCCGTCCAGCACTAGGAAATCGGCGATACGCGCGATTTCCGCAGCGGCGGCAGGCTCCACATCGGGCGCAATCAGTGCCCCGATGCGGCATGCCGCCGCATAAGCGTGGCCGAGTGTCTGATCGGCCACGTCTTCGATGAATTCGCGCTTTGCGGCGAATTCGGCTGCGCTTGCGGTGTAGGCGACCAGCAGGTCAAGGCGGCAATCGCCGCCTTGCCGCTGGCTCTCCGCCACCGCAGCGAACAGCGCTTCGAGCTGCGCGTCCTGAAGCGCGGCAAGCTTGGCGGGCTGCGCCACCGCAAGTGACTCTGGATGCAGCAGGGTGACTGCCGCCCATTCGCCATCCGGAGATTCGAGCAGCTCGACAACAGCTGCGCGCAGACGATAAGAGATTCGCTGCAGAATACGCGCTGTTTGGAGTTCATCCTCGCTAGATAACCAGTTCTCATAAAGACAGAACAGCTCTGGTTCCAGCAGCCATTCCTCACTCCGTATCAAACACGGGCCCGCTTGAACAGTCCTTGTTCCTTCCCGTCCAGCAAGACGTTCTTCTCTTCCTTCACGCAGCACTAGGAATGTCGATGGTTCCCCCGGCCGCTTAAAATAAGACCGCTTCAAAGGCTCAATGACATCCCTCTGCTCTACTCCAGCGATAAATTCTGCGGCAGCGGAGGCTACGGATCCAGCTTGGCTCATTTCCATTCCCACAGTCCGATCACCAGCCTTATACATGAACTTGAACGGGCGCTCTTCACTACTCCGCAAACCATCCTGCTGACGTTCACCCTTCATCCTCGCACCCACCCTTTATCTTTGGATTGCTGCCGGTATGCCAAGCTATATAACATAAGCGACCGACATTTCATTACCTACCTCACTTATAAATACGGGAGCCACACCTGAAATATGCAAGCGTTGCCAAATCCGATGAATATTCCAACTTTTTTAGGCAACAAAAAAAGCATTACCGCAGAGCGGTAATGCTTTTCGAAATATAAACTTCTATTGTTGACTGGCAGCAATAGCTTGCTCCAGATCATAGATAATATCATCAATGGACTCCGTCCCGATCGACAAACGCAGCAATTCCGGCGTTACTCCGGCTGTGATTTGCTCTTCATCCGACAGCTGTGCATGGGTTGTGCTCGCTGGGTGGATGATCAATGACTTGGAATCCCCAACATTCGCTAAATGAGAGAACAGCTTCACATTCTCAATCAGCTTACGTCCCGCAGCACTTCCACCTTTAATACCGAAAGTAAGGATCGCACCTTGGCCTTTAGGCAAATACTTTTGCGCTAATTCATGAGATGGATGCGTAGGAAGTCCCGAATAACTTACCCATTCCACATCTGAATGTGCCTCCAAATATTGCGCTACCCTCAGCGCATTCTGGCTATGACGTTCCATCCGCAAATGAAGAGTCTCCAGACCTTGCAGCAGCATCCAAGAGTTGAACGGTGAAATCGCCGCCCCTAAATCGCGAAGCAATTGAACGCGGGCTTTAATAATATAAGCAATCGGGCCCACCGCTTCCGTATAAACCACTCCATGATAGCTTGGATCTGGCTCCGTAAGACCTGGGAATTTACCGCTTGCCTTCCAATCAAATTTACCGCCGTCAACAATAATCCCGCCAATGGATGTACCATGTCCACCGATGAATTTGGTTGCCGAATGGACAACAATGTCCGCGCCATGCTCAATCGGACGCAATAAATATGGACTTGGGAACGTATTGTCTACGATGAGAGGAATCCCATGTTCATGGGCGATCGCTGCAACTGCCGCAATATCCAGAACATTCCCCTGTGGGTTGCCGATTGTTTCTGCATACAAGGCTTTGGTCTTATCTGTAATCGCAGCACGGAAGTTCTCAGGATTATCCGAATCTACGAAATGTACCTTAATACCAAGCTTAGGCAGTGTTGTCGAAAATAAATTATAAGTCCCGCCATATAGGCTTGCTGCAGATACAATTTCATCCCCAGCGCCCGCAATATTTAGAATGGAAAAGGAAATAGCCGCTGCCCCGGAAGCTGTAGCAAGCGCACCTGCCCCGCCCTCAAGTGCTGCCACACGCTGTTCAAATACATCCGTAGTTGGGTTCATCAGCCGAGTATAAATATTACCGAATTCTTTAAGCGCGAACAGATCCGCTGCATGATCAGCATCCCGGAACCCGTAGGAAGTGGTCTGATAAAGCGGTACAGCACGTGAGAAAGTAGTTGGATCAATTTCCTGGCCTGCATGGACAGCCAAAGTTTCAAACGACAGCTTGCGATCTTCTGACATAGGTATTTCCTCCCTATAATTAAGTATAGAAATGATTAACAATTTTGAATTGTACCCATTCTCTCACAAACCACGTCATTTGAAAAGAAAAGAATCTCATTATTCCGGTATGAATTATTGTACTTTGGTCAAATGCTTCTGCTAGTGTCCTCTACCTACTGGATAACGCTTTCAATATAAATTAATAAAAACCTCAACCTTATGTATAAAACACAATCGCTAATCAAGCTGATCGGTTAATAGTTTGAATCAGGACAGCGGCGAATGAGCTTGTCCTCCTCACTCGCCGCTTCCGATTCAGCCCTTCGGCTTAGTAATTGCTTTGGCTTGTTTCGCCTTTAGCAATCGCTACACCACCACTAGTTCCAATACGGCTTGCACCTGCTTGTACCATTACATGTGCATCTTCTGCACTACGTACACCACCGGAAGCTTTTACCCCGATATTAGGTCCAACTGTAGCACGCATAAGCGCGATATCTTCTTTCGTTGCCCCGCCTGTAGAGAATCCAGTGGATGTTTTTACGTAATCTGCTCCGGCCTCAACAGATAGCTTGCAGGCACGAACTTTTTCTTCTTCCGTTAACAGACAAGCCTCAATGATGACTTTTGTCAGGGCTTTGCCGCGCGCTGCATCTACAACAGCTGCAATATCACGTTTAACCAGCTCATCGTTGCCATCTTTTAATGCTCCGATATTGATGACCATATCCACCTCGCCTGCACCTTTAGCGATAGCATCGGTAGTCTCGAATACTTTGCTCTCTGTTGTCGATGATCCCAGCGGAAAGCCGATTACTGTACATACTTTAACCTCAGGCGTATCTTTCAGCACTTCATGGGCAGTAGCTACCCAAGCAGGGTTTACGCAAACAGAAGCAAACTTATAAGTTTTAGCTTCCTCCGCCAATTTAATAATGTCTTCTTTCCGTGCATCTGCTTTAAGCAGTGTATGATCAATGATCCCCGATAGTGTAATTTCGCTCATTTTTATTATTCCTCCATGATTTGGATAGTAGTTTTTTTCATCTCTGTAATCATACCAATAGAACTGTGCTTTGCAAAGCAAACAGGGTGGGCATGCCTACCTCAAACCTTAATTTGTGCAGATTTTATGGATTTTAAGTAGTTTCTCATTCCCTAAATTATCTTTTTAAAAAAATAAAGGTTTAATCCCCTAAACTTTCCCAATTAAAAATACGATAATAGTCTTAGATAAATAGGTTTTTTTATCCTATTCATCAAAATTTTTCTTAGATAAAACTTAGGAGGAGATTAATCAAAAATGGGAACCTTCAATTTCGCCACAAATGCTGCACATCAAAAACTGAATGTACAAGTCGAAGGAACTATGTCGCCAGAAGATGCAGGACGTTTCATTAATGAGTACAACCAAATCATAAGTGCATTCGACCCGAAACAATATGAGATCATCCTAGATTGCAAGACATTGAATGTATCCTCAAAGGACACACTTCCCATGCTTGAGCAATGCTACATACTGTACAAACAATCCGGATTTAAAAAAGTAACCTTTATTATTGCCAAAAGCCCTGTCCTAAAAATGCAGTTAAGCCGAGTGGCACGGGCAACGAAATTAGAAAATTACGAAATTATTGAAGCATAGGAGGCGCCACTTGGGACATATAGCGATTCGCCAAGCTGCTTATTACCACCCAGAGCATATCGTAGATAACGAATATTATCTGAAGCATTTTCAGAGTATGGGCAAGGACATCAAACGATTCCTAGAAGTCATGGGTCGCGACCGGAGATACATCGTAAAAGAACAGGGTGAAAATGCTCTGACGATGGGATTAAAGGCTGCCCAAAAAGTGCTTAGCGAAGCGAATTTGCAAGGTGAGGATATGGACATGATCATGTTCGCTTCACAGACGCCAGAGTACACCTATCCTACCAATGCACTTCTCCTACACCGTATGCTTCAAGGTAAACACCGGACCATTACGCAGGATTCCAATGCTAACTGCGCAGGAATGGTCTCCGCCGTGGAGCAGACAAGTCGTTATATGCAAGCCAACCCCAGCATCAGGTACGCACTCGTTGTAGGAAGCGACTACAGCTCAGTGAACTGCAATACAGATGATGAAATTACTTACCCTAACTTTGGGGACGCCGCAGCAGCAGTGATTCTAGAGCGCAGCAGTGAGCATGCAGGCTTCATAGATTCCCTTTATTACACCGATTCTGAAGGCTCCGAGAATATTATGTTCCCGGCCTGCGGCCTGTCGAATATTTATCAAGAGGGTATGACCCCAGAGCAGATTCGGATACGGTGGACCCCTTTTGACGGTACAGTGTGTGTGGATGCGGCTATAGCGGATATGAAGGAGCTTCTCTCACGCAACGGTCTGACTACGGATGATATCTCTGCATTCTGCCTTTCACAATTCTCACTGAAAAATATCGAGCTCATCCAAATCGGACTTGGGCTAACCGCAGAAAAGTTCATTTATGTAGGCGACGAGTTCGGCTACACAGCCACAAGCAGTCCTTTTATCGCCTTTCAACGCGGAGTCGAGGACGGACGAATCAAACGTGGCGATTATGTCTTCTTTTGGTCAGTTGGCGCTGGCTGGCAAATTCCTACGATGCTTTATCAATATTAATAGCATAAAAAGCCCTACTTCTATAGAAGTAGGGCTTTCCTATCAGAGGATCAGTTGTTGATACACTATGGGCTGTCCTTATTGCCAAACCCGAAATTATATAAGGTAAAATAGGGAGAATTATTGCGTACGAGCCACTATCGGACACAGCTGACCTTATAGGCAGCCTAATTGCACATTTGGGAAACTATCGGACCCCATAGCCGCTATTGGCATAAAAAACACCAAATCCGAACCTCTACCTAATGGATAGCGCCACTGGAGTCCGAAGCCATGCTCCTAAGCCTTAAAACTTACAAATAACATCTTCTGAGTCCGTAAGCGTAAAGGGATAATAAATACTCTGTTGAAGCAGACAGCTACGATCTCAATCACAGAACAGCAAATTGTGAAATAAATCTGAAACCCAATAATGAATTATTTAGTCAGAGATTGAACATCCACAAAAGGTGTGGCTCCCCCTGTTACAGATGGCAACACGCCGTTCCATTTTTCCAGCGCTTTCTCCTGAACCTCAATTTGCTTCAGCTGCACCAGCTCAGGTGTAACCTCTTGCTTCTTAAGTCTTAAAGATTCAGCCTCTGCTTGCGCCTGGGCGATTTTTTGCTTCGCTTCAATTTCAATCCGCCGGAGATCATTTTCGGCCTTCAATGCCTGCTGCTGGGCGACCTGCTTTGCTTCAATCGACTGGTTAAATGCCTCCGAGAATTTAAAGTTAACGATGTTAATATCGTTGACGATCAGGTCATATTTTGCCAGCCTAGCGGTTAAGTGCTCACTGATCTCACTCGACACTACATCACGACGCGTAATCAAATCCTCTGCTGGATATTTGGCTGTCACTTCTTTAACGATTTCTTGAATGGCCGGATTAATAATTACACTATCAAAATTACCTCCGATATTGTTCATCAGATTAAAGGCGGAAGCCTTATTTACGGAATAGTTCACCGCCACATGTGTGGACACGGGCTGAAGATCTTTTGAAGAGGCTGAAGTATCGGTCTCCGCCTTCGTTACCTGTGTATTGACCTGAATCACCGTCTGAATAAATGGAATTTTAAAATGAATGCCGGGTGACAATGTATTGTCATTTAATTTACCAAAGGTTTTGTATAAACCTACATGCCCATATTCCACAGATACAAAAGAGTTCGCGCCGATCAACAATACAATAAGCACCGCTGCAATACCGGTGACTATTTTTCCCGGACGCAGCTGTTTCAATTTCGGATTCATTTGCATATTCATCCAATACCCCTCCTAGATTATGGATAATCATTCAAGCTTAACCGTCTATACGGAGGTTTAGGGTAAATGGTCGCAGGAAATATTTCAACAGCAGTGGTCATGGCGTTACCGCTCTGGGATCAGTCCTTCTACGGTCAACCGGAATTTCTTGCTCTGCTTGTCCCCGCTATTAGAAGCTTCATATATTCCTTCATCCGTTAGCACCACGGAGTCCGCCTTTAAAGCATCATTAACAAAAGTTATCTCAGCGTGATCAACATTCCAGCGGTAAATATAGGCACTCATTGGATTTCCATGTGCGGCTACACCCTCAAAAGATCCATCCTGATCAACATCCAGCTCTTTGGAATGTCCGGTATCAATTTGCAGCAAACCCGAGGGGTTACCGCTCTCGTCGATTAAATAATAGTTACTGAGCGAGTTATTTGCTCCTAGTCCCCCGGTGATTTTCAACACCTTTTCGCTAAATAGCCGCACTACTTCTACCTTGATATCCTCCGGTTGACGATAATTATAAGTTCCTATCGCCCCTAGACTGTATTGTCCTTTGGAAGTAGAAGTTCTGGCATACACATAGTCTTCGTCACTAGCCATCGTATACACACTCACTTTGACTCCTCCAAAATCCTCCAGCTTCTTCTCTGTAATCAAAGTAGCGCCTGTGGGTGGAGCACTTAGTTGAGAGACTATGGGCATTGTATCCACCAGGTTCCACTCCAGCTTAATGAGGTTAGCAGCGGTGTTTGTTGGCTTCGGTCTTGAGGTGTGGTAGTCGTTAGCCGATTGAGCGGGGGATGGGTCCACCTGAGGTTGGCAACCTGCCAGCAGATTCATTAGAAGCAAGGCTGTCAGCGTAACGGATTTATGTAAAGGAAACATCCTTGATCACTTCCTAACCTCTTTTTAAAAATAAATCTTTCACTAATCATAGATGAAGTTAGGCATTCAAATGTTACTTTTAGGAGGCGGGAGGGTTAATTTATTGTCTTTTGAGGACCTACTTCGATCAAAAAAATTAAATTGGCATACAAAAAACCCGCATCAAATGCGGGTTAAGGTTAGCTATCCAGAATCAAGAGCCTAGCAGTTCACGCGCCAGCAGCCGGTAAACCTCTAGCCGTTTCTCCTGCGAATGTGGGATGCTGCATATCATTGCTTCTTGGAATCCATATTGTGCTTGTTCTTCTTGCAAACGTACGGCGATGTCTTTAACCGCACCAACTAAATGAATCTTGCGCCCTTCCTTGATTGACATCCGGTCAATTTCCGATAGCGAAATGTTCTGAGCTTCTTCTGGTGTCAGCACCTGAGTAATCCGGCCCTTACTCATCATCAACCGAAAAATATCCTGCGGTAATGCTTCATACTCAGCTTCTTCCTTCGTTTCTGCTGTGGTCACCATATAGGATACACTGATCTCTGGTTTGTCCATAAAGATAGAAGGCTGGTAGTTATTACGGTAATGGTCCAAGATTTCATTACTCATCGCACCATTAAAAAATTGTGCGAAGGAGTATCCGACCCCCATTTGTGCAGCTTTTCGCGCGCTATTGCCGCTCGAGCCTAACAACCATACTTCAGGGAGCGCCACCTTCGTTGGAGCAGCGAGATTTTTGGCATATAGCTCATCTTCCGGAATCTGATCACTGAGCAGCTGCATGGTAATGCCAAGCTTGTCATACATATTATGCAGCATTAACTCACGGCCTTCAGATAAAGCGTACATGGCGCTTGTATCGCCACCAGGAGCTCGTCCCACACCAAAATCAATTCTCCCCGGGGAAAAAGCACTTAACGTTTTAAATACTTCAGCCAGCTTAAGCGGAGAATAATGCATCATCATTACACCGCCGGTGCCGATTCGAATACGATTGGTCTTGGCGGCTAAACGGGCAGCCGTTACTTCCGGAGCTGAGCTAGCAAATGTATTTCCGCCATGGTGCTCTGCCATCCACATTCTGCTATATCCCAGCTCATCTGCTAAAATAGCGAGTTCTTCTGCTTTATTCAGGGCACCTTCCGCAGTGTTGCCGCTTGTCACGGGTGCCTGATCCAATACGCTTAATCTCATGCGAATACATCCCTTCTTTGGTTAGATGACCATTTTATTACTGACCCATTCCTCTAAGGCTGCAATCTTATCTTTAAAGCGTTCACCACGCATTTCCTCCGACAACGAAGCAATAGTCTCCCGCTTTAATACGGCTTTCCAAGAGGATTCAGCTTCTTCCATCAGATTCGATAACAGGCAGCAGCTGTCTTCTTTTTCTAAATCCAACATATCTACCAGAATACCATTCGATGAATACAGCGACTGCTGGCCTTCCACCGCGAGGTAAACGTCATATACACGAATATCTTCAGGGCTTTTCTTTAATTTAAAACCGCCTTTAATGCCGGGAACAGACGTGATGATGTCTGCGGTTACCAGCTTTCTTAACAGTTTCTGAAAATAGGTCGCCGATGCTCCGAGCTGCTGGCTAATCGCTTCCCCAGACAACACCGCCTTATCCGGCAGCATGTTGAGTAGAACCAGTGCATATACCGACTGTTCTACCCCTGTTTTCATATGCATGTACAGCACCTCGATTTACGTAAATAGCTTGATTCAAACTGTAGATAATACCATCCGCGTATAAAGCGGATAAACATTATCCACTTTATATTTTATATTATTTTAAACCCAAAGTAAAACCTTGCTGGCCTTTCTTTCAGTTAATATCTGCTATAAAAAAAAGATCGCGCATATAGCGCAATCTTTTTTCATATGGATAATCCCACCCGCTGAACCAGCTGTGAGCTCTGGTCATTAAGTCCGGTAATGGTGACTTTTTTACCATGCTCGGCGTATTTGCTCATCGTCTTCGCTATGGCATGGACAGCGGATTGGTCCCACACATGGGAGTGTGAAAAATCGATAATAATATGATCCGGATCGCTATCGTAGGCGAATTCATGAATGAAGTGGCTTGTCGTGCCGAAGAACAACTGGCCGGATACCGCATATGTTTTGGAAGAGGTTGCTTCCTGAACAGTTAGGCGGATCGAAGCTATTTTCCAAGCAAACGTTAAAGCACTTAGCAGAACTCCAAACAAAACCCCAATAGAAAGGTTGTCCGTAACCACCACAGTGACCACCGTCACAATCATAACCAGCGCATCGCTTAGCGGAACACGGGTTAAAGTTTTGAGTGAGCCCCATTCAAAGGTGCTGATACAGACCATTATCATTACGCCGACGAGCGCGCCCATCGGGATCTGCTTCACCACATCGCCAAGTACGATAATTAAGAATAATAAAAAGATCCCTGATACAAACGTGGACAGACGCGTGCGTCCTCCTGACTTCATGTTAACCATCGATTGGCCAATCATCGCACAGCCTGCCATCCCTCCGAAAAAACCAGTGACTACATTCGCAAGTCCCTGTCCCTTCGCCTCTCTGTTCTTATCACTACCTGTGCCCGTAATATCATCTATTAAGGTGGCAGTCATCAGGGATTCCAATAGCCCAACTACGGCCAGCGAAAGTGAATATGGCAAAATAATAAGCAGCGTATCCAGCGTGAACGGGATTTGCGGGAGATGGAATAGTGGCAAAGTTGCTGTAATATTCCCCATATCGCCTACGGTTCTTACGTCCAGATGAAGAGCGATACTAAGAACAGAAACAATAACAATCGCTACAAGTGCTGAAGGTACGGCTTTGGTAAACCGAGGAACCGTGTAGATAATAAGCAAGGTCAGAGCTACCAGTCCGTACATCACCCAGCCTTGTCCTTTAAAATGGGTAAGCTGTGCCATAAAAATCAGTATCGCCAGCGCGTTGACAAAACCCGTCATGACCGGCTGTGGCAAAAACGTGATAAACCTCCCCAGCTTTAGCATCCCCATCAATATCTGAAACACGCCAGCCAATACAGTTGCCGCGAACAGATACTCTATTCCGTGTTCTAGTACGAGACTTCCGACTAACAGAGCCATAGCTCCCGTAGCCGCCGAGATCATTCCGGGTCTGCCTCCGGCAAGTGCCGTTACAATCGCAATGCAAAAAGAGGCATATAAACCAACCATCGGACTTACTCCCGCCAGGATCGAAAAAGCGATCGCTTCAGGAATCAGCGCAACGGCTACGGTCATCCCCGATAAAATATCGGTTCGAGTGTTAGAAAACCACCCATTATTTAAGGTAAGCTGCTTCAAAATCTATTTTCCTCCTGTGACTATTAAAATGTGTGGATCTTTTGTCAGAAAAGACCCGGGGCCGGTGCAACGCTAATGTTGCTTATTGTACTCGACCCACCTTCACCTTCACAAAAAGATTAGTTAGACTTGTAAGCGCTTATACACCTCATTTTCTAGCGAATCCTTAAAATATCATGCAAATTCTATATTTCTAGATTACCGGTACAATCCGGAAGCTTTCACTTCATTAAAGAAGGTGTTGAATTCATCAATGTTCAGCTGCTGAGCGGCATCAGACAATGCGGTTGCAGGATCAGGATGCACTTCCACCATTATGCCGTCAGCTCCAGCTGCGAGTGCGGCTTTCGCACATGGAATAAGGATGTCTTTGCGGCCTGTCGAGTGAGTTACATCAACCAATACTGGCAAATGACATTCCTGTTTGAGAATTGGCACTGCTGAGATATCAAGCGTGTTACGGGTCGCTTTTTCATAGGTACGAATTCCACGTTCAATCAGCATGATCTGTGTGTTTCCACGAGACATGATGTATTCCGCTGCATGGATGAATTCATCGAGTGTGGCAGCCAATCCACGTTTCAGCAGTACCGGCTTGTCGACTTCTCCGACCGCTTTTAGCAGCTCGAAATTATGCATATTACGTGCACCAATCTGGATGATATCCACATAATCAAGTGACTCTTCAATATGTCTTGGATCTACAATTTCGCTGATGGTCAGCAGTCCATATTCATTTGCTGCTTCTCGTAATATTCTTAAACCGTCCATTCCTAGCCCTTGGAAATCATAAGGTGAAGTCCGAGGCTTGAAGGCACCACCACGCATTACACGTACTCCGGCTTTTTGCAGGGCGGCAGCTACGGTGCGAGTCTGCAGTTCACTTTCCACAGAGCAAGGTCCGGCTACCATCAGTGAAGAAGGACCGCCAACCGTTACATCTCCCGGCAGAACAATCACTGTATCCTCTTTGTGGCTCTTGCGGGCTACCAGTAAAGTTTTTTTATGATCATCTGTTTGTAAGTCCAGAGAAGCTGAGAAAATTTGTTTGAAGAGGCTACGGATCGTCCCGTTAGTGAAAGGGCCATTGTTGCTCGCTACGAGCTTATCCAGCATCTGTTTTTCCCGTTCTGGATCAAATTTAGGGACACCTTGTTTTTCTTTTACTCCTCCAATCTCCTGAACAATCTTAGCCCGCTCGGAGATCAGCTCCAGCAATTGCCCATTAATTTCATCCAGACGACCTCTAAGAACATCCAATTCCACGTTACTCATTACCCTTCCACTCCCTCTTTTTATTATAATTTGGAACGCAAAAAGGCCCCCCGTCGCAAGGGACGAGGAGCCGTGGTACCACCCTTATTTAGAATTAACCCGAATACTAGCACAAAGGAATAGAATCTCATGTTCCCCTGACTAAGAATTAATTCTGTCTTTCACCCGGTAACGCGGGGCGCGGGCCTCCCTACTCATACCTGCCACAACCTGTGACAAACTACTTCAGGGGCCGACTCGGAAGTGAACTTCGGCATTAATCGTCTCATGAGGGTGCTCTCAGTCTCCGGCACGCCTTCCCTGTTAAGATCCGCTATAATGCTTACTCTCTTCGTCATAGTCCTTATCTATGTCAGCGCGGCTTTTGCGCTGGTTTCTGCTATCTTAATCAAAAAACGTCCCCGATGCAAGATAATAATGGAACGCAGAGTAGCTTTAACGCAATAAATTTTTTGACTGATCCATACCCATTATCTATCCTATTCCAACCTGGCAATTACGGTTCCAATTCCTTCAAGCTGTATTGTTTGACAGCGATAATTGAATTGTTTACAATTTAATTATTATAAATATTTCCTGTTCTTTTTCAAAAAGCATAGATAACTGAAGGGATGTAGCAGCCATGAGCATTTATCAATATTCAGCACGCAGTATTCGGGGAAAAGATATCGAGCTAGAGCAATACAAAGGTAAAGTGCTACTGATAGTGAATACAGCAAGTAAGTGCGGATTTACCCACCAATATTCAGATCTGCAAAAGCTTTATGAGCGGTACGAGGAACGCGGCCTCCAAATTCTCGGCTTTCCTTCCAATCAATTTGGAGAGCAAGAACCCGGCAGCAATGAAGAGGTTAATGTATTTTGCCAAATCAATTACGGGGTAACCTTCCCACTCTTTGAAAAGGTTGACGTAAAAGGCGAAGCTAAACACCCTCTTTTCACCTACCTGACAGAACAGGCTGGATTTGAAGGGTTCGACATCAACCATTCTTCAGGAAAGCTGCTGCAAAGCATGCTTGAAGACAAAGATCCAGAGGCTCTGAACAATGACGAAATCAAGTGGAACTTCACTAAATTCCTGATTGATCGCGAAGGCAATGTGGTCACTAGATTCGAATCTACGGTAGACCCGCTGGATATTGAACCAGCTATCGAAGCCCTGCTATAAGTTTCTAATATATGAAAAATCCGCCCAGCTTTCGGACGGATTTTTTGGGTTTAAGCATCTGCTTAATCATGTACGGTACTGCTCGGTAAACACTTCAAAATAAGGAGTCGTGTCCCTCTCCGCCATCGAACCATTCGCACCAGGTCCCCAGCCGATTTCAGCACGCCAGCTTCCCAACACACCTGACTGAATCAGCGCCTCCTCATTTACACCGATCAGCTGATCCGCCTGTGGTGCCACGTATAAAGCATCTACAGGACAATAAGCTTCACACATGAAACAGGTCTGGCAATCTTCCTGACGGGCAATGACCGGAATCTTCCCCTGCATTTCGAATACGTTCGTCGGACACACTTTCGTACACAGCTTACAACCAACACAACGCTCCAAGCTGATTAATTCGATCATATCGTTTGCCCCTCCTTCAGTGCATTCAGTTCATGAGCATGGGGCACAGCCTCTGTACTGACGCTTATATGTTGAATACCGGATAAGATCAGCCGGTGAGTCTGGCGCGGATCAAGCTCCGGATATTCCGCTAGCTTTTGCAGTCCGCGGGTCTCTTTCCGGGCGAGTGCCGCGGTGTACATCCACCTGCCGACCGCGAGCATAGCCGCGGCTTCACGTGATTGCACGATGCCCTGAACGCTGGCAGGAGCCTGCCCGTTCAAATAGGGCATCAAGGCATTCAGCCGCTTCAAGGCTGAAGAAATGCCCGGCTCGCTGCGGAAATAATTGATCTGCAGCGGCAAGATTTCACGCTGGATTGCCGCGATTAGCGGCTTCACCTCCAGCGTTTCCGAGGCATCGGCGCCAGCCGCCAGCCCGTAGCGTCCCGCTGCGGTCAGCTTGCGGCTGTTCGCCTGTCCTCGGCAGGACAGCGCATGCTGCGCGGCTCCCTGCCCAGCCCAGCTTCCGCTGCACATGGCCCAGGAAGCGTTATAAGCCCCGCCGCCGGAGATGGCGCCGGTCACTTTCTCGCGAGACGCGGCATCTCCCGCCGCATAGAGTCCGGGCACGGTCGTCTGGCAATCCGTGCCGCTCAAGCGCAGCCCCCCAGTGCCGCGCATCGTGCCCTCATAGCGCAGGGTGAGCGGGAATTTCTGCTTAAACGCATCAATTCCCGCCCGCTCCAGCGGCATAAAGAAAATCGGATGCGCTTTGCGCAGGAAATCCTGTTTCTCCGCGGTGTCTGCCAGATCCAGCGAAGCGTAAACCGGACCCTTCAGCATCAGCTCAGGAATGCTGCCAAAGGTCCGATCCCCTCTATGCAACGGATGACCGTCCGCGTCATAGAGAGTGGCCCAAGCCAGCATGCGTCCACGTGTTACGGTTCCGTCCGCAAAGCTTGGCGCATATTGGCGGCTGAATTCCATACCCGAAAGATCAGCTCCCACCTCTGCGGACATCAACAATCCTTCCCCTGTCAGCACATTGCAACCAAGACCTTTACTGAGAAAAGCACAGCCGCCGGTAGCCATCACAACGGCATTTGCCTTCACTTCCCAGGACTCTCCTGTCAGGCGGTTGATCCCACGCGCTCCACCAACACCGTGTTCATCGTGAAGAAGTTCCAGCGCTGGTGACTGATCAAGAATTGTGACCCCTGCTTTGCGCACAACTTTTCGCATAATCCGCATATATTCTGGTCCATGGAGATGGGTACGCAGTGAGTTTCCTTCTTCATCCTTCGGAAACGGATACCCCCACTGCTCCACTTGAGCCAGGTTCTGCTCTACCTGATCCAGCACCCGGTGAATCCAAGCATTCTCCGATAAATATCCGCCGGCCTTAAGTCTGGCCTGCACTGCCTGCTCCCGCAGCTCGGCAATGGGAGGAATAACGAGCAACGTTGTTCCTCCCGGTGCAGTTGCGCCACTAGTGCCCAAGTAGCCCTTATCCGCCAGGACTACCTTTGCACCTTGCGAGGCTGCACTCCATGCCGACCACGCCCCAGCAGGACCTCCGCCAAGCACGAGGACATCCACTGTCATTTCCTTCTTAAGCTGCGACATATTTTTTCCTCCTACACCATTAGCTGAGTTAGTTGAACTTAAAAATCACTAAAGGGAGGAGTGGCGGAGAGGCGGCCGAAAGTCCAAACATTCACCGCAGTCACTCAATTACCTTTACAGAAGAATCTTACGTTCAATTAAAGCAACCTTTAAGCAACTTATTTCAGCTGCCAATCGCTAATATTGAAGTCTTTTTTCGCTAACTTCTCTTCGACGAGGAAGTTTTTGGTACCGTCCAGCAGCTTTGTTCCTTCATCAGTGAACGCAGTATCCTTGATATCACTAATCGGATTCACTTGCTTCGCCAGCTCAGGCGTTGTATCTCCGATTTCAGCCAGAAATTGATAATACTCATCTTCATGCTGCTTCAAGTCTGCCAAGGCCTTCTCTCTAGCTTCGTTCCATACCTTCGGAAAATCAGGGAATTTCGCCAGATAATCCTCAGACACAACTGTTGCGCTAGAACCAAGCAGGTTCGGGTGCTTCGAGGCATCATCCAAGTGAGTGTAGCCTTGGTCAATCAGCTTCAGCGCAGGAACACCTAGATTTGTTGTAGCATCTACATCTCCACGGGCTAAAGCTGCAGTAGCATCAGGAATGAGCATATGCACGAGTTTGTAGTCGGTCACGCCTTCTTCCTGTAGTAATCCAACTATATAACGGTGCATGAAGGAGCCTTTTTGAATCGCGATAGTTTTACCTTGCAGATCTTTCACCGTCTTGGGCCCATCCTTCTTGCCGATCAAATAACCAATCGTGTTCGCGGAAGATTGTGAAATCAGACGGGTCTTGGCCCCAGAAGCGTAGGCAATAATAGCAGGTGTATCTCCAAGACTGCCGATATCCAGCCGACCACTAATCAAGGATTCTGTCTGATCCGGACCGTTTGGAAAGCCAGTAAGCTTCACTTCAGTAATGCCGTATTTCTTCAACTCTTCTTGAATAATCCCTTTATAAAAGCCCCAACCCTCTGCACCGCCGGGCACATTCAATTTGTTGGAACCGATAAACCCAAAGTTCAATACCGCTGGAACATTGCTCGTGCTCGTGGCCCCTTCTCCCGCCTTCTCCGTATTTGATCCCCCGGAGGCAGATGCTCCATTGCCGCCCGTATTATTTCCGCAAGCCTGAAGCACCAGCATGGCCATCATAATTGTAGTTAAAAGTGCAAACCGAATCTTCCTAGAACGTTTCCCTTGAATCTCTCTGTACGCTTGTTTCATTGTTTCTCCCCCTAGGTTTATGCTATTTATTTAAATCTTGATCAAGCTCAGAACCCTGCCCTCGACGCCAACTTATACATAAAGTCATGGCTTGCCACCGGCTGCCTGCCCTTACCCCAGCCTACTTTTTCACGATAACCGCCAAGTAGTCCCTGCTCCTGAAGTTCCGCTTCTGTCACACCAATAATATTCTCAGAGTCTGGTGCAACGTAGAGAGCATCGACAGGACAATACAGCTCACACATAAAGCAAGTCTGGCAATCACTCTGCCGGGCAATAACAGGAATGCCATCCTCTACCCGTTCGAAAACATTAGTCGGGCAAACAGATACACATTGGTTGCACTCTACACATCTGGCAGCGCTGATCACCTCAATCACGATAGAACACCCTCCTTAGCCACGGCTTCCGTCTTCACCCATACCTGATCTAATCCGCCACTGATCAAGCGGTGATGCTGGCCATGATCTGTAGCCTTGAAATCCTCACGCTTATGCATGCCTCTCGTCTCTGTACGAGCAAGTGCTGAATTGTACATCCAGCGGGCTGTTGCGATCATGGCTTCGGCTTCCCGTGCCTTGACCCCTTCTGGCGTACGCTGAATTTCGCGGCTTCGTTGCTCTTTCCACAATCCATCCAGACGATCTAGTGCAGACGTCAGCCCTTGTTCTGTCCGGAACAAATTGATATCATACGGCTTCACCTCAGCCTGTACAGCAGACACATACTCTGCTGTTTGGGCTGCCACTCCCGGCTTCACTTCCTGATGTACCAGTGGTGATGACGATAAGCCGACTGGACTACGCTGCGCGGCATGCGACCCCAGACTCTGTGCATAGACAGCAGCTCCTTCACCAGCAAAAGAACCTGAAGACATCGCCCACGCCGCATTATGGCTGCCTCCGCCAGTAAAACCTCCGCAAATCAGCTCGCGGGTAGCAGCATCTCCTGCCGCGTAAAGTCCGGGAACACCTGTGCCGCAGCTTTCATCTGTAATATGGATGCCACCCGTCCCCCGAACCGTGCCTTCGAGCCGCAAAGTAACCGGAAACGCATCCTTGAACGGATCAATTCCCTGGCGGTCAAAAGGAAGGAAAAAGTTCGTCTGCGCCACCCGCAGCAGCGGTCTTAAATCCTCTGGTGCCCCATCCAGCTTGGCGTACACCTGATTACCTGCCAACAGATTCCGGGCAATTACAGAACGGCCTTTCTTGGAACCGGCTCCCTCGACAATGCTTCCATCCTCATAATAAAAGCTGGCATAGCTGTAATACGCCGTCTTGGTCACCGAAGAGAACGTAGGGCAGATCGCATAGGCATTGGAGAATTCCATGCCGGACAGATTCGCCCCAGCCTCAGCAGCGAAGAGATAACCATCTCCGGTCAACACGTTGCAGCCAAGTGCCTTGCTTAGGAAGGCGCAGCCTCCGGTAGCAATAACGACTGCTCCTGCCTGAACATTCCAGGTTTCTCCACTCTGGGTATGAACTCCAGCCGCTCCAGCTACGCCATGCTCATCTGCCAGGAGTTCCAAGGCTGGGCTGTGATCTAGAATTTTAACGCCTGCCTTTTTCACCAGCCTACGCATTAATTTCATATATTCCGGTCCTTGCAGACTTCTTCGGAATTGATTGCCCTGCTCATCTACAGGGAATGGATAACCGGAAACACCCAGCTTGTTCATATTGGCATAGGTTTGATCCAGCACCCGGTCCATCCAGCGAGATTCAGCCAGCTGACCGCCAAGCGCATAACGACTTGCTTTTGCCTCTTTCCGGAGCTTCTCATCCGGCTTCACATACCAGACTCCCGTTCCCGACGGTGCCGTTGCCCCACTTGAACCGCAGTACCCTTTATCTGCAAGGATTACTTTGGCCCCCTTCGCTGATGCAGTAAGGGCTGCCCACGTTCCTGCCGGACCTCCTCCGATAACGAGCACGTCTGCCACCAAATTCACCGATCCTTTTTTCACCGATCCACTCATATGTTCAAGACCTCCTCAGTTTGTTTAGCCTTCGTAACTATCGCGCCAGAACAGGAACTTTCGTTCAATAATCCGGAACAAGGAATCGATCAGCTTACCGACAATTGCGAAAATAATAATGCCTACGAATACAACCTCCGTATTAGAGTTCTGCTTCGCCTCATTGATAAGAAACCCAATACCTGACTGTGATCCAATAAGCTCTGCTACAACCAAACCAATCCAAGCTACAGCCAGCGACAACCTTAGCCCTAACAAAATTCCGGGCAGCGCCGCCGGGAGTATAAGCCTGCGCAGCTGCTGATATGGACTGAATCCCAATACCCGAGCTACTTCGAACAATTTATTGTCCACATTACGGATGCCCATAAACGTATTAATATAGAGCGGAAAAAATGAGCCTGTCATAATGATCACAACTTTAGACATCTCTCCAAACCCGAACCAGAGAATAATGAGCGGCGCTATAGCTAAATGTGGAACAAGCCTAAGCACTTGTACGCTAGGATCGAGCACGTATTCTACACTGCGAAACAAGCCGGTCAGTACGCCGAATAGAAGACCCAACACACCTCCAATAAGAAACCCGATGCCCGCCCTACCCATGCTGACACCCAGATGATGAGTTAACTCTCCAGTAACCAACAAGTCGGTAAAAGCTCTTGCAATCGAAAGCGGAGTCGGCAAAAAGGTTGCTGAGACCAGCCCTGTACTCCCTGCCAGCTGCCAAAGAACTAACGTCGCCACCGGGATAATTGCCCCCATTCCCCAATCAGAGAGCAGGGGTTTCCATGCAACTTGTATTGCGGGTTTCTTCGGTGTCTTCTTGGATAAAGGAGCTGTGCCGCTGCTATCCAGCGTTTCTCTGGCTCTTTTAGTATTTTTGATAATAGCTTCTACTCCATCGCTCATGGTGCATCCCCCTTTTGTTTAATGAGCGTTCAAGGTTATCCGCGATAGCTGTCTTGCCATCTCAACAACCGTCGTTCAATGTAACGAACAATGGAATCACTCAACAATCCAGCTACGGCAAAAATAATAATTCCCACGAACACCACTGGTGTGTCCGCGAATTGACGCGCATCGGACATCATGTATCCAATGCCTGAGGTAGATGCAATAAGCTCTGCCACTACTAACCCCAGCCAAGAAAGCCCTAGAGAGAGACGCACTCCGAGAATAATGTTCGGCAGCGCTGCTGGAAGTACTAACCTGCCAATCTGCTTCAACCGGCTGAAGCCAAGTACCCGGGAAACTTCGAACAGCTTGTTATCCACGCCGCGAATTCCCATGAACGTATTAATATAAAGTGGAAAAAAAGCTCCCTTAGCAATCAATAGCACCTTCGACTCCTCACCGATCCCGAACCATAAAATGAACAGCGGTACTACCGCCAGACTGGGAATCATGCGGATCATTTGCAGGGAGGGATCTAACAGCTTCTCCGATCTGCGGAACAGGCCTACGAGAAGTCCTAACAGCAGACCCAGTCCACCACCTAGCAGGAATCCAGAAAAGGCTCTGACCAAGCTGATTCTAAAGTTCGGCCACAGATCGCCTGAAGCCGCTAAAGTTACAAAAGATTCCGCAATCGTATACGGCGTAGGGAACAGCATCTCCGAGATCATTCCATAATGCCCGAGCGTCTGCCACAGAATTAGCACACTGCCCGGCAGCAAAAGACCAAGTCCTAGTGTTGCCACCTTTCCGGGTCTTCCGGAAGTTCTTATGGCTACAGCCCGATTTGTCATACTTTGTACCCACCTTTTTCCAGATTTACAATCACTTTAAATAAACAGAAAGAGACCCTCGAATGTAATGCCTTCGAAAGTCTCCATGGGTATGGTCGACCTATTTTATATTCCGGCTCCGTCTGTAAGCTCTAGCTCATCTACCTTTTCAAAATAATTCAACACCTTCAAACGCAGCTCTTGAAAGGAGGTCGTTGTTTTTTTCCGTGGATACGGTAAATCTATCGGTACAATTTTACGTATTTTCCCGGGACGCGGCTCTAGAATCACTACCCGATTCCCCAAGAACACAGCCTCATCAATATCATGCGTCACAAAAATCATGGTTGTTTGGTTAGCCCGCCAAATGTCCAGCAATACCGTCTGCATATGAGCCCGAGTGAATGCATCCAGTGCACCAAACGGTTCGTCCAGCAGCAGTATTTTCGGATTGCGCAGAAGTGCACGAGCTATTGCCACCCGCTGGGCCATCCCACCCGACAACTCGCGGGGATAAGATTTCTCAAATCCATTTAACTTCACCAGATCAATCAATTCATCGACCTTCCGCCTAACCTCCTTGTTCCCTAGCGGTAAATCAGAGGCAATATTCTTCTCAACGGTAAGCCAGGGAAAGAGGCGATGCTCCTGAAAAATAAAACCCTTATCGATCCCAGGACCCCCAATCTCCGCCCCTTCCAGGGTGACACTGCCAGTGTACCCGCTATCCAGACCGGCTACGATGCGTAATAGTGTGCTTTTTCCACAGCCGCTGGGGCCGATGACTGTAATAAATTCGCCCTCCTGTACATGGAGATCTACATTATGGAGTGCTTGAACATGACCACCGGCAGACTCAAAACGTTTATTTAGGTTCGAAATAGACAGCAACGCTTCTCCCACCTTGACCCCTCCTTTAATCTGTATGGACAAAAAAAACAGAGGCATTGCGTTTTTACATTCGCAATACCTCTGTAGGAACAGTCGGCAATCATTATTCAAAGTAAATCAATTGGAATTATAATATTTAAAATATCATCGATTTTATAAGCTGTCAACAAAAAACAAGCCCTTTTATGGAACAGAAGTGGAGTTATTTCTAGTTCATAAGTTAGAAAAGCAATGAATTTAATCACTTTTAGTAGGATGAAAGTATTAAAAAACTTTGCTTTTGCGTCGATATAATGAAGTAAGCTTATGACAAATTGGTTCTAAGGAAGGGGCTTTTGCTTGAAAAGCATATCATTAAAATGGGGAGCAACACTTGTTGCCCTTAACACCTTGTTCGGTGGTACTCTCTATGCATCTGCAGCTGAAATCACTCCACCGTTCTCCGATTTAACCGAAATACAACAGACGAAAAGTGCCGCAATCCTTGAGGCTGCTCGTCTAGGATTGCTTAAAGGCGATCCCAATGGACAATTCAGACCCACTGCGACTATGACTCGCCAAGAGCTGGCAGCCATTTTAGCGAAGACCTTAAAGCTAGATTCCCCAGTGAATTCCGCTTCTTCCTTTAGAGACGTATCTGATTCCAGTTGGAGTGTCTCCGCTATTGAGGCTGTTAAAAAGGCAGGATTTATGGAGGGTGATCTTACAGGTAATTTTAATCCATCCAGACCTGTAACTAGAGAAGAGCTTGCAGTTATATTTGTACGTGCCATCCGCGGAACTGGAGCACAAGGCGGACAAGCCAACAAGGTTAATGACGAATCCACAATCAGCAATTGGGCAAAAGAGTATACTGATGTCGCACTACGTCTTAAACTTATAGACTCTCCCGAAGATAGGTTCAGCCCCAAAGGTACTGTTCAGCGGCAGGATATGGCTTCTTTTCTGCTGAATATTTTTAAAGAAGAACAACAAACTGCAACGATCGACAATATAGATGGAGATTTCGTAACGATCAATGGCACGCCTTACCTCATTGAAGGTACACTCAAAGAATTAATGGGTGATAGCAACCATGATGCTTTAAGAGGAGCTGTCCTTAAGTTCAATTCCTTGAATCGTCATGTAGATGGTTTGCAAGAGCTTGAAATTGTACAAAAAGGGGTTCAACTAAATACCGCCGGCTTACCCTCCGGTTCTTTGCTCAATATTTCTGGAAATGATGTTGTTATTAAAGGCAATGTTACCGGTGATTTGAAGATTAAAAATGGCGTTTCGAGTATAACTTTTCAGGGCCAAGTTGGGCAGATCATTGTGGATTCTATAACTCCAGTTACTATTCATGGCAGCGGTTCCCTGCAAACCTTAAAAATAGTTGAAGGCGGCGCTAAGATCACCATCGATCCCTCCTTGTCTATTCAAAATCTGCGGTTGCCTGGCAACAGTCTGCCTTCACATTTCATAACAAATTACACAGCCATTCAAGATAATATCCAAAAGGTTCAAAATGCATCTGGAGCCGTTGCTCCTGTGTATACTTCGTCCACGTCTGCTAACGCCGTGAGCGATCCGACTCCGACGCCTACTCCCGTTGCGACTCCTAGCCCTACTCCGGTGACGACTCCGGTGACGACTCCGGTGACGACTCCGGTCGCGACTCCTAGTCCTACTCCGGTGCTGACTCCTGAGCCTACTCCCGTTGCGACTCCTAGTCCTACTCCGGTGACGACTCCGAGCCCTACTCCCGTAGCGACTCCTAGTCCTACTCCGGTCGCGACTCCTGAGCCTACTCCCGTAGCGACTCCTAGTCCTACTCCGGTGACGACTCCTAGTCCTACTCCGGTCGCGACTCCTGAGCCTACTCCCGTAGTGACTCCTAGTCCTACTCCGGCGCCGACTCCTAGTCCTACTCCGGTGGCGACTCCTGAGCCTACTCCGGCGACGACTCCTGAGCCTACTCCGGCGACGACTCCTGAGCCTACTCCGGTCGCGACTCCTAGTCCTACTCCGGTGAACCATGCACCAGTCGTGCAAAATAATATTGATCCAATATCTGCTCTGATCACAAGTGGTGTCCAAAACGTCGACATCAGTAATGTGTTCATTGATCCGGACGGCGACCCGCTTACATTCGCAGCTGCATCCTCTGACGCTAGCGTTGCCACTGTATCTGTAAATGGGAATCATCTCAACCTTGTGCCGGTCGATTCAGGCACAGCCATGATTACAATAACAGCAATGGACGGCCAAGGTGGCGTTAACACTGCTACTTTTGCATTCACTGTAACGTCTAATCAGCCACCCATTGCGATATCTGGAATCACTACTCAACTCTTAACACCAGGTATCACTGCACCACGTACATTTGATCTGGCCCAGCTTTTTCAAGATCCCGACAATGACATGCTTACTTATTCAGCTTCTATAGATAACGTAAATGCTGGTACACTTAGCCTTAATGGCAACACTCTGACGGTAACTCCGGCAGCTAATAGTTCAGCTAGTGGTTTAGTGACCCTCACAGCAACGGATGATAAAGGAGGTTCAGCTACCTCAACTTTCACCTTGATTACAGCCCAGCTTGTAAACAACGGCTTTGTGCCAATAACCACCAAGCAAGGTGTATCCAATATTTCCTTCGATATTTCCAAGCTGATTCCTAATCAGAGTCAATTTAAAGTGTATACAGAAAGCAGCACAGGTTCATTGAGCGGACCTGCAACTCTGAATGGAGCTATATGGAATGGTCCTACAAGTCCAGGAACGGTATGGATAGTAGGTTCTGATGGCAAAGCGGTTGTATTATCTATAAGCGTGGCTTCACAGGGTACCTCTGAGCTATTCTTCTCAGAGTATCTGGACGGCGGTGACGGCAGAATCGCAGTTGAGCTGTACTATAAAGGAAATGGTAATCCCGCAGGAAAAGCAGAAGGTTACACCCTTGAAGTTCACCAATTTATGAAAGCCACCCAAACCAAACAGGTTTATTCCCGGCCATTATTTCCTGTACCTGTAGCAATGCCGTATATGTTTATAGATTCTACTTTTGGGGACGCATTTGATTTAATGAATATCTCCTATTACAATGATGAGCTGAGTCTATATAATCCAAAAACATATAATATTACAGCATTAGTACTGAAGAAAAACGGCCAAATCGTAGATGTTATCGGTGACCCTACCTCTACTCAGCAATTCCTCTCCACAGGTGGAACTATTGTCCGTAAATCTGGTATATACACTGGATCACAGCAGTATTCACTTGAGGGCGAGTGGAATCAATATCCCAAAGGAACTTACCAGTATTTTGGAAGCCATACTCCTTAAGCAGCCCTTTCTAATGTAAAAAACAAGCAGGCAGTGAGCCTCCAGATATTGGAGAAACACTGCCTGCTTGTTTATCTGCATTGCGTAGGGTTAAGTCGACTTTGGGTAAACCTCGGAATAACTCCTCCGGACCCCCCGTATATTTTAATTACCGAATCTAAACCCAATCTTTGATTTAGTTGCATTCTGTACACTTATTTCGTATAAAAAAGGGGTTGTCCTGAATATAACTGTATTCTATACAATTAAAATCCAGAAAAATCACCTT
Source organism: Paenibacillus sp. FSL L8-0708 (assembly GCF_038009325.1). Taxonomy (NCBI): domain Bacteria; kingdom Bacillati; phylum Bacillota; class Bacilli; order Caryophanales; family Paenibacillaceae; genus Paenibacillus; species Paenibacillus sp. FSL L8-0708. The sequence continues at coordinate 6,757,951 of NZ_JBBPBC010000001.1, forward strand.
TAGCTGAGGAAATCATGAAAATAAGTGTACTGAATACAGCTATTTTTTGGGGACAATTTATTCGATGAGTTATAACTGTACAAAATACACTTATATGCTCCCACCGTCACTCCAACCTATGTCTACCGCTTCAAAATCTGCATTTTGCCTCCACTTGTTACTTATACTTCTGCATCTACTCCCTCTACTCCCACTACTTCCTCTATTTCCACCACTTCCACTACTTCCACCACTTCCACTACTTCCACCACTTCCACCACTTCCACTACTTCCTCTACTTCCTCTACTTCCTCTACTTCCTCTACTCCTTCTACTTCCTCCACAACTTCTACCGTTTCAAAATATCACTTCAAGCATATCGCTCCCCCGGCTCTTAGCAACGCTGCTTACATCAGATATCTTAAATATAAATACACGCTGGAGATCACAATGGATAACAGCATTAAAGGAAATCCGACCTTCAAATACTTCATGAATGTAATCGGGTACCCCTCTTTTCCTGCCAAACCTGCTACGATCAAATTAGCACTCGCACCAATCAATGTGCCATTGCCACCCAGACAAGCGCCTAAGGCCAAACTCCACCATAACGGCTCCAAATTGCTGATCCCCATATTGCCCATCTCCTGAATCAGCGGGATCATAGTTGCTACAAAAGGGATATTATCCAGAAATGCCGAGGTAATGGCGCTGACCCATAAAATCATCATTGAGCTCATCAGCACATCACCATTCGTTATTTCAATCGCTTTTGCTGCCAGCTCTGCAATCACACCTGTCTCTACAAGCCCTGACACCAACACGAACAGTCCGATAAAAAAGAAGATCGTAATCCATTCTACGCTGTGAAAAGCTTTTTCCAGCATATGTTCCCCTCCGGTCAGCAGCAGCAGTAAAAATGCACCAGCCAGTGCAACCGTAGCGGACTCCAAATGTAACGCCTGATGTGAAAAGAACCCGGCAATCGTAATTGCCAGTACGATCAAACATTTTCGCAGCAGCTTATGATCTGTAATCATAACCTTCTCATCCATGTCCATGATGCTCTGCTGCAGTTCAGGTGTAGTTTTAATTTGTTTACCGAACATCAATAACAGCAGCGGGATATACGCCAAAACAATGATGATAATCACGGGTGTCAGATTGCTAATAAAAGCCATGAAGGTCAGCTCCTTAACCGCACTGCCAATCATGATATTAGGTGGATCTCCGATCAAGGTTGCCGTTCCGCCTACATTAGATGCGATAATTTGTGACATCAAAAAAGGCAGCGGATGTATGCGCAGTTGTCTTGTAATACTGAAGGTGACTGGCACCATAAGCAGCACTGTCGTCACATTATCCAAAAAGGCTGAAGCCACTGCGGTAATCACAAACAAAGCAATCATTATTCTCTTCGGCTTCCCCTTCGCCAACTTAGCTGATTTCACAGCTGCGTATTTAAAGAGCCCCGTCTCTGCGGTAATCCCTACAATCATCATCATCCCTACAAGCAGTCCTATAGTATTAAAATCGATGTGCTGCAATGCCGTCTCCTGATCCACAATGCCCATCGCTATCATGACGATAGCTCCTAACATCGCCAGAATGGTACGGTGAATCTTTTCGGAAATAATAAGTCCATAAATCAGCAGAAAAATGCCTATCGCCCAAACCGCTTGCTGTTCCATAATATCCCTCGGTCCTTCTATGTAATTTCGTTAACTTACAGTCTACTCATACTATAACCTTATTATCATAAAATAGATTTGTATTTTTCGCACTGGGATTGTGGAATCATTCCACTAAAAAACGACTCTGCCGGATGTTTATCGGAGAGCCGTTGTAGATTCGATTATTTCATTTTCAGAGCCTGAGGCTCCTTGAAAGCAGTTAACTTCCCTTTACTCTGCACAATAATCATCCCATCCTCCAGCAAGGTTGGGCCGAATACTCTACCTGATGTTTTGAGCTGCACGATAGGTTTGGCGGTAATTAGATCAATAGCAACCAATTTCCCATCGGTCTGGGCAACATACATGCCATGTCCGAGCAGATCGAAGCGGGCAATCGGATTGCTGATTCCTCCGTACTGGAACACAGATTTATTAGACATTTTAACACCATAGATGCTCTGTTCGTTACTAAAAAGAATTCTTCCATCATAAGGACCCGCCGCGTAGGATAACTTAGCTCCGATGGATTCATACGAATAATTATCTCGTGTTACGGCAGCTGGATCAACATTTACTGGGTAGCCATAGACTCCTTTTTGTCCCCCAATATATATCCTGTCCCCAATGATCCAGGCTCTGCCTCCGCTAGTCATATATTCTTCTTCTGGTTTCGGATGATTAGGATCTATATGAGTGGGGTTATACTCTACAGCCTTTACAAGCTTACCTGTCTTCACATCCAAATGATCGAGTGTCGTCAAAGGAAGAGGGTCTACCAATGTAGCTTCCCGTTGTGAGATAAGCGTAGTCCCGTCTGCTGCAATCGGAAGACTATGATTACCACTATTCCAAAGCTCTTTACCTGTTGTTCGATCAAACGCATGTAAAATATCATACGTATACGCTCCGGATTCTGAGTTTTGAGCTAGCACCAGATTCCCCTCAACCATAAATGGTTCAAACAGCATTTCGCTGAAATTATCGCGCCACTGCAACTTGCCATCTTTCAGATTGTAGGCTTGAATATCGCCATTAGCAGCGAATAGCTGCTCTTTATCAATTAACAATTTACTGACACCTTTACTGGTTGCCGATGAGCTCCATTTATTTTTGCCCGTAGCCGCGTTAACTGCATAGATCGTACCTGCCTCCGAAGTGACGTAAGCCACGCCATCCTGATAGAGCAGCGGCGTTGTTAATTTGGAGCCGTATTTCCACATTACTTTTCCAGTCTGGACGTTAATCGCTAAAAGCTGACTCTTTTGAAGGACAAAAGCTTTGCCCGCGCCAACTGCAACAACACCCTTACCCATGATATAATCCGACGGCACATCTTTCAAAGCTGGCAAATCCATTGTTGTTGACCATTCAACCTTCGCAGCAGGCAGGTTTGCATAGTAATCATCACCATTCGAGCCTATAAAAGAGGTGTGTGGATCAACCGCAGCTGCTTGTACCGGATTTACCATAAGCAATACCCCTAAACCAATAACTGCAGTACGAAGATAAGATTTCAATATTGTTCCTCTCACCACCAAACTCCTCCTTATATAAGTAACTGCCTCATTTGGATAGCTTCTTAAAATCAAATATAATAATATTGGACGAGCAGGACATAATCCTTATGGATTATTATTCCATTTTGTCAAAAACAACAGAAGAATTCAAAACATTTACTCACAAACTTACATTTTGTAAGTCATTGTGTTATAATAATCACATTCCTCCATACACGGACAGGCTTTAGCAAATATATGAATAACAAGGGGTTTGTGAGCATGAGTAACGAAGCAACGGCAGCACCAGCATCCGATTTTGAATTTGGTATCTATACCTTAGGAGACATCGTAGCGGATTGTCATACAGGGAAGAAGATCAGTCCAAAACAACGTCTCGACGAAGTTGTAGCTGCAGCTAAGCTGGCAGATGAGGCGGGACTTGATGTATTTGGTGTAGGTGAGCATCATCGTCTTGATTTTGTAATTTCTTCGGTGCCAGTGGTGCTGGCTGCCATTTCTCAGGTTACTAACAGAATTAAACTAACGAGCGCAACAACCGTATTAAGCACCATTGATCCTGTACGGGTGTTCGAGGATTTCGCCACACTTGATTTGCTGTCGAATGGACGTGCAGAGATTATTGCGGGGCGTGGTGCTTTTGTGGAGTCTTTTCCACTCTTCGGGTATGAGCTTGAAGATTATCACCGTCTATTCTCCGAGAATATCAATTTACTCTTGGAGCTTAACAAACATGAAGTTATGAACTGGGAGGGCTCCTTCCGTTCATCGCTGAAGGATTCGGAGATTGCTCCACGTCCATTACAGGAGAATCTTCCGCTCTGGATTGGTGTAGGCGGTTCTCCAGAAAGCGCGGAGAAGGCCGGAATGCTCGGGACCGGAATGGCTATCGCCATCCTAAGCGGCAGTCCAGAGCCTTTTCAAGAGCTTGCCGCAACCTATCGGCGTGCCGGAATTCAAGCAGGACATCCACCTGAGGATCTAAAGATTGCGATCACTAGCCACGGCTACATTGCTGAAACCTCACAGCAGGCGTTAGATGAATATTACCCTTACTACTATAGTTACCGTAACTCTATCAGTCCAAAACCGGGTCAAGAGTACAAGGTGTCTCGTGATGACTTTGGGCAATATGTATCTGCTGATAACACGATGGCTGTGGGCAGCCCACAGCAAATTATCGAAAAAATTCTCTATCAGCATGAGCTGTTCGGTCATAGCCGCTTTATGACTCAGCTCGATATCGGCGGCCTTCCTTACGCTCAGGTAGCCAAAGCCATTGAACTTTTGGCAACAGAGGTTGCACCTGTAGTACGGCGTGAGATCGCCAAGAAGAACAGCCGTTAGAATGGAATACCAAAAAGGGGCCCTCAAGCCAACGGCTGAGGCCCCCTTTTTATAAAAAAAATCACGCAAAGGATGGTTTATTATTATCTACTTTCCCGCTGATAAGCTTCTTATATTCGTCGTCTCCGCCGTCCAAAGAAGGTGCAGTATAAATCTGAGCTGAAGCTGGCTGCTGAGCAGAATGACTCGAGCCTGCTTTTCTTTTGGTGCTTTTGTCATCGCCGCCTGCACTCCTGCTCCCACCACTCGCAGATCGGAGAACAGCATCGGATAAGCTGTTAATACCTTTTATTCTCTTCATGCTGAATCCTCTCCTACTAAATGATTGATGGTACGGAATAAATCCTGATTATTCCCAACTACCGCCTTAAGATCATCTGCAGATAATCCATCACTTCCTGAGAAATGAACGGAAAGAACATACTTCTTACCTAGAGGATAGCATAGGATATATACCTCTGCAACTTCCGTGCGTTGAAAAAAAGTCCATTTACTCGATAAAAATGCATCTACCACACTAGGCTGCTTCTCATTCCCTTTCGTTACAGACAAGGGATAGGAGTGACCACGTCCGACATTCCCCCCCACCTGAACAAGTTGTTCCTTCTCTTGTGCCTGCCAGATGGCTGCACCGATTACACGACAATGCTTCGGAGGTAAAAAGGAATTGCGTATCGCCTCACTAAGTGCGTGATATTTATCTCCATTCTCGGAGATGGTCACATTACTATTATATTGCCAAAAAAAATGAAGGATACTTTCTTTGCGCCTTAAATCCATCTTTAGCTGCTCTAAATCTTTAAGCGGGTCACGGAATCTTCCACGTTCTTGAATACTATCAATAATCTTACCACAGCTCACATCCACAGCAGCCGTAGGATTATCGTGATGCACTTCATACTCTAAAGATGTAATTCCCGCTAAATCAGATAGCAGATGATATTCTTCTACATTTTCTCCAGGGATGAGATCATCACGCGCAGTTACCTGATCAGGCACTAGACAAAAAACACGGCTGCGCCGTAATCTAGCCCAAAACAAACCCATTTCAAACCCCGTATTATCGCGGGTCACATAATAATATTTACCACGGATTTTGGCGACATCATCTGGCGAGAACACAAATACGGCAAAATCGCTCTCATCCAAATTTCGCTCCAACGCCTCCATAGTGTATTCATTCGCCCGAAAAGCGTTGGCATACCAAGGATGCACTTCAGCATCCCTCTTCAGCTGCTCATGAATCGCTCTTGCATAACGTATAGACTCCCTGGAAGATCCAATGAATAGCTTTGGTTTAGTCACGGCAATGCTCCTTCATCCTCTTTCCCGATATGTAATAATTATACAAGTCTTTAGACCACCAGAAAAGAGGCCATATTCTCAAAAAATATTATTCTAAACCTCGTAAATTGGGTAAGGAATTACGACTACTCTCAAAAAGCGAGGATACTATGAACAAAATGATAGGTGTCACCCTGCTCACAGCTTGCCTTTTGGGTATAGCAGCGCCACAGTCTGCTGAAGCAAAGACAGCAGCGGGAAGTTATACCGCACAGGTATATGCGAGTTCTTTAAATGTACGCGATGAACCGGCTAAGAATGCAACTGTTGTAGGATCAATTAAGAATGGGGCTCGGGTTACTGTGACTGATGAGCAGCACGGATGGTTAGAGGTTAAAGCGGGGAGCACCTCTGGCTGGGTCGCGGGTTATTACCTAAAAAAGGTGAACAGAAACTCCCTGCAATCCAGCGCTTCTGGAACGTCTATTGCTTCTAAAACCAATACTGCCTCGTCAACATCAGCCAATGCTTCTAGTAGAACTTCAAAGGCTACAGTCACGGCTGATTCTCTGCGCATCCGAAGTGGCCCAGGAACACAATATAAGGTGCTCGGTTCTTTAAAAGTCAAGGATACAGTCACTCTCCTTCTTCATCAGAACGGCTGGGCTCGAATTCGCACAGTCAGCGGTGAAACCGGTTGGGTGGCAGAGCAGTATATCCGAAGTGGAAGCACATCAAGCAGTACAAGCAGCATAAGCACCGTCCAGCATAAAGGCGGACTACGAGGAAAGCTGATCGTCATCGATCCTGGTCATGGCGGCAGTGATCCGGGCATGCTTGGCACTACATATAACACCATGGAAAAAGATTTGAATCTGCATACTGCACTTTATGTCCGCGATGCTCTTGTTGCTAAAGGAGCACGGGTAGAGATGACGCGCACCCGAGACGATCAGAAGCCGACGTTAGCTCGTCGTGTTCAGATGAGCCAAGCCCTGCGTGCTGATGCTTTTGTAAGCGTTCATTATAATTCTTCACCTAAAAATGTATCCGGAACGTTGACCTTCTTTTATTCAGAAGCGGATGATTTGAAGCTGGCGCGGGCGATTGAAACCCGGCTGGGGCAAGGCATCGGTCTGAAAAGCAACGGGTTGTCCTTTGGCGATTATCACATCCTAAGGGAGAATCGGATTCCAGCTACCTTGGTTGAGCTTGGATTCCTTACCAATCCTACAGACGAGTCCATTGTCCGCAAGGCCTCCTATCAGAAAAAAGCGGCTAAAGCCATCGCTGAAGGCGTTGCGGATTATTTTAAATAACTGGCTGGAACAACACTCCAAAAAAAGCCCGACCCATGTATCTCTCAGGTATGATCTGAGGAGATCTGTGGGTCGGGCTCTTTTGACTGCTTCCTTATACGAGCATTTGATAGACCAAGAACAAGTTCAACGAGACAACCAGACCGGAGATAATCCAGCCCAGAGTGGCTGTCATTTTGCGATTCACTAACCCGCCCATAATCTGGCGATTGCTTGTAAACACAACCAGCGGAATCAACGCGAACGCAATCCCAAAGGACAGGATCACCTGACTGATCACGAGTGCTTTGGTTGGATTCACACCAAAACCAATGATCGCTAGTGGCGGAATAATGGTAATCGCACGGCGCAAGTACAGGTTAATTCTTTTGTTGATGAAGCCTTGCATAACCACATCGCCAGCCATAGTCCCTACGGAGGAACTCGACAGTCCCGCAATGAGTAGTCCCAACCCAAACGAGATCGCCGTTACTGGCCCAGCTAAGTGACCAAATTGTTGAAACGCGACATCCAGATCCTCAACCACGAGACCATTTTTGAAAAACAATGCCGCGGAGACAATAACCATAGCCAGATTTACTGCACCTGCGATAATCATCGCAATAATAATATCTATAAATTCCAATTTGAAAATCTGTTTTTTCTCCGATTCATTCACCCCGACGATACGGTTCTGTGTAAGTGATGAATGCAGGTAAATCGCATGTGGCATCACGGTTGCGCCTAGAATTCCTGCGGCCAATAGGATGCTGTCCACCCCTTCAAACTTAGGTGTAAACATGCCTACGGCAACTGCTCCCATATCCGGTTTAGCTACAATAACTTGAAAAGCGAAGGCTAATACGACTATAAGGATCATCGCGGCAATCCCTGCCTCTAAGGAGCGATATCCCCGGCGTTGCAGCTCTAGGATAGCAAATGAGCCCACCGCAGTAATCAGTGCTGCTGGCAGCATGGGAATATCAAATAAGAGATATAGTCCTAATGCCGCCCCGATAAACTCTGCCAGATCCGTAGCTATAATCACTAGCTCACTTTGAATCCATAAGAAGATAGATACACTCTTCGGAAAACGATCATGAGCGATCTCAGGCAAGTTCTTGCCTGTCGCAATCCCCAGCTTGGCGGATAACGCTTGGATTAGCACAGCCATTAGATTAGAGGCCACGATCACCCACAATAAGAGATATCCATATTTGGAGCCCGCCGTAATATTGGTGGCAAAATTACCTGGATCCAGATAAGCAACAGCAGCGATAAAAGCTGGGCCTAGAAAAGGAAGTAATCGTTTAATCCCTTTGATCTCCCCGTTAAGTACGGCTTGTGCTGAAATCGAGTTCTTATGTTGTTTTATATGTGGTTGTTCTACTAAAGTTTGTTCGAGCATTTCAATTCCTCCTCTTGCCCTGAAAAAGTTGTCTATATACACGAAAGTTTCCCCTGTGCAACTTATATTTAAAGTATATGCTTATTTCTGAAAAATGTAAACATGTTTCATATGGAATTTTCATTTGCTTGTTCACCAACGACTAGGCACAAAAAAAGCTGGACGATGATCAGGAATTACCCGATCTTCGCCCAGCTTAAGCTGCTTATGAATTTTTCTTCCATGTGTCCTTGAGCGGTACTATCCGGTTCAGCACCAGCTTATCTGCCGTGGTATACTTCTTATCCACACAGAAAAATCCGTGCCGGATCAATTGAAATTTATCTTCTGGCCTTGCGTTGCCCATTGATGGCTCCAGCAAACAATCCTTCAGGACCGTTAAGGAATCTGGATTAAGATACGCGTCCCAGCGCTCACCGTCTTCTTTAGGACCGTCGTTATCTTTCAGCAGACGCTCATATAGATGAACATCAGCCTTGATAGCCTGGTCTGCCGATACCCAGTGAATGGTTGCCTTAACCTTCCGTTCATTAAACCCGCTTCCGCTCTTCGTTCTCGGATCATAGGTGCAGCGAAGCTCTAGGATTTCTCCGGTAACTTCATCCTTGATTACTTCATTGCACTTTATGAAATAAGCACCCTTCAGCCTTACTTCGTTCCCCATAGTCAGCCTGTGATACCCTTTTGGCGGCTCCTCCATGAAATCTTCTTGTTCAATATAAAGGGTTCGTGAAAAAGGAACCTCTCTTTCTCCAAGTGACTTATCTTCACTGTTATTCTCAATCGTCAGCCATTCATTATGATCTTCAGGATAATTAGTAATGACCACTTTTAAAGGCTTAAGAACAGCCATCACACTTGGAACCTTTGCCTTCAAATCTTGTCTAAGCGCATGCTCTAACATGGCAATATCCACAATGGTGCTATTTCTGACAAAGCCAATTTCCTTCACAAAATTCCGGATACTCTCCGGCGTAAAACCTCTTCTGCGTAAACCGCGAAGCGTAGGAAGTCTCGGGTCATCCCAGCCATCCACATAATGGCCTGTAACCAGCTGTCTGATATACCGTTTACTCGTCACAACTCCGGTGATGTTCACCCGTCCAAACTCTCTTTGCTTAGGAGCCTCAGGGATATCCAGCTCCTTCAATACCCACTCATAGAGCGGCCGATGATCCTTAAATTCAATCGAGCATAAGGAATACGTAATCCCTTCGATAGCATCTTGTATAGGATGGGCAAAATCATACATCGGATAGGTTTAATACTTATTGTATCAATAAAACCATAGACAATCACATTCCCTTTACGTCGCGGTTTTCACTCATTCATTTTGTATCATTAACGACCCATAAAAACATCAAAAACCAATAGCATTTTTATTCACCGTGGGAAGAGTGTGGGAAAAGGGTGGATATATATCGAATTTTTATTGCTTCGAGATGTATTCTTCAGTTATCCCTTTCTCGAAATCAAAAATATCAATAACGATATTCCGTAATTCCTTTGCAGCCTCTTCTTTGCTGAAATTGTCGTCTTCATTTTCTAATTGCCCAATCAAAAACATGATCTCAGATTTTAATCTAGCAATAAGTGATAAATCGTTAATATCAAAAAATTTCACTTTTAGTCGCCCCCATTTAAGTAGTGTGTTATAATTCGCTCGAAGTAAACCTCTAAAGGAGAAAATGTCGAGTGAAGCTCTCCCGCGGGAGATGCCGACTGCGATACCTATTAGCTAAAACCAAAATGACACAAGCAGAGTTATCTCGTAGGACTGAATATTCTCCACAACAGATATCGAACTGGGTTAATAATCGAGAAATGATGTCTTATGACGCAGCTGCCACAATCTCTTACGTGCTTGGCTGTCAAATGGAAGATTTGTATGAGCTAATGCTGTTGCACTGAGCCGGTCGGCTCTCCCAAAGGTTTATATAGCTATAACTATAGAATCACCATCTCAATCTAATGAAATCAACTCCATTTCTAATTTAAAATAAGATAACCTATTCGAATATATTAGTATTTTCCTCTGGAAAATACTGTCGCTAATTGTCGAAATAACTTTCGGTAATTAAATACAAACTTTAACAATTAAGACCATATTCGTATAGCAAGGGGGATACTTGTTGTATCCGGTGAACATCAAAAACCGCTGACCAATAAGGCTAGCGGTTTTTGATTTAATATTTTGTCCAGTAATCAATATTGCCGCCATCTACTCCCCGTTCTATATCCCGTGGTTCTCCATCTCGCCTTTTAAACCGAGAATCAGGTCTTTCCCACCCCTCGATTATAACCGCTGTTTCAGGCGGCGTGTGTTGATTCCACTCGATATAATTTTCTTCAACCAGTTCCTGTAATGCTGCTTTAATTGGTACAGGCATGCGTCCACTCAACCTTTCGAGCTCTGGCAAAGATGGCATGTGGGCGTGATGATTCGCTGAGTGGGTCATAATCATAAGCAACTTCCGAGCTGTATCACTAAGCAAGAATAACACCTCCAAAAATAAGAACATTTGTTTGCATTATAACTGCTATAAGCGTTTTGGGCAATGATTCTAATTTATTAAAATAACGCAAAAAACCCGTAAACCATTAAAGGTTGCGGGTTTTTGTCGATACTTTATGAAAATAACTGTCTGATAAAAACAAGAGCTATGCTTACCGCTATTCCAATAATCCACTTGAATAAAGCGGAATTTGATTTATGGACTTGTTCTCTTACATAAGTATTTGTTGCAAGGTCGAGTCCTTTGCTCTTTTCATCGATTATACTCTTTATTTTATCTTCTTTTGGGATATCTCGGATACTGTTTTGTATAGCTTCCTTAAGTTCAGAAGTCTGGTCTTTTAATTCTAATTTTATTTTAAGTTCCGAATTCTCTAAGTCAGATTTGGAGGGTTTTTCACTTAGTTCTTTTTCAACACGTTCTAATCTTCTGAGAATATCGTCCATGCCCCCTCCGCCTCCCCCATCAGTAGTTTTAATGTTCCTTGCAACAACCGTTGTCCGCGTTCCTCCTGTATCAGAGGTGGAACGGGCCTTGAAATCATATAAATTAGACATTTCCGTCCTCCTCTACAGTATATACGTTAAGGCTCTGAGTATTCAATAATTCTCCGTTTATGTAAAGCTTTAATATGTATTCTCCGCTATCCCTAAATTCATAATCTGTTATTTCAATCGATAAAAGCGATCCTCCTTCTTTGCTTAACTTCGGAAAAACTATTTTTCCTGCCATCTCGAATTTATCTCCGCTATCTGGAGAAATAAACTCCAACTTCAATTCATATTCCGAGTTATCGAAAACAGAGATGCCAATAGATATAGCGAAGCTCATTTTTTTAGGCAATAACGGAATTTTCAAAAATAAAAAAGGCTCAATCAGATGAGAGGTTATACCGATGCCCTCTAAGTTATTCTCAGTTATCTGTTGGCAAAAAACAACAAACTTAATTATAGGTTTAATTGCACCCATCTCCTAATCTATGATGAAGGTTGTAAATGTCTGTTCAACAGATGAGTGCAATATCCCTGCTTTTTATAATAATTAGTAAAATTTAATTAGTCGAAAAGTCGAAGAATGCTGCCAGACTGATTTAAATGAGCTTATTCATGTCGATCACTGCTTTTCCATCTTTCTGAAAATCAAATGATCCAAGGCTATGGTTTCTCGTACTGTGCATTCCTAAAGCAAATGCCAGCCTCCCATGATCATATGCACCGTCCCTTCTCATCATACTTATGCTTGGTCTATATTCGGAGTCCTTGAAATGGAATTCCAACTGTTTCTCTGCTGCCTTTATTATCTCATAGAGTTTCTTCAAATCTTCCGCTGTCTCCATTCTTAAAACCTCCTGATATTTGGTATAAACCTTCTCCCATCATTTACCGTAATATATGGTAATATGAAATTAAAGGAGCTGAGTATCTTGAAGAAAGCAATCATCGGATTAGTTGCCGGCATGTTAATCGGTTCGGCAGGAATGGCCGCAGCTGCAACCACCCAGACTGTTCAGGCTGCCCTTGCAAAATTCACGTTTTCAGTCGATGGTCAGAAGCAAACACTTAAGAATGATCCACTTGTATATAAAGGCACTACATATCTACCAGTACGCGAAGTGGCTGAAATAACAGGTTACGGGCTGGAGTATGACAACACGAAAAAATCCATCGATCTTAAGTCGAAAGGAGGAAATACAGTGAACGAATCCCAAGTTGAAAACAGCATTGATTCAGGTGAATGGATCTCTGCCAAGAAATTAGTTGAGGATCATGCTGTCGATGTATCGGCAGATTCTGGAAAAATAAGAGACATCACTTTTGAGCTCGGAGACAAGAAAATTATTTTCTCTATGCCTGGACAATTGGTGAACGACCAATATACGAGTGTTGATGGTTTGCATACCGCTGTCGTTAAAGATGGCACTATATATCTCTCTAAAGAATCTGCTTCCTACTTAGGAATTTCCTTCTAATAATTCCCTCCACCTCTCGAAGCCACAAATATCTGAGAAACTACAGTAGCTACTACACGCCCCAGACTGTCTGGGGCTATTTTTAATTCGTGGAATTTCCCTCGTTCAACCTTCCCGCTTCCATCCTTACTGAGATATGGAATGATGTCGATTTCTTCCCCGCTGGTCCCGTTAAACGGAATAACATTTCCATCTACTGTTATTTGTAAAGACGTTGGAATAGGACCCGAATAAATTCCATACTCGATACCATGCGTATGCGCTGGTATTTGGTGAGTGTGTTCCATATTGTGAGTGTGACTCATATCGTGGGTATGATCCATGTCGTGCGTGTGCTCCATGTTATGAGTATGCGAGTTGATTTCATGAGTGTGATTCATATCGTGGGTATGATCAGGCAAATCTATTAAATGAGCATGCATTGCCGGAGAATGAGTATGTCCAGCGTGAACCACCCATGTCACAAATCCACCACCTGAGGTCGCCAACTGCGTACCGTTCGCCACACCATGATTATGTCCTCCATCGTAAGTTGTTGGGTCGGGGGCAAAACCCGGATCAAGTTTATAAGCCCCTGTTCTTGTGTTGATAACCCCACCTCCAGCAGCTGTAGTTAGTCTGCTGCTAGACCCCGATGTCGTTTGACCGCCTGCCGCTGTTGTTTCTGTACTGCTAGGACCCGCTGTCTCCCTTGAGCTCGGCCCAGCTGTTTGTCTGGTACTTGGTCCTGCTGTTTGTGTACTGCTTGGACCGGAAGATACTGACGGGGCTGAGGCTATCGCCTTACTATAAGCCCGAAACGCTTCCACCTGAAATGACAACATGACCTTGTTAATCCGTGCAGTCTCCTCAGGTACATAGAACTTCAGGATAGCTGGGTGCGTAGGATCTGCGTTATCTGCAAAGTCCCGTGTATCAAGATTTGTAGCCCCTTGAGCATAAGAATCGTTTATGTGCTGCCTGTTCTGTAAGTCCGCAATGCTTCCAGCTATATCCTCTGTTCGGTTGGCGATCTCGATCTGAACATCACCGGGAGCTCCGATCATATCCCCTTTACCAACATTAACAACCCGAGCAATAAAGTCCTCTCCAAGCTCGTCATCCTTCACTCTGATTCTCGCACCGGTCTTAAACTTATATATTTGCTGTCCAGTAAGTCGGTGGATTTCAGAAGCGCCAACACCATAGGAGATACGCGGAACCTTGAGCTCATTAAGCAGCGTCTGACATCGTGCAAGCAGTGTCTCTGCATATTCAAAGCGTCTATCTACAAAGATGGATGAAAGTATACCGTGCTCAGCTTGAGCTGCTGCATCTTCTATATAAGGTAACCCTCCGTTGATATCTGCAAATGTCAGTTGATTAACACCTTCACCGAATCCAAGACCATATAGCCGAGTACAAAGATTAGTCGGATCCACTACTTTTTCAATCTCAGTCATGTTAACCCCGTACCTGATATAAGCCGTAACCTCTTCGTTTGGCTCCACAAGGTTCAGAGTCCATGGAAATGATGTGGTGTCCCAAGTCCATTGATATTCTGAATCAAACGGTTTTGGCACACTGAACAGCGCCCCGAGCAGTGTATCGTTTTCCCAATTGTATTCAAACTGCCGACCGAACCCGACTGTTCCAAGTTTCCAACGTGGTACCACCTGCTTGGAAAGGATGTACTGAATTACTTGAGCTGTGTACACGCCCAAATTACCAACTGTATGAGATTGAAATAATACGTCATTCAGCAAGGTAGCCAGTACATGCTCACACTCATATTTGATAACTGGACCACTTTGATTCCTATTCATGGTATTTGGAACGATGCGGAATAACTCCACTCGCTCGTTATTGTCATATAGTTCTACGAAGTAAAACGGCTTACACTCTGCGTTCTTGGAATCGTCTCCCGGTAAGCTGAAGGCAGCTGTCCATAACGAGTTAAGTGGCATGCTGTATTCGATGTTAAATGCGTTCTCAAGTAAAGCCACACGCCGCATCTGAGCGTCATAAATTGTTACTGGTGCTTTAGGCATCTAGATTCCTCCTATATGAATTTATCCCGGTGTGTAATCCGGATTAATATCTCACGGCCAGTTGCTGGGTCTGTGTAGACAATGTTGTTATTGCCAAGGTTAAGGTCGAAGAAATCCCCATCCATCATGTGCAGGGCGTTCTGTCCGTTTTTGGTAAACGTGAGATTTTTAGAATCAATAACTATGCGATCACCAGGAGCAAATGATCCTGTGAATATGATCTCGTCCATGTGGTACCGGCTCCCGTTTGCGGTTAGCGTACCAATACCGTGCATGATGGCTTGGTGTAGACGTTCCCGGATAAACGTAGCTTTCATGCCGCCCTCTCCGGTCATCTTGGCAGCGAAACTAATCTCCCGTACAAATGTCGCTTTCAATCCTCCCTCACCATGTAGAGCCGCTGATCCAGTTGCAATGATGTTTGCTCCAGCTTTCAGATTGCCATCACCACGCAGGACAGCACTTCCGAACACAAATACTGAAAATTCACGGTTAAAGGCAATGCGGTTAAATGATCCTCTATTAAACATAGACACGCTCCTTTCCCTGAAAATAAAATAAGCCCTACCGACCTGTATTTAGGTTAGTGGGGCTTTTACGATTACACTTTATAGGGGCCTAGTTATTTCTTGGCAACAATAAAAGACAGCCAGGCAAGCTCTGATGTCGTCAATGTCTTTTTGTCGATCTTAGTTAACCAAGATGTATCCGAGATCGTCTTAGCGTCCAGCAGTGCCTTAACTTGAGTGCGTAGCGTTGTCCATTGATAATTTGTCAGTTCCAAAGTGTCGTCCTCCTTGGATTTTTCGAATTCTTTGATTGATACGTCTGCTTTATTGTACAGATCGAGTTCCGCCTTACGTCGTCTCACTAGACCAGCCAAGACGTTGCCGCCACCCTTGTTGTACTTTGTGATGTTTTGGGCGATCTCTGCAATCGTCCGACCCTTGCATAGCTGCTTAAGGCTGCCATTACCACAGTTGTAGCAAAAACTTGTGAGTGCATCAAATTGATTTTGATTGAGCCATGCTGTAACCGGCACATAGACTGGATCATTTACAAACGACTCATACTTTGCCAGATCAGTTACAAGCATACTGTCAGCCTTAGCCTGCGTGATAGTCATTCCCTCGGTAACATCAGGGCCATAGTGGCCCCAGCCGATAGTCCAATATTGTTCGGTCGGAACCGGCTTGTATGCCTTCAATCGGCAGCCCTCAAAAGACTTGATAAGGGAAATTCCCACTTGCGAAATTTTGCGACTCATTACTCATCACCCGCTTTACGAGACTGCTTGACCAGTTGGTTACCATATACAGCTACAGCACCACATAGGATGCCTTGTATAAAGCTTGTAATGACAAACCCTAACATCAGTACAGCAAATACGATGGCCATCAGCGTAACGATGTATACAATACTCCAATCTGGCACTTTCGGCGTTTTTTTCAAAACATAGCCTATGATCCAACAAGCTACAACGACAGCCATTAATTCGGGATTAATAAACTCCATAACTGCATTCCATTCCATTACGAATCACCTCTTCTATTTTCTTCAAATCGGTCAAGCCGCTTGTGATACGACTTAGAAGCTTCTTCAATACGAGTCACGCGCTCTGAAAGTAAATCAAATCTCTGCCCTTGTGCTCGCTGCTCTAGCCGCATATCATCGACGCCCCGCTTGATATACTCAACGTCAGTACGAAGTGACGCACCATTACCAGCCTCTTGTGCAACATCCTTTTTAAATGCTTGGGTTTTCCCCATCCAGCCCAAGACAATCCCACTTACTGCCGCAATCATTGCTACGATTGTTGTAGGCTCCACACCCGTTTCCCCCTCAATATAAATAGCCCCCGGATCAGATCCGAGGGCTAAATAAAAACGCCTCAATGGGCGCCAGTAATATTTATTCTTCTGTTTTCAACGGCGTGCCAGTCTCATCGTAACCAAGAGTCTCAAGACGCGCTTTTACAGCAATCTTGGAGCCAGTTGGAACTTGAGCAATTGTAATATCTCCATAGATAATGAGCGATGCCATAACGATAATCATTTGTATTCCACCTCCTTTCTCGGACTTCAGTAATAGCCATAATAAAAGGCGGCTGATGACGTTCAACGTCACTCACCGCCTAACAGGATAGAATAAATTTCAAAAAGTGCATTTTTGTTCTCCCGATCTTTGTCTTCGATCAGCTTCTTTAAAGCTTCATTTTCAAACTTCAGCTTTTCAACTTCTGTATGTTCCCCAGGCTTTGTCCTTTCTGCAATCTCTTCTGGCGTTAAGCCCTCAATCCATAGGTTATATGGCATCGTAGGTGGCGTATAAATAGGCTGCTCGCCTTGTTCCTCGCCTTCTGCCAATTGTTCCCGCCAATCATGCATTGCATCTACATAGTCACTCTGTGCCTCTAGTACAGCGTCCTGATATGCTTCCCATGCTAATAGATCAAATCGCGGATGATACAACCCGGTCGGCAACGGAATGCCTACGAGATAACCGATGATCTCTCTTGGCTGTTCTGGTTCTTCGGATACGTCCGCCTCATCTTCGATCTTCCTGTCTTCCGGCGGATCTGGCGCTTCTTCCCGCACTGGCTGGGCATAAATAGGGACGACCCCTGTTAATGAGTCGTCCGGTTCCACATCTTCTATATACAGTCCGTTTAGGTCTACTTTCGGCACTGCCTTTCTCATGATATCCCTCCTTTAATCTAACGGAAACCGTAGACCATCAAATATTATATTTTGCTTTACGTTGACCTCTGTTGTTATATCTCCATTTAAACTTACAGCCACTGCGCTAGCTGTTGGATCTACTTTTGATGTCCATGAGGATGTAAGCATTCTAGTGATTCGCACAGGTCGAAACTGCGTCGGCAAATTAAAAATCTTTGTACCCGCTGGTACGTCAGTAATGTTGTAATATACGTACCCACGAAATTCAATAAATCCTTTATTCACGCGATAAGCTAAATCGAAGGCAGTAAATCCGCTTAGCACTGCGGACGGTGTAATCCAAGGCCCTGCATCCTTCTCCGCTTTCTTGGCAGCTAACACACTAACGGTTGAGCTTATCTCTGTCACTGCATCTGTTAAATCATGAATTTGCATCTTCTCAGTGGCGGCGTACGCTCCTGATACCGAAGGTACTGGTGATTTATCCAGTTTGATGTAAGAGACGCTGTAGGTAGCAGCTGTATCGTAATTATCCGTCCATGCATAACATGTACCGTCTGCTAACTTATCAATATTCCAAAAATCAGGCAGACCATTTTTAAATACTTGTTTAATTTCGGAGGCACGTTTTTTAAGGTTCGAATCTCCTCCATTACCCGCGTCATTGAGTCCAATGTAGTATACGTCTGATAGAGCATTTTTCTTTGGTCTCGCAGGCTCCCTCGATATATAACCACTGCCTACCTCGATAAAGTTATCGCCTTCGAGCAGAGAAAGAGCGCCATCCTCTTGTACCGTCTCCGTGGTCGGTGTTGCTAGACGGTATAGAAGTTGATACGGTGTCCAGCCCGAAGGTATTGTTGTTGGTAATACTCCTACCGGATTGCCAGCACTCAAAATCTCGACCCATCCTTTTGTTTGTCCGGCCGTACCGTTATATGGATTTGTAGCCACTCCACTAGCGCCGTTGTACATCCGCCAGCCATTAAAATAAGCCTTAATTTCGTCAGGTGTAGGAGTGTAGGAGTCTCCCCAACCGGAGTCTGTGTTGGCAATAGTAATGTATAATACGCCATTGTAAAGCGTTGATTGATCAGCAGCTGAATAAACACCCGCTGAAGGATATAAAGGGTATCCGTTATACTTAGTCACTCGTTCTGATGCGTTTATGCCACTAGAAGTTGGTAAAATAACGCGTACACGTTTGAAACCTGTGTAATTCGTATCGAATAACCACGACCAGTCACCCACAAGATTGGATTTACGCCATAACCTCGTTACCTCATACCGTCCGTTAACCTCACACAGTATATCCGGATCGCTGCCGTCATTTGGGTTAGCGTGTAACTCTACTCCACCAAGGGCGATAAGGCTGTCTTCACGAGGCTGGAATGGTGTAGCGACACTGCCTAGTTCGAGTTGTGGATTGTTGAAGTTGTATGTCCCTATCTGGTTACTTGCCAAATTTATTAATATATAGTAATAACCCTCTGGTACAGTAAGTGGCTGATTTTGAATCCATCCACCACTAAGAACAGCTAAGTCATTCTTTTTGTTACTATCCAAATAACTTCCTACTGCCCCACTATTAGCCGTTATACCCTCAATACTTAAATAGTACGTTTTCCCAGGCATTACAGGAACAGCACAACTGATTGCTTGCCACTCAGCAGTAGCTGTTAACACGCTCTGATATGGTCCGTTTGCCTTAGCGTTCGGGTTAAACGACCATGCCTTATCTGTAAATGGTGGCAACAGATTACGTCCATATCTCCGTACATATAACCCATCTACTCCATTAATACCTGGAGGTACATAAGGTAAGAGGCGATCAATAGCTTCACCTGTGATTGTGGTTCCAATAGCTGCGTAGTCTGCTGCAGATACGGCGTATAGGCGGACCTCATCAATATAAACTGTAGCTGCTACAGGTGGTACTTCCATTCCAGCAATAACGCGGAACCCACTACCCACCAATGTATTTGAGATAGGCACTTTAAGATATATTAATTGCCACTTCCCCGTAATTGATGTATCTGCATTTGCAGTGTACCTCGTTGTTACCGTGTTGTAGTCTCTCAACGTAACTCTAATCGTTCCGCTAGTATATGACTGGATATAAACCCAGCAAGCGAGGATATAATATTTAGTGCTATCTAGACTAACCGGAAAATCCCGAATTATATAAGCGGCTGCGGACGTGGATGTAAATTTAAAAGATGACACTCCGCTCTTTAGCATTTCAGTTGAAATTGAAGCCCCGCCGGACACAGACCATCCCGTTAAACTCTCTCCACTCCCAGCCCCACCAAGTAAATCTATCAACGTCCTACCCTGTACCTTTAATCCTTGTAGTCTAGCGTTCTTTGTTGCGTTTAGAATTTGCTGACCAGCTGATAGAACGATATCAGTTGTTGATTCCGAGGTTACTCCGGAAAGGTCCGTTAGGTTTTTGCGAAATGTTTCGTGATCGTAGGCGGTGTAATAACGGGCAACCTTCGAACCAATAGCCCAAGCCTTTGACGTCGTTCCATCAAATCCCCGCGTACACCCAGTTAAGGAATTCCCCGACTTCCCCGTATAAAGAATCGTCTCTGAACTCTCATCAGTGCCGATTGTAAACACGTTTGGGGCTGTTGGTAGCTTTGTTGCATCTACCACAGCTATTGTAGTAGCTGCTGCCGTGAGTGCCGCTGATAGCTCAGTTCCCGGCGAATTGGCTATCGCTGGATACATAGTTTGTTGTGCCAATAGATTCGCCCTCCTTAGCTTAAATCAATCGCGATTTGACCAACCAAAAATTTAAAAATGTCATTTACTAAAATGCTGCGTGGATCACCTAGCGGTCCATAATACAATAGGTTTCCACCTGTTGCTGCGTCCCGAATTCCTATGTGCGTGACTTGCCCCCATATAGCAGTTGCTACAGGGTAGGCAATCTCAACACTATTTTTAATTGTCTGGATGCCTCCCACAACCGCAGGGGCGCCAAAAGTTACAGCCTGTCGTGCGTAAGCTCCACCTGTCACCTCTTGACCTGTATCCGCTGCTGTGGGGTTACTCGTATATAAAGCGACGTGTACAGTTGTTGGGCGTGTGTAATTCGTATTTCTAAACACCTGATTCAGCAATGCACTAGCTAAATAATTTGATACGTTCAAGATTAACGCCTCCTATTCGATTTGATATTCATTTGTGATTCTGAAATTCGATAAAGTATTAGACCCATTATTGGTTAAGATCATAACTGCTTCCGAACGGATATTGCCGCCTGATTGAATGATCAGCGTTGTCGGTGAACTGGTGATTACTTGCTCCGTGATATGCTCTTGAACCGAATAAGCAAAAGGATCAAAAGCAACCAATTCCAATTCGAACATACCAATGCTGTTATATATCAACCTCTCCAATGAAGCCGATCCAGCATATCTGACCAGATAGAACTTATCCGGTTCAAAAGCACGTCTTAGTTCCATTGTTCTGGGTCTACCATTAGCATCAGTCAGATGCCTTGCAAGAGCCCTTACCCGTTGCTGCAAACCTGCTGCGCTCGGTACATCGTAATTAGTACCATCCGCAACAAAAGCACAAGAAAAAGAAAAGACGCGTTCCGTTAGGTCCGCGCCAAAGTCATATTGCCCGTGTTTACCAGCTATTTCTACATTCATATCTCGGGTGCTAGGGAGTAAGGGGTCTTTGGTCTCTTCAAGCACTCGAAACCCTAGATCTACGTCCCGAATACCTCCGAGAGTGATACTACTTGTCATGTTAATCCTAGCCCCCTTGTTGCTTTGGTGATTGAACTCCACTGCCGGCGGGATACATCGGTTGCAATTACCTTGCCGTCCAAATGAGTGTTTAAGTTGATGATTAATTCTCCATCACCCATAAGTCCCGCTGCCGCACCAGTGGAAGAACGCCCATCGTTCGCTAACGGCTGAATCCGACTGTCAATTGCGCTCAAGCTTGGCGAGCTGAGATCCATAGCAGCGGCATCAGCCATGTCCTGCGCAGCACCTTCGACCGCTGACATCTGCCGTTCCATACCTAGCGCTAATCCTTTGCCGATAAACTCACCAATAGCTATCATTACGCGACTTGGAGACTTGATCTTTAGCGTGTCCTTTATGCCATCTGTTGCTGCTTGAGCCGTGGCCGCTGCTGCGTTGTTGATTGCCGCGGTGCCTGATTGCATACCTTTAACGACGCCATTGACGATCTGTAGGCCGTATTCCTTGGCTTGAGCTTCTGCCCACTTCTTTTGTGCGGCGGTACCATTAGCCAATAGGCTATTAAGATAGGCTATCTCATTAGACATGTTCGTCGATGAAGTTGCCGCCTTTGCTGTTTTTCCCACCGTAGCAAGGATTTCATCCACCGCTGCCTTGATGCTGTTCTTGGTGCTGTTTAGGCCACTAAGCAACGCTTCCCCGAAGGATTGCCCAGCATCCTGCCATTTCGGATTATATTCCGCTAGTAGGTCGATCAGCTCCTGATTGTTACTATCGAGCATCAAACGCCGTACCTCAGCTTGTAAAGCCTCTTCGGTGTTGAGCGCAGTGTAATGAGTCTTAGTAGAATCCATCTGAGCAGTAAGGCTGTCAGTGGTCGCTTGAGCCTTCTTCTCTTCTGTGCTCTTCTTAGTCTCATACTCCTGTTTCAGCAGCTCAGCTTTTTGTTCACCTTGTGTCTTAATCCGAGTCATTTCAGATTTCAGATCATCAATCTGAACCTGGCGCTGTTCCAGAAGGTGTTTCCGCTCCCGCTCGGCAAGCATGTCATTAAGTTCTTCCTGTATCTTCGCTCTTGATTCAGCAGTATCAGCATCAGTTAATTCTTTCTGTTTGTCAGCTAATTTCTTTTGATAGGCAGCTTCTTCTGAGGCTTTGTCCTCAGCTTTAGTCAGACCCTCGATGCTGTCGATCTGATCTTGCAAGCCCAGTAACTGTGCCTGAGTCTGAGCGTCAAGCGTCTTAATCATCGCTTGATATTCAGCGTCATATCCAGCAATGATGGCGTCTGATGCTGCCTTGTGCTGGTCAATGCGCTTTTGTAAGGCCTCTGTAGCGACCTTTTCCTCTGCTGAATACCGAGCCTTTAGAGCAGTTACGGCAGCAGTGCTAAGCGTTTCAATTGATTTGACCTGCTCGTCATATAGCTTCTTTGCTTCTGCCGCTGCTTCTTTGGCAAGATCAGTCCGGATCTTATTGACCTGCTTATCAATAGCAATGCGCTCAGTGGTGCCAACCTTATAGCGAGTTTGAAGCTTCTCCCATGCTGCAAGCTCCTGCTCAATGGATATTTCATTGGCTTGTTTCTTAGCCTCGATGTACGTCTTGGATGCTTCAAACTGCTTTTTAGCCTCAGCCGCAGCATCCTTCGCGATCTGGTCATTTGCCTTTTTTATTGCAAGATTGATTGTCTGAATTTGGGCGCTGGTCTTGGCGTATGCAGATTTGACCTTTTCGAGTGAGGCGATATAAGCCGTTTCATCAAACTCACCCATTTTGTACTTATATTGAGCCGTATCTAAGGCCGCATTGAATGCTTTGTTTGCTTCCGCTGCTGCTTTAGTCGCTGCCGCCGCTGCTGCTTTCTGTGCTTTGGTTGCAGCTGCCGCAGCAGCCTTTTGAGCTTTTTCAGAAGCTTTATTTGCGTCCTTAGTTACTTTCTCCGCGGCTTTGGCAGCTGCTGCTCCAGTCTCACCAGTTAGCTGTTCGATTGCCGCTTTAGCCTTGCCCTTAGAATTGTTTATCCCTACAGCAAGTCCCTCAGATATGTTTTCTCCGTAGCCGGTTGTCAGCCGAGAAGGCGAATGAATACCAAAGAAGTTTTTAATCGAGTCACTGATCTTGGTCGCTACTTCCTTGGTTTTATCCACCACAGCGCTCGCCATACTGCCGATACCATTGACCAGCCCTTGCATGATTTGTTTACCGATTTTAGCGAGGTCGATACCTTTGAAGAAAGACATGACCTTGCCCCATATACTCTCAATGACTCCTTGAATCGTGCCGAAGATATTTTTAACGCTACTGAGCATTCCTTGAAAGTTAGCAGTTATGCTATTCCATATGCCCTTTGCAACTCCAACAACCGCTTGGGATAACGACTCCCATATAGATGCACCCAATGTTCGGAGTCTGGTAAAAATACCAATTCCCTCAGTGAACATATTTTTAAAGAAATTGATAACTCCACTGACCATTTTAGAAATTAGGCTATTCGCTGATGACTGTAATCCCTTGAAAGCATTAACTATACCTTCGCCCATGCTCTTCATTAAGCCAACACCGGATTTTAATAGGTTGGTAAAGAGCGTCTTCAGTCCACCAAGAAAGTTAAGAGTCATTAAACCCACGATGAAATCAATCGCACCACCGAGCAGCTGCTTAATGCCTTCCCACATCTTGCTCCAGTCCCCTGTAAAGAGTCCGGTGAAGATCTTAATGAGACCCATTATGATGTCTAAAGCGCCGCTGATAACATTCTTGATGGCTGTCCATGCCATGTCGATGATGAACAAGATGGCTGGCATAATGAATTCGATAACTTTTTTTATTGCATTAAATGCGTTTGTCACAGCTTGCAGAATCTGCGTTCCGTTTTCATCCCAAAACTTTTTAATCTTATCGATCTGCCCCATGATGAAATCACTAATTACTCCCCATACAGAAAGAGCGACACTTTTTATGGATTCCCACGCCGAATTTATAGCATTTCGCACGGTTTCGTTTGTGTTATAAAGATAGGTGAGTCCAGCCACCAACCCTGCGACACCTGCGATTATCAGCCCGACCGGACCTGTTAGCGCAGCGAATAGGGGGATAAGCCCAGATATTGAGCTGACAACTTGGCCAACTATTAGGAGTAGAGGACCAACCGCTGCGGCAATAGCTGCAACAGTGACAATCATCCTCTGCGATGCCGGGTCAAGGGAGGAGAATTTATTGGCAAGCTCCACTACTTTGTCGATGAAAGGCTGCAAAGAGTCAACGGCCTCCAGAATTATAGGCATCAACACATCGCCCAAGGTAATTGCGATATCGGTCAGCTTGTTTTTAAGAATTTGCACTTGACTTTCGAATGTCTTATAGCGTTCAGCAGCTTCTTTAGTGAGGGCATTGTTTTCATCCCATGCAGTTGTTGAAACATCTATCGCACTTGAGAATAACTCACTTGCATTACCGGCCCGTAACAAGCTATCTCGCAATCTTATTTCTGTAATGCCCATATCTTCTAACATGTTGATTGCAGACGTACCCGATGCTTCGGCGTTGCCTAAGCCGTTAATAAACGCACCCAGCGCCCCGACCGCATCTTCCTCAAAAGCTTTTTTGAACTGTTCTGATGTCATGCCTGAGATTTTCCCGAAATTCTGAAGATCCACACCCGCATCGACTATATCTTTCATTTGTGTTTGGGTCATACCCAGCGCATCAGCTAAAGCCTTAAACTCTTTACCGTTGTTGTCTGCCAAGAGTTGCAGATCTCTGAGAGATAAACCCGTTTTATCCGATAATTCTTGCACCTTTCCAAGTCCACGAGTAGCCGCAACCTGCATTCGCACCAAAACTCTTGAAAAGGCTGAGCCCCCCATTTCAGCCTCGACACCGACTGATGTTAATGCGGCAGCCAAGCCAGTAACTTCCGCCTCGCTCAATCCAACTTGCGATCCCGCACCAGCCAGCCGTAAAGACATGTCAACAATTTCAGACTCAGTAGTAGCGAAGTTGTTACCCAGTGCCACTATTGATGATCCCAATCTATCAAACTGATCTTGTGGCATTTTCATGATGTTGGCTAGTCGAGCCAGAGCAGTGGCAGCTTCGTCACTGCTCATATTCGTCGCAATGCCTAGATCGACCATAGTCTTGGTGAAACCTAGTATTGCTCCGGTCTTAATGCCCAACTGACCTGCTGATTCTCCAACTTTGGCTATTTCAGTCGCTGCCTGTGGCATTTGTTTAGCCATATCCCGCATACCCTGCTTGAGATCAGCAAATTCCTGCTCCGTTGCATCCACAGTTTTTCTAACTCCCGCAAATGCACTCTCGAAGTCACTCGCTGCTTTTAAGGATGCACCGCCGACCGCAACAAGAGGAACCGTAACCAGCGCGGTCAAAGATTTACCAACATCAGCCATGCCCTTGCCGAACTTATCAACTGACTTCTGCGCTTGTTTCATCGCATCATCTAAGCCAGTGTTATTCCCCAAGATGTTAATGACTAGATTGCCAAGTAAACTCATGATTCCCCTCCTTCCGGCCGCTTGATGCGGCTACCATACTTCTCACGGAATGCCGCTCGATCTGGCGTTTGATTGCCATCTCCCCGAACTCGGCGTTCCTTCTTCGGCTGTTCTTTCGCACCAAAAAGGCCGACCCCAATGCGGCCGACCAAGATGTTTGATTTATTCTCTTCATGCTCCATCCCGTAATCGTAGTACATCATGATCTGGGGAAAGGACATGTGATCTAACATGTATTCAGGTGTTGCCCAGGAGTACATTGCGCCCATTCGCGCAAAAATACGCCCCAGCTCTATAGGCTGGGGCTCCCCTCGTTTTTTCCTGATTCGCCGCCTGCTCGATCTTTAAGTGGAGCTAAGACGAATTCGATCAATTGCATCAACTGGTCGAAATCGGCGTTATCTCCAAGCCACTCCTCTGTAATATCCGGAAATGAAGGCTTGCAGATACTGATGACTTGTTTAAGAATTTCCGAGAAACTGTCATCACCACCGCCTTTTAACTTGTCTTGGTTCTTAGTGATATTGAGCATCACACGGGAGGGAATGCGGGAAACGTCGATATGCTTTCCACCCAGAATTACAATACGTTCATCAGGAACCACTTTATCAAGGTCAAGTACCGTTTGTTGTTTTGTCATTTGTTAAACCCCCTGCTCATCATAAATTTCAAACAATTGCATTCCTACATCACGGGTTGCATCCAAGGTACCGTTCATGCGGATTGGTGTCATCGCTGGATCTTCTGCATCAGCTTCAGGGAACGTGATGTTCAAGCCACCTTCTGGTGTGGCTTTGTAGATTGTTATCTGAAATTTCTTTCCTTCGTCATCATAGTTCGTGATCCGAGCAACACGCGGCTGAAAGGTTCCCAGACCGCCAGAGAGGAAGCGTTGTGCAGATAGTGGAGTATAGGTGTAGTTCACTGTCACAGCGTCCCCTGACACAATTGCGCCGCTGGCAGTACGAGAAATAACGGTATAGCCCGCACTATCGACAGCCAACACATAATCCGTGCCATCTACTAGAGTGGTAGCGCCTTTCTTAACTGTTACAGCAGTAACGACTGTACCGGCTCCATTCTTGTTTAGTAATCGTTTTTGAATCTGATTAGTCAACGTAACCGATTCTCCGGTAATTGTTTTTGGTGTCCCTGCAATGGTTTCTAACTTGTCGATACCTCCACGAACGACTGCTAGTGTGGCAAGGTTGATTTCCATCAAGTCTCCCTCAATACCAGCAACGTGATTGTTCATTCCTGTCTTAATTACCCCAGCATTGTCGCTCGTCACGGTCATTTCATCCCACGTTTCCTCGAATACGATACTGTTCATCGCTCCGAGGTCAATAAGACTGTTAATATCTGGCCCAACCTCGAATTTTGCAGAGCCAAACCGGATAGAACTAGCTTTTTGAACAGTCGTCATATTACGTACCATATTTGTTATTCCTCCCTGTAAATGATTTTGAAATCTGTTGCTATGTGATAGAGATTTGTGCCACTCTCGTACATGTCCCTGCTGCCTTCCCATACGCCTTGCAACACCCTAACCCCGCCCATGTTCCCCTTGTAACGTTGGAGGGCACTTCGTATCTCCTCTGCTAATTCCTTCGCCTCACTATATTTTGTTGAGAATACAGAGAATTGAAATCTGGGATAAGCTACCGGGATATTATGATGGGCCACTCCCGATATTTGGAGATAAGCGATGGCTGGATAAGTTGGTTTCTCAGGCAGCCAGCCGGGATAAATTCTATTGCCGACAACCGATTGAATCTCTTTGATGGACAGCAAGTAATCTCTCAATTTTGTTTCTATAGCCATTAAGCACCTACTCTCTCAACCACAGCCTTGACGCCCTCTATGAGCAGCTTTCGAACCTTTGCCCTGCTCTTATCCAATGAGGGTCTCATAAACGGGCGTGGTGGCTGGTGACTGCTTCCATACTCGTAAAAGGTAACGTAAAAAGGGGCAGACGCAGAGATATCTCCATTGCGTGCCCCTACAGATACATTTGCGTAATAGTTACCTTTTTGCGATATCCCGATATTCATTTCAAGCGAGAAACGAGTCTTTCCAGTCTTCCCGATAGGCGCTCTCGAGTCTGCCTCTCGAAAGACAATTTCAGCAGCCTTCGATATAAGGTCTCGTATCTCCTTTGTAATCTCTGCATTAGCTCGCTTAAGCTGCTTAATTACTTCCTCCGCACCATCTACCCGAATATTTGACCTTGAACTTCGTCTAACCATTATTGATGCTCCTTGCACATCAATTGCAGCTCACGGCGATTGAATTCTGGATGGATGATGTAAAGGATTTCGAACTCCGTTTCCTTGTAGCGCACAACCATAGTGCGATCAATCCCCTCTCGGTACCTAATGCGGATACGGGTAGTGACATCGGCGGTAACCTGTGCCGCTGCTGCGCGATCCTGCCCTCGTAAGGGTTGTATGGCAGACCAAATTTTACACACCTCTGAAGCAGTATCCAAAGGTTGTCCCCATTCGTCCTGCGCTCCTTCTCCAGGCGGCAGCAAGATGGTGATACGTTTGTTGTATTTCCCGCTGTGAGTACTCGCATTATACTTATTTTTCTGTATTTGAATCACCTTCTACTGCGATGGCTTCAAGAGCTTTGTCCAGGTTAAGATTATTGATATGTGTTAAAAAATTGGTATAGAAATATTCCAGCGCATCGTTGTACACATACCGAGACCGCTCAAATACCAATTCCTTAAAACGCTCATCAGAATTGATGTCATAATCCCCGCAAATCTTATTCAGATCTTCACATGAAGCCTTTAGGATCCGCATCAGATTGCCATCCTCTTCGTCATCAAGGTGCATCCGGTCCTTAAACTCCTGCAGGATAACTGGAGTGATCTCTACTGCCAATGTCCTCACCCCTTATCATCAGGAGTACTTGCGATTTCTTCGATATAGATTTTTTCATACTTATTTTTCGGTGTCGACAGTTCTTTCAACCGCGCCTTAGTGGCCTCCGCCCCTTCTTTTGGATAAACATCACCGATTTGATAGGTGTGCCCATCATGCTTAAGGTCCTTGAATTTCCGGATTACTTTATACATGTCGATCCCTCCTTTCTCAGAGAAAAGACTCCTATTAAGGAGTCTCATCACCGGCGGCAAACTGGATATCGAGATCGTAAAGCAAAGCGGCCTTGTTATCCTTCGGCTTACCGTTCGCGAATTGTTTGATCGTGTATAGCATGGCGTCTTCAATAGCTAAAGTTTGATCGAATTTATTGAGTTTATATCCGCCGGCGATAACCGCGATATATTGTCCTTTCACAAAGAACAGCGCTTTGCCAACTGGAATTTCCTCAGACTCGACAACTTGGATGTTATACGGCAATGCCGTAACCCATTGACCGTTAGACGTTTGAATTGTATTGCGCGCTTGAACGCTAATGGCATCAACTGGGTTAACAACCATAACAACTTTGTTCAGCACCTTGCGTGAATCACCTTTTTCATCTACAGCCAGCGCCTTTATAACGTTATGCAACTCACCGGAAACAACCTCGCCAAATTGAGAAGGTGCAAACGTCAGCGTGCCAGAAGATGTTTTATCGGTCACAGCGCCGTTAGAAGCAACGTTCTTCATCAAGCCAATCGGTTCATCCTGGGCAGGTCCACGACCATTCACAAGACCATATTCAAGGCCTACTGAGTAACTTTCAACAAGGAGGGTTCGAACATAGCGTTCCACCCATTCCGGACCCAAATCTAACATATCTTTCGGAATCACAGCAAAAGCAGTGAGCTTCAATTGACCGATTTGTTCTTCGCGGAATGCCGCGCCGACTTGGCCTTTGATTTCACCAAACAGTTTCCCCCATGCGAACGTTTTTGTTGGGTCGGCATAAATGAAGCGTGTCACCGCGCCCATATCTTGCAGCCCAATCACTTCAAGCAGTGGATGTTCTTCGACCAAATCCTCAAATACCCGCTCCTGTGTGGTAATAGGCAGGATTGTATCCTCGGCAAATCCGCCTGTCAAAATGACTTCGTTGAAGAATTTTCGTTCTCTGGATGTCAGAACGTTTTGACCACGTGCGGACAAGATCTGGCTGTCGATGTTTTCGTCGCGCACTTGCGTTGTGATCGTATCAGTCAGATCAGTGACCAGCGCGTCCTGCATTTCGTTCCATGCTGTAGCCTGCTTTTCGGCATCTGCTCCATCCTTAACAAAAGCCATGTAGGCCGCCTTCTTGCCTTCAAAGTTCTCCATCTTGCCTTTAAGTTTCATTGTCATTACTAATAACCTCCGTTTTATAATTTAAAAAATGAACCGCGATCCAGCTGTTGCAGCCGGATTTGGTTCATCCTTTGAGGAATTACTTTTCAATTGCTGGATTTCATTCTGCATATTGGCTAATTGCGTTCTGAGCTGCGTGATTTCTTTATCCTTGCCGTCGGCCGCTGCCGTAGAGGTAGCAAAGCCGATGTCTACAGCCTTTTGAGCTCCGTACCAAGTTTCAGCATCAACCGCGCTTCGAACTTCTTCTCGGCTGACATTTGCCTTTGTCATATAAATATCAATAATGCCTTCTTCGAGCTCGTCCAAAACATTCGCTTCTTTCCGCATTTCCGTTTTGGTACCCCAAACAATTGAACTTGCTTCATGAATCATAATCATTGATCCAAGACCCATGACCAATTCATCAGCAGCCATTGCAATAACTGAAGCTGCGGAACACGCCCAACCGTCCACATTAACCGTTACCTTTCCATCGTGTTTCTTCAGCCGGTTATAGATTGTAATGCCGTCAAATGCATCACCTCCAGGGCTATTAAGATGGATTACAATATCCCCAGTAATGCCTTTGAGCGCATTATCAATATCAGAAGCCGAAACTGAATCTTCCCAATACGAATCCCCAATCAAACCGTAAATCGTAAGCTCGGTGTTTCCAGCTGCTTCATTGCGCAATGTTTCGAATTTACGTTCAACCCGCTGAAGTTGCTCAACATACGATTGATTTTTAAAGGACTTGAAATAATCCCGTTTTGTAAACTTACGCATTCTCTCCCTCACCTCCTTCCTCAGAAGATGCGGATTCATAATTCTTCGTAAGGACATATTCATTAAGTGCAGGAACGTCCACTGGTTCATCTCCCAACATAATTCTGATTTCATTCCCATTGTAAGTACCGCTTGCTCGGAGTTTATCCACTGCATTGGCAACTTCCAGAGGATTCATTTCTGCAACTCCACGCACCTCAAGCCTCGTCCCACTCATATAGTCTGATTTAAGGATGATTTTTGCGCTAAATTCATCCTTTATCTTTTTGACTAACGGATTGATGCAAAATTTTATATACGCCTTGATGGCAGTCTCAAAATCAGACATCTCTCCGTGCACCAATGAGGTAGGGATTCCGAGAATATTAGCTACATCATCGATTAGATCTCGTTTTAACTTCGCCAATTCATCAACAGATTTCCCGCTCTTACTCCCGTCCGAAACCTCGTTATACTCAAACCCCTTGAGCTTAGGTACAATTGCGATGGTGTTCTTCCGAAATGAGTTAAATAACTTGTCAATGAATGTCTGAAGTTTCGTTTGAGTCTCTTCGTTCAATGATTGAGTAGCGTCGACATTTACCGTGCCTCTTATTTGGTTACTATGCTTCCCGCTTTCGATCATTCGAGAAAACAACTCCGCATAGTCGTCAAACATACTTTCCATGAACATGGTCAACTTTTCATTGTTGTAAGTCAGATATATGACCTCATCCATGCGGAATGTTCTCTTGAAAGTGTAATCTTTGACAGTTACATCCCTAAAAGCATCTAAGTAAACCGCATATTCATCACGGGAAAAGCTATCCGCGATCAGCAAGTCGTTATCATCAGATAAAATGACTAGGATCTCGTTGTCATAAATCAACCTGTATACGAACCTTTGCCAAAAATCAGCCGCTGATTGATCTGTATTCGGTCTTACATTCAGCAAATAGTCCCAGTCATTACGCTGACGTTTTCCATCCTTCATGATCCGAAATTCACTTTGGCTAATGGTCCTAGCAATAAAGTTGATACATGTTTCAAGCGACATTTTCTTCAAATATGATTTATGGCTTGCATCATAAGGAATATCCAAATCGAATAACCACTCAAGTTCTTTGTTACGCCTAAAAACCGTCTCCAAGAAACCCATCTTTTATGATCACCCCCTCTTAGAAATTCAAGGCTTCGAGCATTTCCAACGAATCAGAGACATTGGTCTCACTCAATTCTTCTATCCGATAGAGCCCACAAACTAAAGCCTGAAATCCGTCCGTTTTTCTACGTATCGGCTCTTTCTTTCCGTATATCTTGTTCCCGTCCTTTTTGATTGTCACAAGTACGTTATTCGTGTACCAGCGCATTAACGGGTTATCTCCCCACACAAACATACCTTTAGAGAAATACATCTCCACACGGGGCGCCAGGAGTCCGTGAATAGCTTCTGGTCTGCGGATGACTTCAACTTCGAAACCGACAGCCTCCAGCATCGGTTTTAGCATTTCCATGCGGTAGTTATCGCCTATGATTTTCGTAATGCTATATTTCAGTCGCATCGTCACAAACCAATTAACGATGTGTTCCATATTGATCATTTCCTCATCCAGCACCGTCAGTAGACCAAGGGACTCCCAATCTTTTATGGGGGCGAACTTTTGAGTCGTCTCAACTTCTCGCATCGAGTAGCCATAATATTTATCGACAAACTCTTTCCGAGTGAAGGAGTGCGTGATAAATGGCACCTTTTCATCATGCTTAAATACAAGTCCGACAGCAGCAAAGTCTCGAATTTGCGCGAAGTCCAAGCAGCCAATACACTCCCTCCCTTCAAGATCAGGCAATGGTTGATTCGTGCTGGAGATCTCCTCCCACTTCGCAACTGACTTTTCCAAATCCGTTAGAGGCAAATTCATGCGCTTTGTCATGAATTCTTCCCGGTTCGACGGATCATCCGCCAAATCCTCATATTCCTCCTTGATCGTATCAAATAGGCCTTGGGCGTATTCGCTCCGTGGTTCACTTAACATTGGGTTGGCCAGTTCCCATAATTCGGGGTCATCGACTTCTTTCTCGTCATTAAGCTTGCACATGAAGGGAAAAACAGAATTAGCTCTTGCCTCACCTTTCATGACCTTCAACGCTTTATCCTTGAATTTGTCCAAGAATCCCTCGCGCACATATCCGTCAGTTCCAATATAAAACTCCCGCGGGTTTTTCTTTTTACCAAGACCGGATATATGCACTCGTACATCGACGTTGGTTTCGAAGTAATGAATTTCATCAAAAACAACAGCCCCATCTCGCAACCCGTCTTTGGTATTGCCATTCGATGTACGGAACTTAAAAATGCTGTCCATTTTTTTGGACAGCACTTGCATAGCCGTAGGTTTGAAGTGTTTTAATAACGTCGGTTCGCGTTTTATGGTCTTGGCAGCTTCCTCGACTGATGTTTTTGCTTGTTCCTCCGAGTTAGCAATTACAGAAATATTGTATTCCCGTATCCCATGCAGCTCACTAATAAGAAAGTGACAAACTACAGTAATAAGTCCGTTTTTGCCTCCGCCGCGCCCCATCATCCAAAGAAACTTTCGATAGAATACCCTATCAGTTTCTTTAAAGAACAAGAAGACAAATGCAATCAAAAACTTCTGAAATGCTTGCAGTGGAAAATACCACTTCTCAGCAAATTTGATACAATTTTCAATCATCTTATCATCAAAGTACAAGTCATTACGAGACAGTACATCTCGCTTTAAGTATTCAATCAGTAACATTCGTTCTTCATTAAACTTGATTTTGCCTTCCTCATACAGAACAATGTAATCATCTACATACCTTTGCCGAATCATACTAAATCACTTTTTGATTCGTCCTTATTCGAATTTAATTCGACTTTAGGTATATTCAAACTGAGTGCATCCAAAATCTTAATCATCCGATCGTTGGTTTTGTGCAAATCGTTAATTGAAGGGTTTGACTTTGGTCCGTGCATTCCAGAGATTTTAATACCGGTATCTTGTATATCGTCAAACAGCTTATTCTTAAGATCCCATAAGGACAAATAATCCTGAACTAGATCCTTATGATAATTCACAACCAAACCATTTGCCTTCAACTGATTCATTAAATCCTTCTCAATCCTTTTCCGTATTGTGACTCTGTTTACGGCGGCCAATTGAGTCACCCTCCTTTCTTATAACAATTTCCAACAATTTCCAATTCAACAGTTACATGCGATAAGCCAAAAAACTCGACAAAACAGTTGGCAGCCGGTGCGCAAAACACAAATAAAATCGAAACTTTTTGACCGGGGGGTATAATTGTTAAATAATAGTAATATATATTTATACTACCATTTTTCATCCATTTCCCACTTGTTCACATTCCTCTCAAACTCACGGCCATGCTCTTTGTTGTGACAATCCACACAGACTGTTTCAAGGTTGTCAATCTCCAGTGCTAATCCAGGGTGATCCTTCAGTTCTTTGATATGATGGACAACCAACTGGATTTTTTTGCGTTTTGCTGACTCGCTATATTCATTGGTGTCAATCCTTACGAGTCCACGTCGCTTGCACGGTTGGCATTCGTAATTATCTCGTCGCTTTGCCTCTTCTCGAATCTGCTTCCAATCCTTGCTGTCGTAGAATCTCCGCTTTTGTTCGAGTGTTTTGTACTCATTCATAACCTCGGGTTTCTCTCCAATCTTTGTGAACTGTTTTAAGAGCCTTCCCCATCGCCGATTACTACTGTTATATAATCAGATAGCAGACGAGTTAGCATCTGGCGTACTTCTTCAAGAGCCGCCTCGATACCTGATGTGTCCATATCTACCTTGACCTTTATGTCACCCACAGTACTACGTGTACCACTCTGTAGTTCATCCTCTTTGCCGTTTAAGGACACATCATCCGGTCCGGTCTCTTCATGGTCAATGTACACCGCACTAATCGCCCCATCTAATATGGCTGCTCTTTCTTCAACCGATAGTGAGCTGATGTCATCTACCTCCAGCACGCGCTCAACATAGTGCTCACCCACGCTTATTGTGGTCTGTACCCTTAACATTGTCTTCACCCTTTCTTGTCAATGAGTTTCTGTATCTCTTGTTTCGATTGTTCGAGATACTCGTTGTACCCTTTTACACTTTGCTCATATTGCTTAGTGCTTAGCTCGTGCCGTTGGATAGACCTTTCGTACCGTTGATTAAGTCGTGCTCCTTCTATACCATTCCAGATGGTTAATGTTATAGCTGCTATAAAGATCAGCTGTAACAAGATGTTCATGTGCTTATTCAGACCATCACTCCTTTCTCTGAAATACAAAAAAAGAGCCGCTTTTCAACGACTCTTCACCCGTCACAAAACTATTAAATACTTTCATCTTATAGCTTATACCTATAGGTGGCAACCGTAAGACAAGAAATCACATGCAGAGTAGAAACAGGTTATTCGCTTTGTTGAATGCGATCTTCTCGTCTGCGCGCCGCAACATCACTTGAACTGATCCTTTCTTGATATCCATCTCATTTGCAATACTTTGTAACGACAACCCTATTGCGTGATGAAGTACGTAACACTGACGCTCACGCTCTGAGAGATTGCGAAGCGCATCCTCAATCATCCATTCCTCTTCTCGGGTAAGTTGCCTCCCTACCTCTGCAACCTCGAATTCAAACTCATATGCTGTGAGGTGTTCCATCCATTGTGGGTCCCATACTTTTGTTCGCTGAGATATACTCCGCCGCTCCATTGGTCTGCGATAACCTGGCGGATAACCAGTCTGCATCCACTCAATGCTGTATTCTAAATCACTTACGCTGGCTGCCAAAGCGTTCCTTTCCATCTTTATTGGTTGCATTTTTGCCCTTATAGCAACCCGCTCCTGTTTATCTTTTGCATCCAACAATCTATCTTTTAATGGTTCTAATTGTAATTCTAACAGTGCTATTTGTTTATTAAGCTTAGATTTAGTGTCTATATAACTTACTAGCAGTTCGGTATCAGTCATAACGGCTGCCACGTTTACGATTTCCGTTTTCATCTAGTTTAACGTCACTAAGTATGATTGCTGAATTACCCGGTATATGGATACCGTTATATTCCCCGAGTGTAACCTTAAATCCATCCCGCTCCTTTTGAGCCCTGAAGGATACCCCTGATACTATGCGACCATATGATGTTGATAGGTCTTGGGTTGTTTTTATAATCATGGATTATGTCCCTCCTAAATGAGTTCATTCTGACGACTTGTACACACTGTCTATGCTGAGTGCAAATGTTCTAATATTGGTTGATATGAATTCTTTCATGCTTGGCGTTGTATACCGAACCCAAGCCATTCCCCAATCTAGAACCTCAACCGGCTCAGTTAGTTTCCAGTCTTTAAAATAACGTTCTCCCGCCTTTAATGCTGCTTGTACCTCTTTCACTCTCAATTACCTTACCTCCGCTTGAGTATCTTTCTGTATTGGAGCGGGATTAAACATACCGGACTGCAATGAGTCGTTTAGTTCTGCCCATACTTCCGCACGAATCACTGAAGCACTCGTTCCTGCATGACGTTCCATAAGCCAGTTATCTAGTACATGTTGTTTAAATTTATCTGCTGAGATTAAATGTTCACTCACAGTGTTTTGCCCCTCTCTCGATTAATGTTTTCTAAACTCCGATCCCTTGTGCTTTCCGCATTTGATGCAAACATGATAGATTCGATCTCCACTGAGATTTTGAAACTTGGTTTGTTTGGTATGTGGTTGATAGTCGTGTCTGCAAAATAGTTGTTTGATCCACTCGATCATAGTGTCTTGTTCCTCTCTTTATGGGGAGCAGATTATGTAAACCTTATCCGGCCCCCGTTATCACTGGGATTATTCGGTCTGACTCGATAGCCTTCGGCCTTAATTCAACTGCCAGTGTTCTTTCACCATTTTCTCAAAATCATTCAAGCCGCTTTTGTCCCACGGAGACCCATTTTTCTTAATGGGCAGTATCACCAAGTTACCGCCGAACAGGTACGCTGGTGATTCCGGCCCATCTGCATAGATGGTTTCCTTTTCACAGTCGTAAATAAGTCTCAGATAATCGTCATCAAGGTATAAATCAAAGTCGCTGAATCTATTCCATCTGTACCGGAAATGTTTATTGGCGTAGATGAACGGCGTTATCTCTCCTTGTTTTTTTGATATTTGCGAGAACTGTTTATCCA
This sequence comes from Paenibacillus sp. FSL L8-0708, assembly GCF_038009325.1. Taxonomy (NCBI): domain Bacteria; kingdom Bacillati; phylum Bacillota; class Bacilli; order Caryophanales; family Paenibacillaceae; genus Paenibacillus; species Paenibacillus sp. FSL L8-0708. The sequence goes on from NZ_JBBPBC010000001.1 coordinate 6,795,147, forward strand.
GTGTTTCTGCAATCTTTCCGCCCGGTTTGGTAAGTGCGACTCCTTCATGAAGAACAAGAATCTGCTCACCTGGATTCTCTTCATTGAGCTTATACTTCCGTTCTATTAGGTCAAGCAACTCCCATCCATCCTCGTCTTCTTCCCACTCTTCCTTGACGATCCTTAGAGCCAAATGGCGATTAGTGAGATAAAAGAATCCTTCTCTCGACTGAAAGGCCCACCAGCTGCCGCCGCGATCCATCAGTGATTCCAATTGCTCAACGTTGAAATTATTCATCATGCTCATATCCTCTTCTCCCCCTTATACCTCTATTAGTTCTGGATTCTCGTAGATGTTTCCATATACTTCACATTCCTCAGAAATATATTGGTAATCATCACACAATTGGCTGCCGCCTACTCGAAAACCAAATCCTTCGAAATCAACTACTGATGTATGGTACGTTGTGCTTGTATTTTCTGGAGTCTCATAAAGGTCTGGTATCCGTAGAAAGTCCCCTTCATAAATCTCCTGATCGTTAATGTCCTTTAATCCGGTGTACTCTAATAGTTCGAAGTCTGACATCCTCAGAACGTGGTATCCCTTTCCGTCCATTTCCATGTATACGCCCAATACTTTAGTGTCGAAGTTGATCATTACCAGATTTTCGGGTTCGATCATAACGCCTTTCGGCTTATACCACGCTCTGTATTTCGGTACTCTGCTCAATCCGATCGTCTCCTTTGCTTGGGGTCTCAGCCCCCTTATAAGTTCAGTACAGCCAGTAATGCAGCCTTACACCTTTGTTCAGCCGTTGCATGAATGTAATCAAACATCCCTACATACTCACCAGTACCAACTAAAACCTGTTTTATACATGAGACATATCCAGTGTGTAATCTAAGTACCTTTATACGCTCTTCTACTTCCCATGCTGCGGATATGTCTTTGCTATATTGTTTCGGATAAGTTGATAGGTCTCCTAGCCTGATCCATCCACTTCTAAATTTGTCTCTTTCGCGCCCCATAACTGTTACTGCTATTTCAATATCAAGTTCGTTACCCGGCTCCATCGCCAGTAGCTCTTCCCTTGTGAGTGTCATTGGTTAGCCTCCTTTGATTTCCGTTTTGCTTCATCCAACATTTCACCGATATAGGAACATTCATATCCGTCTGGATCGTTGAAAAGTGTGGGGTTGGCATCCATAAATTCTTTAGCTTCATCGCACATGTACCAATTTTGAAACTCTCCTTCATACTCACCCCTGTAATTCCAGCAACTTGAACCAGATGGGATTGTACGTCCTGTCGCAGCACATTTGTGATCCTTGCGCGTCTTATTGACTCTCGTTAGTTCGTTCCATGTACTCATTGGTTATCTCCTTCCTCAGGCAATACGATCTTTGCCCAATGTGTCACCCATGTAAGCGGAGTATCATTTATGTGCCATCCATAGCCACCGTCTGGGTGGATTTTTGCAGCATGTCTCGCAACTAATACGACTCTTCTTCCATCAGTTACAAGAGTGTCGGTGTGGCTCACAATGCTTCTATCGTGCCGATCATACTTAACCCATTCCATCATGATCTATTTGCCCTCCTTGGCTTCCAAATCCGGTCTGCACTCTGAACACCATTCATATCCTTCAACGGGCTTATTTCTTCCACAGCGGGCACAAGACTCTTCATTAAGCCAATCTATTCCCTCCTTGGGTGCTGGGGTATCTGGGTAAAGTACGGATAAAATATGCTTTGCTTGTCTTCGTGTCTGTTCGTCATTTGACTCCATTGCGATGTTGTATAGTACTTTCTGCATGCGAAATTCCCGTTCTCCGCGCTCTTTGGCTTCTTGGAGCCAGTAAGGAAGGGCTGTGCGGGATTCCATGATGAATGTGGTCGTTAAATCATTTTCGCACTCAGCAACAAAATTAAATGGCTCATCGGGCACTGTTTCGTAAATTCTGATTATCCGTGAACCTTCCTCCTGTCCAGCTTCCCAATCGTGTTCGTACCATTCGTTGAGCTGCTTACATAAATCCATATCCTTTTGCCAGTCCCTTTGTGTCATTGGGAATTTACCTCCTCAGCCACCATGCAATCCCGAACTTCATGAAGCATTTCGATTAACACGTCAACTGAATCAATGCTCTTGAAAGTAAAATGAACTTCTGGGTTATGCTCTTCCATTTCCAATCCAGCGTACTCTTCCGTGCGTTCTCCGATCACTCGCGGCTCATGCTGTTTGAAAGACAAGCCGTTTGAACTATTTGTTCCAGTACATACATGGTGAAGCAAAATATCTCCTGCCCCAAACTCTACCGTCTTCATTCCTTCACTGTTCGTTAATATTGGCATCTCTTATATCCTCCTTGTGGGAGAGGAGGGATACTCCTACTCCCTTAATGATCTGGTTCGGCCCCCGGCTAAAGCCTGGGTTATTCAGTCGAATTGGTGGCCTCCGGCCTTAGGCAATCTGTTTGATCTTTTTGATATACTCCTTCAACTGCTCACCGATGTAATGTGTGTACGCTGGCGGTATGGCTTGGGCTAGTTCGACTCTGTTCATCCAGTCGATCCCCATTGCTTTACTCCAATACTCAACCACGCCTTGAGCGTTAAATCCCTTTACACCGCCCGTTCCGCATACGCTGATAAATCCCTTAGGGCTGACCCCCCCGCCGGCGCTAGGCGTTGTATCGTTGTGTGGTACATGATCCGGCTGCCAGAGGTATATATTGCTTTCAAATAAACGATGGCGATAAACTTTAAGGTCAAACATTGATCCACAGAGGGTAATCGTATTGCTCATAGGTGCACCTTCAACGTTCTCAATGATGTATGGCTTGCCGATTCGATCAAGTAGGTTTCGTACTGGCTCAATTAGGTCCGGCCATTCTTCAGCTTTGTAACTCCCGTTCCTTGCATTGCTGAGGCTTTTCAGCCTACTGTTGCGCTGGCATGGCGGTGAAGCGTGTATGGCATCGAATCTAGTCAAATCTTGAGTCTGCAGGTATTCAATCGCATCCATCTGTGTGAAGTGAAAGGGATAATTAGCTTGCTGCTCGATATCAACGCCCTCAACCTCAAACCCTGCCCGGTGATATCCCATGGAGCAGCCGCCTGCCTTGCAGAATAAGTCGAGCAGTTTCATTCTGTCATTCCCCCTGTAGCGTGATATATGCCGCCTCTGCTCTCTCTCGGGGGCTGGCGTTGAGCATGGCACTTGTTCCATCAATGTTGTATCCTACAACCTCCATACTCCCACCTAACCCGAATTGTATGTCTTCTCCGGGGCTAACTAGGCTTAGCAGAGCATTTAAGTAAATGAGCTTATTTGCTTCTATAGCCTTTGTCTGTACCTCTAGGCTGGCAGCTGGGTCATTGCAGTAGTTAGGAACGTCAGCCCATGCTTCAAGCTCCGTATTACGTTCTCCACCGAATACAATCTCCGGATATCCATCAGGAGCTGTTAATTCAAAATAGCATCTCTCTGCAACATCCTTGTCATAGTGGTAGATTGTGTACCCCATCAACTCCGCCAAAACCCGATTAAGCTGCTGGTCTGTCTTATCCTTTACTTGTGTCATGACTGTGCACCACCTGCGGTTTTATCAGCACACGACTTCCGGCACACGTAGTCTTCTGCTTTTGCCTCTGTCTCTGCTGGGACTTCATAGGTGTGGCCGCAGCCGAAGCAGATCACAGTCTTTGTTTGGTATTTGGGTGTCTGTGTCATGCCTTATTGCTCCCTTCCTCCAAAAACTCACGCGCTTTACTTCCTTTGTCGCTCGTAACCTTTGATTGACCTCTACCGAAGCTTGGCAGTTCCCAATGTTCTTGATTCGCATAGAACTCCAGTGCCTCTCGTTGTCGGGCTATGGTCTGCTGTGCCTCTGCCAGCTTTCCTTTAACAAATATCAGTTCGTTGTAGTATTCAGAGGATCTGGCACACTGTTCATCATGTACAGCGAATATCTTGCGTTTATCCTCTTTCAGATCATTAACCTGTTGTTGTGACTCTTCTAGAGCAGCCATATAATAATCAATAATTCCGAGTAAGCACGCCCTGTCCCCATGAAGAGATTCGGGTTTTACCTCTAATTCGTTCCAGAATATCTCCTTATCCATTCGTAGGTGCTTATCTTTGATGGATTTTAATCTTGTGTAGTCAATTTCCGGTAAGGAAACTTTTCCTGGATCACTCATTTGCCCCATACCTCCTTATGGCAGGATTTGCACACTTCGAGTTCTTTGCCGTTGAACTTATTTTTCATGACCAGTTCAGAATGTTTTTCCTCACAGAGTTGGCAGAGTGTCCGACCACATTCGGGGCATTTCTTAAGTTCAGTCATAATGTCACCCTCTCTTAATATCCATTGGATTGACGATCATGGTTTACTTTGTTCTTGGCTGCATAGGCTTCAGTGATCTGTTCAAATGAGAAGCCAAGGCGTTGCTCACCAAGCGAGTAAAAGCAAGCCAGTGCTCCCCGGAAAAAGTGTCGTTGCTCATCTTTGAATCTTTCGTATCCTCCTACCAAAAATTCGCCCCCGATGATCATTCCGACATTGTGCAAAATCTCCGTAAAAAGAACAACCGTCTTCAATTCCGCTACATCGTCCGGGATGTATAGGTCATCCGCAGGAAGGTTAAGCTGCCGCGCGATGCTCAGGAAGAAGTGTAGACAGTCTACGTATTCTTCTAGTAGAGGATTGTAAGCTTCTCCGCGCTCGACACCAATATCATCTACGCCCAAGCTCCGCACGGCACGAGTACGTGGTTTCTGATTCTTGCTCCAATGCTTGAATCCGCGCCATTCATTCGCCAGTTCTCCGATTTCTACCTGAAGAGCTAATATTGTATTAGGCAGCAGATCAACGCCTTCAAGCCCCTTTTCTTTGATGATTCGAGCATCCAGTACTTTTTGCATTTCAAACATTTGTTCAAGAGTTAACGTATTTTCCATTGCCAATCGTCTCCTTTATAGGGGGCGATTTACGCCCCACCTTATATCAACAGAATCAATTATTAAGAGAAAGTCGCTTCTGGTTCTTTATCTGGTTTAACTTCATCTCCATCAGAATCAGTATCAAGAATAAGCTTTGTCCCATTTTGATTGAGTTTCATTAGGAATATAGAAAACTCGTCCAAGTGTCTTAGTGAATTTATATCTTGAATAGAATTGCGTTCAATCGTCCATTCGCCTTTATCGTATTTAGGCCATGTGTGAATTCGGATTTCGTAATTCATTTTCTCGTCATGCTCACATTCAAATACCAAAACTGCATGCTTCATGCTGCTCCAAGACCGCTCTTCGTTGTATTCAACTTCAAAACGTACATCCACATATTCGTAGCTGGGCTCATCATCGTAGCAAACCTCAAGACCATCTGTTTCAACGTTTTCTTCTACATATTTCTTCCAGCGTTCAAACAATTCAGTTACCTTAATGGTTTTCATTTCATCTGGAATCATTAAATTCTTAAAGTTTTCCAACATCTTTTTGTTCTCTAGCGCCGAACTTTTCAGCACATCCACTAAAACAGAATCCAGCTTAGTGATGTATTCGCTATAATCGTAATTTTCCAAATAAGGAACCATTACAGATTTAACTTGCTTTTCTATAACCTTTGTTACGTCTCCATAAGAGCCAAGTAGATCTTTAAGAGCATTTTTAATTCCGTTTTCTAATTGTTCTGCAATCAATTTCTCGATCGTGCCATCCTCTAGCTTTTTAGAAATAACGTCCTTAATGCTTTTTTCCAATGACATATATTTCGCTCCCTTTAATTGAATTATTTGTTGTGCAGTTGCATCTTCTGCATATATTTTTTTTGCTATCTTTTAAACTCCCAACTCTCGCATTTCTGCATCCTCTGTAGCATCCAACGTGATCGATGGCATTCCATCCCATAACTCTCGAATCTCATTAGCCTTAGCTATTCTTAGGTGTTAACACAATATCCATAGCCTCTTGATAATGATTTTCAGCTTTGGTGTACGCCCTCGTATGCAGTACATTCATATACTTCCAAAATTTATTGGTAGATAAGGATTTGATTCTTTGGAAGTGTCTACGCTGTTCTGTTTCGGTCATTTACTAATCACCTCACGTTGTTATATGAATTATCTAATCTTCAAATCGGTCATTAGGATGGTAAGATCCCTGTGCTGCATAGCCATTTAGAGCATCAGTAAACATTGCTGTGAAGATCTTTAGATCGTTAGTCTCAAACGACTCGAGTAATCTAATTTCCTTTACTCTGAGATCCCTGCCGGCTGCCGTTGCGATTAGATCTGCTATAGGTTCAATCTGCTGTAGTCGTTCTTCTTTTGCCTTTTCTAACTCCAACTGCTTATTTAGTTTGTGATTGTGTTCGTTCCAATCTTGTTCATCAAACCAGAAGTATTCACCATGTCGTTCCCGGAACACATCAATCCAATATTGCAGTAATTCCGGAGTGATTTGCACGATGTCGTGGCAACCTCCACAGAATCGAATTCCATTGGTTTTAACTCCTCTTCCTTTTCGACCACGCGGCCAAACGTGATGTGTTGTTGTTCCAGGCGCTGATAAGCATTGCTGGCAGATACCATCCGTTTCTTTTATCAATTCTTTAACTATGTTAGGCGGGAACTCTGCTCTGCTCGCTGAGCTTTTGCCGGGTTTATGATCTGCAAATATCTTTTGCTTCAAAGGAGATACCTCTTTCTTCTCCTTCTTTCGCTGTCCTAAGCTGCTCGTCTTCTTGGTTTTCTCTTGTTTCTGCGGCTTCCAGAAAGTTTTATGAGGAGTTTCTGCCACTTCCACACCTCATTTCTCCTTGATTTTGTATTGAACTCTTCTCCATTTTGGACGACAGCGCCGGAGGATCTCTTGTTGAGCTTCTTGCTTATCTAATGGATGAACTCTGGTTTCTTGTAAGATGGTGTACAGCTCTTGTCTTGTTGCTGTTTTCCAGTTCATATGAATTCTCCTTTCGGAGTTGTTCTATTGACAGCTGTTCCGCCTCCCATTCACACCATTGACAACGGTATTGATCTCGCTTAATCTCCTGCATATCCCCACCGCAGTTCAAACACACAATAATCATGAATCCCGCTCCACATCGCCCAGTTCGCTAGGCGTCAGCCGATCCATGTCGATTCCTTCTGGACCTCTTGCATATAGCGGAGCATAACTGTGCGGTGGTATAGCGTTACGTACGTGCAGATAAGCAATTGGCTGTTCTACTGGATCAACGTGTACTCCGAGTTCCGCACAACGGAAGCGGGGTAGTAATATCCATTCTTTAGGACGAGCGGGACGCCATCCAATTCCACCAGTTATATATACTGGTTTTCCGCTAGTTGATACCTCGTCTCGGGTCAACCATCCGTTACGATCGGGCATTTTCCATCAACTCCCGTTTAAGGATCGGCCAAAGTGGAGTTAAGTGACGGATTCGAATATATCGGCAACGTTCATACTCCTTGATATTTCCTTCGTAGTAATCAATTTGTTCATGAAAGATGATGTCCCGACAGTGCTGACATACAGGAATGGTTGTCCAAGTATTGGTAGCATCCAGTTTGCAGAAAGGTACTGAGCACATTGTTCTCAATGGTTCAACCCCTCCCCTCTATCCCGTTTTTCTTGTCGCTCTTTCTCTTCTGCTTCCTTTTTGGCCTTAAGCTTTGCCATCATCTTTTCTTGTAAGGCAATCTCTTCTGCTGTTGGCGGTGAAAGATCGTTTTTAGTGATCTCAATTTGCTGTTTCCCGCTCTTCCCTTCATTGCGGTTCCCTTTGAATCCTCCCGACGAAGTTAGAGGTTTTTCTTTAGTCCAAGGTTCGTCAATACCTTCGGATTTCCACCGGTTCAAAATGGCACGAACATAATTAAGATTTCGCTTGCCTGCAATTACCGAAGTACGCATAGCTTCGCATACCCATCTTTCTCCATAGTCATTTATGAAGTCGTTAAGCTGATCCGATATCACAGAACTGATTGTTCCAAATCCTTCAGCTTCAAACATCCGGAATGGATTGACTGGTGCCACTAGTTCTTCTTTCTTTATTTCTTTTTCTTTACTTTCTTTTAATTTACTTTCCTTTACTTTCCTTTCCTTTAATGCATCAATTCCAGATGCGTTCGCATTGCCGTCGCATTCTGTTTGCTTGGATTTACTTGAAGAATCCTTATTCGGCGTGTTTTCTTTCTTCCAACGAGCCTCAGCTGATTTTCTTGCTGATTCTGACTTTTTCTCCATCCTATTCATCCTTTTAAGTAAAGAAGCGCTCCAAAATGACATTTCATCAGATACGAATAATTCGAATTCATTGATGCAATCAGTTATAAAATCTTGCGCTTCATTAACTTCGCATTGCATCTGTGATGCGAACGCATGATAAACGTACTTCCCTTGCATATTTAACTTATATCCTTCGGATTCTCGCATCATCTCGACCAGTATCCAATACCACCCATAACCACGGGGTCCGTAGACCCCTCTCATTGCGGTTATTTTAGGATCGTGGCGAGCATTCCCGTCGTGGGAAAAGTAATAAGCGTCCTTCATTTATTCACCTGCTCGCGTTTTACTATTTTGTACTTTGATTTCTAGAGATAAGAATCCGAGACTAATCACGGCGGACGCCGCCAAACATATATTGATTAAGACATGAATAATTGCAACACCATGAATTTCCGTAGCGTACAGCTGTCTGTCCAGAGAGAATCACTCTTCGACACTTCGGATTGACGCAGGTCCCAATGACCACAAATTTTTCCTTATCGTCTGTTTTCATTGCTTTTTCCCCCGATCCCTGATAAACTGACCGTAAATTAATTTTTTTAAGCTCCAATCTCTGATAAACTGACCGTAAATTTTAAAGCTACAGTCCACGGCTCCTACCCCGTTGGGCTGTTTTTCGTTTAAGCACAAATTATCCACAAAGTGCCTCGCGTTCCGCTGGACTGCTCCATGCGGCAAGCAGTTTGTCGCGATACTGACGGAACATCTTAAGAGCATGTTGCTCATTGATTACATCACCCCGCATTCTTGCGTCTTTACTGGCTTCAAGCCAATACCTCATTTGATAACGACAATCCTTAATCTCTTTCATAATTATCCTCCTACTCTTCCCGGCGGATCGGGACCCATGCTGCCACATAGTTCATGACATCTTGCAAATCATGTTTAAGTACATCCTTGTAGCTGCTAACGTTCCAGCGATCCTTAATTTCCTTGTGGAGCTGACGGAACCATTCTCCACGAGCCTCTTTGATTTGTTCAAGCCCACACACTCTTTGGTTAATTGACTTCTGCAAGCGGCGCTGTTGCCCGCTGTCCAGCGTGATTTGAGTTTCAAGTTTGTGTTCTACATCCTCTAGCCGTTCGGTGATGATTTCTTGGCTGGCGAGAAGATTATGTGTTGCTGCCATTAACACCTGTAAAGAGTCGCGGCGGATAGCTTGTCCTCTGAAATAGCTATTTACCAGCTGGCGTTGTACCTTCCATGCCAAATCATCTGTGAACGACTTGACCAGCATTAGATAACCGGACTCAGTGAGAAGTACGAGTTCCCTGGTCTTTGATGGATTTGTGCCGACGAAATTCGTCGTCGCAAAATCTCCTGCTTCTTCGTTTTGGAGGTGCCAATAATCCTCACCTGAAACGAACTTATCCTTGTTGTTTCTAAAATTACGACTTGCAGTTCCCTCCGGGCGGCGGTGAAGATCATCAATGTCTTTCAAAGTAACAACCCGTTTTCCGTTGAATTCTTTGATTGTTAGCTGCTGTTGATTTTGGTGAACTTGAATTTGAATGGTTTGTGTCATGGTGTTTCTCCCTCCAATGATGTTATATACTGAAACGATTGTTTTCTCTCGTTCCCCGGCTTTCTCATTCACCACCCTTTATTCCTAGCCGTTCTTCTATCTTTTGCATAAGGAGAATTACTTGGGTATCCATTATTCAGTCGCTGGACTGGAGTGTGTCGTTCTAAGTTCTTATTGACGGCTGTTGGATCGTAGCCAATGCCTTGCGGTTTTCCGAATTCCCCAAACAATTCTTTGCGCTCCATCTTGTGAGCTGTACGACAATGGTTATTAGTGATTACGTCACCTGTATGCCCACAAGTGGGATAAGGACATCTGACTGTGGTGTTGAAGATTACCGCCATGATACTAACCTCCTTTCCAAACTTTCCCTTTCCGCCTACAATGGAAGTTGTCCAGACTTACCAATCTCAGATGAAAGGAGGTGAAAAATATGGACAAGCACAAAGTTGGAACTTTGCTTAGTTATCTAACCGAGATTTTTGATAAAACCAAAACACTGCATAATGCCACATCGAAGAATCCTGAAAATCCATCACCGCTTATCGCCTTAAAACTATCAGAGATATTTACACTTAAGGAAAATGCCAAATTGTTTATTGCGATTAACGAAGAGTTGGACCACTACGAATACACGTCGTTATTCAACTTCTTTGATCAAGCTTACTTTGAGATGAAACAGGTTATTGAAAAGCGAGACCGCAACACTTCTTGGATGTACTCGGAATTTGAGAACTACAAAGATCAGCACGACATTGTTGTTCAGATGATTCAGAGCTTTTTGAACCCGCCTCAATGATTTCCTTTACCTTTTGTGAATACCGTGCATAAATCAACTCATGCAACATTCTTTCGATTTCTGTGCCATCGTGCTTAACTTTTCCGTAATCCCAAAGTCCTTTGAATAAAGAGGATTGAAGCCATTTCTCTGATTCGTTTTCGATGTGTGAATCAATATTGACTTTGGAACTGAAAGCAATATTTTTTACCCCTGCCGCCACCGTCTTGGCGGTTTTTTTATTTTGTGTCTGCCGTCTATTTAGCATCTCCTGCATCCCCTTCGAGTGATGTGATATAACGAACTTCCATGTCATTGATAAATGATTGCATTTCCTCTTTTTTGGCATAGTGTCTACGGTACATAGCTACAATCTGTGATAGCAGATCCGATCCAGCTCCAGCGTCTAAGCAAGATTGCATTGTGACTTGTATGCTGTACATGTCATTGCTTTGTTGGAAATTAGGTGGCCCAATCATTCTCGCATTGCCAATGAGCCGACGTTGAGCTTCGTGGATAGCTGTGTTTTCTGGTTCATTGCTCATTCTTAATCTCCTTTCAGACCTAGCTTTTGAACCCCTATGCCACCAGTGCCCATTTTCGAAAGAGACTTGAAGTGAGATAATCCTTTGCTATTGGTGTAATAGCTATCGATATTATCCACATCACCTCTGTATACTGTAGGTACATGGTTATTGGTCACGGCATTAAGTACGACTAAATGACCAAGACCGAACATGTTTCGAATCGATAACAGTGAATAAACGTATTTAGTTTTCTGCATTGTGGTTCAACTCCCTTCAGGTATAAAACCCTATGATGTGGTTATGATTGTTTTAGTTGGTGTTAATCCGCTAACACACAACTCGCCTTCTCTTGTTTATCGATCCACCCAAGCAATGTTGACTTCTGAATACGAAGAGTTTTTCGCACTTTAACACTTTCAATATCTCCAGCCTTGCACCATCTATAAACTGTATTTCTTGACACCCCTAAGTAAGCGGCAACTTCGTCCGGCTTGAGAAAACTAGGAAGATCGTTTAGCGCCACATTTCCTCTTTGATCTAACATTTTCCTCTTCCTTTCCGTTTCTAGTTGTTAGTAATTCCAGCACAATACTACGCATCAATGCCTCTTTTTTTGTCTGCTTATCGTTTACTGACAAGGCCGTCGCCTCCTGAATAATCGCCTATATGTTGACTCTATCAGCAAAAAAAATAGTCCATTCAACATCTAGAATTTCCCCAATCCCTTTTGCTAGATCAACCGATGGCGCCTTTTTAAAATTCTCTACAGAGTTGTAGTGCTGGCGAGAAACCTCAAGCATTTCCGCTACTTTTTCCTGTGTGAGATCAAGCTTCTTTCTTTTGATGGCGACCACATTATAACTCAACGTACCACCTCCTCTCTTTACCTTGTCGCCTAAGCGTTGACTTAACAATAAATCAACACACAGGCGATGTCAACCCACTATTTACATTGTTTTCGGTAATTTTGTCGCTTATTTGTTGACATTAGATGAATAAAGTATTATTATAATTTCAATGAGTGCTACATAGGAGGAATTAAATTGTACGGTCGGAACCTACGTGAACTGAGGAAAATTGAGGGTTGGACTCAAGAAGAGGTTGCTAAGAAAATTGGGATAAGCAAACAAACCTACTCACATTATGAAAACGAAAACAGAAAACCCGGTCTCGAAACCATCAGGAAATTAGCTCTCGTTTACCAAGTGGACATCGACAAAATATTCTCTGAATCAGATTTAGAAAATCTTACTGCAAAAGAGGAAACGGACATCGCAAAAAAATTAGAAAATATGATGGCTGATCTCGAAAGCAATGATTCCTTAGCCTTTATGGGAGAACCGATGGATGAAGAAGACAGGGAGTTGCTTCGTATTTCTCTTGAAAATGCTCTGCGAACATCAAAGCAAATGGCAAAGAAGAAATTCACCCCAAAAAAACATCGTTGATCTCCGGAGGTAATTGCAATGGACATTGTCCAGAGGTTGATCCGTACTCATGAAACTAATAACCCGTTAAAATTAGCAGAACTTACTGGTATTACCCTGTATTTTGAAGACCTGGGCGAAAACATATGGGGGTATTACACTAAGCTACATAGAATTCCACAAATTCACTTGAATAATCGATTGAGCAGCCCAAAAATTATATTTGCAGCCGGGCATGAATTAGGTCATCACTTTATTCACCCTCACATAAACACGCCTTTTCTAAAAAAAAACACTCTTTTCTCATTGAACAAAATAGAACGAGAAGCACATAATTTTTCAGTTCGACTTATGGTTTCATTGGAAGTGCCATTAACTTGTGAAACACGCGAAGAGTTTCTCATCCGTTGTGGAGTGCCCGTGGAATTTCATCAGTTTTATTAATTTTGTTAGGGAGGTGTTTATCGCATGGCGAAAAAGACAAAAGAAACTAAAGAAACACCAAAATACCCCGGGGTTAGATGCAGGAACGGAAAGTATCATTATCGATACAGCATTATCAACTCTGAAACGGGTAAGAGAAAACAAAAAGAAACGCCCGGATACAATTCTGCTAAAGAAGCTTTTCAAGCCGGGATAGATATAGAGGCGGAATTGCGAAAAGGAACTTATGTAGAAGAGAAAAATATCGCATTTTCCGCTTATGTAGACGATTGGTTGAAAATGTATGAAGCGCATGGGAACGTGAAGAATTCTACTGTTTTTTTACGAAAGTGCAATCTTTCAAAAGCGTCGAAATACTTCGGTCATATAAGATTATGCGATATAACAAAAAAACAATATCAAAATATGCTGGATGATTTGAAGGTGAAGGGATTGTCTTATAACACTATCAACATTATCCACGTTTCTACTAAATTGCTTTTCGATACGGCTGTAGAACAAGGGATTTTAAAAGTAAGTCCGGCTTCAGGAGCAAAACTCCCTTCTTTTCTGCAAACTGTCGATCAATTGGAATCCAGAACTTCCTTACCTAAATACCTTGAAAAGAAAGAGTTGCTGAGTTTCCTTGAAGTGGTCAGGGAGAACGGAACTGTTCAGGAGTATTCATTATTCTTTTTATTGGCGTATACAGGATTGAGAATAGGAGAAGCCTGTGCGTTGAAATGGAAAGACATTGATAAAACTGAGGGGTATATATCCATAACCAAAACACTCTATGTCAGAGAAGGGGTGGAAAATTTCATCCTAAACACTCCTAAGACTAGATCTTCAATTCGAGAGGTTGAAATAAGCAAAAAAGTATTATGTGTTTTGGATGACCAATCACTTTGGCAGAAACAACTGATGATGGCTGAAAGGAAAAAATATTATAACCAAGGTAACTTCGTATTCGTCAACGATATAAATAAGCCTGGTTATCCAATGATTCACGAGGTCGCTCAGCGCGGAATGAAAAAATATCTTGAAATGGCCGGGTTACCAAAAACACTTACACCGCATTCGCTGCGTCATACACATGCATCGCTTTTGGCGGAAGCGGGCGAAGATTTAGAAGTAATTCAAAAAAGACTTGGGCATAAAAATGATCAGATAACTAAAGATATTTATACTCATGTTACAAAGACGCGTAAAAAGGAAGCTCCTTTGCGGTTTGAAAAATTCATGGATTCATTGTAATGTGGGAAATACGTGGGAAGAGTCACTCCCACCCTCAATAAAATCAATCAAAATCATACATCGGATAGATACACCATTCGTTACCCGTTCTATAATGCTCCGCATGAATGATTCTGTAAATCACCGGATCACGTAAGTTGATATTAGGTGAGCTCATATCTATTTTAGCCCGCAACACTCTGGCTCCCGTTGGATAATCTCCAGCTTTCATCTCCGTAAATAACCGCAAATTCTCTTCCACAGAACGCTCCCGGAACGGGCTGTTTTTTCCCGGCTCCGTAAGCGTCCCTCTATAGGCTGTCACCTCTTCAGGTGATAAATCACAGACATACGCCTTTCCTTTTCGGATTAACGTAACTGCGCTATTGTATATTTTCTCAGAATAGTCTGATCCATAAAAAATATAGTCCGGTGGATAGCCCATCCATTGAATATCTTCGATGATGGCATTTACATACTCCAGATCCTCTTTTAAAGGATTGGTGTCATCAAAGCGCAAATGGAACTTCCCGCCATACTTTTTCGCAGTCGTATAGTTTGTATGAATAGCATACGCACTGCCAATATGCAGATACCCGTTAGGCTCCGGTGGAAATCTCGTGCATATATCTCTACTGTAAGTCCCTGCTTCCAGCTCTTCTTGAATCAATCTGTCGATGTAACTCTCTGTTAATACTTCCGGTTCCTCGTTCATTGGTGTTACCTCCTGTTTATAAGTGATATCCGCCTGCTTAATCTGCAAAATAAAAAGAACCTCACCTCCAAGACTTATGGTCTTGGGGACGAAATTCTCGCGGTACCACCCCAGGTTCATTAATATGTCGCCATATTAATCTCATCAAGTACGGCAAAACATCTTGCGCAATGCTTATACTCTAGCTCTATAACAGGAGCTCCCGTCATACCATCCCCTTAGTCCGGTTCCGATATGCCGCTCAGAGGCTTGTTTCGATAAAATCCCCCTTACCCTGTTCTCATCATCCAGGGCTCTCTGTGAAGGAATGATTTCATGTACTCTTCTCGTCATCGCGTTTGATTATTTTGTATAGGATACCAAAAAGATAACCCTATGTAAATGTGCTTATTCCCCGCTAAGCGCCGTTAGGAGCTCCAATACTACTTCATTGTCAGGCTCTGCAGCCAAAGCTCTACGCGCGTATTCCAATGCAGCAGCTTCAGCTCCTAGCTCATAGTTACAGATTGCCATGCTATACAGCACTGATGCCAATGGTTCTTCCGTACTCGCATGCATGGAGCGTTCTAAGTAACCCAATGCTTCCGCGAATTTATCCATTTCATACAGCAGCAACCCCGCATCTAGCGACAAATCATAACTCTGTTCCATCGGATAATAGCCCGTCCACATCAACTGTATACCTCGCTGTAGATCCAGCATTTCTTCATCACTGGCACCCGGCAGCAGCTCCGAAATCTGTTCAGCGCTATGGATAAACCATTCAGCATCATACCCACCCAAACGCCAAAAGGCCAAAATTTGCTGCAGCCCCATCGTATCTAATTGCTGATCCATCCATTCCTTCATACTAAAGAAATCATCCGGGCCAAAACGTTCTATAAACCGCTTGTAACCCAGCCGAGTGTTTGTATAGCTCAGCGGTGTTGGAAGCATAAGAATACAGCCGATGTTCAGGTTTTTATAGTGATGACTGGTGAATATTGAATGCGCCCCTTTTTGTTTCAGCACATGCTCTATCGCATGATAATTCGCGGTCAAAGAGAAGCTTCCGTGATGAATCAGCAATGGAGGTTCTGCAAATTCCCAGTTCTCTAAGCGATGGTCTCCCTTATCCGCTGTAAGCAGCACGAATCCCTCTGTAGAGAGCCGCGCAAGCCGCTCCAGACAAGTAAGCCCCACCACCGGAAAGAGTATATGTGAATCCTCCAGCTTCTGCTGATAAAGCGTTATAACGTCATGATAGGGATAAGTCTCCTCTTCATAACTAGCCGCACGCCGATAATGGTACTGCGGGATGATTTTGCCGAGCGCATCGGAGGGGTTATCCGGATCAACTTCCGCCGAATACTGGATCGAAACCTCACATTCATATATTTTTCCTTCATCCACATAAATTAATTCTTGCGGAATGCTGTCAAAAAAATAATTTGCCACAATCACCAATGGCTGCTGTAATTCACCCGGCCGAATGCTGAGCTTAGCGTGTACTAAATGTAGTTCTACATCCTGCACAGCATCAAAACGAGCGAAGTCCAAAATACCCTGCTCTACGTAAGGAAGTAGGCTCGGGTGCTGCTGCCAGCTGGATATATTTTTGGAAGGCAAATCACTCATCACATAACGAAAAGGAGGAAGAGGAATATCTGCGTAGTCTACGATTTCACATAACTTTTTAAGCACATGGAAGGCTAACCGGCCTGCTCCTGCTCCAAGTTCTAGAATCGTAACGGTCTCTGAGAGATGCCCTTGTCCAGCCCGGTCTTGCAGAAATCCAAAGATCATCTCTGCGTATGCTGTCGCAATCATAGGGTTACTCGTGATGTACTGCGGGACCTGATCATTATTCCAAGCCTTTAATCCCTGCTCTTCATAATATGTTCGTTGCAATTCCCAAATCGGTGCTTCGCTGAAGCGATATTGCTGTTCTTTGTTACCTGTCATCTGTTTCTTTACCCGCTCTCTGTCTAGCTTGTTGGAATAATCTATAGCAATTGCCTTATTGCGCTCTCAAGGTGCGTGACCTGAAAATGACGTATTCAGCCTCTGTTGGAATGGTAGCGGAAAATGATAATAATGCCGTCTTGGAGGTTGAGGAATCAGGTCCTTTCAACGTTTGATAAAAAGAATTCCCTTTACTGTCCACACTCACCAGCTCTAATTCCGCGTTTCCTTTAGGGATGATGAATCCGGAGGTATTTTGCACGCCTAAGGTCAATCTATATTCTTTCCCGGCCTGAGCCTGCGTTAGCATAGTAGGATATAACGGATACGGATGTGCTGTCGTTTCGAGTGGATAAGGAGCAAGCGCACGATCTGCCTCAGGCTTCACCCATTCCTCCCCTTTTCTGGCTCCAATACCAAGGGTTAATTTATTCACATTATTAAATTGCACTTCCCAGCGAAAAGACTTAAGCCCTTCTAAAATGGGGGACGCCGGAACAAACAGAGTGCCATCCTTTATCTCTGGAGCAACGCCTAATGAATCTACGGTCTCCCCATTAAAATCTGCCTCTAGCTGCCCTGCTTTAATATTTCCTACCGATCGGTCCAGCAGTGAAACAGTAATACTCTTGCTCAGAGCGTCATAGAGCAAATCTGCGCCAATCGCATTGGAGAAGGCTCGAATCGGCACCATTAATTTACCTGCTTTGAAATAAGGGGCGAGTTTACCTGGAAAAAGCACGTAATATCCCCCGTATGACAGTGGCATTACCTGTGTCCCTAACTGGACAGCCGCCGACACCGATGTAGGTGTAACCGCAGATCCCGCGGCGAACATAATCACTAATAGACCTATTACATAAGCTTTTATTTTCCCTAATCGTTGTAAGGACTCCTTGATGTGAATCATCACAAACCCCTCTCCAGTTCATCTAGAACCTTAGCCTCTATTAGTAATAATCAATGATGACCCTACACATGTCAACTTGTACCACTTCTGCTATCCATCATAAAAGACAGCATTCCGCATATATTTTCATTGAACGCTTTAGGAACAAGAAAGGAGAACATCTTATGACTTCTGCTGGACAGGATTCGGCAAACAAAACAAACATCCCCCAGCCCATCCGAAGCGATGGCACAGGGGGATTAGATAAAGGACCCCGCGATGTTATGCGGGATCTTGAGAACCCGGATATGTTCGTACCTCCGGTGACTGATGCGGGCCTGGTTCCCAATTTAAAATTTTCTTTCTCAGATACGCATATGCAGCTTAATCATGGTGGCTGGTCCAGAGAAGTAACCGTCAGAGAACTCCCTATCGCAACTACACTGGCAGGTGTGAATATGAGCCTGACCCCCGGTGGAGTACGAGAGCTTCACTGGCATCAGCAAGCGGAATGGTCTTATATGCTGTTAGGCCGCGCCCGGATTACTGCTGTGGATCAGAATGGACGGAACTTTATAGCAGATGTAGGACCTGGTGATCTATGGTATTTTCCGCCGGGTATTCCTCACTCTATACAAGGTCTTGAAGAAGGCTGCGAATTCCTCCTAGTCTTTGACGACGGGAGCTTCTCCGATCTGAATACCTTGTCTATTTCCGATTGGTTCGCCCATACGCCTAAAGAGGTACTTTCAGCTAACTTTGGAATACCTGCCGAGGCCTTCGACTCCATCCCCACTGAACAGGTTTACATTTATCAGGATCAAGTTCCCGGGTCATTACAAAGCCAAAAGGTGCAATCGCCATATGGAGAAATTCCACAGAGCTTCAAACATTCGCTGTTGGCACAGCCTCCATTGAAGACTCCTGGCGGGAGCGTCAGAATCGTTGACTCAAGCAACTTTCCGGTCTCCAAGACCGTGGCTGCTGCACTGGTAGAGATTGAACCTGGAGGAATGAGAGAGCTCCACTGGCACCCCAACAACGATGAGTGGCAATATTATCTTACCGGAAAAGGACGGATGACTGTGTTTGCCGGAAACGGTGCAGCACGTACCTTTAATTACAGGGCTGGCGATGTTGGGTATGTTCCTTTTGCATTTGGACATTATATTCAGAATACAGGAGAAGAATCGTTGTGGTTCCTCGAAATGTTCAAAAGTGACCGTTTTGCCGACGTCTCTCTGAACCAATGGATAGCTCTCACTCCCCATGAATTGGTTCAAAGTAATTTGAACGTTGGGCCCGAAGTGATCAATGCCTTACGGAAAGTGAAATGGCCCGTGGTGAAATACCCTAAGTTAAAAGAATAGGTTACTTCCTCCCTTTGCTTATTCACCCGTCTCCGCAAATTGTTTGATTCTTTCACCAATCTGGTCACGCACATGCTGGAACACTGCCCACTTCTCTTCATCACTCCCTTGCGCTTTTGCCGGATCATCGAAGCCCCAGTGTTCCCGTTTGACCTTCGGAGGGGTCATTGGACATTTATCCGCAGCATCTCCACATAAGGTAATGACCAGATCGGCATTATTCAGCAGATTAGCATCAATAATATCCGAAGTCTGGCCGGAAATATCTATGCCTACTTCGCTCATCGCTTGTACAGCTTTTGGATTTAGACCGTGAGCTTCAATACCTGCACTGTACACGCTCCATTCTTTTCCTAGATATTGCTTAGCCCAGCCTTCAGCCATCTGACTTCTGCAGGAATTCCCTGTACATAAAAAATAAATCGTTCTCTTGTTCATCTTGATCTTCCCCTGTCCAAATTAGTTAATCAACAACCACATATAAAGACCTAAAAGCGTAATAAATAACGTTGGAATGGTTAAAATAATACCTGTCTTAAAATACGTTCCCCAAGAAATCTTCACGCCTTTAGCCGAAAGTACATGTAGCCACAGCAGTGTGGCGAGTGAGCCAATCGGAGTGATCTTCGGTCCTAAGTCCGAACCTATAACATTCGCATATATTAAAGCCTCTCTAATGATTCCAGTGGTATGCGTCGCATCAATGGCAAGCGCGTCAATCAGAACGGTAGGCAGATTATTCATCAGCGATGAGATCAATGCAGCTATGAAGCCCATACCCATCGTTGCGGCAAATAAGCCCTGATCAGCAATAGACCCAATCATCTTAGCAAGTAAATCCGTAAGCCCAACATTTCGAAGTCCATATACTACGACATACATTCCGATAGAAAAGAACACAATCGCCCAAGGCGCTCCGGTAATCACTTCTTTCACCTTGACGTAAGGGCTTCTTCTCGCGAGAAGCAGGAACAAAATAGCTATGATCCCCGCAACCACAGATACCGGAATACCCAAAAATTCGCTGACAAAATACCCTACCAAAAGAACAGCCAATACAATCCATGACAGCTGGAACATTTTTTTGTCTTTAATCGCCTCATGCGGATCTTTTAGCTGTGAATCGTTAAAGTGCTTGGGAATACTTTTGCGAAAAAAGAAATAGAGCACTACGATGCTCGCCACAAGTGAGAACAGCGTAGGTATAATCATCTTGCCTGCATACTCCATAAACGTAATCCCGAAAAAATCCGCTGATACGATATTGACCAGATTGCTGACCACGAGCGGCAGTGAGGTGGTATCGGCAATAAAACCGCTGGCGATAATAAACGGAAATACTTTTTTCTCATCAAAATGCAGCGCCCTTACCATCGCAAGCACAATAGGCGTAAGAATCAGAGCCGCTCCATCATTCGCAAAAAATGCAGACACTAACGCACCAAGAACGATGACATACACAAACATTCGTCTGCCATTCCCGCGGGCAGCCCGCGCCATATGTAAAGCAGCCCATTCAAAAAATCCGATTCGATCCAGAATTAAAGAAATCAGAATAATAGCCACAAACGCTAAAGTAGCATTCCACACGATCTGCGTTACATCCAGAACATCATTAAAGCTGACTACCCCAGCTAGCAAAGCTATGCTCGCGCAACCGCAGGCTGACCATCCAATCGATAAATTACGGGGCTGCCAGATTACAAGGATTAAAGTTACTAAAAATATAAGGATAGCTACAATAGCCAAAGTGCCATCCCCCTTTTACTGCAAATCCACATCTTTTTCAACACTCCTATATAAGCATGTGACTTCAATCCAACATCATTATATAACTATATGATTATATATAGATCAAAAAAAACCTTACCTAAATTTAGTCGCAGCATGGCTCTTTAGCCTCTTTATTCAGTTCAGCCAATATCGATTTGGAACTAGGCATCTGTTGAAGAACAGCTTTAAGATGTGGTTTATCTTCGACATTTAACGAATAATGTACCCACTGTCCCCGCTTGCTTTCCCGAACGATTCCTCTACTTTTCAATTTCCGTAAATGCTGGCTAATCGCCGGCTGGGAGATGTCAAAGATATCAACGAATTCACACACGCACCATTCCCGCTCTTTCAGAAGAGAAAGCATTGCCAATCGGGTCTTATCTCCGAACAGCTTCAAGTCTTCAGCAATTTCCATTAGTGTCTGCATTTCCTTCTCTCCTCCTCTCGAAAGTATATAAGCTAATACTTATATTCTAGTGAACTTACCATTGGGAAGCAAGAGTTAATTTTTAGCGGGCTACCGTCCACTCATGCTCCAACATACTGAACATCAAAGAATCCCGCCATCCATCTTTAATAAGCAAAGCATCCCTTAATCTTCCCTCATAGGTCATACCTATCTTGGTGAGCACCTTGGATGATCCGCTATTTCTAGGGTCACAGGTCGCGTATATTCGATGTAGTTGCAGTCCTTCAAAACCAAATTTCAACATTCGTCTGGCCGCTGCTGTAGCGACTCCCTGTCCCCAGGCATCAGGATGGACAATATAGCCGATTTCGCCGCTTCTGTCCGTATGGCTTCTAATATTTAATTCAATCATGCCGATCAAATGTTCAGTTCCTACTGCAACTATGGCTTGCGCGAACCGAGTTCTGGGAACTTTTTGAGAGTCTTCTATTGCTTGGTTCACAAATGAAAGGGTCTGCGTTTGCCTTAAGATTCAGCCTGTTAACTATTCATAGGGTTGAGAGACAGGGATCGAGACAATAAACTGAGTTCCTTCCCCAACCTTGCTCTCCACTTCTATTTTACAATCATGCATTTTTAGAATTTTTAATACAATAGATAATCCAAGTCCATTCCCTTTATGAACGCTGCTCCGCGCTTTATCCACCATATAAAAACGATCAAAAATGCGGGGCAATGCTGCCTCTGGTATGCCTTGACCAGAATCTTTAATAGAAACCTTCACAAACGCTATAGAACGCTCGATTTCGACATGAATGATACCCTCTTGGCTTGTATATTTTATAGCATTATTGATTAGGTTTTGCCAGACTTGATCAAACAAATCTTTATCCACCGTAATTTGGCAGGGTAATAAATCCAATTCTATCTGAATGTTTTTCTGTGCCCATTGTGGCTCCGCCAGAACGATCGCTCTTCTTAACTGTTCATCCAGCTGAAAAGTGGTGAGATTAACCGGATGATGTTCTGAATCAAGCGACGCTAATCTAAGCAGATTGTCACTTAGGCGGGATAAGCGCAGCGTTTCCTGATAAATAATATCCAGATGTTCTTTTTGCTCTTCTACTGGAACCACACCATCTTGCAGCGCTCTAGTAAACCCTCTAATGGACGTAAGCGGAGACTGCATTTCATGAGAGACATTGCTGACAAAATCATCACGAACAGAGTCTATCTTTTGCAGCTCACTAGCCATATGATTAAAGCTTTCCATCAGTTCCCCGAACTCATCTTGATTTTTATGCGTCAAGCGCACAGATAAATCGCCTGATGCCATTTTTTTAGCTGCTTCCGTCAGACGTTTGATAGGCTTAACAATGAATCCGGACATCAAGAGAATCAGTAAACTTCCAATGACTAAAACCGTTAGAAGTGTAAAAAACACGTTGCGTCTGAATGTGATCAAGCTCGACGAAAAATCAATTTTAATGATGAGCGCAGCTTTCTCCTTATCTACGATGGGAATGCCAACAATAGCAACACCAGACTTATCATTAAGCATCACTGCGTCTGTGGAATCCGGCTTAAATAGAGCGGCAACCTTCTCCTTATCCACTGAAAAAACAGCATCACTCCACTCATTCACTCTCACTTTCGCAATATCGACCCCATATTTATTGAGCAGTTTAGTAAATGCCTGTGCTTTTTCCGGATCATCGATTAGGGTAAGCACTTTGGCTACGTCTCCAGCTACTCTAATGAAGATATGGTTTGGGGTCACATTATTTTCGGAAAACCGTACATTTAGCAAAAAAGAGATCATTAAGCTGACGATCACAATCCCAATGAACGTAATGACAATACGCAGACGCAGGCTTTTTTTCAACATTCAGGCCAACTCCAGACGGTATCCAAGTCCTCTTACCGTAGAAATAATTAGCTCGGGAATCGATTCAAGTCTTTCTCTCAGACGTTTGATATGCACATCTACCGTACGCTCGTCGCCTTCATAATCGACACCCCAAATATTTTCTATGAGCTGAGAACGCGTGAATATTTGCCCTGGCGAACCCGCCAGAGCAAATAACAACTCACATTCCTTTTTCTTCAACTCCACCGTTCTCTGAGCCGTAACAACGTTCAAATTCCCCAGATCAATCATCACTGCGCCTAGTTGAATCACACTCGAGGAGGTTAAATGATATCTTTTTAATAGTGATTTTACCCTCAGGACCAATTCAATGGGATCAAACGGTTTGACTAAATAATCATCTGATCCGGCATTAAATCCTCTGACTTTGTCCTTAGATTCTCCTCTAGCTGTAACCATCAGAATTGGAATATCGATATAAGACCGGATATCTTCGGTCAATTCAATACCATCTACATTTGGCATCATCACATCTACAATCACCAAATCGATCTTTGTATGCGCTAGAATGTCTAATGCCTCTTGACCGTCTGCTGCTTCCACTACGGAAAATTGGTTTTTTTCAAGATATAATCGTATTAATCTACGGATATGAGAATCATCATCCGCCACTAGAATCGTGTTCATCTCTCAATTTTCCTCTCCGCTAACCTATTTATTCATATCGTAGAGATTCCATTGGATCCAGTTTGGCAGCCTTAGAGGATGGCATCAAACCGGCGATAATACTAATCAGGGTACTCACAACGATCCCAAATAACACATAATAACCGGATAGATTAATAAGTTTCACTCCAAAAGCATTGTCCAAGAGAATATTTAACACATAACTAATGACAATGGCAAAGAGTACCGCAAAGATACCGCTGAATACACCTAATAAAGCTGATTCAGAAAAGAATATACGTTTGATATCTTTTTTCCTTGCGCCAATTGCCCGAAGAATCCCAATTTCCTTAGTCCGTTCCACTACACTGATATATAGCACAACCAATATCATGATCCCTGATACGAGAAGTGAAATCCCGGCAATACCAGAGAGAACTATAGTAGCCATATTCACATAAGTTGTGATTCGCTCCATGATTTTTGCCGATTGAGAACCTGAGAATCCAGCATCAACAGCGGCTGCATTAATATCATTCACATATTTCATATCGGTTGCAAAAGCATTAACTTGAATTGGACCTATTGTAATCCCCTTGTCAACATACATTTGCTCCAAAGTCTGCGCTGGAAGATAACCCGTGGGTTGCATTTGCGCTCTTGGATCAGTGCTTTCATAAATACCAGAGATAGTGACTTCTTGTTCCAATGTGATCGGTTTATGCTTAGCATCCATTTCATTAATATATAGATAAATCGATTTCCCTACTAAAGACTCTGGACTGTCATTTCCGCTTAATTTACTTGCCGTTTTCACGGGTAATAATATCTCTTTGCCCTCTGGAAAAGCCCCTGCGGTAATCGTCTCTTTAGCAAAAGCATCCGTTAAGGTTGTTAATTGTGTAAGACTAACCGTCTGATCTGCATAAACCATAGTAGATTTGCCCGAAATGGAAGTGATGGTTTCTACATAATCAACATTTGGAATATTTCGGATGGTTTCAATATCGGCAGCCGTAAACGTTTCGCCGGGCAACATCATTGCCTCTGGACCTTGCATGCCTTTAGCTTCTTCACTGGGTTTAGTTATATCCACGAGTAAAGGATCCATACTTGAATTAATTTCGTCATTCATATAGTTCGTAATTCCATTCCCTAAGGAAAGCATCAACAGTACGCTTAAAATACCAATAGACCCACCCAAAGCTACCAATACATTACGTTTGGCGTTGAGTTTCATGTTCTGCAGAGCCATTTTAAAAGATGCAAATAAACTGAGATTCCGGGATGACCCCTCTCCTCCATCGTAACTAATCAAAGAGCGGTCCTTTAACTGAATATCATCTTTAATCCGTCCTTCTTCCACCTTTACGATACGGGTACCAGAGTCGGCTACTTTCTGTGAGTGGGTCACGGTAATGACCAATATCCCTCTTTTGGCTATGCTGTCCAATAAGGCTAAAATTTGATCGCCGGTATCCTTGTCCAAGGCCCCTGTAGGTTCATCTGCCAAAATAATATCAGGATTATTCGCTAGCGCGCGGGCGATGGACACTCTTTGCTTCTGTCCACCGGACAGCTGATTGGGACGTTTTTTCAGGTGCTCTTTCAAGCCTACCTCAGTCAAAATATCTATAGCACGTTTATTACGGTCCTTCTCACTGGTATCCGTCATCTGCATCGCCACTGTAACATTCTCCAAAACTGACAGATGTGGGATCAGATTGAAATTTTGAAAAACGAAACCAATATTGTTCTTACGATAATCATCCATTTCCTTTTCGGTCATCGTGCTTAAATTCTTTCCGCGGACAAGGACCTCGCCCTCATAATCGGAGTCCATTCCCCCAATGATGTTCATCAGTGTGGACTTTCCGCAGCCAGACTCACCTAGAATAGAGACGAATTCACCTGTCTCAAAGCTTAGATTCACATCATGGAGTACTGGCACCTTTTCTTTACCGTACAAAGTATATGATTTCTTTACATGTTTAACTTCTAATATTTTCATTTGTTTCTCTTCCTCTCCTGGTCATGCTCTATATCTCTTTTGATGTTTCATATCCTAACAAATTTGTGTGAACTGATAATGAACTGGATAGCCATATGGAAGAGTCAGAGCTACAGCAGATATTTAGGTTAAGCAATATAAAAAGGCGAATTCACACTCAAAATGAGTGGAACTCGCCTTTTCTATTCGGCTTATTTTCAAAAGAAATTAGTGCATGAGGTAATAAGCTAATCCTCCAACTTGTTTTCCGGCGTAATAAACGATGTCTATAATCACCACTGTTAATACAAATTTCGAGAGCAGCGGATATTTCTTAAATAAAGGCTTTATATTTTTCTCTATGTACTCCATTCGCGCGCCTCCTTTCTTAAGCTAGTGCTCTTTTTCGGATCAGCCTAATCTGGCCTCTATGATTGATTTCATCCTCAAAAACGTGAAACCACATAAAATAGTAGTTCGCAGGTTTGTTATGCCAGAATTCCTCTTCAGTATATAACCAATTATCATCGACGGTTGCGAATAATTCATAAGTCTTTTGTCTAACTTCATTTAGGCGATCTAAATAATAGCTAAGGTCATTCCCCTTAATATTGGCTCGTCCTTCGTCGCCTAAATTTAATGCTGGTCCCCATTTTGTTAGCTCTTCTTCAGACAAATCTCTTTGCTCAAACGTTGCCACTTGATATGCATATTCTACAGCAGCGTAGTGCAATAATAACGCTCCAATAGAGTTACTCTGAGCATCCAATAAATAATCCAGTTGTTCCACAGTTAGACCCTTCACGGCTTCTAATGTTGTATATCTTGCATAGTTCATCATGGATAAAAGTCGGCTGATTTGCGGGGAGTAACCTGGGATATCTGTAATCAAAAATATTTGGTTCATGTCAATCATATGGATGTTCCTCCTTGATTTATTCAGAATAATACTCTAAATACCGGAATGGTTCAGAATTATGAATTACAGGTAATGACGATCAAGATGTCAAAGTGAGGTGCTTAACACCATGAATAAAACTAACAAAACTATGTATTGGGTTGTATGGGCTTCAACTTAGAAAGTCTCCATCCTAACAAGACCTAGTCGCTTCCCTTCCACTATAGCTTCGGATCTGGAATGTACACTAAGCTTCTCAAAGATTCTCGTCAGGTTATACTCTACAGTCCTTTGTGACATTAAAAGCTTGCTGGCTATGTCTTTATTGCTTTTTCCACTAGCTACTTCTTGGAGTATTTCCTGTTCTCTTTGATTAATGGACACTTCTTCAAGCAGCCGATTATCCTGGTGATTAGAAATCTTGATATCATTTCTTCGTAGCTGTTTAAGTAAAGACACCGGAATGACCGCCTCATTCCTCAGCGCACAACGAATGGTATTTAACAACTGTTCCCGGGAAGCTGTTTTAGAGATAAATCCTGTGACCCCTGACTCCATCAAAAGATTATAGTGAGCACTGATCTCATATCCGGTATAAATCACCACTTTAGATTCAGGATCACGTTGAACGGCTCTTTTGGCGAATTCAAGTCCGCTGATGGTAGGCATGTTGAGGTCGCATAAGATGACATCAAATTCTTGTTGCTCCAGCCTATCCAAAGCTTCCATCGCTGACAAAACAAAAGTAACCTCCATATCCGCGTCCTGCTCAATCATAGTTTTAGTTCCTTCTCCGACTGAAGGATGATCATCAACCAACAAGATACGTATCATCGTCATCGCCTCCTCTGTGCTTTTCTTCTACAAAAGCCATTGTCGGTAAATAAATAATAACCTCCAGTCCCTTCCCTTTCTCCGAGGTAAAAGTGCACTTCCCCTCTAAGCTCGCAACACGTTCTTTGATTCCAGACAGGCCCATATGCTGAAAAGATTCCCTGATATCAACTATATTCATGCCAATCCCATCATCCTTATATCGAAAATAGAGGTGCTCTTGCTGGTCCAGCTCAATTTCAATCTGATTCGCCTTGGCATGTTTCCCGGCATTCCGCAGGAGCTCCTGTACTATTCGATACAACGCAATCACCAGGTCTTCACTTAGCTCACCAATCGGACTGGATGTAAAGGTGATAATGTAGTTGGACTGCAGCTGGGCATACTCAAACAATAGTTCCAGTGCCTTCACAATTCCGGTCTCTCTTAGCAGCGGTGGACGCAGTTCATTGCAGGTCTCCCTAATCTGATATATCACATCCAGAAGTCCCTCTTTAATCTGAAGCAGCTCTGGCAAAATATCCGCCTCAATATCATGATCGGAGATCAGTGTTTCCAGCCTGCGAAGCCAAATGAGCTGATCCTGAAGAGCAGAATCATGTAAATCCGCCGCCAGCTTTCTGCGTTCTTTCTCTGATAAGTTAAAGATCAGGCGTAGAACCCATGGTGCTGCATGTAGCTCTTTTTTCATCTCTGCTTCAAGGTCTTCAATCAAGCCTTCAATAAGATATAAATTCTCATAGACAATACTCGCATAATTTGCGAGGGTATTTAACCAGTTAAGCTCATCCGAATTAAGCTTTGTATGGTTCTTCTTATGATCAATCCAGAGGAGATGAAATTTTTTTTGGTGACGTCCAATTACGAGTAAGATCCCCTGTTTGAGTTGAACTACTTCTCCTACCTTAAAAACTGGAGATTTCGATACAAATTCTATGTTGATCTCTTGGCCCGAATTGTCGACTATTTGTTCGAGGTTACTCATATCCTCATCTCTCTCAAAAAAAGCAGACCGACTAACCGGTAAAATCTCATTGATTTCCTTGTAAATTGCAGCCTCCAAATCAGACCGCTTCATAACCTTGGAGATTTGCTTCGAGAATCGCTCCAGACTACCTTGATAATGATAAAGCTCACGGAACAGTTTAGGCCGGAAATAATAATCTATTTTCTCCTTAAAGAATAAAAAGATTGTAATAGATAAATATACAACCAAAAACATCTGAATCCATTTGATCCAATCATACTCTTGCCTGCTCTGAATGATCGCAAGTACGGCTACAATCATTAGCGCCGGAAAAAAAGCAATTAATAAATAATATTTAAACCGATTAAAAGCGAAATCAATATCAAATAGTTGCCTAGCCGTCAGCAGATAAAAATAAGTAACTGGCATCAAAAACAAAAAGATCGTAGTAATTTCGTAAGGAATCAGGTTGACCCCAACAGCAATGGGTGCAGCTGAGAAGAGAACAAACGGTGTAAACGCAAGGATTTGTCCGGTAAGCATAATTTTAAACATCGATTTAAGCGCTGTGCTTCGATAAGTAATGTATAAATATAGCAGCTTAAATATGCTGTAAAAAATTCCAAAAACAAAGAACCCAATAATAATTAACCTTACAAAGGAATACAAGGATCTATCCCAGGAGTAAACCATTAGACTGGAGGTGGAAAATAGGCTTAGTAAAATGACCAGGCCATAGTATATTTTGATTACAGTAGTAGATAGAACTAATACATCAAATCGTTTCAGATATACTTGGAGAAAGTGAATAAAAACCAGTGGAATTAAAGCCAACACGCTACCCATCGCGATTCTACCTATAAGATCAGATCTACTTGAGGCATATCCCGCAAAGTAAGTTATTCCGACTAATAAAAAGAATAAAATCAGCAGCTCTGCTGAGCGATCCCCGCTTTTCCTGCGGTATAATAGAAGGCTTAACACTGCCAAAAAAACAAATGTCGCTCCAGGGACTACAAGCTGGGTAAACGTATGATAGATGGAGGACTTATTCTCAATATCATAATGCAAAGCAAGTGGAGCCCCCCCTTTGGAGTTACGAAGAAGGTCAACGGATTGAACCTGAGTTAAGCTTCCATATCTCACAGCTTCATCCACTTTATCAATCGGTTTCCCATTAACCCGTAATAAGATATCCCCTTCCCTTAGATTCTGTTTATACCCTTCGCTTGAAACGTCTGCCTCAGCAATATAATATTGCCCTTCTTCATTCTGCTCCAGACCAACGCCAAGCAAGATGTTAGAGTGAATGACCCACACAAAATGAATAATAAGAAAAACAAAAAGGCAAAGTAACCCTGATATGAATAACTGGCGGAGTTTTACTGTCATTTCAAATCCCCCGAACGAACAAAATTATATACATATCTCTATTCTTATTTGGTATTCCCCTACCATTTTATATGAATCACAAAGGGAATTATATACTTTTATGCATGATATTCCTTCTCCTCTAAATATCCGCATTGAATTATAGCTCTATCCTGGCTTTTTGCTGGTTCACTCTGTGGTTTCGATTCAGAATCCATATCGCTGCGCAGCCATATAAAATCACTGGAAACCAACCACTCTCCCCGGCTACATACTCCAACATAGGTGAAGAACTGACAGTAATATTGTGCAAAACACTATCTACAGCATTATTAGTTCCGTGTAAAAGCACTGCCGGCCAAATACTACCGGAGGTCAGACGCAGTTCATTTATAATGATGCCCGCAAACATAACAGATAAGGTAAAGAGCACCACCACGAGCCAGCGGCTTCCAGAGGAATGATAAGCACGCGGCCCAAGAATCGCCGGATAATGCCATATAGCCCAGATTAAGCCCATTGTTACACTAGAACTTACTCTTCCCATCCATTGAAAACGCGGGAGCAGCCAACCCCTCCAACCGATCTCTTCCCCCAAAGCAGATAATGAACCAAGAACAATGTAAACGAGCAAATATATAGCAGTCTTGATCCATGAATCTGGAGAAATTAAGCTTGAGTTCCATCCCATCCAATAGACAGCATATCCAGCTCCCAGTGAACCTAAGGGAATAACTAAAGCCAATATGTATTCTTTGCCTCCCCTAAATTTGAAGCCCAACCTTCTCCATCCCTCAGCACTGTATCCATCTCTCACAATCAGAAACATCATGATACATACTGTGAAAAAAGGAGTAAATCCATACAGACCTTGCGCCGATTCCGGAAGCAGCAACATCCCTAACGCCATTGCCCATACGATAATAATAAATAGAAGAGATTGTTTCTTGTCTGAGAGCAATATTATCACCTAACCTTTTTAGATATAAGGAACTATATCTTCCTATTTAATCCAATTGTATATAACCAGGCAGGACGTTTCACCGAAAACAATGTTCGTTAAAACCACAATTCTTTTGCGGTACTGCTTATCTGTATGCCGCAAAGTCTTCAGTAAGGTTGTCCTAAAAATAGTGAAATGGTGAGCGATGTGCGATGTGCAGCGTAAGTGTAAACTAATTAGGGAAATACTCCCTGAAAATAGCCGATTTTGGCTCTAAAAGGACGAAATCAGGGAATTCCTCCCTAATAATCAGAGGGATTTCTTTATTAGTTACTGAATCGGCCAAAATTCAGGGAAGTTTTCCCTAATTATAAGTCTGATGAACAAAATTCTCTGAATTTTAGGGAGAAATCCCCTAATTGCTGTATAAGTGCTTCACTTATTGCATCATTTGGAGCATCATTAGGTACGCCCCATGATTCAATTGGTTATCAAATAAAGGATGCTCCGCCGTAACATTAGAGATCAGGTGGCTTTACTTTTGCCCCTAATCTACTGAAACAAACAGTAGTTGACCAAAAATGCAGAACAGCGATTCCCCGATATTAGGAGAATCGCTGTTCTGTTTGACTTTTATGGTTTTGGGCATGAACGTTTTGGGGACAGCCTTTTTCTAACTATACGTTATCTTAATAGGTCCACCAGTTACCAGACATAACGATCATCGAAAACAGCTTGATGCTGTCTTCATAGTAATCTTCTGCAGCACTGCTTGCTGTGTGGCTCCAGAGAGAATTCAACCAGCTTTGGTAAGTTGATGAGGTCATCGCACTGACTCCAAATGGAGCATAGAAGGCACCGCTATTGTAACTTCCAAATACGGTTCCGTTTAGCTTATACCCATCTTTTATACTACCAGGTGTACTGCTTACTTTAGTCTTAATCCAGCTATTCATCTTATTGAGCTGCGTAAGCGCCCTGCTGTCTCCAGTAATCAAATAATCTGTTGCGATCCGCCATGGGGTACGACAAGAATTGTAATTGTAATTCCCGTCATTGGCATCCTCAAGGAAATTCGCCGCAGCAGGTTTATACACACCCCCAGAGTAAACTACGAAATCAGGCAAGAGCCCAGTGCTAGAGCTATAACCCGTATAAAGGCTATTTATAATCGTGTACGTTTTATCGATAACATTCGTCCAGCGGGTATCTCCTGTAGCCTGTTGGAATGCTTTTAAATGATTTAGCATGAAATCAGAAGGTCTAGTTGCCGTATTATACGAGCCGCTATTCGCCCAGTCACCTAGACGGATCGTCCACTGTGTCTGGTTAATCTCATTGTCCATAATCGCATTAATAATATCTTTTGCAGCTTGTAAATAATTGATTGTACCACTACTTCCCCACTGCTTGTCCGCAAGCAGCAATGAGAACGCTATATCCATATCTCCATCTGTAGCAGAGTCCTCGCCTTCAATATTTTGAAAGCTGCTGTTTTGCTTCCAGGACATCAAATAAGGGTTAATTGCACTTGGGTGAGCCTTGTAATAATTATATAAGCCGTCAAAATAAGTCTGAGCATTGCTGTCATAACCAGCCATCAAAACTGTGAACAACATCCCGTAACCATGTGCTTCAGATACCGTTTCTCCATCTGAATTATACTTAACGTAATATTTGCCAGTGCCAGCTGGTTTGAGATAGGCCGTTTTCCACGCATCCCATTTGGTCTTCACTGAATTATCCATACTGGTCTGGGTTACATTGTTTGGCTTGATAGATCCACTCGTGTAGGTGGTATGTTGCGGAAAAGGTTTGTTCACTGCTGCAAACGCGGAACCGGCAGGAAGAATACTAATTACCAAGCATACGACAATAAGGCTTTTCCAACTCAACCTAAGCTTTGCATCCTTCTTCATCATTCATTGCCTCCTCTTCAATTGTGGTAATAAATTCGAAAGAAAACAGCAAGCTAATTCGTATTCGCTATCATTGTAATACAGAATATGGAATTAATATATAAGAAATTCCATTAATAGATCATTAGTACTATATATCTGAGACTTAGATTTGTTCTCACTCCTCAACTAAAAAAAGGATGGTTCCACAACCAACTTCATTCATGGCTGTGCAAACATCCTTTAGATAAAAATCCATTCGCTATTCTCGTAATTTATTCAATTTGAATCGATACGCAATGTATGGAAGACCCGGAAAGACCAACATACAAAGTGTGACCACTACTAACACCAGGCTGATATTCCTCACGATCTCAGGTAACCATCCATTAACGCCCAAGATCGCTAGGAAGATAAAAGCAATCAAAGCTATAAGCAATGGCAAGGCTACTTTGCCCATCGTTTTCTTTTCACGTTCATATTTGTCAATGAGGGTCCCTGTGTCCGAGTAGATAGGCGCCGTGCCTGCAGCTGCCCGAAAGATATGAAACCCATTTCCGGCAGAACAGACATATGTCCATCCGGCATCTTCAAAAATCAAATAATACTCCTCATCGACATTCGTGTGATAATCTACACTGTACTCAAGATTCTGGGGATCTCCCTTTCTTAACTTATAACCAAAAGGTGCAAAGCTCTCCAGGAGCCAGCCCCTTTTGGCATACTTACTCAATTTCTGCATATCTCCTTTTTCAGTAAAAGCTAAGCCCCCGCTGGTCACATATTTTGTATTCTTCATGCCTATTCCCCACCTTTTATTTGAGAATTTGTTCTGCATGTCTAATCATTTCTTTTCGGCGCTCTACTTCTTTTCTTAGCAATCCAATTCCTTTTTCCGTTGCAATATACGTTTTTCGTTTGTCGTCCTCTTCTTCTTTATACAGCTCAATAAATTCAGCCGCTAACAGCTTCTTAATGGTTGTATACATGGAAGCAGGCCCAATTGAAAATTGATTGTTCGTCATCGTTTCGATTGATTTCATAATCAGATATCCGTGTTTGGCTTCGACTAAAGACAAGAGAATATAAAATGCAGTGTCTGTGAGCTCTCCCATTTCCAATGAGTCCGTTCTTGACACTTAATCACCTCCTCATATGTATCATTAAAAGATATATCATTAAATGAACTATATCTTTTAATGATACACTTGTCAACTGCTGGCATAAAATTCAAACTACCTTCTCATACTAGGTGAAGAATATGGAGGTGAATGTCATGCCCAAAAATAGTGCCAATCCCAAAGAAGCTCCAGGAAAACATCAACCAAGTAAGAAAAACAATGCGGAGAATAACAACAATTTCAATGAAGCCGCTCAGATGGTGAACATCGATAAGGCTGCTGATTATGTGCCCAGCTTAAACGGTGTCTCCAAAACTGATGTTTAAGCTATACCGCTAATAACTTCTTCAAACAAAAAAACACTCCTCAGAATTTTCTGAAGGAGTGTTTCAATCCGTAGCAGTTTCATTTCAAGCTCTCTAACTCAGCAGTCACTTTTTCAATTAAGTTCACGAAGGAAGCCAGCTCTTGAGAGCTTTTGACCTGATCCTTGGAATACATGGAGTTGTGTTCCGATTCTTTTTTCACCTTGGAAAGGGTGGCATTGATATTGTCGAGTTTCTGGTCAATGGTTACCAGTGAATCCTTTGAGCGACGGGCTAGCTTACGAACTTCATTAGCCACAACTTCAAAACCTCTTCCAAACTCCCCAGCTCTGGCTGCTTCAATAGCCGCATTTAGGCCTAAAAGATGCGTATGATCAGCCACTTCTCTAATCATCGTACCCACTTGATGAATAGACTCCACCTCTTTGTCCAAATATAATACCGTTTGATGCGTTTTCTCTTGATAATCAGCATTTTTACTAGCTAAACTTTCTATCGATTCACTGCTATCCTTTAATTGAACCATCAAAGATACCAGCTCCTGAACGGCTGAACTCACTCCTGTAAGCAGGTGATTTTGCTTCTCCAGCAAGTTTTCTATTTTTGCTTTTTCATCCACTTCATAGGCTTCAAGAACGAGCTGTGAATCGAGATTAAACATCTTGGTTAAGGCATGAATAACAGGCTTCCATTCGTTTGGTAATATCCGTTCAAAATAAGCAGTAGCCAAATCCAGATATAATATGTACGTCCCCAAATACCAATTCGTTGTTAATCCAATACGAGAATGGATTTTCCCGATAAGCAAACGTCTTTCAATAAATGCTTCATCGATCACACCAGCGGCCATGGATAAAAAATACCACTGCTGTGTTTCTTTCAATCGATCCAGTGTACTGTGCTGCTCAATGATGAGGAGCAGCTCTGGCTCCATCGTCATCTGTTTATACAGCTCCTCAACCAATGAGCTAACGATTAAGTTGAATTCTTTCTCCTTGCTTTTTAATAATTCTAAATCAGCCTCATTAATCCCTATGTAGCTAACTTGCTGGAGTCGTTCTGGACTAAGATTGATCATACCGTCGTTAACATCCCTCTCATAACTGTTTATTTTTCTCAGCCATCCCCTATGGCATCTATATCTCTTGATTATAAAGGTATTATTTCAATAAATTTTAACACTATATTTACCTATATTACTTAATAATTTTACAAAACCTCACTAGTTGCCCTTAGATTTGGCTTCCTATTCATGAATAAAGGGCTGCCGCAGCAGCCCCTTCAGTTTCAAGCTTTAAATTACGCCGCCATTTCACGGCAAACTTTTGCACAAGCAAAACAAGCTTCTGCACATTGCTGGCAATGTTCATGATCATGCTTTTGGCATTCGTTGCCGCAGGCTTCACAAGCTTCTGCACAAGCTAAACAAATCTCTTTTGCATATTTACTGTTCATCGACATGGCATGAGCTGCAAACTCGCATATATCTGCACATTCACGATCCAGGCGAATGCACTCCTTCATCATCCCCACATGATCCTCATCCAAACAAGCAGAGTAACAGTGATTGCAAGCTATCATACATTTTAAACACTCTTCGATACACTCTTTGTAGTTTTGATGTGCCATAACACATTCTCCTCTCAAATCATAGATTAGGATAGTCCCCTACTCTATATATACCCAATTTGAGCAAATAAAAAAGGATTCCGGGGAATCCTTCCGATTGATCAATTATCTAATTAATTTATTGATGGTAACTAATAGTTCATCCAGTACCTCGTTCTCACCTTCCTGGATACGTTCCACTACACAACTTTTCATATGATGCTCCAGCAAAAGCTTGCCCACGCCGTTCAATGCAGATTGGACCGAGGAGATTTGATGCAGCACATCATCACAATAGGTGTCTTTTTCAATTAACCCTTTTAGCCCTCTAACCTGACCTTCAATTCTATTGAGCCGGCTAATCAAATTCTTTTTAGTTTTATCTGAGTGATGACTTTTCCGCTCATCCGTACTGCATGAATCATGCTCGTGAGTCAGATTATCCATGCACCGATCACCCCTTTCCTCGTATTTTTATTATACTATAGCCCCCCTATTCTATTCAAAAAATAAATCATTGATTAGATTTTCAATTCTTCATGAACTATAGCGAAAGTTTCAACCTGAATGGTTGTATGTTGAATTTTGAAATGATCGGCAATTAACCGAATAGCTTGCTGCAAAATGTGTTGCCCATCTGCTTCCTCTTCAATTAAGATATGACAGCTGAGTGAATCTAAACCCGAAGTAATGGTCCAGATATGCAGGTCATGAACATTTCTAACCCCCTCAATGCTTTCGAGGATTTCCTTTACTTCAGCTGGATTAATTGTAATCGGGGTGCCTTCCATAAGGACGTGAACGGTATGTTTGATAATTCCCCATGCCCCTCTAAGAATCAATAGAGCAACCAGTACGCTTATGATTGGATCAGCAACATACCAGCCAAAAATCATCATGATTAAACCGGCAATAATTGCCCCTACTGAACCTAAAGCATCACCAAGCACATGGAGATAAGCACTACGGAGATTAATGTTATTTTTTACATCCCCTTTTCTCATAAGCGACCATGCACTAGCCACATTGGCTAAAAGACCAATACTTGCGATCAGCATCATAGATCCGCTGGCAACTGTCGGCGGCTCAAAAAACCGCCCATAAGCTTCTACAATAATAAATCCAGCAACTACAAATAAAGTAACTCCGTTTAAGAGTGCCGCCAAAATTTCAAATCGATGAAAACCATACGTTTTGTTCGGAGAAGCAGGTTTAGTTGCAAACCAGACCGCTACTAGGCTTAATGCTAGAGAGCTTGCATCGTTTAGCATATGCCCACTGTCCGATAACAGGGCTAAGCTGTTAGTAATCAACCCACCAAAAAACTCCAAAAACATAATTCCAACCGTAATGATCAACGCAATCAAAAGCCCTTTTTTATTTCCACTAGGATCAAAATGTTGATGCCCGTGAGAGCCATGGGAGTGACTGTGTCCTTCATGAGCGTGGTCGTGGTTACTGTGATCGTGATTGGACCGTTGCCCGTGTACATTTTCGACCTGATGATTGCGTTTGTTCTTCTTGTTCATCATGCTTAACCTCCTATTACCTTCAGCTAGATAGTATTCGTAGCCCTGCGCAGTTACATTCAAAAGCTCCAGTTAATAATAACATATGAGCATGTGTTCATATGTTATTATTGACTGGATTTTTCTTCTTGTCAATAAAAAAGCAACAAATGATTGTCTCTGACCTAATAAAATAAAGAGGACCCTCCGCAGCTCTTCCTGCATGAAGGATCCTCTCGAATCAGAACCGTGTATTAGATCAAATCTGATTGTTGCAGCAATCTTTGGATGATAGCCGCAACTTCTGCTCTCGTAATGAAGGCTTGTGGGGCAAGTACATTTCCGCTTCTGCCCGTGATGATTCCTGCTTGCAGGCTGTCTGCGATGCCACTCTTCGCCCAGTCTGATGCTTCATTCGCATCCGTGTAAATGCTCAGCAGCTCGCTTGCTTCTTTGGCAGGAAGATTTGTCTTCAAATCGGTAATCACCATAGCTTTAGCAATAATACTCATCGCCTGTTCCCGAGTAATCTTGTCTGTTGGATGGAACGTTCCATCTTCAAAACCGTTGATTAGCTTATAGGAGTAAGCTGTCTGCACAGCATCATTATACCAATCTGAGACCTTTACATCCGTAAAGGATGTTGTCCCGCTTTCCAACTTCAATCCCAATCCACGTACGATAATCGCCGCAAATTCTGCACGTGTAATCTCCAGATTAGGGTTAAACAAATCGTCGCCGACTCCATTAATAACCTTACGGGAAGCCATCTCATTGACAATGTCCTTAGCCCAGTGGGTGGCGACATCCTTGAAGTTCTGTGGATCTTGAACTACAAAATACGTACTGTTCGTTAAACTGTGTATTTTCGCAAAGTGTTTGCCATCAATGGCAACAATCTGTGTGGGTACATGGCGGAACGTCCCCCCCGCTTCAAGCACTAGCCCAGTCGTGGTCTTCTTAAGGTCTACACCATCTGCAAGAGGAATAGTTCTTTCCACATAAGTGTTAAACTTAGTGAGCTCAACAGTATTTCCAGCGTAAGTAACCTTCACCGTGAAATCTAATGGCTGAGCTACCAACGTTAGCTTTTCATTGGCTGCCAACATTTCTATTTTTTTCAGTACATCCGCAGCCGGAACAGAAATTGAAATTTGCACCTTCACATCTTGTAGAGCAATGTCTGAGCCAAACTGTTTTGAAATTGCACTGATATCAATCTGTGCTGCTGATATTGTATAAGTACCTTTTGGAGTACGAATGATTAGCAGCGCCTGCTTCTGCTCCATATCTTTGATGATTTGGCCATTAAGCTCGCCAATAATCACATCTGAAGTCGCAGTCACAGGGATAGTTATAATTGCATTCTGGTCTTCCTTTTCGATACGTTGCTCTATTTTTGCCTGATCTACAACAATCGTGGTAACCGTCTGCCCGTTATACTCAGATATCGTTGCTGTTCCGGCATTTTCAACCTTACCGTTCACCAATACCTCAACCATGCTGCTAGATGGTGTAGCTGTAGCTGTAGTAGTGGATCCTGCTGTTGCAGTTGGTGCAGTTGTTGAAGGTGGTGCAGTCGGTGTTGATGTCGGTGATTCTGTTGGTGTTGGTGTTGGCGGTGTAGGTGTAACCTCAACCTCCGTTGATGACTTCGGTGTCACGGAGTTCGAAACTTCAGAAGCTACACTACTACCAGCGCTATTAATCGCTTTAACTGTAAACGAATAAGTGGTTCCATTCGCTAGACCAGTTACCTTTATTGGACTTGTTGCCCCAACCGTTACGATATTACCCGGAGAAGCAGTTACCTCATAATTCGTAATTGGAGTTCCCCCGTTCGAATCAGGAACTGCAAATGTCACAGTCACCTCGCCATCTCCCGCTACCGCTATTAAGTCCGTAGGTGCAGATGGTGATGTTCTTGGTTTCGTGCTGACTTCGTTAGAAGCTGCACTCTCCCCGCCCGGATTAGATGCCTTAACTACGAAATAATAAGATTGGCCATTAGTTAACCCTGTCACATCATAGTTGTAGACAGATTCGCTTACTGTAGCCACTTGGGTCTCATAGATTCCGGAAGCGATACCTTGATATATAGTGTATCCAATCGCACCCTTCACCGGATCCCATGTTAAGCCGATGAGGCCATTACTTGCCACAGGTGAATGAAGTATTGGCGCGCCCGGCGCTGGAACCTGAGGCGTTCTAGTTACTTCATTGGAAGCCGCACTGATACCATCAGGATTAACAGCTTTAACAATAAAATAATAAGCAGTTCCATTAATTAATCCTACAGCATCGTAACTGTTCTCAGAGCCACTTATAGTAGCTACCTCAGCTCCATAAACACCTGAAGCTGTAGACTGATATACAGCGTAACTATCGGTACCATATACGGGACTCCAAGTAATTCGAATATGTCCGTTCCCTGCTGTTACAGACTCAATACTTGGCGCAGCAAGTTCAGGCCAGGTAAGGTCAATAACTGCACTAGTGATCTCTGTAAGACCTGTCGCATCAAATGCCAGTTGCGCTCCGGTGATTCCAGTGGCATTCGTAGCTCCCAGATCCGTAAAGGAAATGACACCCGCTACTGCCGTCAACGTCACATTCCCCGTCAACGTCCAGCTTCCTGCATCCTTCTTCGACACAGTAACAACCGTACTGTTGTCGCCAAGGTTTACATTCCCAAACTGATCCAGCAAAGTAATTACTGGTTGCTGCGCGAAGCTGCCGCCGTTAGCCTGCGGCGCACTTACGCCCGTAGTCAGCTTCATTGTCGCTGTGCTACCTGCGACAGGTGCAATGTTCAGCGCCGTTGCCGCTGGCGTGGCTATGCCTGCTTGGCTGAACACAACCACTTGCGCGCCAGCTTTGTTCAGCTTCAGGTTCACCTGTGCTACACCCTCAACGAAATCAACGTTGATCTTGCTCGGTGAAGCTGCCAAAGCGGTGATTCCTAAGCTTCCGTACGTTCCGTCCGGCGCAACATCATAACCCGTTACCGTCACTTCTTTTGTTCCCGTGAACGTTGTATCCGTATCGCCCAGTGAATTCTTCACGGTCAGCGTAATCCCATTATCTACACCTACGACAGGTGTTAAAGTCGCCGCTGAGGCGGTGATGCTTTGCGCTCCCTGTGGCTGTGGAAGATTCACGGTAGCGCTAGTGTTCTGTGGAAGACCTGTCGCATCAAATGCCAGTTGCGCTCCGGTGATTCCAGCTGCATTCGTAGCTCCCAGATCCGTAAAGGAAATGACACCCGCTACTGCCGTCAATGTCGTATTCCCCGTCAACGTCCAGCTTCCAGTGTCCTTCTTCGACACAGTAACAACCGTACTGTTGTCGACAATGTTTACATTCCCAAACTGATCCAGCAAAGTAATTACTGGCTGCTGCGCGAAGCTGCCGCCATTGGCCTGCGGAGCACTTACGCCTGTGGTCAGCTTCATTGTCGCTGTGCTACCTGCGACAGGTGCAATGTTCAGCGCTGTTGCTGCTGGCGTGGCTACGCCTGCTTGGCTGAACACAACCGATTGCGCGCCAGCTTTGTTCAGCTTCAGATCCACCTGAGCTACACCCGCAACGAAATCAACGTTGATCTTGCTTGGTGAAGCCGCCAAAGCGGTGATTCCTAAGCTTCCGTACGTACCGTCCGGCGCAACACCATAACCCGTTACCGTCACTTCTTTCGTTCCCGTGAACGTTGTATCTGTATTA
The DNA here is from genome assembly GCF_038009325.1 of Paenibacillus sp. FSL L8-0708. NCBI lineage: Bacteria > Bacillati > Bacillota > Bacilli > Caryophanales > Paenibacillaceae > Paenibacillus > Paenibacillus sp. FSL L8-0708. The sequence continues at coordinate 6,836,165 of NZ_JBBPBC010000001.1, forward strand.
CCCAGCGAATTTTTCACAGTCAGCGTAATGCCATTATCTACACCTACGACAGGCGTCAAGGTCGCTGCTGAGGCGGTGATGCTTTGTGCTCCCTGTGGCTGTGGAAGATTCAACGCTACACTAGTGACCTGTGGAAGTCCTGTCGCATCAAATGCCAGTTGCGCTCCGGTGATTCCAGCTGCATTCGTAGCTCCCAGATCCGTAAAGGAAATGAAGCCCGCTAATGCCGTCAACGTCGTATTCCCCGTCAACGTCCAGCTTCCTGTGTCCTTCTTCGACACAGTAACAACCGTACTGTTGTCGCCAAGGTTTACATTCCCAAACTGATCCAGCAGCGTTATCACTGGCTGCTGCGCGAAGCTGCCGCCATTGACCTGCGGGGCACTTACGCCCGTAGTCAGCTTCATTGTCGCTGTGCTACCTGCGACAGGTGCAATGTTCAGCGCCGTTGCTGCTGGCGTGGCTACGCCTGCTTGGCTGAACACAACCGCTTGCGCGCCAGCTTTGTTCAGCTTCAGATCCACCTGTGCTACACCCTCAACGAAATCAACGTTGATCTTGCTCGGTGAAGCTACCAAAGCGGTGATTCCTAAGCTTCCGTACGTTCCGTCCGGCGCAACATCATAACCCGCTACCGTCACTTCTTTCGTTCCGGTGAACGTTGCATCCGTATCGCCCAGCGAATTTTTCACGGTCAGCGTAATGCCATTATCTACACCTACGACAGGTGTTAACGTCGCCGCTGAGGCGGTGATGCTTTGCGCTCCCTGTGGTTGTGGAAGATTCACGGTAGCGCTAGTGTTCTGTGGAAGACCTGTCGCATCAAATGCCAGTTGCGCTCCGGTGATTCCAGCTGCATTCGTAGCTCCCAGATCCGTAAAGGAAATGACACCCGCTACTGCCGTCAACATCGTATTCCCCGTCAACGTCCAGCTTCCAGTGTCCTTCTTCGACACAGTAACAACCGTACTGTTGTCGCCAAAGTTTACATTCCCAAACTGATCCAGCAGCGTTATCACTGGCTGCTGCGCGAAGCTACCACCATTGGTCTGCGGGGCACTTACGCCCGTGGTCAGCTTCATTGTCGCCGTGCTACCTGCGACAGGTGTAATGTTCAGCGCTGTTGCCGCTGGCGAAGTTACGCCTGCTTGGCTAAACACAACAGCCTGTGCTCCCGCTTTATTCAGCTTAAGGTTCACCTGTGCTACACCCGCAACGAAATTAACGTTGATCTTGTTCGGTGAAGCTGCCAAAGCAGTGCTTCCTAAGCTTCCGTACGTTCCGTCCGGCGCAACACCATAACCCGTTACCGTCACTTCTTTTGTTCCGGTGAACGTTGTATCCGTATTGCCCAGCGAATTTTTCACGGTCAGCGTAATCCCATTATCTACACCTACGACAGGTGTCAACGTCGCCGCTGAGGCGGTGATGCTATATGCAAGAGTAGGTCCTAGGTTCAGGGTCATTTTAGTGAAATAATCCCCCACGACCTTAAAATTAGTACCATCGTAAATAATGCCATTAAGATTAGAGGTAAGCTCTGATGTTTCCTGAGTCCACGTGGATCCGTCTGCCGAAGAGAATAACTCCCCCTTCAATCCAACAGCCAGAAAACTTCCATTACCAAAGCTGATATTATTTAGTGCGCTAGCTGATATTGTAACCTTCGTAAAAGTTACCAAATCTTCTGTGGTTAGAATTACTGCCTGCTGGCTAAGTGTATCTTCTCCAACCAGAATATAAGCTCTACCATCATAGGCAATTCCCTTTAAAGAAGTATTGGGGAACCCAATCTCTAAGGGCACATTCCACTGTATTCCATCTGATGATTTTGCGATAACAACGCTCTCTTGCTCATAAGTAGTACTATTGTATTTCATCCCAAGAGCTACAAATTGATTATTCAAGTAAACTACTGTATTAAATGCAAAATCCCCATTTTTAAATTTCTCTGTCCATGAGGTTCCGTTAACTGAAGAATAAATTCCGCCATAATCGGAAACAGCAACGTACTGATTTGTGCCAAAAGCAACGCCAGTCAGATTGTCCTGCACTCCGGTATCTGTCATAGTCCAAGTATCACCGTTGGTCGAGGTCACCACTTTGGCGTTAAAATTGTAGTTTTCTTTATCTGTAACCGCAATAAACTTCCCTGCTCCATAAGTGACCGCATTCATTCCCGGCAGCTTGGAGGGTGTGACATCGTTCCATACTGCGGAGCTATTAGATTTGTAAATAGAGCCATATTCCCCGGATGAGACGGCAACATAATTGCCATTACCATCCTTAGCAATACTTTTCAGATTACCGCTGACATTACTCCACGCCGATAGGTCAGAAGAAACCAGTAAGCCGCTGCCCCCTGAGGCAACATATTTGCCATTTCCGTAAACCATATTGTTCACCATCATTGTTGTATGGGAATCCGAAGATGTCCACTGGGTGCTGTCCAGCGGAGCCGCAGAAGATTTATAAATAACACCCTGCCCAAACAACAAATAGCTCCCATTTAAAGAACCTCCCCCATAAAATTGCTTGTTATCCCATGAGGCATCAACGGTCCAATTAGCACCGTCTGTAGAGGTGAATACTTTTTTAGCATACGGAGTCACGATATAACTAAAGAAACGATTATTTAAATAGATTACATTCGTAACATAAGGCCAACTAGAGTTATAGTGGTTGATCACAAGATCGGTTAAGGTGACCGTTGTCCAATTGATCAGATTCGTTGAGGTATAATAGACAGCATTGTTAGCAGAGACCACATATTTGTTGTTGCCATAAGCAATATCCGTTAAGCTTTGCATTCCGAATATTGCATTGGTAGAAGTGATTCCTGTGTCTGTCCAGTTAATGCCATCCGAGGATTGTAGTAGAGTTACATCATAAGAAGGTGGATTGGTGCCAGGTTTATATACTGACTGCCATACAAAGAACTTTTCATTGACCGCTTTCAACCTTTCCGGTGTGATAGCTAACGTTTTTTTTGTCCAATTTTCACCATCGAGTGAATTGTATACTGCCTTTTCGCTACCATCAATAGCTAAGAACAGCCCATTAGCGAACACAATAGAAGTTAGTTTGGGGTTCCCCGCCTTTTTTGAGATAGACCAATCTACACCATTTGATGATGTAGATATCCCTCCTTGGCCCACCGCTACAAAAACATTGTTACCAAATGCAACACTGCTCAAATTTCCAGCTGATGTGGAGCTTTGATCTATGATATTGCTATTGCTGGGTGCTGCATAAATTACTGCAGGCATAAACAGAGAACTGACGATAGAGAATACTAAACTTATTGCTAATAAAAGATTGCCACTCCGCTTAATCACAATTTTCCCCCTTTGGCATTACACCAAAATATAAATACTTCCACCATATGGAGATTAGATGTCTTTTCTAAGATTTGTAGCCATTTGGTTTGATTTTTATATCGGTATAATCCGAGAGAATTATTACGAATTTAACATTAAATTTTGATTAAAAACAACAATAATTTACACGCTTCACCTATCCGTTTCCACAACCTTACAAATGAGAAAAAAACCTATCAAATATCAGGACTTAATCCTGAATTTAATAGGCTTTCAAGCTTTTTCTCGTAGAACTTTTTAAGCTGCTTAATCTTTTTTATTAAATAGAAATCGCTGCTTCTAAAGCTACTTCCATCATGCCGTTGAAAGAATTTTGTCTTTCTTCTGCCGTGGTTACAGCATGAGTAACTAACGAATCGGAAATGGTAAGAATACATGCAGCTTGTTTACCTAACACTTTCGCATTATGGAACAACGCATAACTCTCCATTTCTACACAAACACAGCCATGTTCATTGTAAAATTCATTAACTCCAGGCACATTGTCTTCATGATAGAATACATCGCTGGAATGAATTCTCGCCGTCAGAACTGGCTTGTTAATACGTGTAGCCGCTGCTTCAATGACTTCGTTCAATTCTTTACTTGGCAGCTGGATATCTCCTTCTACACCGCTTTGCACATAGGCATATGTAGATTCACTCCACGCGCTATCCGCCAACACCACGTCAAATAAATTCAATTTATCAGTATATGCTCCAGCACTACCGATACGAATGATGTTTTCCACACCATAGTTTTTGTATAGTTCATAAGAATAAATACCGATACTTGGCATTCCCATTCCCGAACCCATTACCGAAACCTCTTTGCCTTTATAAGTTCCTGTATATCCAAACATATTACGTACCGTATTAAATTGGGTTGGGTTCTCCAAATAGGTTTCTGCAATATACTTCGCTCTCAAAGGATCTCCTGGCATTAATACTGTTTTGGCGATTTCACCATTTTGTGCTGCATTGTGCGGCGTTGACATAATTTATTCCTCCTATGTTGATTACTCATTACTATCTTACTATACCATTCATGATTTTAAATATACGTTTAAAATTTTCTTTTATTGCGACAAAAATACTGCTACTGAATCTCTTTTTATAATTTATTAGCAAACTCATTAAGTTTTTGGGACATTATCTTTATTTCCTCAATAAATGTAGAAGTATGCTGAACAGATGCCGCCTGTTCTTGCCCGATAGCTGCTATCTTCTCTATCGAATTAGCCATTTGATTCGTAATTCCCTTAATCTGTAACATGGTTTTATTTATGTTTTGCGTCGAGGCGACGGTTTCCCTTGAAAATTTCCGGATTTCCTTGGCTACGACTTCAAAACTTCTACCTTTCTCACCTGCATGCGCTGCTTCTATTGCAGCATTCAGCCCAAGTAAATTCGTTTGATCAGCAACCCTGTTTATAATGGATAGGACTTCTGTTGTATTCTCCACATCTTTTCCAGCCTGCTGAGATTGAATGAGTAGTTCCTGAGAGTGATCCGAAAGTGAACTTACGCCATAGGAAATATTATTAATTTGCTCATTGGCTTGGGATAATGATTCCGAGATTTGTTCTACAATGGCTTTTAATTCACTTTGTCTTCGAATCTGAACTGCAATCCCGCCAATGACTTGTCCCGTTTGATCGTGAAGAGGTGTTGCTGTACCTGTAAACTCAAATCCATAAAAGTGGGCTGGAACATCGGACTTCAAGGTACGATTCTCTTGTATCGCTAAGTAAAGTGGTTCTTCTTTGTGTAAAGGTTGTCCTTCGTTAATGTTTAAATTTATAGTGTCGCCAGGAAAATAAGCAACGAACCGTTCCAAATCACATATCGCTATTGATAAATCAGAGGGGATAGATAATTTTATAATTGGTATAAGTGAGATAAATTTGTCTAAAGATTCAATGTTGTTAATCACAGAAATATAGTCTCCATTCCAGCAAAACGTTATTTATAGCGCACCAAGTCTAACCAGATTATGCCTTGCAGACATGCATTTAATCTAAATCCTTAATTTTGCTTAATTCATATTTTAGATATGTATTCGCGAAAATCTTCATAAAATCCTCCAAAAAAGTTTACAAACACCCATTTCTCTCTCACAAAAGACGAATAACATAAAAAAAGCCCCCACTTTGTGAAAAGTGAGGGCTTTCGTTCTCTTGCTGTTACTAATAATATCGATTAGTTACGGATCAGATAATCAAATGCTCCTAGCGCTGCAGTTGCACCGGATCCCATCGAGATAATGATTTGTTTATAAGCACTATTAGTGCAGTCACCAGCAGCGAATACTCCTGGTAAGCTAGTAGCACCATGGCTATCTACAACAATCTCACCTACGCGAGTACGTTCAACTGTGTCACCTAGCCATTCTGTATTTGGAACCAGACCAATCTGTACAAATACACCCTGCAATTCAACATGGTGAGTCTCTTCTGTCGCACGATCAACATAAGAAATACCATTTACCTTATCAGTTCCGGTAATCTCTTTAGTTTGCACGTTTTTAAGAACAGTAACGTTAGGAAGGCTATAGAGACGATCTTGCAGTACAGCATCAGCTTTGAGCTCTGGAGCAAATTCCAGAACCGTTACATGCTTCACTATACCTGCAAGGTCAATAGCTGCCTCAATACCTGAGTTACCGCCGCCAACAACTGCAACATCTTTGCCTGCAAACAAAGGACCATCACAGTGTGGGCAGTAGGCTACACCTTTGTTCTTGAATTCAGCTTCACCAGGCACGCCCATATTCCGCCAACGAGCACCTGTAGACAGAATGACCGTCTTACTCTTTAGAACAGCACCGTTCTCGAGTTCAACTTCAATTAAGTCATTTTTGTCTAGACGTCTGACACGCTGCAATTTCATCACATCAATGCCATACTCTTTTACTTGCTCTTCAAGTTTAGCTACGAGTTGAGGACCTTCAGTGTACTTCACACTAATAAAGTTCTCGATACCAAGCGTGTCGTTAACCTGTCCGCCAAAGCGTTCAGCAACAATACCTGTACGAATACCTTTACGTGCCGCATAAATGGCTGCACTTGCACCAGCTGGGCCGCTGCCGACAACAAGCACATCATATGGAGCTTTATTGTCAAACTCAGATGCGTCCACACTGCTGCCCATTTTAGCTAAAATTTCTTCAACCGTCATACGACCACTTTCGAAAAATTCACCATTAAGGTAGACGCTTGGAACAGACATAATTTCTTTGCTTTCTACCTCTTCTTTGAATACTCCACCGTCAATCATCGTATGGGTAATGCCCGGATTAAAGATACTCATAAGATTCAGTGCTTGTACAACATCAGGGCAATTATGACAGCTCAGGCTAACATAAGTTTCAAACTTATATTCACCACTAATGCCTTTGATCTGATCAATTACACTTTGCTCAACCTTAGGAGCTCTTCCGCTAACCTGCAACAGAGCCAATACTAATGAAGTAAATTCGTGTCCAAGCGGAGTTCCGGCAAAGGTTACGCCCGTATCTTCACCCACACGATTTACACTAAAGCTTGGGGTTCTAGACAGTTCGGTTCTTTCCACCGTAATCCTAGGTGACATTTTGGCAATTTCATCAACTAGTTCGGTCATCTCTTGTGATGCCTCGTCAGCGCCTGCACTGAGTTTCAGTACTACATCGCCTTCCAAGAGTTCAAGGTATTGCGCTAGTTGAGCTTTTATTTCTTGATCTAGTTTCATTTAGCTTTCGCTCCTTAAATCTTACCTACAAGATCGAGACTTGGTTTAAGAGTTTCTGCACCTTCCGACCATTTCGCTGGGCAAACTTCACCTGGATGATTGCGTACATATTGCGCTGCTTTAATTTTGTTAACAAGAGCGCTAGCATCGCGACCGATACCACCAGCATTAATCTCAACAGTTTGAATAACACCGTCTGGATCAATGATGAATGTACCACGATCTGCAAGACCGTCAGCTTCGATCAATACATCAAAGTTGCGGGAAACCACATGGGAAGGATCGCCGATCATAATGTACTTCACCTTGCCAATTGCTGCGGAGCTTTCATGCCATGCTTTATGTGTAAAGTGTGTGTCAGTAGAAACGGAATATACTTCAACACCTAGTTGTTTGAGGGTTTCATATTGGTTCTGCAAATCTTCTAGTTCAGTTGGGCATACGAATGTGAAGTCAGCTGGGTAAAAGCAAACTACACTCCATTTACCTTTGAAGTTTTCTTCTGTAACATCGATAAATTTCCCATCTTGAAATGCGCTTGCTTTGAATGGTAGTACTTCTGTTCCGATTAATGACATATTGTTTAATCTCCTTTGGGTTTAATTTATGAATAGAGTGGATACTATTTATAATTATTATAATTAACCAAATTAAGGCCTGTCAAGTTATTTATAATAATTCTAATATGATAATCGTTGTCAGTCGCTAAATGTTCATACAAATTCCTTTCTTTCGGATTTAAATACAACACTTTATCATCTGACTGATGCTCATTCGTGCTTATTGACTATTATGGTTTAGTTTACATGTTTTATGTAGTTCAATTTCTACAATTCGATGTCTTCTACTATTAGATTGATAATATTCAAGGATTCTTCCGCTACTGTTGGATTAGAATATCGATTTCCATTATAGGTGATCAGTGCTTTCCATAAAGCCCACCCTCTTGCTCTATTCCACGTTTGTGCATCCATGTTTAATACCTTTTTAAAGATTCTTCTACTAGCCTCATCAAAAAAAGTCCACGCCATTGCAGCATCACAAGCAGGATCACCCACCCCTAATATGCCAAAATCAATGACTGCACAAAGCTGTCCGTCTTTGACTAATATATTTCCAGGTGCGACATCACCATGAACCCAAACTGGTTCTGACTCCCATTCAGAGTCTAATGCCAGTTTCCAGATCTTTTTCAATAGACCTTCATTAAAAATATCTTTATTATGCTCAATCGCATTTCTAGATTCCTCATCATATACAGCTAAGGACCCACCTCTATAAAAATTATGCTCTCCGGCTAAAGGTCCCCCACTAGCATCAATAGACTGTAATTCAATTAAAAAGCTTCCCAAGTCTCTCGCAAATTGATTGAGATCATTAATGTTCTCATGGGATAAAGTCTCTCCCTCTAGCCAATTATTAATAGACCAAGGCCAGGGATATTCTTTGGTAGGTGTCCCTTTCGCTAATGGTGTTGAAATAGGTAACGTAAGTCCTTTCTTTAAAAAAGGTAACCATTTTTGTTCTTTCTCCACTTGAGGAACATAAGCGGCTGCACTTGGTAATCGCACACTCATCTGTTCACCTAAATGAAAAGTCCGATTATCATGCCCACTGAATTTTACAGGCCTGATCTCTAAATCGGACCATTCAGGAAATTGTTCATTTATTAATCTTGCTACTAAATCGACGTCTATAGTATGCATAAATATCTCCAATCATGATTTACAAGCATTATTTGGTTGTCTTAAATATTTTCTTGTGACATATGGTATGTGTAAGCTTTATATATTAGTTATAAAGTACAAAGAGAATATACTTTTTTATAGCTCGATATATATCAGAAGGAGATCTTTGTATATGGAATATGATAGCCTTATCAATGAAATTAAACACTCCTATCAAATAAATATAGAGAATATCAACCTTCATCGTGAGATGATCGGTAGGGTGTATTTTTTGCAGAACCAAGAGAAAAAGTATATGTTCAAAATATTTCGTAGCTTTAAAACGGATGATGCTCTGCAGACGGTTCGCATCCTCGATTATTTAAAAGCTAACTCATATCCAGCAGTTTCTGTGATTAGAACTGTACAGAATGATAGCCACATTATACTCAGTAGTCAGGCTGGCAGCTGCGTTGGAATACTATACGATTATGTCGAGGGAGCAACACCCGATGGTAAAATCGAGGCGAAGAGCATCGGGACACAGATCGGGAAACTCCATAACTTAATGGAGCGATACCCCGAGAAGCTTATCCGTAGAACAAAATTCGATTACATCGATGGTTATATCTCCAATATGCAAGATCTCCAATTTGACCCAGGAAAAATCCTTGAACTAAATCATTACGGCAATGAATTATGGGAACGTATCACAAGGCTTCCCAAAAGCTTTTGTCACGGTGACCTTCACACAGGAAATATGCTCAGAAATGAGTGCGGTGAATATATTCTTTTGGACTTCGATGATGCTTCGGGTGATTATCCGAGTATGGATGTTGCATACATGTGTGATGCTACCGATTTTAATCACTCAAATGAATCGATGTATGATCAAACCATGCGTTTGTACGAACGTTTTTATTCGGGTTATAGTACAACACGTACAATAAGTAGTAATGAGTTTAAGGCTCTTTTCGATTTTATTGCGATCAGACATTTTCAAATCATCTCAAGAATAGTGCAGTGTCAAGGATTGCAAAGTATATCCAAAGAATTCTGCGATGAACAATATAGTTGGCTTATGAAATGGCAAGAACTTTGCATTAAACACGGGTAAAAATACTGACGTTTCAATCTGTACTATATAAAATCAACCTCAGTACGGGTTCATCCCGAACTGAGGTTATTCTTGATAACTAATATACAAGGTTCTACTTCAGATAGGTTCCTGACTCTCCGATTCCACCACTACCGTTCAATACATACACTCGCGCATTTCCTTTCCCGGAGCAGTTGATTGTGATCACACCGTTGGTAACGGTTTTGGTATCACCAGTGACCGCATCCACATATGTTCCGTTAGGAATTCCGGTGAATGTTGCATTTCCTGAGATCGTAACCAAAGCAAAGCTATCGATTCCTTTGCTACTATCAGTGTATCTTCTTTTAAATGCCAAATCACCTGATACATTTTCTGTAGAATATTGGCCTTTTTGCAAAGCAGGAACAGCTCTTCTAATTAAATTAAGTTGTCTGATATGTTTCGCCAGAGGATAATTTAACGAGTCTGCAAGTGTGCCAGTAGCATTGGTATATTTACCGTAATCTTGAACAGTAACACTACCCTCAATATGATCGCCAAAGTAAGCACGGCCTGTTGTACTTAACGGCGCATTTGGACCTACATCGATGACTGATCCTTTTTTGAACTCAATTTCAGAACCATAATAGATCGCAGGTATTCCTCGGAAGGTGAACATCAGCGCGAGATTCTCAGCCCAAGTGTCCTGTGTGCCTGCAAATCTTTGATTTTCTGGTGCCTGGTCAGGTGCATAGTCATGAGAGTCAATATAAGTTACATTCCAGGTAGCATCATTATAGAATTGATCACCGCTTCTCATACTAAATGCTTCCTGAGCAGTCTTGAAGGCCCAGTGCATTGGAAAATCAATAACATCCATACCCGATTTCATCGAATAGTCAGGCGCATGATAAGTATTTCCTGTTAAAAATGCATTGTTCGAGGTAGGTTGTCCTGCTGTAGTAGAGTTATCTGCCCACTCTTGTTCCACCGATAGCTTGTTGGAAGCGTAGTCATTTTGACCGTCACCTGGATAGGGTTTTGAGCTTTTCCAAGTATAAAATGGTGTTGATATCGCCGGAATTCCACTGTTCCACACATCTCTGTACCGAGTAGCCACTTCCCCAAAGACAAAGAAGTCTGAGCCCCCTCTTGTTTTCCATGCCGGCACAAAATATTTGTTAAAAATATACCGGCTTACATGCTTTACAGTATCGACCCGGAAAGCATCCACACCCATATCAATATATTGATTATAGCTGTCGATTAGATACTGATTCACTAGAGGATTCTCTGTGTTTAAGTCCACACAGTCTCCCGCAATCTGTCCTGTCTGGACGGTGTAAGACTCCCAAGAAAGACTTTTTTCCGTATGGTAAATGTTATTGTTAGTCTCCGCAGTCTTCATTAAGGCAAGTCTTGCCTGATATTGCTGATCCGGGGTCATGGAATCATAGTTAGCTGGCAGCTTATCCGTAATTTTGAGCATGTTACTCACGGTGTCCGCCGCCGTTGGATCTTTTTTGAACATCGGGAACAGATTTTCTTCTCCAAAATTACCGGTATGATTGACGACAATATCTTGAATAACCTTTATCCCTCTAGCGTGTGCTGCATTGATCAAATCCTGATAGGATGCCCCTGCGGATTCATATCTTGGATCTACTTTTGCAAAATTTATTGCATGGTACCCATGATAATCATATCCGCTGGCATTCTGCACCACAGGTGTAATCCAGATGGCACTGAATCCTAAGGCTTTAATGTAATCGAGCTTTTGAATCAGTCCTTTGAAATCCCCTCGCCAAGCTGGATCAGAGTCCGGATTTCCTGCCTTGGCATCCTCCCATGCATGTTCGTTGTTACTCGGATCACCGTCATAAAACCGGGAAGTGATTACAAAATAAATCGTATCTTCACGAAAATCGCCCTTATTACCAATGTTATAAACAAAACTCTGTTTAGTTTCATTTCCGGCACCATCGATCACAAGGAATTTTAAGGTTGTCGTCTTGTTAATCAAGATAGACGGTCCGGTAAGAGATGTCAGTGCATTGCCTGAAATATAGACTTTTGAACTCGTTGTTGGTTCCGTACCATTATCTGTGTAATATGCTGTGGTCGTTGCCGCCTTGTTGTCTTTTATATTAAAAGATACGGAAACCGCTGAGCTCGAATTCCCAACAGGCAGATTCGCAGTGATAATCGGAGCTTGCAAATCGGCATTCAGATCAATCACATAAGCAAAAGAGCCGACATTACCCGCTTGCCCTATAGAGTTAACGCCGAATGCTTTGATAGTCAAAGAAGAAGGTACTTGGATTGGAGTCGTATACAACGTTGAGGTTGTCGTAGGTGTTGATCCGTCGGTCGTATAATAAATTTTATCGCCGCTATTTGTACTGGATAGGGTCACCGTTTGGGCAGAATCATAGGTTTTGGGCACAGGAGAGACGGATATCACCGGAACCTTAGGAACGTCTGGATTGGCGTCATACCATACGTTATCTGAGTTATACCAGCCCTCTTTTACGCTGCGAGATAAGTCAGCCGTCTGTTTGCCATTGCCGTCATTAAAGATCAGGCTTGCCCCTGTAGCATTTGGAACAGTATAGCTATACCAATCGTTCCCGTCCGATTTCATCAGTATTCCCGGCCATGCTCCACTAGTCGGAACGGTTGCCGGATTCAGATTCCAGTAATGGATGCGGATCGCTGCATTCCAGCTTGCTGGTTTCTTAAAGTGAACGGTTAGCCCCGCTGAAGTAGGTGTAGGTGTTGGCGTCACTGTTGGCGTTGGTGTGGGTGTTATGGTAGGTGTTGGCGTCACTGTTGGTGTAGGAGTTACCGTAGGTGTTGGCGTCACTGTTGGGGTAGGAGTTACCGTAGGTGTTGGTGTCACTGTTGGGGTAGGAGTTATCGTTGGTGTTGGTGTAGCTCCGGCCGAAAGGGTCACATAGTCGATATTAATATTCCCGCTATCATCCGAGTCATATTTATAAGCAAGCGTGTTATTTCCTGCCTGTAAAGAGAGTGTTTCTGTTTGGTCTGCCCATGTATCCCAGTTGGTCAGGTTGGCTAATGTTGTCTGTGTAACCTTTATTCCATTGACATAAATGGACACTTTTTTAGCACTGCCGGATGCATTAGCATAGTGAAGCGTGGCATTATAGGACCCTGCTGCGGAAGCCTGGACGTTAAAAGTGGTGGCTGCTCCTGTAGTTGTATATCCATCAACAAAACCAGTGCCCGAATATCCGGTGTGATTCGTATTTACTTTTGCACCACCAGATAGGGATGCACTCTCTGCTTCGTATTTTCCGGCGACCGGAATAACAACCGTCCAGTTCTTCCCGCCGTTATTGTCCCAACTATCCGTTGGAGCCGTGATGTGATAACAATAAATTAGGGTGGCACCTTCCTGAACGTTGAGGTTGGCGATGAACGTGGTTCCATTTTTGGTCATCACCGTGTCCGTAGTATTAGCCCAGTTATTCGTAGTCCAATGTAAGGTCACAGCTGCCGCTGTAGGATTGGTATAGGTGACTGTATGATCCGTATTGCTGGCCGATGCTCCACCCGATAAACCAAATAAACTAAAAATGAGTGAAAAAATAATTAACCACGAAATATAACGCCTGGATTGTTTGGATACCAAGTAAATAACCTCCTCATAATTTTAAGTGCAGCTTACGATTTTAAGCCCATCGTGATGTGCAAACGTTTGCAAAAATGAGAAAAAAAGAAATACTTAATAGTTTTAATCTCCTCCTTCAATGATTAATAAGGAAAAAACTCATTGTATGCGTTTACAAATGGTTCAATATCTGATGAATTTTCCTTGTTAAGATTATAGGCGCCAAACTTTTGCTGGTCAATGCATCTTTTAGGCTATAATTCAATCGTTTTCACTATAAGTTCCCTAAGATAGCAGGTAAATTGTTCAGGTTCTTAGCCAGCCAATTCATTTCTTTTGCAAAACGTTTTGGAGGTACACTATGTTTGTCCATCGCGGCATTAATCCACCACGGGCTTTCCATATACCACAACAACTGCAATGATTTTGTTAAATACCCCTGCTCCACCGTTCGTTCCTCACGATATCCGTCAATAAATGCTGAAGCTAGTGCTCCATCTAAATCTTCATCTAAAGCACATGACATCACTGCTCGCGCTACATCAAGCTGCGGATAATCATATTTGAACCGATCAAAATCTAGAATTGCAGACAATTGGCTATCTTGAAATAAAAGATTATCAACCCATAAATCACGATGTGCCCATCCAGCTACAAGTCCTTCGAATATTTCCGGATCTATTTCTTCAGTCGCTCTCAGTTGTATCTCTAGGTCAGTGATGAGTGAAGTTTTGCCCATTTCCTTTGATTGTTGTAGGAGTACATTCCAATGTTCTAAACGTTCCTCAGGGCTTTGGGGAATAAATTGTGGGGTTCTTTTCAAACTAAGGGTCCCATCATTTAATAAACGATGCATTTTACCTGTGGCACGACCCAAATCAAACATTTGAAGGATGTTAATTTTGCCCGGCTCTATGACACGCCCTTCACAATATTCCATAACCATAAACGTCTCTCCCATATCTGATTCCAATAAAACTTTATGGTTATAAGCCAACAATCCGGGACATGGGAGCCCCTGTAGATACAATCTTTTCTGTTGAGAAAAAGCAAAGTTCAGCTCTTCTGGGTTATACAATTTATATCTTTTTTTGTTGTATTGTTTAAGTAGAAATGGTCCTGAATCCGTTATGATTTTCCATTTAAGATTTAACCAGCCACGTTTTATTGGGGTAGCATGAAGGACTTTCAATCCAAAAAAATGATAGAAACTATTACTTAAATCCTCTAAAATGGCTTCCTCTGAACGAATCGCTTCCATTTCATCAACTCCTATCTATTCAAAGTATAAAAGAAGAAGCCGCCAATGACGACTTCTTTTAGATATTTCTTTTTAGCAGAAAAAGTTATCTATAAATGAGGCTCCCGCCTTGGAGAAACTCTTGCGCCTTCTCTTGCATTCCTGATTCAATTCTCGTCGTATTCCGGATATTATGAGAGATCTTCATACTGCAAAATTTCGGCCCGCACATGGAACAGAAATGAGCTGTTTTAGCGCCTTCCGCAGGCAATGTCTCATCATGATATTCGAGCGCTCGCTCAGGATCTAACGATAAATGAAATTGATCACGCCAACGAAATTCAAAACGGGCTTTCGAAAGAGCATTATCCCGGTCTTGTGCTCCTTTATGCCCTTTCGCCAAATCTGCGGCATGAGCCGCTATTTTATAAGTAATGACCCCTATACGTACATCTTCCTTATTAGGCAGGCCAAGATGTTCCTTCGGAGTTACGTAACATAACATAGCTGTACCGAACCAACCAATCATCGCTGCACCTATAGCAGAGGTAATATGATCATAACCAGGCGCAATATCTGTAGTCAGTGGACCTAATGTATAAAAAGGGGCTTCGTTACAAGTTTCAAGTTGCTTATCCATATTCTCTTTAATCAAGTGCATCGGCACATGTCCTGGACCCTCTACCATCACCTGTACATCATGACTCCAAGCTATAGCTGTTAATTCACCTAACGTCTCTAACTCGGCAAATTGTGCTTCATCATTCGCATCAGCAATCGAACCCGGACGTAATCCATCGCCTAGGGAAAAAGAAACATCGTACAGCTTCATGATTTCACATATCTCTTCAAAATGTGTATATAAAAAGTTCTCTTGATGATGCGCAAGACACCATGCCGCCATGATGGAGCCACCTCTTGAAACAATGCCTGTCATACGTTGTACCGTCAACGGGATATAACGAAGCAGAACCCCCGCATGAATGGTAAAATAATCAACCCCTTGCTCCGCTTGCTCAATGAGCGTATCACGGTACACTTCCCATGTTAAATCTTCCGCTTTCCCATTCACTTTTTCCAACGCTTGATAGATAGGCACCGTTCCAATAGGAACAGGAGAATTACGGATGATCCACTCGCGTGTCGTATGGATGTTTTTACCTGTGGAGAGATCCATTATATTATCTGCACCCCAGCGGGTGGCCCATCTCATCTTCTCTACCTCTTCTTCTATGGATGAGGATACTGCGGAATTTCCTATATTGGCATTGATCTTCACTAAAAAATTGCGTCCAATAATCATTGGTTCACTCTCTGGATGATTGATATTCGCTGGAATGATGGCGCGGCCGCGGGCTACTTCATCTCTTACAAATTCCGGTGTCACATTCTCACGAATCGCAACGTATTCCATTTCCGAAGTAATAATCCCTTTGCGTGCATAATGCATTTGAGAGACATTACGCCCCTTTTTCGCTCGCAAAGGTTTTCTATGGAGCGCTGGAAACACTTCCGCCACAGCTTTTCCCGTTGCATTCCCGTTATCTTCAGGCTTCACGGTTCTTCCTTCGTACGCTTCCGCATCCCCTCGTTCCTCAATCCAGCTTAGACGATTGGGCTCTAACCCCTGACGAATATCAGTATGAATATTAGCATCCGTATAAGCCCCGCTTGTGTCATAGACATGAATTGGAGCATTCTCCTCTTCGCCGTCTATGCCCGCAGTTGGACTAAGTGAGATCTCCCGCATAGGCACCTGAATATCAGGCCGTGAACCCTTTACATACACTTTTTGACTTGCTGGAAAAGCTGATAGATTGATTGGATCGTTGTTCAATTCGCTTGTCATCTCAATTCCTCCTATAAGGTGATTTGATCAAGCGGAGACGGTCTACTCCCCACACATAGAAAAGGCCACATCTGTATAAGATGCGGCCTTAGAGTAGACAAATAGAAATAGAGCTCCATTTCCTCCGCTGGCATTATCCAGATCAGGTTTGACGGTCGATAGTTATAACTATCCTCTCAGCCTGGTTCCACCAAGCTCCCGTGACTATATAATTGCTACTTCAAAGTATAACCGAAAAGAGAGAATTATCCAAATCTACTCAAATGTGAGATCAATGTATACGTTAGTTTAACACCAATACCCCAAATCCTTCCAGAAGCACCTCGCCCGACAATGTTGTGCCGCTCAGTAAATCTGTTTTGGTCTCATGAAGATGGATCGTGACAGGAGTCTCACTATAATTAAGCAAAAAAGCATAACTGGAAGAAGCTCCGGTACGGACTTGCAGCTCTACCTCTTCTGGGAGCTCCAGCCAATCTGCTGGCGATTGTAGATCAATTAAATTTATGATCTCAGCCGCTGCCTGTTCATTAAATACGGCTCCGTAATACCAAACCTCACCCTTGCCGCGACGATTTCTAGTTACCGCCGGTTTTCCCGCATAATAATCAGAGGCGTAAACCGCCATCACTTCAACCGAAGCTTCCTCTATTTTGAGAATATCATTAAAGTCATCTGCTCCTGTAACGACTTCGGTCACGCCCGACCAGCTAATTGTTGTTGGCTGACGACTGCCCTTAACCATTGTGAATTCTTCAACTGTGATCCCGCATAGATCCTTAGCAGCACCTGGGAAAGGACGCATATAACATTGTCCGCGCTCATCCTTATAGCCGGTTCTACAGCCGAAGATCAGTTTGCCGCCTTGCTGAACATATTCATCCAGCAGTGCTGCTGTCTCATCTGTCATAATCGCTGGGTGAGGATAGATAAGCACGTCGTACCTTGCAAGCTCCTCCAGCGTTGTTTTTTTGCGTAAATAGAGTACGTCATTCGGGATATGCTTCCGCTGAAGCGCCTTGTACCACTCCTTATTGCTCTTCCACATAAACGGGCCATGCCAAACATCGTATTCTCCATCCCACTCATTGTCATAATCACGAACAATAGCAATGTTAGCCTGATTACGAGTACCGACAAACGCATGACCTGCTGCTGCCAGCTCCTGACCGATCTGCCCCGCTTCCCGCACTCTCCGGTTAGGCTGATTATGATAGTCATTGATTCCATGCCAATAAATTTCATTGCCCATCGTAGCTGTCCGCCAGCGGAAATATAACACCATATCTGCTCCATGAGCGATCGACTGATAAGTCCATAACCGCATCTGCCCGGGCTTTGGAGAAGGCATATCCATCCGGTTCACCCAGCCACCCGGGCCCGACTGCTGCTCCATAATGCAGAAATTCGGGGATATCGAACGAACAACAGATAACGACAGTCCCCAGCCTCTATCATTCAGCGGATTCCGCTCATTCGGGTCATAAAAAATAGTAGAGAACTGAGGATAGGAATCATAGCTGAAGAAATCCAACAGTTCATCCGTCATTTCATGGCTATCGAGATGCCCGAACAGACCGTTCGTGGTTACCCACTGCTTAGGGGCAAGTTTACGGATGATATCCGCTTGGTTTTTGGCAAAAGAAATTGTATTGTCCGAAATAAACCGTTTTTCATCCAATGCCTGATGAGGATTGGGTTGCTTCGGTACTGGAGTCGGACGTGGAAGATAGACCTGAGACCAGTCACTATAGCTTTGATTCCAAAAAACAGTTCCCCAAGCCTCGTTCAAATGCTCAAGTGTAACATATTTCTGCTGTAGCCATTCCCGGAAAGCCTTATGGTCACTCTCCGAATAAAATTCACTGATCTCACAGTTGAGCTCATTATCAATTTGCCAGCCAACTACACCCGGATGATTGCCGTAATGTTCAGCCATTTGTTCTGCAATACGTGCACACAGTTCCCGGTATTTAGGACTGCTGTAATTATAATGACGGCGCATGCCATGCTGAAGTGTAACACCTTCGTAGGTAACATTTAAAACTTCGGGATACTTATCAGTCAACCAAGCTGGAGGCGTCGCCGTCGGAGTACCAAGTACAACCTGAAGACCATATTTATGTGCTAGATCAATCGCCCGATCAAAGAGCCCGAACTGAAACTGCCCTTCTGCCGGTTCAAAAATAGACCAAGCAAACTCCCCCATCCGAATGATCGTAAAGCCGAGTTCACGCATCCGGCGATAATCGTCCTCCCACATGTTTTCTGGCCAGTGCTCCGGATAATAACAGACGCCAAGCTCGAATTTTTCAGTTGCGACAGGTTTCTTCATCATTACCTCCAAAGTATTAAAAATATGCTTTCAATATTTTATAATTCTATTGTAGTATCAATGATAAGAGGTCTTATATAACAAAATATTGCTATCATATAACAATCTTGCGTTCATTGCCTTAATCCAACTTGCGCTCTGTTGCGCTACAGAAACGGGTGCTGCCAAACATGAAGAAACAATGGTATTTGCCGACACCGGCTTTTTCGAAATATGTCTGTTATCCTGAATTTTTGGGACATTACACTCACTTTCCACAACATACAGAGAGAAGAAGCGAAGGTTTTCTGGGGAGTTATAACCTGCATTTGATCTTTGATGGGGAGGGTTATGTATTCCATGAGGGCGAACGTATTCCGATGAGTAGAGGACGAGGTTTTCTGTACCCTAAAGGGGCTTATCAGCAATACGGATCTGACCCAGGCGAGCCTTGGGATGTCCGCTGGGTTCATTTTAACACTGAAATTGTCCTTCCCTTATTAGAAGAAGTGGACCAGTCTCGTGCATACCTGTTCACTTTTGATTTGGATGCTAAGCTGGACGAACTATTCGAGGAAATGTATATACTAAGCGCTTCCTACGTGACCCGTAGCGAGCCAAGACTATCTGCTCTGCTGTATGAGCTTCTAGTAAAATTGCTGCAGAACTCCGAGCCGCTTCACGGCTCAGTACCGCACGAGGTTAGGCAGTCCATCCGCAGTGCTGCAGATATCATTCATGTCGAATGTGCCAGCCCTTGGTCTCTGGAATCGATGGCAAGATTGACCGGGTACAGCAGCTATCATTTTCTGAGGCTGTTCCGGGTGGTTATGGGTAAAACACCTAACCGTTATTTAACCGATTGTCGGCTGGCTAAAGCCAAGCTTTTACTGGTGTCCACAGGACTCTCCATTGCTCAGGTTGCTACTCAGTCCGGTTTTGCCCAGTCCAGCTATTTCATTAAAGTGTTCAGAAGGTTTGAAGGCATGTCTCCTGTGAAGTACCGGCAGGCTTTTGGGGCGTAGAGGATCTTCCTTCAGTCCGTAGAGATTCAATCTTAGTCTCTTGGATTTATCACCCTTAAAGATCATCCTTAAGAGAAATTTCACTCTCAATATCTAAACTTATTGTTTCGGAATGAATCTCCCCTTCATTATCATTCCATGTAATAGATAAAGTGGTATTTTCATAATTTTGTCTATTTTTATTTAATTCGTCATACGAATACGGACCTGTTATAGACGCGATATCAGTGTTACTTAATATTGAAACGGGTCCATCCGTTGACCTAGCTTCATTTACAAGAACTGTTTCATCCTTATTATTAGTGTTTTTTTCATTGACTTCATACTTATAATAGCTACTATTCACTAAAGCGCTTGGGTCTCCCTTGAACACTAACTTCCCATGTCCCCGTAAAATTTTGTTAGATGAAATTATTATTTTGTAATCTAAAACATCCCATGTATCCCCTGTACCCATAAGCGTATATACTTGAACACCAGTGTTTAAATTTGTTTCGACCTCTTTATTGAAATATAAATAACTCCATATCGCATTCGAAATAATAACCACAGCTACAAGTACTAGGATTAGTTTTTTCATATCTGCTCCTTTATAAATACTCCCCAGCCATTATTTATATCTTAAATTCCACTCCTTAGACCATTTCGGGAAAGCTTCTCCGGTCAATTCTTCGAGTGTATTCCCATCAATGGTATAAACCCAGCCCATATGTAATTCAGCGAAATCAGGAAAACTATAGCCTCCTATCACTTCATCGTCTGCTTCTTGCAGAAAAATCAGGGTTTGTTTTTTTGTATTATCCTTCTCATTATCTAAGGGGTGGTTTTTAACGATGAACTTACTTGTAGTTATTTCCTTGCCTATATAATCGATTGGATCAACACTTTGAACACTCCAATATTGTATGTATGGCATTTCCGTCAGCAGTTTTTTATCTAATAAATATTCAGAAACAATTCCTTCATTACTAATGATCAGATAGCCCATATCGGTAATAAATTGTTCAGCTTTGCTATATTCTTTTTTTGAATTATCGCTAATTTGCTCCTTACTACATCCAAATAAAAAGATTAAGAATAACGGAACTATGATTGCCCTTAATTTGTTCATAGGTTCCTCTCCTTGGAGTGTTTATTATCTCCTTAATAGTCTCATAGATTAATCTTATTGTATGAATTTAGTATCATCAAACTCTTTAGCGTCTTATAGGCTCTCCATTCCAACCTCGCTGTTTCACCGGGAGGCTCCCATGTTATCTGCCATCCTCCATCATCCTCCTGTTGGTGTTCTAATACTTTTAAGTGATCAAGAATGGTTTCATCAGAAAATATGCTGCTACAGTAAGAAGTGGGTGATGGCGAAAATTCTAGAGGAGAGAGTCCATAACTGTGGGATGCGGCATCCATACAAAAGAAGTTGGCAGTAATAAGCTCCTTAGATAATTTTTGAAATAATCCTTTGATATAATCCGATTGAGGTAGGCTTTCCAATAAATAAAATGCAGTCAAAATTGTATGCGCATCGTCATATGCTTGTGCGTGAATATCTTCCAAACAAATTTCTGTCGCTTTATCAAGCCAGGAATGTTCTATCCCTTGCCACTTAAGAAGCCCGACAAGACCAGTAAGTCTGCTAAATGATGGCTCTGTAGAAAGTGGGTTATTCCAATGTTTTGCTCTTGGATAGTTTGCTGATGAAGAAAATATTGTTGGAATCCCTTTTTTTAAATCAGCATGCTTTGAAATATAATCACATGCTTTTTGAGAAAGTTCTTCGTCTTTTATGTTACAGTCATATAAAAAACGTAGTGCAAATTCCATGAAAAGTGGCTGACTACCGGGTGCCCGTAAATCCGGCTCTATTGCATTTCCAAACCCACCATCTTCGTTTTGGTAGGCTGTTAGTGAAGTCACAACATTGCTCATTGATCCACCGTGGAAAATATATTCAAAAACCCTTCTTTCTAATAATCTGCCATGTGTCCAAATGAAATGGGCTGCTTTCTCAAAATCCATCTGTTCCCCTCCTCAAAATTTAGGCTAAGTATTTAAGTATTCAATGACACTTTTAATATAGGATTCAATCGGTTCCTTTGTATTAACAATATGTATTCTGACATTAGATGGCTTTTTAGCATTTTCAATAGTTTTTAGCAATGTCTCTTCAGAAGGCACTCTTTCAATCTGGCTAATCATTCTTTTTCTATTTCGCAGTCTATTATTGAGCTCATCATAGTCATTTAATAGACATTCTACATATTTATATTCCACATTATATTTCCGGGTCAGATTCAATCCTCTCTCTATCATTTCAGAGTATAAACAAGGGCTATCGAGTATAACATTATGACCTTGAGATAAGTGGAAATCTATCAAAGCCCATTCAATGTCATACGAAATTTTTCCAACTTCCTTGAACCCAATGTTTGCTCCAAGTGATTCCATAAGAGAAGACTTTACAATGTCGTGATCAAGAATAACAGCAGAAGTATGCTGCGCTATTACTCTGGCTAATGAAGACTTCCCTGATCCGGGGTATCCAGACATCTGAAGAAAAAACAACGAGGGCCACTTCCTTCAGCATTAATGAATCTGCTAAGTATTTGATATATGTTGTCGGGATTCATTTTCTAAAATATTAGCTATTTGCTCCCTTAACATACGAACGTATGTTTGTTATAATGAACAAACTGGTTATGATTACATATAATAAACTAGAAAGGGGTTTAGTATCTTATGCTAATTTATGAGAACTTACGTCAACAGTTCCCGTTTACTTTCCTTGAACCACTAATTCCTGCGCATGTTCACGAGCATATCATAAGAATTATGAATGCAAGCTCAACATCTGAATTTTCTTGTAAGATTGAAGATACGACTCCAAATATCTACATTTATTTAATTGAGAGTAGTCTAAAAGAATCCTATAAAATAGGACACTTTTTTTTCTGTGATAGAATCGGAATTGATTACACCTATCAATGTATGCCTTTAGAACAGATAGTGACTTTTGGCCAGTTTATTTCCCAACTATCGAATTTGTAGACGATGAATTTTTTTCTTTCTTAATACGTTCATACTCTTCTTCTATTGATCTTGAAAGTAGTTCTGTTGCTGTCATTCCCATCTGTTTAGCCGCTTCTGCCAACTGTTGTTTAATGTAAGCTGGTACATCATAATGAAATTTCACCTTATTACCATAGGCCATTTTTTTATCTCTCCTATCCAATAATTTCTTGATATTTTTTTTCAATAATACGGATCAATAGTTGAGTAGCAGACATTTCTTGCAAGGAAGCAGCCTCGATTAGTTTTTCCTTGATTTCGGGTTGAAACTCATAAGGTAGCTTTAATTTAGGCTCGGCCATACGGCCCTCTAGCGTTTTTTCCGCATCTAAGGCAAGCTCCAGCAGTGTTTGTAATGAAGAAGCGCTAGAAACCTCTCTCCCATACTTAGGCAACACTCGAATTAGATATTGCTTCAAAGCCCGCTGATCATCTTCAAGAATGTTAATATGCAATCCTTCATTTCCCACGGTTAATTGACAATCAACGTTATAACCAAATAGATTTATGGTATATTTCATGGTTAACCTCCTTATTTATTTTGATCATTATATAGCGATTTGTTACGTCCTACCATATTCTTCACTTTTTCATTTGTTATATCCTTTAAAATTTAATTAATACTCATCAAATCATTACAATGATTTTTGGAATTTTGATAATAAGTGAGATAAGCCTTCCTAATCAGGAATATTTATAGAGATAGGATTTAATAATATTTATAGTAACACAAAAAAATATTATAAAAAGATATAACGTATCGTGACAATACACTTTATTTTTATGTTCTTAAACCTTAGTAAAGAAAAGTTTCCTCATGAATGAAAAGTCTGTTTTTTCATAATTGGATATTTTTATTAATTATATATTGCGTTACGTTACGCTATATGATATATTAATCCTTGAAAAGAATGTTTGTTCCTAGAAGAAGGGGATTCTTCTTGTGAACTTACATCCCCCATTCTTTCAATAAACTTTTTGGAGGAGTTAAAATGAACGAAAACAATCAATTTATCAAAGAATCATCGCTGGAAGAATTACTAAATATAGAACGGGCAGAAGCAAGAAATCAGCAAGTAATGGCAGGTGTTGGAAGTCCGGAAGTTCGTGCTACGGAAACCAATTATATTTCTAAGACCCAGCTTGTAGATATGATTAACTCTCACGTTGGGAGTAGTTATACCGGTCTCGGTCTCGCTGTTACTTCAGTAGGAATCGGGCTAGCTACTAACGCTATAAAAGCTAAGCTTCCACCCTTTATTGCAGGTGCTCTTGTTGCCGCAGCAACACTAATTACAGTTGGTCAACTTATTCAACAGGTTGATAGCTATACACCCGCTAATCAGTTGAAAGAAATTCTTAATACCCTCTTAAATGACTATAAAAATTTCACTAGAATTAAAGTTACAGTTACTACTTGGCAAAAACTTATTGTAAATCCAACCATGTCCTACTGGACGTATTACACAACTACAGAATATACAGCAGTAGCGTAAGTACATTGATATATAAAAATGAGAGGCGACCCAAATTGGGGATCGCCTCTCATTTTTATTTGCAGATTACTATTATTTAGTCAGTCTATTTTTTGATGTTCTTGCTTCAATTAACATTTTAATTTCCGCATAAGCAAACGCTCCTTGAGCAATTAATAGAAATATCTTATACCAAATAGGTACTTCAATAAAAAAGGCGATGATAAAACTTACAATACCAATTAACACTACTAGTCCACCTATAACGATTACACGTCTCTGATTCTTTTTAATTTGAATATTAGAAGAAGAAATGAGAATTACTTGGATAAGTAAAAGTAAAACGAATAACGATATATAAGTAATAAATCCAAAAATATATGACACACTAATCCACACTAGAATTAGGCCAATAATACTTAGCCACTTTGAAGAATCTCTAAAGAATTTCATATTACACCTCCTATTAATCAAGAGTCCGCGATTGTCGAAAGATTCCTAGACCTCTAAATTATAGTTTAGTACCCATAATAATTCAAACAAACACATTTAGAATACTTCCTAATCTTAAATTCCTTATAAATACATGAATCACTTTATCAACGATAGAAAACACCAGCAATAATTTAATATGAGATTACGATTGAGCGTGATGAAGTTATCAGCTGAATCAACCTGGGAATACACGCCAGTTAACGAGTGGCGACAAAAGTAGAAATGTAGAGTTCATTTAAGCCACTGTTCATGACATTCTAACAACAGCTGCAGGATGTACAAACGAGAATTTTAGCGAATTTTTTGAAGTACGTACTTTTTGTTGTATATAATACTTCTTATCTCAATACCTAATACAGTTATATCCCAATTATTCCACTTCAGCTTATACAATGTAACTAAATAATGGCTTGTTGACTTACAACTTGTTAGTGGTCTTTCAATCAAACCTAACTAAATCCTTATAAGCATTTATCGATTTCCATATATGCTCCTCATCCTTAATTCCTTCATGAACAAATAACTTTATTGGAAAAAAGATTCCTTCCATAATCGATAATCTAACATCCTCCACAAATTGTGTGTACGTGTATGCGCTCTTGATTTTATTGTTAATTGAATGAAAATACAGATCAAAAATACGTGTAGTCTCCTCACTGCCATGAAACAAATCGTGGATAAATAACATAACGAGATCCTCCGTACAAAGCCCAACCTTCACTGCTTCAGGATCAATGATGCACGGCCTTGAACTGCTGAACATCGGATATAATAAATTGCCAACATTTAGATCACCATGGATGCATGTTGTATTTTGATATCTGAATATAATTTATCAGATTCAATAGGTACTTCCCAGTCAGCTAAATTGTTATGTGTCGGGGTCAGATCTTCCATCAACAATATCCCTTCTTGTCCAACTGTATCATATTTATTAAAAAAGACTCTCGGAATGGAAGCAGCCATTTGTCTCACTTCCATTTTTCAGCATTCAGCAGGTTGAACTAACGTGTATAAATTCGCTTCCAACATTCCATCCACCTTCCAAAATATTGAATATTTCGTGCTGAGAATTCAAATAAAAAAGACAAATCACATATTAAAAGTGACTTGTCCTCCGGTGCTTCCACATATAAATTTGCTTAAAAAGAATTTAACGCTAAATAATACGTTTTATTTCCGCCAAAAAGTTGAACAGTCTGCCTTATCCAAAATATTAAACTCGATCATTTTTTCAAGTAATGAGAAATCAACGGGACTTTCCCACCGGATGCGTAACAACTGCTTGGTGTGATCATAACCTGCCTGCAATATTTCATCAGAAAAACGATTAATTCCTGCAATTTCAGGGGCAACCGCCAAATGATGTTTGGATACACTAAAACCAATAATAAAAGTCTCGTGATCGGTAAACATAGGCTGATTCCACGCAACTTTTGGCTTTAAATCAGTAAATTTTCCAGCTACCCAAGCTAAAACCTCTTCCATTCTTTCCCGATGTTGCGGGTTATCAATCTGCGCTAAATATTCTGCAAATACTTCCATGTCATTCTCTCCTAACAAAATATTTTCGAATATTCTAATTGATGTTACGTCATTCCAATTACATTCTCTTAGCATAATAATTAAACAGGAAGATTCCTAAGGAGATTTGAAAAACAAAAACACCACATAACACAGTGACTACAGTTTGATCTACTCCCATTAAACTAAATACAACAGTTAGAGCCATTAGGATGTAAAAGTTAACAATATTAGTTTTCCAACCCGCTTTTTCTCTTATTCTTATTTTCCGTTCATCATTAGCCTCAATTTTACTCATTCTAACTTTCTCATCATTCTTTATTTTGTTCTGGGGCTTATTAAGCCATAACGAATACACCATATTTCCTACTCCAAGCACTGCAAGGACTGAACCCACACCAATGAGCAAACCGGAAATTCCTTTTAGCTTCTCGTCAGTTAAAATAAATCCACCCATATAAACCATAATAGCACCTGCAATTGTTAAGAGCACCCATTTACTTGCCGTTTTCATTACCCAGCTCCTCCTCGTAAATGAAAATATCTTCAATACTCATTTCAAAAAACCGCGCAATCTTAAATGCAAGAATGATGGATGGGTTATACCGGCCATTTTCAAGTGAACCAATCGTTTGCCTGGATACTTCCAATTTATCCGCTAGTTCTTCTTGTTTAATACCTTTTTCTTTTCTAATCTCTTCAAGCCTGTTTTTCAATATCTTACCTCCTGAAGCAATTATGGAAAGTTAACTTTCCGTAAGAATAACATATTGGATTATACATGTAAAGCTAACTTTCCATCACTGAAGTTGATTGCAATTTAACCCGTGATCTTTATAGGTGTAATGATTTAGGGCACGCCTTGTTGATACTACATCTGTAGAATCGGGCATGAAAAAACGCCACCCGTTAACTCCCTAATAGGAGTACGGGTGACGTTGAGTGTTTCACGGGCGACAACTTATAAAAAAACACTTCAGTTAGCTTAGTCTGCCTCAAGAATATACCCTCGGAAAGTTTGCCTTTTGGATTGGATAAAAAAGTGTCATTGTCAGCAGAAAATAAAATATTAAGACTGTCTCTGTTTCATTGAACAAAAGTCTCCTGTTAGCTTAAACGACATTACGCACCGAGTTTAGCCTTGCAGGGATGTCTGCTGGCGTAGATATGATTTAATAAGCTGTCGGCAGCTTCTTCGACTATAGATTCAAATTTTTCTCTTACTGACTATGGTTTATTAAATGAGCAATTTCTTTAACTCTCTCCATTGTAATTCCTTCTCTTTGTTCAACTGCAAGTGGATGATTCGTTTGTTCTAATTCTATTAACGGAACAGCACCAACCTCTTGTGTATGCACCATTGTCTTTAACGATAATGTAGTTATTGGATATATTGAAAGTTCAGTCGATAACCAACCAAAATAAGGTCCTTCCGTCTCCCTTCCTTCTACGTGCAATAATTCATTAGACTTCAGAAAGTTTTCTTCACTAAGAGAAACCCACACACTCCATATAAATTTCTCTTTGCTATCGATTATTGGTATTTCAATATGGCCTCTAATAAAGAAATGCTGTTCATCAATTACACAAAAATCTCTAATTAATTCTGTTCTTTTCTCTTCTGGTACAGTGTAAAAATAATATGGTGCTTCACTTCCGTAACATAAAGGAAGTTCACTTAATTCGTTGTTACAGTGAGGGCATTTCATGTTTTCTGCTCCTTATAGTTTCTCGCCGATTTCTTATAACGTCTTATTCGGGAACTTTGTGATAATTCCATCTTTTGAGTATTCGCGAAATTACTGAGTTATCCTGCCCCTTTACTTCAATAAAAACGGCAGCTGATCCTCTGATCGGCTGCCTTCTTGTTGCGATTAAACTATCGTGTCCCATTAGTTTAATCCTATCAACTCTGAGATAAACATTGGTGTAGCTCCATCCTCTGTATTAAAGCCAAATTTATTATAGAAGACCACTGCATGAGGATATGAAATTAATACCTTTGTTTTACACCCTTTATATCTATCAAGCATTATATTCATCATTTCCTTACCTATACCTATACTCTGATAACTCGGATTAATAAGCATATAATGAAAATATACCGTTAAAACACCATCTGACAAAGCATTTATTAAACCGACAAGCTTTCCTCCTTCCCAAACGGTAACAATTGAATGAGACCCTCCGATTGCTTGTAAAAGCTCGTTTGGATACTTGCCAGACTCCCATTCTACCGAAAGAAATAACTCTTGGAGTGCATCCTTAGTGATATCCTCTTTGCTTGAAGCGTAATAAATACTCACCGCTATACCTTCCTTTCATAAAACTAACTACGGCACATATCTGTTTTAAACTCCCATATTTCAATGGTTTTGCAATCCTTACGAAGCCGTAAAATAATACCGACAAAGCAATTTCGAATTTATCAAAGTGAATAATCACTTTATTTACCTCAATGTACTATTAAAAATATGTATAGAAAATGGATTAACTGCAGTGGAATTTGTATTTATTCACATTAGAGAATTCATGAAAATACTTTTTTCACTTAAGCATACTATTCCTAAGACTTATAGCGTTAATCTGCCAGTTAGCTAAATAGATAACATTGAACTATAGTTAAATATTTAGCTAATCGGCGAAGTATAACGTTCTTGTCCTCAGCCTGGGGCAAGAAACGTGCTTCCTTAATCAAAAAAAGCCGCTAAATTAGCGACTTTTAATCAAACAATTTTCTTTTCCTAAACCCTTTCCTTTGTATTTAATCTAACATGTACGTTTCTTAATAAACAGTTGTATCTGATAATCCCACTGCAATATTCCAGTCACAATAATGTTATGAAGAACAAAATCTGGACACACATCGTATTCTGTCTTTGCCCTTTCAAGTAAATTTTGTAATACAGCATTCTTATTCTCTTCGGTACAGTTTGCACACAGATAGTCCCCTTCTGGTAGCACAGTCAACCCCTCTAAAGACATTTATTACTTTTTCAAGATTATTATGTTCAACTCTAATACTTTGTTGCATATCGCAATTTTTCTGCATAGAAGCTTAGGATTGGCATTCGTAGGACTAGCTATATTAAAAAAAAAATGATTTAATAAAGGAGCATTTTATAATGAAAAGTACTGCAAAAAAATTACTAACTACTATAGGCATATTGGTGACACTATTGATATCATTGGCAGGATGCTCCTCCCACTCCACTTCCATGGAGGAAAAAAATTACATCATCCCTGCCCAAAAGATTGATACCTTAACAATTGATGTAAAGGACAAAAAAATAACTATTCTCCAATCTAAAGATGAACAAATTCATATTGTTTACTATGAAAGTGAGAAAGATTTTTACAAGATAGATCTATCTGATGATAAAGAACTGTCAATGGTAAGTGTCAGTAATAAGGAATGGAACGACTATATCGGAGGAAAAGACTCGCAAGTAACCAGAACTATTCAGGTATGGATACCTGATGCAACTTTAAAAAATTTGACATTAAAAACATCAAATGAAAATATTGTATTACCAACAATCGCGTTTTTAGGGACAGTGGAAGTAAACATAAATAACGGAAATATCCAACTGGACAAATTGAATGCAGGGACGGCTATAACCCTTGAAACAAAAAACGGAAATATTAGCGGTTCTATTCTAGGGTCATATGATGATTTCGCGATCTTAAGCAAGGTAAAGAAAGGAGATAGCAATTTGCCTGCCAATAAAGAGAATGGCTCAAAAAAATTATCTGCTTATACAAATAACGGCGATATTACCTTACAATTTTCTGAGTAGCCAGTAGTTAAATATTAGCTCGTATGAAGTCAGATACAATATTGAAAGGGATAACCCCTGTTTCACTTTTGAAACTTCTGGTCCTACCTCTTCGACTATTCCACCGGCCTATGAACGATACAATATCCCTCCCTCTTGTAATGGAAAAGCACCTTGATAAAGTTGTTAATCCGACCCGTAAATCGATTATCTTATGATGTACCCGAAGGCCAAAATATATAAGCTTGATAGTGAATTCCATCAAAATAAGGTATAAGCCGCATTACAGCGGCTTATACCTTCATGATTTTGTTTGACTGTTTTGAACCATCCTTTGGAACTGAATGTATCCGATGCATATAAAAAGTACTACTATCGATATAATTAAAATAATACCGTATATTGAATATTCAAACCATCCTGCCAGTTAGCTTAATGAAGCATCGTCAGTCTAATCGGGTTTTCATCTGTTTCATTTAAGGTTTCATTTAAGATCAACGAATTGGGATACGATTTAAGAAATGTTGATTCATCTACTTTTAAAAAAAACTCGCCTTCAAAAATTAGTTGATTCGTATTAGGCCCGATTTGATCTAAATTTCTTGCTATCTCCGATTCCTTAAAGATACTTTGTTTATCTGCTCGCAAGAACATGCCATGAGGTGTATATAGTTGACTATAATACCCTTTTGCGATTTTTGATTCTACGGATTCTACGTTTTTTACTGATTCTACGGATTCTACGGATTCTACGGATTTTACGTTATTTGTTGAAAAATTAGTGTTAACAGGATTTTCAACTGTCTTATTTACGGTTTCCATTTCTGGATAGGTGTCTGCTTTTGAATTTGATATTAATGCCACTCCTGAAATAATAGTCACTGCAAAGGCTATTAAATATATTTTTTTAAACATATTATCCCGCCCTTTCTATACCAATAATTATTTCCTACTTTAAAACATTATATTCACTTAAATGTTGAACGAATGGATAAGGTCCGTAAAGGAAAAGATCAAACTATATAATGTATTATTTTCCTTATTTTATCATACTACCTTTTAAAGTGCATGTGAACATCAGTTTACTATAATATTAATTTCCTTACGCAATAATCTCCAATTCTCCTCTATGTAATATTATGTTCTAATAAGTCTTTTAATGTGTAGTCTACATGGACACAGATCAATCCACTTACAAAGAGTAGCCGAAGTATGGTGAAATTATTGAAGAACAGGTGCTTCGGTATCCTGTCCTTTGTTAAACTATTCTCCCTCTATGAGGAATCACTTTTCTCTTGAATGCTCGTAATATCTTAGGTTTCTGATTTTATTCGTTCAGTGCAGACGACTTCATGGTGGAATCAAGTTGAAATCGAAGAAAATGTTGGGATGAGGAAAAGCGCAAAAGAACATTTCCTTAACCACACCCTGAAGAAAGTGGTTATCTAGGAAAAGTATGGTTGCACTTATGGATCTCCACATTCCTCATGGAGGTCAACCCTCCCAAGTCTCACAGCCTAGCTCCCACATTCCTTCATTCAACCTGTCCATGAGGTGGAGGTCAGATATGCTGCCTGACAGGATCTTCGTCCGTATGATAGTTTCGTTCCGACTCATCCGTGCTTCAGTTGTCTGTATCTCACTGTTTTGGTTCGAACGCTAATGAACTACTGTTTCGTTATGCTGCCGTACTTAAAACATTGAATTGAGGGATATCCTCCCGTTAGTTTAATAAAAAGAACGCTCCCGCGCCTTCGCTTGGGCTGCGTCCTCCTCATTATATTCCATTTCCAATTACCTATTAAAGAACGTACGCGGGTAGCACACCATCAACATATTAACAAAATTAAATATCCTCGTCGAATAACCAGTTTAAATCAACATTAATTTCTTTCCTTAATTCTTTTAGAGTTTCGGCAGAGGGTTTAGTCTTTCCCTGCTCAATTTCACTAAGTCGGCCTTGTGAGATCATCTTCCCCCATATAAAAAAAAAGATAAAGCCGCCCTGTATTTTCAGGACGGCTCTAGATGTCAGTGTTGCTGTTCCACACTCATTTTATTGCAATTTTGTTACTCAAAACAATACTTTAATGTTCAGAACAACACATTAATGTAATTAGTCAAACAACTGTTGATTCCGTTAAATAATAATGGGAAGTGAACTTCCTCATTTATAAAGGACTTTCCCATCATGCATTTGTAATTGGTTAAAAAAAAGTGGGAAGTAGCACTTAAATAAAACGTTAAATAGAAATGGGAAGTGAGATAAGCCTTCACGCGTGGCTTATTTTTTTATCCCATAAGTTTGATACTCCACATTACATACTCATTTGTAATATCTGAACGATACCAATAATCAATGAAACAGAATGATTAGCTTTGCCGATGTATTTATATGATATGTAAGATATGTAAGCCTTAAGTGAAATTTAATTATGAAATAAAAAAGGACTCACACGTCTAGATACGTGGAGACCTTTCTTGTTGTCAAGCATCGGTGCCGACCACCTGACTACACTATATAGTATAACCAAATAAACAAATGTAGAACCTTAATTTTAAAAAAATCAGAAAATCAGAACGTCGGAGCCGACCATCCCTATTCCTATTCCACTAAAACTTGAGGGCCTTTGATTATTAAATCATATCCCTAAGAGAAAGTGTCTTAATATAAATATACTATACTATTGCAATTTGTCAATAGTAGGGATTATCCTCTTTTTAGATAATCAATTAAATCCATTTCTTCTGTTACGTCCTTTAAATATTTTAAATATATTTTTCGAAGAGCTTCAAAACTTATTTTTGAATTATCATTTAGTATATACATACGATAGATATATGTAATTACGTCAATTAACTGAGTAAATGCATTTGAGTGTGATTCCACAGTAATGGGCTCCAACCAAATAGGACTCTCAGAATGATTCTTAGCTAATGAAGAAACAAATTGTTTTCGCATTCTCTTATCAAGGCGATCTGGTATTAAAGCTCCAATTACTTCTTGTTCAATTAAAACTGCTGTATATTCATCCAATATAAAGTCAACCATATCTTTACATAATTTATCATCTGTTGCTCTCTCACCAATTGAATCGCAATACCTTTTGTATTCTTCCCCAGTCACCTTAAACATATATATCTTTTCCACATACGGTTGTAGACTACTGAGTAACTCTCGAAGTATTTTGGGCAGTTCGCTATCATTAAGAAACTTCCAAGGGTTCTCCGAAGTAATTTCGTCATCTCTTACGTTATCTGAACGCTTAAACATAACAGACGCATGAAATTCAAAGTTTTCGAACATCATATGAATCCGATCGCTTTTAGTCAGAGTGTTGCGATGATTCTCCTCTTTCCCTTCTTCTTCTCCTCGTCTCTTTTTTTTAGAAACTTTAGCTGGTTCTTCTTTCGGTATACTTGAATTAGCTTTACTTTTAAGCTGTTCTTTTAATTTACCATGAATCTCTTTGAACACTTCTAAGGCTTCAAATATTCTGTTGCGGTCAATCAATAATCCTCCGAAAATGAAAATTGGTTCTCGCCTTGATAAGATATATTTACCTGATTCATCCATATACATAAACTTCATCATTTATGATTCCGTTAAATAATAATGGGAAGTGAGATCCCGCATGCATAAAGCGGTTTCCAATCGTATATGGATAATCGGTTAAATAAAAGTGGAAAGTACCCCTCAAATATAAAGTTAAATAGAAGTGGGAAGTAAAACAAGCGGTAATATGAGCTTGTTTTTTTATTTTGCATGATGATCTTTAATGTAATTATCAGAAGGTCCATTGCATTTTTTAGAATAGAAGGTTAGATTACTAAACATTCATTAAATTGTTAATCGGGAGAGTTTATAACGCGCTAAGAATTATCTAAACTATAACGAACAAAAGCACTCGCTATCTAAATCCTTCCCCAGTTTTTCACCAAATGATTAAAGATTTCTTCCTCTAATTGATTGCGGGGAACTTTCTTTCCAATAATTTCAGATGGAATAACACACGTTCTAAATTCTTTTATAGAATTTTTGACGATTAGACGAACGTGATCAGGCGATGACTTTACTACTTCAATTGTGCAGTTAATGTTACGATCTTCTACTAAAAATTCTTTAATTTTCTTAATCGTAGGAAGAATATCATCTAAAGTGTATTCAATGTTTTCCATCAATTTTAAATTCACATCACGTGCAAATTCGTCCACCAAGTCCGAGAATTTCTTGGATTCACTCATAAAATATTTCTCCTTACCAAGCAGGATTTTTATAGGTATTTTACTATTAAATAGTATCAATAAAGGAACGGTGGTGCAAGATATGCCTGTTTGTCATAAAAAAACAACGTTAAATTTAGAAATGACCGAAGAAGAATTTTTAATGATGAGGGACTTATTTACAGCTTTGCTGCTCACACAACGCTGGCCTGATGGGTCAATTATGGATGATAAGTTTTCAGATTTCGCAAAAAAAGTGCATATTGAATTTAAGCGGATATAGAAAAAAGGAAGGTTAATTACCTTCCTTTTTTAGTTTATAACTAGGCATTGTTCTTTAAGCAAAATAATGTCCTTTGCTAAGAATTGATTCATTAATTCTACCTACTTATCTTGACTCTTGTAGTATTTTTTAAATTTCCATGAATATCAAAAACAATAAAATAATCATATTAATTATTAATATAGTAATACTATGATAAGGAATATAGTTTGTTTTATCAAAATTGAAAAACACAATTAAGAAAGATAAAATTATGAGAACGTATATGATGTAATAATTAAACACTAAAAAAAATAATACGATAAAAAATGAAGGGACAATGACTAACCAAAACATAAAGGCACTTTCGACCAGAAATAAAGCCATAACATTAAAACCTAATATGTAAAGCGAAAAAAATAACACATGTTTTTTGAACATATTACTTCCCTCCCCTTCTCTTAATTGGAGGTTTGTAATACCTTTCCTTTTTAAAGTAAATCTCTTTTATCTCCCTTATAGATAATTAATAACAGAACTGCAAAGATAGCTGTATCGTTTAGCCCCGTATTAAAACCATCAAAATCATAACCCGTGGCCATTAAAAAAGCACAAAATAAGGCTGAAAGATACGCCAATGGTTTGAAGAATCAATAAAATATTTCAAAAAATTTAAGTACTTATATATTCACTTTACTGAGGGTGAATTTCATGTTTTATTAAATCTTCAATTAGGGAGTTGACCTCATTTTCAGTCATATTCCGTATTTTGCTTCCATTATAAAATGGATATTATAATAGCCTGACTATTCTCCAGTTCAGCAAGTAGAGTAATAATCAAAGACAATGCCCCAACCCATATAAACCAAATGGGCGATAACATAGAATGAACTACAGGAATAAAGTTAAGTATTCCAATTACCATAAATGCAACTGCTACCACACGGGTAATGTCCAATCTATTTCTTTCATTACGAATATCAAGTGGGCCCATTTCTATTCCTCCTTATAAATTTCAAGAAATTTAAATGCTTTTAGCTTTATTTAGATAATACAACAAATAAAGGAGGGGTGTTTGTGACTTATTTGGAAATATTATTAATTCGATATATTTTAGTAATCGCAGCTCTCGTCAGTATTTATTTTGCTATAGTGCGTTCCGACCTTATAAAAAGATTGGAAACGCTCAACTTGCTCCTTATGGTTCTTTACCTCTTTTTGCAAACGCTAATAGAAAGATAAAGTAAGCTAAAATAAACATAATTTCTAACATAACCGATACCTTATCCTTACAAAAAAAAAAGAACCTGTAGGACAATAGGTTCTTTTTTGCACCCTTAAATATTTATACATTCTAGTCTAATCTCTTGTGCCACTGCTTCCGAAAAGCTTGGCCTTAACCCAGCTTTCCGAATAATTCTCCACTGTAGCACCAACTCTTTGTCACGACGTAGTTCCTCTGCTACATACGTAACTCTACGAATTTGAAACTCTTCAAGAGTCTCCATAGCCTGCTGTATAAATGCAGTTGTTAAAGACACTTTCTGAGAATGTTTTTGCACAATACCCAGCTCAGAAATTCGTTTACCAATCATACTGACGGATATACGCTCGGGATTTTCCCTGCTTGAAGGCTCCTCTTTGACTACAATGGGTTCTTCTCCTTTTATCCTTTAATGTAGACTTAAGCTAGAATTTATCAGTAAAAGAAAATGCCAAGCGAGTAATCAGGAATAGCCACCTGATATCGTCTGGCAGAGATCTATGATTATTGAAATTCAAAGGAATTGTCAAAAGATATTATCCTGTTTTCGCCTTCTTTTTCTCAATCTTTGGTTTTTCATTCATGATTACAGGAATTCCTAGCGGATCAGCAACTAACATTAAATTATTTATTGTTCCGTTAATTGTATCAAGTATGTATTTCATATTTTCGTCCTTGTACTTCTCTTCATGATGAGTAACTCTTTTCATTGGGTCTCCAAGCGGAAGACCATTATAAAACATCTGCATGGTATACCCTGCTTCGGCTGTTTTCTTCAGAAGAGAATCTGATATATCTACAAATGGTTCATAAATCAATGTAAATTTTGCAAAGGCCTTCTTTTCGCCTTCTTCCACACCTTTACGATATTCAATCTCCATTAATGCTTTAATTTCTTGAGGTCCACTATGTTCAAGAGGATTATTTTTCTTCTTAATTGCTTTAATAGAAGTGGAACCAATGAAACCAATAATAAAGCTGATGATTATACTTAGAATAAAAACAGTCGTCGACATTATCCAACTCCTTAACATTTATAAAAAATAAAGTAATTATTCTCGGTAATAATCCTATATATCTTGGGTCTATTGT
Source organism: Paenibacillus sp. FSL L8-0708 (assembly GCF_038009325.1). Classification (NCBI taxonomy): domain Bacteria; kingdom Bacillati; phylum Bacillota; class Bacilli; order Caryophanales; family Paenibacillaceae; genus Paenibacillus; species Paenibacillus sp. FSL L8-0708. Next base: position 6,873,249 of record NZ_JBBPBC010000001.1, read on the forward strand.
ACTACATGAACATTTAATCTTCCACTTAATTCCTTATAAAAATTCAATAGATTCCGAATTTATCAAACCCAAAAGTAATGAGGTTTTAGGTCAGGAAACAATTGATACAATTTAAATTTGCTTCGGATTAAATCATTCGGTACACTTTTTTGCAATCCATACTCTAACGTAAATAAAGCAGAATAAATTGCATCCCATTCATGTTCAGAGCAATTTTGCGGGAGAAATGTCTTACTAAATTTATTTAAGTTTCCCACATGTCTGATTTTGTTTATAAGAAAAGAATTCATTGTTTTCGAAGGAGCCTTTTTACTCAATGTGTACTTTGTTTTGGTCTCAGCATAATAAGCAACTTTAGGATGAGTTTCATTAATTATAGCATTGGGAAATTTCTTTGAAAGTAAGTCTCCAAGCATAATGCCCTGAGTAAGCATGGAACCACGTGCCCCATTAATAGAAAAAACACTACGATAAGCCAGTTTGTATTTCATTTTCAAATACCTATCCATAGGCCTCCAACCACATCTGTAAGTTGACCACCACAAACAAGAATCAATTCCAATAGCTATTACAGAGTCATTAGAACTGATAGACATACTGATCCAGCGAATAATCGTATTTACTGACTTTTCGTTCTTTGTTTTAACATCAATGATTTTATTTCCTTTAAGAAAAATCAATGCAACTCCGTTTTTGTTTTGCCCTCCTGGATCGATTCCAATTACTACATCTCTCATTTAATACCTCTTTCATTTCATAATTTTATAGGATTCAAGTTAATTGCTATATTCACTTTACTGAGGGAAAACCTTATGTTTTATTAAGTCCTCAATTAAGGAGTTGACCTCGCTATCAGTCATATTCCATATTTTATTTCCATGTATAAATTTCTCTAAAACTAACTTTAATCTTCTGTTCGGTTCTAAAATTTCAATTTCATTCTCCAGTTTTTTTTTTTTGCTTGTAAAAAATGAGTAATAGACTAAATCCTAAAGTGAAAATAGCAATACTATCACAAATTATTGGTGCCCATTTATCAATGGCTTCAGTATTAAACGTTTTTCCTCTAACAAAAGCAAAAAGAATAATAGTCCATATAAATGATAACCAAATAGCTTGCGTGCTCTCTAATTCGGCTACAGCCGTAAAAACAAGAGCTAAAGCCCCTACGGCTATAAACCAAAGTGGAGTTATAAAAGAGTGTATAGAAGGAATAAGAGTGATAAAACTAGAACAAATAAATAAAATGCCCATTATTCCTATTATTTTCAATATATTTCTTTCGTACCAATTCTTCAGCGGATTCATTTATACTCCCCCTATTATTTTAGAAAATCTAAAGGTTATTAGATTTATTTAGATAATACAACAAATGAAGGGGGAGGTAAGTGATTTATATGGAACTAATAATAATACGTGCACTTTTAATAATTCAGGCTCTTACTTGTATATATTTTGCTAAAAAATATACTGATCTTATAAAAAGATTGGAAATGGTAAATTTACTTCTACTAATTTCATACTTTTTTTTACTTACCATAATAAGGTAGTAGTCTAGTTACAAATACTACGATTATAACTAATCTCCTTAAAGAGCCTATAGAGTCATAGATTCTTTTCGTTTTCATATCAAATATTTTTACACTCTAGATAAATCTGTTGTGTAACTGCTTCCGAAAAGCCTGGCCTTAAACCAGCTTTACGAACAATTTTCCACTGTAACACCAATTCTTTATCACGGCGAAGTTCCTCTGCTACATACTTAACTCTGCGAATTTGAAACTCTTCAAGTGTCTCCACAGCCTGATGTATAAATGCAGTTGTTAAAGGCACTTTCTCTGGATGTTTTTGTAAAACACCCAGTTCAGCAATTCGTTTACCAATCATACTGACGGTTATACGCTCAGGCTTTTCCTCAGTTGAAAGCTCCTTTTCGACTACAGTAGTTGCGGCGATAAGCATCTGCTGGTCGCGCGCTTCCCAATTCACCCGAGTATCTGAATACTTTTGGGGTACCGTTATATCAGGTAACTGTTGATACAACCACTGGTTGTCATGCCGATAGAGCCAGGCAAAATCCTTTGGTGCCATTTCCCTAAGCTCTTTTCTGGTGGCCAGGGGATGAATTTGTTGCAACTGGAGCCATCGTTTTCTCCGCTTATTTCTCTCACGATCCTCAGGCACCTCTCGTGCACAAATAGCTTCTTCTTGAACTCCCCCAGCCAATATTCTCTTGTATTTGATAGCCGTACCTCTATCGCAACCAAGTACTGAGGCGATACTCGTAATCGTTTTACCTTCTGACGACAATTTAAGCAGTTGCTTCTCCCACGTTTTCCCGAAAACTTTGACTTCACCGATTCGGGATCGATCTTCTACCGTCCGATCGGGCCCACGGCGGGAATATACAAATCCACAAGGACAAGAAAATGTCCCCATAGGCAGTCCTGTATCATAGTCCCGTGTTATCTTCACTTCACGAATGGTCGCGTGCCCGACATGACTTGCACCTCGATTTAAGCAAGGCCATGGCCCTTCACCGAAGGGAAGATATTTTATTTCCGTGGTAAAAAATATATCAGGACTCAACCCTAAAAAATGCATCATTAATAAATGTTGAATCGGATGTGCGGCTCCACGCTGTTTTCGAACCATTTTCAATAACCAATTTTGTTCCTTATAAATCACTTCACAATCTAGTGATCTAAGAAAATCTCGGCCATAAAAACCTACAAAAGACCGCATAAACTTTTCATTATGAACCTTTCCTGAAAAACTTGCATAACCTTCCTGCTGTAAACAAGCGATATATTTTTCTCGGATCACCTCTAGCCCAATAATGGGTGGTTCATTTCTCAATAGCCAATACGCTGCATTGGCTAAAAAACGCTCATGTTCCGAGGGATTATCCTGACTAACTTCCTCCCCTGAAGTAATCGCTTGTGATATATCAATAAACTCGTGTTTATTCTCTCGACTCGAAACTTGAAGTGAACTAGTAAGAAGCCGCGAATAATGCTTATGACAAATGTGTATCCCAGGAATTTGGTGACTAATGTGCCAATAAGGTTCTCCAAATTGATTACAGTCTTCGACTATGCACTCATGGCAATATCGCATATGAGAAAGGAAAGGAATACGACTAGCAAGTACACCAATAGTTGTATGTACATCACCATCCATCTTCATCTTCTCAATTACCTTTTCAGCACGATCAGGAGGTAAAAAGGGTGCATATAATCGATACAAGGTTAGATTTTGAATCATTCGTTCGGGAGTAAAATGTGTGCCCACGGGGAGATTAGAGTGTAGTATAGAAAGCCTTGTTGGTAAATCGTAAACGGCAGATGCCGTTCTGCTTGAAAATGCATCCTGTACGGTTTCTTTACTACCGATCATTACATTTCGGCTAACCAAATTGAATCTAGCTAAGACACTGTACAGCAATTCATCAGGATGAGGATTAAACTCAAAGATCATTCGCTTCCCTCCTATACCGCATAGAATTCCAATGCATTTCGAATGTAACCTGCTTCCCCTAATGCATCATAAGGTGGTTTCCGTACAGACAATGCCTGAGCATAAATTGCTCGTAAATCCTGGTCGGAGTAGGACACATTTTTATCGGCTCGTGATTTCGGGTTTCTTCCCACCTTGGGCTGACTCTGTTCTTCTTTTGAAACTCGTACCAATTCGAAAGCATCCCACATCGCTATTTTAATGTCATGACTAGCACCATTTCTGTCGAGCGCCTTTTTTGCACATGCTTTTGCTAATTCTTGTTCGACCCCCATATTGACAAGGTTCATCGCAATTTGTATCACTAACAATTCTTCATCCGCTTCACCAACAGATTCCACGCTCTCCAGCTTTTGCTGCATAGCAAGAGTATTCATGCGACCCGATACAACCAGTTTTCCCCGCTGATTTTGGTAAAAATTATTGAGAAGATCTGCCTCTAGCGGAATAACATCCCCGTAGGTAATCAATTTTTCTTCATCACCATTTCGAAGAGCATCAAGGATCGGTTGAGCCGTTTTCATATGTGTTTTAGCAGTTTGTTTAATCAGTTGAGGTGTAATTTTCTCTACCTCTGCAAAACCAATTAAGGACCATTGGATAAGCATAAAGAGTTTAACAGCAATATCAACAATACCCTGCGACTGGTCATACATCATATCTCTAAGAGAATCGTCCAAAGGCGTATACTCACTGGTAAACTGATACTTCCAAAGCTTTTTAATGAACATCTCCCATTCACGATCGTCTACGGATAAAGGGGTCCATATCATCTCTCCTTGCGACAATCCACGTCGTACCTGCGCAAATTCCTTGGTCAGAATCTGCTGGGCTTTGTGGGTGCCAATTAGTATAACAGGGACTCCAATTTGATTATTTAGCTTGACAAAGAAATTAAGCATTTGTTCGGCGCCACCACTGGCTGCTTTGTTTAGTCGCTGAATTTCATCAATGACCAAAACTCCAAGACCTAACGAAGAGGCAATGAGCGACATCTCAGGTAGAAGCTCATCAGCAGAGCGTCTGCTCTTGTAAAACTTTCTATAAAAATCCGTACCCATAATGACATCTACGGATTGAAAGAAATTAAAGACGAGCGCTTTGATTGATCCGTTATACGGACATTCAAGTTTCAACCATACAATCTGGTGACGTTCAAACCTATGACCGTTATATTCATGGTGTACAATTAATTGAGGGTAGTACGCTAATACACGTTCAACCGATTTTGTTTTCCCAACTCCACTGGTCCCCACAATACTAAACCCAGTCGCCGCTGACGAAAGTACAGGCTTCGTGTAATCATCCTCCCCATCCCACTTTAACTCTGGATATGCGGAGCGTAGTTGTTTCGTCCACTCCGCAGAAAGTGGATTACGCGTGACATAGCCTCCCCTAATCACCCTAGAGATTCTCTGATGCAAATCAAGCTGGTTAGGAGTAGGCTGAATTAAATTGGAAACGCGCTGGACAGCATGTTGACGGTACTCAGGCGCCTGTTCACGTTCGGATTCCAAATACGCAGGTTCAAGCCGAAGCTGAACGGCCGCCTCTTTCGTGCTTAAAATTGGAGGGAGCGCAGCAATATATACATTATGCTGATGCATAGGGTCTAGCGATTCTGTATATCTTGCTATAGCTCTGTTTCCGACAAATGCATGGGTCCCATCTGCTAAAATTTGTTTTTTAATATCATTCATCGAGGCCCTCCAATACATTTAAGAATGTATCACGCTTATTCGTTTTTGGACGTAAAATGTCATTTGTATCTTCCTCTTTGCGCGGTAATTCAATTACCTTGCTTATGTCTTGAGAAGATAATTTCTTTCCAATATCAAATTTTTCTGTCTCCCGATTAACTTCTTTTTCCTCTCGTCGATTATTTCGAATTTCTTTAGTTCTTGCCGTGTTGCTTTTATCTGATCGATTAAGCTCCGCATTAGTCTTTTGGGTAGCTTCGTCAATAATGGCATTACGTTTAGCGCTGTACTCCGTCTTAGATTGTTGTGTTCGCGTGCCTGAAAGTTCTCTGTTTATTTTTGCTATTTCATTATAATCTCTGGCCTCTTCCAGCGTCGTTCCCTTGTATCTCGCTGAACGCCCTGTTAGTTCACAGCGTTCGAATCCTTGTCTATTCTTGGCTTGAATATAAATGACATCCGTACTTCTAAAGTCATAGGAAATCTGAATTTTCCACTTTCCTGTTGATGCAGCTTGTTCAAACCATGCTTCTCTAATTGCAGTTTCACAAGAATAATACATATCTTCATATCTAATGCCTTCACGTGTAACGGTTGCCTCATCTTTAGGCATAAGGTGAAAGCGAACAAAATCTGATGGAAATGTGCGAAGCCCTCCGCCACGATGTGGAATCCCCCAATTCCAAAGATCAGTTGGATAGGGACTAACATGAGCAGCAATCATGTCCTTATCCATTTCATAGTAATCCATATACTTCTCCAGGTTGTGCTCTAGCACGGTTTCAATGATGCACTTAGTAAACTCATCTAAAGTCATTTTTCCATCTAATCGATAATCTTTTTCCCCACGTTCACGTTGTCGTTTGTGCACCGCTCCTGGAAGCCATTTAATAGCCTTTACATTTAGAAGATTAAACATTTGTTCTACGTAAGGCTTCCAATCCGCACGATAAGGTGCAGCATTGAGAAGAGGGGTATGGAGACCACCCACTACATTATCCGAAGCTTTACTTTTCAGTTCCGCGTTATCGGCAATAATCGCCTTTGGTAGATGATGAACAGGCCACTGTTCTTCATTGATGGAGATCCCGTATTGCTTACAATAATCGACCTTATTTTCAAATGCGTTGGCCAACGCCATGCGAGCGCCCGTCCAACTCGGTCCCTCTAATCCCACGTACATTCCAACAATTAACCTACTGAATGCATCAATCACGACGTAGATAACGGGGCGACCAATGAGCCGCGTACGATCAAATCGAGATACTAAATATACATCCCCAATCGTTGCATCGATTTGATATATCGAGCCTGGGCCAAAGTGTTCATCTATAGCCGAGTTAAGTACAGCACGACGTTTTAGATTATGTTTACGCATTCCCTCATTATTAATCGATCGTTCTCGCGCATTGTATGTTCTGTAATACCACGCTTTAAATGAAGCGAAAGTAGGCAGTTCTTCTTTTGGTGGCAGTAAGGGAATTTTATTTCCCTCTTTATCTTTTAAATCCCCTACACTAAAATATTTTGCAATCATCTCATCATAGGATTTCGGTAAAGATTTTCGTTTTTTTGGAAGATAAAACTGCTTTATTGATAAGCCAAAGATACGCTCAATATCTTCAGTAATATTAACACCTGCAGGTACATTAATCCCTTTAGAAAGCCTGGATGGCCTTCCTAACTTATTTCCGTTATGGCTTTTCTTTTTTCCTTTCCCTCCCTTACGAAAATGGGCCTGTGATACGGCACTGATCAGTTTACCACCAGCCCAATATCGACGAAGGTATTTATAATATGTCTTTGCCGTCGCCCCACTTAACTTCATATGATCACATATTGCTGCCCACCGAAGCTTTTCATTGTATATGTCTGGCTCATCAACCACCAAATCTTTTATTAGCTCCCAAGCTTTATTATTTTCTTCCTGGTTTACTGTACTTGAAGATAGTGAAGAAACATTAAATCTTACATAAGGATCAATTTGCCGTACTATTGCTGCATCCTCATTCAAGGCACTTGAAATAGCCTCAACTTGGCGCAAATGTGGAAAAAACACCTGTTCCTCAAAGGGTGAATTAAGCCGAATTACGTAGCATTCTGTATAACTAGGATTGATCCAAAGTATTCGTTCCATGTACTCCGTTTCAACCCATTCAATCAGCATACCCACGGCTATCATGAAACATTGTTCTCCTTCCCTTTGTTATTTTGCATCTCAGTTCGTTCAACATAAATACACTTTGAAGGGTGAATCCGCTTGTTCAAATCAATACTCCATCTCTTAGTAGCAATAAAATGCTGAACAGCCCATAGAGATGACCCGATTTCAAGTCCAAGCATCTCATCAACCCTTAGCGATGCTTCTGATAGCGAGTACCCATTCGGATGAATCACTTCCTTATATAAGGTAGGTTCAATTTGTTCTAACACATGTTGATTTTGATTAAACGGAGAACCTTCAAGTTGCCGACATCCATGAAACCATTCAATATTTTGTGCCATTTCTTTAGGTATTTCTTTTTCAGTAACGATGCCCCAATCTACATCTCGTTCAAACCAATACATACGTTCTAGTTCTAGCTTATCAATGGTGCGTTTAGAGGCGAGTTGATTGGAAGGAAGAACAGTTCGTGCAATCATCCGATCATTTCCATCTTGATTAACATTGATAACAAAATCTGTTGTCATAACCAGAAGTTCTTTTGTTTTAGAGTCGCTTGGATGTTTTATATTCAGCGCTACAGACAAATCGTGTGTTTTGTCGAGAGAGAGGGGATATTTTTCGCGGATGTCGCTCACATTATCAGACCATTCTAAGATATAGAAATAAAAACGCTCTAATTGAGATAAAAAGTGATGAATTCGCTCTGTTTTCCAGCCCAAAACTCTTCCCGATTGCGAATTGCTCCCCGCAAAATCTCGAACTGTGGTCCATGGCTTATAATTCTTTCCTTCCCCTTGTCCTAGTTTCGCTTTGATTTTATTTTTTGTAGTCATCGTTTGCATGTTGTCACCTCTTGGTCTTTTAATGTGCCTGTAAATAATCTTTAAATCCTTCTGGTTATGACAGCATATTAAACGTTATTCCAAGCAATTGCATTCCAATATTTTTCCAACCTAAAGATTATCCAAAAAACATATCATAATGCGATTTAATAATCTTTTCTTTTCTTTTTTGGGTGATGAATTTTCAAAAAAAGTCCATATTATTCCCTGCCAATGACCTCATATTTCATTTATGTCCATAAAATGTGATCTCCAAAACACATAAAGACAAAAAAACCCTAAACCATTGTGATTTAGGGATTACATTATTTATAACAGAGGATTATTTATGAATTTTCAGGAAAAAGTTAAAGGCATAGAGATTTTGAAAAAACTGTTCTGTATTATTGCTTTCGCAGTGCATTACAGAATTATGAAACATATCTCTCAGCTCTTTCTGAACTGTTTCCTCATCCAAATGTTTAATTATATTCGGGGGCAATGGTTGAGCATTACTAGAAAGGAATAGTAAATCCCTCCAGGTTTGTGGGAAATCAATTTTTTCTCCTTGAAGAGCATTTACAGCTCCATTTTGTTTTATTTCATCGAAAGTTAGTAAATACGCTTCAAGATAATCACTATTAGGTTTTGTACCGTGTACAAATTTCAAAACACGACCTTTAAGTGTCTTAGGTCTCACGTCTTTTCCGTATTGGAATTTCAATATATTTCTTAGTTTTTTAAGGAAAATCTTTTCTTCTTCATCGCTTAAGTTAAAAATAGCATCGCGAATATTCTGTATGTACATTTTCAACCCCCAATCTTTTCTTTAGGATTTCTCAAAATATACATCTTTACAAGACAATTCTATCCAAAAGGCCAAAAACCTCTTTTTCTATAGAATACTGTATAAAAACTGCAATTGAACATTTTCAATTTCAAAAAAATAAAGAGCCTATCGAATAGGCTCTTTACATGGTATAAGTCCAACTTCAGAAAAATAATAATATTTACTGAAGCATCCTCGGTTGTTGTACGCCAGGTTATTTTTGCAGCAAGCGATTCAAATATAAGTCTTATATTTACATAGAGTATATTACTGGGTTATACCATACGCTTTGAAGATTGGGCGCTTGGCTATCTATTATTATAATTAATAGATACTACCTTTCCCAACAATTGATACAAGAGGACAGCTAGTATCACATTTATATATTATTTATTACTTATTTTCGTAGTTGTTAATTCATTGGTCATAAAAGAGAATAATTTGTATAAATTCTTCTCATGTTTATTATGAATATTGAATGGTAATACCGTTTAGTGGAGGTGTTGTAATTGCAGTGGAAATTACACGAGGATACACGCTTTTCTACGGGATTAATCCAGTATTACTCCCGTCAATTCTTACTTCCCACTTATTTAACGAAGATTCTCCTCTCTCGTGGGATTACAAATGAAGACCTATATTATTCCTATGCTTATCCCAGTTTAGCGGATCTCCATGATCCATTTCTGTTCAAAGAAATGAGAACAGTCGTATATCGAATCTATAGGGCTATTATGAACGGCGAACGGATTAGTATTTTCGGCGATTATGATGCGGATGGAATGACATCCAGTGCGCTTCTTTATCGTGCGTTGTGCAATTTAAAAGGTAGTGTTTCAGTGATAGTCCCCACCCGCGCCGAGGGTTATGGGCTCTCAGTAGAAACTATCGAGAAAATCGCAATAGAGAATCCTTCACTAATTATCACAGTAGACAACGGTTCTAATTCGCATGCGGCTTTAGCCGCTGCGGCAGCCAAGGGAATCGATGTTATTGTAACGGATCATCACGAGATCACGGGTGAACTCCCTAAATGCTATGCTTTTATCAATCCAAAACGAAAAGATGACACCTATCCTTGTACCCACCTATGCGGAGTTGGGGTGGCCTTCAAAATTATTCAGGCGCTGTTTGCTGTGCGTAAAGATCTGGATTGGTATAAACATGCCTGGGAGTATCTGGAGCTTGTAGCCCTGGGGACGGTCGCCGATTTAATGCCGCTTGTGGGCGAAAACCGTACGCTTGTGAAACTAGGGCTCTATAAAATGAATAACGATCCTTCAGAACCATTTAAGAAACTATTTCAGCTTCTACGGATTTCAAATATTGATAGCTCCACCCTCTCTTTTCTGATTGCTCCTATATTCAATTCGGTTGGGCGCATCGGTAATCCTAATTTTGCGGTTAAGCTCTTAGCAGAGAAAATAAGTCATGAAGATGCGATCATTTTTATGATTGATCTAAACGAAAAGCGAAAATATCTAACGGATGTCCAATTTAGACAAGTTGATGAGACCATTCAGAGGCTACACCTCCATAGTCAAGATCTGATTGTTGTAGCCGATAAGCTACATGAAGGCTTGATTGGAATTTTAGCCGCTAAAATTACAGAGAAATATCAAAAGCCCACCATCGTGTTTACGGATCGTGGGAAGGGATCTGCACGGTCGGTTTCAAACACGTCGTTTTCTATTGTGGACGCCATTCAAAGTTGTAGCCAATATCTAAAGACCTTTGGCGGGCATCAGGCCGCAGCAGGGCTTTCGCTAGAGCTCAACCAGCTTCCTTCCTTTACAGCTGCGATTCAAATTGCTGCTCGAAAACAAGCCATCATCCAGCCCTCTAAAATGTATCATCATGAACTCCCTATCCAGAGATTTGATGATGAACTCTTTGAGCACCATATGATGATGGAGCCGTTTGGCATCGGCAATGAGAAACCCCTTTATTCCAGTTCTGCAATTCCAAGTCATTATCGAGTGGAGCCTTTCGGCAAAAACCAAGTTCACGCTTCACTTCACTTTCATCGAAAAAAAGCTCTTGCGTTCTACAAAGCTTCTTCGTTTCCGAATGCCCAAAGTAAAGCAGTCGAATTTTTATATAGTGTAAATTCCTATCCAAGAAAAGATTTTATCGTAAACGATCTCAAGTTTTTTAACCATTAATAATTTAAAAAAAAGGAAAAAACTTACAACTAAATACAATAGGAGCCGAGAAAGTCGGCTCTAAGATGATGGCGCTATACTGTCTTAGTTAATTCAGGGCAGATAGTCTTTCCTACGGGTCAGGAACATAAAGACGAGATTGGGCAAAATCCTTAGTTAATATCCACTGGGCTTTATGTGCTAATTAGAATAACAGGAACTCCAATTTAATCCTTAAATTATTTATAAATAATCATAGTAAAAAGTTTCGCCCATTTCTGAGCATAGTTCCTTAAATTTATTTTTTTGCAATTCATTTTCCTGTAAGGTACCTTTTATCGCAGAACCAAATGTTCCGCTGGTATTAACATTATTCAAGACTTTATTGATATGTTTGACAACAACTGAATTTAATTCTGCATTTTTAATGTAGAAAGGTAACTTACTTGTTTGATCATACCAAAATTGATAGTTCCATTTATCACTTGAAGCTGCTAGAATATAGCCTTCATATATTTCGAAAAATTTGTATTTTTTTAAAATCAATAAACTTTCATCCGATAATTTAGATATGAATAAAAAGATATCTTCGGTAATTAGATTTGTCCAAAAGGACTCGATTTCATCCTGTGGAATTTTATTATTTTTAAACAACCATTCTACAATTTCAAAAACTGCACTCGAGTTTCTTGATATTCTGCAAAACCTCGTAAAGTTATTTTTCCAAAACACTCTTAAAAAGCCATCGTTTCCTGAGAACTTTCTTATAATTGCAGGAGCTACAGATATTATGTTCATGAACTCTCTCTGGTTATTCTCAAGAAATTGTAATAGTTTTGTTTGTGTATTGGGATCTGTATGTTCAGATAAATCAATCCAAAATTGTGTGACTCTGTTGTTTTCATAATGAGATAAGGGGATTTTTTGAAATAATTTTTTAAACAATTCGTTACTCTGATCGAAGTGAGCAACACTGGGTAACGTATCTACTAAATAAGTGTAGTCATTGCTGTACTCAGCACATGTTGGATCAAAATGACGCCTTGCTACTTCAACAAATCCTTCAACTCCACTATCAACTATAAACTTCCCTAAATGGTTTTGTATAAACATCCATAGAGCTTCTACTTGAGGATAACTAATTATATCCTTTGCATGAATGCACGCATTACGCTTATTTTTCCAAAAAATTGCTTCGTTTCGTATATCTCTATATATTAGAAATGCTTGTTTCGAAGGTTTAGGCTTAACTTTTTTCTTTTCTACGTCATTATCGAAAGCTATTACTTCGTTCACTTCTATATCCCATTTATCTATTAATTTAAGATTATCTTGTATTTCTGTCCAAGTTGAATCGGATATACCAGCTGGCTGTTCTGCACGCAGCAATCGATGTTTAACTATTATCTGAAATGCTAAATAGGACAACATAAAAGCACCACGGTATGCTGAAACTTTAAAACATAAAATAGCCTCTTCCAAAAATTCCTTTGCCTCATCCTCAATGTATTGTGTCTCTAACCAATTCTCAAAAGCTAATTTCATTTTTATTTATTTCTCCTTTGATTTTTGTAATACACCGCTATCTATTCATATTAATATTCTTTATCTTAATTTAAAGTGACATTCGATAGGAAATACCAAACCGTACAAATTAAAAGTGATATGTAATTTTTTTAATCACTTCAACAAAAAAAGAAGCACTACGTTTATTACGTTTTTTGTGCTTCTTTAAATACTAATTTATACAATGATTACTTATGGAAATTTAAGACCTTATCTCAACAATAGCTAAATTTTTAGGTTGGGGTATTATCATAATTAAATTCTTTCGCCAACCATTCAAAATCCAAATTGGTTTCCTCTTCCCCTTGTACTCCTGATTCTGATAAGGTTTTTACTCGAAGCAATTCTTCTCTTTCGGATAAAAGCAATTCGTAATCCTTATTTAATCTATCTATCTGAGAGAGGGCTTGCTGTAATTCCTGCATTAATTTTAAATTATTACTGTTTTCAATATTCATTTTATCCTTAATATCTTCGAGTTCTTGTTGTACTTGACGTAAATCCAGTTGAGAGGACTGAAGTTGTTTGTTTGATTCCTCACGGAATATTGATTCCCGTTCAATAAGAAGCGTATTTGTCTCTTTCTCATAATTATTAATTTTGCGGGTAAGAGTGTCATTTTCGGCCTGTAATGTATCACGCTCTTTTCTCGTCTCGCCTAAAGTTTGCGAAATCTTACCCTGCTCCTTTAACTGATTCTCATAATTCTGATTTAATCGAGTATTACTCATCTGTAATTGATTAATTTCAGAAGTAAATCCTTTAATTTGTTTATTATTAGATTTTATGAGCTTCTCAAGATCTCTTAATTTTAGGGACTGGTTTTCAATTGTCACTTTTAATTCATTCTGTTCTTCTAGCAAGTTATCATAGAGATCTTTATACTCCCCATCTGACTCTTTTTCTTTATACATTTCTGATGCATGCTCTAACATTCGAATTGCACTTTCAACGATCTCTCTGGGGTCATTTGGTAAGTCTATCTCTTTAGCATCATCAGAAGTATCATGCAAATACTCAAAATTATTACGGCTCAAATCCCCACCTTCTTTTTTGGGACTGTTATTAACTTGTGATTTGTTTAGCTTTTTATCCTCGACAGATAAAACTTGTTTGGAAATTAATTCTTTATAAATCGATTCAGGATGTTGATCAACAAATAATTCAACGAGTAATTGTTTATGCAATCCATTTTTATAAAACCGAAGAATATTAATAGTAGTATGTGTTGGGATTACATTTTTTTCATAAATCCCTTTGATATTTCGTACCACTTCATCAATTGTACGATCTGTTTTATTTGCAATAATATCCAAAGTGTTTTCCATGTAACTCAAATATGAATTCACAAATTTATTGTATAATTCGTAATAATTGCTTAGGACTTGACTTAACTTTTCACGAAGGAGAACACTATCAACTTTATTACCACTCAGGTCAAGTTTTGAAATTTTAATAGCTCTTAACAAAGAAACATTTCCGTAAATGATTTGAGAAATTTCATGATCTGAAAAATGATAGAGCAGAGCAGCATCAAGCAACTCATCTTTTATACCATATAGGCCATCCATAGAAATATATGGGTTCTTTTTAACGGAGGACCCTGTTTTTCTTTTCATATTATTCCCTCGTCTCTCGATTGATTGTTATTCTTCCTTGTTCTTTCTTCATTGAGCTAATAATATGATCTATTTCTCGGACGACTCGAACATCACTTTCAGTTCTTTTTGCATCATAAAGTACTTCTTGGGGGAGCAACTCTTTTTTCTTATTCACATGTTTACCAATCAACTTATAAATCTCTATTCGAAGCGCTGGCAGCTTTGCATAATCCAATCTTTTTATTATGATTGGCCCTATATCCGAATTTAGTACATTGGCTTGTAGTAATCCACAAATAATAAACAGAGATTTCTCATCTGATAAAGTTAATAAACTCTCCGCTAACTTTTTGTGTTGGTAAGGTTGTAATTTTGCAACATGTCTCTGTAATGTACGCTTTTCAAACTCACTACCTTCAACTAACAAACTGACATACTTTAAAAAGGACTCCTCATTCCCAAGTGAAACCATACAATTAAGAGCCTCTAAATAAAGCATGGAATTTTTGTTATTTAAGTAAGGTTTTATTTGCTCTTGGACATTTTGATTGCGGTTACCTATAAATCCGATAGTCAATAAACACTCTTGCTTTACCTTAAGGTCATTGGAGGTTTTCAACTCCGATAACACATATGAAAGAACACCTTCGCTTCTTGTATAACTCAAACCACGAATAATAGCACGCTTCTTATCTGGAAATTCTTCAAGTGCCTGAACCAATACATTTGTTGAATGAGTCATTCTTAGTGAGCCTAGTGTCTGACAAATAGGAATCAGTAAGTTATCGTCGTCTGTCTCATTTAACACTTTTTTTAGCATCGGTATAGCATCTTCCTGAAATGAACGAAGTGCGGTTGTATAAATCGGTCCCAAAGGATATTTTTCATTTTTAATGTAAAGTTCAAAGATAACTTTTACAGCACTTGTTCCAAATTCTGAAAATCTATAAGCATTTTTTATCGCATGTTCAATTAAATCAGTCCGCCTTAAATCGAGGTTATTAATTTCATTGAAAATATCTGGAATAGACTCTTTCTTCGCTATATTTAACAAGGCATCTAAGCTTCCCTTGAAATATTCTGGATCTGACATGCGTTTTAGCAATCCACTAACAGACTCTTGATCTCTAATGGAACCAGCAACCAAAATTGCGAAATTAATATGTTGACGTATAGTGGCTTTTTCTAAAATCGCTTTAATAATACGTCTACCCTTCAAACTTCTGTTCGTCAATCGATTAAGCAATTGAATGATAAGTGATTTGATTTTATCATCAGATAGGTCAAACTTACGACATTCTCTGAATAGAATAATGATTGACCTCTCTCCAAAAGATTCTATGATTCTTACAGATTCTTTCCATAATTCTCTGTTAGTCTGATATGCAATATTTTCAATTGCTTGCAAAATAGTCTGATATTCAGACTCAGTAATGTTTTCATCAAGGCTTTCAAATGAAATATCTACGTAACCTAGATTACCGTAATACTCAACTTCAACAACACCTTTATTCTCATTTAAAGAACTTGGCCCTGTCATAAAATCTAAAAATTCCGCTTCGTTTTCTTGCTCTTCTATTTCAATTTGTTTTAAAATCTCTTCCTTTAATTCCTCCTCTTCCTTATCGCTCAATACATTTTTTTCCCTATATTCCTCTGATGGTGAGATCTCCTTTTTCAAGCTATTCAGTTTATCTAGCACTTCATCAGACATCCGATCAAATAGTGACATCTGGTCTCATCTCCCTTTGTCGAATGTTTTTATTTAACGTTGCCTGACGTTCTTGGAGTTCTCTAATTTCTTCTTCCGTAAACTCATGTGATCCAATATTCACGTCGATCACTTCCGTTTCATCATTTTCAAGCCAAGCCTTTACAGCAACTTCTCTTTCAGTGTTGCAACTTACTTTTAACACTAATTTCGAGTTTATTTCTACAGGTTTTTTAAATTCGATTATGGCAGATTTCAATTTTTTAACATGTATAGATTTAGCAAAGGGAGCTGAGAAAAGTTCCAGTTGCATTCCGTTCACCGTTTTTATATCTCTCGGACCATTAACAATAAACTTATCTTGAATGATGCGCTCAAAGGGTAATTTGGTTCCTTTTTCAAGAATAGCAACTGGATCACCCCCGACGATATCAACATAGATATTATTAGGAACTGTATTTCCAATAACATTTTGTCTGTCTTTATTATCCGATACATATTCTTTATTTCCTTTTAAGGAAATCTCATTAATCCGATAATGATAAACAGCAGCTCCCCTACTAACTGAAGTCATTGGGTTGGATGATTTGAGCGGCTTAATTCGGCGATTGAAAATGTCATAGATGCGTTCTTGGATCGTTTGGTAATAAGTCATTCCACCTACCAAAAATACTGCATCAATATCTTCCAGTTGCATTGGACCCAATATTGTATTTTCAAGAGCGCTACGAATTGGCGTTTCAATATTTTTGGTTTGATTACCTTCAGCAAACAATAGTTTATTAATTATAGTGTCATAATCCTTTTTGGTTAATTTAAACGTTGTTACAAGCTCTGAAGGAAGTGTACCTGGAAGTGCTGCTGAGAAAGAAATATTATCGAATTGATCTTTGTTCTCGAAATATTCAATTCCTTCTATCCTTAGTTTTGACTCAATGCTGGTACTAAACTTCATTTTTGCCTTTTCAGCAATATCAGTTAGGTTGGATAACAACTGTATTACCACATCTCTTCCGAACTTTTGAGCAATAGCTTTCGCCGAAAGTCCTGATTCCTTAACAACTCTACGTAATAATTCATTCATAATTTCTGTATCAAAGTCCATTCCCCCAAGATCAGTATATTGAGAAATTGAAATTTCCTGTATATCTAGCTTTCCACCTTCTTGTCCAGAAACTTGTAATATAGATACATCACACGTTCCGCCTCCCAAATCAAAGACCATTAAGTTCTTCTTACCTGATGAAAAATCAATTCTCCTGTCAGTCGGATCTAGCTTTTCTTCTTCATTTAAGAAATCGATTAAGGCAGCCGTTGGCTCAGGGATCATATGAATCCCCTCCTCACTGAATCCGCTTAATATAGCAGCTGTCTTGGTGGCATTTTGTTGTTGAAAGTCAAAGTTTGCAGGGATTGTAATTACCACGCTGTCGATTTCTTCATTTGGATAAAAGTCTTTCACTTGTGCTCTTAAGGATGAAAGAACATATGAAGAAACCTCTTCTGGTCGTATTCTGATATCATTAATTATCCACCCTTTATCCTGTCCGATAACACGTTTGGCTTCTTTTACAACAGAAGACGGAAAAACCCCACTCATTTTTTTTGCGAACTTTCCAACATACGGTATATTTTGAGGATCTACATAAAGAACAGAGGGCAACAGAATATTTTGAATTAAAGAATCCCCCCGTTCATCTGTTTGTGTCACTTCTAAAGTTGTTGTTTCTATTTCACTTCTAATCGTTCTATGAGCTACACTCACGGTTGAATTAGTAGTTCCTAAATCAATTCCTACAAATCTTGACATATTTAATTTTCCTCTCCATCTTTAAATTTCATCTCAGTGACTAACGGGGGGATTATTATTCGATTATTCAACATCCACCCATATTTCAAAAGTTTAACTTTAATTTCGTCGGAGTCAGATGAAATGGGCCCGTTTGTTTCATAATTTTTAATTAATTCAGCACGAGTTACAATAAATATCTCGTTTATTTCTTTGAAGTTACTAAATTCTTCAAGTCCAATCGTTAAATTCAAATTTGAAAAAAGATTCACTAATCTCCCTGTACTAATATTGGGATTATTCGGCTTGATGCCTTGACTTTCCTCGAATAAATCAGAAAGCAAATAGTCCCCTCTGCTACCGCCTAAAGCTTTCAATAGATTGCTGAGTACTTTTTCTTCAGTTTGACGTACACGTTCTTTTTCTTGCTCTAAAGCCATATTCAGACGTTTAAGTTCATCTTCCGCTATTTCCAATTTATTGCTATACTCTTCTTCAAGAACTGTGAGTAATAGATTACCGCCAGATTTCATTTTTTCCATAGCACGATGAATGGAACTTAAAGCTTGATTTAAATCTTTTTCTACGGTTTCTTCTTCAGACGTAGCTCCCATAAGATCTATGGTTTCGTCAGAATTGCCTATCAAAGTTTGGCTATAAGGCAATGAATCAGTAATTCCCTTATCTATTTTCAGATTTTTTGCCGTTTGAGTGATTCCCTGTTCAGAATATCCGTGCAAATTGTCTATAAAGACCTTCATCAATTCTGAGGGTTTGCAATGTTTCGAAGATTCCAAAATTATTTTTTCCAGTCCTTCTGCAAAGCATAAACCATCAACATTAATTATTTTTTTATACGCTGCCATTCTACCATTTTTTCCTTTTTTCAATCTAAAACCAGCACCTAGTAAGTATTGTTGCGCTGGTTTAGTTTCTTCCACCGTATAATGCCAAGAAATGACTTCATCCACTAAAGAAAGAATTTGAATGTCATTTTCTCCTTCTAAGAAACATACGAAATAACGAATTAGGAGTTCAGTTAAAATTCTCTGATCAGGGATAAATAACTTACTTCCCTCTAAATCACCCTGGCAAATATAGATGAATGCCTTTCTAGCATGATTATATTTTAATTTGGTTAGTGACAAAAAGTTTGCACATAAATCCATCGTTAATTTTTGAGGTTCATCTAATTTATTCCACTCAGTTTTAATGAGAGAAATTAGTGTATCTTCATTTTCAATTTGTGGATTCTCAAAGATTGTTTTTTCACAAAGGATTTGTAGCTTCCAATAAAGGTTATTGCGTTTATCAAAACTGTATAATGAAACTTTCCTTAATAAACTTTCTGTTTCTTCTCCAAACTCTTGAGCTAACAGTTCGAGAATCTTTTCGCTTCCCTTGCCATAATTTTTCAGGGAGAAATCTATTACTCGTTCTATCGTATTCATAACTCCTCCTATTACTTGCCTGTTATAAGTGAATAAGTTTTACCATTGAAGGCAGGAACAATTGACATATCGTTTCCTAAGTAGGCTAATAAATTAATCAAAGTGGGATAGATGATATTACCATCTACAATAGTCTGGTTTGGGAAGTAAGATCTTTGATGTTCTCCGTGCATTAGAAATACCTGTTTAGGGCTGATATCCATGATTAATTTAAGAATTTGCTCTCGACTTGCATGAGCTGATAATCGAAATGTTTCTGTACTAGCCTTAAGCTGTTTTGTTACACCATTAATTTTTACCGTTTGATCCTCTATACGATTATCAGCCTGTAAAAGATGACTGCCAGGGCTTTCTTCATCCATATATCCTGTAAAGGAAATGGTGTTTTGGGGTTCTTCAATCATCTTCTCCGCATACCTTGCAGAGGCACTTTGATCCATCAGCATTCCTGAGCTTGCAACGATACAACTCCCACCTGTGGATAAATAGTCCTCATAAAATTCATCAAAACTAGAACTAAGCTTTTGATTGGCATAAATATCTTTCGCACAAATAACTTCTTCTCCAAAAAGAGTTTTATCATTCTTTTCTTCATCAAAAATATCTTGATATACTTTACATACATCAATAACTCTTCCATCAATGAAGAGATTAAATGGCAAAAAGCGTTCCTTTTGGAATGCATCCCGAATTATCATTAATATCTCTTGCGCTCTACCTACGGCAAATGCTGGGATCAAAATATTTCCTTTATTATTAATTGTTTTTCTAATGGATTCTGTAAACATCGTCTCTTGAAGATCCCTTGAAATGCTAGCATTCGTTGGTAGAAACCCGTATGTTGATTCAGTAATTAATATATCTACTTTTAAGTCTCTGGGAAGTTTTAAACCTTCAACAGTTTTTTGATTATCAATTGAATAATCCCCCGTAAAGAGAATCGAGACTCCATCGATTTCTAAATGAATCGAACTGGCCCCCAAAATATGTCCTGAGTGGTAATAAGTAACTTTCCATTCTGTATTTTGCGATGGAATAGTGAAGGTCTTCCCTTGTTCAATTGTTCTTATGCTAAGAATTGCTCCTCGAACGTCATCCTCAGAGTAACCATCAGGATGCTTCTTATTCCCTTTCACAGCGTCCAATAACAAAATCCTCATTAATCTGCGAGTTGCCTCAGTAGTGTAAATCGGCAGCTGGTTATATTGGTTATAGATATAAGGTACAGAACCTGTATGATCTAAATGAGCGTGGGTGAGAAGTAGCGCATCTAGTTTTTCAAACGTAACTCCTTGTTCAAACATTGGAGTATAATCAGCATGGTAGTTTTCTTCATGTAAATGCATGCCTGCATCTAATAATAGGAAGTGTCCGTTGACGTTGATTAGTATAGATGTGCCCCCAATTTTCTCTCCTCCACCTAGAAATGTGATTTTACAATCCCCGAGAGGTGGCGTCTCCTTATTTGACTCTATTTTTTTTGATGTTCTCCAATAGGCAGAAATCACTTCTCGTTTATCTGAATGTTTTACATATAAATCTTCTAAGTGTTTGTGTAATAGTTCTGTATGTTTATCTTCTAAATAATTCACATATAAAATGCCTAATGTTAAATCATTTGGATACGCCAAATAATCAGCCTCAATATGTTCAAGCCACTTTTTATCTTTTCTCAATCTCCATATGATATGTAGAGAGCCTTTTCGTTTTACCTCTAACGAAAAATCCTCAAAATGGCCAAACTCAATGCTAGAAGCAATAGTAGTATTTAATGAATTCTGTAATAAATCCTTATAAAAGATGGCAAGTACTTTCACTTCTCCAAATATTGGACCACTTATCTCGTACCAGTCATTTCGACTTACTAGATTTACAATTTCATCAAGTATAATTGCCCAGTATGTTATCTGCTGGATTTTACCCACTTCGATATTTCGCAAGTAAATTAGCTTTCTCAAATGAAACCTGGCTTGATTGAAGTTTCTAAAATGATATTCTAGCTCGATTAACAAAACTAAATAATCAATATATGGTTCTAAAAATCCAGTATTATTTCTAAATTCACTATCTACGTTACCCGCTAATCCCAATAGTAAATAATATGCTTTTTCATATTGGGCTAATGAAAAGTACATCTCTGACATTTGAATAATTTCCATCGGGAAATGCTCAATACCTGGTTGATTAAGCAACCATTCGAGGTCTTCAGTAGACTGTCCCCCATATTTCCAGTAGGAGAAAAACAACGGAAGAAATAAACGTAACTCTCCCGATTGCCTAATGCCTATTTTTGCAAGGAGGTATGCATCCTGATATTTTTGAATGGACGCATAGAACTTGCATAACCTCTCAGTCATTTCTAAGTCCAAGTTGTCCATTTTTTCATATAGTCGATCATAATATTTTTTAGCTTCGGACGGGTATCCACGATTTTCATAGAAAATAGCATTTTCAAAATTCTCTTCTAATGTGTTCATGGTCGCATTCCCTCTTTTAATCATATAGACATAGTTAATATGTAATGAACTACTGCACCAGGATTGAAAAATAGTATAAAAGACTTAGAGATAAATCGCTTCCCATTTCCATATATAAGGCTATAGACACTTACATAAAATAATAGCAAATTTTGTTGGATATTGATACATATTTTTCCACGAATTAATCTACTTATGAAAAGGAAGAATTTCTGACAATTTATTTAATTTTCACTATCCATTTACTATTCAATTTGGTGGATTTTCAAAAAAAGATTTACTCAAAATAAATTTAAAAGGACTCTCCTAAGGGAAAGCCCTTTCTATAAGGGATTGCTTAAGCAAAAATTTTGATATATCTGCAATTTCAGTAGAAATTAACTCAATACTTTTCCCTATATGAAACAGGGCAATCGTATCCCTTCAGATCCCTGGAAGGCGTCGATGCCCTTCTAATCGAAAAGTAGTTTCGGTCTGAATTGTCGTCTGAGCACCCCCCATATCAATTCGAAAGGAGAATTCGCCCTACAGTCTAAGGTCCCAACGGATCTCCGCCTTATAATGTGCTAAATAATCTCGGTAAAGGACAAAACTGTTGATTGAAAGTGTATTCTATCGGTGTAATGGCATTCGTTGGAGTTAAAACGAAAACATCCGCAAAATTGGGTTCCCGACTGCCCCTCTTGATTATCTCCCCAGGTGTAAACATATATGGTACCATCGTTTTTTAGGAGCAGGACATGGCTTGCGGTTTCGCTAGCTCTTTGTATGGATTTCTGCTGGTTATCGCTGATTTGGCCTCCGTCTTCTAAGTAAATAAGAAAGAACACAGCCAAAGATAAGGGTTAACTAAATAAAACATTTGATTCAAAATTTCATAACCCTCCTCCGTCATTGGGTCAATTGATGGACTACTTCATCCACGACCTGCTGGAAGCCGCCGTGCGCCACGAATTGCTGGTAGGAAAAGTATAGGAAATACAGAAACACAAAAAATAATGCTATACGTACCCAAGCAGGAACCAGCTCATTAAACACCCACAATCCCCACTTTAAAATGCCAACGACCACTGTTTTCAGGATTGTAAAGGGGGTTTTCACGAATTCATAAGCAATGGATTTACTGGTATGATTGGTTAGGACTTCGGATGGAATCAACCCCTTTTTCGCTAACTTTGCCGTAAAATATTCGAACAGTGACATGTTTTCCTCCTCTTCGATTACATCTGGTGAAAACCCGCCAAGATATCCTCGGCTCCAATCGACATTAAATCGCTGCTACCCGTTAATGCAAGACGATTGTTTTGAGCCATCCGTACTTTATCAACGCAATTTCGCGCCCAACGGCCATTTCCCTCCAGCATACCGCCTTGGCGAGCGAAAAGAGCAGTAACTTCCTGTTCTAATGCCAATGCGGCTTCAGGCGCGAGCACAAACTGCTTGGACTGAAATGATCGCTTAACGATTTCTAGGATCTCGCTGGCACTATAGTCCGTGAATGTAAATCGAAATGGAATTCGTGAACTCAGACCAGGATTTACCGAAAGCAAGTCTTGCATTTCCTTGCTGTATCCTGCTAATATGACCACGAGTTCACTTCGGTGATCCTCCATCGCTTTGACAAGAACATCGATCGCCTCCTTGCCAAAATCATTCTGGGAGTCTGAGCGCGCTAGGGCATAGGCTTCATCAATAAAAAGGACGCCGCCCTTGGCGCTGTTAATAAGTTCTTTGACATTTGCCTCGGTATGGCCGATATACTTACCGATCATGCCTGAGCGATCAGTCTCCACCACATGGCCGTTGGCCAAAAAGCCCAGCCCATTAAGAAATTTCCCTACGATTCGAGCGACCGTCGTTTTACCTGTACCAGGAGGTCCCGAAAACATCATGTGCATGCTGATCGTTTCCGTCGACAACCCTTGTTGCATTCGTTTTTGTTCCACTTCCACGTGATGGAGTATGCTTTGGACTTGTTCTTTAAGCGAAGTTAACCCGACCATGGCGTGAAGCTCTTGCATCGCTTCTTCGCGGAGCTCACGCTTTCCGATAGCCGCACGATTGATCTCTTGATCCCCGTACTTTCTCGGCATACCTGCGGCCAGCCGCAGATCGTCAGGCAAGATTTTCCCGACATACCGATCGGTGTTTTCCGCTGACACGCGTACATTGTGTTCTTTAACGATACGTTCTACAAAGTTTCGTGCCCAGCGGCCATTCCCTTGAATCGCTCCATTACGGTGGCAGAAATTCACAATCCCTTGGATTTCATCTTTGATAAAGCTGCAATCATAGCCCTTTGCTTCCAGCATGTACAGTGCAATTTGCGATAGCTCATGCGGCGTATAATCGGCGAAAGCAAAGGTGTACGGTACCCGAGAGCGGAAGCCCTGGTTCATATCGAGGAAACGTTCCATATCGCTAGCGTAACCCGCCATAATGACAACCAGATCTTCTCGATAATCCTCCATCGCCTTGATGAGCACATCAATGGCTTCCTGGCCAAAATCACTTGGCGAGTCGGATTTAGCCAGCGCATACGCCTCGTCGATAAACAAGACCCCACCCCAGGCCGCTTCCAACAAATGAATCATTCTCTCTTCTGTCTGACCGATATGCGTTCCGACAATGCTGGATCGATCCGCTTCGATCAATACACGCTCTTCGATCAGATTCAGCCCATATAGCAAATCGACCATGATACGCGCCATTTCGGTCTTCCCTGTACCTGGGGGTCCTGAAAAGATCATATGTAACGTCGGTTTCGTCAAAGCGATCTTACCCAGTCTTTGGGTAATCAAATGGCCCTGCATTTGCTTCATAAAGCTTTGGACCTCTGCCTTGAGTGGAGCCAGCCCGACCATGGCGTCGAGTGCTGCTAACGCAGTATGTAAAACTTCTTCGCGATTGTCAGGGACTTCGTTTTCATCTTGGTTATCTTCAATCCACTCTTCTTCGCCATCGTACTCTTCCTCATCAGGCTGTTCCTGAACGATAGAATGTGTTGGTGCTGCAAGAACAGCAGCGGCTACAGGAGCTGGAGCTGACGCTGCAAAATCACGTTGAACGAGGCGCGCAGACAGCTTATAAACCTGCGTAGGTACTTCAGCTTGCGGCTGCTTGGTTGCTTGATATGCAGTCATTCTCGCTTGGTTAACAAACCGCGCAAAGAGCCAACCCCCGAACAAGACCAATAGTCCTCGCCAGCTTAGCGCAATGTGCTTGATTCCTTCAAAATAAAAAGGATAAAAAATGATGTCCCAGCCATCAGTTATCAACGGCGCCTTACCAACAAGGGTAGCCGAGAAACCATACATGACGATCCAATACGAAAGCATACAACCTGTAAGAGGGACGGAGTCAAGGTTTTGATATCGCTGACGCATAATTGCAACGATAACTGCAATGCCTGCGGCAAGCCCTGCGATCGACAAACCAAAGAGGCCACAAGCAACACTAAAAGCAAAACAACCATAAGCGATAATGGCACAAATCTCCGCCACTTTTCGCTGGAGAGAAAGACCTGATAAGAACAGAAAAAAAGCAGTGGCGCCATAGCAGAGAAATACGACTTCTGCATGATCAACAGCGGGATCGCTGGAAAACGCACCTAGTACAGCCATAAACGCATAAATAGCAGTTAGGCCTAAAAGGACTCGATTTAATAGGTTAAGTGTACGATCCATCTCTTTTCCCATACTTTACACACTCACATTTGCGCTAATTTCTTGCTTCGTGGCTCGAATCACCATGAGTTCCTTAATATTTCGATAAATCGAAAATGGCGCGATTGCCCAGCCTAAAAACAGGGCCAAGACGGCTTTAAAGTAAGGGGCTGTTATAAACTTTCCAACGAACGAGTAGCCCCAAGGTACACTCAGCCCGAGATAACAATAGCCGATGGCTCCTACCACACCCGATGCTCCTGAGTGAACTCCAACATATACGCCAATAACAGCAAAGATGATGGAAATTACAAAACTAACGATTACTTTCCTCTTCGCCTGTTCATTATTCTCTAGCAGGCATTTTTCGCAAAGCATAACAGTAAATCGTTCCGAACATTCGGAACACATCCCTTTCCCACAGTTGTGGCACTGTGCAACCACACTCATTCCTTGATGTTTGTAACAATCCACCCATAGACCCCCTTTAATTTTTCCCTTAGTTTCCCAGATATTTTATCACATTGTTCCCATGAGGTACCATATTTAAATTTGTTCCTATCAGTCCGTTTTTGAGTCTGTCTTTATTCTTTAGACTCAAAGAAGAGGGGGGACGTATGAACATACTAGAAACGATCGGATTACGAATTCGAGAAATACGTGTAGAGAAACAATTGACGCAGGAAGCGCTCGGAGAGCGGATCGGGGCTTCGTATAGCTACGTCGGACGTATTGAACGGGGACAAAAAAATATTTCGCTTCAAACTTTGGAAAAAATCGCCAAAGCTCTTGAGGTAAGTGAAGCCGACTTCTTTACATACTCCCTTTCTGAGGAAACCAAACAAAGTGAAAAAATGAAAGAGATTCGGGAGATTACCGTCATGCTATACAAGCAGGATCTTCAATCAATTGTAAAGATTAA
Organism: Paenibacillus sp. FSL L8-0708; assembly: GCF_038009325.1. Classification (NCBI taxonomy): domain Bacteria; kingdom Bacillati; phylum Bacillota; class Bacilli; order Caryophanales; family Paenibacillaceae; genus Paenibacillus; species Paenibacillus sp. FSL L8-0708. The sequence goes on from NZ_JBBPBC010000001.1 coordinate 6,899,611, forward strand.
GCCTGTCTTACAGGAGATGTTAAAGCAAATGAAAAAATAAAGTACTTGGCGAGTGCCAAGTACTTTATTTTTTCCTAATTCTTAGCTTTGATAGTTCATTATAGGAATAAATTCCCATAGCTATCCCTCTCATATTAATAACACACCCCTCTAAACAGTAATCCAAAATTTCAACTGTTAAATTAGCGATATTCCGAACCGCCACCCCATATTTGGCGCCCACCTGTATGGGCAGATTTCATATGTTTTTCTTCCTCTACTGATTCCATATGACCTGGTTCCTCAGCATGATGCCAAACGAATCCTTCGGGTGTTTCTCCATTCTGAATTTGCGTAATCTGCTCGGAATTAAAGTTAGCTGCTAATTCAGAATTAGTCACAATTTCATTAGCTAATTGATCATTTAGGTAAGAAAATTGCACATCATCGGTTTGCAAATACAAACTCTCAGGAAGATCATAGTCATATACCTCATTAAAATCAGGAAAAACTCCCTTTGCCCATTGTCCATCAGGCAATTGTATTGTTTTCACTTCATATGGCACACCTGTTACTGGATGCTCCATACCTGCTAAATCCGAGTTAATGGTGTCTAATACCTCAACTTCAGATAAGTTATTTGTGGGTTCAGCCAAACCCGTGGCATCGGCAACGCCATCTGCTCCATCTAAAATATCGAAGACCCCGATAGCAAGAACACCAACCGCCGCAGCCATTCCAATTTTTTTTGCTCCACTTTTAACTTGATCCACATTTCTATTTTTAATACCAACTATCACATTCTTACCGTTTTCATAAACGTAGCCCACGCCATGACCGACATCTTTTGCTGTACTTAAGGCAGCATCTCCAAGCTCGAAGAACCCTTGCTTAACTTTATAATCATCCTTCTGGTAGAGTCCTACACCAACATCTACAGTTCCGCTTGCAATTATACCAAGAACAACCCCCGTTTTCGCAGTAGCACGTTCAGCCCCATATCCGATTTCTTTAATCGTTTGGCTGTTTGTTACCTCTCCTACTACCCTTACCGTTCCACCAATTGCTTTCCCAGTTACTTTTCCTGCGACCAACCCAAAATCTTTTAAAAATCTCATAAATGTTGACTCCTTCTAAATGTTAATACTTAGACATCGTTATATCGCCTGTTACTTCTTTTGATCTTATTAGAAAATCACATAAAATCAGAGAACTTTTCATAGTAATTCATGGTTTAAACTTCATTGTTGCCAATCTACTTGCCAAACTTATGTAAAGATTCACCTATTCGTTAAATAGTTTTTCAGAAAATATTACCTACTTCTATCAATTCATGCTTTACTAGGCTATTCCTCCCTATAGGTTCCAGAATTTGAGAATACAATAAAATTCCCTTTTCTACTCCATCATCTACGCTTACCAGTTCCGAAACTGCCTGATACGCGATAATTCATTGCATCTTCGGATTTAACGTCAGTATTCCTCTTTTTTGGGGCTACTTTTTTCATTTTTTGATTAGAATCTCCTGAAAATCTAATCCTCTCCTCCTTTGACATCATATACCATTTTACCGCTTGAGGATCTTTGAGCTTTTGCCTCATTTTTTTGTTATTGGTTTTACTTACTAAAGAGTCATTATCCTTACTTTTCTTCAACTTCTTATTAGCAAATTTTTTTTCTATATTTATTGGACTTGCCTTTTTTACTGCTACCTTAGAACTCAACGTATTCATATGTTGTTTTGGATACAGCCACTTGAGATCAAATCGTTTTTTATCATCAATAATGAAATACTTATTGCCATTAATATCTCTCATCGCAAGCTGGATAAATCTATGCTTGTCTTTAATAAAAATTGAATTAATGAAATCGATTCGGTCCTTTTCAAATGGAATTGGAAACAACACACCTGTCTTCTTATCTTGTTGACTCATCACTTTTGTAAACATTAGTTTTGAATGTATCAACTCAGAATAGGCATCAAATTGAAAACTTCGAGATTTACTATTCATATTTATTGTTTTTTTCAAAATAATCGCTTCTCCTTAACCCTGAACTATTAAATGAATATGAATAGAATAACTGTTCTATATTAATAATTCGAGACTTGACAATAAAGTCCTGTATCATTAAATTCGTATGTCATGACAGTAATATCACAGCAGAAGCCTCTTACCTTTACATATATATTTCTTTCAGATCAGATTCACATTATTCAGAAAAGCGTTTGTTATTATTAAAATCAATAGAATTAGCTATTGGAAATGCGATAAAGCATTTTTATCCACACATAAATATAATATAGATATGCAGATTTGCATATCCAATATTTACATTATACGAATAATGTGCTATAAATGACTTGTACCTAAATTTCCCAATCGAAAGGTGATGCTAACATGAATGATTTTGATTTAAAGGGGTTTAGAGAAAAACTGGGTTACACACAGGCAGAGCTTGCTTCAGTCCTACAATGTGGGCAAGATTACATTTCCAGGATGGAAAAGAACCCAGGAAACATGTCACTCGAATTCTTTATGAATCTATGTAGCGTGGCTCGTATGCTACCAAATGACGTTTTAAGCAACTTTAAGTTGGAACAGCCCAAAGCTCTTGATATCCCTAATGTATATGGTGAAGAAGCACTAAAGAAGGAAGCCTTGAGATATTACATAGCTCCGAAAATGAAAGACTACATTGAAAAGCCCGAGTATCGCTCAGCAATAAATAAAATCAATGAACTGGATGAATTAATTAATATTTATGGAGCCAAACCTCTTGTCGCATTACTTGGTCCATCCGATGCTGGAAAAAGTACTATGATTAATAGTCTTACAGGTATCGATGCTTTGCTATCTCAATGGACACCAACAACCTCATCAACTGTCTATATCAAACATATAAATGACAAACCCTCATGGATGGGGAAAAATAATGTGAGTATTTTCAAAGCAGAAACACATGATAAGGGTTGGAACTTTAGGAAAATTCACGATATGAACTATTGTAAAGCACATATTCTACATATTGGTGACTATGACATCTTAGAAAAGTATTGTAATAGAAACTCTGAAAATTCCCATAGAGAAGTTGACTCTGCTGTCGTATATTTAGATTCAAACATCTTATTATCTTGTGACATCGTCGATCTTCCAGGCTTTGGTACAGAGGAGATGGATGATACAGTAAGAGCACAAAGAGCTAAGGATGAAGCAGATATCGTATTGTTTTTATGTCAGAGTAACAGTTTCCTAAATAAGCAATCTGATATTTTGTTCTTAAAAGACGTAATCCGTACATTACCTGTTATTAATACGAAAGAAATTCCGTTGCTTTCAAATCTATTTGTTATTGCTTCTCAAGCCCACGTAGTGGGTCCTGAAAAAATTTCACATGTATTAGAAACTAGATCTTTGGCATTTTCCGAGCAACTTTCGGATGAATTAATTAATCAAATTTTCAATATTAGCAAAAAGAACTTTGTTGAGATATTCAAACGGAGATTCTTCTCTTATTCCCTTGATAATCCAGTTCTCCGTGAAAAATTTGAAAATGCATTTAGGGAACTTCTTGTAAATTTATTGCCTACTATTAGAAAGGCAAAATTAAATAAAGCTATTGATGATTTCAAAATAGAATCTCGAACTATATTTTCAAACGAAGTAAAAAAATATGAGGCGATATTGCAAGACCGTGAGAATTCAAGAAAAGAATATGAGAAGGCTGTTCAGGATAAGCCAAAAAAGTTCGGGGAAATAAACGTTCTTCGAAATCAACTCATAACCTTTATTGATAAGTCTCATAAAAGTAATACACTAGAAATTAAGCTTTGGGAAAAGGAGAACATTACGGAACGTTATATCGTGGATTTAATTAATGAGAAGAAATACGATAAAAAACAAGCTAAGGAATATCTTCTTTCCAATATCTCAGATCTTTATTATGCAAAAATGCAAGAAATACTCAAAGGTAGCGTTTCAGAGTTTAACAACATGTTAACTCAATTTTTTGAAGAGGTTGAGAAAAAGGCCAATTCCTTGAGCAAGATATCTGTCGGTGAGGTTCAAATACCATTTGATTTTAAAGGTGCGCTTGCTGGTGGTATTGCTGGGGCTACTGTACTCGGAGGCTTAGGATTATGGGCAGCTACTGTTGGTAACCTGGGCGGTTATATTCTTGTTGCTAAAGGCGTTAGCTTACTAAGTGCTTTAGGAATTTCAGTAGGTGGGACTGCGGCGGCAGCTTCCTTCGTAGCATTAATTGGTGGTCCAGTAACCATTGGTATTGCATTAGCATTAGGGGTGTTTGCGATAGCTACTTCTCTATTTGGTGATGGCTGGAAAAAACGACTTGCTAAAGAAGTAGTGAAAACGCTTGAAAAGAAAAAGGTTATCAACTCCTATTCAGACGCGATCGCTAAGTTTTGGAATGACAGTAAGATCGGATTAGGTGAAGTTGTTGAAGAAATTCTTCGTAAAATTGATGAACACTTGGAGAACTTAAAAACAATAATTGAAACTAATGATCCGAAAACTATCGAAGATATGATTGCATTGAACAAAGGGTTAGAGGATTTTTTCGGACAACTCCCCTGGGAAGGAAGTGAATCAACCGTTTTATTAATTGAAAACAACACGGGGAAGTATTAAAAATCGTTCAGTAACTAAGCATTCCTAATTGGGATACCAAATTTCTACCCCCTCATACCTGATTCTATAGGCGCATTAGCACTAAACATGGAACAAAAAAACAAAGGATGTCTCAGAGACATCCTTTGTGATCATAATGCTGTTATTTCTCACTTCGTACCCAATCTCCAATTGGATCTCCATCAAGCTACTATACTCCAATAACCGTATTCCTTACCTAACTAGAGATCATAATAGCCATCTTTTTCATCATTATATGTAAGGTAATAAACCATACCATAATTCCAAAAATAATCATCCCACTCCCAGTGCTTTAAATACAGCATCTGTTGGATCTGAGTAAAATACTGGCTGTACTTTAATAAGTAAGTCAGGCGGTACAGTCTGAAAGTCCACTACAGAAGAGGCAGGTATTAAGACTTTTTTCGCACCTGCATCCACACAAACCTGAAGTGTATTGGCAAATTCCTCGACCCTAGCAATTGTTCCACCAACAGTCATACTCCCAAGTACAACCATGCTTTCTTGAACTGAGCGTTCTAATGCGCCTGAGCATAATCCAATCAATTCAGCTATTGCCAGTTCACTCGTCAGCCCGATACCCTGTAGATCACTAATATGCATGAGATAGTCCTTCGTTTTTGTGCTAATCGAGCTACTAATACTTTTACTATTAGATGTAAAATATCGGTATGCTGTATCCAAGCTTTCTTTTGCACCTCGATGAGTCCCTACACCCGACTTTTCGAACTTACCTGTTCCTGAGACAACTTGATTCTCCAGCTTGTATACCCCAATCATACCAGAGTCACCATGTCCAACCGTATATACATGTCCAGGCTTATCCATTCCTTCAGGTATCAGTTTACCACCGCCTTGTTCAGGCACGGAGACATATTCTTCACTAAGCGTTTCCTTGTCTACATATGAGAAGTGGACATCATAAAACTCCATGCCACCGATCTTTTTGAGTTGTTCCTTGACCCGTCTTCTTCCCTCAAGGGCGTATTTCAGGATCTCCTCTACATTCTCTCTCGTATATTCTCCATTCGGATACAATAGCTTAATAAACCCTGATACTGTTTTACGGACAGCTATAACATCACGCTGATTCAGGTTATTTCCAAGCCTAAAGTAGCGATCAATCGCATCTGCAAATGAACGCTTCCGCATTTCCCTAAAATATTCGGCCATGTAATCAACAATGAATCCATACTTATCTGTAAAGAATTCTGGCCGCATTTTTGGAACTTCCCAACCTGGCAAGTAGTAATGCATTCGATCGAAGAAAGCTGAATCGTTTGCCATTGCTTCAGGAAATGGTGCAAACAAATGAGATGTCTTGATCAACGAATCCAGGCTTTGATTGATGTTTCCGAGGAAAACCATAGAAGCAGATGCTGCCTTTTCCTCTCTGCCGCGTGCAAACGATCCAGATGCCATGTAATCCTTCATAATCTGCACGCCATCTTTATCCTTCATCTGGATTCCAGCGACCTCATCGAAGCTTACAGTGTCCCACATTCCAACAAGTCCAACCTTCTTCGTGGACATGTTATAGAACAAATTGGCTACAGTCGATTGGCCACCAGATATCAAAATGGAGTTAGGTGAGATTTCTTTATAAACATGAGACTTACCCGTTCCTCGTGGTCCCAATTCACACATGTTGTAGTTATTCTCAACAAGCGGCACAAGTCTAAGCAGAAGATGCCATTTCACTCTATACTCAAGCTGAGTCGGTTCCATCCCTGTCGAGCGAATGAGTACATCGACCCATTCCTCTTTCGTAAAGCCCTTCCTGCCCTCGAGCACCTCGTTCAAATCCATATTGGGCATTTGAATTGGCTTTAGGCTACTGATACTGAATGGATTACTGTTCTTTACTTCTTCATCAAAAAAGTATTCCATCTTGAGCATGCACCATATCCCACCAGCAAGAAGCTTATCGTACTCCTTCACATAGTTCGGAGAGATGGGTACTCCTTTCAAACCCAAGTTTGAGAACTCCGCTTCGTAGGTATCAATCTTTGCATTCAAAGTTACAGAAACCTTATCAATTATGGAGTATTGTCCTTGCTCACGAATTTTAGACTTTATTTTCTCAGCTTCATCAGGTCTAACAAAATTTTCTGAGAGGATCTTCTTAACTCGCTCGATGCCCTCTCGGATGCTCTCCTCGTCATCTGTCGCTGCATACATCCCCAGCAAATATTCAAGAACATAGACGGGTACATTTGCTCCTTCTTTCATCAACTTCGTCAGATCTTTCCGAACGACTCTGCCCGAAAACACTTCATTCAACTTGCGGTCTAAATCGAATGATTGTTCTTCAACTATTGCTTCCATTCGGCTTCCTCCCTTCCTTTAAAAATCAAAATCACTAACAATACCTAAGTTTATCGAAAACAATGTTTTTTCCACGATAACATTCGTCTCATCATCTTTGGTAATAAGATAATACTTGCTGTTCTTGTCGTATGGTATCGACTTCAGAGCAAATCGAAGCTTAAATGTCCGTTCATCTGGCTTATCTGAGGTACGATCACATATTAGCATTTCCTCATTACTAATTATGGTATCCGTCTCGTCTATCATATAAATCTTCACTGTCCGAGGAACTCGTTTATCCTCCACTTTCTCCGTTTGGAAAAAGGTTAAATTGAACAGACTATTCGTGATCTTTCTTGTTGTGTTCGTGAGCTTCACGTCCACCTTCTCGATTTCGCGACTGTTTTTCTGTCCACTACGGATATTTTTAAATGAAATAAGCGGTACGACTATTTCTTGAAGGCTGGCTCCACCGTGAACAAAATTTGCTCCAGCTCCTTGTATTCTGAAACGGATCGTCGCTTTGGGAACATAAGTGGTAATCTGGTGTTCGTTCTTTATCAGACTATCCATATTGATATCAAGTAGACCGATTCGTTCTCCTTTTTCTCGCGACAAAAGATATCTCCGTTTGACCTCGAAGGCTTGAATACCTTCCTTTTCAACCTTGTCACTCTCTTCTAAGGCATCACGTTGATATACAAAACCATGGTCCGCAGTGATGAAAATGTTCGTACCGCTCAATTCATCCTTGATAATTTTAACAATATCGTACAATTCATCTATGGCCCTCTCCGCTGCTGTGAACGTATAAACTTCTGTTGATGCCTTGTCTCCCGTTGCATCAATACTATCATGATATATATACACCAGTTTTTTGCCCTTGAAGGTTTCCCTGCGAACAGCTTTATTCATGTTCTTCAGCTCTTGAAAATGAATTGACGTGCTATCGGCTACTTCCGCTTGGAGAATACTAACTCGATTGTCCATGCCGCTTGATGACTTACCATTCACCAGTACATTACCATTTAGATCGACCTCAAGGTTCATATGTGGAAGCAGTGATGCCATCCCCATTTTCGTAACAGAAGGAACTACACCTAACAATGGTTGAATGTCACAGGCTCCTGTCGTCTCCGAATTCAGCTTGTCGGTCAGTTCTGAAGCTATCTCATAACGCAGAGCATCCGATATGATAACAAATACTCGATCACCGTTAGAAATTTTCGGTGCGACAAAGCTTCTATAGAAATCCTTCTGGCTTTGAATACCTGGCAGTACCCAGCTGGATTTCAGCTCATCATGTACAGCGGCAGACCAATGGGAACTTAATTCGCCCATATACCAGTTTGTATACAGACTTTCAGCCATCACTTTGAGTTTCTTTAAGATTTCACTGTTCGAATCATTATCGTAAGCGAAATAGAACTTTCTATAGTACATATCCATCTTGTGATAGTCATTCACATACGCTCGGTACATGTCCACAGCTTGCGTTTTCGGAATACCCATACTATACTTCTTATGAAATTCGAACATCTTAACGGTGTAGTAGAGGGCCTCATAAATGGATTGATACCGCTCATAGTAATGCTTCGCTCTCCGTAAGTTAATTAGCTTCGTATATGCCTCATAATCCTCCAAACGATCTTCCAGGCTATTGGCAATGAAGATGATGATTGCCTTATCAAAGTACGGGAATGTATCCGCCACCTTGAATTCTTCGACAGGAAGCGAATTCACGATATCCGACAGTTTAATCTCCTTTTCTACGATTTCAGCATATTGATCATACATAAGATAATCCGTTTTGTGATGCATCCAGTGATCGATGAATACCAAGGCATTTGACTTGTTCCGAGTAGCGATATAATTTTCGATCTGTGAAAGTCGATCTTCATTAACCACATAGCTCAGCGCAGTGACGGTCAAGTGGATGAACAATGTTTTCAATGATTTTCGAGTTGGCTCGTAGCCATACCGCTCGGCTACTGCATTCCAAAATACATCTATTCCGACATACTTCGCAATCGAATCTAAGTGTTTATTTTCGCTGTCATCAAGTGAATCCATCAGTACAACCTTCAGAACATCCTCGAAATCGGGAGTCTTGAGGTTGCACAATGCACTCATGATCATCAATTCAATTGATTCTTCAGTAAACGCCGACACCTCAAAACCTTTGAATCTCTTGACCCTATCTTTGCTTCCAAAGAACTTTTCATATTTCTTCACCACGCTCCGAAGAGATGGATCGATGTTTAGTTCATTCATGATAAGGGATATCTTGTCCGCATAAAAAGTCTTTGAATACAGAATTGTATCCAGCAACCAATTGCCTTCCATGCTAATATCCAAGTTGGAATAGATCAGATAATTCGTGGATGGATCCTCTTCTTCGAGCAACACCTTCGTATAAAAACTGTTGCCTTCGTTCAAAGTACGAACCCTGACACCCTCAATACCTATTTCATGTATATATTCAGCAAACTCTTGATCTTTATCGAACCAGAAGATAATCTTCCTTTGTTCGCCCTCATTGAGCGATTGATGAAAGGCTTGTTGCAGTGCCTTTGTAACCTCTTCCATATTCATAATTATCAACACCTTTTTCACCAGGCTAAAAACAGGGATATGCCAAGATTAACTGGCATATCCCCATTGTACCCAATTTATTTAATTGGAGCGAGTAAACCTTCGAATTTAGCATAGTTAACAGCAACGCCGTCATCGAGGTCAATCTCGATCTGCATGTCTGCCATGTGATGAAGCTTTTCATCGTATGCCCGAAGTTCTTCGATTTTCAGATCAAGTGACTTTAACTCTTTCTTCGCATTGGCAATTTCTTTAGTTGTTCCATCGCCATTAATAAGATCAAGCAGGATTTTCTTTTCTGCATCCATTCGAATCTGAAGTTCATGCAAATAATCGGTTCTGATTCTTGACAGAGTAGACTTGTCGTATCGATGCATGTAAATTAAGCAGTTGAACGCTTTTTGTTTTCCAGAAGTAAACAACCAATATATGGGCTTTTTCTTATAAGTTTGTAGATGATCCTTGAAGAAATCATTTAGCATATATCGTCTAATTGTTTCAGCAATTGTTTCCTCATCCTTCTTGCCAATTGAATTAGCAATATACTCAAGATTCTCTATTAAAGACTCATTGCCAAATGTAACTTTTACAAATTCAATAATTATTGATACTATATCATCATCAAAATAGGATCCATCGAGAACTGGAATAATATTATCAGATACAACTGAAAATACCTCATAATTTAAATCATTAAATTCTCCTCCTGCAAAGATTAGACCTTCTTTATCAAGAGAGTATCTACCTAGGGCACATCCAACAGCGTACGAAATGAAACTTTTCATTGTCCTTCTTATTTCCAAACTCTCATCAATGGATATTTCAGCTTTGCTCACTTCAGCATTCAATTCCCCCTGAAGTGCGTATAATTCAATGAAATAACGATTAATATCTTCTGCATTACTCTTTAATTGCTGATACTTTTCTTCTATATAACAATTGTAAGTATCAAAAGCACTTCGTATTAAGTTGTTATGAGCATCAATCTTCATTATAGGATGTTTCATAAAATCATATGATATTTCTGATGCATCCCAATCAAACTTAGAAATTGCTACATTTTCTTTTACTTTCCTAATAATTTCGGAGTTATAGTCTGATATTAAAGGTAACGCTTCTACGTCACGAACCTGATAATTTAGTGTAGGATTAATAAATTTCATTATTGAATGTATAACTTTACTTGTTAATAATCCAAGTAAATAATATTTTTCTTCTTCATTCTCCACAAAGATAATAGGTCCAGCATCCCCAAATAACGTTCCAGACTTATTTTCTCTAAATCCAACACTTGAAGAAGTAACACGGGACCACGTAATTCCTTCTCCAAAATAGCGTTTTTTGTCCCTTAGTCGGTAATTTGTTGATGTATTTTTTATCTTTTCCCCATTATTTTTCAAGTTAATAACATAGTCATTATTTCCATAATAACTCCTATATTCTCCGCCTTTATTTATTGGGAACCATGTATAGTCTGACATTTGCGATGCATCCTTGCAATTAAACCCAATAAATTCATAATTAACTTCATACCACAATTTTAAATGTACTGGATCCTTCCCAGTCATAATTCCTGATTTCACTTCGTAGTAATCTGATACTTTCTTTGCTTCAAAAATATCAACAAACTTCTTATTAGCCCAATATGCAAAAGGGCTCCCTGGAATTTTGCTAAATTCATTCTGGTTTGAAGAAAACCTATTTTCTAAATTAAAAAATTCACTTTTCTTTTGGTCTCTTCTGCTATAACAAAATTCTACTAATCTTATTGCTGTCATATTAGTTTTTGGGATAGAATTTTTGTTTACCCAGGACACTATTGGATTATGCCCAACCTTTCCATCAAACAATTCTGTACCAAAATCAATAAAAGTATCAAATTGGATTCTTCGTAACATCTCATTTCTCATATTTTCAAAACTCTCTAAAAACATCCATGAATTCGTGGTTATTAACGAAATATATCCTTCAGGTTTTGAGTATTCATTTACAATTTTTTCATACATAACCATAGATAAATCAGATTTAGTATTACTATAGTTCGTTTTTACATATTCATTTAATAATGGACTCATTCTCCCATTACCCAAATAAGGGGGATTAGTTATTACAATATCATACTTTTGACTCATAATTTCCGCCTGCTTCGCTAACTTGGGAAGAATTTCGATTAACCTATTTAATATTTCTAACTGGAACAAGTCATATTCATTACTACTGACCATTTCCGATAATGACTTAACTAAGGATTTATAGTCCCTTTCCTCAATGTGTAGAATTGAGCCATATTCTTTCGCATCATAGTAAACTGATATCAAATATTTAGCTGTTTCAATCTCTTTATCCCCTAACTGAGGAAAATCATTATCATATTCAACCTTATTCAGTTCATTACTCTCCATAATTGTACATAGGTTGTGTTCCAATCTTTCATCTAATATACGTCTGTTATACTTTCTTGCTTTCATAAATAAAGCGAAACAAGCTAATTGATATGCTCTATCATCAATATCTATTCCGTATAGATTTTTTTGTAAAATAAGTTTGGCAGCTTCTCGTTGTGTATATCCACAAGACTCATAAATTTGCATTAACACTTCAAAGGCATAGACAAGAATATGCCCACTACCCATACAAGGATCAAAAAGTTTAATCATCTCTGGATTCAACTTTTCATTTTTGATTAGAGAATTTCTCATATCATCTTTCGAATTTGATTCCACAGCAAGATAATAATTCCAATTTATTTTCAAATCACTATCACAATGAGTCTCCATCCATAAACGCCCCAATGAGTTTTCAACCATATATTGAACAGCCCAATCAGGAGTAAATAATTGAGTTGCCGCTGGTAATAATTGCTTTGTCACTTTAGTTTTATTCATGTCCCCATTATAAACAATTTCATTAATTTCAGTATTATAATATTGGTATAACCATCCTATAATTTCAACTTGCTCCCAATCAGAATCAGAAATAACCTCTGTATCCGTCATTTCAAGTAGAAATGAATCTTTCGCCAATAATCCATCGGGAAAAAGAATTTCTTTATAATCTTCAATCGTTTCAAACATGAATGGAAGAACATTATTTAAACTGTTGCACTGTTTGATAATTAAGTACTTAAAAAGTTCCTCCGTCTTGTTATTCAACTTCAAATCATAAACCAGTTCTTTATCAATATCTAAGTCAACCGTCAATGCATCTTTAATAATGTCTGGTTCAGAGCTATCAGGGTTGCTGGAGGACAACACTCTTACCTTTGTAGGCAAATAGTTATTCACCTCCATAAACCGTAAGGCAGTGAAACGGTTAAACCAAGTGTGTGCTACTTCTTCTATAACTTGTGAATACCCTATTTCCTTTATTCGGGATATCAGCTTTTCCCGCTGCTTCTTTTCAGTTACAGAAAGCTGTTTACCATCAATATAAATAGCATCTGAGCTTTCAAGCTGAGATTTTTTGATGCTTTCTTCGATAATTCCTATTCTAAAAGCTTTAGCTTTTACTTTCTCAATCAGTTCTTTTCGAGCATTCATAGCAAAGTTTTTCAATGCTGTCTTATTCATATGTGCTTTCACCAACCCATTCTTGATTGTGTTTATAAAATGCCATGGCCTTAGACCACAGCACACATTACTAATCAATAAACTCGATTTGTTTGTTACTCTTAATAATTTGCTTTAGCTTTGCAGACAACGTTTCCAGTAACATATCCACATCTGCTTCTGTTTTTAAGGTTTTGGTGGAAAGTAAGGCGTTTACTTTTACACATTCACGCTGAAGGAGTGGCTTAATCACAACATTATGTTTGTCTCCTCCACCATCTTTCCCTGACAGTTCCACTTGTTGCCTCTCTTCAAACTCTCCAATTTCACGGTTAATAATAAGTTCTTGTTTGTCTTTGAAAACGGAGCTTTGTGTTATTGTTGCATCCACCTTAAAGATATCGATAAGCTCATTCATACTATTGAACAAATTTATATAATAAGCTTGGATCCGCTTTTTCGTTTCTTCAGTTACGCCATCTTCATTCGAACGTAACGTAAGATGATTCAAATCCAACTGAATAACGCCTCTCGCCGCTAATTTTTTTCCCTCAAGTACACCCTGAATCTGCTCTTCAATTTTATTTACAAGCTCTGGAATTCCCTTGATTTTGCGGTAAGGCTGTACTTCCGTTAGAATTTCTTGTAGATTATCGACATAACCATTGATCTCATTGCCTGACAAATAAACATCATTTTCCTTGTATTTCTCGATTGCACGAAGTCCTTTGTCAAAAATTTCCTTTTGGGAATCGAAGAAGCTCTTCACATAGGTAACGTCCTCTTCCCAATCTAACAAACTATCTTCCAGATCACGAAGTTTAGAAAAGAACGAAACATTATCCAAACCCTTTGTAAACTCACCAAAATACTCAAGTCCTTTATTCAGCAAACTTCCACCAGGATACTTCCTACCTTCATAGCGATTTTTCAGTGCATTGATTTCAATAACTTGTTTATCAATAAGAGCCCTAATATCCTTGATCAGACCATCTTCATCATCAGCAACATCCGTTGTATTAAATACTTGCATACAGATATTCTTGGCCACTCTTAAAAGCGATTCATCCACCTTTACCCGTTTCGTGACAATAGCTCTGTCAATTTCACTTGCCTTAGTCAACGCATTTACCGTATTACCATCTTCTGGCTCTAAATATTCTGCTGTGAGTCTAAGGCGGATACGTTGTTCTTTCATTAATTCTGCAATCAGACCCGAAATGTCAAGATCCTTCCATCCATACGGTTTATCCTTGAAACGATCCAGCAAGATTTTTACACGGACCTGTTTTTGAATACTATCCTGTAAGCTGATAAAATCCATGACTTCTTTAACAGCCAGTTCATTTGCATTCGATGACTCACCATCTATTGTTAGTTGCTCATTGTTTCTTTTCAAAATCAAACTGAGATCCTTTTCCGACTCTAGGAAATACTTGACATACCCAAGCTTCGTATACACATTTTCAACCAATCTAAGGAATCCAGCGTTAATCCGTTCTTTTACAGTCGATCCCTTAATCTCTGCCTTATTACCGTTGATAAAGAATGTTCCATCCTTGATCGCTTCTTCCAGCATGTCCCTTACTCGTCGCTTACGGTCTTTTGCTTCGGCTTGTTTATTGTTAAGGATATTCTGAATGCTTTCTGGAAGCTGTGTTAGATTCCTCTTCTTTCGATACTCCTCTATTTTGAGAACTTCCTCCATTTCCTCAACATAAGCCTCATTCGCACCCAGTTTCAGAATCATCTCACTTGTACCTGAAGACATAAGCATCAGCTCTTGTTCAGATTTCGCATAGTAATCGGATAGCGGCGAAAGAATATTGATTCCGATGCTCGATGTTTGATTACCGATGTTCTTTTCATCCATCTTCTGATTATAGGAGAATTGGTATTGAGCCGAATAACGATATCTCTTATCATCATACAAATCTTGATAGATATAATTAGATAGTTCCCGCTTAAGGACATCTTCTTCAATCTTTATCATCTTAATTTCACGGTTTATATCCTGCTCGTCATCTGTTAAGAATACATATAAATCACCGTTCTTCTGAATAAGCGTCTCCGAAATTAACTTTCGAAGTGAAACTTTGATTTTTTCTTTCAATCCTAGCTTGTCTTCATCGATTTTCGTTACCATAAGCGTAGCAATATTATCAAGATTTGTAGGAACCTCTTTCACATATTTAATCATGAACAGCACTTTTAGCAGATCCATGTTAAATTCATCATCACGTAATGCATGATTCTGATATGCACCTTCAATAACCCTTGAAATCGAAGGGGTTAAGAACTCCTTAATCGTGTCGTAGAATGCGTAAAAAGGAATGAGTGTTCCTTCTTCAGCATCTTTAAAGCGCAATCCCGCTTCCTTAAACGCCGAGAGCATGGAACGCTCCCCTTCAGACAAGTGCTTACCCGAACTACCATGCTTGCGCACTTGCTCGAATACGTTCTGAAGGAGTTTAAATTGATAAGGGAGAAACGGATATACCTCCGCAAATTCTAGATCATTTTCATATCCACGTAAATCCGCAGTGCTATCCTTAAAGCTCATCAGGTTTTTTAGAGTAGCACTCTCACCGTGATAGATTTGCTTTAGCTTATCGGCGACATGCTCTTTCTTTTCGAGAATCCTCTTCTTGATTACCTCGTCAACTGAGATAGAGGATAGGGACAGTCGTGTATCAAATCTTCCTTGAATACGAGAGAAATCATCCCCTTTTACCTTTACTATGCTATCGATGCTTTCTTGAGAAGTAACCATAATCCATACTTTACCTGAACAATGCGTTCCAAGGTCTTCCGCAAGTGTTTGCAAATTAAGCATTAATTGTCGGCTATCGCCTATGTATTGGCCAATTTCATCGACCAGGAAAATGAGGTGGAAATTGTCCCCTCTTTGGGCGATGTACTCCTTAACATCCTTAGAAAACTTCTCGATACTAATCTCAAAGTTATTCACACCATTCTCGAACCAGTTTCTCGCTGATTCTTCAGACATTGAAGTAACTTTTGTTAAAGCTCCAATGACATAATCGGCATCAAAGTAAAAGGTATTCCTACGTTCTACCCAATCTTCACCTGCCGCTGCTTTAAACGCATGTTTAAAGTCCTCATATACGCCTTCTTTAGTCAAATACTTCTCCATCTCCGCAACACCAGGAATATCACCATAGAAGCCTTGATGTTCGTAGAAGACTTTTGTAAAGACCCGCAGGATGGCATCTTCTTTAGACTTGTTGTCCAATGAACTTTTCGAATCGATATTAAATAGGATAACCTCAGTCTCTACGTTAGCTGTTCTCTTCATGTTAGCAAGAATAATTGGATCTTGAATTTTATCAGCGAAGAAATCGACAGCTCGTTTATCTTTTGCTTTCTTATTTGCAAGCAAATAAGCGAGGATTTTCAAAAAGTGTGATTTCCCTGAACCAAAGAAGCCTGATATCCAAACCCCCATTTTATCGGTTGTTCCATCAATACCTTGCTGATAATTCTCATAAAATTTGGATAAATGTTTGTTCAGCTCTCGTGTTACGACATACTCATCAAGTTCTTGATAGATGTTATTTTCATCGGTTTGAGCGACCTTAATTACGCCTTTGATACTACGCTCAATGTCCTTCACGAACATATCTTTGA
The DNA here is from genome assembly GCF_038009325.1 of Paenibacillus sp. FSL L8-0708. Taxonomy (NCBI): domain Bacteria; kingdom Bacillati; phylum Bacillota; class Bacilli; order Caryophanales; family Paenibacillaceae; genus Paenibacillus; species Paenibacillus sp. FSL L8-0708. Next base: position 6,916,364 of record NZ_JBBPBC010000001.1, read on the forward strand.
TCAGCACAAAATCTCCCCCTCTGGTTGTTAATCCACTAAACGGAATGCTCGATAATAGTTGTCATCCTTAAAACGATCGAATAAGCGCAAGGATAATCCATCATACTTACCTGGAAAGAACATGATCACTGGAATTTTATCCAGAATCTCTTGAAGATTATTTAAGATATTATGGGAGCGTACAAATGGATAAACCTTGCCTACACCTGTAATGAGTACAACATTATGATCACCCAATTGCTCTTTGATCTTTTGCAGAAAGATTTCAGGCTTTGCAAAGTTAGCCATGGCTTTAAATAAGGCTTCTTTCCCCTGCTTCTCTTCCATTTGGGGAATCCTTTCAAAAATTCTTTTTTCCTTCGAAATCTCTATGAGCATCTTATACAGATCGAACTCAATAAGCCTGCGTCCAGAACCTTCATGGCTAAATTCCTTCAATATATGAAGAATATAATTTCTAACCAGCAGTTCGTCCTCAGGTTCATAATCGAACACATAGAAGCTGATCTCGTTCCCCAATCCCCTACCCTCGATAAACTTATCTTCCTTTATCTTTGGTATGATTTTGTCGAGCCTACTATTTATATTCGCCATATTATACCTCACCCATTGCCTTTACGTAGGCAACGTCTCCGATCTGAATCAAATACTGTTTTAATTGCTCGTCCATCAAAATTCCGTTCAATTCGCCAGTCTTTGTATTTTTTAAGATTCCTGACTCCAGCAAGATTCGCTTGATAACATTTTTCAATTTCGATACGGTTTGCTCTGTCCAACCAGCTACCTTTGCGTCTTGTTCTGCTTTCGAGAGAAAATATAGATTAATATCCTTTTTTTCCAATAGATAGTTACTCGATTCAAGCTTCTCACGAATAACCTCATTCATAAACTCAAAAAAAAGTCGATCTGTCTTCATAATCGCATACAGATTGATAATTTTTGCTGATTCCAATGATTCCTCCAACACCATTTGGCATAGCGGATCATTAAGTATGCTTGCTCTACGTAATACGGAAGGTAAACTTCGTTTAAGACTTGCATTTACCTGATATTGAAATAAGTTTTCAGAGAGAACTCTCTCCCTTATTTCCTGTTCATCTAACCCCTGTATTTTAAGTCCCACTACCTGCTTGAACTCATAAAGTAGGAAGGAAGCACCAGTTAAAGTGGCACTATATTCTAATTCTATAGTCATAGTTCAACTCCCTGCTTTCACATCGTTACAATAAATTATCTCTACTCATACCAAGTTTCCTTTTCCATCCTGTTGCATATAGAATTTCTTGAATTCAATTAATTATACCATCCATAACTATCGCTAGATCTCGTTATGTGTTGTAAAACAAATCAGTCTCCAAAACTAACATCTCATTGGCAAGCTAACTAATACTCTAATATTATTTCATTCTACCTTCTTTCTCAATGGAAGATACATCTTAAAAAGAAAACCCAGCATTTCAACAGATTAGTTTATTAAAAATGCGTTAACTCAACTTATTTTTAAGAGGTTAGACAGTCAATAATAAAGAGCGCCTCAATAAATTCAATAATCCTCTCATAAGTCCTAAGAATTAAAAGAACATAACAAGATCCGACTTACAAGGAATCAGTAATGAATTCATTTTGAATTTTAAAATAAAAAGACCAGTTGGGGTATCTCCCACTGGTCTGTGCATATATGAGTTCCTTATGAGTTCCCTATACTAAAATTAAAATTTCTTATTCATCATCCAGTTGTTTTTCAAAAGACTGTTTGATCAAAAACATAGCGTACTCAATTTCGTTAACAGAGGAAAGACTAAATTCCACATCGCCATTTCCCCAACGTCCAAGATTACTCACATCCTTACAAATGCCTTGGGGATCTTTTATTTCGCGAAAGGCCATATTTAAGCTGATACGAAGTCTACTTTTCTGTGGCACAATATCGACGAAGTTCGTTATCGTTTTGAAAGCAACGTATAGTTTTTTATACTCCATGCGAACGGAGCTATCAAGATTACTGATGCGTTTTCTTAATTCTTCGTACAATGCCAACATTTCCCCCTTTAACTCTGGGTGATCGGCAATAGTATATGAAACAGTCTCTACTTTTGAATTATTTTTGCTGTATTTCGATATTACCTCATCTGAAATTTGTGGATATTTCCAAACCCTAACCGCTAGATCTGCAAGTGAACGAGCACGTTTAGTGATTTCATCTTCATTCCAAACATCAAGTCTGCCAAGTTCTTTATTTAATCGTAAGGGACTATCTGCAAAGCCCCCCTTCATTTCCCTCTTCACGAGAAAGGGTTTATCACTTAGCTCAGAATTGTAACGGGTTAGTGTTAAATTTCCAAGTCTATGTAAGTATGTATTGTGGATTTCCTCCCAACTAATCCCAAGGCTTTCCCTCCACTCAGACGATAGGTTCTTATTCTGGGGCATAATATGTTCTATCGTATAACTCTCAATATCTACAATCTCTTTACGATTAAAGTTTTCCAATTTCCGAAGCAAATAATTTCGATTTCTAAAGTTGTATACATCTTTAACAAGCGATTCCTGTATAAATTCCTCATTCTTCGGAAAACGACGATGGGAATCTTGAAGCAAGAATGCCGCTATGGCACTTTCCATATAATTATCCTTATCAATTTCCTTGCTGATCGTTGCAAATGTTTTATTCAGGGAATTTGTAGGGACCCCGCAAATGGATCTTCGAAATACATATGCCTCAACCAATTCAAGGATTGTAATAAAGTCTTCTTTTGAGAGCTTTTGTTGTCCATAATCATCGTATACTTCAAGTAAGAATGGATATGATACATCAACCTTTAAGGCATTAATATCAACTAGCACCTGATTGATATTCTTATCTTTTTCTATCTGGAAAGCCAATTTCACGAAATACTTAGAGAATCGGTAAATGTCCTCCACAATCTCATTTACCGTTTGCTCACTCTGTTGATAAACATAATCTTTAAAAACTGTATATACGTCTTGAATATTGGGGATTTTACCCATCTTTACTGTCAGATAATCACGCATAAAACGGTCAAACAAGTTGGAATCGTTTAAATTCCCAAAGCTACGTTCCATTGGATACCAGTATTCAGTATATAGTTCAGCTTGTTCTTTGGGCTCCAATCTCATTAAGACAAAATTCCGAATCAAATCAGCCTGTGATAAATCTAGTCCTGTAGAATTTAGACTTTCGAAAATCAATTGTGGATTGTCATGATCACGATCCAACGAAATATCCACAACAATTAGTTTAGCAATACCTTGAAAAAGCTTATTCAAATCAATTTCACTCTTCTTGATAGAATCTATGAAAAAATTATAGTTTTCGTATACTCTTTGTGAGAATTCTTCAGGAAGACTTTTTTTCGATGTCAAACTTATTAAGGTATCCTTGTCGCTTTTTGTTAGAATAAGTTTATGATATTGATCGCCCTCTTCATCATTGTTGACTAGATAATAGTTCATAATTTTTCTTCTGGTGATATCACAGGGTTGATCGCTTTCTTCAATAGCCTTTCCTAAAGCTAGTAAAAATAAAGTCAATGTGGTCATCCGTTGTTGCCCATCTATGACAAGCAATTGTGGTACTGAGGAAATTTGATATAGCCCTCGCTCAATATATACGATCGAGCCAACAAAGTGCCCCTTAATCTTCTCATCTTCTGCTGCTCGCAAGATATCATTCCAAAGTTGGCGACACTGACTAATTGTCCAGCTATATTTCCGCTGATAAATGGGGATGATGAACTGTTTCGTACCTTGCAGAAACTTTAGTAAATTTGTCTCAACTGCCTTCACTGTAACATCTCCTCAATAATTGATGCTTACTAAGCTCATTTCATTTTACAACTTTTGCACCATCCTTCCAAGTTAATACAAGGTTAGACAGTAATTTCAAATCGATATTCATATATTTCTATCCTAACTGGGCTCTTTTCACTTACAAGAGTCTGAACCTTCATTGGACTATCTTTTTCTTAGCCACTATTCCAAACCTACCTCAACCCTGAATTTACTTTAAATTCCATTTTATAATCCATTTTCATTAATACGGCCTAATTCATCTATAAATATAGCCGTAATTCCAGTCCGCTGTTTAGCTAACAATGGAAGTCTATCCCAAAGATTACGAAACTGCTTAACATCAGGCAATGCAATGCTGTATTTAGCATTTGGATCATCCATTCGTTGAAGTGTTTCCGCCAAAACAGCAAGGAAGTAATTTACATTCATTGGATTTAATGATCCCAATCCTTTTACTTCAATGATCCATCGCTGAGTCCCTCTATTAGCATTAATATCAATACCAGGCGTTCTCCCCCAAGCAATTTGTGTTTCCCAACCATCAGCATGAAGGAAATCCTTCAAGATCTGTTTGAGATTATCCTCCTTAAATATCGATGGTCTAATCTCAACCTGTTTCGTTTGATTGAGTGGAGATGATTTCTGAACCGTTTCTTTAGCAATTATATAGTTTCCTATTAATCCATCCCTACGGATTATTCTTCTAATGATTCCTTTACTCGTCATTAGCCTACAAACTTGATTAACCGCTTGTTGTGGCTCGTTTACACCTAATATTGCATTAGTTATTTCTCGATCAGTTAACCCCTCTTTATCTATTAAAAGGTTCATGATCTTATCTTTTAAAGTTACTTTCACCTCACCACTCCCTTTATGTATTTTATAGGGCTATTATAGATCAATTCCATTTTCTGCGTAAGTAATTAAAGTGTTGTGACTCATGAGTGTGATCTGTTGATTGTGATAATTAGTCTACCTACATAATCCTGTGAGTGCTCAAATGAAACGTATAACATTTAAATTTTCATCTTCTACTTTGTCGCGATAATAAAAAAAGCCTAACTCTATTAAAGGACCAAAGTCTCTGGACTAGGTGGATATAAATGGATCAAAAAAGTTCGAAGCTTGCTTTTTGAAGAATATTTAAACCCAACCAATAAAATGGCTATAAATTTATACACTGTTAGATCCATCAATGATTTCCTCGTCAGTCAACATAGAATTCGAGAGGATTAGCGTGGCGTTTATTTAGGGGTGTTTCTGAAAAAAATATATAAATCCCCCAAATAATTGATCCCATACTATCATAAACTATGATTAGGAAAGGGTGATGAGCTATGATTTTTGATAATACTGTTTAGCTCCCCCTTTCTCCCCAATCTATATATTGAGGCAAAGAAAGTTCTCTATAAACACCATTGGATGAATGAGTAGTTGGTTCGGTTAACAAGCTACAGAAAAGAATCGATTGCTTATATTGCGGTTGAATGGAGGATTAAAATGAATCATCCCAAAGCATATGGAACATTTATCAAAAGAGGTGAAAATACGTATCGAACATCTGCTTACATTCAATGGGGTAGCTCAGAGCAGTCAATCGGAGCTTGCCTACTACTTAATCCAGGATCAGCAGACTTTCATAAAATTAATCCTGATTTGAATGTGATATTAAATACATTATTTCGTGCTAAAGGCGAAATAATGACAGACCCCACCATGAAACAATTAATACTACTAATCGAGGGAATATATGGACAATTGCAGCCCATCGCTGGGCGATTCCATATATATAACCTGTTTAATCTCCAAAATCCAAAGTCAATTCATGCGATTGATCTCTTTGAGGCATTGGTTCATAGTGGTGAATACGATATCACAGAGTCCTTAATCTCTTTAAATGAGTTACAAACACATCCGTGGATTTTTACAGGTTGGGGGATCGAACAAAAAGTCAGTTGGAAAAACCTCGAAAAGATAAAGGATGTTTGGCTTAACCTAATAAGAGATTCAAAGGTTCCTACCTTTGGGAAAAAACATAAAACTTACAATAACTATTATCATCCATGCCCTCTTATTCCAACCCATCGGTCACATATGTTAACCGATTTGCTTTCGTTATATAAACAGAAATTCAGCATACAACGTTTTCCCACTTACGCTGCCAGACCAAATCTCCTCAACGAAGCAAACTTACTAGAGGAATGCGATCAATATCAATTAGGCTGGTTTAGATCTTCCACTAATCCAGAGTCAATTCTAAAGGGTTTTTCTCATCTACATATTAAGGAGAACTATAAATTAAGGGCTTATCAGTACAGTGATGGAGCAAATGGAAATGGTGTAGTATGGGCTATACCTGTCAATATGGACTTGCCCCCTGCGAACGAATGTGAATGTTTAGAGGAGCATTTCCTAATCGCTCCAAAGCCAGCCTTTGCATTGGATGACTGCATGCAGGTTATTGATGGAGATAAATCTCCTCTTTCTTATTTGCAGGCTTCAGTCGCATTTCACGACATACATGAATTTGGAGCGTTTTGGCACGGTACGAGTTGGGGACGAGATGTGATCCTACCAATCAACGAGGGTGAAAATGCAGATAAATACCAGTGGAAAATGATCGAAGATGAACCTGCGACTCTAGAGCCACATTTCTATTATAGTAACCTAGGTAATCCAACGATTGTATTTCATACAATAAATGACATAGGTACAGTGACAATGAATCGATATGTTCATACTTTTAGTAAATCAGACTATACACTCCGTGTTGAGCGGACCTGCATCGCAACCGCTGGCGGTGGAATTATCTTCTAATTAGAGAATTCGAATAATTTAGCTCCAGCTACATCTGAGATACATGGCATATTACTTATAATAAGGATGCTTATATAGATAGCTCCTGAAGAACTCAGTACTTCATATGATTTACATGGACTAATCTACCATATTTTGAGCGGACCTGTTGTTACATTTTTATGATATAATTCCCATATCAGTAAATTCAGTATTATCACTACGAAATTTTTAACCATCTAAAGTATGAGTTTTCAGGAGGATCATTACATCATTATGAACAATCATCATCAAAGAATAGTGAAAATAACTGGAGAGTTAAGAGAAGGTAAGTTTGAAATCAAGATTTCCCACTGGAAATTACTCATTGAAACTAATCGTTATTACGAAATCAAACCAGAGAACGGTGTTGTAAAAAGAATCTATAAAGAAAAGCTAAATACCGTTTATGATGAAACAAAGTCATATGTTAACGGCTTTCTCTCTTGTTCAGCATATTGTAATGAAGAGCGTATCAATGACATGCATATAGAGATTCTAAAACTATTACAATTAAAAATCAAAACTTATATAAATGAGCTACAACTTAATCAAAGAGCTATTGACCGTTATTCCTTGTCAGGATAATGACATACTTCAGTAGATATTGTATTACAAATAAAAACAGCCGTGTGGAATGCAAAGAGTTATCCTCTTGCAGGCCTACTCGGCTATTTAATATTTGTCTTATAGTAGTTCTGGAGTTCCTCAAGGCATGACCCAACTCGGAAAATAGAACAATGTATTCCCCATTAACTCTGGATCACTTGCTTTACTTGCTTTTACTTACCATTTCTCCGTTAACTTAAGCTGCTTAATGCGATTTATAACCTCATTTAGAGTTCTTCCCACCACTTCTACACGAAATTACGAAGTGTTACACTTGTAAGTTGCAGTTTAACTGTTTTCACCAATTTCAAGTTAATATATACATAAATATCTTATATCTTCTTTGACTATGTAAAATGTTTGTGCTAACTCCAGGCAATTTTCATAAAACTTTTATACTGCTCATCAGCGATAGTATACAAACTCCGAATATGGTTAATTATCACTTCAGGATCAAATCCCCCACCAAAATCTAATGCTGTTGAAATTGACACGGTACCCTCACTAGTTATATGAAATTTAGCATATCTGTAACTATTGTTCACATCATTTATATGTTGCAGTGCGATATCTCTTTTTAAAGGATTATTTATATCTGCGACATTAAAACAATAAACATCTGCAGAAGGATAATTTTCCTGAAAAGAAACAACTATTCTGATATTTGCACCGTTATCAGTTTTTACATTCATAGAGAAAAAAGAAGTCCCTTCTTCACCAAGTTCTTCATTCATATAAAAATCAATCTGGTTAATATAATTCTTAAAAGTTTGTGTAATATCAGTCATTTGAACCCCTCCTTAAGTAATGGACTAGCATGTATAAGTATACTTTATCGGCCTCTTATGGTAAATACCTCCTATATCCATTCTTCTAAAAATATAGTTTTTGCATTTATTTACGATGGAGACAAATTGACATGCTCATTATAATCTTGATATTTAGCTCTTGGCTTGCTTGCGGAGTGTTGATAACAAAAGGGGAGCACCATTGCTTGCCACGAGGTTACCTACCATAGACTTATAGATAAAGTTCAAATTAAAAAAGCGCCCCCCTTTGGCGCGCTCTTGTTATCTTGTATGTGATTCTTACTTTATCCAAAACTAACTCCATCAAAAATAACAGCTGCATGAAATCTCGCGGTATTTAAAACCACTTGTCCAACCCTTTCTGAGGAATAATTGAAAAGATCACTGGTGAAGAACGCATTTGATGTTTCCATGAATATGTCCATAAACACGAGTAAATAGTCATTAGTAACTTTAGTAGTGGAATAAATCATCTCCGCCTTTGCAGATAAATCTTGATTATTGATAATCCCCTTAGAAATTTGCTCCCTGTACTGTGGTAAAAGTTGATCTTCCATCACAGCTCTAATATTTTGCTGAGCTTGATTAATCAATTCCACATAATTTTGTGGTCTTACATATTGTTTTTGTACTATAGATTCTTTTAAAATTTGCACTATTACACTAGTTGTCTCAACTGTATAAGCAATATTACGAATTAATGTATTCATATATTCCGAATGACTAGAACACCTTTGTCTTTTTTGAAGCAAAATTTGTTTCATTTCAATTTGCAATTCATTTTTTTTCGAATAGTTAACAATTTCATGGAAAATAGATGATACACATTTTTCTAATTTTTCATCAGCCATTTGATTATTCCCCTTTAAGGATAGATAAACTCCGATTATGACAACAATAGAAAATTAGTTTAGTTTTATTTCTATTATTTAGATTGTACCAAATTCCCTTATAATACTTTGTCGAATTATGATTATCACTCTCATTTTTATCATTATATTTCCTATCTGACACTCTCATCAAAATAAAAAACTTATATAAAAGCTTAATTCCATTGTAATAAAAAAATATAATTTACGGTAATTAATAATAATTCGCTTAAACAAAAAAAGCGCCTAACGGCGCTAGAGTTTTTAGGATGTTCAAATCATATTTGGCGAGATTATTACTTCATCTAACGACTATTTTTTTAAAAATTTAACAGAAATGATAACTTAGCTCAAGTTATTAACTATACTCCGTCGGACATCCTGCAAAATATTCCCCATAAGTTTTTGATAGTATTCTTGTAAAAATCCATCCTCGTAAGCTAATTTACAGCATTCATTACATGCCTTTTCATATCCGTTTAACATCCCAGAGAATCTTAATGAATAGCTGTACTTTGTATATTCAATATCCCTTCCGAAAATACCCTTTTTCCAATCTAAACTACTCCAAATTTCAATTGCTTCACGATCATACTCTAAATAATCATTATAATTAAATCTACCATATTCTAATACATTTTCATTAATTAATTCTCTTATTTCAATATTAATATTTAACGACAACCGTTCAAAGGAAGCGAAATCTATAGTAACTATTTTACTTTTTACTGTAGTTTGAATTGTAGCATTCGGATACTCCATCTCGAATTTATCGTAGATTTTCTGTAGTTTGGTTTTGAAATCATCAAAAATATTATTGACTTGATAATAATATTTTTGAGTAAGCTCTTCACTAATATTCGTTGCATAGCTTAATGAAAAATAATTTTGGCAAGTATCAAAAAACCTCCACAGGCGATTTCCTGCTGCCTCTCGACACTTGCTCTCAGAAGTAAAACGATAACTTGAATCGTAATCGGTATCCACGCTAAGATAAGCGAACTCTTTTTTTAGTTCTATTTTCTCCGTCTCTTTAATTAATTTCATTAATTCTTCCCTTAAATCTGAAGTGGAGTTTTCCTTAATTGAAATATCCCCAAAGGAACATTCCTTTAATGCAGATTTAATGATCACAATCTTCTCATTAATCTTTTTAGAAACCAATTTACTAAATTCATTTATGATTGTATCCATCCATTCAAAAATATGTTTTGACAATTGATTAGATAGCTCAAAAGATACATGCTCCATAAAAATTTCCTTCACTTGATTTAAATCAAAAGAATATTTATCATTCAATTCATTTATATCAATATAACAATCGTAATAAGACGCGGGCTGAGCTCCTTCACTCAAGTAATCGAGTTGCTCCGTGTGTCTTAGTTTATAACAATATAATTCACCATCATAATCTTTATCTGGCCCTACTTCAAATAGTAAGAAATCAACGGGCAACTTAATCCGCCCTTTAGTGATTTCCTTTGCCATAAACTCTACTTCACTCAATACCTTCGTAATCTCCTGACAAACCCCATCGTAAAAATCACCCGAATTCTTCTCATAATAGGCAAAAGAAGATAGCTTTTTAGTTTTATACCCGATTAGCATGGATTGTACCATTGTTTTCCTTTGTGAGTATATGCTTCTTTCAAATTCTCGGAATCCCTCTTTACTGGCCCTATCATAGGAGGAATACTCGTATCCTGATTTATCTTTATTAATAAATAATGGCGCTATGTACTCTTTATCTATATAATCGAAACTTTCAGTTGTAGGATACTTCACCTCATAAGATTTTAATTTTTCGTCAATAATTTTTTTTAATTTAATAATACTCGCTGTCTCTCCCACTTGATTAATATCATCGACAACACTAATAGCACCAGTTGGACAGTTTTTCAAGACAGGTATAAAGGACTTGTATTGTTCATTTGTAATCATTCCAGTGCCCCATGCTACTGCCTTACCATCAGACCTTTCTGTCATCAGTTCACTTTCCAGTGAACATGTCCCACAAGCTACACATTTATCGGATACAACAATACGTTTCATTGACTATTCCCCTTATAATTAATAACTTGATCCATCTTCTCTAAATACTCAAAACCAGTTTGTATAACGTTGATTGAAAGTTGTGTTAATTCCCCAGCTGAATCAATAATAGGGGCATCCATAACTTTTCTTATAGTGGAAGCTGTATTAATACAAGACATAAGCTTCTCTTTGTCATCTTTCGTGTAATTCTGTCTGAATGCCCCCTTATCTGTGATAATAGCGGTTGTTGTATCAATCGTTTTTCTGAAAATCAGATTTAGTTTTGCTAACAACTCAGAAAGTTTATGGGCTCTAATTTCAACGCCATTTAAAGCAACACAAATCGTTTCAGCTTGTGATATAGTAACGTCAGCCTGTCTATTTCGTACAGAGGCCATATTAGCATTCATTTCAGCCTCCTTGGCAATGACTCCAGAAATACCACCTTTGATGAAGAATGCCGCTAGTGATTGCTCTGTCGTCAATGCCTTTGCTTCAATCTTTACATTTGTGTTAGAGGACACTGAATTGAGAGATACTAGCTCACTCATATTAACTTTTCCAAATCCATCTCGATCATCAAAATCTATTCGCATAATTTGCTCATAGACTTCAATAAAAGTATTAAAGGATGTCGCCATTATCCCCTTTTTTCGATTCATCAGTTTTTCTAACGCTGCTAAGGTTAATGCCTGTTGGTTATTCACTTTAATTTCTGCCTTTGCGAGCTTTTCAAAAGCTTGTATATTTCTTTTCTCAGCAAGTAAATTATTTTTATCCGCCTCAACCATGTTTATCACAAATCTAATCATATTGATCCTCCTAAAGCTTCAAAATTGCATCTTGATTCATAAAAAATTCATCAAATTCATTATAATTTTTAAAGCGAACTCTCTCTCCAAATATTCCTAAGATATCATCAAGAGAAGCTGAGATTCCATTCACATCATTGTTTAGTGTTGCGTTTATCATTATGTTAAAAGCTGTATTAATTTTTTCATCCCACACTTTAAACTCCTCCGAAATGCACTCCTTCAAGTTATTTCTTTGTGTTTCCATCTCCTTTAAAGCTGAATTTGCTATAAAATTGATTTTATCTTCCAACTCAGAATATTCTCCTAAAGATTCATATGCTGCTCTCATTTTATTAGAAAATTTATATAACTCAGTACAAACTGTTGAAAGCACCATCGTACCTATAATAGCTCCCACTCCTGGGATAGGAATTAACATTTGTCCAATGATAGCTCCTTGTATACCGCTTACCATTCCTACTCCCTTTTCACCGATCTGTTCCATAAATTGCTTACTGTCAATTTCACCATTCATGTATGCTATCAGCGAATCTTTAATGAGTAGTGAAACAGAAATTATTTGTGCTACAATGTTGGAATTACCCACTGTCTGTAATGCTTTTACAGAGCTTTGATTTAATGTATTAGTTAGGGCTGTGGTTGTCACTCTTATCAATCCACCAGTAGTGGCTGTGGTTGCTACTGCAATACTTGTTTCTTTAATGGCTTCATCAAGATTCTTTTCACCTTTGGCCATCATAACCAGGTTTTGTACCCCCATAACTGCCAGAGGTATCACTGAGGCTTCGATTGACCCCTTGGCACCCGCCTTAAACTCATTGCTTATATTTTGGGAAGTTCTAACAGCAGCAATACTATGAATTGCAGATCTCGCCTTAACATCATCTACAATCATTTTTGTTCTGGATGTTAAATTAGCGTTCTTTGTTTGGTCAAATGCGACTGTCCAATTGCTCTTGTCGGCCTTGCTACGATTAAATCTTCCACTGGTTATACGATAATTTTGTTTCAGATTTGCTACTTCTCTAACGTTGTCATCTGTTAAAAATGGATTTCGTCTCAACCGCTTATGTATCATTTTTAAGGGGACAATATGATCCGTGTCTGGTATATGCTCCGTATATTTTATTTTTCCATATTTTTTTAAGGCTGCTAATCTTGATCGATGTATTGTCTTTCCAGAATAATGATCTAAAACAACTTTCTTACTATCAAATATTTCATTCTTAAATTTAATTCTTTTTCCAACGTTATCATATTTATATCGTTCATACTCCTGACTAACTCCTAACTTCAAATCATTGTCCGCATTCATATTTCTGTCCTCCTCAAGAATCCCTTTTACTCTACTGATATATCATGGCCATGGCCTGTATTTTCTCTTTCATAATTTCCTTCAAGCTTTGAGGCTTGATTACCTTTATGTTGGGTCCTTGGCTTAATAACCACATGATACACCCTGTCCCATACACCTGTGCTTCGATAATCCAACTATGCTCATTCCTTTTAATTACATTTCCATTTGGAAACCTATCTAGAACAGCAGAAAGCGAAGGCCCCCAAAATTCAAACTGTAATCTGATTAACTCACCCGAATACATAAATTGAATTCGGTTTCTGAGTTCGCCTGCTTCAAAGCGCTTTTGTTGTAAAATTCTAAAAGAATCATCTGTTAGATCACACTTCTTCAATCGATCAAGCCGAAAGAAGGCTGGTTCATCATACTTGCTATTTTCGATATTAGCGACTAAATAAAAATAAAACTCTGAAAACACTATGGAAAGTGGCATTACTCTTCTCTGAGTTTCATTACCATCCATTCTTTCATAGGTGATTTGAATTACAGTTTGTCTTCGAATTCCGTTGCTAATCACCCAAATAAGCTCCAACAATGGTTTATTGTGATTCAATGGTTTGTAATGATGCATTTCATTTTGTATAGCTTCTTTTATACTTATTCTCTCATGTTTCTCAGCTTGATTTATTATCGATTGGATTACTCCTTGCATCTCTGATCGAGTAAATGCTCTACTTTCTATCAGTATTTTTGTAACAGCTAATAGTTCAACTTCCGTGAGTTTCTCCCTACTACTAGTGGTCTTCTGATACGCCTTTACAGAATAACTATAGACAAGTTCTTCTCCAGTATGTCGTTCATATAAATAGCTTCTTATATCATCAATATCCCGCTGGATAGAACGTTCATGAACGCCAAATTCTAAAGCCATTTCACTTTTGTTGAATTTCTCGCCATTTTTTATCATCTCATATAACATTAATATTCGTTTTAACTTTCTCGTTTTATCCATATTTCCACCAAACAGCCCTTTTCATCTATATTTTACCACAACTGATAGACATATCTTGTCACTTTCATTGCATTAACCTTCATTGCTTTTATCAATGCCTTTTTTTCATTTGTTGAACTCGATACGAAGAGATTAAGGAGCTAATATTCCCACTTATTTTTTATCCTTTATTACAATAAAATAACGGACCTTTCTTGAAAAGAAAAGTCCGTTATACTATTAGTTGTTTTGAACGATCTTATAGAAAAACCACTTTATACTTCCACCATCCGAGTTAAACCCATTAACGAAGTTCCTATAACAGAAAATCCACTCTGACAACTGTTACATTTCGGAAAAATCACCACTAATTATCCATTTTGTTGATTTAAAAGAATCCATTTCTAAATTAATGTTTAAGCCGTATTTTATAAGATCTATATTTATTTCACTATTTACATTGAAATCTTCTTCATAATTTATTGCTAAATTGAAGTTTAATAAACCATGTTTTAATCTACCTTCTGCAATCGATTGCCATGTAGGTTCATGATAATACCAAACTAATTCCTCTGGTAAGTTAACCTCTTCACGTGGTTTGAACCTTGCTTCATAAATGATATTATTATCAATTTTCCTTTTATGATCTGTTTTCACATCTACTTCCACGGTCTTAATATTCAAATTCAAACCAGTGTCTACTTCTTTTAAATAACCACTATCATATTCCACTTTAATAGAAGTTGCTCCTAATGTCATAAGTAAATTGATAATTTCCTGAAACTTATGTTCGAAAGTCCTCTTATGGAATTCCTTAACAGGATAATATGTATTTTTTAGATGAGGATTACAAACATAAATAGTTGTTGGTTTTGGATGACCGAGTGGAAATTTTAAAAATGGGGTATCATTTTGGGATAATTGGATCACTTTTTTGCTCATGTAGTAATTTTGTAGTTCTTCAAATTCTTCTATTGATAACTCTTGATTGCCTATTGGACCTTTCAACAATTCATCAAATAATTGTTGCATCCCGCCAAACGAATTATATGTTGTATGTCTTGTATTAAAGTCCGATAAACTTAACTTTGTAACTCTTCTAGATTTAATCACGTCTTTAACGGTTCCTACAGGTGTTTTTCGAGCTACGTATTCAGATATCTCTTGAGTACCATATAAAAAAACCGTTTCTTCAATTTCAATAAATTGTCTTTGATAATATGGCAAAGAAAACAAGGCTTTTAAGTTAGTTGTTTCGTTCATTTATGTTGCTCCCCACTTATAAATTATATTTACTTTATACTGGTAAAGTTTAATTGGCAACCCTTTTTAGCGCTGCTACTTTGAGTGTAATAGTAGACATTATTAAATTACTGATGGTGATGACGTTGCAGAAATCATTATAGATGGGTAAGCTAGATTTAATATTACCATTGATTAGGAGAATGAAAATGAGTAAATTTGCGCCCTTGATAAAATATCTCGAAGAAAATTGTTCCAAGTCTACTGTTGTTACATTTGTAGACCTTGAACAAATTTTAGGATTTAACTTACCGAAATCCGCTTTCAAAAAATCCGATTGGTGGAGAAATAGTAGATGTGTTCCGAATAGACCATGGGTACATGCGGGTTGGGAAGTAGAAAATGTCATCTTAGGGGACTCAGTTACATTTTCCAAAAATTTAAATTTCAAAAAATGTACTAATACGGAATATTTAGCCTCACGATTTAAAGATTTACGAACTTATGGTTGCTCAGGTTTTATGTATCTGAATTCCAAAGAGTTTTATGAAATTATGAACATAACCTTAACAAAGGATGGATTTTTCATAACGCTCTACGAGCATAATAGCGTAAGATTACAATTCGATCTAGAAATCTCAAACTTTAACGAATCTATATTTGATTTTGAATTTGAGGCACAGGATGCAAGATTCTTATTTTATAAAGAAATTGACGAAAATGATGACTTTCTAGATGAATTTGATGATGATGATTTTCTCGATGAAGAAGCTTTACATTGTCAAAGTTGTGGTAAGTCAATTAATTTTGCTGGAGAGTGCTACTGTAACAAAAATCCTCTTAGTGTCACCGTAACAATATCAGACAATATATATATTTTTAATGAATTTTGTAAAGAAACAATTGATTATCTTTATAATTATAACTATAAAATAGCCATTTGGAATGTGATCAATAATAATGTTAAGTATATTTATTTCAAAGAAATAATCTTACAAGATAAGGGATTTTATATAGAAGATAACTGGGTTTCGATTAATGAATTCCTAAATACCACTCAAGTTATCAAAGAGGTTTCATTTCAAACTTGTGATAAATGCCTTGTTACAACAAGAGTTTATTGGAATGAGACAAAATGGCTCTGTAAACCTTGTGAACTAGCCTTAGATCGAAAACGAGCAGGACAGTTTGAATAATCAAACTGCGCTTTATACCTTACTTATCAATAGAATTTCCAATAAAGGGAGACAGCATAATTTAAAATATAACGATTAGTGCGACCCCGTTGAATCATAATAAGCGAACAATTCATGACATTCTTCCTTTATGAAAGCATTAGTTCCACTTTTCTCAGAATCCTTGCCAAAAATCATTTTATTGAGGATAGGATGACGAAGCTCCGATATTAATCTTTATTTTCAGGAAAAGCAAGATCTTCAAGCTATTGTGAAAATCAAGTCTGTCTTGGTATAGGTATTAAAGCAAATGAAAAAATAAACGTACTTGGCAGCTACCAGATACGTTTATTTTTTCATGTATGCCAATTTCATATACTTTCTTTTTGCTTTTACTTGCTGGATATAATGACTAAAAATCCTATAGTTTTTTTAAGATATGTAATAACAGTTTACGAAATGGTGATTTACCGAATGTCTATCCTCTCATGTAACAATCTATTTTTGTAACCCATTAAACTTATCAACAACTTTTGTAATATTATTCGATGTTTCCACAACCTTGCTTGCAGTTTGGTAAGGTTTTGAGTTCTTAATAAATGTTGGCAAGTTTTCATCGAGGACTCTTTTATTTTCATCAATATCATCCAAGTGATTACGCTTTAACCCGCTATTTTTCACACTCTTGTATGTATTTCCCATATTATCTATTGCGCTACCTAAAGACTGGCCTTTTTTATCAAATGAATCAACTACCTTATCTGCTTTGCTAAATCCCTTTTGTACAGTCTTATCAACACCACCAATAGCAGAAGTTGCAACTTTGCTAAAAGTTTTGCCTACTGGATTATTGTTTAAAAAATCATACCATCCCAATGTATTCACACTCCTAATTTTCGTCAAATATTTCATTACACTTCTATTATTGCGTTAAACAATTTTCATGTGCACAATGAATAGCTAATTTTAATTATGCCAAAACTATTAACCTTTGAAATTAAAGAATAATGTTCTTAGCCAACTTAATTCCTCATTTAAACTGTTATTTCACAAATTTATAACCTTCTGTATATCGACAGTTGTGTTTAAAATTCGTGCATCCATAAAACGGCCCTCGTGAACCTTTTCTATAGACTAAAAATCCTCCACATCGCGGACATAACTTTGGCTTTTTCAATATCTCTACATGTTGATTAGTATAATCACAACCAGGGAAATTCGTGCACCCCAAAAAGATCGTATTCCCCACTCTACGCGTTAAATGCCCTATTTTGCATTTTGGACACTTTGGATTCTCTGTTACGCTCTCTTCTTGCGTCACTAATTGATAGGGAATCCTATCCTTCTCAATTAGTTCTTTTACAAAAGTAGACATTCGCTGCTCAGAAGTTAAGATGTAGCAAGAATTTCGTGTACGTGTTAGCCCCACATAAAACAGGCGGCGTTCTTCCGCAAATTCAAACGACTCTTGATCCGTAAGCACACAAGAGAGCACAGGATCATCCGCGATTTTATTCGGGAATCCCACGAGACTGTTCTCCGCATTCAGCAAAATAACATGATCTTCTTCCAGCCCCTTGGATTTATGGGTGGTCAAAAACGAGATCCGAAGCTCGCGGTACTTTGAATAGGTAATCTGGGTCTTGTCTGCATTCAGAAGAAATTCAGATTCCTCATCTAAAAAGTTGATATCAAAACCATTGCGTCCAAGTAGAAGGATTTTTGTGTTTTTCCCATATTCCTTCACGATGCGTTCGATGGCTACGCGGAGTGCTGTCGCCTTGTCTTTTTGGTACCCCAAAATACGAAAAGGTTCTGGATTTTGATGCATGGATTTCAATTCTTTTCGGAACTGATTTTCATTCCGCATTACAAAGCGACCAGCCACATCCACAAGCTGCTGCGAGTTCCGATAGGTCTGCTCAATCTTCATCAACTCATGGGTTCCAAAATATTGACCAAAGTTGGTGAAGAGCTGTAAATCAGAACCCGCAAAACGGTAGATCCCCTGCCAATCATCCCCAACACACATGATTTTAGCTTTCGTCTGCTCTTGAATTGTTTGAATCAGGCCAAAGCGGCTTTTCGATATATCCTGATATTCATCAATAATAATATAAGTGTACGGAAAATACGGTTTGTTTCTCCTAACAATATCAGTAGCTTGATTAATCATATCGTTGAAATCGATACTTTTTATCTTCTTTAAATGTTCTTCATAGTAGCTGTATATCGGCCGAACAAGAGATATAAATAGTTCCGTTCGTCGCTTTAAAAAAGGAATCTCGGGTTTCGTTTGGTTTTGCTGAACAAATGCTTCAAATTGATCTACTTCATATCCACTGGACTTAAACAAGTTGATGAAAGTCGCTATCAGCTTCACAAATTCCTTAAAGTATTTATCTTGATTCTCTTTATAAACACTATTAAAAATCGACAGATAATCGGCCTCTTTAAACTTTACCCCATGAGCCAGCAAATATTCCCGTAACTTATCAAGAAGCACCCCCTGCTTATTGAGGTAAGAGTATGTTTCAATCAAAGTCGTTCCTTGAGAAGCATGCTGCTCTCTTTTCCATCTCATGGAGTCTAGGTACTTTTGTTCCTCGATGGGGCTCAGCCAAGGCGTACGCTCCACTTCATCGACGCCAAAATGTTCAATATACAGATCATGCTCAGGTAAGTAAAAATCAGGCTTATACTGACGGTATTGTTCTGTTCGTGTATCAAACGGATAGTCCCGTTCATACTCATACTCCACCGAATTCAAGAATAAAAAATTGGCAATCAAGGTTTCTTCGAAGCTCTTTACCGATTCCCCTGCAAGAGTTTTCAATTGGCTTTTCTGTACATGCGCTGCATGGTCTACATAATCAGATTTCGACATTTTTCCCTTTAAGGTCTCAAAATCCAGGTTACGATGGAAGTCATGGTACTCCCCCAAATTCTCAAACTCAGAATAATCTTTCGGAATACTAAGGTAATATCCAAAGAATTCGATAAGATGCCTAATTTGTTGGTCCTCTTCAAATATCGTATCCTTCATATACGCCTGAATGACTCCCGCAAGATCGCTAAAAATGTCTGGCTTCGCTTGATGATGCTTAGCAATAATCTCAAGACCTAAGGCATGAAAAGTTTTTACGTCTACAGGGAGGTGGAGTCGGCTTTCGATTCGCTCCTTCATTTCTAGCGCAGACTTCTTGGTAAAAGAAATCAGCAATATTTCTTTAGGTTTCACGTGTTTTCGCTCTACCAAATACTTCACTTTGCCTGCAATCGTTAATGTTTTTCCGCTGCCAGCTCCAGCTAATACCAAATTGCTATCTTCATCCGTGACCACAGCGATTCGCTGCTGAGCATCTAGAGACTTCCCATCAATATTGGAGAGTAACTCTTGAGCTTCAATCAATTCTCTCTTGATGTATTCCTTGTTCCAATCTGATCGATACTTGTTCAACTCTTTATAAGCGTCAATGCTTGCGGAAGTCGATTCGGAGATCCCACTGATATCGCCTGAGCTAAAGTAAACAAACGTGTCTTTATACTGAGAAATCAATTTCACAGCTAAAGTATGTGTGAAGTAATCCTTACGAGCTTTCTTTACATCCACAAGAAAAGTCGCAGCATGTTCAGTTTTCCCTGTGATTTCTTCATTTAATTGTATAATACTTGTGCGTAACTTGGAGAAAACACTCCAATACTTTTCTTTTTGAGCTTGAAAAAGAGTTTCAATTTTCAAAAATCGAGGATCAAGATTACGTTGTTCCGTGGGTACTCCTTCAAAATAACGCTCAAGTATAGGGTTAATCGCATGAGGAAATTCCTGCGTATAGAACTGATGCATGTGTTTTGTCGTCAAATTGGTAATTTGCTCTTCTGAAATATAGAATCTCTGCAATGATATTTCTGCAAACCGTCTTTGCAACCCCATGTCCGAACCAGCATAAAGCTTCAGTTGGACTTCAAGCTGTTCCAACATCTTATTCCACTTTCGATTTTCCAAATATGCTTTTATCCATGTAATCAATTACATCACATTGCCCTTCATGCTTAATAAAACTAAGCGAAATATTTTCCCATTAATAATGTATCAAATTAACATGCGAAATACACTTAAAAATAATAATGAAAATCTTACTAATTAAATACTATCTGCTCTATAAAAAAATCCAGCGCATGTCGATGCTGAATTAAGATTTTAACTGTATGCAACTGATCATGCTTTAACAAATTATATTAGACTTATAACTCTGTCTGCTATTAATAGGATGCTCAAGCAAAATAACCATGAAAAAAGCAAATGATATCGCATTAGAAGAGTTCCAGGCTAATTATGCTGAAGAATTTAGTAATTACACTTTCGAGACCAATGAAGTCTATTCCTATAGTGAAACAGAGGTCAAATCGCTTGCTACAAAATCACCTTTCTCGATGATAAAGTAGTGCCTATAGCAGCTTATTTAATTTCTAAGAAGAATGGAGAAATTGTTAATCAATTCAAACGGTGAACAGTAATGATTAAGAGGCCTCTTTAAAATGGGCTCTTTCGTCAATCCAAAACCAAACCTAATGAACCCGACTTTCGTATGGCTCACTGTTCGCGTATAAGCCCTCTTATTTCCATTCCTCACAAACCCCTTTATGTATGAAAAAAGGTGCCCCTACAGAGCAAACAAGTAGACTTCCTTTTAACATATCTACTTCATAAATGAACATTTTTTTGTCAAATAAAGAGATTATTTTTTATGTCAATAAAAATAAAGTTGTAGGCTAATGACGACGATTATTTGTTAACTTATGGAAGGTTTAGTTTTAATATATGTAGTATTTGGAGCGAAAAAGAAGTTATCTGAATTGGTCCTTCCCCAGAAGTTTACTGCATTTGACTATCATTTAGGATAAACTAGAAAATAGTCGTTTAAATGGGCATGAGTTAACGCATACAATCAATCGAAATGAGTTGATGGATCTTGGGGGCATGGAAAGAATTTAAAGAAGGCTTCAATAACGCTGTTCAAACGTCAGGAAAACCAAAATCCATACCAAAAACTTCTACTAATCAAACACCAATCAATCAATCTGGGGAAGAACAAATGAAACAAGAGACAAAAGGTTGTTTTGGGTGTTTAGGTTTTATTGTGGTTATCATATTGATTGGTAGTATTTATTTCGCAGTCACAGATGATAATGAACCTAAGCAAGCGAGTCCCTTACCTGCTGTCAATGTAATTGAAATTCAGAATCCCACTAGAAGCAAACCATCAACTGAACCATCGCCGACGATTATTCCCGAAATTACAAGGAATTTAAGTGATATAGTTTGGAAAGAAGAATCGTATATTCAGAATCTAAAACAGACTGTTCCTCTAAAAAACGGCATAATAAGTGACACAAAGCTTCGTACTAACAAGTTTACAAAAAGTGAAAGCACCACGAAAATAAAGAACGGATTAATTCTAGAACTGGTTGTAGTGTCGGATACCCTTAATAAATCTACTCTAGATCAAATGGCTTATAACATTTTTAACAAGGTTCATTCCCAAAAAACAAGTGTCTCACTGACAAGTGTATTTATTACATTCTCTTTAAAAAGGGGAAACGAATCTTCTGAGTGGCAAAATTATATTTTGGGAATCAATTCAATTAACAAATATTTCAAGAATAACAACACAAGTCCCGATGGATTGTTTAATTGGATTGAGCAGAATTTTAAACTACCTGAAGGGGATTTTTTAGAAGAAGATAATTCGTGGACGACATTAAGTAGGAAGGCATCGCCCAAATAGATCCTTATTGTGATCGTCTTATCAATTTGTAACTATTTATTGACCTGACGGGGGATATTAGTTCAAGGGCAACAGCGGCGACTAAGGCCTGGGTAATAAAGTCTTGGTCGGCTCTTTTTCCTTTAATGATTTTTTTTTGAGTTTGACCTACTTTTAAATTATGGCATAATCCATTCCCCCTATAAATCAAATCATCAAGCCTTTTAAAGCAGGATTAAAATCCCCTTTTGTCGAACATAGGCACCAGGAGGGATTCAATGAAAATCAATTTATTTGGAGACGTAGATCTATGGGAGACTATAGGACCAATAATTTTAGGTGGGATTGCAGTTGCAGTTATTGGCCTTATGTGTTTTCTCATTATTCGGAGGATTGATAATGGATCAATACGTAATTTGGTGGGTATTTTATCGGTAATATTAATTGTTTCGGGATTCTTCGGGACAGTTTACTTTGGAAGTGCATTATGGGGGAGTCGCTGAAAAGTGGCTCTTTTTTGTATCTGAATTTAAAAGGTTCCACTGATCTAATCCATCTGTCCCACAATGTTATCTTTGAAGTTGGTACGCTCCTAGAACTCCTTAAGAAATAAAATCCTACGTATGGCTATGCTCAATGGATTGGGGCAAATGAAAATAAATAAATACAAAAACAAATAAATCGAACAAAAGAAATTTCCTTCTGTTCAATTTAAGTTGATAATTCAAATGTACGTTAATTCCGTAAAGAAGGCTCCAAATGTTGACTCCATATCCCTTCAGCAACTTGTCGAGGTGTAAGATTCTCCTGACTTCCATAGATACTAAAGCTCATTTTTAAGAATAATCGTTTTTCGCCGTCCTCATTACACACAAGCGATTCATTGTGTGCATTATCGCTATGACTATGTGAATGACCATAATAAAGAAATATCTGGTCATAACCACTCGTAAAAAATCTATCTCTCCATATTTTCATTGAAGCTTTTTGTTGTCCATTCACATATAAGTTAAAAATATTCTTTTTTTCGGTTATTTTATCATTTTCAAACTGAAAGTTTGGATTCTTCCCTTTTACCTTCGTAAGAATTTCTTCTAATGTTGCGACAATTTCATTATAGCTATCACGCATAAAATCGTTTCGATTTAATTCTGTATTTTTCCTCAAGTTGGGAATTTTCAAATTATCAAACCCAGTTTCCTTTTCAACCTTTTGGGCTATTGAAGTCCTCGGCTTCAAATCTGGTATTTCTCCAAGGGGTTCTACTGCAAGCCAGGGAACTCCTTGAATTCGATATACAAGTTTTTCTAGTGCCTCAGCGTATTCTTGGTTATCGGAAAAATCGATAACATTATATCCTTGCAAATGGAAGGGGAGTATTTTATTGAAGTCCCCTTGGCCTCTCCCTATAAAAATAAACTTGTCAGGGTTTCTTTTTAGAGTCTCCAAGGACAATAAGGTTTCAAAACCAACGCCCCCAGCTAGAGTATCTGCCTTTTGGGCATATTTCTCTGTAAGCACAAAAACAACAAAATCTCGGTCACGTATATTTTGGATCATCATCACATTCAAATTTGTGGTTTGCGTTTGTGTTATTGTTATATCTATTATAGCTTCAATACCTCTTTTTCTAAGATCCTGCATTAAATCGTACACCCATTGCTGGTGTTCAAGGCTATCCCAACTGTAACTTAAAAAAGCTGTCTTGTGCTCCGATCCCATTACAAGTGACCTCCCAGAGAATTATACTTTCTTCGAATATATAATCAGATGGTTAAAAAAAACGAGAATTTAAACCATTATCATATACCCACTCTTGATGTTCTAGGCTATCCTAACTATAACTTATTGAGGCTGATTTATGCTCCGATTTCATATAATTGAACCTCCAGTATAATATATACCGTATCTAGTATGTAATCTATAATTAGGATATTGAAATTCTAATTTTAGTAATGTAAAAATGGCAGTGCATAACTCTCCCATATCTCTTTAACTATTTGGCGAGTTGTAGGATTGTCATGAAGTTTCAAATTACTAATACCTTTCCTTAATAATAATTTCTTATCATTATCTTCTCCACATGAAAATGAATCGCTATATGCACTAACATTAGAAGAGTATTTGAAAGGCTGACCATTATTCAAACGTTCTTTATTAAAACGACAACGACAAACATGTATATTGTTAATCTTATTTTGTGAATTAATCCATATTTCTATAGATGTCTTATATTCACCACTTAGATATAAATGAAAGGTTCTTTTTTGTTCTATTATTTTTTCTATTATTGTACTAAAATTTGGATATTTCAATTTCACTTCATCAAGTAATTTTTCAAATATTAAAATGATTTCATTATAGTTTTGTTCTATAAAATAATTTTTCTCCGAATGTGTATTCCCTCTCAGATCGGGTATTTGAAAATCCGCAAATTTTATTTCTCTCTCATATTTTTTTTCAATCGTAGCCCCTAGATTCATTGCAGGAACAGCACTAAGAGGCTCTAATTTAAATAAGGGTATCTTATTTATGCGGTGCACTAGTTTATTGAACGCCTCATTGTATAGTCGGTCATCAGAAAAATCAATGATATGATATCCTCGTAGATGAAAGGGGAATATTTTATTAATATCGCCCTGACTTCTCCCAATAAAAATAAACTTATCGGGATTTGTCTTTAAAGTATCCAAGGACAATTTTGTTTCAAAACCTACGCCCCCTTCTAAGGCATCTGCCTTTTGGGCGTATTTCTCTGTAAGGACAAAAATAACAAAATCACGATCACGCAAATTTTGGACCATCATCACATTAAGGTTTATAGTGTGGTTTTGTGTTATCGTAATATCTATTTCAACGTCTATATTTTTTCTTCTGAGGTGTTGCATTAATTCGTATACCCATTTCTGGTGTTCAAGGCTATCCCAACTGTAACTTATAAAGGCTGATTTATGCTCCGATTCCATATAATAAGACCTCCAGAGTGATATTACATCAAGTATATAAGCTTGAGAATAAAGGGTAAACAATGAAAGTTAGGCTCTTAATGAGATAAGGCTCTTATCCCCCGACAAGGAATTGTCCGTAAGTGAATTGACATGATCCTCACTCATATCAATACAAGTTCGTTAATCGTGATTTGGTAATTATTTAGAATGGTTAGCGTCTATTACAGATCATGCAGAAATATAGGATTTGATACAAACGTTAATAACCAAGCTAATTGATACTTGAAAAAAGAAAACCAAAAGAATATAATAAGAATATAAAAAGAAAGTAAAAAGAAAGTAAAAAGAATATCTAAAGTAAGATCTAAGAAAATAAAAAAAGTGAAGTGATTTAATGATTATTATTAAAGTAAATGAAGTACCAAATTCAAAAGAATCCTTGAAGGCGCGCGTTCGCCGAGCCTGGAGAATGAATGTTGATCGCTTATACAATCAAGAAGAACTCGCTGCGGTGTATCGAGGTGAAATTCTTGAAGTTTACAAGATCATCAGTTACAAAAAAGATGAGCAAAGACCTGACCGAGTTGCTTTTGAACTTGAGGAAATCTCAAGCCAGCTAAAGGGGAAAAAAATAATCTATAAAACAGCTAATCCAGCAACAATCTTGGATGTAACAGATTTAGTATTTGTATAAACGAAAAATAAATAATAAAGAGGAGACATGTAAATGATGAGAGACGGACTTCTTTATTCGGATACGGAAAAGGCGATTTTGGATTGGGTGGCTTCCAAAGTGGAAACCGTGCAGGAGATGGAAAAAATCGCGCCATTGCTTGCAAACCTGATGCAACGCTCATCTGAAGGAGCTATTCAGAAGCAAATTGAGGATAGAAAACGAGAAGCTGGTCATAAAGAGTTCTTTTGGGCTAGAAAATAAAGCAAGGCATATGTGAACATTTATTGCTGCTGAAGGAATTATTATTATCCCCAAAAAATCATAAATATCATCAATTTTAGAACTTAAGAATGAGCGAGCTACTTTTAGTATGTTGGTATCCTTCACTAATTTTTCTCCTTCGTCCCTAATTTTCCTTCATTATATTTCTATATAGCATTTTAAACTTCTTCCAATATAATTACTAGAAAATATTATCATTGGGATATTACCGCGTGGCCAATGGCTTTTCGCCGCTGTTTTATAATTAGCACAGCAACACTGTTATATTGAAGAATATCCTTTTTAAAAATTTGTAAGTTTGTACGTAAATAATATCTGTTGATTCTTTGAATCGCTGTTGAGCTATAGCTATATATCATTCGATTTTTCTCACATAGATAATTCCCTATCCATATATACAGGGGTGCATTAACATTACACTTTAGTTCGGCGTCAATTGTGATGATTGAAAACTCTGCATTCGCTTTTTGATCGTTTCATAGCCTACTTTATTTAGTTGATTCATCACATACCCAAAACCGTTTTGTCATATCTTTATTGCATTTCTAACGGACTTCAGTTCGCGCATACGCCCTCGGCTTGCCCACCTTCAAAGACCTTATGTTATGAGAGAAAAAGGCTCTACAAAGCAAACAAGCACTTGGTAGCCACCAAGTGCTTGTTCTTTCAAAAGGTACTTTAAAACACTCAATTTTCGGTATAGAGCTATAGTATGAATTTCCTTACTTCGCGATATCTTTTATAAAAGTTTTCAGTTAAAAAGAGATCTAGTTTCTCTCCCTGCTCGCCTGATCTAGTCCCAATTGTAAATGCAGCCAACATGATAATACTGGTACTAATTAGTTTACTCGTCATATTTTCATCAAGGTGAACCTCCGAGTATCCCTTTGCTGCGATGTTTTTACGAACCACATTAATATCCCCTCGAAAACCAGGGGAATCTAATAAGTGAAAAAAGTGAGCCCTAACATTCGCTAATACTTCATATAGAGTTTCTTGTGAATATTCTCCCTTTTCAATTCTATTCCAAAACATGTTTAAGAACATATTCCAAATTTTTATGTACGCCACATTTATTTCTGCGGATTCAACACGAATTTCATCAGTTGATATAACTCTTAAAAAATCAAGAATTGATTTGCAATCTTCAAGTCTAAGATTTTGTTGTTGAATGTTCGGTATCGCTCTTTTTAAATAATCAAAAATTTCATCCATTTTACTTCCATCCTTTTATTTTTTTATTAGTGTTCAACCCCAAAGGGACCTACTGTACAACATTGTAGCTAACTCACGGTTGATAAATTGTGGATCATTTGAATGAAGTTGCTCTTTACATATTTTCCTTAAATAAAGTAAGCCCTCAACATATTGATTGCCTAACCCCGCTATATTTTCTAAAGCCCCTGAAAAAAATCCATAAAATTCCTGAAAGGACATATTTTCAAGTTCCTTAACACTTCCAAAACCATTTAATTTTTTATCGATAATACATTTATAAATGATTTCTTCTATATAACTCATAAATGAATCAAAAAAAATTTTATCTTTTTCAAACTCGTATGAAGTAAGATTTTGATTTCCAAGTGAACTATCAATTGATTGAGCATAATTAGGTTCTCGAAAAGTAGGGATTTGAAAAACTCGGTCAACAAATTTCTTGTAAAAATATGTAGATACCTGAAAAGCTTCGTATAAGCTTTGTTTAGCAAGATCAACAGAATTACTATTATTATTACTATTACTATTATGAATAGTTTTGTTTCCTCGTATTCTAATAGAATGAAGAAGTGTTAACACTTCATTGTCGAGATACCCTCCCCTCTCAAGTAGACTTAAATTCAGAAAAAGGCTATCTGATTTTTGCAAGTTTAAGTATTCAAAAATTATATTAACGATTTCTTCCCCTAGCTTCCGTAATTTATATAAACTAGTGTCTGCATCGTTAAAAATATTATGTTCAGCTAAATAACCCAACTCATACAATGACGGGTATGCATTTTTAATAAACGTAAAATTTGAAAACATAATTCCCCCCTTATTATTTCATCATTTTTTCTATGTCTTCAAGTATAAACAATATCATTATCTAAACAAGTAGAAATTTCATATTGGTTAAAAACCTGTTGAAGATTGTGAATACAATAATACTTTAGCTGAAACATCGGATAATTGTAATGGAAATCCAGGTCTGATTATACATGAGGCGCTCAGCCCTCATGACTTCGATAATCGCACTACGCATTTTGATGAATTGCTACCATTAGTATCGCGGAACTATAGGGGATGCAAAATTTAAACGTTGTGATTAACCAGCTTATCAAGAGGCGATATAATCCTAGACCGCTTTTGCGCTGTGAAGCGAGTTGACTATTGGAGTTACATTAATAAAGAAGGCATATTAATAGTACGTTATTACCTATTTCTTGGTGCACAATACTTTATAATGAAGAATATCCTTACGAACAAATTTTACGTTCGGACGCAATAATAACTATCGTTACTTTGAATCACTGATGATGAGCTAGAACTATGTATCATTTGATTTTTCTCACACATATGATTTCCTGACCATATGTTTACAGAACACCTATTAACATTGCGTTTTTTAATTCGACGTCTGTTGTAATGAATAGGTTAGTCATAAACAATTAAGATTTAGCTCCGTTTCTAAATCAAAATAAAAGCACCCTATTTTGGGTGCAATAAGAACTTTGTGTATTTAAATTGCCCTATGGCATTTCTTTCAGTTTTTTTTCTATAGTCTGAGCATCTATCAAAGCACTCTTTGACCACTTATCAATTTGCTTCAATGTATCTCTATAATCAGCTTCGACTCTTTTTCTTTTTAAACGATCACCCATATCCGCAATTTCACGCCCTCCATGACCCAATATCTCAAATGCTTTCCATATTGAACCATGTGTATCTTTTGCACTTCTCGTATCAGGTGACATACTTTTGTCTTCTAAATATATTGATGCTTTTTTATAAACACTATAATATGCACGGCTGACTGCTGCCCTTTTATTTTCTTCCCCTGATTCTTCAATCAATTTCTCGGCTAACCTCAAATATCTCAACCAGTCAAATGACATTTTATCATAGCTCCAAATCGATTATTATTTTACCTTGGGCAGCTTCTTTTTTGTAAAGCCAATAGTTTCTTACAAATTCATGTAATATTATCATGTCCTCTTCAATCGCTCGGCTTGAATAAATCAAAAAAAACAACTGTTCTTCTCCAGTTTCATAGTCCTCACGAAGTTCCAGTTTGTATGATGTATCGCCGAAATATTTTCTCGCCTCTGCATTTATATCAGTTATTAAATCATTTAGATATTCATGGTTTTCTAAGAATCGCACAATTTCTATAGGATTCTCCAAGTTAATGTCTTTTAACGTGGAGTCAGGTGTATAACTAGCTAATTTTAATAAATACTCTCCAATTCCCAGCAGTTCTTCCTGACTTATTACGGATATGTTTATTCTAGGCATGGCTAATAAAAAATTACTAATGATCTTAGCCAACTCTTTTGCTGTATCTGGACGTAATTCATGAACCACATTTTCAATTACATTTTGCTTTTCTTCATTTGTCATCATGTAAATCACCTCTACACCCCCAGTATAGCATATGCATTTCATTTACAACAATTGCATTTAATACATTATTATCCTTTTGTCATTCAAAAAATATACAGTGGAACATGATCCACTTAACTGTTAAAACTACCTATACACTAAATCCATTTCCTAAACTTGAATTGCCTTTTAAAGTTCTTCTCTAATACAACAACCTTCGTGTATTCTTCCAGCTCCTAATAATCAAATACCTCAATTGTAACTATGCCAATCTAAAAATTCACAATCAACATTTTCACATGTCAGGAGCAATCTGACTATTGTTATTGAAGAACGACCTTCCGAACAATTTGTACGTTCGGACGCAAATAATAACTATCGTTATTTTGAATCGCCGATAAGCTGTAGCTGCTTATCTTTTGGTTTTTCTCACAGATGAGTCCTCATCCATATGTCTACAGGGGCATCGATTCGACGTCGGTTGTGATGATTCGTTTAGTCATACTATCCCCTTATTTTAATAAGCTCTCCTCGCGTATAAGCACTTCTACTTCCCCCATTAAAAACATTTATGTATACCTCATTCTCAGTCTAAAAACCGAAAAAAAATTCATTTTTATATTTCCAAAATGAATCATATGTTCGTTAGTCAATTATTGTTTCCATATTTCATCTATCCCCATTTTGCGGATAAATCCATGGGAACATGTGTACTTTCCGTTAATATTCTGTGGACAAGCTGTTAATAGAAAAACATGTTTACAAACACAATATATTGGGTTATTCTTTATTCGCAAGCACAATATACAGAAATGGAGGTGTCCATAATGGCAAAACCTAGTTCTCAAAAAACTTCAAGTCCTAAGATGTCGACTGTCGCTTCGAAAGCTCTACAAACCAAACAAACAAGTAAATTAACCAAGTCTTTAGCTGCCAGCGTCCTCTCCCAATCCAAATAATGTTAAATGCCAAATCAAGGAGTGATTCTATGAGCAAAACATTCAAAATTAGAGTCGACGGATTGAAGTCACAAACCAAAAATGATCTAAAAAGGTTTGAACGCGAAATCTCACGTGAAGTAAACAAGCAATTTGATAAATTAATCAAAAGAATAAAGTAAGCATCATAACCTACATTTCTCCTCCTTCAGATGCGGGTACATCTGAAGGAGAACTCTTAACTCCCAGGTAACACCAACTAATTAATTCTCGGTCTTTTACTGTCGAGTTAATTCCCTCTCGAATCACATACGCCTTATCTCCAAGAGTGGTTCTTTATCATATATCCATACTCTTCTTTTCGAAAATAACCATAGCTTCTACACATAAGGTTTATCATACAAAAATAATTGTAAAGGTGTGATCCAGATGGTAAAAATAACTGGCTTTAAAGAATTAAACAGCAGATTGAAAGAAATAAGTAAAGGTGCTCAGGAACTTGGTGTTCAAAATCAAATGTCCTTTGAGGAGCTCTTCCCAGATTCCTTTATTCAGAAACATACCCCGTCTGAAAATATTTCTGCCTTTCTAGAAGGCGTTGGTGTTAAAAAGAAAGAAGATTTCGAGGCACTACCTCAGGAAGAATTAGAGAGCTATGTTCGTTCTACGACGAAATTTACGACTTTTCATGAAATGTCCCAGGCTGCTCTTGCTGAAGTGGTATATAAAAAATTAGGCTTTTAGTTTTACAGTTAGACAAGCCCCTGCATAGAAGCAAGGGCTTGTCTACTTAATAGTGACCTTACCTTAGACAATATAATAATGGATCATAATGTGGTCCATCCTCTAGACATTAATGAATAGCATTGCACTTGATTTACATATAGAAATAATGAACAAGAATAAAATAGAAGTGGCAGTTGAAAATATTCATCACGCTTTCTAGGAGGGCGAGTGTTTCATGCAAAAGGCAATCATGGTTCATTTTTTTAACGATAAAAGTTTCAAAAGAAAATAAAGTATTAGACTAGCGGTAGCTTCATTAAGTTAACGGGCAGGATACTTCCAATATGTGTTAATATAAGCTTGTTATAGAGTGGAAAATTGAAAAAGTGGACTAAGGAGTGCCTCTCATGACATCAGTCACACAAAGAATTGCACAAATCAAGCAACCTCCATTCAAACGAACTGCACTTATCTTCTTCAAAAGCTTCTATTCAACGAACCAATCGTCTTCTAAATGAATATTTATTGAATCAATATCACTTTTTACCTTTTTGATTATTGTTGGTCTTGAAGGCCACAAATTAATTTGATTTTGAATATAATTCCCTACCCCCATAGCAAATTGCAAATGAACTTTTCTCTCACTTCTTTCCTTTTCCGTAACAGTACAAGAATCTCCATAACTGATTATTGGAATCTCAAGTAGAGTTTCCTCTCTACTTTTAATTTCCACCTTATAGATTATAATGGGGAACTCATCAATATCGGCCGACACTTCAACTTTTGCTATCAATTCAATCATTTCACAGTTTTTCACTACCTCAAATGGCAATGTATAATTAAGCACATACACAAACAACACCTCCCTTTATGATATTAGTTATATAACATTTTTTTCCTTTGGGAGGATTCTAATATGATATTAAACCCTGGTTTAGAGGTGCATATCAATAATGTCAAACAAAATTTAAGTAAAATTCTAGACAATAATTTGGAGATAAAAATTAATGTCTATGATTCTGCACACCAATATATATTTTATTACGGTGGTTCAATTGAGATAGACATTTGGCTACATGAAGCTACTAATAAGCTGCATTATGCTTCTTATACAACGCTAACTGTGCCTACTCTATTCATTTCTATTATTAGGATCACTCCATCTAGGCAGGGTCTTGGCTCTACGGTTCTTAATGAATTTATAAACTTTTCTAAAGTTATTGGTATTGGACGTATATCGGCAGTCGCGGAGAATTCATTTTCTGAAAACTTCTTTAAAAAGAACGGTTTTATCAAGCAAAATGTGAATAATGTTTATTCAATAGAAATTTTATAAAAAGGAGTAGAATTACAAATGATACATGTACCATCAAGCTTAACTTTTTCACTTTCAGGGATAAGTAAATGGCTCGATTGAGCAGTTATGATAGGGATAACCAATGTCCGTGAGTAAGGTATTGAAAGAACTATAGAGCTATGACAATAGACTGCCGAAAAAAACAGCAGACTATTCCGCTAACGGGCAGGTTTGTTTAAGAATACATTTGGATAAAGTGGGAGATATTACTGGAAACTTCTCCAGATGGGCGGTTATTATGAAAAAATTACTGATATCGTTATTGGCTATACTTATCTTTTCAACTATTTCAGTAGAGGCTGCGCCTGAATATGCAAAATGGGGTAAAATTGCAGTAGAGGAAACACAAAAACGATACAACGCAGACATAATTGATTATAAGCACATCGGTCGTACTGAACTAGCACCAAAAAAGTCTGAAGAGAAATTCAAACTATGGATTAGAAACAAAGCAGGTAACGAGTTTGGGGTCTTTGTATCAATCCAATTTGACCCATCAACTGATACAATCCAATCGATTCAGTTTTCTGAAACTAATCGTTAGAATTAATAAATCTCTCTATTTTCGTTAACGGGACACTATAGCTCAATAACACCACAACGAAGCTGCCGACATGAATCGGCAGCTTCGTTGTGCTAACGGACAAAATTGCTAAACAAATCCTCCGATGATAAAGACACCATTCTTGGGCAACCCTACACGAATAAACGCATTCGGGGGTGTTAATGGTGGTTCTGAAAAAGCTGGTCTTAATTTTGTTCTTAACAACAATATCGTTGTTAAATCCTATAATAGCTTTTGCAAATATTAGATTGGATCAATTAAAAAGTGCAACGGATTTTAAGCTGTTTACCCCATATTACTCCTTAACGAGTTGGAAGCTTGAAATCAAGGAACCGTATCCTCTTGATACTGACCGACTAATTACGAAGGTTAGACTCCATTACTTCGATAAATCGGGAAGAACGTATATGTTTGGGATAGAACAGCATAAAGCAATAGAATACAAAAGCAAGCGATCTGAAACAATAATCGATGTTCGTAGTAAAACAAGTGAGACCAGAGTTATAGAAGAGAATTTTAAATTTAATACGAGTGGTGAAATTGTTAAATTGAACGGAATTGAAGCTAGATTTGATCATGGAACACTAGGGGGATGTTTGCGGTGGTTGCAAGATGGTACTTACATTGAGATGGATAGCTTTCGATTGTCTAGGAAGCAGATGGTTTTATTGGCGAAATCGATGATTGAATTGAACTAACGGGTAACGCTAGCTTAACCTAAAACGAAGGCAGGCAGTCATCAGGACCGCTTCCTTTGTTTACTACATTCAAGTTTTCGGAAAAAATCTAACTAGTTTACAGCCAAGTTCTTCCTTGTTAATTATTCCTGATTCGATTATAATTCTACTGGAGTGGTAAATTTCTAGAGCGCAATCAAGAACTTGACTGAGAACAGCATTTAATCCTACAAACCTTTAGAGACTACTTATACTTCAGAAACTACTTATACCTTCAGAAACTACTTATACCTTTAGAAACTACTTATACCTTCAGAAATTACTTATACCTTCAGAAACTACCTATACTTTAGAAATTACTTATACCTTCAGAAACTACCTATACTTTAGAAATTACTTATACTCCAGAAATTCCCTATACCTTCAGAAATTACTTATACTTCAGAAACTACTTATACTTCAGAAACTACTTATACTTCAGAAACTACCTATACCTTTAGAATCTACGTATACCATTAGAATCACTACTTGTGAATGTAATTATAACTCTTGAATTATCTTGTGAACCTATATCCTATAAGAACATAAATATTTGCTGATTCTAGAAATGGTTCTTGTTTCCTCCAGTTGCCACTCCAATAAACTCTTGGAGGAAAACACATGAAAAAGTTTTATAGAACTTTCAAATATATGGCTAGTAAACCTATTTATTGGGTTAAGTTCACTACCCGTCTTATTATCGGTGTTCTCATAGCTGTCATCAGAAGGTTTATTCTTGATTATCTGTAAAAAAGGGGCTCAGCCCCTTTTTTTGTTGAGCTTATGCTGAAAAACTTTCACTAAAGTCAAAGGGTCACTTAGATACACATTATATAAAATAAAGTATTAGACTGGCAGTGCTACATTAAGCTAACGTGCAGGTTAGTTGAACAAGATAAGTGGAGTTTTATCTCGCATTTGACGTAAACTGTAAACTAAAAGGGCACCGAAGTGCCCAATATGCATCTATTATTTTGCTGGTGTGAAAGTAAAGGTTTCTTTGTATTTTCTATCATGGGATTCGTTATTTGAAGGTTTTCCGTACCAACTAATCTCGATTTGAAGTTCCTTTGAATCAACAGAAATAGGGAAATTAGAAAAGTCGACTATCTCGCCATGTTTAAAAATTTTGTGATGATCGTCTGAAATGCTTAATCCGAACTTTGTTTGGGTATTTGGTTCATCTCTATAGGAGTTAAACACTACATTTTCTAAGCCAACCCCGATATTGGTGATGATAATGTTGTACATTTCACTTTCATTTTTACGAGGTTTTGACATCTTAGAGTCATATTTCTCAACTTTCTTGATTTCAACTTTCCACTGATCAGATTGTTTTGATGCAGGTGTTTTGAAGAGATCATTTGATGCTACGGCAGCATATGGAGAAATTCCAAATGCTAAAAAACAAAAAGCAAAGAAAATTATTAGTTTTTTCAGAATTGTTGCCCCCTGTGAAATAATCAAATTTTGATTAGTATCTCTTTAAGAAGAAAAAATATTCTATTGCGCAGTACGAAGATATTGTGTAATAAGAGAAAGCGTGCTTATTCTAATGGAGAACATTAGTTTAATGGAAACAACGGGGACCAAGACTTAAGCAGGAAGTTCATGGTCACCGCTTCTTCTTTTGATAAACAAACCCAACTAAGCTTAATAAAGATCATCTTTTCGGTCGATCTGTACGTTCGAACGCAAATAATAATTGTCATTACTTTGAATCGCCGATGAGCTGTAGCTGCTTATCATTTGATTTTCCTCACACAGATGATCTCCCATCCATATGTCTACAGACGCGCCGAATAACATTGCACTTTTTCAACATTATTGCATTTATAAAACGTGTCCCACTTGTTCCAAGTGTAAGAAATCAATAACTAAGTGAGTAAAAATAGAATACTAAGGTGAGGTTTGGATATATTCGGCGCACTATCGTTAATCATTTTTCCCAAATCGTTAATTGATACCATATTCTTTTATTAAAATCATCATACAAAAGGAGAGGCTAATAAAAGGCCTCTCCTTTTGTGTTATTAAAATCATTTTTTAGATAATGTACGTTGAACTGCATCTTAGATAAATGGTCATCATTACGTAACGAAGGATTTTTGTAACAATCGCGATCAGACATTGGTAATAAAATCTTGCTCGCCGCTTTTTCTTTCTTATTGAAGAATATCCTTCCGAAAAATTTGTACGTTCGTACGCAAATAATAACTATCGTTACTTCGAATCACCGATGAGTTGTAACTGCTTATCATTAAATTTTTCTCACATTGATGATTCCCCATCCATATGTATACAGGAGTGCCCATTAACATTAGACTTTTTAGTTCGGCGTCGGTTGTGATGATTCGTTTAGTCATACTATACCCTCCATTTCTAATGGCCTCCGTTTCGCGTTTAAGCCCTCATAATTTAAAAATTCTTAATGCATGAACAAATAGTCGCCTACGGAGCAAATCAATGGGCCTACCTCTAAGTTCCATGACTTCCCTACATAGCCTTTCTTGATGTTCGAGATCAGAGTCAAAATTCGTTGCTTTTATCATTGTCAACTTTAATTTTATAGTTTCGGATGATTTATATTTGCCTTTCAGGATTTTCATTGGCAACTATATTTAATTTAGTCAAGCCCGTTTTTATAAGAAAGGGACTCTCCATTATACAAATAGAGAGCCCCTTTGCGAACTTTTTAGTCAGATGCATGGTTGTAGTGAAATCTAACGTCTATACTTCCCGCAATTTTTTCACACTTCCCACTTTTATTTAGCACTTCCCATATTTCTTTAACGCTTCCCACTTCTATTTAACGAAATCAACTGTACTTTTACATCACCAATTCTACTCCACAGTAACACTCTTCGCCAAGTTACGTGGTTTATCCACATCATGACCCAGCGCAAGAGAAGCATAATAGGACAATAATTGCAGAGGCACTACGGACAAAGCTGCTGTCAGCATTGGAAGTGTTTTAGGAATCACGAACACTTGATCAACTGATCTAAGCAGGTCAGTTAAATGCTCTTGGTGAGTGATTGCCAGCACATCTGCGCCGCGAGCTTTCACTTCTTTGATGTTGCTGACGGTCTTCTCAAGTACAGCTTCCTGAGTTGCCAGGGCAATAACTGGAACGCCTTCTTCGATCAGAGCCAATGTACCGTGTTTCAATTCACCTGCAGCATAAGCTTCGGAGTGAATATAAGAAATTTCTTTCAGCTTCAAGGATCCTTCTTGAGCAACAGCGTAGTCTACGCCACGGCCGATGAAGAACAAGTTTTTGTGCTCAGAAATTTGTTCAGCATAACCTTTGATCGCTTCTTTTTGAGCTAGGATCTCTTCGACTTGCTCTGGTAGAGATTGCATAGCTGCAAGAATCTTAGTAACTTGTGCTTCGGTTTGTGTACCACGAACTTCAGCCAAGTAAAGAGCAAACAATCCAAATGCGATCAATTGTGAAGTGTAAGCTTTGGTCGAAGCTACTGCAATTTCCGGACCCGCCAAGGTTACCAACACATCGTTTGCTTCCCGAGCAATAGAGCTGCCCACTACGTTAGTGATCGCCAATACGTGTGCCCCGTTAGCTTGCGCTTCACGCAGAGCTGCCAAAGTATCTGCAGTCTCACCGGATTGGCTGACTACGATAACCAAAGTTTCTGGAGTCACGATTGGTGAACGGTAACGATATTCCGAAGCGATATCATTTTCAACTGGAATACGAACCAAAGATTCGATCATAGTACGTCCTACCACACCTGCGTTGTATGCCGTTCCGCAAGCAACGACTTGAATGTTACGAATGTTCTTGATTTGTTCTTCAGTCATGTTCAGTTCAGGCAATACAACCTTGTTACCTTCGGCATTGATACGACCACGCATGGTGTCGCGGTAAGCCTTAGGTTGCTCGTGTATTTCTTTCAGCATGAAATGCTCGTAGCCGCCTTTTTCTGCGGTAACTGCATCCCAATCGACAGTAATCATTTCCCGAGAAATAAAGTTGCCTTCAATCGTCATCAATTCGACAGCATCTCTTGTCAGCACAGCCATTTCGCCGTCGTTCAAAATATATACGTTACGGGTATATTCAAGCAGTGCAGGAATATCTGACCCGATAAAATTCTCTCCTTCGCCAAGACCGATAATGAGCGGGCTAGCTTGACGCACAGCCACCAGTTTATCTGGCTCATATTCAGTCAGGACACCTAATGCAAACGCACCACGCATGAACGTAATCGCTTTTTGTACAGCCTTCACGATATCTCCGTCATATTCGCGAGCAATCAGATGTGAAATAACTTCTGTATCGGTTTCAGAGACAAAGTGGCATCCGCCAGCGATCAGCTCTTCTTTCAGATCCAGATAGTTTTCGACAATACCGTTATGAACTACCGAGAACTTCATGCTGTTATCCGTATGTGGATGTGAATTCTCATCGGATGGTTTACCGTGAGTCGCCCAGCGTGTGTGTCCGATACCCGCGCTACCTGCCAGCGGGCTGTCTTCGAGCTTCGACTGCAGATTCGCCAAACGGCCTTGAGCTTTCACTACTTGCAGTCCTTCTTGGGTAAATACAGCAATACCAGCGGAATCATATCCACGATATTCCAATTTCTTCAAACCCTCAACCAAGATCCCCTGCGAATTCTGATTACCAATATATCCTACAATACCACACATTATAATTTCCCCCGTCCGAGTTATCGTAATGTGGCGGCATAAGGAAAGAAACGTGCCGTGCGGCATGTTTTTGAGAAAAAGCAAATATTCTGTTGTATTTTAGGATCAACAAAATAAACTGTCACTTACATTCTAATGTTCATGAAATGCACAGCCTTCTCCTCTGCCGTGGCAGAAATAACGTGTTTCCTTCTGATGCGCGCACACATGAATAATATAATTTGTTGCACCCATGAAAACGTTGTGTGAAAGGTCGCCCTTTCATTTTCCGTATCCATTTACGGCTCTGGTGCATCACCGGGAGGTCCCCGCCGAACATTTCGAACACCTCCACCTCGTCAGCTTACGTCTGCCGTGATCCGTTCAAGCCATAGCCTACATAACAAGTAAGCAGCTTTCCCTTCTCCCCCGCGCTAGACCAAGCTCTGGCGCTTGCTATTGCTAACCTCACAATCCCCGCTTTCCTTCTAGAATGACACTTAATCTATTATATGCACCTTGTAGTACTTTGGCAATGGCGCATCAACCTAAATTTTACAAAAGCAGTTCAAACGATCCAATCCTAAAATAAAATAACACTGGTGCAACGAGTTCGAATCGCTCCCGCACACTGCACCAGCCTTATAGTTAGGGTAATGGATTATACCAATTCGCGTTGAACTACTTCCACAATTTGATTCACATAAAGATCTAGATCTGACTTATCTGGTCCCTCTGCCATAACGCGGATTAGAGATTCCGTACCTGACGGACGTACAAGCACACGGCCATTGTCACCTAGCTTACCTTCCACTTCAGCGATAGCCGCTTCTATAGCCGGGTTATTAGGGTAGTTAGTCTTATCCTGTACACGAACATTAACCAGCACCTGCGGGTATTTAGTCATCATACTCTTAACTTCGCTAAGCTGTTTGCCTGTAGCCTTAAGCGTATCTACCAGCTGAATAGCTGTAAGAATACCATCACCAGTTGTATTGTAATCCAGGAAAATAACATGTCCAGACTGTTCTCCGCCTAGATTAAAGCCCCCACGACGCATTTCTTCCATAACATAACGATCCCCTACAGCTGTCTTAGCAGTATTCAGGGATAATTTCTCGGTAGCTTTATAGAATCCGATGTTACTCATAACGGTTGATACAATCGTGCTATCCTTCAGCTTACCTGCACGGTTCATGGCATCACCACAAATACAAAGGATAAAGTCGCCATCGACTTCATCACCGTTATTATCAATAGCGATCAGGCGGTCAGCATCTCCGTCAAAAGCAAGTCCCAAATCGGCTCCATGACGCAAGACTTCTTCACGCAAAGTCTCTGGATGTGTCGAACCAAATCCATCATTAATATTCAATCCATCTGGCTCAGCCCCGATAGAAATAACCTCAGCGCCAAGCTCTCTGAACAGTCTTGGAGCAAGCTCATACGCTGCGCCATGCGCACAGTCCAGTACAACCTTGATTCCCTTAAAGTCCTGAGAAATGGTAGTTTTCAAATACTCCAGATAAAGATACTTAGCATCATTATCTACGGTAACCATACCTAAACCCGAACCGATAGGACGTGGCAATTCATCTACCTCAGCATCCATAAGCTCTTCAATGCGCAGTTCAGTTTCATCTGTAAGCTTGAAGCCATCCCCACCAAAGAACTTAATGCCGTTATCCTCTACAGGATTGTGAGAAGCTGAAATCATGACGCCTGCGTCTGCTTTTAACAATCTCGTAATATAAGCAACAGCAGGGGTACTCACTACGCCTATACGGATTACATCGGCTCCAATAGACAATAAGCCCGCTATCAGCGCGGATTCCAATAAAGGACCGGAAATACGTGTATCCATTCCGATAACAACCTTCGGTTTATCCAAGTTACCCGCTAGTACATATCCTCCACAACGGCCAATACTATAAGCCATTTCTGCAGTCAATTCACGGTTTGCTACTCCCCGCACACCGTCAGTTCCAAAATACTTCCCCATTATTTTTCTCCTTTGAATACGCTACGTTAGCTTAATGTACTATCATATGAATTGCATACTATTTTGGTGTACCTCTGGGCTCAAAAGATTACGTCCCGCCTGTACTTACAGGATTCTCGGAATTCGTACTTGTGTTAGCTGTGCCGTTATTCTCCGGATTGTTATCCGTCGGGACAGGCGTTGGTGTTGCTCCACCAGCCTCTCCACTATGCGTGGGCTTCTCCGTAGGTTCCACATCGCCTATAACAGGTTCAGAACTCGGCTCAGGAGTAGTCACACCCCCCGTATCTGGATGAGGCGTAGGGACTGGTGCTGCAGGCGATAGCAGCTGCACGGTCACAGTAAGTGGCACACCTGCATTGGCTAATGCGATGAACTTGGGTAATGATACCCGCAAAGAAACCTCGTGAGTTCCAGCTGAAAGTCCGCTAACATCAGCCACAACCCCTATATTTTTCTTATCAAGTTGATCAAGTAAAGCAGGTGCACCCTTTAAGGTAAGCGCAATTTCCTTGCTTGAAGGATTAACAATACTTCCTTCCAAATCATCCCCCACGCCTTGGAGCTTGATGGGTACCGCCTCAATCGTCCGCTCAGCAATTTCTGAGATGGTTAATGAAACATTCACAGCTTCTGGCATAACTTTCTCCGTTCCAGCCGGTGCCTTCAGATCAACCTTCACTTGTTTCGTTCCAGCAGAATCTATTGCACTAAGGTCGACTGTAGCTTCATAAGCAGATAAAGCTTTTAAAGCCTCTGCCTGTCCATACACTACGACCGTTTCCTGCTCAGGGGTCACTTTGGATAATACGAGTGAATCTGGAAGTTGCCCAGTAAAGCCAATCTCCAGCGGCACACTCTTAAAAGGTAAGGTAATCGGCAATTCCACAGATACAGTAGAAGGCTCAATTACAGCATTTTTAATTTCATTTCCATTATTATCATAAGCGTGTAGCTTCAGCTTTTTTTCTACAAAGGTTTCGTTCTCACCGTTAAGCTCAATAGTCCCTTGTATCTTGGCTACCTGGCTTAGTTCATTATCCGCAAGTGTCACTTTTACAGTATCTGTAGGCTGCAAGACAGGCGTGCCTATTTGATAGCCCGCTGCAGGTTTTCCATTTGTAACCAATGTTATGGGAAATGACTTCGTGTTTCGCGGTTCTACATGTACAGTAACCTCTTTAGGATTCATTCTTACCAGAGATACACCTTTGGGTAGTTTATAGTAAAGTGGCAATGTGGTGTCTCCAGGTTCAACCTTACTCAGATCAAGCATCACTTTATAGTCATCCGAGAACTGAAAGGAGATATCGGAATTTTTACCCGCTACCTCCAGACTGACACTATCGACAGCCAAGGGTTCAAGGACATATTTGTCCTCGTCAAGACCGGTCACTTCAATCTTCACATTCTCAATAGTTTTTGTTTTAATATCCACTGTTGTCTGTCCAGAAGGCGCAGTATCGACATGAACCATCGTAAACAAAATGATCCCAAACACAAGGGCCAGAATCTTATTGAAATTGTTATTGTTCATCCACTTATCCATGATTCTTGTCCCCCTTCCGTTTCCAGAAAGTTGAACCCTTCTCCTTCAGCGATGAACTTACACTAAGCTCTTGATGGAGCTTCGATATCATAGATTCTTCCTTAATGTCTCTCACGATCTGGCCATTGATCGCAAGGGAAATCTGCCCTGTCTCCTCCGAGACAATGACAGACACCGAGTCCGCAACCTCACTTATTCCTATAGCAGCCCGATGCCGGGTTCCCAGTTCTTTGCTGATAAAAGGATTTTCGGACAAAGGCAAGTAACAAGCAGCCGCAGCAATCTGATTTCCCTGCATAATAAGGGCTCCGTCATGCAGAGGTGTATTGGGAATGAAAATGTTAATGAGCAATTCTGAGCTGACCAGGGAACGCATGGGTATACCTGACTCTGTATATTCGTTTAGTCCCGTCTCCCGCTCAAAAACGATTAACGCCCCTATTTTTCTGCGAGATAAATAATTCACGGCTTTAATCACTTCGCCGATTAACTTACTGATCTCCTCATCACTTTCTCCAGCCCGTCCGAAAAATCTGCCCCGTCCAAGCTGCTCCAGTCCCCTTCGTAGTTCCGGCTGAAAAATGATAAAGACAGCTAGGACCCCGAATGTAAACATTTGATTCATTAGCCATTTAAGTGTATACAAGTCCAAGATTGTGCTTACCGCCCAAATCAAGACCAAGACCAGTATCCCTTTTAAAAGCTGAATTGCCCGCGTCCCGCGTACCATATTAAGCACTTTATAAATAATGTAACTGACGATTAGGATATCAATTATATCTTTAATGGAATCTTTCCATGTTAGCTCAGTAAAATAACTCATTGCCTAAAACCCCCGTCATTTCAAATTAGCTGGGTTTATGTAAAATGTCTGTTAGCTCTGTAACATATCTAGGTTATAACGTTCGGGCTTCAGTTGCAAGTTTAGTCCCTCAATCCTTTCCGAAACCACCCAATTTAAGGAAACAAAAAAGCGCCATCTTTCCGGAAAAAGAGGCGCTAATTAATATTCCTGCTCAAGATAACCACTGCCCGCATTAACGGTAGGCAACTTCAGAGAACATGTTCGTCACTTTATACCAGAACCAGCTTACTGCCTGGTCTATGCTTTT
Source organism: Paenibacillus sp. FSL L8-0708 (assembly GCF_038009325.1). Taxonomy (NCBI): domain Bacteria; kingdom Bacillati; phylum Bacillota; class Bacilli; order Caryophanales; family Paenibacillaceae; genus Paenibacillus; species Paenibacillus sp. FSL L8-0708. The sequence continues at coordinate 6,959,730 of NZ_JBBPBC010000001.1, forward strand.
GACTTGCCCAGAAATATGAGCTGTTGAAGCCTGATATAGAGATCCGTCAATGACTGTCACGTTGCCGTTCACTTCTCCATATACCTGTGCTTTACCGTTCTCTATGGTAAGGTCTCCGGTAATTATTTTGCCGGAAGGTACAATTACAGTATCCCCTTTGATGACTACTTGATCCAAATCAACACCTCTAACTACAAGTTGTCTGTCTGGACTCCAAAAAGTTACGGTGCTCATCAGCATAACGACAAGGAATAGAGATGCCGCTGTAAGTGCAGGGTGCCTCTTGATCCAGGTAATAAAGGCTTTTTCTTTCTTAGTCTTTGGCAATGAACTCATTATCCGGCTCACAAGATCATCTGAAGCTACAGGATTCTGATGCATTAGGGAGAACATCAACATATCTGTCTGTTCCAATTCTTTAAACTTTGCACGGCAATCTGGACAGGATAGAAGATGCTCCTTCAATTCCCTCTGCTGCTGTTCGGGCAAGTCGTCATCCAAGTAGTCATGCATCATAGAGACGGCCAGTTTGCATTCCATAGGAGCCAATCCTTTCATGAGTGCTATTTAATTATCCTAAGACAAAGGGTCAGGACACATAAGACTTGCTTAACTTACATACGTCGCTCTCGAAAAGATGTTTCATAAATAAAATCTATTTTTACATTTTCGGGCCTAATTTTTTACGCAAAAATTCACGGCCTCGGTGTACACGCGTCTTAATCGTGGTCACGGGCATATCCAGGACATCACTAATCTCCTGAAGGGACAGATCCTGCAGGTATCTCAGAATCATCACCGACCTGTATTTCACAGGCAGACTGTCAATCGCTTCATAGATTAGCCCCTGCGTCTCAGAGAGCAATAGTTCGGTCTCAGGTGTCACATTGTCGCTCGGAATCAACGAATAGCCATCAAGGCCCTCCTGATCGTTCATTTCAGCATCCAGCGAATAGGTTGGTTTTCGTTTACGCAATCTATCAATACATAGATTCGTTCCAATCCGGTAAATCCATGTGGAGAACTTCTGTTTATCATCATAACGATCCAAATTTCTATACACACGCAAAAAGGTCTCCTGAACAATATCCTCCGCCTCATGGCGATTGTTCAACATCCTGTAAGCTAAATGATATATTTTGTCTTTATATAGTTCCACAAGCTCGGCAAATGCCCTTTGGTCGCCCTTCAAGGCGAGCTTTGTCAATCTGCCTTCCAAATTCTCCACCTGTTAACTCCCCCAGACTTGCCGCCCTTGGTATTTCTTCGCAAATATCCACGGTACAAGCAATTAAATCGTAATTCAAGTTTGTGTAAAAATCAAGGATTGTATTGTAACCTTCTATGTAAACTGAGTTAAAAACTGGACAACTTGGTATAGGCGATTAAGTGCAGCTCCGAGAAATATTTGAACTTCCGGTCGCTGTTATCCTCACATTTCCTGATTATAAACCGCATATAGCGGTCGAAATCTGAGGATAAAGGCGAACGCTGGCGCTCCTACAGTTCCAAATATTCTCTACGCTGCTCCATCACCGAAGTAATAAGTGCCACGTTAATTACCTCCGATTACATCTCGGTTACTTGGGTAGGGTAAAAAAAGAAATATCGGGTTTGACTCTCCAATATTTAGGAACAAGTAAAGTTCACAGCAGCAATATACAGTTTATGATCACAACAACTTGTATTAGGCAAAAAAAGCCCGCCCCAAATGAACTGCACCCCAATTGTTAGACACAACTAACATTTGGAGGTGCAGTTTTTTTATGACCAGGTACAGTACAGACGAAAAAATCCAAGCTATTATGCGTTATAAAAAGGGATCCGAGAGCTTGAAAACCATTGCAAAATCAATCGGGATTCACCATTCTGTCTTTTCAAACTGGATTAGTCAATATGAGCATCATGGTGAAGAAGCATTTAAAAAGGGCTATACATCATATCCAGCACAGATTAAACTAGACGTACTTAATTATATGAACGAATTCGGGACGTCTGTTAGAGAAACGGCTGCGATATTTAATATTGCGAGTCATAGTACCATTTTAAGCTGGCATAGAAGCTTAGAGTTACATGGAATGGACGCCCTACAACCAAAGAAGAAGGGGCGTCCATCCATGAAAAAAGAACCTAATAAACGAAAGATTCAAACGTTAAAAGAAGGGTCTGTTGAGGCATTACAAGCAGAGGTAGAGCGTTTGAGAATGGAAAATGCATATTTAAAAAAGTTGAATGCCTTAGTTCAAAACAAGGAAAAATCACCAAACAAGACAAAGCACGAGTAGTCTATGAACTAAGGAACGAATTTTCGGTGAAAGCACTCCTGCAGCTAGCAGATATCCCTCGTAGTACGTATTATTTCGTGGTGAAAACGTTTGGTATGCCCGATAGAGATAAGGAGCTAAAAGACGTTATTCAAGCGATTTACGAGGAGCATGAGGGTCGTTATGGTTATCGTCGTATTCGTGACGAGTTAGTGAATCGAGGACACCATGTGAATCATAAAAAGGTACAACGCTTGATGAAGGTATTGGGTTTAAAGTGTGTGGTACGTATGAAGAAATATCGTTCCTATAAAGGGACGATTGGCAAACTCGCACCGAACATATTAGAACGTAACTTCCACGCTGAGAATCCAAATGAGAAGTGGGTTACGGATATTACAGAGTTTAAATTATTTGGAGAAAAGTTGTACTTATCTCCAATTCTAGATCTATATAATGGTGAGATTATTACGTATACAATCGGTTCAAGGCCGGTCTACTCGCTTGTTTCAACGATGTTAGATCAAGCATTCCGACGATTAACTGATGAAGATAACCTCCTTATTCATTCTGACCAAGGCTGGCACTATCAGATGAAGCAGTATCGTCATGCCCTTGAAGAACGAGATATCAAGCAAAGTATGTCCCGTAAAGGTAATTGCTACGACAACGCCGTCATTGAGAACTTCTTTGGTATCATGAAATCTGAATTTCTATATTTAAAGGAATTCGAAAGTATCACACATTTCAAACAAGAGCTATCAAAATACATCGATTATTACAACAACAAGCGAATTAAGGCAAAACTAAAAGGCCTGAGTCCGGTACAGTACCGAACTCAAGCCCAACAAGTCGCTTAATTATATACCTGTCTAACTTTAAGGGGTCACTTCAAAATAGGGCGGACTTTTTGTTGTTAAGACTATATCAGCCGGTATTCCGAAGACCGGCGGCAATGCCGTTGATGGTAAGCAATACTTCGCGAAGCAGCTCGCTATCATCTCCATCAATTTCACGGAGCGCTCTAAGCTCAGATAGCAATTGAACCTGCAGGTAGCTAAGCGGATCAACGTATGGATTGCGGAGTCTGATCGACTCTTGAATCACAGGAACGTTATCCAGAATATCCTGCTGGCCTGTAATCTTCAGGATTAGCTCAGAGGTCAGATTAAATTCATCTTCAATCTGGCCAAAGATCCGTTGACGTGCTTCCTCGTTCTTGCCCATGCTGGCGTATTCCTTAGCAATGATCAAGTCCGCTTTTGAAATAGCCATTTGCAGCGTATCTATCAGTGTAGTAAAGAATGAGAAGTTCTCATACATATGTTGCATTATCTTCAGATTCTCTTCCTTACCCTCATAGAAACTCTGCAGTCCGGTTCCAGCAGCGTACCAGGCTGGGAGCAAATAACGGCTTTGTGTCCATGCAAATACCCAAGGAATTGCACGCAAATCTTCAAAACGGTCGCTGTTCTTCCGTTTGGAAGGACGGGAACCGATATTAAGCTCTCCTACCTCAGGCAGAGGTGTTGATTCTTTGAAATAAGTCAGGAAATCCGGATCACGGAAGATCAAATCCTGATATTTGTTCAGCGAGACCTCAGAAATACGGGCAACAATCTCTTCCCATTTCTCTTCATAAAGATCCGCTTGTGGCACTCTCGCACTAATTGCTGCTGTTACAAGCGCAGATGTCGCTTGCTCCAGACTGCGGTAAGCAATCCCTTGCATGGAGTAACGGGAGGAGATTACTTCTCCCTGCTCGGTAATCTTAATCCCGCCGCCAATTGTCGAAGCAGGCTGAGCAAGAATACTGCGGTTAAGTGGCATACCACCGCGGCCGAGCGCTCCACCACGACCATGGAAGAACTTCAGCTTGATTCCGAACTTATCCGCTGTCGCTGTAATTTCTTTTAGGGCAACACGCAGTTCCCAGTTAGCAGTAACCACGCCGCCATCTTTATTACTATCTGAATATCCAAGCATGATTTCCTGCAAATCATTCATTGCTCTTACCGCATCACGGTAGATCGGCATATTGAGCAGTGTGTTCATAATTTGCGGTGCTTCATGCAAGTCATCAATCGTTTCAAAAAGTGGCACAGCTTGCAGGGTACATACAACTGTACCGTCGTTATCCTTGCGGAATAGTCCTACCTCTTTGGCGAAGACCATAACCTCCAGAATGTCACTCGCAGCTTCAGCCATACTGATCAGATAACTGGTGATACATTGTTTGCCGTACTCTTCCTGCGATGCGAAGATCGTCCGGTAAACAGCCAGACACTCCTCTGTACTTTCAGTATACGTCTGGTAAGAAGAGGTCAACGGACGCGGATCATTCAGCAATTTCTCCAGCAGATCAATCTTCTCGATCTCCGTCAACTTAGAGTAGTCCGGCGAAATGTTCATCTTCGCCAAAATTTCTGTCATGGCATTCTCATGTTCTTGACTGTGTTGACGCACGTCAAGAGTTGCTGTATGGAATCCGAACAGTTCCACTTGGCGGATTAGCTTTTTAATATAAGTATCGGCCACATAGTCGGCGTAGTGATGCCGTAGACTGCGGTCAATGACATTCAAATCATCTATGAACTCCTCAGGTGTAGCATAACGCTCAGGAGTATCTTTTTTCTCATCATCCAAAACATTTTGTGTCTTAGAGATCATGTAGCTAAGTTTAATACGGTAAGGTTCATTGTCATTGCGCCATTCTTCCATCTTGCCTAGGTTAATGATCTGACGATCAGCTTCGATGGATTCTGCGAGCTCAGGCGTCACTTTAACAATACTTGTGCTAAAGCTTAGATATTTCATGAGTTCACGCATAATACGCTGATATTCACGAATGGCCAGCTTACGCTGCATGCGTAAAGTCTGCGCAGTGACTGTTGAGGTTACCGATGGGTTACCATCACGGTCTCCGCCAATCCATGATCCAAAACGCAAGTAGGTTGGCACATGCCAATTCTGTCCTGGATAATATTTGCTCAGACAGCGTTCAAGCTCTTGATACACGTCGGGCAATACATGGAAAATCGTCTCATGGAAATAATACATTCCATTACGCACTTCATCGAGTACTGTAGGCTTGCGGTCACGCAGCTCATCCGTTTGCCAAAGCGTTATCACTTCATTCAATAACTTCTCGCGAAGCTGTTCACGTTCACGGAAAGTTAAGGTAGGGTTATCAAGACCCATAACATCATCGGATATCCGTTTATGAATATCGAGAATCGCACGGCGCATAGCTTCCGTTGGATGTGCCGTCATTACAAGTTCCAGAGACAATCCTTCAATAATCTCGTTGACTTCCTCATGAGAGAAATCACGTTCACGAAGCTCTTGAATAGCGCTTTCTATAGAACCGGGTTGTACTGTCTCCCCAGCTGAACGTTCATAGTCACGTTTACGGCGAATCCGGTGGTTCTGTTCGGCAATATTCACCAATTGAAAATAAATGGCGAACGCTCTTATTACCTGATGACGGTTCTCCGGATCCAAAGAATTGATTAACTCCTTAAATTCACTATGCAGTTCAGGTAAAAATAGTGAGCGTAGCGATTTACTGGTCTCGCGGATCTTCTCCACGATCTCCAGCAGTTCGTTACCGCCTTGGTGAACCAAGACCTCTCCTAAAATGTTCCCCAAGAACCGTACGTCCCGTCGCAGCAGATTGTTAGAGTTGCTTTTGCTGACGGTAGTCGTAAGTTCGGTCATGCTGCTCCCCCCATTCTCTTCCGGATCAATGTGTTAAGTTTGTCTGTCTAAATATCGTCTATTAAAGCTTCCTCATATCATACAATAAAACCGTTTGAAAATCTGCAACTTTTTTGTGCTGTAAAGCGACACAGCACCTAAGATTATACACCAATTTCTGAATTTATACAGTCCTTATATTTTATGTATTCTTTCATATATATAATGGCTCTATCGTATATTCTCTATGTATGCTCATATTCGGATTGTGCGGAGCTGGTCAATGAACAGTCCAATTAAAGGAGAATAATGGCGATCACGGTTATACGAATAATAAATATGTCTTTCAAAATTATAATCTGGAATGGCTCGCATTAGCAATCTTCCTCTGGCTACCTCGTCCTCCACAGCAAGTCGTGAAATAAATGAAACATGTTGTCCACTCATGAGCGATTGCTTAATTGCCTCCAGTGAATCGAGCAAAATATGGGGTTTTGATTCTTTTCCCTCTCGTTCAAACCATTTATCCGTCAACTGGCGTGTGCTTGATTCCTTGTCATGTAAAATAAAGCTCGCTGAAGCAATCATCGCTGAGTTTAAATTAGAAAATCCGGCAAAATCATGTGTAGGTGCAAAAACAAGGACAAGCTCATCCTCGCATAAGGCTTGAGTATGCAGATCAGGCAGATAAAAAGATTCCGTAGACAAAATACCAAGATCAATCTCATGACTGGCAAGCATTTCTTTGATCACCGGTGAAGGCTTAACCGATAAAGAAATGGTAATCCCCGGATGTTGTTCGCCAAACAGCCCCAATATTTGTGGAAGAATATAAGTAGCTGGAACATAACTGGCGCCAATTTTCAGCGTCCCCCGACCTGCCTGACTGAACTCTTTTACTACCCGCTCCGCTTCCGCAGCAAGCGCATTGATTTTGATCGCATAGTGAAGAAATGCTTTGCCACTCTCCGTAAGAATCATTTTATCCATTCTGGATTCAAATAACTTCTCCCCCAATTGCTGCTCTAAATTCTTCAAATGATACGTAACGGTGGGCTGCTTTAGTCCGAGTTTATCTGCTACCGTGGTAATTTTTTTATGTTTATTCAGCAGTTCTACAATTTCCAGCTTCATTAGATTAAGGTTCATTCTCTTCCACTCCCTCGCCTTTTCCTAAACGGTAACATAGAAGAATTCTATGAATGTTAAAATAAATCGGCAAAAAAGTTAATATCACAGTTACATTCAGCAAATATAGCGGGAATTCTTTACCTTTACACTAAGAACAAGCTTAAGAACAGGCAGGTAGATAGAATGAAGGAAATTACAATCCACAGATTGGAAAAGAAATTCGGAGATGTGCATGCCTTGAAGGCTGCAGATCTGAAGATTCCCGCTGGAAGCTTTACGACATTACTCGGTCCTTCAGGTTGTGGAAAGACGACACTACTCCGTCTGATTGCTGGGCTGGAAACACCGGATGCAGGAGAAATTCTGATCGATGATGAGTTTATTTTTTCAGGCAACAAAAGAATTAGCCACCCCATTCATCGCCGTAACTTTGGCATGGTTTTTCAAGATTTCGCCCTCTGGCCGCATCTGACTGTGTTCGAGAATGTAGCCTTCGGCCTTCGAGCTTCCAAACAAAAAAAGAATTTACGGGTTCGGGTGCAGGAGGCGCTTCGATCGGTCAAGCTGGAGGGGCTGGAGCTGCGTTTTCCACATCAGTTGTCTGGTGGACAACAGCAGCGGGTTGCTTTTGCCAGAGCCGTAGTCATGCGCCCTCAGCTTGTATTATTCGATGAGCCCTTAAGTGCGCTGGATGCGGTCTTGCGAGATGAAATGAGGCTGGAGTTAATCTCCTTAGTAAAAAACATGGGCATTACAGCCCTGTATGTGACGCATGATCAAACCGAAGCGATGTCTATGTCAGATGAAGTAGTTGTAATGCAAGGTGGTACTATTTTACAGAGTGGATCTCCTGAGGACATTTATCGTAAACCGAGTCATCCTTTTGTAGCCCACTTTATTGGAAAATCCAACTGGATCGTTCCGGATAAACAGATGCTGCGTCCAGAACATTTACGCTGGTCTCAGGAGAATGCTTCCTCTCTTCCTTTTACAGGGACTATTCAGCATGTGAGTTATATGGGGGATCGCTATGAGATCATTCTGAACATGGAGCACAATGGGACTTGGACCGCTTATCATGATCGGCGCCTACCTGTAGGGGAAAAGATTCAGCTGTACGCTTCAGAGCACCAAATCCATCATCTGAATTAAGCGTCCACTGCATGGAATGGCTCTATATGATGCTGTTCCATGCAGCAAGATGCACACAACAATATTAGGGAGGCAATTACATTGAATCAAATGAAAAAGACAAAAGGGTTAAGTTCACTTCTTCTAACAACTGTACTTGGTATTACGCTAGTGGGCTGCGGCTCCTCGAACACCCCTGCGGCTAACGCAAGCAACAACCAAACCGATACTGCGGCGGCGACGCAAACTGAAGCCCCACAACCAACAGAAAAGACACTAAGCGGCAATCTTGTCGTTTACAGTGCAGGCCCTGAAGGTTTAGCTAATAAAATCAAAGACGGCTTTGAAGCCAAAACTGGCGTTAAAGTTGAAATGTTCCAAGGCACTACAGGAAAAATACTTGCCCGCATGGAAGCAGAAAAATCCAATCCGGTCGTTGATGTTGTTGTCCTCGCCTCTCTTCCGTCCATGCAAGGAATGAAAAACGACGGATTATTACTTCCATATAAAGAAGCGATTAATGCAGACAAGCTGGTTAGCGATTGGTCAGATATAGATGAAGGTAACTATTTCAGTTACAGTGCATCCGCACTCGGTATTGTCTACAATACCAAAAAAGTAAGCTCACCGCCGACCTCCTGGGATGACCTCAGCAAAGCGGAATGGAAGGGTGCAGTCAATATCCCTGATCCTTCACTTTCCGGCTCGGCTCTTGATTTCATGACTGGGTATTTAAGTGCTAAGGGGGACAGTGGCTGGGATCTTTTCAAACAATATAAAAGCAATGAAGTAGCTATGGCAGGCGCCAATCAAGAGGCACTTGATCCGGTGATTACCGGTGCTAAATCCGTAGTTGCTGCTGGCGTAGATTACATGGCTTATAAAGCAAAAGCTGACGGAGAACCTGTGGATATCATCTACCCTGCTGAAGGAACTGTAATCAGCCCTCGTCCGGCTGCGATCATTAAGACAAGCCCAAATGTAGATAACGCTAAGGCTTTTATCGACTACCTGCTCTCCGATGAAGCGCAAGCCCTTGTTGCCAAAGCCTATTTGCTGCCAGCCAGAACTGACGTGAAGGCAGAAAATCGTGCCAATCTTGAAGAAATCAAAACATTTGATGTGAATTGGGAATGGATGAATGAGCACGGCGATGAAGTTTCCTCGACCTTCACACAAATTTTTAAATAAGCGTAATGAATACTAACTCTTTGCGCTCATTTAAATGGGTGAGCGGTGGACTGGCTTTATTTATACTAACCGTGCTCGTGCTGCTGCCACTCCTGCTCATTTTCTGGACCAGTATTTATCCAGAGGGGCATCTCGACATAGCCGCACCACTACGAACCATTATGGCGAGCAATGACCTAGTAGAGGTGCTGCTGAATTCTATCGGGCTTGGGGTAAGCGTTATTCTGCTAACTACGTTGTTTGCGCTACCTTTAGCCTGGATTATGGCAAAAACCGACTTAGGGCGCCACAACTGGCTGGATGTCGTGCTGTTAATTCCATTTATGACGCCGCCTTACATTGGTTCTATGGGCTGGATGTTGTTTATGCAGACGGGTGGGTATATGGAGCAGTTTCTGCCCTCCTCCTCCGTGTTGACACCATATTTCTTTAGCTATGGGGGTATGGTGCTGATCATGAGCCTTCATCTGTTCCCTTTCTTGTATTTGCTGCTGCGCAATGCGCTTTTGCAGATCGGGGGCAATCTGGAGGAAGCAGCCTCGGTTCACGGCGCCCCCTTCTTTTACAGATTTAAAAGAGTGATTATTCCTTTACTGCTCTCTAGCTATGGGCTTGGAGCACTGCTCATCTTCGTCAAAACAATTGCTGAATTCGGTACCCCTGCGACCTTTGGCCGCAGGATCGGCTTTTACGTGCTGACCTCTGAGATCCATAAATATATCTCCAGTTGGCCGATTGATTTTGGTAAGGCTACTTCACTAGCCTCCTTGCTGCTCGGAGTTTGTCTTGTCATGTGGTACATCCAAACTATAATTAGCAGCCGCTACTCTTACCGTCTGATCGGTGGAAAAGGAACTCGAACTAAACGTTATAAGAGTACAGGCATCGTAGGGTTTCTTAGCTGGGGTTATGTTCTTCTATTGCTTCTGGCATCCATCGGCATTCCTTATTTCTCTATCATAACAGCCTCATTATTGAAACTTCGGGGAGAAGGTGTATCCTGGAGCAATCTAACCTTAAAACATTATGCAGAGCTGTTATCCCCAGGTTCGCAAGGACTAGAGGCCTTATTAAATAGCTTTACATTAGCTATCGTTGCTTCCAGTATCGCTGTTATTCTTGGGACTTGGTTTGCCTTGACGGTAGGAAAAGGGGCTACATTCAAGCAGAAAATTACAGATTTATTCAGCTTGCTTCCAAATACAGTCCCTGGAATTGTAATTGTAGTAGGGCTAATTCTGCTGTGGAATGCCCGCTGGATGCCTATCCCGCTCTATAATACCTACTGGATGGTTGTACTGACTTATGTCGTACTTTTCCTTCCTTATACTGTTCAGTATGTAAAAGCAAGCTATGGGCAGATCGATTCCTCTCTGATGCAAGCGGGACAAGTATTCGGAGGAAGTAAGCTGTATGTGTTCCGCCGTATCCTGCTTCCTCTCATCCTTCCGGGGATGGTGGCTGGCTGGATGATGACCTTCACCATTTCCAATCGGGAACTGGTAGCCTCATTACTCATTCTTCCGCCTTCAATGCAGACCTCGGCAACCTATATTTTCGCCCAGTTTGAACAAGGTGCGGTAGCGATGGGGATGGCCATGGCTGTAATTTCAGTAGGTATCACCACCATACTACTATTAGTCTTAGAATATTTAAGCCCAGATAGAAAGCGGAGACAACAATGAGCACACTAACGATTTGGGGAGGGGCCGGAGAGCATGGCCGTTCCTCCTATCTTTTGCAGGGCAAGGATTCACGAAATGGCATCCTGCTCGATTGTGGCGTAAAAAAAGAAGGCCCCGGTGAATACCCCCTACTTGATAAGGATATTATTCCACATTTGCAGGCAGTATTTCTGTCTCATGCTCATGAGGATCATTCCATAGCGCTGCCCTTACTTTATAAACACGGATACAGAGGTAAGGTTTGGACAACTAGATCTACCTCATTACAGCTTCCTGATTATTTCGAGGCCTGGGATAAATATGTGGCGGCTCAGTCCGCCCCGCTCCCCTATGAGGAAACGGATAAAGAAGCTATTCAATTCATGTATTTAGAGGAGCATGTCTCCCCTCAAACTTGGCTGACGCTTGCGCCTAACCTTCGAGTTCAATGGGGACGTAGCGGGCATTTAGCAGGTTCGGTTTGGCTGGGCTTAGAATGGGAGGACAAAACTGTATTTTTCTCGGGGGATTATTCGGAGGAATCGCAGCTGCTCACGGCAGACACCCCAGCAATTATGGAAGCCGAAGCTAAAAATGTAGCTGATCTGTCCATTATCGATGCCGCATATGGGGCAGATCCTGATGAGCAGCTTGTAAAATTACAGCAATTAGAGATAGCCATCCACAACACCTTGCAAAAAGGGGGTTCCGTCCTCCTTCCTGTGCCTATCCATGGCAGAAGCCAGGAATTGGTCGTATGGGCAAATGAATGTTTTCCAGATCATCAATTGATCGTTGAAGAAGCACTCGTCGCTCCTTTACGAGCATTAAGCGACAAGGTGGAATGGCTGAAAGAGGACGCTATTCAGCGCGTAAATGCCCTTTTTAACAGAAAAAACTTGTGTGTTGTATCTAATTCGGACGAACGCGCGAAGGCAATGCTGAATCTTAAGGGAGCTATCGTATTCACCAATGACGGGATGATGCAGTCAGCAAAAGCACAAGAATACTTTCACCAGCTCTCTGTTTCTCCTGACAACCATGTGATTTTTACGGGACATTTAGCGGCGGGAAGCTTTGGACATCGTCTTCTTAAGCAAGCTATGATCGGAGAATCTAGCAGCATACGCTGTACAATCTCACTTATCCGCTATAAAGTCCATCAAGGCTTGCCGGACATTCGCAAAATGCTCCAAACGATTCCCAGCCACCGGACAGTGCTCGTCCATGCTCCCAAACCACATATCGACCAAGTAGCTTCTATATTAAAAGGAGAAGGTTTCACAGGACTATATTCTTTACAACCCGGCAGCACGCTTTCGTTCTGAAACTTATTTATGTAATATCATGAGAAAAACAATGGGGCTCTTCCTTAGGTCTTTTTCAGACTTTTTGGAACAGCCCTTTTTATAATTCGTACCTATTATCCGCTTACCCTTTCGTCGTGCCCGGGCGATCCTTAAAAGCTAGCTCAAACAACCCCGTCGCAGATAAACCTGCAAGGCCCCCAGCCCAAAGGCGAAGCACTAAATCTAGTTCGGTAAAAGGATACGCTACTACGCCGATGAACAAACCTATCAATAGTCCGATAATCGGGACTGCATTACGCGGGATGTTGATACTATTTTTGACCAACTGAACCAGTGCCAGTACGAATACTGCTAATATAGAGGCGAATGCCACAACATTATCTAAAATTGTTCCAGTTTCCATCATTTCCCCTCCTTAGTGGGTACTTGTAATCTCAACCGTTCGAGTCGCAGAATCATAACCTACCTGAGCACCCAGCGCTTCTGCAATAACACGTACAGGAACGTAGGTGATGCCTTTTTCAAGCACTCCATCTGCAACCTTAACCCCGTTAACCTTTACGACAGCAATAACATCACTCTTCAATTCTTCCTCCTCCTTCCGATGGATGACCTTATACGCTGACTCCACCGCAGATGTTGAGGGTTTTGTCCCTGCTCGTAACTGTGTGAGTGTTAACCCAAACGCCATTTGAAAATGGGGGTAATCCTTGAAGCTTGTCCAGTCGCCTCCCCACTCGAAGCCCAGCCCTTTTGCCTCCTTCACAACCTCCTGCCAATCTGCGATCTGGTTGTTATTGCCGTCCCGGCACATATCCCAAGACACACTAGATCCATTCGGCAGCAAAAGAGCAAAATCTACGGCCAGTCCAAAATTGTGATAGCTATATCCGCCACGTGCATTGGTAACAATTGCTCCGGGCTTGGTGCGGCCTTGTGCATATAAAGCATCCTGTTCAGCTATCGTGCGCAGTCCCTGCGTAATGAGAATGGGGATGTTGAGTTTGTAGCAACGTTCGATTAGAGCAGTAGCAGCGGAACGGACTACGGGATGAAGGCCTGTTAGGCGTTGGGCTGATTTATTTTTCACCTGAGTTAATGTCAGCATGATGTTCCTCTTTTCTGTCTATCTTTTTCAGATAAATAAATTGGTCGTATTTCCCGGAACGTGTCAGTATCGCTAATATGATAATTCCACCAGTTGTACCGAATTGGGCAATAGCCCAGCTATAATGAAGCCAAGTCAGCCCTGTTGCCATGTCCACTCCTAGTAATTCTGCCAAACGGAATAGTAGAACGATAAGCATATTGAATGTATAAGCCAATAAGAAAAAAAGCATAGCCAGCATAAACACGCTGACCACACCTTTTTGGAATCTTTCGTAAAAATATTGCCTGTGGCGATGAATAATGTATAATCCGCAGGCCGTAGTAGTGCCATATAGCACCAATAATAAAAAATCAATCATGTGCATCATGATCCCCTCGATCATAAACTAAATATTTGGCGAACCGGTTACGATCAATCTCCTCCTGAATTTCCTGCGAGACATTTTTATAATGACTTATGGTCAGCGTAACGCTGGTAGAGGCTCTGCGGAGCTCCATCTCTTTATCAACATGCCGGGGGAGAAGCAGCCGCCGAATCCATTGTGACAGCATTCCTAACTCCCCCTGTCTTCCGTATGGTCAATCTTCAGTTTCTTTAAGACGTCCAGTGTGGGCTGCATAAACTCCGAGCGCTCCTTATCCAAAATCGCTTGCAGACGATCCCGATCCTCCTCTGCCCGATCCAGCATTTCTCGCGGTACAAGGTTCCCTTTGACAATCGCACGCAATAACACCATCAGCACGATCATCAAAATGAAAGCAACGATATAAGCCAGCCCATACTTATCTGCCAGCGGCAGCAGCTTCTCCAATTGCGCAATATCCCCTTCGCCCATTCGTCCGCTCCTTTCTGTAATGATGTTGATGCGTAATAGCCCCCGGCACCACCGAGGGCACAAAAAAACACGCTCCTGTGTGGATGCGTGCTAATTATTTGGCTGATGAAGCTTGCTCAGTCGAATCGTTTTCAGCAAAATGAATATCTGATCGTTTCTCGATAATCTGATCCTTAACCAAAATCTCATTATCCGGCTGCATGTTATAGGAAGAAATGATATTCTCTATCGGACCCTCCTCACGATCAAAACGAGTGATGCAGGCATTAGCCATCAACCGAATTTTGGCGGCTGTTAATGAATTCATTGTCATGATTACAACTCACCTCCTTTTGGGTTTATATGCTGAGTAATTCAGCCATAATAACTTCGACATCTTGAAGCCGATCCTGCAAAGCAATATTTTCAGCACGGAGTTGCTCAACCTCACTTAACTCTGGCATCTTGTTAGCTTCTGCTTCTAGATACGCTTCCCACGCGGCTTCGAGTTCCGCTTCCGTTGGTTGCGGGGCAGCTAGGTTCCAGGCCGCAATGTATGGACCGCGTTCAATAATGTCGTAGTCTTTGCCTTCAACCAGTAGGTTATAGTCCACTATATAACGATAGTGTATTCCTTCTACCGGTTCCTCTCCGATCTCTGGTGGTTTTATCTCGTAGCGGACACGTCCTTTTTCTTCTGCTCCTTCGCGTATTACTGGCTCAGGTCCGTTGTCCTGCACGACAAAATCTTTCATTGGATCGGCATTTGGATAGATGTACATAATTGCTAGTGCTATATTCATTTTTTAAGCCCCCTCATGCTATTTTTACAACCTCAAAGTTATTATCGTACCCTAGGGATAAATTACTTGCGCCAGTACCTCTAGCAAATATTTCAATGTAATCTCCCGCCGCCATCAGGATGGCAGCTGATCCTTGTACACTAAGACTGCTTAAGGCTGTAGCAATTTTATAATCAAATCTACGGATATTAACACCATTTTGAAATAAGTTCAATTCGCACGCACCGTTCCCTATGGGATTAAGGAAAACAACTGACGCGTTAATTTGATAGATACCGTTTTGAGGAGCTGTAAACCTGCTAGTAATGGAATTGTAATTATTCAAGTTATCAAATACTTCTTGAGTAAAATCAATTTTCGCCCAAACACCTGCCGATAAAGATTGTTGAACAGAACTAGATGTAATAGCACGCGAAGCAGGTCGACTTCCCCATGTATTATCTCCCCATGGGTTAAGAACGCCTACAGTTGAAATAACGATAGAACCTGCGTCAGACACATCTGTTCCAGAGGACGTTGTACCAAAGTACGAAATCAAACCACCACCCGAACCCCTAAAACGATATGAATTTCCGCTACCTAAAAAATCCTGCACAGTTAAGTGAGATGCGTACGACGAAAAACAGGCGAATTGTTTATTGCTAATCTCGCATTGATACACGTCGACAGAAGGACTACCCGTTGCAGCTACACCATTTTTTGTTGTATCCACAAAAACACATCTGCACAAAGCAACTTCAAAAAAACCAGGGTTTTCATTAATCCGAACACTTGAATTAAAGCGATTAGCAGGTGCTCCCGTAAATTCAAAGCCGTTTACATTCATTCGGATACTGTTCCTATATACGTATAGGTTTATAATTTTATAATTTATTGCCCCGGCAAGTGTTTCGCTTCCTATTACATAAATTGATCCGCTACCTGAAAATCCTGCGAGAAGTAATTCTTCTGTATACATTCCTGCTGCTACGTTGATAACAACAGCATGATTAATAACTTTAGGCAACATGCTAACAGCCTTATCAATCGTCCTAAACGCCCCACCCGCCGTATTCACCAATCCCGTATTATTATCATTCCCGTCCGTCCGTACGTAGTACGTAATATCCGCTGTCGTCTGCTGAGGCGTAGTAACCAACGGCGCCTTACCATTCAGCTGCCCCTGAATCCCACTAGTAACCCCATCTAAGTACCCAAACTCCACGTTAGAGACCACTCCCGTTCCAATCTTCGAAGCCTCAATTCCGGCTGAAGCATTAACATCAGCGTTTACAATCACCCCAGCCGCAATTGCAGTCCCCCCGTCACCAGTACTTATAACATCCCCCGTGTGATTAGGATGCACATAATTATTCGCTCCCGTCGCAATCCCCGCCAGCTTCGTTTTCTCAGCTGCGGTGTAGTCGTTCGTAGATAGCTGTTTGCCTGTTACTTTATCGACCTTGCCATTAACGGCATTGTCCAAAATGTCCATATTCCCGTTCAGATCGGCAATATCAACGATATCTGTTCCCTCTGGCTTTTTTAAGCCCAAATTTCCTGTGGTTTGCATATGTCACTCTCCTATCTATAAGTTCTTAATTCGTTCCATGTTTTACTGTGAGCACTCTCCCAAGTCAAAGCCTTAACAGAGTCCCACCAGGTATAGCTGAACACAAATTCATAAGCTAAATGCGCAGGTTTAATCTCTTCGATGATTTGAATCAACCCTGCCATATTTGGAGGAATCCCCAGTGTACTCACAAAATGAATCTCAAAACGGTACTCCTCAGGCACTTCCTTTACTTCAACCACTCCACCTGAAAAAGCTGACGCCGTCCGCTGAATCATCTCAGGTGTGGTCGTCCCATTTCCACGCAGCTTTGCCTTAATCATCTCTCGGCGTGTGGCATATGACTTGGATGAATCGATATTTAGTCCAAGCTCAGCTTCCCATCGTCCAAGGCTCACCGTTGCCGTTTCAACAAAAGCCTGATCCAGTACGTCTATAGTGCCCAGCTTCAGTCCACCAATTTCTAGCCCGATGGTCTCCTGAAGCTTCTCCATTTCGCGGACATCCTTATAATAGTCCGGCAAATACTGCATTAGATCAGGCGCCTCGACTTCACCCGGATGGCTCGAATCTTTATCTGCGGAATATTGCAATTCGCTGTATAAAGAGCTGCCGTAACTCATCCTCTACACCCCCTTCAGTTGATTCCAGGTTAGGGGGCCTTTGGGCAAATAATCATGTGTATGCGCCGCCGGAGGAAATACCACTGGTTTACCTGCTACCCCCGCCCAAGCTACACTATCCGCTTGTTGCGCAAAATCCACCTTGCCATTGTTATTCGTATCGTAAATGCTTTTCAGCATATCCCCGGTACTCTGCGCGGCTACCAGCAAGACATTACCAGCGGCAGAACCAATGTACAGCTTGCCACTGTCTGTACAATACCCAAGCTCACCAATAGCCAGCGTTCCAATGGCGCTTTCCAAGCCGCGGCGTATTTGAATCAATGTTTTTAGAGCCATTGTCCCGCCCCCTAGAATGTTCCGCCATCAATACTGGCTACGGTAAGTCTATTGCCATTCGCAGCATCATAAACGATACTGCTTCCATCCACACTTACAGCTACACCGGCTGCATCTACGGTGATTCCTTTTCCAGCGGTAACCGCAATCGCGTCTGCAGTGACCGTGATCCCAATACCCGCACCAATGTTCAGCGTCACAGCATCGGCTTGACCACCACCAATCAGCCCGCTCCCGGCTGTAATGGTCTGTAGTGCACCACCGGTACGTACCCATGCGCTGCCGTTCCAGCTATAAATCTTCTGCTCATCATCGACGTAAGCGGTCCAACCGACGGCAGGAACATAAAATACCCAAGTGGCAGATTGGTATTCAACAATTTGATTCGTTTTGCCCGCCCATGCCCCGGTTGCCCCTGCTGGAATAATATATCGATCCCCCTCAACCGGACTGGCAGGTGGAGCCAGCAGGTTCTGGTCTTTTACCGACGCTTGCGGTTCGATGTTATGCTTAGCCAGCTCAATTTCATTTTTAATCTTTTGTGCAGACCACAAGTCTGTAATCGTAGTCCCTGTATCATTGATTGTCCGGTGCTTGGCCACATCATCAATGTGAGTCTTGATCTCAGCGGCAGTCTTTACGTTTGTGCCATCCGATACTTTATTGATATGTCCCGCACTAATATCCGCTTTAAGCACCTTCGCATAGGTTGCTCCATCAGCGATATCATCAATTGTACCTGTCAGATCGGTAAGCTTCTGCGCATTCACCCGCCGCCAAGCTGCCCCATCATCAAAATATAAATATCCGCTATTCGAACCCGTAGTCACGTAATACAAACGACCAACGGATCCTGCAACCGGACGCGAAGCTTCTGGCCCTGACAGCGCCCTGCCGACCATGGAATTGGACGTGCCGTCACCAATATAAACTTCCTTAGTATCACTGCAAAAACCAAGCTCGCCTGCCTTCAACACGCCATAACTCGTTAGCTCAGCCTTTGTACCCCGCTTTATTTGTATGGTCTGTGCCATTTTACACCTCTCTTCTAAATGATCCTCCGTCAATCTGGCCCTTGTTCTTATAACGCTCTATTTCAGTCTGGACAGCAGTAAGACTCACCTGCAAACCGTTAATATCCTCTGCTTCAACCGTATCGCCGGGAGTTTCGTAAGTCACATATACCTCAGGCACATCGGCAAAAATCTTAATCAACCGCCGCCAGGGCGCCTCATCCGGAAAAGACACAGTGAAATTGCGTAGCTCGATCCCGGAATACTGTGACCCTGTGTACACCGCAATGGTCTGATTATTAATATTGTCATGCGCTAGAAGACCACTGTAAACGCCATTTACAAGCGGTAATCTCTCTTCGATAACATAGCTGCTACCGTTTGCTTTTTTATTAAGTTTTTCTTGAAAAATATCAATTTGCTCTGGATAACCCATGCTACACCTCCAGTAGAACGTTGCCGAACAACGGTACTTCTTCTTCGTTCAACATCACATTGCCCGCTCCACTGTTCAACTTCAGCTCTGTGTAATCCGCAACTCCTTCAGTAGCAAGCAATAATGCGCCGATGACAGACTGACTGATATAGGTTGCTGAAAAAGCCTTCTCCTTGCGATATTTCTCAAGCATCACCTGAAAGCCTTGGTTTACAGCTTGCAGTGCATAGCCAGAAGCAAGGGTTACCTTGGCGCTTATACTGATGTTTTTGCCCGCAGCCGGCGCCACGGTCACAACAGCCCCTACCGGTGCTTGTCCCTCACCCGCTCCTGAGACCGGATCAATGTATTGCTGCACCTGAGCCGCCAACAGCTCGGATGCTGGTTTTTTTTCGGCGTCCACAATAATCACCTTCACAGTTTTAGGACCTTTCCATAATGGAAAAACACGTGCGCCTCCCACACCCGGAACTTGTAGTGCCCACTCCATATAGTGATATTTATTTCCGCTAGTAGCTGGGCGTCTGGCTGAATCCAAATAACGCTGGCGTAGTGCATCATCCGTTTCAATGTCCTCCCCAGGGATCAGAAGAGAAGCTATTTCTCCGCGCGCTAGGTCTGAGATATAATCCACTGGCAGTAAAGAGCCAAAATATCGATTTCCTTCTTCTCCAGCGGTTTCACTTTCCAAGCGATACACTCCAGGAGATAACTTCTCCACAGCCGTATAATTCAGCATTTCGAGTGAGAAGCGGCTGCCGAGTGGAACATCTAACAATCCTCCATCCGCTTTATAAAAAATCCCTTTCAACTGCGCCTTGCTAGCTTCACGCCTTACAATGCCTGACCAGGAGATACTTCGCTCTAAGTACTCTCCGGTAGCCGTATCTGCAAAATACAGATTATTATTCACATCCAGCTCAATATACATCTGTGCCAACTCAGCGGCTGCTGGAGCCAACGCGTCATAAATGATGCTGCCCTCGCGTTTATCCAATCCTGATGGAATCCGGTCCAACATCCGCTCCAAAAGAGCCTCATACGTCTGATCCTCATACATCCTCATTCCACTCCTTTCTCAGCTGGAAATTTCCGTAACGTGTGACGACCTTACAGTCAAAAGTTAGATTATCTCCGGTAAACGAAACAACAATATTCTCTAAACTAAGGATTCGTTCATCCTGAAGTAGTGCCTCACTAACGATACGTCTGATTTCAGCTCTAACCAGCAGCCGGTCCCTACCAAGCACCAACCGCCACTCTGTTCCGTAATCAGAACTGTAAATCAGATGTTCAAACCGATCGGTTCGCAAAATTTTTGCCGCTGCCTGTTGAACTGCTTCTAGTCCATCCGTTTGGCTTGTAATCCTTCTTCTCTCCCAATCCATCCGGTACGTAAGACTAGGACTTTCCCCACGCTCAAGGTTGACCTCCCCCTCAAGCAGGGCCGTTATCGGTCCAGCTTTTCCAATCGCAGGGATCATATCGGGCTCACCAGCCGATCCAGAACAATGTAGCTTTGTCCGCCCTGCATTCGAACCATTAATACGCGGTCCCCACTCGCTAGTCCTCGCCGAAGTATTACTTCTTTGCCCTCGATGTCGATCTTGCTTTCCATTACCGATTCAGGCAGCACTAACGCATTCCCCGATAAAATAAACCGCTGATCCACCTGGATCTGCAAAGGAGCTGCCTCCGTTACCGTTCCATAAGAAAAAGCCACGGGATTTGTACTTCCCACGGCTCCTAGACTTGCTTTTTTAATAATATCTAACATCATTTCTACACCACCTTAATATCGAGGGACATGGTATGCTCCCCTCCAGAAATCTTATGGCTGCATTGGTCTACCAGAAACAATTGAGTCTCGAATTCATCCAATAGGACATAAATGAAATTGCCTGCTCTTACACGCATATCACCAATCGCCTGTACGGAGAGACTGAGCTTTTCGCGGTTGTGCATTTTCAGTAAATTGTTTGCCTTCTCCTGAATTTGGGCAGCATTCGCTTTGTCATCAGCCTTCTGATACAAGTGCAGGATACCCCAGCGTTTCACATTGTCCTTGTCACTAACCGGATAAAAATCGCGTTTGCCCGATGCCTCGTTATCTTTGTACAGAAAAATCGTGTTGTACGTATCGTCATCAATACTTTTTTTGAGCGAATAATCGTACAGATAATGACCCGCTCCGAGCACCAGGTTAAGCAGCATAGAATCCGGTTTACGCAGCGTCAGCTTCCCAAAATCATCGTAAAAAGCCATCAACCGCCCCTTATACTGAAGCTCACTGCCGATGGCTCCCATAATGATGTCCAACAGCTTTTTGTCATCTTCAATTAAAGAAGGAATCCGGTACTCTGTCTCCTCCAGCACACCTGTCTTTAATCCGTAGTCCGTTGTTATTTTCTTGATCACATCACTAGCCGTAACATCCTGCAAAACATAACTACCATTGCCCAGCAAATAACGAATCTGATCATAGGCAGTCAGCTTAATCTCCTGATCGGAGCCCGTATCAATGCTGAACACAAATCCGTAAAATACATCTACATTATCTTTACTGAACTGAATAATATCACCGTTGCTGATTCCGAACTTGGGGAGCTGATAGATTCCGCTATCCACAAGCGTTAACTCTAGCGTTGACGGTTTACCTGACCGTGCGGTTTTCCAAGAAATATCTGAGACGATGCCAGAAATATCCCATAGATTCCCTTCTTTATTCTTCACTAGCAGTTCCATAACACCCTCCTACGGCAGCTTGATGACTTTACCGATGGGCAGCTTTTTCAGCTCACTATCCGGAATGCCATTAAGCTTCTGAATGACTTTGTACTTCGAGCCATCTCCTAGGTTTTTTTGAGCGATGCTCCATAGACTGTCTCCAGCTTTTAAGGTATAGGTAGTAGGCTTTGCTTTTTCATTGGCCCGCTTCTGCTCCGCCTTCACTTCACCTTTGACAACCTTCACAGCTACCGCCTGATAGAATACGTATTTTTTGAGAGATAACGAATATTCAATATCCCCTGACGTACCCGCGCTAAGCTTCCAAGTGAAACCTTCAATGCTCATAGCCATATTCACAGCAAAATCAATTTCTAAAGATCTATCCTCACTAATTGAAGATTCCTCTAGCCATTTCTGCGGTTTGTTTAACTTCTTTTCATCTTTTTTTGTATCATCGGGATACCTCACACCGGAGAACACAAACCGAATGGGCCGACGACTCGTCATCCATTTCTTAATAAGCTCCACATATTCAAAAGGCCTTTTCAGTCCATCCTCTTGCACCAATACGAACGGATACCTTTGTGCCGGGAAAATACTTTCAATTGTGATCTCCGTAAGCTTCGGATAAGCAATCGTATTGATCTCACCCAGATCGATAATGGTATAGCTTTTTCCATCTCCACTCTCCTTGATTTCCAAGGTCTCTGGATTGACTGGCAGCCGGATTGCATCCTCCTGATTATTAAAACCCAAAAAAATTCCGTACTCTTCCACGTTACGTATACACCCCCTGCGCCGTAGAGACAAACTCCTCGTTCAGCTTTTGCCCGATCTTGTTGATAATCGTATCAATGTCTCCGGCATTGTTAATATTCCCGGTCGTCACCTGCACCGTCGGCGTAAGCTCCACAAAATTCTGGATCGCCTGAATCTCGGCCAGCTCGCGCAGCATTTTCAGATCATCACTGGAGATGTCTACGGTGTCGTTGATGGAGCCGAGCTCGTTCACACGGTTGACGGTGTTCAGATTACCCGGTACTCCTGCATTTTGAAAAGAACCTACAGCGGAAGGCGTATTTAACGCAGGATTCGTCGTCACAGGAACTACTGGAACCTCAGGAATGGTAGGCGATTTCGGAGGTTTCGTTGAATCATCTTGATGAGTAGTATTCCATTGATTGATTGTAGTCTCGTTATTCGTGTTTCCCCCAACGTTTAGGCTTTCTTTAAATTTATTAACATCAAAATCTTGCGTGAAATTCGCAGCTGTATCAAAAGTATTTTCAATGCTCATCTCCACGTTCTGTTTAAATTGACTGCTGTCAACCTGTTCAAGATGAAGATTAATCTCTGATTCTATACCAATAAATTTACCAACAGCGCCAATTACTTTATTAATACCACCTAATAAAAAATTGGCAGCATCAATGATGCCATTAATAAACCCGGTCCAAAGATCAATCACATAACCTACAAAATCTGCAACGATCTGTCCCAGAGCCCTAAACATATTGGCAAGAAAATCTCTTACTGGCTGAAGAGCTGCGACAATTCCTAGGAAAGCCACAATAAGTGCAATAACAAGTCCAATTACAAGCGCAATAGGATTAGCATTTAACACAGCGTTGTAAATCCCTTGCGCAGCAGTAGCGATCCCAGTCGCAATTGCTGACATATTAGTTGCGATTGCAGCTGCACCCATGGCAATTTTATAAGCTATAATCCCAGCAACAATTCCCAAAAGAATTGGTACTACATAAGGCAACGTGCTGCTAAGAACACTCCAAAGGAACAAAGCTCCCTGTACTACTTGTGAAAAACCTTGTGCTATAATAGCCAATCCAATGGCCATCCCATCGATAATAGGCTGAAAGGTACCCTCTGAGAACGCATCGTTAAGAATGCTTAACAACGGGGAAAATGCTGCAAGAGCCCCTTGCCCCATACCAGCTAAGGAATTGTTATAGTTTCCAAGAAGCGTCTGCCACTGATTTACGGGTGAATCCATCATGGTTTGCAGCGAAGTACTCGTCATACCTGCCGTTGTCATGATATCTCCCAAAGTACTTAAAAAAGCGCCCATGTTCCCCGTACTGGCTACTAGGTCGAGTCCACCAAGCTCCTCTTCATCTACCTGAAGCATCGATGCTAAGTCACTAGAGTCTCCATCAAATGCAGAATTAATCGCTGATGAAGTATCGCCAATATCCTTACCTTCTGGAGACATCATACTAAGCCTTGTGGAATAATCCATTAGCTTATCTAGCTGGTCCGTATTTTGTGTTTTAGGATAAAACGACAAGACACTTTCCATAGACTTGCTGACGTCCTGTCCGGTTTCTAGCGCTCTCTTCTTGAATTTATCAAACATAGCTACACCAACATCAGCATTTCCGGTTTTTGCTTTAAAAAGATCTTCCCACTTTTGCTGCTCAGCAGCTGGCACAAGCACCTTCTCCATGACACCTTTAACTTTTTCCACCATACCCTTAGCCTTTTCAAAGGCTCCAGTAAGCTTCTCCCAGGTTCCTGCTTGCTTTTCAGCTCCTCCAGCCCCTCTATCAGCCGCATCATTCAGTCTCTCCTGAGCCTGAACCGCACCTCCAATAGATGCTTGAATTCTGGTATAAGCTGCACTGTAATTATTAGTGATGTTGTACACGGGTTTATTGACTATTTTCATACTGATACGGTTTAAGGTTGCTGAGAAGGAATTTGAAATATTTGCCGAAACCTGTGTTGTAATCTGATTGGTTATATCATTGATCCATTGATTAGAGACTTGCTGTATTCCAGCTATATTATTTTGTACACCTGCCATTCTCTCACCCCCTAACTATCTCTTCCTCGCCTTACTCCGTGCCTGATCCCGCTTCTCCTTCTCTACTCGAACAGCAATCATCGCATATATTGCGGCGCGTTCGCGCGAAGACAGCTTCATCAGCTCATGGGGTAAAATGTGCAGCTCATGGAGGGCGTAATAAGCAAAATTGGCTTCACTATCGCCCTCGTTGATTAGTTTTTTACTTCATCCACCAGCTCGTTCATGTCCGTGCCAAAACCATTTAAGGCCTGCACCCGCTCACCCAACGCCGCGAATTCACCCGGTAGCAGCATTTTACGCAGCAGTGTCTCAGCGCCAAGTACGCCATAAGAACGCTGCAATTCAGCATTTTTCAGATCCGGATGCACTACACTTGAGGTCATCAGCTTCGCCATATAATCGTTAGGCTCAATTTCGGAGGTATACACTCCGTTTTTACCTTTGACTTTGCGGGTTGCGGCCTTGCGGCATTCCTGATTCTCATCCTCAGTCATACTGCGCAGCTTCCAGGCTACCGCATTTCCTTCCTTATCCTTAAAACGCTGGGATACTACAAACTCCTCGGTCGTGTCACATGCTACATTTTGGGCAAAAAATAAACTTAATTCGCTCATTGTCTTCCTCCTAGAATTATTTATTTAGATACTTCTCCTGCTACTAGCTGCCAATAGACAGAGAAGAGACCCGCCGCTCATTCTACGTTCGGGTCTTGCTTGCTCCAATCTATCTAGTTGTTGGCTTAATTAAAGCCCGGAGCCTGCCGGAGCACCAAAAGCTTGCACAATCTGCACATCTTCAAAGGTAAAGCTAACTTCTTCTTCCAGAGCATCTGACTCTGTATCGAGTGAGGCCATGATGACGCTATCAAGGTTCACCCCTTTTAGAATAATCCGCTGTGCCCCCACGCTGGACGATGGATCTTCGTTCGTAACCTCAATATCGAAGTACTGATCAACACCCGTATTCATATAATCGAGCATCATCTGGCGGAAACGACTAGTCATATAAAAAATCGTCATCGAACCGCTGCCCGACCATCCAGTCGCTTTATGCTGAACACCCCGGCGGCCCAGTGTTTTCACCTCTGCCTTTGTTTTTTCTACTGTAGCTTCAAGAGTTTTCACATAGAACATCTCTTCGGTTTGCGTACCAATCACAGCATAAGCACGGCCCTCCTGGCCGGAAATTGTATCACTAGCTTTTAAAAATGCCATCTTAAACCACCTTCACTTTCATATATACTTTTTCTACCGAATCTACCGGTTTCACAGCCACATCCAGCACGATACTATCACTATCTGCACCAGCCACAACTACAACATCTGTCTGCGCGTTAAAGCCCTCAATCGCACCCATATCCTGCAAATCATTCATATAAGTCGCACACTGTGACCAGAAAAGAGCACGGCCATCTTCATTATTTGCGACCTTACCGATATAGTAGTTCTCAAAAATACGCTTCATATCATTTGCAATTCCATCCAGCACGCGCAGTACACGATTTTTGGAGAATGCTTTGCCTTTGTCCGGTGAAAACGCGGTAAATGTATTGATATCCTGTTCCACCACAGCCCGTCCGCCACTGTAAGTAAAGATAAGCTCTCCTTTTAGCAACGCAGCTGTAGTCTCAGAATGGCTAAGTCTTACATCAGCATCCACCGAATCATCATAACCCTGATAAGTCAGCGATTCATTAACAGCAGCTGCTGCTGTAGCACCAGCTACCCAAGCAACGGCATTGACGTTATCAATCGTAGTTCCGTCGCTCAGTACTACCCCATTATTCACGCTAATCACACCTTCATGACCTGCAGCCGCATAATCGGATAGTACAGCCTGTACCCTTTTCCCTTCTGTATCCCGAAGCCGTCTCACAAAAGAACTGTAGAGTGCCTTCAGAGCACTATCCTGCGATACTAGACCCACTGTTTGGAATTCCTGCACCTCAAGAGCAGACAGGAAGTCACTATGTGCTCCATTCGTCACGGTTCCGTTAGCCCCCCCTGTAAGCGGCATGCCTGCAATTAGCTTCAAGCCTTCTGCACCATTTTTCTGGAATTGAACATAATCGTTCGCGACCAACTCTTCAGCCGTTCCGACCGTTTGCTTGTTCAGTTCGGTTCCATTAAGCAACGTCTTTACATCAAAAAGAGCAGCATTCTCTATATTTTTCTCAATTACAATCGAAAGATCATTTCCGCGTACACCGCCATATTTAGCTGTTACCTGAAGGCCGTTATTCGTGACTGCCGCTTTAACACCTTCATTCAATCGATAGAGCAGCAAGGTTCCCGCCCGTTTCAGCGCTTCACGCACTGGCAGTAGAGTTGGATGTTCCAAATCCACTCCTAGCAGCTTATTCACATCATCCTGCGGGGTAATCCTCATGATTACTCCCGGCTCTCCCCAAGATAGGGCAAGCGCCAATGCCGTAATCCCGCGTTCTCCCATTTTGCCGATGGCACCTTGATTTGATGCTACATTTACGTACACCCCGGGGCGCACCTTATTTTGCGTTGTCCATGTTCCGCCTGCCATTAGTTCATTACCTCCTTATTTTTGAACAATCCCATAGATTGCTTTGCTTCTTCGAGCGTATAGTTCTTGCCATCCTGCAAAATAACGTTCAATATATCCTTTTCCCTCGGCGTAAAAAGTGGGGAATTCACAATCTGTTCCTTACTGAACCCATTCCCGTTACTTCCTTTAGTACTCATTTCAATCGTTCTCCTCCAATCATTTGTCCCATCTTAATGCTGTCAGGCTTGTCGTTTTGCAAATACAACATATAGTCAACTGTAAACAGCGGCCCATGCCCTTCAGTTCCAGCTTCCCAAGCTTGCCTAACTACACGAAAAGCTCCACCATCCTGCTCCATTCCTGCCATCGCCTCACTTAGCTTATCTGCCATTCTCTCAGCTGCCAGCAAATTGCCTTGCTCAAAACGGATGCCAAAACGGTAGACCGCTAAATACCGGCCCTCCCGCTGCCGATCCAGTGTTGCTGAGATCAATCCGGGATGAAAATAAGCGGTTTGAGGTTTTTCTCCTTCTACATATACAGGCACATCAGGAAAATACCGTTCAAGTGTACTTGTAATGTGTTCTCGCAATTGTTGTACCGACATCACTCCATTCCTTTCTGATCTGCGACCGTCCGTCGATCCTTGATGGTGTTAACCTTCAACTGCATGAACATTAAGCAGACACCCCCTCAACTAGATTTAAGAAAAAAGGATACTATCCGAGGTTGGATAATATCCCTTCTTCATTAGGCAAATGCGAGAAGAATCTTTCACCGCTAGGTTGTTCTCATCACCCTTAGGGCGGAACTATTAGCAGAGCATTCATGCTCTTGCGGTGTTCTTTTGCTTCATTTGCCATGTTATAATCATACCCCCATATTATCCTTGCGGAGAGGGTAAACGGACGAGGTTTTGGCTAGCTTTGGGATGGTATAGAGCGGTTTTTTGGAGGTAGACAATTGAAGACAAGCTAAAGAGCCTTGGTCCCTCCTTTTATGGACGGCAAGCATTTGTGCGAGGATTATAAGGATAAAGTACACCCTGAAACTTATACTTTCTTATAATTCAAAAAAAGACCGCATCATCCGCTCGGACGATACAGTCTTCTTTACTAATCAAACTATTCTACTTCTATTAAGTAATACTCATTTTCTCTTTCTTTACCCTAGGCGCTGTTGTTACTAAAGTTTGCAGAGACAGTAAGCCGAGATCCGTTAACGCTAATGCCATCTTGTAAAAAGCCTTCGAGCGTATCTTCACGTAAGTGTCCTTACTTACCGGTGGATCAAACACATGATTGTAAATCGTATAATCGTACATCTCGTCTCTTCTCATATACCTTTCCCGTACCAGCTGCTGTTCTCTCGTATCGAGTCTCTCTACCACAGAGTCTATTGCGGAACAATAAGCTCTCCTTGCGGCGGGGATGTCCACATTATAAGAAGCTATCGCAGCAGTCTGATCAGTTACAGTGTTAGTAGGACCATGAAATCTTTCTGTGTATGAATAAGTTGTGCTTGCTTCCTTAGCTTCAAATGTAACGGTCTTAAAAATACGGTATTTCTCCAACATGCTCTCTATAGCGACCTGGGTTCGGCGACGGTCCAACTCTGGTAAAGTTGATATGTTCATCATTTATGCACTCCTTTTGGGTTTAACTGAATGAGATTTAATTTGCGGAATTTTCCAGCCCAATGTGATAAAATAAACCTTGTTCGTATTCTGTTCGTATTTTTCTATAATATACCACTTCTTTACCAATCTCGTAAAACCCCGTTTTAGGCTGTTTTTATCGAAAAAGAGCGTATATCCCTCCATTATCTTGCCTTTTGGCAATAATATACGCTTTGTTGTTTACCTATTGGCAAAAATGGCTTATATTATTATCATAAGGTTAAAGCCAATAAGGAGTGAGTTGAGATGAAACAGGAATTCGGGGATTATATGAAGCATCTTCGGGAAACAAAAGGACTCACCATTAATCAATTAGCAGCAGCAGCCGGAATTAGCGGTTCGCAAATTTCCCGGATTGAGAATGGATTAAGAGGGGTTCCTAAACCAACCACGTTACGCAAAATTGCTGAGGCCACTGGCGTCCCCTACGGGGAGCTAATGGATCAGGCAGGGTATTTGCAGGACCAGACTCTTTCAAGCGATGAGGCTGTCCCAGATTGGGCTACAAGCAAAGATAAAAGAGACTTTCGAAAAATGCTAGAGGATGATGGAGAGCTGATGTTTGACGGAATTCCATTAGACAAAGAAGATAAACAGAGGATTAAAGATGTACTAACCGGATTGTTCTGGGAAGCCAAACAGATGAATAAGAGAAAAAAATCCAAAGACACTAAATAACTATACTAACATGCTGCAGGTGAAGAACATGGATGAACTGATCAATAGTCTGATTAAAAAATATAAAACCAACTGCCCGTTCGAGCTTGCCGCAGCACTAGGCATTCAAATCCGCTTCATGAACCTGGGGACTGGCACAAAGGGATTATATTATCGAAAACTAAGAAGAAGGTTTATCGTCATTCATAATGAGTTGCCTGTAGAATGGCAGCGCTTCGTTTGTGCGCATGAATTAGGACATGATCGGCTTCACAAGGGGATCAATCGCTTTTTTCTGGAGGAAAGCTCCTATTTCTCTCCTGGGAAGCTTGAACGTCAAGCTAATGTCTTTGCTGTAAAATTACTTTCTTCGGGCCGAAGCCCCGAACAAGAGGAATCATGGAGAAACTATTATCTACGGATTGGAATTCCACCGGAAGTCCGATTTTTTTTGGAGGAATAATAGAACATATGTTCTTTAGCTGTATTTATATGTATATTCAATACATAACAAAAAGCCCTTACCGAAGTAAGAGCTTTTGAGCAGCGATTAAGCTGAGTATCGGGATGACACGATTTGAACATGCGACCCCCTGGTCCCAAACCAGGTGCTCTACCAAGCTGAGCTACATCCCGTTACTATAAAATTATGGAGCGGGTGATGGGAATCGAACCCACGCTATCAGCTTGGAAGGCTGAAGTTCTACCATTGAACTACACCCGCAAAGGTGAAAATCGGGATGACACGATTTGAACATGCGACCCCCTGGTCCCAAACCAGGTGCTCTACCAAGCTGAGCTACATCCCGTTATAAATACTATAATTGCTTAATAATAAAATGGCGCGCCCTGAGAGATTCGAACTCCCGGCCTTTTGATTCGTAGTCAAACGCTCTATCCAGCTGAGCTAAGGGCGCAAAATTATGGAGCGGACGACGGGAATCGAACCCGCGACCCTCGCCTTGGCAAGGCGATGCTCTACCGCTGAGCCACGTCCGCAATAAGTGGTGCGCGTGAAGGGACTTGAACCCCCACGTCGTGAAACGCCAGATCCTAAGTCTGGTGCGTCTGCCATTCCGCCACACGCGCATGATAATAATAAAAGTGAGCCATGAAGGACTCGAACCTTCGACACCCTGATTAAAAGTCAGGTGCTCTACCAACTGAGCTAATGGCTCGCACTTGGCTGGGGATATAGGATTCGAACCTATGAGTGACGGAGTCAAAGTCCGTTGCCTTACCGCTTGGCTAATCCCCATTGATGGTACCTCTATGTTGCCCATAATCTCTTAGGAAGATTATGGTGGAGGCTGAGGGGATCGAACCCCCGACCCTCTGCTTGTAAGGCAGATGCTCTCCCAGCTGAGCTAAGCCTCCATATCTATGGGACCCTCTAAGGGTAAGTACAAGTAAAAGTTGGTGACCCGTATGGGATTCGAACCCATGTTACCTCCGTGAAAGGGAGGTGTCTTAACCCCTTGACCAACGGGCCTTGCAAATCTGTGGAGCTCTCAACCGGATTCGAACCGGTGACCTCTTCCTTACCATGGAAGCACTCTACCTGCTGAGCTATGAGAGCATGGCTCCCCGAACAGGACTCGAACCTGTGACAACTCGATTAACAGTCGAGTGCTCTACCAACTGAGCTATCAGGGAATATCCGCTTGGCAACGTCCTACTCTCCCAGGACCCTTCGGTCCAAGTACCATCGGCGCTGGAGGGCTTAACGGTCGTGTTCGGGATGGGTACGTGTGGAACCCCTCCGCTATCGCCACCAAACGGGCATTTACAGCGTAAATGCTCAGGCTTGATGCCTGAAAACTGAATCCGAAACGAATCTGCATTCTACATATAGGATAAGCCCTCGACCGATTAGTATTGGTCAGCTCCATGCATTGCTGCACTTCCACCTCCAACCTATCTACCTCGTCGTCTTCAAGGGGTCTTACTAATTGGGAAATCTCATCTTGAGGGGGGCTTCACGCTTAGATGCTTTCAGCGCTTATCCCGTCCGTACGTAGCTACCCAGCCATGCTCCTGGCGGAACAACTGGTGCACCAGCGGTACGTCCATCCCGGTCCTCTCGTACTAAGGACAGCTCCTCTCAAATTTCCTGCGCCCACGACAGATAGGGACCGAACTGTCTCACGACGTTCTGAACCCAGCTCGCGTACCGCTTTAATGGGCGAACAGCCCAACCCTTGGGACCTACTTCAGCCCCAGGATGCGATGAGCCGACATCGAGGTGCCAAACCTCCCCGTCGATGTGGACTCTTGGGGGAGATAAGCCTGTTATCCCCAGGGTAGCTTTTATCCGTTGAGCGATGGCCCTTCCATGCGGTACCACCGGATCACTAAGTCCGACTTTCGTCCCTGCTCGACTTGTAGGTCTCGCAGTCAAGCTCCCTTATGCCTTTGCACTCTGCGAATGATTTCCAACCATTCTGAGGGAACCTTGGAACGCCTCCGTTACTCTTTAGGAGGCGACCGCCCCAGTCAAACTGCCCGCCTGACACGGTCCCCGTACCCGATTAGGGCACTAGGTTAGAACCTAGATACGATCAGGGTGGTATCCCAACGGCGCCTCCACCGAAGCTTGCGCTCCGATTTCTACGGCTCCCACCTATCCTGTACAGATCGTACCCAAATTCAATATCAAGCTGCAGTAAAGCTCCATGGGGTCTTTCCGTCTTGTCGCGGGTAACCTGCATCTTCACAGGTATTAAAATTTCACCGGATCTCTCGTTGAGACAGCGCCCAAGTCGTTACGCCATTCGTGCGGGTCAGAATTTACCTGACAAGGAATTTCGCTACCTTAGGACCGTTATAGTTACGGCCGCCGTTTACTGGGGCTTCGGTTCATAGCTTCGGGTTACCCCTAACCACTCCCCTTAACCTTCCAGCACCGGGCAGGCGTCAGCCCGTATACTTCGCCTTGCGGCTTCGCACAGACCTGTGTTTTTGCTAAACAGTCGCTTGGGCCTTTTCACTGCGGCCCCCTCGTGCTATTCACACTACCGGGGCACCCCTTCTCCCGAAGTTACGGGGTCATTTTGCCGAGTTCCTTAACGAGAGTTCTTCCGCGCGCCTTAGAATTCTCTTCTCGCCTACCTGTGTCGGTTTGCGGTACGGGCACCTTCTCCTGGCTAGAGGCTTTTCTTGGCAGTGTGAGATCATGACCTTCGCTACTACAATTTTCGCTCCCCATCACAGCCCAGCCTTATCGATGTGCGGATTTGCCTACACATCAGCCTCACTGCTTAGACGGACATCCATCAGTCCGCGTCACTACCCTCCTGCGTCACCCCATCGCTCATAGCGGATTACGGTGGTACAGTAATTTCAAACTGTTGTCCTTCGACTACGCCTTTCGGCCTCGCCTTAGGTCCCGACTTACCCTGAGCGGACGAGCCTTCCTCAGGAAACCTTGGGCTTTCGGCGGATCAGATTCTCACTGATCTTTTCGTTACTCATACCGGCATTCTCACTTGTGTAGTGTCCAGCGCTCTTTTCAGTACACCTTCAACCCCTACACAACGCTCCCCTACCCCAGATACATACGTATCTAGCCATAGCTTCGGTGGTGTGTTTAGCCCCGTTACATTTTCGGCGCAGAGTCACTCGACCAGTGAGCTATTACGCACTCTTTCAATGGTGGCTGCTTCTAAGCCAACATCCTGGTTGTCTGTGCAACTCCACATCCTTTCCCACTTAACACACACTTGGGGACCTTAGCTGATGGTCTGGGCTGTTTCCCTTTTGACAATGGATCTTAGCACTCACTGTCTGACTCCCGGCAATAAGTATATGGCATTCGGAGTTTGACTGAGCTTGGTAATCCTTGCGGACCCCGCACCCAATCAGTGCTCTACCTCCACTACTCTTATACCGAGGCTAGCCCTAAAGCTATTTCGGGGAGAACCAGCTATCTCCGAGTTCGATTGGAATTTCTCCGCTACCCCCACCTCATCCCCGCACTTTTCAACGTACGTGGGTTCGGGCCTCCAGTGCGTGTTACCGCACCTTCACCCTGGACAGGGGTAGATCACACGGTTTCGGGTCTACGTCCACATACTAATTCGCCCTATTCAGACTCGCTTTCGCTGCGGCTCCACCTTCTCGGCTTAACCTTGCATGTTAAACGTAACTCGCCGGTTCATTCTACAAAAGGCACGCCATCACCCATTAATAGGGCTCTGACTTTTTGTAAGCACACGGTTTCAGGTTCTATTTCACTCCCCTTCCGGGGTGCTTTTCACCTTTCCCTCACGGTACTGTTTCACTATCGGTCGCCAGGTAGTATTTAGCCTTAGCAGATGGTCCTGCTGGATTCATACGGGGTTTCACGTGCCCCGCACTACTCGGGATCCGTCTCGGAGAGAATACAGTTTAGGTTACAGGGCTTTTACCTCTATCGCGGGCCTTTCCAGACCTCTTCACCTACCATATTCCTTTGTAACTCCATGTGAGACGTCCCACAACCCCTAAGAGCAAGCTCTTAGGTTTAGGCTGTTCCGCGTTCGCTCGCCGCTACTGACGGAATCACTATTGTTTTCTCTTCCTCAGGGTACTTAGATGTTTCAGTTCCCCTGGTCTGCCTCTACATTTCCTATGTATTCAGAAATGAGTAACTGCGAATTACCACAGCTGGGTTTCCCCATTCGGACACCCCCGGATCAAAGCTTGCTTACAGCTCCCCGAGGCAGTTTCGTTGTTCGCCACGTCCTTCGTCGGCTCCTGGCGCCTAGGCATCCTCCGTGTGCTCTTATTAGCTTAACCTTGATTTTTCCGCAGGAAAATATCATACGATGACATTCTCTTTGGAATCATCTCACTAATAACATTTACTTGTTTACACAAGTTGCTAAAAGATGTTCTAAAACGCAAATTCGTTTCGGTATCCAGTTTTCAAGGATCAAGTTGAAAAAGTTATTCATTTAAAAATTTATGGTGGAGCCAAGCGGGATCGAACCGCTGACCTCCTGCTTGCAAGGCAGGCGCTCTCCCAGCTGAGCTATGGCCCCATAAAATTACTCTATAATGTTATATGGTGGGCCTTGGTGGACTCGAACCACCGACCTCACCCTTATCAGAGGTGCGCTCTAACCAACTGAGCTAAAAGCCCATATAACATATATAACATTGTGAATCAACCAATGAATTGGTTGTCCGCTTGGCAACGTCCTACTCTCCCAGGACCCTTCGGTCCAAGTACCATCGGCGCTGGAGGGCTTAACGGTCGTGTTCGGGATGGGTACGTGTGGAACCCCTCCGCTATCGCCACCAAACGCATACGAAAGAGACTTGCTCTTTCAAAACTGAACACGAGTGAGTGTTCGAACCCGAGGGTTCTATTGTGGAAGCTGAGCTTCCGATTTGAATGTTCTCATTGCAGAGAACGATTCTCCATAGAAAGGAGGTGATCCAGCCGCACCTTCCGATACGGCTACCTTGTTACGACTTCACCCCAATCATCTACCCCACCTTCGGCGGCTGGCTCCCTTGCGGGTTACCCCACCGACTTCGGGTGTTGTAAACTCTCGTGGTGTGACGGGCGGTGTGTACAAGACCCGGGAACGTATTCACCGCGGCATGCTGATCCGCGATTACTAGCAATTCCGACTTCATGCAGGCGAGTTGCAGCCTGCAATCCGAACTGAGACCGGCTTTGATGGGATTGGCTCCACCTCGCGGCTTCGCTTCCCGTTGTACCGGCCATTGTAGTACGTGTGTAGCCCAGGTCATAAGGGGCATGATGATTTGACGTCATCCCCACCTTCCTCCGGTTTGTCACCGGCAGTCACTCTAGAGTGCCCAGCTTAACCTGCTGGCAACTAAAGTTAAGGGTTGCGCTCGTTGCGGGACTTAACCCAACATCTCACGACACGAGCTGACGACAACCATGCACCACCTGTCTCCTCTGTCCCGAAGGCCGCCACTATCTCTAGTGGATTCAGAGGGATGTCAAGACCTGGTAAGGTTCTTCGCGTTGCTTCGAATTAAACCACATACTCCACTGCTTGTGCGGGTCCCCGTCAATTCCTTTGAGTTTCAGTCTTGCGACCGTACTCCCCAGGCGGAGTGCTTACTGTGTTAACTTCGGCACCAAGGGTATCGAAACCCCTAACACCTAGCACTCATCGTTTACGGCGTGGACTACCAGGGTATCTAATCCTGTTTGCTCCCCACGCTTTCGCGCCTCAGCGTCAGTTACAGCCCAGAAAGTCGCCTTCGCCACTGGTGTTCCTCCACATATCTACGCATTTCACCGCTACACGTGGAATTCCACTTTCCTCTTCTGTACTCAAGCCACCCAGTTTCCAGTGCGACCTCAGGTTGAGCCCAAGGTTTAAACACCAGACTTAAATAGCCGCCTGCGCGCGCTTTACGCCCAATAATTCCGGACAACGCTTGCCCCCTACGTATTACCGCGGCTGCTGGCACGTAGTTAGCCGGGGCTTTCTTCTCAGGTACCGTCACTCCGGTAGCAGTTACTCTACCGGACGTTCTTCCCTGGCAACAGAGCTTTACGATCCGAAAACCTTCATCACTCACGCGGCGTTGCTCCGTCAGGCTTTCGCCCATTGCGGAAGATTCCCTACTGCTGCCTCCCGTAGGAGTCTGGGCCGTGTCTCAGTCCCAGTGTGGCCGTTCACCCTCTCAGGTCGGCTACGCATCGTCGCCTTGGTGGGCCGTTACCCCACCAACTAGCTAATGCGCCGCAGGCCCATCCCTCAGTGACAGATTGCTCCGTCTTTCATTCTTCTCTCAGGAGAAAAAAGAAATTATCCGGTATTAGCTACCGTTTCCGGTAGTTATCCCAGTCTGAAGGGCAGGTTGCCTACGTGTTACTCACCCGTCCGCCGCTAAGTTACTTTGAAAGCAAGCTTTCAAAGTAACTCCGCTCGACTTGCATGTATTAGGCACGCCGCCAGCGTTCGTCCTGAGCCAGGATCAAACTCTCCAATTAGTATTGAAAAGAGCGATATGCTCATTTTGAAACATCTGACGAGAAAATTAATTCTCTAATTTGGATTTCACTTACGTGATTTCCCACTCACTCGTTGTTCAGTTTTCAAAGATCAATGTCTCTCATTTCGTCGTCGTTGTTTATCAGCGGCGACCTTTATAATATATCACAGTGTTGAGCTGTTTGGCAAGTCTTTTTTTTGAAAAATCTTTTTTTCAATTTTTCTTGCCTTCCGCTTCCCTTTTACACAAGCAAAAGGAGCGCGAGATATAATTTATCATGAGCACTCCTTTTTAGTCAAGCTATTTTATTAAATAATCTGAAAACTTTATAAAACTGTAGCAATTCTCGTATATCTTCAGTGTTTATACTGAGAAGAACGCCCACCCCATGCATACTTGGAAAGCTCTTTCTGAGGAGCGAAGCGAGCATACATCCGGAATACAGTCTTATATCTATTAGCGATGGCGTGCCTGATATTTTGGTCCAAGCGCTGATCACTCAAATCTAACAGCATCTCATCTAGTTCTTTTCTCAAAACATAATCCAGTTCCTTGCATTCCTTTTCGTTAAACAACATTCCCAACATATGCTTGGCCTCCTTCATGAAGTTGCAATTAACACCTTCTCTAAACCCCCAAAACCTTTTTTGCATAATCAGTAAGTACATCTCATGGAGAAAGCTGCCTTAAGATCCTCTTACACTAGATTAACCGGAGTCCTCTTTTTATAACCATAATTATTAAAAATTCCCTTTATGGTTTCGTCTAGATTATATACTCCTTACCTTTAGGCAATCCTTGGATGAACGCCCTTAATGTTATGCTCTATTCCCGGAAGTTTTATGATAAAAGTGAAAAAGTAATTGTACTTTCAATAATGGCTGCAACAAATAACAGGATTACAGTCCATATGGAAGCCGTAAGTGTTTGACGCATGAAAGCAGACCAGTCTGCGCTTCTCTCCTCTTTTCTATCTGTAGATCGAAATAGACTTGAAATCACTTTTCCGCCAAAGTGCATCCCAAAGGCACACGCGATAATGATTGCCGGAATCTCTATAATCCCGTGTGGCAGCAATCCTTTTACGATTAAATCGAACAAATCCTGTCCTTGCAGTGCGGATAAATGTATCAAGTAGCCAATTACCGCTCCGTTTATAAATAAGAATATAGCTGGCAATATGCCGAACAACGCTCCCAGGAAAATAATAACCACGCCCTTGATGGCGTTATTCAGAAATATAAATACAAAGAAGTTCCATTGCGGATTAGCGGTGTCTCTTAAGTTCCCACTGATCTCACTAAGCCCTTCCAATTGCTGAACCAATAGCTTTTCCAGACTACTTGTCGCTACCCAGCCAACAACCGCTCCTATTACGAAGAGCAGACAGGATAGCAGCACAGCCTTGCGGATCGATTTAATATCTTTAACAAACGTGAAGAACGACAACATAAATACCTCCTGAAATTGTGATCTCTGTTTCTTAGGTCATAACCTTGCGGTACGAGCATACATTTAGAACAAACAAGCATTTCGCATGGGAGAGGAGCGCTGTCATTAATGAATTCTTTTTATGTATTCAGCGGCAAAAAGATCAAAAGGTTCATCTATATCTTCGCCGCTGTGCTTCTTGCTGCTGGAGTTGTCTATGTCGAGAGGGGTAATATCACCGTTTTTTCTGAGGCTGGACCTTCTGCCATTTACAGTGTGCCAACAGAGAAGAAGCTGATTGCCCTAACCTTCGATATTAGCTGGGGGGAAAAGAGACCCGAACCAATTTTGAAGGTACTTGAAGACAAGAAAGTGGACAAAGCCACCTTCTTCCTATCGTCACCATGGAGTAAGACTCACCCGGATATTGTAACAAGCATTAAAAACGCAGGATTCGAAATTGGCAGCCATGGCCATAAACACGTCAATTACAGCACTCTAAGTAACGAAGAGATTCGCACTCAGATCACAACGGCTCACACTGTGCTTACAGAATTAACCGGTAAAGAACCAAATTTAATTCGTATGCCTAATGGTGATTTTGACAAAAGAGTTCTGCAAGTGGCCAATGATCTTGGTTACAAAGTCATCCAGTGGGACACAGACTCTCTAGACTGGAAGAACATAGGTGTAGACAATATCGTGAAGCGTGTAACGACTAAAGCACATCCTGGTGATATCGTTCTACTACATGCCAGTGATTCCTGCAAACAAACTCACGAAGCTCTTCCGCAAATTATCGATGAGCTCCGCAGACAAGGTTATGAATTCGTTACCGTCTCTGAGCTGATCAGCCAAAGCAACGCAGAGGGTAAAGAGGTTCGTGACTCGGCCTCACTAAATAGTGCCTTAGAGGATGCTGCCGGGCTGTAACGCTCCTCCCAATCTTAGGTACCGCAATAGATGTTGGTTTTATCCAAATATTAATGACGCGGGGAAATGAGCTCCGATATGTCGGGTGTGGGGGTATTCAGCTTCGGATAGCTCAGATCCAGACTCTCCAGTGTCTTTACAACGATGGATAAGGCCAAATAGTTGCGGTACCATTGATGATTGGCTGGTATCCAGTACCAGGGTGCTTTATCAATACTAGACTCCTTAAAAACATCTACATATGCCTCTTGGTAATCATCCCAAAACTCCCGCTCCTGTAGATCACTTGCGTCAAATTTCCAGTGTTTTTTGGGATCTTCAAGCCGTTCTTTGATTTTCTTAAGCTGCTTCTCTTTTGAAATATGCAGAAAAAGCTTGATAATTGTCGTTCCCTCTTCCACCAGCATCTCCTCAAACTGCCGTATGTAACGAAAGCGGCGCTTCAAATCATCCTTTTTCAATCCCCCATGTACCCGCGGTACCAATACATCTTCATAGTGTGAGCGGTTAAATGCAGAGATGTAGCCTTTAGGGGGTGTCTTTTGATGCACTCTCCATAAGAAATCGTGAGCTTCTTCCTCCAGAGAAGGTTTCTTGAAGCTGGTCACTATAAAGCCTTGTGGATTAATCCCTGAAAAAATATGTTTAACCGTTCCATCCTTACCGCTGGAATCCATCCCTTGCAGAATTACGAGCAGTGAATGCTTTTTCTGTGCAAAAAGAATATCTTGAAGCTCTGCCAACCGTTCCTTTAACTGCTCTGTTTTGGCTTCTGCTTCTTTTTTTGATTTAAAGTTACCTGTATCGTCCGGGTCCAGCTTGTTAAGCTGGATTTCATTTGTGTCTTTTATCATATAACGCTTGATGTCCATATATTCCCCTCCTAAAAGTTTTGTGAGCGTTGCTACGCTTGTATTACTTCGTACAAAACTGCTTCGGAAGCATACGCTTAGTTTTGTAAAGCATATGCATCATTGAAAAACTTCGTACAAAACTCACTTCGGAAGCATCTGCTTAGTTTTGTGAGCGTTGCTACACACAAAGAATCCGCTCTATTGTTCTTTAAGATTAACCTCCTCCAGCCGATTTTAATCGTTAGGATACATTCTAGAGCAAAAAACCCCGTTTTCTGAAGGCCAGAGTACGGGGTTCATGATTTGCTGAATTCGCCCCAGCCTTTATCCGGCTGCCGGCTTGAGAATACGGTGAAGCATCAAAATCTGGAATGCATTACAGGCGATGAGCGGAACAACAATAAACACTGTCGCACTATCAACACCTATACGGAGCACGCCGATAATTTCCACAATTGAAATAGCTGTCATAAAAAAGAGGGTTGGAATCCAAGCTGAGATGTTTGTACTTTTCACTTTGAAATAAGACACAATAATGGCAGCTAACAAAATAAAGATTCCTAATATTAGATCAGACAAGACACTTCTTTCCCCGCCAACGACGGTACGCAAAAAAATCAGTTCAAGCAATGCGAGCACAGAAAGCACCAGTTGTATGTATTTCCAAATTTTTGGCGGGAAAACACCATTGCCCATGTAATTCAAAATTAGATAAGCAAAAAAACCAAGTTGCGCATAAACACTGACAAGCATACCGTAGCCGAATAGTATCAGCGGGTATAAAAAGAAATCAGCGACACTTTTGAAATCAATTCGACCGTTCACGAATTGCAGTGCCAGACCTGCGATTACTGCTCCGCCCGCTCCTATTAGAAGGGTTGTCCAAAATAAATAAAACCATTTTTTTATACTCAGCCACTTCACCTCCCCTATGTCAGATTTATTTTACCAAGGATACCGACAAAACACCATTACATCAGCAACATAAATGTATGTTAATGCGGCATAATACAACTGGAGAATCCTAATAAAGGAGGGCAGCGCCAATGAAATGGAGATTTATCGGATCTGTGGGTTTGGCTTTAAGCTTTGTTATGGCCTTAACGGCTTGCGGAAGTGAGCAGAGCAGTTCTTCTTCTGGTCAGGGCAGTTATAAAGAAATGAAGACCATGGTTATTGATATATTAAAAAGTGAAGATGGAAAAAAAGCAGTTGAGGAATCATTATCAAATTCCAGTTCTGGAGGCACCAGCGGAATGAGTATGAAAATGATGCCACTTCAAACAACAGAGGATATAAAAACCGCTGTTAAAGATACCCTCACTGCACCGGAATATCAAAAGGAAATCGAGAAAATTATGACTGATCCCAAGTTCGCAGGCGATTTTGCTAAAGCCATTCAATCACAAAGCAAAGAATTGCACCTGCAACTAATTAAAGATCCCACCTATCAAAAATCCGTCGAGGAAATCATGAAGTCTCCAGAAATGATGACCATGTTTCTTAATCTCACCAAAACACCTGACTACCGAAAGCAATCCATGAAGACCATCCAGGAATCTATGCAGACTCCATTATTCCGGATGGAGGTATTGAATTTACTTAAAAAGGTCGTTCAGGACGAGCTCGAACCGAAGGAACAGAAAAAGGGCGGCGAAAGCGGCGATAAACAGGAAGGCAGCGGCAGCGGTGGTGAAAGTGGCAGCGGTAGCGGCGATGATTCAAGCACATAACAAAAAAGAGGCCTTATCCCACCTAACAATGTGGGACGGCCTCTTTTTATGCACAATAATTAGTGCTCATATTTCGCAATCAGCTTATCGGCGATAT
Organism: Paenibacillus sp. FSL L8-0708; assembly: GCF_038009325.1. Lineage (NCBI taxonomy): Bacteria > Bacillati > Bacillota > Bacilli > Caryophanales > Paenibacillaceae > Paenibacillus > Paenibacillus sp. FSL L8-0708. Next base: position 7,001,243 of record NZ_JBBPBC010000001.1, read on the forward strand.
CAGCAAACAACAACGCAGTAGCTGTGTCTTCCTTGTATACGGAAGGTGAGAAATCCGGTTCAGAAATATGATTGTCCGGTGCGCCCAATGGAACTTGTGCAAGCAGCTCGGTATGGAGTGTCTCCGCAAGCCGAGCGCCTCCGCCTCTGCCAAAAATATAATCTTTTTTACCACAGTCTTTACACTCATAATAAGCCATGTTCTCAATGACCCCAATAATCTCATGTTCTGTCTGCAGAGCCATAGAGCCCGCTCTAGCCGCCACAAACGCTGCGGTAGCATGAGGGGTAGTAACAATAATCTCTTTGCTGTGAGGGAGCATCTGATGTACGTCAAGCGCCACATCACCTGTACCTGGAGGAAGATCAAGCAGCATATAATCAAGTTCTCCCCAGCCCACATCACTGAAGAATTGGCGCAGCATTTTGCCAAGCATAGGTCCCCGCCAAATTACCGGACTATTCTCACGGATAAAGAAGCCCATAGACATGACCTTCACTCCGAAACGTTCCACAGGAATAATGATTCCCTCTTCTACAACGGGTCCCTCTTCGATTCCCATCATATCAGGGATGCTAAACCCATAAATGTCCGCATCAATCAATCCAACCTTTTTACCTTTTCTAGCCAAAGCTACTGCCAAATTCACAGTAACTGTAGACTTTCCAACACCGCCTTTACCACTGGCAATGGCGATAAAGTTAACACCAGAGTTCTCATTGATTAATTCATGATCGTCAAGGCCTGCTGCATGTCCCTTAAGTTTCCCCGGTTCATCAGCCCATGGCTCTTCCCCAGCACTCTCTCCGCGTAGTAGAGCACGTTCATAATCGGTTGCATCACGCAGCCGGATATGCACATTAGTGACTCCACCCGCTTCAAGTAACTCACGAACCCGTTGTTCTAGGTCCATGCGACTTTGCTCTTCAGGATCCAGACACACGATTGATAAAGATATACGATCTTCTTTAATCATAATGTCACGGATCAGCTGTAGTTCCACAAGGCTTTTTCCGGTTTCCGGGTCTGTTATTGACTGCAGTATTTCCTGGATATGTTCCCTAGTCAGCATGGAAAGCACCTCTGTTTCCTTTCCGGAGGAGAATTCTTCCGGAGTTTTTGTCTATTATAGCATTACCCATCTCCTGATGAGTAGTCCCGGTTACTCGGAAGCATAACGAAGAATGCCACGATATATGCTAGTCGCTACCTTGCGTTGATAAACATCATCTCCGAGTAGAACTGATTCCTGAGGGTGCGACAAAAAACCGACCTCTACAAGGATCGCAGGTATTTTTAATGCTTTTAGTAGATAAACAGTATTTACAGTCTTAGCTACACGATCAGTATTCTCCAGTGTAGTCTTCAGCTCACTCTGTACAAACTCTGCGATTGCTTTATTATCCTTGTGATTGGGATAGTAAAAGGTCTGCGCCCCGCTCCATCGGTTCGAAGGCACACTGTTCATGTGAACGCTTATAAAAAGATCTGCGCCCTTCTCTTCAATACTTCTCACTCTTTGCTTAAGATCTTCAGTCTTGCGCTTAGAATAGCCCTTAGTGTCCTCCTGAGCCAAATCATAATCCCCTTCACGGGTCATTACAACAATAGCCCCTGCCTGTTGCAGGTAATCACGTAAATAAAGAGAGACTGCAAGATTAATGTCTTTCTCAATTAGCCCTTCCCGGCTAACTGCCCCTCCATCTGCTCCCCCATGTCCAGCGTCGATAGCGATCACTTTACCAGACAAAGGCAGACTCCAATAATTTAACGTTTTGGCAGTAGGCATGTCATACGCTATAATGCCGATCATTATAGCCAGCAGTGTCGCGCCCAGCATACATTTTTTGATACTGCTCCATGAGATCCAGACCGAGACTTTACTGTGTTTTCGGCCAGACATAACAAAGACCCCCTCGTCCCGATAGATAATACTCATCTATATGGGACAAGAAGGCCAAATAGTACTAGCTAACGATGATTAAGCTGTTACTTCTTGAGTCATGCCTTCAATTAGAATCTGCGCAACCTCAGGTCGCGTAAATTCAGGAGGCGGACATTGACCCTCCCGAAGCAAAGCCCGTACTTTTGTACCCGACAAAGTCATATGATCATCGCCAGGATGTGGGCAGGTTTTACTGGAAGCCATATTTCCGCATTTTTTACAGAAGAAGCTGTGTTCAAAAAATAATGGAGTAATATCAAGTTCCTCAGCGGTGAAATTCGCGAAAATTTCTTGCGCTTCATAAGTTCCGTAGTAATCACCTACGCCCGCATGGTCACGTCCGACAATAAAATGGGTGCAGCCGTAATTTTTGCGAACCATAGCATGAAAAATCGCTTCTCTCGGACCAGCATAACGCATGGCCGCCGGGAAAACACCTAGAAAGGTACGATCCTCAGGATAATAATTCTCCAAAAGCGCCAGGTAGCTCTTCATTCGTACATTTGCCGGAACATCATCAGACTTCGTCTCACCCACTAGCGGGTTTAAGAACAGAGCGTCTACAACCTCCATAGCGCACTTCTGAATATATTCATGTGCACGATGAACAGGGTTACGCGTCTGGAAGCCTACAACTGTTCTCCAGCCTTTGTCTGCAAATATCTTACGTGTAGCTGAAGGGTCAAAATAAAATTCTCCGAACTTTTCTGGCTGTGGTCTATTCAGCACTGTAATTGGTCCTCCTACATAGGTAGCCGGGCGGGCCAACAGCTTACTTACTCCTGGATGTTCAGGGTCTGTTGTTTTGAATACATTTTGCGCTTCAAGGTTTTGATCAACCGTATAAATACTCTCAATATCCAAAAAACCGTAGATCTCGCCATCCTCTTCACCGATTAGAGATACCTTGTCTCCAATAGCTAAACCAGAGGCCACATCCTCTTCTACAGCAAGTGTTATTGGAATGCTCCACACTGTGCCATCTGCTAAACGCATGTTTTTGACTACGGAGTGATAATCTTGTTCATTCAAAAATCCAGTCAGTGGAGAAAATGCACCTACCGCTATTAGATCCAAATCAGATAAAGTCCAGGTGTTCACGGCAAGCGTCTTATATTCACGTGCAAGCTGCAGCAATTCTTCTCTTTCTGTACCCTCTACTACACGGTTAACTAATGTTCCGCCATGCGGACGTATTGAAGTCATTATCGTCTCTCCTTCTGTGTTCTCACGGGGATAGGTCTTACTTGTGTAATCCGCACTCAGTCTTCTCTGATCCAGCCCAACGTCCAGCACGCGGATCTTCACCAGGCATAACCTGACGTGTACATTGCTCACAGCCGATACTTGGATAGTTACGGTCATGTAGAGGGTTATAAATTACATCATTTTCACGAATATAGTTCCATACATCCTCGGTTGTCCAATCTGCAATTGGATTAAACTTAACCAAACCAAATTTATAATCATACTCAACCTTTTTGGCATTAGCACGGGTAGGGGCTTGGTCACGACGAATGCCTGTAATCCAAGCTTCATATTGAGATAGGATACGAGTCAGCGGCTCTACTTTACGAATCCCACAGCATTGGTTAGGATCTACTGTCCATAACGCATCACCGTGTTGAAGTGCTTGCTCCTGCGGAGTGATTTGTGGAGACACTCGTACGAACTCCAGCCCGTATTTATCTGCCATCAAATCTCGGGTCTCATAGGTTTCCTTAAAATGATAATCTGTATCGAGATAAAAGACGTCTGTAGACGGACTAACTTTGTGAAGCATATCAACTAGCACTACATCTTCGGCACCAAAGCTGCAGGCAAAAGTAATGTTAGGAAATGTTTCTACAGCCCAGCGGATAATTTCCTCGGGTGAAGCAGTTTCTAATTCTTCGGCCTTAACTTTGATTAAATCCTCTTTCTCGAGCAGGTTCATTAAGGTATTCCTCCATCCAAAATATTAATCGTATGAATAAATGAGGTAAAAGAAGTAATAAAACCAACTAATTCTATATGAAATAGTATATAACTTTTACTGAGGAAGTCAATGCGTTTCATCCGTTAGAATTAGTAAATAGATGCAAAAAAAGCCCATTTCTTGTGGAAAGGGGCTAAACAAGAAAAACCCTTAACCATAAAGGTTAAAGGTTTCTTATGTGCTTTTTTATCTCCCGTATTTTTCTAAGGCTTCTTTAAATATAGTATTTAACGCTTCAGGATACTCACCATAGATTTCTAAATCTTGAGAAGACTCTTCCTCAGACTGTTCCAATATCTTATTCACTTTGGGTTCACTCAAAGGAATTTTACCGTAGTAAACTCCTTTAACAAAATAAACATTAGGATCGGTTAAACTTTTATCTAAGAATAATAAATACTCTTCATTTTCATTCATTAACTGATAACCTTCAATTCCATAGATCAATGTTCCATCTTCTGTTGTTTCGATAGCTCCATTTTCTTGCACTGTAACTTCAGAGCCCTCTACAATATCTTGATTATCAGATTTGAAAATCTGATTAATCTTTATTGCAGATTGCGTATGATAATCAATCGTTTCACCAAATTCATTTTTATCGATAAATGTATTTATGACTTTAGCTTTTGTGCCTTTCAGTATCAATTCAGCCGTGTTGTCTAGCTCATTAAAATCACGATAACCAATAACTTTTGCTTCAGAACTGATAAATGCAGGAGAATTATCTCCCTTTACAGCTTTGTTATTGTTAATGAATCCTGCAGCACCGACAACCAATACGAAAGCCAACACACCTATTGAAAGAAACTTATTTTGTTTTTTCATATATTGACCCCCTTAATCAAATTGGTAAATATGCGCTATACCATCTTTATCATCTTGTACTGGGTAAGTTCCATATAACCAAGCTGGTCCAGAAAGCATAATGGACGGAACTGTATCTTCATGAGTTAAGCCTAGTACATGTCCCATTTCATGAGCAGTGGTTTCTTTTTGTCTATTTCCATCTACTGTCTTGAATCTTACCGTGTTAATTCTAACGATTGATGTAGAGGTTAGTGTACCTGAAGTAGAGGTTTGCGCATAAAATTGTCCAAGATCATTTGTTTCTGACGAAGCGTACCACTTTACGTCAGCAGCAGAGGCTGAAGTTGTTGAAGTAACGTTAATAGACAGTCTACCAGCAGTAAGACCATTCCACGCTGTACTTCCATGTATGGCAGCGGCATTGTAGCCAATTGAAGATATAGAGGCATCAAGCCAATATTTAACTTGGTTAGGTCTATCCACTCTATTTCCGCGAAGTACATAAGCATCTACCTGAGAGATAAAAATTGAAGCAACAACCATTAGAACGATTGAAGACAAAATAAATTTCCTCTTACTCAAAGAACTCTCAATTTCCATAAATTCAACTCCTCCTTTATAACCTTAAACGCCTATAATTGGAAAAAGTTTCTATGATTAAATAAAAAAATATTAATAAAAAAACCTATTCCCGAAAGAAATAGGTTAGTTTGAAACACAGCTCTAAATATGATTCTGTTCTGATATAAAAAATAAAACCCTCGGCCATAAGGCCAAGGGTTGAATTCTGTAAATATTAACGTTTCGAGAACTGAGGCGCACGACGTGCAGCCTTCAAGCCGTATTTCTTACGTTCCTTCATACGTGGGTCACGAGTCAGGAAACCGGCTTTCTTCAATGCACCGCGATATTCAGGGTCAACTTTAAGCAATGCACGGGAGATACCGTGACGAATTGCTCCAGCTTGACCGGAAATGCCGCCACCATGTGCAAGAACGATTACATCGTAGTTGCCAAGTGTTTCAGTCAGGTTCAAAGGTTGTTTTACGATCATTTTCAGTGTTTCCACACCGAAATATTCGTCCATCTCACGTTTGTTAATGACAATGCGTCCTTCACCCGGTACAAGGCGAACACGTGCTACCGAATGTTTACGACGACCTGTCCCATAGTATTGTACTTGTGCCATGAAACTGTCCTCCTCTATTCTTATCCGCGAAGTTCGTAAACTTCAGGTTTTTGTGCTGCATGTGGATGCTCGGCGCCTGCATATACTTTCAATCTCAGCTTCATGTGGTCCCCTTGACGAGTCTTAGGAATCATACCATGAACCGCGAATTCAATTACGCGTTCTGGTTTAGTATTCAGCAGAGTTTCAGCATTAGTAACTTTCAAACCACCTGGGTGCATCGAGTGACGGTAGTATTTTTTGTTTTGCAATTTCTTACCGGTCAAGTGAATTTTCTCAGCGTTGATAACGATAACGAAATCTCCTGTATCAACGTGTGGAGTGAATTGCGGTTTGTGTTTGCCACGGATCAAAGCAGCGGCTTCGCTGGCCAAACGACCGAGTGTTTTGCCTTCGGCATCAATAATGTGCCAATTGCGTTCAACTTCGTTCGGCTTCGCCATATAGGTGGTACGCATGAATGTTTCCTCCTTGTTCTCGTACGAAAATCTTCTGTTTCGTATATCTTGTTTCTCATTGAATTACGATTATGTGAGTTAAGCAAAGCATTTTTTTGGCATTTTCTCGATCGGGGCTGTGGGATAGCCATCAAGAAAACACAACTTTTATATTACAGTATAAACATAACAAGTGCAAGTGATTTTTAAACATTTAACCTATTAATCAGGAAGAAATTTATAGAAAAAACTATTCACTTTCAATCTCGTCATATTCAACACTCCACAAAGCTAACCCCATGGCCACAGCTGTTGGACCGGCATGTGATCGATCACATGCTGCCAATATTTCAGCAACCTTATCAGCAGGTATTTTACCTTCCCCCACATGGATCAAAGTCCCCATAATAATGCGAACCATGTGCTGAAGAAATCCACTACCCGTTATATAAGTATGGATAACTCCTTGATCTGATGAAGAGGGTCGGCACATACTGCGGTCTACTTCCATATGAGCTTCAAAGATCGTTCGTACATGAGAAGTCTTCGTAGACCGTCGTGATGCAAACGAAGTGAAGTCATGTGTCCCTATAATTTGCGTTAAGCCTTGCTGCATCGCAGGAATATCCAACTTCACTGGATGGTGAAGCTGCCAGCGCCGCTGAAACGGATCTGGAAACCTGTTGCCATTGATCGTGTATCGGTAAGTTTTACGCTTAGCCCCTCTACGAGAGTGAAACGTTAGCGGAACTTCCCTAGCCTCTGTAACCACGATGTCTTGTGGCAGCCGGGCATTAAGCGCTAGACACCAACGTTCAGTTGGGATTCGAGAGGAGGTTGTAAAGTTAAAAGGCTGGCCATAGGCATGTACTCCGGCATCTGTGCGGCCTGAAGCAGTAATCTTAAGCTTCTCACCTGTCAGATGGAGTATGGCTTGCTCCAGCCGATCCTGAATCGTATTGCCCTGAGGCTGGGTCTGAAAGCCATCATAATTCGTTCCGTCATAATTGACCTTCATCAATAGATTACGCATTCCGTTCTCCTTTTTAAACCGGTCAGCAGAACGTCGATCGAAGCACTGTCTGATCTTCTATTTGAAGAAATGGCTTCGCCGTCCCTAGTAGGACGGCATCCATTTTTCATATATAGAACTACAAGTCCTATAGGATCCTTAATTTCAAAAAAAAGAGCCCCTGCGGGAGCTCCTTCAATTGAACCAAGGTGATTCCCACGGTTATTAGTACAGCAGAGTCTTGCGCCTCTGCAGCACAATAACGCTGATATTTCCCCCATCTTTACTCCAAAGAGGGCTGGATGAAAGGGAAGCATCGGAAATCAATACTTGTGATACTACGCGCGGTCTACCAATTCAAGATAAACCATAGGCGCAGCGTCGCCACGACGAGGTCCTAGTTTAAGGATACGAGTGTATCCACCTGGACGCTCAGTGTAACGAGGAGCAATGTCAGAGAACAATTTTTGAATTGCATCTTGTTCACCATCAACAGTCTCGCGGCGAACAAATGCAGCTACTTGACGACGAGCATGAAGATCACCTTTTTTAGCTTTAGTGATCAGCTTTTCAGCGATAGAACGAACTTCTTTCGCTTTAGCTTCCGTTGTTTGGATGCGCTCGTATAAAAACAGATCCGTTACCATGTCGCGAAATAACGCTTTACGCGCACTGGAATCACGGCCCAATTTTTGGTATGCCATTGTGTTTTCCCTCCTTTACTAAAGCAATCTGCAGCTATTCTTCTGTGCGGAGACCCAAACCAAGTTCCTCAAGCTTTTCCTGAACTTCTTCCAAAGATTTGCGACCAAGGTTACGCACCTTCATCATATCTTCTTCAGTCTTCGTGGTAAGCTCTTGTACGGTATTAATACCAGCACGTTTGAGGCAGTTGTAGGAACGAACAGAAAGATCAAGCTCTTCGATTGTCATCTCAAGTACTTTTTCTTTTTTGTCTTCTTCTTTTTCAACCATAATTTCGGCGTCTTTCGCTTCGTCCGTAAGACCTACGAACAGAACGAGGTGCTCGTTCAAAATTTTGGCTCCGAGGCTTACAGCCTCTTCCGGTCTGATACTTCCATCCGTCCAAATTTCAAGCGTCAATTTGTCATAGTTAGTCACTTGACCAACACGTGTATTGTCTATGCCGTAGTTAACGCGTGAAATTGGAGTGTAGATGGAGTCAACTGGAATAACACCAATTGGCTGATCGTCACGTTTGTTCCGGTCCGCTTGGACATAGCCGCGACCACGGCCTGCAAAAATACGCATATGAAGTCTCGCACCAGGTCCCAGCGTTGCAATGTGAAGATCCGGATTGAGGATCTCAACATCGCTGTCCGCACGGATATCACCTGCGGTAACGATGCCTTCCCCTTCAGCATCAATCTCGAACACTTTTTCCTCGTCTGAATGAATCTTCAGAGACAAGGCTTTAAGGTTCAGAATGATTTCCGTCACATCTTCCATTACGCCTGGAACGGTCGAGAACTCATGCAGAACGCCGTCAATTTGGACCGAAGTCACTGCGGCTCCTGGAAGCGAAGAAAGCAATATCCGGCGAAGCGAGTTCCCCAGAGTCGTGCCATACCCACGTTCCAGCGGTTCAACTACGAATTTCCCATAGGTACCTTCATCATTAGCTTCTACGGTCTCAATCTTCGGCTTTTCGATTTCTATCACGAGTTTACCCCTCCTTCAACGTCGCTCCTATATGAAACTGTCACCCCATCAGGTGCATCATGTAGTATGCCTAAACACCTATTATTAGCAGATGCGTCAGAATTATACCACATTCACAATACTGATTTCACTATACGCGACGACGCTTAGGCGGACGGCATCCATTGTGAGGAACCGGAGTTACGTCTTTAATAAGGTTAACTTCAAGCCCTGCAGCTTGAAGGGAACGGATGGCTGCTTCGCGGCCCGCGCCCGGTCCTTTAACCATAACCTCAACCGACTTCATGCCGTGCTCCATAGCTGCTTTAGCTGCTGATTCAGCTGCCATTTGCGCTGCGAATGGAGTGGACTTACGGGAACCTTTAAATCCTTGGCCGCCGGAGCTTGCCCAGGAAATTGCATTTCCGTGAGGATCCGTGATGGTAACGATGGTGTTGTTGAACGTGGAACGAATATGTGCCACGCCGGATTCGATATTTTTACGGTCGCGACGTTTGGTACGTACGACTTTTTTCGGTTTAGCCATTGTCTCTTATCCCCCCTTATTATTTCTTTTTGTTTGCTACCGTACGACGCGGGCCTTTCCGGGTACGGGCATTCGTTTTAGTACGTTGACCGCGAACAGGCAATCCACGACGGTGGCGAACACCGCGGTAACAGCCGATCTCAGTAAGACGTTTAATATTTAAGGAAATTTCACGACGCAGGTCACCTTCAACCTTAACCGTTTTGTCGATCGTTTCACGCAGTTTGCTGACTTCATCTTCCGTCAAATCACGGACACGTGTATTAGCGCTAATGCCTGTTTCATTAAGAATTTTCTGAGAAGTCGTTTTACCGATTCCGAAAATATAAGTCAAGGCGATCTCAACGCGTTTGTCACGTGGCAAATCCACTCCAGCTATACGAGCCATTTTACGCTACACCCCCTTCTTAACCTTGTTTTTGTTTGTGTTTCGGATTTTCGCAAATCACCATAACAGTCCCTTTGCGGCGGATTACTTTACATTTCTCGCAAATGGGCTTTACAGAAGGTCTTACCTTCATGTTAATTACCTCCTCAAAGTTTTGCGAAGCAAAACTTTTTTCGTAGTTCCCATCTATTTACGGTAAGTTATACGACCTTTTGATAAATCATAAGGCGATAACTGCACGACCACTTTGTCTCCGGTCAAAATACGGATAAAGTGCATCCGCAATTTACCGGATACATGGGCAAGTATTTGATGACCGTTCTCAAGCTCAACCTTAAACGTTGCGTTTGGCAACGGTTCAAGGACAGTACCTTCTACTTCAATGACATCTTCCTTAGCCACAGTTAGTCTCCTTTCTCATCAGCACTTATTCCGGTGGGTCCAGCATACTTCATAACTGCGAATCGCAGCTTTCCGTTTGTTACCCGCCCAGTTTCCTTCAAACTGTCCACAACCTCACTGCTGATGAAGGGTATGAGCTCAAGATGAAGAATATTCTTCTTCTTTGGCCCATCAAACTTACGTTTGTCTCCATCTGCAATGTATACAAATCTGCTATCAACAACTGCGATAACAACGGCTGCCTCTCCGGCATCTTTGCCTTTGAGAATTCTCACTAATTGACCAACCTGCGGGCTGCTCACAGTATTCAAGTGGAGATCACCTACGCATTCAGTTTTGTGAAAATTTCCATGCCGTCCGGAGTAACTGCTACTGTATGCTCGAAGTGAGCACATAGTGAGCCATCAACCGTAACGACAGTCCAGTTATCTTCCAGTGTTCTGACATGTCTCTTTCCTGCGTTTACCATCGGCTCAATCGCGAGCACCATACCCGGTTTCAGACGTGGTCCGCGGTCCGCTATGCCATAATTCGGAATTTGCGGTTCTTCATGCAGTTTTGCCCCAATACCATGACCAACATACTCACGTACGACTGAGAAACCAGCCTCTTCGATGTATTGCTGAATAGCATGGGAGATTGTAAACAAGCGCACATCCGGCTTAACTAACGCCAGTCCCGCGTACAAGGAGCCTTCCGTAACGTCCAGCAAACGCTGAGCCTCTTCGGAAATGCTGCCCACACCGTAGGTCCAGGCGGAATCACCGTGATAACCGCGGTACTCTGCACCGATATCCAGCGTAACAATATCGCCTTCGATCAGTTTACGTTTACCTGGAAATCCATGCACCAATTGTTCGTTGACTGAAGCGCAAATGCTGGCAGGAAAACCGTTGTAGCCTTTGAAAGACGGCACAGCATCTTGACTGCGAATGTATTGATCGGCGATTCTGTCGAGCTCGCCCGTAGTAATGCCAGGCTCGATGGCCTGAGCAATAAGACGGTGACTCTCGGCAACAATTCGACCAGCTTCCCTCATAAAGGCAAGTTCCTGTTCGGATTTACAAATGATCATTACATTAACCCCGCATTAAAGACACGATTTCAGAAGTAACGACATTAATTTCGTTTTCCCCGTTTACCTGACGCAAAAGACCTTTATTATCATAAAACGCAAGCAGCGGCGCTGTTTTATTATCATACTCATCCAGGCGCTTGCCTACACTTTCTTCGTTGTCATCCGGACGTTGATATAATTCACCGCCATCAATGTCGCAAATGCCATCTTGCTTCGGCGGGTTGAAGATTAAATGGTAGGATGCTCCGCAAACGCTGCAGATACGACGTCCAGTAAGACGCGCCATTAGCAATCCACGGTCAACATTCAAGTTGATGACATGATCCAAAGAAGTGTTCAAACGGCTAAGAATATCATCCAGCGCTTCCGCTTGCGAAAGAGTTCTTGGAAAACCATCCAATAGAAATCCTTTTTCGCAATCGGACTGCTGCAACCGTTCTTCGACTATCCCAATGGTCACATCATCTGGTACAAGCAAACCTTGATCTATAAATGATTTGGCCTTCAATCCTACCGGAGTTTCCTGTTTGATTGCCAAACGGAAAGCATCTCCTGTCGAAATATGAGGAATACCAAATTCTTTAACGATTTCTGCCGCTTGTGTTCCCTTGCCTGCCCCAGGAGGGCCCATGAATAAAATGTTCACGATTTCTCTCTCCCCCCAAAAGTTCGCCACCAAGCAAGAAACAGCATAATAGGTGCCGGGAAGAATAAAAACTTAAGCTTCACCGGAACCTATCACCTATTTATTGATGAAGCCTTTGTAATGGCGTTTGATCAATTGGCTCTCGATCTGCTTCATAGTATCCAATGCCACACCGATTACGATTAGCAGTGCAGTACCGCCAATTCGAACTTCTTTAGGCAATCCAGATATAGCACCGAAGAACATCGGCAAAACAGAGATCAGAGCTAGGAATAGCGCGCCAGACATAGTCAGACGAGACATTACTCTAGTCAGATATTTCTCTGTAGCTTTACCAGGACGGATACCTGGAATGTACCCACCATTCTTCTTCATGTTATCAGCCATCTGCTGAGGATTCATCTGCACGAACGTATAGAAGAACGTGAACCCAATGATCATCACTACATACAGAAGCATACCAAGTGGAGCATCGGTTGCTAAATACTTAGCAATCCATTGAGCCCAGGCATGTGTTGACCAGAAACTGGAGAGAACAACTGGGAACTGAAGCAATGATACGGCGAAGATTACCGGAATTACACCTGCCGCATTAATTTTCAATGGGATATGTGTATTCTGTCCACCGTACATTTTATTGCCGACTACGCGTTTAGCGTATTGAACAGGAATCTTCCGAATACCTTGCTGTACGAAGATAACTGCTGTAATAATCGCTACAATCACAATCAGCACGATAACGACTTTAAGAATATTCAGGAACACCTGATCCGGCTGAATAAAACTTGAGTTAGCCGTACTTGTGATATATCCCGGAATGGCGGCGACGATTCCCGCAAAAATCAGGATCGAAATCCCGTTCCCGATTCCCTTTTCGGTAATCTGTTCACCAAGCCACATCAAGAAAGAAGTACCCGCCGTCAAGATAATGGCAACCAGCAAGTAATCAGCAAATGTCGCATTCGGCATCATTTGAGTTCCATAAATCCGGTTAAACCCTATCGACGTAGCAAAACCTTGGATCAGGGCTAATATCACTGTACCGTAACGAGTGATTTGCGCCAATTGTTTTTTCCCGTGCTCCCCTTGTTTAGCCCATTCAGCAAACTTGGGAACAACATCCATCGACAGCAATTGCACGATGATGGATGCTGTAATGTACGGGTAAATACTGATCGCAAATATCGAGAAGTTTTTGAGCGCTCCGCCCGAAAAGGTGTTCAAGAGTCCCATCAAAGCGTCACCGCTCTGATTTGCTGTTTGCAGTACATCTTTGTTCACACCAGGAACCGGAACAAACGAACCGATACGGTAGATAATCAGAATGAACAAGGTAAACAGGATCTTTTTGCGCAAATCTTCAACATGCCAGATATTCTTAAGCGTCTTGAACATTAGATCACCTCGGTTTTACCGCCGGCAGCCTCGATTTTCTCTACCGCAGATTGAGAGAACTTATTTGCTTGTACAGTCAATTTTACGGTCAACTCACCGTTGCCGAGAATCTTGATGCCGCTTTTGGAATTCTTGACAACACCAGTTTCAAGCAACAACTGCGGAGTCACTTCAGTTCCTTCTGCAAAGCTATTCAGATCTTCCAGGTTCACAATCGCATACTCTTTACGGGTAGGATTGACGAAACCACGTTTAGGCAGACGACGATAGAGCGGATTTTGTCCACCCTCGAAGCCCGGACGAACACCACCGCCAGAACGTGAGTTTTGACCTTTGTGACCGCGACCGGAAGTTTTACCATTTCCGCTACTAGGACCACGACCAACGCGATTGCGTTCTTTGCGGGAACCAGGAGCTGGAGCAAGTTCATGTAACTTCATCGTTTGCACCTCCTTATGTTTGTTAATTTATGCGAGGCGTTTAGCCTTCAATTTCAGTTACAGATAGCAAGTGACTCACTTTATTGATCATTCCGCGAATTGCAGGACTGTCATTGTGAACCACTGTCGTGTTGAGTTTACGCAGGCCGAGCGTCTTAACAGTAACACGTTGTGTTTCTGGACGTCCGATTACACTACGTACGAGGGTAATTTGCAATTTTGCCATTGACGTTCCCCTCCTTAACCGCGCAATTCTTCGACAGATTTGCCGCGAAGTTTCGCGACCTCTTCAATGCGTTTCAGACGGGAAAGTCCCTCCAAAGTTGCATTGACCATGTTCATGGAATTCGAAGAACCCAGTGATTTTGTCAAAATGTCGCCAACGCCTGCCAATTCCAATACCGCACGAACTGGACCGCCAGCGATAACGCCAGTACCCTCTGATGCTGGTTTCAGCAACACGCGTCCTGCGCCGAAGTGTCCAGTAACGAGATGGGGAATCGAAGTTCCTACGATTGGGATGTGAATCAGGTTTTTCTTGGCGTCTTCAATGCCTTTACGGATGGCATCCGGAACTTCGCCGGCTTTACCGATACCAGCACCGACGTAGCCGTTGCCGTCGCCCACAACAACAAGTGCACTAAAGCTGAAACGGCGTCCGCCTTTTACAACTTTTGCAACACGGTTAATGTGTACAACTCTTTCTGTCAGTTCTAAACTGTTCGGATCTACACGCAAGTCGTTAACCTCCTTTTAAGAATTATTCTAGAATTCAAGACCAGCTTCACGAGCTGCATCAGCCAATGCTTGAATCCGTCCATGGTACAAGTAACCTCCGCGGTCGAATACGACCACTGCATATCCTTTTTCTTTGGCACGCTCAGCGACCAATTGGCCAACCTTCGCTGCAGCTTCAACGCTGCCGCCATTACCGATGTTAGCGCTCAGATCTTTATCAAGTGTAGAAGCGGATACGATAGTAACCCCTTTAACATCATCGATCAGTTGAGCGTAGATGTGTTTCGAAGAACGGAATACGTTCAAACGTGGACGCTCAGTAGTTCCCTGGATCTTCTTACGAACACGCAGGTGTCTTTTGAGACGAGCCTTGTTTTTATCTTCTTTTGTAATCATGACTTCCCTTTCACTCCCTTCAGTTTGCCGTAAACAGCTTCACTTTAAGATGCACGGGGTATCTTACAATTAAGTTTAAACTGGTTATTTCTTCTTACCAGCTTTACCTTCTTTGCGGATGATACGCTCGCCTTCATATTTGATACCTTTACCTTTATACGGTTCTGGTTCACGAACGGAACGGATTTTAGCAGCGTATGCGCCAACGCGTTCTTTATCGATACCCTTAACGATGATCTTCGTGTTCGCAGGAACTTCGAACTCGATACCAGCTTCCGGTGTAATTTCAACCGGGTGGGAATAACCAACGTTCAGAACGATTTTATCTCCGGATTTGCTTGCACGATATCCGACCCCAACCAGTTCCAGAGATTTCGAGAAACCTTCAGTCACACCTGCTACCATGTTGTTGACAACGGAGCGGGTTGTGCCGTGAAGTGAACGATGCAATTTGTTATCCGACGGGCGAACAACGATAATTTCGTTATTTTCAACTGTAACCTTCATGTCTTTATGAAGCTCACGAGTCAAAGAACCTTTTGGACCTTTTACTGTAATAACGGCGTTGTCCAAAGTGACATCTACACCGCTAGGTACTGCGATTGGTTTGCGACCAATACGAGACATGTGTTGCACCTCCTTATCTTGTGACGTTTATTACCAAATGTAGCAGACAACTTCTCCGCCAGATTTTGATTGACGAGCTTCTTTGTCGGTCATAACTCCCTTAGATGTGGAGATAATCGCGATTCCTAGACCACCGAGTACACGAGGCACTTCATTGCTCTTCGTGTATACGCGAAGGCCTGGTTTACTGATTCTTTTCAAACCAGAAATAACACGCTCTTGGTTAGGGCCGTATTTCAAGAAGATACGGATAATCCCCTGTTTGCTATCTTCAACGAATTCCGCATCGCGGATGAAACCTTCACGCTTCAAAATGTCAGCGATTTGTTTCTTCATAGTAGAAGCAGGCATTTCTACCGTCTCGTGACGCACAATGTTAGCGTTACGAATACGAGTAAGCATATCTGCAATAGGATCAGACATAGTCATGTGTGTAAACCTCCTTCCCGTTTATAAACTTCTTACCAACTTGCTTTTTTCACGCCAGGGATCTGGCCTTTATAAGCTAATTCACGGAAACAAATTCTGCAAATTTTGAACTTTTGCAGTACCGAATGTGGACGACCACAACGTTCGCAACGTGTATATGCACGTACTTTAAACTTAGGCGTACGTTGTTGTTTAACTTTCATCGAAGTTTTTGCCACTTAGCCTGACACCTCCTAAACATTTTCGGAGAAAATGGATTAACCGACTTTATTTTGCGAAAGGCATTCCCAGCTGACCCAGCAGCTCGCGGGATTCCTCGTCCGTCTTAGCAGTCGTTACAATAACGATGTCCATACCGCGGACTTTATCCACTTTGTCATATTCGATCTCGGGGAAGATCAATTGTTCTTTAAGACCAAGTGTGTAGTTACCACGGCCGTCAAAGGCTTTAGTGGAAACACCACGGAAGTCACGTACACGTGGAAGTGTTACGTTGAACAATTTGTCCAAGAAGTAATACATACGCTCTCCGCGCAGTGTTACTTTAACCCCAATCGGCATATTTTCGCGTAGTTTGAAACCAGCGATGGATTTTTTAGCTTTAGTGATTACTGGTTTTTGACCAGCGATCAACTGCATGTCATTAACTGCAGCATCAAGTACTTTGGAGTTTTGAACAGCGTCACCCACACCCATGTTGATGACAACCTTCTCGATCTTAGGCACTTGCATAACAGTTGTATAGTTAAACTTCTGCATCAAAGCAGGTGTAATTTCGTTAAGAAAACGTTCTTTCATTCTTGCTGCCATGAAGATTTAACCTCCTTTCTTAAGGGCTAGATTAGTCGATAATCTCTCCGGATCTTTTAGCAATCCGAACTTTTTTACCATTGTCCAAAACTTTGTAACCGATACGGGTTACTTTGCCGGTCTTCGGATCGATGTGCATTACGTTGGACACATGAATCGAAGCTTCCTGCTCAATAATTCCACCCTGTGGATTCAGCTGGTTCGGCTTTTGGTGTTTTTTCACCATATTGACGCCTTCTACCAGAACGCGGTTTTCACGAGGATAAGCAGCGATGACACGGCCTTTTTTGCCTTTGTCTTTACCACTGATCACAAGCACCACGTCATCTTTCTTCACGTGCAGTTTATTGTTATGGGATTCCAGAACTTTTTTCACTCTAGGCATTTATTACACCTCCTATAACTAACCTTCAACTTATTGGTGCCGTGTTTATTAGATAACTTCCGGTGCCAAGGAAACGATCTTCATGTAGTCTTTATCGCGAAGTTCGCGAGCAACTGGTCCAAAGATACGTGTTCCACGAGGGCTTCTGTCGTCTTTAACAACAACAGCTGCATTTTCGTCGAATGCGATGTAAGATCCATCTTTACGACGAACGGAACGTTTCGTACGAACAACTACCGCTCTAACAACATCACCTTTTTTGACAACGCCGCCTGGTGTTGCTTGTTTAACGGAACAAACGATCAAATCACCGATTGCTGCTGTACGGCGTCCAGTACCACCCAGTACGCGGATACACATCAGTTCCTTCGCACCAGAGTTGTCAGCCACATGCAAACGTGTAAATGGTTGAATCATTATTAATTTCCTCCTTCCGGAAAAACTCTCTTGATTATCTTAGATGATAACCGCTGCTTCTACCACTTCAACTAGTCTCCAACGTTTGTCCTTAGACAACGGACGAGTTTCCATGAGTTTTACGGTATCGCCAATCTTTGCAACATTTCCCTCATCATGTGCTTTGAATTTCTTCGTAGACTTGATGCGTTTGTGGTACAAATTGTGTTTCTTATAGGTTTCAACAGCAACTACGATGGTTTTATCCATTTTATCACTGACCACTTTACCGATTAGCACTTTACGTGCATTACGTTCTTCACTCATTAGTTAGCCTCCTTCCTGAATACGGATCTGCGATCCGTCTCACTTAACTAATCCCAAGCACTCTTTGATGGATTACGGTTTTAGCACGAGCTATTTCCTTACGCACGTCACGAATCCGAGTTGGGTTGTCCAATTGGCCAGTTGCCAATTGAAAACGGAGATTAAAAAGTTCCTCTTTGAATCCAGCGATCTTTTGTTCAATCTCAGCAGTGGTTAAGTTGCGAAGTTCATTAGCTTTCATTTGCTTCACCACCCAATTCTTCACGTTTCACAAACTTAGTCTTTACAGGCAGCTTGTGAGCGGCAAGACGCATCGCTTCACGAGCGATTTCTTCCGACACGCCTCCGAGTTCGAACATAATCTTGCCCGGTTTAACTACGGCTACCCATTTCTCAACGTTACCTTTACCACTACCCATACGAACCTCGAGAGGCTTTTGAGTAATAGGTTTATCTGGGAAAATCTTGATCCAAACTTGACCGCCACGTTTGATATAACGTGTCATCGCGATACGAGCAGCTTCGATCTGACGGTTAGTGATCCAAGACGGTTCAAGTGCAACCAGGCCGAATTCGCCGAAGTTCAATTCAGTACCGCCTTTTGCCATACCCTTCATGTGTCCGCGTTGTTGCTTGCGGTGTTTTACGCGTTTTGGTACCAACATGATTAGTTGCCTCCTTCCTGAGCAGCTTGTTTCTTAGCTGGGGGAAGAACTTCTCCACGGTAGATCCATACTTTTACGCCGATAAGACCGTAAGTTGTATGTGCTTCAGCCGTTCCGTAATCGATATCGGCACGAAGCGTATGAAGTGGAACTGTTCCTTCGCTATAACCTTCTGAACGAGCAATCTCAGCTCCGCCAAGACGTCCGCCCACTTGAGTTTTAATCCCTTTTGCGCCAGAACGCATAGTTCTTTGAATCGCTTGTTTGAGGGCACGACGGAACGATACACGACGTTCCAATTGTTGAGCAATGCTCTCAGCTACAAGAATTGCATCCAATTCAGGGTGCTTGATTTCATTGATGTTGATGTGTACTTTTTTGCCACCAGCGATTGCTGTAACTGCGCTGCGAAGTACTTCTACTTCTGCTCCGCCTTTACCAATAACCATACCTGGTTTAGCTGTATGAATTGTAACGTTCACGCGGCTAGCCGCTCTTTCGATCTCGATATGGGAAACAGCGGAATCCTTCAATTTGCCTTTAAGGTATTCCCGGATTTTGACGTCTTCCATCAGAAGAGTACCGAAATCTTTTCCTGCATACCATTTAGATTCCCAATCGCGAATAATACCGATTCGGAGTCCGATTGGATTTACCTTTTGACCCACGTGTTATCCCTCCTTATTTCTCAGATACCACCAGTGTAATGTGGCTCGTGCGTTTATTGATCCGACTTGCGCGGCCCATGGCGCGCGGACGGAAACGTTTCATAGTAGGTCCTTGGTTAACGAAAACCTCGCTAACGAACAAACTGTTCACGTCCAAAGAATAGTTATGCTCAGCATTCGCAATTGCCGAATTAAGCAACTTTTCAACGACCGGAGAAGCGGATTTCGGAGTGTGGCGAAGAATAGCAATTGCTTCCCCCACTTGCTTACCGCGAATCAAGTCAACAACCAGTTTCGCTTTACGAGCGGAAATTCGCACCGATCTTGCATGTGCTTTTGCTTCCATTGTTTAACCTCCTTTCAAACAGAGACCTTATTATTATCTTCTTGTTTTCTTATCGTCACCCGCGTGGCCTTTGTAAGTACGTGTTGGCGCGAACTCGCCCAACTTGTGACCTACCATATCTTCTGTTACGTATACAGGCACGTGTTTACGGCCGTCATATACACCAAACGTATGTCCGATAAACTGAGGGAAAATGGTTGAGCGACGGGACCAAGTTTTAACAACAACCTTTTTCTCAGCCTCGTTCAGTTCCTCAACTTTTTTAAGCAGGTAGCCATCGATAAACGGCCCCTTCTTTAAACTGCGACCCATGTGTGAATCCTCCCTTCATCCGGTTCTTCAAACCGCGAATCGACGCTTCGCGCTTTATTAACTTGCCAGAAGCGTCTTATTTAGTGCGGCGGCGAACGATATATTTATCAGATGCCTTGTTTTTCTTACGCGTTTTGTAACCAAGGGTTGGTTTGCCCCATGGAGACATTGGCGATTTACGTCCGATTGGAGCGCGACCTTCACCACCACCGTGTGGGTGATCGTTAGGGTTCATTACTACCCCGCGAACTTCAGGACGACGGCCGAGCCAGCGACTACGTCCAGCTTTACCGATTTTGATCAATTCGTGATCTTCGTTACCTACGGAACCGATAGTTGCACGGCATACGCTAAGGATCTTACGAACCTCACCGGATGACAAACGAACGGAACAGTATTTTTCTTCTTTACCAAGCAATTGAGCTTCTGTACCAGCTGCACGAACCAATTGTCCGCCTTTACCTGGTTTCAACTCAATGTTGTGGATAACTGTACCTACTGGAATATTCTCCAGTGGAAGACTGTTACCAATTTTGATGTCGGCCGCAGGACCAGACTCTACTTTATCCCCAACTCTTAGACCTTTAGGAGCGATGATATAACGTTTCTCTCCATCAGCATAGTGGATCAAAGCAATATTAGATGTGCGGTTCGGGTCATACTCGATTGTAGCAACGCTACCTGGTATGCCGTCTTTAGTCCGCTTGAAGTCGATAATACGGTATTTACGTTTATGTCCGCCGCCATGGTGACGAACCGTAATTTTACCTTGGTTGTTGCGTCCCGCATGTTTGAACAGCGGAGAAAGCAACGATTTCTCTGGCTGGTTTGTTGTAATTTCTTCAAACGTAGACACGGACATAGCGCGTCTTGCCGGAGAGGTCGGTTTGTACTTTTTGATTGGCACTGTAGTTCCCTCCTTACTTCAACAGAGTATTATTCTACCGCTTCAAAAAATTCAAGCGGTTTGCTGTCCGGGCTAAGCTTAACGATGGCTTTTTTCCACTCTGGAGTGTAACCAGAATATTTACCATAACGTTTCAGTTTGCCAGGTACGCGCATTGTGTTCACATTAGTTACTTTTACTTTGAAAATAGCCTCGACAGCTTTTTTGATTTCGGTTTTGTTAGCACGGATATCCACTTCAAAAGCGTATTTCATTTCGCTCATGTAGTCGGAAGTACGTTCCGTAATCACCGGACGTTTGATAATATCACGAGGATCTTTCATTACGCGAACACCTCCTCTACCTTCAGAACTGCTTCTTTAGTGATGATCAGTTTGTCGTACGTCAGTACGTCAAGAACATTAATGCCGTCAGCCGCTACGAATTTCACCCCAGGGATGTTACGAGCGGAAAGTGCTACGTTATCATCATAGCTAGTAGCTACGATCAACGCTTTACGATCTACTTTCAGGTTGTTCAAGATTGCTGCGAATTCTTTCGTCTTCGGAGCATTCATTGTCAAGCTATCCAATACGATAATGTCATTCTCGAGTACTTTCGAGGACAAAGCGGATTTGATCGCCAAACGACGAACCTTCTTAGGCAGTTTCCAGGAATAGCTACGTGGTGTTGGTCCGAAGACAACGCCGCCGCCTTTCCATTGTGGAGAACGAATGGAGCCTTGACGAGCGCGACCTGTACCTTTTTGTTTCCAAGGTTTACGTCCACCGCCACGAACTTCAGAACGTCCTTTTACTTTGTGCGTACCACGACGTAGGGAAGCTCTTTGCATAAGCGCAGCTTCATGTAGAACGTGCTCATTCGGTTCAATACCGAATACTGTATCGCTCAGTTCCACTTCACCAACTTCGTTGCCACTAATATTAAAAAGTGTTACTTTTGGCATTTCATGTTCCTCCTTTCTTCAATAATTATTTCTTAACGGTTTGTTTAACTTTCACGAAGCTGTTTTTAGGACCTGGGATAGCGCCTTTAACCAGCAATACGTTACGTTCAACATCAACCTTGATAATTTCAAGCTTTTGAACCGTAATAGTCGTGTGACCCATATGTCCTGGAAGGCGTTTGCCCTTAGGAACACGGTTAGCTTGGATAGAACCCATGGAACCCGGTCTTCTGTGGTAACGCGATCCGTGTGCCATTGGTCCGCGGCTTTGTCCCCAACGTTTGATGTTACCTTGGAAACCTTTACCTTTAGATGTACCAGTTACGTCAACAAATTCGCCCTCAGCAAAGATATCAGCCTTCAGCTCTTGTCCAACCTCGAGAGACCCGAGATCAACACCGCGAATTTCACGAACGTAGCGCTTAGGTGTTGCATTTGCCTTTTTGGCGTGACCCTGTTCAGGCTTATTGGAGCGTTTTTCTTTTTTATCAGAAAAGCCCAATTGCACTGCTTCATATCCGTCGATATTCAGGTCTTTCTTTTGCAGTACTACACAAGGGCCTGCTTCGATAACAGTAACAGGAATTACGTTACCTTCTGGAGTAAACACTTGAGTCATACCGAGTTTTTTTCCTAAGATACCTTTCAATGTTGACACCTCTTTTCTTTTCCTAAATTACTTAAAATAGAATTACAATTTGATTTCGATATCTACACCGGACGGTAGATCCAAGCGCATCAAGGCATCCACAGTTTGTGGTGTTGGGTTCACAATATCGATCAAACGTTTGTGAGTCCGTTGTTCAAACTGTTCACGGGAATCCTTGTACTTGTGTACCGCACGGAGAATAGTAATGATTTGCTTCTCAGTTGGTAACGGAATCGGCCCGGACACACCTGCACCCGAACGTTTTGCTGTTTCAACAATCTTCTCAGCGGATTGATCAAGAATTCTGTGGTCGTATGCTTTCAAGCGAATACGAATTTTTTGCTTTGCCATTTTAGTCCCTCCTTCTATCGCCCAATTTGGTATCGGACATACTCCGTGAAAATTTTCTGACCTCGTCCCCATGGCAAAGGGGCCGGGTGTGTCAGTAACCTCTCACATCATCGCAACGTCTCAGAACAACATTTATTATTATATATAATAGGCAGCAGTATTGCAAGCGAAAATAGAAAAACAACGCATATTTTTTTCATGCGCTGTTCTTCTACTATATATATGTTAAAGATTCTCTGTGGCAGACTTAAAAAACTCTGCGGAGGAAGCAGTCTGAGCCGTTGCTGTTCCGATCCCCTCAATGGTTTGGATTAAGGTTCTTATTTCTTCTTCCACTATTACAATCTCCTGTGTACTTCTACGCATAGCGTCTACAATATCAGAGAACAAAAGACTAGTCTCGACCGATTGGTGCTTCCCATTCTTAGTTAACTCCTGCACCTTACGAATCTCTTCTACAACCTGCTGAGTGAGTAGACCTGATTTATTTGTTAGCTCTACGATCTGAATTACAGTACTCTTAGTATCCTCTGCAAGCCGGCTAACTTCTTGAGCAACCACACTAAAACCTCTACCATGCTCACCGGCTCTAGCGGCTTCAATCGTTGCATTAAGTGAGAGGATTTTAGTCTGATCGGCAATTTCCCTTACTGAGTTCACAATTTTTTGAATTTGCTTAGAGGAATCGCTTAACTCAATGATCGAGTCTTCCATCTCACTGGTGGTCTGATATATAAGATTAATTTGCTCAGTCAAATCACCCAAGTGTTCATGCCCATCTGTAGCTAATCCCTGTGACTCCAGGGCGGATGCAGCCGTACGTTGGAATGTTCTACTTACTTCATTGCTGCTTGCCACTAGCTGCTTCACAGCAGCATTAGTATCGATACTATAATCTATCAACTCAACGCTAAACTCTGAAATTTTTTGTTTTAATTCATTTTTCACCAATAGATATTGCTCTTCCTTCTCTTTTATGTTCTCCTTCTCATATTCTTCTAGAACCAGCTGCTGCTCAAGGTTAAGGAGTTTGGTCACGGTCTGAACCACTCGAAGGCGTGTATTATCATCGTTTGTTTCATTATATATAACGCGTATAAATACGTTCTGAAGATTCTGAAAAGCAGATAAGTACCATTTGGGCTCAAGCCCTACTTTTTTATGAATATTAGCGATCATTAGACGCTTTGCTATGTACTCATCATCAACCTTTCCATTAAAAATCTCTAGAATATGCCCACGAAGAGTAGTTTTCAACCTGTCTATACTGCTATGCTCTAAAATAATAGCTTCAAGTTTATTTACGCCTAATACCGAATTGTAAAATTGATCAATGATATAGTCTATATTCTGCTCAACAACAGGTTTCACCCTGCGTAGTAAGTTCAAATCTGCTTCAGTTAGATCAATCATTCTCATCTGCTCGTTAAGCTCACCATGTCCCTCCAGCTTATGAAAAGACCCTGCCACAGAATGATTCTGATCCTTGAAGTCTAAGGAATGAGAGGCAGGAGAATCCACATTATTATTACGTGCAGTTAACGCATGCATGAAGGAAAAAGGACATTTCCCCATATTACCACTCTCCCGCAATTCCTATTATTTTACATTATTATTCCTCCTTCATTTTACTCTATCATTAGTATAATTGTAAACAATTGATTGTTGTAATTTGACGAATTATGTAGAAAAAGATCATATTGTTATGCTTTATTATCAATTGGTGTCGAATAATACATTATTCTCAGAAAAAACAAAAAAGCCCCTGATTCTCCGCAAGAAGAATCAGGGGTGTTTGTAATTCGGAATCTACCCGCAGATAGAAGTCGAATTATTATTTTTGGATAGAAGCTACGCTACCAGCACCAACTGTACGGCCACCTTCGCGAATGGAGAATTTAGTACCTTCTTCAATAGCGATTGGGGAGATCAGTTGTACGGTTACGGAGATGTTATCACCAGGCATAACCATTTCAGTACCTTCTGGCAAGTTGATGATACCAGTTACGTCAGTTGTACGGAAGTAGAACTGTGGACGGTATCCAGTGAAGAAAGGCTTGTGACGGCCACCTTCTTCTTTTGTCAGAACGTAAATTTGAGCAGTGAACTCAGTGTGTGGTTTAACGGAGTTCGGCTTAGCCAATACTTGACCACGCTCGATCATGTTACGGTCAACACCACGAAGCAATGCTCCGATGTTGTCCCCAGCTTGAGCGGAATCCAGCAATTTACGGAACATTTCTACGCCCGTAACTACGGATTTCTTAGTATCTTCGTGAATACCAACGATTTCGATTTCTTCTCCGACTTTAACTGTTCCGCGTTCTACGCGACCAGTTGCCACAGTACCGCGGCCAGTGATGGAGAATACGTCTTCGACAGGCATCAAGAAAGGCTTGTCAGTTTGACGCTCAGGAAGTGGAATGTACTCATCGATTGTTTCAAACATTTCGATGATTTTTTTAGCGTAATCGCCATCTGGGTTTTGCAGAGCTTCACGAGCAGAACCACGGATGATTGGAGTATCGTCGCCTGGGAAGTCATACTCGCTAAGCAAGTCGCGAACTTCCATTTCAACCAATTCCAACAACTCTTCATCTTCAACCATGTCGCATTTGTTCAAGAAGACAACGATGTAAGGAACACCTACTTGACGGGACAACAGGATGTGCTCGCGAGTTTGTGGCATTGGGCCATCAGCTGCGGATACAACCAGGATAGCTCCGTCCATTTGCGCTGCGCCAGTGATCATGTTTTTAACATAGTCGGCGTGACCAGGGCAGTCTACGTGAGCGTAGTGACGGTTAGGAGTTTCATATTCAACGTGGGAAGTGGAAATTGTGATACCACGTTCGCGCTCTTCAGGAGCTTTGTCGATTTGATCGAATGCGATAGCTGCGCCACCGTAAGTTTTGGACAATACAGTAGTGATTGCAGCAGTCAGAGTCGTTTTACCATGGTCGACGTGACCAATAGTACCGATGTTAACGTGCGGTTTGTTACGTTCAAACTTTGCCTTTGCCATTTGAACAGTTCCTCCTTAATGTGGGGTTCCTTATATTTGAGCCGCCCGCATACGTGTAATCTTAGATGACTGAGTGTTTATACCCGGGACGGCAAGTTAAAACTGGTAATTATTCAGCGCCTTTGTTCTTTGCAGCGATCTCTTCCGCAATGGATTTAGGAACTTCTTCATAGTGAGAAAGCTCCATTGAGAATACGCCACGTCCTTGTGTACCAGAACGAAGTGTTGTAGAGTATCCGAACATTTCGGAAAGAGGCACCTTAGCACGGATAATTTGCGCTCCACCACGGGAATCCATACCTTCGATACGGCCACGGCGGGAGTTCAGCATACCCATTACATCACCCATATATTCCTCAGGAACAGTTACTTCTACTTTCATGATTGGCTCAAGCAGGACAGGCTTACACTTGTCTTTAGCTGCTTTGAGTGCCATCGAACCGGCAATTTTAAATGCCATTTCGTTGGAATCGACATCATGATAAGAACCATCTACGATGGTAGCTTTAACGTCTACTAGCGGGAAGCCAGCAAGTACGCCGTTTTTCATTTGTTCTTCAATACCCGCAAGTGCAGGAGCGATGTACTCTCTAGGAACCGAGCCACCAACAACTTTACTTTCGAATT
Organism: Paenibacillus sp. FSL L8-0708; assembly: GCF_038009325.1. Classification (NCBI taxonomy): domain Bacteria; kingdom Bacillati; phylum Bacillota; class Bacilli; order Caryophanales; family Paenibacillaceae; genus Paenibacillus; species Paenibacillus sp. FSL L8-0708. The sequence continues at coordinate 7,027,773 of NZ_JBBPBC010000001.1, forward strand.
TGCTACCAGTACCTGGTTCGAGGGGTTCAAACTCAACCCATACGTGACCGTATTGACCACGACCACCAGATTGGCGTACAAATTTACCTTCGACGCGAGCAGGTGCCTTGAACGTTTCGCGGTAAGCAACCTGTGGTTTACCCACATTGGTTTCTACTTTGAACTCACGACGCATACGGTCGATGATGATGTCCAAGTGAAGTTCACCCATACCAGCCAGGATTGTTTGGCCTGTTTCTTCATCAGTGTGAGCACGAAGAGTTGGATCCTCTTCAGTCAACTTTCCGAGAGCAACGCCCATTTTATCTTGGTCAGCTTTAGTTTTTGGTTCAACAGCGATCTCGATAACTGGATCAGGGAAGTTCATTGATTCCAGAATTACTGGATTCTTCTCATCACACAGTGTATCACCTGTACTGGTATCTTTCAAACCAACAGCAGCTGCGATGTCGCCAGAATACACGATGGAAATTTCTTGACGGCTGTTCGCATGCATTTGAAGGATACGACCAATACGTTCACGCTTGTTCTTAGTTGCATTAACTACGTATGATCCGGACTCAAGTACGCCTGAGTAAACACGGAAGAACGTAAGTTTACCAACATAAGGGTCTGTCATGATTTTAAATGCCAAAGCTGCAAACGGCTCTTCATCCGAAGAGTGACGAACAGCTTCTGTACCGTCATCAAGATGTCCAGTAATAGCTGGAACGTCAAGAGGAGATGGCAAGTAATCAACAACAGCATCCAGCATAAGCTGAATCCCTTTGTTTCGGTAGGAAGATCCAGCAATTACAGGGAACAATTTAACTTCAACTACGCCTTTGCGAATTGCAGCTTTAATTTCCGGAATTGTAATTTCTTCGCCTTCCAAATACTTCATAGTCAGATCCTCATCAAGTTCAGCAACTTTCTCGATCAACTCGAGACGCAGCTCCTCAACTTTGGCCAAATATTCTTCCGGAATATCCGTTACTTCGATGTTTTGGCCCAGATCATCTCTGAACATGTGTGCTTTTTGCTCAACTAGGTCGATAATACCAGTGAAATCACTTTCTGCACCAATTGGCAATTGAATAGCAACTGCATTGGCTTGAAGGCGATCACGCATAGTTTCGATTACGTTAAGGAAATCCGCACCGATAATGTCCATTTTGTTTACATATGCAATCCGGGGAACGTTATAACGGTCAGCCTGTCTCCATACGGTTTCAGACTGAGGCTCAACGCCCTCTTTTGCACTAAATACACCAACTGCCCCATCCAATACACGCAGGGAACGTTCAACTTCAACAGTGAAGTCAACGTGTCCTGGGGTATCAATGATATTGATGCGGTGACCTTTCCACGCAGCAGTCGTAGCAGCGGACGTAATCGTGATTCCGCGCTCTTGTTCTTGCTCCATCCAGTCCATTGTAGCAGCACCCTCGTGAACTTCACCGATTTTGTGCGTACGGCCTGTATAGAAAAGAATCCGCTCTGTGGTAGTTGTTTTACCAGCATCAATATGCGCCATGATCCCGATGTTACGTGTATTTTTTAAGGAGAACTCTCTAGCCATGAAATGGATCTCCCTTCAAAATATAAGTTATTTGAATGACCTTTATCCTACCAACGGTAGTGAGCGAACGCTTTGTTTGCTTCAGCCATTTTGTGTGTATCTTCACGTTTCTTAACAGAAGCGCCTGTGTTGTTGGAAGCGTCGATGATCTCAGCCGCCAAACGCTCTTCCATAGTCTTCTCACCGCGGTTGCGAGAGTAGTTTACGAGCCAACGTAATCCCAGAGCAGTACGTCTCTCTGGTTTAACCTCGATAGGTACTTGATAGTTAGCACCACCGACACGACGAGCTTTGACTTCCAAAACCGGCATGATATTCTTGATGGCAGCTTCGAAAACTTCCATCGGATCTTTACCCGTACGTTCTTCAATCAATTTGAATGAATTGTACAGAATGCTTTGAGCGACACCTCTTTTACCACCCAGCATAATGCGGTTAATCAAACGAGTAACCAACTTGCTATTATACAACGGATCTGGCAATACGTCTCTCTTTGTAACTGGACCTTTGCGTGGCATGGATATCCCCCTTTCTTAAATGTTTATTATTCAGATATTGTTATCTTACTTCTTAGCTTTAGGACGTTTTGCACCGTATTTAGAACGAGCTTGCATCCGGTTAGCTACACCTGCTGTATCCAAAGCACCACGAACGATATGGTAACGAACCCCTGCAAGGTCCTTTACTTTACCTCCGCGAAGTAATACAACACTGTGCTCTTGTAAGTTATGTCCGATACCCGGGATATAAGCTGTTACCTCGAGACGGTTCGTCAAACGAACACGGGCATATTTACGAAGCGCTGAGTTTGGTTTACGTGGAGTCATTGTGCCTACACGAGTGCACACACCGCGTTTTTGCGGAGCGCTCAAATTTGTAGCCTCACGCTTGAGGGCGTTATACCCTTTTTGAAGAGCGGGAGATTTAGATTTTTCGATTTTGGCTTGACGGCCTTTACGAACCAATTGGTTAATTGTTGGCATGTTGTTGCCACCCCCTTCCTGAAATGATAGTCGATTTAAGAACTCTAAGCCCACAGACCCAGGCGGTTCATAAAAAGACAAATGAAAAGTTCTTGCCGCTGGTGTTCACCCCAGTACAAAAACATTTCTGTAGCTATTGTTTTAAGACGGCTGCCATCGCAGCGCCAACTTCTATTCCGCAGGCCTTGCCCAAATTCAGCATCGTATCCACATATGTGATCTTAACACCTTGTTTGTTACAAAGCAAAACTATCCTGGAAGTAAGCCTTTGATCTCCGTCCTCTGCCACATAGACTTCTGCGGCTAGGCCCAACTCTACCGCCTTGACGGTTTGTTTGGTACCGATCTTGACCTGAGCATCCTGTAGTCCTCTATCATCAGTCATTCTCTTTACCTCCAATGAACAAGGATAACATGGCTACTCACGCACCTTAGACATTTTAGCATTATCAATAGATGGTGTCAAGAAATTCAGCAACAATTTTTATAGAAATTATACACAGCAGAACACTCATGCCACACCTATGAGTAGGTATGACATGAGCACACTACCATGATTGCTAATTTATTCAGCAGGAACCGTCTCTAAAGATTCAAGTTCGCTTTCTGCATTTGGATCACTTAGCTTAACGTTACGGTAACGGTTCATCCCAGTACCTGCAGGAATCAACTTACCGATAATAACATTTTCTTTAAGTCCAAGCAACTTATCTACTTTACCTTTGATAGCAGCGTCTGTTAGGACACGAGTAGTTTCTTGGAATGATGCAGCTGACAAGAAGGAATCAGTTTCAAGAGACGCCTTGGTAATACCGAGCAAGACTGGTTTAGCAACAGCAGGCTCTTTACCAGACAAGATAGCTTCCTTGTTAGCACCTTCGTACTCATGAATATCCGCAAATGCACCTGGCAACAGACTTGTGTCACCTGCGTCAATGATACGGATCTTCCGAAGCATTTGCTTGATCATAACTTCAATGTGCTTATCATTGATCTCAACGCCTTGGTTACGGTATACACGCTGTACTTCTTGCAGAATGTAGTTTTGTACCCCACGGATCCCTTTGATACGCAGCATTTCTTTAGGGTCAATCGAACCGTCTGTCAGCTCATCGCCTGCTTCGATTTCTTGGCCTTCGCTAACACGTAGACGTGAACCATAAGTAATGGAATAAGTCTTGGATTCTGCTTCACCTTGAACCTCGATTTCACGACGGTCTTTGGTTTCACGGATTTCCTTGATTACGCCATCGATCTCACTGATTGTAGCTTGACCTTTAGGGTTACGAGCTTCAAACAACTCCTGAATACGCGGCAAACCTTGAGTGATGTCATCACCGGCAACACCGCCGGTATGGAACGTACGCATTGTAAGCTGGGTTCCTGGTTCACCGATAGATTGTGCGGCAATAATACCAACTGCTTCACCAATCTCAACGTGTTTACCAGTTGCCAAGTTACGTCCGTAACATTTCTTACAAACACCATGACGGGCACGGCAGCTCAGTACAGAACGAATTTGCAGCTTAGTTACACCTGCGTTTACAATTGCCTCCGCTTTATCGGAGTCAATCAAATCATTGCGGTGAACAATGATTTCGCCTGTTTCTGGGTGACGGACAGTTTCGAAGCAGTAACGACCTTCAATACGGTCATACAGATCTTCGATAACTTCTTTACCATCCTGAATACGACTAACTGTGAAGCCTTTATCGGTTCCACAATCTTCTTCACGGACAATAACGTCCTGGGCAACGTCAACAAGACGACGAGTCAGATACCCTGAGTCAGCGGTACGAAGTGCGGTATCGGCAAGACCTTTACGCGCTCCGTGAGTGGAGATAAAGTACTCCAAGACGGTAAGACCTTCACGGAAGTTCGCCTTGATTGGCAATTCGAAAATCCGACCTGAAGGTGTTGCCATCAGACCACGCATACCACCCAGCTGAGTGATCTGCGATTTGTTACCACGCGCTTTAGAGTCAACCATGAGCATGATAGAGTTGAAACGGTCCATCGACTTAAGCAGGATGTTCGTAAGATCATCCTTAGTCTTCGACCAGATCTCAATAACACGGTCATACCGTTCGTCATTGGTGATCAAACCACGGCGATATTGGTTAGCAACCACATCAACCTTAGCTTCAGATTCTTTCAGGATGGTTACTTTTTCCTCAGGAACAATAACGTCCGACACGGCAACTGTAACACCAGAACGTGTGGAGTAAGTGAATCCGAGTTGTTTGATTTTATCCAAAATCATAGAAGTTTTAGTTGTGTGATAAGTTTCAAAACAACGAGCAATAATCAGACCCAGATATTCTTTACCTACAGCACTGGCTTCTGGAGCGGATTCAATCAGCTCGCGAATGTTCGCGCCTTTTTCGTAGATAAAGTATTTCTCAGGTGTGCCGTGCAGCAAGTTAGTTTTGGTTGCTTCGTTGATATAAGGGAAACTACTTGGGTAGATTTCATTAAAAATGATCTTACCGACCGTAGTAATCAACATTGCATTTTGTTGTTCTTCCGTAAAGCATGTTTTGCCAAGTGCTTTAGCCGGAATAGCAACACGAGCATGAAGTCCTGCAGTTCCGCGTTGGTAAGCTGATACAGCTTCGTTAACGGTACGCAGAATCATACCACTCCCCTTTTCTTCCTTGTTATCCATGGTCAAGTAGAAAGTACCAAGAACCATATCCTGGGAAGGTGTTACAACTGGCTTACCGTCTTTAGGGTTCAAGATATTACCGGATGCAAGCATGAGAATGCGTGCTTCCGCTTGAGCTTCTGCAGACAGAGGAACGTGCACAGCCATTTGGTCACCGTCAAAGTCGGCATTGTACGCCGTACATACGAGTGGGTGAAGACGAATAGCGTGACCTTCCACCAAAATCGGTTCAAATGCTTGAATACCGAGACGGTGAAGTGTTGGTGCGCGGTTTAGAAGTACTGGGTGTTCTCTAATTACTTCTTCGAGTACATCCCAAACTTCAGGACTTACACGTTCAACTTTACGTTTCGCGCTCTTTATGTTGTGGGCAAGGCCCTTATTGACCAATTCTTTCATAACAAAAGGCTTGAACAATTCTAACGCCATTTTCTTAGGAAGTCCGCACTGATACATCTTGAGGTACGGTCCTACAACGATAACGGAACGTCCAGAGTAGTCAACCCGTTTACCGAGCAAGTTCTGGCGGAAACGTCCTTGTTTACCTTTCAGCATATGGCTGAGCGATTTAAGCGGACGGTTACCAGGACCGGTTACCGGACGTCCCCGACGGCCGTTATCGATGAGAGCATCGACAGCTTCCTGGAGCATCCGTTTTTCGTTCTGCACGATAATGTCAGGAGCACCGAGATCAAGCAGTCTTTTCAGACGGTTGTTCCGGTTAATAACACGGCGATAGAGATCATTCAAGTCGGACGTAGCAAAACGGCCACCATCCAATTGAACCATCGGACGAAGCTCCGGAGGAATAACCGGAAGAACATCCATGATCATCCAATCAGGCTTGTTGCCGGAGTTACGGAATGCTTCAATGACTTCCAGACGTTTGATCGCCCGGTTACGGCGTTGGCCTTGGGCCGTACGCAGTTCTTCTTTGAGGAATTCCAGCTCTTTATCAATGTCGATATCTTGAAGAAGCTTTTTAACAGCTTCAGCACCCATGCCGGCTTGGAAACCGTAACCGTATTTTTCACGGTAGCTACGATATTCTTTCTCGGACAGAAGTTGTTTCTTTTCCAGTGGAGTTTCACCTGGATCCGTTACAACATAAGATGCGAAATAGATAATTTCTTCAAGTGATCTTGGAGACATATCTAGTGCAAGCCCCATGCGGCTTGGGATACCTTTGAAATACCAGATATGAGATACCGGAGCAGCCAATTCAATGTGACCCATACGTTCACGACGAACTTTAGCACGGGTAACCTCAACGCCACAACGGTCGCAGACTACGCCCTTATAACGGACACGTTTGTATTTACCGCAATGACATTCCCAGTCTTTTTGTGGTCCAAAGATACGCTCACAGAAAAGACCCTCTTTTTCCGGTTTCAACGTACGATAGTTAATGGTTTCCGGTTTCTTAACTTCTCCGCGGGACCATGAACGAATCTTCTCCGGAGAAGCGAGTCCGATTTTCATAAATTCAAAATTGTTAACGTCCAACAAGGAGCAACCCTCCTTAACCTAATCCTGATTTAGTACCGCTTTGCCCTCTTCTGACTGTTACATCAAAAGAGGGCGTGCGGTCCTTTATAAAATGGAACTTTTAAGCTCCAGCTTGATTATTCTACTCCGACTTCTGAACCTTCTAAATTGAGGCTTAGTTTGTCGCCTGACGTCTCGTCCTCATCGTCCAATTCTCTCATTTCAATTTCCTGCTCGTCACCGCTAAGAATCTTAACATCCATACCCAGGGACTGCAGTTCTTTGATCAATACCTTGAACGACTCAGGAACACCTGGTTCCGGTACATTTTCACCTTTGACAATAGATTCGTACGTCTTCACGCGACCAACCACGTCATCGGATTTCACGGTCAAAATTTCTTGCAATGTATATGCAGCACCGTAAGCTTCAAGCGCCCACACTTCCATCTCCCCGAAACGCTGTCCACCAAATTGAGCTTTACCACCCAATGGTTGCTGCGTAACTAGTGAGTAAGGTCCTGTTGAACGGGCGTGAATCTTATCATCAACCATGTGCGCCAGTTTGATCATGTGCATGACACCAACAGTAACTTCACGTTCGAAGCGTTCACCTGTACGGCCATCATACAGTACAGTTTTACCATTACGCTGCATACCTGCTTCTTCCATCGTATCAAACACGTCGTACTCACGCGCTCCGTCAAATACCGGCGTTGCAATGTGAATTCCCAGACGCAATGCAGCCATACCAATATGGACCTCGAGCACCTGTCCGATGTTCATACGAGAAGGAACGCCGAGAGGGTTAAGAACAACCTGTACTGGCGTACCGTCCGGAAGGAACGGCATATCTTCTTCTGGCAGGATACGGGCAACGACACCCTTGTTACCGTGACGTCCGGCCATCTTGTCACCCTCAGAGATCTTACGTTTCTGAGCGATGTAGACACGAACCAATTGATTCACACCAGGAGGCAGCTCATCGCCGTTCTCACGTGTAAAGACTTTAACGTCCACGATAATACCATCACTACCATGAGGAACGCGTAAAGAGGTATCCCGTACTTCACGAGCTTTCTCACCAAAGATAGCGTGCAGGAGACGTTCTTCTGCTGTCAGTTCAGTTACACCCTTAGGAGTAACCTTACCCACCAGAATGTCACCAGCGCTGATTTCCGCACCGATGCGGATGATTCCGCGCTCATCAAGATTGCGCAGAGCTTCTTCGCCGACGTTCGGAATATCGCGCGTAATTTCTTCAGGTCCCAATTTAGTGTCGCGAGCTTCAGATTCGTATTCTTCGATATGAATCGAAGTATATACATCTTCCTTAACCAGCTTTTCACTCAACAGGATCGCATCCTCGTAGTTGTAACCTTCCCAAGTCATGAACGCAACGACTACGTTACGGCCAAGAGCAAGTTCGCCCATTTCTGTGGAAGGACCGTCTGCCAGGATATCACCCTTCTTAACAATGTCCCCTCTTTTAGCTAGAGGACGTTGGTTAATACAGGTACCTTGGTTAGAACGCATAAATTTGTGTAATTTATATTTAACGATATCGCCTTTAACTTCCTTGCCTTCGACAGTCTCAACGCGACGCAGCCAAATTTCATTAGCTGAAGAACGTTCGATAATACCGTCATACTTGGAAACGATACATACGCCAGAATCCTTAGCGGATTTATGTTCCATTCCTGTTCCCACCAGCGGAGCTTTTGGAATTAGAAGCGGAACAGCTTGACGTTGCATGTTAGATCCCATCAGTGCGCGGTTGGAGTCATCGTTCTCAAGGAACGGAATGAGCGCCGTAGCGACAGATACAACCTGTTTAGGCGAAACGTCCATGTAATCGACACGATTACTTGGCATCGTTGTAATGTTGTCTGAGTCTTTGTTGTAACGAACGATTACCATGTCTTCTTTAAAGGTGCCATCTTCTTCGATCAACACGTTAGCCTGAGCAACTACATAATTATCTTCCTCATCAGCAGTCAGATAGTCAATTTGCTCAGTCACCTTACCAGTCTTCGGATCCACCCAACGATACGGAGCTTCAATAAAGCCGTATTCATTGATGCGGGCAAAGGTAGACAAGGAGTTGATCAACCCGATGTTTGGACCTTCCGGCGTTTCAATTGGACACATCCGACCGTAGTGACTGTGATGGACGTCACGAACTTCAAAGCCCGCGCGTTCACGTGTCAAACCACCAGGTCCGAGGGCGGACAGACGACGTTTATGGGTAAGTTCCGCAAGCGGGTTCGTCTGATCCATAAATTGAGACAGCTGGGAGCTACCGAAGAACTCTTTAATAGACGCGATGACCGGACGAATATTGATCAGAGCCTGAGGCGTAATCGCATTAGCATCCTGAATCGACATTCTTTCACGTACAACACGTTCCATCCGGGACAAACCGATACGGAACTGATTCTGCAAGAGTTCACCTACAGAACGCAGACGACGGTTACCCAAGTGGTCAATATCATCGGTATTGCCAATTCCGTGAAGCAAATTAATAAAGTAGCTGATTGAGGATATAATATCAGCTTGAGTAATATGCTTAACAGATTTGTCGATATTGCCGTTAGCGATCAGCTTAATAACCCGGCCTTCTTCAATTGGCGAGAATACGTCAATTGTTTGAAGAGGAATATCTTCGCTGTCCATAACTCCACCAGTAACACGGTAGTTTTTAAAGGCAACATTCTTTTCGAAATATGGAATCAATTCATCAAGCAGTCTACGATCGACCATTTGGCCGGATTCTGCCAGGATTTCTCCAGTAGAGTCGTCAACCAAAGGCTGAGCAAGACGTTGATTGAAAAGACGGTTCTTAATGTGTAGCTTTTTATTGATTTTGTAACGGCCTACATTAGCTAGGTCGTAGCGTTTTGGATCAAAGAAACGCGCAACCAGCAAACTTTTGGCATTGTCTAGTGTCGGCGGTTCGCCCGGACGCAAACGCTCATAAATTTCAATAAGCGCCTTCTCCGTGGAGTCCGTGTTGTCTTTATCCAGCGTATTGCGAATATATTCATCATTGCCAAGCAATTCCAGAATTTCGGCATCACTACCGAAACCGAGAGCACGCAAAAGTACGGTAACAGGAATTTTACGAGTCCGATCGATACGAACATACATAATGTCCTTAGCATCGGTTTCAAGTTCCAACCAGGCTCCGCGGTTCGGGATTACTGTGGCGGTGTAGGTTTTTTTGCCGTTCTTATCCACTTTTGTGCTGAAATAGACGCTTGGAGAGCGAACCAACTGGCTGACAATAACCCGTTCCGCACCATTAATAATAAAAGTGCCGGTCTCCGTCATCAGCGGGAAATCTCCCATGAACACTTCCTGCTCTTTAACCTCACCGGTCTCTTTATTAATGAGCCGCACCTTTACACGCAGAGGAGCCGCATACGTTACGTCCCGCTCTTTAGCGTCGTCAACCGTATATTTCGGTTCACCCAGGCTGTAATCAATGAACTCTAGTACCAAATTACCTGTGAAATCCTGGATCGGCGAGATGTCCTGAAACATTTCCCGCAATCCTTCCTCCAAAAACCAATCATAAGATTTTTGTTGGATCTCGATCAGGTTCGGGACCTCGAGTACCTCGTTAATTCTCGCATAGCTCCGCCGAGTGCGTCGACCATACTGAACAAGATGTCCTGCCAACTTTACTCACCCCTCATGTCTACTCACTTAAAAATTGATTGCGAACCCTTGTTTGGAACCGTATAATGGAACCATACTACAAGGATTCAGTCATAAATAAAAGAAAAGCCCTTATCGAAATCTTCGAAAAAAGAGCGCATTTATCCATGACCAAAATACTCCTTATCAAGTAGATTTGCCCAAAACGTACATATTATACGTCACCAAGCAATAGTTTATGCGCTATTATCTATTACCACGCAGCATTTGCTACGTTAGAGCATAGACAACCAACTCGCAAAAACTTGCCGTGCGGCATGCGCTAGCCGGGCGACAATATATTGCTTGACATTTCAGCAAACTAAAGACATGGAGCCTATCTTAATACTGACATTTTATAATAATACCATTATCACTATCACATGTCAATACCTATTGTATTTTATTTTTGCGCTTTAATAATACGATAGCCTTTGTCTTTCCCCACTTCTTCCACCATTGAGAACAAGCTTTCTAGTTTTGCCACTGCGGATGGAGCGCCCTGCTTCTTCTGAATCACAATCCACAGATAGCCACCCTCATTTAAATGTTCATACGCATCTTCAAAAATCTTATGCACTACAGCTTTTCCTGCACGAATCGGAGGATTAGTTAGAATCACATCGAACTTCTGCTGCTCATTCAATGCGCCGAGCACATCGCTTTCCATTATCGTAACATTCCGGATTCCATTGTGCTGAGCATTCTCACACGCCAGTTCTACCGCACGACTGTTAATATCAATCATGGTTACATGTCCTTTGGGAGCTAGGTATGCTGCACTTAATCCAATCGGCCCATAACCACAACCTACATCAAGCACCGCTGAACCGTCCGGAATTATCATAGCTTCAATAAGAACTCGGCTACCGTAATCGATGTCCCCTTTAGAGAATACACCGGCATCGCTCGTAAAACGAAAGCTTTTGCCTCTTAGTACGGTATCAATGCTACGTCTGTCATGACGTACTTCCGGCTGCTGCGAATAATAATGTTGCGACATCTCTTTCCTCCCTTTCCTATTATGTTAGCAGTTGGTATATACGCCCTACTAACTCTATTTATAAAACAAACCCCTTGAACAAGTTCAAGGGGTTTTCAGTAATAGAAGGAATTACTTCACTTCTACAGCTGCGCCTGCTTCTTCCAATTTTGCTTTAGTAGCTTCGGCTTCGTCTTTGCTTACTTTTTCTTTGATTGCTTTTGGTGCGTTGTCTACAAGATCTTTAGCTTCTTTCAAGCCAAGACCAGTGATTTCGCGAACGATTTTGATAACGTTGATTTTGGAAGCGCCAGCGCCTGTCAAAATTACGTCAAATTCGGATTGCTCTTCAGCTACTGCTGCTACTGCACCGCCAGCTGCTACTGGAGCTGCTGCAGTTACGCCGAATTCTTCTTCAATTGCTTTAACCAGGTCGTTCAGTTCCAATACGCTCATGCCTTTAATTGCTTCCAAGATTGCTTCTTTACTCATGATTGAACCTCCATTTTATATTTAAATTTATTTGTGGTATTGATTATGCTGCAAGAGTCAAAGGCTTACGCGCTTTGTTCTTCTTTTTCAGCAACAGCTTTAACTGCAAGCGCGAAGTTGCGCATTGGAGCTTGAAGTACGCTAAGCAGCATGGACAGCAAACCATCGCGGGATGGAAGCTCAGCCAGTGCTTTCAGTTGTTCCGCGTCAATGACACGACCTTCAACTACGCCGCCTTTCAATTTCAAAGCGTCGTTTTTCTTGGCGAAATCGTTCAAAATTTTAGCTGGTGCTACTGCATCAGTTGTGCTGAATGCGATAGCTGTTGGACCAGTCAAAACTTCATCCAATTCACTCAACTCAGCCGCAGCAGTTGCGCGACGCAGCAATGTGTTCTTCAGGACTTGAAACTCAACGCCAGCTTCACGAAGTTGCTTACGCAGTTCAGTCACTTGGGAAACGTTCAATCCACGGTAGTCAGCTACAACAGTCGAAAGACTGTTTTGCAGTTTTGCAGTAACGACGTCAACCGCGTCTTGTTTTGCTTGAATTACTTTTGCATTTGCCAATGTATACACCTCCTGAAAATTTATGTGTCGGCGTTCTTTCCAAGGAAAGCTTCACCGCTCCTACGCAGGCAGTAGAAAAGCCTCCGCAGAATCACGAAGGCTTGATAAAACGAAAGTTATACGAGCGAGCTCGTTACTTCTTGTTTCTATCACAACACCTCGGTAGGAAATTAAGCACTAAGGCACCTACTGTCTACGGTAAGCATATTCAAGGTTAAGATTGATACCTTAAGTTTCACAACTGTTATAGATTATCAAAATTGACTCAAAGAGTCAACCCTTAATTATCTGAAGACGGTTGTGTTCACACGAGCGCTAGGTCCCATTGTGGAAGAAATCGAGATGCCTTTAAGGTATACACCTTTAGCAGCAGCTGGTTTCGCACGGTTCAAAGCGTCGATAAGAGCTTTAAGGTTATCGTTCAATTGTGCAGCATCAAAGGACACTTTGCCGATTGGCGCGTGAATTTGACCTGCTTTGTCGAGACGGTATTCGATTTTACCGGCTTTGATTTCTTGCACAGCCTTGGAAACATCGAATGTAACTGTGCCAGCTTTAGGGTTAGGCATAAGACCTTTACCACCAAGCAGACGACCCAGTTTACCGACTTCACTCATCATATCAGGTGTAGCTACGCAGACATCAAATTCAAACCAGCCTTGTTGAATTTTGTTGATCATGTCTTGATCACCAACAAAATCAGCGCCAGCAGCTTCAGCCTCTTTCGCTTTTTCACCTTTTGCAAATACAAGCACGCGTTGTGTTTTACCAGTGCCGTGAGGCAGGACAACAACACCACGAACTGCTTGGTCTTGTTTACGCGGGTCTACACCCAGACGAACTGCTGCTTCAACGGTTTCGTCGAACTTAGCAGTCGCTGCCTTTTTCACAAGCTCTACAGCTTCTGAAGGCTCGTAAGTTGCTTCGCTGTTGATCAGCTTAGCAGCTTCTTGGTATTTCTTACCATGTTTAGCCATGAAAATGTTCCTCCTTTGTGGTGTTAGCGGAAATTCCTCCCACATACTTGCGGGTCACGAATGACCGATTCTTCGAAAACTACTAGTCTTCGATTGTGATACCCATACTGCGGGCAGTACCTTCAACCATACGCATTGCAGCTTCAACAGTTGCAGCGTTAAGGTCAGGCATTTTTGTTTCAGCAATTTCACGTACCGCAGCGCGGCCGATTTTTGCTACTTTTTTCTTGTTTGGTTCGCCGGATCCTTTTTCTACTTTAGCAGCGATGCGAAGCAGAACAGCAGCCGGAGGAGTTTTAGTGATGAAAGTAAAGGAACGGTCTTCAAATACTGTAATTTCAACCGGAATGATCAAGCCAGCCTGGTCGGCAGTACGAGCATTAAATTCCTTACAGAATGCCATGATGTTGACACCTGCTTGACCTAACGCCGGACCTACTGGAGGCGCTGGATTCGCTTTCCCTGCAGGAATCTGCAGTTTCACCATTTTAATAACTTTTTTAGCCATGAGTGACACCTCCTTGCAAAAATAGTGGTCTTCGAACGCCAATAGCGCTCTCCCACAAGAAACCCTAGCTTATGTTATATTTTCTCCACTTGAGTGAAATCCAACTCTAGCGGGGTTTCCCGTCCAAACATGTTAACATGCACTTTGATCTTGCTCTTGTCAGCCAAAATCTCTTCCACGGAGCCCACAAAATTCGCAAACGGACCAACCATAATACGTACGGATTCCTTGATTTCGAAATCAATCTTCGCTTTAGGTTCAACCATGCCCATATGCTTCAGAATTTGTTCTACCTCTTCCGGAAGCAAAGCTGTTGGTTTAGACCCTGAGCCTGTCGAACCAACAAATCCAGTAACGCCCGGAGTATTGCGGACAACATACCAGGAATCATCAGTCTGAACCATTTCCACCAAAACATATCCGGGGTAAACTTTACGCATAACGGTTTTTTTCTTACCGTCTTTGTTTACGATTTCTTCTTCCATAGGAACAAGAACGCGGAATATTTTGTCTTCCATGCCCATGGACTCAACGCGCTTTTCCAAATTGGCTTTGACCTTATTCTCATACCCAGAATAGGTATGAACGACATACCATCTTTTTTCCATATCAAGCCACCTGGGACCTCTCTAAATAATCGCTTCAATCACAGCGGAAATACCGATGTCCAGAACCCAGAAGTAAATAGCGACAACTACAATCGTACCGAGAACGATCAATGTATAGTTGGTCAATTCTTTACGACTTGGCCAGCGAACCTTTTTGAGTTCACTCCAGCTCTCAGTGAAAAAGGAAAACATAGACTTGAAACTACGTTTCATGCCGACTACACCTCCACAGACTATCTGGTTTCGCGATGAGGAGTTTGCGAGTTACAATACTTGCAAAATTTCTTCATCTCCATGCGGTCGGGGTGATTTCGCTTGTTTTTGGTAGTCGCATAGTTTCTTTGTTTGCAACTTGTACAAGCCAAAGTGATAATTACCCGCATGATGTGCACCTCCCGAGACGTCCTTCTAATTCACATTAGAAGACGCAAATATTGATCCTAAAAAAAAGCCGCGAATTTAGGCCTACCTAAAACACTTTAGCATAATGTCAAGGTCTGTGTCAACGAAAGAATTCCGTTCTGCACTGGGTAATTCCGGGTTTAGTAGTCATATGGCCGTACCCTGTCTTTGGGTCTATCTCTTCCTCACACTTCGCTGTCTTCCTTACCATTATGGGGTATTCCGTCTGTGTATAAACCTACCTTCAACGGCAACGACTAAAATCGGCTCAAATAGTAATTTATGGTGCAAGCACCTAATTCTATCCGAGTGATTTCAAAAAGACTAAAAAAAAGAACTCGATGTCCGAGCCCTCTCTTGTTCATTATATCATCAATTGTCACGTACTTCTAGATATCTTTCTAATTTCCTTTTTACTCGTTGTAGAGCGTTATCAATAGACTTTACATGCCGCTTAAGATCTTCAGCAATCTCTTGATAGGATCTTCCGTCTAAATACAACATCAGAACCTTGCGCTCCAAGTCACTTAGAATCTCCGCCATCTTATCTTCAAGACCAATGAATTCTTCTTGATTAATAATTAGCTCTTCTGGATCTAGAACCTGTGTTCCACAAATGACATCCATAAGTGTTCTATCAGAATCTTCGTCATAAATGGGCTTGTCCAAGGAAACATAAGAGTTCAGCGGAATATGTTTCTGACGAGTGGCCGTCTTAATAGCCGTTATAATCTGTCGTGTAATGCAGAGCTCAGCAAAAGCCTTGAATGAAGAGAGCTTGTCACCTTTAAAGTCACGAATAGCCTTGTATAGACCAATCATTCCTTCTTGTACAATATCTTCACGGTCTGCCCCGATCAAGAAATAAGAGCGGGCTTTAGCACGTACAAAGTTACGGTATTTATTAATCAAGTGTTCTAATGCGCCACTGTCGCCACCACGGAAAGCCTCGACAATATCTTCATCACTTATGAAATCATACTCAGACAGCATTATTTCCTTGAGGTCGACACTCACCAAGAATCCCCCCGGCTGCAACGCAAGACACATCGTTACTTCGCGAAATATAGGATCAGTATATATTATGTTACCTTCCACCGTCAACCGGAGTTTGTCCAAAATCAATCTAGAATAGCATAAATTGGAATAAAATATTTCCTGATTCTTCCTCGATCTCACTGTCTGCGCCATTTTTCCAACTTACTGCGCACATCGGGAGGCAGTTTGTCTTCCAAAGAATGACGAGTAGAACTGACACCGCCAGGTTCAATAGCTTTTTTTACTTGTTTCTGATTCTCTTCAATTTCCAGATGCAATTCCCTTGCCGAAATTCGCAATGCACCTTGTGCAAAAATAATATGCTGCTCTATAAAATCACTCGTAGCCACATAGATCTGCCGGCGCCGATTGCTATATTCCCCAACCAGTCGCTCAATGCATTCATCTGCGGTTTCTTTTTCCTTGGTGAAGTACACCTGGACCTTACCCTGAACAAAAGACCTTCCCAACCCCGGAACACGGTATGCATCAAAAACAGCAATAACTCTTCGTCCAGAGAAAGCCTGGTAATCTGCCAGCAAATCCATCAAGCGGTCGCGTGCTTCCTGCATACCAATCTGGGACAGTGCCACAAGTTCCGGCCAGCCACCGATCATGTTATATCCATCCACAAGCAGCACATCGCGCCAGTCGGCCATAGCTATCCCTGCTGTTGCCGGCGGCGTATCACTTCATACATAATGACTCCTGCGGCGACAGAGGCATTTAATGAATTGATCTTTCCGGCCATCGGCAGCTTAAGAAGTACATCACATTTTTCACGAATCAGGCGTCCCATTCCTTTATTCTCATTGCCGATTACAACAGCTACCGGACCCGTGAAAATATCGGATTGGTATAGATTCTGATCGGTATCCACGTCTGTTCCTACTACCCAGACTCCCTGCTCTTTTAGACGGTCAATGGTCTGACCCAGGTTTGTAACCCGGGCAACCGGAACATACTCCACAGCACCCGCGGATGTTTTGGACACGGTCGCAGTTATCTGAGCCGAACGGCGTTTAGGTACGATTACCCCATGTACTCCAGTACAATCCGCCGTCCGCAGAATCGAGCCCAGGTTATGAGGATCTTCAATTTCATCAAGCAAAATAAGGAATGCCGGTTCTCCTTTGGCTTCTGCTATAGCTAACAGATCATCCACTTCAACATAGGCAAATGGTGCTGCTTGTGCAACCACCCCTTGATGCTGCACGCCTGGTGCCAGTTGATCCAGCTTACGCTTGTCCACATGCTGAATGACAATTCCCGCTTTCCGGGCTTCGGCAACGATGGGTGCTGTCAGATGCTTCTGGGCTGTCTCTGCAATCCAAATTTTATTTAATGTACGACCAGCACGAAGCGCTTCAAGCACAGAATGCTTCCCTGCCAATATTTCCTCTTCAGTCTTCAATTCTTCTTCCATGTTCACTTCTCCTATTTTCTATTTCGCCAAAGCCTATCACGGCTGTTTCAACATAAACTGTATACCCTTGTGCACAATTTCTTCTATTCTCTCCTGTTGTCCTGTGTAGTACAAGTGACCAATCAAGCACTCAAAAGCTGTAGCATGACGGTATTCAAGCACATCCGCATTCTTAGGAACACTTCCCGATTTCGCATTTCTTCCCTGACGGGCGACATCCTTCTCTTCTTCCGTGAGACTAGGCTCCAAAAAGTTCAGAATCGCACACTGTGCTTTAGCGGATACCAGCCCTGTAGCAGAACGATGCAAATGGTTCGGACGCAAATTCGGAAGAGATACTAAATACTGGCGAACAGCCACCTCATAGATAGCATCTCCTACATAAGCTAGAACAATAGGCGAAAGTAGTCGCGCAGGTTTGGAAGGCTCATAAGGAAACCATCCGTTATCAAACTTGCGTTCCTCACTCATTTACGACGCCACCGCATTCCTTGTGGAGTATCCTCAAGCAATATGCCCAAGCGGCCTAATTCATCACGGATCTCGTCAGACCGGCTCCAATTCTTATTCTTACGAGCTTCAACCCGCTCGGCGATCAACCGTTCAACTTCTTCACTTGCAATTTCCTCTTCTAGTTCAGGCGTCAAACGCAGCACAGCATTCATTTCGCCAAAAGCTTGCAGTAATGCAGCAAAATCAGCAGGAGCAGCCTCGTTATTCGCAAGCGTATGGTTTGCCAGGCTCACCCAATCGAACATAGCCGTGATCGCATCAGGCGTATTAAAGTCATCCTGCATTCTAGCATGGAAATTGGCCACTATAGCTGACAGCTTATCATTAATCTCTGAGTTGACCTCACCTTGAGCACCATCAGCAGCGAGTTCAAGCCGATGTTTAACGTTACTCTCTGCAAGCATGATCCGTTCAACGCTCTTTTCGGCGGAAGTCATAGAATCCTCTGAGAAATTCAGCGGGTTACGGTAATGGGTCGATAGCATGAAATAGCGGATAGCTCCTGCTTTAAAACGCTCACGGATGTCTTTTACAAGCCAGCCATTACCGAGCGATTTCGACATTTTCTCGTCTCCGATGTTGATGAATCCATTATGCATCCAGTAATTAGAGAGTGGTTTACCAGTCAGAGCTTCGGTCTGAGCGCATTCACATTCATGATGCGGGAACTGCAAATCTTGTCCACCACCATGGATATCAATCGTATCTCCCAAGAACTCGCGCGCCATAGCCGAGCATTCAATATGCCAGCCGGGACGTCCGTCTCCCCAAGGGCTACTCCAGTGCACTTCACCAGGTTTGGCTGCTTTCCAAAGCACAAAATCCTCCGGTTTTTCCTTACGTGAGTCCACCTCAACACGGATACCAAACTGCAGCTCATCCAGATTCTGACGAGATAATTTACCGTAGTCTTCAAATTTTGAAGTGCGGTAATATACATCGCCGCCGCTTTCGTATGCGTATCCTTTTTCCTCAAGCTCTTTAATAAATCCAATGATCAGCTCCATGCTTTCCGTTACACGGGGATTCAAGGTTGCCGGTTTAACACCAAGCCCTTCCAGGTCGTCACGGTAAGCAGCAATGAAAGTTTCCGCTACCTCTGCTACAGTAGTGTTCATTTCTTCGGCTTTGCGAATCAGTTTATCATCGACATCCGTGAAATTCGTAACATACCGCACCTCATTACCTAACTGCTCCAAGTAATTCCGGACCATATCAAAAACAATTATAGGTCTAGCATTTCCGATATGCATATATCCATAAACGGTTGGACCACACACATACATCTTAACTTTGCCCGGCTCCTGGGGCACAAACTGCTCCTTGCTGCGTGTCATTGTGTTATATATTTGTAAAGCCATCCTTATTCCAGCCCTTTCTGTTCTTCCGGATTCCTTAATACCGGGATGCTTAAATTTCGTAGTCACCAATATACTGCTGAGCTTCTGCTATCCGCTGTGCGGTTTTTTGTTTATCTTCTGCGCCAAGCTTTTCCCTAATTTCTTCGATTTCTTTCTGCAAAAACCGCAGTGAATCGACAAGCGGGTCAGGCATCTTCGTATGATCGAGCCGATCGGATACCCGTTCTCCATTACGTTTTACCACACGACCTGGATTCCCTACTACTGTACTGTTGTTAGGCACTTCACGCAACACAACTGCATTCGAACCTATATTTGAATTGTCACCAATACGAAAAGATCCTAAAACCTTCGCACCGGAACCAATAACTACATTGTTGCCGACCGTGGGATGTCGCTTACCTTTTTCTTTTCCTGTTCCTCCAAGCGTAACCCCTTGATAGATTATAACATCATCACCGATTTCGCAGGTTTCTCCAATAACAATCCCCATACCATGGTCGATAAACAGCCTATTTCCGATGACAGCTCCAGGATGGATCTCAACACCAGTCATAAATCTGCTAAACTGCGAAACCATACGAGCCATTGTATACCAGCGGCGTTTGAAAAAAGAGTGGGCGATCCGGTGACCCCAAATGGCGTGCAAGCCGGCATATGTGAAGACAACCTCGAACCAGCTGCGGGCAGCAGGATCGTTATCAAATACCGCCCGAATGTCCGACTTAATATGCTTAAACATCACGGTTCCTCTCTTCTTAACTTCCTTATCTCCTGTTTACAGGTACACAAGAAAGGTATTGTCTCCAGGCCCATCATCCTTATCATACATATGCGGTGAGTGTTCGCTTGGTTTGTTATCTCGTAGAAATATAAGACAAAGAGTATTGTATGAAAATTATTTTTGCTTATATTTAGACAAAAAACGCCCCTGCAGCATAATGCTGCAGAGACGTTTAACCGCGGTTCCACTCTGCTTGAACGAATCAAATGAGCCGCTATTGTAACAAACGGCAGAATTTCTTCGTTCCACTTGGCATCATTAACGGCGACGTTCCCGGCGCGATCTAATGAGCCTTAAAAAGGTCATTCAACCGTGCAGCTCACAGGCGCATGTTCTGCCCCGGACAAATGAATAACTCCCAGCCCGAAAGGGTGTCCCTTTCTCGGTTATTCTCTCTGGCAATTGTCTTCAATGGACGTACTTCTCCTGATCACAGCTATTATCATATAATTCTATCTTAGCGCAAAAGACAAGATACTGACAAGGGGGTTTAGTCGTATGAAATACGACCTTAAGCGCCCTTAATTTGTGATTTCAAACGTTCGATGACCCGGTTTTTGCCGAGCAAAGCAATGGTTATATTAAGATCACGTCCGTGCGTTTGTCCGGTCAGAGCCACACGAATTGGCATAAAGAGTGCTTTGCCCTTATGACCTGTTTCTTTCTGTACTTCCTTAATCAGAACAGCCATGTTGCTTGCACTGAAATCCTGACAGGCTTCAACCTTAGCCAGAAAAGCAGACAATACCTCAGGAACTTGGCTTTCAGCCAGAACCTGTGCTGCTTCCGTTTCTAATTCTAGGTGACTGCGGAAGAACAGTTCCGATAGCGCCACGATGTCAGAAGCTGCAGTCATCTGCTCTTGATACAACGCGACAAGGCTTTCCGCCCATGCTTGTTGCTCTTCGTTCAGCTCAGCAGGTATTTTACCCGCTTTTTGCAAATGCGGAATAGCTAGTGCAGAGATCCGTTTAGGATCAGCATGTTTAATATAATGATTATTCAGATGCGCCAGCTTGTTTTTATCGAACACAGCCGGGCTTTTGGACAAACGGTCCGCATCAAAAATAGAAATAAGTTCTTCTTTACTGAAGATCTCTTCTTCTCCCTCTGGAGACCAGCCAAGCAGAGAAATGAAGTTAACCAGAGCCTCAGGCAAGTAACCCAATTCATCATATTGCTCGATAAACTGAATAACGGATTCATCCCGTTTGCTGAGCTTCTTGTGGTTGTCGCCAACAATAAGCGTCATGTGACCAAATAAAGGTGGCTCCCAGCCAAGCGCTTCATAGATCATAAGCTGGCGGGGTGTGTTGGAAATATGGTCTTCTCCACGCAATACGTGGGTAATAGCCATCAGATGATCGTCAACAGCTACCGCGAAGTTATAGGTCGGAATTCCGTCCTTCTTCACAATAACAAAGTCACCCATTTCTTTTGTGTCAAAAGAAATACTGCCTTTTACGAGATCATCAAACGCATACGTACGATCTTCTGGCACACGGAAGCGAATGCTGGCCACTCGTCCCTCAGCTTCAAAAGCTAAACGTTGCTCTTCAGTCAGATCACGGTGTTTGCCAGAATAACGAGGCGTTTCTCCGCGAGCAGTCTGTTCTTCACGTTCCGCTTCCAGCTCTTCCTCTGTGCAATAGCAGCGGTAAGCCAAACCTCTGTCCAGCAAATCCTGCCAATGTACACGATATAAGTCAAGACGTTCTGTCTGACGATAAGGTCCGTACTCTCCGCCCACATCAACGCTCTCATCCCAATCCATACCCAGCCATTTCAAATACTTAAGCTGGCTCTCTTCACCACCAGCGACATTGCGCTTTACGTCTGTATCTTCAATTCTGATAATGAATTTACCGCCTTTATTACGGGCGAACAGATAGTTAAACAGCGCCGTTCTGGCGTTACCTATATGTAAATGTCCCGTAGGGCTCGGTGCGTAACGCACCCGGACTTCATCCGTCATTGTATTCCCTCCGCTTCATATGGTTGAACTTAATTTACTACTTAGACCATCTCAAGATGATATCACATCTTGGAGTAGACAGACAATAGATTGTGCGGCAATTCCTTCGCCGCGTCCGGCAAAACCAAGCTGCTCAGTTGTAGTAGCTTTAACATTCACCTTGGACGGGTCGGCATTAAGCGCACGTGCGATAATCTCGGTCATTTGTGGAATGTACGGAGCCATCTTAGGCTTTTGGGCGATAATCGTTGAATCAATATTTCCCAGCTTATATCCTCGCTCACGAGCAAGTGCCCATACCTCTTCTAATAACTTCAAGCTATCTGCGTCCTTAAAAGCTGGATCTGTATCCGGAAAATGTCTGCCAATATCACCAAGTCCAAGTGCGCCTAGAATCGCGTCACTAACTGCATGCAGCAGCACATCTGCATCGGAATGCCCAAGCAATCCTTTTTCATAAGGAATCGTAACTCCCCCAATAATACAAGGCCTGCCCTCTACCAGCTGATGCACATCAAATCCTTGTCCTACAGCGATCATGATTGTCCCTCTCCCCTGTTTCTTTCTGTGAATTCTGCATAATCCAAATCATCAGGTGTCGTAATCTTAATATTTCTGTAGCTTCCCTCTACCACAGAAACCGGAATCCCCGCACGCTCCGCCAAGCTGGAGTCATCGGTGCCCAGAAAGCCATCCCGCTCTGCCGCTGCATAAGCCTCCAGCAAATCAGAAAGACGAAAAGTCTGCGGGGTTTGAATCGCCCACAGACTTCGCCGATCCGGCGTAGACAGTACTTGTCCTTCATTATCCACCTGTTTGATCGTATCCTTGACGGGTACAGCAAGAACCGAAGCACCCATCTGCTTCGCTCGTTCGTAGCAAGCCTCAATTTCATTTGGCTGTACAAACGGACGAACACCATCATGTACCATTACCCACTGTGTCGTAAGTTTCAACAACCCTTTATGTACGGAATGCTGACGCTCAGATCCACCAGTTACTATAGCCTTAACCTTGTCCAGCTTATAGAGCTGTATCCATTCCCGGCAGCGTTTAATATCCTCTTCACCGGTTACGAGCACGATTTCAGAGATCAATTCGTGCTGCTGGAATACCTCCAGCGTATGAACGATAATCGGCTTCCCCTGCAGTAACAAATATTGCTTGCTCTCCGCAGTTCCCATTCGCGTTCCTCTGCCTGCCGCCACAATGACGACGCCCACACTGTTTGACATTAATCTGGCTCCTGTCTTTCACGTATAATCCCATCATAACGTGTTTGGCGGGCATTTCCAACCCATAGGACAGTCCCCATACACTTTATCTTCACTTATTGCGCTTTTTCCAAAAGTTTTGGCTTAGCAAATATCATTCGGCCAGCCGAAGTTTGCAGCACGCTAGTGACCAGAACCTCCATCGTAGTCCCGATATATTCACGTCCGCCTTCTACAACAATCATCGTTCCATCGTCTAAGTAGGCTACCCCTTGCCCATGTTCTTTGCCATCCTTAATGACCTGAACTACGATTTCCTCACCAGGCAGCACTACAGGCTTCACAGCATTCGCCAGATCGTTAATATTCAGAACGGAAACACCCTGCAATTCGCAAACCTTATTTAAGTTGAAATCATTAGTGACTACTTTACCTTGCAGTACCTTCGCTAACTTCACTAACTTACTGTCAACCTCAGAGATTTCTTCAAAATCTCCCTCATAGATCAATACCTTCACATCAAGCTCTTTTTGAATTTTATTGAGTATATCAAGCCCACGCCGTCCCCGGTTCCGCTTCAACAAATCCGAAGAATCAGCAATATGCTGGAGCTCTTCAAGCACGAATTCAGGTATGACAATGGTTCCCTCAATAAATCCCGTCTTACAAATGTCAGCGATTCTTCCATCGATAATAACACTTGTGTCGAGGATTTTATGTTCCTCAAGCCCGCGGCCTTCCGGCTCAGCCGCTTGGCCCCAGCGTCCAGATGTCCACAGCGCAGCAAGCTCCTCTTTTTTCTCCAAACCGATCCGCAGCCCCAGATATCCAAAAGCTAACGTAGCTGGCACTTGCAGCAGCTGCCCAGCTTTCCCAAGCCAGATCATTGCAGGGTATAACAGGAGAGATAACAGAAGCCCCCCTGTAAGCCCAGCTGCACTTGCAGCTAATTCATTCATTGGAATACGCGAACAGTAGTGAACCGCCTCCCGCAGTTTTGAACCTCCCCATTCCGCGCATAAAGACCCCGCAAACAAAAAAATAATGGCACCCAGCACCGTAAATAAAATGCTTCCTTCTACAGGTAAGCTTTCACCCAGCTTCTCCATCCCCTTGGGGAATCCTCTTTCGAGCGCATGGTATAGCGAAAAACCTGACCAAGCACCACATATTAAGGCAAAAGACAAAATCACTTTTTTCCACATAACCTAACGCACCTCCTTTTTATTCATCCTAAATGGATCTATTCCTCACCAGTATGTTCCAATTTTCAAGACGATAAACTTGGGGTAGCGCTGGAAATGCAAAAAGGCTTTGCCATCCCCTAGGGAAGACAAAACCTTTGGTCATAATTTATTCAGTTACCTTACCTTATGGACCGATTAACCGTTCTTGGAGTGATACACTTTATCTTCTGAACGGCTACGACGACGATGACGGCGTCTGGCAGTCAACCGATCAATATTTTGCTTAAAGCCGTATAATGCGTAAATTCCAAGTAAGACAAAGATCAGCTTAGCGATTTGCTCTGGGAACACTACAGCTACAGCCACTGCAACAACAATAACCACTGGCGCTCCAACCACCGCTTTTTTCGGCAATCCAATCTTTTTGAAATTAGGATATTTAACAGTGCTGACCATCAAATAGGATAAGAGCAGTGTAGCAACGATCATAAACGGAGCCGAAACATCTTTATTAAAAAGAGCTAATGTGGCCAGTACACCACCTGCAGCAGGAATTGGCAAACCGATAAAATAACCCGGAACCCCCGGACGAACATTAAAACGGGCTAAGCGCAAAGCACCAAACACCGGAAAAATCGCAGTTACTGTCCAGCCTAATGCAGAGTTCAAATCCTGCAGGCTTGAGACGTACAAAATAACGGCCGGTGCGACTCCGAAAGAAACGACATCAGATAAGGAGTCCAACTCCTTGCCAAATTCGCTTTCGCATTTTAGAGCGCGAGCTACTCGACCATCTAAGCCGTCTAACAGCATAGCAATAATAACCATGATAGCGGCCATGCTAATCTTACCGTCAAACGCCATCATGATACCAAACATTCCGAGCATCAAATTACCTATCGTAAAAAGACTCGGAATTGATTTTTGTATCATTTCTTCACCTCAATTTTCTAACTTTGGCCTTTAACGTCCCCAATATTACGTGATTGTATGTTATTTACATTTGCCTGTCAATAAGAACTTGCTTCTGTAAACGTTTGAGCCCATCCTGAATATTACGGGCCCGCACCTCCCCAATTCCGTCCACTTCATCCAATTCAGCTATGCTTGCGGACATCAAATTAGGCAGCATTTCAAACCGCTCCACCAGATTGTGAATGATCACATTCGGAAGCCGCGGAATTTTGTTAAGCAGGCGATAACCACGTGGAGTCACCACTTCTTCAGAGGTAATTGCCGTAGAGGAATAACCCAGTATACGGGCAATATGGTTATCATCCATCAGATCATCATCGCTTATCCGTTTGAGACCGGCGATAATTTCACGGATTTTATCTTCCTGCTCTTCCTTAGCATAGTCTCTGTATAGAAGCCATGCTTCTTCCTCTGTATTTCCAACCAGTTCTTCCATCTGCATGCTGATCAGGCGTCCTTCGTTGCCCAATTCGTTGATATAGCGTTTGATCTCCATTTTTATGCGCAAAACCATCTCTACACGCTGGATAACGCCCACTACTTCAGCAACGGTAACAATGCCCTCATATTCTGAAGCTGACAAATTCGTCAGTCCTTGCGTGAGCACTGCTTTATACTTCTCGAGTGTCTGAATCGCTTGGTTAGCCTTTGCCAAAATAGCCCCGATCTCTTTGAGTGCATAACGTATCGAGCCTTGATAAAGCGTGATGA
Source organism: Paenibacillus sp. FSL L8-0708 (assembly GCF_038009325.1). NCBI lineage: Bacteria > Bacillati > Bacillota > Bacilli > Caryophanales > Paenibacillaceae > Paenibacillus > Paenibacillus sp. FSL L8-0708. Next base: position 7,053,896 of record NZ_JBBPBC010000001.1, read on the forward strand.
TATTGCGGCGTTGTGAAATGGAAACCACCAGCTTACCCGTTTGCTTCGCTACCCGCTCCGCGGTGCGGTGACGGATCCCCGTCTCGATGGATGAGATAGAGGAATCCGGTATAAGTTGTGTATTAGCATACAATATACGCTTTAAATCCTCACTTAGAATAATAGCTCCGTCCATTTTAGCTAGCTCATATAAATAATTGGGCGAAAAATCGCAGTTAATGGAGAATCCGCCATCCACTACGTCCATCACCTCAGGACTGTACCCTACGACAATAAGTGCCCCTGTCTTAGCGCGCAGCACATTCTCCAAACCTTCCCGAAAAGGTGTACCCGGTGCCGCCAGTCTGAGCAGATCATTCATATTCTCTAATTGGTTATATTCTTTCATATCCCTGTGCCCCCTAATCTAACGCGACCGATAGTGCATCTGCTACGGTACTGACGCCAATAATCTGGATATCTTGCGGGTGCTTCCATCCCTTCATGCTCTTTTCAGGCATAATCACCCGCCGGAAGCCAAGCTTTGCGGCCTCCTTAACGCGCATTTCCGCGCGCGAAACGCCTCTTACCTCACCGGTAAGTCCTACTTCTCCGAAGAAAACGTCGTAAGGTTTTGTTGAAATATCACGAAAACTGGAGGCGATACTAATAGCTACAGCTAGATCAATCGCCGGTTCATCCAGCTTTACTCCCCCGGCAACATTCAGGTATGCATCCTGATTTTGCAGGAACATGCCCATCCGTTTCTCGAGTACAGCGATAATAAGTGCCATCCGCTGGTGATCCATGCCTGTGCACATTCGCCGTGGGGAAGGGAAGTGGGTGGCAGCAACAAGTGCCTGAAGTTCTACAAGCACAGGTCTAGTTCCCTCCATACTTGCCACCACAGTAGAACCAGCCACGCCAAGCGGACGTTCCGATAAAAAGAGCTCCGATGGATTCTCTACTTCGGTAAGCCCCGCTTCACCCATTTCGAAAATGCCGATTTCATTCGTAGAGCCAAAGCGGTTTTTTACAGCCCGCAAAAGTCTATACGTATGATGCCGCTCACCCTCAAAATACAGCACGCAGTCCACCATATGTTCAAGCATCCGTGGTCCAGCAATAGCCCCTTCCTTGGTAACATGACCAACGAGAACTGTTGCAATTCCACGAATCTTAGCGATACGCATAAATCTTGTCGTACATTCCCGAACCTGGGTCACGCTGCCTGGCGCACTCGTTACTTCTGGCATAAATACGGTCTGAATAGAATCGATGACAAGAAATTGTGGCTGGATTTGTTCGATCGCTTCTTCTATGCTTTCCATATTTGTCTCACATAGTACATAAAGCTCCGTTGACAACGCATCGAGGCGATCCGCGCGCAGCTTAGTTTGCCTTACCGATTCTTCGCCCGAGATATACAGTACTCGCAATCCCTGTGTTGTAAGGGCGTGCGAGGTCTGTAATAAGAGCGTAGATTTACCGATTCCTGGGTCTCCCCCTACTAGTACCAGCGATCCTGGTACGATCCCCCCACCGAGAACACGGTTAAGCTCACCTATACCTGTCAGTATGCGCGGTTCCTTGTCACTTTCTATACTTATGATCGACTGTGCCTTTTCTTTACTATGAAAAATAGGGGCATTCATTCCCTGTGTTTTGACTACGCTTTCCGTTTCCTCCACCATGGAGTTCCAAGCCTGGCACCCTGGGCATTTCCCGAACCATTTTGGCGATTCGTATCCACAGTCGGTGCAAAAAAATTTTGTTTTTGCTTTAGCCATTTGTTCTCCTTACGGTCCGAACTGTTTACAATTCGGATCATTTTCTTCTAATGAAAGTTTACCATTTCTACCCCTTTAACGAAAGGTCATTCGGTATTTGCATTAAATGTATATTTTAAATTGATCTATTTCCAATAAAAAAAGCTTCCGCTCCTCTATAAATAAGGAGCGAAAGCCTTGTTTATTTTATTCGGATTCTACTTCTTTTTCAAGCGCTGGCGCTACTGGAGCGTCCACTTTAGTCACCACAAGTTCTCCGCCGACCTCATCAATATTGAGGGAATCACCCTTTTGGATATTTCCTCTCAACAATTCCTCAGAAAGACGGTCTTCAATATGCTTCTGAATTGCCCGACGCAATGGACGTGCACCGAAGGCTGGGTCATAACCTTCTTTAGCCAAGAAGGCCTTCGCTGCATCCGTGAGTACGAAATCAACATCATATTCACGCAGGCGCTTACGCAGCTCATCAGACATCAACGTAACGATCTCAGCGATATGTTTCTCATCGAGTGAGTGGAAGACGATGATTTCGTCGATCCGGTTCAAGAACTCTGGACGGAAGCTCTTTTTGAGCTCTTCCATAACCTTGCCCTTCATATTGCCGTATTCTGCTCCTGCATCCTGCACAGCCGTGAATCCAAGCGTTGAATTCTTCTTGATTGCCTGTGCGCCTACGTTAGAGGTCAGAATGATAAGTGTATTGCGGAAGTCAACTACCCGGCCTTTGGAGTCGGTAAGGCGACCATCTTCAAGCACTTGCAGCAAAATGTTGAATACTTCCGGATGTGCTTTTTCAATTTCATCAAGCAGTACTACCGAGTATGGTTTACGACGTACCTTCTCTGTTAATTGGCCGCCTTCTTCATAGCCGACATATCCAGGAGGGGCACCAACTAAACGGGACGTGGAGTGCTTCTCCATGTATTCCGACATATCAATACGGATGACCGCATTCTCATCGCCGAACATGGCTTCAGCAAGCGCACGTGCCAACTCAGTTTTACCTACACCCGTAGGACCGAGGAAGATAAAGGAGCCCATTGGACGTTTTGGATCTTTAAGACCCGCACGCGCCCGGCGCAATGCCCGGCTGACAGCCTTAACAGCTTCGTCCTGACCAATCACTCGTTCATGCAGCAGAGCTTCCATGTTAAGCAGACGGTCGGTCTCTTCTTCCTTCAGCTTGCTTACAGGGATTCCCGTCCAGCTTGCAACAACCTGTGCGATATCTTCAGGTGTAACTTCAGAATCGGTACGTCCTTGTTTTTCTTTCCACTGGTTCTTAGTCGTATCAAGCTCTTCACGGATTTTTTGCTCCGTATCACGCAGGGCAGCCGCTTTCTCAAACTCTTGGCTCTGAACAGCAGAATCCTTCTCCTTGCGGATATCATCCAAGCGCATTTCTAGTTCCTTCAGATTTGGCGGGATAGTGTAAGAGTGAAGCCTTACTTTAGACCCTGCTTCATCGATAAGGTCAATGGCTTTATCCGGCAGGAAACGATCCGGAATGTAACGATCAGACAGCTTTACAGCTTCCACGATAGCTTCATCCGTAATTTTCACACGGTGATGTGCTTCATAACGATCGCGAAGTCCAAATAGAATTTGTACCGCTTCTTCTGGAGATGGCTGATCCACCGTAATGGGTTGGAAACGGCGCTCCAAAGCTGCATCTTTTTCAATATATTTACGATATTCATCCAGCGTAGTCGCACCGATGCACTGAAGTTCTCCGCGGGCTAAAGCCGGCTTAAGAATGTTGGAAGCATCAATAGCACCTTCTGCGCCACCAGCACCGATCAGCGTATGAAGCTCATCGATAAAGAGTACGATATTCCCCGCTTGGCGAATCTCATCCATGATTTTCTTGAGGCGGTCTTCAAACTCACCGCGATATTTAGTACCAGCCACTACCGATCCCATATCGAGCGTCATTACGCGTTTGTCGCGCAGTGTTTCTGGAATTTCATTATTAATGATCTTTTGGGCCAAGCCTTCAGCAATAGCTGTTTTACCAACCCCAGGTTCACCTATCAACACCGGGTTGTTCTTCGTCCGGCGGCTCAGCACCTGAATAACACGTTCAATTTCCTTGCTGCGACCGATAACTGGATCCAGGTTGCCATCCTTGGCATAAGCCGTCAAATCGCGTGCTAGACCGTCTAGAGTCGGTGTGCTGACATTAGCAGGTGTTCCGCTATGACTGGATGCAGCCTCGCTGCTTCCCAGAAGCTGAAGCACTTGCTGACGAGCTTTGTTCAAGCTGATGCCTAGGTTATTAAGCACACGAGCCGCGACACCTTCTCCTTCACGAATAAGTCCTAGCAGAATATGCTCAGTGCCGACATACGTATGTCCCAGCTTGCGGGCTTCGTCCATCGACAACTCGATTACTTTTTTGGCGCGAGGAGTATAAGCAATGTTCGTAGGTTGTTCTTGGCCTCTGCCAATCAGTGTCTCCACTTCGTCCTGGATTTTCTCAAGACCCAGACCCAAAGCGATTAATGCTTTAGCAGCAATGCCGTCTCCTTCACGAATAAGTCCTAGCAAAATATGTTCTGTGCCAATATTGTTGTGTCCTAAACGAACAGCTTCTTCCTGCGCTAGCGCTAGCACTTTTTGTGCGCGTTCCGTAAATCTTCCAAACATCATATCTCCTGCACCTCCATGAATAATAAATATCTATATTAATGTTGTGTTCCCAGTGTTTCTCGGAGCAGTTTCGCCCGATACATATCCCGTTCAGTGGCGTTCATCTCGTCACCGAACATTTTTTGCAGAAATCCTGGCTGTGTCTTAACGTTAAGCTCATTAAGCACGGAAATCGAAGGGCCTTCCAGTATACCAAGGTCAACCCCAAGTCTCACATCAGACAGCCGTTGTGCGGATTCTTTAAGCTCCATTAGAGCAGCGTAACACAAAATCCCATAAGATCTTTTCACTCGGTCTGTAATTCTTAAAGCGGAATCTACAAGCAGCCTTTCACGGGCATTTCGTTCATGCTCTATAATCTGGGTGACTACACTGTGAAGGTTCTCGATGATTTCACTTTCTGTTTGACCGAGAGTAATCTGATTGGAAATTTGAAAGATGTTCCCTACTGCTTCGCTGCCCTCACCATAAATTCCTCTTACAGTCAATCCCACTTGGTTCACTGCTGACAATATGCGATTGATCTGTTGGGTCATTACTAGTGCTGGCAAATGCAGCATTACTGAGGCACGCAGCCCTGTACCCACATTGGTGGGACAACTGGTCAAGTATCCTCTTTTATCATCAAAAGCGTAATTCACAGCCGATTCGAAGATATCATCGATGGCTGTCGCACGTTCCCATGCTTCTCTTACCTGAAGACCCGGGAACAGACATTGGATCCGCAGATGGTCTTCTTCGTTAATCATGATGCTGACCGACTCATCTTCATTTAATATCACAGCTGCGCCACGTGAATCATTAGCCAGATTAGGACTGATGAGATGTTTCTCGACCAATACCTTTTTATCCAGTTCATTCACTTCAGCAAGCTTTATCAGTTGAAAAGATCCGAATACGGCAGCAGTTTCCCCATGAAACACAGGGGCCAGCAGCTCTAATACTTCTTCCGATTGCTCTAAGGAAGCAAGCATAGGGAATGGAAGATGCTCTAAATTACGTGCAATACGCATACGGCTGCTAATTACAATCTCGGAGTGACTGCCTCCCGAGCGCATCCAATCACTAAGCGCTTGTTCAGTAAATCGGAGACTTGACATGTCATATCCCCCCTATATATCAAAGACTTTACTCTTGTGCCATTTCTTTTTCAAGTTGGCGAATTTGATCCCGCAGCTCTGCCGCAGTTTCGAATTCCTCCTGTGCGATACTTTGCTGTAATTCCAGCTTCAATTCATCAATTTGCCGCTTGAACACAATTTGTGCTCCAGCACGTTTAGGAATCTTGCCTACATGCGAAGTGCTGCCATGCACCCGTTTAAAGAGCGGGTCCAGTGCACTGTTAAAATATTTATAACAGGAGCTGCAGCCAAAACGACCCAATTTGCTAAACTGCGAGTACGTCATTCCACAATTCTCACATTGCAGACTCTGCGTAGTCTTCGTAGCAGCCGTCTTTTCCTTACCCGCCCCTTCAAGATCAAGCAGACCGGACAGCAAGCTGTGAATGGAGAATCCTCCAGCAGTTCCCGGGATCAGTTCACCCTTCTCCCGCGCACAGCTCTCGCAGATATGAAATTCTGTCTTCTCTCCATTCACGATCTTGGTGAAATGGAGTGTTGCTGGCTTGACGCCACATTCCTGACATTGCATAAGCGAAAGCCCCTCCCTTATGATTGACAATTATTTGCCTAACAAAGAGATTAACATCGCCTTCATAATCTTGGCCCGAATCTCATCCCGATATGGAATCTTAACCGTTAGGCAATCCCGAGAAACAGCAGCGCGCATAAGACACGCCTCACGCTTGCTTAGAAAACCAGCTTCCTCCAGTTGATAAATCAACCCTTCGGCAGCGTTCTGATCTATCCCGCCACCTATAGTATGGTTTAAATGGGCATGCAGTGCCACGTTGGGCGGCAATTCAAAACGTTGAATACGAATATATCCCCCGCCACCACGCTTACTTTCCACCACATAGCCTTTTTCCAGTGTAAAGCGTGTACTAATAACATAATTGATCTGTGACGGTACGCATGAGAACTGGTCCGCCAGGTCATTTCGCTGGATTTCCACCGTACCTTCGGGACTTTCATGCAAAATATTCTTCAGATATTGTTCAATAATATCAGAGATATTGCGCATCACTCATCCTCCAGTGCTCTTTAAAGCTTCATAATATCGCTTGCGCCCGCATCCTTAATGACATTCATTAGTGAACTTCATTCATATAAGTCTGAAGAAAACTTCACAAATTCAGAGGATCGCACTGTATGTCATCAGGTGCGTTGACTTTGACTTTCTTTGACTTTTTAATATTATAACATATTCTGTGCTAATTCCAAGAGGATTCTCTTATTTTTCACTTTTTTCAGCGAATGTATTCGGAAATAAAGAACTCTCCCAGCATCTTTCGAAGGGGAGAGCCTAATTATTTTCTAAAAATGATCAAAAAGTGCAGTTTCAGCTTGCGGTATGATTTCTTCGAGCCATTCCAGAGCCCTCGGATTACCAGTCACACGTCCATAACGAGCCAGCTCTGCCGGGCGTTTATATCCAAACATTAGAATCGTCAGCGTACCAATATCACAGCTTAAGTCAGCTGCATCCCGTTCACCCTCTATACGCAAGAAAGCTGCTGCTCCCTTTTCGGAGACAGTCCATTCCCACAACCCGTCATTCCATGGGGCATATTTATCTTCAATATAGATAACCTGTTTCTTCTGACTGTTGTGACGCTTAAAAGAATAACTCTCCACGAATGCTTTAGCATTAACAATACGCGCCATAAAATAAGGATAATTCTCCTGCTCTATACGCGGATCAGGCAGCAAAAAGGGTAACATATCATCGGATGGCACCAGTTTTAGCGATGCACCGGTCACCATCGAATCGTGATTCGCAAGAAATGTCCACAGCCCCTGCCGGGCCTGTTCGTTCAAAAACACAAATTCATCAATGACCAGCTCTCTATTTTCTATCTTATATAGTACGTATCCTTCAGGTTCCCCAAGCTGTGAATAAAATACCGCAGTCTGACCTTCATCATCCAGAACAGAGCTCTCCCACCAGTCCAAATCACGCTTAAGTGTTCCGTTATATCTAACTGCAAAACGATTGTATAAGTTGTCCAATACTTCGATATCTATAACACCACGTCTTACCTTGCCCTCAACTTCAACCTTCTTGGGGAACCTGGCAACAGGAATGGAGTATTTCTTATATTCACAATAAACTTCCCAACCAAATTTGCGATAAAAGGGGATCAGGAACGGATGCAGAAAAGATAATGTCTGCCCCGCCTCATTCATCGTTTGCAGCGTATGCGCCAGGAGCTTTGCCACATGCCCCTGTCTGCGATTCTCTGGCCATGTCGCTACCCCTGCGAGCCCTCCCATAGGTACTAATCTACCTTGTATGTACACTTCGAACGGAAGAAGAGTAAGTTTAGCTTCCAAAGTACCTTCTTCAAAAGCACCCCATACGCGTTCTGCTTTAAATCTTTCCTTAGCATTCGCCCTTTTCTCACTGGGCAGCTTGTATTGAAAAGCATATTCAGATAAATCCATGCTTAGATCAAACTCTTCTGAGTGCAACTGTCTGATATCCACAAAACTCACCTCATCATTTATGAATTTACTTTTATGGTTAGTATAACAAGAGAGTTTATTGTGTGCGAATTATAAGGATATTTTTCGAACTTTTTTTAGTTATCCACAGCCTTAGGCAGTTTTAAAAATAGTCTTGTAATCTTGTTCTATTCAAGTTAAAATAATTATCCACTTATTAATCCCTCTATCCACATAAATATGACTATATCCACAGCAACCCGTGTATTACTTAGGTTTTCTGTTGACAGATCTACATAAATATGTACTTAATCCACACCATTTGGTGATTTTTTGCCTTTTAATCATCTATCCACATGTGCGTAAGTTTTCTGCAAATTCCAATGAATTATCCACAAGTTTTCCACAATCTATAATAGACGCAAAAAAGCCACTGTCGAGTTATCAACAGTGGTCTATTTGTGCTTGGCAACGTCCTACTCTCCCAGGACCCTTCGGTCCAAGTACCATCGGCGCTGGAGGGCTTAACGGTCGTGTTCGGGATGGGTACGCGTGGAACCCCTCCGCTATCGCCACCAAACATGCATCTGTGAAACAGACGCTGCCGCGTGAAATTCGGTTCATCACCAGAAGTGACAATGAATTTCTAAGCGTGTTACAGGCTTGATGCCTGAAAACTGAATCCGAAACGAATCTGCATTCTACATATAGGATAAGCCCTCGACCGATTAGTATTGGTCAGCTCCATGCATTGCTGCACTTCCACCTCCAACCTATCTACCTCGTCGTCTTCAAGGGGTCTTACTAATTGGGAAATCTCATCTTGAGGGGGGCTTCACGCTTAGATGCTTTCAGCGCTTATCCCGTCCGTACGTAGCTACCCAGCCATGCTCCTGGCGGAACAACTGGTGCACCAGCGGTACGTCCATCCCGGTCCTCTCGTACTAAGGACAGCTCCTCTCAAATTTCCTGCGCCCACGACAGATAGGGACCGAACTGTCTCACGACGTTCTGAACCCAGCTCGCGTACCGCTTTAATGGGCGAACAGCCCAACCCTTGGGACCTACTTCAGCCCCAGGATGCGATGAGCCGACATCGAGGTGCCAAACCTCCCCGTCGATGTGGACTCTTGGGGGAGATAAGCCTGTTATCCCCAGGGTAGCTTTTATCCGTTGAGCGATGGCCCTTCCATGCGGTACCACCGGATCACTAAGTCCGACTTTCGTCCCTGCTCGACTTGTAGGTCTCGCAGTCAAGCTCCCTTATGCCTTTGCACTCTGCGAATGATTTCCAACCATTCTGAGGGAACCTTGGAACGCCTCCGTTACTCTTTAGGAGGCGACCGCCCCAGTCAAACTGCCCGCCTGACACGGTCCCCGTACCCGGTAAGGGCACTAGGTTAGAACCTAGATACGATCAGGGTGGTATCCCAACGGCGCCTCCACCGAAGCTTGCGCTCCGATTTCTACGGCTCCCACCTATCCTGTACAGATCGTACCCAAATTCAATATCAAGCTGCAGTAAAGCTCCATGGGGTCTTTCCGTCTTGTCGCGGGTAACCTGCATCTTCACAGGTATTAAAATTTCACCGGATCTCTCGTTGAGACAGCGCCCAAGTCGTTACGCCATTCGTGCGGGTCAGAATTTACCTGACAAGGAATTTCGCTACCTTAGGACCGTTATAGTTACGGCCGCCGTTTACTGGGGCTTCGGTTCATAGCTTCGGGTTACCCCTAACCACTCCCCTTAACCTTCCAGCACCGGGCAGGCGTCAGCCCGTATACTTCGCCTTGCGGCTTCGCACAGACCTGTGTTTTTGCTAAACAGTCGCTTGGGCCTTTTCACTGCGGCCCCCTCGTGCTATTCACACTACCGGGGCACCCCTTCTCCCGAAGTTACGGGGTCATTTTGCCGAGTTCCTTAACGAGAGTTCTTCCGCGCGCCTTAGAATTCTCTTCTCGCCTACCTGTGTCGGTTTGCGGTACGGGCACCTTCTCCTGGCTAGAGGCTTTTCTTGGCAGTGTGAGATCATGACCTTCGCTACTACAATTTTCGCTCCCCATCACAGCCCAGCCTTAACGATGTGCGGATTTGCCTACACATCAGCCTCACTGCTTAGACGGACATCCATCAGTCCGCGTCACTACCCTCCTGCGTCACCCCATCGCTCATAGCGGATTACGGTGGTACAGTAATTTCAAACTGTTGTCCTTCGACTACGCCTTTCGGCCTCGCCTTAGGTCCCGACTTACCCTGAGCGGACGAGCCTTCCTCAGGAAACCTTGGGCTTTCGGCGGATCAGATTCTCACTGATCTTTTCGTTACTCATACCGGCATTCTCACTTGTGTAGTGTCCAGCGCTCTTTTCAGTACACCTTCAACCCCTACACAACGCTCCCCTACCCCAGATGCAAAGCATCTAGCCATAGCTTCGGTGGTGTGTTTAGCCCCGTTACATTTTCGGCGCAGAGTCACTCGACCAGTGAGCTATTACGCACTCTTTCAATGGTGGCTGCTTCTAAGCCAACATCCTGGTTGTCTGTGCAACTCCACATCCTTTCCCACTTAACACACACTTGGGGACCTTAGCTGATGGTCTGGGCTGTTTCCCTTTTGACAATGGATCTTAGCACTCACTGTCTGACTCCCGGCAATAAGTATATGGCATTCGGAGTTTGACTGAGCTTGGTAATCCTTGCGGACCCCGCACCCAATCAGTGCTCTACCTCCACTACTCTTATACCGAGGCTAGCCCTAAAGCTATTTCGGGGAGAACCAGCTATCTCCGAGTTCGATTGGAATTTCTCCGCTACCCCCACCTCATCCCCGCACTTTTCAACGTACGTGGGTTCGGGCCTCCAGTGCGTGTTACCGCACCTTCACCCTGGACAGGGGTAGATCACACGGTTTCGGGTCTACGTCCACATACTAATTCGCCCTATTCAGACTCGCTTTCGCTGCGGCTCCACCTTCTCGGCTTAACCTTGCATGTTAAACGTAACTCGCCGGTTCATTCTACAAAAGGCACGCCATCACCCATTAATAGGGCTCTGACTTTTTGTAAGCACACGGTTTCAGGTTCTATTTCACTCCCCTTCCGGGGTGCTTTTCACCTTTCCCTCACGGTACTGTTTCACTATCGGTCGCCAGGTAGTATTTAGCCTTAGCAGATGGTCCTGCTGGATTCATACGGGGTTTCACGTGCCCCGCACTACTCGGGATCCGTCTCGGAGAGAATACAGTTTAGGTTACAGGGCTTTTACCTCTATCGCGGGCCTTTCCAGACCTCTTCACCTACCATATTCCTTTGTAACTCCATGTGAGACGTCCCACAACCCCTAAGAGCAAGCTCTTAGGTTTAGGCTGTTCCGCGTTCGCTCGCCGCTACTGACGGAATCACTATTGTTTTCTCTTCCTCAGGGTACTTAGATGTTTCAGTTCCCCTGGTCTGCCTCTACATTTCCTATGTATTCAGAAATGAGTAACTGCGAATTACCACAGCTGGGTTTCCCCATTCGGACACCCCCGGATCAAAGCTTGCTTACAGCTCCCCGAGGCAGTTTCGTTGTTCGCCACGTCCTTCGTCGGCTCCTGGCGCCTAGGCATCCTCCGTGTGCTCTTATTAGCTTAACCTTGATTTTTCCGCAGGAAAATATCATACGATGACATTCTCTTTGGAATCATCTCACTAATAACATTTACTTGTTTACACAAGTTGCTAAAAGATGTTCTAAAACGCAAATTCGTTTCGGTATCCAGTTTTCAAGGATCAAGTGTATAGACATAACAAATAGATGAAGTTTGTTGGTGGAGCCAAGCGGGATCGAACCGCTGACCTCCTGCTTGCAAGGCAGGCGCTCTCCCAGCTGAGCTATGGCCCCGCAAATTCCATCAAAACCGAACAAATGGATACACGTTAATTGGTTGTGGAAGTTAAACTTCCGATTTGAATGTTCTCATTGCAGAGAACGATTCTCCATAGAAAGGAGGTGATCCAGCCGCACCTTCCGATACGGCTACCTTGTTACGACTTCACCCCAATCATCTACCCCACCTTCGGCGGCTGGCTCCCTTGCGGGTTACCCCACCGACTTCGGGTGTTGTAAACTCTCGTGGTGTGACGGGCGGTGTGTACAAGACCCGGGAACGTATTCACCGCGGCATGCTGATCCGCGATTACTAGCAATTCCGACTTCATGCAGGCGAGTTGCAGCCTGCAATCCGAACTGAGACCGGCTTTGATGGGATTGGCTCCACCTCGCGGCTTCGCTTCCCGTTGTACCGGCCATTGTAGTACGTGTGTAGCCCAGGTCATAAGGGGCATGATGATTTGACGTCATCCCCACCTTCCTCCGGTTTGTCACCGGCAGTCACTCTAGAGTGCCCAGCTTAACCTGCTGGCAACTAAAGTTAAGGGTTGCGCTCGTTGCGGGACTTAACCCAACATCTCACGACACGAGCTGACGACAACCATGCACCACCTGTCTCCTCTGTCCCGAAGGCCGCCACTATCTCTAGTGGATTCAGAGGGATGTCAAGACCTGGTAAGGTTCTTCGCGTTGCTTCGAATTAAACCACATACTCCACTGCTTGTGCGGGTCCCCGTCAATTCCTTTGAGTTTCAGTCTTGCGACCGTACTCCCCAGGCGGAGTGCTTACTGTGTTAACTTCGGCACCAAGGGTATCGAAACCCCTAACACCTAGCACTCATCGTTTACGGCGTGGACTACCAGGGTATCTAATCCTGTTTGCTCCCCACGCTTTCGCGCCTCAGCGTCAGTTACAGCCCAGAAAGTCGCCTTCGCCACTGGTGTTCCTCCACATATCTACGCATTTCACCGCTACACGTGGAATTCCACTTTCCTCTTCTGTACTCAAGCCACCCAGTTTCCAGTGCGACCTCAGGTTGAGCCCAAGGTTTAAACACCAGACTTAAATAGCCGCCTGCGCGCGCTTTACGCCCAATAATTCCGGACAACGCTTGCCCCCTACGTATTACCGCGGCTGCTGGCACGTAGTTAGCCGGGGCTTTCTTCTCAGGTACCGTCACTCCGGTAGCAGTTACTCTACCGGACGTTCTTCCCTGGCAACAGAGCTTTACGATCCGAAAACCTTCATCACTCACGCGGCGTTGCTCCGTCAGGCTTTCGCCCATTGCGGAAGATTCCCTACTGCTGCCTCCCGTAGGAGTCTGGGCCGTGTCTCAGTCCCAGTGTGGCCGTTCACCCTCTCAGGTCGGCTACGCATCGTCGCCTTGGTGGGCCGTTACCCCACCAACTAGCTAATGCGCCGCAGGCCCATCCCTCAGTGACAGATTGCTCCGTCTTTCATTCTTCTCTCAGGAGAAAAAAGAAATTATCCGGTATTAGCTACCGTTTCCGGTAGTTATCCCAGTCTGAAGGGCAGGTTGCCTACGTGTTACTCACCCGTCCGCCGCTAAGTCATTTTGAAAGCAAGCTTTCAAAATGACTCCGCTCGACTTGCATGTATTAGGCACGCCGCCAGCGTTCGTCCTGAGCCAGGATCAAACTCTCCAATTAGTATTGAAAAGAGCGATATGCTCATTTTGAAACTGACGATTCATTAATTGAATCCTTTTAAAAATTAACGTGTTCCATTTGTTCAGTTTTCAAAGAACTTGCTCCTAGCATTTCGACATTCAATGTCTCTTGCACAGGAATTAGAGTATATCATGTTTGTTTCTATCTTGTCAACTTATTTCTTCAACGCTTGTGTTTCGTATGTGCGATGCGTCGTAAGCACAAGAGATAATATACCATGCTGTCATTGAGTTTGCAAGCTTTTTTTGAAATAAAAAAATCATTCGTATAAATAACTTCAATACAATACAAATTGATACCATTCATCCATTATTTGTGGCTAAATAGAATTTATCGTATTCGCCAATCTTACCTTCTAACTATCAGTACAGAGAGGAGTCAAAATGAAAACCAAACCTACAGACGCTGCGTCCACGGTAGACAGCAAGGACAAGGAGCAGCGTAATCTGCAGCAGGCAACGATTTATAAAATTTTGTTAGCTGTCAGTTTTGTTCATTTATTTAATGATTCTATACAGGCAGTCATTCCAGCAATCTTCCCTATTCTCAAAGATAATCTACTGCTCTCTTTCGCCCAGATTGGATGGATCTCATTCGCTTTAAATATGACGTCATCCGTAATCCAACCCGTCATTGGATATGCTGCAGACCGTAAACCCCGTCCTATATTATTACCACTGGGTATGTGCAGCACATTTTTAGGTGTACTTCTATTGGCTTATGCCAATAGCTATTTTCTGGTCTTATTCTCGGTTATCCTGATCGGATTCGGTTCAGCCACCTTCCACCCAGAGGGTATGCGTGTTGCTCATATGGCGGCAGGTCAGCGAAAGGGATTGTCGCAATCTATTTTTCAAGTGGGCGGCAATGCTGGACAGTCCCTGGGTCCAATGCTTACGAAATGGGTGTTCATCCCCTTTGGCCAGATTGGTGCCCTAGGCTTCACGATCGTCGCGGCTGCCGGAATCGCTGTTCAGACCTATGTAGCTCGCTGGTATAGAGAAATGCTAGATGCCGGTTATACCTTTTATAAAAAATCAACAGCACGGGCAATCGACCCCGCCCGCCGAAAAAGTATACGAACAGCAACGATTATTCTTGTATTCCTAGTCTTTGTTAGGTCTTGGTATGGCGCTTCTATCGGCAGTTACTACGCCTTCTATCTAATGGACAAATATCAAATGACGCTGGATAAAGCCCAAATCTATATTTTTATGTATTTGGCTGCTGGCGCAGTGGGTACATTTTTTGGAGGTCCGCTGGCTGACCGTTTTGGACGGCGTAATCTCATCTTACTATCAATGGTAGGAACCGTTCCCTTTGCACTTGCTCTACCCTTTGTAGGTCCATTATGGGCGGCTGTATTGCTGCTGATTGGCGGTTTCATCCTTCTGTCCAGCTTCTCTGTTACCGTCATTTATGCTCAAATGCTATATCCGGGCAACATTGGCACAGTTTCAGGTCTGATCACGGGACTTGCTTTTGGACTCGGCGGGATCGGCTCATTAGTCCTCGGCAACCTCATTGATAGTATCGGGATTGCTAAAGTTTTCATCGCTTGCGGCTTCCTCCCGCTGCTTGGGTTTCTTGCCTTGCTGCTTCCTAGAGATGAGAAATTAGAAGAATGGGCGGCGCAATAACTTCTCAATGATCACTTAAGGCTTTACTCATTACTGTAGAAAATAGAGCCGCAGCCTTCCCGCTGCCTTCAGTCATGTAATTATCCTGATTCGTACGATCAAAACCCATCCATACCGCAGCTGTCCACTCCGAAGTATAGCCTACAAACCAAAGATCCCGATTAGCTTTCTTGCTCACGCCAGCCAAGTCCAATTGGGTCGTACCGGTCTTTCCCGCTACTGGTCTGTTCATCTGCGCTTTTTTCCCTGTTCCTTCATTAACAACATTGCGTAACATAGCCGTCATCGCTTCTGCGGTACGCGGCGAGATTACCTGACGTGATTCAGAGGGATGAGTATACAAGACCTTCCCTTTTGAATCCGTTATGGAGCGCACCATATGAGCCGCATTAAATTCTCCTCCACTAGCAAAGACACTGTAGGCCTGGGCCATTTTTAGTGGAGAAACCCCATTATGAAGCCCCCCCAAAGCTATTGATAAATGATTGTCCTCCTCCGTCAGTACAATTCCTAATTTGGCGGCAAATTGCCGCGCAGAAGAGATTCCAACCTGCTTCAATACCCATACGGCTGGTGCATTGATGGATTTTTGCAAAGCTGTGTTCATTGTGACCTGACCTTGGTATATACCGTTCAAGTTCTCAGGCTTGTAGCTGCCATAAGCAACTTTACGGTCGGACAGCATACTATTCGGGTTGAATTTCCCGCTCTCCAGTGCAGGTCCATAATCAATGATCGGCTTAAAGCTGGAACCCGGCTGACGTGCATCAATAATAGCTCTGTTCAAATTGCCCTCGTTTTGATCTCGCCCACCAATCATTGCCACTACTTCTCCTGTACGATGATCCATTATGGTCATAGCTGCTTCTACCTGCTGATCTTTTCCGTCAGGTGGAAATGAAGCCTCTTTGAGAACGGCCTGCTCAAGTGCCTGCTGTGCTTTGATGTTCAAACCTGTAACTATAGTGTAGCCGCCTGTACGAAGCTCCTCTACGGATTTCCCTGTGATCTGAGCCGCTTCCTTAAGGGCGGCATCCACATAGTACACTCCGGCAACCCCATTTTCGACCGCAGCTGGAGGCTGATATTGTTTACTCATAGCTTCCTGCATTTGCTCATACGTGATTAGTCGCTGATTGAACATCATCTTTAGCACTAGATTTCTTCTCGTTTTGGATAATGCACTATTGTCTACCGGGTTATAAATAGAGGGGCCTTTAGGGATTCCCGCCAGAGTGGCTATTTGCCAGATCTCCAATTTTTTCAGATCAGACACGCCGAAGTAACGCTTCGCTGCCGCTTTTACTCCATATTGTCCCCGCCCCATATAAATCTGATTGAGGTACAGCTGCAAAATCTCACGTTTCGTCAGTTGCTGCTCCAAGGCAAAAGCAATAGAGGTTTCATTTAACTTACGCAGCATATTCTTATCTCTGTTCAAATAAAGATTGCGAGCAAGCTGTTGAGTAATACTACTGCCACCTTCTGATAAACTCATGTCCAAGATATTTTTTAAGAAAGCGCGTGATATCCCTTTATAATCGACTCCTTGATGGCTATAAAAACGGCGGTCTTCTACTGTTAAAAAGGTATCTATTAATAAAGCCGGCATCTCCTCAAGCTCTGCTGTAAGCCTATAACCCGAGCTCGGTAGCGGAGTCATTCGTATAACTGTTCCATCTGAAGCTGTGATGAGGCTTGATTCTGGCAATTGCAGCCTATCCTCATGCCGGTTAAGTACAATCCCCCCATACTGGTATACATAGAACAAAATCAAAAGCGCCAATACCGTACTAATAACACTCACATCAAATAATAGGTACCCTACTCGCAATATCCGGGTGCGTGCATTCCATCTGCTCATGATTCGATAATCAGGTTCTCCAGGAACCGCTCCATACTCCGCACTTCATCATTCGCTGCTGCAAGAAGTGTATGTACTTCCGCCCCATCCTCTTCAACCTCACGGAGAGTGCGAAGTATCGCCCTAGTCCTTATTAATAAAGCTACTGCTGGTGTGTCTTCTATCCGCTTTGAGCTTGCACCTCTATCTGGAACTTCTATTCTTTGCATTCGATTGAGGTTAGCAGCAATTTCACCTATTTCTCCTCCAGAAAGAACCTTGATGTTCTGAGCGACTCCTTTGTCTGCCAGCTCCGAGGTTCCCACCACTAGCGAGCGCAAATCATCAGCTATTTTCTGTGAACGAAGAACATACAGCCCACCGAAGACTAGAATAAATAGAAGGATGGCACTAGGGGTTTGACCCATATGATTAATAACCCAATGGATAAGCCGGACAAAAAAGGCTCCTGATTGACCCGAATAATGAGAATACAGCAAAGCGACAGCCCGCTGGACAACAAAAAGAAAGGCAGCACTCAAAAGAGCGCAACCCATAAAAATATATAAATAGCTGATACGAACCGTCCGAAGTTTTGGCATGGTAGTTCCCTCCTTGTGCCACAAGGATAACTTCCAAATCTTAAGAACCCGCCAGAGTTTTCTTAAGATTCTATGAAGAATGGGAAACAGGTAATAAAATCCGTGCGAAGAGATGTATTTTCTACATAAATAACGCCATTGTGGCGTTCGATGATACTTTTGGCAATCGCAAGTCCAAGCCCTGAGCCGCCTGTATGCTGTGAACGCGACTTTTCTGCCCGATAGAATCGTTCAAAAATAAAAGGGATATCACTTTCCGCAATCCTCTCTCCGAAGTTGCTAATACGGACCACAGCATCATTTTCCTTTTTACTGAAACCTATCTCCAATTTCCCGCCGCTTCTGCCGTAACGGATCGCGTTAGTAATCAAATTTTCATAAGCACGTACTAATTCTTTAGGCGAAGCCTCTATCCATAACTCATCAGCAACGTCCTCGATTTCATAGATCATATCCGCCTTTGTTAGTTCAGGAACTGACTCCTCCGCCAGCTGCCGTATGAAAGCCTTCAAATCCAATCTCTGCATAACCAAAGGGTACTCTCCACTATTTACACGTGTGTAATCAAAAAGATCATCGATCAGTTTACGCAGCACCAGGGATTTGTTGTAGGCTATATCCACGTAATACCGGATTTCCGCTTCTTCCTGACATCGATCTTGTTCGATGTATTCCAGAAAGCCCAAGACAGAGGTGAGCGGGGTGCGTAAATCATGGGAAACACCTGTGATCAAGTCATTTTTTGCATTCACAGCTTTACGTTCCTCCTCTACGGAGTGCTGCAAACGCTCAGCCATTTCATTAATATTCTCAGCCAGCACACCCAGCTCATCCGTGGTTCTGACTTCAATTCTATGGGACATCCCGGAGCTTGTAATTTCTCGAATCCCTTTTGTGATCTCTTCCAGATACAGCACAACTTTACGTGTGTAGATAAAAAAGAATAATAAAAAGCTGATAATACCCGCTGCTGTCATTAGTGGCATAGAGCCAATATGATTAATAATCCAGCGCAGTATGCGTGAATAGGGAGCCGACTCTGAAGCCGGATTTAGATAGATCATAAAGTTGACGAGTTGGTACCCTGCCATGAGCAGCAAAGCGCCCGAAAGCACACTCAGCAAAAAAGCAAACATAAACTTCCAGCGAATCGTCGTTATATATTTAGAATTCAAGAAGCCTCACCTAATCCCTTCAGGAAGGTCCGTCTAATTTATAGCCAACTCCCCAGACGGTTTGTATATAACGTGGGCGTTTCGAATCGATTTCGATTTTGTCTCGGAGATTACGAATATGTACCATCACTGTGTTACCGCCATCTAAAAAGGGTTCATTCCATACCTTATTGTAAATTTGCTCCAAGCTAAGCACTTGACCTTGGTGTCTCGCTAAAAGCTCTAGAATAGAGAATTCCCGCGGAGTCAGTTTAATCTTCTGCTGGTCTACATACACCTCATGCTTAGACGTATCTATAGTCAGATCCTCAAAGCTTAGTTTGCTGTCGTTTCCTAACGTATTACTATCCTTATTAAATCCGTGATAACGGCGCAACTGTGATTTTACTCGTGCCACAATCTCCAAAGGATTAAACGGCTTGCCCACGTAGTCATCTGCCCCGAGGCTCAGGCCGGAGATCTTGTCCATATCTGTATTTTTGGCTGATAGTATGATAATTGGCATTTTCCGCTCTTCACGGATCTTCATACATGCAGCTAGCCCGTCCATTTTAGGCATCATGACATCAAGAATAATTAGATCAACTTCCTCTTTCTGCAGACATTCCAGCGCTTCCATTCCATCATAAGCCTTTAGCAGTCTATAGCCTTCATTACAGAGATAAATCGTTAACAGTTCTACAATTTCCTTCTCATCATCTACTAACAATATCGTTTCTCTCTTCACAGGAAGGTTTTCCTTTCAAATATAGTAATAAATATCTATAGCTATATATTAGCAGATCATCCGAATTTTTTTCTAAAAATGAAACGTTTAGTTGTAATCCACGCAAAAAAGGCCCCTGCTCCTCTCGTACTTAAACGAAATGGAACCGGGAACCTTTTGGAATCGAGTATAGTTTGTTACTTACATATCCAGCAAGCGAATTAGCTCATCTTCATCCTCAATGACTTGAATGCCTAACTGCTGCGCTTTGGCCAGCTTACTGCCAGCTTTTTCACCAGCGATAACTAAATCCGTCTTCTTGGACACACTTCCCGACACCTTTGCTCCGAGTGCTTCCAGACGTTCAGCTGCTTCATCGCGGGTAAGCTTTTGCAAGGAACCCGTCAATACGACCGTTTTGCCACTAAAGAAGGAATCGGTACTAATAGGACGTGGTGCCTCAGGAGCCTTTGCTTCCACACCCAACGCCCGCAAGCGGGAAACATTAGCTACTACAACTGGATCTGCGAAGAAGCTGACAATGCTCTCTGCGACAATCCCACCAATGTCTGGTAACTCAGCTAGCTCCTCGGCTTTGGCCTGCATCACAGCATCCAGATCGCGGAAATGATCAGCCAACATCTTTGTCGTTGCTTTACCTGTGTTAGGAATCCCTAACGCAAAGAGAAATGAAGCAAGATCTCTACCTTTGCTATCTTCTAAAGCTTGCAGCAAATTCTGTGCTTTTTTCTCACCAAAACGGTTCAGCTGTACAAGCTGCTCAAAGTTCAGTTCATACAGATCCGCAGAGTCATGTACATTAAGCTCATCATAGAGCTGACCCGCTGTCTTCTCACTGAATGTCTCGATATCCATCGCATCACGCGAAGCAAAGTGGGTGATCCGACTGATAATCTGCGGCCTGCAATTCAGTTTATTGTTACAGAAAAGATGTGCTCCGCGCATTTCTAACGGATATCCGCAAGCTGGACAATCCTCAGGGAAAATAATCTCTCCACCGTCATTCTCCTCTGTTACCTTACCGAGAATTTCTGGGATAACATCATTGGAACGGCGAATAAAGACCCGCGAACCTAAGGCAAATTTCAAGTTTTTGCGCTCAATATCACCCACATTATTCAGGGTGCAGTTCTGAACGGTAACTCCAGCAAGCTCTACAGCCTCAACCCGAGCCAGCGGAGTCACTTTACCTGTACGACCTACATTCCAGCTAACGGACTCCAGCACGGTCGTCGTTTCTTCGGCTTCAAATTTATAAGCTACTGCCCAACGCGGGAACTTGTCAGTGTATCCAAGCACCTCACGGATTCTGAAATCCGTGACCTTAATTACAGCCCCATCAATGAGGTAATCAAGACTCGAACGACTCTCCTCGATTCCAGCGAGCTGCTCAGTTACATCATCAAAATCATTGCAGTAGGTCAGGTATGGGTTCACTTTAAATTTGTTATTCCGCAGAAAATCCATCATTTCCTGATGGTCAGCGAACTCCGCGCCTTCTGCAAAGCCTACATTATAGAAAAAAGCGTTCAAACGGCGGTCCGCAGTAGTCTTCGGATTAAGATTACGCAGTGCACCTGCTGCTGCATTACGCGCATTCTTCAGCGGCTCTGCAGCCCGTGTATTATAATCAGCCAGCACAGACAGATTCATAATCCCTTCACCCTGAACCTCAATGACCCCATCCTTGAAAGGAATCGTCAATGGAACAGATTTGATGGTCTTCACCTGTGCAAGTATTCCTTCGCCAACTACGCCATTGCCACGCGTTGATGCCTGTTCGAGAACACCATTACGATAGGTTAAATTCAGCGTCAAGCCATCGAACTTCAGTTCTACTGCATAACAAGGATCAGGAAGAGGGGTGTCTGGATTCTTGAGATTGTATTCATTCACTAACCGGAGCACCCGGGTATTCCAGCTGCGCAGCTGTTCAATATTCTGTGCTTTATCCAGACTCCAAAGCGGTGCCAGATGCCGATGCGGCGTGAAGCCCTTAAGCAGCTCTCCACCTACACGTTGTGTAGGCGAATCCGGTAGTACGAAGCCACTCTCAGCCTCCAGTGCTACAAGCTTGTCGTATAAAATATCGTATTCCTTATCGCTGACTAGCGGTGCATCCAGCGTGTAGTAGTGGTAATTATAGTTATTTAATTCCGCAACAAGCTCTTCCATCACATGCATAGCATCCATGCAGGTACATCCCTCCGTCAATAAGTTTCCTAAAGTTAGCGTGGTCTAAATATCCGTTCGTTAATCGTTGTCTGCTATTATTCCACTTTGGTAATCGGCGCAAACCCCGCAAGCAGGCGTTTCACACCCACCGGTGCCGGAAAAGCAATCTGCAGCTCCGTGTCATTCCCGCTGCCTTTAACAGATACAACGGTGCCCGTGCCCCATTTGCCGTGGGAGACCTTGTCACCCGCCTTGTAATCGCCAGCTGCAGCAGCCCCTGCTCCGGTAGCACGCTGTGCGCCTCCGGAGGTCACGGTCACGCTGCTCTTGCTTGCCGCCGCTGACGCCGTGCTTCCGCCGCCTGCCGGCGTAGCTCCGGCGGCGCCACCCCGGCCGCCAAAGTTCCCACGGCCACCGCTGCCGAAGCCGCGTCCGCCGTAAGCACCGCCTGCCTCCGCGCCTCCGCGCTGGAAGCGGTCTTGAGTCTTAACGGTATCTTCCTTCAGTTCCTCCGGAATCTCCTCTAAGAAGCGGGACGGCTGGTTCGCCGTCGTCCGGCCAAAGAGCGTACGCATCCGCGCACAAGAGAGAAACAGTTGTTTCTCCGCGCGGGTGATCCCCACATACGCAAGCCGGCGTTCCTCCTCCAGCTCGTCGTTGTCCTGGAAGGCACGGCTGTGTGGGAACACGCCTTCTTCCATTCCGACGATAAATACCGTCGGGAACTCCAGACCTTTGGCGCTGTGCATCGTCATTAACACAACCGCATCACTACGATCCTCTTCGTCATCGTTCACACTATCGATATCTGCGATAAGTGCAAGATCCGTGAGGAAGGAGACCAGCGACTTGTCTTCGTTGTTCTTTTCAAACTCCATCGTCACCGATAAGAACTCATCGATATTCTCTAGCCTCGAGCGTGATTCGAGTGTGTTTTCATTTTGCAGCTCCAAACGGTACTGCGACATTTCCAGTATTTTTTCCGTCAATTCGGTTACAGACAAGAACTCCACCATACGGTGCAGAGCTTCAATCATATCGTAGAACTCTACTAGCATATTCCGCGTCCGTCCAGCAAAGCCCAAATCATCGACCGTTTGCAGTACTCGGAAAATAGAAACACCACGTTCACCAGCAGCAGCTGCCAGCTTGCCAACCGTTGTATCCCCTAATCCACGCTTAGGAACATTAATAATACGCGTCAGGCTGATATCATCATCAGGGTTAGACAGTAAACGTAGATACGCCAGCAGATCCTTGATTTCTTTACGATCATAGAACTTGATCCCGCCAACGATTTGATATGGAATATCTGATTTGATCAAAATTTCCTCTATTACCCGTGACTGAGCATTCGTCCGATACAGAATCGCGTGATTCTGGTAAGCTTGACCTTGCTTCACATTTTTGCTGATTTCTCCGGTTACAAAATACCCTTCGTCATGCTCGGAATCCGCCCGGTACACCTTAATCTTGGCGCCTTCCTCGGAATCGGTCCACAGCTTTTTCGGTTTACGGCCACTATTAAGCGCGATTACCCCATTGGCTGCATTCAGGATATTAGCGGTTGAACGGTAATTCTGTTCTAGCAGAATCGTCTTCGCTTCCGGATAATCCTCTTCAAAATTAAGAATATTCGTAATATCCGCACCACGCCAGCGATAGATCGACTGGTCACTATCCCCTACCACGCAAATGCGGTGGTGGCTGTCTGCCAGCATGCGGCACAACATGTATTGTGCTCTGTTCGTATCCTGATACTCATCCACATGGATGTATTTGAACTTCTTTTGGTAAAAATCCAGAACCTCGGGAACTTCCTTAAATAATTCGATAGTCTTCATAATCAAATCATCAAAATCAAGCGAGTTATTGCTTCTCAAACGCCGTTGGTACATTTTATAAACCTTGGCAACTAAACCTTCGAAATAATCACCGACTTTTTGCTCATACTGCGCCGGAGTAATCAGTTCATTCTTAGATGCGCTAATTATGGCTTGTACAGCTTTCGGTTCGAATTTTTTCGTATCAATATTCAGTTCCTTCATGCAATTACGAATGACTGATAACTGGTCTGTAGAGTCCAGAATCGAGAAGTTGGAAGTAAACCCAATGCGCTCAATATCCTTCCGCAAGATCCGAACACACATGGAGTGAAAGGTGGATACCCAAATATCTCTTCCCTCAGGTCCAACGAGCTTAGATACACGTTCCTGCATTTCCCTCGCAGCTTTATTCGTAAATGTAATCGCCAAAATCGCCCAAGGCGGCGCCTTTCGATTAGCAATCAGCCAGGCAATTCTGTGAGTCAGCACTCTCGTCTTCCCACTGCCCGCACCAGCCATAATCAAAAGGGGTCCTTCAGTAGTTTCGACAGCCTGCCTTTGTGGAGGATTCAATCGGCTGACCGCGTCTTGTATGTTAATAAGTTGCATGTGTAACATGCTCCTTTCTAAAAATAAAATTACAAATCATAAGTAGTCCATAAGCTAATCGCTACTCGAACTGCTCTTGTACCGTCTTTTTGACAGCTAATACCGTACGAATTGCCTGCTCTACATCCCGATAAATAATATTGCCGACAACTACTGTATCACATAGAGCTGCTGCCTGCTCGGCCTCTGCCTCACAAGTAATGCCGCCTCCATAAAATAGTTGGGCTTGCTCCACCATCTCACGCACTATACGTACTGTCTCCATATCCCCAAATCTACCACTATATTCAAGATAGACTATTGGCAGTGACATCAGCTTGTCCGCAACCTGGGCATATGCAGCCGCCTCTTCAGCATTAATGGTTGTCTCGGCCCCTGTAATCCGCGCAACTGAAGAATCACTGTTCAAAACGACGTAACCTTCCGTTAGCAGCTGATCCCATGGGATCATAAATCCATAACGCTCTATAGCTCGACGATGATGGCCTACAATCCAAGCTGGATCAGGTGTATTTAGCACCATAGGAATCATATAAAGATCAAATCCGGGTACAGCAGCTTCAAGTTCGGATACCTCGAGTGCACAGGGCAGCTCAAAACGTCTTACTCTTGATAAGAGATCTACTGTATTCTCATAAGTAACTCCTGTAGAGCCTCCTATCAATATGGCATCCGTGCCGGACAAGCAAACGGCTTCCAAATCCTCATCTGAAATCATACGATCTGGGTCCAACTTAAACACATGCCGCCAAGGTTTGATCATTTGCTGTACTGATTTCATGGGAATCATCCTTAATTGTCATTTGGGCAAGACAAAACACTCCTGCCGCCGCAAAAGATATAGATCTAGTCTATGCCAGCACAGGAGGTGTGTCAATTTAAAGCGAACAAAAATACGAACATTTTTTCGCATGTAAATTTGAGGTCCCCGCAAAGTACCTGAATACGCATCTGAGGAAAGCACCACTTTACGGGGATATATTAGTTGTAATGAGTGGAGATAGATTTCAACGTATACTTCTGAGGTTATTCAAATCATTTTCAGGCACAAAATCACTATAAAATCCGTCTACACCCATACGAGATAGCTCTCTAATCTCATCCTCTTCATCCACTGTATGAACGTATACACGAGCTCCGATATTTTTTAACTGTTTGACAAAACTCTTGGTGGCCCGGCTAACTGGCATCGTAATATCCACACCTGTTTTTTTAACAAACTCAATAACTTGTTCATCCGTATCCTTAGATTGGTACAGGGTGTAAAGCACTTCTGGAAAAGAATACACCTTATTGATCTCATCAAGCATCGGCTGATTGTAGATCTGTGGAACTATCCGCTCCAACAACGCTGGATCCCGACGCTGCGCCGCTTCGGTCAGCAATGTAAATTGCTTCTCTATAAGTTCCGGTTGGATTTCTTTGGTATCCGTAACGATATAAGCATCTGGATAATTCTGCATTAGATCAAGCACCTTCTCAATATCAAGCGGAGAGTATATATTCAGGATGGGGCTGTCCATAAATTCCTCGTAATCTAGTGCCACACCCTGTTTATTAGCAGGGAGAACCTCCAACTGACCTAAAAGCTTGCTCATATTGCCTGTCCATTCATGCCGAGCAACCAACTTATCATCCTTCGATAACAAAAAATCAACTTCAAATACGCGAGTTCCCCGTTCATAGTTAGCGACAAAGGCCTCCCAAGCATTGGTATACGTGTAGCCGTTAATTCCCCCCATGGCATGTGCAACGATTCTGTGCGTTTCAAAACCGCTCGCGGGTTGTTGCTCTTCCTCTTTGTTCAACGTTATTACAAGAATTATTATTAGTGCGACAATCATTACTACGGTTGCAATAATCTTTTTCTTATTCATAGTTGTGGGTTTCCTTTGCAAAGTTTAGATTAGAAAATTAATACCCCGCTCTGCCAGTGGCAAAACGGGGTATTATTAAAATTTCACAAATCTAAATAAGTGCAGGTCTCAATATGCGTTTTTGTTAACGAAGCCGTTGCGAATCGTTTTGAAAATAATTCGAATATCGAACAGTAAGGACCAGTTCTCGATATAGAAAATATCGTGCTTAATCCGTTCCTCAATTGAAGTGTCCCCGCGCAGCCCATTGCTCTGTGCCCAGCCCGTAATTCCTGGACGCACATGGTGCTTCACCATATACTTCGGAATTTCATCACGGAATTGTTCTACATAAAATGGTCGTTCTGGCCGTGGGCCAACTACACTCATATGACCGAGTAATACATTAAAAAATTGCGGAAGCTCATCCAGACTTGTCTTACGGATAAAGGTTCCAAATCGAGTTCTACGAGGATCTTCCCGCGTACTCCAACCTGTATCCTCTTCCCCGTCCTGCTGCAGCTTCATTGAACGAAACTTATACATCATAAAATTACGCCGATTAAGTCCCACCCGTTCCTGCCGGAATATGATCGGTCCCGGTGAGGTAAGACGTACGCCGAGAGCTACGATCAGCATCACGGGAGATATCATAATAATAGCGAATAGAGAGAACACGATATCAAACAAACGTTTTGCCATCTTATTCCCCGTCATATCCAGTGGAATATCACGAACATTAATCATTGGCATACCTGCAAAGTTATCAAAGTAAGGACGCGCCGGTAAATAATCAAAGAAATCCGGAATAATCAATGTGCGTACCCCTGCTTTTTCACAGGCCGCAATAATCGAAGGATATTTAGAATGCGCATCGAGCGGCAAAGCAAGAATAACCTCGTCCACAGGCAGCATCTCCAGCATTCCGGATAACTGATCGACCGTTCCCAGGATCGGTTTATACCGTTGCTCCTCAATCCCATCCCAAGTATGGTAATCGTCTAAAAAGCCAATGGCTTCATATCCAAGCTCAGGATATTGTTCCAAATTGTTGTAGAATCTTTTGCCGAGTGTACCAGCGCCGATGATAAGCACGAATTGGCGGTTGAAGCCCTTTTCTCGAAAAGATTTAAGCATCTTCTTCAACACATAACGGTAAAGCATAATGGAAAGAACATTAAATCCCATATAAATAGCCAGATATGTACGGGAGATATCAATTTCTTTCACGAAAAACATTAGACCGAGCAGGATGAAGATGCTCATGATATGCACTTGAAAAATCTTAATAAACTCATCGACAAAACGTTTCTTACGCTTAGGCAAATAAAGCGATAAAAGGATACCGATTAAGACAGCTACTACGCCATAAATCATACTCCAATAAGCGTAAGACTCTACAGGCAGCGTGTTATAAGATTCCATCCATCCGCTCTTGAACTTGATCCACCAAGCCGCTAAAAAGGACAGTTGGATGACAAGAAAGTCAGCAACCATATAGAGCTGTGTCAAAAATTTCTGATTCCGCCGAATCATAATCTCACCTCAGTATTCTTATCGTTACGAGCGCCTGTTTCCGTAGCAGAGCTAAGACTCTGTGCAGGTGATGGAACTGCTTTAGGAAAGATTAGGGCATTCCGCAAGAGGGACAGGGCAAACTTCACACCAACACCAGCATATACTGTTCCATTTATAATACTGTTGTACTTCCTGCTATAATGCTTACGGTGAAATAATATCATTGCCCGGTGAAATTCATAGACGATCTTAAACGGTCTACGTCTGGCACTGCCGCCTTTGAGATGTACGATGGAGGTCTTCGGATAATAATAAATCTCCCAACCAGCTTCTTTAATACGATAGCACCAGTCTAAATCCTCACCGTACATAAAAAACTCTTCATCTAAGCCGCCTACCTGATCAATCATCTCCCGCCGCAGCAGCATAAACGCACCCACCAGACAATCTATCGGGTAATCAAGATCAGGGTCCAGATAACCTAACTGGTAACCGTTAAACTTCGGTCGATCCGGAAACAACTTACTGAAACCAAAAGCATAATAGAAGGAAGCTGACGGTGTAGGAAATCCTCGCTTACACGCTTTATCCAGCGACCCATCTGGCAATATAATCTTACATCCTGACGCCCCAACATCGGGACGACCATCCATAAAGGAGATCATCGTCTCCAGCGTATCCCTGCGTACCACCGTATCTGAATTGAGCAATAGTACATACCGTCCGGATGAAGCTTCCATCCCCTGATTATTTGCACGGGCAAAACCGACATTGTCGTTATTTGCGATCAACATGACACTTGGAAACTCTCTACCAATCATCTCTACCGAATCATCATGGGAATTGTTGTCTATCAAAATAATCTCATAGGAATAGTTCGTTTCTGAGTCATATACCGACCTGATACAGTCCATCGTCAGGCGACACGTGTTGTAATTGACAATAAGTATGCTTACATCTACATTCACTGCGTAACGCTCCTGACAAATATAGTAATCTACCGACAATTATTATAACATAAAACCTCCCTGAGATGAGATGACCTTTCAGGGAGGTTTTTCCAGATACTGTTTGATTTACGTGTTCTTTCGCTCTTTTACGATGGTCTGTATATATTTTCGTTTCTTTTTTAACGCTGGGAGCTGAGTGAAAAAGGATTTCCACACTACGATTAACTTTGGCTCTCTCAGAAGCATATAACCATGCGCGGCAATTTCATAGGGAAGGGAAATCAAAATTGTCTTCAGCATAGTTCGAGCCGATTCATTCTTGTAGATCATTTTGTAGCGATTAATGTAAGATATTCGCCGGATGAACATTGGTTTGGTACTACGGCCAGACGTTTTCCACCCACGTTCATGATACCCAATTGCCTCAGCATCATAATACCCCTGCCAGCCAAATAGCTGTGCTCTCCAAGCCACATCCACATCTTCCTTATATGCAAAAAAATCTGCATCAAAAAACTCCCCATCAACACTAACGTCTTCAATCATCCGTCGAGAATACATCGCCGCCGCCCCAGATACACCAAATACTGTACCCGACTGTTTCCATAGTTCTGCTGGCTCCCCCGCACCACGGTCAAACGCACGACGTGCCTTGTTCATCTGAAGACCAGTGCTATCCACTGATCCGTGATCAGCCTTTAGCAAAAGCATACCTGTGGCGCTGCCGATCTGTGGATTATTCTCCATCTGTGTGATTAGTCTGGAGATATAGTCTGGAGCGAGCGTCAAATCCGGATTAAGGACTAGTATGTAATCTGTTTCTGTAGCAGCTATAGCTTGGTTATGAGCTGGGGCGAAGCCTGTGTTTTTTTGATTTTGGATAAGTAGAAGGCTCGTGGGCGCTTCCTTGTTAGCTTGTGAATTGATAGTATCGACCATGTTAAAGAAAGTGTTCACTTTCTCTGCACAATCGTCCGAAGACGCATTGTCCACAACAACAATTTTCTCAATAGGATAATCCTGTGCCATTACTGCCTCTAAGCAATCTATAATATCATCCGCACTGTTGTAGGTGACGATATGTACACTAACTGTTTTGTTATTCATGAGTATCCTCGACTTTGTAATTTCTTATTAACTACCTACTTCCTTCTTATTATAACGAAAGAACACAAAAAACTCCCGCATCGTTATAAACGATATGGGAGTTTCAATTGGTATTGTTCTATTCTTTTAACTCTAAGAGGAAATCTCTCAAGCCTTCACGCCAAGGTCGAATGTCCTCAAAACCATTCGTACGTATGGACAGATGCTCCATCACCGAATTCCGAGGACGTGGTGCAGGTCTTGGAAACTGTTCCGTGGCACACGGTTCAAGCGCAGCAGTGAATTTAAAACCCAAAATATCCTCAGCCTCTGCAAAGATCGCCTGTGTAAATTCAAACCAGGTACAAGAGTCGCTATTTGACGCATGGTATACACCATACTTCTCAGTTTGAACAAGCTCAAGCAAGAATCGAGCTAAATCGACTGTATAAGTAGGCGAACCTTTTTGGTCATCAACAACTTGAAGCATTGGCTTTTCTTGACCAAGCTTTAGCATTGTTTTGACAAAGTTATTCCCGTATTTGCCGTACACCCATGATGTTCGTACGATGAAATACTTAGAGGTGAGGGATTGAACGAGTACCTCACCCGCACGTTTCGATTTGCCGTATATACTCTTAGGGTCTGTATTATCATATTCATGGTAAGGCTGTGCTCCCATACCATCAAACACATAATCCGTGCTAATATACACCAGCTTAGCCCCAGTTTTTTCAGAAGCTAGCGCTACATTTCGGCTGCCAGTAGCATTAATTAAATAAGCTGCATCAATATCACTTTCTGCCGCATCTACTGCCGTATGAGCAGCACAGTGAATAACCGCATCCGGTCCAAACCCGCCAATAACTTGGATACACTGATCCAGATCAGTAATATCCATCTCCTGACGATCGCAAGCCAACACTTCGTGACCTTGATGCTGGAGCAGTAAAACTACGTCCTGACCTAGTTGTCCGGCCGCACCTGTAACAAGTACCTTCATAGCTAGTTTACCTCCGTATCAAAATTACAATGAGTCGCCTAAACGATCACCATATTGCTGTTCAGCATATTTTTGGTATTCCCCAGATTGAATACGGGTCCACCACTCGCGGTTATTGAGATACCATTGTATAGTTTCTTTAATACCTGTTTCAAACGTATGTTTCGGCTTCCATCCCAGTTCATTCATAATCTTAGTTGGATCGATACCATAACGGCGATCATGACCTGGACGGTCTTGGACATAAGTAATCAAAGAATCGGGCTTGCCTAGTTCCTGCAACACCGTGTTTACAATATGCACATTCGTACGTTCATTATTACCACCAATGTTGTAGACTTCGCCGTTCACACCCTTGTGAATAACCAGATCAATCGCGCTGCAATGATCCTCAACATACAACCAATCGCGGATATTCATTCCATCGCCATAAACAGGCAACGCTTGATCAGCAAGTGCACGGGAAATCATCAGCGGAATAAGCTTTTCCGGGAATTGGTACGGGCCATAATTGTTTGAGCAGCGGGTAATATTCACTGGCAGTCCAAACGTTTCGTGATATGCACGTACTAGTAAGTCTCCGCCTGCTTTACTTGCTGAGTATGGACTATTAGGAGCTAAAGGAGTTTCTTCGGTGAATAATCCAGTCGCTCCCAGTGATCCATATACCTCATCCGTAGATACTTGAACAAATTTAGTGATACTGTATTTTTTCGCCGCATCCAAAAGCACTTGTGTTCCAAGTACGTTCGTCTTCACAAACACTTCCGGCTCTAAAATACTCCGATCCACATGCGATTCAGCCGCGAAATTAACAACGACATCGACACCCTGGCTAATCAGTTCATCCATCGCAGTAACATCAGTAATATCAGCCTTTACAAAAGTGTAATTAGGATGGTTCTCAATTGCTTTCAGATTCTCTAGATTGCCTGCATACGTCAACGCATCTACATTAACGATTTCGTAATCAGGGTGTTGTTGCAGCATATACAGCACAAAGTTGCTGCCGATAAACCCAGCTCCGCCGGTAACTAGCAGTTTCATTTATAGCCCACCTTTTGTTCTTTGAGATTATATTTAAGTTTTTGCTTTCCACTTTTAATCAAAGTTTATTTCCGCATCTTTCAGTAATGGATGACGTTGATCCTTATCCGACAATACCGGACTAGAAATCGGCCAATCAATACCTAAGGCTGGATCATTCCATAATATGCCGCGATCATTTTCAGGGGAATAATATTCGTCCACCTTATATAATACTTGGGTGTTAGGTACCAACGTACAGAAACCATGTGCGAAGCCTATAGGCACCAGTAGTTGACGTTTATTATATTCGCTAAGAATTACTCCGACCCATTGACCAAATGTAGGGGAATTACGACGGATATCTACGATAACATCGTAAATCACACCGGATAAGACGCGGATTAACTTTGTTTGCGCTTTAGGGGTCAACTGGTAGTGCAGCCCACGTAACACCCCAACCTCTGCGGAGAGGGATTGATTGTCTTGAACGAAATTGTAAGTTATACCGAGTTTATGCATTATCTCTTCGTTGTAGCTTTCCATAAAAAAACCCCGGTTGTCGCCATGAACTACAGGTTCTAGTATACTAGCGCCTTGTAGTTGTAGAGGTGTAACTTTCATATTGCAAAGCTCCTTCACATCTAAAGTTTCAGTTTTCCGAATTCTTCACCAAAGAGAAGGTCTTGAGCCAAGTTATGTGCTTTAGCTAATGAGGCATGTGTACCTGCATCCGTCCACCAGCCCTGTAGAATATCAAATGTCAATTCTCCACGTTTGATATATGCATTGTTAACGTCTGTAATCTCTAATTCTCCACGTGCAGAAGGAGTAATCGTTTTGATAATATTAAACACTTCACTATCGAACATATAAATGCCTGTTACTGCATAGTTTGATTTAGGCATAACTGGTTTCTCTACAATAGAAATGATTTGATTTCCATCTAGTTCAGGTACACCAAAACGCTTAGGATCAGAAACTTCTTGTATTAAAATCTTCGCACCTGTCCTTTGTTCACGGAAATTACGCACATACGGAGCAATATCGTCAGCAAATACATTATCGCCAAGGATAACGATCATTTGATCATCTCCGACAAATTGCTCTGCCAAGTCCAATGCCTGCGCAATTCCACCTGCTTCATCTTGTACTTTGTAAGTAAAGCAAACACCCATTTCATGGCCACTGCCTAATAAATTCACTACATCACCCATATGTTCTTTACCAGTAACGATTAGTATGTCTGTTACATCAGCTTGCTTTAATTTATAAACCGAATGAAAAATCATTGGGTATTTGCCCACGGGAAGAAGATGCTTGTTTGTTACTTTGGTTAAAGGGTAAAGGCGTGAGCCTGTACCTCCTGCTAAAATGATGCCTTTCATTAGGTGACCTCCAACTTTTAGGACTTAAACAAATCCGAAAATGAAATTCCATACTGTTTAATCCACTCTTTAATTTGTTTATTATCGACTTTTTTTATTTTATTTATATCCGATCTCTTTTTCATCATTATAAAGAGTTTTCCCCATACATC
Source organism: Paenibacillus sp. FSL L8-0708 (assembly GCF_038009325.1). Taxonomy (NCBI): domain Bacteria; kingdom Bacillati; phylum Bacillota; class Bacilli; order Caryophanales; family Paenibacillaceae; genus Paenibacillus; species Paenibacillus sp. FSL L8-0708. Next base: position 7,087,027 of record NZ_JBBPBC010000001.1, read on the forward strand.
CCTGTGTGCTTTTAATAAAGTTAGAAACAACTCCTTTTTTGAGGAGTTATTCATTAACTCATTAGTCGCCCCCTTCTCCTTATACATATTATACAACTGAAATAGATACAGTCTTATTGTATAAATGGGATTTAGTAATACCAAATATAGAGGGTAATTCTTCATAACAAACCAATAATGATTACGTTCAACCAAATAGGTTTTAAAAAGAGAGTACTTTCCAGATGACGCAGAGTATCTATGATATACAATTGCATCCCCTACATATAAACATTTCCAGCCAGCAATTTGGAGACGAAATCCTAAATCTGTATCTTCACAGTAACAGAAAAAATCCTCATCAAATAACCCTACTTCATCAAGAGCCTTTCTTCTATACATAGCAGCACATCCACTAGGTATAAGAATGGGTTCAGAAACATTATATTTTAGTACATTCTCATTTCTCCCCCTACCTCGTGACATACCGCTTGCATTTACAAGTAGGCCAGCAGAATCCATGACATCTGGATCATAGTGAGAAATAATTTTACAACCACAGCTTCCAAGTTCAGTATTTCGTTCAAGTTCATTTACTAACTTTTCTAACCATTCTGAGTCAGCTCTAGCATCATTATTCAGTAGAGCAATATATTCGCCCTTAGAATGATTAATTGCTTCATTATTCCCCTTTGCAAATCCCAGATTTTCAGTTGATTCTATCAGTTTTACAAAGGGATATTTTTTTATCAATTCTACTGAATTGTCAGCAGAGTTATTATCTAATACAATAACTTCGAAATTCTCATACGTCTGATTAATCAAAGACTCTAGACAATCTACAATATATTCCGCTCCGTTGAAATTGACTATAATAATAGATACCAACTTATTCATTACTCATCTTCTTTCTAGAACGTTTTTTCCTTTCTTTTAGTACTGACACACTATACGGTAATAAGGGTAGCCCGTACAATGCCAATATAAAATAAGTTAAAAACTTACTTGCTAAGATTGGAGAGATCACAGTGAGTGTTGTGTAACCCCAAAAATGTAATACCGCCAGCATCGTAACTTCCGTACTACCTTGGCCCCCCGGTATCATACTTAATACACCGACAATCATCCCTAAAGAGTGTACAAGAATAACTTTTGCTATTGTAATTTCAATATTGAATGCATGGAAAATAAAATATAAATAAAAATACTCAGATATAATAGTTAATAAAGATGTTGCAATAATAATAATACCTAACTTAGGGTTCTTTATCGGGATTAACAAACTCTGTTTTATATTTGATAGTACATTCTTTAATTTGGGTCCAAGAATCTTATACATTATTAATAACAACAAGAATACAAATACTATTACAATAGATATCAGTAGATAATTATCTTGAATTCCTTTTATACTATCATTCAAAAAGGAAAGTAGGCCTTCACTAATTACAAAAACTGCAAATAATGAGTATAACAAGACACAGAGTAATTCTATAATTTTATCGAGAAATAAAATGGGTAGAACCTTCGATATATCCACTGTGTACTTAAGTTTCAGATAAGCTGATACAAGGATTTCTCCGGCTCGCCCTGGGATAAAAGCCCCCATTAGTTGACTAGACGCGGTTAATGATACAGTTTCCTTAAAACTAATATTCGTATATACTCTCATAATTTTATTTAATTTAAAAGACCTCAGTAAGAGCACTAAAGAGTACACAAGAATTCCGATAATAAAATAATAGTAATTCACATTACTAAAATTATTTTCAACATATACTAAGAGTATCAGAGAGACTACTGTTCCCAAAACAACATATAAAAGTCTTTTCCTATTCACCTCTCACCATTCTTCTCTCCGTTGTAATTTCTTCATTTAAGTTATTAATTTTGACTTCCAAGTTGTTTATTTGTTGTTTTAATAAACCAATTTCTTGGGACATTTGACGTACTTTTATAGATGAATTTGAAATAGACACGGTTAGCCCGAATATAATCACCAATCCAGAAAGTATACCCACTAAAAACACAAAATTTGAAGGTGCTTGGAAACCAAATATATTCGTAAAATAAAATGCGATTTGAGGCACTAGAGAAATCACTAACATAACAATAACGACCAAAATCCATAAAAGTGCGTATCTTAATTGTAATTCATACTTTTTAATCATATTAATTAAAAAAAACAGTAAAATCAAACATAAGAAAATAAGAGAAATTTGTAATTTTAAAGGGAACAATATAACCCCATCCTTAAGTAACTTGATGTTTTCTTGTAAAGTCAATAATAATAGCAAGAGTAACTTTAATCATATAATAAATTGATTTTAACGACTTAATTGATGAAGTTCCACCACTACGTTCCCTCATTTGAACAGGTATTTCTGCTATTCTGTATCCATTTCTGCTAAGAGCCATAATAGATTCTGGTTCAGGATAATCTGTTGGATAATTGTTTGCGAAAAAATCAATTACTTTTTTGTTACATGCTCTAAATCCTGAAGTTGGGTCACTTACATTGCGTTTGGCCAACAACTTCAATAAACCCGAGAAATAAACTATACCAATTCTCCTAGTAATCGATGATTGAAACCCTTCTTTTTCAATAAATCTTGAACCGATTACAAAATCAAATCCATCTTTTACTATGGGTTCTATTAAGTTTTTGATATATGCCGGATTATGTTGCCCATCACCATCAATCTGTATAGCAATATCATAATTATTCTTTTTGGCATAGATATACCCTGTCTGAACAGCACCTCCAATACCTAGATTGCACGGTAAATTTATTACATTAGCATTATTTTTTTCACATATAACAGAAGTCAAATCAGTTGAATAATCATTGATAATAACAAAATCTAAAATATCTGAATAACCAGATAACTCATTAATTAACGCTTCAATATTTTCCTCTTCATTGAAACATGGGATGATCCCAAGTACTTTCATTAATTCACTATCCTTTCAATGAGATTTAGAAAAGCTCAAATAATCAATACAAATATGTCATAGCTTAACAACAAAGCAATTGCAAAAACATTAGTCTGATTCTTAACTTTTTAAAAAGGGATTGCTCCATTGATTTTAAGGATATAATTCAGCAATACTATAAACAATAATAAACACAAAGATAAAATCACATATATATCAATCTTTTTATCTTTAATTACAATATTATTCGATGAGATTATAAGAAATAGTAGAGGAGAAACAGGAATGAAATACCTGCCTTGAATACCAAGAATAAGATTGTTGCCTACAGTAGTGTAGCCCGTATATAGAGCTGTATAAGTTAAGATAATAACACCTACTATGATTACAACAAAAATGAGTTTTCCCTTAACATTTATAGTTAAAGAGTCTCTTTCATAATCACTACTCTTAAGTATAGCGGTGAAAAGTAATAAAAAAATAAAACCAAAAACTAAAGAAGAAGAAAGTGAATATCCATAATTTGTAACTGCCTTTCCAAGCATGCCCATAAACTGCGAATCACCTAGACTTATTAAGGTATCAAACATAGTCTTAATATAGCGGAAAGGGTGAGTTAATACATAATGCACTTGGTTACTTGGGGAAATTCCTGTATCTCCACGAACGTCAGGGACCGCTAAATTTTTTAAATTAAGCAAATTCCAAATCAACATTGGCAGCAGAGAGCTTACCAATATAATAAGAATTTTTTTTGTATATTTAATTTTATCCCCAAATTTTTGATAAGGTATAGCAAATATCAAAAGCAACAAGGGAAGGTAAACTGGTTTTGAAATCGACATATACATACCCACTGTAGTTAATATCCAAAAATCCTTAGTGTTTATTTCAAGTATTTTTTTATTGTACCCTAAGTTAAGAACAACTGAGATAAACAAAAATGAGGATCCAATCATAAGAGCATCTGCCGAAAGTGATGTTGCTTGAATAAGAGTCATGGGCAATAGAGCTATTACAAGAAGCAGATTTTTCTTAAATGGTAATATTTTTAACGAGAAAAAAACAGTTATAACATAAGCAAGAAAGTTAAATAATCTACCTAAATAAAGCATCATTATTGGAGGTGAATTAAAGATTCTCCCTAAGAGAACGCCCAATGCCTGAGGTATATAAAGAACTGGTGAATATATAGATGCATAATTCCTATGAAAAACTCGCTCTTGAGGATTCAATTCCATAGAAAATGTATCTTTCACAACATTATATTGATACCCAGTATAATGGACATACCTCACTTTATTAACAGTTGAGATTAAGCTCGTAGGTATATAATTTCCAAGTTCTCCGTTAACCGTTTGATTAATGAATTTCCCTTCTGAAACTTCATACGCTCTATAGAAATGATCCAACTCGTCCAAATGTTCAAAGGGTGGAAAAATAACAACAAAAAATAATCCTATTGATAATGAAAGAATTACAAATATCTTTTGAACATTCCCTCTAAATTTAAATATAAGTAAAGTAACAACAACAAATAGCAATAAAAAAGAAATTAATAATAAGTAAAATGTTCCGTTAGTTAACGCAGCCGTTGTATTACTAGCAAATAACTTAAAATAAATACTTCCATCTTGAATCTGATCATTAATAAAGAATTCCCCTAATTGATTATTGCTTCTCCATAATGTTACAGAATTCCCCCCAGATAAGCCTTTACTTTTAATCTCAAATTCTAACAATCTCTTTTTGGAATCATTATCACTATTCGGTATTTCTATGGAAATATCCTGACTATCCGGAAGTTGGGAAACGTCAAAAATCTTATGCTCTATTACCTGGCCATTTTCCTTTAAATCAAAGTATAGTTCTCCGGTATTGGCTCTTTTAAAAGTCCCAAATGGTATCTTGATTTCTAAATTGGCCTGACCATTCACCTCGAATTTCTGCGTGATCGTCATTTCATCTTGTATTTCCCCAATGATATCATCCGTTTTTTCTTGACTAATAATCATGGCCTTATCTTGATTAATCTTCGTGAAAAAATCCTTATTTTCAAATATAACGTTTGAAAAATATATTGCAGAAATCAGAATAAAAAACGCAAAAAGTACCTTCTGAGTATTAAGTACTTTATTATGAAAAAATAATTTCATCGAAAAAAATCCCCACTTCATCTTATTTTCGAATATTTTTAAAGGATTTGGCATTCACTCAAATTCATTTCAACTTTTCTGATAATTCCTGTATAAATAAGAATTGCTCTCCTTCACTCAGATAATCCGCCATACTTTCTTTATCCCCAGCCTTTTTATTCCCCTCAAACTCAGTACACAGCTTAGTAAGTTGTGCAGCGATTGAATCTGGACTTATATTATCAAGGGAATATATATTATGATGTAATTCTGAAAGATTCTTATTCTCATAGTTGTTTGTTAAGACTAGTATTCCAAAGTGTGCCATTTCTAATGGAGGATAACTAGGATGAGGGGAAATCATTAAAGACACACCTAATGCACTCTCCTTTAATTCATTGGCGTAGTCTTCAAGAGACATTTTACCTTTAGATTTTATTACAACTCCATTTCCGATTTCCACATCACTATGATGCTCACCTGCTGAAATCACTTCCCACTGATCCGCATTAGGCTGGGTCCAAACCCAGATTCTTAACGATTCCACAATTAAAGCGAAAGCATTTCTGGCCACTGAAGGCCTGCCATATATCAGTATTTTCTTTTTCTTTTCCATCTTATCAAATGATATCAAATGTTTTTTTAACGATGAATTAAGTTTAGGTTCAAAATAGTATTCCTCTGTAAATTTGTAACCATGATTGTTGAAAAAATTTTTCAGCAAACTAGAGTTAAATACCGCAATTTGCTCTCCCTTATATAAATAAGTACTTAGAGCAAGAGAGTATTGACTTGACCAAGAATAGAATCCAGGCTCAAAATCCTGAATGAAGTAAATTATTCGCTTCGGTTTTTGATTGTAAAACTCCGCTTGCCATTTCACTATTCTTTGAGCAAAATATGCTGTCCACCAAGAAGTGGCGATAAATATATCTTCTTTCCCAACGGGTATTGTTTTATTATATCTATCATTGAAAGAAACTATCTGAGAGTTGCCATCCACATCATTTTCACTAGAAACGTGAGTATACCCTGAAAATTTCAGTAAGTCCTCACTATTTGGCGCTGCATCAGTAGTAATAATCCGTCTAAAAGAGTCTTGTTCATATTTATACAACTGGTCAAAAAAATTGATGGCAGTTGATATGCCACCAAATAAATGTTCTTGATTAATCGAAGGTACGAGTAAATTTATCCGTCTTTTTTCAAATGAAGTACTTCGCGGGTTAAAGGGCGTAATTTCACCAATGTGGGAATTCAAATAAGAGTTCACAGTGGATTGATATGCTTTTTTGATCACCTTATTATTTTTCGCCTTTCTAAGAATATGTTCAATTAACCTAGACATTGTCATCATTCTCCTTGAGATAATTTTGGTACAAGACTATTCAAGCTTAAGTTCTTATTAAAGTAAGGATCCCCACTCTTCAAATACGGTCCATAGAATAATGCTGATAATTCAAAATCAATTGGTGGTATATAAGAAGATCTTGATTTCGATTCTAAGTGATATAGCCTTACGTGTGGATCATAAATATTGACTAAATTATGTTGGAGTGCACGTAATGAGATTTCAACATCGCTACCGCATATGATGAAGTCTTCATTAAATAATCCGATTTTATCTAAAGTCTTCTTTGATATCGCGAGACATGCCCCAGTAGAAGCAATTACATTTCTAGTGACCATGGGCGATATAAACGGAGAACCAAAATGATTTGGCGCCATACTTTTAAAGATATGATCGGCCCATCCTCCTAAACCAATTACAACTCCAGCATGTTGAATTGTTTTATCTTCATATAGGAGTAAGCCTCCAACAGTTCCAACATCATCACGTTGAGCCTTCTCAACTAATCGCTGTAACCAGTCTTCTTTAATAACTACCGTATCATTATTTAAAAATATAAATACTTCGCCACTCGCTTCCTTTATTCCATGATTATTTAGTTTCGACCAATTAAAATCATAATTAGCATCAATAATCTTTACATTTTTATCATTTTGTTGTTTAAACCAATCTAATGTTTCTTGTTCGACTGAATTGTTATTAACAATAATAATTTCGTAATCTGGATACTTTGTTTTTTGAATAATGCTTGAAACACAAGGTTCCAATAGTTCAATTTTATCTTTTGTAGGAATAATGATACTAGCCTTTATTGTTTTGATTTTATATCTACTATCATAAACAAATAAATGCTCATCTTCAGTAGCATAAGCGTTACCTTCACCAAAAACCCTCACTAAGTGTTCGTTTAAAGCAGCAAGTCCCGCAGTATGCGCATAAGGTTTAGAATATGGGTTCAAAGCTGTAGAAGTCTCTAATTCCCTCCATGAATAAAGAACTTTGGGAATATGATGAATTTTCGATGATCTCTCACTCATCCTTAGAACGAGATCATAGTCCTGGCTACCGTTGAACTCAGTTCTAAACCCACCCACTTCGTGGAACAGTTCCCTTTTGAAGACCAAAAAATGACCAATATACATTTGTGACCGTAATAAATCAGGAGACCAGTCTGGTTTATGAAGAGGACACTTTTTCTTACCATACTCATCGACTTTATCTTCATCAGAATATAAAATATCTGATTTTTCTTTATTAAGGGATTTGACGACTTGATATAACGCGTCCCTTGTGATTTCGTCATCATTATCCAATAACGCAATATACTCGCCTTCTGCTAATGAGACAGCTTCATTAGAAGCACTTGATATCCCCGAGTTTATTTTCAAAGTCTTAATTTTAATTCTCGGATCATCAATACCTTCTAAATATTTGATTGTATTAATATTATCAGAGCTATCATCTACGATGCAGATCTCCCAGAATGAATACAATTGCTCTTTTACTGAGTTAATTGCAATTTCCAACCACTTTGGTTCAACATTATAAACTGGAATAATTATTGATATTAAAGGACGGTAAGTAAACTTTTCTATTTCTATCTTAAGCTCTTCAATTTCCTCAAGATTAATATCTTGGTATGCATAATCTGATGTTAACTCACTAACCGTGACAGCAGAATGCATTTTACTATTCAGGGAATTAAATCCATTCCTCCGTAGTTCATTAATTCCTTTCTTTGCTAAAGACGGGTTGTCTTTTAATTTCTTAAATACAGTTTGTCCAAACTTAATTTTACTTCTCAACTTCTTCGGCACTATCTTTTTGATTCTATTTTTTATTCTAAGCTGCTGAGATATAAGTTCTAACTGTTGAACGTAATTATCTTTATGAGAATTTTCTTCCTTCAACAGATTCACTTCAGTATGCAAAATCTCTACTTGTTCTAAGAGAGAGAGATTTTCTGTAGATACTAACTGTTTTTCTGATTCCAAACGTTTGTAATCTTGTTCTTTCATTGTTATAAGATCATTTAATTCTTCATTTATTGCATTTTTTCTTCGTAATAGTTCCTCTTTATTTTGCATTTCATTTGTAAATTTTTCAATCAATTCATCTTTTTGTTTCACATCATATAAGACTTTTTCAATCAATTCGTCCTTTTGTTTTAATTCAAAATTTTTAGATATTAATTCTTTATGTGTTAGGTCATAAACACTTAAATTAATCAAATCTTTTTCAAGATTATCCAGATTTTCAAGTACATTTACACTAACTGGATTCTCATTTTTAGTATCAATCATTTTCATTGTTTTTTTAATCATATTGAGATTTTCAGATACAAAGAAAAAATTTCTGTAGCAGGGCCCGTTAAAGTCGTTTTGATATATATTAGTATTATAATAATCATCAATGGATTCTCTATAAGAGTATAATGACGATCTACCAGTTGCCAAAAAATGAATTTTAATCATTTTCTCCCATATATCAACTCTTCCATGGGTAAAATGAAGATATGGCCATTGTTTTTCATTAAGAAAATCTATAAGTTGCCCTGCTTCGGGTAGACCATTTTGGCGATGCTCTTCAAGCCATTGATAATTAAATCCATACATAGTCTCAAAATATTTATTTGCTCGAATTTCTGCATTTTCCACACCAGTAGTATTGAAAGGTGCTGCCAAAATAAACCCATGTTTAGAAACTCTCATTAACTCAGAAATAAAATTCTGCCTGAGTAAGGGACTTATGTGTTCAAATACATCAAGGGCAATTACTAAATCAAACGTATCAGTCTCAATTGGCATATTTGTTGCGTCCCCTTCAATATAAGAAGGATCACTTTTAAGTTCTTCTGGTACTATGATATCTAAATAAGTTATTTTGTCAGTTACAAGGAACTTTTCTAAGTTTTTATGCTCATTAGCCCCAACTTCTAAGATCGAGAAAGCCTTATTGTCTTCACGTATTAAATTAATAAGATCAGCTGCATTTTTATATCTTTGATATTGATCAAATGGAACAACCATGCTTAAACACTCCAATCTAGATATGAAAAATCAATTTAATATTTCCCATTTATGATTGATATAAACAAGTCCTTCAGAGAAATATTTATTCGTAATATTAAAACTAACTACATCTTGCTTATAATCTAAACAAACTATTCCTTCATTATTGAAAAGACCTACATCTAGTTGATACGTCCCACCAAGTAATGGCAAACTTGGTATTACATATTTCACTTTATGCCTACCCCTAATATCAGGAATCTTAACTTTTTCTAGATGGGTATTCGGGCCAAATATATATTCTCTATCAGGAGTATAGAGCGCAACCCCTACTAATAAGCCTGGAATTGTCTTTTCATAAACTTCATATTCAACCTCAACTTCAACTTCATCAAACGTTTTGAACTTATTTTTATTAATATTCACCTTAGTAATCAATGATAGAATGTCTGGGTTACTTGGAATAACAAAATCATCGTGTGATACTTCCGCTGACTCCTTCAGCTCAATAACGTCATCACTATTTTCCAAATTACTATATCTCATGTAATCTTCATATAAATCAACAACTTCGCTAGAATCGCCTTCTGCCTCAATTCTTCCGTTCTTAATCCACACCGCTTTATTACAAAACCGTTTCACTTGTTCGGAAGCATGTGAGACAAATAATATAGTCGTCCCTTTGCTTTTTAATTCTTTCATTTTATCAATACACTTTGTCTGAAACCTTGCATCTCCTACAGCCAAGGCTTCATCTACTATTAAAATATCTGGTTCTACATTTATCGAAACAGCAAAGGCTAGTCTTGCAAACATTCCGCTGGAATAGACTTTAACCGCTTGATCTATAAAAACCCCAATATCTGCAAAATCAATTATAGCGCCGATTTTTTCATCCATTTTTTCTCTGGTGTATCCCATCATTAATCCATTTAAATAAATATTTTCCCTACCTGTATATTCCGGATTAAATCCTGCTCCCAACTCTAATATAGCAGAGATCTTCCCATTTATTTCAATCTCACCGCTGGTAGGAGTCAACACTCCAGTAATTAATTTTAAGAGCGTAGATTTGCCAGAACCATTTTTGCCTAGTATACCAATTGCATCGCCTTTTTCTACTGATAAAGTAATCCCATTTAGGGCTACAAACTCTTTATGGTAATTCTTTTTAAAAGGATGAATAGCTTCTTTAAAACGATCCATCGGTTTATCATATAGTTTGTACGATTTCACTATATTCTTTATATCAATTATCCCGTCCATCTCATCACTCCTAAAGTACATCAGAAAAATGCGGTTTAAGTTTCTTAAATACCTTAAGACCAAAGGTTAACATCAAAAAACATAAAAACCAGAAATAAGCTGTTTGGTACGGTCTATCAAAAAATAATACATTGTCTATTAAAGAATCCCTGAATCCCTGAACAATATAAAACATAGGGTTTAACTTAAACACTCGTCCCCAAAAATCAGATAACATTGTTACCGACCATCCAATAGGAGTAAACCAAAATCCCATTTGTAATATTACGGCTATAATTTGATTCAAATCCTTGAAGAAAAGAACAACCGCCGAAGTGAAAAACGAAAGTGATATCACTAATATTAACAGGCAAAAAACATAATATATTAATTGAGCATTATAAAGGGTTGGGTAATATCCATATATTGCGTAAACGATAAGTATAAAGGCAATGAAAAATAGATGTACAAAAAATGCAGAAAATACCTTTACTAAAGGTAATAATTCAATTTTAAACACAACTTTTTTTACTAGATAATTATATTCAGTAAAGGCATTAGTTGCACTTGAAAATGCATCTGAAAAGAAAAACCAAGGTATAATTCCAGCAATAAACCAAATTATAAATGGTATGTTTCCTACATCTCCACTTCTTAGACCAACCTGGAAAACAAACCAATAAGTAACTATTGTCAAAAGAGGATTAATAAATCCCCATAAAACGCCTAAATAAGAGGAAGCATATTTAGTTTTGAAGTCATTCTTAGCTAAATTTATTATTAGATTCTTATTTCCCAAAAAATCGTGGGCGAAATTAAAAGTTTCTTTCGAAAATCTTCCTATGAAGTAACAAAATCCAGCGACTATGAAACTGATAATCAATGAAATTATGCTTGGTCCTGAATCATTCCCTTGCTGAGATTGTTCAATATGTGAGCTCATATTGAACAATATAGATGGATCATTTCCCGTAGACTGAAGATCAATCTGCCCACTATTCTCATCTATATTTTTCAATTCCAATTGATTTAGTTTATAATCTAGCGTATTGAAGTTTACTTGGGCGTCGGATATTCCAGAAAAGTGAACATTTTTAATGGAAACCAAGCTTTCTTTATTCCCTGGATCTATTCTAATGAAGGCAAACCCTTTAGGAACCTTAAACTCCAAACTCTGCCAAATACCGGGCTGTGGGTATGGTTTGCCTATTGAGTCGGTCTCATTCCATCCATTATTAGAAGTAGAGAAAAAAATCTGATAATCATCTGATATCTCTGATTTAACATCCATATGTAAGTAGAGATTAACATTATCCTTAATATAAAAATCAATACAGTAATAAGAGCCTATGAAAATCACAAGTGTAAAACCTAAAAGAATAAGATGCTTTAATAACTTCATTCATATTTCCCCTAACTATTTCATTGAGTAACTTTACAAATCATATATAAGTTTAATTCAAATCAGTCATATGCTAAAATATTGTCGTACCTACAGGAAAAGGAGATTATAACGTGTCGAAACCAGTATACGGTAAAAACGCCGCTCAGTCGAGAAATGCAGAAAAGATAGCAATCCCGATCTGGGCATTGGTTGTTGCTTTCATTTTATTTTTGTGTTGGGTCCCATTTCAAGTGGGATTATTTAACGGTCAGCAATTAGACTTCGAAAAGCCAATCTATGTATCTGCATTACTAAGCGGCCTTTTGCTGCTAGTCTGCCTTGGCTTATACTACAAAAAATTCAAAATTGATGAGCAGAGGGATTTAGTAGCTTCAGCTTCTATATTGCTGCCTGTGACCTACGCTTTATCATTGTTTGTCGCAGTTTCGCATTATATGGCGATGAATATGCTGTTTATTCAGAGCATGTATGTTGCAGTCTTCATTATAGCCTTTTATCTCTTGAAGCAAAAGCAAGTAAATGTTGTCATTCAAAATGCTATATTGGCGATTGCTTATTTCATAGTGGGTTTTGGACTCTTAAATTGGCTAGGCAGCAGTAAATTAGCTGGCTCTCTTGTGGGCTGGTTCTCAAACACTGTACGGAACAGTATTTATTTAGAAGCAGTTATGACCGATTCTAATGGACTTCGATTGACTTCGATCTTTCAGTATGCGAACACATACGCTGCATTCTTGATGGCTTTTCTATTTGTAGCAATATTCGCGCTTATTCGCTCTAAAAATTGGTATGGAACCTTGACTCATGGCTTTATGTTAGCGCCAATCATTTTGTCGATCTTGTTAACCTTATCTCGTGGTGGCCTTGTCTTGCTACCTGTGGTATTTATACTTCTGCTTCTATTTCTAAAACCCGCACAGCAAATCCTTTGGATTCTACATTTAGGAGTTGCTGGTATTGTAGCTTTGCTCATTACAACACCCGTAACTAATCTAGGAATAGAGTTAAATGCGAGTTTCACTTCTTCTGCCGCTTTAAAAGGTTGGGGTTACCTGTTAGCAGCTTCACTAGTTGTAGCTGGCCTATCTTGGGTCATTCAGCGTTTTGTCGCTCCATGGTTGTATGCAAAACTAGAGAATTGGTCGTCACGTAAACGAACAGGTCTTTGGATTCCGCTCGGATCTGTCGCTCTAGTAGCTATTGTAGCTTTCTTACTTATCGGTACGAGTGCAAAAAGCATCTTACCTGACAATATGGAGACTCGTCTTGAGAACATCAATTTCCAACAACATAGCGTACTTGAACGGATTACCTTTTATAAAGATGCCATGAAGGTAGTTAAGGATTATCCAATCCTTGGTGCTGGTGGTGGAGGCTGGTCCTCATTATATGAACATTATCAGAATAACCCTTATACTAGCCGCCAGGTGCACAATTTCTTTCTTCAATTTTTGATCGAAGTTGGGATTCTTGGTTTTATCGTATTTATGGGTTTCATTCTGTATATTTTCTATAAGTATATTCGCGGGTATGTAAAACGGGATAAAAATGATTTTGAAAATGGTTTCTTCTATCTAATCATTGCTTTATCGATTCTTGTGCACAGTTTACTTGATTTCAATATGAGTTATGCCTTCATGGGGATACTCGTCTTCCTTGGACTGGCTGGGATGGCAGTTGTGATGGACAGCAAAAAGTTACGAAAAAATTGGAATAAAGCCGGTATTCGGCTTGGATATTTCGCAGCTCTCACAATAGGTACTGTGTTCTTGTTATTCCTTTCGATCAGCTATATAGGCTCCAATAATGCTGCTCTAAAGGGTAAGAATCTAATTAGAGTGAGCACTTCATATGAAGAAATTAAAGCACCGTTGGTTAAAGCCTTAAAAAGCCGCCCTAATCATCCTGAATCCGCCCTCTCCTTATCTGCTTTAGATATGACGGTATTCAACCAAACGCAAGATGAGCAATTTCTTGTTGAAGCAAATAATGTATTAACTCGTGCGCTCAAAGATGAGCCCTACAACAAAAATCTTTTAGCTCAAATGGCGAGCTACTATGATTTAAAGGGTCAAAGTGACCTTGCATACAATGTATACCTCGACAATGCTGATAAGTTCAATTGGGATATTAGTTGGTATGATGAATTAATCAGACGATCCTTTGTATTAGGCCAGCAAGCCCTTAATCAAAAGGATGAAGTTAAGAAAGAAAAGTACTTCGCAGAAGAGCTTGAAGCATATAACCACGTTCTCGCTGGGATTGAACATCTGAAGACTCTTCCACCAGAACAACTGCAAGGGCGTCCTTTCTCAGTAACGCCAACTATCGCTTTAAACGTTGGCAAAATGCAACTTATATCCGGACAAGAGGATGCAGCGAAGACCACTCTGAAGCTTAATTCGGATCCTAATTACACGGATATAATGAACAACGAAACTCCGTGGGATATAAATTGGTACAGTTCACTAATCAGCCGTTCATTTGATTTGGGGCAGGCAGCTTATGCACAACAAGATGATGAAGATAGAGTAGAACACATGAAAGCTGGCTTTGTCATTGGGCTTTTGGCCTACAATCATATATTGGCTGATAACGATCCTTCCAAGACTCCTGCTCCGGATGTGACACTGAAGGTTGGAACAATGCAATACATGTCAAGACAATTCAAACCCTCGGTGGCTACTTTAAAATCGGTACTAAGCCAAGATTTCTCAGATGCTAATAATCGTGAAATCGCTCGCTGGTACCTCGCCGCATTACAAAAAACGAACAACCAAGATCAAGCAGTGTATGATAAGCTGATCGCAGCCGATCCTGCGGAAGCAGCACAGATCGAAGAAATTGCGAATATGCAACTCCAAGATAGAAACTAATGAATAAAAAATAGCCTCTCACTGGATTACAGTAGGAGGCTATTTTCCTTTGTAATTATTTAAAATCATTTCCCTGTTTTGGCCGCTTCGCTTTCGACAAGCTCTTTCATATATCGAAGCAAATCATCTTTGAGTTCCTCGTGTTGAAGTGCATAATGAATGGTGGTCTGGATAAAGCCCATTTTCTCACCAACATCATGACGTTTACCTTCAAAGTCATAGGCAATAATTCGTTCAACCTCACTTAGACGTGCTATCGCATCGGTAAGTTGGATCTCTCCACCCACACCTACTTGCTGCTCACCAAGCATATCGAAGATTCGTGGGGTTAAAATATATCGTCCCAGAATAGCTAAGTTCGATGGAGCCTCTTCTCTCTTCGGCTTCTCTACTAGACGATTTGCCTTGTAGACACGTTCCGCCAAAGGCGAACCATCTACAACACCATACCGGGATACTTCCTCCCACGGAACAGGCTGAACACCCACGATAGAAGATTTATACTCATCATATATGTCAATCATCTGTTTGAGGCATGGTATGTTCGCTTCAACAATGTCATCGCCTAGTAGGACAGCAAACGGTTCGTTTCCTATGAATTTACGTGCACACCAAATCGCATGTCCGAGACCTCTTGGTTCTTTTTGACGAATGTAATGGATATCTGCCATTTCGGAAGATTTACGAACAGATTCAAGAAGCTCCCACTTTTGCTTCTCCGCTAGGTTAAATTCCAGTTCAAAAGAGTTATCAAAGTGGTCTTCAATCGCACGTTTGCCTTTCCCCGTTACAATAATAATATCCTCGATCCCGGAAGCGACCGCTTCTTCAACAATATATTGGATCGTCGGTTTATCTACAATCGGAAGCATTTCTTTAGGCATTGCTTTGGTCGCAGGTAAAAAACGAGTGCCGAGACCTGCGGCGGGAATAATCGCTTTACGGATCTTCATCACATTAACTCCTTCTATCGTATACTCTTTTCAATTTACATATCTGTATGTACCCTAAAATGGCATATTTCTTTCAATTATAGCAGTTACAGCACATTTATGTCAGAGTGTTTGTTATATTTGTATATCTATTCCATTGAAGTGAGAGGGAAGGAATACCCTCACGATATACTTTTTAGTATATGCAAATTTAGGTGAGGGCGAGATCAAATCTAATAAAAGGGCTAAGCAATACCAGCATCTACCTGGTAGTTACTTAGCCCTTTCTTTAACTCTTATTACTTCGCATTTACCAATTGCCCACGCGTTACGCCAAGTTGATTAGTAGCCTTTAGGCTCTTCCATACTTGTGTACCAGAGATTTCACCACGCAGAGCGCGACTGTAGAGGCTGATTACCTCAGCCACTTGCTCTGGCGTCTCTTCCAAGAACTCCACTCGGTATGAAGATACTCCTAGGTCACGGAAATTGTTCAAATACTCCGCACCAGACTGCTCAACAGCGTTATAGACGGTATTACGGCAGCCTTCATCCACACGAACTGGATGTGACATTCCAATACGGTCTTGCAAAGAAGCACGGTGCTCTTCACAAGGACGACCACAGTTCGTATAGTCTGTGCCTTCACTCATAAAGGTACAATACACACAGTGTTCAGTATGGAACATCGGCAAATGCTGATGGATAACGACCTCCATCCGGGACGTATCACTGTGTTCAAGCAGATCAACCATCTGTTGAATGTTCAAGTCATAGGATGGCGTTACTATGTCACAGCCAGCCTCAAGGAACAAATCCACTGCTTTATGATTGGCGATATTCAGTGAGAAATCACCGATCAGCCGTGGATGCACAGCATCCGGCTGCTCCTGGCGGCGGCGCAGATAATAATATAACGCGCCTGTATTACGCACGAGCACAGCATCCGGTTGCAAGCGAAGAATATTCGCGTGGTAGCCGTTCTCGCCCGGCATATGAATGCGCGGCGTGGCCAGCGCTATGCTGGCCCCTGCAGCCCGTACCGCATCTACCGCTGCCGGGAACTGCTTGATAAACTCGAAGTCGGCGTAGATGTTTCTCACGCCGGCCTCGAGCGCAGCCTGCACCTGCGGCAGGCTGCGGCACAGCGCGGTGAGCTCCGCTTCACCAGCGCGCTGCGGAGCGACGCCCTTGTGGGTGGCGTCGCCGTAAACCTCGATCGCCCGTTTCACATAGACGGGCGGTTTCGGGCGCTCGCCCGCAAGCAGCTCCACCGCTTGGCGGCGGATGCTGTTCAGCTCGCGCATAGGGACGATGACGTCGCCTTGCAGATGCGACTCCAACGCGTCAAGCTGGAACACGGTCCCGCCCAGGCGGCCGAATTGTTCTTCCAGCAGCGCGGTATCCATCGGACGCTTTTGCGCGGCTTCCAGCGCGAGCTCCGAGTCCACACGGACGGTAACGTTCTTCTGAACGTCCGTCCACCAAGTCGTCAGCTTCTCGCCGACGCAGCCTTGCACTCTAACATGTACCGGAAATACCCGGTACGGCTTTTCAGTTTCATAAGTCTGGCGCAGCGCCTTATCTAACGCAGGGTCATTTGTCTTCCAAATGCGGTCACCGACATTTAGACGACGAAGATCCACATCATTACGACCGGCTACGATGTCGATGATCCAGCCTTCTCCGGCTTCGCCTTCCAGCTTCACACCTTTACGACGAAGGTCGTAGACACGACCGCCTTCTTCTTTTTTCGTCGGATCGCCAGCGTCAAAAACAATTCCGTCCCCACGCTTAAGCGGTGCATGAATACGGCAGACCACTCCGTCACGCAGAATTTGCTCAACCGTCCCCAAATATACACCACGGCTTTTTGGGAAAGTCCCGTCTACCAGTTTCTTATTGTTCGTTCCATCCAGGAAACCATGTGTAAACCCGCGGGAGAAGCTTTGTTGCAGCTCGCGCACCTCCTCCTTCGAAGGTTTGGACAGATCGCCTTCAAAATACCGATCAATCGCTTTACGATACTTACTAACTACATTCGCTACATATTCCGGGCTTTTGAGGCGACCTTCGATTTTAAAAGAAGTCACACCCGCCTCGATCAGTTCAGGCATTAGATCAATTGCTGCCAGGTCCTTAGGAGAAAGCAAATAAGTTACGTCTCCCATAGGTTTTACCTCACCATCCACCATCAGATCATACGGCAGGCGGCAAGCCTGAGCACATTCACCGCGGTTGGCAGAACGTCCGCCCCACATTTCAGAGGTCAGACATTGACCTGAGTAGGAAACACACAAAGCACCGTGTACGAATACTTCCATCGGTAAGCGGGCTTGCTCCCCGATCGTACGAATTTGTTTCAAATTGTTCTCACGACCTAATACCACACGTTCCAAACTGAAAGGTTTAGTAAACTCGACCGCTTCCGGCGAAGTAATGGTCATCTGTGTCGATCCGTGAATCGGGAAATCCGGTGAGATTTCGCGGATCATTTTGACCAAACCTAAATCTTGTACAATTACTGCGTCCACGCCAGCATCCACGCACGCATCAATCAGTTCTTTTGCATCAGACAATTCATTTTCAAAAACCAGTATATTAAAGGTCAAAAAGCCCTTCACACCATAGCTATGCAAAAACGCCATAATTTCCGACAGCTCGTCCATGCGAAAGTTGTTCGCTCTGGCCCGTGCATTAAACTTCTCTACGCCAAAAAAGATAGCATCCGCTCCGTTTGCTACCGCTGCACGCATGCAGTTCCAATCACCTGCGGGTGCCAATAGCTCCACGTCTTCTCTGCGTATTTGTTGCTCTTTCATTTATATCCTCCCAAACCGCCATTTGACGGGTCATTTCTAGTTGATTAACTTGATAATTGTATCAAATATCACACTTGAGCGCTATGCGTTTACCAACATTTATATAGAATAAAAGTCATAATGCTGTCAGGAAGCTGACTTCTTGCTTATTGCTCTTTACTCCATGAATGTTGTAGAACATGCAACTTTATTGCCCAATTCAGCGCTTCGACAACTAAATGTTGTACATAAAGCATCATTCTCACACTCTAGTATCGACAACCGGTACAAAAAGTTGCAACATTTACAACAATTCACTAGAAAATCCGTGACATACGGGACATACGATAGAATGTTGTATCAAATACATCAATCCACCCTTTAGCTATTCACATTATGCCCAACTTGGATAACATTGGCTCCGAACCTCTAAAACAACCCTTCCGACAACCCTTCTATCGGTTTATAGTAACAAATATATGTATTTTTAATAATAGGCCGCAGGTATCCCTTATCCACTAAACTCTGCAACCATTTACGAGCAGTACGAAAGTTAACGCCATAATCGTTCATAACATCCTTAGGTCGAATCCCTTTTCCCCCTTTATCCAAATAAAGAACGCCCCAAGCCAAATCGGCAACTGGGACGTTCTTCGTCTGATTAAATTATACGCCTCTATTCGTGTTTCAGCTACGATTTTCGTACTTTTTTAACTACTTACTGTTTGTAAACCGAAACGATTGTAGTGTCTTGTCTAACAGAGCCTGCTGTTCTGCAGTGGCATTGGCATCATTCAGCGTAACGGTAATCGTGTAGACCACATCATTTTTACCAAACACAACCTGCTTACTGCGAAGAGGGATGCCATTTTTGATTTGATGTACAGTTATGATCGTAGCAGGGACATCCGCAATGGTAGATTCCACTACACTTTCTATACGAGAGCCTTTAGGATCATTATTTTTATTTTGATAAGCATCTTTGAGCACATTAACTGTATAATCCACTGAACCCTCGGGTTTTGAATTGATCTGTAGACGTCCTCCGCTGAAGCGATACTCAATCGACTGCGTCTCGAAAATATCCTGATAAGGTGTCCATAAACTTGGAATATCAATGGCATAACCGTAGGTTTTGGATACTTTGGTTAGTGTCTTATTTTTGAGCGTCTTATAATCATCACTAGCGAGCCGCCCGAAGTTCTCCTTCAGCAGAGCAAAATCAATATCAATAGAGGATATGATGGCTTTGAATTTTGCCTTATCGTCATCTTGCCCAGCAGCTGTTACATATTCAAAATAGTAACGATACCCATTTTTGAGTATGAGAGCTTGATATTCTGTAGTAACACCGTTGCCGTAATTTAGCTGTAGCTCATTAATTTGTGCGGATACGCCCGAGATCTCCGACTTGTTGCTGTCTTTCAGAATATAAGCATCCGCTACAAAGTTTTCTTTAGTTTTGATTTTCAGATCTTCAGCCCAGCTCTCTAGTGTAGAACCAGCAGGTGCCGAGGTAACTGCCACACTCAGATGACTTCCCTGCTTACTCTCGTAATAGAGATGCTGGTCATCCTTACTCCAATCTGCGGGAACCTGTAGTGAAATCCCATAGTCCTCATTGTACGCGTCACGCAATCCACTTTTCACCGTAGAAAGATCACGGATTTTTTTGCTTTTAGTATCAAAAGAAGGCTGGAAAGAGTTAAGTAATCCTGTATATTTAGCAAAATCCTTATAATTAACTGCTTTGTTATCCGTCAAATAAATCTCGTAGAGTCGACCTTCAGCATATAACAGTCTGCTTTCCCAGAGCGCTCCACTGGAATCTTTACTGATCAATCTAGCATAAGGTACCGCGGCTTTGGGGAACGACTCCCGATCCAATATCAACTCCCCACCTGCCTCGACCTCCCGAACCAGCTGTTCCAGCAGCCCATCCGCATCCACCGCAACCGCCTGGTCACTTACATGAATCTCCACATAATATAGATTGTCCGCACTTGAAAAGGTAGCCACACTTTCATCTCCACCGCTATTTCCAGCAATCAGCCCAGAGGGATAATTCAGTGTCCATTGAAAATAGCTGTTCCCAATTTGAGTCTTACCAACATCGCTGTCAATCCCAGCCTCCTCTGGCGTATCTTCTTCGTTGTCTATAGGAACTAGGGTAACCATTAGCTCACCCCCACTCCCTTGAGAGAGAGTCGCACCTAACACATCAGCTACAAAACGTAGCGGTACCATCAGCACGTCTGAAACCATCCGGGGCGCTGAGCCCAGTTTAACTTTGATCCCATCCTTCCAAGCGATATCACTCCCAATCGTCATCACCCCTGAATGTGTACCGTAGGTTACTTTTACAACATCGTTCTGCTCTAAGGAAACAGTGCTGCCAAACGTCTTTTTAAAAACCCCAAGCGGGACCATAACCGTTCCATTCTCCGTATAAGGCTGCTCGATAGCCACCTTCTTACCATTCACCGTAGCTGAAGTACTGCCAACTTTTAGACTCAGCTGTAGCTTATCTCCTTGTGAAGCTAATGCTGTTTGTATGGGTAATATAGAAAATAGCAGTAATAAGGCCAGCATCGCACAAAATCCTTGTTTTAAAATTTTAAAGCCCATTTACCGTCCCCCTCTCCAGTTTGCTAATCACTCTTCCGCGTGCTCGTCCCCATCCGTTTCATAATCATCTCCGCTTAACAACGGATCACCTTGAGTGAGCACGAGTTTACGGACGACGATATCCCCATCGCTTTGCATAACCAGCCGCACAGTTGCTCCCGGCAGGTAGCTTTTGAACAATTCATTAATATCAACTAGTGAGACCACACGATGCCCGTCGATGCTATACAAGACGTCCCCTTCAGCAACCCCTGACTTGAGCGCTTCTGAAGATACCACCTTAGTGACGGACAGCGGGTCCAGCGTTGGCAATCCCACAATCGTAGACCAGCTCGCCTCCAGCTCTAGCCCCAGACTCGGATGCTGTACCTCACCATATTTTAAAAGTTGGTTCATAATATACTGCACAGTATTCGCTGGAATCGAAAACCCCATATTTTCCACACCCACCGCTGAGTATTTCAGGCTGTTGATTCCCAGCACCTCACCTTTCATATTTACAAGCGGCCCTCCGCTGTTTCCGGGATTAATCGCAGTGTCACTCTGGATAAGACGATAAGCCGCATCTACCTCACGGTTAAGACCACTTATAACGCCTACAGTCGCTGAGTTTCGTAGAGAAAAGCTAATCGGTGTTCCGATAGCAATAACCTTCTCCCCAACCACTGTTTTGCTATTCGCTGGAATAAACTTGGCGGGCTTTAAATGGGTGGCATTGATTTTGATCAGCGCCAGATCACTAACTTCATCCAGATAGGTTTCTTTAACGCTGTAGGTTTTGGAGTCCGAAGTGACCACTATGGCATTTTGCAGATCCTTGATTACATGAGCATTGGTTACAATCCATCCGTTCGATTTCACAATGATGCCGGAGCCATGCGTCAGATTGTACCGATCATCCGGGCCACTATTCCCGCCACTCTCGTCTTTGCCGATAATGCCCACAACAGAAGGAGTGATACTTTTAATAATTCCAGGTATCGGATCTTCTGCCGCTGCTTTACTAACCACCTTACTAGTACTATCAAAAGCAAACACCGACTGACTCCATACTCCCGACAGCACTACGCCGCACAGTAATAGACCTAATCCTTTCTTCACCAGCTTCTCCCCAATACTCCTCATTCCTCACCAGACCCTCTCTTTGCTCATGGATAAATTTTACATTATATTATTTGAAAAAAGACGCCTTCAATGCGCCCATGGCGTTAAAGGAGTCTTTTGGTGCAAAGCTGTTCAATTTAGTTCTTTCATTAACTTAACCAATGCATCACCATGGCATAGTCAGAGATCACAAAAACCAGCAAGCTAACGGCTCCAAAACCAATGGCAAATTTGTTCTTCTGGGGAGCTTTCAATAGTCGAACAACCCCGACCAAAATCAAGATGGTAAATAAAATCATAAACACATCAAAGGTATGAAATTTAGACGGTCCTTGCGCGGCAACTTCTGCAAGCAGCATAACCTTACCTCCTCAAAAATGTTGTCAAGCAAGATCCAGTAATCCCCATATCACCTTCTATGTTATCGCTACCATTTGGGCGATGCAATAGGTTTTGTAGAAAAATTATGTATTTGTCGTAAAAAATATATTTTATCCCTGCAAAATCCGTAATAACGATGAGATTGATCACTGACAATTGGGGTGGCTTAGTGAAAGTACTGTGAGTCCAATCAACTCTATCGTCATGAAGGTTACAATAGAAAGTCCGTTAACTGCTTTAGAGATGAGATAAATTGAGCAGTGAATTGGAATTGGAATTGGAATTCAGAACTTAGAACTCTGGGCTCGAAATTTAGGGTGTTAATGAATTAGGGAAATATTCCCTAAAATTAATCGATTATCAGCTCATTTTGTGATTATCAGGGAATTCCTCCCTAAAAATCATTAGAAAACCGGCTATATGAATGAATCTACCCGATAATTAGGGAGGTTTTCCCGGATTTCACCTTTTATGATCTAAAAACTCGGATTTTCAGGGAGGTTTTCCCTAATCTAATAAACAGTTATTTGATAGAGTGATATGAATGATTAATTATTCGGTTTTCAAGGAACTTTTGACCCTAACGTTAGTCAATTACCCGTTAACCCTATCAACAGAATACTCCTCATTGAATCTTACTACGAACATGTCCTACATATGCCTACCTTGCCTATTATTAAATCCATTTTTTCTATAGAATCCGTATAACTTTTGCTAGAAAGATCACATCATATATCTATGAGCCGTCTTTCGTATAATTACCGGATAATCCTACAACGTCTTAAATGGCCTTGACTCCATTCTAGAGGACGAGGTTAGCCGTTCGTTGTTATTTGTTAGATATTTCCCCAGTAAAAACTATTGCTTACAACCTACAATAAAAGCCCCGGTAAGATACCGAGGCCTTATTATACATAGGTTATATTACTTACTATTTATTAAAGGGTTTCCGCCGTCTCAAGTATAAGCGCTTCGGTCCGCTCTGTATCACGAATCAGAACCGGCTTCAGATACTTACCTGTGTAAGACTCTGTGACTGTAATGATCTTCTCCGGTGTTCCTGTTGCCAGGACAGTACCCCCGCCGCTACCACCTTCCGGTCCCATATCGATGATATAATCCGCTGTCTTGATTACATCCAGATTATGTTCAATAACAAGAACAGATTCTCCGGAATCCACCAAACGATGCAACACCTCAAGGAGACGACCAATGTCATCTACATGCAGGCCTGTCGTAGGCTCATCCAAAATATAAAGTGTTTTACCCGTGCTGCGACGGTAGAGCTCAGAAGCCAATTTTACCCGCTGTGCTTCACCACCGGATAAAGTGGTTCCTGGTTGGCCAATCTTAATGTAACCAAGGCCTACATCCATTAGTGTTTGCATTTTACGATGGATACGCGGAATATTTACAAAGAACTCCGTTGCGTCCTCTACCGTCATCTCTAACACATCTGAAATGTTTTTGCCTTTATATTTCACTTCTAGTGTTTCCCGGTTATACCGTTTGCCCTTACATACTTCGCAAGGGACATACACATCCGGCAAGAAGTGCATCTCAATCTTAATGATCCCGTCTCCACGGCAAGCTTCACAACGTCCGCCTTTTACGTTAAAGCTGAAGCGTCCCTTTTGGAAACCACGTACCTTAGCCTCATTTGTCTTGGAGAACAGGTCACGGATGTCATCGAATACACCTGTATAGGTTGCTGGATTGGAACGCGGTGTCCGCCCGATTGGCGACTGATCGATTTCAATAACCTTATCGAGATTTTCTAGTCCACGAATTTCTTTATGCTGACCAGGACGCACCTTCACAGCCTTATTCAACTGCCGTGCCAGACTCTTGTAAAGAATCTCGTTGATAAGCGAGGATTTACCGGAACCCGATACACCTGTCACCGCTGTAAATACACCTAATGGAATCTTCACATTCACATTTTTCAGGTTATTCTCTTTAGCACCACGTATTTCTACCCAGCGATCATCGGTAGGACGGCGTTTAGCAGTAACCGGAATAAATTTACGTCCGCTTAAATATTCACCCGTTAATGAATTCGGATCTTTCATAATCTCTTCTGGCGTCCCTTGAGCCATAACTTGTCCACCATGAATACCTGCGCCCGGACCAATATCAATAATATAATCCGCTGCCATCATCGTATCTTCATCATGCTCTACAACAATCAGCGTGTTGCCTAAATCACGCATATGCGCAAGCGTAGAGATCAGGCGATCATTATCCCGTTGATGCAAACCAATACTTGGCTCATCCAGAATGTACAATACACCCATGAGACTTGAACCGATCTGAGTAGCCAACCGAATACGCTGCGCCTCACCACCGGAAAGCGAACCCGCTGCACGGCTAAGCGTCAAATAATCCAAACCTACATTCACAAGGAATCCAAGCCGATTACAGATCTCTTTTAAAATGAGATTGGCGATGGCTGTTTCTTTTTCGCTCAATTTTATCTCTTCAAACCAATGCTGGCAGTCTCCTATTGAAAGGTCCGTAACATCAGAAATATTATGATCGTTGATGGTCACAGCTAATATTTCTTTTTTCAGACGTTTACCTTTACATACATGACAAGGCTTAGCACTCATAAACCCTTCGATAAATTCACGAATACCATCCGAAGCAGTTTCACGGTAACGCCGCTCTAGGTTAGGTATAATCCCTTCAAAAGCAACCATCGCATCTTTCTTTTGACCGAAATCATTTTCATAACGGAAGCGGACTTTCTCACTGCCTGTACCATTCAGTAACTTATTCATATGATCAGGCGTCAGACTGCTTACCGGAACGTTTTGTGGAATTTTAAAGTGTTCACAAACCGACTTCAGAAATTGCGGATAGTAATTAGAAGTACTTCCAGTCCAAGCTAAAAAGGCACCTTCTTCAATGGATTTCTCAGCATCAGGAATAAGCAGGTCTGGATCGACAACCATTTTCATGCCAAGTCCATCGCACTCTGTACAAGCTCCAAACGGACTGTTGAAAGAGAACATCCGTGGTGCCAACTCTTCAATACTAAAACCACAAATTGGACAAGCAAAGTTTGAGCTGAAAAGCAGCTCTTCCTGGCCGATGATATCAACAAGGATTTTACCGCCCGAAAGCTTAAGCGCCGTCTCCAGTGAATCCGTCAGCCGGGTCTCCACATCGTCTTTAACAACGATCCGGTCTACCACAACTTCTATTGTATGTTTTTTATTCTTTTCTAGTTCAATATCCTCAGACAGATCTCTTAGCTCGCCGTCCACACGCACACGTACGAAGCCTTGCTTAGAGATATCTGTGAAAAGTCCTTTATGCTCACCTTTACGTCCTGAAATGATTGGCGCCAGGATCTGTAACCGAGTTTTCTCTGGATACTGCATAATCCGGTCTACCATCTGTTCAACGGTCTGGGAGGTAATCTCAATGCCATGCTCTGGGCAATGGGGATGACCAATACGTGCAAAGAGCAGCCGCAAATAGTCATAAATCTCCGTAACTGTACCTACCGTGGAGCGTGGGTTCCGGCTTGTTGTCTTCTGATCTATAGATATCGCCGGGGACAAACCATCAATCGAATCCACATCTGGTTTCTCCATTTGTCCCAAAAACTGACGTGCATAAGCCGACAAAGATTCAACATAACGCCGTTGTCCTTCAGCATAAATCGTATCAAATGCAAGCGATGATTTACCTGAGCCGCTAAGTCCCGTCAGCACGACGAAACGGTCACGTGGAATCGTCACATCGATGTTTTTGAGATTGTGCGCCCTCGCGCCTTTAATTACAATATTTTCGTTCGCCAACGGAACCTCTCCTTTTAAAAAAACTATTTCAACTTTATTTCAAGATATTCTCAAAGCCTTTTCAAAGCCCTTTCAAAGCCTTTCGATCCCTCCCAAACCCTCCCTTCCAAGGGAGGGCCCCAAGGGTTGCACCCTCTGGACACCCGCATTTTCTGGAGAAGGAGTATGGTGGGAGGTAACTTAGTGACTACGACGCTCGGAGCGCTTATCCCTGCGGGACCGCTTGGACGTTAGCGCACTAACTAAAGACAGGTACATGCAACTGTCATAAACGTTGCATGGTGCTGTCCCTGCGGGATACGCATAAGTGCCAAGTGCATTTCGGGCGCTGTCCCTGCGGATACGCATAAGTGTCATAAACATCGCGGGATACGCGACCCTCTATTGATTCAAAAAGAACGGTCTAGGACAGCACCGTTCAATACCTAATTTAAATATCGGTGATGCATTAATGGTTTGTTACTCAGCCCGAAGCTCCAGCAATGCGTCGCGTAGCTCTGCCGCGCGTTCAAATTGCAGGTTCTTGGCAGCGTCCTTCATTTCAGCTTCCAGACGCTGGATCAGACTTTGTTTTTCTTTCTTATTCATCTTGCCACCAACACCTGTGAGATAATCAGCTTTAGACTCAGCAACCTTCGTTGCCTCGATGATGTCACGCACTTTTTTATTAATAGTGGTGGGGGTGATGCCATGTTTCTCATTATGAGCAATTTGAATGGCGCGACGGCGTGATGTTTCACTCATCGCCTTCTCCATCGAATCAGTGATCCGATCACCATACATGATTACACGACCCTCAGAGTTACGAGCCGCACGGCCAATCGTCTGAATTAGTGAACGTTCGGAACGAAGGAACCCTTCTTTATCGGCATCGAGAATTGCAACTAAAGATACCTCCGGTAAGTCGAGACCTTCTCTCAGGAGGTTAATCCCTACCAGTACATGGAACGTACCGAGACGAAGATCCCGCAAGATCGCCATCCGTTCCAGCGTCTTGATGTCAGAGTGCATATAACGAACCTTAATCCCGATTTCCTTAAAGTAGTCTGTCAGATCCTCCGACATCTTCTTCGTCAAAGTGGTAACGAGTACACGTTCATCGCGTTCAACCCGGTCACGGATTTCGCTAATCAGATCATCAATCTGACCTTCTGTAGGACGGACCTCGATGATTGGATCCAATAAACCAGTCGGACGGATAATCTGCTGCACCATAGTTTCGCAGTGTTCCATTTCATAAGGTCCAGGTGTCGCGGAAACGTAAATGATCTGGTTTACTTTATCTTCGAACTCTTCGAACTGAAGCGGACGGTTATCCAGTGCAGAAGGCAGACGGAAACCATGCTCTACCAACACTGTTTTACGCGCCCGGTCACCGTTATACATCGCCCGAATTTGCGGAAGGGTAACATGGGATTCATCTACGACGATTAACATATCATCAGGAAAATAATCCATTAACGTATATGGAGTTGCTCCCGGTTCCCTGAAGGTTAGTGGCCCGGAATAGTTCTCGATCCCCGAACAGAAACCCACTTCCTTCATCATTTCAATGTCGTAACGTGTCCGTTGTTCCAAACGTTGCGCTTCCAGAAGCTTGCCTGCGTCACGAAGCACGGTCAACCGCTCTTCTAGCTCCCGTTCAATATTGACTATTGCTACACGCATCGTTTCTTCCTTGGTAACAAAGTGAGAAGCCGGAAAAATGGCGACATGATCGCGTTCACCGATCAATTCGCCCGTTAAAACATCTATTTCAGTGATCCGCTCAATCTCATCCCCAAACAATTCAACACGAATCGCATGTTCACCCTGAGAGGCCGGGAAGATCTCAACCACATCACCACGTACACGGAATGTTCCGCGTACAAAATTGATATCATTGCGCTGGTATTGAATATCCACCAGTCTGCTCAGAATCTCATTGCGCGGTTTCTCCATCCCAACCCGCAAGGACAACAGCAAGCTTCCGTATTCCATTGGTGAACCGAGACCGTAAATACAAGACACACTCGCTACAATAATAACGTCACGCCGTTCGAACAAGGAGCTTGTCGCGGAGTGGCGAAGTTTATCAATCTCTTCGTTAATACTGGAATCTTTCTCAATATAAGTATCGGAGGAGGGAATATACGCCTCTGGTTGGTAATAGTCGTAGTAGCTGACGAAATAGTCTACCGAATTATTCGGGAAAAACTCCTTAAACTCACTTGCCAGCTGGGCAGCGAGTGTCTTGTTATGCGCAATAACCAGCGTGGGGCGATTTAATTTGGAAATAACTTGCGCGACAGTAAAGGTCTTCCCTGTACCTGTCGCTCCCAGCAGCGTCTGGTGCTTCTTACCCTGCCGGATGCCTTGTAGTAATTCATCTATGGCATGAGGCTGATCGCCCTGGGGTGTATACTCGGACTCCAATTCAAAAGTCTTCGTACTGACGACAATATCACTCATTTGCCCGTCTCCCCTCTATCGTCTAAACTAGATTAATATATTATAATTGTTGTCTGAATCTTCTCTCTCCATACGACAGTAAAAAATATGGAAGATAAGAATATGTGTTCCCGTTCATTATACAGTGTTGCTTAGATCGATGCAAACCATAATACACAGAAATGTTAGGAGCTTGAAGCATGGATATTACCGCAATAATCGGCCTAGTGGCCGGACTGGCTGCGCTAATCGGCGGCTACCTCTGGGAAGGCGGAAGCCTTTCCGGACTGCTGCAGCTTAATGCAGCTTTGATTGTATTTGGAGGTACGATTGCTGCCGTAATGATCAGCTTCCCGGCAGCTAAGCTACGCTCCATTCCCGCCGCTCTGCGCATGGCTTTTGGCCGCAATCCTGAACGTGATGAAGAGAAAGCAGAAGAGCTTATCGCAATGGCCACAGTGGCCCGCCGCGGCGGCGTTTTAATGCTCGAAAAACAAGCGGAACTACATCCTGATCCTTTTACACGCGAAGGACTGTTGCTTATCGTCGATGGCACTGACCCTGAGCAGGTAAGACAGATTTTGGAATTGGAAATGGATGCGAAAGAATTGAAGCATGAAAGCTACGCCAAGATTTTTGAAGCCGCTGGCGGATATGCTCCAACGATGGGGATCATCGGTACAGTTATGGGACTCATTAGGGTACTGGGCAACCTTACGGACCCATCAAATCTAGGTACCTCTATCGCAGTAGCGTTCACTGCAACACTGTACGGAGTAGCCATCGCTAATCTAATATTTTTACCCATTGCTTCCAAAATCAAATCCCGCAGCCAAAGTGAGCTGCATAGCATGGAGATGCTGCTAGTAGGCATTCTTTCTCTACAGAACGGGGATCATCCGCTGCTGGTGCGTAAAAAACTGAACTCCTTCATTTCAGACACCACCACAGATGACCGTGCAGAAGCAAGAGGTTTTATATGAGACAAAGAGACCGGCGCAAACGGCGGGTAGAGAATCGAGAAAGCCGTGATCGTTGGATGATTACTTACGCTGATCTAATTACACTTTTACTTATATTTTTCGTTATATTGTATGCGATGAGCAGCCTGGACACTGACAAATATAATATCGTAACCGGCTCTTTATCCGAGACTTTCAAGTCGAGCAGCACTGTTCTTGAAGGCGGGGACGGTATTTTAGATGCTGGAAAGACTCCTGACAACAAACCAGAGAGTACAGATGGGAATGGGAATGGAAATGCGAACGCAACTGCAAAACCAAATGACGGTTCTGATGAACAAACGGAGAATGAAACACCTTCAGCACGGGAGTTGGCATTTCGAGAACAAGAGGCGAAGCTTGCTGAGTTAATGGGTGTGATCACCCACTATGTGGAGGAGAATAATCTCGGTGAACAAATATTTGTAGCCGACAAACCGCAGGGCATAGAAATCACGCTCAGCGACCGTTTTCTTTTTGATGTGGGTAAAGCAGATGTGAAGTCACCAGCCCTTCCAGCTCTTCAGCAGTTGTCTGGCTTATTCAAAGATATCGGGGCAACGATCAGCATTGAAGGACATACGGATAATACACCAGTGTCATCAGCTTCACGTTATAACGACAATTGGGAGCTATCGGGTGCTCGTGCGCTTTCTGTGCTGCGCTTTTTCTTAGATAATGAAGGACTGAACCCGGACACTTTTCAATATGCAGGTTATGCCGATACCCGACCAACAGCAGATAATACTACGGTAGCAGGCAAACAGAAAAATCGACGCGTAGAGATCATTGTACTTCGACAGCTTCAAGAGGTGGAATAAAAGTTTGCGCTCAGAGCTAAGTTCGGCAGCAGGGGCAATGGCAATTACCACATTGAGCTAACAAGGGGCTTCATCCAATTTAATTAGGGAAAACCTCCCTGATTATTCACCTATTATCGTATCCAATCGCGGAATGAGGGAATTTCTCCCTGATTATTACTCTTTTTAGTCTGAAATAGTGGTTTTACCGAGATGATTAGGGAGGAATTTCCTAAAACCCTAACTCTCACGCTATAATCGTCTAAAATGAGGGAGGTTTTCCCTAATTCCATACTCCACTAGACCCTCAAACCACTCGATTGGGTTTACGAATACTCGCACAATCTACATAAGAAACACAAACAGCAAGTCCCCGAATCACAGAAACTTGCTGCTAAAAATATCACACTTGATCAGACTATTTTCCGTCCCCGATTTCCAATTATTCAGCAACTAACGCGCTATAACCAGCTGCATCTAACAGACCTTTTACAGCATCAGCATACTCTCCATCAACTTCAATCTCAAAAATCCAACCCCCGCCATACGGCTGATCATTGATAAGCTCCGGACTAGCTTCTAATCCATCATTCACCTTGGTAACCGTCCCAGAGACGGGCGAATACAACTCCGATACCGTCTTAACGGATTCGATACTGCCTACGCTGTCACCGGCCGAAATGGTCGATCCTACCTCAGGAAACTCAACAAATACGATGTCGCCTAATAAATGCTGAGCATGGTCCGTAATCCCAACACGTACTACTCGCCCTTCTACTTGCTGTGCCCATTCATGCTCTTCGCTGTAAAGAAGGTTGTCTAATACTTCACTCATTTCAAGCCGCCTCATTTCCAATTTGGAGTTCTAAATTTAGTTATAGCCTAAGTTATCCCGGCTCACAATGTCAATATTACTAACAGGAAATTTAAATTTGTCATTTTTTCGACGTTTTCTTGTTGACAGCGCCCGACTATACCCGTTTAATGGAGACATACAAGAAGAAATGACGTTGTCGTCTTTTTATAGACAATAACCGTTTCTCGAAGAAATATAATTGCGGATGATGGCATAGGGAGAGACTGTCTCACTTGAAGACGGCGCCGAAGGAGTAAGCCCTAACAGGGGTGAATCTCTCAGGCAAAAGGACCTTTGTCGGACGTATCTCTGGAGAGCATCAGACGCAAGGCTAGATGCGTCAGATCACCAACGGGGAAACCTGCAAGCTAGTTACGGCAGGGTAACTCTCAGGTACAAAGGACAGAGCAGAAAGCGATTTGTGCATTTATGCATGATTGCTTCTGCCTGTCCTTTTTTCGTATGTAATCAGATCAAGGGGAGTGACGACATGGATGCTTTGAGAAGAACACCTTTTTATGATCTCTATTCCGCTTATACGGAGTCCAGGTGCATTGACTTCGGTGGCTGGGAGCTGCCAGTACAGTTTACAGGTATCGTGAAAGAGCACGAAGCCGTTCGCCAGCAGGCTGGGCTGTTCGATGTCTCGCATATGGGTGAATTCATGGTGATTGGGAGCGGTGCAGAAGACTTTTTGCAAAAAATGACAACCAATGATGTCAGCCGCCTTACAGATGGTGCGGCGCAATATACGCTGCTCTGTTATCCAAATGGCGGAGTTGTCGACGACCTACTCGTGTATCGCCTAAGCGAAGGGCATTATATGCTCGTCGTTAATGCCTCCAACATCGACAAAGACTTCCAGTGGCTGCAAGAGCATTTGACCTCTGAATTCGGCGAAGTCACGCTCACTAATGTCTCTGACGAGACGCTTTTGCTCGCCTTGCAGGGTCCTCTGGCAGAGACCATTCTCGCGGAAGTTACGGATGCTCCTATTTCAGCACTCAAGCCTTTCCATTTCATCGAACGCGCCACCGTTTGCGGTGTAGAGGTACTTATCTCCCGTACGGGTTATACCGGTGAAGATGGCTTCGAGATTTACGCTCCGCTGGAAGGTGCAGAAACGTTATGGAACGGACTGCTTGCAGCAGGCGCGCCCCACGGATTAACACCTGCTGGACTGGGTGCACGGGATACCCTGCGTTTTGAGGCGAAATTACCACTGTACGGTCAGGAGCTATCTGCTGACATCACCCCGCTTGAAGCAGGAGTACAGTTCTTCGTGAAGCTGGACAAAATAGACTTTATCGGACGCGATGCACTAATACAGCAAAAAGAAGCTGGCATTCCCCGTCGCCTTGTCGGCCTAGAAATGATTGATCGAGGCATTCCACGCTCCCATTATCCTGTTTGGGCAGATGGGGTTAAGATTGGTGAGGTCACAACCGGAACGCAGTCCCCTACGCTGAAACGTAACCTGGGGTTGGCATTGCTTGATGCTGCTTACAGTGAAATAGGCACAGAGGTTTACGTGGAGATACGCGGTAAGCAGCTTAAGGCTGTAGTGATTAAGGCCCCTTTTTACAAGTATAAACGCCTTTAGCGTCCATATAAGGACGGTGAGCTTTTAAGCGAGAAATAGAAGGATAAAGTATAGCGTGAAAATTGTACTTTCTTATATTTTAAAAAAGCCAAGGAGTGAAACCTTAATGAAGCACCGTTATCTGCCCATGACAGAACAGGACCGCGTAGAG
Organism: Paenibacillus sp. FSL L8-0708; assembly: GCF_038009325.1. Taxonomy (NCBI): domain Bacteria; kingdom Bacillati; phylum Bacillota; class Bacilli; order Caryophanales; family Paenibacillaceae; genus Paenibacillus; species Paenibacillus sp. FSL L8-0708. The sequence continues at coordinate 7,120,465 of NZ_JBBPBC010000001.1, forward strand.
ATGATGGAGACCGTCGGGATTCAGTCTATAGATGAGCTGTTCTCCGATATTCCTGAAGCGGTACGTTACCAAGGCACTATGCCGATGTCTGAACCACTCGATGAATACGCCCTGCTGCGCCACATGAAAGGTTTGGCTGACCAAAATGCCGACTTTGATTCTCACGCCAGCTTCCTCGGCGCCGGATTATACGATCATCACATCCCTGTGGTCATCAACCATGTCATTTCCCGTTCTGAATTCTACACTGCCTACACTCCTTATCAACCGGAGATCAGCCAAGGTGAGCTGCAAGCGATCTTCGAATTCCAATCCTACATTTGCGAACTAACCGGTATGAAAGTTGCCAATGCCAGTATGTATGATGGCGCTACAGCTTTATCCGAAGCAGCGGTTCTCGCGGCTGGTGCTACCAAACGCAAAAAATTAATCGTCTCCCGTACCGTTCATCCTGAGGCTCGCCAAGTGCTACGTACTTCGGCTAATGCTTGGGGTCTGGAGGTGGTGGAGATTGACTATAAAGACGGTGTTACCGATCAAGCTAAACTTGCTGAAGCTATCGATGGTGATACTGCCGCAGTACTGGTGCAATCGCCTAACTTCTTCGGCAGCATTGAGGATCTTCGCTCGGTTGAGCCGCTGATTCACGCGGTTAAAGGTCTTCTTGTAGTCAGCGCCAACCCAATAGCTCTTGGTGTACTTGAAACTCCGGGCAAACTTGGAGCCGACATCGTAGTCGGTGATGCTCAGCCACTCGGTATTCCAGCTTCTCTCGGGGGTCCAACTTGCGGATTCTTTGCCGTAGCTGATCACCTGATGCGCCGCATGCCAGGCCGGATCGTTGGCCAAACGGTAGACCGTAATGGTAAACGCGGCTTCGTTCTTACACTTCAAGCGCGTGAACAGCATATTCGTCGTGAAAAAGCGACATCGAATATCTGCTCCAATCAGGCGCTGCTGGCTCTCTGCGCATCCGTCTATTTGTCCGTTATGGGCAAAGAAGGCATGCGGGAAGTAGGCGAACTGAACATTCGCAAAAGTCATTACGCCGCTAATAAACTTAGCGGACTAACAGGTGCTGAACTTGCCTTCTCCTCCCCATTCTTTAACGAATTTGTCGTGAAGCTTCCTGAAGGCTGCAGCGTGAGCGCTATTAATTCGAAGCTACTGAAGGACGGTTATCTCGGCGGTTATGATCTGGGTCGTGATTATCCTGAACTTGCTGGACATATGCTGGTTGCCGTAACGGAAAAAAGAAGCAAAACCGAAATCGACCAATTCGCTAGCGCACTGGAGGGCTGTTTATGAAACCGGAGCAAAGTCTAATTTTTGAATTAAGCCGTCCCGGCCGTTCGGCCTATTCTTTGCCACTATGCGATGTGCCGCAGGAAGAAACCTTGAAGTCCCTGATTCCATCAGATTTACTCCGTAGCGAACCCGTCGTACTTCCAGAAGTATCGGAAGTGGATGTCATTCGCCACTACACTTCTCTTTCACGTCGCAACTTTGGTGTAGACAATGGCTTCTATCCACTCGGTTCATGCACGATGAAATACAATCCGAAGATTAACGAAGATGTTGCCCGCTTCTCCGGCTTCGCCAAAATTCATCCCTACCAACCGGAAGAAAGTATTCAAGGCGCACTGGAATTAATGTATACCCTGCAAAATGATCTGTCCGCGCTGACGGGCATGGATGCAGTATCTTTACAGCCTGCCGCAGGTGCGCATGGTGAATGGACCGGCCTCATGATGATCCGCGCCTACCATGAAAGTCGCGGCGAGACGCGTACTAAGGTTATCGTGCCGGATTCCTCGCACGGAACCAATCCTGCTAGTGCCTCAGCAGCAGGACTTGAAACGATCACGATCCCTTCCACAGATAAAGGAATGGTCGATCTTGAAGCATTGAAAGCAGCCGTCGGTAGCGACACAGCCGCGCTGATGCTAACTAACCCAAGCACACTCGGCTTGTTCGAAACCCAAATCGTCGAGATTGCTGAGATCGTGCATGAAGCAGGCGGCCTACTCTATTACGATGGAGCCAACTCCAATGCCATTATGGGCATTACCCGCCCTGGCGACATGGGCTTTGACGTTGTGCATCTGAACTTGCACAAGACAATGAGCACCCCACATGGTGGTGGCGGCCCTGGAGCCGGACCAGTCGGCGTAAAATCTATCCTCATTCCATTATTGCCACAACCTACTGTGGTGAAGAATGAAGATAGTAGCTTCTCACTTCACTTCGGTGGTCCTGAATCCATTGGACGTGTGAAAGCTTTTTACGGAAACTTTGGTATTCTGGTTCGTGCCTATGCCTATATCCGCACCTATGGTCCAGACGGACTGCGTGAGGTATCCGAAAATGCCGTGCTGAATGCAAACTATATGATGCACCGTCTGGCGCCGTATTTCGAAATCCCATATCCGGGTGTATGTAAGCATGAATTCGTGATGTCCGGCAAAAACCTCAAGCAATATGGCGTGCGCACCTTAGACGTCGCTAAACGATTGCTCGACTTTGGCTACCACCCGCCAACCGTGTACTTCCCTTTGACTGTTGAGGAATGCATGATGATCGAGCCGACGGAAACCGAAAGTAAAGAAACACTGGACGGCTTCATCGATACGATGATTCAGATTGTGAAAGAAGCGCAGGAGACACCGGAAATCGTAATCAACGCACCGCATACTACAGAGATTAGCCGTTTGGATGAGACACAGGCTGCGCGTAAGCCGGTTTTGAATTGTTCTTGCGGGTAAGGATAATGTCCTCCTCTAAGAAAAATTCTCTCGGAGTCTCTCGAAGATGTAACCGAATCCTTCATTAGGTGGCTACTATTCTTGCAATAATAGAAGCCAAATCAGATAAGTTAGAGTTCCAAGCAAACCAAAAATGCGGCTGTCTTTCAAAGTCATGAAGACTTCGAGACAGCCGCTGCCTATATCTAGTATGTAAGTAAGACCAGAAAAAGTTAAGCTTGATGTCTAGTCCGCCAGTTTTTTTACAAACTGCTTCCTTTCATTCACACGTAGCTTCGTATAAATATTCTTTACAATATTTCTTACCGTTCCTTCACTGATGCCCAGTTCACCCGAAATATGCAGAGCTCCTTTTTCTGACAACCACAAGTGAGCAACCTCTCTCTCTCTTGCAGTAAGTCTGTATTCTTGAAATCTGGCTTCTAGGTCCTGCTTCCTCAAATCAGAACTCTCCAACCATCTTCTGCTAATATTGTCCGTTATTTGTTGTATAAAAGGGATCGCAAATCGTGATGAATTCTGCGATTCTGCTCACCTCACTATGTACCAGTTGTACCATTGCATTATGATAGTGCGGTTCTAACTCTCCATCACTATATTTCAAGACCACTAAGTATGTTACAAGCTTTCATTTTTACACAAAGCACAATAATCGATAAAAGTAAATATCTAACAGGGGATATATAACTTTTTTTATCACAGCACTATTGTTGTATTTGTAAGTGCTTGATAAGTTGAACAGTTAGGAGATCATGAATATGAACATGCTTGATAACCTGATAATTGAAAAGAATAAAAAACTTCACTTCGAAAACATGGCTGTCTACCAGGCGAAAATGAATTCTGAAAATGTTGGATCAAATAAGCATCAATTAGTGCGTCGGTAATCTGCCGTCTTGACAACTTATAATGAGGAGTGGGAATGAATGAACAATATCAAATTCTTATTCAGTAACTTGAGCAGTTACGTTGATAAGAATCCTATCGTTGGATTACTTATACTTATTATATTTGTTGGTAGTTGTTCTTTACTTATCTTTAATACAGGTAAGAACATCGGGGAATTATTATATTCATTGAAAAAATAAAATTTTTGATCATTTAATAAATGCTTTACAGGCGATTTTATGGCATTCACAAAATATCATTGCGTCAAACAATACGACATCAAAGATTGCGGAGCATCCTGTCTTGCGACCATCTCCAACCGATGCTGAACTCATCACTTATTATTCAGTCCTATGGTCTAGCCAGATTGCACACAAAAATATAATACAACAACTCGAAGAAAAACTGGCTAGTTATAAGCCGGAAGCCAATGAAATTGATTTTGAATACTCAGAACTAAAAGAGCAGCGATTGGAACTCGTACGCGTCTCCCAGGATAATGATACTCTCCTAAAAAACAGGTTAATCTCAGCGGCTCAGGCAGATCAGAACAAGCTGGATTTACTAAACTTAAATCAGCAATTCGATAAGCAAAAAGTAAAGTACGGTTTATTCCAAGCAAAAGTTACTTTGGCTCTTAGTGGAGTTATCCTCTAATAACCATTAATTTATCATTCATAACCCAAAGGAGATATCACAAGATGAAAACCATATCTAGCCTAATCGCAGCAACTCTTCTTTCTACCGCTATCGCCTGGCCTGTCCATGCCGCAGAGAAGCCAATCTCCATTCAGATCAATCAGCAACAGCTCGCACTGAAGGGACAGTCTCCCTTCAATGATAATGGTACAATTGTCGTTCCTTTTCGTCCGGTTTTTGAAAAACTAGGACTTTCAATCGATTGGAATCAAACCACAGGTACCATAACGGGTACTAAGGAAGGGCTTACGATTACACTGCAACTAGGTAGTAAGCAGGCCAGCATCAATGGTGTTATAACCCAACTTTCTGTTGCCCCTAAGCTCATCAATAATTCCACTTACATTCCGCTGCGCTTCGTTGGGGAGGCTACAGGTAATGAAGTCTCCTGGAATGCACACTCGAAGACAGTAACCATTACAGGCAAGACTAACCAGGTAAATCCGCAGGAAATCAATGCTTTTTTTGAAAAATACGTAACCTATACCAACAATGAGAATTATGAAGGGTTCATGAGCCTAATCGATAGCAAGTCTCCTCTTGTGGTCATCGGGCCACAAATTAAGAGCCAAATGGAACAATACGATCTGACCACTTCACTTGATCAATTAGAGGTTATCAGCCTTCAACCCACAGAGGCTACGATTCACACCGTTGAAACGACTACACACCTCAGCGGTCCATTCACCTTAGACAATACCTCTGAATATATTTATAGCTTAACGCGTACCGCCAGCACTGAAGACTGGAAAATCAACAACCTGCAGATTAAAGGCGTACAATATATCCTCCCAGATAAACTGCTGAACGCTAAGCCAGCTGTGACGAAGGCGGATGAAACGGATATATTAGCTGTGCTTAAGAGCAACTTGGACTATACCAATGCAGAGAATATTCAAGGTGTGCTATCTACTATTGATCCTGAGTCCCCTGCTCTCGAACAAACCAAACAGCTCTTCAGCCAAATTTTCACAGCCTATGATCTAAAGTTCACTCTGGAATCTGCCAAAATCATTCATTATACCCAGGATACCGCAGCCGTATATATGGTTCAGACGAGCATCAAGCTTAAGGGTCCTGACTTTCAGGATAACCGCTCCACCTCTGTCACAACGCTGAAGAAATCCAAATCAGGCAAATGGATGCTGGATCAGACCTATCCGATTAGTGTAGACAAGCTGACTCCATAATTATAAGGATCTGTAACAAAACAAAAAACGGCAAGCCCCATAACCCCGGAGGCTTGCCGTTTGCTTATTTAAAGCGCCGGATCTTCAGTCTTACCCGCTCCCCCCCACAATCGCCAATCTTTACGTGACATATAACTTTAAAAATCCTATGTACAAATAAATGTTTAGAACTTCATTTATCCAAATTTATAACATAAGTATCTCAATCAATTCCCATCTCTCGCTGATATTCAGCTTACTATAAATACTCTTAACGATATTCCGCACAGTCCCCTCTTTCACATTAAGGTCATTGGAAATTTGCAACGCACCCTTTCTTAGCGACCAATGATAGGCTACCTCCCTTTCTCTAGGCGATAATCGATACGAATCACACTTTTCCTGAAATCTGTGTTCAATTAGCTTTGGGCTTTTTTCCTTCAACTTCAAAACAATCTTTTCGGATAATTGCTTAATAAAGAGGATCGAAAAACCCAGTTGTCTCTCGGCTTCAAATGAGATGTCGATGTATCCACATATAAAACCATTTATCATTATAGGAGCGCATACACAATTCCACTCTTTAAACATTGGATTACTATGCTCTTTTCCACGCACTACTGCAATTGACTTGACCTCCATCGCTAAAGAAACTGCATTCACTCCAGAGAATTGCTTCGAGAGGTTAGTTCCATTCCTAATTCCAAAATGATCTATTTTCTCCTGAAACATTTCGAATGGACTAACAATATTAATAATATTACCGGCTCGATCTGTTAAGAAAAAGACAAAGGGCAATAAGAGAAATTCTGTTACTTCCGCCAATTCTGAATGCAATACTTCAACCAATATCTCGTAGGGAACCAGCTCTTCAATAGAAAAGGATTTTTCTGTTTTGATGTTACTCCAGGGTTGGCAAAATTCACACACAGAATTATTGGATTTTTTATCTACATCATCTACCGTAAACCAGGCACGTTCGCATTCAAGAATATCCAAACAGTAAAATCTCCTAACTAATGGTATTTTTAAAACAGAGCATAGCACTCCATACAAAGGAAAACAATGACATAAGTCGTTAGGATTGTGAGAGATTAGCAAGATTTAAAATGATTATTAACAAGAACATTTCACTGTCCTGTATCCTTGAAGTTTCGCAAAAAAGAACAGAGCATAATAATTAACACTTGTCTATATCCTACCTAGGACATAGACAAAATCCAATTTTTCTATAAAAATTAGGATGTACGTCGATCAGAGGGAAAATAAAACAATGGAGATACTTATATCTGCTACCCTGAAAGGAATGAATTCCATCAAGAGTTTAGTAGGGATTTTCAGTAGAAAGTATACAAAGTCTATTCCATTTTTACTTTTGTTTTCATTATTTATATTGGCATTTTCTGCGGTAAATAGAATATTTCCAATAATATCTTTCTTAATAATTATGTTAAATGCTCTGTACATTGTTGTGAAAATAGCAATATTTAAAATTAAAAAATAAATATTTATTTCAGGGGGGTGATATTGCAATCTGGCAAAGCGCCTTTCAGCCTTTCCTAAACAAAGTTTTGGCTATTAGTGTAGACAAGTTAACTCCATAATTATAAGAATTTGTAACAAAACAAAAAAAACGGCAAGCCCCATTAACCCGGAGGCTTGCCGTTTACTTATTTAAAGCGCCGGAGCATTAGTCTTTTCTGCTCCTTTACGCTCTTTTGCCGATTTACGGAAGTAGAACAACTCGTAAATCGCCGGCACTACAATCAGCGTAAGCAGTGTTGCTGCGGTTAAACCGCCAATGACTACAATCGCCAAGCTTTGCGAGACGATGCTGCCCATCTCGGCATGGCCGAACAGCAGCGGTGTCATGGCGCAGATGGTGGCAATCGCCGTCATGAGAATCGGACGCATCCGTGTTCCGGCAGCTTCTAGAATAGCCTCGTGGATACTCATATTGGCTTCATTTTGCTTAATCCGGTCAATCAGCACAATGGCATTCGTAACAACAATACCTATTAACATCAACGCCCCGAACAGAGCTGTGAAGTCAGGCGTTACACCGGACACGATAAGTCCAACAATCGCACCAATCGCTGCGAGCGGCAAGGAGAACATAATCGCCAGTGGAGCCCGAAGGGTTTTAAAGGTGAGTACCATAATCAGATACACCAACCCGATGGAGATCAATGCCGTCATACCCAGGTCGTTGAAATCCTCTGACTGATCAACTGACGCTCCGCCTGCAAATAAGGTCACGCCTTTCGGAAGTGTAAGACTATCGGTTTCTTTTTTAATATTCGCACCGATCTCAGATACCTTCTTCGGATCAACCTCTGCTGTAATTCGTACATACGGCTTCCCATCTTTATGGAACAACATTGCCGGTTCATTCCGAACCTCGTAAGTTGCGAGCTGAGACAGCGGCTTCGGCCCCTCAGCCGTCATGAGCGTCAGCGCTTTTAAATCCTGCTCCGTTTGCGGCTGAACCATAGGATCTAACACTACACCTGCTGCGTCACCATCAAGCTCAATTTGCCCCATTGGAATCGGATTAAGCATCGCTGACAGCTGCATTGAAATCTCTTGCGCATTACTTTGCGCCGGATCTACCTTAAAGGAAAATACAGGTTTCGTGTCCTCCATATTGCTGCTGACTTTTTGAATTCCCTCTACGGACTTCAGCTTAGCGGTGACTTCTGTTGCTACAGTAGTAATATCCGCAAGATTATCTCCGACAATATCAATATATTCACTGGTAGAGCTGGATCCCATCATACTCATTTGGTTAGCAACAAGTGTTGCTCCAGTGTATGAATCTTTTACCTCACGAACATGATCAATAAAAGCCTGAGCATCTGCACCTTTTTTCATAACAACGGTATAGTCCACTAAGGTTTCAGAGGTAACACTCCCCCACTTAGCGGCGTCCGCACTATTCCCTGATTGCATGATTACCGTTTCTGCTTGTGGCTGCTTCATCAAATCTTGTTCTAACTGCTTTCCCTTTTCCAAAATATCTTTGACAGGAACATCTTTGGGATAATTCATCTGAACAGAAACATAGCTGGCATCCGAAGCATCGAGCGCCCCTTTGGGCATAGTCACATAAGCAGCAATGGAGCCAATCAGAAGCAGGAGACCCAACGATAAACTAACCCATTTACGGTGAAGATTCCAGTCCAGAAAGCGGATAAACCATTTAGAAGGTTCGTGTTCTTTCATTGATGTTCTTCTCAGCAGCCATGAGCTTAAAAGAGGAACAACCGTCAAAGCTACTACGAGTGAAGTAAGCAATGAATAGGTCACTGTTAAAGCAAACGGCAGTAAGAAAGCTTGCAAACTACCACGCAAGAGACCCATTGGCAGAAATACTGCTACCGTAGCAATGGTTGATGAAGTAATCGCTCTAGCCACTTCCCCAGTTGCGCTAATAATCATTTCACGGGAAAAGGGTTCTTTTTGCAGCCTACGGTAAATATTCTCAATTACCACGATACTATCATCGACCAAGCGGCCTACCGCAACCGCGACTCCCCCGAGTGTAATGATATTTAAGCTTATGCCGGAAATGTTCAGCAGATATAAGGTGACCGCTAACGAAAGCGGAATGGATACTGCCGTAATCAGAGTAGCCCGCAGGTTACGCAGGAACAACAGAATCACGATCGTCGCAAATAATGCACCTAGCAATACCTCACGCATCATACTGTTCACCGAGGTAACTACCATATCCGATGTACTGAACACCACTGCTGCTTCTGCATTAGGAATGGTTTTATTAATATGATCTACGGCAGCCTGAATGTTATCTCCGACACTGACTGCATTTGCATTAGCCTCTTTGGTCACTATGGCGAATAGAACGTCTTTCCCGTTCGAACGGCTGACACTTTCCTGATCCTGCTTCAATTCGACAGCAGCGATATCCTGCAGCTTAACGCCCGCAGATACAGGAAGATTTTTTAAAGTATCCATACTATCTATCGTAGAAACTACGTTAACATTGCCGGTTTGCCCACCAATCGTTTGCTCCCCAAGGGATGCCGATATATTACGTCCTTGAAGTAAACCTAATACTTGTGGAGTCGTGACTCCCTTCTCCGCCATTAATTTTGGGTCCAGCTTAACACTGACCTGCGGAGTTACCTTACCATATAAAGCAACGTTTGCTACCCCTTCAGCTTTTTGCATCTCTGGAATGATAGTTTCTTCCGCAAGCTTAAGATTCTCTTTAGTCAGGCCTTCCTCAAAAGCAAGGGTAACCTGTGACACAGGAATCATGGAGGTATTCAACTGAAGTACAAAAGGAGCCATTACCCCTTCCGGGAACTTCAATGAATCGACGACCTTCTGGACCTCCTGTGCAGCATCCTTCATATTCGTTTTCGAATCATAAAAAATATTCACCTGCGCATATCCGTCTCCGGAAGTGGACAGTATTTCCTTCTTCCCTTTCACAAAAGCTGCTCCAGCTTCTATCGGCTTCGTTACATTAGTCTCCATAGCATGTGTATCCTGACCAGGACCCAGCACAGTTACAGTCACTTGAGGATTATCCGCCTCTGGCATAAATTCCATTGGAAGCGAAGTGTAGCTCATCCCTCCCACCACAAGAGCCATGACTACTAAAAGCCCCACCGCAGCCTTGTTACCGAACGACCATTTTGTTAACCATTTCATTTTCTTTTTCCCCTTCCACTCCACATGATTTCTGGCACTCCCCTTATGTCTGTTTGATTATGTATTAATTTCCATCCCGAGATTTAGTTTAGTCATTTTTGGCTGAAGTCAAAACAGCCCTACGGCTGGTTTCGTACTCAGTCTTAAGACGGGGAACTTTCCCCTTCTGTAGACAGATCCCCGTCCTTTTTCTTGATGATGGCAACTTGAACGTGAGCATAAAAAAAGAGCCCCGTTAGCCATATAAATGGCCAACAGGACTCCCTTTTGTTATGGTTTATTTCCCTTCCGCACGTACTGGATCACGGAACATAAATTTCAATAGTGGCGGCGTTACAAGTGTAGTTACAATGACAACAATTATGACCGAAGTAAAATACTGTTGCTGTAACAAGCCACTTTGCAGCCCTGTGGCGGCAATGATCAACGCAACTTCCCCCCGTGAAATCATCCCTGACCCAATAATGGCAGACGAGTGGTTATCAAAGCCTGTAAGACGCGCACCCAGACCGCCACCAAACAGCTTGGTCAGAATGGCAACCACCGTAAGCAAGAGCACGAAGCCGATTTGACTGCCTACCCCTTCAAAGGAAACACTAAGTCCGATACTTACAAAAAAGACCGGCACAAAAATCGAATAAGCAATCGGCTCGAGCTTGGATTCTACCGTGTGCTTAAAGGAAGTTTGCGAGATAGCAATCCCAGCCGCAAAGGCACCAATGATTCCTGCCATCCCCATGATTTCAGCAAAATAGGCGAATGCGAAACAAATCATTAACGCTGCTGAAATAATCGCCTCTGTCACCTTCAACGGAGCCATCCATTTCATGACCCGAGGAACAATGAACCATCCGGCAATAATCGCTACGGCAAAGAACAACACCTTTTTCCCAATTAAAAGACCAATAGAAACGTCTGTACCTGTACCAAAAAAGCTCATCAGAACAGCGAGCAAAATAACAACTAGAATATCATCTACTACGGCAGCCCCCAGAATTGTAGAGCCTTCACGTGTGTTCAGCTTATTCATATCTTTTAACACCTGCACCGATATGCTGACCGATGTTGCACTAAGAATAACGCCCATAAACAAAGCATTATGATAAGCAAAACCAAACATTTCTCCTAAGGCGAACCCACCCAAAAAGGGTAATATAATTCCACCGACGGCTACTGCAAAAGCTGATTTCCAGTTCTTGCGCAATTGATCCAGATCCGTCTCAAGCCCCGCTATGAACATTAACAGTAGAACACCGATCTCAGAGATATAATGAATAAACTCTCCATCCTGAACCCAGCCCAGTACCGCAGGCCCCAGTATGATTCCCACAATAAGCTTACCTAGCACAGCTGGTTGCCCAAGCCGCACAGATAGATCACCAGCTACTTTGGTGAACAATATGATCAGCATAAGATATAAAACAAACTCCATCTTTCAATCCACTCCCTTGTTGTATATAAGAACTGCCAACCAGGAGCTTCTCCAAGCCAAAAAAAGACAAAGAGGAGCCCTTGTTGACAGGCTCCTCCAAAAAACAAATAATTATTCAATTTAACTTTATAAATTATATTATACCTATATTTAAAATAACTGTAAACCAGATGCGCCGATAATATAAATTATGCACATTTGATTTGTTCTAGAATTGAATTGCTTATTTCAGATAGAACACTTCCCGTAAGGGCTGCATAGGCACCTCATCATTGAAATCAAATGACCCTTCAACCATCTTAGAGGTAATCGCATTCCAGCGGTTGCAAGCATCACTTTTGGCAATGTAATCAAAAGCCGCCTTACTATCCTCACACTCATAACAGTAAAAAAATTGATTGCCATTCTGAAAGATGGAATAGTTAGAAATACCAGCCTTACTGTGCTCCTCCAAAATTTCTGGCCAAGGATTTAAATGCATAGCTACATACTCCTCTAAACATTCTTCCTTCACCCGCCATGTCCAAGCCAATTTATTGCTGCTCATCTGCTCATCCTCCTAGAAATCCCCTCTTTTACACATATTAAGAACTAGGGACATTTGATACCTATTATTGTACCTGAATAGAGTAGTCCAAGCTATGCATATCTATATGATCTGTAAATTTTTTAAGCGTTAATTCCGGCTTCACTCGGACGTAGAATAGCAGAACCAATCGCCAGCAGCACCGCGGCCATAAGACCCAAGATGGCAAAAGGCAGCCATAATTCATTCCAGCCTCCACCTGTAGCAGCGATATCGATCGCTTGGATCGCCCATTTTTGCGGTACAAAATTAGCTGCCTTCTGCATATAATCCGGCATAATGGATAACGGCCAGAAACAGCCTCCAAGCATACAGGTCGGGGTCAGGATCAGCGAATTAAGCATGCCAGTATTATTGGGATTGCGAATCAGACCTGCTACCGTACTGGCTAAGCCCATGGAAACGAGCATAAATGCTGCAAGAACCAAAAAATACAAGTAGAGCGGTAATCCAAAGTCAAACTGCAGTACATAACGGCCCAAAGCAAGTACTACAACAATTTGAATTAACCCAACAATGAAGCTTCCCAGAAAATTACCGAGGGCAATCTCATACGAACGAACCGGGGCACTGAACATACGTTTCATCGTTCTTTCTCTTCGATCATCCATAATAAGTGACACTGAACTTGTAACCAGCCCCATTAAGAACATCAAAGTAAATCCTGTGACGATGCTTAAGCCCTCTTTTGGATATAAATCATAATCTGTTCTTATACTGCCTACACTATGTTGCTCTGCTCTCTGCATTACGGCAGCAAACTGTGAGTCCGAGTCAGTAGCCTCAGCCCGAGCTGCTCCAATTAGTCCAGCAGTGTTTCGCATTTCATCAGCAATTACACTGATTTTCATTTTTACCATAATGGATGTTTCGGTAGCCTTAAGCTCATACACACTAATTTGCGGCTCTTCTCCAGCAAGCAGTGCGGAGGTGAAGTTTTGCGGTATCAAAACACCGGCTTCTCCGTTCTGATCGATAATACTCTCCCTCAAATTAGCCTCATCTGTCTTCTCTACAAGCTTATAATCACCGGTATTCTCCAGCTCGGTAAGCAAATGTTTGCCCGCTGCACCATCGTCCATATTCGAATATAAAATAGTAGCCGGTCTCTCACCCATACTTCCACTAATTGCTACTACCCCGGCCACGACAAGACATGGCAGAAGAATATACGAAAGCAGCCCATTCCGAGAACCAATCGTTCTTTTCACCATATTCCAAGCAATCGTTAAGATCTTATCCATGGTAACCTACCTTCCGGTACGAGATAACCGCTGCACTGAATAGAACCAGACAGATGATCGACAAAACCAACAGATTCGGCAAAATCTCTGAGACCTCTGCATGCAGCATCATTTTTAGAACAGCTTGTAGCACCCAGTGATTCAGGGTAAATGCCCCGACCGAGTTCACCCATGATTCCGGAAGTGGAGCCATCCCTCCACTAATGAAGGTCATGACTACAGTGATAACATTAACAATACTCCCTGCACTTGCTTTAGTTTTGCTAAACATTGAAATAACAATCGATAACGTCATGGAAGCTATGATCATTAAGAGACAGAAGAGCAGCAGCAAGCCCGGACGATTGCCCCAATTTACGCCGAACAACAAGTGAGTCAGGATAATAATCGCTACGCACTGCACTACACTTACAACCCCTACGCCTAGCATTTTACCAATAAACAGCTCAGAACCTTTTACCGGCATTGAGGTTATTCGGAAGAGGGTGTGATTTTCTTTTTCATTAAAAAGAGAGCTACTGACGGTCAAACCGCTATATAGCAGAAACATTAGCATCATGGATACCGCATAGAATTGGGAGGCTGTATAGGATAGGCTACCTTCACTGAGCGCCCCAACCTTAACAGAAGGCCGCTCTCCCAAACTTGGTGCAGTAGCGGTCAAAGCTTCTGGACCCAACGTCATAGCTACGGATTGCTTATAGTTAATATTGTTTAAAAAGTTATCGAATACCGTCCCCGCAACCATATTATCTGTCCGATCTTTGCCCAGAACAAACTCTAACTGTGCAGTTTCACCGCTTTGTACTTTCTTGTCGAAGCCTAGGGGAACAATAACCGCATAACCATATTTCCCGGCGCGCAGGCCGCTTTCCGCTGTCTCTCGGCTCCCTACTTTGACCGGAATAATGATATCCTTAAGCTCCGGCGTCTTCAAAAAGCTGTCTATCATCGCCGAGCTTTCATACCCTTCTCCAGAAAGATTAACTACACCAACACGTACAGGGTCAATCTTAGACGCTGCCTTATCACCGATTACACTGGAGAGGGAAGCACCCAGCAGAAAGATCAAAAGCAGCGGTAGCAGAAACATATTGATGATGATTGAGCGTGAAATAAACAGCCTGCGAAGCTCATAAATCATAATTGTCCAAATATTTCTCAAAGCGTTCTCTCCCTCCTTTAATCGCGCAATGTCCGTCCTGTCAAACTAAGGAATAGTGTCTCCAGATCCGGCTCCTCAATATTTAAAGAACCAATAACGCCTTCATGTTTAGCAAAAATAAATAAGATATCCTGCAGCTCATCCTGTGAGGAGGGGAGATACATTTCTACCGTTCCCTCTTTACTTTCCACTCTCGTGATCCGCGGGTGTAGACTAAGCTCATTGATTAGCTCCGGAGTGATGTTCGTTGCTTTGACCACTATTTTTTCTTCCTGAGAAACCCGTTCCCGCAGCTCCTTTTCCGTGCCACAAGCAATGATATGTCCCTTATCCATAATCGCTACCCGATCACAAATGGCTGCAACCTCTTCCATATAATGACTAGTGTAGATGACGGTTGAGCCAAGCCGATTCAGCTCTTTGACCGACTCAAGGATATGATTACGAGACTGCGGATCAATCCCTACGGTCGGCTCATCCATAATAATCAGCTTTGGATGATGCATGATGGCACAAGCGATATTCAAACGTCTTTTCATCCCTCCGGAAAAGGTAGCTGGTTTTTCTTTGGCCCGGTCACTAAGTCCTGTGAAAGCGAGAGCTTCCGCCACCCGCTCTTTCAGCAATTTTCCCCGCAAGCCATACAATCTTCCGAAAAAAGTTACATTTTCAGCTGCTGTCATTGTATTGTACAAAGCCAAATCCTGCGGAACTAAGCCGATCTTTTTCTTAACCTCCAGTGCATTCGAAGAGACTGATAACCCATCAATAACAATGTCTCCACTATCAATCTTTAGCAGGCCGCAAATCATACTTATAGTTGTACTTTTACCTGCCCCGTTCGGGCCTAGCAGGCCAAAGATCTCTCCTGCTTGAATCGTAACATTCACATGATCTACCGTTAATTTGTTCTCATACCGTTTCACCACATCGGTCAACACCGCGATTGCCATCTCTTATCTCCCCTGTCGTGTGTGCTTCTATATTTTCAATTTTATTCTAGGTTGAATTTTTGCGGATGTACGAAAGGTCATTTTTTGAAGGTGACTAAAGTCATCTCCTGAAGTAGTGGGATAATATGCTAAGATTATTAAAAAACATAAAGGATGACTAAGGCGTGCCCAGAGAGCTAAACTTATTGCGTTACGGACTCATCTTAATCCCTGCGTTTATTACCATTTATGTCTATCAATATAACGATTATGGAATCTTCACGCTGCATATCCTGATGCTTCTATTCCTTGTGGTCATGGTGCCAAAGCTCCCTCGATCCATTCATGCTTTGATTAGTATCATTGAAATCTTGTTCACGGCCTGGTTATGTTATCAATATGGCAGCATGATGATTTTTCCCGCTATATCAGCACTGCTTTATTATTCCAGACTCCAGCCTAAAGCGGTGCCTTACGTGTTCACAGGTGTACATCTGATAGCTTTGAACGTCGCACTCCAGAATTCTCCAACGCTCGTAGTGACTTACATTAACCTTTCATTTCTGCTCACTGCCTACCTAAATAAGCTATTATTGAAAGCTGGCCAGCGGCGCGAAGACACTCTTCTTCTATATGATGAGTTGCGCAAAAAGCATTTCGAACTCGATGAAGCTCGCAACCGCCTGCTGGAGTTCAGCGCGCAAGTAGAAGAGTCTGCCCAGTCCAAAGAGCGCGTCCGAATCTCACGCCAGCTCCATGACGATATCGGCCACCGGTTAATTCGGATTAAAATGATGATGGAGGCCGCCCTCCAGACCTTGCCCACCTCTCCCGAGAGCGGAATGCAAATGATGGAATTGATTCGTGACCAGCTGTCGGCTAGCATGGACGATATGCGGTCCGCAGTTAAACGTATCAACTACACCCCGAAGCTTGAGGGAGCTTATGCGTTAGACCGGCTGCTCGAAGAGATTGGGCGTGAGACGGGGATCGAGACCTCATACCAAGTACAAGGCATACCTTATCCACTCTATCCTAGTATTCAAGTAATCCTGTACAAAAACGCCCGTGAGGCTATAACTAACGCCTTGCGGCATGGAAAAGCAACGTCCATCCGGATCAAAATTGACTATGTGCAAGCAGGAATCACTATGGAGGTTAGCAACAATGGCTCTCTACCCGAAGGAGAGAAACTCAGCAAATTATTGGGCCGTGGTGGGGACGGAATGAAAGGAATGTACGAGCGAACGCATTTAATCGGTGGAACACTCGAACTAAGGCAGAAGCCATATTTTACAGTCATTACGCGGCTGCCCATTTATAAGCAAGATGAGATTGTATAACGAAAGGAGCCATGCTAATGATTAAAGTGTTAATTGTTGATGACGACCCCTTTATTCGCCAAAGTCTGCAAGTATTGCTAGGGATGGACCCAGATATTGAAATTGTTGGAGCAGCTTGTGAAGGTAACGAAGCCTTGGAATTACTTCAAGAGGGATTAATGGCCGATGTGGCTCTGATGGATATCCGCATGCCCGGCTGCGGTGGCGTTGAAGGAACGGAGAAGATTAAGCAGGCTTTTCCGCAAATTGCAATATTGATGCTGACCACCTTCGACGATGATGAATATATCATTGAGGCACTGCGTAACGGAGCTAGTGGATATTTGCTCAAAAACATACCGCCAGACCGGATCATCCAGGGCATTAAAACGGTTTTTGAAGGGAACATGCTTATCCACCCTGATATCGCCCGCAAGCTGGCAACCTTTCTGCAACCTACGGCACGGCAAGAATTGCCACAGGTACAGCCACTGGAATCCTTCGGATTGACCAAAACAGAGCTGGCTGTAGTGGCTTCTATCGCTGAGGGGCACAGTAACAAAGAAATCGCCGGACAGCTTTTTTTAAGCGAGGGCACCGTCAAAAATTACATAACGGATATATTAAGCAAATTAGAGCTCCGCGATCGTACGCAAATTGCAATTTTTTATTTGAAGAATAGGCAAGGTTGAACTAGTAACATAAAGCCTGTAAATAGGCCACTGCCAAAGTTAGTTTTTCTTACGGACTCCAGCGACGCTGCTCCTTGGCGCGAGTTCGGACTTCAGTACCGTTACTCCTTGGGCACGGGCTCGGGTTCGGACTCCAGTGACGTTACTCCTTGGGCGCCGGTTCGGACTCCAGCGACATTACTCCTTGGACGCGGGTTCGGACTCCAGTGACATTACTCCTTGGACGCGGGTTCGGACTCCAGCGGCATTACTCCTTGGACGCGGGTTCGGACTCCAGCGGCATTACTCCTTGGACGCGGGTTCGGACTCCAGCGACGCTATTTACAATTTTATCGGCGTTTGAGCAGAGTTTCGGACCCCAGCGACGTTATTCCTCAGAAAGAGGCTCATTTGGGGTGTTTTTGATGCCAATAGCGCCTTTTGGGTCCGTTACCATTCTAAAAAAGCGAAAATGCTGCGATTAGGGGCAACTGGGTCCGATAGCAACTTCTCGCACGCGAAATTACCATCTAATCAAAAACAAAGATACCCCATTCGCCATTTCATGGCTTATGGGGCATCTTCTAGTTATCCTTCCGCTGATTCCTGCTTGGCTTCAGTGGTTTTTTTTCGTTTAAGTTGGCCGTCCGGAAGATTCCGGCTGCGTATGCCTGTCTTCATCCCGATGATGCTGTAGATGCTGGAAGGCTTCGCCTCAGCGGTAATCATCCCATCTGTCTCCGGCACCAAAATAATACCGAGCTGATGGTGATCCCCATCATAGATCGGGCTTTGAAGGTATTTGCTCTCCCCTTCACGGTTCAGCACCTCCAGCTTGCAGAACGCTGGATTCATGCGCAGCGCCTCATGTAGCTGCGCCGCATCGGTCAACAGGACCCCGTTGACCTTCAGTAAGATCTCGCCGGGCAGGATGCCCAGCTCCTGGCCGGGACTGCCCGGCAGCACGGCCAGCACTTTGCGGCCGCGCGGTGGATGCACGAAGATGGGGCTGATGCTGCGCTCTTCCAGAGCGCTGTACCAGCTTAACCCTTCGTGCAGCACAATAGCTGCGAGCGCCGCGACCAGAGTCAGCGGGCTCCACCAAGCGGCAAGCAGGCTTAAGCCGAGCAGGACGATGCTGTAGATCAGCAGCCGTCCTGCAGTGCGGGCCGCCTTGCGCCCGGGCAGCATGCCCTGCGTCATCTCGCTGAAGCCGATGATGACGGGCAAAGAGACGATGCCAAGGCTGCCGCCGAGCAGCGAGTGCCATGGCAAATCCGTTCCTGCTCCCGATGGGAGCAGCAGGAACAGCGGTAGCGGCCAGAAGGCCTGCAGCTGATAGCCGCCGACGACCATGCCGCGCTTTCCCTTCAGGAAGAGCGGCGTTGCAAGCTTGGCCCCTTGTCTGCGGGCCAGCAGTGCCTCCGCCATGTGCAGCAGCGCAGCTAACACTAGCAAAGCAGGAATATCCATCTCCCGTATGGCGGTGGTAATATTCCCTACCGTTCCACTATCTAAAGCATCTGGAAAGAAAGAAATTACAAACTGAATGATACCTAACAAGCCTATAGAATACGCAAAGCACAAATACCGTACACGCAATAGCGACAACACGAGACTAACTACCCAAATGCAGGCTACAGCCGTACCTGATAATGATATTCCTAGCAGAACGGCTGCTATAGAGACGACCAAACCCATGACTAGACCACTCCATACCGTCCGCCACGTTTCCTGACCCCAGCTATGTAATTTCACATGTATCAGCTTTCGTTCTAATGCCACCTGCCTACGGTAATATAACGCAATAAATATAATAGCAATGTAGTAATACGGCTGGATCAATAAGTGTAAGAACGCAGTGCCCAAGCTTCCTAACAGTTCCTGAATCACATTCAAACTGTTCGTCACACTCCTTTTCGTCCGATGACTGATTTGTATATATTCTAATTCCTCTACGCCGGTTGGCATTTTCTTATCTAAAAGAAAAAAAGAAGGCTGAATTCAGCCTTCTTACTTTTTCGACGCTGCCGCCTTAATTTCCTTCTGAATCTCAGCAATCCCTTTATTCCGTTGGTTGTCGTGAACAGGGTCTTGAATGACCTTGATCAGCGCCGCTTCCAGCGCCTCGGCTGTCTTGGCGTCAATTATGCCTGTGACTTGGAGCTTTGCTGTACTTTGGAACTTCTTCACTGCGTCCTTAGTGCCAGCATCGAAATAGCCATCTTTACGTCCAGGCTTGTAACCCAAACCGTCCAGCATCGTCTGTGCACTCTTCACATCAGCGTTGTTCATATTATATTGCAGCGCCACGCTCTTGTTAATTGGAGCCACCGAGAAGTAATCCGGCTGCGCTACCGCGATATCCGGTTTAATGCCCTTACCGTGAATCCATGTGCCGTCTGGCGTAAGCCATTTGGCAATGGTAACTTTCAGCAAGCTGCCGTCTCCAAGCTGTTTGTCAAAGCTCGTCTGCACGGTACCTTTACCGAAAGAATTGTCACCGATCAGCTTAGCTCCTGCCGACTGCTGCAAAGCACCCGCCAATATTTCCGAAGCACTTGCGCTACCTTTATTCATCAGCACGACCACTGGATAAGCTTTACTCGATCCTTTTGAGGTACTAACTTCGCGTTTTTTGTCTTTATATTCTATTTGCACTATAGATTTTCCAGCTGGAACGAATTGCTCTGCCATTTCAATAACAATCGGAAGAACACCACCTGGATCATTACGGACGTCAATAACAAGTCCCTTCATGCCTTGCTTCTCCAGCTTCTCCAGCTCTTCCTTGAATCGTTCTGCGGTATTCAGGGAGAACTGTGTAACCTCGATTACACCCACATTGTCTTTTTCCATGGTAGCGTAGACTGTTTCGAGCTTCACATCATCCCGGGTAAGAACAAATTCGAGTGGCTCTACAGAGCCGGAACGTTGTATTTTCAAAGTGGCCTCACTGCCCTTAGGACCGCGAATCTTGGCAACAGCTGCATTCAGCTCCATGCCTTCCAGCGATTCACCGTTAACGGACAGAATAACATCTTTGGCCTGAATCCCAGCTTTCTCAGCAGGTGAGCCCTTGATCGGAGAGACCACGACTACCTTGCCATTATCCGAAGAGACCTCCGCACCGATACCTGAAAAGGAACCCTCAATGCTTTCTTCGAATTTCTCAGCTGTTTCTTTGCCCATATAGTTGGAATAAGGATCGCCCAGCGCTTCCATCATACCGTTGACAGCACCGTCTATCAGCTTCTCCCGATCTACTGTCTCGTAGTAATTGCTCTCAATCAGACTGAGAGCCGTTCCAAGCTTCTGGGATTCCTTCTGCTGAAGGCCAGTAACCTGCAATGCTGAGGCCAGTCCTTCTCCTGCAGCTTGTCCGATAACATGACTATAACCCGTCACGCCCAAGGTCACCAGACTACCGCATAGCAGGGCGGCGATAATCATAAACGCCGCTGTGCTTTTTTTTAACATGATGTTCCCACCGTCCCTTCTTGTCCATCTCGCAAACAACTCCATAAGTCCGTCCTGAAAGGTACGGTATCTCTTCCAGTATATGCCGTACGCTCAAATAATATGAGTTATAAGTTCTTAAAAATTAGAGATAAGGCATCGGATTTACTGTCTTGCCGTCGATCCGAACTTCAAAATGGAGATGGGGGCCCGTCGAATTACCTGTAGAACCGGATTCAGCAATCACATCCCCACGATTGACTCTATCCCCAGGACTAACCTTGATACCACCTTTACGGATATGTCCGTAGAGGGTCCAAACTCCGCCGCCATGATCAATAATTACACAATATCCATAGCCGCTATACCATTCAGCTACGATTACCGTTCCCGAATCAGCCGCATGAATATTGGTTCCTTGTGGAACTGCAAAGTCTACCCCGGTGTGTACTTTCCCCTTCTCACCCGTAATTGGGTGTGTCCGTGGTCCGTAGGAGGAAGAAATTCTTGCCGAGCCTACAGGGAGCAGGAAGGGTCCATCTCCACCAGCATACGCGGTTGAGGAGCTGGAGCTTGAACTGCTGCTTGCCTTGCTAGCTGCGGCCTTCTTTGCAGCTGCTGCTGCCCGGCGTGCCGCTTCTGCTTTGGCGGCTGCTGCTTTGCGCGCTGCTTCCTCAGCTTTAATCTTATCCTTTTGGGTTTCCAAAGCAGAACGTTCGCTTGCCAGCTTAACCAGCTTCTCATTCTGCTCTTCACTTAGATCATCGCTTTCTTGAATCTGCTTATCATAAAATGCGATAAGCTCCTGCTTCTCCGCTTCCTTCTCTTTCAGCAGGCTTCTCTGATTTTCCAAGGAGGTGTATAACTGCTTGGCTTGAGCATATTGCCCCTCAAGCTCCTGCTTTTTCTCTACAACTGTCTGCTTGTCCAGCTTGTGTTGGACTAACAGCTCCTGATCCTGATCCACAATCATCTTAAGCGAATCGGTGCGGCCCAGAAAATCAGAGAAGCTTGTCGATGAGAGCAAAACATCTAGGTAAGATACCGCTCCATCCGTGTACATCAACCGGACACGGGATCCTAAGAGTTCTTCTCTTGAGGCCACTCGTGCCTCTGCTTCATCCAATTCCGTTGCTGTAACATTAAGAGATTCTTCTGTGTCGGAAATTTTGTTAGAGATTTCGGTCATTTTGCCTTTAACTTGATCCACTTGCTGCAATACATATTGTAAATTGATATTTGTCTTATTCTTATAGTGCTGCGCTTCCTGCGTTTGGGACTCCGCTTTCTCTTGCTGCGCCTTAGCTTCCTGCACCTCTTGTTGCAGCTGCTTTAATTGCTTATCGATTTCGGCAACACTTGTTTTTTTGGCATATCCATCAGAGGGTTGGAATATAGTGACAGCTAGTAACATTACGGCTAGTCCGGCGGCAATCTTCTTCAACTCGCACTCCCCATCCTTCACTCTTAAATTAAACTTTCAAAAACTTACGAATAGAAACCGTACTTCCCCAGACGCCGATCAACACACCTAGTCCAACTAACAGACCTACGAGCAGCAGCCAAATATCACTGAAAGGGATCAGCTGCAATCCGAGCATTGGATCTCCCTGTATCGAAGATTCCAAACCCTTGTAACCGGCATATAAAACACCCGAAGTAATCAATGATCCAATGAGTCCAATTAATGCCCCTTCTATAAAGAAAGGCCAACGAATAAAATAATTTGTCGCGCCTACCAGCTTCATAATCCCAATCTCTTTACGCCGGGCAAGAATCGTTACCCGAATAGTATTGGAGATGAGGAACATAGACATAAGTGCCAGCCCCGCTACAAAAATAAAGCCAATGTTGCGTACGGCACGCGTGATTTTAAACAATGTTTCTATCGAGCCTTTGCCATATTTCACTTTGTAGATAGGCTGCTCGGTATGTGTCTTGTTAAGGGCTTGAATCTTCTCAGCCACAAAAGCAACGGTAGTAGGTTCAATAACCTCTACCTGAAGGGTATCTGGAAGCGGGTTATTGTCTTCATCGAACCCTTCCAGAAGCTCTGCTGCCTCCTCGCCCATATCTGCGCGAAGATCTTTAAGTCCCTGTTCCTTGGAGATGAACGTAATCTTGCTGACCTCCGGCATATTGCCAATTTCAGTCTGCAGGGTCTCGCGCATCTTCTGATCTGTATTCAAAGCTAGATGCACTTTGATCTGTACCTGACTGTCTGCCTCATCAGCTACAGAATTTACGTTAAGAACAAGAAGAATAAATACACCTAGAACAAAAAGAGAAACAACAATCGAAGTGATTGAGGCGATCGACATCCAGCCATTACGGAATACGCTTTTGAAGCCTTCCCGCACATGTCGCAAGAAGGTTTTAAAACTCATAACCATATTCCCCTCTCGCTTGGTCTCTGACAATGTTTCCATTCTCAATCGCAAGCACCCGTTTGCGCATTTTGTTCACAATATCTCTGTTATGGGTAGCCATTACAATCGTTGTTCCACGAAAATTAATCTCGTCAAGCAGCTGCATAATGCCCCATGAAGTCTCGGGGTCTAAGTTACCTGTAGGCTCGTCCGCAATAATAACAGAAGGATTATTGACGATAGCCCGTGCAATAGCGATCCGTTGCTGCTCACCACCAGAAAGCTGTGAGGGCTCACGATTCGCTTTACTTCTCAGCCCAACCAAATCAAGAACCTCATTCACACGTTTCTTGATGACTTTTTTCGGCGCTTCAATAACTTCCATAGCAAAAGCTACATTCTCGTATGCCGTCATTCTGGGCAAAAGCCGAAAATCTTGAAATACAACGCCGATATTACGGCGGACATAAGGGATTTTGCGTGGTTTTAGCTTTCCTATATTGAAACCTCCCACCGAAATCTGTCCTTTGGTAGGCACTTCTTCTCTATAAATCAATTTCATAAAAGTAGATTTACCCGCGCCGGAAGGGCCGACAACGTACACGAATTCATTGCGGTCGATTTTCACTGAAACTCCTTGCAGTGCGTGAGTTCCGTTAGGGTACGTTTTCCATACATCTTGCATTTCAATCATTTTCTCACTTCCCAATTATGACATTTTCCACTTGTGCGAATCGACATTGTCCACCTCAAGTTTCCATAAACTTCAATATTTCCGCAATGTATCTATTGTAACAAATCTGTAACTGATTGAGTACCCCGTAACTGCACGACTATTCGAAAGTTTTGTAGTGACTGGACATATACATATAAAAAAGCACCTAGCGGTGCCTGTTATCAGATGTCCTAACTCCCTTTATTAGAGACTACTTATTTCTTACTAATTTATTATCGGTATCCCACGAAGTGTTCTTTAAGTTCTGTTACAGGGCCGCGCCTGCTTAGCGCAATCCAAATCCCCAAAAGGAGATTAATCATGAAAAAAATCCATGCTGCCCTCATAGTGGTCATCGCACTCGTCCTTATCGGCTCCTGTATTTACGGAGGGCTTCATCTATATGGCAGCAAAACCACGCTTCCAAAGGGTACAACCCTTGCCGGCTGGCAGGTCGGAGGCATGACTCTCACCGAGGTCCGCTCCCAGCTGGATAAACGGCTGCATGCCCTCGAAACCGTCCCTCTAGTGCTAAAAGTGGAAGGCAATGCAGATCTCTCCCTAACCCTTAATAAGACTGGGTTGAGCTATGAAGCCTTTGCTTTTCAGCAGGGCTTAAAAGAGCTTGCCGAAGGAACGCTTTGGGAGCGGGTAAAGGCACGCTATAACTTCCCTAAGTTGTGGAAGCTTGAAACCCATCTGGAAATCGCACAATTTCAAAAGATTCTAAGTCCCACTTGGGAGAAGGAGTCCTTTGGTGAACCAGTGGACGCTACGCGACGAATTACAGGCGATGACCGAATCGTATATACTTCTGAGAAAACTTCCCTGGAGGTTGATTGGACAGCTCTGGAGACTTCCTTAGGAGCAGCTGCCCCCACCAGCTTTACTCATCTGAATGCCCTGCTGGAGAAGGGAATCACGATGGAGGTCCCTTTGTTAATCCTGCAGCCTGACATAACTTTAAAGAAATTAAAGGAACAAGGTATCGAGCGAAAAGTAATGCAGTTCAGCACCTCTCTAGGTGCAAGTGGACCTGGACGAAGCTACAACGTGGAAGCTGCTGCCAAAGCTGTGGATGGAACCATTCTCCCGCCTGGAGCCGTCTTTGATTATGGAAAAGCTATAGAAAAAGCAAAGGTAAATTACGGCTTCCGTGAAGCGCCGGTGATTGTGAACGGCAAGCTGCAAGCAGGTGTTGGTGGAGGGATCTGCCAAGTGTCGAGCACTCTTTACAATGCCGCACTGCGTATAGGGCTAGAAATTGTGGAACGCCGTAATCATTCCTTGCCCGTCAACTACTTGCCCAAAGGTCAGGACGCAACATTCGCTGAAGGTTATATCAACTTTCGTTTTCGCAATACGACTGGCAAATATCTCATAATTAAAGCAGCTGTGCAGGGTAAATCACTGACCATAAAGCTCTTCGGCACGTTTCCGCAAAATGTCACTTACAAAGTTCATTCAAAAACAGTAGAGGTGCTCCCACCAGTCGATAAATACGTAAATGATGCCTCACTGCCTCGTGGCGGCTCACGCGTTATTCAAAATGGGAAAACCGGATATATTGTAGAAACCTACATTACAAAGTATGTTGACGGTAAATCCACTGAGGTGAATAAACTGTCCCGCGACGTATATTACGCACAAAAACGATTAATCGCCATTAATCGTGGAGGTGTGAGCAAATCCATAATCCCGGATGTCCCCCGAAAGCAACTGGTGGAGGACGGCGTCCGCAGTGAATAGCTAACAACAAATAACCGGTCAGAGCCCCTAAGGTCTGATCGGTTATTTGTTCCAGCAATCTATTTTACCTGTAGCTTACGTTATCCGGCTTTGAAATTTACGATTCAGGGGTACATTAGAAATAGACCCATAATCAGAAAGGATGAACATCCTATGACAACAGCTCTTGTAAATGATCTTACTGGTATTGTCCGCTGTGCTCCTGCTATTTTTGCCTCACGCACTTGCAGAGAAGCTCTTCGCGTCATGTTTCAGCATCCAGAATCCAAATGTATCGTCGTCTGCAATGCTATGAATGAACCTCTCGGACTGTTGATGAGCGAACGTTTCTTTTTGAAAGCTACAGGAAGATCCGGAGTAGATCTGTTCTACAGAGAACCTGCCATGAAGCTTATGAACAAAACCCCGCTCATTGTTGACATCTCCACTCCACTCGATACGGTATTGAGCCTCGCTATGAACCGCCCAGATCCTATGAAAAATGATTGTGTCATTATCACTCGCAAAGGTAAGTTCGCTGGTGTTGCTTATACCTCTGACCTTATCCGCTCCCAAGCGTAGAACCTCTTTACCTTTCCTCTTCTACCCTAACCTTACCTCAAAAAAGAATATCCGGTGAAGTATCTATTCTCCAGTATCCATTCACCTTTTTCAGCTTCACATACACCGACTCACTGCCTTCCTGCCCGCTCGCATAAGGAACGGTTAAATCAAATTCAGCGGTTGTTGCAGTTTTGGAGAGCATTCGGGCGGTGGCTTTCTCATACATTAATGAGTTTCCAAGATCCGCATTCACTTGTGACATTCTACCTTCATGTTCCAAAAATTGAGTCTGCACATAATAAGCTGCTGCATTGTGCGTGTAGGCTTTTTTTATGTAATTCATCAGCTTCACCTTTGTCCCAATATCACTGGAAAGGTAACGGTACTCTTGCGTTTTGTACATGAAGGTTTCAATCGGAAAAAAGTTCCCTCCACGGTTAGTATAGAAATAGATTGCTCTAGCATGTACAACAAGCGGAACAACACTTTTTACCGTCAAATTGTTAATAGTAGCTGGACCTTCTTTTCCCGTGCCAATCACAGCCACATTTTTTATTGCCGAACTTCCCACTGATGATGAAGCTGCCATAACTCCACTACCTGCTGATAAAAGGCCTATGGAAAGGGCCAACGAACCAAGCATCCATTTTTTGTTCATCTAATGTTCCTCCTCTTTCATCTGAAAAATACAGGCAATAGCCACTGTTTCAGCTTATGCACCCCGCAAGCTAAAATACCCAATAAAGAGAGGAATGAAAACGTATTACAACTCTTTTGAAGTATAAAAAAACTCCACCCTCCTGATTTACAGGAAAAGCGGAGTAATATAATTAAACAAACTTGCACGAGAACCCTAATTGGATGCTGGTGCGGTGGTCTCATAATACGCTGTAAAAGCTACGTTAGCAGTCAAAATACTCTCCGTATTGTCCTTAGTACGCTCCTCGGAGGATTGCTGAAAATTGAAAGAGTCTACATTCACAATACGAGGTAAGGTTTGTAGTTCATCCATCCATTGTCGTATACCCGAATAAGTCCCCTCCACCACTGCAGTCATTTTGATCTGTTTAACCGCCGGGAATAACACCTCCGCTGAACCTGTCATTTGCTGAATCGGATTAGCCTCATCCAAAACAAAACTAAGATCCTTTAGCCGCGCTTGTGAGGACGTGCTAACTTCCTGCAAATCAAGAATCAGACCTTCGCTGTCATCGCCTTTTGGGAGTTCACCCAGTAATTCCTTCTGTTCTCCCTCAGTGCCGCTGCCCTTCAGCTCATTGATTTTGGTTTGGAGCATTTCTGCTTCCTTTTCCAACTGACTGATCTCGCTGCTCTGTGCGGAAATTTCCTTATTGGTCGGCTGAACACCCAGCATATAGAACGCAAACAATATCAGGAATAGAATTAACACCCCTAGTACGATGGGAGAGCGATATTTATTGATCTGTTCCATCGCTGCTCACCTCCCCATGGCTGGCATCCGTTTCACTGTTTTGCTGCTTAGCCGCTGCTAAGTTCACTTTATAAATAGCCGTATACGTATTGTATGAAATGGCATCTGCGGCTCCTTCAGTAAGCTTTTGAATAGAGGCATCAGCCGTAAAAGACATTTGGCGAAGTTGTCTTAAATAGTTGGACGCATCCTCCATAGTGGATACATTTACAGTCAGATCTATAGATGTCCGGTAGGTATAGTTAATATCACGGATTAGTGCCTCCTTAGGCAATCCTTCCACTAATTCGTCCAAGATAGGGACTGCAATCACCTTATTGTCCTGAAGCACTGTGATGGCGGCTTTCCGATCTAGCTGTCCAGGTCCGCTGTTCTTAAGCTTCGCGAGCTCTACTTGGAGCATTAAACTGCGATCCTGCAGGCCTTGCAGCTCTTCTTTACCATTAGAAATCTGACCCTTATTGGCTGAAAAATAAATCCCCGTTCCGATCATCCCCAGCAGCCAGATCGCTACAAGCCCCATCGTGACATAAGGAAATAGCAACGTCTCCCGATCTTCTCTCGGCAATAGATCAATCGTATCCGTGTTGATACTATTTTTTAGCGCGGTCCCGGCAGCTACACGGTAATCATTCAGCTCAGGGTCAGAAACAGCAGCACTTGCCATCTGTTCCAGATTTATTGGTGTTATTTCAAGTTCAGCTAGGGACTGCAGGAGTTCTAGGTCCAGTTGTTTACGAATCGAGGGAGTGCCCGTAATCACTAAATTGTTGATACGAGTGGAACCGTCATGCAAGCTGTATTGATAAAAGCTGAGCATACGTGAGATTTCCGCAGTGATTTCAACCATTTGTTCGGGTGATAAATATTCTTCTACAGCGACAGCTGTTTCTGCCAAGGCTTCACTGTCTGTCAAAAGATCCGTTCCCGCTAAATTTCTTCCTTTATGTAGATCAAGTAAGTTTATCGTACGAATGAAGACCGGATTCCCGTTTCTGAACATATAAATGTCCATTACCGATGGCTCCATATTAATCAGCATCGTCTCCGCAAAGCTCTCCCCGTGCCCAGTGGTTATAGCACGCGCCAAGGCGGTTGCCGAAATTTCGGCACTGCTTATCCGAAGACCCGCCCGCTCCAGTATATCTACGTAATCCTGAATCGATTTTCGCGGAGCAGCAAATACGAGCAGATGGCTTTGCTCCTCATCCACTTCGAGCGTTACATAGTCGTAGACAGGATTTTCAAAAGGTAAATGCAGTCCCGTCTCCACTTCCAGCTTCACCAGCTGTTCGACCTGTTTGTCATTGGTACTCGGTATACTCATTTTGCGGATAATGATCTGCGAAGGTGGAATGGACAAAGAAACCTTACTTCCCCTTAACCCTTCCTTCTTCACCCACTGCCTTACCCGATCATAAAGCGCCTCGCTATCCGCCACCTGATTCTCAATGATCATGCCTGGAAGAAGCGGGAGAAACCGTTTTTTACGGACTTCCCATGACTGTTTATTCTTAAAACTAATATAACGGATTCCGGCAGCTTCAATTGAAAGTCCAGCCACTTTGGGGCCTAATCCAAGCATATGCTCGATGTCCTCCTATCCGATAAGCGAGAGATACGCGCCGATGATGTGTGAACCATATCCAAAACTAATTAAAGCTCCTATAGCTAACCATGGGCCGAAAGGTACCGGCTGTTTACGTTTGATTACACCAAGCAGCATCAGCAGTCCGCCCACCACGCTCCCAAGCAGACAAGCCACAAAAAAAGCCAAAATCACATTCGGAAAGCCTATCACCAAGCCCAGCAGCGCAAATAACTTCACATCTCCAGCCCCCATTCCACCTAACAGAACAAAAGGGATAAGAACCCCTCCCCCAAGCACAGCTCCTAGCAGATGATGCCATAGCGGTCCTTCCGGAAATAGCAATACAAGAATCAGCAGCAGCGGTAAAAAAAACAACAATACCTTGTTGGGAATCAGCATGTACTTCAAATCCGCAACCGTCACGGTAACCGCTAAACTCACAAGAATGAACCCGATGATTCCCTTACCCGTCAGGCCAAATAGCAAATACACCCATAGAAAAAGCAAACCCGTTGCCGCTTCTCCAAGCGGATATAATGGCGATACTCTTGTGCCGCAGTATCGGCATTTTCCTCCTGACAGCAGGTAGCTTACCACCGGAAACAAATCCCGCGCTTTCAGCCGCGTGTTGCAGTTCGGACAATGTGACGGCGGATTAAGCAAGGATTCCTTGGCCGGCACCCGCAGCGCCACTACGTTATAGAAGGAGCCTAGAATCAGACCCAGTAATGTGATGTAACTTGCGATAAATATCGTCATGGCTGTCCTCTATTAACTTCTGGATTTTAAAAAAGGAATCGGGAAGTCCGATTCCTTAGGTTGATGAATTGTAATTTTGAATCTATAGATATTAATCAGATATTCATGTCAGCCACCAGGCACTGGTGTTGGCGTTGGTGACGCTGCTGGCTCTGCACTAAGCACCTTATCAGCTGAATATTCACCACTAACACTTCCCTCAGGGGCAGGATCTATTGTTACTTTCTGAAGTACTCCGCCCGAAGTATATACTATTGTTGTTTTTTTACCATCTAACGATTTTTTTGTACTAGGCAAAACAAGAGTCTGATCAATATATTTTTTATCCTTAAGTGCTTCAAGAGTTACTGTCTTATCTTTAAAATCACCATCTAATTCACCCATAATGTACATCCTGGAAGCATCATAAAGCTGTCGAGCAGTCGCCAAATCTGCATCTGTTTTTGATTTATTAATAATTCCACCAATCATAGGAATTGCAATAACCGCAATAATCCCTAAAATAACGATAACCGCCAGCAACTCAATCAGCGTAAACCCCTTTTGATTTTCCTCTTTACTTAATCTTCTTTTAATCGCTTGTGCTAACATTTGATTTCCCCCTCTAAGTGGTGTGTGAGTGATAAAACCTATATCCTTCATTTCAGTGAATCCAGCATCAGCTTTCTTGTGCTTACGGAAACAGCTCGTCCATCGTCGTCTAATCGCCAGCGTAAGTTCGTGGATCTTGCCCCGCCTCCCCGGCGTCACCCCTCTCAATATATACAAGGAACCAAGAGGTTCACATATTACCGTACAGACTGAACATCGGCAGCATAATGGCGGCCACAATGACACCTACAACTGCGGCTAGAAAAGCGATCAATAGTGGTTCAAGCAGCGATTTCAGACGGTCAACGGTATTCTCCACGTCCATTTCATAAAAATCAGCTACCTTGGACAACATCGTGTCGAGCGCCCCTGTCTCTTCGCCAATCGCTATCATCTGCGTAACTAGTGGCGGGAAGACCCAGGCTTTTTTTAGCGGCTCAGATAGTGGATTTCCTTGTCTCAGCGAATCCCCTGCACTACGGATGAATTTCCCGATGACCTTATTTCCTGCTACCTCCTCAACAATCACCAAGGACTGTAGGATCGGTACAGAGCTGGCATAAAGAGAAGAAAAAGTGCGCGTAAACTGAGCAATCGAGCCTTTTTGATTCAGCTTGCCGAACACAGGAATTTTTAACTTGGCATAATCAAGGGCGTAAGCACCCTTTTCCGTACGTTTTGTAATCTGAAAAGCTATCACTAGGAGAAGTACTCCGAGTATCCAGAAATACCATTGACCTTGAATGCTTTTGCTAAGTGCCAAGACCATCTGTGTAATTGCCGGAAGCTCGGCATCCATCGATTCAAACATCGTTACAAACTGCGGCACAATCGCCCAAAGTAGATAGATAACCGCGGCAATCGCCATAACCCCTACGGTAATCGGGTACGTAAGCGCTGATTTTATCTTCTCTGTCGTGGTGTGCTGTTTCTCAAAAAACATTGCCAACCTGTCCAACGTCCCCTCAATATCACCAGATTCCTCACCGGCACGGATCATGCTGACAAATAGCTGCGGGAAGATCTTTTTATGATCCTGAACAGCTTGTGAGAACGATATCCCCCGCATCAGGCTAGAGTTAACATCTACTAACGCTTTGCGCAGTGGTTTACTCTCGGTCTGCTCTGCCAAAATACGCGTTGCATCCACAATCGATACCCCCGCCCGCATAAGCGTGGCAAACTGCCTGCAATAAATGATGAAATGAAGCGGCTTAACGGGATTACCAATATAAATGTCCATCGATAAAATTGTGGTTTTGCGTTCAATCAGTGAAAATACCGTAAGTCCCCGCTTGCGTAGCTCCTCCATCGCCGTAGGTTTATCGGTTGCCGTTAGTTTCCCTTTGATAGATTTGCCTGCGGATGTCTTCACCTGATATTCAAAAAGAGGCATCAGCTGCTCACCTCCGCCATAAACGCCTTAGCTGCTGTTGGATCAATAAGCCCCTGCGATAAATAGTCACGGATGCTCATGTCCAAGGTGTGCATGCCTTGTGAGCGTCCGGTTTGCATCACATTTTTGATCTGATGTGTTTTTTCGGTACGAATAAGATTGGCTACGGCTGGTGTATTGACCAAAATTTCCGTTGCGCATAATCGCCCCCGACCTCCAGCCCTTGGGAACAACCGCTGACTGACTACTGCCAGCAGCACTGATGCTAGTTGTGAACGAATCTGTCCCTGCTGATGGCCCGGAAAAGCGTCGATAATTCGGTCAATCGTCTGTGGTGCGTCTGTTGTGTGTAAAGTTGCCATCACAAGATGGCCTGTCTCTGCGGCCGTAACCGCTGCTGAAATGGTCTCCAAATCCCGCATCTCACCAACGAGAATAACATCCGGGTCCTGACGTAAGGCAGCACGTAATCCATTAGCAAAACTAGCCGTATCACTTCCCACTTCACGTTGATCTACTAGACAGGTTCCATGGTTATGTAGAAATTCTATCGGATCTTCCAACGTCACTATATGCTTGCTCTCCGTCTGGTTAATATAATTCAGCATAGCTGCAAGCGTAGAAGATTTGCCGCTGCCTGTGGGTCCTGTAACCAAAATTAGACCTTGTGGCTTAAGCGACAAAGTAGTTAAAATCGAAGGCATCGACAACTGTTCCAGACTCGGAATCTCTGCAGGAATGGCCCGGGCGGCGATACTAACCTCGCCCCGCTGACGATAAACGTTCACCCGGAATCTTACCCCACCATCAAGCGGATATGAAAAATCCAACTCGCCCGCATTCCGAAATGCTTCAATTCGTTCACTACCAAGTAGCATTTTGGCCATATCTGCCGCTTCTTCAGCAACCACGGACTCTCCCTCAAGCGAGTGCAGCTTTCCATCCATCCGAATAACCGGCGGTGATCCTACGGAAATATGTAAGTCAGAAGCTTTGGAGGAGTAAGCCGTTTGTAATAGTTGTCTAATATCCCGCGTATACGTTGGCATTAGCCGCTCCCCCTAAGTTAGAATGCTAAATCGCTGTTAACCTCTAATGTGAGACCGTCTCGCGCATGACTTCTTGAAGCGTTGTAATTCCTTGACTGACCTTGAGTAGTCCGTCATCCATCAGTTGAACAAGCCCTCGCGCTTTACCTGCTGCACGCAGTTCCTCTACTGAGGCAGTGTTTGTAATGAGCTGCCGTAAGTGATCATCAATACTGAGTACTTCATGAATCGCTATTCGTCCACGATAGCCAGAATTGTTACAGCTACCACAGCCGCGTCCACGCTGTAACTCTTCCGCAGGTAGTCCTAGGCTACGTAGCATAATTGCTTCCTGTTCAGATGGTTTGTAGGTTTCTTTGCAGTCAGTGCAAATTTTGCGCACCAGCCGCTGTGCTACCACACCAATCAGCGAAGAAGCGATCAAATAAGGTTCTACCCCCATATCCCGCAATCGGGAGACGGAGCTAATCGCATCGTTTGTATGTAAAGTAGACAACACTAGATGACCCGTTAATGAGGCGCGAACAGCAATTTCAGCAGTTTCAGCATCCCGTATCTCACCGACCATTACGATATTCGGATCTTGTCGAAGAATCGAACGTAGCCCAGCTGCAAAGGTTAGTCCAATAGCCGAGTTTACGTGCACCTGATTTACTCCTTCAAGCTGGTATTCCACTGGATCTTCGACTGTGATAATATTTGCGCTTTCTACATTAAGTTGATTTAACGCTGAATATAAAGTTGTTGTTTTTCCGCTACCTGTAGGGCCCGTGATTAGCAAAATCCCATAAGGACGAGCTATCATCTCCTTAAAAGCTTCTGCATTCCCCTCACTGAATCCCAAAGCATCTACGGATTTGACCCCTGTGCTTAAATCTAGCAGCCGCAGCACAATCTTCTCTCCGTGCATCGTTGGTAATGAAGACACACGAATATCTACCATTTTGTAATCGAACTGCATTTTGATCCGCCCGTCCTGCGGCAAACGCCGTTCTGCGATATTCAGGCGGGCCATTATTTTCAGACGGGCGGTGATAAAGCCCTGCATCTGCTTAGGAATAATCCGCTCTGTCCGTAAGGTTCCGTCAATGCGGTAGCGGATGGTTAAATTATTTTCACCTGGATCCATATGTATATCAGACGCCCGCAGGGCAACTGCCTGCTGAATCATCTGGTTGACCAAACGTACGATTGGAGAGTCCTCATCTGTAATCTCGGTCTCCTCTATTTCTTCCTGTGTCGGAAGTTCTACCAGCATCTGATTCATAGAATCGCGCATGCCATAGTGACGCGCAATCGCCCGCTGCAGCTCATCTCTCGTAGAAATAGCGGGTTCGATCCGAAAACCAGTACTCATTCGTAAATCTTCTATCGCAAAATAATCCAGCGGATCCGCCATCGCAACCATCAGCTTACCACCCTCTTTTAAGAATGGAAGCACCTGATATCGCTTAGCCATACTTTCAGGGATAATCTGCGTGATTGCGGGATCTATCTGGTATTTAAATAAACTGACATGCGGGATGCCGAGTTGAAATTCAAGCACTTCAATCAGCTGCTGCTCCGTGATATAACCTTGAGAGATTAGCAGATCGCCGAGCTTACGTTTACTCTTACGTTGTTCCGCGAGAGCCTCAAGCAACTGGTCCTGCGAAATAATATTATTTTCTACCAGCAAGTCGCCCAGTCTCTTTTTCGCGATAGCCAAGTCTATTCATCTCCGTATGCCGTTATTATGCCGGCTGAAATAATGGATATTTTTTATAGAAATAGAAATCAAACTGCCAGCAAAATTCGCTCAAAAACGAAAGATATAATTACCATAAATAGACCTTCCATAAATTTGTCAATTTTGAGTATTTTTCAATCTAACTAGGACTTTAGTTATAATTTAATAGGTATATTTCAATAGATTTATGTTGTCTATCAATGCTGAATGTCCTAGAATGTATATAACATAGATTGGATAATTTTACAACGACACGGAATGAAAAAGGCTGTCGGAATCTAGCATATACGAGACGGAATACGACCATATCTGCCAATAGTTAACAATCAGGGAGAGATGACAATGAAACTTGCCAGCAACAAAAAAGTTTTTATTTTTACAGTAACTACCCTGCTTCTCCTTCTGCTTGTTCTGCCAATCAAAAATCACTTTATGAATGTCGATGCCAGTTCTAATGAATACCAAATTCGTATGCTGGAGGTTACAGAGAGTGGGGTTAGTGAGCTTGCGTCTCTAAAAACGGGAATATCTAACCTTACTGTTGACACGATGAGTATGAAGCGCTTTGTGGCGCTGCGGGATGATCTGGACGGGAGATATGATGCGGTATATATCGGGAAGGGGACTTACAGTACAAGTGGGGTCTCCGGAAAAGATCATAATACCAAAGCAGTTATGAATGACATAACTGCCCTGAAAGCCAAAGAAATTACCGACTATTTTATTAATAAAGGACTTTACGTATTACTCAACAAAGAGCCGTTTGATACGCAAACAACTAACCAGCGAGGAATATTGTACAACACCTTCAATACCTACCGGACATTAACACCAAAATCAAATGTTAAGTTCGTCGATAACAATGAGTTAAATACATGGATCGAAAATTTGAAGAAAGAGCCTTCTGCTCAGAAGGATCTTTTAAAGCAACGTCCTCGTATTCAAATTACTAATAAAGCTAACATTATTGATTACAGCCAGAACCAGGAACATGTTTATAAACCCGGAAATAATCTTAGTTTTAAATTCAACGTTTCAAATGTAAATAATCTCAACGATCGTCCCATTCTAGCTAAATTGTATGTCAGTGTAGATAAGTCGATTAAAATGACTGAAAATGACGTCGTAGCTGTACAGACTTTAAATCAAGATCCTAATGGTGAAATTGTATACAAGCTTCCTAATACATACTCCGGGCTTCTATATTGGAAGCTAGAAATCGTAGATAACTTAAATCCGAACAAATTAAAAGACTTTGATAGCGGTACGATTCAATTCCTTGGCAAGAAAACAATCGTTAATATTCTTCAGGTGTTGCCTACTATCGCTGCTAATGAAAGAAGCAGTAGTTTACGCAATCCTGAAAATATGACGCAAAGCTTCCTAAGTAATAGCAGCTACGAGTTAAAAATTACAACCAAGACCATTTCCGAATTCAACACCGATATTACGGCTCAGTATGCCAAAGATAATAAATATGGATTAAACGGTGTATATGATATGCTCATTTTTGGATTTCGCGATGTTTATAATGACAAAGCCCCGTTAAGTGACCTTGCAACCCAGGCTGTTATTGATTTTACCGAGGTTACTAAACAAAGCGTTATGTTCACACATGATACGGTATATCAAAATAAAAGTAATTGGGTTAAAAATTTCAAAAAAATCACGGGTCAGATCGACCCGGAAACAAATTTAGGTTTAAACGCTCCTAGTCCCTCAACTACAGTCAAACCAATCAATGATGGTTTGCTGACCCAGTACCCTTTCTACTTAAGTACTATTAATGCAAATAATGAGCAGACAAATATTATTCCACCACAAGTAGCAACTACACATAATCAATACTACACTTTGGATCTGGAGGATGCTTCGGTCATCCCATGGTATAACATAACCGGGAGTTCGCGCGATATCGATGATAGCTGGAACCACTATTACACATACTCAAAAGGAAATGTCACTTACTCAGGTACCGGTCATGTATTCGGAACATCCAGCATTAAATTTCCGGAATGGGAGCAAAAGCTCTTCGTCAATACAATGTATCGCGCGTATATTGGTGCAAATCATGCGCCAGAGGTCACTGTATCAACACCTCAGCAAGGTGAAATAAAGCCTTCTTACCAGAATGAACTATTAATAGATTATATTGTCGAAGATCCTGATTTAAAAGATCGTGATTTATTTACAACTATTCGTTTTAAGTCCGGGGATACTTATCTACCTAATACAGGGATGGCAGAGAAGGCAATTCTTTCAGGAGAAACTATTCATCAGGTATTTCCAAACCCTCTGCCGAGCGGTGGTGAACTCACAATAGAAATTACAGCGCGTGATAAGCAAGGCGCTTATGCAGCTCCCAAAAATATTGATATTACCATTTCGGAGGCAAGATCGAATCTTGAATTATCACGGGAATTGTCAACCAATGTTAGCACTAGCGGCGAAGTAGCAAAAAACGAACCTTTTACTATCACTTATATCATTCAAGCCAAGCCTATTCCTTTTGATCAAGTAAGTACTATCGATCAAGCCTACGATCATCAAGTAATTTCTAATATTATTTTCCGTGATACTCTACCAGCGAACATTAAACTTGAAGCATCAGGTTTACCTGATGGGATGACTAATCCTTCTGGTAGTGTAGAAACAGGACTAACATTAGAGAAGCCGCTTAATAACATTACTTATACATTGAAGAACGTGAATGGGATGAAGACGTTCCAACCCGATTCTAATGAACCCATCAAATTCACTATTAATGTATCAGCAAATGTAGCAGCAAGATATATATTCAATAATGCCTTAGTTGACTTCGTAGATATTCATGCTGTTCCTTCTGCATCTCCTACTCCAACGGCGACAGCAGTTGTTACGGCTAGTCCATCACCTAGCGCTACTTCTAATTTTAACCCATCGGTTTCTGCAACTGGCTCCGGGCTTGGAATTGCTGGTGATTATAATGCTTTTATATTTGGAAAAGCCACAGTGACTGCTTCTTTGAGGGGTAATCTGGCAGCTGGGGGTGATACTACTACCAGTAGCGTGGACATTAACATGTCCAACGGCAACAAAGTACCTTATGCTATAGTTACTGGTGGTAACCTAGATTTCACCAATGGTACTGTATATGGAAATATCATTCACCAAGGAGAATTCAATAAAGTTGATAGTGGCAGCATCATCTCAGGAACATACAGGAAGGTTACCGATACACTTATCGATTTTGCGTCAGCTCAACAATATTATGTGAATCTATCGAATCAACTAGCCACGGTTCCGCAAAATGGAACAACAGAGCTAAAATATAACGGTTTATATATTAAAGGAGATCATTCAGTCAACATATTTAACCTTACAGCAGATTATTTTAATCAGGCAGGATGGACTAATGTTACTGCTTCTTCAGGCTCTACTATGATTTATACTATTACTGGTTCAACTGTTAATGTTCACAAAGCCTTTGATCTGCCACAGAATACAACAGGTAACAACATCCTATATAACTTTCCAGATGCAACAACGGTCAATATCTCGGGGGTAGAAATAAAAGGTTCGATCTTGGCTCCTAAAGCAGCACTAAACATCAGCAATGGGAATGTATATGGCAATGTAATTGCCGCTTCTCTGAGTACTGCATCATGCTATATTGCTATCCTGCCCTATACGGGACCAGTTCCTGTACCAACACCAACGCCGACACCGTCGCCGTCTTCTAATCCGCTAGTGCGTACGATCATTAAATTTTCTGAGATGACGATTACTGCCATCGACAGAATAACTACTTTAGAGTTAAGTGGAGCACAACTTTTATTAGGAGATAGCCAAATGCTTTCTCTGATTATTAAGCCCTTGGAGAAATTCAATCAACTGATCTGGACATCAAGCAACGATAATATTGTTAGTGTTAGTCCATTAGGCGTCGTGTCTGGTAAAAAGGTTGGCTCTGCTGAAATTACAGTAGCTGCTAACGATGGAAGTAATCTTATTAGTAAGGCTACTGTTACTGTTCTCGATCCACAATTAAATATTGTTGGACCTAACAGTGCTCTTGTAAATGAGAAAATAGATTTCAACGCTACTTACTTAACAAAAGAAACGGGAACCCAATTTTCATGGAGCGTCGTGGATGCAAATGGATTACCAACTAATGATGTAGCTCTTAATAGTGATAACGACCAGGCTCATCTTACAGCAACAAAATCAGGGGTATATACTGTAAAACTTACTGTAACTACTGATTTGAATACAGGTGGCGTTAATACCTTCAAAACAATAACTGTTGGACTTAAGTCCTTAACAATCAAAGGATCTAAGAGTGTTTTCCAGGAAGAAACAATTAATTTAGAGGTAATTACTGATCCTGACAGCGCAAGTAAAGAGCAGTATGAATGGAGTTTGGTTAACCAGAATGATCTTGAATATGCTGGATTTGTCGCAGCGGATAATCCTACTCCTGTCTCAACTATAACAACTTCCACGAAGAACGTTATATTAAAGGGCTTAAGTTCACATGAAAATATCCAGATCCAGGTCAAAGCCGCTGGTACTATCAGTAATATTCATACAATAAGTGTGCCTCTTGATCCTGGACTATTATTCCACCCGGAATCAGGAAAAATCACAGTCGGAGAATCCCTTAATTTGCTACCCTGCTTATGGATAACTCCTTATGGAAATCTACCTGATAGCATTTTACACAAACTACAATGGGAGATAGTAAGTAATAAATCAAGTGAGGATGCTTCTAAGCCAGTTGTTCTGCAAGAACAGAATGGAGTCTATCGTGGGCTCAGTAAAGGAGAAGCTGTTATTAGAGCTTATTATTTTACCCAAAGTAAGAAGACAATTGAAGCGTTTTATACGATAACGGTTATTGGAACACAAGATACTATAGAAAATCGCTACTAGATCACATCAAAATCTATATTATGTAAAAGCAGCCGATCAGAAGTTGATCGGCTGCTTTTATAATTCATATTATCCTTTAATTTCCAGAGATCAACAATTCGATGGGACCTACATTAATGTTTATTTGATTCACACGTGGAAGTCCCACATTTTGATCTTCGAATACTTGTTCATTATAATTAACAATAAAACGAGGAGACTCAACCTCCGTCTGGATATCAAAATTAAAGTTTGCGGATCCTGTCTCCTTCTTGACTTTGCCAACAACCGCGTTGATTATCAAATCTCCTTTAGCAAAAAAGCCACCATCCAGTGAAAATATAGAGCCCACACCGTACAACTCTGCCGTACTATCCGTATAAAAAAAGGCTCTTAATCTTGTAGCCTCATTTTTAAACTCTTCAACCCGATTAATAAGTATAGCTCCCTTTGAGATCAATACAAGTTCTTTACTTCCGCTACCTGGAGTTGGTATTCCTGATATCGTGGCATCCACAATATCAGTTTTTCCAAGCACAAACATAGTAGAATCAAATTCAGCTTTTCCTCTGATATATAAATTCCCTGTCACCAGAATGTTGCTTTGGACAATGGCCGTTGAATAACTATCTATTGTTAAATCACCGTTTACAATAAGCCAATGAGCCCCTGTGCTTAGATTAAGCTTAGAAGTATCCCTTATCTGATTTAACATTACTCCATCCAACTTTAGATTCCCTATAAAGATCGTGCTTCTCTCCAATCTCTCAAGGTTTTGCTTCAGTGATAGCTTCGCTTCTTCGAAAAGTCTATGTTTCTCCTGCTCCTTCTCTTCATCTGTATCACCAGTTGCAATGTCCTCAAAATCTTCTAACATAGGCATCCATAAGGTGGAAATGCCTCCGGGTTGCTGAAGCGTGTTAATTAATCTTGTTCCTCTAGCAGTGGGTTCTTCACTACTATTTGATACAGCCACTCCATAATATCTATCGCTGAATACCTTCTTATTTCCAGCCGACCCTGAAGCTTCAGCAACTTTATCTAGGAAGGAATCCTCCACATTCACTTGGACAAACGTCGTTTTCTTTTTGATCTTTGCTTTTTCAACGATCGTCTTCACCCTATTATCTAGTGAAGAATAGTCAGCATCATCAATTGTCGGCACCTTTTCAAAAATATTACCCGTTCTGGAATAAAGCAGATCGTTCATTGATTGAATATGAGCTTCTCCATCGACTAACGGAAATAGACTGCGTTTTTCCAAATCTGCGTTATGTCTATACTTAGCCACTTGGCTAACTTTTAATTGATTTCCAGCATAAATATTCCCCTGAATATAAGGAGCACCATTCAAATAGATCGTTCCCTCAGAACCCAATGAATAATTCAAAAAATCTGGGAATGTCGTAATCACAACCTTTTGTTGCAACGTCCTTAACACGCCGTTTACTGTTGCATTGGCCTTAATCGTAACTACATGCTTACTACTTGTAGAACTGCCATCGAGAGTTATTCCCGTGATTTCATTGCTAGCTCCCTGTAAGCTTGTATCGGTAACAAAAGCTCCTTTATTAGAATTGAGGTTCCTTAAAAATGTCTCTATTTCTT
The DNA here is from genome assembly GCF_038009325.1 of Paenibacillus sp. FSL L8-0708. Lineage (NCBI taxonomy): Bacteria > Bacillati > Bacillota > Bacilli > Caryophanales > Paenibacillaceae > Paenibacillus > Paenibacillus sp. FSL L8-0708. Next base: position 7,161,925 of record NZ_JBBPBC010000001.1, read on the forward strand.
GATCAAACTGTGCCTGAGTAGTATTACTACTAACTTGTATTTTCTGGTTTAAATCTGCTGTAATATAGGCAATCGCCTCATCAATCGATTTCTGTGCTAAATGAAGGCTTTGTACATCATTCTCACGAGTTTCGGTACGCCTAGCTCCTCCAATCGTAGCACTAAGCACCGTAACTCCTAAAATAGTGAGCAACAGGACGATAAACATCACAAGTACCAAAGCCGAACCTCGTTCCGATCGAAGGCTTGCCCGCCTCAACATCTCTGTTTTCCTCCTAAAATCCAAATTGGCTTTCCAATTCCATCCTATCCGTTTCATTTCCCTTATACTTTAATACCAACTTAATCTGGATCAGACCAGAATTACATAGCGAGGCTACATTACATGATCTACCATCTGATGTGGAAGCAGTTATGATAGAACCTGCCATATTCGATTGTACCGCGATAGGAGAACCAGATTCTGCTCCACTTTCCTTACCATTTATAACAATTTCATTTCCTGATACCCGAATCACACGCGGAGAACTCCCGTCTTTTATTAGTTCAATTCCTCCAGATATATTTTGTAGCCGTTCAGGACTATATGTATAGAGTTCAGTAATAATAGAGGACATGATCAGATCCGCCTCGTCCCGTAAAGCGTTCTGAACTGAGATTTTATGATAGCTGCGAAATCCATACATAGTAACTCCAGAGATTAGACCGACTATCATAGCAAATACAGTCAGTGCCGCAATTAATTCCACCAAAGTAAAACCTTGTTCCGACCTAAGTCGTTTAGCGAATTTTTTCATCAGTTATGTATCCCTCCAACATTACGTTATAAGCAGGCTGTTCATTATTTTCTACTCGTCTTACCTCAACTTTAACGGGTATTAAATAATCCTTTACAGCTGATTTATCAATCGGAGTAGTGGACGGATGATCGACTAATTCCGGTTGATAGATAATATTGATCTTATAACGGATATCATTAACTGTTGGATTCAGAACATTTGCCAAAGCTGTCATGTTTGAGAATAGATTACTATAGCTGCAATTAACTATGGTGCATTTTTCAGCCTCTATCACATCTTTCTCTTGCGTAAAAAATTCCTTCATCGCCTTAAAATCCTGCTTCTCCACATAAAACAGCGCGTTCCGCGCCAGATTGACCATAATCGTTTTGTTCTGGTTCGATTTAGAGTAACTCATGGCGTTAGTAAAATAAGACGTAAGCACCAGTGAAACTATCGATAAAATAACTATAGCTGCCAGCACTTCGATTAATGTAAATCCTTTTTCCTGCTTTAGGCCCGGTTTCATCCTACTTTCCGCCTCTCGCCTATGAAAATACTTTTCGTATTTGCACGTTTTTCCTAAATTTTCTACTTCCATTATATTCTCTCATATCCAGCTACAGCAATCCTCAAAACCCTTATAATTCAGATATTTCTACAATATCTCTCACTTTAGGTCTATGCTATGATTTGGAAAGAGAGGAGATGAATGAAATGGCTTTAATAGAGTGCAAATTTTATTCTGAAGTACTAGGTTTGAATACCTCAATGACTGTAATTTTGCCGCAAAAAACAACTACACAAATCGGGATGAGTAATGTAACAAGAGGTGATCTTCACCCTACTTTGTATTTACTGCATGGCTTGTCTGACGATGATTCGATCTGGCTGCGCCGGACTTCCATAGAACGGTATGTAGCGGAGATGGGGATAGCTGTGGTAATGCCGAATGTGCACCGCAGTTTCTACACAGATATGGCGATGGGAGGCCGTTATTGGACCTTCATTAGTGAGGAGTTGCCGATGCTGGCGCGCTCATTTTTCCCGCTTTCCGATAAACGCGAGGAGAACTTTGTAGCCGGGTTGTCGATGGGTGGTTATGGAGCAATTAAGCTGGGACTGCGTAAACCCGAGTCTTTTGCAGCGGCAGCGAGTTTGTCTGGAGCACTTGATATGGCGCATAATTTCTTGAACGGGGAAGGTGCTACCACTAAAAGTAAAGAATACGAAATGATCTTCGGAAAAGAAGATACCGCCGGAACGCCGGAAGACCTTCTTTGGCTGCTTGAGGAAGTGAACCGCTCCACGGGACCAAAACCAGCGTTGTATCAATGCTGTGGCACAGAAGATTTCCTATATACCGATAACTTGAGATTCCGCGATGCCTGCCAGGCAACCTCACTTTCTTTAACCTATGAAGAAGGTCCGGGGACACATGAATGGGGATACTGGGATGCCAAAATCCGCGATGTGCTGGCATGGCTACCTTTAAAAAGTAACTAGCTGTACTTAATAGACAACAAAAAGATGCAGCCATAAGCTGCATCTTAATATCTGTTCTACTCAGATTGCCCTCTTCGGAGGGTTCTTTTTAATTATAAGGACGCCGAAGGCAATTATGCTTGTTTGGTGATATTTTTAAATAATCCAGTCTGTTCTGTGATTCCTTTTTCAGCAGCAAATCTTTCAATACTCGATGCACCAAAGAATCCGTCTATGCCTTCTGTCCGTTCAATTACGTACGCCGCATCTTCCGGCTCTGCAATCGGTCCACCGTGACAAATCACCATAATATCTGGATTTACTGCTTTCCCTGCTTTAATAATCGCTTCAATTCTTTCTACACAATCATCCAATGTCAGAGCGGTCTTAGCTCCAATTGTACCTTTGGTAGTCAAGCCCATGTGTGCCACCAAAATATCTGCGCCTGCTTCTGCCATGGCTTTTGCTTGCTCAGGATCAAATACATAAGGAGTGGTGAGCATATCCAATTCATGCGCAGCTCTAATCATATCTACTTCTAAACCATATCCCATGCCGGTCTCTTCTAGATTCTGTCTGAACACGCCATCGATCAAACCTACGGTTGGGAAGTTTTGCACGCCGCTAAAACCTTGTTCCTTAAGTTGTTTTAAATAAACTTCCATTACTCTAAAAGGGTCCGTTCCGCATACGCCTGCCAATACAGGGGTGTTTTTAACAACAGGCAATACTTCCGAGCCCATTTCGACTACAATTTGGTTGGCATCCCCATAAGATAATAACCCTGCCAGTGATCCACGGCCTGCCATTCTGTATCTTCCTGAATTATAAACAATCAGCATATCTGCTCCGCCAGCTTCACTGCTTTTTGCAGTAATCCCTGTGCCGGCTCCCACGCCTAAAAGAATCTTTCCATTTGCCACTTCTTCTCTAAACTTCGCCATGATTTCAGTTCTTGTATTTTTGTTCATGTGTAGCGCCTCCATTTAAATATTTATTTATCTTATAAAAGCCTTATTTGCTCATGAGATCTATTAGCTTCTGCGCTGCTGCTTCTGCAAACTCCATATCATTAATGGCACAATCCATTTCGATAACCTCGACAACATTTCTGTTTACACCATTTCTTAAGGTATCAAATAACATTTGATCTTCCTCTACCCCATAAAAAGCTTCCCCTGCAACATCAATGCCGGATATCCCTTTAAGCGGCAGCATTAACACCGTTTTCTCTTTGGCCATATTTAATTTCTCGACAAGCTTTTTGCCGATGGCTTCATTTTCTTCTACCGTTGTTCTCATCAGAGTAACTGTTGGATTGTGTTTATAAAACTTATGCCCAGCAAATTTCGCTGGTACCGTATCATAAGGGCCAAAGTTGCACATATCAAGCGCGCCTACCGATACAACCTGTGGAATATGATGTTTACCAGCAGCTTCTAACCGATGAGGTCCAGCATTCAGCACACCGCCAATAATTTCGTCCGCCCATTCTGTTGTGGTCAGATCCAATACACCTTCAATAAAACCAGCCTCGATTAGCGCTTCCATGGACTGGCCACCTACACCTGTTGCATGGAATACAAGCACTTCATATCCTCTAGCTTCAAGATAGTTACGGGCTGCCGTCACACAGGGGGTTGTTACCCCAAACATCGTTGTAGCTATTAATGGTTTTTTCTCTATCACTTGTTTATTCTCAAATTTAAGCATACCGGCGATGGCGAAAGCTGCATTGGTAAAAATCTTTGTTGAAATAGAGTTTAGTCCAGCAACATCCACTACGGATGGCATCATGACAATATCACTAGTGCCTACATATGGAGCAGTGTTCCCTGAAGCTACGGTCGAAACCATCACTTTAGGTACACCAATAGGTAATGCCCGCATACCCGGGGTTACAAGTGAAGTGCCTCCAGTGCCCCCAAAGGAGATAATTCCATCAAATTTGCCTTGCTTATATAATTCAGGTACTAATTTTTCCATACCTTTGGCTAATAATTCTGTTGCTAGTGCTCTATCTTTTTTGGCAACGAGCTCATCTATACTTACACCCGCGGCTGCTGCTACTTCTCTATTAGAGATATCCGGTGTAAAAGTGGGCTCAAACACACCCGTATGAATCGTAAACGTACCTAACTCCAAGCTTTCCAGTAAATTTTTAATGTAGAGATATTCTTCACCCTTGGTGTCAAAAGTTCCGGCAATAGCAATCGTCTTCATTTCTTCAACCTCCTCTTCAAATATCTACAACAAAAAAAGCATGATCAACTTATGAGTTAATCATACTTCTTTGATTTATCGATGAAAACGCTTTTATGTCTTATGTTTTTGTGTTTATGTTAGATTTATATTGTTTTGGAGAGAACCCTTTATACTTCTTGAACATTTTGCTAAACTGCGCATAATCCTGGTATCCAACTAATGGCGCTAGCTCAGATAACTGGATAGGGTCTCTATGTAATATTTCCGCCGCCTTATCCATCCGAAATTGCACGAGATACGTTTGGAAGCTGCAGCCTACTTTTTTGGTGAACAAACTACTCAAATAACTTCGGGATACATGCGCCACCTTAGCTAAATCTGCAAACAAGATCTCATTCCTATAATTTTGAGCTACGTATTCTTTTACAAATTCAACATAATCATAGTGCTTTGTGATGCCGTCTAACATTTTGACCATAAAATCATCTTCATCCAGCGTCCCCGACACTTTAAAAGCTTTGGTTATATTCGTAATGGACTTCTCCGAGGGAATTCTTTCAAAAGCAGAGCCTCCGATATATCCCATCAAGTTTTGATTATTGCTGTACATATATTGCACATCAATTGGCGTTTTCACCGGACCACCGTAAACCAGCTTAATTAAATCTGGCTTTAGCTCATTGCATGTATTAAATATCTTGTCCGCTTTAACCTTGGCAGCTTCCAGAGAGAATACTTTTTTAGCGCCTAATAACCCGCCTTCTGTTAGACCTAGATGTACACAAATAATGTCCGCTCCAGCCTCAATCATCTGTGCTGCCTGGATTTCGTCAAATACAAAAGCAATGGTAAACAAATCCTTCTCATGGGCTATTCTTATGGCTTCTACTTCAAGTAGATAACCATTCCCCTCTTCTTCGAGCGCTTCTCCAAATTGACCATCTATTAAACCCACCGTGGGGTAATTATTAATGCCGGCAAAGCCTCTATTCTTTATTTCACTTATATAGGATTCCATATCTTTGGTCGGATCAGTTGCATTGAGGCCAAAAATAATAGGGATATCTCTGACCAACGGTATGATCTCTCTAGATGCAAAGTCCATCACCATATCATTGCTATTACAAAATGGTAAAATACCAGCGAGAGAGCTCCTCCCCATCTGGCGAAATTTACCCGAGTTTAACATCAGAATGAAATCAGCTCCACCTTGCTTCGCATACTTTGCCGTTATACCAGCACCGGTGGCTACTCCAATAATATGATTGCCTACTTTTAATTCCGATCTAAGCTCGTCTAGGATTTGCTCTCTGTTCATACCTACGAACCCTCCTATCCTAACCTAAGGATAACCGTAAAGAACACTGCTAATCCAGTCATAGTTCGTTTAGATAATAAAAAAATCCCGCCTGCCACCTATAAAGGTCTGAGGCGAGATTTGATATTGATACGGTTTACAATATAGCGTCTCCGTGTTGTACAACCCATTCATTAGCTTCGTGCAATGCCAGCTCTGCCCGTTCAATTGCAGCCTTCACCTGAACGGTGGCTGTGCCGCCATAAACGTTACGAGCGTTAACTACAGCTTCCGGTTGAAGAACAGCATAGATATTCTCGTCGAAAAGCGGTGAGAATTGCTTGAACTCTTCCAGCGTCAAATCCAACAAGAATTTGCCTTCGTTGATGCAGTAGAGTACCGTTTTCCCGATTACCTCATGCGCTTGGCGGAAAGGAAGCCCCTTGCCTACCAAGAAGTCGGCGATATCCGTTGCATTCGAGAAATCCGTGTTCACAGCTTCACGCATACGACCTTTGTTCACTTTCATAGTGGAGATCATCGGCGCGAACAATTGCAGTGCACCAGTCAGCGTAGTAACCGTATCGAACATGCCTTCTTTGTCTTCCTGCATATCCTTGTTGTACGCCAGTGGCAATGATTTCAGCACCGTCAGCAAGCCAATCAGGTTGCCGTAAACGCGGCCTGTTTTGCCCCGTACCAGTTCTGGTACGTCAGGGTTCTTCTTCTGCGGCATAATGCTGCTGCCTGTACAGAAAGCATCATCCAGTTCTACAAAGCTAAACTCTGTGCTGCTCCACAGCACCAGTTCCTCACTGAGTCTGGATAGATGTGTCATGATAAGGGAAGCATTCGCCAAGAACTCCACGATGAAATCGCGATCGCTGACAGCATCCAGACTGTTCTCATACACACTGTCAAAACCCAGTTGTTCCGCTACAAAATGACGGTCAATCGGGAAGGTCGTTCCAGCAAGCGCTCCTGCTCCGAGTGGCAGCACGTTGATCCGTTTGTAGCTGTCCGTCAGGCGTTCTGCATCGCGGCGGAACATCGATACGTAGGCCAGCAAGTGATGAGCAAACAGGATCGGCTGTGCCCGTTGCAAATGCGTATAACCAGGGATGATGGTCTCCACATTGTCTTTTGCTTGTTCGATCAAAGCTTCCTGCAGCTCATGCAGCAAACTAACTAGCTCAACTACACGGCCACGTAAGTAAAGGTGCATGTCCGTCGCCACTTGATCGTTACGGCTACGTCCTGTGTGCAGCTTACCACCAACTGGACCGATTTCTTCGATCAGATGTTTTTCAATATTCATATGGATGTCTTCATCCGATACTGAGAAAACAACCTCTCCAGCATTAACCTTGTCCAGCACTTTGTTCAGACCTTGTTTGATTGTTTCCGCGTCTTCTTGTGGAAGGATTCCGCATTTGCCCAGCATCGTGACATGTGCCAGACTGCCTTGCACATCCTCTTTGGCCAAAGCCTTATCAAAGCCAATGGAAGCCGTATATTCCTCAACCAGCTTGTTCGTTCCTTTAGTAAACCGTCCGCCCCAAAGCTTGCTCACCTGTTGTTTCCTCCTCTTGGACGCCAGAGGGCCGCTCCTATCCTGACGGGAGGAACGGCCTTCGGGGTTGCCCGTTTAAGTTTATGTTATCGTACTATTTAGAAGCTCCATTTACACCTGTAGAAACTTTAAGGCGCAATGCGTTCAAGTGAATAAAACCAGTTGCATCCCCTTGATCATAAGCTTGTGTAGGATCAGCTTCCATCGTTGCAATCTCTGGATTGTACAGGCTGACTGGGCTCTTCACTCCAGCGCCGATGATGTTGCCTTTGTACAGTTTAAGACGAACAGTACCCGTTACATTTTGTTGGCTCTGTGTTACCAGAGCTTGCAGTGCGATACGCTCTGGAGCGAACCAGAAACCGTTATACACCAAAGTGCTGTAACGAGTGATCAGGCTGTCACGCAGGTTCATCACTTCACGGTCCATCGTGATGGATTCCATTTTGCGATGAGCGACGAACAGGATTGTTCCACCTGGAGTCTCATACACGCCGCGGCTCTTCATGCCGACAAAACGGTTCTCAACCATATCCACACGCCCGATACCGTGTTTACCACCTAGCTCATTGAGTTTCTCCATCACTTGAAGTGGGTTTAAGGATTCACCATTCAGGGCTACGCAGTCTCCCTTAACGAATTCGAGCTCCAAATATTCCGCTTCATCCGGAGCATCCTCAGGAGCGTTGCTCAGCAGGAACATTCCTTTGTTCTCTGGTGCACTTGGATCGAACCAAGGATCTTCCAGTACGCCGCTCTCATAGCTGATGTGCAGCAGGTTACGGTCCATCGAATACGGCTTCGCCGCAGAGGCTTGTACCGGAATATCATTAGCTTCCGCATAAGCGATCATTTCCGCACGACCTGGGAATTGATTGCGGAACTCTTCCAGACGCCAAGGTGCAATCACCTTGATGTTCGGAGCCAATGCAGCTACGCCAAGCTCGAAACGGACTTGGTCGTTCCCTTTGCCTGTCGCGCCGTGCGCGATAGCCGTTGCGCCCTCAGCGATGGCGATATCTACCATGCGCTTGGCGATCAATGGACGAGCAATACTAGTTCCGAGCAAGTATTGGCCTTCATAAAGGGCACCAGATTGGAACATTGGATAGATGAAATCGCTAGCGAACTCATCGCGCAGGTCGTCAATGTATACTTTCGATGCGCCAGTAGCGAGTGCTTTTTCCTCCAAACCGTCGAGCTCTTCCTTTTGGCCGATATCAGCAGTGAAGGCAATGATCTCCGCGTCATAAGTTTCTTTAAGCCATTTTAAAATAACAGATGTATCCAATCCGCCGGAATAGGCGAGTACAATTTTTTCTTTAGCCATGGTGTGGCAACTTCCTTTCGTGTGGGCTATATAAATTAAAATAAACGTGCCTTTGCCAGCACTCTGACGATAAATCGCAATTACACTGAATATTTGGTCTTCCGGTCGCTGTTATCATCAGATTTCTTTTATTTCAAACCGCATTGTGCGGATAAAATCTGATGATAAAGGCGAACGCTACGCTCCTACAGTTCCAAAAATTCCGCTCCATTACTCCATCGTCCAAAGTCTAACTTCGCCCAACATTAATTCAATTTATATAGTGATTTATATTTTATATTTTTTAAATTCCTTAACTCATCAACGCAGCCATTAAAGCTTTTTGCGCATGCAGGCGGTTCTCAGCCTGATCAAAGATCACCGAGTTAGGGCCGTCAATCACGCCTGTGCTGACTTCTTCCTCACGGTGGGCTGGCAGGCAGTGCAGGAAGAGATAATCGCTCTTAGCGCCTTTTACAAGCCCCTCATTAACCTGATAGTCCTTGAATGCCGCTTCACGTGCCTTTTGCTCCTCCTCGAAGCCCATACTCGCCCATACGTCTGTATAGATGACGTCAGCGTCTTGTACAGCTTCTTGCGGGCTGCGAGTGACCACAATCTTCGCTCCGGTTTCTTTAGCGATCTCACGAGCTTCTGCGACAACCGCTGCATCTGGCTCATAACCTTCCGGTCCGGCGATAGATACGTCCACGCCCAGCTTAGCTCCGCCAATCATTAAGGAATGCGCCATATTGTTGCCATCGCCGATGTAAGCCAGCTTCAGGCCCTTGAGCTTTCCTTTGTGCTCATAAATCGTTTGATAATCGGCCAGCACTTGGCAAGGATGTGCCAGGTCACTAAGACCGTTGATTACGGGAATAGAAGCATAACGAGCGAGATCTTCAACCTTGTCATGGCCGAAGGTACGGATCATAATTCCATCGAGATAACGCGACATTACTTGCGCGGTATCTCCAACAGTTTCTCCGCGTCCAAGCTGGATATCATTTTTGCTCAAGAAAAGGGCATGCCCTCCCAGCTGATACATTCCAACTTCAAACGACACACGTGTACGTGTAGAGGATTTTTCAAAAATAAGTCCAATCGTCTTTCCCTTCAGCGGCTGAAATTCTTCGCCATTTTTCTGCTTCTTCTTCAGCTCAATCGCCGAATCAATCAGATACGTAATTTCTTCCGGGCTGTAGTCGTTCAGCTCCAGTAAATCACGGCCTTTCAGTTGCTGCGCAATGGTGTGTTTGTTACTCTGTATGCCCTGACTCATGAGCTTACCTCCCCGTTTGCTTGTTTAGCATAAGTATGAATGAGTTCGCATAGGATGTCCACCGCTTGGTCGATCTCCTCTTTGCTTACATATAGATTAGGCAGCAGACGAAGGACATTAGGACCGGCTGTCACGAACAACAGGCCTTTCTTTTGTCCAGCCAGCACAATATCGCCCACTGGAGTTTGACATTCAATCCCGATCAACAGTCCTTTACCACGGATATCCTTCACAAAAGAACAGTCCGCCAGCTTCTCTTTCAAAAGACCGGTCAGATACTTACCCATATCTTCGGCGCGCTGTGGAAGCTCATCTTCCAGCATCGTCTCAATCGTCGCTGCCATAACAGCTGTTGCTAGCGGTGTTCCCCCGAAGGTGGACGCATGGCTGCCCGCTGAGAAGGCTTCACGCAAATACCCTTTGCCAAGCATTAAACCTGCCGGGAACCCGCTAGCAATCCCCTTAGCCAAGGTGAAAATATCCGGTTCAATTCCATAATGCTGATGAGCGAACAGCTTGCCTGTACGTCCCATGCCTGTCTGTACTTCATCTACAATCAGAAGCAATCCGTGTTTCTTACACAAGGCCACTACAGCGTTCAAGAACTCAGGTTCTACCTCAAGCACGCCACCCTCTGCAAGCACCATCTCCAGCATGATAGCAGCTGTATGATCCCCGATAGCAGCTTCTAACGCTGGGAGATCATGCAAGGGTACAGTCTTGAAACCTGCTGGAAGCGGCAGGAAGCCTTCTTTCACCTTTTGCTGGCCTGTAGCTGTTAGTGTTGCCAGTGTACGTCCATGGAAGGATTGTTCGAATGTGATAACCTCATAACGGTCGACACCTTTAATCTTCTGATGGTAACGACGGGCCAGCTTAATAGCAGCCTCATTCGCTTCTGCCCCGCTATTGCAGAAAAACACTTGATCAGCGCAGCTATTCTCTGTCAGAAGGTTGGCAACTTTGTCTTGTCCCGGAATATGAAACAGATTCGAGACATGCCAGAGCGTATCAATCTGTTCCTTCAGCTTAGCGCCGACTTTTTCAGGAGCATGACCTAGACTGGTCACAGCCAATCCACTGGTGAAATCGAGATACTTATTGCCTTTATCATCCCATACCCAGGTACCCTTGCCTTTAACTAAGCTGAGATCATATCTGGCGTAAGAAGGGAACACTGCACTCAGCTTGCTTGTTGCAACATCCGGTGTACCTGATCCTACTGTATCAGTCTGCTGTGCCCCTGCTTGCGAATCCAACTCTGCTTGTGTAAGCTTGCTCATTCTAAGTCACTCTCCCATCGGCTGCTCCTGTGAACAGGCTGCGCCTCTAATTTGTATTCATCTATGATTCTACGAACGAATAATACGTGTACCTATCGCTTCACCTTGCAGTACTCGACTAAGCACCCGCGGTTCTTTTCCATCCACAATGATAACCTCTGATACGCTGCCCTGAATGCAATCGATAGCTGCCCGCACTTTGGGGATCATGCCACCGTAGATTTCCCCACTTTCGATCAAGGCTTCGATTTCCTGTACAGTAACGGAGGGAAGCACAATCTTTTCACCTTCCACTGTACTCATGATGCCTGGCACATCTGTGACGACGATCATTTTGGGAGACTCCACGTAGGAAGCAACTGCCCCTGCTGCCGTATCTGCATTAATATTGTAGCGCTGGCCTGCCGCATCTACTCCGATAGGTGCAATGACAGGAATATAACCCATCCCAACAATCCCAGTTATGATCTCAGCCTTAACTTCCATTACTTCTCCTACCAAACCTACTTCGGCACTGTTCGCCACTGGTTTAGCAATAATCATATTGCCATCGATGCCCGAAAGCCCCAGAGCCAGACCGCCACTCCCTTGAATTCTCCGGACAATCGCCTTGTTTATACTCCCTGCCAGCGTCATCTCTACAACATCTAGTACTTCCTCGGTGGTTACTCGCAGGCCATTCACAAAGCTGCTTTCAATGCCCAGTTTCGCTAGATTCTCGGAAATGGCTGGCCCTCCACCATGAACAATTACTGGCTGAATGCCCTCCTCCTGCAAATCTCGCAAATCCTCAAAAAAAGAATCAGGTAGAGCGGCAAGCGTACTGCCGCCGCATTTCATTACAAACAATCCACTACCATCTAAAGCATCTATAAGTTCAAGCTCGCTATTTAGCGTCATATGATCGGTATCCTTCCCTTATGGGCTTAACACGCCATAAATTAAGTGCGATATGCGGCGTTAATACGCACATAATCGTAAGTTAGGTCACAGCCCCAAGCCGTTGCTTTTCCGCTTCCATCATGCAGATCTACAGTGATCAGCACAGTTTCACTTTTTTGCAAATAGGCCAAAGCCTTTTCCTCGTCAAAAGCAACTGGCTTCGAGTGCAAAAGCACCTCAATATCCCCTAACGAAATGTTCACATGCTCCGGCGATACCGGAACACCCGCGCGTCCAACCGCAGCAATAATCCGCCCCCAGTTCGCATCCGCTCCAAAAATAGCAGATTTCACTAGACTAGAACCAACCACTGTCTTAGCAATCGCTGCCGCCGCCTCATCATGAACAGCCCCATTCACTTGAACCTCAATCAGGTGAGTTGCACCTTCGCCATCTCGAGCAATCGCTTTGGCAAGCGTCTGGCACACATAAGTGAATCCAGCAGCAAAAGCGTCCCAATCCGGATGCAGCCGTGTCAGCTTCTCATTACCGGCAAGCCCACTCGCCATCGACACTAACATATCATTGGTGCTAGTATCTCCATCGACTGTAATCATATTAAAAGTAACATTCGTAGCTGAACGCAAAAGACTAAGTAAATCCTCCGCTGCAATATCAGCATCCGTAGTCATAAAGCCAAGCATGGTAGCCATGTTAGGATGGATCATTCCTGAGCCCTTTGCAGCTCCGGCAATTGTAACTTCTACACCGCCAACGAGCACCTTCACGGCGATCTCTTTTTTAACTAAATCAGTGGTAAGTATAGCTTGGCAGAATTCCTCCGCGCCAATAGCTCCTCCATCCAGCTTCTCTGGTATTGCAGTAATTCCGCTACGTACGCAGTCCATCTTCAACAGTTCACCGATAACTCCAGTCGAAGCAACAGCCACATCATTAACGGCCACACCTAAATGCTGAGCCGCAGCAGCGCGCATCTCATAAGCATCTGCTTCGCCTTGTTCACCTGTGCAGGCATTGGCATTCCCGCTGTTCACGATAACCGCCTGCAATACTCCGTTCGAAAGGCTTTCCCGAGTCACTTTAAGCGGAGCCGCTTGAAAAACATTCGTCGTATACACGGCCGCAGCCGTTGCCGGAACTTCACACAGAATCACTCCGAGATCGTTGCGATCTGTTTTTTTCAATCCACAATGCAATCCTCCGGACTTAAAACCCTTAGGTGAAGTGATGCTTCCACCCTCCAAGGTGGTAAATAACTCAATCTCGCTCATATTATTTGTACCGCTGATCCTTATGGATACACAGGTGTGTAGCCGAGGCCAAGGGTTTCCTCCCATCCCATCATTAAATTAAGGTTCTGTATTGCCTGCCCTGCCGCACCTTTTACAACGTTATCAATAACGGAAACTATGGTCACCCGCCCTGTACGAGCATCTGTTGCAAATCCGATATCACAATAGTTAGAGCCGCTAACTTCTTTTGTCGCCGGAATCACACCTACATCACGCACCCGCACATATGGCCGGCCCGCATAATATTCACGGTATAAATTCACAAAATCCTGCTCCGTATAATTGTCCGTCATCCCTGCATACATCGTACTCATAATTCCCCGGCTCATCGGCACGAGATGTGTGGTGAACGTTACCGTTACCTTTTCTCCAGCAACCTCTGTGAGTGTCTGCTCAATTTCTGGTATATGTTGATGCTTATTGATTTTATAAGCTTTAAAGTTCTCATTAATCTCTGCATAATGTACCATCAGGCTTGTTCCGCGTCCTGCTCCAGTAACTCCTGATTTCGCATCAATAATAATACTGTCGTGCTTAATCCAACCTGCCTGAATTGCAGGAATTATTCCAAGAAGTGTAGCTGTAGGGTAACAGCCTGGATTAGATATAAAATCAACCCCAGCCGCACGCTCTCCAAACACCTCACAAAGTCCGTATACAGCCTGCTCTAGATATTCATCAGCCGGAGCGGGATGTTTATACCAGTGCTCATACTCTGCACCATCCTTCAATCGGAAATCACCGGACAGATCCACGACCTTAAGTCCAGCTTCCAGCAGCTGCGGCACCAGCTTTGCGCTCACACCCGACGGCGTTGCCGTAAATACCACATCCGCCCGCTCAGCCATCTGAGCCGGGTCAACGCCATCCAGCCTTCGATCAATGATGCCCGTCAAATGCGGAAAACCTTCCTCTATAGCATCCCCTGCACTTGATGAGGAAATTACCGAAGTAATCTCTACCTTAGGATGACTTTGTAGCAGCCGAATCAGCTCTACGCCCCCATAACCCGTTGATCCAACAATCGCCGCTCTCAGCTTGCTTTCCACTGTCATCCCCACTTCCTGCTTATCATGAATTATAATAAATAATATAATGCATACCGTCTTAGAAATATGTATTATTATACGACTCAATTAATATAAATACAACACATAGTGTTAACTTTCTTTATTCTTAAATATAATTCTATTTACAAAAAAAGAGAAGCGTAGCTTCTCCTTTCGGAGAAATTACACTTCTCTTTTAAAGCCTTCACCCAGCACCTCATGCGCCTCAGTTATAATCACAAAAGCACTAGTATCTACCGATTGAACAATCGCTTTTAATCTGGAAACCTCATTCTGACCTACTACAACCATTAGCACCGTACGCTCATCACCAGTATAACCGCCATGTGCATCCAGCTTCGTCAGACCCCGATCCAGATCATTCAAAATCGCCTCAGATATTTCTTCCGTCTTGTCCGAGATTATGTAAGCCACCTTTGTATAACGGAAGCCTACCTCTATCGCATTAATGGCCTTACCTGTAACAAACAGACCGATCAGTGCATACAGTGCTTGTTCCATACCGAGTATAAAAGCAGCCAGCACAATGACCGTCCCGTCCAGCAGTACTACAGAAATCGAGAAGCTGAGACCGGATATCTTTTGAATAATCTGCGCCAAAATAGTAAGTCCACCTGTCGAGCCCCGTCCGCGGAACACAAGACCTAACCCCACCCCCACACAGATACCGCCATAAATGGAGGCTAAGAGTGGATTGGTGGTAGGTGCAGGCAAATCTTTTGTTAACAAGATAAAGAGCGGCAACACAAAGCTCCCAAGGAGCGAGCGAACTCCGTATTGTTTACCCAAGAAGATTACCCCGAGTATAAACAACGGAATATTAAGCGCCCATTGCGTAAATGCCGGTTCAGCTCCAAACCAAGCTTCAGCCAATACCGACAGACCGGATACACCACCAGAAGCAATATGACTAGGCAGAAAAAAAAGATTAAACCCCAGCGCTGTAACTAGCGATCCGAGCAAAATTAACATCGTATCCACCACATGTCGGAGTGGCCCATTCAGAGGAATCAGTGGGGGTTTATTACGTGAATTGACTTTTTGCATTTCAAAGGCTCTCCTTAAAGTGTCATCTTGCTCTACGAAAGAAGAAACGGCCATCCCATCCTAATCCATGAATGGTATCCGTTTCCCCCGAAACTCTCTCTTTTATTCTGCCTCAATCTTGATCTGGCTACGCAAGTAACCATCAATGAATACATCAATATCTCCGTCCATCACAGAACCCACATTCCCCGTTTCCACGGAAGTACGGTGATCCTTAACCATATTATACGGATGGAATACATAGGAACGGATCTGACTGCCCCAAGCAATATCGGATTGCTCGCCGCGAATCTCATCCAAATGCTGTTGCTGTTCTTGCAGTTTACGCTCATACAACTTGGAACGCAGCATCTTCATTGCTTGCTCGCGGTTTTTGATCTGTGAACGTTCGTTCTGACAGGTTACCACCACACCCGTAGGTAAGTGGGTAATCCGCACCGCAGAGTCTGTGGTATTAATATGCTGTCCACCCGCGCCGCTCGCCCGATACGTATCGATCTTCAAATCCTCAGTACGAATTTCAACTTCTACATCATCGGCAATTTCCGGAACGACATCACAGGATACAAAAGAGGTATGCCGTCTGCCCGAAGAGTCAAACGGAGAAATCCGTACTAGCCGATGTACACCTTTTTCAGCTTTCAGATATCCGTAGGCGTTGAAGCCTTTAATAAGTAATGTGACACTCTTGATTCCCGCTTCATCACCCGGTAAGTAGTCCAGCACCTCAACCTTGAATCCACGTTTTTCAGCCCAACGGGTATACATCCGCAGCAGCATCTGGCCCCAGTCTTGGGATTCCGTACCGCCCGCACCCGGATGGAGCTCAAGAATAGCATTCAGCTTGTCATACGGCTGGTTAAGTAGCAATTGCAGCTCGAATTCATCCACTTTGCTGCCTAAACTGCTGATCGTCTCCCCAATCTCTGCCGCAAGACCTTCATCGCCCTCTTCATCCGCAAGCTCCGCCATCATCGCAGCATCGTCGTATTCTTGTTGCAGCTTCTCGTATTGATCCACGGACGATTTCACAGCATTCATCTCGCCGATCACACTCTGTGCCTGCTCTGGATTATCCCAGAAACCTGGAGCAGCCATTTTTTCTTCAAAGTTCGAGATCATCTCTTGCTTAAGATCTAAGTCAAAGAGACCCCCTAAGGTCAGTTAGTTTCTTGCCTATTTCACGCAGATCCTGCTTTACATTAGCTTCAATCATATGGTCACTTCACCTTTCAAAATAGGTTGTTACGGTCGTCGCTATTGGAAAGTTAGTAATGAGTGAATGTTCAGCCATTCCGAGAAGGATTGGTCTTCCGATCGCTGTTGTATCCAGATTCCTTGAATTGATAACCGCATAACGGTTGGAATCCCGAAACAAAGGCGAACACTCCGTTTCTCCAGTTCCAAACCTTCTTTCCATTCCACATTCACTCAAGTACTAAATATCCAAAAAAGCGACTGGGCCGTAAACGGGGGATACCCCCGGGCCCAGCCGCTCTTTATGGTTAGTATACCCATAGAGATCAGGGCTAAAGACTTACATCTTCAACACCTGAATATGAGCGCTACTAAACGTTTGTCTTATGCGTTTTGACCGTGGCAGTTCTTGTACTTCTTGCCGCTTCCGCAAGGGCAAAGATCATTACGACCAGCTGCCGCCTCAACATGTACCGGACGTTTCTCAGCAGGTTCGCTGTTAGTGGAAATTTTATTTTCCTCTACCACGGATTGACGCTCCTGATTTGTCTCGATGTGAGCCTTCATAATATAAGTAGCTACTTCTTCTTGAATCGTAGCCGTCATAGTATTAAACATTTCGAAACCTTCGAATTGATACTCGCGAAGTGGATCTGTACCACCGTAAGCACGCAGGTGAATCCCTTGACGCAATTGATCCATCGCATCGATATGATCCATCCACTTGCTGTCCACGGAGCGCAGCACAATTACCTTCTCGAATTCACGTACCAATTCTGAACCCAGGCGTTCTTCACGAGCAGCATATTTCTCAAGTACACGTTCGAAGATGTACTCAATGATCTCTTCTGCTTCTTTGCCCCACAGAATATCGCGAGTCAAAGCACCTTCTTCAAGCAGCTTGCTGTTTACGTAATCAGCAACTTCTTGCAGCTCCCAGTTTTCAGGAATATCGTCACTGCAGTGTGCGTGAACAATACGTTCAATAACCGGCTTGATCATCTCAAGTACGATATCTTTAATATTTTCAGACTCCAGAATCTCACGGCGTTGTTTATAAATAATTTCACGCTGTTGATTCATAACGTCATCATATTGCAATACGACTTTACGAATATCAAAGTTATTACCTTCAACACGTTTCTGAGCAGATTCCACAGCACGCGTAATCATGCGGCTCTCAATCGGCTGATCTTCCTCAAACCCAAGGCGATCCATCATACTCAAAACGTTGTCAGCGCCGAAACGCTTCATCAATTCATCCCCAAGGGATAAGTAGAATTGTGTAGAACCTGGGTCCCCTTGACGACCCGCACGACCACGCAGCTGGTTATCAATCCGGCGCGATTCATGACGCTCTGTACCAATAATATGCAGACCACCAAGATCTGTCACACCTTCGCCCAGAACGATGTCCGTACCACGACCTGCCATGTTGGTAGCAATCGTAACTGTACCTGGCTGACCTGCATGTGTAATGATTTCAGCTTCCGCAGCATGATGTTTCGCGTTAAGCACTTGGTGTCTAACGCCTTTGCGCTTCAGCATTTCAGATACGAGCTCTGAATTCTCAATCGACACTGTACCCACAAGTACAGGTTGGTTCTTTTTGTGACGCTCTACAATTTCTGCCACAACAGCGTTGAACTTACCGTTCTCACTCTTGTAGACAACATCCGGCATATCTATGCGCTGATTCGGTTTATTCGTAGGGACTTGAAGAACTTCAAGACCATAAATCTTCTTGAACTCTTCTTCCTCAGTTTTAGCTGTACCTGTCATACCACCCAATTTGCGATACATACGGAAATAGTTCTGGAAAGTAATCGTAGCAAGCGTCATGCTCTCATTCTGTACTTCGATTTCTTCCTTCGCTTCAATCGCTTGGTGCAAACCGTCACTATAACGACGGCCTGACATTAAACGTCCCGTAAATTCATCAACAATAACGACCTCACCCTCGTTAACAACGTAATCTACGTCACGACGCATAATTACGTTTGCTTTCAGGGCTTGGACGATATGGTGATTCAAGGTTACATGACTGTGATCATACAAGTTCTCAATCCCAAAAGCACGTTCAGCAGTAGCTACACCTTTTTCAGTCAAGGCTACGGACTTCACTTTGATATCAACTGTGTAGTCTTCTTCAGCTTTAAGCTTTTTCACAAAACGGTCTGCTGCAAAGTACAATTCAGTAGACTTCTCAGCTTGTCCGGAAATGATAAGAGGCGTACGTGCTTCATCAATAAGAATGGAGTCCACTTCATCAATAATACAGAAATAAAGAGGGCGCTGAACCATTTGTTCTTTATAAAGCACCATGTTATCACGCAAATAATCGAAACCAAATTCGTTGTTCGTGCCATACGTAATATCGCAGGCGTAAGCATCTTGTTTATCAGCATGGTCCATACCGCTTAGGTTAACCCCAACCGTCATGCCCAGGAAGTTATAGATTTGTGCCATTTGTGCGCTGTCGCGCTGAGCCAAATAGTCATTGACCGTTACTACGTGTACGCCTTTACCAAGCAAAGCATTTAAGTACACCGGCAATGTTCCTACTAGAGTCTTACCTTCACCAGTCTTCATCTCGGAGATTCGGCCTTCATGCAGGGCCATACCACCAATTAACTGTACATCAAAATGCCGCATGCCAAGCGTCCGTTTGGAAGCTTCACGTACGGTTGCAAACGCCTCAGGAAGAATTTCTTCCAAGGTTTCGCCTTTCTCAATACGGGCGCGGAACTCTTCCGTCTTAGCTTTTAAAGCTTCATCGGATAGTGCTACAAATTCCGGCTCCAATCCATTAATTACATCGACTGTCTTCATGAGACGTTTAACGTCACGATCGTTTGTGTCTCCGAATATTTTCTTTACAAGTCCTAGCATGGTTAACCCCTTTCATGCAACACAGATGGTGGAACCGAGCCCATCCTCACAAAATTGAAAGGGCCATTTATAAATTCGATTCCGCTGCTTCATAAATTGTAACAGTTTGTAAGAGATGCCGCAATACAAGGTGTAACAGCCACATTTTTCATATATACGCACAAGAGCCCTATTCGCTATAAGCGAATAGGGGCTCGGTTTAAAATTCTTAAGTCCTGACTAACTCTCGAGGCCCTTTATACTTAGAGCATAACTGGCATCATCGTATCTTAGCCCTGTTCAATCAGTCCATATTTACCATCATCACGTTTGTAAACTACGCTAACTTCCGAGGTGTCGATATTGGAAAACACAAAGAAATTATGTCCTACCATGTTCATTTGCAGAATCGCTTCTTCTACATCCATCGGCTTCATCGTAAAGCGTTTGTTCCTCACTACTTCTAAATCATCATAATCTTGTTCTTCTACAGCAACAGCGGCACTAGCTCCATCCACAAACAGCGTCTTGAGTCCCTCTTGACGGAACTTCCGATTCAGCTTCGTTTTGTGTTTGCGAATTTGGCGTTCCAGCTTGTCCACAACGGCGTCTATGGAAGCATACATATCATCGCTGCGATCTTCCGCACGAAGCGTCACGCCAGCAAGCGGAATGGTTACTTCCACCGTATGAAGGCCGCGAACTACGCCAAGCGTCACAGACCCTTCAGAGGTAGGGGGTGCTTCGAAATACTTCTCAAGTTTGCTGAGCTTCTTATCAACATACTCTCTCAAAGCGTCGGTCACGTCAATTTGTTGACCTCGAATGGTGAATTGCATGGCCACTCCTCCTTTAGTTACACCTTCATTATACCAAATTGTAAGCGCTAAGTAAAAAGCAATTCCTTACAGCCCTTACATTTAGATAACAAATGTTGTCATAGCGTTCACAAATAAAACAAGTCCGGTAAGAGCAACCCATCGCCCTACCGGACCAAAAGTAAACCTGTCGTTATTATAGTACGAATCCCACTCTTATATTCTCCGAATGAAATCACATAAGGTCAGGCTATTTGGTATGAATTTGAATGATTTCTACAGGGGACCATTGTGAATCAGATCCTGCAATAACATATACCTTATAGGCAGTATTTGCTGCTAACCCAGTTAAAGTCTGTGTATGCTTTACACCTGGAGTAAACGTAAGCGTGTTAGTCCATGGAGCAGCCAATGCAGTACCGCTACCATTTTGACCTAAAGCAATCTGCGTTGCAGTAGGTGCCTTTTCATTTGCTGGCAATACTACATATCTAACTGGAGTTGTATCGCCACCTGTCACACCATATTTAACATATACATCTGCTGTAACTGTACCCACTTGTCCCGGTTCAAAAAGCGAAATCGAACTCGTTGTAGCTTGAGCAGTAGTTAAGCGAACTGTCGTTACAGTAGACAAGTTACCAGTTGCATCCGCAAGCGCGATATATGTTGCATATTCTGTGCCAGGATTCAATCCATAAACAGAGAATGTAACCTTTGTGTTGGCTACAGTCGCAACACTACCATGAATACCACTTGCAGTCCCGTTACTAATTTGTCCTTTTTCCACCTGCAATGCAGTTGGAGCAGTTACATCAGCATTATAAGGAGCTACAACATAGTACACGGCACCAGTTACGGAAGGGGTCAGATATACATCCGCTGTAACCGAACCAACGTTACCATAGGTTGCCCCACTTACTGTTGGCGTTATGACAGTTCCGCCACCACCGTTACCACCACCAGAACCTCCGCCAGTACTCCCACCTGGAGCAGCAGTTGGGGTTGGTGTAGCTGTTGGTGTCGGAGTAGCCGTTGGAGTTGGTGTAGGTGTTACACCACCACCTGTGCCGCTACCAGGATAATAAACAGCTGAAGTATTGATAATGCCTACAGCCTCAGCACGTGTTAACGATCTCTTAGGACCAAAGGTTCCATCTGGATAACCGTTAACAATCTTCTTTTCCACTGCAGCTGCTACAGCACCTTTTGCCCATGCTGCAATTTGTGCATTGTCTTTAAATTTGTTCGAAGTCGTATTAGTGCTCAATTTAAGTAATTTTGCAGTAATCACAGCTGCCTCTTGTCTTGTGAGCGGATTATTAGGACGGAACGTATTATCCTCGTATCCTCCGATATATCCAGCTTCCACGGCTTTAGCCACTTCACTGTAATTCCAGTTTGTGCTTTTCATATCTTTAAAAGTTACTGTTGCTTTAGATGTAAACCCTAACAGGCGATTTACCATAGTCACATACTCACCACGCGTAATTGCCTTATTTGGTTTCACCGTTCCATCTGGGTAGCCTCCAAGGTATCCTCTATCTAGCCATTCCTGCAGCTGACCTTGCGCCCAGTGGCCTTGAATATCCTTAGGTACAGTTGCAGCAGATACGCTGCCGAGAGACCCTAATAACATACTAGTACCTAATATTCCGGTCATAAGACCGCGCCACATCTTCTTCATCCTGCTAATCACCCTCCTAATTGTTTTGATAGCTTAGGCTATATTGAATTTGTTGGTGAATGTAATAACCTAGGCTAACATAGTGTGTGTCGAGGTAAGATAAACAGCTCAACGTATATCTATTACCCACCTTTCGCAGAGTTCTAACATTTTCCATAAAATGAATTTACAAAGTATGCTATTTTCTTTACTAGGATTGGCTATACTAGACACATATGAACGCACAAAAAAAGGATCCTGGAAGATTCCAAGATCCCTGCTAGCGCTGTCTAAATTGCTAACCATCTACTTATATGTAGTTCGGCTTCGCCGGATGATTATAATTTGATTACGTTAGCTGCTTGTGGTCCACGTGCACCTTCAACGATATCGAATTCTACGGATTGACCTTCATCCAATGTCTTGAAACCATCAGTTTGAATCGCGGAAAAGTGTACGAATACGTCGCCACCGTCTGCAGTCTCGATAAAACCATAACCTTTTTCTGCGTTAAACCATTTTACTTTACCTTCCATTGATTAAACATTCCCTTCGTCATCAGATGAACGTGAGTCTTGCTCACAATTCGACTATACCACCGTAACTTATTTATTGTCAATTGGAAAAGAAAATGTTTACATTCAATAATTTACCACGTAAAATAAACTATTAAATTTTCCATAAACAAGAAATAGATTCGGTACAATGATCAAAAAAAGGAGCAGACGGTATTTAATACCCGTCTACTCCTATAGTGAAACACCGATAAAATTATTTTTTGCGATCCATAAGAAAACTGTCTGGAGTGTAGGCGGCCTCGTAGGCGTTGCGTTGGGCTTTGGCCTGATTCCGCTTCTGTAGCCAGTCTTGAGCTTCCAAACGTAAAGTGTTCATTCTATCTAAGATCACATTATCATGTTCCAAGATTCGATTTATTTCTTTCTTCTGTGCAAGCGTCATTCGACAAATCGTTGCTACTTCTGCAATAGAATCGACAAGTTCCTGACGTTCGTCTACAAAAGCCTCCAACTCCTCATAGGTAGTCTCTTGAAGACGCTCTTCGATCTCCCGGGTGAGTTGATCTAAGCTCCGGATTAATTCATCCATGAGCACTTTCAGCCTGTCCCTGACCCACAGCGATTTTGGATGCCTGTAGCCAAGTTTCCCGAAGGTCTGTTAAATAGCCAATGGCCTCTTCCGCTTTTTCTTGGCTTTTACGTATGTTGGCTTCTACTAGCAAGAAATTAGTATATTCGTAAAGTGAATAGAGGTTTTTTGATATCTCATAAGAGTAATCCAATGTGCTCATTAATTCACTAACTATAGATTGGGCTTTGCCAAAATTAAGACTTGTCTTCTCGTAGTCCTGTTTACTGAGTCCATCCATTGCTGTTCTCACGAAGCGAATGGCTCCGTCGTACAACATAATTACTAATTGAGCAGGTGTCGAGGTCTGAATAGAAGACTGGCGGTATTTCTCATAAGGAGATGTAATCAATAATCTCACCCTCTATTTTATTATTATCTTAGCTGGAAGTGGAGAAGAGACTGTTCGACTGTGACTGTAACTTGTTCATGGCTGTTTCCATTGCTGAGAATTGCTTGTAGTAGCGTGTTTCAGCATTGTTTAACATGGTCAACATATCACTTATACGAGCGCTATATTCCTTTAGTTTCTTCCCCATAACGCTTTCTTCTTTAAAGGTACTAGTCAGGTCTGTTGAGAACTTATTAGTCCCTACTCTTTTTACCAAGCTATCCAAACTATTATCTACTTTGGTAGCCATTATAGAAAAGATACCCGATTTAGGTGCACTTTCAGTACCCTGAAATAGTTCGGTGACTGCCTGTGGATTATTATTCAGTGCTTTTGTTAATTTCTCCTCATCTACATACAACTTTCCATTTTCAAAATATTGTCCGGTAGTGATTCCAATAGAACTAAGACTTCCTAATTTCTCGGAAATGACAGCACGTAAAGATGAAATAGTTTGTGTTAGAATATCATCATTTTTCAGGAGACCACTTTTTGCTTTTTCTGTCCAGGCTGTGATATCTGCTTCTTTCATATCAGCCTTTTGCTCATCAGTCAATGGAGCAAAATCACGATATTTTGCTTCTGATGTTTTACTATTCAATAAACTCACAAGGCTATTATAATCTTCGACAAAAGCTTTAATCGTATCTATTGCTTTTGTTGGATCAGATTGAATAGATATATTTACAGGAGTATCTTTGTCTCCTGAAATAGCAGGATCGATCATTGGTGTAGATGTTGTTGATGTAGTTTCTGAGAGAGTAAGTATAACCCCATTTACTGTGAAAGAATTAGTATCTTTTATAATTTGCGTATTATTAATATATACTACTGCATCCTTTCCCATATCATTCTGTTTCATACCACCAAAGACATCCAGTAAAGTGTTATCTCCAGCAGTTGTTCCAAGCTTAACTTCACTTTTTGAACCCATCGTATTAGATGTAATAATGAGTTTACCTTTAATTTCATCAAAACTCGCAGTGACCTTTGCATCTGTATTGGCATTTATTTTGGATATAATCGTAGAAATTGCTGTATCTGAGCTAAAACTGAAAGTCTGGTCATTTACTTTAAGTTTATATGGGTCGGTTGAAGTCCCCCCCAAGTCGGCAAGTGTTGATAATGTAGTGAACTTAGACCCAGCACCATTAGTTTCTAGTTTCCCTTTGGATGCCAATTGGGTAATACTTACCTTCATATCAACTCCGTTTGCATCAGCATTAGCAACAGCCTTAAGTGCATCTGTATTACCAGTTGTCACAGCTTTATATGCATTCAACGCTGAGGAAGTTCCATAAGTTTTAGTAAGCTTATTCGACTTGAAATCAACAAGTTTACTGTTTATTTCACGGTAGCTGTCTCTTTGCCATTGTACTAATTGCTTTTGCTGAGTCAATTTATCCATCGGAATACGTTTGGCTGCCATTAAATTCTTTACCATAGTATCGATATCCATTCCTGAAAATCCGTTAACTCTTGTTACCAAAGAAGCACCTCCGCTCTTAAATTTTCTCGTCTATTAATATCCCAGCAATTTCCATCATATTAGCTACTAAATCCAACGTCTTTTCAGGAGGAATCTCACGGATAAGCTCACCTGTGTCCTTATTAAGGACCTTGACCATAATATCATGTGTTTTCTCATGGATGCTGATTTGCAGAGTGGTCTGGGGTCCTTGTAGAGATTTAACTGCCCGTTCTATCGTACGAATGAGCTGTTCCTCCGCAACAGATACATTGACTCCCTGATTCTCTTTGGAACTCATATCCTTAGCAGTTCGAATAGTAGCCGTCTGACTTACAGGCGAAACAACTTCAGTACTTGTCGACACTTCATTTTTGCTTTGTCCGTTTGTTGTAGAATTAGCTGTAAGTGACAACTGTATATTCATATACCCCGACCTCCACCAACGCTCATTTTATAATGTATATATCGGTTAAACTCAAGGATAATTTAGGAATAGTCAAAGATAAACTGAAAAAAATCCTGATTTCTCTAGGGATTTCCGACAACACATTAAATTTCCCTGTTTCTAAATATAAAAAAAAAAGGCCTTGGATAATTCCAAGGCCTTTTCTTTACGAAACTATAGGTAATCTTTTTAAAATTAACGAAGCAATTGCAGAACACCTTGTGGTTGTTGGTTAGCTTGTGCCAACATTGCTTGGGAAGCTTGAGCAAGAATGTTGTTCTTAGTTTGTTGCATCATTTCCTTAGCCATGTCAACGTCACGTACACGGGATTCAGCAGCAGTCAAGTTTTCTGAAGATGTGTTCAAGTTGTTAATTGTGTGCTCAAGACGGTTTTGTGTAGCACCCAATTTTGAACGTTCTGCAGAAACTTTTGTCAAAGCTGCGTCGATAACTTTGATAGCTACGTTAGCTTGACCTTGGTTACCCACTTTAAGATCCTTGATACCTAGAGCAGATCCACCCATATCTTTAATAGACAATTGAATATTTTGACCAGTGTTAGCACCGATTTGGAAAGTTGCTTGTCCATCAGCATGGTTTATTGTAGCTTGTGTAGTTTCTGTGAAACTCGACAGTGCATTTGATGCACCAGACTTAACAACACCATTGGCATCTTTAACAGTGAAAGTTAGACCATTGACCGCACCAGTATGACCGTCAGCAGTAGCTGTGATGGAAATTGCACCACCAGCTACAGATGCAGGGCCAAAATCACCAGCAGCTGTGATATCAGCAATAGTTTTGTCACCTGCTAAGGTGAATGATTTAGTAGTACCATCCACTACATAAGAAACCTCGATAGAATCTCCAGCAAGAATACCAAGACTATTACCATTGGCATCAGTCAATGTGTTAAATGCTTCTGTACCAGCGGCGATAGCTACTCCACCAGCACCTTTTAGTGAAGTGTTTTGACTGACATTCTTGCCTGCAACAGTTGTTTTATCCATCGAACCATCAAGCAAGTTCTTAGTATTAAATTGAGTAGTCTCACGAATACGATCAATTTCTTTACCCAATTGGTCTACTTCGTCTTGAATGTTAACACGATCTTGGGCAGTATTAGTATCATTGGCTCCTTGAACGGAAAGCTCACGCATACGTTGCAGAATGCTATGTGTTTCGTTCAATGCACCCTCAGCAGTTTGAATTAAAGAGATACCATCTTGCGAGTTACGGGAAGCTTGATCTAGACCGCGGATTTGACCGCGCATTTTTTCGGAGATTGCCAAGCCAGCAGCATCATCACCTGCACGGTTGATGCGAAGACCCGAAGACAATTTTTCAATATTTTTACTAGTTGCTGCAGTGTTACTTGACAGCTGACGGTGAGTGTTAAGTGCTGTAACATTGTGGTTAATAATCATTTGAAATTTCCTCCCTGAAATTAAGTTAGTTCCACATCCATGTGGTAAACGCCAAGCCATTAAGGTCGGCCGCCCTGCCGGCTCAGCGTCTAATACATATATCGACGGTATGCACCCAACTGTTTAGAGCAAATCGAATTTTTTTTGAAATTTCTTGGTTAAATTCTCCAAAATAAAATAAAAAACCCGAGTTCGCGATTAAGCGATCCCAGGTTCTGGATTATGTGTATGCTATATGTCAATTATTCATCCTTATTTACACCACGAAGTCGATGGATCAATGCATTTAGATCAGACTGCTGAGGAGCGACGGACTCACGGTTAGTCTCTTGGATCGAGAGGTATATTTCTTTGCGAAAAATATCGACATGCTTTGGTGCAGTAACCCCAACCTTTACGGTATCACCATCCACGCTTAAGATTGTCAGCTCGATCTGATCTTGGATGACGATGGTCTCACCTTTTTTTCGGGAAAGTACGAGCATATTATCCACCTTCCTTTCCATCGATACACTTCCGCTCTTGCAGTAAGCTATGCTTGGTATGATAAGGTGCTTTATGCAGCACGATTTGTTTGCCAGTATGCCCTATAGGATTCAATACAATAGGAGCAAGAAGATTAATCGTGGACTGTTCGGCATGTTCCTTTAGTGTAATAAC
Organism: Paenibacillus sp. FSL L8-0708; assembly: GCF_038009325.1. Taxonomy (NCBI): domain Bacteria; kingdom Bacillati; phylum Bacillota; class Bacilli; order Caryophanales; family Paenibacillaceae; genus Paenibacillus; species Paenibacillus sp. FSL L8-0708. The sequence continues at coordinate 7,189,543 of NZ_JBBPBC010000001.1, forward strand.
ACAACAAACGATAACCTCACTATCTATACCTAGTTCTTCAGCTTCATCATCTGGCAACTCAAACTCATAAGAAGGATTAAACATAAACGGATCACCCAAAAGAAACGATAGTCCCTCGCTTTTTATTGACTGCAGATACCAAAATGGTGTCTCTACCATTGCGATCAAAACAAAATCTGTTTCTTCATCAAAACCGGGTAATCCTTTAGGAAAATGATATAACTGTTCTTTATCTATTTCTAGTTTCCCCCAAGACAGTGTTTCTATAATCAAAATTATTCACTCCTCAAAAAGTTAAGCTGGAAAAACTAACTTCTTATGAAACTCTCCTAAATTATATATAGACAAAAATTATATATAGACAAAAGCTATAGAGGCGCTTAGCACATCTATAGCTTAAAAAGCTACAATTGAATATTCAATTCTGGTGGAATAAACTGAATAGAAGCGTACTGCTGCATATAAATATTTAACTTACCAAGAGTATATTCAATCTCCGGATTATGTCTATCCACCCGAATATTGACTTTCGCAGCTCGAAAATCGATTTGTGGAGCTCTCGTTTCGATGTGAATTTCAACATTGTCGTAGGATGCCGGACCTCGAATCTCTGGAAACGAATTTGGCTCGGTATCCATACCGTATACTTCCGCAATTGTATTTCCAGGTCTAAAAAACTGTGCCATCCGATTCCCTTGTTCAACCTTTCTCGCAATCGACTGAAGATATAATTGCTGAATGCCAGAATAGATACGCTTGTTCATATCTAGCATTTTCCCACCATTATATGCTTCCCACGCTCTTGATTGATCTACGGTAAGCTCAGGCCTAGTCGATTGAACCGTTAATTGCCCCGGAGTGGTTGTTACATTAACCTCAGCCTTGGGTTGGGTAATCGAATATGTTCCCGGGTCAGCATCGATTCCAATCACAGCAGGCGTCTGACGAATTTGCAATATCGGCTGTAACAACGAGAACCGCCTCCATTATCTTATAAAATCCACGAGAGTTGTGGAAATAATCTTTGCACCCACCGACAAGGAAGCATTGTAGATATTCTCTTGAATCTTCGAGTTCATAATCAAACCTTCATAGTCGGCATCTTCTGTCTTGGCTTGAAGATCCGTTAAGTTTACATTCAAATCACTAAGCCGATCTTGCATTAATTCCACACGATTAGTTTTAGCCCCTATCTCAGAGCGAGCCGTCAGAATTTTCTCCACCCTTGTATCAATTGTATCAAGTTGTGCTGATATCCCTTTGAAATCACCGGACTTTAAGGCACCCGATAATTGATTAATGATTGCAAACAAATTATCTGCATCACCAGTATTACCGAATACATCATTTCCGGTAGTACTGATTGGCATACGTACATCTTCGCCTACGATAAACTGAATCTGCCCTGAATCCGTAGTAATCGGCTTAGATACATCATATGTACCGTCTACACCTTTAGCAAAATTATAAGGTTTGGTGGTATATTGCTCACCATTAAAGATATATTTACCATTCAATGTACTGTTAGCGATATCGACAAGTTGCTCTTTTAACTGCATTACTTCTTCATTAATACTATCGAGTGCGGACTGTGGATTACTACCTGTCGCAGCCTGTACGGACAGTTCGCGAATCTTCTGAACAACATCTCCGGCCTGACCGAGTACCGTATCATTATAATCAAGCCATGAAATGGCACTATCTACATTCTTGGTGTACTGCTCGTTAGATGAAAGCTCAGCACGGTAGCGGAGAGAATAAGTAATACCCACTGGATCATCGGATGCTTTGTTGATTTTACGTCCTGTGGCAAGCTGTAACTGTGTATCGTTCATTGTACGTGCATTACGGTTTAAGTTAAGTAGAAGCTGTGAATTCATCATGTTAGAGGTTACTCTTAGCATACGCTATATCTCCTTTTATCTGCCGACTGTGCCGGTGGAATTGATCAATTTGTCGAGCAGTTCATCAAAAGTAGTCATAAAACGCGCTGCGGCACTATAAGCATGCTGGAATACTAGCATATTCGACATTTCTTCATCCAGTGATACACCGCTGACTGATTGACGACGGGAGTTAACTTGCTCTACGAGATAATCTGAGTTATCCGTCTGACGTGCAGCCTCTTGGGATTGAATACCCAGCTGACCAACCATAGAGCTAAAAAGCCCACCAACAGTGTTGCTCACACTACCGTCTGGCTTAGTAAATTTACTATCCTTCAGGTTCGTCAATAAAAGAGCCAAGGTGTTGTTTCCTTTAACGACTTGCGTATTTCCGTTCGCATCAACAGTTGTACGTAACGAAGTTGCAAATAGGTTTACGTCAGCTGCAATTTCCGGATTCAGCTTGATCGTTCCAGCCTCACCTGAGGTTACAAAGAAATCACGTCCGACGCTTCCATCCATCGCATAACCTAACTTGTGAAGTCCGTTTAACCCTTTGACAATGGTCTTGGCGTCTTCATACATTGTTGCGCCCTTAGGCATAGCCTGACCAGCAGCCAAGGTAACAACGGTACCGTCAGCTTGTGTAATCTTGACATCACTAGTCAACACTGTGCCCTCAGGAAGATTGGAGCCAGCTGGCACTGTAATTTCAACGTCACCTGTAGCAATAGTGCTCGCCAAATCATTGAGCTGTTTCTTATAATCGGCAACATAGGTATTATTGGAAAAAATCATTCCGTAAGCCTCGCCGCCCTTCAAGGTTCCGGAGGCATAAGCATTATTAAGAAACGCGCCATCTACGGTTGCAGTAACTTCTCCACCCTCTACGAGAGGTTGTCCACCCAAAGAAATGTTATAACCCGCTTCCGTCTCTACAACAGTAATATTAGCAATTTTGGAGAGTTTGTCCGCCATCAGGTCGCGTTGATCACGTAGATCGTTCGCATGATCCCCCATACCCTCAATCTTATAGATGGATTTATTTAAATCTGCGATCGCGGTTAGGTAACCCTGAGCTTCTTTTGCCTTAACATCTATATTAGTGGTTAGATCCCGCTCCAGATTATTCAGTTGCGTGCTCATATAGTTCATGGCATCTGTCAAAGATTGTGCAGTTTGCACTACAATCTTACGGGCCGTTGGATCTTCAGGGTTCTTACTCAGATCCGACCATGATTTCCAGAAGTTATCCAGAACTGTACGAATGCCTGTATCCGATGGTTCATTAACGATAGCTTCCAGCTTAGAGAGCGTATCTGCTTGAAGACTCCAGTTGCCGAAAGCAGAGTTCTCGCCACGGTACTGATCATCCAGAAACATTTCTCGAATCCGATCGATAGATGAGAATTCCACCCCTGTACCCATTTGACCTGGAACGGTAGATTTAAACAACCCGTACGCTTCAATAGGTAAAGAGGCTTGCATATTAACACGTTGACGAGTATAACCTTCGGTATTCGCATTAGCGATATTGTGTCCAGTTGTATTAAGAGCTGCGGTCTGAGTAAAAAGGCTGCGTCTCGCCGTCTCTATCGAGTGAAATGTGGATGTCATGCTTCTTACTCCTCCTTATGTTCTGCTCTGGCAGAACACTTCATCAGTACAATTCTAACCTCGTGCATCAAAAATCCCCGACCGATTTACGTTGTTGCCTTTGTCGGACGGACGATGATAAGTAATATCCTGATTTGGTCTTCCGACCAACAGATCCAAAGAATAATCTATAAATGTAAGCGACTGCTCTATCAGCTTCTGATTTAGGTCATTGGCTTCTTTCAGGCGATGCAAAGTGCCCGAAAGCTTCTGCTGAATATGCAGCAGTCGTGCCTTGTCTTCAGGGTCAAATATAAGCCTGGAAAGCTCCGTTAGGTTCAGGTTCAGGTTGGAACGAATACCCACACCTTGTAAAACGGTATATGCGGCTAATATTCGCTCTTCCTCGAGCTGCCCAATTACCTTCATTAGTTTGGACTCACGGTTAAGGATGTCTATTAACGCATCCACCTTGTTATCCATAATCGTCTGTTTCTTCTCAGCGGCCAGATCCAGCATTTGAACATGCACTCCATCTAGCCGCTCCAATAGTTCTATTAATGTCGTCAATGCCATGGATGTTTTCACCTAATTCTCGGAGGATTGCTTAAAGTAAGGGGCGAGTTTCTCTGCTAGCTTAGATGCATCAACTTGATAGGTACCTGCGGAGACCTGCTGCTTTAGATTGTCGATCTTAAGTGCGCGTTCTGGATCATTCTTGCCAGTGTTTTGTGCTTGCAAGAGTTGAATCGCTTCATCAGAGATCGAAACCTCATCCTTGCGTGTGCTTTTCTTCATTTGTTCCTGCCTTTGCGCTTCCGCGCTGCGTTGATACGGATTAATCGCGTTAATTCGTCCGGTCTCGTTAATTTTCATAACTTCCACCTTCCTTCTAATATAAAAAAGCCGATAATCTTTACTAAGTTTATCGGCGTAGACTGAAACATTCTTTATAGCTGCAAACGTTTTTTTGCAGATTTTATAGGTCACGCAGCTTATCTATGGCACGATATGCACCATCAGATGTCTTTTTGGTAGTATCCTCAGCAGAATTTTCCTTGACAGCATTCGTTAGATCTTTCCTGAGCCGACTACGACAGCTGTCACACATATGGCCATCCCGAATCAGTGTACCACACACTTCGCAAGGGTACATCATATTGGGTGCATTAGCTATAGAAATCCGGCCTTCTCGAATAAAGCGGGTAATCTCTTTAATAGAAATCCCCGTAGCATCGGAGAGCTCCTGAATGTTGGTTCCTTTGTTCTCCCGTAAATAATTCACGCAGATCTCATATTCATGCTCCAGCTCTTTGATACAGGACTGGCACAACCCCATAAGATTCTTGACAAACAACCGGCCGCACCTTGGACAATTGTCTAGATTCATAACAAGCAGCCGCTCCTCTCCGTACATTCTGTGCAATGCATAATATTCTTATGCTCCTAGATTACATGATTGCAAGGAATTCGTCTATGGGACAGAAGAAACGCTACCAACCGTAACTAATCCTTAATGGAATGGATATAGCTATTCACAATCATGCATTTTTTCGTTTTTTAGGAACGCGCCCAGGTTAGGCTATAGATTTCTGCAGCATAATCATAGTTTGAAACCATTTGTTTTAGAATTTCAGCGCAAGCACGAATCGTGCTCCCCGTTGTGTAGATATCATCAACAATAATGATTCGGATAGGACGGCTTAGAGGTGAGTTTTCTTTCAGCCAATCCTTAAATGGTATGGAGACTGCCTGATTCGCTCCAAAAGCATGTTTCATATCCGCCAGTCGCTCTGCACGCCCTTTAAAGCTCTGCTTACCCGTGTGATGCGTACGAATCAGTAGCGGTAGCTGAGGAATCTTCCTATGACGAGATAGAACATCGGCCAATCTTTCGGCTTGATTGAAGCCCCGTTCTAGAAGCCTTGAATCACTGACAGGTACCGGAACTAATAAATCAGCTGACCAAAGGCTGTTTTTTATGTACCTTTTATGTTGAATAAGATGAAAAAAAGATGCTTTCTGAGATAAAAGAGCCCCCTGTTGCTTTTCCTCCTTTAGGGTTAAATATGCCCTATCCAGCATGAGTCCAAGCAGAGGGGCATATCGTTCATTCCCGCGATATTTATATTGACCGAGCCATTCTCTCATCTCATTAGTGTAGGCTACCGCACTCCGGTTACATACAATGGGGGAGGGCTCAGCGCTGCGAGTGCAGTCTGGACAACCTACATGCCGCCCACATATCAAGCAACGTGGAGCGCGTATCCAAGGAATGGATTCCGCACAATTCTTACAGATACCCGGCAGCTGTGAGGACTGTGGGCTGTGCTTCCCGCAGGTTAGACATTGAGGCACGGAGGGGGTAAGGAGGAAAGACAGAGATTTTGGGAACCTTGTAAGCTTGGTATTCATATAGCCCCACCTTTACGAATATATCCTTGGCGGCGAGCAATGATATTCATAGTACGAATCTGAGCAATCGCTCCACGCTGGGATCGGCTCCACTGAGGGGAGGCAAATACAACATGGCCATCAGGATCATCTTTAGAACGACCAGCACGTCCTGCCATCTGTACCAAAGAGGCTTCGTCAAAAAGACCACTGTCTGCATCCAAAATAAATACGTCACTGCGTGGCACGGTAACTCCCCGTTCCAGGATCGTAGTAGTCACTAACAAAGAGATGATACGGTTGCGAAAAGCAGTCACCTTTTCTGCCCGAAATGAATCCTTGGACGAGGTGCCTTCAATAACCACGCCGGGAAAGCTACGACGAAGTAGTATCAGCAATCCTTCGATATGAGCTATTCGAGACACAAATAGAAAAATTTGTGCTTTTCGCTCCAATGACTTTTGAAGATTTTGTATAAGCGATCTTGGCAAACTCCCACGCTTTAAACAGGTTAGAACCGAGGGTATACTCAAATGCTGCGGGATAGGCAAGGGATGACCATGGAAGCGGACAGGCACTCTGGCATGTGGAAGTTTGCCTAACCGAACCAAACGCTGCATTTCTTGTGGCGGCGTAGCTGATAAATAAATGAAAGAGCCGTCCACTTTACAGGCTTGTTCAGCAGCATAGGCCAACATAGGATCATTGTGGTATGGAAACGCATCCAGCTCGTCGATGATTACGAGATCAAAACCTTGATGGAAGCGCAGGAGCTGATGGGTGGTTGCGAGCGTTAAGCGACCGCTCACCCAGCGATCTGTGCTGCCTCCATAAAGTACGGCGATGACCTCCGCCGGAAAAGCCCGGGCGAGCCGCGGCGCGAGCTCAAGTAAGACGTCGCGGCGCGGCGTCGCTACCAGCGCCCGCCCTCCGGCGGCGAGCACAGCCTCTAGGAGCGGGAAGATCATCTCCGTCTTCCCCGCTCCCGTTACCGCCCAGAGCAGAAACCGCTCTGGGCATGAAGTGGCGGAGCGCTTGCGCGGCTCCGCCAGAAAACCCAGCGCAGCGCCAGCGGCTCCCGCCTGCGCTGGGCTCAGCCCCCACCGGCCTGCGGCCGCGGCGGGGTCAAGGGCGGCCGTGCACCGCACGGCCGGAAGTGCTGCGCTGCGCAGCAGCAGCGCACAAGCCCGGCTGCGCCCAAGCGCGAGGCAGGCCTCGCAATAGGCGCAGCCCATAAGCCCGCACGCAGCGCATGCCGTGCGGCCGGTGGGCACGCTGCCGCAACGCAGGCAGCGCGAAACCGCGCGGCGAGCGACAGCGCCGCGCCGCAACATGTGCGGCAGCTTAGCCGCCGCACGCATCATAACGCCAGCACCCGCAGGGAGCTGGCGGGCCCGCGCCCCGTGCGTAGCCGGGGTCGCAATGCCTACGGCGGCTGTAAGCAACAGCCGCCCCTGCAGATACGCCAGTTGTGCCGCCTGGCGCCAGCAACCCCCTAGCTCTGGCAATTCTTCTGCCAGCAGCGCTTCTACTTCCGGCTCCAATAAAGAGCGCCCGGCCACAGCCCGCAATAATTGTTCTGAATCCGATTCTAGTAATCCAGATTCAAAATCCTCTTTTTCACACCAATCGTATCTTTCGTTCTTCTTATTGTCCTGTTCTATTCCGAAACTTGATTCATTAGGCTTCCATATGAATATTCCATCATTTAACCACTGTGCCTCCCACAGTCCCCCTGCCTCTTTCTCCTCTCTCAACTCAGCCTCAAGCATACTATTAATATATTGCCCCCACTCCTTAATCCCCCAGGTGCCCATTGCGCTTCTTTGTTTAAAGTTGTCCCGGAGCTTCACAGCCCAACCTAGCGGCAACGCAGAAGAAAGCAGAACCAAACTATTCGCCGCTAAGGAACTCCCAGCTTTCTTCTCCGGTCTAGCTACAGACCACCACCATCTATCCACGCTAAGATCTAATGAAATTTCAAACCTCCAGCTCCCCTTGCATTCCACAGCATATACAGCGACTTGCATAATAATCCCTCCTACCTCTCGCTTGTACTTAGCAACTCCATATTTGATCCCAAATTCACGAATCCGTCTCCCCAAACGCAAAAAGCACACTCCCCCAGTTCTTGGAGAGTGTGCTTCACCCGTTACTTACATATTTACTTAAGATCTGTTGCGCTTTGATTCGCATCCCCTACTTCCTGCCATCCCCATAAAAGGCAGCGATACAGACTGCCCTGACAGCCGCAAGTCTACTACAATTCCTTCATGCTGCAATTCTTCACTCATCTGAAGAGAGTACATAGATGTTGCAAGATCGATAGAGCAGCCGCTAGCGGCCATTTTGGAAACAATCCCAAGTGTTCCATCGCTCGAACCATCATCCATGAACGTTACTCGCAATCGTTTTCCGGTTAGAAGAGCTTGAAATGTCAGTGCCCGAATGTACCATTCCACAACAGATTCATGATTGCGGGTAATAAAAATATAATGAATCCATTTTCCGGACTGCGGTGTTTTACGCACCTTCTGCCGGTTATGCAACATATGAATCATCACTGCAGCGGATACATAAACAACCGCAATCCATATCAACTGGGCTACCATGGAGATGCACCTCCTCTGTATACCAACACTATATGCCGGCATTAAAAGGTCGGTGACTGCCTAGAACACCCATCAGGGAAGCAAGCTGTGTCTACTTAATTTCTTTCCTATATGTAACGTATTACTGTGAAGCTTCTACAAGGTTACCCAGCCATATTTAATCGAATTAATAACGGCTTGAGTCCGATCATCCACTTCCATTTTTTGCAATATACTGCTAACATGGTTTTTAACTGTTTTTTCACTAATGAATAAATATTCACCAATCATTTTGTTGCTCTTACCTTCAGCCATTAGACGCAGCACTTCTGCTTCACGACGGGTTAGAGGATTGTTGTCGCCAGCAATAAATTTAACACCAGCTTCCTTCACCACTGTATCTGTAGTTACACCAGTCTCGTTAAGGTAAGTCATACGCCGCAATTGATTGATAAGCTTTCCAGTAACCTTTGGATGGATAAAGGCATGTCCTTCACAGACCGAACGAATGGCATTAATAAGGGATTCGGCCTCCATATCCTTCAATAAATAACCATTGGCGCCCTTACGAAGGGTCTCAAATACATAACTCTCATCATCATGAATGGATAAAATAATTACCTTAACCTCCGGGAACATTTCCCGAAGTTTTTGAGTGGCTTCTACGCCGTTCTCAACAGGCATATTGATGTCCATCAATACGATGTCCGGTTTAGTCCCGTTACAAAACTCTAATACCTGAATACCGTCGCCGCACTCCCCTATGACCTCGATATCCTCCTCCATATTCAAAATGCGTTTCAGCCCTTCACGAAAAAGCTGATGATCATCCGCCAAAAGAACCTTAATGGGCGTTTTACTAGAGTTTAAGTTCTCCATCACACTACTCCTTCCCCTTCTCCACATTCGTCGGAATATGGATCACGATTGTTGTCCCCTGATTCTCGGCTGATACAATTTCCATTCTTCCTTCAAGCAGTTCTACACGTTCCCGCATACCTACTAGCCCGAAGCTTTCCCGATTACCTTGCTGATTTTTTAACTTTTGTACATTAAAGCCTAATCCGTTATCTTTAATCACAATCTTAATTAACTGCGCTTGGTATGTAATCTCCACCAATACGAAGCTTGGGTAGGCATGTTTTGCTGCATTAGACAATGCTTCCTGAACCAGACGATATACCGCCGCCTCCATCGCTGAGGATAGTCGGTGTTCCTGTCCCCGGGTTTCCAGAGTCGTCCGCAGTTTCGTCTTCTCTTCAAAATCATGCACATATTTCCGCAAAGTCGGAATCAAGCCCAAATCATCGAGAGCCATCGGTCGTAAATTAAAAATAACCTTACGCATTTCTTCCAGGCTGTTACGAACCTGCCCTTTTAAATCTACTACTTCGTCCTGCACCAGCCCAAATTCCTGCTTTACCAGCATTCTTTCTACAATTTCCGTCCTAAGGACTAGATTTGCCAGCATTTGAGCGGGACCATCATGAATTTCCCGGGCAATTCTCTTCCGTTCTTCTTCTTGAGCCAGGATAATTTTGAGTCCGATCATCTGTCTGTTCTTCGCAGATTCGACAATTCTCGTCACTTGGCCTAGTTCTCCCGACAAATATTCGAGCACTACGCTCATTTGCGAACCAATTGACTCTGCACGCTCTACAGAATTTTCGACACTGCGCACTCGCATTTGTAATTCATCACGTCTGCTTCGAAGATAGACCTCTCGCTCACGCGTCATCATGAGTTCGAGCTGAAGCTCCGTAGCCTTCTCATAAGCAATACGGATATCCTTCTCTGAGTAGCGGACAAAGTCCCGGCTGACCTCTGTCAGCCGGATTCTGGAGCGGTGATACTGTAGCTCCAGCTTGTCTACCTTTTTCAACGTTTCATCCGTTTCGTCCATGACCCGCTGCAGTTCCTTGTTGAGTGCAGCAAGTTCATCACGTGCAACCTGCAATATTTCAAAAATCTGATACTTGCTGCTCTCCATCACGTCGATGGTATTTTTAATAACGCGATCAATCGCATCGGCTTGAAATTCCACGGATGCTTGCCCCTTTTCTATCGGATCGTATTAAGGTTTTCCTTATATATTAACATATCACGATTCGATAGTTACGGTCTTCGTTTTCTGTTCCCATTTTACAGTTAATCCTAACTGTTCAGAAACCAGTCTCAGAGGTACTAAAGTCCTACCCTGTAAAATAATAGGTGCTACTTCAGCACTTTGTCGCTTACCATTTAACAGGTATTCCTTTTTATTTACCGTCAGATCCAGTGCCTTGGCTCCGCGCAACACCATGATCTTCTTATTCACCTGATCCCAGGTAGCATTCCCTCCAAAAGCATCCAGCACATAACGGATCGGCACATAAGTACTGCCGTCTTTCACAATTGGAGCTACATCAATAGCCTTCTTATTTCCATTTACAGTCATTGCTTTGGAGCCGATGCTCATCGAAGCTGTACCCTTTGGTAACCCTGCATCACTGGAAAGTGAAGGCATTGTGAAGGTGATATTATCAAAAGCAACGGTACCTGTCTTCGCCCGTTCATCTTGGCCTTCCTCTACGTTGACTACATAAAGTCTCTTCAGCGTAGCCGGGAATTTAATCCCTGATCCTGACAAGTCGATGTTTATGTTCTTCCAACCGTTCCAATCGATAATCTTCGCAAGATCTACATAGGCTGTAGCTCCACTATTGTCTACAAACTCAGCACGCAGCCAATTTAAGCTCATATCGCCCATCACATCAACTGACATCGAAGTTGCAAGCGCTGGAACGGCTTTTCCACTTGTGCCGTTAAGTTGAGCATAAGCGTACATTTTACCGCTGCCAGCCGTCATATCATAACTGAGTGACAGCACCTTGGAGCCTACTCTTTCAGCCGATCCGTCTACGATTGTTGCAGTCCCCTGTACCGCTGGCACATTGGTAGTAAAGTTGACTGGATAACTTACCTTCTCGAAATCTTCCCATGTTGTAGCTGCTGCTGTCGATAATACAACCGCTGTGCTAAATCCATCATAACGAGCAATAGCGTAACCTGTAGTAACCCCTGCATCCACAGAGTTTACAGTAAGCTTGCCATTTTGCACGACTCCCTTAAAGCCTACAAACTCCCACTTCAGCGCTGAATCTGGAACGCTTATGGTTGCTCCACTCTTCGTAGAGGCCTTTACAGGGACAGATACAGTTGTCCCAGCTGTCAGTGGCGCTGTAGCAGTGCCTACACTCATGCTGGATAGATCATCTCCACCCAAGACTGTAAGGGTTGTAGAAGCACTTGCTACGCCGCTTTTAGCCGTTAAGGTAACGGTGCCTGGCTTCACTGCCGTTACTTCTCCTGCACTTACAGTTGCGCTTCCTCCGCTTGATGTCCAAGTAGGATTGCCTGCTGCTACATCTATAGGGTTATAGTAAGTGTCATAACCTTTTAACGAATAAGTAGCCTTTTGTCCAACTAATAGCGAAGTGCTTCCGCTAATTTTAATTCCTTTTACTTCACCTTGTGGTGCGTTAGTATAAACACCAAGCGCGTTAACAATGCTGCGCTGCTCTGTGCCATACTCTGTATTAAAGGTTAGTGTGGCTGAGCTTTCACCAAGAGGCCGGTCTACCATCGTTGTAGAGCCGCCTCCGTCTAAGTTAAGCCCTTTCCAGACTCCAATATTGGTCATAAAAGATTGCAGCTCGGTCAATGACATTCCTGAGCTGTTGCCATTTTTTTCAGTAGCTATGATATATACATAACGTCCATCCTGAGAATATCCTAAAGCCGTACGTGCACGATAACCGCCAATACTGCTAGTCGAGCGAGAGAACGTTGCTGCTTTTCCGTTATTTACAAGAATCGTATGTCCACCAATCATTGTTTGCAGATTAGCAGGATCTAGCGATTGCTGTGTAGTCTTGGATTTCAGGGAGTACACACTTGTTACCGGTTGTCCTACAGTCAGATGGGCAGTAACATACCGTGCGGCTAAGCCATGGGCCCGCAAAATATAAGCTCCCTTTGGAACCGCTGTAGGAAGCGCAGCATTTTCAGATATTTGAGTAACTACGCCGTTTTCAACGAGCACCTCTGTCGGTGTGGTTGAGCTGTTTTTGGGACGATCGAGTGCGGTCCATACATCCGTATAGATATACATTGCATTAGCATGGCTATAAGTAGAGCTTCCACCTTCAGGACTATAAGCACCTTTATTGATACCGGATATCTCAAACTGTGCGCCGTCAGGTGCGGTTACCATTCCTTCAAAACTGAACTCATCAATAAGAGGCTTGCGATCCTTAGTCACTGCAAAGGCATACATGCCATCCAATTGCGAAGGGGTGGAAACCAAGACTCCACTGGATACTTGTCCACCAATCGGAGCGCCTTCCCCGCCTGTATTAAAATAATCTCCGTTTACTGCAGCCACGGCTCCAGTTTCCTTAGCCATCCCGCCAGTACTTTGACGTGTTGTCAGGTTTCCACCTTTACCTGTCATAACATCTAAAGATACATATGGATTGTTGAGGTCAACGCGAATAACATCCGCCAAGCCAGAAGCGCTCGCTCCTGAACGCGTAGCCGTATATTTGTATTTCATCATAATGGCGCCCGAAGTAATTACTTCTTCTCCCAGCTTGCTTACTTTAAAATTAGATGTGGCTGCGGCAGCAATTGGTGTGGAACTATGACCAAACATAGCTAAGCCTTCACTGCCAATTACCGGCATAATCCACAACACACCTGCTAATGAAGCGGCAACCCATTTTTTAGTAGATGATAATTTCATTCCCCGAACAATTTCTCTACTCTTCTTCTCCATGAAAACTTCATTCATTTCGACGTAACTCTCCCATCTCTTTTTTACTCTTCAAGTCCGTTATCAAAAGTTTGGAAACTGGTTCCTATTTTTCTAGTACTCTTTTAATAGACTGAAAATAAGCGAAAAAGTTGCGAAATTGAGAGATTTCAAGCTTTATAGAGTCACGTTACACAAACTATTAACATAAAAAAAAGCCCAGCAGAATGCCAGGCTTTACCAATCTATTAATTCTACAAATAATCTGTTTGCTTCAGCATCCGATGCAGCATCACAGCAGCTTGTGCACGAGTGGCATTACCCTGAGGTTGGAACTCACTTGTGGTCATTCCCAAAATAATCCCCGATTGCACAGCTTTAGCTACGAATTCTGCACTTTGATTCTGAATTTTGGACTTATCCTTAAAGCGAGCCAGTGTTGAGGCAGAAGTGCCGCTTAAAGTAATAGGATGTTTGGTGTATTCCATTGCCCGAATCATCATGATTGCCATTTGCTCACGAGTGATATTATCATTAGGCCGGAAGGAGCCATCCGTGTTCCCTGTAATAATACCAGCCTTAGCTGCTGCACCAATATAGTCTCCCGTTTGTGTGGAAGGTTGCACATCCCGGAAGCGCTGTGCGGTCTCACGATCGCCCAGCAAACCAAGTCCCCGGCTAAGCATTACTGCAAACTCTGCACGGGTAATCTTTTTTTCTGGACTAAATGTAGTCCCGTAGCTGCTATCAATGATAGTTTTTGCACTAAGCTCAGCTACAATCGAATTACTCCAATGCCTACTCATATCTGAGAAGGCCCGGGTTGATAAAAAGGTTCCTAACACCTGATTACCCTCTGTACGAGCACGAATAATTGTATAGCTACCAACCGTACTTACTTTTGTTGGCAGATAGGCTGCATCGTAATAGGAAAGATCCAGTCTAGCGGCAGATGTCTGCGCACTATTTAATGAAGAAGTTGTACGCACCGTGTATTCTCCAGGTACAGATAATGCCTTAGCATTAGAATAATTACTGCTAACTATCGCAGTCACCCGGACATCCATAAGACTTGTAACGCTCTGCATCCCCATAGTTTTTAGCTTTTGTTCAAATGGGGAGAACGTACCTGCCGGAACCTTTTCTAATCGGAACACCAACGAGATATTTTTACTGTCTGCAATCAAGCTACTCGCTAATCCGTTCATATCGATATCGTCTAATCCAACGCTATATAAGTGATCGCCATAACGAATCATAAATTTAGTGGCTTTACTACGGTTAACAGCATCAAGCATAGGCTTTAAAGGAACAGTCACATAGGCCGATTGTTCTGTAGCAGGCACCTCAAAAGCTAATGTATCACTACTCGCCTTATACAGATATTCATAACTGGCCGCCAGGCGATCTGCGTTTAAGGTATATCTTTTTACAGATTGATTGTATAACGAACGGTCATCCACGATTTGTGAAGAGTCACTCTTCAGCAACGCGTATTCTTTTCCAAACTCACTTGTTGCAAGCGTCCCTAGATAGGATGGACGATTTCCCGTTCCGGTGCTCACGCCGGTTAGGTTCTTAACAGAGAGAGAAGAGAATGAGGACAGTATATTACCGTTCAAATCCTTGATCGTACCTGAACCTGACATATAGGACAAATCGATAGTTTGCCCAGTCTTTACTAGTGAAGAGGTTGTTATTTTTAAAATATCCCCTGACAAAGAGTAATTTTGTACGCCCATACTGCTTCCATCTGCTCTAACTCCGAACTGATTAGCATAGAGGGAACCGGATGCCTGCATGTTTTTACTGAATGTAACCGTAAGCTCGTCGCCATTGATGGTAGCAGAACTAATTTCAGGAATGCTAGTACCGCTATTTTCCGAGATGGACACAGGCTGCAGGTTAATATAAGCTGCACGGTTTCCATTTAAATCGCTTATTCCGGTAGTTCCCGGAACATAGGAGACAGTAACATTCTGATTCACCGTCAAAGCACTCTGGAGCGTCAGCGTAACCTGTGAGCCACTGACCGATACATTCGTAACATAGTTAGGAGTGCTGCCAACAAGTACAGAGAACTGACTGTTCATCGGGAGGTTAGTTGTTGACAAGCCTTCATTGTAATTCAGAAGGATTTTATTTCCACCGCCGGTTGCACTTTGGAACACGGGTGGAATTGTATCGTTGCTGTTGCGAATATAGAAATCTGTGAAATCCGCAATATTTTGTCCAAAAGAATTCTGCAAAGGATAAGAGCCTGCATAATAGGAGACACGAACGGCCTGGCCGTTATATGCGTCGCTGTTTAACCCTAAATATACTGTGTTCCCGCTGGAGCTTATGGAGTTAACCCCTAGGGATCCCCCATCTGAAGTCACTAGAAACTGACTATGTGCGTAAGTGGAAACAGCCTTTAAGGTGTCATTGAAATTCAATGCTACGGTTCTACCTGTGATCCGCCCATCCTTTGGTGTAGGCATGGAGGACTCGATAGTGTTAGTGACCTGCTTTGAGCTAAAAGTGCTGGCTGCATTTCCACTTGGATCTTGAATAGTCCGCAGACCACCTGTATAGCTAACCTTCACGATTTGTCCAACCGCTACCCCTGTACTGAGCACCACATAGGCGCTGTCTCCCTGGATATAAACACTTTCAATTGTACGACTCTCATCATTCACCGTAGCACTAAAACTGGAGCTCAACAATGCAATGGAAGAGTTAAGCGTCTCATTGTATTTTAAACGAATGGTCCGATTGTTCTCGAGCGATGCAGATGTGAGCTGTGGAGCTGTCTTGTCCTGAGACAAGGTCCGGAAGCTCCATGAATTTTTGCCATTTAGTCCATCATAGATAACATTAGCATCAATAGCGTCTACAAAAGCCCCTTTAGCGATATCAATATAATAGGTTGAGTCGCTATCTAAAGCTGTTTTAGGCGTAATTACATATTCGTTTACTGCAGTTGTACTCCGGTTAACAGTAACTGGAACCTGTGCTCCACCATTTTTATAAAGCGCTACACCATTTGCCACAGCACTGTTATAATTCACATCACGATTGAATGTGATAGATAATGATCGGTTGTTAGCTATGGATTCGCTCCGGTCAGCTGGATTTAGCGCGCTTACGTTAAGTCCTGTCAAAGAAGCCGTTGTAAATGTCCAGGTATACACACCCGAAGCTGGAAATACATTCCCATCTTGATCGTAAAAAGCTCCCTGCGGAATCGTCACCGTATATTGCGTACTGTTTAGCAGGGGTGACGCTGTTGATGCCGGAATCAAGGTAATAGTCCTGCTGCTTCCTCCTGTAACGGCTGGGGAGTTTACATTAAGCCATCTCGTTCTAGCATCGTTAGCGGCCCCTGGAGATACTGTAATTACTCCGCCTGCAGGCATCATAGGACGATCAAAAGTAAGTTGCAGTCCTCCAGTGGTAGATACCCCACCTGCTCCATTTACTGGTGCGGGAGTCACTGGAATCTCAGCCACACCCTTAGTAGAAAAGCTCCATACATTACCGCTAGAAATGCCAGAATAAGTTCGATTATCAACATCCTTAAAAGCGTAGGAATCAATAAGAATATAATAATTAGCTCCGGTAGCCAATGCTTTATCCAATGTTAATTTAACTGTAGTAGAGTTAGCATCAGTCTGAACGTTTACTCTAGATTCGTCATCCTTTATTTTGAACTCCTGCACGGTTGCGTTATCTGCAGACGACAAAATTCGGATGGAACCTCCACCTTTTTTCAGGTTTTTATTTAAGGTTAGACTTAGCTCTTTAAGGGCTCCAGCATCCACTCTTGTATTATTAGCAGGTGTAAAGTTGCCTGCCGTAATCGCTGCATTACTCTCAGGTGCGGTGGTAAATGCCCATGAAGTATCTCCTGACTCATTACCATCATTATCCTTGAACAACCCCTTAGGGATTGTCACTGTATAGGTCTTGTTTGAAGTAAACTGTTGATTTAGCTTAAGCTCGTAATCTTTTGAACTACCAATTAGACCGTAACTACCAATAGGAATCGTTAAAAAAGGTGAACTATCACCCTGACCCGTGATGGTAATTTCACCAGACTGTGGGTTTACTTGACGATCAAAGCTCAGTCTAAGAGATGATCCGATATTTACATAACTTGCTCCAGGCGCTGGTGAGACTGTTATACCAAACTCTGATGCAGCATACACTGCTGAATTCCCTACTCCAATAGCAGGATATCCCGAACCAAGTACTAACTCTCCCGCTAGAATAAGTGCCGTCCATATTGAAATTTTTCTTTTCATTCCGTGATAGACTCCTCTCAAGCCATACTAACGTCTTTATGTATATTCTTATATTTCGGCTAAAAGGCTGGCAAAGTTTAGTAGTCTACTTCCCTATGGCTAGATTCGCTAGCCTTGCTCGTGTTCGCACGCAAAAATAGCCCGCAGAGCTGACAGTAGGTGCCAACTTGCGGGCTAACATATTATAAGACCGTATGATGAATTACAATCCAGCTTGATCTCTTAGCAATTCTGCCTTATCTACGCGTTCCCATGGAAGATCAACATCAGTACGTCCGAAATGACCGTAAGCTGCAGTTTGTCTATAAATCGGTTTACGCAAATCAAGCATAGAAATGATGCCCGCAGGGCGAAGATCAAAGTTGTCGCTGATCAGTTGAACCATTTTCTCTTCACTGATTTTACCTGTTCCGTATGTATCCACATTAATCGAGACAGGAGTAGCTACACCAATTGCATAGGCGAGTTGGATCTCACATTTGTCGGCTAAACCAGCAGCTACAAGATTCTTAGCTACATAACGAGCCGCGTAAGCTGCTGAACGGTCCACTTTAGTTGGATCCTTACCCGAGAATGCTCCGCCACCATGACGGGCATATCCGCCGTATGTATCGACGATAATCTTCCGACCAGTCAGACCTGCATCCCCCTGAGGACCTCCAATAACAAAACGTCCGGTTGGGTTAATAAAGTATTTGGTTTCTGCATCAAGCAGTTCCGCAGGAACAACAGGCAGAATAACATGTTCTTTAATATCCGCCTGAATTTGTTCAAGAGAAATTTCCTCAGCATGTTGTGTAGATACTACGATAGCGTCTACGCGTACAGGTTTTTCATCTTGATACTCAATTGTAACTTGTGTTTTGCCGTCTGGACGAAGATAGTCCAAGGTTCCGTTCTTACGAACTTCAGATAAACGACGTGCAATACGATGTGATAAAGCAATCGGTAGCGGCATCAGTTCAGGTGTCTCGTTCGTAGCAAAACCAAACATGAGCCCTTGATCGCCCGCACCAATATTAGCTGTTTCTTCAGCCACTTGAGCAGGATCACGGTGCTCAAGAGCAGAGTTAACGCCTTGAGCAATATCAGCGGATTGCTCGTTAAGAGAACTCAACACAGCACAAGTATTATAGTCGAATCCATATTTTGCACGTGTGTAACCAATCTCTTTAATGGTATTGCGTACGATGGCAGGAATATCAACATACTCTGATTTGGTACTGATTTCCCCGATCACCAATACAAGACCTGTTGCTACTGCTACTTCGCAGGCTACACGTGCATTTGGATCATTAACTAAAAATGCATCCAATACCGCATCGGAAATCTGGTCACAGATTTTATCCGGATGCCCTTCCGTAACGGACTCAGAAGTAAACAAATGACGCCCTTTAATAGACAAGTATAACAACCTCCCATATGGTTAGTCTGACACTGTATAAGGGATTCCTTAATGATCACAGGCCAAATAATAAAACTACATAATATAAATAAATTCAGGTTTGCCTGATTTCTTTTTATGAAGGATTTTCGCAAAATTTGATGTCTATATTCACTAAACTCTTCAAAAAATGAACCTTTTCCATATGGAAAAGGTTTAAGGCTTTCCTCAAAGGTCATATTATCTTATTTAGGGGGTGGTGTCAATTAAACACAAGCCCCCCCGTGACAGTATGAATATTGATTTTACGCTATAAAAAGCAATATCAGTTAAGGAAATAAGGGCATTCTACCCCCTGATATTATTGAAAAAGAGACTGTTCAGCTTGCTTAATGAGTCTCTTCGTAATTTCTCCTCCAACAGACCCATTATCCCTTGAACTCAGATGTCCAAGGTACTGACTACGGCCAGAACCACTGCCTCCGACTGCGCCTAACTCAGAAGCAAATTCCGTGTCTGCCCCGCCTCCATAATGAGCCCCATATAAACCAAATTCAGCTGCAATTTCATATTGCATTTGTTTCAGCATTGTCCGACTTTCAGGTACGACTGTACGATTATTACGTGCCATGTTACAGCACCTCCTGTGAATTTGTAAGATTACAGGAATATTGTGCGTCCATCACTTAATCTTCAATCGCGCCAATGATTTGTAACTTTGGAAAACAGTTTAAAGGTATGATTAAGTCCGTTTACGGGCATTATGAATATATATCATTACAGATTATTTCAAGGTATATCCACCACGAACCATCACAACAAGACCTAGCTTTTGACCCTCTTGAACAGCTATTCCACGACCATCACGAGGGAAGGACAATAAGTGGTTAGATGGTGCAGCTAGTCCATTTGTAAGATCTTTACCATCTGTTAAATCGGCCACTCCATTCGCATCCTGTGATACGATGACTGCTTTACCCGCGCGAACTATAAATTCAGCACCTGCCGAAGCAATTAAAGTTTGGCCAGGCTTCACATCGACAATTACAGATTCATCACTGCTATTTTGGCCAGGTGTAGCTACGGGTGCTGTGGTTGCACTAGGCGCAGGTGTAGCAGTCGCGATCGGAGTCGTTACTGTGCCACCCGAAAGTGCTTTCTGAATTTGCTGATCTACGTAGCTTTTCGTAACTACAGGATCATCCGATGTACCGGGTTGAGAACCAACACCTGCACCTTCAGCGGTAATGTTTAACAAAGAACCAGCCCATACACCACCAGCTAGTAATACAGCAGCGGTTGTTACTTTCCATACCGATTTCAAAGAAGTTCCTCCTCATTATTGGGGATAAAAACCTATAAAAAAAAGAATAGCCTCCGAAGAGGCTATTCTGTGCTTCAGTAATCGGAGATTACTTAGCGTACTGTACTGTACCAGTTGTGATGTCGTTGGAAGCTTCATCAGTAATCTTACTGGAATCAAGTACTTTAACTTCAATAGTATTGATGTTATTAGCATTCAAGTTAGGGTATTGAGTAAATGAAGCATAGTATTTACCAGCGTCACTTCCTGCACCTTTAGTAATTGTAATGCCAGATGTTACAGGGCTAGAGTTGATAATGAAACTGAAGTCAGATCCATCAACTTTAACGTTCTTAACATTTTCAGAGAAGCTCAATACCAAGATTGAGTTATCGCCTGAAGATACAGCAGCACCAGTAAATGTAGGAGCTACTCTGTCAGTCAGAACAAGATCCTTATCTTTAGCATAGCTACCGTTACCAGCAGCATCAGTAATACCAACTGCTACAAAGTTATAGGTATCATTTTTGCTAATTGCAGATTTAGGAATTGTAATTTCAACTGTTGCAGTAAGCGGCTTAGTAAGATCAGAACCAGTGGAATTAGTAATTACTGTGGTTGAACCAGCTGGAAGTGCTTTACCAGCCAAAGTATAGCTGTTCAAGTCACGCAATGATGATACATTCAAGCCTTTATCGTCAGATGCATTCACAACCACTTTAATATCAGCACCGTTTTTAACGCTGTCTGTATAAGTGATTTCACCAACTGTTGGTCTAGTAGTATCAGTTGAGGAAGCTGCTGCTGCAGTCACTGTAACAGAACTTGCTGCAAGAGTGTTTCCAGCAAGAGAAATATCTTTAACCAATTTTGCTGGCAGACGCAAAGTGTACGGACCACTTAGAGCAACATTTGGATAAGTTACAGTAGCACCGTCAATTTTAGCACCGCTAAAGTTAGCACCATCTTCAAATTTAACCAACTTACCAGTAGTATCGTTGACCAAAGTTGGAGTTTCAGTAGTACCGAAAGTACTATCGATATTTTCGGAGAATGTTACTACCAATCCTTTACCACTTGTGAACACAGCACTTACAACTGTAGGAGCTGTAGCGTCCTTAGTAAGAGTTACTGGTTGAGTAACAACAGCACCCAAAGTGTTACCTAGAGTATCTTTAATTGTTGCGCCAAACGAAAGTGTACCAGTGAAAGTACCGGATTCTGGAAGTTTAAATCCAGCTGGAACTTGCAGTCTGATAGTATCACTATTTTGTTTAGTTTCTACGCTCAATGTACCTTTGCTTTCGCCATAAGCATCAAGCAATTTCACATTAGCAATAAAGGACTCATAATTCACTTTTTTATTGAATTTAACATCAAGGTACTTATCACTTACTGGTGTGATGCTTGCAATTGTTGGAGCTGCAGTATCAGAAGTTACAGTTACAGTAGTTTTAATCGGGTTAGGATTAGCTACATTACCTGCAAAGTCAGTTAGATTCAACAAGGAAACATCATAAGTTTTTCCACTGTCAAGAGTTCCAGTAGTCAAAGTAATAGTGTCATAAGTATCGTTAGATACTGTTGCAGTGGAAGCTACACCGTTAACATAAGCAATGATTCCAGCTCTCTTAACAGGTTCGCTTACTTGAATAGTAACCGTATTAGTTGTTGTTTTAGCTACAGCTGTTGCACTCACTACAGTAGGAGCAACAGTATCAGCAACAGTTATAAGGTTAGTATAAGTAGCGAAAGATGTTCCGCTTGCTGTTTTAACAGCGTCTGTAACAACCACAGTATATTGGCCCTTCAAATAATCTGTGTTAGGGAAAGTAATTGTTGCTTCGTTAGTAGTTGTGTTCAAGGAAACGTAAGATCCGTCAACAGCAACTGCTGGTGCACCGTTCACTGGAACTACTTGCACAACGCCTGATTTGATTTTGTCACTGGAAATCAGTGAAGAAGCATCAATGGCACGGTTGAATTTCAGTACCAATTGTTTAGCATTTGGAGCTGTTGCAGCAAGTACTTTTGGAGCTGCCAAAGTTACTTTAGTTGTGTAATCACGATCATTGTGTTTGAAGGTAATTGGAGTTTCAACACCTTCTACTAGTGCAGTAGTCAAAGTTACAGTAGTAGTAGTTTTGTCAGAGAAAGTCACAACTACGCTAGTTGGGCTTACTGCTTCAGCAGAAGCTACAGTCAATTGTGGTACTGTAAGCTTTTGGTCAACAGCATAAGCTGTTTCAACTACCAAAGAACGGCTAGCGTTAGCTTTGAAGTTAGTGTCTTTAGCAACCAAACCTGCGTCGATTACTGCTTGAGCGTAACCTTTAGCCCATGCGGATGCAGAGTTGTCAGTTGTAGTTGGTTGTTCCAGTTTCAAAGCACGGAACAATACAGCCGATACTTCTTCAACAGTCACTTTACCGTTGTAATCAAAGATACCTTTAACAGTATCTTTACCTTGCATCAAGTTAGCTGCAGTAACAGCTTCGATGTAAGGAACTGCCCAGTTAGAAGCATTGTAACCTTTGTCTTTGTAAGACAATTTGTTAGTTACTTCTGTAAGATCAAACAATTTAGTAACGATCTTCGCGAATTCAGCGCGAGTAAGATCTTTTTCAAGGTGAGCTTGACCATCTGGGTATCCGTTAAGAATACCTTTCGCTGCCAAAGCATCAAATTTTTGTTGCGGAGTTGTTGCTGCGTCACCAAACGCTACAGAGGCAAACATCGAGAATGCCATTGCTGTAGATAATGCTACGGATAAAATTTTCTTCATAACCTTTTTTTCTCCTCCTTGGACGTTCATAAACTGAGATTTTTCTTTAGTTGAGTAGCTCATATCACTCATTAGCCGATGCACCCCCTTTCCAGAGTTGAGCAAATTAAGTATAAATAATGTCTGTGACGGGTATCACAGAAACTGGTAAACGATTTTAGGACATGACAATACTAGATTCCTAATTATACCTAAGTATTATACAATGTGCCTCAAGTCACGTAAAGCTAATTTTTCCATTTGTTCAAATTGGCTTTACCAGCGGTTAATTTCAGCCCCTGTGTAAATGACTCTACACCTTAAACGCAGAAGATTTGAAAAAGTTGCGGTTTCTCAAAAAAAAAATCTTCTTTTTATATTTTCCGGTGAGATCCCATTAGAAGATACATATGTATGTTCTACTAACTATTGCTAATCATGGGCGCCTACGGAAAATAGTATATCATAGTCGCTTTCTAAACGTCATTATGCAATATTTACTAAGAATCATTAACACTAGTGCTAATAATTTAAACATTCCTACAAATAAAACAAAAAAGCGCCGGTATCGGCGCTTGCTTCTATTACGTTGTTTCTAACGAATCTTCATAGATAACTGGATCAATTCCTGACGTTTCTCAGGACTCGAGTTCACATTGTCATACATTGCATCAATAGCTGCGCGGTTCTCGCGATAGCTCTTTTCATGCTTGATTGTAGTATGAGACCATTCGATCAGAGCGTTCTCAGTAACAACAAGCTCGTTGTACGAATCATGGAATCCTGTTGCTTGCACAAGCTCTTCCATGACCTCCTGAGTAATTTCCTGTAATGCGCGCTTAGCTGCAATTTCCTTTTCCAACACTTTTGCTCTATTCTCAAACATATTCTTGGCTTTCATGTAATCCAGCTGTGCTTTTGATAAAATCGGTTTCATCGATGGCTTTCACCTTTCAGAAAATAATATTTTCTACATTATTGTATCGTAAATCGGTGCAGATTACAAAATTTATGTCGCTGGTAAGTTTACGCTTTTTCCTCCACCGCCTTATACACAAATGGAAATGCGGGTTGTAGCTGCTCCACTAAAGTAGTAAGAAGAACGACCAATCCGCAAAAGTTCTCGCGAGATTGGCCGTTTTTTAATTCTAATCAATTAGTTAAATGTTTTTGGGAAAATACTTGTGCTCTTTTTAAGTAGCTCTACAGCAATCTTACCAGCCTCTGCACGAGTAAGCTTGCCCTTTGGATTGAAATTATATATAGGCTTCTTCTGCCCTGTAATCGTCACTGCACTGCCTTCCATGATCTTTGCCTTGGAAACTGCCTCAATGGCTGGTCGAGAGTAGAAATCCATATTACCGGTGTCTACAAAAGATTTGGATAGACTAGTTAACAGCTTGTTGTCATTTGTAGCCATCTTTAGCTTAAGTGCCCGAGCGATCATCACAGCCGCCTGTTCGCGTGTAACAGGTTGGTCAGGACCAAAGAACCCATCGCTTAATCCAGTAATAATACCTGCTCTTGCTGCAGTCTCAATATGCTTGAAGTCCCAAGTGGTAGAAACTGCCTCCGGAACAATATCGAAGAAAGTCTGCTGATTGTTATTATAGTTTAACGGAAGACTCAAGCCCTTCACTAACAATGTAGCAAACTCGCCCCGAGTAGTTGTATTATCCGCGCCAAATTGGTCAAAACGCAAATTTTTCATAATGCCTTTAGAATAAAGGCCATTCAGAACATTTCTTGCCCATGGATGATTAGTAATATCCGTATATCCACGACGAAGCTTCATTACAGTATAATACCCAAATTGATCAAATGGGACTGTAATCGTGTGCTTCTTTGTATCTACTTCTCCGCCAATATTCTCCCATTGACCGGAATCTGTATAACGGAAAACTGTAATCGTTGTGCCAACCTCATCAACAATATTTGGATTAAAGGTTAGTGTAAGTTCACCCCGCTGAGAAGGTACAATTTTGCGTTCAGCTTCAATTTGCGTGAAATTACCTTCTATAGAATATGGAGCGATCCCATTAGTTGCTGGTTTATAAAGAGCCGTACCTTTCGCACCCTTCTCTCCAAGTCCACCGCTGAGCCAATAAATATCAGACACACGTGAGAAGTTATTAGTTTCTACTGTTGAGTTAAACCGCAATACTAGATCTGAGGGAATCAACAGTGTACTCAAGCCCCCTGGTGTCCGGGCATCAGAATCAACGTTGATAGTATTCCCATAATCATTTTTACGTTCAACAACACCATCTACAGGATCAGCTATTCCGAACAATAGCTTTGTATCTGGATAATACTTAGCTGCCCCTGAGGTAGTGTAACCTTTCATAAGTGTTCCTTTAGGGAAGCTTAGCTCAAGTCCTTTATTAAACGCACTATACTTCGTTGCAACTTTCTCGGCCATATATTGCGTATCTACTTGAACCGCACTTGCATAATACACACTTACCGTATCACTGAGAGTAGAATCTGCTCGTACAATTTGAATTTTAATTGTTGTTGCTTTATCTGCTTTTAACCCCACATAGTCCAATGTGAAGCGATTTGGCAAATCTGTACGCTTTTCAGCCTCATATTTATCAATGATGACTTTAGTCGCACCTTCTGCTTCAATATCAAAGCGAACAAAGTTTTTGTTAACTACAATCTGTTCACCTACTGTTGCCACTGGAGACAGTATGCGATATGGAGATACTTCCCGAACAACTTCTAGACGTTGATTCGTACGTGCACCTGTATCATTAATTAATTCGAGATTATAAACAATGCTTCCAGCGGTTTCAGCTGGGATATCACGAATACGAAGCATAAATTCTGTGCTGTTACCCGAGAAATCATAATAATATTTTTGTTTATTATAAGTGAATTCATTCAACTTTCTATGTCCGGCAGCATCTGCTGTTAAAACTTCACTACCAAAAGAGAGAAAGAGATCTGATCCTTGGTACAAGTTAAGCTTAGTTGCAGCTCCACCCCTTAGTACCAAATCATATTTGGTTTGACTTGTAACGAACTTTTCATCTTTATAAATAAACTCTGAAGTTAACCCTAAAATGTCATTAAGCTCTTTTTCATTGTAGTCCTTCACTAAATCATGGGTAAAATCAACTCGCCCCTTTGATATAGCCGGATGGAATTGCGACAAATTCGAGACATTCGTATCGATAATATAAATTCGTAGTTCTTTTCGAATTTCTCTTTTATTATTTGCCTTATCCATCGAGGTTCCAACAAATACAATCTTGTTCTCGCCATAAACTAGTGGACCGGAAGAGGATATAGGTAAATCAAATGAAAACTTTGGATTAGCGAGCGTTACATCAAATTTGTATCCATCTTTATGTGCATCTGTAATTATTTTTTCATTCGAAATCCCATTAATGAAGAATTGAGGATTACCGATACTTTCAAATCCAATATATTCACCAGCAATAGTCATACTATTAGAGCCAGTAGCTGAATTAAAGGTATAAGTCTGCCCGTCATTCAAATTAGCTACATAAATATAGTTCTTCGAAACATAGGCAATATCGGCATTATAAAAAGACTGAGACCCCGAAAATTGAAATTTAACCTTTTGCTGTCCATTCGAGAAGCCTTCAACTTTATAAACCTTTTCATTATCCTTTAAGTTTGTAACATTAGTTTGTTCTGTTAACACTAATGAAGCACCTAAAGGCAGGTAAGAGGCCTGCAATTTCGCTGCAGCTTTTGCAGCAACATTTGTTTTCACCAGAATGTAGAAATCCGGTTTTTCGACCTGAGAACCATTTAACGCTAGTTTAGAAACGGAAGAAATGTCTACACTTCCCGATGTAGGTTCTGTATATCCAGAAAGATAGAACATATCTGTAATCACGGTCTCATCTTTCAGATATTTATAACTTTCCTTGGTTGAGGTTTCGTAAGATCCATATTTAATAGATAACACTACATTGCCAGAACCTGTAGCAAGGGTAAACGGTGATGTAGTCTCAAAAGAAACCAGTCGGTATTGAGGCGTCACACCGTCTGGGCCCGGAATAACTATTTCCTTCTGCTCTCCAGCATTCCCCGCCACTGATACATAAACACCATCTGCCGAAATCGTATATGACTTTAACACTTTAACCGGAACAACCTGATCATTAATTTTGACTGTATGATCATCTTCAAAAGATTTATCACTTGCACTATAAGGTAGGAGAACTTGTCCTATGATATTTGCAGTAGTATCTGAAGCAGTTAGTGTAGGAACATTATCAAGAATACTGTGGGCTCTATAATTCGTTCCATCCCCATGATAAATCTGCAAATCAGTAAAAGGTCTATTTGTATCAAAGTAATAAATTGAGCGTTTAATAGTAATCGAGTCCGCTGCATTCTGCACAACGATCTCCAAGGTATTTTCTCCTGATTTCAACGTTAATGCTGGTGTGAAAAACGTACCATCCTCAAGCAATGAGGTTTGCAGCGATGATCCTCCATTCAGAGAAACGCCAACTCGAGTGGCATTGGTCACATTACCTTGAAGCGTGATCTGTTGATTAGGAACAACAACCTTAGTTCCCTCATTCAGATTAATCGCAGAAGGTCCACCTCCGAGCACTTGCAGAGACGATATATAAGGAACCTTGTCATAGAGGACATAAAACGACTCTGAGCGTTCTAAAGTACCCTGCATCCCTGAGAAAGTAATTTTATTATAACCAGTAAACAATGTGAGACCGCTAGCAATAAAACGGTTAGTAGGATTCGTAGTATCAGTTGTAACCGCACCTGTTGTTGAGTGAGTAGCATCAGTAACCCACTTGCTACCATCCTGAGTCAATTGCTGCACAGTGACCTTCATTGTAGAAGTTGTTACTTGAGCATACGTACCAGTAATTGAGAAATTTGGGTTGCTTGTCTTGTAGACAGTTTGTCTAGAAATATTATATTTGGCATTCGAATCATTATCCGGCACAATCTCCTGTTTCAGCTCAATTGTATTCCGCAGCGTGAGATCATCCGGACTGAAGTATGTTGTGGTAGCCGCTGCCGCTATGGGCGTGTATTTACCTGGGAACATAGAAACGATCAAAGCCGCCAGCATCAGCCAAACGAACGGTCTCTTAAAGCGTTGCATGTGTTATATCTCTCCTTTGAGTATAAATTCTCGTAAACCTTCACTTTGTTCTTTATCGGTCATAGGAAGCGATATTTTTAGGGAAAACAACAAAAAACTCATCCGAAAAGGGATGAGTTTTGTTAGTTATAGAAAATATTAGAATAATACCATTAATAAATTAAGATTTGGAACCTCTTTCCGGATTAGCCTTCATACGAATTCTTAAAAAGAAATCAATCAGCGGACGTTTAGTCTTACCGATCAAACCTGTAACTTCCGCACCGATCTGCAAGAAGAAGAGCATGATGCAGATGACTACGAAGGTAACCCAGTTCGCCTCGTAAAGAGCGGCAGAGGATTGAATAACAGCTAAAACTCCAAAAAATGCAGCAATACCATAAATAATGAGCACAGTCTGACGATGACTAAAGCCTAGCTCGCGAAGGCAATGATGCAAGTGACCTTTGTCTGGTGCAAAGATTGGTTTCTTCTGCAGCTTACGGCGCACGATCGCAAAGAACGTGTCCGACAACGGTACACCAATAATAAGCAAAGGTGTAATAAACGAAACCACGGCAATCTGTTTAAACCCTAGCAAAGCAAGTAAAGCTAAGCAGAAGCCTAAGAACAGCGATCCCGTATCCCCCATAAAAATCTTGGCGGGATGGAAGTTGAAGAACAAGAATCCGATTATGCTACCCAGAAGCAACAGGCATAACATGGCAACCATCGTGTTACCCATCAAGAAAGCCATTACCGCAATCGTAGCAATCGCAATCCCTGATACACCAGCAGCAAGCCCGTCCAACCCGTCAATCAGGTTAACAGCATTGGTGACACCAACAATCCAGAAAATCGTAAGCGGGATAGCAATCCAGCTTTCCAATGAAGAATACGTATTGTTAAATGGAATATTCACAAAATCTACAGTAATACCAAAACCGAAAACTACAATACATGCTGCAACAATTTGGCCCAGCAGCTTCAACTTTGCTGATAATTCAAATCGGTCATCCAACCCTCCGATAAGTACAATCAGTCCGCCGCCACACAGCAGCGCTTTGATGAAGTTGGCCTCCCGCGGAGTGAACTCATATGGAATAATCGGCAATACGGCAAGCAGGCCTAACACAAACGCCAGAAAAATAGCTAATCCGCCAAGGCGGGGCATAATTTTCGTGTGCACTTTACGAGCATTCGGCACATCTGTCGCACCAATCTTAATGGCGAATTTCTTCACCAAAGGTGTGAGGCCAAGTGCGAGTCCCATGCATACGATAAATCCAGCGATGTATATGATTAACATTTGATCAGTCGACCCCCATTTCTCTACCGCATTGAATTATACGCTGTTACAAAAACAAATTCCAATCCCTTTTTTAGGCTATTCATCTGATTTTCTAGGTGAATATCGGCATTTGACTAGACTTTTGTTACTTTATCTTTCTCACGCGCCACTTTTAATGCGAATTTCGGCAACGCAAGCATTCTTTTGTACCGCGTAGGCTCTTTTAATAAACGGTACAACCATTCAATTCTCATTTTTTGGAAAACTTTTGGTGCTCTCTTGCTCTTGCCAGAAATTACATCAAAGCTGCCGCCGACCCCCATCATGATCGGAACACCTAACTTGGATTTGTGTTTTGCAATCCATGGTTCCTGACTATCCGCGCCTCTGGCCACAAATAATAAGTCAGGATTGGTTTTAACAATTCCAGCAATAATTTCATCGTCCGATTCCGGACCAAAATAACCGTCATGATATCCTGCAATAATAACACGCGGATATTGCAATTGTAACCTTTCAGCGGTTTCCTGAATCACCTCAGGTGTAGAACCAAGGAGATATACCTTCCAACCATATCTTTCACCCTGTTGCATCAATTCATGTAACAGGTCAAAACCAGCTACCCGTTCGGTTACAGGCTCCTTACAATAATTAGCAGCCCATACCACACCGGTTCCATCTGGGACAACCAATTCAGCTGACTTCATTATCTCCATATAAGCTGGATCTTCCAAAGCAGCCATAACCATGATCGGATTAGCTGTAATCACTTGATGCGGGATACGGGTATGAACCGCCTCTGTCAAATAAGCAACAGTTGCTGCCATATCAACCTTGGAGACTCTAATCCCAAAAATAGGAACTGTAGGTACCGCGCTTTCTGCTTTCACTTTAGATCATCCTTTATGGTGGAAATATTCTACGATTTGCCGTGCTGGAGCCCCTGCTTCTTGAATCAACGAGGAAAGGATCGTCTCCCGCTCATTTTTCCATCCCTCTGCTGTTTCCAAAAGATGGCCTATCTCAGCAGCAACTTGTCCAGCATCTAATGATTGGGTCGTGCCCACAGGCTGACACCGAACTCTGTCTAGAAAATGATCAATTTTCGGATCATAAGAGATACCAATCAGCGGAACTCGCCGCCCTGCGGCATAAATCAGGCTATGAAGACGCATTCCGATCAGCACTTCACATTGCCCTACTTCCCGCAGCATGTGTTGCGGATGACTGGCATCTTCACAAATACTGACCTGCCCCCCATGCTGGCTTATATTTTCTTCCAGCTTCTCCATCACATAACGTGAGGCTTCAATATCAGATGGAAGATGAAACGGAAGGAATCTTAAATGCAATGGTTTTTCAAGATTCGCCTTAATCAAGCCTTGAGCAAGAGCGTTCAGCTCCTTGTGATCTTGTTCCCAATAACGTACCGAAATACCTACTACCGGAAGTGAATCTGAAGACTCTGGTAATTCAGCAGCATCAGTATCTTCAGGTAAAGATAAGCCCATCACCGGGTCAGGAACAACCTCTATGTTCTTCCGTTCTAATCCCATAGAAAGTAAAAGCTCGCGGGATTGTTCATCCCGCACAGAGATATAGGTACATTTGCGAAACACTGATTTGATTAATGGGTGGAAAAGCTTACGATTCACAGGACCGATTCCTTGAGCATAAATAAAGGTCGGTTTACCCATCCACTGCGCAAGCTTGATAATACCTAAATAGTAAGGAATACTCTTGCTTCCTGTTACATCTTGCAGCAAGCTGCCTCCACCGCTGATCAGACCAGAACTCTCATAAATAGCTTGACGGACTTCAACCAGCTTCATCCGGTGCACAGATTTCACTCCATATGTGGCGCTAGTCCACTCAGGATCGATGGACAAGACAATGGGTTCTATCTCTATTCCTGCAGCTTGAGCATGTTGTTGCAGTGCAATCAATATAGATTGCAGTACCGCCTCATCCCCGCTGTTATGGAAACCGTAATAACCGGAAATAACTATCTTTTTAGGAGTGGCGACCATCGTTTCCAACACCCTTCTGCAATTTGCCATACGATTACGGCAATCACACCAATGATCAGTCCTAATCCAAGACCGAGCAAGCCACGAATGAGCGAGATCAGAACTGGCGAGTGAATATGAGCAAAGGTATCTACCATCGAGAGCTGACCGATTACAGCAATAATCATGATAAACGCTGCATTCCGATATCTAAAGGCCAAGAATGCGCCAAGAATTAATAACGGATGCGCTAGCAAAAACTCTTTATTACGCGGTCGAACGCCAACCGTATTTTCCAAGAATGTACGTAAAACCATTTCCAACGGACTCACACTGCCACCGTTACCTGTACGGGTCATGTAATAATAGCCAACAACCGCCAAAACAAAGGCAATAATAATCATCGCAAATGTGATTGGTGTCCGCAGCAGCTTACCTGTCTTGTTAAAAACAAAATCCCCGCGATACAAAAGCACGTAAAGTGCCACAAGACCGATAGGCGCCATATGAAGCAGACTGACACCACGGAACTGGTTGAGAACCAGGCTATAAGTAACATTATTAAGCAGTGCTATCATAAACGGCACAGCGCTCAAAGAGATCAGTGAAGTCTTAAAATAAAGCACTAAGCTATGTGTAAACCGGCGTTGCGGGCTCATAGCCTTATAGGTAAGGGGATTGCTCCGTAGAGGTGGCCCCATTTCATTAACCTTACGAATGGCAAGCACAACGGCAAGCGTTGGTGCACTTATCGCAGCGGCAAGCGCGAGCGCTTGTTCAAACATTTCAGGCTTCACTAGCATCAGGCCTGCACTTCCAATCAGACCTAACACCCAGGCAGCAAGCGTGAGCTGTGGAATGAAGTAAGAGACCAGCAGAGCCACTAAAGACACTGCCCCAACCACCGCAACTAGCTTAAAGTAACGTTGATAAGAGGAATCTACAACCTCAAATGCCGTAGCTTGTCCCAGTTTAAATCCATTGTCTTTAATCTGCTCAACTGCTCCGCCTGGTTCGCTTAGGCTGGTAATAAGGTTATCTAATGTATCTGTAACCTGTGCCTTAGCAGTATTTCTTGCAGGAATCGTGTTTAAGTAGATCATGCGGATATTCCGATCCTTTGTTGCCAGAGCGAAACGGTCCGAAATTACTTTTGGATCTAAGGCAGAATCTCCCTCACTAAGGGAATATAAACGTGTCACATTATAATCCAGCAAATAAGCGAGCCTGTTAAAGCCCTTTTGCTGTTTTTTAATATTCTCAATTGCTGCAATCCCCATTCCACGTTCCTTAAGGAGATTAGCAAAGTCAGTGATACTGCCAGTATCGGCATCATCATTAAACCCTTTAACAGACTCACCTTCAAATAGAATCCGTTTAACACCCAATTCCTCATAACGATCCAACAGCTTCTTTACCGTGGCTTCATTATAAGTCAGAGAATCCACAAGACGAGGTACAATACTGAATCCCTTGTTATGCAGCATGTCCAGTGTAAATGGATCGGGCTGCAGCGGCTTCAATGTAGCGTCTTCTAGCGGGGTCTCGATGATAAGACCCTGCTGTCCGCGGAAACTCCAGTCTCTTGAATTAATCCCAAGATTACTAAATGCTTCTTTAATTACAGGCGCTAAAGTATCGCTGTAATCAGCACTGGTAAAAAGAATATAGGTATAGTTTTCATTTTCAGGAATGATCGTGTCCGTAAGATTAGCTATATCAGCCGCACCCCATATCATTAGACGACGCGCCTTACGGTAATCTTCCAATGTGCTTTCGTAAATCGCCATGCTCTGTACACCAGCGTCTTTAAGGCGATCTAACTGTTCGGAAATATAATCTTGTGGATTTGCACGATAGCTGGCTACATCAACCAGATCACGATAATCAAATACAAATTCTACTGTCTTGGAAGACTTCTCCGTCTGCAGTCGATCATAGACCACAGGCAAGGCTGCTATAACGCCAACCACAACTATGATCCACAGCCACTTTCGGGAAGTAATATTCCAACGTTGCCATTTTTGCCGCACCAAAAGTACCTCCTCTTTCGCTTTAAAAACTCTTTTAACAAAAGTAGAAACGGATCGTCATCCTTTTAGAGACGGTACCCGTTTCTACGTAAAATATAATTCACAATATAGAAAGCACTCTATATTTATTATTGTCCCCCGTCAACGCGAGCCATAACCTGTTTCGACAGTGCAGCAACCTTATCCTTAGCATTCTGCAGGGAGTCACCCACTACTGCAAAATAAACCTTAATCTTAGGTTCTGTGCCGGAAGGGCGCAGGCAGAACCAAGATCCGTCAGCCAGCAAATACTTCAGTACATTTTCCTTCGGCAGTCCATTTAAGCCCAGGGAATAATCCTGAATTTCTGTTACGGCAGATCCAGCAATTTCTTGTGGTGCATTAGAACGCCAATCATTCATGATTCCTTGAATTTGCGCAACGCCATCTTTGCCTTTCAGCGTACGGGACTCCAAGCTTTCCAAGAAGTATCCGAACTGCTTGTACAATTCCTGAAGAACATCATATAATGTTTTGCCTTGAGCTTTATAATAAGCACCCGCTTCAGCGATAAGCATAGCAGCAAGAACAGCATCCTTATCACGAGCATAATTGCCTGCAAGATAACCATAGCTTTCTTCATATCCGAAAAGATATGTGTATTCTCCGGATTGTTCGAACTGGGTCATCTTTTCTCCAATATATTTGAAGCCAGTCAGCGTATTAAATACAGTTGCACCATAATGAGAAGCTACAGCAGCCCCCATTTCACTAGTAACGATAGTCTTTACAACCGCACCATTGCTAGGCAGCTTTCCTTGTTCCTGCAAACGACTCAAATAGTAATGAATCATCAGTGCTCCGGATTGATTACCGGACAGAACAACAAATTTACCTTCATTGTCGCGAACTACCGCACCCATACGGTCTGCATCAGGATCTGTACCAATCAAAAGGTCAGCATTCAACTCTTCGCCCAGCTTCATAGCCAGCGTAAAAGCTTCACGCTCCTCCGGGTTCGGCGATTTCACTGTAGAGAATTCAGAATCCGGCTGTTCTTGCTCAGGTACAACATGTACCTGGGTGAACCCGATTTTCTCAAGTACACGGCGGACTGGCAAATTACCTGTACCATGCAGCGGAGTGTATACGATTTTGAAGTCTTTTCCAAGCGTAGAGGCAATCTCTTCACTTGCAAGACTGACCGCAGCAACAGTATCGGTAAACGCTTCGTCATCCTTCTCTCCTATCCAGTGCAACAGCCCTTGAGCTTCAGCTTCTTCTTGCGAAATCCGCTTTACACCATCAAAAGTGTCAACCTCTAGTATGTAAGAAATGACCCTTTCGGCTTCGTGTGGTACAAGCTGTCCGCCTTCCGAATTATAGACCTTATAACCATTGTATTCAGGAGGGTTATGGCTCGCGGTGATTACAATACCACCCGTTGCTTTCAAATAACGCACGCTGAATGACAGCTGTGGTGTTGATCGAAGGGAGGTAAACAAATGCGCCTCGATGCCATTAGCAGCCAGTACAAGAGCAGCCTCAAGTGTGAATTCAGGCGAGAAGCGACGAGAGTCATGCGCGATAACAACCGAAGGTCTGCCTTCTCCAGTATGCTTTTCTAGAATATAATTAGCGAAGCCTTGTGTAGCTCTGCCAACAGTATAACGATTGATACGATTGCTGCCCGCACCAATAACCCCACGCAAGCCGCCTGTACCAAACTCTAAGTCTCTGTAAAAACGCTCTTCAAGCTCCTGTGGCTCATTCTCCAGAGCGCGAAGCTCTGCCTTTGTAGCCTCGTCAACAGAAGGGTCCTGCAACCAGCGGGATAATGTGTCTGCCGCTTTCGCACTTAATTGAGTCATATGAATCTCTCCTTTAGATATATTTATAGAAAAATAAAATATTTAGCTCAGAGCAAACATAATTTCTCCAGAGGCTACAACCTT
Source organism: Paenibacillus sp. FSL L8-0708 (assembly GCF_038009325.1). Taxonomy (NCBI): domain Bacteria; kingdom Bacillati; phylum Bacillota; class Bacilli; order Caryophanales; family Paenibacillaceae; genus Paenibacillus; species Paenibacillus sp. FSL L8-0708. Next base: position 7,224,916 of record NZ_JBBPBC010000001.1, read on the forward strand.
ACCTTCAACGGAAGCAGTAGCTTGTCCTTTTCCGATGCTGCCCTTAAGGCGGGTGATCTCTACTTCAAGAGTAAGTGTATCGCCCGGTACTACTTGACCGCGGAAACGGAATCCGTCCAGCCCAGCTAAAAAACCGATTCGGCCGCGATTAGCCTCTACTCCCAGGATAGCAACCGCACCCACTTGTGCAAGGGCTTCTGTAATCAGTACACCCGGCATTACCGGATAGCCCGGAAAGTGACCTACAAAGAACGGTTCATTGATCGTTACATTTTTGATTCCTACAGCTTTTTTGCCCATTTCAATCTCGATAATTTTGTCCACCAGCAGAAATGGAGGCCGATGGGGGATGATTTCTTGAATTTGGTTGATATCCAGCATTATGACAAAACTCCTTTCGGATGTTGCACATTTTCTTTTATTCTTTGCCGAAATGCATAAAATTAGGCAGGTTCGGTAAAAACTATATTTATCCTTCACCAACTGCAGAAGTGGAGGTTGAGATAAGGGGCTTTCTCCACCGGATGCGGCAGCATGGCGGAGAGGGCCCTTTTTGCTGCCCGAGGCCCCCCACCATTATACATTTTTCAGCATAAAAAAGAAAACTCCCTTGTATAACAAGGGAGTGGTTAAATCATCTTCATTTATGGAGCAAAAACCAAATCATATACATGTCTCCACGTGCTCCACTGCAGAGCATCGCTTAACTCTTTCTTACCCAGGACAACGTAACCGACGGCCAGGCCGCCTCCAAGTGCAGCTACGAGAAGCAAGGGAATAAGAACCCATTGTATCATGGTCCATTTGGAGATCCCTCGTGGAGAGGGTTCTTTCTTCTCTTCCGATTTAACTTTTTCCTGTCGATCCATTCCTTCACCTCTACGCGCGCATGTTATTGGCTAGACCAAACATCTGATCACTGGACGAAAGTGCCCGAGCTACGAGTTGATACGTGCGTTGAATCTGCATCATTTCTGTCATTTCTGAGGTCATATCGACATTCGACTGCTCCAGCCATCCTGAGCGCACTCCAATTCCAGATGCCTCGCCTGCCGCTCTTTGTACAAAAGCCTGCTGTGCTGTAACTCCATCTGCAAGCATATAGAAATTCCCGTCGACAGCCTTTAAGGCATTCTGTGTCTTAGGTTCTACTATCATTATAGTACCCGCTACCTGAACAGGTCCATTCTCTGTCTTTTTCGTTAACACACGACCGGATTCATCGATAGCAGCATTCACACCTACAGGAACCGTTAGAGGTTTGCCCTCTGTATTTAAAACAGAGTTTCCAGTGTTATCAACCAATACCATCTTTTTAGCATCAGTCGTATCAGGAATAAAGTGAAAATCACCCTGACGTGTGTACGCCGTAGTACCATTGACCTGAACACCAAAAAGCCCGTTGCCCTGAATGGCTAAGTCGGTCGGACTCCCTGTTTCTTTAAGGGGTCCCTCTTCCCAATTCGTTGAGATCGAAGGCACATAAGTCCCAAAACCCATATTAAAGCCTAGAGGTGTAGAACGGCCCGGTTGGTCATAATCATCTGATTGCTGTTGTACACGAGTCAGCACGTCCTCAAAAGAGCCCTGCTTGCTCTTATAACCATTGGTATCCATGTTGGCTAGATTATCCGCTATAATATCAAGCCGCTGCTGAAGGCTCGACATGGAGACTGCTGCACTAATCGTTGAGTTGTTCATAGATCAAACCTCCTATAAGCTCTACCTGTAAAGCTCATTCCTAAGCACTGCCTATACCCTGCCAACTTCACTTACAGCCTTCTGCAAGCTGCCATCATAATATTGAACAATCTTCTGGTTCGCTTCATAAGCCCGATAGGCGGCATTCAAATCCACAGTAACCTGAGTAGGATCTACATTGGAGCTTTCCAGGTAACCTTGGCGTACTTGCATGTTATCTGTTCCGTTAGAGAAACGGATATCTGCCGCCTCTACATCATCAGCGTGAAATACACCATTACCGTCACGTACAAGCTCCTGTGGCTTTGTTACTACACTCACACCAAGCTTGGTCCCTGTCGGAAGTCCTGTTACTGGATTAAGCAAATTACCCTGCCCGTCCACTTTAAGGGTGTCCTGATTTCCTGTCAAGACAAGGGGCTTGCCTGTGGAATCAAGAACCTTGAAGCCACCACTGCTCAGTACCTCTCCTGTAGCCGCGTTTATTGAGAAGCTCCCATTTCGCGTATACAGATTATTCCCTTCAGCATCCTGTACAGTAAAGAAGGCCTGTGGACGATAAACAACCTCACCCTCAGGGCTTACATATTTGCCTGAACCATCAAAGGAGATATTTTGACCTGTCACAGGATCAGCTACTTGCAAATCCGTAGATAAAGCAAAATCCATGGTCTTGCCGCTCTCCCTTAAATCACCCTGTAAATATTGGGATATCGATTGTTCTGCAAAAACCCCAGTGTTAAGGCGCCCCACTGGCTTTGTATTGCCATTACTCATAGCAGAGATCAATACATCCGGAAAAGCATGATTGACACTGTCAACCTGCTTGTACCCCGTTGTATTCAAGTTAGCGATGTTCTGTGTTGCCGTATCATGTCTACGCTGCTGTGTAACCATACCTGCAGCGGCTGTATATAATCCTCTTATCATGAAGGTAGTCCCCTTCCGAATCTTTTGCTACCTTTTATATCGGCTGCTTAGAACTTTTTCTTAACGACCTTGTCCAAATTATCTAGCATTATTCCGGTTCCCTTAACTACACAATGCATCGGGTCTTCCGCTATCCACACCGGAACATGTAATTCTTCTGAGAGGAGCTCGTCCAATCCATTAAGTAAAGCGCCACCACCAGTTAGAACAACACCCCGGTCAATAATATCTGCTGATAGCTCAGGCGGTGTACGTTCCAGAACGGACTTAGCAGCTGCCACAATAGAAGAAACCGGATCCCATAGTGCTTCTTTTACCTCGCCTGAAGTAATAGTGAGCGTCTGAGGGAGTCCACTTACCATATCACGACCACGAATATCCATTTCAGCCTGCATCAGGCCTGGACGCACGGTGCCAATTGTAACCTTAATATCCTCTGCCGTACGTTCACCGATTAACAGCTTATACTTTTGTTTAATATATCTTAAAATGGCCTCATCGAACTTGTCTCCTGCGACTTTAATCGAAGAAGCGGTAACGACGTCGCCCATAGAAAGTACGGCTACATCCGTCGTTCCGCCACCGATATCGACGACCATGTTCCCACTAGGCTGATAAATATCCATTCCCGCTCCGATTGCAGCGGCTTTTGGCTCTTCCTCCATAAAAACTTCCTTAGCCCCGCTCCGCTCTGCCGCTTCCCGTATGGACTTCTGTTCCACAGATGTAATATTTGTAGGGGCGCAAATCAGAATACGGGGCCGTGCGTACCAGGACCGGCCGCCAACGCGGTCGATAAAATACTTGAGCATCATTTCTGTGATTTCAAAATCTGCAATGACACCATCCCGTAGAGGACGGATTGTTATAATATTTCCAGGTGTACGTCCAACCATGCGACGTGCCTGTTCTCCCACCGCAAGGACTCTCTTCGTATCACTTTCAAGTGTGACCACGGAAGGTTCATCCAGAACGACTCCCCTTCCTTTAACATGTATGAGCACATTGGCCGTGCCGAGGTCGATTCCGATATCCTTGCTAAACATAATGAAAGAGCCCCCAAAGTGTTATTTTAATTGAAAAAACAGCAGTTAGTACTAAATTTAAAAATACCATACTTTAGGGGAAGTACACAATGTATTAAAGCTGAATATTTCCTTAAATTTCCGAAAATCTCATGGCTTTGATGCTACAGCAACCTCACGTTTTTTCCCCGTCGATTTTTTATATTTGATTTTTGTGGCTTCTCCCCCCCGAAGATGTCGGATGGACTTGTGATATTCGAGAATGTGCTTCACCTGATCGGCCAGATCAGGGTTGATCTCTGGCAGACGCTCAGTTAAATCTTTATGCACCGTGCTCTTTGAAACGCCAAATTCCTTGGCTATGGTCCGGACCGTATGCCTGGTTTCCACGATGCAGCGTCCGATTTTGATCGTACGTTCCTTGATGTAATCGTGCACGCTCCCGCCTCCCAACTGTGGATAGTTTGGTACATTATATGAGGGGCGGGCTTATATATTCGCGCTTTCAAGACATGACAAGCTATGGAGGGCTCATTTTATTTAATGGACAACCTAATAACCCGTGTTATTAGCATGATGAAAAGCCGTCGTTCTCCCTTTAGGTCAACAACCGTTTCCCGCGTAAACAAAAGGCTCATCACAAACACAACCTTAAAAATCCTTATATACACAAAAAAATAGGGGGCTTTCGCCCCCTGCTATAGAAATTTTTATCGCTGTGGCAGTAAATCCGATGGATTGACTACTTTGCCATCTTCGTACACTTCAAAGTGTACATGATTTCCAAGGTCCTTTTCGATCTCACTGCGACCAGCTGTGGCAAGAGTATCTCCTTGCTTCACTACATCGCCTTGTTTAACTTTTGTTTCACCAAGACTTTGGTATACAGTCTTCAAATTACCTTGATGGGTAATTTCAATCACTTTACCTAATACCGCAACATCTTCCACTCTGGTCACTTCACCGCTGAGCGCTGCTTTAACATCGAACGTATTGTTGTCTTCACGGGCAATATCGATTCCGACATTAGGAATAAATTTGTCGTTATATTGCACCATAGCGGCAACGTGATTGTCCTCTGTACCATTCTCATCATAATACGGCTTAACTACTTCTACTTCACCTGGATTAGCTACTGGCCAAGTCATACTTTCCGTTGAAGCAACAACTTCAAGTGCATCTGGACCACCGGTTGTTGTACCAGCTTCGTTAGCGGAAGTTCCTACTTGATGCGAAGTGGCGGCAGTGTCCTGGTTGAGCGGCTTCTGGCCGGCATCCTGATAGACCCACACCAAGGTTAGTATAATTGCCGCTGCCGCCGTGTAGACTGCTGGGAATACCCAACGTTTAGATACCAGTCTGTTCCATGAAGAAGGTTTTGCGCCAGGTAAATCTCCCTGAGTTTTTTTGAGAGATTCATCTTGGTTTGTTTTGTTTTTGTCTTGTTCATTCATATGGTTATCACCTCAGTAACCAGTGTTACCGGGGTTTTCTCTTTTATACGTATCTTTCAAGTTATTTTTTCAGAAGAGTTGAGATTTGTGTAAATGAGATACCACTATAATAGTGTTTGAGAATTTGGGTAGCAGTTCCACCCTCTTTAGCCATACCATTTGCCCCCCACTGGCTCATCCCTACTCCATGCCCATTTCCGAAGGTCGTGATTAAGATCTTATTCCCCTTACGACTCCAACTGAATTGGCTGGATCGTAGGCCCAGCTTCTCTCTCACTTCACGTCCAGTAAATATAGAGCCTCCAATTGAGACCTCTTTAATCCGATGTCCAGTGGTAAGAGACAACACTTCCATAGGTAATCTCGAAGATGATGAAATCTTCGTTGTAGTTCCTGAATTGGTAGTTTCTTTGGAGGCTGGAATGACTTTATCGTTCAGACCCAATCTAGTAAGTATTTCAGCAACAGTAAAGGTGTTAGTCACTGCATAGTTTGGGGTAATCTCTTTCTCCCAAGGACTCGTCACGCTGCGCAGATAGGGAATCGCTGCATTCCAATACTCTTCTGAGTTCTCAGTATATCCTCCACTGGAGGCGAAAAAGGAGGCCGTTATCGGCTGCCCTTTATAAGTCATGATCACTCCGCGCGTCTCAAGGACCGCGCGCTGCAGCTTTGCAAGGTCGGCGCTTCTTCCGCCGAGCTTCCATTGCCGTTCCAGCGTGTCCTTAGATATGTAAGCCTGATGGCTTACCGTATCGGTTACATCCGCCTCCGGAACGGGTACGCCGCTTCTGTCGCCAGCCACCAGGCGGCGCATGATAAAGGTGCGGGCCGCTACGGCCTGCGCTTTGAGCGCTTCAAGCTCAAAGTCGGCCGGCATCTCGGCCGCAAGCACGCCGCGGACGTAGTCCTCCAGCGGCAATGTCTCTATTTGTCCGCTGTGCGACAAATAGACAGAGACGTCCGGCTGCGGCGCTTCCTGCGCAGCCGTCTCCGGCGCCGCCGGAGGGGCCGTGACCGCCGGCACGGCCACAGGCGCCGGTTGTCCCCGGTGTAGCGGGACAACCGCCACCGGAATCAGCAGCGCCGCCAGGAAAGGCGCTGCGAGCCAGGCGACGGGGATGAGTCGCCTGCGCCGGGGAGCAAGGGGACGCGAGTGCCAGCGCGTTGTCTTGTTTCTTCGCAAGTAGCGGAAATCTTTCATCTCTATGGCTCCTTCCGTGAATCACTGGTGATTCTTATAGATATGAATTTGCAGCAACTGCTAGAACACAATTTGAGAGAAAGAGAGTTCCTGTCCTCAATCTATTACTAGACCACAGGCTATTAAATTGCATACAAAAAAATCCCCATCAAATGAGGATTCCATAAAAAAAGACCAAGCTGCAAACTGCAGCCTGGTCTCTCCTAATGATTGATATTATACCCAAGTTGGTTGAACCTGAAAGCGTGGTTTAACCTCTTCGTTTTTAGTCGATTCACTCTTGGATACTTCCGGTTTAAGAACTTCATCCTTCACGGTTTGCGCTGAAGTGTCTTCCATGGAGATGCGCCAAATTTCCGCACCCAGTCCGGACAGTTTCTCAGCCAAATGAACATACCCGCGGTCAATATGATGAGTTCCGCTTACTTCAGTAGTGCCTTCAGCAACCAGACCTGCCAAAATAAGCGCAGCTCCCGCACGCAGATCCGTAGCACAAACCTTAGCTCCGACCAATTGTGCATTACCTGTAACGATCGCCGAGCGACCTTCGATTTTAATCTCAGCGTTCATGTTGTGGAATTCATCCACATGCATAAACCGGTTCTCAAATACAGTTTCTGTAACGACACTGGTACCTTCAGAACGCAGCAATAATGCCATCATTTGCGACTGCATATCCGTAGGAAAACCTGGATACGGCAAAGTCTTCAAATCAACAGCTTTGAGAGGCTTGTCACTGATTACACGAATACCGTTCTCGTCAGGAATAATGGTTACACCCATTTCTTCCATCTTAGCAATAACAGGACCTAAGTGATCAGCAATTGCGCCTTCCACATATACATCGCCACCGGTAATTGCTGCAGCCGCCATGTACGTACCTGCTTCGATACGGTCAGGGATTACATGATGTTTGACCCCATGCAGACGTTCTACCCCTTCAATACGGATAACGCCTGTTCCCGCACCGCGTACGATTGCGCCCATACCATTCAAGTAATTGGCCAGGTCGACAATCTCAGGCTCCTTAGCCGCATTCTCGATAACGGTCACGCCTTCGGCTAGTGTAGCTGCCATCATTATATTTTCGGTCGCACCTACGCTTGCTACATCCAAATACACTTTGGCACCGCGCAGGCGTCCGTTGCTTTTCGCTTCAATGTAGCCCTGGCCGAGACTAATCTCCGCACCCAGTGCTTCAAACCCTTTCAAATGCTGATCAATCGGTCGTGTACCAATGGCACAGCCGCCTGGCAGGGAAATTCTTGTCTGACCAAGTCTAGATAACAGTGGGCCCATGACTAAAAAAGACGCCCGCATTTTTCGAACCCATTCATAAGGTGCTTCACAGGATGTGATATTTGTAGCATCCACTTGGATAATATCGTTCTGATATGTAACCCCTGCACCCAGAGATTCCAGCATTTTTGATATCGTCATCACATCATCAAGCGGAGGTGCGTCTACAATGACGCTTACTCCTTCTTCTGCCAATAGAGAGGCGGCTATGATCGGTAATACGGAATTTTTTGCGCCGCTAACTTTCACGCTCCCGGTCAATCTGTTGCCACCGCGGACGATAAATTTGCTCATTTTCGGTTTCCCTCCGCGTCCATTATTTCTTAAATTATTTTTTTAGATTAAAGTAATTGCAAAAAAGTTCTCTACTCCATCAATACGCCCATTTACTCGGGCATGTTCCTTAAAGTTCAGTGTTGACATAATAAAACCTTATTATTCGACACCTTTTGACCACTGCGACCTAAGACACTTATAACCAAACTACATCCCCTTAAAACATATATCGGATCATCCCACTCCAGCTCAGGTAATCCAGGAAGAACCCCGCTACAAAACGACCAAGTACAATGGCCAACAGCAAGTGCAGCAGCCTTCCCTGAGGACTCTTGGGATATCTTATGACCAAATCGAGCTTAAGGTTCTGCAATGCCCACCAAGATAATACAACACTGAGCAAAGATACAATCATTGAGACCATACTGCTGGTTCCAACTGCGCTAGACAACCCACCCGACAATATATCCTCCATGCTAACCCTCCGTGTTCGTATTACTCGGAAATCGACTCTTATATCATACTTGTGAAGGGCAAAAGAATCCAGTACTTTTACAAATTTTTAAACAATTCAACGCCATTATCCAAAATAATGAAGAAATTTTAACCTTTTTTCAATAGATTACTATAATAAAAAGCAGTCAAACCCTAAGGCTTGACTGCTTTTATCCTACTGTTGTCCTTTTCCAGTGGACACTTTAATCCGTGTAACAGCGCGTTGCAGCGCCAATTCCGCACGGCGGTGATCGATATCATCTTGTTTGCTCCGAGTCTGGAGACGGCGTTGAGCCCGTTCTCTAGCCGCTTCGGCGCGCTCAACATCGATATCTGTCGGCAGCTCGGCACTTTCAGCCAGCACGGTTACTTTGTCCTTATGCACTTCAACGAACCCGCCATGAACAGCGATGGAGATCGTAACACCGTCCGATTTGACGGATAACGGAGCAACCTGAAGTGGAGTCACAAGCGGAATGTGTCCCGGCAAAATACCCAACTCGCCTTCGACCCCTCTTACAATCAAGCTATTCACTTGCTTGGAGTAAACGAGATGCTCCGGCGTGACAATTTCCAACAAAAAGGTATTCACTTCCATTCCTCCTTAAAGCTTTACATTGTAAAGCTCGCTTCGAAAGCATGCACTAAGCTTTACGAAGTAAAGCTTGCATCGAAAGCATTAGCTAAGCTCAGGTTACATCGATTTCGCTTTTTCTACTGCTTCTTCAATCGTACCTACAAATAGGAAAGCTGCTTCTGGAAGATCATCATGCTTACCATCCAGGATTTCCTTAAAGCTGCGTACAGTTTCTTTGATTGGTACATATTTACCCTTAAAGCCAGTGAACTGTTCAGCCACGTGGAATGGCTGCGACAGGAAGCGTTCAACTTTACGAGCACGAGCTACGATAACCTTATCATCCTCACTCAATTCATCCATACCCAAGATGGCAATGATGTCTTGAAGCTCGGTATAACGTTGCAGCAATTGTTTAACACCTTGTGCCACGTTGTAATGTTCTTCACCAACAATTTCTGGAGCGAGCAAACGCGAGCTGGAAGCCAGTGGGTCAACCGCTGGGAAAATCCCCTTCTCGGAAATTTTACGCTCAAGGTTAGTTGTTGCATCCAAGTGAGCAAACGCTGTAGCCGGAGCAGGGTCAGTGTAGTCATCCGCCGGTACGTAGATTGCTTGAATCGATGTAACTGAACCTTTTTTAGTCGATGTGATACGCTCTTGCAGCTGGCCCATTTCAGTAGCCAGAGTCGGCTGATAACCAACCGCAGATGGCATACGGCCGAGAAGAGCGGATACTTCGGAACCCGCTTGGGTAAAGCGGAATATATTATCGATAAAGAGCAGCGTATCGCGGCCTTCCACATCACGGAAATATTCCGCCATGGTCAAACCGGTCAAAGCTACACGAAGACGTGCACCTGGAGGCTCGTTCATTTGTCCGAAGACCATTGCTGTCTTCTTAATAACGCCGGAATCCGTCATTTCGTGATAAAGGTCATTACCTTCACGAGTACGTTCACCGACACCTGCGAATACGGAAATACCACCGTGCTCTTGGGCAATGTTATTAATCAATTCCTGGATTGTTACTGTTTTACCTACGCCGGCACCGCCGAAGAGGCCGACTTTACCACCCTTAGCATAAGGTGCGAGCAAGTCGATAACTTTAATACCTGTTTCCAAGATTTCCGCTTGTGTTGACAATTCATCAAATGTTGGTGCGAGACGGTGAATCGGGTTCTTTTTCTCAGCAAGAACTTCACCAGCGTTATCAATTGGATTGCCAAGTACGTTAAATACACGGCCTAATGTCGCTTCCCCTACAGGAACCGAGATTGGACCTCCTTGATCGATCGCATCCAGTCCACGAACCAGACCATCAGTAGAAGACATCGCGATACAACGTACCAGATTGTCTCCCAAGTGATTGGAAACCTCAAGTGTTAGGTTAAGCTGACGACCATTGTCCAAGACGGTTTCAATTTTGATAGCGTTGAAAATCTCGGGCAACTGGCCGCGTTCAAATTCAATATCGACAACCGGACCCATAATGCTTACAACGCGTCCTTTGTTCATCTTCTTTTCCCTCCTCGAAAGCTGTTACATCAAGAAGAAACGACGTTGTCGTCATATAAAGATGACAACCGTTTCTCGTAGAAATATAAGCATTTTGTATAGTGTAAAACCATACTTTCTTATATTTTAAGAAGAACTTACAGTGCCGTTCTTAAGGAGCTATGCACCCTAAGCAAGCGACACTGTTTCTCGTAAAACACAAGACAAGTTAAGCACTTAGTTTAACTTTTCTTGTATTTTAAGACTGCGCGTTCGCTCCGGCCACGATCTCGGTAATTTCCTGCGTAATTGCCGCCTGACGGGCACGGTTGTACGTAAGGGTAAGTTCTCCGATCATTTTCGACGCGTTCTTCGTTGCACTGCCCATAGCTGTCATTTTCGCACCCAGCTCACTGGCCTTGCCATCCAGAATAGCGCTATAAATCAAAGTTTCAGCGTACTTTGGAAGCAATACTTCTAGCACGCCTTCCGGTGAAGGTTCATATTCGTAGTTTGCAGAAGCTTCATGATGCTCTTGATTCCCTACTCCATCCATAGGCAACAGTCGCTCAACGGTCGGGATCTGGGTGATAGCATTGACGAATTGATTGTAACAAACATACAACTCATCATACGTACCATCTACAAACTGCTGTACTGCCGAATTCGCGATAGACTTGATGTCAGCAAACTTCGGCGCATCCGATAGCTCAGTAACTTCCTGTACAATCGGATATTCACGGCGACGTAGAAAGTCACGGCCCTTACGACCAATAACAAACAATGCGTACTCATCTTTGGACTTATGCTTCTCCGCGATGAGCATCGTCACCTTACGCAAAATATTAGCGTTGTAACCACCTGCAAGCCCTCTATCAGAGGTAACGATTAGATAACCAGTCTTCTTCACAGGGCGGCTAACCAGCATAGGGTGTTGAACACCTTCTGTGCCAGCCGCAATGCTCGATACAACCTCTTTTAGCTTCTCAGCATAAGGACGGGCGGCAATTGCCTTCTCCTGAGCTTTTCTCAGCTTGGATGCGGCTACCATTTCCATCGCTTTTGTGATCTGTCTTGTGTTTTGAACACTCTTAATTTGACGTTTAATATCACGCATGCTTCTTGCCATGATTTCACCACCTTAGAGCTTTGACGGAGTCAAAGCTAACTTCGTAAGCATCATCTTAGCTTTGACGGAGTCAAAGCTAACTTCGTAAGCATTCTCTTAACTTTGACGAAGTCAAAGCTACTTCATAAGCACAGCCTGAGCTTCGGCAGAGCCAAAGCTCACTTAGTAAAATCCGTTAAAGTCTATCTATATTAGCTAGTAGCGAAACCTCTTTTAAAGGTATCAATCGCTGCTTTAAGAGCGGCTTCGTTATCAGCTGTCAAATCTTTTGTATCCCTGATGGATTGAGCTACATCAGCTGCACTGCTATCCATGTAAGCAAGGAATTCCTTTTCAAAACGTTTTACGTCTTTAACTGGAATATCATCCAAATATCCTTTTACAGCTGTGTACAAGCTAAGCACTTGATGCTCAACAGACAACGGCTGATTCACACCTTGTTTCAGAACTTCCATCATACGTGCCCCGCGATTCAGACGGGCAAGTGTAGATTTATCAAGATCTGAGCCGAACTGTGAGAAGGCTTGAAGTTCGCGATATTGGGCAAGATCCAAACGGAGCGAGCCGGCTACCTTCTTCATCGCTTTGATTTGAGCGGAGCCCCCTACACGGGAAACGGAGATACCGACGTTGATTGCCGGACGTTGACCAGAGTAGAACAGATCGGATTCAAGGAAGATTTGACCATCTGTAATCGAGATTACGTTCGTAGGAATGTAAGCTGATACGTCAGATGCCTGTGTTTCGATAAATGGAAGTGCGGTTAATGAACCACCACCGAGCTCATCACTAAGCTTAGCTGCACGCTCCAAAAGACGGGAGTGCAAGTAGAATACGTCACCCGGGAATGCTTCACGACCCGGTGGACGACGAAGCAGCAAGGACAATTCGCGATAAGCCGAAGCTTGTTTCGAAAGGTCATCGTAAATGATCAGTACGTGCTCGCCCTTGTACATGAAGTATTCGCCCATTGCGCAACCTGCGTATGGAGCAATATACAACAATGGGGACGGCTCGGAAGCCGATGCAGTTACAACGATTGTATATTCCAAAGCGCCATGACGGCGAAGAGTTTCTACAACCTGTGCTACTGTGGATTGCTTTTGACCAATGGCAACATAAATACATTTCATGCCGTTGCCTTTTTGGTTGATAATCGCGTCAATTGCGATTGCAGTCTTACCTGTTTGACGGTCACCAATGATAAGTTCGCGTTGTCCACGACCGATTGGTACCATCGCATCAATGGCTTTAAGACCTGTTTGCATCGGTTCATGTACCGATTTACGATCGATAACACCTGGTGCATTATTTTCTACAGGACGGAATTCAGTTGTAGCAATTGGGCCTTTGCCGTCAAGCGGCATACCAAGTGCGTTAACTACACGACCGAGCAGAGCTTCACCAACAGGAACTTGCATAATTTGTCCTGTACGTTTTACTTGATCGCCTTCACGAATTTCCTTGTACTCACCCAGAATAACAACACCGACGTTGCTTTCTTCCAGATTGAGCGCCATGCCCACTACTCCGTTGGAGAACTCTAGCAATTCGCCTGCCATTGCGTTTTCCAGACCGTAGACACGGGCGATACCGTCGCCGACTTGAATGACGGTGCCGACTTCGGCAACTTCGATATCGGCTTTATATTCCTCAATTTGACTTTTGATCAAAGTGCTGATCTCTTCAGGTCTGATGCCCAATATCCTCACCCCTATCTTCTATGCTTATCATTAAAGGATTTCTCGAGACGCTCCAATTTGTTAGACAGACTGCCGTCATACAGCGTATCGCCGATATAAACTTTCAGTCCTCCCAACAGGCTTGGGTCCACCACATTCGTAATCCGGATTTTACGGTTTACGAGTTGGCCGAATTCTGCAGCTACAGCTGCTTTTTCTTCTTCACTTAAAGAATAAACAGAGTATACCTTAGCATCACCAATGCCAAGAGCGTCTCCTTCAATCTTGATATACGTATCCAGCAGATCGGCAAAAATATCGGTTCTGCCTCGCTCTACTAACAATTCTACAATGTTCATCACGATGGGAGAGAGCTTATCTTGAAGCGCTGTGCGCAGCACTTTCAGCTTGTCGGACTCCGAGATGCGCGGTGCAAGAATAAACCGCTTTATCTCTTGGTCGGAATGTAATAATCCAACCACTGCCTTGAGCTCTTCTTCTACTTCAAGGGTAATCCCTTTCTCTACCGCTGCACTGTACAATGCTCTAGCGTAGCGCTTGGCAACTACCGTATCGCGGCTCATGATTGGCCTCCTACCTCTTTGAGGTATTGGTTCACAAGTTGCTCCTGCTCGCCGTTAGCACTAACTTCTTTCTTAAGAAGTTTAGAAGCAATACGAACAGATGCCGTTCCAATTTCGCTGCGCAACTCTTCCACTGCTTTGTTCTTTTCGTTCTCGATATCACGCACGGCCTCTTCTTTGACACGTGCTGCATCTGCTTTGGCTTGTGCCAAAGTTTGTTCTACCTGTAGATTGCTTGTGATTTGCGATTGTTGAATAATCTGTTGAGCTTCCTGGCGTGCACTGTTCAGCGCTTGCTTCTGCTCTTCCACATACGCGACCGCTTGTTCTCTAGTCTTCGCAGCTTCGTCCATTTGCTGCATTACCAGCTCACGGCGTTTCTCCATAACTGCAAAAAGTTTGCTGAACGCATACTTGCTAAGCAAGAAATATAAAATCCCAAAGGCGACAATTGAAAATACTATGTTTGTCCAAACAATATCCACTGAGGTCACTCCCTTCCGTTACCGCGTCATGCGGACGTATACAAAAGTAAGGCGCGGATGGCATCGGCCGTCCCCGCCAAACCGTAACTACGGTTTATTAAGTAAACATAATCAGGAATGCGATAACTGTTGCTGCCAACGGAATAACTTCGACGATACCTACACCAATAAACATTGTTGTTTGCAAAGCATTTTTCGCTTCTGGTTGACGAGCGATGGACTCAACTGTTCTACTAACGATCATACCGTTACCAAGACCTGCGCCAAGTGCACCCAATCCAACCGCTATTGCTGCTGCTAAAAATTCCATTTGTAAATATCCTCCTTTAATTTCGGTTCATATTTGTGTTTAATGATATAAGATATCTCCCACGAAGGAAAATCAGACGATAGCCGTTCTCTTCGCAGCAGTTCATTAATGTGCTTCTTCTTCGTGAATCGTCATCTGTGCGATATAAACCATCGTCAGAATCGTAAAGATAAATGCTTGTAGCGCCCCGACGAAAATACTGAAGCCCTGCCATACAGCCAGGAACGGAATACTGAGAATCCCCAGCTTCAAAATGACTGTAATTAGTACTTCTCCGGCGAAAATGTTAGCGAATAGACGAATAGCCAACGCTACAGGTTTTGCCAGGTTTTCGATAATGTTCAGTGGCAAAAAGATTGGAAACGGCTCGATGTAGTGTTTGAAATAATGTTTGCCGTTGAGCTTAATGCCCAGAAAGTTCATCAGTACAAATACTATGATTGCCAATCCTGCAGTGACATTAATGTCAGCAGTTGGCGACTTGTACCATAAAATTTCTGCATGCTCACCATTCGCCAAGTTCTTAGTTGCTTCAATCACGTGGCCAAACACTGTTACAGGTCCATGCGCCTCAGTTACAACGGAGAAAGGCAATCCAAGTAGATTGGAAACAAAGATAAACAGAATCAATGTCAACCCTAAAGATATGTAAGGTTTTCCTTTCTTCAGATCCATGGCACTGCTTATGACACCCTCTACAAATTCCACAACCCATTCCATGAAGTTCTGAAGCTTGGATGGATTTTCAACGGAAAGCTTACGAACCGAAAGCATAACCAGAACAAATACCACTGTACAACTGATCAGAAGCATCAACACGGCGGATAAATCTATCGGTATTCCCCCGACAAATATTTTCGGCATGTCATGCATAGTATCATCCCCCTTTCTCTTTAATCTGGTTAAAGCTTATTCTTCACACTCAGATATATCCCCGCAGGAATGGCGAGAAGCTGAGGAATGAATACGCCCGAAACAGTTGCTACCAGGGAGAAATGCTCAATCTTGACCGAGAACATGGTGACCAAAATTGCGAAGCTAATCCGTGTAACAAAACCGAGGCTGAAGGCATTCCCTTCGTTGCTCGCAATCGACTGCGTAACCCGTCGAACCTTGACGGCCAGATAACGAAAGTTTACCAATCCCGCCACCAGACCCAGAGTCATGCCCAGTGTAATTGCCCGGGTCTCATGATGAAGCACCCAGCCCATTAAGAGTCCTGCCATAAGGACGAGCGTAACTCTAGTGACGGTATTGATCATGGGAGTCATATTATCCATTCTGCTCCCCCAAAAATTTTTTAATTAACAAGGCGACATTCACAATTCCCAGAATCATTCCAGTTATAGTGCCAATGGCGAGCCAATATTTCGGCCCCTCCATCAGGTCTTTCAGCCATCTTGCCGCAAAAAAACCAATAAGAATGTAAGCGGCAAGCAAAGTGCCTGCACTTCCAATGACAAGCGCGGTCTGTAACAAGCTGTCCTTGCTATTTTGTTCTTTCATGGGCTACAATCCCAACTAATTTTACTGAATTTCCTGAGTCTTTGTCAATTCATTGAACATTGCCTAAAAACCCTTGAAAACATGAAAATAATCACAGCAAAACGTTCCAAAACCATATAAACCGTACAGTTTCACTGTATGTTGATTTTAATCAGATCAGATATTAGTTTAATTGAAATTATTTATTTTTTGTGAACATTCTGTGAAACTCTTCAGGACGTTCCTTATTAACACCAAAATGGTGCAAAATCGCATTGACAATCCGTTGGGAAGCCTTGCCATCTCCATACGGGTTGGCGGCCCGACTCATCGACTGATAGAGCTCATTATCAGTCAAAAGAGCATGTGTCCGTTGATACACCTTCTCCTCGTCCGTGCCCACAAGTTCCAGCGTTCCAGCCTCTATCCCTTCGGGACGCTCCGTTGTATCACGAAGCACAAGAACAGGCACTCCATAAGAAGGAGCTTCCTCTTGCAGACCGCCGGAATCGGTCAATATCAAGTGGGTATGCGGATAAAAATTATGCAGGTCCACGACATCCAGCGGATCAATCAGCTTAATTCTCGGATGTCCTCCCAGTATCTCATGCGCAGGTTCCTTAACGGCAGGACTCGGATGCACAGGATAAACAATGGCGACATCTTCGAATTCATCAGCGATTCTTTTAATAGCTCGGAAGATATTACGATGCGGTTCACCTTGAGATTCTCTGCGGTGAGCGGTCATCAAAATAAGTCTTTTTCCTGAAGCAAAATCCAAAACAGGATGCCGGTAATCCGGCTGTACGGTATATTGAAACACATCAGTTACGGTGTTGCCTGTGATATAAATACTTGATTCTTTTTTGTTCTCGTGTCTCAGATTGTTAGCTGACAAATCGGTTGGAGCGAAATGCAGATCAGCTAACACACCTGTGAGTTGACGGTTCATTTCTTCAGGATACGGAGACAATTTGTTCCATGTCCTAAGTCCTGCTTCTACGTGCCCAACCTGAATTTGCTGCAGGAAGGAAGCGTAACTAGCTAAAAACGTTGTTAAGGTGTCCCCATGCACCAGCACGAGGTCAGGTTTAACTTCTTTCAGTACAGGTTCCAAACCTTCAAGCACACGAATAGTAATCTCATTCAAGGTCTGACGGTCCTTCATCACGTCCAAATCGTAATCAGGGGTGATATTAAACACTTCCAACACTTGATCGAGCAGTTCTCTATGCTGTGCTGTTACACATACTATTGATTCGATATGCTCAGGATGCTTCTTCAGTTCAAGAACCAGAGGAGCCATCTTGATCGCCTCGGGGCGCACTCCGAAAATAGTCATTACTTTGATTTTGGACATAACCCCTACCCTCTCATCAAATATTCTCGCATTACTATACTTAATACTTAATTACTTATTACTTGGTTCCATAAAGACGGTCACCAGCATCACCAAGACCTGGCACGATGTAACCATGTTCATTCAAATGATCATCAAGCGCTGCTACATAAATATCAACATCCGGATGAGCTTCCTGAACTGCAGCAACACCTTCTGGCGCTGCAATCAAGTTCATCATTTTGATCTGTGTACAGCCACGGTTCTTCAGTGAGGTAATCGCAGCAATTGCGGATCCGCCTGTAGCAAGCATCGGATCAATTACTATCAATTCACGTTCCTGTACGTCCGTTGGAAGCTTGATATAATACTCCACTGGTTGAAGAGTGTCTGGATCACGGAAAAGCCCTACATGTCCTACTTTAGCCGCAGGTAGAAGCTTCAGTACACCTTCAAGCATACCTAAACCCGCACGAAGAATAGGAATAAGCCCCAGCATTCTTCCCGAAATCACTTTGCTTTCCGTCTCAGTGACCGGTGTTTGTACCGTAATGGTCTCTAGTGGAATATCACGTGTAATCTCATAAGCCATCAATGTGGCAACTTCGTCAACATGTTCTCTGAAATCCTTCGTGTTTGTTCTAACGTCGCGAATAAATGTTAGTTTGTGTTGAATTAAAGGATGATCGCAAATCACCAATTTTCCCATTTACTGTCCCTCCGGTAATTGTAAGTCTTGTCTATAGCCATAGAAAGCGCTTTGCTTCTCAGTGGCTAAATCCTGTCTATTATAGCACTCCCGCCGCTGCATTTCACCTCAGAATGGTACTTGAACTCACATTGAACATATTCCTTTGTATTTCCTTGTTTTTAAAGGTAATGATTGGCTTAATTAGGAAACCAATCACTTATAAAACCTAGATTATGTTGTGCAACTTTGGCTTTTTCATACTATTCACATTATTTTCACTAATTTTATTGAAAATTCCATGAACTTTCATGATTAATTTCATTCAATTTCATCTATTACCTACAGTGATATTTGTGAACAATATGCAACAAAAAAGCCTCCATCAAACCCGGAAGAGGGTATGGATGGAGGCAGAATCATTTCTTATTAGAAGCAAAGAATTAGTATTTCAACTCTGGATAAAGAGGGTATTGGTCAGTCAACTCAGCCACTTGACGCGCAGATTCTGCCAAGTTTGCCTCATCCTTCGGATTCTTTAGAACATTAGCAATGATACGTCCAATAGTGACCATCGCCTGCTCGTCCATACCACGGGATGTGACTGCAGGTGTACCAATACGAATACCGCTTGTTACGAAAGGACTTGTAGGATCAAATGGAATTGCGTTTTTATTCACAGTAATCCCGATGGAATCTAGTACTTTTTCCGCATCTTTTCCGGTAATGTTCAGATTACGGGTATCCAGCAGCATCAAGTGGTTATCTGTACCTCCGGATACAATGTTAACCCCTTCGCTGATCAACGTTTCTGCAAGAACATTAGCGTTCTTCACTACATTTTGAGCATAAGTCTTAAAGGATGGCTGCAATGCTTCACCAAATGCGACTGCTTTTGAAGCAATTACATGCATCAGAGGTCCACCTTGGGAACCAGGGAATACCGCTTTATCAATAGCAGCTGCCCATGGCTGTCTGCACATAATCATACCTCCGCGGGGACCGCGCAAAGTCTTATGCGTAGTAGTTGTAACGAAATGAGCATGAGGAACCGGGCTCGGATGAAGACCAGCAGCAACCAATCCTGCGATATGGGCCATATCTACCATAAATAGCGCACCCACATCATTGGCGATAGCGCCAAGTTTTTCGAAATCAATAATACGCGGATAGGCACTAGCACCAGCTACAATCATTTTTGGACGGTGTTTGAAGGCTGCTTTACGTACTTCATCATAATCAATTAGGAAAGTATCTTCTTGTACTCCATAAGCAACGAAGTTATAAAGCAATCCAGAAGCATTAACTGGGCTACCATGTGTCAAATGACCACCGTGCGCCAAATTCATTCCAAGAACGGTGTCGCCAGGCTTAAGTGCAGCCAGATAAACTGCCATATTTGCTTGAGCGCCGGAATGTGGTTGTACGTTGACATGATCCGCGCCAAACAATTCTTTTGCCCGATCACGAGCAAGGTTCTCAACGATATCTACATCTTCACAGCCGCCATAATAACGTTTGCCTGGATAACCTTCTGCATATTTGTTCGTAAGCACGGAGCCCATAGCTTCCATTACGGCTTCGCTAACGATATTCTCTGAGGCAATAAGCTCAATGTTGGCACGCTGACGTTTCAGTTCCAGTTCCATCGCTTCCAGTACTGCCGGGTCACTCTTACGCAATTGTTCCATGTTCTTATTTCCTCCCTAGTGTGTGTAGAAATGTTGTATTTAAGTAGAAACGATTTGCCCGCCATAAAGAGACTTAGGTCTACGTTTCTGCAAAAAATATAAAAACTAAAGTTCGTTAATCACAAAACTGTGAACCACTTTGTTCTGGAGCACGATATACCGCACGTTCCCCGCCAATTAGTGGGGGTCTGGTCCATGCCGCATTCACTCTGGCTGCTCCAATGTATCGTAGAGTCGGACGGAAAGGAACGGCTACCCGCCGTAAATGCATTCCTATCAGTGTCTCGCCAATATCTAAACCAGCATGAGCTTCTATCGTTTCCGCCAAAACAGGATCTTTCATAGCGTGATAAGCAGCCGTAGCCATCGAACCTCCAGCACCTCGTATAGGTACAGCTGATACTTCCTTCAGACCAAGTGACTCTAGCAGAGAGCGTTCCATGACAAGTGCACGATTTAAATGCTCGCAGCACTGATACACCGGATGAAATCCTTTTTCCGCTGCTACTAAACGAACACCTTCAAGCAGTTGTTCTGCAACTTCAAGTGCACCACCAGTTCCAATCCGGACACCAGCAACCTCACTTGTGCTCACTCCGACGACAACAATTTTGCCTGACCCAAGGTTACCAGCCTCCGCCAACTCCCTTAACACAGTGACGGTGGCTTCAGTTAATGATAGCTCCACAACTTCGTCCATCACTCTACCTCCTCAAACTTCAAACAAGCTTATTTTAAACAAAAAAGAGCAGTCCGCAGGTAGCTGCGGATTTGCTCTTTTGCCCAGGCGACCGGCCGTTTATTCCGATGCTCCATCGTGGTTTGATCCACATTTGTCGCCAGTTACATCGGAACCGATTATTTGTAACTTCATCTTAAAGCAAAGTGAACTGAAAATCAACCATTTACAAATGGCGGAAGGTTTCCAGCTTATCCAGCAAACTGAATAGCGCAGTGCGAATCTCAGCAGCAGTTAGCTCATAGTCCTCACGCGTGCCACCAAATGGATCAGAAATATCGAAGCTCGGAATACGCTGGCGAATCTCAATCATCCGCTGCAGATCCGTTGCATTCGGTTCACCACCAAGGGCTAAGCTCAACTCCGCATCTGCGTAAAGGCTGTCCAATTCCTTGATATCTTCCGTCACCGCATCTTCATTATGCACGTATTCCTTCAATGTATAGGTTTTCGTTACAGCATCCGGAAAATACTGCAGCAAATGCTGCTTATGCCCACCCGTCAAGGTCAGCACAAGGTCGGCCCAAGCGACAGCTTGACCTGTCAATTGTGACGACTCCATTGAATCATGAATTCCTTCTTCCTGCAGTATAGCTGCAGCATGTCTTGATATAGAAGTACCGGAAATGGCGGATACACCTGCAGACCGCACTTCCAGGTCGATTCCACGTTCCTTCGCGAGCTTTCGTAAAAGCCCCTCAGCCATAGGACTTCGGCATGTATTCCCGGTGCAGACGAATAAAATATGCAGCATGTTTTGCACCCCCATGAAATTAAATATTCTAATGCCGTTATTGTATCAAAAGATGAATAGCAAGCCAAACCCCAAAAGTATTGCACCGCCTAGCGCTTCTCCATAATCCCCGAGACCACGACTGACATGCCGTCCAATTAGCAACCCTAGAATCGACATTAGTCCCCCGCAAGCACCGAAGGCTAAGATGGTCAAAAGTACTCCATTCACAAACATCCCCAGTGATACCCCCACGGAGAAAGAGTCAATACTGACACTGAGCGAAAGAAGTATCATCCCCCACAAGGTTCGATGATCCATAGCTCGTGAGCTTCCTGTATCCGGACGAAAGGAGTTGTACACCATATGCCCGCCCAAAAGAACTAGAAGACCTCCAGCAGCATAAGTCGTTACTTGACCTAACAGGTGTCCGACATAACTTCCTGTCAATAAACCCAGGAGAGGCATCAGCATATGAAAAACAGCAATGAGCAGACTCATTTGCAGAACATGCAGCAGACGAATACCTTTCATCCCGATCCCTACACCGAGCGAAAAGGCATCCATCCCTAATGCAACCGCCATTATAGTAATGGTAACAATCTGCCCCCATTCGGTATATACATCTCCTAAGCCCATGCTTAACCCCCCAAGTCCGAAATATCTTGTACAACAACGATATGCGGACAAGGGGGTATTCATGACTTCATATGGGAGTCATATACGAAAAAGCAATGCCGTGGTCATCCGGCGTCGATGACAGATCCGCCGGCGGCTTTCATAAGCCGGTTCATAATGGCAGCGCCGAGGCCGGTATACGGGCAAGCCTCGGCTAAGATGTAAGTCGCTCCCGCTTCATCGAAGCGCCGCAAGGCGGCATATAGGGAGCGAGCCCCTTCCTCCGGCGAGGATAACGAGCCGAGGGAAAGGACACAGGCGGCAGGGTCGGCGGGATAAAGGGCCTTATGCTCCTCGAAGAGGAGTAAGCCCGTGACCTCGCCGTTTAGCTGCGCCGCCTGAAGTTGACTAGCGGCTTCATCCGCCACGCGCTGCGGGGAAGAGCCGCGCACTACAGCAAGCCAGCCGCGCGGTGCGTAGTGCGTGTACTTCATGCCCGGCGCGCGCGGCGCCGAAATATCGCCAGCAGCATCCGCACCATACTTCTCAATAGATGCGGAAGCCCTTTCGAAAGGCTCACGATTGTTAACATTCAGGCAATCCGCTGAAGATTGCGCGGTAGTTGCTTTAGCTGTGATTGGCTCAGCAGTACTGAAATCAATAACAGAGTTTGTCGTCCCCGAATCAGCCAAGACAGTAGCGGTTGCGGTTGCGGCAGCAGTTGTCTCAGCATTACCGGGCTCTGAGCTTACAGCTTCTGCTCCCACCACTGCAGCCAATTGTTCCGAAGTAATCCCGCCGGGGCGCAGCACAGCAACTTTTCCGTCAGGCTGTACCTGCACGACTGTTGACTCTAGTCCAACTCCAGCAGCACCACCATCAAGGACGCCATCAATGTATCCAGCCAAATCTTCCATCACATGCGAAGCTAATGTCGGGCTCGGGCGACCCGAACGATTAGCACTGGGCGCCGCAACTGGACAACCTGCGGCACTTATCAGTGCTAGAGCTACCGGATGATCCGGCATCCGCACACCAACCGTATCCAAACCCGCCGTCACACAGGGCGACAGTACACCTTCACGAACAGGAAGCACAACTGTCAGCGGACCAGGCCAATAAGCTGCCATCAACGCGGCCGCCTTAGGATGCACCTCTGCAACAAGCTCGTCCAAAGCTGCCGTATCCGCAATATGCACAATTAACGGATTGTCAGAGGGCCGTCCTTTTGCCGCAAAAACAGCCTCAACTGCCGCCGTATTTCGGGCATCCGCCCCTAGCCCGTAGACGGTTTCGGTTGTAAAAGCCACTGTTCCGCCTTCACGAAGCATTATTGCTGCCTCCGCTATCGCCAGCTTGTCAGCTTCATTCGGCTGAAATACCTCAGAGTTCGTTCCCTCAGCGGAATTCAACTTCCAGTATACAGTCTCATCTCTATTTCCACTCCGCCGCTGAACGGCGAATAAAGGATTATTGTGTTCACTCATTCTCATCACAGGCTTTCTAGAAGATATAATTTAGCTTAGCAAAAAAACGGCCCCAGTAGGGAGCCGTGATAGATCTGCTTATAAAATAGTAACATATCTGGGGTCTTACGACCATAATCCACTGATCCAGTTCCAAAGGTTCTGCAGCAGCTCCCAGACGAAGAACCGTACCTCTGGCTCAGCAGCAGTTTCTCCTGATGAAGCACTTCCTGCCGAGGAATCAGCCTGCACTGTTTTTGCAGCTGCTGATTTCACCTTAGCACTGTTATCCGCACCAGCAGCGGACACTGTTTTTGTACCTTTGTCAGCAGCAGGTGCTGCCGCATCTCCAGAGCCTGCATCGATAAAGCAAAGCGGAGGAAACAGTACACACCACCAATTTTGCCCCTTGCCCGCACCAAGTGTGACCCGAACAGCTTCATACTCCCCAGCAGGATAGACGGTGCCACCGTATAATTTGGTTGGAAAAGGGACTACGCCCAGCTCCACTTTATAGGAATATTCAATGCCCCGTTTCTCCAGCTCTGATCCAACCAACGCGTTAAGCTCCGGCAGATGATTTCTAATCAGAGCACGTGCCTGCTCCAAGCTCTGTGGATCCTCAAGAGCAGATACCCACTGGTTCATTTGCTCCACAATTTTATCGCGAATTTGCCGCTTCACCAGCTGATCTTGCGCTCCGTCAGAATTAGCCAGAATACGTAACCGGATAGATTCTTGGGGAATAGATACTTCAGCTACTGCAGCATCGGTTTTTTGACCTTCCCAAGCCATCATGAGGACCATAAAAAAACAAATTAAAATGGCAGTATACTTAAAAGTTACACGTAAGGAATCTCTTTTATCCATATGATTATCGTTCATTTGTTGCAGCCCCTCTCCTCTTAACTCTCATGCTAGTAGTATGCCCGGAGATAAGAGACTGCAAACCTATGAATCTATTAAATTTATAACTTCAATGCCAGCTCCTTATGCAGCTGCAAATCTTCCTCTACATCCTGCCCATAAAGATGCACGCTCATCACGACCCCCATGCTGGCCATATTAATCAGAAGAGACGTGCCTCCATAACTGATAAACGGAAGTGTTATTCCTGTCAACGGCATCAGGCCGATAAAAGCTCCAACATTCTCAAGAATTTGATACAACAGCATAGCCGTAATTCCAATGATTAGAAATGGTCCGCTACGCTCCTTACTCTCGAGAGCAATCAATATCATCCGATGCAGCAAAATAAAAAAGAGCAAGAGCAGCAGCGCAGACCCCACAAATCCAAACTCCTCGGCAATCTGCACGAATATCGCATCCGAATAGGTATATGGGACACGATTATTCTGCACAGAGCTGCCCTGCATATATCCCTCCCCACTCATTCCCCCGGAGGCTATAGCTATTTTGGCATTTTTCGTGTGATAGCTCGCCTTCTCTGTCGCTAAATCAGGTACCAGCCAAGGGTCAAACCGCTCCACTAAATGATCCTTACCAATGCCTTCAAAAAAATTGACTGCTTCATCATGATAGTTTATATAGCTCAAAATCCCAGCAAGACCAATCCCACCCACTATAAGCAAGCCGATGAGCGCATGCGACAATTTGATATTCCCAATCCATAAAAGTCCAATTAATATTACGATGTAGCTAAGGGCATTCCCCAAATCATTTTGCATAATCACTATACCAAATGGAATGAACGTAAGAATGGTGAGAGGAACAATCCCTTTCCAGAAGGTTAAGGTAGACCCTTGTTTTCGAATTAAGATCGATGATAAAAAAAGAATCAATACCAATTTAAACAGCTCGGCAGGCTGAAACCTAAGTCCACCGATCTCAAGTCCCAATTGAGCACCGTTCTCTACTTTACCAATAAAACTAACCGACACTAACAAGACTAAGCCCAAGAGATAAATATAAAGTGCATGTTTAACAAATATCTTAAAGTCCACAAAAGCGAGCACAATAAAAACTACAAAACCTAAAATATAGTATTTAAGCATTTGTAAATGAAATCCATCCAATTTCATCGGAGGCGTTATTCTTCCATTGGTTACACTGTATATTGAAAAAATACTAATCACCATCAACATAATCAGAACAGTAACGATTACCTTATCAATCTTTTTGAACTTTTGAAGCATCTGCAAGCCCCTTACTCTGTTAAGGTTTCAACTCTCCTCTCTCAGGGAAAGTCGTTCCTTTCTATTGTAGAACATTCGTGAATATAATTCCAAATTTATGTAGCCAATCTATAAAATATCTTTCTATTAAAATTACACTCTGACGTGATTTTACTCTATGATCCAAACCTAACGGACTCCGCAGACTTTATTTATGGATTTATTGCTTCACGGGAACTTTTGCGGACTCCAGAGTCGTTATTACTTGCCATTTTGCAGTAAATCCAGTCTTTTTGATCAAATAACGTCTTTGCGGTCCGATACTATCCAATACGTAGTTAATATTCGAGTATAAGGGCATCTGAGTCCGAGTCAGGATACAAATACGAATACGAATTACTTCCAGCCTGCTTACCTGAAACGGCCCGTATTACGTATTACACCAATCCGACGAAGCCGTCCTCCATCAAAAAGAACCGCCAGCACCCCTATTAAACAATAAGGACCTGACGGTTCTACTTTATTTCGTGGTTACACCTGTTTGGCAGCTGCATAAGGAGTAGGTTTAGGAAAATCCTCTTCCACTTCTTGCCCGTGCAGGCGCACACTCATTACCAGCCCGATGCTGGCCATATTAATGAGCAGTGATGTACCCCCGAAGCTGATGAAAGGTAACGTAATACCAGTCAAGGGCATCAAGCCGATAAATGCGCCGATATTCTCAAAAATCTGATACAACATCATCGCGACAACACCGACAATCAGGAAAGGGCCAGCTCTATCCCTAGACTCCAGCGCAATCAGAATCATCCGGTGAATCAAAATAAAGTACAGCAGCAACACAAACGCCGAACCTACAAACCCAAATTCTTCGGCAATCTGCACAAAGATAGAATCTGAATACGTATATGGCACCCGATCCGTCTGAACGGAGCTGCCGTTCATGTAGCCTTCGCCGCTCATTCCACCTGATGCAATCGCCAGCTTGGCGTTTTTAGTATGATAAAGGGCTTTGGATGTCGCTTTGTCTGGAACAAGCCAAGGATCAAAACGTTCAATCCAGTGAGATCGTCCAATATCCGTTAGGAAGGTTTTAATTTCATCGTGATAATGGATATAACTCATAATTCCTGCAATCGCAGAACTAGCCACGATGACCAGCCCGATTAATGCATGCGTGTATTTAATATTGCCAATCCACAACAGACCCGCAAGAATCACAACGTAAGACAAGGCATTCCCAAGGTCATTTTGGGTAAGGACAATAAGGAACGGAAACAAGGTCAGAAGGCCGAGCGGTACAACATCCCGCCAGAACAGAAGCTTACTCTTATTCTTGCGGACAAGCATGGCTGCCAGAAAAAGAATTAATATCAGCTTGAACAGCTCTGCAGGCTGCAGACTCAGGCCCCCCGGCAAGGTCAACCAACCTTGCGCATTATTTTTGGTCTCGCCCAAAAAGCTGACGAGCACCAGCATCCCTATCCCAAACAAATAAATATATATCGCATATTTCACTAATATTCTGTAATCCAAAAAGGTCATTCCAATAAAAGCTACAAAACCAATAGCATAATACATCATCATACGAATATGATGTCCGTCCAGCTTCTCTCTTCCATGAGTAACGCTATATATGGCGAAGATGCTGACCACCATGAGTAATAACAGAACGACTACAATAGCACCATCAATCTTTTTAATCTTCTGAAGCACGCTCTGCCTCCCTACTCTATATCTGGGCTTTCTTTATGATCCCCTAAGAAATCCTGCTAAATTCTATTGTAAAGGAAGTCGGATTGAAAATACAATTTCTCTACTCCGGACAAAATGAACCCTCTGCATAGCAGGCAATATTATCTCGTTATGCCTAGCACATGACGCGGGATTCCAGCCAGATCATTAATGGTGATAATCTCGGTCCAATGGCCCGCTGCCGCAAGGAGTGCAGCGACTTGCTCAGCTTGACCGAAGCCAAGCTCAAAGCCGATCAGGCGCGGCGGTGCCGGGAGCAGCATCAGCTGCTCCATCATGCGGCGGTACGGGTCCAGCCCGTCCGCTCCGCCATCCAGCGCAGTGCGCGGCTCATGGTCGCGCACCTCACGCTGCAGCCCGGCGATATCCTCGCCGGGGATGTATGGCGGGTTGGAGACGAGAATATCCGTCTCCATCCCCGCGAACGGCTCGAGCAGATCGCCGAGCCGAAAGTCCACAGCTGTGCCATTGCGCAAAGCGTTGCGCTCGGCCACAGCCAGAGCCGCCGGCGAAATATCGCCGGCGCAGACCCGCCACGCCGGCGCTTCCGCCGCCAACGTGACGGAGATCGCACCGCTGCCGGCGCCGATATCGACGGCGGTCAGCGGTCTTGCGGTGCGCGCGTCCCCCGCGCCGCCTCCGTTGCGGGCCGCAGCGCCGCCCGCGCTATCCAACGCCGCTTCGCCCGGCGTTACGACGCCTTCCGGCCAAAGCTCCGCACCGTAACGTAAAATCGCCTCGACAAGCAGCTCCGTCTCCGGCCGCGGAATAAGCACGTCAGGCGTCACCTCAAAAGGCCGCCCGTAAAATTCCTGCTCACCGATGATATACTGCACCGGCTCACCAGCACCCCGGCGGGTAACTCCCGCCTCAAATGCTTCCTTAACCGCAGCTGGAAAAGGATCTGCCAGCGCCATGTAATAAGCTGCGCCAGACACTCCAAGCACATGCTCCAGCAGCAATTGTGCACTGCGCTGCGGTTCATTGCAGCCGCTCCGGCTCAAAAAAGAAGAAGCCTCCGCAAAGGCTTCCCGGATGCTTTTGACTTCCGACATGACATATACGCCATCGTTCAAAGCATTATTCTCCATTATCCATATTATCCATCAAGTCAGCTTGTTCAGCGATTGAAAGGGCTGAGATAATTTCAGTGATTTCTCCGTTCATAACCTGCTCCAAACGGTGCAGTGTCAGGCCAATACGATGGTCTGTAACCCGGCTCTGCGGGAAGTTATACGTCCGAATGCGCTCACTACGGTCACCCGTACCTACTTTGCTCTTCCGTTCCCCAGCATACTTCGCTTCTTCTTCCTGCCGTTTCATATCAGAGATACGGGCACGAAGCACTTGCAGCGCTTTTTCTTTATTGGAGTTCTGTGACTTACCGTCCTGACAGGTAGCAACGATGCCTGTAGGTACATGGGTTACACGTACTGCAGACTTGGTCGTATTTACAGACTGTCCGCCTGCACCACTTGAACAGAAGGTATCCACGCGAATATCTTTATCATGGATCTCGATCTCAAAAGCCTCAGCTTCCGGCATCACAGACACCGTAGAAGTAGAGGTATGAATACGACCTCCGGATTCGGTCGCTGGGATACGTTGTACGCGATGCGCACCACTTTCGTATTTCAGCTTACTGTATGCACCACGGCCGTTAATAAGAAAGATTACCTCTTTGAATCCACCAAGATCACTCGCGTTAACATCCATTAACTCAACGCGCCATCCTTGTGCATCAGCATAACGAGTGTACATCCGGTAAAGGTCTGAAGCGAACAATGCTGCTTCATCTCCACCCGCTGCACCACGAATTTCAACGATTACGTTCTTATCATCATTCGGGTCTTTAGGCAGCAGCAATACGCGGATTCTCTCTTCCAGCTCCACTTGACGTTTGGAAAGGTCATCAATTTCCATCTTGACCATTTCTTTCATCTCATCATCAAGCTTTTCGCCTTGCATCTGCTTAGCAGCTTCAAGCTCTTCCATTACACTCTTATATTCAGTATACGCCTCAAATGCGGGCTGTAGGTCTGATTGTTCTTTGGAATAGTCCCTCAGTTTCTTACTGTCGTTTGCAACATCCGGATCACAAAGCAGTTCACTGAGCTTCTCATAGCGGTCCGCCAGGGATTGCAATCGGTCCAACAAGGGAATTCACCTCTCCTGATTCAATTTCAAATTCGCAAATATAACATCAAATTTGTACTGTCATAAAAATAGATATACGACTTTATATTATACCAAAGATATTGTGAAATGGCTACAGTTCCGTACGCACAATACCTTAATAAAAAGCTTATATTTTTAAAAAGGATCATCCCAGCAATAGAAACTCCCACTGCTCGAGATGACCCCTTTATCATTCGTACACTTAAAACTTCTTAAACGTTAAAACGGAAATGCATTACGTCGCCGTCTTGCACCAAATATTCTTTACCTTCAAGACGTAGTTGACCACGTTCCTTCGCACCGTTCATGGAACCAGCTGCCACAAGATCCGCGTAAGCCACTACTTCAGCACGGATAAATCCGCGTTCGAAATCTGTATGAATCACACCGGCAGCTCCAGGTGCTTTGGTGCCGCGGCGAATCGTCCACGCCCGAACTTCCTGAACGCCTGCTGTGAAATACGTATACAAGCCAAGCAGTTTATAAGCCGCTTTAATCAACCGGTTAAGGCCGGATTCTTCCAGTCCCAGCTCTTCCAGGAACATAGCTTTATCTTCGCCTTCAAGCTCAGCAATTTCTGCTTCCACCTTAGCACTGATCGGAACCACTTCTGCACCTTCAGTAGCTGCGAAATCACGAACTTGCTGTACATAAGGATTGTCCTCAGCACTTGCCACTTCATCTTCACTTACATTCGCCGCATACAGCACTGGCTTCAATGTTAACAAATGAAGATCACGAATAATAAGCTTCTCGTCATCAGACAATTCTATACTGCGTGCAGGTTTATCTTCGTAGAGCACTTCTTTGACGCGTTCTAGCAGTTCAACTTCTTGAGCGTATTTCTTGTCGCCGCCTTTGATATTCTTACGGGAACGCTCAATCCGCTTCTCAATGCTCTCAATATCAGCAAGAATCAGCTCCAGATTAATGGTCTGGATGTCGCTGATCGGATTTACTTTTCCATCAACGTGGGTAACGTTCTCATCTTCAAAACAACGAACCACATGCACGATAGCATCTACTTCACGGATATGGGCCAGGAACTTGTTGCCTAGTCCTTCTCCTTTACTCGCACCACGCACGAGACCAGCAATATCCACAAATTCAAAAGCAGTAGGTACGGTCTTGTTCGGCTGTACCAGCTCAGTCAGTTTATCAAGACGTTCGTCTGGAACTTCAACAACACCAACGTTAGGGTCAATGGTACAAAAAGGGTAGTTAGCGGATTCTGCTCCCGCTTGCGTTATCGCATTAAACAATGTGGATTTTCCTACGTTAGGAAGACCGACGATTCCAGCTTTCAAAGCCATTTATATGACAACTCCTATTTTCAGCTAAATTGATCATCCGAATAAGCTATACGATCTAAACCATTATATATTAGAACATATTCGCCAGCAACACCGGATGTCAAGCAGATGTGTCCGAACGCGCAAGCTCTAATACCTTTTTTATCGCCGGCTGGTCCAGTAATGGCTTAGATTTATCTGGATCAACCTCCACATCAGGCACAGTCTTTACCTCTTCATTACAACTTCCATCAGAATTCAGACCCATTTCAAAGGAAAACCTGAATACATAACCGCTATTTGGCAATGCAACAACAAGCGGATCTATCCCTAGTCCATCCCCACCTGTCCTGCCGCCTACAACCGTTGCAAACCCGGTGCCTTTTGCAAAGGCTGCAAGACCTTCCGCTGATGAATACACAGAGCTATCTACCAGCAAATAGATTTTCCCTTCAAATCCAACAGATTTATTAGGAGTTACTACATCATTTATTTTTCTATATGTCTTGAACATCTTTAAAGCCTCAGATGGCAGATTAGGCAGTTGCTCATCTTTGATGCCGGAAATAGGTTGTTGCCCGGCTGTGATCTGACGTGCCTGCATAAAAGTCTCCGCATATTTGCCTCTTGTATAAAGGAAGTATGTATTATATTCGATAGGTTTATTAATCAACAGAGGAACAATATGAATTCTCCAATAATTACTGTTTCCTCCCCCATTTCCACGGATATCTAATATTAAGGTCTTATAGTCCTTTACCTCTATTAAAAAATCATGGATCTCGGAGCTGTCCATCTCCATGAGACTCCCGTCAAAGCTTTGCATGCCGAGATAAGCGATTCGATCGGGCTCTATAATGACTTTTTTTACATTCCCAGAAGTCTTTTTTGTTACATCTCCTACTCCATCTCCACCATTATGTATATCGTTATTGAGTTCATTAGAGTTTTGCTGCTCCGTTAAAGGTTTCTGGTTGTAACGGGCCAATACGTTAGGCTGTTGAACCACGTCGATCCAAGGTTCATAACCAAAACCTGCCTGAACATAGGTATGTAGGTACCAAGGATATTCCTCCTTGGATATAAAATTCGTATGCCCATTGTTTAATCTGCTAAGGACAAATCTCATTCGTCTCAAAAACTCATCATCCGATTTCACGGCTGCTATTTTATTGCGGTATTCCTCTTTTTTAGCAAGCCAATCCTCTCCATTGAGACGTTTATTCACCTCTAGGAAAGGATAGTTCTCCTCAATAATCTTCCACATGTAATCAAAATCTTCTAGCCTTTTTTCCACTGTCAATGAAGGCAACGCTACTTTCGATTGTTCTTCAACTACAGCTGAAGAGGCTAGCGGTGCAACCGGACTTGCCTGAACTTGCTCAGACTCAGATTTCTTCTTTCCTGGTAAATTGCCACTGTTGCAGCTAACCAGTAATAGTAATACTACTGCGGAAACAACCACCCACGATACAGTCCTTGGCCTCACCTTAATCCCCCCTTTTCTCTCTTTATGACTTAATCCATTTTCAGGAATTTATTTTTTAATCATATTTTCCTAATCATCCTAAATCAAATATATTTATCACAATTATTTACATAATAATTCAGTAGAACAACAAAAAAAGACCTCTTTCGAGGTCCTCACCTTATGGACTATAGATCTTTAGACATCGTGATGTCAGTTACGATATACCCCATTTTTTTGTATAGCTCAAATGCACGATTGTTCTGGCCGAAGACGTGCAACCCGATTTTGGTAACATTCATCTCCCGGGCTTCTTCATCGAGTGCGATCATAGCCTGCTTGCCATAACCCTTACTCTGGAACGGTTCAAAAACATAAAAATCATAAATGAAAGCCTCGCGGCCACCACGGCCTTCACTTACGTTAAACCAGATATAACCCACCTGTTCATCACTGCTTATTTCTACTATGGAATATAGATAAGCACCATCTGTGTGCAGCCCTTTTGGCAAAGAGCGTGTTATAGCTTCCTCAGACAGCTTCATCGCGATCTCTGGATCCCAAGCACCGGCGCTGATCTTATCTTCCGCATAATCCCGGGTAGCTTGACCTAAGAAAAATTGAAAGGCCGACTCATCCATATGGATCAGTTTAATCATAATCTTACTCACTTCCTCGCTTCAATATTTACCATCCTATTTACGTATTAAACGGGAAGTTCCACGTAAAGTTGCTAAATCTGGAGCGCCAATACCAAACATTGCTATTTTTAGCTCCAGTTCTACCTGTGCTAATGCAGCATCCAGCGCCTCTTCAGAATCGACAGCCGGCCCTAACAGATTGCGGCCAAAGCCTGCCAGATCAGCTCCAAGTGCCAATGCTTTCGCTGCATCCACGCCATGTTTCAGTCCGCCGCTGCCAATCAAAGCGCCCTGCGGAGAAACTGCACGCACCTCTGTGATACAATCAGCTGTTGGAGTGCCCCAATCCGCGAAAACCTCCGCCGCTGCCCGCCGTATAGGATCTACACTGCGGAACTTCTCCACCTGACTCCAGGATGTCCCGCCTGCACCCGCAACATCAATAAAAGCCGCTCCTGCATTATAAAGACGTGCAGCTGCATCTCCATCAATGCCCCAGCCTACTTCTTTCACACCTAC
The DNA here is from genome assembly GCF_038009325.1 of Paenibacillus sp. FSL L8-0708. Classification (NCBI taxonomy): domain Bacteria; kingdom Bacillati; phylum Bacillota; class Bacilli; order Caryophanales; family Paenibacillaceae; genus Paenibacillus; species Paenibacillus sp. FSL L8-0708. Next base: position 7,258,311 of record NZ_JBBPBC010000001.1, read on the forward strand.
AGGGACTTCAAGTGCCCGGCATACCTTCTCTATCTGCGATAGCAAAGAGGCAAAACCAGTGTTCCCTTCCGGTTGAAAGACCTCTTGCAGGCCATTCAGATGTAGTACAAGAAAATCAGCACCTGCGATATCCACAGCCCGGCGACATTCCTCAATCCCAAAACCATAGGACAGCTGTACAGCACCAATATTGGCGATAACCGGAATATCAGGCGCTTGATCCCGCACATAAAAGGTTGCCGTAAGCTCAGAACGCTCCACTGCCGCCCGAACCGAACCTACACCCAGCGCCCAACCCCGACGCTGCGCAGCTGCGGCTAACCGGGCATTAATCGCTCCTGTAGCTGCACTGCCACCTGTCATCGAGCTGATGAGCAGCGGCGTACGCAGCTTACGATCCAAAAACGTAGTCTGCAATGATATATCGTCGAAATTCAGCTCTGGCAGAGCATTATGCTGAAATCTGTAATGTTCAAACCCTGTAGTCACACCGACGCCACCTACTTCCTCATTTAGGCAAAGGCGTACATGTTCAATTTTGCGTTCGCCTGTCTTCGATGTAGGCAATAAAGATCTTTTGTCAGAAGCCTCTGCAGCCGGTAGGTCCTTGCCATGATCTGCGCCAGACTGCCTAGTCGCATCATATGGCACGGCCTCTTCTGGCGAATGATTCATGCTGCGTTCCTCCTATTTCCAAACTCGATTTATTATAACATATCCCTACAGATGAATTTACAATATGAGGTTAGCGATTACAATTCTCCGGTTTCGTAATCATTAATTTCATAAACATCGTACTAATCGCTCAAACTCATTATAGCTAGCCGAATGTTATTTCATTACTGTTAAGGATATTTGGGCTGCTTCATTTCGCTCCACTAGGTGTTAATAGGTTGGTAATACACCGGAGCATAACAATCACAAGGAAGTGCTCTGCAATAATTTCAGGAGGAACTTCCATGAATTCAGATCGTCAGCAACCCGTTCACCCCTATAAACCTAAAGAAATAAACTACGCTCCCGGTTTAACTACGAAGAAACGTTCCGGTTCACACCGCCGTACAATGGTGTTATGGGCTGTCTTCATTCTAATTCTCTGGCTAATCGGCGTAATGACTTACCAGACCCACAAACCTTTACCCCGCGGCATTTCCTATGAAAGCCCTATATACAAAACGAATCATGTATCCTTCTGGCACGACCTGACCTATTCGGACGGTACAGCCACGGGCACTCAAGAGAGTCAGATTCTTTCGAGGATTCTACAAATTATCGAGGAGTCCAAAGAATTTTTGGTGATTGACCTCTTTCTTTTCAATGATTATACCCATAAAGATCAGTCATTTCCTCCGGTCAGCCGAATGTTGACGGACAAGCTTATTTTACAAAAAACAACTTATCCTGAGATGGAGATCGTCTTCATTACAGATGAGGTTAATACCAATTACAACTCTGCACCCAATCATCTTCTGGAAGAATTGAAGGCTTCGGGGATTAAAGTGATTTTGACCGATGTAAATGCTCTACGCGATTCTACGCCTGCTTATTCCGCTGTCTGGCGTACCTTTATTCAATGGTTCGGACAGTCGGGCGAAGGCCGGATTCCCAATCTTATGGCCAGCGGAGGACCGGATATTACCGCACGTTCTTATTTGAAGCTACTTAATGTGAAGGCTAACCACCGTAAGGTGGTTGTTAGTGAGAATACCGCTCTAGTCTCCTCAGGAAATATCCATGATGCCAGCGCCTATCATTCCAATATCGCTCTGGAAGTACAAGGCCCAATTATTGCTGATATTCTCCAGACGGAACAAGCCGCGGCCAATCTTTCGGATGCAGGGCCACTACTCACTTATGAGCCAGACTTCACCAAGGAGAAGGATCAGCACTCTGAAGAATCTATGGAGGTCCGCTATTTAACGGAAGGAAAGATATATAAATATGCACGGCAAGCCCTCCAATCTGCGCAGAAGGGTGACACCATTTGGATGGGTATGTTCTACCTTGCCGATGATGCCATTCTCGATGAATTGGTAGAGGCTACCGGACGAGGCGCTACGGTAAAATTGATACTGGACCCCAATCAGAACGCCTTCGGCCGTGATAAAATCGGCATTCCTAACCGTCCAGTTGCCATGAACTTGAACAAGCGCACAAACGGAGAGATCTCTATTCGCTGGTACAATACGACCAAAGAGCAATATCATCCAAAGTTGCTCTTCATTGCCAAACAGACTGGAAGTTCCATCATTCTTGGCGGTTCCACCAACTTCACGACACGCAATCTGGATGACTACAACCTGGAGAATAATCTGTGGGTATCTGTAAAACAAGACCAGCCTCTTTATGCCGAGATGGAAACCTACTTCAATCGACTGTGGAATAACGAGGACCATGAGTATACTCTGCCTCTTGAGGCTTATCAGGGCGAAGTGACTTGGTTCAAGTACATTCTGTTCCGGTTGCAGACCACCTTGGGTTTAACCACTTTTTAAAGCAAAAACCACCTCAGATGAGGCATAACACCCTCTGCGGTGGTTTTTGGGTTATAGTAACGGTGACATAAGCCGAGCAGCAGATTCCAGTATACGGATCACCATACGCTTATTCATAAATTCCTCATGCTCAATTAAGCTGGTAGATAATAAATCCCGTTCAAAATCAGCAACAATACGAGCAACGCTCTCCGTCTGAATCAGTAGTGCATTCACTTCAAAGTTAAGGTGGAAGCTGCGCATATCCATATTGGCCGTGCCAATGGTCGCTATTTCACCATCAACGATAAGCAGCTTCGAGTGGATAAATCCCTTTTCATATTCATAAATCTTCACGCCAGCTTCCAGCAACGCCGGAAAATAAGAGTGTGAAGCCAGAAACGGAATCCATTTATCCGGCTTAGCCGGGAATAACAATCGCACATCTAAACCAGAAACAGCAGCTACACGCAGTGCAGTTAAGATGTCCTCATCAGGAATAAAATATGGACTGGCAATCCACACCGATTTCTCGGCAGAAGTGATCATGGAGAAGAAAATGTTTTTGAGCGCACGACGTTCGTTATCCGGCCCACTAGCAATAATCTGTACGGCACCATCACCTGTCATAAAGCGAAGCTGCGGAGTGAGATAGTCTTGCTCCAGTATTTTTTCACCCGTAGTGTGCATCCAATCTTGCAGGAAAATAATTTGCATCGTCCGTACCGCTTCGCCTCTAACCAACATATGTGTGTCACGCCAAAACCCATAAGTCTTACTGCGGCTTAAATATTCATCGCCTACATTGAGCCCCCCCATGAATCCGACATCGCCGTCGATCACAACAATCTTACGGTGATTCCGGTAATTCACACGGCTGGAAAAAAAGGATGTTGAATTTCCGTACGAAGCCACCTGAACCCCGGCATCACTCATTTCCTTCAAAAAAGCTTTGGAAAGCTGAAAACTGCCAACGGCATCATACATAAATCTGACTGCAACACCGGCGCGAGCTTTATCGATCAGAATTTGTTTAATGCGTGTTCCAATGTGGTCCGCCCGGAAGATGTAATACTCCATATGAATGTGATGTTTAGCTTGACGGAGCTCCAACAATAACGTACCAAACGTCTCTTCACCATTAGTGAGGATACGAGTTTCTGATGCAAAGGAAATAGGAGTACGTGCTAAAGTTTTGGATAACAGCAGCAGTTTTTGGCGCGAGGGATCAAAGACTGACCAATCTTGGTGCGTACGTAAAGCGTCATTCTCAATTCTTTCGTAGGCCATAAGGTCTCTTTGTGCCTTTTTATCATATTTACGGCGTTTGAACACATTTTGCCCAAATAGAAAATAGAAGACCAGTCCCAGCACCGGGATCAACGCAAGCAATAAGATCCATGACATTGTTGTAGAAGGATTACGGTTCTCCATAAAAATAGCCAAGCTAATCGAAATGACTGTCAGAGTGGAGAAGATACTAATAATCGTTCCCGCAGTACTCCCAAAAATGCCGAAACCAAAATAATAAAATGCTATGAATGCCCCAATGATAATTATAGATTGAAGTCCTCTTCTCATACTCTACCTACCTTCTTATTCATACAAGCAACACGAAATTGACACATTTTATATATTACATGAAGAACACATTTCTTCCTAGCAAATTACTGTTTAAAGTCTATTTACGACAAAACTGTAACCCTTCTGTTCCGATATTTGTAATGCCTGGTTGTATAGAATATAATTATTCTGACCAACTAGTCAATTATAGAACCGGGTAGTCAGAAAGGAGGTTAATCCTTTAATGAATGATAAAACTGTTGATAAGCAGGAGCAGATTATTAAGATTGCTATGCAGTTATTCGCTGTAAAAGGCTCCTCGTCCACATCCATGCAAGAGATAGCTGAATTATGCGGGATTTCGAAGGGCAGTTTATATCTGGTATTTAAATCAAAAGAAGAACTGGAGCGCAGTATCTTCCTTTATTGTTATCGGATGATTCGGGACCCCTTGTTACGTGAAGAACAGGAAACCCGACGAACACCACGTGAGAAGCTTAGGAATCAGATAGAAATTCTGCTAAGTCATGTGTACGAATTACGTGAGTTCTTGCAGCGTCAAATTCAGGAGGTTGCGGGCAAAGGATTTGATACTGAAGTCCCGGACTGGCTGCGTAGAAACAACGCTTCCTTCTTAAGATGGTTCCAGGTGAAAATGGAGTTGCTCTACGGAAAAGACGTCGTTCCCTATACCGGAGATTTATGTATGATCGGACATGGTCTCATCAAATCTTATATTGCGGTTATTTTTCGTAAGGATACGCAGGTACCTATTGCCGATATGGCAGATCATCTAATGAATTTAATGGATATGATCGTGTCTGGCTTGCTTACTAGTAAACAGGCTCCGCTAATCAACTCTGCTACTTTAGCAAACTGGATGGCGGAGAATGAGGAGAACAAACGAAAAAATCCATTACAGCTCATTAAAGAAATGAAGACTGCGATCAGTAAACTAGATAGTATAGCATCCGAAGAAGCAGCCGATCTGCTGGAATCGCTCAACATTCTGGAAGGTGAAGTCCTTATCCCTCACCCGCGAAAAGCAATCATTCAGGGGATGCTGTCCAACCTCCAATCCTGCTCTGAGCTCACAGCAGAATTGGAAGAGCTGAGGAAGCTAATTGCCTCAATTCCGCACAATTCATGTGTATTTCGTTAATTGACTCTAAGAAGAGTTCGGTAGAGAGAAAGTCATGGATAGTGAGTATTATGATTTTTTATAATGGCGCCTTATTTCGTAAAGAAAAGGGCCGAGAGGAGCAGAAACGAAACTTATGAAAAGCTTAATTAATTTCTCGCTCAGGAACAAATTTGCCATTTGGCTTCTGACGATAATTATTGTGTTTGCCGGTTTATATAGCGGACTGACGATGAAGCAAGAAACCTTGCCTAATATTAGTATACCCTATCTTAGCGTAACAACCATTTATCCGGGGGCCGCACCAGAAGGCGTCGTTAATGATGTCAGCAAACCGTTGGAGCAAAAGCTCCGCAATGTGGATGGTGTAAAGACGATCACCTCCACTTCTCTGGAGAATGCCTCCAGTATCCAAATTGAATTCGATTATGGAACAAATCTGGATAATGCTACAGCAGCAGTGCGCGAATCATTAAATGAAGTCTCATTACCTGACAATGTGCAGAAGCCTTCCATTTCCCGCTTTAGTCTTAGCTCAATGCCTGTTGTCTCCCTCAGTCTTTCTAACGGGGATACCCAGGATCTTGAGGAACTGACCCGCATTGCTGAGAACGATATTCGCCCGGCCCTAGAGGATGTTGAGGGTGTCGCTTCTATTCAAATCTCTGGTCAATACGTCAAAGAAGTATCACTTAAATTCAATCAAGATAAGCTCAGCCAATATGGACTGACCGAAGATACCGTTAAAGGTATCATTCAAGGCTCTTCCCTCCGTGTTCCACTCGGATTGTTCGAAATGGACAAAGCTCAAAAGGCAGTTGTCGTGGACGGCAACATCACTACCGTTGAGGATCTTAAAAATGTAACCATTCCGGTAATGCCAACTGGCGCTAACGCTGCTGGTGCTACTGGAGCTACTGGAGCTACTGGAGCTGCCGGCATTGATGCTGGTGCTGCTAACGGAGCTGCTGGCGCAGGCGCTGGAAATGTAGCTCCTGGCGGAGCTGCAAGTATGGGACTTCCAACCGTGAAGCTGGGAGAGCTGGCCACGATTGAGGTTGTGGGCAATTCTGAATCCATCTCCCGTACAAATGGTAAAGAATCGATCGGTATTCAGATTGTCAAAGCCAATGATGCCAACACTGTTGATGTTGTAAATGGCGTTAAAGACAAAACTGAAGAATTAAAAGCACAATATAAAGGCATTGACCTTACTGTTCTACTTGACCAAGGTAAGCCCATTGAGGACTCCGTAAATACGATGTTGTCCAAAGCGGTATTTGGTGCCTTATTCGCAGTAATTATCATTTTGGTGTTCCTGCGGAATATTCGTTCGACGATTATTTCCATCATCTCTATTCCATTATCCCTGCTGATCGCAGTGCTGTGTCTGCGGCAGATGGACATTACGCTTAATATGATGACACTGGGAGCGATGACGGTCGCGATCGGGCGGGTAGTCGATGACTCGATTGTAGTCATAGAGAACATATATCGACGACTCTCCTTATCTGGTGAGAAGCTGAAGGGCAGAGAATTAATCAGTGCGGCCACACGTGAAATGTTCGTGCCTATCATGTCCTCTACAATTGTAACCATCGCGGTGTTCTTACCACTTGCTTTGGTTAGTGGTATGGTTGGTGAGCTGTTCTTGCCTTTCGCTCTAACCATGGTCTTCGCCCTGCTCGCTTCATTAGTAGTTGCGATTACCCTAGTTCCTGCAATGGCTCACTCGTTGTTCCGTAATGGATTGAAAGGTAAAAAAACTCACAGCGAGAAACCAGACAAACTATCTGCTGGCTATCAAAAGATTCTGAACTGGTGTCTTTCTCATAAGCTCGTTACTTTTGGAGTTGCCGTTCTTCTCCTTGCAGGCAGCTTGTTCTTAATCAAACCTATTGGTGTAAGCTTTATGCCATCCCAAGAGGATAAAACCGTAATGCTTACTTATTCACCAAAGGCTGGACAACGGATTGAGGAAGTTCAAGAGCAAGGTCTGAAAGCTGAAAAATACATTTTAGCGCAGAAGCATATAGACAAAATGCAATATTCCATTGGCGGCGGAAGCCCGATGGGTATGGGTGGATCCAGCAATTCAGGACTATTTTTCATCGTTTATGATAGTGACACTCCTGATTTTGAAGCTGTTAAAGAGAAGCTTATTGAAGGTTTGACCGCAGAAGTGCCAGATGGTGTATGGGGTGACATGTCCGCTCTGATGAGTGGAGGCATGGGTGGAAGCACTCTGACCGTGAATGTATTCGGAGATGAACTGGATCAGCTGAAGCCAGTCGCGGATGAGATTGCCTCAATCGTACAGGCTGACACCACTAATTTCAAAGACGCAGAAACAAGTCTCAAGGAAGCTTACGATCAATATACGATTGTAGCGGATCAACAGAAGCTTAGCTCCCTTGGACTTACAGCCGGACAAATTGCGATGAAGCTGAGTCCAGCAGGCACACGTCCAGTGCTCACAGAAGTAGAATTGGACGGCAAGAACTACAAAGTCTATATCGAAACAGATAAAGAAACGTATAAGAGCATTAAAGAAATGGAAGAGGCTACTTTGACTTCCCCACTAGGCATCTCCGTGCCAATCGGGCAAGTCGCTAAAATTGAAAATGGCTCCTCCCCTGACTCGATTACTCGTATGGACGGTAAAATGAAGGTAGATGTTACTGCCGAAATTATTTCGAGTGACGTGAATAGCGCTTCGAACAGCGTGAAAGAAAAAATAGACGCTATGGAATTGCCTGATGGTGTAACTGTTTCCTTCGGCGGTGTAACCGAGCAGATCAATGATACGTTTGGTCAATTAGGAATTGCTATGGCGGCTGCTATTGCCATCGTATACTTCGTGCTTGTGGTTACATTTGGCGGTGGATTAGCACCATTCGCTATCCTGTTCTCACTTCCTTTCACAGTGATCGGGGTACTCGTTGCCCTTCTGATCGCTGGGGAAACCTTAAACGTGTCCTCGCTCATGGGTGCGCTGATGTTGATTGGTATCGTAGTAACGAATGCGATTGTCCTTATCGACCGCGTTATTCATAAGGAAAAAGAAGGCCTCACTACGCGTCAAGCCTTGCTTGAAGCAGGTGGCACACGTTTACGTCCAATCCTGATGACTGCACTTGCAACGATTGGTGCATTGCTGCCATTGGTTACTGGACTTGAAAACAGTGCTGGAATTATCTCTAAGGGGCTCGGTGTGACCGTAATCGGTGGTTTGGTCAGTTCCACGCTGCTGACACTTGTAGTAGTACCAGTCGTGTATGAATTCCTGATGAAATTCCGCAGCAAAAAGGTAATTGATTAGAACTATGATGTGAACAAGTAAATAGGCTCAAACGAGAGGCTGTCTCCAAAGTAGTGAATTCTACTTATGAGGCAGCTTCTTTTTTTTTAGTAAAAGGCTGCACAGCGGATTCTTGCCTTAGCCAATAGACTGTGTGCTGTGCCAATTGTTCAACGCCATTAGGTTGGGTGGTGAGTAGGGAGAGTTGAGCGGTGAAAAATACGTGATGAGTGATAGCTGATGTGCAGTGGGCGCTGGATGATATACAATGTGCGGTGAACCATGTGCGATTTATGGTGGGCGTTTGCGATATGCGGTATACGGCGGGTGATCTGCGTTGGCCGTTTGGACGGCGTACATTTGTGTTTACTACGTTCTGTGTTTGGGCGATGTGCGGAGTGGATCTTAAACTAATTAGGGAAAAACTCCCTGATAATAAGGGGGATTTCTTTAATTACCGCCGAAACAGCTATACTTTAGGGAGGTTTTCCCTAATTATTAGTCTGATGACCAGAAACTCTTGAATTTCAGGGAGAAATTCCCCAATTAGTCTGTCGGTGCTTCAGTTGGGCAACAAGACTGCGCTTCGATTGGTACTTCAATTAATGCTTCGGTTGGTGCTTCAGCCTCTACTTCTATCGGAGTTTAATTAGATCATCACTAGGATGCTTCACACGGTACTTCTATTTGCTACAGAGCTTCTATTAAAGCTTCATATCTACTTGAATAGCACGCAAAAGCCCGACCTATCAATTAGGCCGGGCTTTCTAATATTAAATGCTTGTAGCTGCACTGCTCTCCAGTGAAGCTCTCCAGGAACGAAGCATTTGCAGATCAAGTGGCAGAAATTCCTCAAGCATATGTGAGAGGCCTAGATATAGCGGACTATCCGTTGCTGCATTCAGTTTCTGACAGAACTGCGGTGTCCATTGCAGTAGATGCTTTTCCAAAAAGGACTCCTGAATATCAAGCAGCTCCATAGCACTTCTTATTGAAAAGCTATTGTAAAGCATACGCTCATGCATGACTGCCATAAATTCGAGCTCAATAGCAATATGATCATCGGCTTCACCATTACACTTATTGAATACAATTCCAGCGGAGGTGTACACATCCGCAAGCACGTTACAGAAATCCTCCGAGCGTCCTAAAATCGCTGCTTCGCGCAATTTAAAAGAACTAACGGACTGTTCTTGCATAAGCCGTTTATATTCTTTGCTCTCTTTCTCGCATATCATTGGCAGCTTGTTCGGTTCCTGACTCAAATAGCGCTTCAGCTCCCGACCGCCTTCCGTCATCTCAGCCGCTACACTCATCTGGCGATTGCGGCTCCATTGAGCCACTAGAGAGAGTGATGGTTTTCTACCCAAAAAATCCACTAAAAGCTGATATATTAATCCCCGACTTTCCAACCAACGGCTAAAAGCCTCCGGAACGGTGAGCGATGGAACAGTATGTGTACTCATTTTGCAAATCCTCCTCAATGGTTTCCCGGTCACTCTCCGTCACATTACCGACGTGCGGTTTCCGGTATCCTATCTGTTTTCGCAAAAGTGAACGTTAAAACTAATCCGCACCTAGATTATATCGGATATTAAAAGCGCTTTCCGTGAGCATTCTATGTCTAAAAACTATATTTGTCGTACTTTTGTCACACTTTCCGTTGTTCAATATGCGTTATCTTCTTATCTAGTTTGTCCAGTTTTATGTAATGAAACCCTGTCGTCCAGAACTTTGCTCATTGACGTGAAACCAAGCGATCTTTAAAATTCTAAACAAGTATAAACAACTTTGCGTTCTGTCCTATTAGGGACGTTATACGTGTATACGAGAAAGTATAAGAGCAATTTATCAGCCAGATTTAAAGGAAGGGAGCAACGCCATGGAGCCGCTGACGGACCCTTTTGGACGTTTACACGATTACATCCGCATTTCGGTTACCGACCGCTGCAACCTGCGTTGCATCTATTGTATGCCAGCGGAAGGGATGCAATTCCAACCGCAGGACGAGATTCTGAGTTACGAGGAAATTACCTCAGTCGTTAAGTCGCTAGCCCCTCTTGGATTACGTAAAGTACGACTAACTGGTGGAGAACCTCTTGTCCGCAAAGATCTGGAAAAGCTTGTTGCTATGATATCTGCGATCCCAGGTATAGAAGATATTTCGCTGACTACAAATGGTTTAATGCTTCCAGCCAAAGCAGCACAGCTAAAAGAAGCCGGTCTGTCACGGGTAAACATCAGCCTAGACTCCTTACGGCAGGATCGATTTTCTATGATTACTCGTGGCGGCGAAGTCGCCAAGGTATTAAAGGGGATCGAGGCCGCACAAGCCGCCGGACTTCAACCGATAAAGCTTAACGTTGTATTGATGAAAGGAATTAATGACGACGAAATCAAAGACTTCATCTCCCTTACGCTGGAGAGTCCTCTAAATGTACGCTTTATAGAATACATGCCGATTGGCAGTGCTACTGATGCTTGGCGCCAAACTTATCTGCCTCTGGAAAGGGTTGTAGAAGCTTGTACTGAGGCTGGTTGGGAAACGGAAGCGGCAGAAATGCCCTCCGGGAATGGCCCTTCCCAGAATCGGCGGGTTGTCGGAGCCCCTGGTACATTCGGCCTGATTCATCCGGTGAGCGAGCACTTCTGCGATAATTGCAACCGCCTGAGACTTACCGCAGATGGGCACATCAAAGCTTGCCTGTATTGGGCAGATGAATACAATGTCCGCCCTTTGATAAGCGATCCTGTTGCTGTGCAGGCCTTATTCCGGAAAGCGCTGGGCAACAAACCCCATAATCATGAAATGGCCTTAGCTCTGGAGAAAAAAGCACAGAGCCACACGCCGACAGCTCGGCGCATGTCTCAAATTGGTGGATAAACGTCCATCCCGGTATTATAGTTCCTCTTTTAATTGCATAAATACAAAAAACGCCGCTTTCCCACTGAACGATCTGGGAAAGCGGCGTTGTGCTTAAAGCTTAGCGATGAGCTATTCAATCACTATTAGAGAGATAGAGCTTCGAGCAGCTTAGAAATAGTCGCCGCCGCCTCGGCTCTTGTAGCCTTATTCTCAGGACGGAAGGTATTGTCTTCGAATCCACCCAGAATACCGGCTTCAGCTGTTTTTCACATACAGCAAGTTTATTTCATTCGTACTGGCAATCTCACCTTGAACGCTGTCCCATCCCCCGGGCGACTATTTGCAGTTACCTTACCTTCATGCAGCTCAACGATTTTTTTAACCAATGACAGACCTAGTCCACTACCGCCACCACTTGCGGTTCTAGCTTTATCTGCCTTATAGAAACGCTCGAAGATCCGAGGCAGATCTTCCTCCGAGATGCCAATCCCGCTATCTTGAATCTCCACCTCTACCTGCTCATCCACCATGCGAAGGCTAATATGGATGCAACCGTTCTGCGGAGTAAACTTGATACTGTTATGCAGCAGATTAGTCCAAACCTGACTCATTAAATCTTTTACAGCAGATACATTCACTTCTTCCAGTTCAGCCTCTACCTCTATTTTTTTCTCCAACCACTGTGGTTCAGAAGCCAGAATCGTATCTCTAAGCTGCTTATCCAGGCGGTAAATCTGATTTTCAAACGGAAAATTGCCCGATTCAAGCGCGGACAGCTTCAATAAATTATCACTAAGCCCAGATACACGGGTACTCTCAGCCACTATAATATTAAGGTAGTGCCTCCTGCTCTTCACACTCAGAGTTTCATCCTGCAGTGCAAGAGCAAACCCCCGAATAGAGGTTAGCGGAGATTGAATTTCATGCGATACATTAGAGATAAAATCCTGACGCATGGTCTCCATCTGGCTCAGTTCGCTGGCCATTACGTTGATACTCTCTACAATCTCACCGAAATCACCGTAGTCCTTTGTATTATCAAGTACCACATTGAAATCACCCTTAGCAATCCGCCCTAAACCTTCGATAATTGATTTATAAAAAACACGTTCCCAGCCCCGGAATAACTTGGAGGTTACCAATGCCATCAAAAACAAAATCACAATTCCGACCATCACGCCGATTAACTGGGTCAAATACTCCGAAGAGGGGCGTCCAACCCTGCCATATATCCAGTTCATCAAGAAATAAGCTGCACTCCAGCTAATCCCAACACCACCGAAGTAAATAAAAGTCATCCCAATCCGCTTAAGAAGCTCCTTAAACCGGTTCATGCCTCTGCCTCCAGCCGATAGCCTAATCCGCGGATGGTACGAATAACAAACCCGTATTTATCAGGAGCGAACCGTTCGCGTAAACGGTTGATATGCACATCGAGCGTCCGCTCATTCCCTTCAAAATCATAACCCCATATCTCTTCGATTAGCCTGTCTCTAGTCAATGTCTGCCCCGGATAGCTGCCCAGCTTAAATAACAGCTCAAATTCCTTAAGCGGCAAAGTGACTTCTCCATACGCTGAGGATACCTCGTAGGTTTTACGATTCATTCGCAGCCGGCCAATCCCCACACTTTGTGCAGCAGAGATTTGGTAGCGTTTGAGCAGCGCCTTTACTCGCGCAATAAGCACCACTGGCTCAAAGGGTTTGACGAGATAGTCATCACTTCCCAGCTCAAAGCCCTTCACAATTTGTGAGGTCTCTCCCTTAGCCGTCAGCATCAATATCGGAAAATCATAGGTTTGGCGCATCTTCCGGCACAGCTCCCAGCCATCCAAATTGGGCATCATCACATCAATAATGGCTAAGTCTATGTTATGGCTCTCCAGAATCTGAAGAGCCTCCAGTCCATCAGAAGCTCCATAGATGTCATCCATCCCCTCAGCTCTCAGAAATACTTCTACCAATTCGCGGATGTGCGGATCGTCGTCCGCTACTAGTATTTTTGTCATGTATCACTGGAGCCTCCTCTTTATTGTCTTGAATCTCAAGGTTATTCATCTGCAGCTGCTGGGTGGCAAATTCACGATATAGCTCATGGTTTTCCAGCAGTTCTTCATGTCTTCCCATCCCGGTAATCTGGCCCTTTTCCATAAAAATAATCTGCTCAGCATTTACAACAGTAGCCAAACGGTGCGCAATTACAATCGTAGTCCGGCCCTTCATCAAATTGGACAGTGCCTTCTGCACTACGGCCTCTGATTGGCTATCCAGACTGGAGGTCGCCTCATCAAGCATAAGAATCTTTGGATTCCGCAGCAGCGCTCTAGCAATAGCAATCCGTTGCCGCTGTCCACCCGAGAGCTTCACACCTCTCTCACCAACATCCGTATTATATCCTTCAGGAAGCTCATCGATAAAGCCATCTGCATAAGCCATTGCTGCTGCTGCGCGCATCTCCTCCATGCTAACGTCTCGATCCAATCCATAGGTTAAATTCTCAGCAATCGTACCTGCCAACAATGGGCTTTCCTGTGAGACGTACCCGATCAGTTTCCGCCATGAGCGTAATGAGAAGGTTGACACTGGTTTATCGCCTAACTTAACCATACCTTTCTGAGGCTCATAGAATCGTTCGAGCAGTGAAAATAATGTAGTCTTGCCTCCCCCGCTCGGTCCAACAATAGCCGTCACCTGACCCGGAAGCATCCGGAAGCTTACATCGGTTAGCACATTCTCACCATTTTTATATCCAAAGCTTAGATCTTCTACCGAGATAGGACCCTCTGCACCGTTCGCCTCTTCCTGGCCCTCATATACCTCCTCTTCTGCTGCCAGAGTTTCAATAATGCGCTCTGATGCCCCTTTAGCTTTCTGAATCTGTGTAAAGAACGTGGTCAATTGAGTAAGCGGCATAATAATCTGAATAAGATACAGGATAAAGGCTACCAGCTCTCCAGCTGTCAAAGCACCGGAAGATACCTGCATTCCGCCATAACCGATAATGACCACAAGTAACATCATAAAGACAAAAGAGACAAGTGGACTGATCATAGCGCTGATTTTGCCTTCACGAATGCCAAAGGAGAGCAGGTTCATAATTCCGGTTTTGCCTGCTTCGTACTCTTTTTTCTCTGCACCCGAGGATTTCACCAGACGGATCTCTGACAATACACCACTAAGTGTGGCGGTAAAAGAAGCTGTTTCGTCCTGCATGCCTTTGGAGATTTTGTACATCTGCCGTCCAAGCGGCACCAAAATCAACGCAGATAGTGGAAGAACGGTGAACAGAACAAGCGTCATCTTCCAGTTTAAAAATAACAGCACAGCAATGGAGCCCACAATGGAAATCACTCCGGTAAATAAGCTGGCCAGATGTTCAGAGATCAGCGTTTTGATGATCCCTGTATCATTCGTCATCCGGCTGACGCTTTCTCCTGTCCGATTATCATTGTAATAAGCTACTGGCAACACTAAAAATTTACGCCATAACCGGTCACGAAGACCTGCAACCATCTTCTGGCCTACATAATTCAGCAGATAGATAGAGATTCCCCCGGCGATCGTCTGCGCGATAAAAGCACCCGCTATGCCTGCAATTTGCAGCTTGCTGACAGAAGCCAAAGAAAAGCCATCCACCAGATTTTTGGTGAACATAGGGATCACCAGACTAACCAATGTCGAGATCATGCTTAGTGCAATGGCTATTGCCAATAAGCCGTATGAAGGCTTGGTTTCTTTTAATAATGTGAGGAATGGCTTCAGCGCCGTTTTCCCCTTAGCTTCGGATTTTTTCATGCAAAAACTCCCCTTTTCTTGGTGAATCTGCGAGAAGAATGTATCATCTCTGTTTCGCTTAACCCTATCCTAGCCCTGAATTGTAAACTGAAGTTAAACCCATTGATTCTCTTTTATACAAACGTAGATAGGGTAATCCTCAGGTATATTCCTAGTAAGGAAGAGCAAACGCCTAACATTTCTGCCACCTGCAAACTTGTTATATGCGTTTTTTGTCACTTAGCGGATCAAATTTAAATAAACGTTAAAAAAATGTAAAAAAGTAAAAAAGGAAGTTTGTATCCCTTTTCAACACGTGTTACAGTGATAGAAGGGCCTAATATTGGTCAGTATATCCATGCAAGACATCTAGTGGGAAAGGAGTGACGCATTTGCGGAAAGGCGTTAACTATCCATCTTCTTTCACGTCTTTAAAATGGTTCAATTTTTTTGTATACGGAACCATGGTCCTCTTCTCCAGCTTCTTTCAACTATACCTGCTGGATGTAGGGATGAACAAATTAGAGATCGGTGCCGTATTTTCTATGGGTGCGCTAGTATCCATCTTTGCAAATCCATTCTGGGCAATCTGGACTGACCGATACCAGAATATCCGGAGAATCGTTTTGCTTATGTTAATCGGAACGTTAGTGTTATCCCAGCTTATGTTTCGGGCAAATACATATGAGATGATCTACATCTCCATTCTTTTGTTCTATTTCTTCCAAGGACCGTTATTTGCTCAGAGCAATACGATGATTCTCAGCTATATTGACGGAACTAACTATCGCTTCCGTTCTTTTCGGCTTTGGGGTTCATTGGGGTGGGCACTAATTGCAATTGCCGCCGGATTGGTCCTTGATTGGGCTGGTGTATCTATCTTGTCCTATCTGTTTGCAGGCTTACTATGTGCATCAATGTTATCCATTCTTGCATTACCGAAACTTAACCATACCATTGGCATGGCTCCTATGCCGTATAGAGGCTTCAGCAAACTAATTTATAATCCCTTTTTCTTGTGTTTCATATTGTTTGGTATCCTAGTTTCCATACCGAACACCATGAACACTACATTCATGTCTTTGTATATTACGGACCTAGGCGGCTCCAAGGGAATGATTGGTCTCGCAGTATTCCTCTCCTCTATTTTGGAAGTGGGTGTATTTGTTCTCTGCGACCGATTCCTTAAACGTAAAATATCTGTTCTGCTCGGCTGGCTTGCGCTGGTTAGCGCTTTATTCGTACTACGATGGTGGTTCATGGCGGACGCGACTACAGCCCTCCAAGTAGTGCTCATTCAAATTTTACACTGCATAACATTTGGTGGTTTCTTCTATGTAGGCACTCAACTGACCATGCTTCTTATTCCAAGACCTTACCGTGCTTCAGGACAAGCGCTCTACACACTGACTTGGAGCGGTATAGCCGGTATTGTTGGAGGAGTTCTCGGCGGGTGGATGTATCAAAATCTAGGGGCACAGAGCATGTATCAAGCGGGTGTCTTCTTGACACTGTTTGGAACGCTAGGCTTTACTTTCATGTGGCTCTTTGTAAACCGTGGAGGCTACCGGCCCCCTACAGAGGATGAGGAAGAACTCTCTCACATCGAAATATTATAAGCGAAAACATAAAAAACAGGCACAAACGTACCTAAACGGGACGTTTGTGCCTGTTTTATTATAAAGAACCTGAACGAATCAAGTGTTAGCCTTGTTTTGGAGGCTGAAATGAACTCTTCAGTGAAACGATAAGATTGAATACGAGATGCCCAGGCGCCGAGTATTTGCTATCTACATTAAAATAGCCATGACGGAAGAACTGGAATTTATCCTGAGCCACACTGTCCTTAAGCGCGGGTTCCACAAAACCTTGTAAGATTTCAATGGATTTAGGATTAAGCTGATCCAAGAAGCTAGGCTCCGCTTTCTCTACCGTGGAATCCAGACCTTCAACTTCTGCAGCTTCATCTACTTCTTCAGCAGAAATCAGTGGCTCGTATAAACGGAATTCTGCAGGCACAGCTTGACTAGCTTCTACCCAGTGCAGAGTACCTTTTACCTTACGGCCTGTAAATCCACTGCCACTCTTTGTTTCCGGATCATACGTACAATGCAGTTCAACAACCTCGCCATTATCATCTTTAATGACTTCATTACATTTGATGAAATAAGCATGCTTCAGGCGTACTTCATTGCCGGGGAACAAGCGGAAATATTTATTGGGCGGATTCTCCATAAAGTCGTCGCGCTCAACATAAATCTCACGAGAGAACGGAATTTGGCGTACACCCATTTCTTCATTCTCTGTATTATTCTCCGCTTCAAGCCATTCTGTTTGGCCTTCCGGATAATTGGTGATAACAACCTTAAGCGGACGAAGTATAGCCATGGTGCGAGGCACAGTTAACTTAAGGTCTTCCCGGATAAAGTGCTCCAGCATTTGCAGGTCCACTAGACCCTGACTCTTGGAGATCCCTGCTTCGTACACGAATTTACGAATCGCTTCCGGCGTATATCCTCTGCGGCGCAGGCCGGAGATCGTTGGCATCCGCGGATCGTCCCAGCCATCCACATGTTTTTCGTCTACCAGCAGCTTCAGCTTACGTTTACTAGTCATGGTTTGAGCGAGATTCAGACGGCCGAATTCATATTGATGCGGAACAGAAGGCATCTCACATTCCGCTACGACCCAATCATAAAATGGGCGTTGATCTTCAAACTCAAGCGAACAAAGGGAGTGAGTTACTCCTTCAATGGCGTCCTCAAGTGGATGAGCGAACGTATACATCGGATAGATGCACCATTTATCCCCTGTATTATGGTGATGCGCATGAGTAATCCGATAGATGACAGGATCACGCAGATTAATATTTGGTGATGCCATATCGATCTTGGCACGAAGAACCTTCTCACCATCTTTGAATTCCCCTGCCCGCATACGGCGGAACAGATCCAAATTCTCTTCGATGCTGCGCTCACGATGTGGACTGTTCTGTCCTGGCTCTGTCAGCGTTCCCCGCAATTGGCGAATTTCATCCGCGCTGAGGTCATCTACATAAGCTTTGCCTTTAGTAATTAATAATTCGGCACGTTTGTACATTTCCTCAAAATAATCCGATGCAAAACGCAGCTCTTCCCATTCATAGCCCAGCCACTTTACATCTTCCTGAATGGAGTTCACATATTCCGTATCTTCTTTGGCAGGATTCGTGTCGTCAAATCTTAGGTTAGTCTTGCCACCGAACTCGTCCGCCAGTGTAAAGTTAATCCAAATCGCCTTGGCATGTCCGATATGTAAGTAACCGTTCGGCTCCGGCGGAAAGCGTGTGACAACTTCTTTTACTTTACCCGTACGGAGGTCTTCGGTAATAACATTTTTAATAAAATTGGAGGGGGTATTACGGTTCTCCACAGCTATCAACCTTTCGTTCTGTAGTGTTACACTACTTCTTGTATAAACATGTTTCCTACTAATATACCCGTTAACTGTAGATTGTTCAATAAAAGGGGGCACATGGCCTGGATCAATTTTTAGCATCTTTAGACCTTTTGACTTCTCTGCGGGCGATAGAGTAGCATGATAATCATAAGAAAAAATCCATAATCATACATAAGGCCTTGTGCCGAAAGGAGGCAACCACTTGTTTAATTATGTCATCGACGAAGAGCTTATCTTAAAGCCACTCATGCCTGAGCATGCTAGGCACATATTCGCGTTAGTGGAGCGCTCGCGGGAACGACTTAGGCAATGGCTTCCTTGGGTTGATGCCGTTACGGAACAGGATCACACCCTTAATTTCATTAAAAATGCTATAAAACAAGGCACCGACAATGGCGCCTTCACTGCTGGACTTTGGGTCCGCGGCGAGCTCGCTGGCGTCATTGGGTATCACCAGATTGACTGGCATAACCGTTCCGTAGGGATTGGTTATTGGCTTGGTGATGGATATGAAGGCAAAGGTTATATGACCAGTGCCTGCCGAGTTCTAGTAGACTACGCCCTGCTTGAAATGGAGCTGCAGCGGGTAGAAATTCGCTGCGCAACCGCCAACGTAACTAGCCGGGCAATTCCTGAACGGCTTGGTTTTGTGCTCGAAGGTGTGATCAGACAGGCAGAAAAGCTGCCCGATGGCTACGTGAATCACGCCGTATATGGTTTATTGCGTAGTGAGTGGCAGCTGCTCGGCTAAGTTACAAGCAAAGCAAAGTTAAACAAACACGCAAGCAAAAAAAAACCTGGCTGGCATACGCCTCCAGGTTTTTTTTTGAGCAGACCAAGATTAGATCTCTGGCATACCCAGTTGTTTTCGAAACTTGTTCCGTACTACGGCTGAGAGAGCTTCCAGCTCCACAAGCTCTGCCAGAGCAGCCTTCTCTTGCAGCCCAACCTGCATTAAATACAGTACATGCGCCACGGACGCATTGCTGTCTCCGTTTTCTTTTTTGACAATTGCATCACCGGTTGAAATCTTTCCTTCACGAAGTACACGCAAGTAAAATCCGCTATACCTTGTATCCAGAACTTGAGCCGGTAGATCTGCGGGTCCATGCTTTTGTGAGATTTTGAAGCAAGGGTATCGTGGTTGGCTAACCTGAAGCAAAGTGGTTCCTATTTCATATACATCGCCAATACATACCTCTGTCTCCAGCAGACCTGTGATGGTGATATTTTCTCCAAAAGCCGAGTACTCCAGTTTCTTTCCCAGCTGCTGTTCCCAATAAGGATAGTGCTCAATGGGATAGGCGCATACCGCCTTGTCAGGACCTCCATGATGTTTAAGATCTGCCTGGCCATCTCCAACAAATCCATTGGTATGTAGCTGAACTGGTCCTTCTACAGGTGTTTTATAAATTCCGGTCTCCAAAGGTTTTCCCCGATAATCCACCGTCACCGGCCGACCGACATTAAGCGAGATGATCTCCATATTCATTTCCTCCTGTCAGCATGCAGCTCATAAATATCTCATCTACATAACGGCCGCCAAGATAAAACTCCTCCCGCAGACGCCCCTCTTCCACAAAACCGCATTCCCGGTAAAAAGAAATCGCTGATTCATTGCAGGATAATACACGCAGGCGAAGCTTACGAATAGCATGCGCCGCAGCATGTCCCTTAATGGCTTCCATGAGCTGCCGGCCGATGCCTAAACGTTGATAGTTCGGATGAACAGCAATATTAACCTCGCACACATGCCGGTTGCTCTCCATTCTACTAGGGCAGCCAAACCCGACATATCCACATAGCTTGTCATCTTGCAGCGCGACGAGCTGTGAGCCCGGGGGAGCATTCAGTAAGAAATCTTCTTGTGAGCGCCACAACATAGGTCCCGGGCTAGTGTCCTCTGTCCAAATCAGATGGTCCAGATCAATCAGTTCTCGCACGTCTTTAATCTCTGAGGGTCTAATAGTTAACCTTGCCTTGTTGATTTGTTTCATAAGATGTACACCCCTTGCCTTGCACCTCTATAGAATTCACAGCAGATGTTGGAATCCACTGTGTATAGTTATCCTACGGACCGCTCTAACGAATGGCCTTTACGATTGACTAAAGCATGGATGACGAAAAACCCTACAGACAGCAGCGCCATCGCACAGGCCAGCCAGGCTGTTGGTGCCAAACCACCGCTATCATACAGTCTGCCCATGAAGTAAGGGCCAATGACTCTCCCGACTGCACCAATCCCTCCGCTTAGTCCCAAATAAAACGGTGCGCTGCGCCCCGCATGATCCGAGATAAAGGATGGCATCGCTGGAGAAATCAGCATTTCTCCCAGTGTAGCAAGCACCATTCCAAGCACTAAGCCAGGATAATTAGGCATCCACAAAAGAAACGCATAGCCACCCAAATAAAACAGGGCACTTGCAGTCATTTGCGCCGTTGAGGTAGACGCGAACCAGCGCTTAATCATTGTTACCAATGGCTGAGCTGCAAAAATCAAAATACCGTTCAGTGTCCAGAGAAAACCATAAGTTTTCTTAGGCCAGCCCTCTGAAATAATGAACGGAGATACCCCTGTATTCCAGATAGAGTTACCGAGAAGCAGGAACAAAGAACCGATCCCCATATAAAGATAAATACGAGTATGCCCCATTAGCTTCCACGTGGATTGTTTCTCTGGTTCATTCTTCTGATGCCCCATTACCTCATGCGCAGGTTCTCCACCGATTTTCTTCAGATATATAAAAAAGAAACCCGCAAATACCGCCGAGGTTACACCATTCATTACAAAGCTTAGCATATAGGAAATATCGGCCAAAAAACCACTTAATGCCGTCCCCAGTGCTACACCAATATTATTGGCGACATAAATAACATTAAACAGCTCACCACGCTGCTTCGTGAAACGAAAGCCGATAAATGCCTGAATGGCAGGTAATGATAAGGAATTAAATAATCCCACTAGTCCCATTGCAACCATAAATAACGTCCAGTTGTTACTAGCTGCCGGCAAGGTGAACAGTGCCAAAGCATTCATGGCGAGCGCTCCGACAATCAGCCGGTTCACGCCTACCTTATGATAGAGTGAGCCCCCGAGTAGTTGACCCACGATCCCACCAACCGATTGAATAAGAATCACCAGTCCAGCATCTGACATGCTGCGTCCAAGCTCATCAAATACATACATCGTAACGAGCGGCCACATCAGCGCACTACCTGTTGCGTTAATTAGGCTGGCAATGAGAAATATTTTCACTTCTTTTGGATATGCCTGTAAAAACTTCATAAGTAGTGTACATCCCCTGTTATATATGTGTCATTAATTCATCCAGTATCATCCCAAAACAGGGCTATGAGCAAGCATACACATTGACGTTTTATCGTGATAAAGTGCGCATGAAATCTAGAGGATAAAACGCACATATCGCATGAAATATCCCGTCTCCCTTGGGGTTCACGTCCGCAGTCCTCCCTAGTTCTAATATCTATTCTTATTTTAAAGCCGTGGCTGTCGTCCGTAAAGCAAACTAAACAAGAAGAAACTGATTCGCTTTTAGAAAGACGGGGTAATAGAGCCTAGAAACACTCCCCCTTCAAAATTCGCCGTGATCCGATTTCGTTCCCCCGAGCGCGGATATATCACGGCGGATTTTTTTTGTGTCTACATAACAAAAAGCACCCCTAAAACATTAACGCCACCAATAAGGCAGACCTTGAATGTTCTATGGAGTGCTCTATAAGACGAGCTTAAGCGTGTTTCTTGACACTGCTGCCGGACATGCTATCTACGGATTGAATAGCCGTAGGTGCTTTACGCAAGTATGCCATCCAATAGGCAGCTGCGACAAATATTGCCCCACCCGTTAGATTGCCGAGCCAGACGGGAACAAAGTTAGTGAAGTATTGCCCCCATGAATAATAACCTTCAAAAATAGCTGCTGGAATTAGGAACATGTTAGCTACAACGTGCTGGAATCCGATCGCAACAAAGGCCATCGTTGGAAACCAAATACCAAGGATTTTGCCGCTGAAGTTATCTGCTCCATAGGAGAGCCATACGGCCAGCGCAACGAGCCAGTTACAGCCGATACCCGAAACAAATGCCGGAAAGAATTCTGCATCGATTTTATGACCAGCCATATCCACCAATTTTTCTAAATACACACCCTCTGAAGTTAAACCCACCACATGACCGAAGAAATAAGCTACAAATAATGCCCCTGCCAGATTACTAATCGTAATGAGCAAAAGATTCTTCACAACTTCCCAGAAAGAAATCTTCTTAGCCATAAAAGCGAGCGGCACGGCCATCATATTCCCTGTCAGCAGTTCTCCACCTGCAAGGAGTACCATGATCAGCCCAACGGGGAAGACTGCGGCTCCGATAAAGTTAGCAATGGAACCCCATTCCTGTGGTGCGCCAGCAATGACGCGAATATCTAATAAAAACCCGAGCGCAATAAACGCTCCTCCCAAAAAGCCCAGAATAAGTACGGTACTTAGCGGATTATGAGCTTTTTTTATGCCGTTCTCTACAGTTACTTCGGCAATTTGCTGCGGTTTGCTATAAGCCATGGTTCCTATCCCCTTCATCTATTTACTTCAAATTTGTTCCTTTATGACCATTGTAGCGTGTCGTAAAACACATTAACGTGATAATTATCACTTTGAGAAAACTAAGTGAAAGTTTTCACTGACATGTCAAATTTACTGCGACCTGTGCACAAATAGAAGTTTGTGTATGACCGGCTAAGCCAGCATATCTTGTTTCGTTGGATTACATTTGAGCGTACGCAGCAGCTATCGGACTCAATTGACTCTAATCGTAACTTTCGAGCACATTTGGCCCACAACCGGACATCGGACTCAGATGACCCTATTCGTAGCTTTCGAGCACATTTGGCCCACAACCGGACATCGGACTCAGATGACCCTATTCGTAGCTTTCGAGCACATTTGGCTTGCTATCGGACCCCATTGTCGCTATTGGCACGAAAAACACTCTATTTGTACCTCATTCTATGTAATAGCTGCATTGGAGTCCGAAACCAGACTCAAAAAGTGATTAATTGCTAAATAGCGGCTTCTGAGTCCGAAAGCTTCTGCGGAGGGTGAAAACTCAGCACAATCGGACTCAGTTGACCCTATTCGTAGCTTTCGAGCACATTTGGCTTGCTATCGGACCCCATTGTCGCTATTGGCACGAAAAACACACTAGTTGCACCTCATTCTATGTAATAGCTGCACTGGAGCCCGAAACCACGCTCAAACGGCGATTATTTGCTAAATAGCGGCTTCTGAGTCCGAAAGCTTCTGCGGAGGGTGAAAACTCAGCACAATCGGACTCAGTTGACCCTATTCGTAGCTTTCGAGCACATTTGGCTTGCTATCGGACCCCATAGTCGCTATTGGCACCAAAAACACACTAGTTGCACCTCATTCTATGCAATAGCTGCACTGGAGTCCGAAACCACGCTCAAAAGGCGATTATTTGCTTATTAACGGCTTCTGAGTCCGAAAGCTTCTGCGGAGGGTGAAAACTCAGCACAATCGGACTCAGTTGACCCTATTCGTAGCTTTCGAGCACATTTGGCTTGCTATCGGACCCCATAGTCGCTATTGGCACCAAAAACACACTAGTTGCACCTCATTCTATGTAATAGCTGCACTGGAGCCCGAAACCACGCTCAAACGGCGATTATTTGCTTATTAGCGGCTTCTGAGTCCGAAAGCTTCTGCGGGGGGCGATGACTCAGCATGATCGGACTCAGTTGACCCTATTCGTAGCTTTCGAGCACATTTGGCTTGCTATCGGACCCCATTGTCGCTATTGGCACGAAAAACACACTAGTTGCACCTCATTCTATGTAATAGCTGCACCGGTGTCCGAAACCACGCTCAAACGGCGATTATTTGCTTATTAGCGGCTTCTGAGTCCGAAAGCTTCTGCGGGGGGCGATGACTCAGCATGATCGGACTCAGTTGACCTTATACAGAGCTCCTGAGTCCGAAAGCTTCTGCAGAAGGTGATGACTCAGCACGATCGGACACAGTTGACCCTAGTCGTAACTTTCGAGCACATTTGGCTCGCTACCATCACCGAAGCCATTGGATTGCACCTACCCATGCAGCTAATCATTCTGCACCTAACAAAAAAAAGCAGTGACCCTCCTGTTACAGGAGGATCGCTGCTTCTCAAGCTTTATAAGGTTGTCTTTTTCGTCGATAAATCACTCAGAAACAATCTTTTCTTTTTAAACCGTTACAGCCTCTTTGCTTGGTACTGTTGTCGGCAGCGCTTGAAGACCTACTGTATTCAGGAAGTTCCAAGGTTTGTTGTAATGCGGTTGGAAGAAGAAGTCGATAAAGGCTAGTTGGTCAATTGTCATTTGATTTTGAATACATACAGACACTGTGTTGATCGATTGCGTCAGATCCATCTTGGACATAATTTGAGCCCCGAGAATACGGCGTGTGGCGCGATCAAACACTACTTTTAACTGAACCTGCTCAAAGGTGGGCATAAATTCTGGACGGTAGTTATCAATAATCATGGCGGTTTCTACGTCCATTCCTTCAGCCTTAGCTCCTTCTTCAGTAAGCCCTGTTGCAGCGATATTGTCTTCATAAATCTTAATGCCCGAAGTCCCTTGTGTACCCATATAAGGAATGGTCTCTGTTACCAAGTTGCGCGCAACTAAGGTTCCCATCCGAACGGCATTGGTTGCCAGTGGGATATAGGCGTGTTTGCCTGTAGGGTTGTAGTGAATTGCACAGCTGTCGCCAGCGGCATATACATCCGGGCAGCTAGTCTGCATATAGTTATTGACTACAATGGCACCATTAGGCAGCATATCGACTTGACCTTTTATGAGTTCAGTATTAGGACGGAAACCAATGCAGAGAATGACCAGATCTGTCTCATGCTCCCCTTTGCTTGTAATAACCTTTGTTACCTTACCGTCTTTGCCTGCAAAAGAGCTAACCTTCTCATTCAGTGCCAATTTAATCCCATGATCCTGAAAAGATTGTTCGATCGGTGCAGTAAATTCTTGATCCAGGTATTTACTCAGAATGCGATCTTCACCATCAATTAGTGTAACTTGCTTGCCATTCATTTGAAAAGCTTCCACCAGTTCTACGCCGATATATCCAGCGCCGACGACGGTGATTTTATTTGCTTGTTTAGCTTTTTCTATAATAGTGTTGGAATGATCATAGTTCTTGGAAAGTAAAATCCCCTCGAGTTCAAATCCTTCAAGCTTCGGTACAATCGGCCATGAACCTGTAGTCATAATCAGCTTATCGTAGGTATCAGCGAACTCGTGGCCTGTCTCCAGATTGCGTACACGCAATGTTTTGGACTTCGTATCCACTGCAGTTACTTCATGACGCATATTGGTCTTTACGCCAAGCTCTGCAAGCTTTTCTGGTGAAGAATAGAATAGCCCCTCTGGGTCTTTTACCACTCCACCTACATACAAGGCAATCCCACAGGATAAGAAGGAAATATTATCATTACGCTCATATACAGTAATCTCGGCATCCGGGTAAAGTTGAGCAGTATTCACAATTGCGGCGGTTCCGGCATGGGTACATCCAATGACAGCTACTTTCATTATTTCTTCCTCCTTCAAATGGACAAACGGGTTATATATTTGACTTGCATGACCGATCAATGATGGAATCTGATCAACAATGGGTTAGTTGTGATTTATTTCACTTTATAAACTGATTATATTGTGATATTTATCACATTACAAGTCTTTTTTACCTATATCCTCATATTGTTCACAATTTTAAGTTTTTTTCCGCCACTGCTGCCGAATGCGACTCCGTTAGCTTTGCCACGTGGGAGGTACATTATGATCCGCATTTGCAGGAATCCAAAGGAAGCATAAAAAAAGGCCTCCCCTCTAATACCAACAAGGAGAAGCCTTTGATTAAAACACTTTTACACCAAACCGTGAATCTCTCCGTCCTCATCCATCCATAGCCCCTCAGCGGCTGGCTTAGCTGGCAGACCTGGCATCGTAACGATATTGCCTGTAATAACTACCGCAAAACCTGCACCAAGCGAAAGGGTAATATCTCGGACACCAATCGTAAAGCCTTCCGGTGCTCCGAGGAGTCTAGGCTGGTCGGAGAAGGAATAAGGCGTCTTCGCCAAACATACTTGAAGATCATTTAGCCCAAGCCGCTCGATAACCGCCAGACTCCGCTTAGCCGCCGGGGAAAAGTTCACTTCTGCCCCGCGGTAGATCTCACGGACAATTTTGTTGATTTTGGATGAAATGTCGAGATCCTTCTCATACAGAGGAGCAAACTGGCTCGGGCCACTATTGTCCAAGAGCTTGTTCAGTTCAGAAGCCAGCTCCTGTCCACCTGCACTACCTTCCGCCCATACTTTTGAGATCGCGGCTGGCACGTTTAAATTGCGGCAGGCCTCCAATACATCATTAATCTCGCCCTCACTGTCCCCTTCAAAATGATTTATGGCAACTAAAACAGGGACTCCAAATTTACCGAGATTCTCTACATGACGTTCTAAGTTCACCAATCCCGCGCGAAGCGCCGTCCGATTCTCGGTTAGAAGCTCACCTTTAGGCACACCACCGTTATATTTTAAGGACTTAACAGTTACGACAAGAACAGCAGCAGAAGGGTTTAACCCGGCCTGTTGGCATTTGATATCCATGAATTTCTCTGCACCAAGATCCGCTCCGAAGCCTGCTTCGGTGACCACAACATCTCCCAGCTTAAGGGCATAACGAGTGCCAATAACACTGCTGCAGCCATGAGCGATATTCGCAAACGGCCCCCCGTGTACAATAACAGGCGTACCTTCCAGAGTCTGTACCAAGTTTGGCTTAACTGCTTCCTTAAGCAGCGCTGTCATCGCTTCAACGGCCCCGATTTGCTCGGCTGTTACCGGTTGTCCCTCTTGGTCATATCCAATCAGAATACGGTTTAAACGCTTCTTGAGATCAATAAGGTTATCGCATAAGCATAACACAGCCATAATCTCAGAAGCCGTTGTAATCTGAAAGCCACTTTCCCGTACCGCTCCATTTCCGTCCCCGAGCCCAGTCACAATACTGCGCAGGCTGCGGTCGTTCATATCCATGACACGTTTCCAAACGATACGCTGCGGATCCAGTCTTAGTTCATTGCCTTGGAAGATATGATTGTCAATCATTGCGGACAATAAATTATGCGCAGAAGTTACCGCATGAATGTCACCGGTAAAGTGCAAATTAATTTCATCAGCCGGAACAATCTGCGACTTCCCGCCGCCTGTTGCGCCGCCCTTCATCCCTAAGCAAGGTCCAAGCGAGGGCTCACGTAAAGCAGCCACGGTCTTCACTCCTGCTGCATTCATTGCCTGCGCCAACCCGATGGTTGTTAAGGTCTTACCCTCTCCAGCAGGGGTCGGATTCACCGCAGTGACCAGAACCAGCTTGCCATCTGGCTTGTTTTTCATATCCTCCCATAAGGAAGGTGAGAGTTTGCTTTTATATTTGCCGTATAGTTCCAGATGCTGCTCGTCGATTCCTGCTTGTGCTGCTACCTCTGTAATTAACTTCATGCTTGTATAAAACCCTCCTGCCGTTATTATCCTGCTGTACTCCGCTTTTTTATGCATGTTCGCACAGTTGCTATATTCTCTTCAAAGGATACATCGTCTTTTTAAAGCGTCAAGTATAATTTATCACAATAAAAATTCAAGGCAATCTCCATTAATCCTTTAAAAAAAAGAAAATCCCCGCGAGCATCGGTCGAAACCGAGTCGAGGGGATACTTGGAAGATCACTCTGCAACTGACCCCATTATGGATCTACAGTAGTGACTCAATATGTTGTTTCATCGTTTCCGGCGATTCTTTGGGCTCCACACGAGCCACTACATTGCCGCTGCGATCAATTAGAAATTTCGTAAAATTCCAGCTAATGTCGCTGCTGTCCCCAGCACCAGGCTGCTGCTCCTTCAAATAATTGAAAAGCGGGCTGGCATCCGGTCCATTAACATCAACTTTGGCGAATACCGGAAAGGTAACTCCATAATTAATCTGACAGAATTCCTCAGCCTCTTCACTCGTACCTGGCTCCTGGCCCGCAAACTGGTTGCAGGGGAATCCTAATACTACAAGTCCTTGATCGCTATACTGTTCGTATAGTTTCTGAAGATCTCCATACTGTGGCGTAAGTCCGCACTTACTAGCCGTATTAGCAATCAGCAGCACCTTACCTTCATACTCCGCAAACGGCACTTCTTTACCCGAAGGTGTAACGCCGGCAAAATTGTAGATCGACATCTTTATTCCCCTTCTTTCCTTTTACTTAGACTACACTACGTATCTTACCCGAACTGTAAGGGAATGCAACTTCTGAACTCTTTTTATAGCCATAGAAAAAGCAGCCCTACAAATTTCATAGGACTGCTCTCTGCGTCTGTGTTATTTCGATACCGGAATTGCGTCATAATATTCTTCCAACGTAATATCCTTCTCATTGATATAGGCAGCAATGTCCTTACCTACATAACGGATATGCCAAGGCTCGTACTTATATCCGGTAATGTCTTGCTTACCTTCAGGATATCTGATGATAAAACCATATTCCCCTACATGCTTGGCCAACCACTCGGCTTCCTTCGTCCCACCAAAACAGCTCTCAGCGGCACACTTGCCGTCACTTCCCGAGACATCAATAGCCAGCCCGGTCTGATGCTCGCTATAGCCAGGGACTGCACTGTAGGTACGGGCTTTTTCTTCCCCATCTCTCTCCACATAACGGTTATACAAAGTCGTCTGGGTTGCCTGTGAGCGGTAGGCAGAAACGCCTGCTAAATAAATTCCGTCTTCCTCTGCACCTGCGAACATCTTCTCCAAGGCTTTAGCGGCTTCGCTGCGCATCATACGCTTTTCGATTTTCTCTTTGAAGGTAAACCGGACATCAGGATAGACAAGATCCGTTGGTTTATAATTATCAGGCAAACCATACTGCTTATTTACCATCACTGTAATACTATCAGGCTCTGCAGATATAGGATCTGGAACACTACCTGCATTATCACCGCCTGATTCAGGCGGACTAGAGGGTTCTGATGGATCTGGTGTATCCGATGGATCAGCTACTGCCGGGTCTGTAATCCCCCCTCCATCATTTTCCCCCGTATCCCCAGGCTCACCTTGAAGATTATCCCCCACATTTATATTTGAACCGTTACTCTCCGAAGCAGAAGGAGACGTGTACTTTCCTATTCCCCAACCGACAGCAATAACGACAATTAACAAGATTATAATTTTAAATTTTTTTGACATCTGTAAGTTCTTCCTCCTCGAAGCCGAACATTCTATTTATCTATTAGACAGGCTTTCCTTCATAAATGTTTCACTAAGAACCTATTTTTAATATAAAAATCAATATGTTCCACGCTATAAAATAAAGGTTACCATAGGTCATTAGCTTCAGCGCTAACTACCCTATGGTAACAAGTTTTATCTATAAAACTCTACTAACTTTATCTGGAAGTGCCGCGACCGCCGCTTTTAAAGCCACCGGATCCATTGCTACGGCCACCGCGTGAAGATCCGCCGCCGCTGTTGCGGCCGCCTTTGCCAGCAGCGCCACCCTTGGCACCGGCGTATCCGCCTTTGCTGCCTTTACCACCTTTGCCGCCTCTAGACGGGCCTGCACCGTAGCCGCTGCCTAAGCCGCCACGTGGAGTGCCTCCAGTGTAGGCACCGCCGTCCGCACCTCTAGCTACGTTCTCACTGTAGCCAGTGCTTGGTCCGCCCTTCCGGTTCGCACCGCGCGAACCGGCACTAGGCGTTGCCGCGTTACCGCTGGCAGACGCTTCGCCTCGGGAGGCGAAGGCGCCATAGCCGCCGCCTACTCGCACTACGCCGGCAGACTTGCCGCCGCCCTTAGGAGCAGCAGCGTCATATCCGCTGCCGCCACGCTTGCCCGCCGCCGCATCGGAACGACCGCGGCGACCTTCTGCAGGCGCGCCCCAGCCGCCTGCTTCTTTACCGCGGCCACGGCCACCTTGCCGCGCTCCGCCTTCGCCGCGCGGAGCTCCGCCGCGGCCAGAGCCGCCGGTCTTCGGCCCGCGGCCCGTGCGCGCTGCTTCAGCGCCGCCGCTTTGGCGACCGCCGTGGCGTCCGCCGCCTTGCACAGGGATGAATTCGCCAACGCCGAATTCATCCTTCTCGTAACGGCGGCGATCCAGCCGCTGCGAGATGCCATGCTCGATCAAATCCAGACCCTCTTGATCACGTGGAGATACGAAAGTAATCGCAAGCCCTTTACCTCCAGCACGGCCAGTCCGGCCGATCCGGTGAATATAGCTATCCACATCAAGCGGCATATCATAGTTAAAGATGTGAGTGATACCTTCAACATCCAGACCCCGAGCTGCTACGTCTGTCGCTACAAGCAGCTGCAGCTTCGCATCACGGAATCTTTTCATCACGCCTTCACGTTTACCTTGGGACAAATCACCGTGCAGCTCGTCACATTCATAACCGGCTGCTTGCAGCGCTTCGTTCAGATTGGATACCCGCCGTTTCGTCCGGCAGAAAATAATTGCCAAGTAAGGACGATCCCGTTCAATGAGGGATTTGAGCGCTTCTTCTTTATTACGGTCCGAGCATTCCACTACTTGCTGTTTGATATTATCCAGCGGAATCGGAGAACCACTCTTAATGATGATATCCAGTGGCTCTTTCATGTAATTAGCAGCGAGACGTTTAATCGGATCAGGCATTGTCGCGGAGAACAACATAGTCTGACGGCGATAAGGCACAGCCGTAATGATAGTCTCAACATCCTCCAAGAAGCCCATGTGCAGCATTTGATCGGCTTCGTCCAGAACGAGCATTTTTACACCGCTAAGATCCAGCGTTTCCCGGCGCATATGATCCAAAAGTCTGCCCGGTGTACCGATGATAAGATGTCTGCCGCCTTCCAGTTTGCGCAGTTGCTTCTCTACATCCTGACCCCCGTAAACCGCCAATATTTTGATATCCGTATGACGCGCCAGCTTGCGTGCCTCTTCTGTAATCTGCAAAGCCAGCTCACGTGTTGGAGCCATAATCAGCGCCTGAGGATAAGCCCGCTCCGTATGGATCTTGTCCATAATTGGCAGCAAAAAGGCCAAAGTCTTCCCTGTACCTGTCTTCGCTCTAGCTATTACGTCCAATCCCTGCACCAATGGCGGAATGGCTTCCTGTTGCACTGGCGTAGGTTTAACAATGCCTTGACTTTGAAGCAATGTACACAGTAATTCTGAAACTCCTAAATCTTTAAATCCCGGCAAATTCTCCACCTCACTATTTTCTCGGTTTAATTTGATTACATCTCTTTCTTAACTTCCGTCTTCAAAAGCCCTGTATGAGGCAGCCTGCATAGGCTGTCCTGTTCTGGGGCATATGCTTCAGATTCAGCTATATTCAAACAAAAGCGGAAGAACACCGTCACCGGCATCCTTCCGTCCCATGTATCCCTTGACCCGTTAAAAGAGTGCGGTCAAAGTTCGGTTTCTGGGCAGCAGCGATCCACCGGACGTTAAGACGGCACTCCATTTGCGTTCCATTCCACTTTATACAATAGAAGTAAAGTTAAGCTTAGAAAGTTATCTTTTATATTGTACTTGATAGAAAGGCATTTGTGTGAAACTGCTGAAGAATAATTATTCAAATCCCTTAAGCTAGAACCTTCCCGATTTAAAAATCGCATAGATCAGCCACAAGAACATCAGAAGTGCCACTACGCTGCCAACCTCCACTGTAGGGAAATTCCATAACACTGAGGGCTGTCCACGCATCGCAGTACCAATAATGAGTCCTGTCATGATGATGCTAAACGCGAGCATCACAATACTGAAAGCTAAACGGTTACCTACCCGGTCCAGCTTACGCTCCAGATTCTGCATCTCAGGTGCCACAATCTCCACCTTTATCTTCCCCTTACTGATCAGCGCGGATAACTGCTTTGCCTGCCCAGGAAGCTCCAGCAGACTCTCTGTTAAGTCTGCTACGCCTCCCAGGAACTTACGCTGCAATCGACTGCCGCTAAAGCGCTGCTTCACAAGTTCCCGCCCAAAGGGTTCCGCCATCTCCAAAATACTGATGGTTGGATCTAAGTTGCTGATGACTCCCTCCAGCGTGAGCATTGTCTTCCCTAACATCGTCAAATCCGGCGGCAGCACTAGACGGTGTTTTCGCGCTATGCCGAACAGATCATTCAGGGCCTTGCCTATACTCATTTTGCTAAATGGAACATCATAATATTCATCCCGCAGCCGATCCATATCATCATGCAGCGCACTTCGATCAGCATCCTCGGGAATGACTCCAAGACGCAAAATTGCCCGGACCATTGCATCCGTATTTTTGCGCATCAGAGCGATAATAAGTGCAGACAGCTGCTCCTTCATCTCCTCATTCAGCCGACCCATCATGCCAAAATCAATCAAAGCCAGCTTTCCATCACCCATCCGTATAACATTGCCCGGATGAGGATCAGCATGGAAAAAACCATGAATGAAGATTTGTCTAAGCATCATCTCCACAAGTTGCTGAGCAATGGCTTTAAGCTTAACGCCTTTACTCAGCAACTCATCGCGACGACTCAGTGTTGTCCCTACCACATATTCCATCGTCAGCACTCGTGTTGACGTATAGTCCCAATAGATATCCGGGATGTACACTCCCTCATAATCCATCTGCTGATCGATTTTCTCTGCATTACGCCCCTCTTGGCTGTAATCCAGCTCGCCAAGCAGCGATTTCGAGAACTCCTCTACCATACGGCACAGCTGATATTGCCTCGCCCAAGCGAGCCGCTTTTCAGCAAGCGTGCTTAAATCTTTGAGAATTTCCAAATCCCTGCTCATCGTTCGCAGAATACCAGGACGTTGAACTTTAACAGCTACGACTTGTCCACTGTGGAGCACAGCCCTATGCACCTGACCGATGGATGCCGCAGCAAGTGGCGTATCCTCAAAAGAATTAAAGATTTCATCCATATGCTGGTCCAGTTCCTGCTCAATGATCGCGCGCACGCGGTCGACAGGAAAAGGAGGCACATTATCCTGTAGTTTTACCAATTCCTGAATAATAGAATCAGGCAGCAGATCTGAACGGGTACTGGCGAGTTGTCCCAGCTTAATAAAGGTTGGACCCAAATCCTCCAGCACCAGCCGAATCCGCTCCCCGAGCGTAAGGCTTGCGTGTGCTTCCTGCGTTACAAGACGACGTGGAAGGGATAGTAAGTGATAGAGCCCCAGCTCTTCCACCATATAGCCAAAACCATGGCGCATAAGCGCCATGGCAATTGCCCGGTAACGTCCGGCATGTCTAATGCGTACAGCCATTTAGTCCGAACGCGTTTCCGCCGATGTTCCCTCTAGATGGGAAATTCCCTCTAGCTCGGCCAACCGGCGCTCCAATACTGCAATTCGCCCTTCCAGCTCGGCAATATCGTTTTGTACAGGCACATTCATTTCCTTCAGCACGCGTTGTACTTGCTCTTGTACAGCAGATTTGAACATGCCTCGTTCTTCCTCACCACGTTCAATTAGCCGATCGACGAGAGCCCTAGATTCCGAAGGAGCAAGCTCCCCGCGTTTCACTAGTTCTTCAACAACCTTCTCTACTTTTTCCTTACTGACAATGGTGAGGCCCACTCCTAAAGAGATCGCTTTTTTAAACAAATCACTCATGGCACTTTCCTCCCAAAGATTCCGTTTCATTACATAACGGAGTTTATGATTAAAGTATACCCCACTGTGTACGTATTTCAAAAAAAACACAACATTGCTTAGTTAGTGACCGGAATACGGGCAGCCCAAGTAGCCGCCTGTAGAATTAGTTTACGTAGTGCCGGATGACGGAAGGAGGGTTCATGATGACCAGGCATAAGGAATACTACTCGTCCTAAACCATAGCTATGGCACCATGCAGCTGGAATCCATTGCCCCTCAGATTCATATTGAAGTAGAATAGTCCGTTCTGTGAACGG
This sequence comes from Paenibacillus sp. FSL L8-0708, assembly GCF_038009325.1. Taxonomy (NCBI): domain Bacteria; kingdom Bacillati; phylum Bacillota; class Bacilli; order Caryophanales; family Paenibacillaceae; genus Paenibacillus; species Paenibacillus sp. FSL L8-0708. The sequence continues at coordinate 7,292,895 of NZ_JBBPBC010000001.1, forward strand.
GTCAAATTCAAAATGATAGGGCTCCTCATCCAATTGGAAATCTTCCACACCTTCGGTGATGTCATGCTCTAGCACTTTGAAGTTCAGGGGTTCGTAAGCTGTGTGTCCGTTAAATCGACCCCCGATTAGCTGTGCAAGCTCGTTACGTTTCGTCAGCGAAGCTCCCGTATGAAGAACAATGAGTCCGCCTCCTCCACTTACATAGCTAAGCAAACCAGCCGTTTGTTGAGGGGAGACTGTTTCGTTCCACAATTCATTGTAAGCAATACATAGGTCATAACTTGCTAAATGCTCAATGCGCATTAATTTTTTATTTTCTGAACATTGCACGGTTAATAAATCATTTAAGATCTCACTAATTTGTTGGTCCACTCCTTGAAGTGGATGAAACCGGGGATGGGTGTAATCACCAAGTAATAGACATTTTCTCTTGTCCATGGGATCCTCCTCCTTATTCGTTGTTATTATTCGTCACATGTTGCCTATATTCTAAGGAAAACTGCCGCGAATGTCCATGCAGATGGCAGGTATATTGCTCTTTGGGCTTATTTTTCCGGGTAAAAAAGCATCCCCGGCCATGATAACAGGCGGGAATGCTTCTGTGCGAAAACGTCATTCGTGTAAAGCTGACGCAACTTGTGACTTAGCGATTCGCCGCCACATATTTGCCTAGCTCTACAATCATGCTTCCCATCCGTTCATGCTCAGGCATAATGATACGCTGTACGCCCTCTTCTTTAAGCGCCTCAGAGGTAATCCGTCCTACAGAAACAGCAAGCACTTTATCCTCGAAAGACTTCAGCATTTCTTCCAGCTTTCCCTGTTCCCGGGCAAATTGACAGAGGAAACGAAACTGTGGTGCACTTGTAAAAGCCACGGCATCAATTTTGCCTGATATGATTTCTAGAAGCAATCTTTCCAGTTCGCCCGGCTCAGGTGGGGTATGGCGATACGGCAGCACTTGGCGGGTAGTAGCCCCAGCCTCCTGCAGCCATGCAAGCATATGAGGAGCTGGATCGCCGTGCAGCTGAAGAACGACTTCTTTCCCCTGCAAATTCAGGGATTGAAGCCCACGAATCAATCCGATTGTACTTCCGTCGTCGTCACGAACCTCCGGCGTAAGTCCTCTTTTTTTCAAAGCATTCACTGTCTTATAACCCCGTGCGGCAATAATAGAACCAGAAAGTACTTCTAAGAAACGTTCTTCGATCCCCATTCGCTCAGCCATATCGAAGAGAGCATCAAGTCCCATCCCTGTAGTCAGGATCGCCAAGTAGGGAGGCTGATTGATCCATGCATTCAAACCTTCCTGCAAGGCCTCGTCATCAAGAAATACAGTCCCTTGAGCAGGCCGGCCTACTGCCGTCCCCCCCATATTCTGAACCAGCTTGGCCATTTCTTCCGATTTGCGCGGACCCGCCAAGGCGACAGTGATCCCTTTTAATTGCTCTGCCATTTCCTATTATCTCTCCTCTCTCCATTGCCTAACCTAACATTATTGTTTATCAGTATACTTGCAAAGGAGTTCAAAAGGGAAGATAAAAAGCACGGTTCTCCTATCAGAAATCATTCTTATTACCAGAAGCGTTTATCTTAAAGCGGCTCGCCAGCTTCTGCAGTTCTTCTGCAAGATGGCTAAGGTCGGTAGACGAGGATGCCATCTCCTCTACAGAAGCAAGCTGCTCTTGTGCGGCAGTTGCGATAGTTTCCGTATTCACAGCCGCCTCTTCCGATATGCCGCGAATTTCCCCAATAGCCTTCTCCATATCATTAGATTCCACCAATAAAGTCTGCACAACCCCACCCATGGCTTCAATCTTCTCCGCGGCACTCTTTACTGCTCTTCGGATACGGGAGAAAGAACGTCCGGAAGTATCCACAGCCTCAATACCTTCGGATACGCGCTGTCTGGTGTCTTCCATCGTATGAGTTACCAGCAGCATTTCACTATTAATAGCGGTAATCTGTTCGGCAATCAAATGTGCGGATCTCTCTGATTCCTCTGCCAGCTTACGCACCTCGGCAGCAACCACCGCAAATCCACGCCCTTGTTCCCCGGCTCTGGCTGCCTCAATGGAAGCATTGAGGGCCAGCAGGTTGGTCTGGCGGGCAATCCCGGTGATGACACCAACAATGCCCTCAATTTGACTGGTTCTTTCATTCAGCTTGTCAATTACACTGCCCAGCTCTCCGACCGTTTCATGGATACCATTGATTTTGTCCACCACGCTGATAACCGAATCATTGCCTTCTGATGCTGAGAGTGAAGTCTTGTCCATCATTGTGGATACTTGCTCCATATATGTGGAAATCTGCTCGACCTCGCTAGCTGTAGCGGCAGTGCTCTCCATTCCTTTTCGTACACTAACCACCTGTCGCTCCGTCCCTGCCGCTACGTCCTGAATCGCTATGGTCACCTGCTCAATCGTTTGGGCAGTCTGATCCGCACTAGCCGTCAGTTCTTCCGCTGAGGAGGAGACATTGCTTGTCATCTCCTGCACGCCAATGATCATCTCGCGCAAGCTGATAACCATTAATTGAAAATTCTCTGCCAGCAGCCCTATTTCATCTTTACGGAAAACACCCATGTCTTCCGACAGATCACCTTTGGCTATCACCGCAGTTGCTTTCCGCAGCCGGAAAAGCGGTCTCAAAATCGATTGAATATTAAAATAGATCACAACCAGCGCAACCAGAACGGAAACTACAATAACAAGCAGAGCTGTATCGCGGATTCCACTAGTTGCTGAGTTAACCTCGTCAATGCTGATCGTACCTCCGATTCTCCAACCCGTCAGTTCATTGACCATAAAGGTCATCTTTTTGGACGTATCCTTGAAGACATAATCGAAGACCCCTTGTTCTTTCTCGAACATTTTCTTAACAAAATCATCAGACGATTCCTGCCCGATAGCTTCTGTAGGATGAACTAGAAACTTCTTGCTGTTATCAACGATGAGGATATAACCTTCCTTGCCTACCTTAATTGAGGTCAGCTCTGCTAATGTAGACAGGTTAAGATTCATTGTGATCACCCCATCACCGCCCTTAAGAACCGTCGATATCGCAATCGCGGTTTCCTTATTTACGGTTTGAAAAGCCGGAGAAATCACTGCCCCTTTTCCTTGCTTCAGAGAATTAATATAGGCGCTTTCCTGCCTTGGATCATAACCCTCTGGCAGCTTAGCATCTAAAGCATGAATAGCCTTGCCACTGCTTGTACCCACATAAATGTCCAGTACATCGGGATGCAGCGCTACATATTCCTTCAATCTGGCTTTTACAGCAGAGGAAGTTCCCCCAGATCCCTCACTGTTGATCCCCTCAGATGAAAACTCCGCGGCAAAATAAGAAATCGCATCTATTTTGGATTGAATATTAGAGTTAATGATTTCATTTACGGCCAACACACTTTCGGTAGCATTGTTCACCAGTTGATCTTCCACTTCCTGGCTGGCAGCTTGATAGGTTCGCCAGCCTATTATAATACTGGGCAGCAGCAGTATTATTAGGTATGTAAGAATTAACTTGGTACGGATAGTCATACCCGCATTTTTTTTCATAGACGTCATCATCTCTCTCTCATCTGAGTCTTAGGCAAGGATACATTTACCAGACTTAATATATAATTTAAAATCTGTTTTAGGAACCGATTTTCCTCCTATCTTTCTTTGTTTTTCTCATTTTTTTTGAGAATTGTCATATAAATGCAACAAAAAAGGCCGCCTCAATGAAAGCGGTCTCTCCGGATATACATATTATTACCGCAGCACAGGCTCCGGCACCTCTATCCTAATTATTCTTTTTGTTCTTACAGTTTGGGCAGACGCCCCCGAATACTACATGAGCATGACCAATGGTATAACCGGTATCCTTGGCCACTGTATTCATCCATTCACGCGGAACTTGATTCATAACCTCATCCACTGCTCCACAAACTTCACAAATGATATGCTGGTGATCATCCATACGTGCGTCATATCTGCTGGCAGCTTCACCAAGCTTAAGCTCACGAATCATTTGTTTATCTGAAAGATAACGCAGAGAGTTATATACCGTACCGTATGCTAAGCTATGTCCCTGCTCTACTAGCCGATTCATTACTTCCGCAGCAGTAGGATGGTCATGTGAATTAAGGACGATATCGTAAACGGCTTGACGTTGGGAGGTCAAATTTAGACTTTTCATTCCTATCATCCTCTAACTTATTTTTAGATCAAGTATAAATCTTGTGAATGGGAACGTCAATCCCATTTTTATCCACATGTTACTTTACAAGCTACCTAATCATTCCTGAATATTTAATGTTTACATCAGCCTTCACTTGGAAATCAAGTTTAGAATAGAGCTCCTTCCACACTTTCATTTCCGTATCGTTATTAAAATGCCTTGCTCCATAATGCAGCCCCCAACCCAAGGGATCTAAGCCACTGGCTTGTATTTTGGTCAGCAATGCTAAGATATCCGCTTCCAATTCCTTTTCCCCGGCTTCCTGGATCTTCTTCAACATGTGATGTGTCACCAGATCTGGGCTACTACTCTCTTCGAGAATACCTTTTATCTTAATATGATAACGAATAGTAGCTTTCCCATGCTCTGGTGTTACAATTTTATAGTGCGAGGATGACCTCTCTGTGTAATATTGAAACATAATTCCCTCGGAATGGGCGGGTAAGTTAGTCCGCAGATTCGGGCGTGACAGCAGATTATATAGCCGGGTCTCATTTGGCGTAAGAACCATTTTGATTTTCTCATTATTCAGCAGAGCAATTTTATCAATTAAAAACTCCTTATCCCCTTTGGCCTCAATAATCGGCAGGATTGGATCAATCCCCTCCTCAAAGATATTTCTCATCAGCTGAAAGGAATACACACTAGAAATAAATGGAGACTCTGTGCCTTGTCCACTCATAGCCAGAATAAGAGAATTCGATGGGATCCGCTCCGATTCGGGTCTTACCTTCAGCACTTGAAGTGCTTCCGGACGCCCTATTGCAAAATTGACAATAAGCTGGATATCTCTACGTCGCACAGCCCAATCCATAACATGGAGAATATCTTCACGGGCAACCCCTTCCCCCAAAACAATTGATTTACAATGGGAGTAATCAAGCTCCTTTTCCACTCTGGATTTCATTCTACGAAGGGCTTCCGAAATGCTTGGAGACTCCTCAGTCAAGATTTGCATCTTCTCATCAATCTTAGTAACATCCCCCTGAGGGATGGCAAGCTTCAAGCTAATCTTAAAATTCCCTGCTTCTGTACCTTGGTCAACGCCGATCGCTAACACGAAAATCCGCAAATCAATCTCCTTGAAGTCACAACCGGGAAGAAGAAGGAGCAAGGTAATTCCAATTCCAGCAAGTACTCTTCTCATAGCTTCCCCCTCCTAGCTTTGCGATAACAATAAAACAACAGAGCGATGATGAACATCTCACCAAACCAGCGAATTTGCAGAAACCAGGCACCAAACATATTAAGTTGATACTGATCCTGCCCCATTAAGGACAGAACCATCGCACTAAACAAGCCTAGGATCCCCCACTCTTTCCAGCGCTCTGCTTTTGGGGACTGTTTTTTTGCAGATGAAAGAGCACCTTTAAAAAGCTCTAAACCTCCATGCCAATGAACGATTACACTCACCAGAGATAAACTTAAATAGGCAAAATAAAAAATAAACAGCATCCGTTCAATAATAAAGGATTCCATCCGAATACTGTCGGCCGTCGAGAACCATGTATACACATGCCTATCAATAGCAACGGTTCCGAAATAGCCGATGGGAACTAAAAAAGTCAAGAGTAATACGAAAAGACCCTCCACCCCTAAAATCCAGACATGCTTCAGCTTCAGCCCATGAAATACCCGATTAAATATGGCCAGGTTTAAGTAACCGCTAAACGAAAAGGTAGCCGCCGCAAGGCTCATTAGGTCCGGCTTATGCCAGAAGTATGTAGTGACCTGCAGAACAGAATCCCAATTAAAGTCCGGATTGGTCAATGCTTTTACGAGGCCATAAATAATTAAAGGTAAGGATACGCTGAGAATGATTTCAAGCCCATACAAGAGTGATAGAGAATCGAAGCGACAGCAGATGCAGACCAAGACTAAAAAACTGATCACAACCGTATAAGGACTCGAATCCGGACTGATAAACCGCAGCGTAATATCTACAAAAGAAAGCAATGTAACTCCCCCGGCCACACACCATAAGCCAGCAAAAAGGACCAGTAAGATTCTGGATAACTTCTTAGGAAGCAAAGAGTAAAATATTTCCGGGAACCCCTTGCCGGGGAATTTAGCAATCAGTACAGTAAATATATAGACAAACAAAGTGCCCAAAATCGTTCCGATTAGTATGGACATCAAAGCGCCACCAAAACGTCTGTCTATAAGTTCCCTTGGAACAAAATTAATGATGTTGATCAGGCTGTTCATCAGAAAAAGACAGTAGAAATAACGGCTTTTGGCCATCAATGCTCTCCACCCTTCTTCTTGCCGAGATTATCGAGAAAAAACAATCTGAAATAAGGTTGTCCGAAGGTACGCTGTTTGCATAAATACATTGCGAATCCCACGACACAGACTACTACCCCAACCAATCCTAAAAAAGCTGCGGCAATTAGAAAAATATACTTCAGCACTCGTATGGACAAGCTCATCATATTCAGCGGAATTAGAAAATTAGATATCGCAACAGCAGAAACCAATATGATCATGATATTTCCTACAAGTCCTGCTGCCGTCGCTGCCTGCCCCAAGATAAGCCCCCCTACCGTCGTGGCCGTTGGACCAATTGCCTTGGGGAGCCGTAAGCTCGCCTCAGTCAGAAACTCCATCATCATGAGCATTAAAAGCACTTCCACAAAAGAAGGATAAGGCACAGTCGCACGACTGCCCGCAATAAGCAAGGCAATCTGCACACGAATAATCTCTGGGTTATACGAGGTGAGTGTTACATAGAGCGCAGGCAGCCACAACGTCATGCACACACCGATAATCCGAAGCAGCTTTAGGAATCGCCCCACGATAGGAAATTGTATTTTATCATCCATGGATGTAAAGAAATCATTAAAAATAGAAGGCAGCACTATCGCATAACCGGTTGTATCCAGCACTATCGCTACTTTCCCTTCAGACAAATTAAACACCACTCTATCCGGTCTTTCGGTGATGATGGACTTAGGGAGTATTCTTAATTTGTCACTGCTTATAAACTTTTCAAGCTCTCCTGTCGCCTGCAAAATATCAACCTTTAGCGTTCCCATCTTCTCCCTTAATTCTTTTAAAACGTTATGGTCAACACGACTGTCATCGTATAAAATAGCTATCTTTGTTTTAGAGACATCGCCGATGACCATGGTCTCCATTTTGAGATTAGTCGATTGATAACGCCGCCGAATCATGTTCAAATTAATCGCTATATCCTCTGTCAGTGCATCTGACGGCCCCTGTGAAATACTTTCGGCAGACGTTTCACTAACACCGCTGCTCTCCGTACTCATAGCATCGAAGAAATATATCACATCTTTTATACCCAGAAGCACATAACCACTGAGCAAAAGGTCGATCGCCTTCTCTCTCGTAGTCGCCTCTTCAGTGCCCGGATAAGTCATAATGTAATCCTGATAAGCGCTAATACTCTCCATTTCATAAAACGGCGCAATCACGTGGCGGCTGAGTGTCTGCGCATCTGTAACACTTTTGATATAGAGCAGGTTGATTTGCCCAAAAGGGGCAACGCTTGTTTTATCGATTAAATCCGCGAACCCGTTCAGCTGATCTTTGATCCATTCCAGAGAAATATTGTCCTTATCCTGTTGAACTGACATGGAACATCATCCCTCCTATTTATCCTTTACGTCCCAGTTTCCACCTTATTTTGGCACTGTTTCTCTGAATTCATGCACAGCACGATGGAATGGGAAGTTTCTTTTCACAGGACTGTGGTAATAAATGAGATGAAGATTGTAAAGATGGAGGGATAATAGATGGACCCAAACCGTAAGATAACGCAAAGTCTTCCACAATTTCCGGAATCATTATGGAGAGATACCACGGATTTACCGGCTTTTCCAAAGCTGGCTGAAGATATTTCTACAGATGTGGCAGTGGTAGGCGGTGGAATTACAGGCATTACAACAGCCTATCTCCTCAGCAACGCAGGCTACAAAGTCACACTCTTGGAAGCCGGGGAAATTCTGAGTGGCACTACGGGTTTTACCAGTGCAAAAATCTCAGCACAGCACGGGTTAATCTATCATCATTTGATAAAGCATTTTGGGCAGGAGCAAGCCCGGCTCTATTATCGCTCGAATAGCGAGGCTATGAATTGGATCCAGAATACGGCTGAGGAACTTGAAGTATCCTGCGGCATGAAACATGAGGCGGCTTTTCTGTACGCGGATGCTGAAGATCATAAAACGCTTAAACAACTGGAGGAAGAGTATAAAGCCTATGAACAATTGGGTCTGCCCGGAGAATGGCTAGATAACGTCTCTATCCCCCTGATGGCCAGTGGTGCCATTAAATTACCAGGACAAGCCCGCTTTCACCCGCTGCAATATCTGAAGGGGCTACTGAAGGTCATTCAGGATAAAGGTGGCGTAATCTATGAGCATACGATGATGGCGGATAAGGTGGAGAAGAACGATAAGCTTACGCTTTTTACTGAAAAGGACGAGCATCGGATCACCTGCCGCTACGCCGTTTCAGCTTCTCATTTCCCATTCTACGATGGAGGAGCACTATATTTCTCGCGGCTGCATGCTGAACGTTCCTACTGTCTGGCGATCCAGCCTGAAACGGATTTTGAGGGTGGAATGTATCTAAGTGCAAGCGAACCCACCCGTTCTCTTCGTGCAGTAGAGTGGGAAGGCAGGAATCTGGTCATTGTCGGGGGAGACAACCATAAGACAGGCCAGGGCATCTGTACGATAGGACATTATGAGAATTTGGAGCTTTTCGCAGGAAATCTGCTCGGCATCAAAACAATCCCTTACCGCTGGGCAGCACAGGATTTAATCACCCTAGACAGAGTGCCCTACATCGGTAAAATTTCTGACAACGAAGAGATTTATATCGCCACAGGTTTTGGAAAATGGGGCATGACAAGCGGTACGCTGGCCGCACAGATCATCTCGGATCAGATTCAGCGCAAAGATAATCCATATACCGAACTGTATGATCCGTCCCGCTTCAAAGCTGGCACCAGCCTAAAAAACTTCATCGTGCAAAATGCCAATGTGGCAAAAGAGCTCGTGGCGGGCAAAGTGGAAATCGTCCATAAAAAGACAACTGATTTGGAAGCTGACGAAGGAGCCGTTGTGTTCCATGATGGCAAACGTGTGGGAGCTTATAAGGATACAGAAGGTAAACTTCATCTGGTGGATAGAACCTGTACCCATATGGGCTGTGAATGCGAATGGAACAACGGGGATCGTTCTTGGGATTGCCCTTGCCATGGTTCCCGCTTCTCTTACGATGGCGAGGTTTTAGAGGGCCCAGCTTCGGTACCGCTGACGAAACTCCATGAATAATACCTTTTCATGAAAAGGCAGTTCGGCTTCATGAAAATTTGCAGACTATTTTCTAAGGGGCGATTGTAATTGCCCTACAGCATTCAGGTATAATAAGACTTGAATGAAGCAGCTGCTTCAAAAAAGTTTGAAGGAGAGTGACGATAGAGATGGATTTGAGAGGAAAGAGTGTTGTAATTACTGGTGCAGGCAAAGGGATCGGAAAAGCCTTGGCTATGGCACTGGCTAAGGAAGGTGCTAATTTAGGCCTGATCTCCAGAACTTCAGGTGATCTCGAAGCGTTAAAATCAGCCTTAACGGAAGTATATGACGTTAATGTCAGCATTGCCGTGGCCGATATCGCCGTACGCGAAGAAGCTGAACGTGCTGTTGCTTCCCTGCAAAATGAGCTTGGAGCATTTGATGCATTAATCAACAATGCCGGGATCGCAAAATTCGGCACTTTAGTAGAAATGGACCCTGCTGACTGGGAGCGCCACATCCAAGTTAATCTCTACGGTACTTATTACGTAACTCGTGCTGCGCTGCCTGCGATGATTGAGAAAAATGGCGGAAATATCATCAATATTTCATCCACAGCCGGAGAACGCGGCTTCGCGACAGGCTCTGCTTATTGCGCGTCCAAGTTCGCTCTCATGGGCATGACCGAAGCCCTCGCACAAGAAGTGCGCAAACACAATATTCGCGTCGTAGCCTTGACTCCAAGCACCGTCAACACTGGCCTAGCTTCCAATGCTGGACTTAAAATCGGTGACGAAGACCGCATGATGCAACCTGAAGATGTTGCTGAATTGGCACTGACAGCTTTGAAGCTGCCGGATCGCGTCTTCCTAAAAACAGCAGGACTATGGACCACCAATCCGCAATAAAATCGCGCTGGACGCGGGGGAGCCGGGTGATCTGGGGTGATTGCACTTTGTGCAATAGAATCGCTCTAGACGAGGGTGAGGCCTTGGGTGATTGCACTTTGTGCGGGATAACGCTTCAGGATTGCTCTGCTCCGTTTTCTAATTGCACTTTGTGCAATTGAATCCCTCTAGTTGAGGGCGAAACCTTGGGTGATTGCACTTTGTGCAATCAGTTTAGTGGCTCCCCTCCTTTTTAGGCGATTTGGGCTTGATTCTATTGTACAGAATGCAACAGACTGCCTTATTCAGATAACATTCAGTCCATTCTGTTGCACATTCTGCAATGCTACTTCATTTGGGGGCTTTATTAGGGAACTGGGACTGGAATTAGGTGCTAGCTGTAATGGTGGTTTTGAGTAAAAACTTTGGAGTTGGGTTGGCACTTTGGCTAAGAGTAACATTACGGTTGAGGTGGCACTTTACTTGCGGTAGTTACTTTAACGTGCAGTAGTTACTTTAACTTGCTATAGCCACTTTACTTGCAGTAGACACTTTACTTGCAGTAGACACTTTGATTTTCCGCAGGTACCTGAGTTTGCACAATACTTAACGTTTAAATAGATAATAGTTGCACTTTGTACATCTATTCAGCGCAATTAGAGGAGAAATCATACTTTAATTGCACTCTATACAGTTAAAAGAAGGCTAATCTCGGCGATTCACCAGATTCGCATAAATTAGTTGCAGAGAATACACTTATTCGATCGTTTCTGGTGTTACGGATAATTTAAGTGTACAAAGTGCAATTAAACGCCCGCACTCTTGTGTCTTGTGGGATGGTCTTTTATTTTGTAAGTTGAAAATCACGATGTTACCTTGAGATATTGGCTAATTTTCGAGGTTCCCATGTTATATTATTTCGATTCACAATGTCCTGAAATATACTAACTTTCTGATCGGAGGTTTATCTATCATGCTGGTAGTAACTAATACTATTAAAGTAAAAGAAGGCCATGGCGAAGCTATTGCTCAACGTTTCGGAGGAAATAATGGTGTGCAGGATATGTCAGGGTTTGTACGTATGGAGGTTTGGCGTGGAAATGCCAAGGAAGGTGTCGAGGAATTAAAAATCTGCACCGTATGGGAGAATGAGGATGCATTCAAAGGCTGGACCTCCAGCGAGTCCTTCCGTCAGTCGCACCGTGGTGCTGGTGGTAATGACGCAATCCTGGGTGCTTCCATCGATAAATATGAATTAATGATCAGCCGCACGCCCAGTAACTAAGGATTTGGACCACCCAAACAGAGCAGTAGCTAGATTGAACCAGCAGTGTGTACGGAATGGTAGCCCGATAAGTACAGTTAACTAATTGATTATTACTGCTAGGTAACCGGTGCTACGAGCTAATTGACTATTATTGATGCAGCCACCTAATTGTCTTTTACCACTGGGCTTTCCAATGCAGCACGCTAATTGTCTTCTACCACTGGGCTTTCCAATGCAGCACGCTAATTGTCTTCTACCACTGGGCTAAGAGAATCAGCGGGCTAATCAACACAGTTATCGCTTCTAGATACTAATTAGCACAGTGAATACTTAGAGTAACTATCGTCTAGCAGACTGATTAGCCTAATAGATACAATTAAGTTAGTTGGTACAAGCAGCGCTATTATCCAGCGATGTCCTGTGCCCAAGCCTAAAACAAACAGGGATGTCCGGAGCCAATATGGCTCTGAGACATCCCTATTTGTTTATAAACTCATTATTTACTTACATCTGGCAGAGGGGTCTCCACCTCTTGATGTTTACCCGGCCAGAACGACCAACGGCCAAAGAGCGTTGTAATAGCTGGTACAAGGAACGGCCGAACCACGAAGGTATCCAGCAGAACACCAAGAGCGGTGATAATACCGAACTGCACAAGCACCTGAATCGGCAAGCTTGCCAATACAGCAAATGTACCTGCCAGAATGAGGCCGGCAGAGGTAATTACCGAGCTGGTCTCATTCACTCCTTCCGCGATAGCCTGCTTAAGCGGCATGGTTTTACGCTTTTTCCAGATATTCGAGATCATGAAGATGTTGTAGTCTTCTCCAAGTGCCACCAAGAAAACAAAGGAATACAGTGGGATCGCTCCCTGAATAGCATCTGCTCCCATCACATAGTGAATGATAATCCAGCCTAAGCCAAGCGCTGAGAAGAAGGAGAGAATAACAGTGCCGACCAGATAGATGGTGGCCACTATTGAACGCAGATATATCAACAACAGTACGGTGATCATTCCGATGACTACGGGGATAATCAGATCGGTGTCCCGATCCCCAATCTCTTTAGTGTCGTGCTGTGTCGCCGTCTGTCCGCTTACCCACACGTGATCCGCAGGGTTCGCAACGTCTACATCGATTAATGCCTGCTCTGCGGTATCAAGAAGGGTGGGAATATGCCCCATCGCTTCTAGTGAGTAAGGATTGCTTTTAAATTCAATATCAAAACCAACAATATCTTTGTTTACTGCCCCCTGCTGCGGATCGGAAACCGTGTCCACATAGGTGAGTCCGCCAAGAATGACCTTTAGATCCTCTCCGCTCGCTTTTCCTTGGGTATCAATAATCAGCTTCGCTGGAGCTAATTCTCCGGGAGAGAACTGTTTGCCAATAAGGTCGAAACCTTCGCGGGATTCCATATTTTTAGGAAAAGAGGATAGGATATCATAGGTAAATTTGATGCCACTGGAGAATGAAGCCAGAATCCCCAGTCCGATAACGGTCACACCCACGATAGCCCATGGCCGGGTTACTACCAAGCCGCCAATACCCTTTTTACGGGAAACCTTGGGTTCAGGAACAGGTTTGCCTTTAGCCTTAGCCCGTTCTACCTCCATTTGCGGTGTGCGCGGAATGAATGGGAAGAACGAGGTCCGTCCGAAGATTGCCAGCAGTGCTGGTACGAGAGTTAGACTGGCAATTCCCATGATGAAGATAGACACGCTAAATGGAACGGCAAATCGATGATAAGCTCCATACTTAGCCAGCAATAACGCGAACAGCGCGAGCACGACGGTGAAGCCACTCATAGCAATGGCACCTGAAGATTCGGTAATGGAGCGAAGAAGCGCACGACTCTTACTCTCTTCTACCTTCAATAACTGCCGGAACCGTGAGATCAGGAACAGGCAATAGTCCGTACCAGCTCCGAATAGCAAAACAGTCATAATCGAGACAGCCTGTGAATCCACTGTGATCCAGCCTTCTTGTGCCATTTTTCCAAGAATCGGACTAGTTACACCATAAGCGAATCCAACCGCAATAAGTGGAATAAAAGCCAAGATCGGTGAACGATAAATCACCAATAAGAACACCAGCACAAGCATAACCGTAGCAATTAACAAGGAAACGTCTGCGTTCTGAAACAGGCCTGAAGCATCTATAGAGATGCCCACTGGACCCGTAACACGTAAACTCAGGTCTTTTCCATCTACCTTAGCCGCGGAGGGGTCTCCACCCGTCTCTGTGTTTATGATCTTCTTCATTTCTGTCACAGCTTCACCGAGCTGATCACTATCTGCCGTTTTATCAAAAAGCACCGGGGTTACCAGCGTGCTAAGATCCTCAGATAACGAGGCTTGTAATGCCTGTGGCGGCAGTTGTCCTAATGGGGGAACAAAATTCTGATGGGGCAATGGTTGCTGCTCCAACTTCTTGTACACAGCAGTGATATGTACTAAATCATCTTGTGAAAGCCCACCTTCTCTATGCCATACGAGCAGCGCCGGCACTCCACTTCCACTAGGGAATTCTTGCTCTGCAATAGCTGCTGCCTGTACCGATTGTGAATCATCTGGGAGGTTAGGCGCATTATTAGCAACCTGAGAATTCACTGCAGGCCATAACAGGGTAAGTGCACCTACAAGCACTATCCATACGAGAAGAGTAATCCACTTCGTCTTTTTTCCTGCCACCCATTTTCCGTAGCCTGACATTCCCTTCATCCTCTCCTTTACCTTGCAGCCTTAAAAATGAGCCGCTGGTCATTTTTTATTCTATCATATATATGCTTTAATTTTTAATCAAACTTTTTTTATTTTTCAAAAAATTAAAACACATCATCACATATAAAATACCCCTCTCTTCACATAAAAAATCAGCAACATGTGAAAAGAGGGGTTTATGGGTTATCTATACTTTTTTCTTCACTTCAATTTAGCCTACGTCCAAATCTCCTTCAGAGAACTGACTGTTATAGAGATCCGCATAGAATCCGCCTTGGGCCAGCAGTTCTTCGTGGTTGCCTTTCTCGATTACACTACCTTGATTCATGACAAGGATGAGATCCGCATCACGAATCGTCGAGAGACGATGGGCAATAACGAAGCTGGTTCTGTTTTGCATCAGCGCATTCATCGCTTTTTGAATCAGCAATTCAGTCCGTGTATCGACACTGCTCGTTGCTTCATCAAGAATAAGGATCGATGGATCGGCCAGAATAGCGCGAGCAATAGTAATCAACTGCTTCTGTCCTTGTGAAATATTAGAAGCTTCTTCATTTAACACCGTATTGTAGCCAAGCGGAAGTGTGCGGATAAAGTGATCGGCATGTGCAGCTTTGGCAGCCCGCACCACATCAGCTTCAGATGCACCTTCACGACCGTAAGCAATGTTGTCACGAATCGTACCGTTAAAGAGCCAGGTATCCTGAAGCACCATACCAAACTTGCTACGTAGGTCACTCCGTTTCATGTCGGTAATGTTGACGCCATCAATGATAATTTCCCCGTCGTTAAGCTCGTAGAAGCGCATCAGCAGGTTAATCAAAGTGGTTTTACCAGCACCAGTAGGACCGACAATCGCTATAGTCTGACCTGGACTAACCTCAATATTCATGTCCTCAATCAGAATAGCATCCTCTTTATAGCCGAATTTCACATGACGGAACTCAACGGAACCTTCCGGAGCACCTTCATCAAGCTTCACAAGTGTAGTATTAACTTCCTTAACTTCCTCTTCTTCATCCAGAAGTTCAAATACACGTTCTGCGGAAGCAATGGTGGATTGAATAATGTTAGCAATATTAGCCGTTTGTGCAATCGGCTGGGTGAACTGACGTGAATATTGAATGAAGGCTTGAATATCCCCGACATCAATCATTTTTTTAGTAACAAAAATACCACCCACAACACAGATAAGCACATAACCCAAGTTACCGATAAACATCATAAGCGGCATAATCATACCTGACATAAATTGAGACCGCCAGCCAGAATCATAAAGCTTATCATTTATTTCATCAAAATCTTTAAGCGACTGCGGTTCGCGGCCGAAAGCTTTAATAATCCGGTGCCCCGTATACATTTCCTCTACATGACCATTCAACTGGCCAAGCGATTTCTGCTGTCTCACAAAATAAGTCTGCGAACGTTTAGAGATCGCCATAATCACAATAAAGCTGAGTGGCAACGTAGTAATCGTGATTAACGTCAGCCATGGGCTGATGGTAAGCATCATCACAATAACACCAATAATAGTGACGATTGAAGTAATTAGCTGCGTTAAACTTTGCTGCAACGTGGTACTGATGTTATCCACGTCATTCGTAGCACGGCTAAGAATTTCCCCGTGTGTACGGGAGTCAAAATATTTTAAAGGTAAACGCTCCAGCTTGCTGTTGATCTGCTCACGCATGTCATAAACTACCTTCTGCGCTACACCAGCCATTACATACTGCTGAATGTAACTAAACAGAGCACTAAGCAGATACAATCCCGCGAGCAGGATCAGAATATCATTAATATATCCAAAATCAATGGAGGCACCCTCTACACCCATCAGTTTACCGTAAGCACCTTCGAACAGTTTGGTTGTAGCTTTACCCATAACTTTTGGACTGAAGATACTGAACACCGTACTGGCAATCGCCATAATTAGTACAATAATCAATTGAACCATACGCGGGCGCAAGTATTTGATTAGGCGACGAAGTGTACCTTTAAAATCTTTAGCTTTTTCTGCCGGCATCCTCATTCCAGGACCACCCGGTCCACCCGGACCTTTATGGCCGCGGGGAGCTGCAGGTTTATGTTCTCTGTTTTGTTCACTCATGCTATTTCCTCCTCTGACAGCTGCGAGGATACGATCTCGCGGTACACATCACTGCTCTCGAGCAGTTCACGGTGAGTGCCCATTCCAGCAATTTCACCCTCATCAATTACAATAATCCGGTCCGCATCCATAACGGTGCTAACCCGTTGAGCTACGATCAATACGGTGGATTCCGTAGTTTCAGATTTGAGAGCCGCGCGAAGTTTGGCATCTGTCTTGAAATCAAGAGCTGAGAAGCTATCGTCAAACAGATAAACCTCAGGTTTTCTCACAAGCGCCCGAGCAATGGACAACCGCTGTTTCTGACCACCTGAGACGTTATTCCCGCCCTGAGCAATTTCCGAGTCAAACCCATCCTTCATCGCGGATACGAAATCGTAGGCTTGAGCCACCTTAGATGCATGAATGATTTCTTCATCCGTAGCATCCTCTTTACCGTAGCGGATGTTCTCATTAATCGTACCCGAGAACAATACTGCTTTTTGTGGGATGTAACCGATTTTGCTCCGCAGCTCTTCCTGTGTCATCTCACGTACATCCACTCCGTCTACGCGTACAGCACCTTCATTAACATCATAGAATCTTGGAATCAGGCTAAGCAGTGTAGATTTACCCGATCCGGTACCCCCGATAATCGCGGTAACTTCACCCGGACGAGCACTAAAGCTAATTTTCGAAAGTGCAGGCTGTTCTGCCCCTGGATAGGAAAAAGATACATTCTCAAACTCAACAAAACCACGCAAAGAATCGCGTCCGTCTTTTTTAGTAGCTTGAGCTGTTGTATGCAGTTCACTCTCAGTAGGATCAGTAAATTCAGGCTGCATATCCAGTACCTCATTGATACGCACGGCTGAAGCTGAAGCACGCGGAATTAACACGAACATCATCGATACCATAATCAGAGAGAACATAATTTGCATTGCATATTGGATAAATGCCATCAGGGACCCAACTTGCAAGTCGCCATCACCAATTCGTATTCCACCAAAATAAAGAATAGCAATCATAGAAAAGTTCATTACAATCATCATCAGCGGCATCAGGCCGGCCATAATTTTATTGACCTTGATAGCTGTATCCGTAAGATCACGGTTAGCTTCGGTGAAACGTCTATTCTCATGATCAATCCGGTTAAAAGAACGAATAACACGAATACCTGTCAGATGCTCACGCAGCACCAGGTTTAATTTATCAAGCTTAATCTGAATGGCTTTAAACAGTGGCAGACCCTTCATCCCAATAAAGAAGATCGCCCCTACAAGTACAGGAATAACGACTACAAAAATCAATGATAATTTAGCATCTTCAGATACTGCCATGATGATACCACCAATCATCATCATCGGTGCTCCGATCATCATGCGCAACATCATAGTAAGTACCGTTTGAACTTGTGTAATATCATTTGTTGTACGTGTAATCAAGGAAGCTGTACCCAGCTTATCGAATTCATGCAGCGTAAAATTTTCTACATGGTTAAATACTCGTGCACGGGTGAGCTTACCAAACCCGGCTGCTACTTTTGCCGATAAGTAACTGGCAATTACCGAACATAAAGCACCGCCACCTGCAACCAGGAGCATGAAACTACCTATTTTCCAAATATAAGCGCGATCTCCTTGAACAATCCCTTTGTCGACGATGTCGGACATCAGAGTAGGAAGGTATAAATCGCCCATGGACTGCAAAAATACAAGGATTAATACAGCACCAATAGCTACCCTAAAAGGCTTCAGTTGTTTAAATAATTTAATCAAGCTTCTCATCTCCGTTCATTTGTAGCCTATCCCAATCAGGTGGTGGATTATCCTCAACGTATTCATGTACCTTAAGCAATAGCTCTGTGAGCTGTTTAGTGTCTTTTTCGCCTAAGTGTTGCACAAGCTTATCAAGCATCACATCACGATAATGTTCTGCTTTTCGTGTGAGTTCTTTTCCACTTTCCGTTAATTTCACGCGTACAACCCTTCGATCCGAAGGATCCGCGCGTCTTTCCACCATCTGTTTCGCTTCAAGACTGTTAATCAGCTGCGTGATGGTAGGAGGAGTGAATCCAAGTAGTCGGCTGATTTCAGACACCTTGAGACCCTCTTCATCAGAATGATTCCATTTTTCAATGCATATCATTAAAGTCATCTCACTTGGCTTGTGGCCTTCAACGCCCTTTTGCCATTGAGCTTTGTGCAGGCGTTTCATCGCCGCAAAAAGCCCGTGTGCGACTGAATTTTCAGTATTTTCTGTATTTCCTCCGTTTATCCCAATTTCCTTCACCTCTATTTTAGTTAGGTCAACTAATTATTAAACACTATATTATTTAGGCTACCTAATTATATTTTCGCCAGATTGCTTTGTCAAATTATGAATGCGCTATCAATTATTACGAAAAAGAAAACTCCCTAGCACGAGTGCAAGGGAGTAGTTATGCGTATATGTATCTGTATATAGAATATTGCCAAGGATAACCTTTAGAATCCTGCTCCGTGCTCATAAGTTGTGATTGGTCCGTTACTTCCGGAACCAACTGGGCCGATAATGATGAAGCTAAACAATGCTAAAATGCCTGCCATCATCAATAGTGATTTTTTCATCTTTTCTCACCTCCCTTATCAGCTTTCTGTATTTCTCCTGTTGATTCAGAGTTGCATAGTCCCTATTGGTCTCAAACAAGGTCACGCACTTAATGAAGTCTATTCCATTATTAGTCTTAATAGATAACTCTAAAGACTGTATGATATAGTCCACACCCGTAATATATTGTCCATTGTTTATTAGATACATGGCAATTTGATAGTACAACCGATATAATCGGTCAATATTAATGGGATCTTCAAACTGTTCAAATCGTAACATTTCCCGTGCAAAACGTTTAAGCACATCGTCTACAGAAAATCTGTAATGATTAGCCGATTCCATAATAATAATGAGTCCTGGCAATATTTCTCCGGGGTGCTCAGCCAAAAAAGCTACATAGTCCGGTACAACCTTTACGTTTCCCTCCAACATTTCCAGTGTGAAACTGTTCCCAACTGCAAATAATCGGAATTGTTCTACAGCTTGCTGGCCTACTTCATCCAACATCTCAAACCAGCCTAAGTCTGCATAACCAGCGGTATATTTCTTCGCCGCTTCATATTGACCTTGCTTCGTCAACGAAATTGCTTTAAGCAAATATCCGTGTCCATAATAAACAACGAGCGGACGTTCCGTACAGAGTTCTTCTCTTCGTTTGTCTCCGCTCCTCCGCAGTTCTTGGCGGTAAACTGCATTGGCTAAAGCTCTCAACTCATCAGCATAGATCTCCATTTCTTCCCATCTGCGAAGGGCGAAACATAGCTGTGTCAGCATCAATAAACCATCTAATTGCAAATTTTCCGGAAGGCGCCCCCTAAAAGGACTAAAGCTAATGACTGCGCGTAGCTTCTCCTCCATATCAAGTGTTTGCAAAAATTTAAAATTACGATAATGACTGATCGCGAGACGTTCACTATAACTATCCGACTCGTTCTCTACTACAATCTTGTAAAAAAACATGGATTCCTGAACTTTGCCTTTATTGAATAATTTATCAGCAACAGAATAAATGATATCCAGCGGCTTGGTAGACTCTAATAATCTGCTTATAGTTTCATCAATGCAATTCTGTTTGCCCAATTCAGCACAACGAATCAGAAAAGGCTCCACTCTACGGCGTGAGACCTTCTCATCATTGAAGCATTCATCAACATATAGAGGATATAACCAACCTTCTGGAAAACCAAAGGCTTTTATAATTGCATCTACTTGTCCCAAGGACATAGGCTTCGGCGGATTTCCATGCAGAATTGCACTGAGGCTGCCTCGATTCAGGCCACAAATTTTTGAAAATGAGGCGAGATTATGGCCGGAGCGGGACAAATTTTTCTCAATTTCTGAGCGTATAGTTGTTAACTTTCCCTCCACTCGGCACCCCCAAAGTTTGACTTGAAAAGATTCTATTAATTGACATTATAGGTGAAAGTTATGGATTGTACAACAAATAGATTGTACGACAAATAGAGGAGCCTAATACGCTCCTCTAGATCAGTAACATCTTCATAGTATTATAATTCTATGTTGTTGGTAGTTTAGCTAACAGTGATGGCGGTTTTGGAACTTCTACTATAGGATGTAATGCCGGCTTTCCGGTTGCGCAAATTTTCCATCATCTTATTTTGTGCCAGCAAAATATAGCTGTCTAATCGCTCACTGAGCTCTAGAACAGCACGGTCACTAAGACTGCGTTGCTCTGCAACCTCCAGCAATTCACATCTAAGACTCTCTATAGTTACAAGTAGCTCATCTTCTTTATAATCTTTTCTATGATTATTCTTGGAGGAATTTGGATTTTGTGTCACATCTCTCTCCTTCTCTCTATCAACATCTTCTCCTATCATAAGTCATGATACCAAAAAACATATTTTCAAAAAAAAGAAAAATTGTAGAGCTTCTAACAAAAACGGAATTACTACTTATTCAGAGTCCTCCGCAAGTTCGTCAGGGAGCTCATTTGGATACTGTTCTCGCAAAAGTCCCTTTGCAAAAGCAATCCATTCGCGTGCCGCAAAAGATAAATAACGGTCTCTACGCCACGCCATAGCAAGCTGCCACGGAATTACCGGATCCGTCAAAGGCACAACGACCAATCGTGAACGATCCATATCCCGGCAAATGGTTTCTGGCAGCAATGCGATTCCCATTCCGGCAGCCACCATACGGCTAATTAAGTCCCATTGGGAGCTCTCATAGATAACCTTAGGCTGAAATCCCGCCTTCACACATTCCGTAATAATCCGATCATGCAGCGTGAAATCCTCCCGGAACAGCACAAACTCCTCTTCGGCTAGTTCACTTAACGGAACAAGGTCTGCCTCGGCCAATCTATGTCCAACAGGTAAAATAAGATTCAGCTTCTCTTCAACAAAGGTGAAGCAATGAAGTTTGGCTGTATTTACAGGCAGCACAACCATTCCGATATCCAGCAAGCCCGTTTCCACGTCATCCTCCACTTTTTTCGCGCCATCCTCATGCAGACGAATAGTAACCTGGGGATAACGTTTATGAAATTGACCAATCACCGAAGGAAAAAAGCTCGCTCCTACCATTGGAGGCAGACCGATGCGGATGTGGCCCTGCTCCAAATTTCGTAAGCTATCCAGCTCAGAAGACAAGCTGGCGAACGACTCCACGATATTTTGCGCTTTGGTGAATAGAATTTCCCCCGCATCTGTAAGCCGGACACTTTTTCCTTCACGGTAAAACAGATCAGCTTCCAGCTCGATCTCCATATTCCGGATCATTTTACTGATCGTAGGTTGTGAAATATATAAGGATTCGGCAGCCCGAGTAAAGCTTTTCATTCGTGCTGCTTGGACGAAATATTCTAATTGTCGGATATCCATTTTCCAACCTCCGATCCATAGACAAAAGGAATGTCATTTATTCAATCTATTCATTTTACCTATGAAAACAATTGATGTAAACTTTCATTATCATGAAAGGAGCGAAGCCTTATGAAAAAGATTGTTATAGGCTTGCTGCAGGTAGCGGGACTCGCCCTATTCTCATTACTAATCAATGCTGTAACCCCATTTTTGCATATCCCTATTCCCGGAAGCATACTCGGAATGATTATATTGTTTCTTCTGCTTGAGTTTGGTGTCATTCATCTGAATTGGGTTGAAGTTGGTGCTTCTTGGCTACTGGCTGAGCTCTTGCTGTTCTTTATTCCATCTGCTATCGGCGTAATGAAATACGCCAATATTCTGGAAACTGATGGTTTACGAATCCTCGCGGTGGTCATTTTGGGTACGATTGTTGTAATGGCCAGTTCCGGATTACTTACCAGTAGAATTTACAAAGCAAAGGAGCGGAAAGGATCATGTTAAACGCTCTATTATTCTTCGGTCTTACGGTTGCTGTATATCTACTGGCGAAACGCATTTATGCTTCTAGTGGCAAAGTGTACACCTCTCCATTGATCATTACACCCGTGCTTATGATTATCTTCTTACTCATCACAGGCATTACTTATGATTCTTACAATGCGGGAGGCAAATGGCTGACGGATTTGCTGCAACCGGCAACTATGGCCTTTGCAATCCCTCTGCATAAAAACTTCAAGGTACTCAAAAAGCACGCCGCCGAAATTGCGGCAGGCGTGCTGTCAGGGACGATAACAGCGGTGATCTCTTCCATTCTGCTCGCCAAATGGCTGCATGTCAGCGGCGATCTGGCAGCCAGTCTGGTTCCACGTTCGGTGACTACACCGATCGCTATGAGCATCTCGCAAAGTATCGGCGGCGTACCGAGTATTACTGCAGTCTTCGTCATCATTACCGGGATACTCGGTACAATGATGGGCCCTACAGTACTCCGCATCTTCCGCATTGACAATGAAATCGCGCGTGGTGTATCGCTGGGAACCGCTGCGCATGGTACAGGAACATCCAAGGCCTTCGAGCTTAGTTCGCTGACCGGAACCATCTCCAGTATTGCGATGATTCTGTCCGCGCTGTTATCCATAGGTGTGGCGCCAGCTTTACTCGCAATATTCCTCCACTAGGCTAACCCAGCTTGAGCCAAGGACATGTCTCTTTAGCACATCTAAGGCGGCATGTCCTTTTTTTAAGAATCCAAACTTAGAATTTAACCGGAAGTCCACTTTGTGCGGACTCGTAAGCCGCACAAGTTACTTTAAGCGTCTTGAATCCATCCTCATAGTCACTGAGAATACGCGAACGATCTCCTGTCCGTACAGCATACAGAAAAGCTTCACTTTCCACTAAATATGGATTTCCTGTGTTTTCAAATTCGGTGCTATTGCCACTTCGCACTTCCAAGAGACGATCCGGGTTCCAGTCCAGCAATCCCCGATCATTATAGAAACTAAGACCTACACTTCCTACCGGATCAGGCAGCACACATGTATTTGAAATATTAGCTATGATTCCATTCTCAAGCTTCAGAGATACGGTACCTACATCGGCTACACTCACACCTTCATGCTGCTCATGCATAATTCGATTTCCGAACATGCCGTATACTTCTTTTACCTCTCCTGCCAGATAACGCACCAAATCGACGATATGAGTGGTTTGCTCGGTGAACTGTCCTCCAGATTGCTCCTGATCACGCCACCAAGCTACGCCCGGCATGCCGCCCATCCACTGGCCCATGACCATACCGATCTTGTCACCACGTAATGTTTCCTTGAGCCTTTTAACATTCTCTTGATAGCGGAAATGGTAGCCTACCGAGGTCAATAAATTATGTTCTTTAATATCTTGCAGCAAGCTGGCAGGAATTTCAGTAGTCATACTAAGCGGCTTTTCTATAAAAAAGGGAATATCCCTCTTGATTAATGAACGTTCAATCGCACCATGAGATTGTGGAGGCACACAGATATAAACAGCATCAAGCTTCTCCGCATCCAACATCTCTGTAATATTACCATATCCAGCAGCTCCATATGGACGTGCCATATCTTCGCCTTTGGCTTTACTGCTTCCACAGACTGCCTGCAACTGGACATCAGCCATCCCTGCCAGCAAATCAGCATGTACCTTAGAGAACCAACCTGTACCCACAATACCCACTTTTATTGTCATATTATTTCCTCCTGCCGATTGATTATGAATACCCTTTCGTAGATTATAACCTCTTATGAGCGTATAAGATAATCTCTCCATTCTTCGGGAAGCAAATGCATATATGGACTCTGCAAAAAACGGTCATCCGCCAACACGATAATGCCCGTATCCGTCTCGCTGCGAATCAACCTGCCTCCGGCTTGGAGTACCTTACACATTCCCGGATAGACATAGGCATAATCAAAGCCATTTTTTCCTCTGGCATTAAAATATTGACGCAGCAGATTGCGTTCAAGACCAAGCTGTGGCAGGCCAACGCCAACAACCATAACCCCATTGAGGCGATCCCCTGGCAGATCCACACCTTCTGAAAAAATCCCTCCAAGTACAGCAAATCCCAATAACGTCTCGTCATTATCTGGACTAAATGCGGCTAAAAAACTTTCTCTAGCTTGCTCGCTCATGCCAGTATCCTGCATCAATGTCCGGATTTCAGGGTAATACTCCGTAAAGGCCTGATATACGTTTTGCAAATAGAGGTACGAAGGAAAAAACACCAGATAGTTGCCCTTTTTAGAGACCATTTGGCTCAGTGCTTTAGTCAACGGAACTAGGGAGGCTTCCCGGTCATGATAACGTGTGGAGACAGGTAAGACGGTTACTTCCCACTGCTCTTTCTGAAAAGGGGAAGACACGGTTAAACTGTAATCTTCCTCCGCAGCACCAATCATATCCCGGTAGTAAGATAATGGAGAAAGTGTAGCTGAGAACAGGATCTGACTGCGAAAGCTCTTGGACATCTGCCGTAGCAGATGCGAGGGATCCAAATTGAATAGCTTGAGATAGACATCCCCTCTACGAACCTCCGCATAGGTAATGTAGCGTTCATCATAGGTCTTAAAGGTGCGGAGCATGCCCTGAACTGCAAAATAGGTATCCAAGAGGACATTTTCCCCTTCTCCTTCCCCATTCAGTGAGACAATACTGGAGCTCGGGTTAATAAGCTCCTGTTCCGCCTCCAAAGAAAATATCTCAAGCAAAGTCGGCAGCTCCTCCGGGAACGAGTCCCACTGCCCTTGCCCCTCTTCATTGCAAATTTTGCGAAGGGAGATGAAAAAAGCATTCACCGATTTAGCGGCTGTACTCAAATTCCGGTTCATTTCTTTATATTGGCGCTGGATTTCCAGGAAAGGGGCTTTCAGCAAAGAGGCGGAGAACATCTCCCGTCCCCGGTCTACCAGGTTATGTGCTTCATCTACTAGAAGTACCGTTTCTCTCTTTCTTTCCTCTGTTAGCCGTTTCAGACTGATGCGAGGATCATATATATAATTGTAATCGCAGATCACAGCATCACAGGCATAGGCTGCATCCAACGAGAACTCAAATGGGCACACTTTGTGTTTGTGAGCATACAGTGCAAGGGTGTCTCTGCTCATCAGCGTCTCATGCTCTAACAGATCCATTAATGCCTCGTTGATCCGGTCATAATAACCATCCGTATAAGGACAGGAATCCTTACCACATATCCCCTCTTCGCGAAAACAGGCCTTCTCTTTAGCGGTAAGTGTGATGACATGCAGCTGAAGACCCTGCGTTAGCAACAGCGAGATGGCTTCCTGCGCGGCAAAACGGGTAACCGTCTTTGCCGTTAAATAGAACAATCCTTTAGCTTGTCCTTCGCCCATCGCTTTAAGGACAGGGAACAACGTCGACATTGTTTTCCCGATACCTGTGGGGGCTTGAGCGAACAGACTGACCTTTTCCACGACGGACTTGTATACAGCTCCTGCAAAATGACGTTGTCCCTTTCGATAAGAGGAGAACGGAAAGCTCAACTCCCGAAGACTCTGCTCCTTCTTAGCATCATGACGAACCATCATCTCAGCGTATGGAGCATATCTAGCCACTGTGTCATTCACAAATGAAATCAGTTCTTCAAAAGACAACGTTCGGTACAAGCTTTTTTGCTCATCAGTGGCCCGGTGGACATAGGTAAGCTTAACCTGAATAGAAGAAAGCTCTTGCTCCAGAGCCACCATATATGCGTACATCAGCGCCTGTGCCCAATGAACCTCATGTCCTTCATCCAGTAAATCCAGCAGTCCGGAGGTTGATTTGATTTCTTCGACCGTAAAGCTCCCATCCTCCGAGACAAGCAATCCATCACAACGCCCATCTACAACATAAAGCAGGTTTCCATAAGGAATCTCCGTTTTCAAATAAACCTCCTTGCGGTCACCTTCCTTATATTGCTTTTGGATCTTCTGATGAATTCTTGTGCCTTCGATCATAGCGCCCGTTCCATGAAAGCCAGGTTCAATGCTTCCGCTGCGAAAAACATATTCAACGAGAGTTCTAACTGATAAAGCTACTGTAGAGCTCATCCAGCATCACCTCCTTTTATTATCCATATATCCTTTTTGTTCCCAATTGCCATTTTAGTCCTGAATTCGCTGTATAACCCTGCATGAGAGCAGGAGCGTCAGCTTCAACCCTTTGTGTTCAACTTTACGCGCTTCACTAAGCTTATACTTAGGTTCTCGATTTTTGACATTCTATAGCCAGCCCTGCATAATAAATTTAATTACTATGGAATTATTTTGTCTGGGCGCTGTTTCTTCCTAGCCGGGAAATGGCGTTTTATCATGTAGAAAGAAGGCGAAGCTGTGTCATCCTTTAACTTTAAACAGTGGATCGTTAAACCTTTTGTGTTTTTCACAATAATTTTTATTCTAAAAGCTTTCTTGGCATGGGGCGTAATCTTTGACGATATATTGCCCTGGAAATCATTATTAACTGAAATCCCCTTTGCTTGGGCGCTCTTCTGTATCATTGAACGTTTTGGTTCCAAGCGCAAGCTCGGATATTACATGACCGTAAATTTATTAGTGACAGCCATTTTCTTCGCAGCCATTATGTATTTTAAATATTACGGTGTTATTGTGACTTACCATGCAGCGGAGCAGGTGAATCAAGTCACCGCCGTCAGCAACAGCGTATTCTCACTAATGGATCCATACTACCTGCTGATTTTTACAGACATCATTATTCTTGGCGTCTACTTCTTCTTTAATAAAAAAGGCCGGGTCTATAAGAAAGAGAATATCAACCACCGCCGTGGCGGAAAACTTAAGTATAGTGTTCTGTTTGCAGTCTCACTTGCTTTATGTTTGTTCAACATCTTGCCTAATAAGGCCAGTATGAACGAAATTAAGAAAGCTCAAGAAATGGGAATTCTTAATTATGAAGCTTATACGATCTTCGCTAAAGAAGAGCCTGAGCTAGTCGATTCAAGTGACATTACACAGGATGCCATCAACAAATTGAAGGGGATTAATACTGCGGCTAGTTCTCCACTTCAAGGCATCGCTAAAGGCAAGAACCTTATTATTCTTCAAATGGAATCTTTCCAGAATTTCTTGCTGGGACTTAAATTAGACGGTCAAGAAATTACACCGAACCTGAACAAGGTAATGAAGGATAGTCTTTACTTCCCTAATTTCTATCAAATGGTTGGCCAAGGGAATACGTCGGATGCAGAGTTCGTAGTTAACACTTCCTTCTACATCCCTCCACGTGGAGCGGCAACGATGTCTTATGTGGATAAGGTACTTCCAAGTCTGCCACGCGTGCTTAAAGAAAATGGATATCAGACAGCAACCTTCCACACCAATGTCGTAGAATTCTGGAACCGCGGCGAGCTGTATGACTCCCTCGGCTTCGATCATTATTATGACCGCAAATTTTTTGGTGAAGATGATGTCTTCTTCTTTGGAGCTTCTGATGATACGCTCTACAGTAAGACAGCCGATAAACTAAAAGAAATGGACCAACAGGAGCAGCCTTTTTACGCTCAAGTCATTTCAATGTCAGCGCATCACCCTTTTACTATTCCGGAAGAAAAATACCGCATGAAGCTGCCGGAGCGTTATGAAGGTACTTTTGTTGGTGACTATATCCGTTCCCAGAACTATGCGGATGATGCTTTTGGACATTTTGTAGAAGAGCTAAAAGCAAATGGTGTCTGGGACAATAGTGTAATCATGATTTATGGAGATCATATGGGATTGCCGATTTATTCCCTCGATCATGATGATAAAGAATTGATGACTGAAATCTATGGTCATGAATACAGTTATGCGGATATGATGAACATCCCTCTGCTTATTCATGCAGGTGCTGGCGTAGCATCGCAGACCATTGACGAAGTAGGCGGGGAAGTAGATATCATGCCAACCGCAGCCAGTCTGCTTGGGATTTCATTAGAGAATAACGTATATTTTGGTCAAGATCTACTCAGTCAGACTTATAATTTGCTGCCAGAACGATATTATTTACCTTCTGGTTCATTCATTGCCAGCTCAGGATTGCTTATTCCTGGTAACAGCTTTGAAGACAATACTCAGTACTCTATTTATAACAATGGAACAACGCCGAGTGCCACTGAAGACGAATATAACCGTGCCTTGAGGCTTTTACAGCTTTCCCACAGCTATATCACTCAGTTGCCTGACAAACAACCTAAACAATAAATTACAGGGCGTAGGCAGCCAACGAACAAAAACAGCAGAGCAGCGATTCTCCAATAAGGAGAACCGCTGCTCTGCTGTTTTTATAAAGATATCCATTCCGAAGCTTAGCTGACTAACGCTCCTGGTCCTCGATCATACGGTAATACTCTGCAAAGTTGCGTAGTTCTTCGGGCTTCAGTATGGATAAATGCTCCGCCAGCAGTTCTTTGGACCGGAAATGTCCTTCTTCGAGCACCTGCTGACCTTTTTCGGTGATCGTCACTACAACCGCTCTCCGATCCTTCCCATCCGGCTCACGTTTGATATAACCCAGCACCTCCAAACGGTCCAGCATCACCGTCACCGCACTGGATTTGACCTCCATACATTCTGCCAGCTGTACCACCCGCGACTTCTTTTCTTTCGCTATCATATTTAACAGACCCATCTGTGGCACCGTAAGTCCGAGTTCTTTGTGCAAAGACATTTGAGACATAATCTTACGCTGTACTCTCCACATGGATAGTCCTAGACGATCTATTAACGGATCTATTTGATGTGGCATATTTGTTCAACCCCAATCCGTTTTTAATAACTCAAGCGTACCATTAGAACTGGTTATGATTCAATGGTTTTGTCTACTAAACCATTGAAAGCATGATGGAAAGCGCAAACTTCCACGATTCTCCAATTTCCGACACAGAAATACTATATTCCATGTAAGGTTATAAGCATATCAATACGATATAATCGTAGAGGTGAGAGCTATTATCACTGAGAACATAATTTGTCAAGGTTGGTGCGAAGAATGAAATTAGCAACTAAATTAACTTGGATGATGTTCGTCGTCTTACTTCTTGTAGGATCATCCATCGGGTTTTTCGGATACCGTACAGCTTATAAGCAAGTAGACGAAGCCGCAGGTATCGAATTGGTAGGATGCGCTAATATTACAACCGGCCTGATTGACCCCGCAGACATTTCTGCATTGTTGGCAGGCGATCAAAGTAAACTGGAGGCTGTAGAGGATCGAATCGGTTGGATTGTAGCACATAAGGCTATTTTTAAAGAGGCATTCATCTTATCCTTAGACGGAAAAGTACTTGCCGCAGATTCAAGCTTCCAGGCTAGAGGTTATAAAGCAGGCGATACTTTTTATTTCCCAGCTGAAGTTAAGCAACATATCACTGAGTCCAAGCATTCCTCCTACTCCAAGGTTTATACATACGAAGGTACCTCACTTAAGACAGGTTACGGCCCCATCTATCAGGATCATGATCCATCTAAACCTATAGTTGCGCTGATGGCTATTAATTTCGATGGCTCCATAATTCAAGACCGAACTCAAGATATCATTGTTCAGCCTTTTATTATCGGTGCTTCCATTCTGGTTATAGCTATTGTGGCAGCTTATCTGTTAATCCGCCGAATGATTAGTCCGTTAACGAAGCTGTCCAAAGGGGTCAATCTTGTTGCACAGGGCGACCTTACTCATAATCCTATTTTATTCAACAGCAAGGATGAGATTGGTACATTAGCCCGTAATTTCAATGACATGACCCAAAGCCTGCGCTTACTTATTACCGAGGTCAATGAGACCTCCATGCAGGTAGCCTCCTCTTCCGAAGAGCTCTCCGCCAGTGCGCAGGAAACCAACCGGGCCGGTGAATATAGCGTCAATGTTACGATTGAACTTGCCGATACCGCGAATTCACAGCTGCAGAATATGGAGGGTGAATATAAGTCTGTACAAGACCTGTCTCGTTTCATCACAGAGATTGCAGGCAATGCAGATAACGCAATGAATAATGCGGTCAGCAACGCTAATAAAGCACGTACAGGCCGTGAGGCAATGGATTCCACCACACAGCAGATGAGAGTCGTAAGTGACAGTATTACCGACCTAGCACTCATTATTGAAACCTTGGGTGGTTATTCCAAAGAAATTGAAAATATCGTGGGTACTATTGCCAGCATCGCAGAAGAAACCAATCTCCTGTCCCTGAATGCAGCGATTGAAGCCGCAAGAGCTGGAGAAGAGGGAAGAGGGTTCGCGGTCGTTGCTCATTCCGTACGTAAGCTGGCTGAGCGCTCAGCCCATTCCGCTGCACAAATTGGCCAACTGGTCAACATCATCGTGAACCAGATGGATCAGGCTGGAGAAACTATGAAACGCTCTACAGAAGAGATGGAGCACGGCAGAGAAATGATTGCCACGGCAGGCCAGTCCTTCTCGGAGATTGAAATGTCTGTCTCGGGAATGGCCTCACAAAGCCAGCAGATCTCAGGAACGGTTCGCCAGCTTTCGCTGATCTCCGACCGTCTCGTTACAACCCTTCAGAATATCGTAAATGTCGCTAATCAGACAGCCAGCAGTGCAGAGACATTATCCGCTTCCTCAGAAGAACAGCTTGCCGCAATGGAGGAAGTTGAGTCTGCAGCAGCTTTCCTGTCCTCCCTAGCTGAGAAGCTGCAAATTCTGATTGAACGATTTAAGGTTTCTTAATAGCAAAGGGGCTAGCATCCAAGCAGAGATATTCTGCTTAGACGCTAGCCCCTTATTCTATGTATTGAGATCATCTGCTACGATACTGCTGTATTCGCTATAAACCACTGGCCCAGCTCATGCACCGGCATTGGCCGCCCATAATAATAACCCTGCATCACTCTGCAGCCTAAGGATTGCAGCAGCTCAATCTGCTCTGGTGTCTCCACGCCTTCCGCCACGACCTCCATATTAAGATTGGTGGCAATCGCAATGATATTACTGATAATGGCTTTCTTGGAATGCATCTTGCTCTTACGAATAAACACTTGATCAATCTTGAGTGTGTTAACTGGAATCTCATCTAAATTACCAAGGGATGAAAAGCCTGTCCCAAAGTCATCCAGTGATACCCTTACCCCAAGTGCCCGAAGTCTGGAGAGCTGCGCAACCGTCTCTTCCATGTTATTCATCGCAATGGACTCTGTAATCTCCAGTTCAAGGAAATGCGGCTCTAGACCTGAACGTGTGAGTGCTTCTTCTACAACATCGTATAAGCCCCCGCCCTCAAACATCCGTGCTGACATATTAATAGAGACTGCGACATTTGCTATCTCTTCCTTATGCCAAAGCATGTTCTGGCTGCATACATCATGCAGCATCCAATAGGTAATCGGGACAATCAGTCCCGTTTCCTCTGCAATGGGAATGAATTCAGCCGGGGAGATTATCCCATGTTCAGGGTGCCGCCAACGCAGCAGTGCTTCAAGACCCACGGTAACGTTCATATACGAATCCCATTTTGGCTGGTAC
Organism: Paenibacillus sp. FSL L8-0708; assembly: GCF_038009325.1. Classification (NCBI taxonomy): domain Bacteria; kingdom Bacillati; phylum Bacillota; class Bacilli; order Caryophanales; family Paenibacillaceae; genus Paenibacillus; species Paenibacillus sp. FSL L8-0708. The sequence continues at coordinate 7,324,794 of NZ_JBBPBC010000001.1, forward strand.
ACAACCATAAATTCGGAGCGTGCCAGCGCTTTACGAAGATCCTTCTCCAGCGACATCCGTCGCAGCTGATGGCGGTTCATCTCCTGATCGAACACACTGAATTTATTCTTACCCGAATCCTTAGAGGTATAAAGAGCTGTATCGGCTGCCTTCATTAACGCTGAGCGGTCAGTTCCATGCGTAGGGGTCATACTGATCCCAACGCTTGCAGTAACATATAGCTCATTACCTTGAATACTGTAATATTTCTTAAGCTCATATAAAATGTGCTCTGCTTCCTCTTGCGCATCCTCCACAGTACAATCTGGAAGAGCGATCAGGAATTCATCTCCGCCCAAACGAAAGACCTTGCCCTTACTTCCTACAGAGCGTCTTAATCTTATAGCGACCTCTCGCAGTAACAAGTCCCCTATATCATGTCCAAGCGTATCATTAATCGACTTAAACCGATCCAGATCCACAAAAAATACGGCGCCAGATCTACTCCCGAAAAATTCATCTTTAAAATAACGTACCAGGCCATGCCTGTTCGGAAGATCGGTTAGCGGATCATAATAAGCCATCCGTTCCAGCACATGCCGGTCCAGAAATACAGCACCACCAGAAATCGCAAGCATAAATAGCGTTACCAAGGACACTCCCATTAAAAGAATAACATCAGTCTCCATAAAAAAAGTTGTATTGCCTAGCAGACCGTTATATTCAAAATGAGTCGCCCTTACACTCGTATAATGCAATCCAGTCACCGAAAATCCGATAAAGAGAGCAGAGTATAACTTCCAGCGGTTAAAACCCACATAGTCTTTAAACTTGTGAAATAGAAATAATCCGATAAAAGACGAGAGCATAACGAGGATTACAGCACATGTCTGAGTCCATATCTCATAATGAATCTCCGCTGCGATCTTCATGGAGGACATTCCGATATAATGCATAGCCGAAATTCCGCTGCCTAGAAGAACACCACTAACTATTAAACAACTTTTTCTTAAACGTGGCACAAACGTAATCCGGAATGCCGAATAGCAGCACAACACCCCAACCAATAACGATAATACAGCCCTGCCTGGATAATAATTCACGCTAAAAGGAAAACGGCTCGCCATAATCCCTACATAATGTATCGACCATATGCCACTGCCGAGTACACATGCCCCCGATATTAACCATAAGCGACGAACTTTCCCAAACGAACGAGGGACTTGCGAGATCAGATTCAGCGCGGAATAAGCTGCAGTCGCCGCTAGCGCAAATGATAGTAAAACAATCCAAACGTTATAGTGGATTCCCATTTTATCCATTAGTTAACCTCTTCACCGGTTTTGAATACCGTAATCGCTGCAGCGTATTTCTCAAGTAAAAAATCAGTACACGAATATCAGATAAATGGAAGAGTGCGTAAAGATTATAGGTTATCCCTGAAAAGCAACTTTAGATGTATTCTACCTTGTATTCAGCCGATTGTCTAAGAAAATACTGGAATTTATACCCTTTTTTTATGTCGGCAAAAAATGTCCATATTTGACGCATTCACTTACCCCGAAAAGTTGGATATGTGACCTGTGGTTGATGGGGTTTTGGGGAAGGTCTTTCGCCATAACCATTGATTCAAAACTACCAGAACTAACAGATAGATGTAAATTCCTCCGGTAAATAAAGTGAAGACGTAATGAATACCCGCCATCCCCATCAGCAAAAACATAAGCATGAAGGCGACTCCAGTGTAATCCTTTTGTTTGGCTGCCTCATAACGCTCTGAAAAAGGTAAGCTCCGCGGATAAACACGAAAGCAGATGACTGAGAAAATCAGCATGGCGAATAATACCACTACTAAATCAGGTACAATGTGCACACCGAACAACAGAATGAACAATACCGCATCTACAGCAAATAAAGGCAAGACTAGCCGTAGCAGTGCCGCCTTAAGCATCCCACGGTAAATAGGCGTGCTATCGGGTAAAGGAATCAGCCTATAAATCCAAGCTCCTTTATAACTTGTAGAGTATCGTAGCATCTGTATTACAGTCTGCATTAACATCGTGCAGAAATAGATTAACAAGTACACTTTTGAACCTTTAAGGGAACCATCATAACTATTCTGCAATATACCAAATATAAAAATAAACGGGAATGCGATAGAAAAGCCAAGTGCAGGATAGACCTTCAGCTTAAAATCGCGCTCATTCTTCATCATGGACCAAGTAAACCGAAAGAAAATCCCCTCTGCCGGTTCCTTGCATACTCTGCGCGAGAGCCACTCTGCGATCTGGCCCTTGTCTTTTCCACCGGAGCCTTGCTCCGCCAGCTTTTGCAAATTCCGTTCAAACTGCGGCATCAGCTTAATATAGGCTGCGATCAGTACAAGTGGGGTTATCAAAGCCAGCATTGAAAGAATGAAGTAATAGGGTTCTCTAGCTCCACCAAGCAACAGTTCAAACGGAGCCGCGAACCAAACCGGAAAAATAAAGTACTGCCACCAAGCAGGATGATAAGCAGCGCCAAGCTCAGTGAGGTTGAACAACCGGGAGATGAATTGATAGCCCACCATTATTCCGATCGTCAAAAGGATTTGCGTATAATTTATAATATCCTTGAGCTTCTCCCCATCAAAAAACCGCATGATCATCAGGTAGAGCAGTGCAGTTATTACGAGGATAAAACAGTCTAACAAGACAATTGTCACCGCATACATCAGAAAAAAAGCGATACCCTGCTTAAATAGGCTGAATACCAAAGATGGACCAGTGATCGACAATGTAACTGTCCCTAAGTAGAGAAGTACGTGGATGGTTTTGGCCATATTTAAGGTGGTACGGTTGACGGGTTTGGAAAAAAGAATATTTTTATCACGTAAATCAAGCATTACTGAAGAAAAGTCAGAGATCAGGGTTGTGGAGACAAAAAACATAATGATCCCAAAGGTTAAGCTCATTTGCAGCATATAGTGATCCTTGGATAGCGTTAGCGGAATTAATATTAAACCAAACAGTAAATAAATCCACTGTAATCGCAAGGGTGAACCTTCTTTAGCGTTCTCCTTTTTCTGCATACCTGCAAGCGCTGTAGGCGTTCTTCTTCCGTCCATGGTCAGTTTGATCTGTAAAATACTCCGCATGGTGTCGTAATCGACTCCAAATCTTATAAAGGCACCCCGCAGCTTATCCAACAGCCTCAGCACGAAGAAATCAGTCATAAGAGGATACCTCTTGCTCCTGCATGACCGCAACAAATTCACCAGCGATATCACGGTATTTATCAAATCCGGTTAATTGATTGAAAATATCTTCAAGCGTCCCTTCGCGGCCTTTCTCCTTCAGCTCTGCAAAACTTCCGTCCGCCACAATATCCCCGCCATCAATCAAAATGATCCGGCTGCTGATTTTCTCAACCACATCCATGATATGTGAGGAGTAAAAAATGGTCTTCCCCCTTGCTGCCAGCGATGCAAAAATCTCCTTCACTATCATCACGCTATTAGCATCCAAACCACTCAGCGGTTCATCCAGGAATAAAATATCAGGGTCATGCAGCATGCTGGAGATAAGCAGCACCTTTTGCTTCATCCCTTTTGAGAACGAAGAAATCCGCATATCGTAAGACTTCTCCAAACCTAACAGTGTAGTTAATTTTTTGGCCTTGTAGTCCGCCTCCGCGCGGCCTAACCCATACAGCTCGCCAACAAAGGTTAGATACTCTCTTGCAGTGAGGCTATCATATAATTCGGCTACCTCCGGCACATAACCTATACGTTTCTTGTAAGAAACATCTCCATCGGCAATATCCTTACCGAAAATCTCCACTTTACCGTTATATCCTTCTACCAGACCGAGCATAATCTTCACCGTTGTACTCTTGCCTGCCCCGTTAGGGCCGATATAACCAATAATTTGTCCTCTATATACCTTAAGATCAATTCCCTTTAGCACCATTCGGTCTGTATAGTTCATCCATAAACCTGAAATCGCTATGACCGGATCGTCAGCTAAACCCATATCTCAGTCCCCTTTCTAGTAACTAATCAATAATGTGAAATATTACTACTTTATGTAATTACAATAATTGTATCATTTAGTAGAATCCTCTTCCATGATTTAGTCTGCTAATCTTATGTCTAGTTAAAAAAAGAGTGGCCATTAGGCCACCCACTAGAGATTTATAGCGAAAGGCAGCGCCACCGATGCCACGAAATGGCTGTTGGCACCCCCTTTATTTGAGCAAACCGGCCTAAGATCAGCGTACGTTTGGTCGGGTAGCATTTATAAGTAAGAGAGCGAGCACGCTAGCGGACACAGCTGACCTTATACGCGGCTTTTTCCCACATTTGGAGTGCTAAAGGACCCCATAGTCGCTATCAGCATGAAAACCACCCTAAACGCATCTTTTTCTAAGTGATAGCGTCGCTGGAGTCCGAAACTATGCCCCAAAGGCTGGAAAGCGGAAAATAACGTCATCCGGGTCCGAAAGCCGCGCCGATAATGAATGAGCTGCTGAATCAAGCGGGCAAGAGGACAAGCGGACAGGGCAAGTGCAACCAGCCAGCTAACAAACAAAAAAGCAGAGCAGCGATACTCCAATAAAGGAGGAATCGCTGCTCTGCTGCCTTAGTCAAACCAATTCGCCGCATTCATAGTTGACGCTACTTATGTGACGTCCGCTATGTCTTAGTGGCTGATTATTTGGATAGCAAATTGTAAATAACCTGTGCTGCTTCTGCTCTTGTAGTGACTTCCTTCGGATTGAGTTTACCGTTCGCTCCGGTCACTATGCCTCTCTCTACCAGCGCTTGAAGGGCTTCTTGTGCATAACCAGCGATCTGTCCAGCATCGCTAAAGCCAGAAAGCGTGGCCGCCGTCTTCTCAGATGGCAGTTCACCTAGCGCTACAAGCGAGCGGTACAAGAGTGTAAATAGCTCCTGCCTAGTGATCTGAATATCTGGCTGGAATTGATTATCTCCAGAACCCGTTGCTACCCCAAGACGCTTAGCTGTAGCAAGATAATTCGTATAGTACGTATTGCCTGCATCTGCAAAATTATCAGCAGCAATGGCATCCGGTGTGATGTCATAAGCCTTGAGCAACAAGACGATGAACTGCCCTCTAGTGATTGCAGCATTCGGACTGTAATGTTCGGCATCCGTACCAGATGTGATACTGCGTGCTGCCAAGAAACCTACTGCATGGCTATACCATGATGCCTCTGGAACATCTGCAAAGCTCACCTGATTATATCCAATAATATATTGGGAGAAATGTGTGGTTACGAAATCTACAGTTCCCTTGGCGGCATTGTAATTTCCACGTACATTGTCCAAGCTTCCAGTGCTGTTAATGTGATACACAATAACCGCATCTGACCGTTCTCCTGCTTGCAGCACATACGGTACGCTGATACGAACACTCCCCCCACCGAAGGTGGAAATCGTACTTTCACCCGCTATAACCGACAAGTCATAAACCGGTCTGTCTCCGAGAACCGCCTTGCCTTCTGCCGTTAATGACACCTTCGCGATTCTAACAATGATGTCTCCGGCATCTGAAGCTGCACTAATGCTCGCCAATGATTTGGCATCGAACGTAATCGTACCCACATTCTCATAATCAATGGTAATCTCCACCTTCGTTCCGGCGGCTAACTCATTAATTATGCTTCTTGGAAGAGTAAGATCAGCTGTTTGAGAATCCGAAGTAGCTGCAACTTTAATTTCAAGAACAGCCTTCTTCCCATCAGCTTCTGCCTTCTTAGCGAGACTCACAAATTCAGCAGCCGTTTCTTTTGTGATCGTTGCAGTAGTAACTCCTGTGGTTTTATCCGTTTTAGTTACTGCTGTTGCTGATAGGTTCACGGTATTCCCTGCTGTTGCCGCAGCAACCAGTTGCGGGCTTGCTGATGGTGTTGGTGTAGTCGTGCTCGGTGTAGAATTGCCACCCGATCCACCTGTTCCAGGATCTGAAATAGGCACATAGGCCGGAACCACAATGTCAGTCGCTGGACTTGCCTTATAACCTTCTTTGGCTGCGTATCTCACTTGATACGTGCCCGGTATTAATCCTGTAATTTCTTTATCTGGTGCATACACATAATTAGTTACACTAGACAGCTTATATTCTAAGGCTGTCGTGGTTCCCGTAATTCTTCCATCGTTGTTCGCTGCCGAGGTAGGAGCAACTCCCTGTAACCCAGTTGGAGCTGCTTGTTCCGCAGTGAATGCTGGAACGATTACATCTGCTGCTCTACCCGCGTTAAATCCCTCTTTAGCTGCGTATCTTACCTGATAGATACCCGGCACCAGTCCAACAATCTCTACATCTGATGCGTAGACATAATCGGTAACCGTAGACAGCTTATATTCCAGCGCTTTCGTAGTTCCTATAATTTTACCGTCATCATTAGCTGCACTGGTTGGTGCTACACCTACTAATCCTGTAGGTGCCGCTTGCTCACCATATGCCGGGACCTCAACTGTAGCGTCTTTACCAACGCTGTATCCCTCTTTTGCCGCATATCGCACATTATAGAAGCCCGGAGTAAGACCAGTGATGGCTACACCTGTTACAGGCTTATAATCAACTTCTCCAACGCCTTTATACTCCTGTCCTTCAGCAGAACCCGTAATTTGCCCATCATCATTAGCTTCAGAAGTAGGCGCTACACCTACCAGTCCTGTCGGGGCTGCTTGTTGATGCGTGTAAGCAGGAACTTCCACACTTACGTCTTCGCCAGCATTATAAGGAATGATTGTGGGTCCAGCTGCGGAGGTTGGCCCTTGATAGCCCGATGTTGCGGCATATCTTACCTTATATACACCAGGTGCAAGCCCTGTGATAGCTGATCCCGAAACTGGGGTGTAAGCCTCGTCTCCAGCAAGCTTAAATTCCAATGCTGCACTGGTGCCTACAATTTGCCCATCCTTATTGTCGGCCGTTGTTGGTGCTACACCCGTAAGTCCTGCCGGCACAGCTTCGAGCCTGGAGAATATTTTATCCAGTGCTGTTGTAGTGTTATTGTATCTCGCTCCGATTGGGTAATTAGCCTGCACGTAATCCGGTTGGATATTCGTCCAGCTGTACATAAGTTCAACATGCCCTAGAATCGGTGTGTTTTTGCCTCCTGCATCCCTGTTGTCCTTGTTATAAGTGAACAGATATGGAACCTGAAGTCTGTCTCCGCTCACAGTGTTTCCAAGTCCGTCTACATAACTAATTACAGTTGGTTTAGCAGTTGTATTGTTTTCGGTCTTGATATTGGTCAGATAAGTACGAACCAGATCAACATAAAGCTGCGCATACGGATGATTGGTGGTTCTAATCTGAAGCTCATTATTATTATGCGGATTCGCACTGCCCTTAGTGCCGCTGTTGTTATTAGGCTCAGCAACGGTCACACCAGCATCCAGCTTAGTGTCGAAGAAGTAGATCTTATGGATATTATGTTTTTTGGCATATTCGTTGATATATTTAATCACCGCTTGCGTGTTAGGGCACCACGAGCCGCCTAACAAAATCGCATAGTTTCCCTCACTCGCTAAAATTTGCTTCAGCTGATGATAGGTCACATGTTCATAAACAAGCGTGCCATCCGCTTCGTTGAAGATCGTAGGTTTGCCCTCATTTTCCCCTTCATAGTTCTTATTAAATGCCGCCTTGATATAAGCCGACTCGTCGATAGTGTCATATTGGGTAGCGGCACCCAGCACCTCACTTACTGATGTTTTATACGCATTAACCTTCGCCGCATCAAGTGTTCCGTTCGTCAGGAACTCATTCCACGAATAGCTCTTATCCAGGTAGGATACGACAGGAGCACTATTTCCCTGTGCATCCTTGTGATCCTTGTTGTATACCAATAAGAATGGAGACTCGAGCTTGTTAGCAGTCACAACTTCCCCGTTTGTATTGGTATAGCTGACATTGCGTTCTGGATCATCTTTGGAAGACAGATTTAAATTCTTCAAATACTTGTTGACCAGATCAACATATTTATAGGCAAATTTATTATTGCTGTCTGCAATCTGAAGGGTGTCCCCGTCCAGCTTAGTATCAAAGTTATAAATCGTAGAGATGCCATATTCCTTAGCTGCCTCGTTGATAAAGCCGATATCAGCCTGTGTATTCTCGCTCCAAGCACCGCCAACCAGAACAGCGTATGTGCCTTCACTCTCAAAAAGATGAACGATATCTTCATACGTCGCTGTTTTAAATACATGGTTAGCATCATTTAGACGGTCATAGACATGACTGAAATAGTCAAACTGGTTAACGCCGCCTTGTGAAGAGGTTATCGCCTCTGCGGTATCCGGATTAGCATAAACTCTTCCTGCCTGAGTAGGCAGGATTAGCAGGGAGGCTGCCAGCAGCAGCGTTACAATTTTTTTGAAGGTTAATGGTCGTATCATTATGTGCACCTCGCCTTAAATAGGTTTATGGGAAGAATGGGCTGAAAGGAATCCTGAATGAGCCTGCTGCTCATCAAGGACAAACCTCTTCCTCAGCGGCTGGTGCCGGTGCGGGTGCCTGAACCGTTTCCGCTGGAGCAGGAGCTGGTGCGCTGACCGTGGATGCAGGTGCAGAAGACGATGTTTTCGGTTGAGAAGACTCAACTACCGGAGCCGGGGTCGCTTTAACTACCTCTGTGGTAGAGAAGGTTATAGCTTTTTTGGAAGGTGTCTCCGTTGCTTTTGATACGGGAGCGGCGGTTTCCTTAGGCTGTTCAGATAAAACAGGAGCGGCGGTCGGCTGAACGGCTTTAGCGGTTACGTTTGCTTTTGGAGCAGTCGTAGGCGCAGCAGTTGGCACAGGCGTTGCCGCGCTGGTTTGCGGTTTAACAGATGCAGATACCGTTGTTGCAGCTGTTGCCGTCTTAGCGGTGTCCGCAGCCGGGGATGCAGCTGCTTTAGGCTGAACTGCACCCGCTTCTGGAGCTGCTGAAGCCACAACCTTCGCCGCAGAATCAAAAGCTGCGGCTGGGGCCGCAGTAGCTTCTGCCGTGACTGTCTCAGCTGCTGGAGCCGAAGCTTCCGGCTGGACAGCTTCTGTTACAGCAGCCGCAGTAGCTTCTGCCTGAACAACAACTGCTGCCGCAGAAGTAGCTGCTGGTAAAGCTGCTGCGGTTACTGCTGTATTACTACTCTCTTGAATGGGTGCTGCCTCTGCTGTTTTTTTGTTAGCGGATACCGCGGCATACGTCAATGCGGAGAAGACGATAGCGGCGGCAACCAAAGAGATCGAAAGCTTTTTCATATGTGTACCATCCTTTTCAAATAAAATAAGAAACCCCTTCACTACATTCTTGTACCTTAAATCCGTAACTCTCCCTTCTCTAAAGTAAAAAAAAAGAGACTCAACGGGACGCAATTTACGCGTCTTTCGTTGAATCTCCGGCTGTCCAGTCGATTCCAATTGGCTTGTGATTAAGTTCCATATTATTCATGCCATAGTGCCTTGTCAATCAATTTTTATTTTTCACATGGTTTTTATCGGAATTAATTATTTTTAACATATAATTACATTGACTTTACTATAAATTCTATATAGATTGATCTCAATAGGATTAATCACATTAAAAAACTAGGTTTAAGGGGGTATTGGTAGTGAACATAGATAACAACTTATTATCGGCCATCGAAACGAACTGGTATGGATTTGTCGCCTCCATATTTGTGTTTGCAATTTTGTTTCTACTGGCACGTAAACGAATTGGATTTGGTACCCGGGTACTCATCGGACTTGGCATCGGACTTATTGCCGGTATATTCTTTCAGTACTTCGATTTAGAGACCAAAGCTATTAGCACATTCGGCAGCATTTATGTCAGCTTGATCCGCATGCTCGTCATTCCTTTAGTATTCGTACTCGTATTAAACAGCATTTCTTCCTTAACCAATCTGGAGTATCTACGCAAAATCGGGATCAAAACCTTCGCCTGGTTCCTCGGAACAACGGGCATCGCTTCTATTATCGGCCTATCCGTTGCGCTGCTGTTCAATCCCGGCCAAGGTATACAACAAGATGTACCCGCAGATTTTGCAGCCCGTGAAATCCCGACCTTCTCCCAGGTTATCCTCGATCTTGTTCCATCTAACCCTGTTAATGAAGCAGCTACGGGTAAGGTTGTGCCTCTACTCATTTTCGCGATCTTCCTAGCAGTGGCTATAATCAAGATTGGCTCCAAGAAACCGGAAGCCGTCAAGCCTGTACGTGATCTTATTGAATCCCTGACACTGATACTGCATCAGGTTGTGAAATTCATTATTCGCCTGACGCCTTATGGCGTATTCGCACTGATTGCCGGAATCACCGCACGTTATGGCTGGGAGACGTTGCAGGAGCTAGGCAGTGTAATTATAACCTCGTACGTAGCAATGATTATACATTTTGTACTTATCTTTGGCGGATTGGTTCTATTAGTAGCGAAGGTGAATCCAATTCGTTTCTTCCGCAAAGTGTATCCAACCATTACCGTTGCCTTCACAACCAGAAGCAGCTACGCAACCCTACCGGTCAATCTAGAAGTGATTACGAAGCGGCTTCATGTCTCCCCGCGGATCGCGAGCTTTATCGCACCGTTAGGGGCATCTGTGAACTTTAATGCGTGCGGTGGGATTTGGCCAGCTATTGTGGCTGTATTTACCGCCCAAGTATTCGGTATTGATCTGAACTGGACCGACTATATTACACTGGTATTAGTAAGTATTATTTCTTCCATTGGTGTAGCTGGCGTACCTGGACCAGCCGTAATCTCCACCACAGTAGTCTTAACTGCTCTCGGCCTGCCGCTTGAAGGAATCGCTATCGTTGCAGGTGTTGAAGCGCTCATCGATATGGGCCGTACCGCTGTAAACGCAACTGGAACAGCTGTAACAGCTCTGTTAGTAGCTAATTCCGAAGGTGAATTTGACCGCGAAGCGTTTAATAGCAATGATGACGATGATATTCTCTTGAGCACCGTGTAAAAGCTGAAACTGTAAAAACCTCCGGAATCTGCGTAAAGCAGAGCGCCCGGAGGTTTTTTTTGCATAGATTCCTATTGGATTCATCTTCTTATAGCATACTAATTCTTTCCCGCTTTTTAGCAGAAGCTAGACAAGTCTCGATCAATTGCATGCCCAGCACTGCATCCTCAGGTGCAAAGAATTTTTTTCCTGTAAATACTGCGGCGGCAAAATCATCGACCTCCCGTGTATAGGGATTCGCCCCGGTGGCATCAACCCGTCTTACCCCTTCTCCCGTATGCACAAAAAATTCAGCATCCTCATCTCTAGCATTAAAAGGCATAGGCACTTCAACCATTCCATCGGTCCCCAGAATCTCTAACAGCTGGCGGTTATATGCCCACATCCCGCAATCAAAAATCAAGCTTAGCCCCTTCGGAAACTCTACCAGTCCTGAAGCCATCATATCTACGTTGTCATGCTCCGGAGAGAACATAGCATGTACTGTCACGGCTTCCGGCTCAGCTCCGAACAGCAGTCGTGCTGCACTTAGCGGATAACAGCCGATATCATAAAGCGAGCCGCCGCCCCAAGCGGATTTAAAGCGAATATTAGAGGTATCTGTAGCGTCATTATAAGTAAAAGTGCCTCGAATGGAGCGTAATTCGCCAATTTCACCGCTAGCTATAATCTCTTGCAATTCCGCAATCCGAGGATGATGCCGATACATATAAGCTTCTGCCAAATGGACTCCAGCATCATTACAAGCTTTTACCATCTCAGCCGCTTCTTCACTGTTCATCGCGATCGGTTTCTCACATAAGATATGTTTTCCAGCTTCCGCCGCACGGATTACCCATTCCCGATGGAGGTGATTTGGCAGTGGAATATACACCGCATCAATATCCTTATCCGCCAGTAATTCCTCATAGCTGCCGTAAGCTTTATCTATTCCGAACTCTGCGGCTACAGCGCTGCTTTTTTCTAAACCGCGACTGGCTACCGCTGTAATCATTCCCGTCTCCGAATCCATTATAGCCGGCATCACTGAACCTGTCGCAATCTGCGCACAGCCCATGATTCCCCAGCGAAGTTTTTGCACCATCGTTGCTAACCTTCTTCCTTATAGATTACTTACTATACTTAAAGCCACCTTATCATAGAATGAAACGTTTCTCTAACAGAAAGAAGCCTGCAAATTGCAAAAAACAGTGCCAAAAGGAGCTCCAACCCCGATAGACACTGCTTTTATATAAAATATGAATGTTTATATTAGTGCATTTAACAGCACAGCCGCACCCAGCACAACTATACGCGCAAGGTTCATCAATACGAAGTTTTTGACGGCAAGAATAAAGGTACTCGCCTTCTCCTGTTTCTCTGTGAACAAGGCAATATTTCGGCGAAGCGGGATCAGCGTAAGTAGAATCAACAGAACCAGAATAGGGTTAATCCTTAAGATCAGCAGCACTACAAGATCCAGATAAGAGACATAGTAGAGATATTTAAAAAGCACAAGCGCATTGCGGCGGCCAATGTACACCGGAAGCGTGTACCTGCGATTCTCCACATCCTCATCAATATCACAAATATTATTAGCGAGCATAATCCCTGCGATCCCCAGAATAGCGGGCACGGAAAACCAGAAAAGGTACAGCACTTCCACGATGTTGATATTCAAGCTGACCCAGCCGTTCTGAAGCAGCAGTGAAACCACATGCTCATCCGTATGGATATAGGCAGAGATAAAAATAATAACAAAGCCCATAAACAAACCCGAGAACAGCTCACCTAACGGCATACGCGAGATGGGAATCGGCCCGAACGAATAAAGTATACCGATCAAGAACGACAGTCCACCCAGCAAAAAGACCAGCAAACCCGTCTGAGTGACAAGCGCAATCCCGCCCCCTGCTGCCAGCGCCAGCAAAATAACAATCGTCGCCACGACGGTGCGCTCTTTTAGCTTAAAATGAACAATCGGATTATGCGTTTCGTAGCCGTAGCCGTGGGTTTTGGAGGCTTTTTTGAAATCGTAATAGTTGTTAATCGCCGTCGTCGCCATATCGAAGCTAAGCAAAGACACGAACATCAATCCAAAACGCAGTACGTAAAAATCCTCAAACCGGTACAGGGCATACAACGTTCCCATTAGAAACGGAATAATACTGGCTACCTTCGTCGGCAGCTCCACAAATCTTAGAAAGCTTTTAATATTCACACCATACACCCTTATCTGTCAAATGAGCCTGCAAGGCATTACTGTTCAGTTGTTGTAACCGTCACTGGGGACCATTCTGCAATAACTGTTTGTCCATGTACAGACACACTGCCTTCAGGACTCAGATCCTTCTCTGTCATAATTCCGAGCGCTACAGTGAAGTTATTGAATTTAAGCGGTATATTTTTCTCGCGGCGTACTTCCGTGCCGTTCAAATAGAATACAGCCTCATCATTGCCACGGTGATAGGTAATACGGTACGTATTGAATTCCCGTGGTTTGAAATCCGTATTTTCTTTAAAGATGCAGAAATATTTCGTTCCAGTGCTTTCTGGCACTTGTACACCCGGGAACGGCAAAATACCATATACACTAGCATATTTGTCATTTCCCGCGAAGAAATCGAGCGCAGCGCCTGTCGTGAAATCCAGCAGGTTCAGCGATACATATCCATCATACAGATCTCCAGGTGCAGTTCCTTGTGTACGGCAACGAATTTGCAGCTCAATGCTAATCTCTCCAGCTTCCGGAATCTCCACTGGCTTGGCTGAATAATACATGTGCTTGGCATTGTCCAGAATTTGCACTTGATGGTTCTCACGAGATAACTTCGCACGTACATACAAGGTATCATTACGAACGATAACTACAGCCTCCGGCTCACGGTAAGCCCAAAATGATCCGTCAGGCAGTGTAAATCCACCCGTCTTCCAGACCTTTCCTTCTTCTAAAATGGAGTGGAAATCCCCAAGAACCATGCGATTGCCTTTAACTTGTTGTTCTTCTGCCATCAATTCCTTGTCCTTCTTTTCCATGAAAGCTCACTCCTTCTGTAGTCCATCTATTAGTATCAGATCAAGCCTTGAATTAATAAAGTTATTGCCATTACTACTCCGCAGCGTACGGAGGCTTTTTGTGAAGCGCCCATCAGCGGGATATAAGCCGGCGAAGCATTATGTTGCTCGAGACTACTGTAAATGCGCAGCGGCCAGAAAGCTGTAACCAGCGCCAGCAGTGCGTAAACAGGAAGTACACCCAACAGCACACAGACTATCACCGAAGCGTAGCCAGTGAAAAGAAGTACCCGTGAGAATACAAGTGCCTTTTGTTCTCCCCATACTACAACAAGCGTAAGCTTACCCGCCTGCTCATCCGCCTTCCAATGTAGGAAATGGTGATTAAACAACAATAATGTAGTTAAAAATCCGACAGGCAGCGAGAGAATTACAGGCTTCATGCTAAACTGACCGGTTTGTACGAAATAGGAGCCTAATACAGGCATAATCCCAAAAGCAATAAAAATGGCCATCTCACTATAACCTTTGCCGCGATAGCCATAACGCAGTGGCGGAGCCACATAGAAATAAGCGATTAAAGCACCAACAAGTACAAACCAGAGGATATTCCAACCGCTATATATACTAAGAATCCCACCACAGATAAGGGCAATCGCCAGCATACTCCAAGTCATCCTTGCATAAAAAGACTCCGAGAGAATCCCACCTGTCAGTAGCCCGGAGTTTGTGCTGATTTCACCAGCGGAATTCTTTGCTTCTGTATCGGTTCCGTTGCGGAAGTCCCACAGATCATTCACCATATTGGAGAACAAATGCGCCGAAATCGCCCCTATTAAGGTAAGAATAAATAAAACCGGATGGAATGTCCCTTCCCATACATATGCCCCAACGGTCCCCAAAACAATCGGGATGAGCATAACAGAAAAACTCCAAAACCGGGTCGCCTTGGTAAATAATGTCCATTTGTTCACTTCAAGCTTACCGCCTTTTTCATATGATTTGATAATAATTATCACTGACTATTATACATCAATTTTCGATAGATTGTGAAGATTATCACTGCATATAATGTCTATTCTTGACATAATACTTCCGTTTGTTTGGTTAAGTATCTTGATAATGGAAGATAAAAATGTAAACCATTCCTTTTTTTCACGCAGGACCCCTATTTTACGACAAAAAATGAGTGTTGTTTTATAGGCAAGCACATACCGATATGATATGATAGGCAAGCCTATGAACAGTGCCCCTTACGGGCTGTTTTTAAGAGCGTAAAACTATATATAATAATGGAGGCTTTTACTGTCATGTCAGCGCAATCCCCTAACACCCAATCTGTCAAAATCGTCACTGCCGACCCTAGCGCCATCGGGCTATTCGGACTGGCTATTGTCACATTGGTCGCTTCTTCACAGAAGCTTGAATTTACAACAGGACTTAGCTACGTTATTCCTTGGGCTATCTTCCTGGGAGCATTCGCGCAGCTATTCGCCGCCATTCAGGATGCTAAGCACAACAATACCTTTGGTATGACCGCCTTTGGCGCCTACGCTTTCTTTTGGTTCGGCATGGCTAGCAGCTGGCTAATCAAGCTTGGCGTATTTGGTCCAACGCTTGCGGAGGCTGTAGATCCTAAGCAGCTCGGATTTGTATTTCTGGGTTACTTGATCTTCACACTCTTTATGACGATTGGTGCCGTTGAGGCAAATAGAGTTCTGCTTATCATTTTTGTATTGATAGATTTTCTCTTTATCGGACTAACCTTTGATTCCTTTGGGATCGCTCCAGAATTCTTCCATAAGCTAGCTGCTTGTGCTGAGCTTGGTATTGGTATCGTGTCCCTTTACGGATGTGGAGCATCCGTGCTAAACGCTCATTTCGGCCGCAGCTTCTTACCGATTGGAGCTCCGCTGGGCATCTTCAAAAAATAGAAATTGTTCTGATCTGAAACTAATACTTTTGCAAGCCGAAAGGATGCTGAGACTATGCATGTCCTGTCCTCTTCTGAATTAGCGGTAACTGCTATTTTCGCCCTTATTCTCGCAGTTATTGCCTACCTGATCATTCGGAATATCCCGAAGATGGTTGGCGATATTGCGGCTTTTCGCAAAAGAACACTGGTTTGGACCCAAGTTTCACTAGTACTAACGGTGCTTCAGTTGAATTTTAAAGCAGGCGATTGGCGCTTTTCTATCGTCCTTGGACTCATTGTGTTATTCACCGGAGCTATTTGGCTGTCCGCCCGTTATTACGACATCAGTCGCAATGCAGGTCCAGAATCTAAAGATCCTGAAGTACATTAGTAAATCTCAAGCTCCCGAAAGGGGGCTTTTTTTTATAATTTCAGAAAGCTTCTTCGCATAGTTCTCCCCCTCACAACCATACTAATGACATTCTAATAAAAGTAACGGGAGGATTATCAGGGTGAGCAAAAAAATCAATCTGCTAATGTTCAGTGGGGAATACGACAAAGCGATGGCTGGACTGATCCTAGCGAATGCCGCAAGAGATATCGATGTCGAGGTTACTATGTTTTTTTCATTCTGGGGTCTATTTTTAGTGCGTGATCCGGAGAAAATGACTCTTGAGGACAAGAGTATCTACGAGAAGCTGATGGATGTTATTACACCGAAGGGCCCTGGGCAGCTGCCGCTCTCTCATCTGAACTTTAGCGGGCTGGGACGAATGATGCTGGAGGAAATGATGGAGGAACAAGGCGCACCGAAGCTGATTCATTTTCTAAAAGGGGCTCGTAAAAAAAACATCAAATTCTATGCCTGCAAGCTCTCTGTGGAGATCATGGGCTTTAAGCCCGAGGAACTGCTGCCAGAGGTCGAAATCATCGATGCTGCGGCATATTTAAAAGATGCTTTAGAAAGTGATGTACAGTTATTTATTTAAAGTCTGACTAGGCTTTAACCCAATCCCCCATGCAGGCATATACTGTTGCCATAGAAACTACTGGCACGCCGAAAATACACCCCATTAACTTAACACTGACGGCGTACGGGCTGGAGGGAATATCCGTGCTAAACATCATCCACGCCTCTTCTGCAGAGACGCCCGCTTCATTACAAGACCATTTTGATACTTTTCGTGGTCACACCATCGGCATTCGGCATCAAATCAACACCCCTTATGGCAGACAGCCGCTTCTGTATGCCGATTGGACCGCAAGCGGGCGCTTATATGAACCGATCGAACGCAAGTTGCAGGAAGCCTTCGGTCCCTACGTCAGCAATCCACATACAGATTCCAACACCACCGGACTAATCATGACGCAGGCTTATAATGAAGCTCGCCAAATCATCAAGAACCATGTAAATGCTGGCCCTCAGGATGTACTGCTCTTCTGCGGCAATGGAACAACAGGAGCCGTGAACAAGCTGCAGCGTATCATGGGATTAAGGCTCCCGGAATGGCTACTGGAACATAATAACCGTGCACTGGAAGACCGCCCCGTTATCTTCACCAGCCATATGGAGCATCATTCCAATATTCTTCCTTGGCAGGAGGGACTTGGTGACGTCGTTACCATTCCCGCCGGAAAGGACGGAAATATTGACCCTCAACAGCTTGAAGACCAACTGCGACTGTACCCCAATCGCCGTTTCAAGATTGGTTCATTTACAGCTTGTTCTAATGTGACTGGAATTCAGACGCCTTACGCAAAGCTAGCGGCTACTATGCATCGTCATGGGGGCGTATGCTTTGTGGATTTTGCCGCCAGTGCTCCCTACGAGCCTATCAATATGCACCCCCCTTCTCCACTGGAGAAGCTTGATGCGATCTTTTTTTCTCCGCATAAATTTCTGGGTGGGCCGGGCACAAATGGCGTTCTAATCTTTGATGAAGCACTGAGCAATGGACGTATTCCTGACGAACCGGGTGGAGGTACAGTAGCCTGGGTCAACCCTTGGGGAGGACGCCGCTACACCAATGCGATTGAGATGCGGGAAGACGGGGGAACACCGGGGTTTTTACAGGCTTTTCGCACGGCACTTTGCGTTAAGCTGAAGGAGCAGATGAATGGAAAAGGTCAATATATGGTGATTAGAGAACACGAGCTGTGTCAGGAATTAATGGCAGGACTCCGCAGCATCCCGGAATGCGCGCTGCTGGCCGGAGATCATACAGAACGTCATGGAATCGTCTCTTTTACACTTCGTGATATCCATTACAACCTCGCTGTTCAGCTGTTGAATGACCGTTTCGGCATACAAGCTCGAGGCGGCTGCTCTTGTGCAGGTCCATACGGACATTACCTGCTTGGATTAGGGTGGACGCAATCCGCTCAGATTGCCGGAGCGATCATGAGCGGCGACCAATCCTTCAGACCAGGGTGGATTCGCATCTCCCTACATCCCATTATGACTAATCAGGAAGTAGAGAGAATTGTATCCGCTGTAAGGAGTATTGCGACCCATGTCCAGCAATGGAAGCAGGACTACCTTTACGATACTTCCACGAACAGCTGGAATCATATCTACGCGCAGCATTCACCCGAGATGAAGCTCCAAGAACTCTTCACCATGTAACAATCTAACTTATCACACGTTGCCCTTCACCATGTCCAAATCGGCAGCACTGGCATTGGAGATGACCTGTTCTACATTTTTGCAGCCCGGAATTACACTGGTTACTGCGGAATGCTGGAGACACCAAGCCAAAGCCCACTGCGCCATATCCAGACCTGACGGCACTTCATTAGCAGCAATTTCTGCTACTGCGCGCAGCTGCTTTTGTCTTACATCCTCTTTATGGTTAGCTCGCACATCACCCTGAGCAAAAACCGCATCTGGCTTATACTTGCCGCTCAAATAACCACTGGCTAACGGAACGCGAGCTAACACACCTAATTGATGCTCGATGCACAGCGGAAGAATCTCTTCTTCAGGTTGACGATCCAGCCGATTATATACTACTTGTATGGCCTCTGCTTGCACATCCGCTGCCGCAGAGGTCTGGTGCACCCCCGAGCCGGATGCACTGATCGACACGCCCAAATGACGGATTTTTCCGGCTTGCTTCTGTCTGTCGAGCATACTCCACAGCTTATCATTATCGAATTGCTCATCCGTTCCGGAATGGAATTGATAGAGGTCAACATACTCTGTTTGGAGTGCGCGGAGGGAGTCGTCCAGCTGCTTAAGCACATCCTCAGCACGCCATAGCTGTTCCCGCTGCAAATGCCCCTGAAAATGATGGCCAAATTTCGTAGCTACAACCCAGTCCTCGCGTTTGCGGCGCGCCAGATAATCCCCGATGAACTTCTCCGACAAGTGATCTCCGTAACATTCTGCCGTATCAATCAGATTAATACCCAGCTCTCCAGCCTTATCCAGCATGGCATCGACTTCAACCTGAGTGAAATCCTTGCCCCACTCTCCGCCAAACTGCCAAGTCCCTAGGCCAATCACCGAGACATTCATTCCTGTACTGCCAAGCTTACGATATTTCATCATCATTTCCTCCTTTATTCTATTTAAATTTAGGGATTCCAGTTAATTCGGACTCTATGCTAAGCTATCTTGTTCCCATCCTGTGCTGTTCTAGCAAAACGCGCTTCGATGGCTTTGACTCCCCATAACGACAGCCCGATAAACAACAGAACATAGATAATCTCCCACGGCTGGCGAATGAAACGTTCCAGATCGTTGCCAATGTATGAAACTGCGAATACCATAATCGCTTTGCCTACCGTGAGCGCAAGAAGATACGAACGGAACCTCATCCCGGCAAGCCCCGCTGCCATATTAATCACAACAAAAGGCCCTACCGGAAATATACTAAGCAGAAAAACATAGCTAAATCCGCTTTGCCGCACCCACGTCATGCTTTTGGCTACTTTGGGCCGCGCTGCCCATTTTCGTAAATAACGATGGGAGGCTACTTTGCGGATAATCCAAAAGGTAGTCACACAGCCTGCAACCAGACCGATCCAAGAATACAAAAAACCTAACCATAAACCATATACGGCCCCATTTAACCCTACGATCGCAATAGTTGGCAGTGGTGGTATAAATGATTTCATAAACGTTAACGCAATGCCCGGAAAGGGCCCAAACGAACGATATTGTTCAAGCAGATGCCGCAGATTATCCTCTGTCAGCCAAGACATAATATCAAGAAAATACATAACCAGCTGATCTCCTCATCCGATTGGAATTCTTAACACTTGGTCTCAATTATACACGAAGTTACGTTCATTCCTACAGTGCCGCCAATATAGAGTGAGCAACCGGGACTAATTAAATGACAGGGAGAAAATTCTTCGTTACTATAGACAAAAATACATATTAGACGGGGGCATAAGGTTATGATCATTCATTCAGAAACGTTGGATCTGCAAACTACCACTGAGCAGGATTTAGCGTTCGTTCTAGCCATTGAACAAAGTGAGCTTAATCGTGCCTATATCGGACAGTGGAGTAAAGAGGAGCACATTACGGCTATCCATGATCCAGATATCCTGCATCTTACAATTTGGGAGAGGTCCGGGAAAAGAGTCGGCTATATCATCGTATCAGGACTTCAAGATATTCATCTTACCGTTTGTATTAAACGAATCGTCATCCATTCCAAGGGCTTTGGGTATGGCAAACTGTCGCTTCGTCTCGTGAGCGACTGGATCTTCCAGCACACCGAGACGCATCGGCTATGGTTGGATGTTAGAGATCACAACCACAGGGCTCGCCATGTCTATGAAAGCTGTGGCTTTACACTGGAAGGGACTCTACGTGATTGTATGAAGGTTGAGGGACTTTTTGAATCTCTGCATATCATGTCCATATTACGGTATGAGTATATAGAGCGTGAGCAGCAGCGACAGAAATAGATTAGGGGAAACCTCCCCTAATATTCAGCGAATTTGAGCAAAATCGGCGTATTTCAGTAATTTTTAGGGAGGTTTTCCCCAAAAAGTGTATGCCGCGATGATAATCGGCTATTTTCAGGGAATTTATTTCCTCGCCCCCTTTCAGGAGCACAATAAAAAGCCGAGCAGTAGGCCCCCCCTATCCTGCGCAGGCTCACTACTCAGCTTTCAATTCCATTTCCCTCAAACCTCTCCACTGTAACAACCCGCCTGCTCACCTTCCGCCTTCAGCCCCGCAACCACAAGGGTTGTCACGTACTTACGGGCATCCGCTGTGAGTAGTAACAGCTCTACCGAGCTTTTAGCCGGCTCCCCTCTGACAAACTTTATTCGGGCACCGTCCAAACCCTCTTGGATGCCGGCAATCGTATATCCTTTAAAAAGCAGCCCATCAATCTCCTGCTGTTCTTTGGCATATTCCGCAAAAGCAGACACTAGACAACACCTCCGCTGATTTCTGCCTTAGAAGGAAGAGGAGCCTCCGCTGCAAAACGTTTGCGTTTCAAATATTTTCCCGAACCTGCTTTGCCGACAAATTGTTTGTCACGAATAACAAATTCGCCTCGACTGAGAACAGAAACAGGCTCTCCCTTCACTTCAAAGCCCTCAAACGCATTATAATCTACGTTCATATGGTGCGTGTCCGCAGAAAGGGTTCTTTCTACAGAAGGATCAAAAATGACCAGGTCAGCGTCACTACCTACTGCGACCGTGCCTTTTTGCGGATACAAGCCAAACAGCTTGGCGCTAGAGGTAGCAATAATGTCTACGAATTTGTTCAATGAGATCCGGCCTTTCTGCACACCTTCCGAATATAGAATTGTAAACCGGTCCTCAATGGTCGGCCCACCGTTCGGGATTTTGGAGAAATCGCCTAGCCCCAGATCCTTTTGTCCTTTGAAATCAAACGAGCACTGGTCAGAGCCAATCGTCTGCAAGCTGCCGCTCCATAACGCATCCCACAAAACATCCTGATTCCACTGCTCACGCAGGGGCGGAGACCACACGTATTTAGCACCTTCGAAATTAGGCTTTTCCAGTGCCGTCTGATCCAGCACTAAATACTGTGGACAAGTCTCGCCGTAGACGCGCAGTCCCTTTTTACGCGCTTCAGCAATCTTCCAAGCAGCTTCCGCACAGGTCACGTGTACAACATACAGCTGAGAATCTGTCAGTTCGGTTAGATAAGCTGCGCGTCCCGTAGCTTCACCCTCCAGCTCCGGCGGGCGGGTCAGCGCATGAAAGATCGGATCAGTGTTGCCTGCGGCCAAGGCCTGCTCAACAAGATATTCAATGACATCTCCATTCTCCGCATGCACCATAACGAGTGCACCTTCTTTTTTCGCAGCTTGAAGGGTCTTAAAAAGTGTGCCGTCATCCGCCTGAAAAGTATTCTTATAAGCCATAAATACTTTGAGCGAGGTAATGCCTTCATTCTCAATTATCTCCGGAAGCTCACCCAGTACTTTATCGTTTAATTCTGAGACCATAAGGTGGAAGCTGTAATCAATCACCGCTTTATCCTGCGACTTATGATGCCATGTATCTACGGCTTGCTGTAGCGGTTGTCCTTTGGTGGTTAAGCAAAAATCAATGACTGTGGTCGTTCCGCCATATGCAGCCGCAATAGTTCCCGTCTCAAAATCATCAGCTGTAACCGTGCCGCCAAAAGGCATATCCAGATGGGTATGAGGATCAATGCCTCCAGGAAAAACATAACACCCCGAGGCATCTATAATTTCCGCACCAGGGGCATCCAAATGAAGGCCAATCTCCGTAATAACCCCGTTTTCAATCGCCACATCGCCTGTATAAGTATCTGCTGCGGTAACGATGATGCCATTTTTAATAATCTTTTTCATCCTTACACCACCTCCACTTCCGAATAGGTGCCATTCAAACTGCCGATCACTTTCTGCCGCTGATTCCAGGTCAGTGGAGCTGCCCCGGTATCCACTGGAACCATATCGATCGCGCCGTCTGCTGGACAGACAATAGAACAAAGATTACAACCTACACAATCTTCCTCGCGGACCTGTAGAATAGCTTTCCCATCTGCATTAGTTAACATATCAATACACTGATGTGAAGCATCTTCGCAGGCAATATGGCATTTATTACAGTTGATGCAGTTGTTCTCATTAATACGGGCAACTACCTTATAGTTGAGATCCAGATCACCCCAGTTGGAGTAACGGGATACCGATTTACCGATTAACTCTGTTACGGAAGCCAAACCTTTGTCATCCAAATAGTTGTTCAGGCCATCGATCATTTCCTCTACAATCCGGAAGCCATGATGCATGACCGCTGTACATACTTGAATGCCCGTAGCACCCATCAGCATGAATTCAACAACATCCTGCCAGGTCGAAATCCCTCCAATACCGGAGATAGGAATGCCTACTCCCCGGTCACGGGCACACTCGGCCACCATACTAAGCGCAATTGGTTTCACAGCCGGCCCGCAGTAACCGCCATGTGCACCCTGACCCCCAACATTCGGAATTGTGTTCCAGCTATGAATATCTACACCAGCAAGACTGTTGATCGTGTTGATCATACTAATCGCGTCTGCTCCACCCTTAACCGCATGGCGGGCAACGACGGTGATATCCGTAATATTAGGCGTCAGCTTCACAATCACCGGGGTCGTTGCAACTTCTTTTACCCAGGTGGTCTGTGCCTGCACCAGATCAGGCTGCTGCCCCGAAGCAGCGCCCATTCCACGCTCAGCCATCCCGTGCGGACAGCCAAAGTTAAGCTCCAGACCGTCTACACCCACATCCTCTACCCGCTTAACAATCTCATGCCATTTATGCTGCGATGGTTCTACCATCAGGGAGGCTATAATCGCATGATTCGGGAATCTTTTTTTCGTTTCATAGATTTCCTTCAGATTAACTTCAAGCGGACGGTCGGTGATCAGTTCAATATTGTTAAAGCCCGCAACCCGTTGCCCATTGAAATTTACTGCCGCAAAACGCGATGAGGTATTAATGATCGGATCGCCGAGCGTCTTCCACACCGCACCGCCCCAACCTGCTTCAAAGGCCCGCTGCACTTGATAACCTGTATTCGTAGGCGGCGCGGAGGCCAGCCAGAACGGATTCGGTGATTTGATTCCTGCGAGATTAATACTTAAATCTGCCATGATGTTCCCTCCCTGTCATGTAAAATCCAATTTGATTTCTACGCTCAGCCCGCTGATCTAACAACGACCTCCTGCTGGCCTGAGAATTGTTTAACAATCGCATGGGCTGCATCTTTTCCCTGCTGTGCCGCTGACACAACCATGGCCTCACCCTTACCTGAACCAAAAATAATGTCCCCAGCGGCATAAATCTGCGGATCGGAGGTTTGGCAGGTGACCTCATCCACCTTAACAACCCCACGGTCATGCATAAGACCTAAGGAATCTATTAGATCCAGACGACGCTTTTGACCAATAGCTATTACAACCGCATCTACAGGAATCAAGAACTCAGAACCCTCGATCGGCATAGGTATTGGACGCCCATCTTTGCCCAGCTCCTCCGTCAGCTTCATCTGCACACATTCCAGTGCGGTTACATTCCCAAGCTCATCACCCACGATACGTTTCGGTAAGGTAAGCCAGCTGAACTCCACACCTTCCTGCTTCGCGAATTCATATTCAAAGTCATATGCCGTCATCTCTTCGCGGGTCCGGCGGTAGACCATTTTCACATTGGTGGCTCCCAGCCGCACTGAGCAAGTCGCTGCATCAATAGCCGTATTCCCTGCCCCAATGACAGCGACCCGCTGACCCATCAGCTCTAGCAGAGGAATGCCCGTCTTAGTAGATTCTACAAGCGCAATAGCGTCATAAACTCCAGCCATTTTTTCACCTTCAATCCCTATTGGAGGCACATATCCCATACCCGCTGCCAAAACGATAGCATCATAATTCGACTTCAGCTCATCTACAGAAACATCCACTCCGACTTTTACACCTGTACGTATTTCCACACCCAGCTTCTCTACCTGCTCTACTTCCCAAAGAGATACAGACTGCGGGAGCCGAAACGATACAATCCCATGTGTATCCAGCCCACCCGCTAACGCCTTTGCTTCGTAGATCACAACAGCAAAACCTTCACGGGCGAGCTCCCTAGCCGCAGACAATCCCGCAGGACCACCACCAATTACGGCTACCTTTTTCCCATTAGGGGTGCCAGCCTTAAATAATTGAACTCCGCTGTTCATCGCCCAATCTGTCGCATAACGCTGCAGCAGTCCGATTTGGATCGGCGCCGAGGCATCATTTAACACACAGGCTCCTTCACACAGCTCATCTGTAGGACAAACACGAGCACAGCTGGCACCCACAGGATTGGAATCCATAATCGTCTGTGCCGAGCCTTTCAAATTGTCAGTAGCGATCCGTTTGATAAAGGAGGGAATATTAATGCTGGTCGGACATGCTTTTATACATGGGGCATCGTAGCAATATAGACAGCGATTAGACTCATCCAAGGCACCTTTATGGGTCAGAGGCGGCTCAGCCTCGGCGAAATTGCGCATGAACATATCAGGTGTAAATGCTGTTAACGGAGATGAATGCTCCATCACTAGTCCCTCCTTATGGGTAATTTTTCATATTAGTGTTATATAATATAACATTATTTCAAGTTTTGTCTGAATATTTTGCTTACATCTTTAATTTATTGTAGTAATATAAGCATTAACAGAAATTATCTCTCAACGTTCTTCCTGACTAGGTTATATATACTGACATCCGTTAATCAAACTATAGTCATTTCGAATTTTCGTTGCATTAGACACTTTGTCTAATTTCAAAACTGTATTTTTTACGTGTGAGAATAGGCTGAGAATAACAAGGCGTTAGCCGAAGGCCAGAGCGCAGAAGATCGAGGGGGAGTAACTATGGACTGGGAGCTTGTATTAACCATTCGTGACGCTTTAAAAAGACCACTATTCGCAGAAGCCGAGGTGATCGGCGGGAAAAGCGGCCTAAGCCGTGCCATTCGCTGGGTGCATGTGCTGGAAAGTGCCAACTTCGAGACTCTGATTCATGGCGAAGAAATGATTTTGACTACGGGGATTGGTGCAAGTGTCGATCTCCCTTCCTCCTTGGAGTTTATGCAGAACCTGATCGACAAAAATGCAGCTTGCCTATGTATTGAGTTAGGTACGTATTTCAGCACCATCCCGCAAGAGATGATCGACTTAGCCGACAGGCATGACTTTCCGCTAATCATCTTCACCCGCACGGTTCGTTTCGTAGATATCACGTTGGATCTTCACTCGATTATCATTAACCGGCATCACCGGATGCTCCAAGAACTTGAAAAAATCTCACGTGAATTCCACCGCCTGACCTTAACTTCACAAGGAACGCTGAAAGTGCTGCAATTATTGTGCAAAAGTACCCGCACACAAATTGTCTATATGCAGCTGCAAGGCAAACCCTTATTTTTTCCGGCACTTCCGCCGGAAGAGCAGGCTCCATTACTGAATTTTTTCACCGCCTTCGGCGACGAGCTGGAAGGAATTCAACCTGACGTTGCCCCCTATATCCGGGAATATGGACAGAAGACCATCGCGCTCAAGCCTGTAGGTGCGCTGGATCAGACCTGGGCTTACATTCTGATGGTATGCAATCACAAACCACAGGAGTTCGACTGTCTGCTGCTGGATTCCGCCTCTTTGTCCATTGCACAAGAGCTGCTGCGGACGCGGTATATGGAGGAGCGTAAGCTTTTTTCAGAAAATCTATGGGTCGACGAGCTGATCAATGGCCGCATCGAAGATGATAACCGCTTAAAGGGCCTGATCGGCTCCAATTTCAACGTGGTCAACGAGCTCCCTTACCGTGTATGCCTTATAGAGATCAAGAATCCCAGAGATGTAAAATGGAACAGCTCGGAGAACGAATGGGAGTCCATTACCTTCCACCTTTCGCTCATCCTGCGTTCCATCTTTGAGAAGTATTCTTTACGTCCGCTGATCACCCTTAAGAACAATCGCCTCACCGTCATCGCCCTCGATATCCAATCGAAAATGCCTGGAAAAATGCGACTTCAACAAGCACTTGAAGCCCTGCAGAACATCCGCTCCGATGAGAAGCTCAAGGATTTGCAGCTCGTCATTGGAGTCAGCAAATCGCATAAGCGCCTAAAACGAGCCTATTCCGGTTATCAGGAAGCCCTACAGGCATTGTCGTTATACTCCTGTTACCAGAAGTCACTACTCTTCTATGAAGAGTTGGGTGTATTCCAGTTGCTGTTGAGCTTAAATGACGGAAAAACGTTGCAGAACTTCATTCGCAGTTATCTCGGCCCGCTAATCGACCACGACCAAACCAAAGGCAGCGAGCTGCTGCTTACCCTTCGTGTTTATCTGGATCATGATGGTTCCAAACAAATTGCCGCTCGAAACCTATTCATTGTCAGACAGTCCCTTTATTATCGCCTGGACAAAATAACAGAGCTACTGGGTGAAGACTTCATGCAGCCAGAGAATCGGATCTCCATTCAAGTCGCCCTGCGCGCTTACCAATTTCTATATCCAGACAAAATCACTTTACCTAGCCCCCGTTCAGCACAGATTTAAAGGTATCGATAATAAATTCTATATCTTCATCCGTGGAGGATAACGGCGGGGCGAAGGTAAGCACGTTGTTGAACCCAGCTACGGTATCGCCATTTTTGCCGATGATAAGCCCCCTGGACTTACATTCGGCAATAATTCCTTTCACAATACTCAGATCTACCGGTTTCTTACCGACCTTGTCTTCAACCAGCTCAACCCCTGTCACCAAACCAAAGCTGCGGACATCACCTACAAGCTTGTGATCAAGCAGCTCAGTAAATTCTGTATTTATTCTTTTACCTAAAAGATCCGCACGTTCCACCAGCTTCTCCTGCTCGATAATTTCCAGATTACGCAGCGCCAGCGCACAGGAAGCAGGGTTACCACCAAAAGTATTCACATGGCGAAAATGCCCATAGTCATCGCTATTGTCCTTAAATACCTCATAGATATCCTTACGAACAGCAGTGGCAGATAGAGGAAGATAAGCGCTAGTCAGTCCTTTAGCCATCGTTACGATGTCAGGCTTCACATTAAAGTTGTGATGACCAAACTTACGTCCAGAACGTCCGAATCCACAAATCACCTCATCCATAATGAGCAACACACCGTGCTTACGGCAGATTTCCTGCACCCGATCCAAATAAACCTGATGCGGTACAATGACGCCACCACCCGTAATTACAGGCTCCATAATCACCGCAGCTACCGTCTCCACGCCTTCCCAGATGATCATATCCTCTATGGACTGTGCACACTGGAGGTTGAATTCTTCCACAGTCATCCCGGCCGGGCGGCGATAGCTGTCCGGGGGAGCTACATGCAGAAAACCACCCGCCAACGGTTCATATTTATATTTGCGCTGGGCCTGGCCCGTTGCAGATAATGCCCCAAGTGAACTGCCATGGTACCCACGATAACGGGCAATGAATTTATGGCGATAATGCTGGCCGATTTGCTGCTGGTACTGGCGGGCCATTTTGAAAGCAGCCTCATTGGCTTCCGATCCACTATTGGAAAAAAAGATCACATAATCGTCTCCGAGCCACTCATTCAGCTTCTCCGCCAGTGCAATCGCCGGGAGATGACTTTGTGTCAGAGGAAAATATGGCAGGGTCAGCAATTGATTGTAAGCAGCTTCCGCCAGCTCCTTGCGCCCGTATCCCACATTTACACACCACAGGCCAGACATCCCGTCCAAAAATCGATTGCCCTGTATATCTGTAATCCACGACCCACTTGCCGAGGCGGCAATCATAGGCGGATTCTTTTCACTATAAGGCGTAATGTTGTGCCATAAAAATTCCTGATCCTTCTTCACCGCAAGCTCACTATCGTTCCCCAGAATCTGCATAACATTTTCTCCTCTCAGCAGCTCATTTTCTCTAATAACGGGCAGTGATCATCTTTTTACGCGTATAGAACTCCACCCCATCACGCCCATTGGCATGCAGGTCTCCGTAGAACGATTTCTTATAACCCGAGAAGGGGAAAAATGCCATGGGGGCAGGCACACCCAGATTCACACCCAACATCCCTGCATCAATTTCTTCCCGAAATTCACGGATCGCCTTTGCGCTATCTGTATAAATACACGCCCCATTCGCGAATGGGGATTGATTCGTTACCGCAATCGCTTCACTCAGACTTTTCACACGAATCACAGACAATACCGGCGCAAAAATTTCATCCTTCCAGAGGGTCATTCCCGGCTGTACATGATCAAATATCGTCGGCCCGATAAAATAACCCGCACCACCCGTAGCCGCATCCTTCCGCCCATCTCTCACAAGCTTGGCTGCCTCAGCTTCACCAGTCTCAATGTAATAAAGCGTCCGCTCCTTATTCGACTGGCGAATTACCGGACCCAAAAACACCCCGTCATCCGCGCCATTACCAATTTTAAGCTCATCCGCAGCCGCAGCCAGACGGTTCACTAGCTCGTCAGCGATATCCTCATGAACCACTACGACCGAGCAAGCCATACACCGCTCACCTGCCGAACCAAAGGAAGCCGCAATGATATTTTTGACCGCATTGTCCAGCTCCGCATCAGGCAGCACAATCGAGTGATTCTTGGCTCCAGCTAGCGCCTGCACCCGTTTTCCCTGCGCTGTCCCTGTCTTATATACATATTCCGCAACTGGCTGCGAACCCACGAACGAAATCGCCTTCACTTCATCATGCTCCAGCAGCCCATTCACAACCTCGTACGCCCCATGTATCACATTCAGTACACCTGGAGGAAAGCCCGCTTCGGCAAATAACTCTGCCAGTCGATTAACCAGCAGCGGCGTACGCTCAGAAGGCTTCAGCACAAAGGTATTTCCACAAGCGATGGCAAGCGGAAACATCCAACAAGGAACCATCATTGGAAAATTAAACGGGGCAATTCCCCCGATCACCCCCAATGGATAACGGTACATCCCGGATTCAATACCGGTAGCAATGTCCGGAAGCTGACTGCCCATCATCAACGTGGGGATGCCTGCGGCAAATTCCACACACTCAATTCCACGCTGCACCTCACCTTGCGCCTCTTCCAGACTTTTGCCATTCTCCAGCGTAATCAGCTCGGCCAGCTCATGCCAATGCTTTACCAGCAGCTGTTGATATTGAAAAAAGTAGCGGGCACGACGCGGCACAGCGACCCTTTTCCACGCTTGAAATGCCGCCGCAGCCGCTTCTACCGCCGCACCCAGCTCTTCCTTACTGGAAATGGGCACATAAGCAATCACTTCACCTGTCGCCGGATTATAAACCTCTTCATCTCGCCCGGACGACGATTCTACCCAAGCTCCATTCACATAATTCTTAACTCTTTCAGCCTGCGTTACTAGGAGAGACATAGCTCGCACCTCTTTCTCTGTTTCAGATGCACTGATGGACTGCTGATTATAATAGATGACCGCCAGATCAGGCGGCCATCCACTATAACATTAAGCTCAGTTAGTTATTTTGCCGCCATTTCTACGATTTCGTTCGTATAAGCCTCATCTACCTTAACCGGTTCTTTAATGACACCAAATTTAAGTGAAATATCAGCGGTTTGCTGGAACGCCGCCGCATCGGTATATCCCATTTTGGCACTGTCAAAGCCTTCAGGCAGAATCAGCTTGGCAACCTCAGTCATCATTGTCAGCTGATGTTCCTTCGTCGTACTGCCGTCTTCCGCTTGCTTCATCACACTGTCCACGGCGGCTGCAGGATCAGTAATTGCATCTTTCCAGCCCTTCAGGGAGGCACGCACAAACTTTGCCGCAGTCTCTTTGTTCTCCGCAAGCCATTCCTTATTCGCGAACAAGTTATCCTCAAGCATTGCAACGCCTTCTGTATTCATGTCAATGACATTCAGATCCTCAGCCTTAATACCTGACTCCAACACCACTTGGTACTCGTTATAAGTCATCGCTGAGGCCGCATCGATCTGATCGGCCAAGAACTGATCCATCGTGAACCCTTGCTTCGTAAAGCTTAGGTCCTTATTCGGATCGAACTTATATTTATCGAATAACGCTAATAGTTCAAATTCGTTGCCACCCATCCAGTTGCCGACTTTTTTACCCTTAAGATCAGCGGCTGAGTTAATGCCAGCAGTTTTTTTGGAGACCAGGATCAATCCGCTCTTTTGATAGATTTGCGCGATCTGCACCAGCGGCATTCCCTCTTCAAGACTCGGCAGCAAGCTGGCTACCCAACCCACACCGATATCTGCGGAGCCACCTGCCACTTGCTGTTCCGGAACGATATCAGGCCCACCCGGCAGAATTTCTACATCCAAGCCTTCTTCCTTGTAATATCCTTTATCCTGCGCCACAAAATACCCAGCGAATTGCGCCTGCGGCACCCATTTCAGCTGTAGCTTCACTGTAACTGGATCAGCAGCCGGTTCAGTAACAGCACTTGCGTCAGGAGCTGCTGAAGCTTCAGGGGCAGTCGTAGCTTCAGCTGCCGAGTTATTATTGTTGCCACCGCAACCCGCCATTAAAGAAACACTCAACATCATCACGATTGCCAACAAACCACCACGAAATTTGCGTTTTTTCCCGTTCATCAATCGAACTCCCCCTATCGTAATTTAAGTTTGTAACAAGCACAGTATGGACAATCATCGTGGTGCGTTTATGCATACAGCCGTGGGCGGTTTCTCTTTTCCATTCCCGCTATGGCCGGATGTAATGAGGGGAAGATTAAGTACGCTGCGAAGGATGCCACTTAATGAATACTTTCTCCAGCCGCTCAACCACTAAATAGAAGAGCACGCCTGCAATTGCAGCCAACACAATACAGGACCACCCCAGTGGCATTTTGGCAACTTTAATGGAATTGGATAGCAGATATCCAAGCCCTTTTGAGGAGAAAAAGAATTCCCCAACAATGGCGCCAATCATACTGGCAGTAGCATTAATCTTGAGTGCTGTAAATACATAGGGCAGACTGCTCTGAATCCGCAGATAACGGAACACTGCCGGTTTACCTGCCGCATAGGAATGCATCAGATCCAGCGCCAATGGATCAATCGCCGCCATACCTTTATAGGCGTTGATCGCCATCGCTGCCATTGTAGTTGCTGTTACTATGGCAATTCGTGAGCCTATCCCATCTCCAAACCACAAATTCATGATGGGCGCGAGGGCGACGATAGGCACAGCATTTAGGGCGGCAACCAGCGTCAAGCTTCCACTCCCCCAGCGCGGCCAAGCTGTCGCGACTAAAGCGATCAGGAAGCCGATAGCAGAACCAGCCAACATTCCCAGCACAGCTTCAGCAAGAGTGTATCCGGTATAGGACAGCAACAAGCTGAAATTATCCCGCATGGTTTCGGCGATGGCTGTAGGCAGCGGGAGTTGATATTTTTTCAGATCAAAGATCTTATGAAAAAATTGAAATTCCCATAGTGCAAGAAATAACAGACCTGCCAGTACAGGCAGCAGCACCCCTGCGCTAAATATCCTCTTCAGCATCCGTGAGCCGCCGCGACTCGCCGTAGCTTCCGCAGGTTTCGGAACGGTTACAGCATTCTTTGGTGTAGCCGTTAGCGCCGGCTGAGCCATTTCTTTACCAGTAGAGCCTATAAACGTGGTCTCCCGAACGGAGTTAGTTTCCATTAGCGGCTGCCTCCTTTCGGACGATATTCAGGCTGCCAAGGCGTTACCAGGCGTTCTATCAGACTGATTAACCAGTAGCTTACGATTCCCAGCAAGGCACCCACAATCACCGTAGACCAGAACATATAGGTGTGAGAGCTTCCATAATAGAGATTGCGCAGCATAATTACACCAATGCCATGCTGGGCACCCATAAGCTCCACCAGAATAGCTCCAGTCACAGCAAGTGGGGCAGCTATCTTAAGCCCACCGAACAAACCCGGCAAAGCCGCCGGGAATCTGAGTTTCCAATAGACCGCCCAAGGTTTCGCCGCGTAAGAATGCATCAATTCGAGCGCTGATGGATCTACACTCCGCAAGCCGCGCAGCATGTTCAGAGCCACGGGGAAAAAGGTGATATATCCCGAAATAATAATCCGCGAGGTCTGCTCATCGCGCACAATCCCGTAGATGATGGGCGCCAACCCCAGAATCGGAATCATCTGCGAGGCAATAGCATAAGGAAAAGTTAATTGCTCTATTGTCTTCGACAAGCTCATCAACACCGCCAATGAGGCACCAGCTACCGCTCCAATCAGGAAGCCAACACCAGCATTACCGAAGGTCGCAGCCCCTTCCTTCAAGAGCGTGCCTCCATACTGCCATAAGGTAGCTAACACCTCATGAACATATGGCAGCTTGGACTGTGCTAACGGCGTCTCCACCACATGGAGCAGCATCCAGGAAGTCCCTTCCCAGACTAGCAGCAGGCCAAAAATCCAGACGAACAACGGCAGCAGACGGCCTCGCACAAAGATACTGCCCCCTTTCATCACTACACCCCTTCGAAGCTGTCGCGAATACGTGCGATCAGTTCGAAAAACTCTGGGCTATTTCTCATTTCCGCCGTTCGCGGACGTGGCAGAGGAATTTCGACCACAGCGGACAAGCGACCTGGATGCGGGGAAAGAACAAACACCCGGTCAGAGAGGAATATAGATTCAGGAATACTATGAGTTACAAAAACAATTGTGTTCTGCACTTTACTCCAGACAGACAATAACTCTTCATTCAATCGCTCACGCGTAAATTCATCCAGTGCAGAGAACGGCTCATCCATGAGCAGAATTTCCGGCTCCATCGATAGCGCTCTGGCAATCGCTACACGCTGCTGCATCCCGCCGCTGAGCTGCCACGGATATTTATCCGCAAAGCTCTGCAGCCCCACCAGATCAAGAAGCTCCATCGCCTTTTCCTCACGTAATGACTTCTTTACCCCCATCAGCTCCAGTGGCAATGTGATGTTATGCTTCACTTTCCGCCAGTCGTATAACACTGGACTTTGAAAAACAATGCCATATTTTTGCGCCAGCCTGGCTTCTCTGGCACTTTTCCCAGCTACCACAATGTTCCCGCCTGTTGGTGCTATGAGATCGGCCATCAGTCTAAGCAGCGTCGTTTTGCCACATCCGGAAGGTCCGAGCAGGGAGACGAACTCCCCTTTTGCAATATCAAGACTCACCTGATGCAGGGCAAGCACTTCCGCAGCTTCTGTCCGATAACGCATTTCAACATTCTCCAGCTGAATCTCAGGAATATTTGTCGCTAGTGATGACATCCTCAGTCCCCCCTTTTCAAAATAAGCCATGTTTATAATGTTATATAAACTGACGCTATTTAGATAAAATAAAGAAAACTTCTATTGCATGTAGTATTAACTAACATGTTACACGCTGCTCACTGGACTCTCACTAGACAATTAGTAAAATAGCTCCTGTTAAATTGCGTCATTTTGTCTAGGAGACATTTTTTTCACCACAAACCCGAAGTATTTTTTTTATATCCGCAGATATGTGGTAATATTTATCCATATCTTTCCTCGGTAGGTGACAATAGACCCATGGGATCTATAATCTCGAATTATATTGTAATTGTTGCTATATCAGGTGTGCTGAGTGTCTTACTAGCCCTTTTCGCCTATTATAAAAAAACTGATTTCTTAGGAATCAGGGCTTTTGTTATAAGCTCCTTTACCTCTGCTATTTACACCTTCGGTTTCGCATTAGAATTATCGGGGAAAACTCTGGAGGAAATCAGCTTCTGGATTAAGTTAGAATATCTGGGGATGCCCTTTATTGCGCCGGCTAGTCTAATCATGGTGATCCATTTCGTTGGGCTGGAGACGCTGTTTAAAAAAGGCATACGGGCGGCGTTATTTATCATTCCATTCATTACAACGCTGCTGGTCTGGACCAATGATTACCATCATCTCTTCTATAAATCCATTTATTTACGGGAAAATACGCCCACCCCACTCGTTGATGTTGTGATGGGACCTTGGTATATCGTTCACGGCAGCTTTACTTTCGGCTGTCTGCTGTCAGCCATTTGCCTCATGATATGGCAGTGGAACCGGATGAAAAGGGTATACCGCAGGCAGATCATCACAATAATAATCGGGTTAAGCCTTCCAACCCTCGGCGCTTTTTTGTATCTGATAGGCTTGACTCCTTACGGAATGGATCCCGTCCCGATCATTATGAGCCTAACCTCCTCCCTATATATTTGGGCTATTTTATCCCGGGGCATGTTAACGGCTGCACCTATTGCTCGTGAGAATCTGTTCGAGAGCATGCGGGAGGGAGTACTTGTCACCGACCGCTCGGACATGCTCGTCGATTACAATCGTGCAGCCGCGGATATGATAGAGGGGCTCAACTCCTCATCGATTGGCAAACCGCTAGCACAATTGTTTCTTAACGCAGGCAAAGATGCCTTGTCCTATGTGATGGATGCCGAGCCACTGTTGCGCGAAGAACGGGAAGTGGCTTGGAACAAAGCAGAGGAGATCTGCTATTATCAAATCCGCTCCTCTCCGGTACAGAAACAAGAAGGGCACATAGCAGGACAGATGATCATGCTGATTGACGTGACTGAACGAATACTGCTTCAGGAGAAGCTGCGTCAATTGGCTACGATGGACAGCCTAACGGGTATCTATAACCGCTCCTATTTTTTGGAGCTGAGTCAAGCATTGCTTGCCCGGGCTGCCAGCCTGCGAAGCTCATTATCTATGATTTTGCTGGATGTGGACTTCTTCAAGAGCATTAATGACCGCTATGGGCATCAATATGGAGATCAAGCTCTACAGCATATTGTCCAGGTGTGCAGCAGACATCTGCGGGAGGGAGATCTCTTTGGCCGTTATGGTGGTGAGGAATTTGTGATCTGTCTGCCAGAGACGTCACTGAAGCAAGCAGCATTGCTCTGCGAAAATATCCGCGCGGATATTGAACAAAGCACCTTATATACCGTCATCGGGCCCATTAATGTGACCGCAAGCTTTGGAGTTGTGGAGGCCCTAAATCCAGAGGCCACTCTAGAAGAACTGCTATCTGAAGCCGACCATGCTCTCTATAGCTCCAAACGGAATGGACGCAACGCTGTGCATCTCTCCCAAAGGTCAGAAATCATTCTTTTCAAGCCTGTTTAATGACAATCATGTCCCTTCCTGCACATTCAACAACTGGCCTTATTTTTCATAGTCTGTTTTTAAGTTTAATAAGAGTTATCTGAAAAACTAATCAGAGTGTTGAGAGTAAAATTTGCTTGATGGGATATGGAGGCGTAAGAAATAATGAGGAACCATACAATGATGCAGTTTTTTGAATGGCATGTTGCTGCGGACGGGAAACACTGGGATCGCTTAAAAGAAACTGCACCCGCGCTAAAAGCCGTAGGCATTGATTCTGTTTGGGTACCTCCTGTGACAAAGGCCGTCTCCGCTGAAGATACAGGCTATGGCGTGTATGATCTATACGATCTGGGCGAATATGACCAAAAAGGTACGGTACGCACCAAATATGGCACCAAACAAGCACTGATCAACGCAATTTCGGAATGTCAAAAGAATGGCATCGCCGTTTACGTTGATTTGGTGATGAATCATAAGGCTGGCGCGGATGAAAAGGAAGTATTCCAAGTCATCGAGGTCGACCCCAATGATCGGATGAAAGAAATTTCGAAACCTTTCGAGATTGAGGGCTGGACAAAATTCACCTTCCCTGGCCGCGGGAATGAACACTCTGCCTTTAAGTGGAATCACAATCATTTTAACGGCACTGACTTTGACGCCAAAGAAGAGCGAACCGGCGTATTCCGTATAGTAGGCGAGAATAAAGCGTGGAATCAGAATGTTGACGACGAGTTCGGAAACTATGATTATCTAATGTTCGCTAATATTGATTACAGCCATCCGGAAGTCAAAAAAGAAATGATCCAATGGGGAAAATGGCTGGTGGATACCCTCCACTGCAGCGGCTTCCGCTTGGACGCCATCAAACATATCAACCATGAGTTTGTTAAAGAATTCGCGGTAGAGATGTTTAATAAATGCGAGAAGGATTTCTATATCGTCGGTGAATTCTGGAATTCCGACTTAGAGTCCTGTCGACAATTTCTGAATACCGTCGATTATAAAATTGACCTCTTCGATGTATCCCTTCACTACAAGCTGCATTCAGCTTCTTTGGAGGGCAGAAACTATGATCTGACCAAAATTCTTGATGACACACTGGTGCAGACCCATCCCACCAATGCTGTAACCTTCGTTGACAATCATGATTCTCAGCCTCACGAAGCCCTGGAATCCTGGGTAGATGATTGGTTCAAGCAAAGTGCTTACGCGCTTATCCTGCTGCGACGGGATGGATATCCTGTGGTCTTTTACGGGGATTATTATGGGATCGAAGGACCAACACCTGTAGCAGGTAAAAAAGATGCGATTGACCCTCTGCTGTATACCCGCTATCACAAAGCTTATGGTGAACAGAAGGATTATTTCGATCATCCTAACACGATTGGCTGGACACGGCTCGGCGTGGAGGATATTGAACACTCCGGTTGTGCGGTTGTGATCAGTAATGGTGAGAATGGCCAGAAGAGAATGTTCGTAGGAGAACATCGCGCCGGTGAAGCATGGGTGGATTTCACCCATAACCATAAAGCCACCATAACCATTGAAAAAGATGGTTGGGCGACCTTCCCGGTCAATGGCGGCAGCGTCTCCGTCTGGGCTTTGCCAGATGCAGAAGCTGACAAGAAGTAAACCTGATTAAAAAGGTGCCCAACGCCGTTTGGCGTTGGGCACCTTTTTTTAGTTATTCGTTTTATGCTCCGGATGGCGGGATACAAGCCTCACCAGATCCAGCGTTAAGACGGGTAATGTTAGGGACGCTGGATAAGCTAAGTAACGCGGCTCCCACTCCGGATTGAACTTTTCCTTGTAACGACGCAATCTGGCAAAACCGTAACCATGCCCATGCCCACCTCTATTAAACACTTGATGAGCCAGCTTCTCCTCCTTCAGAGCTCCGGGGTCCTGACCCCCACTGGATGATAGAGGAGTGTTGCCTAGATTAAATCGCCGATACCCCTTGGACTTCGCCCATTCCAGCATACAAACCAATAAATAATCTACCGTCCCGTTTGGCACATTCTTCCGCTGGCGCAACAAATCTACGGACAGGGTCAATCCTTGATCATACCCTGGGGCAATAGAAGCAAATGCCAGTATTGTACCTTTGGTGTTCCGCAGCACCACAATGGGAGCCCGTTGCAGATACTCGACCTTAAACCACCCTAACGAATAACCCTTTTCCGCTCGGCCATTCAACCACTCGTCCGAAATCGTTCGCAGATCTCTCAGCAAACTATCAGCATGCGGCGCTTCTGTAATTTCAACAATCATGCCTTCCCGTTCAAAACGATCGCTTACCCTTTGCAGATCACCATTCTTCAGATCACTGAGTGCAAAGTTATCAAGGCTTATCACTGCCTCTTCACCCAGCTTAAAAAAGCGATAGCCCTGCTCCTGATAGACCGATAAAAAAGCAGGTGAAGCTTGATAGAAAACTACAACCAGACCAT
This sequence comes from Paenibacillus sp. FSL L8-0708, assembly GCF_038009325.1. Classification (NCBI taxonomy): domain Bacteria; kingdom Bacillati; phylum Bacillota; class Bacilli; order Caryophanales; family Paenibacillaceae; genus Paenibacillus; species Paenibacillus sp. FSL L8-0708. The sequence continues at coordinate 7,363,207 of NZ_JBBPBC010000001.1, forward strand.
ACTGATCTGCAGCTTGTCTAAATTCACTGACGGCTTCACTTATTAAGCTTCTCTCTCCCAGCGGATCACCCAGCACAACGAGTTTATCCCTAACTCTGGCGAAAGCGAGCAGCACTTTATCGTTCTGAGCCCAGAAGAAGCCCTTATCACCCAAAAACAAAGTATGAGTTAAGGTATTGCCTTGAACTCCATCTAGAAAATGTTTCAGCTTAGCTACATCCAAGGTCCCGAACAGCTCGTTCTCCTTATGATGGGGCCTGAGGTTTACCCACATTATGAGCAGTACCCAAGACAAGACCAATCCTCCCACTGCCGTAAATGCAACATGACTATATCGCTGCAACCATTCAGGCTGTACACCCGGAGGCAGATGCTTCAGAAATCCACGATGTACATAACAGCCCATCAGATAGTAGCTTAGTGCAATTACTGAAGTGAGGGCAAACCACCGGATCGCGCTCTGTCTGCTGATTGGCGCACTAATCCGATAAAACCGCGATCTGGATATCCAAAGAATAAGCGCTACTATAAGTAGCAAAAGCGCCTCTTCATAATCAAAACCCTTAGTGACTGCAAACAATGATCCAATAAACAGAAGTATGCTAGTCCATACATATGCACTATGGACCCGCAATGTAATGCCCCGCGACAATAAAATCAGCATAAAACCAATAAGGACAGACAGATGATGAGAAAGCTGCATTACCGGAAACGGCAATATTTCCTCCGTAATCTTCAACCTATACAGCAATCCGGGTACTGCTGCAGATAGTAAGAGAATAAGCCCGCTAGCTAGTACCAGCTTACCAAGAGCCCACATCCCAAGATCGCTCAGAAAGGTATACTGACCCGGCCAGCCCCAGATCTTCTGCCATTTGTTAAGAGAGGGTTCGAACCCTGGAACTGAACGATCTTGATCCTTTTTTCCTTGCAGACCAATTTCCAGTGCAGCCAGCACCAATCCAATCAACCAAGGAATGACATAATAAAACAATCGAAAGATGACAAGCACCGCCATCGCCTTATCGGTCTGGTAGCCAAGCTGTGTCAGCCCGAGCAAGGCGATAAGGTCAAATGCACCGATACCGCCGGGTGCCATACTCAAGATTCCGGCAATAGCAGCAATCGTAAATATACCAAAGATAGCTATAAAATGGACCTCATCCAAGAGATGGCTGCTGATGGTCCAAAACGTCACGCCAGCAAAGCTCCATTCCAGAAAGGAAGCACCGACGGAGTTAACGACTGTAAGCCAGGATGTTCTGCCTTTTCCCCGGTTAATCCATTTCGCATAAAGCGATGAGCGCTGCACAAACACAAAAACCGGCAAATAAAGCGCCATACCCCATACTGCAAATACCAGCCAGCGATGTTCTTCCAGCAAAGCCGTTGCCGGGAGTAAACCAAAGATATTCGCCCATGAAAGTAGTGATAACCCGGTAATCATAAGCGGCGAAAGAAATACAATGGCGGGTGTTAGCACGGAGGTCGGCACTCCGCTTTTTTTATACAGCAGCGTCCTTAAACCAACTCCAGCCAGACCTGCAAACCCAATCAAGTTATTAAATGTATTAGCAATCCATGCATACCGAAAGGTACTCCACAGCCCTACTTTTAAACGAAAATGTGCCCGAATCAAATAATCATAAGCACTCATCACAGCTACGGAAAGAAGTGAAAAACCAATCATTTGCAAAATAGCAGACGTAGGTACTCGCCTTAGTTCACGCATTATAAGTCCTAAATGAACCTGCTTCAGCTCATGTTGCCCCTCCCAGTATACGAACGCTATGATAGCCACTGGAAAAAGAGCTCTGACCGCCCGGATCCGATAGATAGATAAGATCAGTCTTACAATTTTGAATCTTTCTAATGTCTGTTGCTTTGAATGCATGAGCCCACCTGCCTTTACCGCTGACACACGTTGTGCTAGACAATTTTTACAACTAGTCCATTATAGCAATTCTTGGAATAGAAGACCCGTGATAATCAACACCTACTCTATTAGACTGCCAGCAAATCCCTAACCCCTGCAACAGTTAAAGATTTTTTGGGAAATGAGGATAAGCATAGTTAATATATTACGAAGCTGGACAGATCAATATGACGGAACTTTATTTTAGGGGTATCTTTCTAGTATTGGCCAACAATGTGATAAAAGAACATTTAAATTGTAGTCTAAACTTAAAAATACATAACAAAAAGGACATCCCTCACGGCAAAGGATGCCCTTTTTGTTATGTAACACGACTTAGTATGGTTTATACACGAATATCAAATCTGCCTTGGCTATTCGTTGTTGCGGTAGCGATTTCTTGCGGGCTTGCCGCAGCAAGCGCGTTGTTTGCAGGTTTGGCAGGTGCTTCTGCACTACTGCTTGCAGCGGAAGCACTGCTCTGCGACTTCTGGGAAATTTGTGCCTCGATTTGCTTGATCTGCTGCTCAATTTGTTTCGTTTTCGTTTCTTTGGTCTTCGCGTCATCCGAGCTGGCATCAATCTTGTCCAATTCGGCTTCCAGCTTCGCTTTTTGTTTCTCGAGCGCGCTGGTATCTGTAGTACTAGACGTCGAGGTAGTATACGATGTAGAACCTGAGACTGCGGATATACTCATAATCATCCCTCCCTTCCTTACCTCCAATATAATCCTTTTGCAGATAAGGAACGTTAAAACCCGCTGAAAGTTTGCTGAAAGTATTGCTCTCTTTCAAGGTTATAAGGATAAACTGTTAGGAATTGGAATTCCCCCGTTTGACCAACAGAAGATAAGACAGAATAGAGAGAACACCCGTACAGGCAATCACAATCGCCATTGGAAGGGCTGAATCTACGCCTCCAAGACCCACAAGCGGTGCTACACAGCTACCAAGCAGCAGCGGGATCAGCCCTATCAAGGCCGAAGCGCTGCCTGCGGCTTCTCCTTGGTCCTGCATTGCAAGTGAGAAGCTGGTTGCGCCGACAATCCCCACACTGGAGACAACAGCGAACAGACAGATTAAAATAGGGATCAGCCCTCCCCCTATCAGGATCGTAAGCAGCAGCAAGACGCCCCCCATTGTACAGAGCAGCAACCCGCTAAGCAGTAGCTTCGTCTCACTCACCTTACCAGCAAGTCTGCCGGCAATTTGACCTGTAATAATAATCCCAATCCCGTTCACAGCAAAGATCAAGCTATATACCTGCGGAGTAACCGCAAAAATATTTTGCAAAACAAAAGATGACCCAGAGATATAAGCGAACATAGACGCTGTAACAAAACCTTGGGACAAGGCATAACCCATAAACTTGCGGTTGCCAAGTAACACCTTAAAGGTAAGCAAAGTACCCTTCAACCCACTCTTGGAGCGCCGCTCCTTCGGCAATGTCTCAGGCAAGCGCAGGAGAATCGTTAAGCAAAAAATAATTCCGGCAGCAAATAATACGAGGAATATCCCCTGCCATGTAGTCACTCTTAAGAGCTGGCCTCCAATGACTGGAGCCAAAATCGGACCCAGACCATTAACAATCATCAATAAAGAGAAAAATTTCGTTAGTTCAGAGCCACTGTACAGATCACGCACAGCCGCCCTAGAGACAACTACACCCACTGAACCAGCAAGACCTTGAATAAACCGCAAAACAATTAAAAGTCCAATCGAAGGACTAAAAGCACATAGCACTGAGGAAACGGCATAGATGAACATCCCTATAAGCAGTGGACGGCGACGTCCATATACATCACTCAGTGGTCCAGCTACTAACTGACCCGAGGCCAGTCCCAATAAAAAGAAGGTGAGACTTAGCTGCACCAAAGCAGCTGTCGTACCGAAATCGTCGACAAGTGTAGGCAGTGCTGGCAAATACATGTCAATCGACAACGGCCCAATGGTTGTAATGGAGCCCAGAATAACAGCAAGTTGCAATCTCTGCTTCCTTGAGGGTCCATCTACAGCAAGTTTATTAGCATTTTGCATTCCAATCATGATCCTTACGTCAACCTTTCTAAAGCAACCCGGGGGCCTTTTTTGTATTCTTCATACTAACGTAAAGGAACTCAAATGATCAATCCTTTTATAAGGCCTCATTCGGGGCTAATAACTTAAAAATAACCGCCAAAAGGCGGTTATCCTAATTGTTTTATGCATTTTGAGATGTGCTAAACCCATGTAGCCAATCTTTGGCGGCTTCGGCTTCCGCCATACTCAAGCGGTGACCTTGATTGCCCCAATGGGTTGTAACCTCAGCGCCTGCTTTCTGCAGAATCCCCTCTAGCTCCTGAGTTTCCGTAGATGTTATTAGCGGATCATTCGTACCTGCCCCAATAAAGATAGACACCCCTTCTAGAGAAGGAAGCTCCACATTGCGTAATGGCACCATCGGATGCAACAGCACTGCCGCGCGGAAAATGTCCTTATAATGAAACAGAAGGCTACCAGCAATGTTTGCACCGTTAGAATAACCAACCGCTACCAGATTGTTGGCATCAAACCCGTATTTCTCTGCCGCCTCATCCAGAAACTGCTTAATCTCATGGGTACGGAAAACTAAGTCCGCTTCATCGAACACTCCTTCTGCCAGCCGACGGAAGAATCGTGGCATGCCATTCTCCAGCACATTACCCCGTATACCTAGCACCGATGAATCTGGGGATAACATCTCAGCCAGCGGCAGCAAATCCTGCTCATTACCACCTGTGCCATGAAACAACACTAATGTAGGTTTAGTTATATCTTTACCTTTACGGAATACATGAATCATCCCTGCTTCACCTCAATTTCTCTTACTTGAATAGGCGTTAAGTTTTCTTCGATGGCCGCGCGATGCGGCTCAAACCAGGACGGCAGCATCAACTTTTCACCCAACGCATCTGGGGCTTCATCACGGGCAAAACCTGGAGGATCTGTAGCGATTTCGAACAGGATTCCTCCTCTTTCACGGAAATATATCGCATTAAAATACTGACGGTCTTGAACGGGTGTAGGTCTATGCCCATGACTCTGTACATGGCGCGACCATTCCAGTTGCTCTGCATCATCCTTTGCCCGCCACGCGATGTGATGAACTGTCCCTGCACCTCCCGCTCCGAGCGGAACGGGTGATGTCTTCAAATCAATAATATTACCTAGTTCCCCATTGGTTCTATAGCGAGTATATCCATCTCCGTCAGCAATATGTTCCATACCCAGCGTATGAACAAGTGTCTCAGCTGTTTGCAACGGATTGCCGCTATACAGCACAGCCCCGCCAAAACCTTTGATCGCGTATTTAGTAGGAATCCCACCAAAGGACCACTTACTGAGCGGGCCTTCCTCACGTTCCACCAGTTCAATCCGCAGACCGTCGTAATCGGCAAAAGATAAATAGGGTTCCGAGATCCGACTTCCCTTTGTAACCGAAATTCCGTATTCAGCAAGGCGTTGTTCCCAGAATTGCAGAGCACCGACCGGCACTGCGTAGATCGTTACGCCAACTTGACCACTGCCTATTCTGCCTCTACGCCCTACAGGTGAAGGGAAAAATGTAATAATCGTTCCCGGCGAACCCTGCTCATTCCCAAAGTATAAATGATAGACCTCTGGAGCATCAAAATTAATCGTTTTTTTCACGAGCCGTAGGCCCAGAATCCCGGCGTAGAAATCAACATTGCGCTGAGCGTCTCCGACAAAAGCTGTAATATGATGTATTCCTGCAGTTTGAAGTGTCATTATTATAAACTCCCTTCTTAGTTAAAAAACAATGCATCTAGAGAAATCGAACCTGGTCCCGTAAGCGCCACACCTACCGCAAATACCAAAACCGTGAGTGGAAACTCAATTCCGTTCGAAGTGGACCAGAAACCATTTGGAGCATGAACCTTAACGATTGCCCCCAGCATCGTGGCAGCGATTAACACCGCTGCAACAGGCGTTAACAGTCCTGCCGCGAACATAAATCCGCCCACCAGCTCCATAATCCCTGCTAAAATCGCCATAGTCACACCCGGTTTGATTCCGATGGACTCCATCCAGCCTCCCGTACCCTTCGGACCGTATCCTCCGAACCATCCAAATAGCTTTTGTGCGCCATGTCCTATAAAAGCAAGCCCAATCACCAATCTCATTAATAACAGTCCTACACTTATCATTTTTACCTTCCCCTATTCCTTCGATTTAATTATCTTAATGTTAAGATATTGGGTAAAAAAGAGCGCCAGGCGAACCGGAATAACCTATGGGCTGCTCTCCTCTTCCCTCTTCTATCTACAACTCGGAGGCGTTAAACGTATCGCCGCCCTTAATCGTACCCGAGTTAAAACCTTTGTAGAACCAGCGCTTTCTCTGCTCTGAGGTACCGTGAGTGAAACTATCCGGCACTGCATAGCCCTGAGCTTGCTTCTGAATCGTATCATCGCCGACGGCGCTTGCAGCTGCCAGAGCTTCCTCTAAGTCGCCTTCCTCCAGCAGATTCATACCCTGAGCATGATTGGCCCAGACACCGGCGAAATAATCAGCCTGCAGCTCAAAACGAACCTGATATCTGTTGTACTCCTTCTCACTCAACGTCTGGCGAAGGGAATCGAGCTGTTTCGAGGTGCCTAGTAATGTCTGTACATGATGTCCAACCTCATGGGCAATGACATAAGCCATGGCGAAGTCGCCCGGCGCGTGGAAGCGTTGCTGCAACTCATCATAAAAGCTCAGATCAATATACAGTTTGGCGTCACCCGGACAGTAGAAGGGACCAACTGCCGAGGTGGCTGTTCCGCAAGCAGAGTCTACACTCCCACTGTATAGCACTAAGGTGGGGTCCGTATAGGTCATTCCCTGCTGCTGAAAAATCTCACCCCAAACCTCCTCTGTGTCGGCAAGAACTACCGATACAAACTCCGCAAGCTCTTGCTCCTCTGCGGTCTGTTCATAAGGGGCCGTTGAACTGGAGCCTGTGGAAGTCAAACTTCCCAGGATATCCCCGGCATTGCCTCCACTGAGTAACGTGATGACCAGGACAAGGATAATTCCTCCGATCCCGCCACCAATCATCTTGCCGCCGCCGCTCATGCCTCTGCGGTCCTCCACGTTCGAACTCCCTCTTCTTCCCTGCCATTTCATGGCCAAGCCCCCAGTCGAAATATCAGGTAATCTTAAGTAAATGGCTACCTGGCTTCGTTAAGTTAAATATCTTATTAGTGATATACCCAAAAAAGCAGGGTTTCACTTATACTTACTGGAGTTGGGAGAATGAGGATGGAGCCGAACTACTTCCAACCTTATAGAAGCGCCTAGTTATTCGTCATGTTCGCAGCGCCTATACACCTTTGCCAAGCTTTTTCATTAATTCGATAGCCTGAACTTTCTCTTCCTTATCTAATCCACCCATCAAATCATGAATTGAGGCTACATGACGGGGGAAAATCTCATCAAACAGTTCACGGCCTGCATCCGTAATCTCCGCATAAGTAACGCGGCGATCCTCGCTACAGGGTACACGTTTCAGCAGTCCCTTTTTCTCCAACTTGTCGATATTATAGGTAATGCTTCCGCTCGTAACGAGAATTTTCTCCCCAATCTGTTGCAGCGGAATCCGCGTTCTATGGTAAAGTACTTCAAGCACCATGAATTCAGCCGAAGCCAAGCCATAACTCTTCATATCCTTCACCGCATGATCCATTAGGCTTTTATAAGCCTTAGATAAGACTACGAACAATTTCAGTGAGGCGGCTTGTTCTTCGTCAGGTGCACTCTCTGTATTACGCAGATTTATTTGTTTATCACTCATCAATTCCACCTCCACTTCAATCAAACTTGTATTCAATCCATTTATTTGTCTTTACGTTAAGTATCTTTAATTTAAGATAACTATACGACTTCCCATCCTCCTTGTCAACCTCATCTCTAAAAAAGTCACTTCCGTCTAGAGACCGGTAAGTTTTCCTTTGACACTTTACAGGGAGTGATAAAAATCACCCCAAGTTTGACCTGACCTATAAAAGGGCGTATTCTTGTCTTTACGAATGACTCTTTAGTAAGCGATTTCAATACCCTAAAGGAGGCGACCTGATGAGTTCGTTCAATCCAACCCCTACCGAAGGAGCTATGGAGGGGCAGGCTGGAGCACGACGCGTGCTGATCGTGACAGCCGTAGACGCGGAGCGTGACGCGGTCCTGCGCGGCCTGCAAGGCAGCGACAGGTTCCATGTTATCGCTGCCGGCGCAGGGCCGGCAGCGGCGGCGGCGGGAACCGCCGCGGCACTCGCAGCCGGTTCTTACGGCTGCGTATTGAGCGTCGGGATCGGCGGCGGATTCCCGGGGCTGGCGCCTTTAGGCTCGCTGGTTGTAGCCAGCGAGATGATTGCCGCCGACCTCGGGGCCGAGACGCCGGAGGGCTTCCGCAGCGCTGCCGAGCTCGGCTTCGGCAGCGTGTCCGTGCCGGCTGACCGCGGCACGGTGCAAGCGGTTTCGGCCGCGCTGGCTGCGGCCGGGTTACCCGTAAGCACGGGCACCGTGCTTACGGTCTCGACGGCGACCGGCACCGCGGAGACGGCCGCCGCCCATCTCGCGCGGCATCCCCATGCCGTCGCGGAAGCGATGGAAGGCCACGGAGTTGCCGTGGCCGCTCAGGCGCTGGGGCTCCCGGTACTGGAGCTCCGCGCCATCTCGAACCCGGTCGGTCCCCGCGACCGGGCCGCTTGGAAGATCGGTGATGCAATGGAAGCATTAACGGCGGCAGCCGCTATATTACTGGAGGTGCTGTAATGACAACTGAGCTTAATATCGCTTTTTCCCCTTGCCCTAACGATACCTTTGTATTTCATGCCTGGGCGCACGGGCTTGTCCCGAATGCACCTAAGCTGAATGTAACCTATGCCGACATTGATATTACCAATACGCTGGCTGCTGACGGAGAAGGACCAGAAGTCCTCAAAATCTCCTACGCTGCTCTGCCTTGGGTTCTGGAGCGGTACAAACTGCTGCCATGCGGCGGTGCTTTAGGACGCGGCTGCGGCCCGCTGCTGCTTACAGCAAGTGGACCCCATGCGGTCAAACGCCCAGAAAAGCTAGCCGGACGCCGGATTGCTGTACCTAGCGAACGCTCTACGGCTTATTTGCTTTTCCGATTATGGGCAGCACAAAATGTAACTGGAGGCATCGGCGAAATAGTCGTAATGCCTTTCGATGAGATTATGCCTGCCGTACGGGATGGCCATATCGATGCAGGGCTGGTTATTCACGAAGCCCGCTTCACTTACGCCTCTTATGGTCTTAATATGCTGACTGATCTAGGCAGCTGGTGGGAAAGCGATACCGGACTGCCCATTCCTCTCGGCGCTATCATTGCCCGCCGTGATTTAGATGCCGATGCTATCACCGGCTGGATTCGCAGCTCTCTTCAGTATGCGTGGGATCATCCAACGGATTCCAGAGACTATGTGCTTAGCCATGCTCAAGAGTTGGCTCCTGAAGTGGCTAAATCCCACATCGATCTCTACGTGAATGACTTCTCGATGAATCTGGGTGATGACGGCTATGCCGCAATCTCTGCCCTGCTTAATCGTGCTGCGGCAGAAGGACTTGTGCCTGCAATCGATCCAGCACTGCTTCGTTAGCATTTACCAGATAGTTTAACAATCCCCGGCCACACCTATAAGGTGTTCTCCGGGGATTTTATTTATTCTACGTAGCCTTCCAGCCAGACATTATTTGGCTTATCGAACCAGTGATTATACAATAGACCTATAAACATGATCTATGAGGGAGGATCACATGATACCTGAAAAAAACAGCAAACAAAACATCGACCGCTTTTTGGGCTTTCAAAATGAATATGACCGCTACCGTCCCGAAGCCCCTGAGATGATTATCAAATTGCTAACAGATTACCTAGGTACCACCCCTTCACTCGTCGCAGATATAGGCTGCGGTACGGGTTTGTCTACTTTTCTCTGGAACGATGTCGCAGAACGCGTAATCGGTATCGAACCCAATCCAGATATGTTGGGAAAAGCAATCGATAAACTTAGCAGATTAGAAGCACCCCAATCAATTACTTTTGTGCAAGGCTACTCTAACCAGCTTCCGCTTGCATCAGATAGTGTAGACATAGTTACCTGCTCGCAATCATTCCACTGGATGGATCCTGAAAGTACACTGCAAGAAATCTCCCGGGTCTTAAAAAAAGGCGGAGTCTTTGCCGCCTACGATTGCGATTGGCCTTTATCTCTTCAGCAAAATGTAGAAGAACGATACAACCAGCTGATCTCCAAAACAGAAGAATTGCTGGCTTCGCTTTTACCTAATGAGGAGAGAGCACATAAATGGGACAAAGAAGGTCATTTGTCACGGATCAAAGCTAGTGGGGCCTTCTCTTTTGCCAGAGAAATCGTATTCCACAACCTAGAGTCCTGCGATGCCCAGCGATATATTGGTTTAACCCTAAGTCAAGGGGGAGTGCAAACTGTAATGAAACTAGACGCTACCTTGCTTGAGCAAGACATCGCCGATTACACCGCCGCAGTTGAACAGCATTTTAAAGGCAGAACATTAAAGGTTCTGATCAGCTACCGAATGAGAATCGGCATCAAATAATCTTCGATCACAACCAAAAAAACGCCCCGCCCCCTCATATGAGGAGTTCGGAGCGTTTTCTTCTTTTTATTTAACTTCCTCCATGAATACCCTTAGGTTCTCTACGATTTCTTTGGATTTTGAATGATGTAAGTAATGTCCGCCTTCAAATGTCATTACTTTTCCATGCACTGAATCCTTGACTTGCCCTTCATGTAGAGGAATCCAGTCTTTCACGGTAGTATTATTCGCTTGTATAAAGAAGATAATGGGAAGATTCTTGTCGAATGTTAAGCCTCTGGAGGCAACAAAGTTAGGATAAATATGTTCCATTTCATTTAAGGTAGTGGAATTGTTCATATTTTTAAGCGAAATCAATTTCATTTGTTTTTTGGTTTCATCATCAAATGGCAGTCCATCATAAGGGTCACCGCTTAATTGCAAGCCCAATCTTATAATCCCTGAATCTTTAAGCAGCTTTAATTTTTTAATTGGAAATTTAACATCCATACCGCCTTGTTCCGGAACACTACTATCAATACCCACAAAAGCACTCACTTCGTTTGTATATTTCTTCGCATATTCCAATCCGTAAATACCTCCAATCGAGTGGCCCATTAGAATGTATTGGTCAATGTTAAGATTCTGAACGGCTTCATGAATTTCACTAACGATATTCTCTGTAGTTCGTTCTTTTTTCGTTTCATCACTGAGTCCATACCCAAACGGTTCAACCGCCACCACTTTGTAGAATGGTGATAACTCATCAATCAACGGCTTGAAATCAAGCGCTGGCGCTCCTGTTCCAAAGCCTGGTATGAGCACGATCGTCTGTTTACCTTCTCCTTGAATCAAAACATTCATATTTTTCCCGTCAACAGGGACTAACTGACCATAGTGCTGTATTTTTTTCTGATCTGTTTTGTTGCTGATCACATTAACTGTATAGACAACGGCTAGAAAAAGTACGACCACGATCACTATTGCTCCTAATATTTTGAGCAACAGGTTACGCAGTTTATGTTTTTTCTGTCCATTCCCCGTTTTTTTGTCCGCTTGTTGTGTCACCCTCATCTTCTCCTGTCTTTAATCTGTTTATTAAGTTCCCTTAACGTTTCGCTAATGAGATCATAACTAACAAAGATGTACCCCTCATGACGACAATATGAACTGAAAATGAACAGGTAAAAAAAATGCTACGGCAGCACAAGACAAGAAAACTTGCCTGTACTGCTGTAGCATGAAAAATTCGGGATGCATTCAAGCCCTCGCAAGGCACCGCCTGGAAGCTAATTACTCTGTCGGCGCTATAATTGGGAGGGTGACAACGATGGTCGTTCCTTGGCCGGGTTCGCTTTCCACGCGGATATCCCCTTTATGAAGCGTTACGATCTGTTTAACAATGGCAAGTCCCATCCCGCTGCCACCATATTTACGGCTGTGGGATCGATCAGCCTTAAAGAACCGTTCAAATATACGTTGCTGATCCTCAAGTGAAATCCCGATGCCAGTGTCTGTTACCCGAACGGTCACGTTGTTGATATCTTGTTTGAGGCTGACGTTAATTACACTGTTATCCTTAGAAAACTTGATGCTGTTGCCAAGGAGATTAGTCCATACCTGACTTAACAGGTCATAATCAGCCAGTAGGATAATAGGCTTCAGATCAAGGTCGAAGCTGATGTTACGAGCTGACCATTGCGGCTGAATCGCTACGATTACTCTTCTTATCTGTTCGTCCAGATTGAATGTAGTTAGCCGTAGCTGCTGGGACTGCGATTCTAATAAACTCAGCTTCAGCAGGCTGTCACTCATTTTAGACATCCGTTCTGCTTCAGCGATAATAATATCCAGATAACGATTTCGCTCTTGTTCTGCAAGATCTACTCGCTTGAGCGCAATCGCATACCCAGATATTGAGGTGAGCGGAGACTGGACCTCATGCGACACATTGGATACAAACTCCTTACGCATCTGCTCAAGCTGCTGCAGATCGTGCATCATTTCTTCAAAGCTGCGAGCCAAGGTACCTAGCTCACCGGTTTGCTTAATATTCAGCTCGACGTTAAAATCACCAGCTGCTATTCTTCTGGTCGCTTTGGTTAGCTTCTTGATCGGTCTGACTAAGAACATTGCAGCTACCAGAATCAAGAGGCTTCCAGCTATCAATGAATAGAGCAAGAAATTTAATACCAAGTTCCTTCTGGCAGTGACGGAAGGGGGATTAAGCGTCTCCACAAACATCGCTTTGGTGCCGTCTTCCGTTCTCAGTTGTAAGCCTAGGAGAAGCGCAGAAATATTCCTGTTATGAGGTTGATATACTTCTCCTGCGAGAACTTTTTTTATTTCTTCCATAGTTACAGGGACCGGCTTGTGCCCATTAAGCGTTCCGTAAGATTGGAATTTACCCGCTTCGTCGAAAATTCGGATGTGGTAGGAATCAAGCTGCTTCATTCCACTTACGAAAGAGTTGGCTTCACGAAATGGGAAGGTCTCGTAAACCCTGACAATATCCTGCCCAAAATGCAATAAGGGAATTCGCGAGTTCTCGTTCAGTTTATCTTCGAATACCCAAGTTGCCACAAACAAAGCAATGATTGTGCCCCCGATTACGGAGGCTAAGAAGGTCAGTACAACGCGTGTATATATGGATCTAATCATTCGTACACCTCAAGCCTGTAGCCAAGTCCACGCACCGTCTCAATACGAAAATCAGGGGTAGTCGCAAACCGTTCACGCAGGCGTTTAATATGCACGTCAATCGTCCGATCATCTCCAGTATAATCAATTCCCCAAATTTGATCGATCAACTGCTCGCGCGTATAGACTTGTCCAGGGGTTCCAGCAAGCTTGTACAGCAACTCGAACTCCTTAAGGGGTAAGGCAAATGACTCCGTGCCTTTCATCACCTTATAGGTCTGCCGATCAAGGATGACATTGCCAATTTGGATCATCTGCGTGGAGCCAATCCGATATCGTTTCAGCAATGACCTAACACGAACCGTCAGCTCTAACGGATCGAAAGGTTTAGTTAAATAATCGTCCGTGCCTAATTCGAAGCCCTTCACTTTCTCCCAGGTTTCGCCTCTGGCAGTCACTATAAGTAATGGAAGATCAGGATTAGCTCTGCGGAGCTCCTTACAAAGCATCCAACCATCCATATTTGGCATCATAATATCCAGCACGACAAGATCGACATGTGTTCCAGCATATACGGCGAGCGCTTCCTTGCCATCCACAGCTTCAACTGTTTCGAATCCGTCGTTGCGGAGAAATAAACAGACAAGTTCGCGAATGTTCGCATCGTCGTCAGCAACCAGTATAGTAGGCATTCGTTTCCTCTTTTCCTGTTGTCCATTCTTACTATTATACTATATTATACTTTCGGCTAAACTGTCTGTTGTCTTGAGGTTACACGATGATCAAACCGAAAAAGAGCATCTAACACGGTTACCCGTATGTAGACGCTCTTAATGTCGTTTAGCTTTAGCTTTAACTTTAGTCAGCTTACTTCTTATTCATCTTAAACATTAGGAACAGCTCATTATAATGAGCAAGCATCCGTTTGCCAAGGTTATCGTATACTTCAAGCCGGTCCGTAATTTCGGCTGGTGGATAGAAACGGGTATCATCAGAAGTTTCCTCAGGAAGCAGCTCCAGCGCAGGAATGTTAGGCGTGGAATAACCTACATATTCTGCATTCTTAGCAGCAACGTCTGGGCGGAGCATGAAGTTGATGAACTGATGCGCTCCATCCACATTTTTCGCTGTCCGAGGGATAACCATGTTATCAAACCACTTGTTCGAGCCTTCTTCCGGCACTACATAATCCAGCTTATCATTCTCGTCCATGATCTCGGAAGCATCGCCGGACCAGACAATCCCAACCGCAGCTTCTTCATTTGCCAGCAGCATCTTGATCTCATCACCGACAATCGCCTTCACATTAGGAGACAACTTGTTGAGCTTGGTCAGTGCTTCCTGCAGATGTGCCTCTTCCTTGTCATTAACGGAATAATGCAGGCTGTTCAAAGCCATGCCCATCACTTCACGGGCTCCGTCCACCAGGAAGATGTTATTATGCAGTCTGCTGTCCCAGAGAGAATCCCAGCTGGTGAAGTCCATGCCTTTAGTCATTTCCGGATTGAAAATAATCCCGACGGTCCCCCAGAAATAAGGCACAGAATATTTGTTACCCGGATCAAACGAAAGGTCCATAAAGCGTGAATCAATATTCTTTAGATTCGAAATCTTGCTATGATCCAGCGGGATGAGCAGATCTTCTTCTTTCATCTTGGCAATGGCATAATCCGAAGGGATTACAACATCAAAGGTAGTTCCGCCCTGCTCAACCTTGGTCAACATAGCTTCATTGGAATCGAAGGTTTGATAAATGACTGTTAAGCCGGTCTCTTTTTCAAATTCCTTCAATAGATCGGGATCAACATAGTCGCCCCAGTTATAGATAGTCAGTGTGTTTCCACCCGAATATCCCTCTCTCGAATTCATCCAAGAGCCCAAGTACATGAGCGCAAATGCCGTGATAAGGATCGCCAGAAAAGCATTTATCAGCTGTTTCATCTAGGCACCCCCGCTTCTGCAACAGGCTCCGCCACAGCTTCTGCTGTGTTATGGCGATTTTTCTTAAGGGTCAGGAAGTAATAACCCACCACGAGCAGAATGGTGAACAGGAAGATCAGCGTCGACAGCGCATTAATCGATAGCGACACCCCTTGCCGGGCTCTAGAGTATATCTCAACCGATAACGTCGAATAACCGTTGCCTGTTACGAAGAACGTAACCGCAAAGTCATCCAGTGAATACGTAAGCGCCATAAAAAATCCGCTGAATATCCCTGGTTTAATAATCGGCAAAATTACTTTAGTCAGCACATCCTTACGGCTTGCCCCAAGATCACGGGCTGCATCCGTTAATGTAGGGCTCATTTCCTGTAGATGCGGCAAAATCATCAATACGGCAATCGGCACACTGAATGCAACGTGTGAGAGCAGAACAGATGCGAAACCCAGCTTGATGCCAGCAATGGTGAACAGGATAAGGAACGAAGCACCAATAATGACATCTGGACTGACGATCAGCACGTTATTCAGAGACAGCAAGGTGTTCTTGGCGCGGCGATTCTGCACACTTTTAATGGCCAGCGCACCAATAATAGCGATAAGGGTCGCAATAGCCGAGGATAGCAGCGCGATCACAAGCGTATTGATTACGATGATGATCAGGCGCTTATCT
This sequence comes from Paenibacillus sp. FSL L8-0708, assembly GCF_038009325.1. Classification (NCBI taxonomy): domain Bacteria; kingdom Bacillati; phylum Bacillota; class Bacilli; order Caryophanales; family Paenibacillaceae; genus Paenibacillus; species Paenibacillus sp. FSL L8-0708. Next base: position 7,378,978 of record NZ_JBBPBC010000001.1, read on the forward strand.
TGGACCACCTCACGGTAGTAATCCAGCGTGAAGCCCTCGAACTTATGCATCGTCCCCCCACTGTTGAACGAATAGTACATTAAATAGAAGATAGGAGCATACAGAACAATGAACACCAGAACTAGGTAGAGGTTAGAGAATCCATTTTTATTTCTCATTCCGCGCCCCTTTCCGCGATCCGCCTGTGATAATCATAAACAGCGCCATAATGGCAATCAGAAACACTGCAACTGTAGAACCCATGCCCCAGTCCTGAGTGACCAGGAAATGCTGCTCGATTGCGGTGCCCAGCGTAATGACCCTGTTGCCTGCAATCAGACGGGTGATCATAAACAGGGACAGCGCAGGTATGAATACTGCCATACAGCCTGAGCGTACTCCCGAAATGGTCAGCGGAAAAATAACACGTCTAAACGTGGTCCAGCCCGAAGCCCCTAAATCACGTGCCGCATCCAGCAAGGATAAATTCAAATCCTCCAAAGCGCTGTATATCGGCAGGATCATAAACGGAATAAAAATATAGACAGATACAAATACAAAACTGAAGCCCGTAAACAAAATTTGCTGTTCTCCGATTCCAAGCAGATCAAAGAAATTATTAATCGGACCAAATGTACCGAATATCCCTATAAAAGCGTAGGTTTTTAGCAGCAAATTAATCCATGTCGGCAAAATAATCAGCAATAACCACAGCTGCTTATGTTTGGTTCTCGTCAACAGATAAGCCGCCGGATAGGCAACCAACAAAGAGAATGCTGTAATCAGAAACGCGTACCAGAACGAGGTCAGCGTCATTTTTAAATATACAGGGGTGAAGAAACTGACGTAATTATCCAGAGTAATATGGCCATCCAAATCAAATAACGAATAATAGATGACAAGCACTACCGGTGCAATTACAAACAATGCGATCCAGAGGTAATAAGGGATGAGATAGTACGATTTGCCCTTATTCTTCATGACTCTCCACCTCGCCATAAGCTTCCAGACGTCTGTCGAATTCTTCCTCCGTTTCACCGAAACGCATAACATGAATCGCTTCCGGATCAAAATACAGGCCAATTTCACTGCCTACAGTCGCCTTACGTGTAGAATGCACAAGCCATTCATGCCCGGATTCATCATAACAGCTGATTTCATAATGCACGCCCCGGAATAGCTGGGAATCAACCCGCACACGTAGTTTACCCTGTTCCAGCGTAGAAATTTCCAAATCCTCAGGACGAATAACAATCTCTACGGATTCATTCGGTTTGAGCCCGGCATCGAAACATTCGAAGCGGCGGCCGTTAAACTCCACCAGATAATCCTCGATCATAACTCCCGGCACAATGTTCGATTCGCCAATAAAATCCGCCACAAAACGGTTAATCGGCTCATCATAAATATCGTTAGGGGTGCCGCTTTGCTCGATTTTCCCCTTATTCATGACAAAAATCCAGTCGGACATCGCGAGTGCCTCTTCCTGGTCATGCGTTACAAAAATGAAGGTAATGCCTAACCGCTGCTGCATTTCCCGCAGTATGTACTGCATCTCCGTGCGCAGCTTGAGATCTAGCGCCGATAGAGGCTCGTCCAGCAGTAGAACCTGTGGCTCATTCACAATCGCCCGGGCAATGGCAACCCGCTGGCGCTGACCGCCGGACATTTCATTAATCGCACGCTGCTCATAACCCACAAGGTTAACGAAGCTTAGCGCTTCCTGCACCTTCTTCGTGATAACATCCTTCTTAAGCTTCTTAATGCGCAGTCCGAAAGCCACATTCTCGAATACGTTCAGGTGTGGAAACAATGCGTAATCCTGAAATACCGTATTGACCTGCCGCTCATTGGCGGGAATGTGGTTAATTACTTTTCCATTTAAATAAATAGAACCGCTCGTTGGCTCAGCGAACCCGGCGATCAATCGAAGAATAGTCGTTTTACCACAGCCAGATGGACCAAGTAGTGTATAGAATTTGCCGCGCTCTATCTCAAAGCTGACTCCTTTTAACACCGGATCTTCGTCGTCATATTGCTTAGTAACTTCTTCAAATGAAATGATGGTACCTTCCTGAATAGCTATAGCTAACAACCTCCCTTACCTTAGTAATACAATACTATTTTACCCGCATCTTGCGGAGAACAATCGAAATGAGTATGCTCAGCGCTAATAAGCGACAATTTTCCCTCTCCTTCGACGCTCCAATAGATATAGCATATTAGATTGTACCATTATATGCGATAGCTTACATTGTTAAATGCTAAGCATAAACTTAACAAGTTTGTAAAAAGTCCAGTCTTCCCTGCCCTTTTTGAGGTGCTATAATGAAAACGAACTGAAAAGCCAGTGTGGTTTTCTTATTTTTGCGAAAGAAGATGAATGATAATGAACGAGGGGTTACTAGACCGCCTTGAAAAATATGGATTCTCGCTTTACATGATACGAATTACGCTTGCCGCATCACTATCCTGGGTAGCCGTACACAGTTTATATGGTGACCAATATTTATACTTTGCACCGCTTGCAGCCATTCTAATTACTCAAGCCAGTGTGAAGGCTTCACTTGAAAAAGGAATCTACCGCCTAATCGGCATTATTATCGGCGGAATTGTCAGCCTGATTGTAGGCCAATTCTTCGATGTAGGTGCATTTTCCATTCTGCTAATTCTGCTCATCGGGATTGGAATTGCCACAGCCTGTCGGATGAATATCCAAGCGGTTTCGCAGGTGGGGGTAACCTCGGTTCTGGCCCTTACCTTTTATCACAATGATTACGTGCTGTGGAGAGTCGCCGAAACCTTTATTGGTGTGCTCATTGCCTTGATCATCAATATGATTATCGTTCCACCGAACAGGTTCGTCAAGGTAAAAGCATTGGCACTCGATGGAAGCCTTCTACTTTCGGATGCTTTAAAAGGTCTCGTAGGCATAAGAAGAGATTCATCAAAGGATAATAATATGCTGGAGCAAGCAGGTAAACTGCTGTCTGCCAGCAATCAACAACAGAAGGAAATGTTCTATACCATTGCTCACTATCAGTGTCGTGGTGATCTAAAGGGACTTATACAAGCCACAGCACATCTAAAGACCATTCATTCCTATGTTAAAGAAATTGCCGACGATATTTGCTTGCTGCCAGCACATCATGCCAATTCTGACTGGATGCTGGAAGTGCTGGAGGCAACAGCCGATTGTATAGCTGTTTATGGTACCAAGACCTTATCCAAGGCTGAATGCCAACGTTCACTTACAGATTGTCTGCATCGTGCCCGCGACTTGCAGGCGGCCAGCTTCTCTGAACTGCAAGGACGGTGCTCACTGTCATCTGTTCGTGATCTAGGAGCGCTCTTCAGTCACTTAAACCGGGTACTCGAAGAAGTGGAACGTGCTAGTTCTGCTACTTACGTAGTTGCAGCTCGGCCTTCAACAGCTGAAATCACACGCGCTATACGCTTAATTAAAAAAGGACTCTCCCAGAAGCTCTAAGCTTGGGAGTGTCCTTTTTTTATGTTCAATCCCTATTAGACATAATGCCCTTTAGCACGATTGGTTACTACAACCATCCAACAAATTTAACTGACTGATTGTTTGGCAGCACGCCCTATCTTCACATTTACCAGTACAATACTGCTGACAATCAGCAATAATCCGATCACAAGGTTTATGGTAATCTGCTCTTTCAAAAAAACTACGCTGGTTGCTATCGAGATCAGTGGGATCAAGAAGGTGAATGAACCTACTTTTCCTGCTTCTCCTTCGTTAATCAGCTTGAAATAAATTAGCCAGCCCAGAGCAATAACAAAGATTGCGATAAACAAGGTATCCACAATAAAGGTTCCACTCCAGGTGATATCCGACCATTTCTCCGTAGCTGATCCCGAAAGTAGCAGAATGATGCCACCGATCGTGATTTGCATAGCCGTCATCCACAGCATATCCACACGTACAGCATTCCGTTTCATATATATTGTTCCTAATGCCCAGCTTAAGGCACTGGCTAAAGCCAACACAATTCCCCATATGGAGATACTCCCATTAATTCCGCCGATACTAAGAGAGGCTACCCCGAGAAAGCCAAGCAGCAAACCAGCCATTTTAAGCCCGTACATGCTCTCACCTAACCACAGCCAAGAAAAAACACCTAGCAATACAGGCTGCAAAAATACAATCGATGAGAACAATCCCGCCGGAACATACTGCAAGCCAATCGTCTGAAATCCATAATAGAACACAATACTAAGTACCGCCGAGATCAGATAGATCGGCCAGAGCTGCTTGAAGCGAAGCTCCTTCACCTTGGGCAGTGCAATTAGAATCAGAATAATACCGCCTACGACGGTTCGAATACCTGCAAATAATAGAGGTGGAGCATAGTCTAAGGCGATTTTGGATATAGGCCAATTAATGCCCCATACAATCACCAAAAAAATAAGAAGGATCATACTTTTCTTCTGCTGATTCATTTGTTCACTTCCTTGGTGTAGATTCATCACAAATGATACAATAAACAAGAGCATAAATGAAATGAATAATAATCATAAGGGGCATATCATATTTGTTATGAACAATACTCAAATTCGTTTATTCGTCAAAATCGCCGAAAGCGGCAGCTTTACTAAAGCTGGTGTAGAACTGAATATGACACAGCCTGCGGTCAGCCGGGCGATCTCGTCCCTCGAAGCCGAATTAGACGTAAAGCTCTTGCTTCGAGACCGGCGTAATGGCCTGATGCTTACGGATATCGGCAAACGTATTCTTGTTATTTTCCGTGAAATTCTAATGGGCTTTGATAAGGTCAATCAGGAGATTTACGCGGAGAGAGGTCTTGAAAAAGGAAGTATCCGCATTGGAGCTTTCCCTGTGGCAGCGGCTCATTTTCTACCGAAGATTATTAGCTCTATCACTAAAAAATATCCAAATATTACAATTAGCTTACAGGAGGGTTCTATCGCTGAAGTCAGAGAATGGCTGGATTCAAAAGAAATTGATGTTGGCTTATTGCTCGCTCCCAGTGCAGAATTCGAAACCATTCCATTATATAGAGAGAAATTGTTTGCCGTTTTTAGAGATGACCATCCCCTGCAAAAGCGATCCATTGTATGTGTGCAGGAATTAGCGAACGAGCCCATGTTGATTTGCAAAGCAGGATATGAACCGCCCGTTGTAGAGCTATTCCGCAGAAGTAATAGCCATCTGAATGTGAAATATGTGGTTAATAACTTTGCAACAGCTCTTAATATGGTTCAGGAGGGACTGGCGATCGGCGTGATGTCTGAGCTGTCCTTGTTATCTCTGCCTCCAAATGTGGTTACCCGTGAGCTGCAGCCGGATGCTTATAGAGATATCCAAATTGCGGTCAGCTCGCTTGCCGACACTTCAATTGCTGTAAAGCTCTTCATTGAGACAGCGCTGGATCTTTTTACTCAAAAATGAATGGATAAATTAATAGACGATAAGGAGTGCTGAGGATGAACTTTAAGAGATTAGGAAATAGCGGATTACAGGTATCCGCATTAGGACTGGGAACGAACGCTTTCGGCAAACGTGCGGATCAAGAGACCTCCATTCAGATTGTACATGCTGCGCTTGATCAGGGAATTAATTTCATAGACACTGCTAATATTTACGCTGGCTCAGAATCCGAGCGAATCATCGGTCTGGCCTTGGAAGGTAGGAGACATGAGACTGTTCTAGCAACTAAAGCAGGTTTAGTTAAAAATGAGGGTCCCAACGGCAGCGGCTCCTCCCGTCGCCATTTGCTGCAGGAGCTTGAAGATAGCCTTCGCCGCCTTAAGACGGACTATATCGATCTATACCAGATTCATACCTTTGATCCCTATACTCCGCTTGAAGAAACCTTACGAACCTTGGACGATATGGTATCCTCGGGGAAAGTCCGTTATATCGGGGCCTCCAACTACACAGCATGGCAATTAATGAAGGCGATTGGGATTAGTGAAGCACGCAACTTCACCAAGTACATTTCAATTCAGTGCAGCTACTCCTTAGCAGACCGGACACCGGAGAATGAGCTTCTTTCGCTCTGCCTGGATCAAGGTGTAGGGATCATTCCATACTTTCCACTAGCTGGCGGAATTCTCACAGGCAAATATAATACAAGCGACTCAGCCCCATCGGGGTCCAGAGCAGATACCGATCCTAATTTCAAAAGATTCCTTGATGCTGACCGGATCAAGCTCGGAAGCCAAGTGAGTCAAATTGCTGAGGAAATGGAAACCTCATCTACCGCGCTCTCCTTAGCTTGGCTTATGAATCGGCCTGCCGTCTCGACGGTTATTGTCGGGGCTACACGTGTGGAACAGCTGGAACAAAATTTGCTTAGTACCTCGCTTGTACTTAATGAAGAAACTTCGGCCAAGCTGGATGAAGCCAGTGATTCCTTCCGTTATCGCGAGCCGTTCGCTTTTTACCGGCTCCCATAGAGTCGTATGCTCTAACTTCTTACAAGGATGGAGGAAAGATTAATGACAACCTATACAGCTGACGGCATTCAAGGAATGCTTGAAGAGCATAAGGATTTTTTTAATAGCGGCGTAACTAAAGAGGTTTCTTTTCGTCTCCAGCAGCTGCGAAAACTTAAAAATATTATTAAACAATACGAAGGACGTATCATCACCGCACTACAACAGGATTTAGGAAAAGGTGAGTTCGAAGCCTATGCCACAGAAATCGGCTTTACGCTGGACAGTATCGGCTACATGATGAAACATCTTAAGCGTTGGGCGAAGCCTAAAAAGGTTCGATCCCCGCTGCACTTATTTCCTGCAAAAAGTTATATTTTAAGTGAGCCTTACGGCACAACGCTCATTATTGGTCCGTTTAATTATCCATTTCAGTTGCTAATTGAGCCCCTAATCGGCGCCATTGCCGCTGGTAACTGCGCTGTCCTCAAGCCATCTGAGAGCACACCTGCCATCTCGTCCGTGGTTGAGCAGCTTATTCAGGAGACCTTCGAGCCGCAGTATATCCGCGTAATTCAAGGGGAAAAAGAGACCACTAATTTGCTGATCCACGCCAAGTTTGATTATATTTTCTTTACGGGCAGTGTGCCTGTCGGCAAAATCGTAATGGAAGCGGCGGCGAAAAATCTAGTGCCTGTAACCTTGGAGCTTGGCGGGAAAAGTCCGGTTATTGTTGATAAGACCGCTAATCTTGATGTTGCAGCGAAACGGATTGTCTGGGGCAAGCTTCTAAACGCGGGTCAAACCTGTATTGCACCGGATTATCTGTTAGTCCACAAGGATATTGCCAAAGAATTGATCACCAAACTCAAACATCACATCACTGAGTTCTACGGTCAGGATGCACAGCCTAATACAGATTATGGCCGGATCGTGAATGATCGCCAGCTGCAAAGACTTGCTGACCTCATTGCGCGAGATCAGAGCAAGGTGATTATGGGCGGCACCATCGTGCCAGAAGAACGTTATATTGAGCCTACTTTAATCTATCCTGCCACTTGGACGGATGCTGCTATGGAAGATGAGATCTTCGGTCCGATCCTCCCAATATTGGAATATCATCAATTGGATGAGGCCATTCAGAGTATTAATGAACATCCAAAGCCACTGGCACTATACCTATTTACGGAGGATAAGAGTGTAGAACAAGAGGTGCTGTCCCGGGTCTCATTCGGGGGAGGGTGTATCAATGATACGATCTCACATGTGGCGAGCACTTATCTTCCGTTTGGTGGAGTAGGAAACTCTGGAATCGGGGGTTATCACGGGAAGTATAGCTTTGAGGTCTTCTCCCATCGTAAAAGCATCGTCAAGCGAGGCACACGGATCGACCTCGGAATCGTATATCCTCCTTATGGCAATAAAGTGAAGCTGGTTCGAAAAGTAATGAAATAAACAAAGCAGCAAACCTCTCATGATCGGGAGGTTTGCTGCTTATCAGGGTAACTACGCAAACAGCTCTAACAATTTCTCAACACTTATCTCTGCGGTGGAAGCCAGACATAGATCCGCGGTCCCGGTTACGAGCGCCAATCCAGCTCCCACTGACCTCATACCAGCAGCATTAATTGCGGCTATTCCTTCCTCGGTATCCTCAATCGCCACACAGCAGTCTGGGGATATGCCCAGCATTTCCGCAACCTGCAAGTGAATCTCTGGATCTGGCTTGCTTCTACGCAAGTTGCCAGGGTCAGCCACCGCCTGAAACCAATGCCCGATCTGCAAGCGTTCGAGAATCAGCAGCGCATTCTCATTCACTGAAGCCAGTCCGAGAGCAATTCCTCTTTGCTGCAAATCGGACAACACGCTGTGGATACCCGGATACAGCTCAGCAGGCGTCATTTGCTGAACCAGCTGTCTATACTTCTCGTTCTTTTTGTTGCAGAGCATTCCCTTTACCGGTTGCGGCAAATTCAGTCCACTACTCTCCAGAATGACTTCTAAAGATTCCATTCGACTTAGGCCCTTAAGACTCTTATGCTTCTCTCGATCAAAAGAAAGCGCAAGCTCATCCGCCAGATCCTTCCAAGCCTCATAATGATACTCTCCAGTGTCAGTAATTATCCCGTCCAGCTCGAAAATAACAGCTTCAAGTTGCTTCACATTCGAAAGCCTCAGCGGCTTCTGTGCAGACAACTGTATAAGGTTTCCCTTATGCATAATCTCAAGCTCTTCGCCCTCCAGCAGCGTATAGATCACTTCTGTATCACTCACAAAAATATCCAACAGCTGTCCAGCGCATGTTATTTTAAACCGATAGCTCTCCCACTGCGCTGGCACACTAGGATTAAATGATAACATCCCGCCGCATAAGCGCATGCCACCAAAACCATTCACAATCGACAGCCAGGAGCCTGCCATAGCAGCAGTGTGCAGTCCATCCTTTACGTTGCGGTTGATATCATCCAAGTCCATCCGTACCGTGCGGTCAAAATAGGAATAGGCTCCCGTCAAATCACCAATCTCAGCAGAGATTATACTGTGAATACACGGTGACAATGAAGAATCATGCGTCGTCAGCGGCTCATAATAATTATAATTCCGGATCTTATCCGCCAAGCTGAATTGGTCACCCAGTAGAAACATCGCCATTACCAAGTCCGCCTGTTTCAACACCTGATGACGGTAAATTACCAGCGGATGGTAGTTGAGCAGCAGCGGATATTTGTCAGCTGGTGTATGCTCGAAATCCCATTTTTTCTTGGAGAGAAACGTGTCGTCTTGAGCATAAATGCCAAGTCCCTCATCAAAGGGGATAAACATTTTGTCCGCCGCTTCCAGCCACACTAATGTCTCATGCTCAGTCAGACCGATTTTTTGCTTCAGGCGTTCAAAATGCTCAGGATACTGCTTAGACAATATCCCTGCCATCTCGTGTGCATAATAAAGCTGATCCTGGACCATAAAGTTGGTGTATGCATTATTGTTGACGATAGCTGTATATTCATCAGGACCGGTTACTGCATCAATACAAAAGACACCGCCCCTAGCCGGATTAAAGTACCCCAAGTCCAACCAAAAGCGGGAAGTTTCGAATAAAATTTCCGCTCCCTTCGTAACCAAAAAATCATAATCTCCGGTAGCCAGTACATACTGCTTGATGGCATACGCAATATCCGCATTAATATGCATTTGCGCCGTGCCTGCCGGGAAATACGCAGAGTTCTCTGCCCCGTCTATAGTCCGCCAAGGGAACAAGGCTCCCTTCTGCGACATTACCGCTGCACGCTCCCGTGCTTTGTCTAACGTGGCATAACGAAATTCGAGCAGCTTTCGGCTAATCTCCGGCTGTGTAAACGTAAAGAAGGGCAGCATATACATCTCGGTATCCCAGAAATAGTGCCCTTCGTATCCTTCACCCGTTAATCCCTTGGCTCCAATATTCGTAACCCCATCACGGCCTACGGATTGAAGCAGTTGAAAAGCATTAAAGCGAATGCCCTGCTGAAGCGCAAGATCACCATGAATCTCCACATCCGTATGTGCCCAGTATCGATCCAGATAAGCCTGCTGTTCCTGGGCAAGCGCTTCAAACCCGCTATGGTCTGCTAAGTGTAATATTTCAGTACTTCTACTAAGTAGTTCGTCTTCTGGATAATCTTTAGAGGTATGATAAGAGATATATTTGGTTAGTGAGACGCTTTCCCCACGCTCCACCGGGACGACAAACTGCATGGATAATTTCTGCCCCTCATGCTGCACGGTCCTTTTACCCTCAGATCTTGAATCGAGCTTATGACTTACCCCTGTTAATAGGGCAAACCGGGTATGCCGCGTCCGCTGCTTCATCCATAAGAAGGACTGTCCCGGTTCATGACCGGTATCCTCCAGGAGCAGATTGGGCTCCTTGCCTCCCGAGCCCAATCTGGGATCATCCGTTACCTTAGGTCTTTGGATCTTGCCGTCGATGGATGAAGTGAAGGTAAGCACTCCGCTGAAATTCAGCGCTTTAACCTCATAATCTATCGCCGCCAGATGTTTGTGCTGCAAAGTCACCATCCGCCGGATATGAAGCTGTACCCGGTGACCAGCTGGAGATTCCCAATCTACCTGCCGATGCAGAACCCCGCTTCGCATATCCAGCTTTCGTTCATAATGATGCACTTGCCCACTGTTTAACTGAAAGGTCTGCCCTTCAATACTCAGTTCAATAATCTTGGCATCTGTTACGTTCAGCATCGCTTGATTGCGGGATGGATATCCGTACGCTCCTTCTGGATATACAATGGGCTCCGAATCAAAAAAACCATTCAAATAATTGCCTGTTACAGACGAGCCTGAGCTGCCGTGGTAACCTTCTTCGAAATTACCGCGCATACCAATATATCCATTGCCAAGAGCAAAAATACTCTCGCTTCTTTGATTGTTCTCTTCACTATAAGCTTCCTCATCAAGACTCCACTCCCGGTAAGGATATACCGCCTCCGGATGTACGTATGGTTTCATCTTCATCTCTCTAAGCTCCCCCTGATCACAGTTTCATTCGGGTTCTAAATCATTAACCTTTCACCGACCCACCCATAAGCCCTCTGACGAAATACTTTTGCAGCAGGAAAAAAATAGCGAGCGGCATCAGCATAGAGATAAATGCAGCCGAAGTAAGTAAATGCCAATCGTTGCCTCTTGAGCCTACTAAATCGGCAATTTTCATCGACATGACTTGCACAGACGGTTGATTGCCGATAAAAATCAATGAGACTAAATAGTCATTCCACACCCACAGGAATTGGAAGATCCCGATAGAAGCCAGTGCTGGCACTGATAGAGGCAGAATTAACCTACTGAATATAGTGAAATGACTTGCCCCATCCATGAAAGCCGATTCGAACAAATCCTTCGGCAATTGACTGATAAAGTTGTACATAAAGTACGTAACCAGCGGTAATCCAAAAGCCGTATGCGCCAGCCAAATTCCCAGATAACTTCCGTTTAGCCCAAGTGCGGTATAATCCTTAAGTACTGGAATAAGCGCAACCTGTATCGGAATGACGAGCATTGCAATAATGATTACAAAAAGGATTCTGCGCCCAGGAAACCGCAGCCAGGCAAAAGCATATGCAGCAAAAGAAGCGATCAGCACCGGAATAACTGTTGCTGGAACAGCAATCGTTAGCGTATTCCAGAAAGCCTGTGACAATCCGGAGCCTTTTTGCACCGTTTCACTACCATCAGCCTGTTTCAGCTTGTATTCCTTACCGGAAAGCACATTATTATAGTTATCCAGCGTGAGATCCGGTGTCATCTTCCAACCTTGTATCTGTTCATTTACGGTACGTGCTCTACGATTCTCCCACATAAGCCGGCTGCCATCAGCCTTCACGCCAGCCTTCAGCTCATCATCTGTATAAGTTTTACCGTTCACCTCAATTGGCTCCCGAAGATCCACATCCTTGGATAGCTGAATCGTCTCTCCAGCCTTCCACTCCTGATGGGGAAAAGCTTTCCACCATCCAGTCTGCAGAATGTCAGCAGCCGGACGGAAGGAGGAAATAAATAGCCCAAGAGTCGGAAGCAGCCAAATAAAACAGATCACACCCAACACGATATTTACAACCGTTTTGCTGCCTTTTCTCTTCTTTTTGCCAGCCATTAGAATCCCCCCTGCTTACGGAACTGACGTAGATTGATTATGATTACAGGCAGCACCGCGATCAGTAGAACAATAGCCAGCGTGGAGCCGTAGCCGAAATTACGGTACATAAAGAATTGCCGGTAGAACTGTGTAGCAACAACCTCTGTATCGTATTGACCTCCTGTCATCACCATGACGACGTCAAATATTTTCAACGTAAAGACGATAATGGTCGTTGTCACTGTCAGAATGGTTGATGAAATATATGGAATCATGATTCCAAAGAAAATCTTCACCTCATTTGCTCCATCCACTCGTGCAGCTTCCAAAATGTCGTCAGGAACCCCTTTGATTGCTGCCGAGAAAATCACCATTGCAAATCCCGTCTGCATCCAGATCAAAATGATAATGAGGAAAAAGTTATTCCATGGCTGAAGCATACTCGTCCAGGCTTGGGGTTCTCCCCCAAAATAAGTAACGATTGCGTTCAACAGCCCGATTTGTTCGTCACCCGGTTGATAGTAATATACGAATTTCCAAATGACTCCTGCCGCTACAAAGGAAATAGCCATCGGCATAAAGATGATCGATTTGGCGATTTTCTCATAGCTGCTGCGATCGGCAAGAATAGCAATTAAGAGCCCGAATGCTACACAAGCAAGCGTGCCAACGAATACCCAAAGTAAATTGTTACGCAATGCCGTTGCCATCAGATGATCGCTAAAGATCGCTGCATAATTGCTCAGACCCACAAATTTTTCTGAAGAAGCATTAAAAAAGCTCAAATATAATGTTCGCAGTGCAGGCAGGACCAGTAACCAGCCCAGAATAATCACTGCCGGACCAATAAAGATATAAGGCAGCACCTTTCGCCGGATATGATCAGGGTACTGCTCAACCGCCCACGTCAGCGTATAGTAAATCAGATAAACACCTAGAACTCCCCAGAGGACAGCCAGAACCGCTGTTATCAGCGGATTTAATGTGGAATCCCGGAAGAATAAAAAGATTGCGCCGTTAACAACAATATTCGCTAACAACACAACTAGGGACAGCATTACCGCCTTCAGGCTGACGGTTGGCCTAGCTTGTGGTTGTGTTGGCATTTGTGGCTGTGGCTGTGATTGTGCACCCATATTAGCTCCAGCTCCTCCTATAAGTTTTGCGGAGCAAAACTCTTATCATAAGCATCGAACTCACTAGTTAGAAAACAAAAAGAGGGGCAGACAATCCTCTTTTCTTACTGCCCCTCTTTTTACTGTGTGCTATAAATATTAGGTTAGTTGTTCCAGCCGGACTGGATTTGTTCCAAGGCCTGATCCAGTGTCGCTGTACCGCTCACATAGTCGGTCATCCCTTTCCAGAAGGTGCCTGCACCCACTTTACCTGGCATCAAATCAGAGCCATCAAAACGCAGTGTGGAAGCATCTTGAACCAACTTCGCCATCCGGCGATCGGATTCAGAGGTATACCAATCAAGGGAAGCATCATTCATAGGAGCAATTACGCCGCCAGATTGTACCCAGCTCTTAATCGACTCTCCAGTGGTGAAGAATTCCATGACTGCACGAACCTCTGGACGATCGTTGAACATAGCGTAAATATCACCTGCAACCAGCACTGGTTTACCATATTGCGCATCAATTGGCGGCAAGTAGAACCAATCATAATCCTGATCAACCTTTGCCGTTTCAGGGAAGAAGCTTGTAATAAAGTTACCGAGCATATTAAACCAGGCTTTAGGCGGATCAGTGAACATTGGCGCTGGGGCATCCCCGAAGGATGTTGTCACGATAGACTTAGCACCACCGTAAACATAATCCTTGTTAAGCCAAATTTTAGACATGATTTCAACAGCATTTTTTACTTCTGGTGAAGTAAATGGCAGTTCACCTTTTACCCACTTATCGTAGTTCTCAGGCGTAGTCGTACGAAGCATTATATTTTCGACCCAGTCTGTTGCTGGCCAACCCGTTGCAGCACCACTCTCAATGCCAATAGCCCAGGCAGGATCGCCATCCTTGGCAATTTGTTCAGTGAGTGCCATCAGCTCATCCCAAGTTTCAGGAACCTTGTAACCTGCATCATCAAATTGTTTCTTTGGATACCATACCAAGCTCTTTACATTACTGCGGTTCCAAATCCCCGCCATGATCTTCCCGTCTTTTCCGTCCATCGTAGACATATCGAGCCAGCTCTTATTGTAATTAGCCGTCAATTTGTCTTGATCCAGCACACTGGTCAAATCGATAACCTTGCCCGTCTTAGCAATCGATGCCAGCAATCCCGGCTGCGGGAAGTCAGCGATATCAGGAGCATTTCCGCCGTCCACCCGAATATTTATTGTTGCTTCGAACTCCTTGGAGCCCTCGTATTGAATATCGATCCCTGTCTTCTCTTCAAATTCTTTAATGCTGCTCTCAAATTTCACTTGGTCAGCATCTACGAAGGGTCCAAACATGGTTACTTTAGTCCCTTTATATTCACCTTTCATCGCTAAATCTAACGGGGAACCCGAAGGTTCAGCACTAGGTGCATTTGTCGCTTCCTCGGTGTTATCTGCTGTTGGGCTGACTGTTGCCGCCGGTGGATCTGTAGGCGCCGCATTATTGTTGCCTCCGCCGCATGCGCTCAGCGTCATTGTGAAGGATAAACACAGTACTAAAGCCAACGACTTTTTACGTCCTGAGATCTTCTTCATCTTTTGTACATCCCCTTTAATGGTTATAGAGATAACATCTTATTCAATCATCCGGGCACCCTGGCATGTATTAGCAGCTTGTAGCAGATCACCTCCTTGCAAAGCTTTTCAGAAGACAGGTAAATATCCTAAAATCAAACTCCATCACAAATGTAATTTAATAATAGCGCTTACATTTTTTATATTATCATAATTAGTAACCGTTTCCAATCGGAAAATGAGATGTTTTTCATAAGAATTCATACTATTTTCTATCCTAACATTTAAATTTTAATTAAGACCGATACGCGGCTCTGAAAAGCTTTTCAGAAGAAGGTCACAAAAATAAAGAGCCTTTATTTTTCCCGCGTGGATTCCCGCACAATCAGCTTATGCTCCATCTTTTCATTCAATACCTGGACACCACCTGTTGTGAGCAATTCATGCAGCATCTCCGCCGCACGATACCCTAACTCATAAATCGGCTGTGCAATCGTGGTCAGCTTTGGAATGAACATACTCGACATCCGCAAATTATCAAATCCAATCACAGATACCTGCCCCGGAACTAGAATATTACGATCCTTCAGATAAGAAATCGTCCCCATTGCAAATTCGTCAGCAACACAGAAAACGGCGGTCAGCTCGGGATAATCAGTAAACAACTCATGCGCAGCTTGATAAGCGTGTTCGAACCTGTGATTGGCATATTTGCTCTTCACAATATTCTGCTGTAGTCCAAACTCTGTTAATGCCCTTACAAAACCTTCATAACGAGGCGGGCCGGATACGGAGTTATCATGGTTAAAACCAATCATGCCAATGTCCTTATGCCCTAAATCAATCAGAAACTTTACCGCATCGTAAGCCGCCTGTTCATCATCCACCTCCACAGATGGAATGTCGTACTCATCAGAATGCGAGGATACCAACACAAAAGGAATTCTACAACCGACTAATTTGTCATGTGTCTCAGGATAAAGGACATCACTGGCGAACACGATCCCATCCACCTGCTTCTCATGAAAGTTATCGATGTAAGACAGCATCCGTTCTTTGTCGCGGTCCGTATTGCAGATCATTAAACTGTATCCGAGCTTGATGCATGCATCCTGCATTCCCCGAATAACCCCTGCGAAATACAGGTTCTCAATATCCGGAATCAGCAGGCCCAGTGTAAAAGACTTCTTGTAGATCAGGCCGCGTGCAAACGCATTTGGTTGATATTGCAAACGTTCTACAGCCTCCATCACTCGATTCCGTTTGCTCTCTACGACCGTATTCGGTGCATTCATAACACGCGATACGGTGCTGATCGACACCTCCGCCATTCTGGCAACATCTCTTATGGTTGGCTTCATAACGATAACTTCCTTTTTTTCAGGTAACTTTTCGATGTGATTATAGCAAGCCCGTTAAGAAATAACAAGAGATATTTTAAAGCGCTTACATTTTATTTTAAAGACATACTTATTCCTTATCTAATCATTACAAAGTGCGTATAACTTACTTAAAGTGTGTATATAGTTTTATTACATGGTATACTAGGCGAGTAGCATTATTCGCAGCTACAAATACTGCTCTAGACTATCTGAGCGTTTATTATAGGAGGGATTACATTGAAGCAACAGCGCGATATTCGATTCTCCGTACTGGACTTAGCCTCTATTGTGGAGGGTGGCACAGCGGCAGACTCTTTTCATAACTCTTTAGCTTTAGCTCAACATGCTGAGGCATGGGGCTATCACCGGTATTGGTTTGCTGAGCATCACAACATGATTGGTGTTGCCAGTTCTGCTACCTCACTCTTAATTGGCCACATTGCTGGCGGCACAAAAAGCATACGCGTAGGCTCTGGAGGCATCATGTTGTCCAACCACGCACCACTTGTCATTGCGGAACAATTCGGGACCCTCGAATCCCTATATCCAGGACGGATTGATTTAGGACTGGGCAGAGCCCCAGGATCCGATCAACCGGCTTCCCGTGCGCTACGCCGTGGTCTCGGAAGCGACGGCAGTGACTTCCCCGAGCAGTTAAGTGAGCTCAGAGCCTACTTCGATCCTGCAGGTGCAGGATCACGACCGGCTGGGGTTCGTGCTGTTCCTGGTGAAGGCTTGAATATCCCCATCTGGCTGCTAGGCTCCAGCGGTTTTAGTGCTCAGCTGGCAGGGAAGCTAGGTTTACCTTTTGCTTTCGCCAGCCATTTCGCACCAGAATATTTACTACAAGCTTTACACATCTATCATAGTAATTTCCGTCCTTCAGCAGCACTCGACAAACCTTATGTGATGGTCGGAGTTGGCATTACAGCAGCCGATACCGTGAATGAGGCAAGACGACTGGCTACCTCGCAGCAGCAGCAATTCCTTAATATCATCCGCGGACGTACGGGGAAGTTACAACCACCGGTTGATAGTATGGAGGGGCTATGGACGATGCAAGAAAAAGCAGCCATGCTTGAGAAACAGCGTTACTCTTTCGCTGGTGATAAAGCAGCAATTAAAGAACGGCTTCAAGAAATCCTGCAAGAGACACAGGCCGATGAATTGATTGTTTCTGGTGGAATTTATGATCCTAACGCTCGTCTACGCTCTTATGAGATTGTAGCCGACGCTATGAAGGAAATCTAATTTATCATCATAATTAAGGCAAGACGATAGGTCTGGTATCGGGGTTTGAGCCCTATTCCAGATGTATGTCTTGCCTTTTTATTTTGCATTCATAATCGTTCTCAATAAAACACAATAAAAACAATGAATTACATAAAAATAAAGAGTTAAATAGAGAAAACTGGTGTAAACCCATTAACATAATTGATATTTGATCAAATATGATGGATTTCCTTCTAATATCCCATTTTTGTTTAGATATTATTTTGATTATACTTTAGTTATTCGCTATAACGAACGAATTGGCGGTATATCTCTACCCTCTCCTTCCGCTTTCACGGAGATTCCTATATACGCACAAGGAAGTGGTTCTGTGAGATACTACTTATTTCGACAATGTTTGATGAAAAATCCGATTAGAAGAGAAGAATTTGCCGGAAGCCCGCAAATGATGTCTACAAAATTTAATATGGGGTTCAGGAGAAAGGAGCGAGTAAAGTGAAGAAGAAATATCGCTCGGCTTTCATAGCTGCTTATATCCTGACTATTCTAGCAGGAGTCATCTGGCATGCTGGCGGAGTTAGTGCGCAAGATACCATTAAGCTTACGGTGAATTCGCATACGACAAGCACAGCCACCATGAACAATATGCAGCCTGGTGATGAAACGAACTCAGAATACACAATTATTAACGCAGGTAGTGAGGGCTTTAATTACTATGTGGACTTCAAATTCATCTCTGGAGACGCAGAATTATACGATATTCTCCAAATGACACTCGAAAAAGAGGGAGTAATCATCTATTCAGGGGTGATGAGTGAGGCTGCCGGAAGAGTTGCCATCGGTTCACTTGCCGGGGGAGAACAAAGTGTAATCCAAATGGATGTAATTTTCCCGTGGGAAGCAGGGAACGAATATCAAGGGAACACCACCACTGTAGCCTTTGAGTTCTCCGCTTCTGGAGGACCGGAGCCATCCGCTCAACCTAGTCCTTCACCGACAGCGACGGCCACAGCTCAGCCTACACCGGAGCCATCACCTACAGCGACTGCTACACCTACTGTAGCGCCAACTACGACACCTACTGCCACGGCTACAGCTACACCTGAAGCTTCGCCGACCGCAACAGCTTCACCAACCACGACACCTACAGATCCGCCGACGACTACCGCTTCACCAACTGCGGCACCTACGAATACACCGACGGCTACTTCGCCAACGGTAACAGCAGCTGCCACACCAGGGCAATCAACGACGCCAACACCAACACCATGGCCAACACCTACAGCTTCACCAGTAGTAGATGAAATTAGTGTTACTGAAGCGCCGATCCCACTGGGTGGAGGCGATAATGAGCCGACAGCATCACCAAGTGCTGGCAGCCAAACTACCAGTGCAACACCGCAGCCAAGCAATGAAATCGCCCTGCCTGATGATGAGCTTCCACTGGGAGCACCAGAGGTTGGCAACAAGCTTCCAAATACCGCTGAGCCTTGGTATAACTTGATTCTTGCCAGCTTAGCCATTGCGGTACTCAGCGTGATTATCATGCGCAGATTGAAATCGAAGAAATAACCACATTTTGCAGCATAAGTCTGGAGGTGAGAGAGTATGAAGAAGCGTAATGGTGTCTTGCTAGCCGTGAAGCTAATCTTCATACTCTCTTTAGTTGTGTTGATTTACTCGGTTGTACAAGTGGTCAAAGCACCGCTCGAAGCTAAACAGGCTTTAAATGATTGGGCAAAAAAGAGGGAGGAAGCTGTCGCCCGCCCCCTTTCTGCCGAAGAAATCCCTCTTCCCATGGGAATGATCAGTTCAGCCAAGGAACAGCCGCACCCCGCTCATTCCTATTCAGAAGGTGAAATCATAGGAGAGATTCGTTTCCCCAAATTAAACAAAAAGATCGCAGTGCTAGAAGGCACGGAAAGCCCCGAGCTAAAAAAGGGAGCCGGACATTATAAAGGCAGCGCAGCTATCGGTGCCACCGGCAACAGTGTGCTCGCAGGCCACCGCGATACAGTGTTCCGTAATCTGGGAGAACTCGTCGCTGGAGATCTTATCGAGCTGGAAAGTACCGATGGGACTTTTACCTATGAAGTAACAGGCAGCACAATTGTTGACGGGGACGAACGTGGTGCTATAAAGCCAAGTGATAAGGCCATCCTCACATTGATTACCTGTTATCCCTTTTCATATGTGGGATCTGCACCGGACCGTTATTTACTTTCAGCGAAGTTAGTGAAACAAGAAATATTGCCGCATTAAACTTAAATATTACCTCAATCTTCTTCCTCAGGGATGAGACCTTATATGGAAAGTGATACTATATATATACAATAGTAAAGAGGAGATGACCCAAGGTGAAGAAAGAGGTTGTAGAACGGTTTATTTCGTATGCACAAATGGATACCCAATCGAATGAAGATAATGAGACTTGCCCATCCACTCCGGGACAGATGGTTCTGGCCCACAAGCTGGTTGAAGAGCTTAAGGAAATCGGCATGGAGGAAGTCCAGGTGGACGAGCATGGCTATGTTATGGCGACACTCCCTGCGAATACGGACAAGGATGTTCCGACCATTGGTTTTTTAGCCCATTTGGATACAGCGACTGATTTTACCGGAACGAATGTGAAGCCACAGATTATCGAGAACTATGATGGTCAAGATATTCTTTTGAATAAAGAGCTGAATGTTGTATTATCCACAGCGAGCTTTCCGGAGCTGGCGGAATACAAAGGCCACACCTTAATTACAACCGACGGCACGACCCTGCTTGGCGCAGATAATAAAGCCGGTATTGCTGAGATTATGACCGCCATGCATTACCTCATTCAACATCCAGAAATCAAACACGGCAAGATTAGAGTTGCCTTCACACCAGACGAAGAAATCGGCCGCGGGCCTCATAAATTTGACGTAGCCGCTTTTAATGCTTCCTATGCTTACACTGTAGACGGAGGTCCACTCGGAGAATTAGAGTATGAAAGCTTTAATGCTGCGTCTGCCAAAATCTCAGTCTACGGCGTTAATGTTCACCCTGGTACTGCAAAAGGAAAGATGATTCATTCCGCCAAAATCGCCATGGCACTTCATCTCAGACTCCCTGCTGAGGAAGCGCCCGAATATACAGACGGTTATGAAGGCTTTTATCACCTAAGCTCTATAGAAGGCACACCTGAATTCAGCAAGCTGCAATATATCATCCGCGACTTCGACCGTGAGAAATTCGAGGCACGTAAAGCATATCTCTCAGCTGTCGTAGAAGAATTCAAAAACATCCATGGTGAAGAGAACATCGTGCTTGAAATGAAGGACCAATATTACAATATGCGTGAAAAAATCGAGCCAGTGCGTCATATCGTCGATATTGCCCATGAGGCGATGGAGAACCTTAACATCACACCGATCATCCGCCCGATTCGCGGAGGTACAGATGGCTCGCAGCTTTCCTACATGGGCTTGCCGACACCTAATATTTTCACCGGAGGCGAGAATTTCCATGGCAAATTCGAATATGCGTCTGCGGACAATATGGTAAAAGCGGTAAATGTTATCGTGGAGATTGCTAAGCTATTCGAACAGAAAGCCTAAAGTATTATCCGCATCACTCCTTTAAAACACCAAAAAATCCCTGTAGAGGCCGATCCAGACCTCTCAGGGATTATTAATGTTCATAGGCTATTCGATTAGCATCTTTCTTCCGGCGGCGTGTCCTTCCAGATCACGTTTTCTCCGTAATTTTTACCCCAATCATACATCAATCGAAGGACGGGAAGCAGACTTTGGCCATATGATGTCAGGGAATACTCTACTTTTGGCGGAACCTCAGCGTACACTTTTCTTAGAACCAGCTGGTCCTCTTCGAGCTCGCGAAGCTGATTGGTCAACATTTTTTGCGTGATATGAGGAATTAGCTTCTTCAGCTCGCTGAATCGCTTTGTCCCTTCAAGCCCTAGATGCCAGAGGATAATCAGCTTCCATTTCCCTCCGATCACCGCAAGCGTCAATTCCTTCTCACAGTTAATTTCCTTCAAGTTTATGCGATCTTTAATCTCGGTTGCCATACCTAAAGCGCCTCCTCTCTCCTGTTATCATACTAACACAAAAACGAATAACCTCCTTATAAGAAGGCATTCGTTTCTGTACGTTCACTCTAAATTAGCATGCTTGCCGAACATTTGCTGATTCGTCTGCCCCGTCTTCTCCATCATTCGCAGAATAATAGCATCATAAAAGACCAACATCGTCTGTTCGAATAAAGAAGCCATCGGCTGGATCGTGCTGTAGCTTCCACTGGCCGGATCTTTTGGAGATCCCGGCAGCTTCACTGTATAGCCCGCTAAACGTCCAACCGTCGAATCCGGCGCAATGGTAACGGCAACAACTTCTGCACCCACCCCTTTGGCTTTCTCAGCCATAGAGATCAACCCTTTCGTCTCACCGGAACCGGAACCGAGGACTAACACATCCCCCTGTTCAATCCCCGGAGTCACCGTTTCGCCTACAACATAAGCCTCTTTACCAACATGCATTAACCGCATAGCAAAGGCCCGTCCCATCAGTCCAGATCTGCCCGCTCCAGCCACGAAGATCTTATTGGACTGAAGCAGCAGCTCAGCCATTCGCTCAGTCTCTTCTTCATCAAGCTGAGATATGGAGCGCTGGAGCTCCTCTATAATTTGCTGCGCATATTTCATTGTATCCATTGTAATCTTAAGCCTGACTAACTAGACGTTTCATTTCTGCTGCGGCAGCCTTTTGATCCGCTTCACCTGTGATGCCTCCGCCAACGATGACAAGATCAGGGTTCGCGGCGATCACTTCTGGAAGTGTGCTTAGCTTGATCCCTCCAGCGATAGCTGTTTTGGCCTGCTTAACCACACTCTTAATCGCATTTAAATCTGCAAAAGAATTTTTACCTTCCGCTTGATGGTCATATCCAGAGTGTACACAGATAAAGTCTACGCCAAGTGCGTCTACTTCAGCCGCTCTTGTTTGGATATCCTTCACATTAATCAGATCAACTAGAATCTCTTTATTGGTTTTCTTCGCTTCCTCCACTGCACCTCTAATGGTAGAATCATCAGAAACACCAAGTACAGTAACGATATCCGCGCCCGCTTCCACAGCCTTCATCACTTCATATCCACCTGCGTCCATGATTTTCAAATCCGCCAACACAGTCAAAGCTGGAAAAGCCTCTTTGATTGCCTTCACTGCATGTAACCCTTCATTTATAACGATAGGTGTTCCAATTTCAACGATATCTATAAATTCGGCAACTTTTGAGACAACCTCTTTCGCTCCCGCAATGTCCACTAAATCCAACGCTAATTGTAATTTCATATTTATTTGCACTCCTTATTAATATATTTTAGTAAGTCATGTACAAATTGTAGTTCCTTACATCCCTTTAGGGAAGTAGGCACTTTATTGTGATGTAGTTACCTAGAGGATACTAATGTGCGGTTAAAGGGCTCTTTTCGACTTAAATTAAAAACGTTTTGTCATTTTTCTGTAAAAATACTGCATTTCCATGAAAGCTGTGCTAATATTACAGTTTGTTTATGAAATTTTAGGAAGTACATCATAATATAAGAAGGTGCACAATGAAGCAAAATAATCACCAGGAATTCAACCTGGTCAAACTGACCTGGCCGATTTTCCTCGAGCTATTCCTCTTTATGCTCATGGGCAGTGTGGATACTTTTATGATCAGTTCAGTGTCCGACGATGCCGTGTCTGGTGTCGGCGCAGCGAATCAGATCATTGCGATAGCAATTTTAGTCCTCAGTGTAATTGGTAATGGCGCAGCTATTGTGGTCTCCCAATATCTCGGTTCCAAAAAACCTCTGGAAGCCGCTCAAGTGACCGGCAATGCTATTACCCTAAACCTGTTAGTCGGCATTCTCCTAAGTACGTTTTTGCTGATATTCGGAGGGTCGCTACTGACTGCGCTGAATGTAAAAGGGGATATCCTCATTTACGCCAAAGCCTATATGAATATTGTTGGGGGCGGTATTTTTCTGCAAGCATTAATTAATGCTCTGGCGACTACTATCCGTACTCACGGTTTCACCAAACAGACGATGGTCGTATCCTTGCTGATGAATATCATTCACGTAGTGGGCAACTACCTGCTCATTTATGGTCATTTCGGACTTCCGGCGTTAGGTGTGGAGGGTGCGGCTATCTCAACAGTGATGAGTCGCTTTATCTGCCTGATCCTATTCTTCCTGCTGCTCTACAGAGTGATGGAGGTACGGGTGAAAGTAACCTATTACATTCATCTTTCTAAAAAATACGTGCTGCAAATTCTCAAAATCGGCATCCCGTCCGCTTTTGAATCCATCACTTATCAGTCGTGCCAGCTTGTATTCACACTGTATATTACTTATTTAGGCGCTGAAGCTATGGCTACCCGCCAGTACGCGCTTAATATTTCCAATTATATTTATTTATTCAGTGTAGCTGTCTCTATGGGAACTTCCATCGTTGTAGGACATCTCGTGGGAGCTAGACGACCTGATGAAGCCTATAAGCGTGTGTTCACCAGTGTAAAGTGGGCGTTGCTGGTTACCGTAATAATAGATGCTGTGGTGATTTTCTTCCGGGTACCGCTATTCGGGCTTTTCACAGACAATGAGAACATCATTAGGATGGGGGCGCAGGTCATATTGCTTAGCTTCTTCCTGGAAACCGGGCGCACAACCAATCTGGTTATCATTAACTCTTTACGTGCCTCGGGCGATGCCAAATTCCCTGTATATATGGGACTGATCTCCATGGTCTGCATGAGCTTACCTCTTGGTTATTTCCTGGTGTTCCAACTTGATCTCGGGTTAGCCGGCGTGTGGATTGCTACTGCGGTCGATGAGTGGGTGAGAGCCGTCATTATGTATTTCCGCTGGAAGAGCCGAGCTTGGGAGAAACATGGACTTATCGAACACGAAGCTCCAGAACACTGTACACCTTCCGCTACTCCTGCAGCTGTAAATTAATATGTATATACAGAGGGTTCTTTAAGGTCATATCAGATCTTAAGGAACCTTCTATTTATTTACGCCAACATTACATAAAATTTGAGAATGAAGGAACCATTCTACGTTACAATAGATAGAACATAATTCACAAAGCTAAAGGAGAGAACTTCATGCCGGAGGAAACCGGAATCCATGAGTTACTGACGCTCAAAACGATTGCGGAGACTTTAAACAGTTCCAATGAGCTCAGACCCATGCTCGACACAGTCATGGGCAAGCTACTTGAGTTAACCGGAAACACTGCAGGCTGGATCTTCCTGAGCGAAGAATACATGGAATATGAGTGTGCCGCTGATCGAGGCCTGCCACCTGCACTACAGCGCGACAATAAACAACCAATGCAGTGCGGAAGCTGCTGGTGCCTAAGCCGCCTATGGGACGGTCGGCTCGAGCATGCCGTTAACATTCTAAGCTGCAAGCGGCTGAGTAACGCCAGGCAGTATAACTGGGGCGACACGCTGGGCATCACCCACCACGCCACCGTCCCGCTGCATTCAGGTGAGCGTTACTTGGGACTTATGAATGTGGCCGCACCAGGCAAAGCACATTACGCCGACAGCGAGCTGGCTTTGCTGCAATCCGTGGCTTTGCAAATTGGCAGTGCTATAGAACGGATGCAGTTATATAGCACCGAGCAGCGCCGCGCGAATCTGTACGCCAAATTAGGCGAATTCAGCGCAGCTTTAAATCTAACCGCCAACCAATGTATCTCGCCCAGTATTCTGATCGAGAAAAGCGCCGCCCTGATTGGCGACTATTTCGATTGGCCCTTTGCAGCGATTATCGGGCAGCATGAGGGACAATTCGAAGTCCATGCTGCCTATGCGGCTAATATAACGCCGGAAATAGCTCCCTTCGAGCTCTCGGATTCTTTTAAAGTACGTCTAGGAGATATCACAAAAGGACAACGCTTTGCGACATTAACCCCTGATGAAGAGCAGGAAATTACGAAGTCCTGCTGTTCTAAACAACCTGTCGCGGAGCGTGTCGTGATGCTCGCTGTGCCCTTTCGGCAGATTGCCGCACAAGGTGCAGGAATTCTACTGATCACCTCACCCAAAGCACTAGCCTCCGCAACTGCGGATGGAGAGGTGCTTGAGGCTGTCGCTGAGCATATTTCCGCTACATTGGAAAGTGCTCAGCTTGGAGAGAAACGCCGCGAAATTGCGCGTCTTGACGAGCGGAATCGTCTGGCCCGTGACCTGCACGACTCCGTGAACCAGATCCTCTTCTCCCTCTCAATGACCGCCAAAGGCGTGGAAAGTATGCTGAAGCAGGAGCATGTCTCCCATCCTGCTACTGAGGCTGTCCGCGATATTCAAGCTTTATCCCAGTCTGCACTCAAAGAAATGCGTGCATTAATTATGCAGCTTCGGCCTGCCGGACTGGAAGCCGGTTTATTGACTGCGCTGCAGGCTCATGGCCAGCAGCTAGGGCTGCTGATACAGACGCAACGGAGCGGTGTTCACGAACTTCCCCGCAACGTGGAGGAAGGGCTGTGGCGCATTGGCCAAGAAGCACTCAATAATGTACGGAAGCATTCCGGAACCTCTAAAGCGGAGGTATCTCTGCATCTGAATGCAGCCGAGGTGGTACTGAGCGTTGCCGACCAAGGTAAAGGCGGGGCCAAACGGCGTTCTAACACAGACACTAATGAATCTCTTGGTCTGCATATTATGAAGGAAAGAGCAGAAGCTCTCTCCGGTCGTATTCATATCCACAGTGTGGAAAATCAGGGCACAACGGTTGAGGCAACCATACCTCTGCCCATCCAATCTACATGAAGTCGGGTGATCATAAATGACGATAAACTTATTATTAGTAGACGACCATGCAATGGTACGCCGTGGGCTGCAAGTATTTCTCTCCACACAACCCGATATCAAGGTGATTGGGGAGGCCTCCAACGGCCGCGAGGCACTGGAAAGAACAGCTGATTTGAACCCGGATGTCATATTAATGGATTTGCATATGCCCATTATGGACGGCATTGAGACCGCTCAAGCGCTGAGGATCTCCCACCCGCAGGTCAAGGTCATTGTATTGACCTCCTTTTCGGATCAGGATCATGTACTCCCGGCTATCCGCGTAGGAATCAAAGGTTATTTGCTTAAAGATATAGAACCAGAAGCGCTGGTAGTTGCGATCCGTAAGGTACATAACGGGCAAGTGGAGCTACATTCCGAGGCTGCCAGCCAACTGATGAATCTAATGGCGATTTCTACACTAGAGCAATTGAAACTTAACACTTCCGATCCGAACGGCCCAAACACAACACCTGCTGCGATCACCGGATTAGAGCTTCTTACCCCACGCGAGCAAGAAGTATTAGACCTGATTGCGCTCGGTATGAGCAACAAAGAGATTGCCAGCAAGCTGGTCATCACCGAAAAAACCGTTAAGACCCATGTCAGCCACGTTCTCGGAAAGCTAAACTTAGCGGATCGGACTCAGGCTGCCATTTTCGCATTGAAAGGCGGCTATAACGCCTAGAATCAAAACTCCTCTACAACTTTAGTCTTAGATGCTCAGCACAATGGCTGAGCGTTTTTATTATGTATGTTCATTCCATGTGCTGATGTTAACAGAGGCCGATTCAACTATCATTGGTTTATAGCAACTGACCTCACATAGGAGTGGATACAGATGAAAGTGATGATCCTGACAGGCAGTAATCGAAAAGAAGCAACCAGCACGAAGCTGGCAGAACATGCCGCCCATTTCATTAGTCAGCAAGGAGAAAAGGTTACCGTGTTTGATCTCTACAAACGCCCACTTCCCTTTTATTCACCAGACGAGGTTTACACAGAGCATGAACATTTAAACGAGCTTAAACAAGAGATGTTAGCAGCGGATGCAGTAATCTTGGTTACTCCGGAATATCACGGCTCGGTAAGTGGCGTATTAAAAAATGCGATTGATCATCTAGGCCAGGCGCATTTCAACGGTAAAGTTGTGTTATCCGCCAGTTCAGCCGGGGGAGCGGTAGGGATAAGCTCATTACTTCAATTGCAAGCCATCGTACGCAACCTGCATGGCATCAATACACCAGACTGGATCTCCATCGGTGGACTGCAACGCAAGCGTTTCGAGGTCGGGTACGACGGATACGAGGGCGGGCGAGAAATCGAAGATCGCATCCACCTAGTATTAGAAGCATTCCTGAACTTAGCCCGCAAAATCGGCAGACCGGCAGGTGCTATCCAATGATCAAAGGACTATATGAAGCACATTTACCAGTAAGCAATCTTGAAGTATCCATCGAATTTTATGAAAAATTAGGTCTGAAAATGGCTTGGCGGGATGAAGAAACTGTATTCTTCTGGATCGAGGAAGGTCGAAGCTGGATTGGTCTTTGGGAAGGCCAGGAGGTCCAAACCCCATACCATCCGTCCTTGCGGCATATTGCCTTCCGTGTCACTTACGAGGATTTGAAGCAATCACTGCAATGGCTGGAATCGATTGGTGTAGAGGCTGTTCCGTTCCGCAACCGGACTTCTGTTGAGCCTTTTATCCGGGCTTATCAAGGAAATGCTTCTGTCTACTTCAACGACCCTGACGGCAACAGCTTGGAATTTATGTGCCACGTAGAGGTTCCTGAACATCTGAAGCATATTTCAGAGAACATAACCTTAACGGAATGGGAGAAATTACTGCACAGTAAATAAAATACTCAAACAAAAAAACAGCTGCTCCCGTCCAAGGGTCCAGCTGTTTGAGTATATTAGCTTCTTCGATTACTTAATCGAAATGCCCTTCTTCATGGCCTTCATGTCTGCATTCGTATTCACAAGCGTTGGCAGTATCTTCATACTTCTAGTCATGGGAGAGTTGCATTGCCAGCAGGTAGGTACATATTGAAAGGCGAAATTATCGCGCATCCAACCTGTGCAACCTTCCTTGGTACAGGACCAAATAGCTGTGTCTTCTTGCGGAAGTTCCTCCAGTGCTTTTTTACGAAAATACATAAGTACCCCTCCTTGGATCGAATCGAGACGATATCGCTACCCTATTAGGGGCAGATTCATACTATGAAAATAAAAAAAGCTGCCCTCAACTTGTGTTAAGGGCAGCCTGATTTTTAAACTACAGTTTTACAACGTTTTCGGCTTGTGGTCCACGAGCGCCTTGAGTTACGTTGAACTCAACGCGTTGGCCTTCGTCCAAAGATTTAAATCCGTCGCCTGTGATTGCGGAGAAGTGTACGAATACGTCGCTTCCACCTTCAACCTCGATAAAACCGAATCCTTTGTCTGCGTTAAACCATTTCACTGTACCTGTTTGCATGATATTACCTCCAATATTTTATTTAACACATGTCCTTTTATTCCTACGTAGTGTACGAACAAATAAAAATTCACACATTGGAAAAGGACTCATACGCACAAATGATAACCTTTTACAATATGTGAATTAAGGGTTAAATTTATGATTGATTTCATTGTACCACACTAAATCACTAAAAGCAATGCGTATGCCTATTTAATTTTCACTCCGGCTCTTATTGCCTATAAACAGCAGCAGCAGCCGAGCCGGACGAACACCCATGTTAGTCGATATAACCTGCCAATCCTTTATCCATCAAGTAATCCATTTCTGCATCAAGAATGGTCTCTACTGTGATTTCATCCAGCTTCACATCACGTTGGGCAGTGACATAGTCGACCAGATCATCGCTGTCGATGTCTACCTCACCCTTGGCGTTCGCCTTGGCTTTATTGATAAAGGTCTGTTCATGCTTCAATACTAAGCGGATGATTTGCGGCTCCACTTTGGTTTTGGCAGATAATACATTTACTAGCTCCTGCTCATTTACTTTGTCACTCATTTTTTAAATTTCATCTCCTTACAATTATTACACAATCATTGTAGCATATTTCGCGCTTTAACGCGTCATTACGCGAAGTATACCGCGGTTTATTCACACTTTTCTTATCATCCCAGCGTCTATAACGTTCCACTTGAAGTAAGTTATTTAATAAAAACAGTTGTGAGGAACATTGACTTGTGCCAAAATATAAAAAAAGTGTTGGACCAAATGAATACTAGAAAAGGCGGTTGAATTCATGAGCTCTGTATCTACCCAGCAATTAGACACAAACAGCAACAAGGCACATCGTTATATCGAAGACGTATACGCACAGGTTGTTGCGCGTAATCCTTTTGAGCCCGAATTTCATCAGGCCGTAAAGGAAATCCTTGAATCATTGCTTCCAATCCTCGCTGCTGAACCTAAGTATCAGGAAAATGCCATTCTGGAAAGATTGGTTGAGCCAGAACGTTTGATTATGTTCCGTGTTCCTTGGACAGACGATCAAGGTAAGGTCAGAGTTAACCGTGGATATCGTGTACAGTTCAGCAGTGCAATTGGACCTTACAAAGGTGGACTTCGTTTTCACCCATCCGTTAATGCTAGTATTATCAAATTCCTTGGTTTCGAGCAAATCTTCAAAAATGCTCTTACCGGCCAACACATCGGCGGAGGTAAAGGCGGCTCCGACTTTGATCCTAAAGGTAAATCCGAAGGCGAAATCATGCGTTTTGCACAAAGCTTCATGACTGAATTGCAAAATTACATCGGTCCTGACCAAGACGTTCCTGCAGGAGATATCGGTGTAGGTGGTCGTGAGATCGGCTACATGTACGGACAATACAAGCGGATCCGCGGAGGATATCCGGCTGGCGTATTGACTGGTAAAGGTATTGGTTACGGCGGAAGTCAGGCTCGGACAGAGGCTACTGGTTACGGTACAGTTTATTTCGTAAACGAGATGCTGAAAGCAAAAGGCCTTTCTTTTGAAGGAAGCCGCGTTGTTGTTTCCGGTTCTGGTAACGTAGCGATCTATGCGATCGAAAAAGCTGTACAGCTAGGCGCTAAAGTCGTAGCTTGTAGTGATTCCGCCGGATATATCTATGACGAAAATGGGATTAACCTCGAAACTGTCCGCCGCCTGAAAGAAGTCGAAAGAAAACGGATTAGTGAATATGTGAATGAGCATCCTAACGCTGTGTATACTGAAGATTCCACGCAAATTTGGACCATTCCTTGTGATATCGCCCTTCCGAGTGCTACTCAGAATGAGATTGATGAAGCCATGGCATTGAAACTGATTGAGAATGGTGTAAAAGCAGTAGGCGAAGGTGCCAATATGCCATCCACCCTTGAAGCTATTCATCAGTTCCAACAAGCTGGCGTACTATTCGCACCTGCTAAAGCTGCTAATGCTGGCGGCGTAGCTGTATCTGCGCTTGAAATGGCACAAAACAGCATGCGGTTGTCCTGGAGCTTTGAAGAAGTAGATACGAAGCTGCATGAAATCATGGTTTCCATCTACGAACAATCTGTAAATGCATCCGAGCAATATGGACAGTCCGGCAACCTTGTTGCAGGAGCGAACATCGCTGGATTCAAAAAAGTGGCCGACGCTATGCTGGCTGAAGGTGTAATCTAAATAAATTACCGGCGCTCTAGTCACGAACGCCCGACATACAAAAGTCCCCGTAACCGGTCAGCAAGAATCCGGTTACGGGGACTTTTTGTGTGTCTAAGCGTTCCATCCGGGGATCTTCCGCAAATCCCCGTCCCAAATCGATTGAGTACTCTCCACAGTCGTATCGTGGGGTGAAGAAGCCGTACGAATGTAACAGGAATCTATTCCTATCGTTAGCGCCCCTGCAATATCCGTACGGGGATCATTCCCGATCATGATGGCCGAACGCAAATCCGCTCCATAATGTTCAACTAAATAACGATAAAATAGCGGATCTGGCTTACTCACTCCTGCTTCGGAGGAGATGGCAATACCATCGAATAAAGGAAGAATACCCAGCATCGTTAATTCTGCTTCTATAAAGGTTTTCTGGCCATTGGAGAGCAAAAACACCTTTTTGCCATGTTCTCTTAATGTTTGCAGAATTTCAACCACACCCTCATAAAGTGAGATATGGATCATCGATAATGTCCGCAGCCATCTAACCGTTTCATGTAACCACGCTTGATCCGGTTCCCCACCCAATTGACGGGCCACAGAACAAAACACATCCTCCATTACGAAATCTGGATACTGACAATTCCGTGCGGCTTCGGTGAGCTGTAAATCCCTCTCCCGCAGAAATTGTGCCTGTAGCTCACTTCCTGTTATGGACATCCCCTGATATCCGAAATGGAGCGATAATCGATCCCATACCTCCTGCTTCTCCTCATCTGTCTGAATATCGATTAATGTGCCATACAGGTCGAAAATATAAGTCTCGTACATCCACCGTCTTCCTTCCTATTATTCTCTCTGTGTTTTATCCCTTAGTACCATTGCCATTGTCGGTGGTTGTCTGGCCCTCCTCCATCCGGTTTGACACCTTTTGATAGAGATAGGAGATGCCGAGCAAGCAGATGCCAAAGCTGGCATAGGCTATGATTTTGCTGCCAGTATTCAGCAGACCCAAATCATAGAGCAGCAGCTTGCCCGTGGCCAGCAGCGTTAATCCAAGGCCGAAGCGCCGGATGTACACATACCTTTTGCGGAAGCCATACATGATAAACAGAACGGCTAATAGTAGATAAATGAGACTAAAAATTAACCCTGCATCACTCAATTGCAATTGCACTCCTAGGAAAGCGGTGATAATGCCAAGTAAATAAATCGCCATGAAAACAGGATAGATCTCCATACTCTTAAACTGGCGATTCAGCGCTGCGATCAGCAGATCACGTCCGCTAAACCAAACGAAGATATTAAAGATAATCAGTACGGCCAGTGCGATATAATCAGCTGCTGTATTTTGCGCGAAATTATTTTGCAGACTTGGCAGACCTACTGTAATCACTATACAAATGACGTAGCCAATCCCAAACAGAAGTCTCACAAAATATTTAACAATCGTGTCATACAGGACCTTCACCTTTGGCAGCACGTAAGCCAGAACCAAGGTCCATACAGCGGACAGCAGCAAATAATAGAAGGTTCTATGCGCAAAATCCTCCGGTACAACCAGATGATACAATCTTCCCGATTCATACAAGCCGTAAATCCAGAAATTTAATAATGCCGCATATTTAAACCACAACGCTAAGGTGATTTCATAAGGTTCGCTGCGCTGAAGAGCATCCTTACGGTTATGCTGAACAGCATACAACACCGCGACAATCAGCATGCCTGCTGTGATAAAGACATATTTTAGCGGGAAGTAGACATCTCTAAAATTCGTCCATTGATAGTCTGCAACCCACTGCGTCGGTACATTTAGACAGAAGAATACTACAAGGCAGAGCATCATAATGCCCCAGCCCGCCCTTTCCATCCCCTTAAAGCGGTTCAGATTGCCATACAGCGTAAGAACGACGCCCTCAATCAGCCAACCGATGGACCACCAAGCCGCTCCAAATTGAAATGGAATCATCAATATGCCGAAGGTCAGTGAAGTGGCATAGAACAGCAGCATGCTTTCTTTTTCCTGTGGCATCAGCTTCTCAAGCCCTCGACCCAGACCGAGATACAGCAGGCAGAAAAGCAACGCCAGTGCACCATTGTAATCCTTCAGTCCTGCATCCATAAATAAAATATACAAGGTGAGACAGCTAATAAACGTATTACATCCTAAGAGAGAGAAATCCCACCAGGACAGCTTGGAACGATATTTGAACGGGTACCACAAGGTAATTCCCAGATACATCGCAAAAGTCAAAACAGCATAACACATATTAATTCCGTTGCTATCCGACAAAGCTATTAATATGAGCATGGAGGGTGTATTAAATAAGTAGCTGATATAATTGACAACGTTCCAGCGTTTGCGGAAAGAAATCAATAAGATGAATAAATTCAATAGAAACAAGTAACCCATAGCCACATAAACCGCGTTGCCCGAAAGGCCAAACGCCCCCAGATAAGAGTATAAGGGCAGATATCCTCCGATTAAGCCCAGCGCACAAATACTCCGTGATTCATACCTTAAAGACAGGAGTACCGCAGTTAAAGTAACGAGTACAGACAAGGATAACCCTACATATATACTAATAATATCAAGCAGAAAATAGCTATAAAAAATAGAGCCATACAGCACCGAAATCCCGCCGCCAAGCAGCCCTAAAGCGAAGGTGCCCTTTCCTTTGCGGTATAACCACTCCCCGCCTCCCAGCATCAATAACCCCAGTAGAAAAAAAGCGCTTCCCTTCATATAACCTGTGAACCAGTTGGAATAGGTATACCGGAAGCCTGCCCCCACCGCCAAAATCAACAGCAGAATACCCAGCTTGTTAATCCAGCTTAGTCCAATCTTCATTTCGATCTGATTTTGTTTTCTTCGGCGCTTAAGCACCTCTTCACTGATCTCTTCCGAAGCAAAATCATGTAATCCATTATCCATGCCCGAGTTGAGGCGAAGCTCCGCTTCCCTCAGTCTCTGCCGCTGTGCCAGCACACGCTCATTTAATTCTGCCGCCAACGCCCCGAGTCGACTGGATATCTCTGCTTGTTCCTCACCCAGCTGCCTGGAGGCTGTGTGGTACAGCTGCTGAATATGGCGTTTCGTCTCCACTTCAAAAGCCGTCAGCCGATCCGTATGAGCGTGGCTTCTAGAGGCAAAATAAGTTTGCAGCTTCTGCCTCGACACTTTAAGAATGCCCAGCTTTTCATCTAAAATTTGTTCCGTTAGCGCAACTCTTAGCTCAGTATTCTCTTCTTGAAGCTTACCTACCTGAGTCTTTAGCTCGACCAAAGCGAGCTTATGCTTCTCATATTGCTTCTTCAAGTATTCATTCTCGTTGACCAGATCGTGACTTTCATATTCCGCGATCAGAGCCTCATATTCCTTAATCAGCCCGTCCTGCTGTACCTTCATGAATCTCAGTCGATCTTTGAATGACTCCATAGCGCCTCCTTATGTGAGCGATTGTTAATACTTACATATTACTACATATAGCTGGGGGGTCTTATGCTTTTTTTATATTTGCAGTGAATGAAGATTACAATCGGGATGCAATAAAACTGCAACATTTTGGAGGGGTGTCCCGTCAGAATAATAACAACACTAACAAAAGATTTTAAAAGGAGCTCACAACCATGAACAACATTTTAAAAACAAGTACAGTTCTTTTAACTTTGTCCCTAGCACTTTCTACAGGAGCAGCTTATGCTGCACCCAACACAACTTCTGCTAAAAATGAGGCTACACAAACCTCCGCTAGCGTTAATCAAAAGACGTTTGCGATTGAAATCAACGGATCGACTATTAAAGAAACAGGCTTCCAAAGCACAAGCGGCAAAGAGCCGATGGTACCACTACGTTCAATTACTGAAGCCCTTGGATTTGAATTAACCTGGAATGCACAGAATAAATCCGTTGAACTTATCAAT
The DNA here is from genome assembly GCF_038009325.1 of Paenibacillus sp. FSL L8-0708. Lineage (NCBI taxonomy): Bacteria > Bacillati > Bacillota > Bacilli > Caryophanales > Paenibacillaceae > Paenibacillus > Paenibacillus sp. FSL L8-0708. Next base: position 7,413,704 of record NZ_JBBPBC010000001.1, read on the forward strand.
GGCGCTGTATTCACTACAGTGAAAGCTGGAGAAGATCGTTATAGTATCAACAAAATGAATACAACACTTGGAACTGCACCACAATTGGTTGACTCCACTTTGTATGTCCCAGCTTCCTTTTTAAGCGAAGTAATTCATCAAAACATGACTGTGAAGGGAGATTCCATTGTGATCAACACAAATGCCGCCGAGCAGCACATGACTAAGACTGGTGTGATTACAGCAGTCTATGATGGTGGTAAATACCAATCCGTTCAAATCCAAGGTGTAGGTACGGATGGAATCGTATTAAATGTAGGGGAAGATACGGCTATTGAGATGGCTGACGGCACTAAAATTGCACTCAAAGATCTCCATATCGGGATGACAGTAAAAGCAGAACACTCCATGGTCATGACTATGAGTCTTCCGCCACAAACACCAACTTACAAAATCACCGTTCTGGATAAGCAAAAACAAGATGATCTTCTAGGTACTGCTGGTACTATTGAAGAAGTTCAAAAAGACGATAAGGGAAATATCAGTATCACTGTTAAAGGTAGTGGCCTGAGCGAATTGTCACAAAAAGAAGTAGTACTGCGCATTAGCGAAGACACAGTGCTCATTAACAAAGACGGCGAAGCTGTTAAAAGCAGCGAGCTTGTTAAAGGCACAAAAGTTATCGGATTCTACAGCCCAGTGCTGACCAGAAGCCTGCCACCCATCGGCATAGCTGTCAAAGTTGTAGTAGATTCTGCGCAACAATAAGAGAGACACTAGAATCTTATTAAAAATATTCCAAAGAGACATTAAAACAGCGATCCTTCCGTTATGGGAGGATCGCTGTTTTGCGTTATAGACTATAGGTTGGCTGACTCGCTTCAGCCGATTTGTGAGGTAAACGAAGGCCGGCTGAACGCTTGGTCACACTTTTACTTGCCTTGCTGCAGAGTTTGGGATGATCATAATCGCGAGCCTTACGGACCCAGCTGACGTTATTTGCGAATTTTCTGCCTTCAGAGCAGCGTTTCGGACTCCAGCGCCACTATTCATTAAAAAGAGGGGCATATTCAATGTTTTTTATGCCAATAGCGTCAGTGGGGTCCGTTAGAATTACAAATGTGGTAAAAAGCTGCGTTAACGGTCAGTTGTGTCCGATAGCAGAGCAGATTATAGTTACTTCGTTCGCGCAACTTCACTCGAGTTGTCCGAAGTTGGAGGTCTAGCTCATGAATCGCTAGCCAGTATCAATTGCATCAACGCTAATAAACGCTCCAAGTTAACAGGCTTACTGAGATAATCTGTTGCCCCAGCCTGTAGGATTTTAGCCTTATCTTCCTTCATCGCTTTTGCAGTCAGTGCAATGATGGGAATATCCTTCTTCGCGGGCATTTGTCTGATCCGATTGATTGCCTCATACCCGTTCATCACTGGCATCATAATATCCATAAGAACGATGTCTATAGAAGCTGCTTGCTCCAGTTCATACAGGCCGCTCTCTCCGTTAGTAGCTGTAGTTACATGCAGCCCGCGCTTTCTTAAAGTATTTGATAAAGCGAACAAATTCCGTTCATCATCATCCACGATAAGTACATGCTTTTGATTCAGAGAAGTGAAGTCAGTAAGTGTATCCTCAGCCGTTGTAGCGGCAAGTACCACTCCACTCCCGATCTCTTGAATAACAGTCGCTTGATCAGCCACTTCCTCAAGGCTTGGAGCCTCAAGCTGCAAAGGCAAATACACTGTAAAGACACTGCCCACACCCTCTTGGCTCTCCAGCGTAATTCTACCACCAAGTAAGGTTGCCAGCTCTCTGGATATGGATAAACCAAGCCCAGTTCCCCCATATTGACGTTCTGTATTTCCATTCGCCTGTTGAAATGCTTCGAAGATGATGGACTGTTTGTCTTCTGAAATCCCAATTCCAGTATCCTTGATGGCGAAGGCAATAAATACCCCAACACCCAAATCTGCCAAATCCAGCAGCTCGTCCTTAGTTGCTAAACGGATTTCCAGAGTGACTGCACCTTCCGCTGTAAACTTAAACGCATTGGACAGCAGATTTATAATAATTTGCCGCACCCTTTGAGCATCCGAATAAAACAACGGGGGTAAGTCCTCTCCTAGCTGTATGTGCAAAGGAATCTCTTTTTTATGAGCAAGCTGGCTGAAGTTCTGAGTCATCGCCTCCGGAATCTCCGATATATTTATCGCTTCAATTTCAATATTCAGCTTCCCCGCCTCAACCTTGGACAAATCCAGAATGTCATTAATCAACGCCAACAGATCTTGTCCCGAAGAATGAATAGCTTTTGAGAATTCAATATCCTCTTCACTTAAGGCTCCCGACTGGTTCTCCATAAGAAATTCCGAGAGCAGCAAAATGCCGTTAAGCGGAGTTCGCAGTTCATGAGACATATTAGCCAGAAACTCCGACTTATATTGTGAGCTTTGCTGCAATAACTCTGCATATTGACTAAGCTCCGTTCGTGCTTTTTCTGCCTCAACTGACTTTTGTTCTGCAAGCAGATTCTTATCTTCCAGCTTTCTATTCGTTGCATGCAGCGTCTCTGTCTGGATCTGCAGCTCCTCTGACTGAGTTTGTAGTTCTTCCGTATATACTTGAAGCTCTTCGTTAAGACGTTGAGATTGCTCCAGCAGCTGATCGATTCTCATACTGCTAATCGTGCTGTTAATGGCAGAGCCAAACGCATTCGAAATAGATTTCAAGAACCTGATCTGCAGTTCCGTAAGTGGAGCAAAGGAGGCGATTTCCACCACAGCAACTACCTCACCTGAGAAAGAAATTGGCAGCAGCAACAGCGACTTCGGTACAGAGGCGCCTAGCCCGGACTCAATACTGATATAACACTCCGGCAGCTCCTGTACATGCATCAGACGTGCCTCTTTAGCACATTGTCCAACTAGTCCTTCACCGATATAGAAGGTCTGCGAATCCGGGAAATTGCTGTTTCCGGCAAAAGTAGAGACTCTTTTTAAAAAGTCCTGCTCATGTTCTTGTGTCCGCACATATAAGGAACCATATGGGTAATCAATAACTTCTGCTGTTTTGCCAAGAAAAATGTCCCCCAGTTTCGGGATTTGTGTTATACCCTGATACCTAGCCAATAAATCGTTTGCGTTATCTTGAATCCATATCCGCTCTTGTTGCATGTCTATCAGATGATTCGTTGCTATGCTCAGATCTCTAATTTCATCATTTGTGGTAATCTCTATCCTTGTCTTCTTATCCTCGATAGAATCTAAACCCACAATCGTATGGGTAACTTTATGAATCGTACTAACGATGGCGCGTGAATTGATCCATGAGGCAATTATGGAAGTAACTGCTATAAATGCCCAAGCAATATAAAGAAGCTCAAGCAGAAATTTATTCTTGTCTGCTTGTCTAGCTATCAGGCTGTTAGTGTTCTCATTCATCGTCTCGCGGTAAGCGCTGATTTGATTACGAATCCGGTCCATTTGATCTTTGCCATCGTCTGAATTGAAGTATCTTAGGATCTCAGCTTCCTGTCCCTCTTTTTTTAACTGGATCAAATAATCACCAGATTGCTTGATCCACTGTTTAATATCACTTTCGATACCCACAAGTCGCTGAAGCTGAAAGGAATCATTAGCAGTCAGCACGTAAAGCTTATCATAATTAGCTTCCCATTCAGCCTTACCCAAATTGTAGGGCTCCAGATACTTGTTATCGCCAGTGATGACATATCCACGTTGGCCCGTTTCCATATCTAAAACATTCTTTTCGATCAGATTAGCCAAATTAGTAATCTCTCGGTCCTGATGAGAAATAAAGCTGGTCTCCCGCTGCAGCTCATTAATTCTTCCATGCATGACAAAAACAAATCCTAATAGACAGATCACGATTAAAACTGTAATTGACAGTATTTTATACTGCAATGTAAATCGGCGTTTGTTCACAACTAGCCCCCGTCCTGTCTTCTAACTATAAACCCCTTCCTATTCTACATCATTACAAAGGATTACTTGAACTACGGCTTTATTTATTCTTCTATGTAAGTTTTGGCTGTGGCTAATTTAAACAATTTCAGCAGGGTTGAAACACTTGTTTTTCCCGGAATAAAAAAAAACCCACAAGTGCCTTTCACCTTGAAGGGTTACCTAAATATCTAACTTAGCAAATACAAGTTTTCTTCTTCACACCAAGCTTCCCAGCCTGTTCAACCTTAGCAATATAATCAACAGCCATGGGAACTTTACAAGCGGTTTGTCCCATGTTCACCTGGACCTTACCTATACCTGCTGCGATCTTTGCTGTCTCCTCATGCAGTTCTGTGATACTGCTGCCCACCATAATTACGAAAGTATTCATCGTATAACGGACACGATTTCGCTCCTGATGAATAGTAGCACCCACTTGTTGTAACAACTCCCTAATCTCAGCAATGTCCAGCTTATCATCCGGTGTAATTGAAATGTAATTGGCATAAGTGCTCCAGCCGCAAATAGCTATTAGTTCATCTGAGGAACGAATCCACTCTCTCGCAAGTTCCAATCCATATGGACTCTCTGCGGCGAGAGGGGATACTATATATTCCACTACTGCATGCCAGTTGGCCGCCGAAGCCCAGCTTTGAAGCTCTTCCTTCGTCATAGTCTTAGGATTGACCGTTAGCCCAGCCAAATACATTGCATCGTAATTGCCTGTCTGATACAAAGCCCTTGCCAGACTCTGATCTTTTTTCACATCCTTAACCAGCTTCTTCATATCTCCTACCTTTACTCCAAATAAAGGTTCCACAGCGCCATGTCGTAAAAAGGTATGTTTCGTCTGCTCTGTACCCATCTCCTCAAGCTTGCTCATCACTTCATCAACAGTCAGATTCATTAGGACACTCCTTTATCTTCAATGTTCTTATCCCTTTACTGTTTCTCTTATGATCGGTTCACGACCTAACGTAACTCTGTTCTTCCCTGTATTCTTAGAGTGATATAACGCTTCATCCGCTTCCCGATATAAATCTTCGAAAGTCACCTCTCTACGCTCCGTAAAAGAGATTCCGATACTTGCGGTAAGATGAATGCTATCCTGTTCATTCAAGATTATCGTGTAATCACTCATCATTGTACGAAAATCCTCTGCTTCTTTTAAGGCTGCACGTTTATCTTCAGCGAAAAAGCATACAGCAAATTCCTCGCCACCTACTCTTCCAGCAATACCTTTATTCTGGTATACCTGAAGGATTTTATTCGAGAAATCAACTAACGCCTGATCGCCCGCTAAATGACCATAAGTATCATTAATTAATTTAAAATCATCGATGTCAAATAGCAGCAGAGCCAACCCTAATCCATCCGGGATCGTTTGATTCTGGACCCTTTGCATGAAATGCCTGCGATTATAAAGCCCTGTCAGATCGTCAACCGTTGCCTGATAGACCAGTTCACGCTCATATCGCTTTTTCTCACTATGATCACTAAACACAATAAGCATACCCTTATTCTCTGTTGCCGCATGTTCCGTAGCAATTAAAGAAACCCCATAACAGAGCTCCCCTGCGCCAGAACAAACTACCTCAAACTGTCCTTCTGTCCTCTGACTGTAATGAGCTGCAATGTCTTTGTGAGATTTCATAAAAAGATCAATGTTTTTTCCCATCCAGTTATCGTTCGCTATTCGGGTAATGTCGTATAAAATAGCAGTCGCCGCATCGTTTATGCCAATGATATTATCATAACGGTCAGTCAGAACTACGCCGTCTTTCATGTGCTCTAGAATTTTGTTTTTGGTTAGAGGGAAGATGGTTAATTTGGAGCTAACAAAAAGTGCGAAATAAGCCGCTATAATCGCAGGCAAATAAGTAAACGCCGTAAAACCTGTAATGGTAATCTTCAAGAGGGGAAGTAAAAAGACGGAAATAACCGGAACCAGCAAACCCGCCAACAGCAGGATATTAGTCCGCAAATAAACTCTCGGGGTATTCAGTAGGGAAACTGCCAGCAAGCAGACCGCATATAGCCCAAAAAGCTGATCATACGCAATAAAAGCCATACTAAGGAGCGTAGGCTTTACAGCAATTCCACTAACACCCGCGACCGTCAGGACGGACACTTCACTGCGCATCAGATGATGATAGCTATCCGTAAAAATAAGAAGTACATCCATAACAATAGGGATAGAGAAGATGGCAAGCTTCACGGGCAGGCGCCCTGTGGAAGGAGATACGTATTCTTTTACCACAGCATAAGTAAAGAGCGCACTAAAAAAAAGCGGAGCCTGCTGCACATTCTTCCACCACAGCTTAGACTGAAAAGAGGGTGACATAATCTCTCCCGCCGTTGCAACAAATATAAGGCTGACTAACAGCATTAAGATCCACAAATAGCGTCTCCCTGCTAACTTACGGTGCCGATAGGAGCTGACGCCCATGTACAGACTTAGAACACTGCCCATTAATAAGTAATACGGATATCCCTGAATCCATGGCATGCCATATTTCTCCTATTTTTCAAGTCGCTCCTATCATTATAGCCTAATCCTTGGTACAAATGAATCAACAATAACAGCACATCTTATGCTTTAAATTTCACCCGATTGGAGAACATATATTTTCTGGCTAAATCCTTAAATGTTATTTTATCTTGTGCCGATTCAAAGAAACGTTTAGGGATAATCAGCGCTCTCTGTGTGGACACAAAAAACACAAACAAGTTCGTAGTTTCACCTATCTTATGTATCTCTTCCCACTTCACTTGCCCAGTGCCCGCTTCGGAAAGATAAGATATGCCTTCATCTGAAATCGTATAATTTTGCGGTTGCTGAATTAGGTTATCTGTTTTGAACGCCTTTTTCGATTTTTTGATCAAGCTTGCCTTGGTCATATACCATAAGACAGCGGCAAGAATTATAGCAGTCACAGCCAGGATTGAGATGCTTTGAGTACTGTAATCCTTAGTAATTAATAACAAAATCATAAAGTAAGCGACTACGCTAAAAGAGTTGAGCATAATCCGGCTATTCAAGCTGAACCATAAGTTAAACTCCTGAACGTCTTCACTCTTTAGGACTGTATCTACTTTTATTACATTTTCCATCACTGATCGCTCCCTCGACGCCATGTATATTTTTAAATTCATCTCATTTTAACATGCCTGAACACAAAAAAGGGACATCCCCGAAGCGATTGCTTCTACATGGGTTGTCCCTCTTCAATCCGTAAGGATTCTTATTTCTTTTGTGCAAGACGTTGTTTGAACTTGTCAACACGGCCGCCTTGTTCTGTATCTCTTTGTTTACCAGTGTAAAATGGGTGGGATGCGGAACTTGCGTCCACACGGAGCACTGGGTAAGTGTTGCCGTCTTCCCATTCCATAGTTTCATTGGATGATTTAGTAGATGCACTCAAGAATTTGAAGCCTACGCTTGCATCCAAGAAAATCACTTGGTTGTACTTAGGATGTATGCCTTCTCTCATTCTGATCGTCCTCCTTCTGAATAAATTCGTGGAGCCTTTATGGTAAATTATCCAAATGATCTGTAGGTTTATATATAGAATAACCTAATAAACGTAGGAAAATTCGTAAATCTTACGATTTAGACCACCGCTCCATCATACGCTTATTTAGAGCACAAAGCAACTAATATTCAAATTACTAATTTTTCCATAACCTTTCAAAGCCTACCCATAACGCCGGAGGTTAGAGCGATTTCACCATTCCTCCATCGACTAAAAGAGATTGTCCCGTAACATAAGTATTCGCAAAAGAGCCTAGAAAAACAGCAGCCTTGCCGAATTCTTCGGGCGTGCCCAATCTTCCTAACGGGATTTGCAGCAGCGCTTCCTCTTGAATCTGCTCCATAGGGATCCCCTCTGCTTGTGCACGTTTGCCGTCTAGTTGAAGAATCCGGTCGGTTGCAATACGCCCTGGTGCGATCGTATTAATTAAAATGCGATCCGCAGCCAGCTCAGTAGCCAAGCTCTTGGTCAAGGCATACACGCCAGCGCGAAAAACATTGGAAAGAATTAACCCCTCAATAGGCTGCTTGATAGAAATCGAGCTTATATTAACGATTCGCCCTGCCCCAGAAGAGCGCAGATGCGGCAGTGATTCACGGATCAAACGAATGGTACTCATCAGTGTGAGCTCAAACCCCTGGTTCCAATCCGCGTCAACCATATCAGCGAAACCTCCGCCATGAGGCCCCCCCGCATTGGTCACTACAATATCAAGCCCACCGTTTAGGGCTACAGCCGTTTGAATAGCATGTACGATATCCTCTGGGACAGTCACATCCATCTGAACCATGTTCACCTGCTGTCCTGTGGCTGCCTGAATCTCTTTCTGTGCGTCTACAAGCTGCTCCATACTCCTGCTGGCGATCATTACCTTCGCTCCCTCACGGGCGTACTCCAGCGCAGTTGCGAGTCCTAACCCTTTACTTGCTGCGGCTACGAAAACTGATTTCCCACGAAGTCCCAAGTCCATCATTAATGCCTCCTTCTTAATTAAACTCCCAACAGCTAAGACTTAAATTGCCATACTGATAACTTCGGTGCAGCAGCTTCGCTTCTTTCCCTTTATCGCCAGTTCCCATAGCTATTATCAAGGGGATAAAGTGCTCATTAGTCGGCACTGCATCAACGCCATAAGGAGCAAGCTCCTGATAGTTAAATAGCGACTCTGTATCCCAAGCTTCCAACCTGTGCTGCAGCCAGTCATCGAATGTCTCCGCCCATTTCTCGACGTTCTCCATTCCCCACTTCACGCTACGCAAATTATGGACGGTTCCACCGCTGCCAATAATCATAATATCCTGCTCACGCAGCTCAGATAAAGCCTTACCCATTAAATATTGCTGTTCATTGGACAGCTCTCGATTAACTGACAAAGACACGACAGGAATATCTGCATTCGGATAGATTAATTTAAGAATAGCCCAAGCTCCGTGATCTAGTCCACGCTCTGTATTAAATTTGCTGACAATCCCATTCTTGTGGAACAAAGACATAATTTGCTGTGCAACCTCATTGTCCCCTTTGGCAGGATAAGTCATTCGATACATCTCATCTGGGAAGCCATAGAAATCATAGATGGTGTCGAAAGTCTCCATAACTCCAACCGATTGTGTGTGTTCTTCGAAATGTGCAGAAAATACAACTATCGCTTTCGGTTTGACATTCCTCTCAGCGAGCTCCCCAAGAAATTTCGTATATGCATTGTTATCAAGTACCAGAGAAGGAGCACCATGGGCAATAAAGTAAGAAGGTATCATAGTTTATCACTCCCTAAGTTCTGCCGTAACCAAGCGATCAGGTCCTGCTGATTCTGCGGTAATACACCATGATCCGAAGGATAAGCTTTAAAGGTTAATAATGGGGTTAGACCTTCGAAATAAGCGGCTGTTTCTGTCCCCACTGAAATTGGAAATACAGAATCATATTCACCATGCGAGATGAAGACCGATACCTCCTGCACACTCTTCAGCTCATAATCCGTCTTCACAAACCCCGGAACATAACCGTTCAGCGCTACAATTCCCCGAAGCAAATTCCCCATTGTAAGCGCGAGAGTCATGGACAAAATGGCTCCTTGACTGAAGCCAAGCAGATAACGGTGTTTAGCATCTATAGGGTATTTGTCGGTGGCGTATTCGATAAACTGCTGCAATTGCGATACAGCCTGATCAAACTGCTCGCGGATGGGATGACCTAGACTTTTGAGATCATAATATTGAAATCCTGCCCCTAAAATCATATTTCCCCGAATCCCGATAATAATAAATTCTTCAGACAAGGACTCAACAAGCCCGAACATATTCTTCTCATTGGAACCTTTGCCATGCAAGGTGAAGATAACCGGATAAACCCGATTCTCATCGTAACCGGAAGGTAGACTGACATCATATATATAAGGTGCCTTCATAACTAAACACTCCTTCAAAATATTTGTAATACAAAAATAATATTTGTAAAGATAATATTATAAACCTCTAGCTAGTATGTCAATTAATAATTTGTTAATATAAAAATATATTTGCTATTACTAATATCAAAAGGGGCTTTACTAATGAATATAGGTTCAAACATTCGTACAATCCGTAAAAGAAAACATATTACGATTGCCCAAATCTGTGAAACTACTGGCCTGTCACAAGGTTTTATGAGCCAAGTTGAGACTAATAAGACCTCTCCTTCGATTGCAACCCTTAGCCTGATTGCGGATGCGCTGAACGTTCCGTTGGCTTATTTGCTGTTAAAAAAGGAAGAGCGGATGCAGGTGGTACGCTCCAAGGAGCGGCAAATCACCAGTAGCGGAAGTGATAAACTGCAAGTTGAGCATTTAAGCTCGGCAGGTGGTGTACGAATGGTGCTTGTCCATTTCCCTCCGGGTACTTCTACGGGTGAAACTCCGCAGGCGCACGAAGGCAAAGAGGTCCATTTAGTAATAAAAGGTGAGGTTTATGCGGAGCAAGGTGAAGATTTCGGGATGTTCCAAGCGGGGGATTCCTTTAGCTGGAATGCCTGTGTGCCACATCTGGTCATAAATAAAGGCGATGAGCCGGCAAGCGTGCTCATCGCCATCCATACAGAGGCTGATAGTGAAACCGTTGATTTTTAAGCTGGCCTACACGTCGTACTCCAGCTGTTTTTTGGCCTGAACAATGAAATCCAGCGGATTCTCAATCGTGCCGGCTTGGTATTCGACCGCCCCAATCTTAAGACCCAGGCTGACCTTATATTTTCTGGAGAAATTATTGTCATTCAACTCCTGAAGCTTGAGCTTAATCCGCTCGATCACAATCTTCGCCCCATCGCTGTCCGTGAACAGCAGCAGGCCCCATGTTGCTTCATCCTTATCTAGCAGATAGAGTGCATCATTGGTACGAATACTCGCCTGACTAAGCTGAGACACGTCATAGATAGCTTCTGCCAGCTGATCTTCAGGAATGATCCGTCTGATCTCTTTCCAATACTTCACCTTCACCACTAGCAGGGTGAGCGGAATCTGATAGCGGGTCGAAATGCTTGTAAATAATGTAGCATCCGTCTGAAAAGAAATACTGTTCCGCAAATTTGTGTTTTCATCTACGATAGCCATATTGGCAGTCTTTTTGCGTAGCTGCTCATTCTCCACCTGCAAATCACGGCTGCTTAAAGTGAATACCCATAGAACGACCGTTAATAGCGGAGTCATAATTAACCAGAAATAAGTATTCAGGCTAATCGTTTCCCCCAGCGTTATCGTCTGGTACATCGTGTAGAATCCGTAAGCAAAGATAAACACCAGATTCAAGACCAGCCCCGCAGTGACCGTCGTAAAATACGTAACAATGGCCAGAATAAAAGCCACCGTTAAAATGATAATATTCTGGAGGTAATCATCCGGTGCACCTGCAATAAAGACGATACAGAGGAACGATAACACCAGGAATGATAAGAGAGCGATGTCCGACACTAAGCTGCGATTACGTCTCACGCTTATCACCACGTTTCTTCATGTGTTTGCGAAGCAGTAGGATCAGCGATAGAACTACCAGCGTCAGCACCAGTAAAATCACGATGATAAAACTGAGTACATCCGACCGTTCCATTATTTTCTGGGCCACAGAGTCCTCGGCTGCTCCAGTGATTGTTTTGAAGCGGTGTGCGCTGACATTACCGTCTTTATCAACGATTGCGCCATCGCCAAACACCTTCCATTTATCCCGCTCTGTAGCGAGCAGCTTCGATCCTAAGTAATACTCTTCCGAGCTGACCCCCGTAACCGCGAGCAATGCACGTCCCGCCTCAAATGGCGAATCAATCAGCTGCAGTGTTCCGATTCGTGCGCCGTATTGCTCTTCAATACTCATTTTCTCATTGGAGCGAATTGTGGTTCCATCTCCGTTATATTGAAAATAAAGCTTAGCATTCTGATCACGGATCACCTTATTATTCTTATAAGCACCAATAGCGATGATATTATTATTTTTCAAATGATCGGCGTTGACGGTATCGGTATAGAACTGGATATTCCCTATATTTCCGCTGGCATATTTACCAAGCAGATTAAAGATATTCGATACACTTAAATAGGCGTAATCATCCATTTGTTCGGGCAGTACAACCGCCACATGATTATAGATCCCATCGCGAATGAACGGATATGGATAGTTATTAAATAAGAGATCCGTGCGATCCTTCGTATTCAGCTGCATTACAGAATCTTTACTGATATAAGCCCACGGCATTTGGTCCCGATCGATAATACATCTGGCTCCTTCGATCTCCAAATCAAAAGCCACTGTCACCGAGAAATTTCCGGAGATATTCAAATTCTGAGGCACCGAGAGATTAAGAATATCGCCATTCGCCAGTTCCTTGGTCAGCTTCTTACTGCCAATCGGAGTATTATTGATGCTCACGGTAACCAATGAACGAGTAAAATCCAAATTCTGTGCATAACGGAAATCCAGGCTGATTTTACCGGAATCGGCAATCGAGCGGTTCGCTGGCAATGAAATAAAATACGTCTGCTCCTGATGATGTGCCCCGGTCAGTTTATCACCTGTCTCAGTGAACGTGATGTTAGAGCTAATCGAAAGCGCAGGTGCTGATACTTCTGTAGCATCCGTTACTGTTTTCAGATCACTGGTGATCTGCCCGATCAGCTCTGGATTAGCAATCAAACGACCCGCTTTAATCAGCAAGTTCTCATCCTTCGAGGTTACAACCAAGGTGGGCTGGGTATCCTTATTCACTAGCTGGAGCAGCGCGTGCGTACCCAAATCTTCAGTGGAGCTTAGCTGAGCTTTCAGTTCGCTTGGTACTCTGTCATACATAGCTACCAGTACAACTGCGGCCTTATTCTGCACAGTGTCTGCCCGGTAGGGAAGCAAGGGAATAGTCTCATCATTTAACGTAATCCCCTTAACAAACCCGGAGAGAGCATAAGTGGCTGCTTCCATTTCTGCCGCCGTGCTTTTGTCCGGTACAGTCAGAATACTCTGATTCTTTGTTAAGGTATCTATCCCGGCGAATCGCTCGCTGAAGTCACTGATCCCTCCACTCAAGGGCTTTGCGGTATAAATCACGTTAACACTGGACGTATTGAACAGATGCAGCCAATTATCCGACGTTTCATCGACCGAACAAAAGAGGTCATCTTGACGATCTGTCTTCAAATAGCCCTGAATGCCCAGCGTATTCGTCCCTTTTTTCAGAAACCCCTTGGGCGCCGCAAGGGTCAACAGCTGTTCGCCGTTGTCTTGTAGTGACGGACGAAACGTATAGAACGGGCTGCCGTTTAGCGTTAAGGTAACACTAGAAATCTGCTCTTCGGTAATTTGTGAAATTTGAAAATGCAGTTTGATCTTTACTTGATCCACATTCCAATAATCCAGAACCTCAAAATATTGCTGCTGGGCACTCGAACCTGTTAAGGACGAGTCCGTTCCCGTAAATGAGGTTGTGTAAGTGGACTTATGATCCTGCGGCAACGTCTCTGCGGCAGCAGGATGGATTGGAATTAACAAAAGGGAGAGGCAGGTTAACAGTATAACCAGCTGTTTTTTTATCTTCATGTTCTGTTTCTCCTGTGATTACATTTTTCTCATATGACTTTTTGGTGCCTCGTTAGTAGCGCTCCGTCTTATACCATTTGGCTTCTCTTTTGAAGATGAGGTCTTTCAGATATAGATATAATCCGTTAGCCGCGACAACCATCCACAGCTGGCAATAAGACACATACATCAACATTACAATCCCTAGATTGGACAAGCTCATCTCGCCCTTTTCTGTCGTTAGCGTGATGAAGGTCCCCACAACGAAAAGAATAATAGCGAGCAGCCATAAGAAATTACTAAGACCTGCAATAGTAGTATGCACATAACCCAAAGCATGCAGGATCAGCAGCACATCCGAGGTGATTAACGACAGCAGCAGTAAGAAGTAAATGGATAGAAAATAAAGAATATCGAACCGGACCTTTGCGGCCGATTTATTGAACAGCAGCGGAATATTTTTGACAATGACATAAATATTACCCTTCGCCCAGCGGGTTCGCTGCTTGAACCAGACCTTCAAGGTCTGTGGTTCCTGCTCCCACGTGACAGATTTCGGCTGGAACTTGATTTGGTAACCCATCATATAAATCCGGAAGCTGATTTCTGTATCCTCGGCTATCGCTTTAACATCCCAACCACCGATGCTTTCCACAATTGACCTGCGCATAATGAAATTGGTTCCCGGAATAGTGCAAAGCTTGAACAGCTTCCAGCGTCCCGCTTGAGCCATCCATTGAAAGGATAAGGTCTCAATATTAATGAACCGGGTCAGTAAACTTGCATCACGATTACGGGTCCGGAACTTCCCAATCACCGCACCGAGGCTGGAATCATGCATGATCTCAGCAACCAGATAACGCAAAGCTGTTTTCTCCGGAGTATTGTCGGCATCATAAATGGCGATTAGCTCCCCTTTACAGCTGGTAAAGCCTATATTCAAGGCATTGGATTTGCCTTTGCCTCCTGTAACTGCATCCGTATTAATGACTACCAGCTGACGCCCCGGATTTCGGGATTGTATGCCCGCAAGCAGCTCGGCACTGTTATCAGAGGAGTTATCATTAATCACAATAATCTCATACCGATCTTGCGGATAATCCAGCGCCAGCAGAGATTCAACCGTCTTACAAATCACTACCCCCTCATTGTGAGCGGGAACCATAATTGAAACAAAAGGATATTCGCCCTCTATCTCTGGTATATCCTCATTTTCGGATTTAATGTAATATAGATAGCCCGCGATAATGAGGGTCACATTCACCAGCAGCAGAGACCAAATACAGATCACCGCAATCACCATCAGCACGTCTGAAATCGTCATAGGGTCCTCCAAATCACGATTAGTTGTCTCATTTCAAAAACTTTCTGCGATATAACCGGTATCCGATCATCAACAATCCGCCAAACAGCAGCAGAGAAATCATGATCACAACAATAAAAAATTGATTCTGAATATTAAAAAGTCGGGTGAAGCTCTTTTGCTGCTCCTCTGTGTAGCGATAATCGCTATCCACTGTTTCCGGTGTATAGTCCAGGCTTAGAGGTTGTCCATTAATAGAAATCATTCCATCTAATGAGGAGATTGTGTTCTGATCAGTAACGACCTGATGCTCTTCTTGCTTATAATCGGCAAAAGAAACCCAATTCCGTTCCAGACTTCGCAGCATTTCTTCAAGCTGACGCTCATCCTCGGGCATGTCGACGGTGATTACAGTATCCATCGGCAAATGCGGTATCACTTTATTGGATGTATGCAAAGCTTGAAGAAATTCCAGCGGAACGCTATATAAAGAGGATGGAAAGGATTTAGAGGTGTCGCTCTGCTCCATATAATCAATCTGTTCATCCGGATATAACACCACAGAATCAAAAAAGCTCATCCCCGCTTCTGAATACTCTTTGTCATACGACCAATGCATTTCCGCTCCGACTCCAAGCGGCCCAAGCCCGTTTTCGGCCAACAGATTGATGAAATCATTCATCTTTCCTTTAAGCGTATGGTCACTGGAGCTTATCGTTGGCATCACCACTGGGGCATTGACCAGAATGCTTCCATTGCTGGATTGCACACTTTTCATAGCCACTAAATAACGCTGCATGGCCGGATAGTCGGTATTGCTGAACACAGGCCGCACACTTGCAAGAAACGGAATCCCCAGTTGATACAGCCGCTCACCCGTTTCTGCCAGCAGTCGCAGATCGGAGAAAGGATAGATTTCTTTGATCGCAAGGTACATTTTAGGAGTAGCAGTGATATGGAGCCAATCCTTCAGAACATACGCCATCCCCAGCGTACTGACATTCCCTTGTTCAAAATATGGGGCATATGTATCATTCCCCTTACTCACAGCGTACGGTGCTTGCAGACCCTCCTCCGCAAAAGAGAGTTGACCGAAGGATTTGACCGCCTGACTCGCTACAATATAAGGCATATCCTGCACCTTAGCTTGAATTCCGGAGAACTGTCCGATTTCGAGCTCAGCACTCCCGTCATAGATCACATCAGTGGTTAGCTGTAACGCCTTCGTTAGACTAGCGGGTGGGTTGTACCCGATATGCAAATACTGCCCCTGATAATGCTCCCAATCCTCTATATAGGATTTATTCGTGATCGAAATATCCGCTTCGTTACGGACCATGATCACTCTGGAGTAATTTTTCAGCATCCCCTGCTCGTATTGATCTAGGCTTCGAAGTGTAACCTTTGTCGAGTAAGCTGCCAGCAGACGTTGAAGTTCAGTCACATTTCCATCCTTAGAGGTCCCCTTGGCAAGGCTGTCATAGAGCAGTAAGACTTGTTGTGGCGATGCAGCAGATTGAACAGGAGTGGCGGGCAGCAATAGGATGGTTAAGCTCAGCGTCAGCAGCAATATACAGTATAAGATCCCTCTGCGCTTCAAACACTCACATCCTTTTGAGGCTTTGTAAATGGACTAGACATGGTGGGGCTCTCGTTAACCGGCTTTTTGCGATTTTTGGAGAATCTGCGTCCGATCACACTAGATACTGTCAAAAAGGTCACCAAATCAAAAGATAAAGTGAACAAGAATTCATGCTTGGAAATGTCGGCATCACCGGCACCGATAATCGATACAAAAATGCCTGAAAGACCAATGCCTATCGTAGCGACAATCAATACCATCCGCTGCAATCCTCTAAAATTGCGTGCCTTAATGGCTGTTACAAAGGAAGGCATATACAGACCGATGACAAGCACTGTCCAAAGGAAGATAAAACCTATCGTTCGTGGTGCTAAAGCCTTTTTCAGCTGACTGTATCCAGTAAAAAAGTGACTCTGTGCTCGAAATTCCTTCCCAACAGATTGCTCGTAATTGCCCATCGCCGCTGGTTTAATCGAGAATGCACTTTGAGCAGCTACATTAAGAATCGAGTTAAGCTGATCCGGATTCGATATATAGTATTTAAGGATCGAAACAAATCCGTAACGACTGTAAAAGTTCTCTTGGAGGATCGGCGAATTCACATCAATAGTTCCGTATTTCTCGTAGTAAATGCTATTTTTCAAGATGGCATATTGTTCATCAATATCGAATGACTTCAGTGCCTTCTCCGGATCGGAGGAATCCTTCAGCACCCCTCGGGTCATGGCATGGAACTGGTTAATATTCACGAACTCATCCGAGATATTCAAATAAGTGAACACACCTGCGAACAGGATCAAAGCAAGGGAAACCAGGGTCAGAATACGAAAGATCTTATCCCTGCGAATCCAAAGGATTGAACACCCCAGAACCGCAATGATTATACCCACTGGCGCATTTTGCTGCTTGGAAGTAGTCAGGATAATCGTACTGATCAAGAACAGGGCCAGCAGCACGTAGTCATTGTATCTTTTTTGATATAACAACAACCAAGCTGCGAACATAGTAATCATCGTGATCATCACGACGCTCTCACCGTAAAAGGAGTTGAAATAAGCGGTATACCCGGTATCTCCAAATATAAAAATAGCAATACCTGCAGTGACCCATCCCTGCTTGCGGGTCATCCCCCATGTAATAGCCTCTATTAATAAGTAGATCGCCGCAACATATAAAATCGTGTAAATGACTGCTTGAAACCGGATATCGAAAACCTCGCTGCTAAAAAACAGCTTATTAAGTCCAATGGCCAGCTGGATAAATAGGGACTGTGAAGAAAATAATGTCGCGCCATTCTCATTAAAATATTGAAAGATTCCATATTGCTTTACAAAATAACCAAAGTATTGCTCGTCATAATCCGGCAGATTGAAATAAATTCCGTTACTATAGATGCTGCGAAAAAAATCACCATTATCCGCCATTCCGACATACGGGGCGGTAAATAAGGCGATGATGGTTATAAGCAACACTCCAACAGCAGTGATAAAAGCCGGGGACAATGGCAACGGTAGGTTAGCGAGTGTCATCCCCTGCCTCAGAGGTGATTTCACCGTGTTGTTTATCATGCAGATTCACCTTCGTTACTATAGGTTTAAATTAATAGACATAGGCCAATGATGCCATCAGATTGTCAAAGGAATAGGCTTGGCCACTAGCTACATCGCCGAAGCCTCCATACAGTGAGCTGCCGGCATCGGTTATTCTGAACTCGTTCATTCTTTCAATGCTTTTGCGATAGAGTGCATCGTCTCCGATCTCGGCACCAATCATAGCCGTAATGGCGTAAATGGCTGTTGAGCGAATATCGTTAAGCGGCTTTCCCTCACGCGAATATTGTCCATATAATGTGCCAGCCTCGACCTGCTGCTTGATAAAATTAATGCTGGAGGATTTCTGCTGGTCTACCTCTGCCAAAGCCAGAATAGACAGTAGCGATTCTACTGTATTGATATTCTCCGAACTATAGGTTCCACTCTCATAATTAAACCTTGTTTCATAGAAGGGAAACTCATCTGATAAATATCCATCTTTCAGAATAACGCTCATATTATTCAACAAAAAGTCACGAGATTCTCCAGAAACCGACAATTTTTGCATTGTACCTAAATCAATATAACATAAAGTAACGAATGTGTTGGTTTTTTTGTAATTTTCATCATAGAAGTCATACATATATCCATTTTTTACATTATAGTTATAAAACCTCTCACCATACTTAGCCGCTTCTTCTGTATATTGTTTATCTCTAAACGTATCCCCCGCTTCATAAAGCGCACGAATGATACGTAAGTCATCAACGGCAGCATTCACAGGATATAATTTCTGCTGTTTAGGGCTATATCGGTAGCTAAAACCACCCTTCATATCAAAGGTTTGCTTAGCCAGCGCCCATTCTTCTGCAAATCGCTCTTTCTCACCACTCCGTACGGCTGCCAGCATCCTCAGAGAGGCAGACTCACTTAGAATCTCATGGCCGCTTGCTGCTTCCCCGGATTGCTCTGTTTCAATTAAATTCGTATAAACACCGGACGAGCCGGTAAGCTTCGTAACAATAAATTGCTCTAAAGCATCCAATTCCTGTGAAAGGTCCCCCATATCATTATTAGCCGAACCCGTAGGATTCGGTGGCTCTGTTGTATGAACATTCGCGGAGGGCGAGGGTGTTGATGCCGGCATTGCTGTTTGCTCGCATGCTGTTAATGCTGTAAAACCTGTAAGTACCACTACAGCAACAGCTATCTCTTTCCTCAAAAAATCACCTCTCTAAGCATCTGCTTATATTGCCTAGTATTATCTATAACGGTAATATACATCACATCCTTAATCCAAATGTTAAATTTATGAAACCATTAGATGAAAAAAAAGAGGCATCCACACGCCTTCTGACGAGCAGATCCTCCTTTTTCTGTCATCTACTTACTTTATTCCATACGTTCCCAAAAACGATGGGCAGTAATGGCTGCAACGAAGCTAGCCGCGAAAACTTCCCCACCATCGCCTATTATGACTCCCGGACTGCTTCTATGTTCATCTGTTGCAAGCAGCTCAGCAAGTATTGTCGTCATCGCGATAGGTTTAAAATGTGCATAGGCTTGGTTGAGGAATAACGCTGCATCTTTATGGAATTTCTTGCGTTCCGCATTTCCACCAGCCGCATAAATCGCATCGAAGAGCACCGAATCTGTAGTGGACAAGGTATGGATGACTTCAAGCTCTGTGCCGCTTGAGCCTTTAATAAATCCAAGCTTATCACTGATTAGCTCCGGTTGTATCCCAGCTCCCATAAGCGTGTCCAACACAGGCATTACCGCAGCTTCATCAAAACCATCTCCGATAATCACGCCTACTTTCCGCGTGTTGGGATGTTTTTTCGTATTAGCCTGACTTAAGGCAGGGGAAGCTTGAGTGACCTCGGAACCGCCAACTTCTGGAGCCGCTACTCCAATGGCTTCTGCCACAGGTACAGCAAGCTCGGAGGTAATGTTAGCAAGCATATTTACGACCTGCTGTCGGACCGACTTACTCTTAACCTTTCCAAGCTCAAAAGAATAAGCTTCGATAATATGCAATTGTTCCGGAGGGCTCATACTATTCCAGAATAACTTGGCTTGTGAAAAATGATCCTCAAAGCTTTTACTCCGGCTCCGTACCTTACGGCCCTCAACCTTTTCTTGATAATGCACATAACCGCCTTCAGCCTCTGGGACAGGTCTCGGCGTGTTTTGGGCCAGAGAATTATTATGATAACTCACAGTGCCCTGATTAATCGTCTGCCGCCCATATCCGTCACGCTGGTTGTTGTGAAAAGGACAAACCGGTCTATTGATCGGCAGTTCGTGGAAGTTAGGACCTCCAAGCCGAATCAACTGGGTATCCGTATAAGAGAACAATCTGCCCTGAAGTAGGGGGTCATTGGTGAAATCAATCCCTGGCACTACATGTCCGGGGTGGAAAGCCACCTGCTCCGTTTCGGCAAAAACATTATCCACGTTGCGGTTCAAGGTCATTTTCCCAACGATCTGCACGGGCACGACTTCCTCTGGCCATAGCTTTGTAGGGTCCAGCACATCGAAATCAAACTTGAATTCGTCTTCTTCACTAAGAAGCTGAATGCCCAGCTCGTATTCCGGAAAGTTGCCGGCTTCAATCGATTCCCATAAATCACGGCGGTGAAAGTCAGGGTCCGCTCCGGATATTTTCTGTGCTTCGTCCCACACCAAAGAGTGTACACCAAGCACTGGTTTCCAATGGAATTTAACAAAATGCGCTTTCCCCTGTTCATTGATCAGACGGAAGGTGTGAACTCCAAACCCTTCCATCATCCGGAAGCTGCGCGGAATGGCGCGGTCGGACATCAGCCACATCGCCATATGGGCCGATTCCTGATTATTGGCGATGAAATCCCAGAAGGTATCATGGGCTGATGCTGCCTGAGGCATTTCATTATGCGGCTCCGGCTTAAGCGCATGCACTAGATCAGGGAATTTAATCGCATCCTGTATAAAAAAGACCGGCATATTATTGCCTACCAAATCATAGTTGCCTTCTTCGGTATAAAATTTGGTCGAGAAGCCCCGGGCATCCCGCACAGTTTCGGCTGAACCCCGTGATCCTGCTACCGTTGAGAACCGGACAAACACCGGGGTCTTCACGGACGGATCTTGAAGGAATTTCGCCTTCGTATATTCTTTCAACGATTTATATACTTCAAACTCCCCGTGGGCGGCAAATCCGCGTGCATGCACGATCCGCTCAGGAATCCGCTCGTGATCAAAATGGGTCATTTTTTCCCGAAAATGAAAATCCTCCAGCAAGGTTGGCCCCCGGTCACCGGCTTTTAGGGAGAACTCATCCTCGGACACTTTCAATCCCTGATTGGTTGTTAAAGCGTGACCTTCGTCCTTACTGCGAAACTGTTCCAGTTGCTCATTTTTGCTATTTCCGTTCACTTTTTGCTGTTCACTCATTAACAATGGCTCCTTCCGAAAGGTAGAGTAACGATAATATTCATCTCTTACCCTTAAGGAAGGAACGGCAAACAAAAAGAAGCGGAATTCCGAGAAGCCATTCTCCCGAAAATCCGCTTTACTCGCTCACTGACCTAACCTTTAATTCTCCGATATGTCTCTTCATCCGAAACAATATATAATCTAGCCTCTTTAGGAATAGGCTGGTCCAGCTTGCGATTGATGCTAAGGTCACTACGATCCGAGAGTAAAGTTGCACCTTGAAGGAGCAATTCCTGAAACGCCTGCCCATAGGTCTTCCATGCACTATTCACTGGAATCTCATAAATATCATCCCCATACTGGCGGCTCAGCAGCTGCGTAATCACCTCTGAATTCCCCTCTTGCAGAGCGGATCGGACTGCCAATCTAGAAATGGCATCATGCGACAGAACGAATTCATTGACCTGAACATGCCTGAAATTCTGTATATTCTTCTCCTGCATAATTTCTACGGTAGTATGTACTTGTGGCGCTATGCGCTCAATGCTGGAGGCGATAAGCAGAGATTTCCCGTCAATTAGCGATGCTTCATCAATCCGTGTGTCTCCGAACACAATGGCTGCCCTAGCTTCGTGTATGTTAGCTTTAAGGAGAATCTCATCGCTGGAAGCATCACCGCTTACAAAGTGGACCTGTTCCATATGCTCCAGCGGATGCCGTCCTATCTCATCAATGATGACGATATGACATTTAGGTGAATAGCATAACACCTCATCTACCGCAGCTTGCGCTTTCTTACTCCAATTGATTAATATCACATGATCCTTTCCCCGGAAGCTCAAAGTTCCTGCTCCTCTCCTTCTCTGCACCTCTGCAATAGAGTCAATGACCTTGCCAATAACCAAGCTGAGAAGACCAATCCCAAAAATATACAGAAACATGGTGAATAGCTTACCCACTACAGTCTCTGTAAAATAATCTCCATACCCAACGGTGGCCATCGTTGTCATGACCCAATAGAAGGCATTAAACCAGTTGTGGAATGTACTCGGTTCAAGCAGGTAAGCTATCGATGCGCTAAGAATTATAAAGATCAAAATAATCAGACCGATCGACCGTTTGCGTAAACGCATCATCCTGTTGGATATTCTCAGAAAAAAATGCATCTGCCATCCCTTCCTCACATTAATAAAGCTGCCTCTCGAGGTTATTACTGAGGGCAGCCTTATCCATGTCCATCTGCGATTTGTGAACTAAACAATCAAACTGCTGACTGCAAATGCTGTGCCGATAAACACCAAGCAGAGCATGGTGCCTACTGCCACATTGCCTTTTTCCAGATGTTCTGAAATTTTAAAGCTTGGGGTCGCCAATTCAAAAATCCAATAAGCAGCGATGAGGCACACATAACCGACAGCAAACCAAATGATCATATGCAGAATAGAGGTATTCGTATACGCCGCTACTCCAATGATAATTGCTGTAGCGAGAAATTTGCCGCCAAGCGCTAGAGCTACAGCCACATTCCCTTTTTTCAGCTCTTCCATATCCTTGAACGGGGTCATCAAGCCAAAGATAACCATACCCAACAATTGCAGAAGAATAATCACAAATATACTGACTATTAAATTAACAACAATCGTCACTTTGCCCACCCCCGAAATTTCGCATATGCCGAGTCATAATCGGCGAAATCATGTACTTCCTCAAGGACTACGGAAGCGGTCTTTTCTTTCTCTAATGCTGCATAACGCTCATCGTCTATCGGCTGCTTGATCCGGTTGCCGGAAGGCAGCTCGAGGACGGCAAAGTTTCTTGTCTTCTCATTATATTTTGTCTTGTATACTCCTACAAGATCAACATCTGTAGTTACCGATACCTTAAGGTTGGTAAGATCCTCGACTGCTGTTTTTTCATCGGGATACGATTTAATGGTCGTCCAGGAAGAGAGGCGGACTTCATTGCGTTGGTCGGCATCTGTGATCAGCTCAGCGTCCATGAACTGCAGTGTCCATATTTTATCGCCAGTAGCATAATTCTCATCATTCGGCAGCAGCTCATTATCCGGCAACACCGTCATATCGCTACCAATTAGATCACCTACAGTACTCTCCACAACCCGGTAATCCCAAGGTACCCGTGCAACACTGTCAGAAGTTTTCGCAGTGCCTGAATCAAACACACTCCCCTGATTACTGGAACATGCACTAAGCAGCAATACCGTTAGAAGCATCATACATAAAGCCCCGATCCGGGCCTTTACTAATCTGGTAGACGACTTGTTTATAGCCTTACTTTTATCCAACTATCTCACTCCCAACGCGATAAAATGACTGGCATTGCCCGTAATCAGTCCGCCAGCCCGGCCGAGCAGCCCACACGGCTTCCCATTAATGACGAACATGCCTGTCAGTAGGTGGAATTCACCTTTGGCGGTGTGTATTCGGGCTAGTTCAGCTCTTTTTTGATATACAGAGGGAAAAAGCTGACTGCTATCATAACCCTCTTCGTCCTCAATTTCTAGAGTTCCACTATCGTCAAAGAGACGTACAGAACCGCCTTCGCGGCCAAATACAGATTTGGACACAAAGCTGCCAGAGAACACAGGCTTATTATAAGTCGGCAAAATATAACGTGAGATCGCCTCACGCTCTTCATTGTCAAATAATAAGCCAAGCTCATACATTCCCCACACAGCTGCAATCAATCCCTTAGACTGCAACAGGATACTGTGTGGTCCATTAAAAAGCTGAAGATTTCCCTGTTCAACAGCATAGGCAAGTGCATCTCCACCCTCATCGACGGCCATCCACTCTTTAGGATATAGGGCGAACATCCGCTTTATCACCCGGTCCTCCCCGTCCTTCAAAATGCCCTCATCGACCCACAGATCGAGACAATCCACACACTGAATAGTAAGCCCGCTATGTCTGGCCAAGGCTTCAATCGTACCCGAATCTTCAAGATGAGAGCCATAAGCAACACAAGCTGCGGTATCTGGTCGTTCTATCTGCCAGGCTGCGGCAAGTTGTTCCTTCATCGCATGATTTGGACTAGTCACACCCGCCTGTTCACAGATCCAAGGTGTTGCTATGGAAGCCTCCACATAACCTGTAGGTGTATCGGCATTCAGTTCCAGAAGCTTGATGGTTCCATCATTAGCTATCGCAAAATCGAACCTTGCATACCGACTGATTAGACCTTCTTCCGGAATAGAAAACCCGTCAAGCATCTCCCAAAGAACAGGAGGAATGCCCAGCAGCTCATACAAATCGCGTTTTAGATGTATATACCGAACCGCTTTATCGAGGATAGCCCACAGCTTTGCGGAGGCTTCCTCAAGCTCTTTATAAATGTCGCTGCGCATCACAGCTATTGCATCCATCCAGTACTCTTCTTCCTCTAGATCTGCCCAAGTGAACCCAAGCTCATGCAGCGCTTGTACCCGTGGGCCCCGCTCCAGATCAGACAAATCTAGAATCTCAAACACGCTCTGCTGATCACTCATCCGCCGAAACCACTCTTACTGGAACCAGATCTCGATGAAGATTTCGAGCCTGAGCTTGATTTAGAGTTCTTCGAAGAGTTTAAGCCACTGGAAGTGCCACCGATTCCGTTCTTTGAAGAGGAACCTCTTCTCGTGATGGAACCCGTGGATGAGGTTGAGGTTTTAGGTTTCACTACAGAACCGGGCACCTTTTTATTCTGAAACTTTTCGCTGCTATAAGTAGGTGGTTTATAAGTGGTTCTCGTGCCTCCATAATAGGTAGGACGGTCCTTAGCCCATCCTCTGGAGGAGTAATTGGCACCGCTGTTAAACAACATGTGATACAGAAGCAAATCCGTCCAGCCAAAACCTGAATGATAACCGCCATAGTTATTCACTACCGTTGTTCCGTTTGAAGTTACTACGCCTTGGCCTTGCTCCTCTACCTCTTTCGTACCTTCTTCGGGGTAGGGAATATTCCAATCCACATTTTTATCAAAATAAGCTTTAACCTCTTCATTAGACCAAGAGACTAGCTGTGGTTCGCCCGCAGAAGTATTCGCGCTAGCCCCCGCTCCGCCAGGAATAAACATAGCATTCGCTAATAAGGCTATGCCTAGCGATGTTGATAATACACGGATGGGTTTGCCATCTGCGGTAAATAATTTTGATGCAGGCAATTCCTTATCCCTTTCTTCTTTAGCCATCGTAAGGTTCTCCTTCCCTGATGATCTTCTATCCCTCAGTGTGCATCGGAACAAGCAAAAGCTCCAGCTTGCCTTCATCCACATTCAGTCGTCCTTCAACCGCCTCATATTCCTTACTGCCCACCACTATATAATTGACATGTTCAAGTGCAGTTATCATATTCATGCTCCACGTACGCTCTTCAATCACTCGTAGATCACCTTCTGGCATTTTTTCGATTAAAACTACACTCATCCCGTTATCCATTATTACCATTCCTTCCTTATATCTGCTATAGCATCTGATACGTTTTTATCACCTTTTCGTTTCAGTTCTAAGCTTGTATAGATTGCCCAGCATTACTTTTGGAATAAGAACGTCTATATAAAAGGAGAACTCCTAACGAACACAAGCTGACAACGAGCAACAGTCCGTATACATGCTCATATGCTTTTGCCGGCGCAAGATCACGCTGAGCATGCAGCAACAGCCCACAGACCGCAACAGATACAGAACCTCCAAAGAACTGAATCAGTTGTAAAAGCCCCATACCTGAACCAATCCAAGTTCGCGGAAGAACCCGAGAAGCTTCATTATTTAAGGATGCCATTGTCGCCGAGAAGGCCGGAGAGAAGCAAAGATAACCAAGCAGAAGAACTACAGGAGATACAGAAAGGTTCAGCGCAAATGCAGCCATAACAGCGGCAAGAATACAATGCCCTATGATTAAGAAGCGCAAGTTGCCATACCGGTCAATAAAACGTCCAACAAAACGGGTAAGAAATGCAGATAATAACGCACCTGGTGCGATAAACAAACCAATCATCAACGCGGATTTACCAAACAGATTAGCGAGCACAAGCGGCATCAGGAACAAATTCCCCAAGTTCAGCACCAGAATACAAAAGCCTATGGTAACTAGCTTCAAGTATCCCGGCATTTTTAGCAGCTGCGGGTTAATAAAGGATTCCTTCGCCTTCTTCAAATACCAAGCGTGCACGATAATAGACACTACGCCCACTGCCAACCATACCAGAGATTGGGTGGTTACGGCTACCAGCAGACTTGCTGCATTTACAACGGTCAGCGCCGCCCCAATAACGTCAAAGCTTGCAGGCTTCGGCTGTTCCTTAGGTAATAACCGCAGTAGTACTGGCAATACAACAAGCACAAGGCAAGTAATTCCGAATAACCCGTTCCAGCCAAAATACTGACTGATGACACCACCAAAAATCGGGCCCAAACCAAAGGCCATTGCACTCCCTGCGGAGATCATGGCGATAGCCGCACCACGTCTTTCAATAGGCACATAACGGCTAGCCAGTACGAGACCCAATCCAGCCATCGCACCCGCGCCAGCAGATTGTACTATTCTCGTTATCAATAATGTATTAAAGTCATGCGCAAATAATCCAAACACTGAGGCCAACCCGAGAGTAATTAAGCCAACGGTCAAAAGTCTCCGAATCGGCACCACGTCTGATAAGCGGCTATAAATAACCGTCGATAAAGCATATCCAATCGAATAGCTCGAAATTACCCATGAACCTAGATCAGCAGAAATTTGGAGATCCTGAATAATGGTTGGAAGTGATACATTAAACATCGTTGTGTTCATCACTACGATAAAAAGGCACATGGTCCATAATGGCATGACTACTTTATCATTCATTACTACTTTCTCATTCATTCCTATCCATCCCTGTCCTAATTTATCTATACAAGCTTATCTAAGTTTATGCCTATAAAATCAGGATGGCAATTGGAATAGGGGGATTTAGACTACTTACGCCACATCAATCCGCACAACAATTCAAACAACTCCATGTAGTTGCGTGGATTTTTGCCCGTTAATGTATGAATGCGATTAAGCCGGTAGTTCAGTGTATTTCGGTGAATATTCAGCTTCTGTACAGTACGATTATGGTCCCCATTCTCAGCAATAAATACTTGCAGTGTTTCAATCAGGCCTGTCTTATCGCCCGACTGATCCAGTAGAGCATAAATCGTCCCGGGCCGTTCTGCCCCGTCATAGGAGAGATGAATTAAGAATCTTAGTTCTTCATAAGTGTACAGTATCTTGAGCGGGTCGACTCTACTACCAACACTAATCGCCGCCTGGGCCTGTTCAAGTGAATAAGCAGCTAACTCCTCTGCTTCGCCAGAACCTATTCGCCCCACATTCGCACATGAATTTAGTTTTCCTATGAGCTCTTTATAAAGAAAAACATCCGTTATAAAAAAAACCGCCTTATCATTCTCCAAATTCCAGTAATGTGGATAGGACCTAAATACATTTTTGAATTCTTTTCCGTTCACATCGCCTTCCACTAGGATCGCCCAGCATTTTTTCTTAAGATCAAGCCCATAGCTGCCCGCCCGTTCCAGAAACTCAAGATCATATGCTTCTTTACGATAAGACAATTCATGATAAAATTTCACACGTTTTACTCGCTCATCCTGTTCCAGCTTGTTCCTTGCTTCCTGCTCAATAAGTAATATAGTAGTGACTCTGACCAGCTTACTAAACGGCCTAACCTCATCTGGATGTCCCGTAATACCTACCACACCCAAAACTTTATGATCTATAATAATGGGTTCATTCACCCCCGGCTTCATGCCGCTGCCATCCTCGTACACTTCAAAGACATGCCCACTTTGAATGGCTATTCTCGCTCCCTCATGTAAGGTTCCGACCCGTTTCAGATCTCCGCTCCCCACAATAAAGCCGCTCTCATCCATAACATTAATGTTATAAGGAACTACGCTCATCATTTCTTGTGCTATTTGTCCTGCAAGTGATTTCGATATCTTCATGTCTGTACCTCCTGT
Source organism: Paenibacillus sp. FSL L8-0708 (assembly GCF_038009325.1). Taxonomy (NCBI): domain Bacteria; kingdom Bacillati; phylum Bacillota; class Bacilli; order Caryophanales; family Paenibacillaceae; genus Paenibacillus; species Paenibacillus sp. FSL L8-0708. Next base: position 7,442,054 of record NZ_JBBPBC010000001.1, read on the forward strand.
CCCTTTATATTCTACTCAGAAAGCTTCTACCTTAAAAAAGAAAAAGGGGCTGACTCCGTTCAGTCAGCCCCTCTATCACTTTGTATAATTCAATCAGCTTCCTTGGTTCAACATGACTAACCTAGCCACATTCTCAGCCGTTCTTTCCAGATTCTCTTGCCCTTTATTCAAGGCATCCTCCAATGAAGCTGCACCTGGCATGATCCCAAAAATAGCATCAATCCCTTTATCATACAGCACTTCCGTCTGATCGCCGATCCGTCCCGCAAAAGCCAGCACAGGTTTATTATATTTCTTAGCGACCTCAGCAACGCCAAGCGGGGTCTTGCCATATTGGGTCTGGAAATCGATGCTTCCTTCCCCGGTCCACACCATGTCCGCCTGCTGCACTTTTTCTTCAAGTCCAGTATAGTCGATCACAAGCTCAATGCCCTTTTTTAATATTCCGTTTAAGAACACCACCAGTCCTGCCCCAAGGCCACCCGCTGCACCAGCACCAGACATATCTATAATATCGAAACCCAATTGCTCTTTGATGACACTCGCATAATGATGCAGATTGCTGTCCAGCTGTTTGATCATATCCGAAGTAGCCCCTTTTTGCGGACCAAATACATTGGAAGCCCCAGTCGGACCACATAATGGATTCGTAACGTCGCAGGCCACTTCAACCTGTACATCCTTAAGGCGAGGGTCAAATCCACTCAGATCAATACGGGCTAATCTGCCGAGCTCCCCACCACCAAACAACAGCTCATTGCCTTCGGCATCCAGCAGCCTGCCGCCTAATGCCTGCACCATCCCGGCGCCTCCGTCATTGGTGGCACTGCCACCGATACCGATCAGCAGCTTGCTGACCCCACGATCCAGACATGCTTTGATTAATTGTCCTGTCCCGTAGGTAGTTGTAATCAACGGGTTACGTGTCTCTGGGGATACCAGCTGAATGCCACTCGCACTAGCCATTTCCAGCACCCCTGTCAGCCCGTCTCCTGTGATTCCGTAGGATGCGCTAACTTCATTGCCCAGTGGTCCTTTAACTTTTGTTATATATACTGTACCTTCCGTTGCATCGACCAAGGACTGCATCGTTCCTTCGCCGCCATCTGCCATGGGTACATGAATACAAGTAATATTAGAATTTACTTTATGAATGCCTTTTTCCATGGCTTCACAAGCTTCTTTGGCTGTCATACTTTCCTTGAAAGAATCCGGTGCCAATACGATGACAAAGTCTTTATTCATAGAATATCCGTCCCTTCTAGTTGCAAATATAAATTATAGGATGAAGCCGTATAATATAGTGGCGACGATAGCCATCGTCAGACCCACGAGACTTTCATAAGGAATCAGTGACATCCGGTCCTTAATGTTCATCTTAACGGAATCAGCGGTCACGTGGAAGAAGTTACCGTGTGGCAGATGGTCAATGACTGTAGCCCCGGTGTGCACCATAATTGCTGCATTTAGCGGCGCTGTGCCCATCGAAAGAATAGCGGGACCAAATGATCCGGCAGCCACGATAGAAGCCGTAGAGGTTGATGCTGTAGCAGCCGCCATCAGGATCCCTGCAATTGGCGCAAGGAACGTTCCGGAAATCCCCATAGCCGTTATTGCATCTACAACAGTAGCACTCAAATCCGATTTTGAGATAATACCAGCGATAGCACCAGCACCAATCAGGATAATGGCTGTACCTGTCATTTTATTTAACCCTGAGGTTGTAAATGAAATGATGTTCTTCGTTTGTTTCATAGCAATCAATCCAATAATGCCGGCAAGAGGCAAGATGATCATAGAATCGACTTTAAATGATTTCAGCAATTCAATATTTAGAATATTTCCGATTGGGTTAATGGCTAGAAGTAAAATAGCGACAACTGGAGCGACGATGGCACGGCCAAAGCTAGGTTTAACCTTAGTACTGTCTTCCTCTTTAGTTACAACGTCACCCTCTGCAATTTTCACACCTTTGTTGACCAGCAGATTAGCAATAATAACAGTGACAATCAGACCCGCAATGGCTGGGATGAATCCATGAATCATGACCTGAGCCAAATCTACATCAAAGCCTTTAGCTACGGCAATGGTGTTCGGGTTCGGTGAAATAATGTTACCGGCTTTACCGCCACCGACCAGTGCGAGCAGCAAAGCGGTTTTGGAAATGCCGATCTTCTTACCTACGGACAAAGCGATTGGAGCGACAATAATGATAGCAACTGTGATGAATACGCCTACCGCTGTAATAATCATAGTTGCCAGCGCTATAGATAATAACGCTTTCTTTTCGCCAAGCTTATCTACTATGGTCTCGGCCATTCGTTCGGCTGCCCCTGATTCAATCAATACCCCGGCCAGCACACCAGCTGCGAGAACACGTACAACTGCCCCCATAACACTATTCGTTCCGTCGATGACATATTGTACTGTCTCTGCAATGGATGCCCCGCCTAATATTCCTCCGGCAATCGCGCCTAAAAAGAGTGCGTAGACCGGGTTAACCTTTTTGAAAATCAATACGACGGCCAGAATCAATCCCGCAATCGCGCCCATCCAGTTAATTACTGTGCCTTCCATCTCTAGTTGCCCCCTAGTATAAGAATTTGACACTATACAGTGTGTAATTTGATAACGCTTTCTAAACTGAGTATACTGCGCTTACAAACCCAATAATATTGACGGGACAACCTATTTTTTTGTGCATATGCACAAGCTCTGAGCATGAGAAAAAGACCAAGCTTAGGTTTCAGCACACCAGAGCTTGGTCTTTTAACATGAATTAGACGTATTAAGAAACTTGAGTTTCTTTCGTTAGAATAGGGGCAGCAGGATCTTCTGCCAGAACATTATCCTTTGTCTTGGAGAGGAAGATATTCAGCACAATCGCTGTAAGGGAACCGGATACGATACCGTTTTGCAGCAGCATCCGAGCGAATTCAGGCAATTGATCGAACATTGCAGGTACAGTTGCCGAACCCAAACCAACAGCGATACTACAAGCGGCAATCAGCAGATTACCATCCTTACGCAGATCTACCTCTGACAGAATCGACATCCCGGAAACAGCAACCGATCCGAACATCACGATCATCGCTCCGCCCAGTACGGCATTGGGAATAACTGTTGTCAGAGCCGCCAATTTAGGCAGTAGTCCAAGCACAACCATAATCCCGCCGGCTGCAAAAATAACATTCCGAGTTTTGACCCGAGTCAGCGAGACCAGACCTACATTTTGCGAAAATGCTGTGTACGGAAATGCATTAAAGATCCCGCCCAGCATAATCGCCAAACCTTCCGAACGCAGCCCGTTTACGATCTGCTTTTGTTCCACTTTCTGATCCGTCACTTTACCAATCGCAAAGTAAACACCTGTGGACTCCACCATACTAACAATATTAACAATGATCATAGTCAAAATAGCCGTAAGATTGAACTGAGGCCATCCGAAGTAGAAAGGCTGTGCAACACTTACCCAAGAGGCTTCACCTACTGTAGAGAAACTAACAATGCCCATTCCATAAGCAATAATTGTACCCACTAAAAGACCTATCAAGACAGAGACCGAGCGAAGAAATCCTGTAGTAAAACGGTTAACCGCTAAAATGACCAGCAGCGTGATCAGTGCAAGCAACAAATTGCGGGGATTCCCAAAATCAGCGCTGCCTTCTCCGCCAGCTACGCTATTCATAGCTACAGGAATAAGAGATAACCCAATAATGGTCACGACTGAGCCCGTTACTATCGTTGGGAAAAACCTCAGTAGCTTCCCATAAAGGGGGGCCGCCAGTACCACGAATAAACCAGATAAAATAATTGCTCCGTACACCGTCGCCAAATTGTTGGCACTGCCGATAGCGATAATCGGCCCTACTGCCGTAAAGGTACATCCAAGAATAACCGGCAGCCTGCTGCCAAAATACTTTGTGCCCATAATCTGCAGCAAAGTAGCTAACCCGCAAGTAAACAAATCAGCTGCGATAAGATAGGCCATTTGGGTGGCATTCAGGTTCAGCGCGTTCCCTACGATCAGCGGAACAACAACTGCTCCGGCATACATCGCCAGTACATGCTGAAATCCTAATGCAAATACTTTTTTCTTGCTTAACATCTCGCACTCTCCTTGATTGGCTCTTTTGAACTTTCATTATCAATGAAGTGAATTTCACCTGGTGACATAGATGTAATCCGGGCTAAAGCATGGACTTCTATCCCTCTATCCTCGAGTAGACTCCGGCCTTCTTGGAAGCATTTTTCAATCACACAACCAACGCCAAGGAGTTCAGCGCCAGCCTCTTGCACGATATCAACCAGTCCAACAAGAGCAGCACCAGTAGCCAAAAAGTCATCTACAATAAGCACCTTATCGCTTGGTCCGATATATTTTTGCGAGACACTAACCATATAATCCTCTTTGCGTGTAAAAGAATGTACCGGCGCGGAATAGACCGCTTCAGATAAGGTCACTGCTTTCTTCTTCTTCGCATATACAAACGGTACGCCTAAGGCGATGGCCGTAGCCATGGCAAATTGAATGCCACTCGCTTCAATAGTGATGATTTTAGTGATAGGCAAATGTCCGAACAACCGCTTGAACTCCTGTCCAATTTGTAAGGCAAGCTCCGTATCCACCTGATGATTCAGAAATGAATCTACCTTTAGTACCGTATCTGATAAAATAAGACCCTCTTGTCTGATGCGCTCTTGAAGTACCTTCATAGTAAACTTGATCTCTCCTTCTGAATTAAAAACAAAAAAAGGACAAATCCCTTGAGTCGTTTCTCTCAAGTGAATTTGTCCTTCTGGGTTTTTGTCCCTTAGTGGTGTAACACTGCATAGTGTCCGCATCGCTCGGTCCAGTCCTTCCATAGTCAGGAAGCGGAACCCTAGATGCGCTATTTCACTCATAGTCGGATAATTACAGTGGTTATCCGGTAGAAACTTATGGGCCATATTCCCAAGATTATATGAGTTGACAAGCAAATATAAGGATAATGTATAATGTGAAACTTATATTTTTATAAATGTTCAATATGAATACCTTGTATATCTTACACGCTCTGTCTGGTGCTTACAAGCAAAATTTTAAGCAATTTACATGCCATTTTCAGGTTATTTTCACGAAATTCAATTGTTTACATTTAGTAGTTACTACTCCAATATCTTCTGCGCTGTTTCTTGGGTCGTTACAAGTACATTCATATAACCCCCATTTAGTGCCCCAAGGATCCCCGTTACCTTCTCAAGTGACTCCGCTACACCAATCGAATACCGTGCTTGCTTAATTTGCTCCAGCTCAATGGTCAGTGTTCGATCCGATATTCCGGTATGCACGGGAATCCCGTTGCCATCATAGAATCGTGAACAGATGTCACCAGCGACCTTTCCATTCTCCAGCTCAGCAATCACTGCATCGCCATAAAAACCGCGCCACGCCTCTTCCCCTTTCATTTCCGGCGATCCGATGCCGAACACAGCGATATCCAGATGGTCCCACGCCTTGGCAATGGTCTGATAATACTGGGAATTCATCAGTTGATCTCTAGTTTCCTTTTGCTCCGTGATCGCTGGAACATCAATCATTAACGAGCGCGCACCCCATTTTAGAGCAGCTTGATAACAGATGTTATTTACATGGTACCCGCTCTCCATCTTTCCTGATGGGCCGCCGACCGTAGGTACACAGGTTACAAATGGTCTCTGGGCTTGTGTTAGGCTATCTACGACGGCAGCTAAGCTGCTTCCCCAAGAAAATCCAATCGTATCTTTCGGGAGAAGCACTTGCTCGAGCCATCTCGCACAGGCTTGTCCTATAGCTTTGCGTTTAATCGTGCTGGACTGTGCAGGATCTACCTCGACAACAATGGCTTCCCGTAGCCCGAACCGCTCCTTCAGCTCCTGCTCCAATGTAAAATGATCGCCAGTATCGTAATTAATAGTTATTGTAACGATCCCTTCTTCACGTACCCTCTTTAGCATCCTGCTGATGGTGGTACGATATATACCAAGTTGGCTGGAGATTTCACTCTGCGTTAAATTCTGTTCATAATACATTTGTGCTATTTTAATAAGCAGCTTCTTATCTTCTTTTCGATCCATGTTACAACGCCCCCGCGTATTCAACAGTTTGACGGATTTAGACCCCCCCGCTATACTGTAGACGATTGTTTTGCACATTTATTATTATAATGCACAAATGTGCTTAATATTAAAACTTTTATGAAGATGAATGGTTCAGATGGAATCAAGGTATCTCTAAATAAAAACAAAAAATCAAACAAGTGAGGTGCTGGAAATGAACCCTTTAAAGTGGGCAATTGTCGGTCCAGGAAGTATAGCTGCCGAATTTGCGGCTGCGCTGAATGAAACGGGAGGAACGTTGTATGCGGTTGGGTCGCGAAGCTTGGAGAAAGCACAACAATTCGCTAATCAATATGGAGCCACGAAAGCTTATGGCAGTTACAGTGGAATGCTGCAAGATCCTGCAATTGATGTAGTGTACATCTCTACGCCACATAGCAATCATTATGAATACATCATTGAAAGCTTACAGAATAACAAACATGTTCTCTGCGAAAAAGCAATCACGGTGAACAGCAAACAACTTCAAGAAGTCACCCGACTTGCCGCTGAAAAGGATCTGGTTGTGGCCGAAGCTATGACCATCTACCATATGCCACTGTATAAGAAACTGCGGCAGCTCATTGATGACGGCATCATCGGGCGCCTCAAAATGGTGCAGGTCTCCTTTGGCAGCCATAAAGAATATGATGTGAACAACCGTTTCTTCAGCAAAGATCTGGCGGGCGGAGCACTGCTGGATATTGGGACATATGCGCTGTCCTTCACAAGATTCTTCCTGTCCAAACAGCCCCATGAGATTCTTACTACGGTAAAACAATTCGAGACAGGAGTGGACGAGCAATCCGGTATTATTCTTAACAATGCGGCAGATGAAATGGCGGTAATCTCCCTTACAATGCGCTCCAAAATGCCTAAACGGGGGGTGGTTGCAGGAGAGCTCGGATTTATTACCGTAGACAATTTCCCGCGGGCCAGCAAAGCCACCATTCAATATTTGGATGGCACAGTAGAGACGATTGAAGCTGGAGATACAGCCAAAGCTTTGCAATACGAGATTGAAGATATGCAGCGGTATATTGCAGATAAAAGCCATAAAGAGACCCTCAACCTCTCCTTGGATGTCATGGACATTATGAGCAATGTCCGGGAGCAATGGGGGATCAAATATAGCTTTGAATAAATAAACCGTTTAGTAGGCAGCTAACTTAGGCAAATGATTGTTTTTCGAGGTAGATCGCCCGTATTCATCACTTATTCCCCCCATCTGCATTAATGTTAATGAAGTCAAAGTATGGGAGAGTGAATATGGGTGGCCTATAAAAGAGACCGGATCGTTGTCATTATTCAAAAAGGAAAACGGCGCATAATTACAAGGACCCCCCTCCACGGAGTGGACAGATTAGTCTTTGTCATCAACAATCAATATACGAACGCCCCCAACACTACACAAATTGCAAGCGGTGCAGGGCGCAGCAGCGCAAGCGGCAATAATGCCGCCATTGCTTCTCCCTATACACGCCAACAACAAAGTGTCGGCGCAGGCGGTGATGCGACTAACCTAGGCAGCGGGGGCTACAAACGCGGCAAAGCTAAGCCCCTCTTATTATATCCCTATCGCAAAGAAGTTGTGGTCGTTATCAATACCCAGACGGTTAAACTGCCTAAACGGAGCCAGAATGCCTCCGCAACTCAGGTAGCAAGCGGAGGCGGAACGTTCAGCACCGGCGGAACAAACTCCGCTATTGAAAGCCCAGGAACAAGACAGCAGCAGGCGGTTGGTGGAGGATCGGGTGGGCACGCCACTAACAAAGGCACAACTAAACGGCGCCACCTCAAACAACGGTCTCGTTAACCCTATTGGGACTATATAACAAGCATAGCAAAAAGCATGGGCAAACCTGACTAGATCAGGGTGCCCATGCTTTTTGCGGTTTGGCGAGTTGCGCTATAGGTACTTTTTAGTACCTATAGCACTTTAAAGTACGTACTATACTTAATGGACAGATCTCTTCATAATAGCACTTACCGGCCGGTGATTAACACAGCGTAGGAGTGAAAGAAATGTCCTTAGATAAAAAAAGAAGCACCTTGGCGCTCTTAGCTCTAGCCATTAGTGCCTTTGCGATTGGTACCACTGAGTTTATCAGTGTGGGGCTGCTGCCTCTAATCGCCACGGATCTGCATATACCGGTAACCACAGCCGGGTTGACCGTTACTTTATACGCTTTAGGAGTAACTTTTGGCGCACCCATCTTAACGTCGCTAACCACGTCGATATCGCGCAAAACCTTACTGCTAAGCATTATGATCGTCTTTATTATCGGCAATAGTCTTGCGGCGGCTGCGGACGGAATTACATTGCTGTTAATCGCGAGAGTAATTTCCGCTCTGGCCCATGGCTTGTTCATGTCGATTGCTTCGACTATTGCCGCCGATCTCGTGCCTGAGGATCGTAAGGCCAGTGCCATTGCCATCATGTTCACTGGACTTACAGTAGCTACTGTTACGGGCGTTCCACTAGGTACGTTCCTTGGCCAACAACTCGGCTGGCGTGCTGCATTTGTTGCTATTATTGCTATCGGGCTTATAGCACTCATCGGCAATCTGATCCTTGTTCCTTCATCCGGGCTGCGCAAAGGCACCCATACACCCCTTCGTGAGCAAGTTAAGCTGGTCACCAATGGGCGTTTACTGCTTGCCTTCGCAATTACGGCTTTGGGCTATGGGGGCACATTTGTAGTCTTTACTTATTTATCACCCCTTCTGCATGAGATCAGCGGCTTCAAAGAGAATACAGTCGCCGTAATCTTGCTTGTATACGGCATTGCGATTGCCATCGGGAACGTGATTGGAGGTAAAGCCGCCAACCGCAAACCGATGAATGCTCTATTCTATATGTTTGCAGTCCAAGCTGTCGTCTTATTTGTCTTAGCTTTTACCGCACCTTACAAGGTTGCCGCACTGATTACGATCTTCTTTATGGGACTGTTAGCTTTCATGAACGTGCCCGGCTTGCAAGTACATGTCGTTACGCTTGCAGATCGATATGCGCCAAGTGCACGAGATGTAGCTTCTGCATTAAATATTGCTGCTTTTAACGCTGGTATTGCCATTGGTGCGTACCTTGGCGGCATCGTCACAGATCATATGGGACTGATTCATACCACTTGGGTAGGTGCCATCATGGTTCTGTCCGCTGTATTACTAACGGCATGGAGCCGTGCTCTGGAGAAGAAAGATGAGGCTCCTCTCCAGACTAAAGCTGCTTAAAGAGCAGTCCATTAACAACCCAAACAAACTTTTAAATATCTTAGGAGGTTACTTTATTATGGCTCAACATCTACAGGATACAACTACATTACACAACGGTGTAAATATGCCTTGGCTAGGGCTTGGCGTATTTAAAGTGGAAGAAGGCGCAGAACTGATACAAGCGATCAAATCCGCTATTAGACACGGTTACCGCAGCATTGACACTGCCGCAATTTATGAGAATGAAACAGGCGTGGGACAAGCCATCCAAGAGGCTCTGCAAGAGAACAGCTTGTCCAGAGAAGAGCTTTTCGTAACCTCAAAGGTCTGGACCGCAGATATGGGCTACGAAGAAACCATTGCCGCCTACGAGGCTAGCTTAGCTAAACTCGGACTTGAATACCTGGATTTGTACCTTATTCACTGGCCTGTAAAAGGAAAATATAAAGAGTCTTGGAGAGCGCTTGAAACGTTGTATAAAGAGGGCCGGGTAAAAGCCATTGGGGTCAGCAACTTCCAGATTCACCATCTTGAAGATGTACTGAAGGATGCTGAGATTAAGCCGATGGTCAATCAAGTTGAATTACATCCTTATTTGAATCAGCAAGAGCTGCTCGACTTCTGCAAAGAGCAAGGAATCCAATTAGAAGCTTGGTCTCCGTTAATGCAAGGTCAATTGTTCGATCAGCCTGTACTGAAACAAATTGCCACCAAACATGACAAATCCGTCGCTCAGGTTATTGTCCGTTGGGACCTGCAACGGGGGATTATCACCATTCCTAAGTCTACTAAAGAACACCGGATCATCGAAAATGTAGACGTGTTTGATTTCAAATTATCTGACGAGGATATGACTCTAATTAACTCTCTCAACCAAGATCAGCGGGTAGGTCCAGACCCAGATCATTTTGATTTCTAAGGGATTACGCACCTTGCACTAACACTATAAGCACCGGCAACACGAGAAACGAAGCAAGCGTCGTCCACAAAATACATTTGGATACCAGCTCCGGTGAGGCATTAAAACGCTCGGCTAGCACGACGGCGTTGACGGCAACTGGCATAGAAGCCAAAATCAGCAGCACAGAGAACAAGGTTCCGGTAATTTGCAGGGTCGATAATCCGAGGTAAGCCACTAGCGGCGCTAAGATTAATCGAATCGACAGCCCAGTCCAAAAAGTAGACTGACCCTTGCGTGCGGATGGCATGTTTCTCACTTTAACCATCTGTGCGCCAAGGATCGCCAGTACCACCGGTGAATATCCTCCAGCTACCAAGGCAACCCCTGTAGCCACCTCTGCAGGCAAATGCAGGCCAAAGATACGGAGAAGAAGGGCCAACAGAGCTGCGTAAATGGCAGGAAGTGAAAAGACCGATTTCACTGCATTTTTTACCGAGAACTGAGATCTTGCTGCAAAATAAACGCCTATCGTATTCACGATAATCATCTGTCCGATCACATATACAGAGGCCTTATCGAGACCAAGCTGTCCGAAAGCTAGCAACACCAGCGGAAGTCCATAATTCACGCTATTCGTAAACGTTGAAATCAAGGTCAGACCGGATACTTCGGATGGATCTAGCTTCAATAATTTGCCGACTATATTCGCAATCGCCCATAAGAAGATTAGATTTAGAAGCGAAAAGGCGAGCGTCTTATAAATATCATCCATGGATATCTCTGCAGTAGCCAATGTATTTAAAATAATTGCCGGCGTTAAAAAGTATAGATAAAGCGTCAATAACGGCTTCGTATCCAGATTCTTAAACCGCCCAAGTAGGGCACCCACGATCACAGGAATGGACAAAGGCACGATGACTTGGTATAACGTCGATAACACACTTTGGATCATGAATAGAACTCCTCTGCTGTAGGTTACTTCAAACTATAAGCGTAACAGCGCAGAACGTCTAAGATATGAAATCAATATATCTCATAGCCAAAACCTATCATACCAGCAAAAAAGCTCCCAACCCTTACAAAGGGTTGGGAGCTTTTCGGTATATTGTTACATCATTTTGATCTCAAGCAACTCATATTTAATGATGCCCATCGGTGCATTTACACTAACAATATCGCCGACCTTTTTACCCAGCAATTCCTTGCCTAGCGGGCTTTCATAGGAAATCTTGTTATTAAGAACATCTGCCTCAGCAGCTCCAACAATTCTATATTCGATCTTCTCCGAATATTCGATGTCATTCAGAATAACAATACAACCCATACTAACCTTTGACAGATCCATTTGGCTCTCATCCACGATCTTGGCTTTGGTCAACATTTTCTCCAGAATCATAATACGAGTCTCCATGAACGATTGATCGTCCTTGGCCGAATGGTACTCACTATTTTCCTTCAAGTCTCCATAGCTGATCGCCAATTTAAGCCGTGCGGCCAATTCCTTACGCCCTGCGCCTTTCAATTCCTTCAGCTCTTCCTCTAATTGAGCCAACCCTTCTTTGGTCAAGAACACTTCTTCATTAGACATGTATACAACTCCTATTTTGGATGCTTTATAATATTTTAACCGATATATCCCAAACTTGCGAAAGATCTTACAAGAAGAAACAACATTGTCGTCCTTAAAGGACGACAACCATTTCTCGTAGAAATATAAAGATACTTTAAAGTACAAAACATATAAATGCTTATATTTTAAAAAAATCCCTGCCACAATGGAACATTGGGCAAGGAGGTCAATGCTGCTTAATTATTCTGGCAAATGCTCTTTACAAAAAAGGAGTAACGCTTCTTCCTCGTCCTCTTCCATATCGAAATCGAGCAGTTGACCTGAAGTTGTCTCCTGTAGATCATAACTTACGATGCTGACTTGATCTTCATCCACCTTAATAATCGCTCTAGCGGATACTCCGTTCTCTACATACAGCTCATCATCCTCTGGAACGTCCAGTTGAACGACAAATTCATACCGTTTACCGGTTAGTATACCGAAAGGATCTTTTACATTCTCCACATTATAGCCCGTAAATGTCAACATAACTCAATCAACCTCTTTTCCTAATACCTGCCACGTCATTGTATCACAAAAAGTAACATATTGTTGTCGAGATAGTCCGTCAAGCCATGGCTTTGGATTTCTTGATTTGTTTGCTTCGCAGCTGTCCGCAGGCAGCATCAATATCCACACCATGCTCCAGACGAGTGCTTACGCTGACACCCTGCTTCTTCAAGGTATCAAAAAAGGCCCGCACCGTCTCCCGCTCGCTTCTTTGATATTGGCTGTGTTCATCCACCGGGTTATAAGGAATCAAATTCACATTGACGAGCGGGCGTCGATCGCCAATCAGCTCGGCCAGCTCAAGCGCATGCTCTCTGCCGTCGTTTACATCCTTCATCAGAATGTATTCCAGCGTAATTCTCCGCTTGGTTTTCTCCAAATAATAATCTATAGACTCCATTAGCTTCTCTATTGGAATGGCCTTGTTAATCTTCATGATCTGCGTCCGCAGTTCATTATTAGGGGCATGCAAAGAAACCGCCAGGTTCACCTGCGTATTCGCATCCGCAAATTCAACGATTTTGTTAGCCAATCCGCTCGTTGATACGGTAATCCCTCTACCTGCAATTGCTAGTCCCTTGTGATCTTTGACAATCGCCAGGAAATCGAGCAGGTTCTTGAAGTTATCGAATGGCTCGCCAATGCCCATCACTACGACGTGACTGACCTTTTGATCCAGGTTCGCCGCATCCAGATGCTGCTGGACCTTCATAATCTGCTCCACAATCTCTCCGCTGGAGAGATCCCGGCTCTTCGCCAATAGCCCACTTGCACAGAAGCTACAGCCGATATTGCAGCCCACTTGCGTGGTTACACATACAGACAAGCCGTATTTCTGTCTCATAAGCACGGTCTCGATCAGGTTGCCATCCTTTAGGCGGAACAGGAACTTAATCGTCCCATCCGCAGATTCCTGCTTCACATGTTCTTCCAAGGTATGAATGACAAAATTCTGCTCTAATAATTCTACACAATCTTTATTTACATCGAGCATCTCCGAAAAGTCTGTAATCCGCTTCCGATAAAGCCAATCCCAGACCTGCGTAGCCCGAAACTTTTTATGTCCACGTTCTAACAGCCATGCCGCCAGTTGATCAAAAGTTAATCCATAAATGGATTCTATATTCATTCGTTATCCTCTTTTCAAAACGTTAAAGTTCAGACCATCATTACTCATTGTCTCAAATTTTTTTTATTAAAACAAGGGGAGTTATTGGGTTGTGTCGAAGTTTACACCATTAAAGTCTGTTCTATGAACATGTATCTAAGGAGCGATGGAATCATATGGGTTCAACAAGAATAAAAGCAATCAGCCTCACCCTTCTAGCTGCCGTTCTAATCCTTGGCGGTTTTTTAGTGTATATTACTCTCACTGACTATAAACCACAGGAGATTACTACACTTACTGTAAACAATAATCCGCAGCAAGTAATGAAGCAGGGAGAGTCCTTTTCTGTAACTACCTTTAATATTGGCTACGCCGGGTTGGATAAAGGCCAAGATTTCTTTATGGATGGCGGAACAAAGTCACGCTCAAGCAGTAGGGAACAAACGAAGATAAACCTTGAGGCCGTAGCGTCCCTAATGACAGCTACAGACTCGGACCTGTTCATGCTGCAGGAGGTCGACATCGATTCTTCCCGTAGCAACGGTATAGATGAAGTCTCTTACTTGTCGAATAAGTTCGCTGATTACAGCAATGTTTTCGCGACCAACTACAAGGTACCTTGGGTACCGCTTCCTGTTCTTGATCCGATGGGCTCGGTGAACAGCGGTTTATTAACTTTATCCCGTTTTAACAGCACAAGTAATATTAGATATGATCTCCCGGGCAAAGAAACCTGGCCTCGCCAACAATTTGATCTCGACCGTGCTTTTGTGGAGAGCAGATTCCCCGTTGATAATGGAAAAGAACTGATTCTAGTCAATCTTCATTTATCAGCCTTTGACCAAGGCGGAACGATTCGCAAACAGCAATTGGAGTATTTATCGGCTTATATCAAGAAGGAGAATGACAAAGGGAATTACCTCATCTTAGGGGGAGATTGGAACCATTCCCTTCCGGGTACAGCTCCTGATGCTTTCGAGACAACGCAGGATTGGCCGCAATGGCTGCAAGAATTCCCTGAACATTTCCAACAGGGCTTTCAGTGGGCTGTAGATGCCAAGGTACCCTCCGTCCGGACGCTCGATGTTGCCTATACAGAAGGTGTGAATTTCCGCGCAGTGATTGATGGCTTTCTAGTCTCACCAAACGTCAGCATAAGCGGCGTACAGGGTCATGAGTTATCCTTCGAACACAGTGATCACAACCCTGTAACAGCCACTTTTATTCTGCAATAACATGGATTCTCTGATTCTATTTAAAAACAACAAATTTCAGGTTTTTCTCTTGGAAATACTTAATGATAGCGGGCAAAGCTTCTACAGTAATCTTCTTTTCGTGAAATAGATAGACTCCGCCGGACGGATCGGCATGATGAACATATTGAAGAATATCCTCTGGGTTCTTGACGTTCCAATCCTCGGGATCACGATTCCACAATAATACCTTCATCTGCTGTTCCGTCACCTTGGCGGTTAACTTGTCATTGATCGCCCCATATGGCGGCCGAAAAATAGTAATCGGTGATTGTGTAATTTCCTCCAGCGCCTGATTAGTCTTCGCCAAGTTAATCCGGTTCTCCTCAACGCCATTAGCAGTCATTTTGCTATGATCCCACGAATGACTCCCAACCGACATCTTATGCTCATTAGCATACCTAACGGCTTCCGCATTATGAGCTACCTTATTCCCAATGAATAAAAAGGTGGCAGCCACCTTATGTTCTACTAGAATATCTACGATCTCTTTCGTATACTTTGACGGTCCATCATCAAATGACAAAGCAACATAACCCTTTGGCAAACTATACAAAAATTCATTCTCAGGTAATTCATACTTTTCGTACGGTAATGTCTGTTCTTGAGGAGGGACTGAAGGTTCTGGTGTAGGCTCGGCTTGCTGGTTATGAACCGATATCGTCTGCGCAAGGGTAACGAACGGTACCGAAAGTAATGGCTCAGAGTTGGCCTCTAATACGGGTTCGTCCAGCGCTTCAGCACTATCTACGAGTTGTCCATCCATTCGCAGAGGTAACACAAATATCAAACAAGCGAACATGAGACACAGCAGTGCAACCAGTCCAATTCGTTTGGTCTTCTTTCTGCTTATCCTATGCCCTGGTTCTGTAGAGGGAAGCATGGTCTGAACTACCCTCTCCTCTTCTGCTTGAGGATAGTCCTGCTGCTTTAATTGAAGAAGTTGGGTTACATAATTTTCAGAACAGGCAAAATACAATGTTTCGCTGTAAGCTCTGTTCATTATAATCAGCGTGCTGTAGTAACTATTCCGAAACGGATCCCACTTCGGATACAGCGACAATCTCATTCTCCCTCCGGAAAAGGGACCTAGCGCCTTCAATTGTTCGTATGTAAATTCATCTATGGTGAGCTTGCTTCTTGCGTACCCAACATTACGGGTTAGACCTACCTCAATCTGATAACCGGCCTGTTCATGCTCAAGCGACAGTAACTCAATCATTAGAATGGTGTCCGGTTCCTTAGATGCCATGAATCCTATGTATCTCCGTTTCCATCGTTTCGATCCGTCAGACTACTGCCACTCCCAAAAGGAACCGTCATCCGATTGGTGAAATCGCTGATCATACCCGAGAGATACGCCTTTTCTTGGCGAATCGTATCGTACTTTTGTTTTAGATGTGCATTCTCAATCTCAACCCGTCCGATTTTCTCTTCCAGATCATTCATCTTTTTGAGTTTCTCTGCATGGGCTTCGTTATGTTTTTGAATCAGATTTACATATTTTTGCTGCTCCAGCTCAATGGTACTCTTCAATTCCTCAATCTCAGCTGTGAGCGTAGTTTGAAGCTCCCGGTAATCCTCCAGCACTTGATCGACCTTCAAATTTCTCTCAATCAACTTATGCTCAAGCTCGCGGACATTCTTTTCTCTTTCCTCAATAACCTTATTGAGGTTCTTCATATCCCGGTTTAAGCGCTCCACATGACTGCTGGAATGGGTTAACCGATCCTGAAGCTCATTAATATTGGTCTCCGCATGTTGTCTGGCCTGAATAATCTGTTCCACGGAGAAGATCAAATCGAGTGATTTTTTATCAAGCTGAGCTTTGCCTGTAGTAACCAATCCAGCTAAAGTCTCGTCCGAGGTCTTTTCTTCTATTTCTTCGACCTGTTCATCTAATAATTGTACCTTTTGAACCATATCCGACTTGGATTGCTTATCCACTGAATCTTTCTTTTTAAAAAAGGGGGAAATCATCGATTTTATCACCTCAATTATAAAAAAATGTCAAAAAATGTCGAGTGCCCACGAGTCTATTATAGTTTACTTATCTTGTATGTAAGTGAGCCTTTATATCTAACTTTCTGAAATGCACCTAAAGACCTATTCTCTTCTGCAAAATAAAAAAAGCACCCCTTCGGGTGCTTTGATTTCAATTGAATTTATCGGGAAATTGTTTGATCAATCCCTCGGTTAAGATATCTGCGAACATGATCATATGTTCCAGCCCTTTATCAAATGCGGCAATTTCGGCATCCCAATCCTTTTTAACTCTAGCTGTCACGTCATCAGTAATCAATTCCAGATGTTCATGAAGCATTTCCTTTAATTGTTCATAAGAATATTTGGGGTTCTGGCTACTAAGAAACTTGGCAATGTCATCAGCGTTGGCATACCACTCTTTATTGTATTTTTCCACATCGGCCTGATTTCCAGCCTTTACAGCACCTAGAACTTTTCCGGCAATAAGAATATGCTCCCGCAATAATTGAGCCAGCTTATCTCCAACTGCCTCACCGTAATACGGTTTAAAGACATCCCCTATGTCCTGCTGATTCTGTAACAGCCTTGCCAGTACCTTATCCTTGTCCTCAGAATCTGCAAAGGCGCTAACAATGTAGTTCTTTGTCCATACCACATGATCGATCCATAACTTCCTAAGATTATCCTTAAGCTCAATTACGGAGGGGGTTAAGCATTGCTTGTGGGAGCTCTTTTTCTCTTTAGCTGCTGCAGCATCGGCAATTGTAGGTGTAACACTTACAACCAGAAACATACACAATAAGGTTAGCTTCAACATCAAATACTTATTTTTCAATATGACCTATCTCCTTGTGAACAGTGATGGATTTGAATATCTTGTATATTGTGCACCTTTACTTCCATTTCATTCGCAACTATTCTCAGAACACAAAAAAGCACCATCACGTGGACGGTGCCTGGGTCTTACTTTTATCTAAACATCACTTTATCTACGTTGTATTTAGATTTCAGTTCATTAATGATATAGGTTTCATAGATCTCTCTATGAACTGGACTTTCGATCAAACACACATCAATTCTGGTGACCTCGTCCCGATGTTGCTTGATGTCAGATACGGTGTCTTCAAAATGTTTTTTAATTCTTGGTCTTAGCTTTCTCGCTTTACCTACAAACAACAACTCATCCTGATCATTGTAGAACATAAAGATACCGCCGTAATCTCTCGGAATCAGGTGAAAGTCCGTAAATCCGTAAATATTGCTTAACTGCGGGTTAATTTGTTTAGTAATACTAACATCCGCTTTTGGAATCGTTATGTTGATCATTAGCTCACGTCCTCTTTCTATATAGGAGTAAATAGTATCATAAATCGCTAAGTAAGACCATTCAATCTGGCGCAGTCAAATAAATACAATAAAAGCAAGTTCGATTGATCTAATGGAAATATTACTTAAAAATATAGCATTATTCAAAACCTTCCTGCCCAAGGGTTGCGGTCTTAGACAGGAGAGGATTATAAATAAAATAGAGGCGTTTGCATCATGATATATAGATATTTGTCATCTAGGAGGATTTGATTCATGGCAGTAACAGACCGGCAAAAAATAGTAGATAGCGTCCCGCAAAAGGGTTTCTTCGGACATCCTAAGGGACTTTTCACCCTTTTCTTCACAGAATTTTGGGAGCGTTTCTCTTATTATGGCATGCGAGCTATCCTTGTCTACTACATGTATTATGAAGTGACCCAAGGCGGTCTCGGATTACCTGAAGATATGGCACTTTCTATTATGTCTATCTATGGATCGCTTGTATATATGTCAGGGATCATTGGAGGCTGGCTTGCGGATCGGCTTCTCGGGACTTCGAGGGCTGTTTTCTACGGCGGCGTTTTAATCATGTTCGGGCATATACTACTGGCTATTCCAGGCAATACCACATTGTTTTTTGCTTCGATGGTTTTAATCGTACTCGGAACGGGTCTACTGAAACCCAATGTTTCAAGTATTGTCGGCGAAATTTATAGCGAGCAGGATAACCGCCGTGACGCTGCCTTCAGCATTTTTTATATGGGCATTAACCTGGGAGGATTTCTCTCCCCACTAATTGTTGGCGCAGTAGGCATGAATAATTTCCATCTAGGTTTCTCGATTGCCGCAGTCGGAATGTTTGTTGGACTAGTCGTTTATATTATGACTCGCACAAAAAATCTGGGTCTGGCCGGTACGATTGTACACAACCCTATTCCTGCAGATCAGAAGAAAAAAATCTTTACTTGGATTGGTGTAGGATTAGTTGTACTTGCGATTTTGATTACGATCGGCATTCTTACCGGAGTGCTTACCTTTGAAACATTAATAAAAATAGTAGGGGTATTAGGCTTACTTATTCCTACGATGTATTTTATTATGATGTACCGCAGTCCCAAAACAACGGCCGTTGAACGGTCAAGAATTCTCGCATACATTCCTTTATTTATCGCATCGATTATGTTCTGGGCGATTCAAGAGCAGACTTCCACAGTTCTAGCTAGTTTTGCTGATAAACGGACCCAATTGGATTTTGCAGGCTTACACATTTCTCCTGCTTGGTTCCAATCGCTTAACCCGCTGTTTATTATCACTCTTGCACCTATATTTGCCTGGTTGTGGTTAAAGCTCGGTAACCGTCAACCCTCGATTCCGCAAAAGTTCTCGCTTGGTTTATTGTTTGCCGGTTTATCCTTCCTGGTGATTCTAGTACCTGCTTATTTCGGTGGAGCTAATTCACTTGTGAATCCATTATGGCTGGTACTCAGCTATTTTATCATCGTAATCGGGGAGTTATGCTTGTCCCCTGTGGGCTTATCAGCAACGACCAAACTGGCACCGGCGGCTTTTACCGCTCAAATGATGAGTATGTGGTTCTTATCGAATGCCGCTGCTCAAGCAATTAATGCTCAAATTGTAAAGTTCTATACCCCAGATACCGAAATGATGTACTTTGGAGTAATTGGTGGAGTGGCCCTTATCCTTGCGCTTATCCTCTTCCTATTCTCTTCCAAAATTCAGAATTTCATGAAAGGGATACATTAAAGACACCCAAAGGCTGCCCGAGATCTTCTCGGCAGCCTTTTTTTGGTTTCCTATAGTTATCCAACCTCTACACCAGAAACATGGCGACAATCGTCGTGACTACCAGCCCAATCAATACAGGCTTAACATTCCGTCTCGCCAGCTCAAAGGGGCTTACTCCGCAAATAGCGGCCGCCGGAATCAATGCCCACGGAATCAGCGTGCCTCCACCCACCCAAATGGCAGCTACCTGACCCAGCGCAGTTAAAGTCGCCGCATCGGAATGTGTGGCCACCGCAAACAATTTCCCAATAGACCCGGCAAGTGAAATGCCCGAGAACCCTGAACCATCTAGGCCTGTAATGGCTCCGGTTATAGTTGCGGTCACAGCACCCACTGCGCCGTTCAGAGGAACGTTATGCGCTAGAGCGACCCCTAGATCATTTACAATCCCCTGAGATGCGGCGGGCAGCACTTTGCCGAATAATTCAGCAAACGCCGAATCCCCCAGATAGAAAAAAGCGGCAATCGGTATCACAGGACCAAATACTTTGAAGCCAAACGTAAGTCCATCAATCAGATAAGTAGTTACTTGCTCCAATCCTTTATTACGATGTGCCAACAAGGTTACTACAACCAGAATGAACACCGCAGTACCACCAACTAAGGCAGTTGCGTCTCCACCCTGCAAATCGAGCAGAAACATGCCTGCTACATCGGCTAAAAACAGGATGGGAATGGCGATGGCCAGCCATTGTTTCAATGCTGGATGAATCACCGCTGAATCTTCTGCCGTATCATTCTCTGCAGAAAACGCACTCACGGCACTTTTCCCGGCAATAAGCCCGTCTCGCCAAGTTCCCTTCTTCTGATCTCTGCGCATCATCCAATACGCCGTTATCGTAGTCACCACGCCCATAACAATTACAAGCGGAATACTCGCCTCCATGACACTGGTCACAGAAAGTCCGGCCGCATCTGCTGTTAGTTTAGGTGCACCTTGAATAATGTAATCACCTGAGAGCGCAATCCCGTGGCCAAATAAATTCATTGCCATCGCCGCTCCAAGAGCCGGCAGTCCCACTCGAATGGCAACCGGCAGCAGCACAACCCCGATCAAGGCCACTGCGGGTGAAGGCCAGAAGAACCATGAGGTGACCATCATAATCAGACCGATCCCCCAAAAGGCTATGAACGGTGTGCGCAAAAAGCGGGTAAGTGGAGCAACCATGATTTCGTTAATCCCCGCGCGTGTTAATACCCGGCTCATGGCTACTATAATCGAAATAATCATGATCGTACCCATTAGCTCCTTGGTTGCATATACAAAAGAGTTGAATACACCTGTGACTGAACCACTGACGGTTTCCGTGGCTAACCACCCAAGTACAAAGATGCCCGCAATACAGATCATCGTTGTGTCCCGTCTCTTGATCAGAAGTGCCATTATAAATACGATAAATGCCAGATATACATAATGGAGCGCTGTTAACTGGATGCCCATCTCTGCACCACACCCTTCTCCTACTATCCGAGTGCTATATGGTATGCAGGGGTGTAGGCTAATGTTCGGTAGAAATGGGCCTAAAACAGCAAAAGAAGCCATCCCGTGCGTAGAGAAAATCTACGTATGGGACGGCTTCTTAATGTTTCTTAATTAGAGACTATTATTTAGCTACAACTCCGCCATCAACCGGCAGCTCAACACCTGTAATGTAAGAAGCTTCATCAGAAGCCAAGAACAATACAGCTTCAGCTACTTCAGAAGCACGTCCAACACGTGGCAGCGCAGTCTGAGACATAAAGAAGCTATGCATTTTTTCGTTATTTACAAATTCAGCACTCATTGGGGTTTCGATAAATCCTGGGTGAACAGAGTTCACACGAATGTTATCTTTACCAAAGTCTACAGCTGCTGCTTTACTTAGCATACGAACTGCACCTTTAGAAGCTGTATAAGCACCAGCACCGCTGCTGCCAGTCAAACCTGCGATGGATGAAATATTAACGATGGAACCACCTTTATTGTTCTTCATTTGAGGAACAACATGCTTCATGCCAAGGAATACGCTGCTCACGTTGATGTTCATTACTTTGTTCCATTGATCAACAGTGGATTCGAGCAATTGAACCGGGAATGAGATCCCTGCATTGTTTACCAAAATGTCGATTTTCCCGAACTTGCTAATCACATCTTCTACAACCTTGATCCAGTCTTCTTCGGAAGCCACATTATGTGCATAAGCTGCTGCTTGTCCACCATTTGCTTCAATTTCCTTCACAACTGCTTGTACGGCAGCCTCGTTAATATCAGTGGCTACAACTGTAGCACCCTCTTTGGACAATAAAAGGGCTTCTTCACGGCCCATACCGCTGCCTGCACCTGTAATAATTGCTACTTTATTAGTTAGACGATTCATAATTAGGTCTCCTCTATAATCGTATTGTGATATAATATTTGAGTGATGATAGTCACACTATCACTGTGATATACATCATATCATTTTTACAAAAGAACTACAACCACTCCTTGCTTAATCCAATAAACGGTGGATATAATACTAATAATTGAAAATCCCAATCAAAAAATGGAAGGGTCTAGCCCTCATGAATCCTAAAACACGATACGAAAAAGAAAGATCCGATGGTAAACAGCAACGATTAATTACGATCCTCGAATCCGCAGAACGAGTATTATCACAAAAAGGAATCGAAAAGTCGACGATGCAAGATGTCGCAAGCGAAGCCAATATCGGGATTGCGACGTTATTTCGCTATTTTCCCAGAAAAGAAAAACTCGTAGTGGCTGTAGCCACCCGAATGCTGGAGCCTATGCTCGATCATTTTAAATACGTAGCGGACTTGCCCCTTACTTGTCTTGAACAAATCGAGAAATTATTTGATTTCTTTATTCAGGATCAAAATCATCTAAGTATTATTTTTATGGTCAATTTCGAAAGCTACGCCTCACACTCAAATGAACCTGTTGAGGATGTTCTGAGCTTCAATGCACTCAACCGCAAAATTTGGCATGAATACTCCAGGATCATTCAAAATGGGGTAGAAGACGGCTCTATTCGTGCGGGTCTCCCCGTAAAAGAGACCTTAATTACGCTCATGAATAGCTTTGCCCTCTTTTCCAGAAAACTAACGATGAAAAAAAACATTCTCCTGCTGGAATCGGATCTGGACTCCGACGATCAGCTTGAGCTGCTTAAACAAATTTTTCTGGATCATTTAAAAGCCTAAAAAGCGCCAGTTTCCTTAGGAGGGGAACTTGGCGCTTTTTCTATAGTCAAAACAAAAAGAGACATTTCCAAGGAAATTGCCTCTATCCAGATTCAAGTTGCGACCTATATACTGCCTTCGTTAGCTAGTGAAATGGGCAGGTTGCGACGGGTGATTGTTGATAAAGAAAACGAGGGCTGAAATCATATTCTTTTAACGTACGATCATGCCAAATCGGTGTAGACGAGGGTGACATAGGCGGAATCAACCAGGACCAGCGCCCTGAGACTTGGCGCCCCTGCTCGTTCTCCTGTTGCTGGAATCGAACAAATTGATCTGCTGCTGTATGGTGATCCACGATGCTGACACCTGCTTGCTTGAAGGAATACAGCACTGCGCGATTCAGCTCAAGAAGCGCCCTATCCTTCCAAAGCGTTGTGTTGCTGGAGCGATCCAGTCCCATCACATCAGCTATAGCTGGCAAAGTGTTGTATCGTCCGGTATCCCCTAAGTTACGCGAGCCGATTTCAGTCTCCATGTACCAACCGTTAAAAGGAGCAGCCGTGTACAGAATACCGCCAATTTCCAACTGCATGTCCGCGATAATGGGTACAGAATACCAACGAAGCTGAAGCTCAGCAAAACGTTCAATTTCAGGATGTGTTAACGGTACCTCCTGAATGAAGTGATCAGGAATAGGGAAAACGTAGGGATGCCCGTTGCCAATACTTATCACTAACGGCAACACATCATAATCGCCACCCGTTCCTTGCCAACCTAGTTGCTGGCACATTTTTGTGAATTCATCCGATGCCGGATCGCCTGCACGTCCGTGTTCTTCATCGCCAGGATAACCGGCATAACGAATCAATTGGTGGTTCCAGATCCGAATCCGCTGATTCGGATCTTCTCCGCTGCGGAAGACCGTGATGAGTGAACGAATACGTCCTCCGTTGTTCGCCTTTTCCAGATGTCGCAGCAACGCTTCAGCAACTTGTTCCTCAGTCTCTGCTTGGCGTTCATCGATTAGCTCAATGGATTGCCAAAAAAGACGCCCAATGCAGCGGCTATTGTGGCGCCAGGCCATTCTTGCACCATGCGCTAATTCTTCCGTTGTATGTGTGTAACTGCCTGATTGGTTAATTTCCTCATGTACGGCTAGGATGCGATGATCCGTCTCGGCTTCAGACTTGTCTAGTTCAGCGTAACATTGTCGAATGAAAGCTTCCACCTGCCGGGTTAATTCTTCGATGTGCTTGCCATTCATATCCCTTATCCCCCATCTAAACCCTTGCTTAAACTCTCAATCCAGTATAACATCCCTCTTCCTATGCCACATCTTTCAGGGAAAAGCGCATAAGAACAACCCGTGAAGCTTGGAGCTTCACAGGTTGTGGCAGGAACATTTAGCGCTCTGAACGTTTCCCTTGCTTATTCAATGAGGCAAGTCTGCTCTTATCCTCGGTCAACAGTTCTTCAGCCAACTCCACACCTTGAGGACCTAGCCAGTCCTGAGCTTGCTGAATCGCCTGCTCAGTATGTGCCAGGCGGTTCTCAGCCTGTGCCAAAGTCTGTTCTGTTGGATGACTAAGTGCCTGAGAGACAGAGAAATGAAGCTTGCCCAAAGAATTTTTGGCTTGAGTTACATTGTCATTCGCTTGCAGACTGGAATCGGGTTGTTTCATAAATGAAATACGCTCCCTTCTGAAATGCGCCTGTTCTCTTCTAGCATGGTTTGGGTGAAGTCATCTTATGCATTCACTATCTACTGGATAATGGATTGCATAAAGGACGTCATTTCATTACTCGCTTTATTCAGGCGCTCAATGACACCGCTGAATTCAGTGACCAATTCTGCTTGTGAGTGTGAAGAAGCAGAGATCGCTTCAATTTCTTGCTCCATTTGCTTAATGGACTTTTGAACATCACTCAGTGATTTTTCAATATTATGGGTTGCTTCTTTAGTGTTAACGGACAGTTTGCGTACTTCCGTAGCAACCACCCCAAAACCTGCCCCTTGCTCTCCTACACGCGCGGCTTCGATTGCCGCATTCAGCCCAAGCAGGTTCGTCTGCTCAGAAATCTCACGAATGAAGCCGGCAACCTTATTCACTTCTTGTGATTCTGTTACGGCTCTACGCGTATTATCTAATATTTGCTGCGAGGTTGCTGATAATTCCTGAGATTGGGCAGCTACGCTCTGCACCATCTCCATTAGATGACTGCTTATCTCATTAATCTCATCTGTGAATCCTTCAAGCTTATTCTCGTTCTCTAGTGTATACGCAATGGCAAAAACCCCGATTACATCATCATCCGTTCCGTAGATAGGTACACATGTTGAGATTACAGGAGCTCCATAAATTTCTGCTGGGATTCGGTTAGAGCTTGCTATACCTTTCAGTCCATTTGAAAGCGACAGATCTTCAGGCGGGATAGGGTTACCCTTAACCAATCCGAGATCAATAACTTTACTCGGTGCGTAATAATGGAAGATCTCCCTGTCCGTGATTCCAATCATAATATCCTGCGAGTGAATCTTTTTGAAATAAGGTGCTGCGAGGACTAAGGCATCGATAATACTCATCTCTTCATCTCCCATATAAAAAAAATGTATATGTAGTTTTATCGTCACAATGGGTTATTAAATGAATATTGTCATAGTAGAGTAACAATCCCCACGTATGATTTGTTTATGAATACTATTAGCAGACGACAATTTCTACAGAAAAGCGCTCAAGTAACTCTAGGCCTTCTTGGAACAGCTGGTGCATCCGGTATCTATTCACATTGGATCGAACCCTACTGGCTGGAAATCAAATACGTAGATATTACACTCCCTAGACTTTCTCCAGCCTTCGATAAATTTCGTATCGTTCATTTTAGCGATTTACATCAGGGGGTATATTCCAAGCCGCAAGCTTTAACGGAGCTAGCGCAGCAAATTCAACAGGTAAAGCCAGATCTGATCTGCTTCACCGGCGATTTATTAGATCATTCAGCCGATTATATTTCAGAAGCCGTAGCCTTGTGCTCTCAGTTGCGGGCTCCTTTTGGACAATTTGCAGTATTAGGCAATCATGATGCTTTTGGGACCAGAAAGGTTGTAACGAAAGGGCTAACACAATCGGGCTAACACAATCGGGCTTCCACGTGCTCCATAATGAACATATCGTCTTAACCCAAGGTACGGACAAGCTCTATATTGCCGGAATAGATGATCCTTGGGTCGGAAAAGCAGATATCGCCCAAGCGCTGCTTCATATCCCGGAAGAGGCTTGCACAATTCTCCTTGCCCATGAACCTGATTTCGCCGATGACTTTTGCAAGCTGCCTATAGATCTGCAATTGTCTGGTCATAGTCACGGAGGCCAAGTGCGGTTTCCAATTGTCGGAGCTTTATATACCCCGCCTCACGGAAATAAATATTCAAGTGGATTATATCAACTGCCCAACAGCCAACTTCAGGTCTATACCACTCGCGGGATAGGAGTAACTCGTATGCCTGTTCGCTTTAATTGTCGCCCCGAACTCACCGTAATTACTTTACATTCTTAATGCTAGTGTCTTAATCGTACAAAATGGTTAAAAAGTATATACCTTTTGCATATCTATGCAACAACACTGTAACCGCCTTTGTAATCAAATCTATTTGGGACCTAGGTATAATTGTAGGAGTGATAGAGGAAAAAATATCATATTGCAACTACATAAGCCCATCCTTGGGAAGGAGAGATTAAGTTATGAATAAAAGTATGAAATGGACCTCAGCCATCTTGGCTGCTGGAGTATTGCTTGGAGGGTCGGGACTAGTAGGAGGAACCTCAGTTCAAGCCGCAGCTACCGGAGGAAGTACAGTAAAACAAGCCGCACAGCAACCCTCTGTAGTGCTTAAATATAAAGGCCAGACCTTATCGCAGCAAGCGAAAATAGTAAACGGCAACACCATGATCCCTTTAACTGTACTACGGGATGCTTTTGGCCTCTCCATTAACTATAATGCAAGCACCAAAACTTATAGTGTAGGCAGCGATTCCATGAAGCTGGACATGGAGGTCTCAGATTACGGTGTTAGTACAACCCTGAATGGCTATTACATTTATAGCATGACCGGCAGTCATGATGTGAAGGTCATCAACGACCGGATTTATGTTCCGTTCAAACTCTTGTCTGACTATTTAGGAGTGCAAGGCGTTTATAATCCTTCATTGAAATCACTTGATCTAAGTAAAAAAGTAATGAATGACATCAAAATCACCTCTGAAACCTTAGATAAGAGCAATAAAAATGCTAGTATCAAAGTACAGTATCCAAAAATCAGTGGCTTAACGGATGAAGTGCAGACTAAGATTAATGCGATCTTCAAAAAGCAAGCTGAACAATTCGTCGCAGAGAGTGAAGAACAGGCTAGCCGTAGAGATGGTACTATAGAGAATAAATATGACTTCTCTCAAACTTTTGTTGTCTCCTTTAACCGTGAAGGGGTTCTGAGCATCGTGACTGATCAATATGGCTATACTGGTGGAGCTCATGGTGGAGCCCTTCGTGAAGGATTTACCTTCTCGCTGAAAGACGGCAGACCAATTGAACTTAAGGACCTGCTGAAGGCAGAGCCAAACTACAAACAAAAATTAGATAAAATGTTGAAGGAAAGCACCAAGGAGCTAGCTTTTCCAGATACACCTGGCGGACTAACAGAAAAACCAAACTTCTACGTTTCCGAGAGTGGCCTTGCAATCTTCTACCAACAGTACGAAATTGCCCCTTATGCGGCTGGAATTCCTACGTACACCTTTAATTTCAGTTCAATATTACCAAAGGGAACTAACCCATTCGCTGCCTTCAAATAAACTTCTATTGTAAAAAAGAGCGTCACAGTCATTAGGACTGGGACGCTCTTTTGGTTTTACAGCTTAGGCTTCCAAACTTCCAGCCGGGCCGAAGAATTCATAATGAATTCTGTCTTCAGCCACCTTCCATTCCTTAAGAGCCTTATATATCGCCTTCATAAAAGGAGTCGGTCCGCAGAAATAGAATTCAGAGTTTACGTCTGTTACTTCTTGCAACCAAGCTAGATCAATATAACCTGTTTTATGGAACGTATCTCCTTCACTTGGAGTTTCATAACATACATAGGATCGTAGGGTAGGATGGGACTGCTCCAAATCCGCCACCATTTCTTTCATAGCATGCAAGCTTCCATTGATGGCTGCATGAATGTACGTTACCTCTCGTTCTGGCTGCGTAGCAATTAATGTCTCCAGCATACTTACCATAGGGGTTAGTCCAACCCCACCACTGATAAGAACCACTGGACGATCACTATCTTTATTTAGTACGAAATCACCTGCTGGCGAGCTTACTTCCAATATAGCTCCCACTTGTACGACATCATGAAGGAAAGTAGATACGACTCCAGCCGGTTTATCCGGCCCTTCACCTTCCCGTTTAACTGTGATGCGGTAATACGACTGTCCCGGCGCACTGGACAAACTATAGTGGCGAACATGGGTGTATTCCTCTCCCTCAGGCTGAACACGAACCGTGATGTATTGACCCGGCAAGTAAGAAGCTATAGCCCCTCCATCCTCAGGAGAAAGGTAGAAGGAAGTAATAAGTTCACTTTCTTTAACCTTCTTAGTAACCACAAAGTTTCTAAATCCACTCCAACCCCCGGGAATTTCGGCAGCTTCACGATACTTCTCTGCTTCGACACCAATAAAGGCATCTGCAATCACGCCATACGCCTTTGCCCAAGCATCAATAATTTCCGGCGTCGCCGCATCGCCAAGTACTTGCCCAATAGCAGCTAACAAAGTCTCACCTACGATGGGATAATGTTCAGGTAATACTCCCAATGCCCGATGTTTCTCCGCAATCTGTTTTACCACAGGCAAAATATTTCCCAGCTGATCAATATTCATTGCCGCCGCGAGTACGGCGTTAGCGAGTGCAGTCTGCTGTTTACCTTCCCGTTGGTTGGCATGATTAAATATATTTAGTAACTCCGGATGATTTTCAAATAACATGCCATAGAAAGTAGTTGTGATGGTCTTCCCATGAACCTGCAATACGGGCACCGTTGATTTTATGATTTCAATGGTTTGTTGATTTAACATCTAAATACCCTCTTCCCTGCAATAAATTAATTCCTCTATAAAAAGCATATAGAAGCTGAACATCCCATAGTGTGCGTTCAATCACACCGGAAATTGAAAAAATGTGAACGATTCAATAATTGCAATGATATCCATCACAATAACGTACCCGAAATCAAAAAAACTATCCAAGCAGCCATTATAGCTTCCGGGATAGCTTTTTATCTTATTATTTTGACAGCTCCACAAAACCTTCTCCGAATACATCTCGTACATCGTGGATGGTAATAAACGCCTCTTTATCAATGGATTTGACGATTTTCTTAAGCATAGTCACTTCCTGCTTGCTAATCACAATATACAGCAGCTCTTTAGGTGTCTTGGTATAGTACCCACGGCCATATATTACTGTGACGCCTCTATCCATAATTCCATTAACCTGTTCAGCAATTTTGTCCTGCTCTTGGGATACAATCGTAACAGCCTTCTTAGGGTTCACTCCCTCAATAATGAAGTCCATTATCTTAGTGGCTACATAGAGCATCACGATCGTAAACATCAGACTTTGTACTCCAATGATGAAATACGAAGCGAACACCACAATTAAATCAACGAGCAGTAGCGCGTAACTAACATTCCAGTCCAAATATTTATGTAGAATTCTGGCGATGATGGTTGACCCTGCAGTCGTTCCACCCACTCGTATAATTAGCCCGATACCCACACCTGAGAAGATACCCCCGAATATTGCATTAATTATCAACTCATCGCTGCCAATATTCCAATTTTTCGTAAGAATCAGGAATAACGAATTGAAAAACACCGCAATAATCGTGTATACCGTCGTAGTTTTGTCTAGAAATTTGTACCCCACAATTAATAATAAAGCGTTAAGAATCAAACTAACAATACCGGGTGACCACTGATACAAATAGTAAGTAATCATAGTCAGTCCCGTGACCCCGCCTTCACCGAACTCGTTCGGAATCACAAACAAATTAACGGCCAAGGAGAATAACAAAGCTCCTACAATGATGGAAACAATATCCGAAATACGCTTTTTCATACCATGCCCCTTCTACCCTAGATCTATATCCACAAATACTAACACCGCTTTGATATAGATGCAATCCATCCGAAAGAAGTCAACAGTCTATAGATACAGTAACCAGCCACCCCGCCGCCAGTGTTCAAAATAAGATCATCCACATCAAAGGTGCCGATATACAATACTAATTGTGTGAATTCAAAACAGAAGCTCAGCGCCAGCGAGAGGAAGAAAACTCTTCGAAACAGCCTTACTTTTTGCGATAACAGCATGGGCACCAAGATCCCAAACGGAATAAAGGCCAACAAATTCCCTACTAAATTAATCGATGAAAAAGGATCTGAAAGCGACAGATCGTCCATCCCCCGGGAGATCTCCTTAAAAGGGATATAGTTGCCTCGCCGATTAAAAATCCGGTCTGGATGTTCAAACATACGTCCCGCTTGCTCCCAAAGCGATAATAAGTTCACTGGTGCACCTTTAAATAAAATAATTCGGATTAAAAAATACATATAGACGATAAATATCGCTGCCAGCAAAAGGTTTATAGCAGACTTTTTTTTCGGCTCTTTAGTCATTAATATGTAGTAACAATTATGCCATCCATGTTATCGCCTGACGTCATATATTGCCCTTCCTGTGGAATTTTGATCGTAGTGTATTTGGATACCGGAAAATAACTTACTGTATAAGCCTTGCCGTCTACTGTTGTTGAAATCTCTTTGTTCTCTTTCAAGAAATCCAAATATTGTTCTAGCACAAGCCCTTTCTCATGAATAATGGCGCTGTGCGGCAACCCTACATAACGGAAATGCCAGGGTTCATATTTTATCCCCGTAATCTCGGTTTTGTCTTTCGGATAGCGGAGAATAAAGCCGTATTTCCAGGCATTTTTTTGCAGCCATTTTCCTTCAGGCGCTTTACTCATTTCTGATTGGGACGATCCGATATCCAGAGATAATCCTAAATTATGTTCACTATATTGCGCCGGTAAAGCATAGTCCGAACCTTTTTCCTGATATAATTTCTCTTGCTCTTCAAAGTCCCTGTACCCGCTGCTAATTAAAAAATGATTCACACCCTCTTTTTCGGCAGCTTTGACCATCTTATTGAATTTATGCGCTACACTTTCAGACAAACGAATCGAGGTATCCAGCAGCCCATAACCCTGCACCAGATCCGCCTGCTCATATAAGGTCACGATATCAGACTTCACACTATCCTCATGTACCGGGTATTGTTTGTTCACCAGCAACAAATCCCCTTGATACACTTGATCTTGTGTTACTACCTCTAAGCTATTGTTATTTCTAATAGATTCTTTGCGAATCTTATCATCGTATCCTAAATTACCCGTATTCGGTAAATAACGAGCCGCTGCATACCCAAGCAACAACACAACCAACGCCAAAAAGCCCCACTTCTTCATCAGCAATGTCCTCCCATTTCCTTGATAGGAATAGAATAACGAAGACACTTTAAAGAAAAAGCAGGACAAATATAAAGTTTTTCTTAAAATAAATAAATCTCACTGGCTTTACCCATTAAAAGTATATCCAACGCCCCAGATCGTCTTAATGAATTTATTCTTATTGATGTCTTCACCGAGCTTTTTGCGCAAGGTACGGATATGCACCATGACCGTGTTCCCACTCTCATAATAAGCATCGCCCCACACCTGTTGAAAAATGTTCTCCGCACTAAACACCTGCTTAGGATGGCTGACCAATAAGTGCAAAATATCAAACTCTTTTGGAGTTAGCTCAATAACCTCACCATAAAGAGTAACCGTATGCTCATCCGGTGAAATCATCAATCCCCGAACCTCTAGCACCGATTTAGGTATGGCAGCGGGCTGACTGAATTGTATGGAGCGCCGCAACTGGGAATTGACCCGGGCGACCAGCTCCATTGGGTTAAACGGTTTGGTCATATAATCATCTGCGCCCATAACCAGTCCGGTGATTTTATCAAGATCGGAAGTTTTAGCACTCAGAAAAATAATCGGCAGATGATGATGCTCCCGAATATGGCGGGTGACCTCGTAACCATCCAGCCCCGGCATCATGATATCCAGAATCGCCAAATCTATCGTTTGCGACTCAATGGCTTGTACCGCTGCCCTTCCATCGGACACTTTGAGGATATGATACCCCTCTTTTTGCAAATGCAAGGCCACCAAGTCGGCAATTTCCGCCTCATCATCCGCAATTAAAATGGTGATGCGCTTCATCTATTTTTCACTCCTATAGGTTGTGCTGTACACTCTTCATCCATTATACCCTAAACTCAAAAACCACTCCTAGAAAGAAGTGGTTTCCGATTAAATCTATGATTTATATAGTCTATTTCCTTTTATTATAGCTGTCTAACAATAGCTCTAATGAAATCCCATTTACTGTGACGCCTGAAAGATTGCAGTCTCTTATATCTACATTCGAAAGATCACAATCTACAAAGGATGTCCCGTTTAGCTGGCATCGCTCAAACTTATTGCCTTTACCGTACAAATGAATATCGTGGAAATAAGCCTCCCCTAATTCACTATTACTAACCTCTATTTCCCACAGCCCCACTTCATTAAACTTAACAGAATGCATATTGATGTCATTAAAGGTAGTACTGCTCATATTAATATTATCGAATCCGGTCCCCTCCATATTTACATTGGAGAAGTTTGTTTTATGCATATCAATATCATCAAATTCACTTTGGCCCATAGCCACACGACGAAAATTCGTTTCAGTCATTCTTTCATCCTGAAAGACTCTCTTCTTAAATTCGTCCTGTAATTTGTTTTCACTAAGATTATTATTCACTGTACTCAACATCTCCCTTTTTAAGATCGCTCTTGATCTGCGGAGTCTACTCTCAACAGCTTCGCTGGATAAATCAAGGAAATCGGCGATTTCCCTAACCTTGTAATTGTCGATATAGTAGAGAATTGTGACTATACGGTTAGCTTCTGATAGGGTGTTTAAGGCTTTCCACACATCTTGCTGGAGTTCTTTTCTGAGCAGCTGATCTTCGGTAGATTCTGGATGCGGAACCTCCATTTTTTGCATGAATTCGTAAGCAGTTTTCTTTTTATTTGACCTAAACCAATCCATGCATTCCCGTGCAGTAACCGCATATAACCAACTGGCGAGTTTCTCAGGCTCCTTTAAGTCAGGTAATTTGCGATAGGTTTTAACAAAAACCTCTTGGGCAATGTCTTGTGCGGTATGAAAATCACCCAATTTACCATAAGCAACCCCGTATACTGCATTGGAATATTTGCCGATAAGTACACTGAATGCATCCATGTCACCTTTACACACCTTATCTACCAGTTCTGCGTCCGTACAAGTCACTATTTTCCTCCTTAACATCAAGCTCATAACATAGACGGAAAAGAGACTCAAAAACCGTCTTTATGCCTGCAAATAAATTTTAATGGAGAGGGGATTTCAACTTTTCCACACCGTGATAATTATAGCCTAATTATTACCTAGCTAAAACAATCTGCGAGCCGTGACCAAACGTTTCTTCCACTTGTCACTTAAGGCTTCATAATGAACGCCAAGCTCCTTGGAGTACGTATGTAGGATCTGATTATTTCCCGCGTAAATCGCCACATGCCCAATATCGAGTCCTCGTGCACTGAAGAATAACAGGTCCCCTTTGCGCAGCTCGTTAATTCCAACCTCTTTGCCCTCTTTAGCCTGATTGTAAGAGACACGTGGCAGGTCAATTGCCAACACATCCTTAAATACATGTCCTACAAAGGAAGAACAGTCAAAGGTAGACGTCTGGTCAGTAGCAGCACCAAATTCATAAGGTGTTCCCAGATATTTTTCTCCGTAAGCAAGCAGCTCGCTTCCCTGCCGCTCTACAAGAGTCGTACTAGTATAATTGCTATATTTGGGTTTAGCAGATATATAGCCACTCTTGTTATCCTGTGTTCGTACTTCTAACCATAAAGCATCTACTTCTCTAACCACATGTACCTTATCTCCTGCTGACAACATTTGCAGCACCGTTGATTGGGCTGACGAGTCTGGCAAACTTCGCAGGTTAACCCCATACAGAATTGTCGTATCGTAATCCAGTGCCGAGTAGATACGAACGGCACGAGTAGTGGTATCCCACTTCACAGTGCTGCCCAAAGCTTCGCTGACAAAACGCAGTGGCATCATCGTATAACCGCCGGCAATCTGGCCGGGAACCGTTACACTTAAGGACTGGCCATTTTTATTCGCTGCCTGATCACCAATACGATAGGTCAGCACCAGGTCTCCCTTGGTTGCCTTAACGGTCTTGGTATCATTATTCCAAGTAATCTTTGCCCCCTGAGCTTCAAATAACTTGCGCATAGGGACTAGTACTGTATCGTTTACTAACAAGGGCTGAGCCCCCAATTGTAACTGTTGATCATCCAGATAGACGGCTGTAACCGGAGTCTGAGGCGTTGTCGCCGCATAGGCCGGAGCAGTATAGAGCATAGATGTAAGTAGTAAAAGTAACATAGCTTTCTTTTGAAATTTCATGATGTCATCACCTCGTTGATTGATATGTACACCTATTGTTACTAAAAAAAGGGCGATTAGTTTTGTTACAAATTTTGGGGTAAGCATCTACCTACGGCATAAGCACCTAAAAAAAAGAGGACTACGATCACCTTTCGGTATCATAGTCCTCTTTTTAAATATGCCTCATGGAGCCGGCTAGACAGGTTCCTCAACTTCAAAAATGGAATCAATAATGATCGGAAGATTATCCCTTACAGAAACAGCACCCAATACAGAACGAGCATGAACACCCTTGTCTCCGAACACCTCAAGCATTAAATCTGAACAACCGTTAAGCACTTTATGATGTTCTTCAAAAAGGGGATCTGCATTAACGAAGCCTTGAATTTTGACTACTCTTTTCACTTTGTCCAAAGAACCTAAAGCTGTCTTCAGGACGGCAAGGATTTCTATACCCGTTAAACGTGCAAAATGGTAGCCTTCCTCGGTAGTGTAATCTTGTCCCAGCTTTCCTTTGGGATGGCCCGCTGGTCCTTTTCCCGACACAAAACATAAACCATTAACAATTACGTAGTTAGCGTATTTTGCCGCCGGTTCACTAGCCTCGGGCAGGACAACCCCTAATGCTTCGAGTCTGCTCGCTATAGTGTGCTCTGTCATATCCATCTCCTCCTCCATTATCAACAGCTTCAATAATTAAGTAAGATCATAGTTACTACTTAGCTTCAACCTCTGCTTCCCATCTCGATATCTCAGCGCGAACAATGGGTGCTACTTGGGTACCCAATAGCTCAATGGCTCTCATTACATCCTTATGAGGCATTGTGCCAAGCGGCACATGCAGCATAAAACGTGTGATGCCTACTTGCTTGCGCAGGTGAATGATTTTCTCAGCAACGGTCTCTGGGTCACCTACATACAAGGCACCTTCAAATCTACGCGCCGCATCATAGCTTGCACGGGTGTATTGACCCCATCCGCGTTCCCGGCCAATAACATTCATACTAGCTTGTGTAGAAGGGAAGAACATATCGGCAGCCTGCTGATTGTCCTCTGCAATGAAGCCGTGTGAGTGCGAAGCAACGGGCAGCTTCGATACATCATGTCCTGCTTGCGCTGCAGCCTTCTTATAGAGCTTCACGAGCGGAGCAAACTGTAGCGGACTGCCGCCAATGATAGCCAGCACAAGCGGTAACCCTAGTAGGCCTGCACGAATTACGGATTCTGTATTTCCTCCGCTGCCAATCCATACTGGCAATGGATTCTGCACGGGACGCGGATAAATCCCCAGATTATTAATGGCAGGACGGTGCACGCCGCTCCAGGTTATTTTTTCGGATTCCCGTATTTTGAGCAGCAAGTCCAGCTTCTCATCGAACAGCTCATCATAATGATTCAAATCATACCCAAACAGCGGGAACGATTCAATAAAAGAACCCCGGCCTGCCATGATCTCTGCGCGTCCATTCGAGATTCCATCCAGGGTAGCGAAATCCTGAAACACACGTACGGGGTCATCAGAGGAAAGTACTGTAACCGCACTGGTTAGCCGAATCCGTGTCGTCTGTGAGGCCGCCGCAGCCAGTAAAACTGCTGGAGAAGACGCCGCATAATCTTTGCGATGATGTTCGCCCACGCCAAATATATCTAAACCCACCTGATCTGCAAGCACAATCTCCTCTACAACCTCGCGCAATCGCTGCGCATGACTTATCACTTCACCCGTCTGAACATCCGGTGTTGTTTCTACGAACGTGCTTATTCCTATTTCCACTTACAAATCCCCCTTAACTATAATTTCCTCTTTAAATTGTTTGTTTGATTATAACACAAGTTAAGGTTAAAAAAGCTAGTCATTCTGTCCAACCCCAGTTTCCCGGGAAACTCATCCTTAAAATTTGCAAAACCACGCTTACAAATAGAGGATTTTGAAGGAATATGTTGAAAGACTCTTAAACAAATAGCGGTTGTCGTAGAACAAATAATCATATGGCAAACGAATAAAATTCAAGGTAACATGAAAGAACTGTTAACCGGGTGGGAGAAGGTGTCACTGAAATGAATATCATGACATGGATTGATTTGTTATTATTTTTTGTTTTGTTCGCTTTGTTCATCTACATATTTGCGTCTGTAACTATCACTAACCTACATAAAGCATACTTAGTTTTTCATTTTACTATGATGTTATGGCCCTTCTGCCAATTCGCTATCAAAACGACCGACGATCCCAAGTTTCAATTGTTTTATGTAAAGCTTGCTTTTATCGACTCGGTTCTGTTAACGATTGGCTGGCTTCTGTTTACGGTACTACTCACCGGGAATTCACATCTTCTTCGAAAAAAGAATACATTGATCCTATACATTCTCGCAGCTTTGATCTTAGTAGGGGTGATCGCCAATCCAAACGGAAGTTTTGTTCTCCCTATGAACGGCGGATATATCGAAAGATATTATGGTCCGATTTTTTGGCTGCTTATTATCTTCTTAACCACCAGCGTAATGATTTCTCTGTATATCATCTATTCAGCGCTAGTCTCAAACACTACACAGCGGATCAAAAAACAAGTTGCTCATGTGCTCAAAGGGGTGCTGGTGCTAACGGTATTTATTTTATTGGATGTTTTTCTTAATGTGGTATTGCTTAAATCTGATCCAGTTATTCCAGGGCTGACCTCTCTGGGGATCTTAATCTCGGCAATCTTTTTCGTAATTGCTATCCATCGGGATAAAATATTTGATCTCGTAACCATCGCCCATCAGGATATCATTGACACCATTACAGAAGGAATTCTTGTACTGGATGATAGTGAGACTGTAGTAGAAATCAATCGCTCGCTTTTTCCAAAAATCCATCTGCAAATCGGTGCTCACTTTGACGTGTCGACCATCGCACCCATAGAGCAAACTTCCGGAGCTTTCGATTTATTCCTTCATACATACTTGAACCAGCCCATGGAGAGGACTGAGGTTGAACTATTCTACACCTCACTCGATGCATACATTAACATTACTGCGGCGCCGATTGTGGTAGGTGGAATCAGGGTTGGACGCATTCTCACTTTTCAGGACAGAAGCGAGCTGCATCGCCTCATAGCCGAGACCAATCACCAGAACGAGACCCTCCAAGAGCGTAATGCTGCATTAACTGAAATCCAGAATGAATTATCGCAGACTAACCAAAAACTTAAGCAGATGGCCATAACGGACAGCCTAACCGGTTGTTATAATCGTCATTACTTAACGTTGCACTTAGAGCATGAGATCATAGAAAATATGAAACTCAAGCAGCCTTTTGCTATCATCCTTCTGGATATCGACTTTTTCAAAACAGTGAATGATAATTACGGCCATTTAATCGGTGATGTCGTCATTTGCAGCACGGTAGAGGTAATTAAGAAAACGTTGAGGGAGACGGATGTTCTGGCGCGTTATGGCGGAGAAGAATTTATCATTTACTTACCAAATACAGATCAAACACAAGCAAACCACTTAGCAAAACATATCAAATCTATAATAGAAGCTAATAAAGTACATGTAGAGGATGTTGCTCATTCCCTCTCGATTACTGTTAGTATGGGACTGCTGTCCATTAGTAATTTTGCAGCACAATATACAGAAAGCCTGACCAATCAACTAAATGATTTATTCGAATCAGTGGACAAAGCCTTATATCAAGCAAAAAATGCCGGACGAAATCAGATTGTTGAGATTAATAGATAACGTTTAAAATAAAGAATCAGCCTACTTCTGTTGAAGTTAAGCTGATTTTTATTTTTTTAGATCTTTTTAACAAACTCGGACTTTAATTTCATAGCTCCAAAACCATCGATTTTGCAATCAATATCATGATCTCCGTCCACTAAACGGATGTTTTTCACCTTTGTTCCTATCTTCAGAACGGATGAGCTTCCTTTTACTTTAAGGTCTTTAATAATAGTTATAGCATCTCCATCATTTAAAATATTTCCGTTGGCATCTCTGACAACCTTGTTCTCTTCACTGCTTTCAGCCTCTGTGTCGAGGCTCCACTCATGCGCACATTCCGGGCAGACGAGCAAACTACCATCTTCATAAGTGTATTCTGAATTACATTTCGGGCAATTTGGCAAAGTTGACATCAAAGTGTCCTCCATTCGTTAATGTAAATCTAGTTGTGGTTCCAGTGCATAGCCTCAAAAGTATATTTCATATTTGGTAAGGTTTCCACTAGATATCAGCAGTAAGTTTGTCTAGATTTCGACAGCGGACAGTAATTCTCAAATATTGTCTTGTATATTTTTTCCTAATTCAATAAGATGGAAATGTCGAATTTTTATGTAAATACATAGGAGAGTGAGTAATGATAAGTCGCAGAAGTGTTGCATTCGCCATTATTTTGTCATTAATTACATGTGGGCTCTATACAATCTATTGGTTTATTGTTCTAACCAATGAGGTAGGCGAACTGAGTGGAGACTATACATTTACAGGAGGAAAACATTTCCTTCTAACGTTGGTTACGTGCGGGATCTGGAGCTTCATTTGGGCCTATCAGGTAGGTAAACATATTGCTGAAGCTCAAAGACAGCGCGGCCAATACCCGTCAGATAATTCAGTGCTTTATGTGATCCTGACACTCTTTGGTCTGGGTATTGTCACGTATGCCTTGGTACAATCCGATGTTAATAAACTGGTATAAGTTTACGATTTATAAAAGGACACATCCTAAACTATTTTGGGGTGTGTCCTTAAGTCTCGTCGGCGTAGTTTATCTCAAAGCATGGATACCCTTAACCAATATTAGTATCCCTTGTCCATTTCATGAATGGACTGGATTGTATTGCCCCGGATGTGGAGTCACAAGAGTTATTCTTTCCTTGCTGAAGTTCGACGTTATTCAAGCGTTTAGATTTAACCCGTTGCTGTTTATTTTAGCACCTCTGTATATGTTGTATTGGATTACTAATAAGAAGCACATCCGGCCTCTTAGCCGGGCAATTATGGCTATAATGTTGATTCTGACCGTTACATTTGGAATACTGAGGAATCTCCCGCTGTTTGAATATTTGGCCCCGACAGTAATTCGTTAACAGCAACAATTATTACAAAATAGCCTGCAGTCGCACAATTGCTTGGGCCCGATCAACCACTTCTAATTTGCTGTAAAGATTGCTAATATAATTGCGCGCCGTACCTTCCGCAATATGTAATGTATCGGCGATTTCACGGTTGTTCATTCCCCGGATAATGAGCTGTGCCAGCTCCTCTTCCCGTTCTGTCAGACTGATACGATCCAGATCCGATCTTTGCCAGTGTTCATAGTCCTCTGTTAACCTGTTCATCCTCGATGCCAGTTTGGCTGCTACCGGAGCTGGCAGAATAAATTGCCCGGATAA
The DNA here is from genome assembly GCF_038009325.1 of Paenibacillus sp. FSL L8-0708. NCBI lineage: Bacteria > Bacillati > Bacillota > Bacilli > Caryophanales > Paenibacillaceae > Paenibacillus > Paenibacillus sp. FSL L8-0708. The sequence goes on from NZ_JBBPBC010000001.1 coordinate 7,482,068, forward strand.
CGTATCATGAATCGAAGCGATCATTTTATCTGCATCCATGTCCTTCAGCATATAACCGCTTGCTCCGTAGGCCATTCCCTCTACAATATAATCAGTCTCTATAAAAGTAGTCAGAATCAGAATGAAGATGTTCGGCCGAATCTGCTTTATTCGTTTCAAGGCGCTAAGGCCATCCATAACTGGCATTTGAATATCGAGCAGCACCAGATCAGGCTGGAGTGCCTCAACCATCTCGCAAGCTTCTTCTCCATTCTTGGCAGCACCAACCACTTCCATATCATCTTCCAGATCCAAAATGGTGCGAAGTCCTTCCCGCGTCAACAATTGATCATCGGCAATTACAATTTTTATTTTACTCATGTTCTATCCACAACCCTTCGCATGGGCAGATCAATCTCCAGTAAACAGCCTTCATCCATTTCTGAATCGATGGATAAGCTGCCTCCCAGCTGCTCAACCCGTTCCTTCATCGTCCTAAGTCCAAATCCCATCACGATTGGACCCATCCCTAGCCCACAATCCTTGAGTCTAAACTGCAAGTTCGCTCCAACAGACTCCAGACTAAAATGGAACTCCACACTCTTCCCATGTCTGATCCCATTAGTTAAGCCCTCCTGCAAAGCATGATAGATTGCCTTTTTATAGGCTGTTGACATGGCTTCCGGCAGATCGTAAATAACTGCATGAACAACAACGCCTGCATTGCGTTCTGTATCTCGAATCAACTGCTTCAGCATCACGGTTAAATCAGAATACCTGTCCTCTTTCAGCATATGGACAGAGCCGCGGATTTCATTCAAGCTATGCCGCACAAGATCCTGGGCCTCAGCCAGACGCTGAAAGCCGCTGTCTATCTCCTTCTTCTGAAGCAGCCGCTTGCCAGCTTCAATCTGCAGAATCGTCGATGTAAGGGTATGCCCGACAATATCATGAATCTCTTGGGCAATACGATTGCGTTCCTCAAAAACAGTAGCTTCGGCCAAAGCCGCAGATGTTTCACGCATCGAACGCTCCAGGCTACGAGTTCTTTCTACCACCTGATCCTCCAGATTTTTTTTGAGATATTGGATTCCCGAATACAGCTTGGCATTAGCGATTGAGATTGCGCATTGTGAACCAAGCAGCTTGAGCACATCGAGTCTGCTTGGAGTAAATACACCCGGTGATAGATTATTCTCCAAATAGAGCAGGCAAACCAATTTATTCTGATTCATGATGGGGAGACATAGAACCGATTTCAGTCTATTATTCCTAACGTAAGTATTACGGGTAAATATTCCTTCACTGAGTGCATCATGTAATACAACCTGTTCTTGTGTTCTTGCCGCGTAAGCAATAATCGCTGCCGGGACCAACCCCGATTCTTCCCCAAGTGGAACAGATTCGATATGCTGGGTTTCTGAGGTCCCATAAGCTTCCACCATCCATTTGCCGTCATGATCAAAAATAACAGCCCCATATTCTGCCCCAGCATTGTGGAGCATGATTCGCATCAGCGTGGCCAATAATCGGCTCATCTCCATCTCGCCCGATAATGCTTGGGCAGACATTACCACAGAAAGGGAATCCACACGATCGAGCCCGGGCTCTCGTTTAATATGCAGCAAATGGCGATGCTGCTGCTCCAGGTCAGCCGCTTTAGCCTTTGCGCCCCATTGCAGATAAGCCTCATAGGCCTCAGTCATATAGATTCTTGCCAGATGCATTTTGCCATGACGAAGCCCATATTTACCGTAACATTCCGCTGCCATCGCTAAATCGTGAATATGACCGTGGACCCGAGCATTCTCAATGGATTGCTCATACAATGCTTCAGCTTGGCGGGGATCTCGCGATAGACGAGTTAACTCAGCCTTCATTAACAGATATTTATGCTGATAATTCCCCGGACAACGCCTGGCAAGCTTTTTCATTTTCTTCAAGCATTTACGCATTTTTGCCCGATATGTACGTTGCTCTTCAGCGTTATATTCCTCATACAACTGAGCCCAGACTAAACATTCATACATGATCTGCATGGGACTGTCTAAGCCATCTTCGCGTGATTTTATAATGGCCGCTGATTTGGCTAATGCCTCACTGGCTTCCCGGTATTCCCCAAATACATAGCCCGTCAAATATTGATAGATCCAGACCATTTCTTGTATAAAATCAAAGGTGTCCCCATGAACCGACTGTGCAAAAGCAGGCTCGCTAATCTCCGCGATGGGAAAGGGATCATCTATAGAGCGATAACCTGTCAAGCGAACAAGAATGGCCGCTGCTACAATAGCCTGCTTACAATGAAGACTGTTGTTATGGCGCAGCAAATCACCGGAATGAGTAATTAACCGCTCATAGATATCGCCGAGAGGATGACCAAATTGCAAAAGGGAGGCACAGTTGATCAACACATTCTGGTTGCCCTTCCATAAGTCACCTGATTCCAGTCCTACTTTACCAGCTTTCTCGGTAAACGTATGGAGCATAGCAGGATCATAATGCCGCCAGCTATCGTAGCACATGGCGAACGCGGCTAAGGTTGTCATGTGCTGTTTCGGATAGGGTTCGGATAAGCTGAACGCCAGCATGGCCCATTTGAATGTCTCTTCATCATTACGGAAGTAATAGTATTGAAACATTGCATAACCTATAAATCCAATGGAAGCCTCCGGAGTCATCCCATAATCAAGCGTTAATTCAATCATGGTGAAGGAAGAAGCGAGCCACCCTTCTCGATTGACGTAGAAGCAAGCATTACTTGAATGATCTAAAGTAGACATTGCGATTCTACGTGCTTCATCAGTCATTGGAGGTAAAAGAGTAAGCGATTCGAGTGAGACCTTCTTGAGTCTATGCCGCAATCGTAACCATTGAAGCGTCAATTGAGCATAACCAGGATCAAATTGATGCTTCACTTTCAGTAACGATAAGGTATGCTGGCCTAAGGAGATCACCTCTTCATGGTTATCATTACTTGCTTCCAACTGCACCTTCATTACGTAGACGTAAGCCTTATCCATATTTGTCGTAGCTTTATCAATTAACAGATGGAATAATTCATTAGCCGTATCAAAATGGGAACATAAATATTCGAGCTCCGCCCTCTCACGGAATACCCGGAAGGTCAGCCCATAATGCGCCTCCCAGCTCTGCTCCTCTAATAATGACGTTGCCTGAAGCATATATTGCAAGGCTGTCTCATGTGCGGTTGTTTGCTTCGCTTTTATCCCTGCCTGTAAGTTCAGCTCTACTAGTTGAAGCCTCTCTTCAGGGCGGTCTAACCATGTAAGTGCCTGATTCAAATGATGGACAGCTTCGAATAGAGTCGTTCCTTCACTAAGCGGGCCTCGGCCTAGCAATAACAGACCAATCCTCCAATGCAGCTCGGAACGCTCCTCTTCGGAAATAAAAGTATATGCTGCCTGATGAATGCGGTTGTGCTGGAACTTATAATGCGGATATTCCTCCCCGTTAACGGGCTGCAACAAGCGCCCATGTACAGCAACCGCCAACGCATCGTTCAATGTCTCTATCGGTGTCTCCGTAATATCAGCAAGTGTACGTAAATCAAATAGGCTGCCTATAAATGCGGCTCTACTAAGTGCACATACCGTCTGTTCAGGAAATTGTTGCAATTTACTTGAAAGGTATGAAGCTACGTTATCGGGTACATTCAATTCAGTAATACGCTGGAGATCCCATTTCCAGCTTCGAATATTCTCATCAAATTCCACTCGCTGGTCATCTATCAAATCTTGAAGGAATTGCTTAATAAATAACGGGTTTCCATCTGTCTTATGAAGCAGCACGCGCGCCAGCTCGTCCAAGTCAGCTGCCTCGTAACGCATAACATCAAGTAGCAGTTGTTTTAAATCGGTGAGTTCAAGCGCTTGTAAAGAAATTCTGCTCATGGCTACGTTGCGGTCAATCAGATGTTTTTCCAGCCTACTGAGCGGGTGCAGCCTTGTAATCTCCCGATTGCGATAGGAAAGCACGATTAGCAGATGAGTCGTTGCCGTATCCTCTATAAGCGAAGTGAGATATTGCAGCGACGTATCATCAGCCCATTGCAAATTATCCAATACCAAGATCAAAGGATGATCCTCATGAGGAAAGAGTTGAATAAATCGGCTCATGATTAATTGAAAGCGATGCTGAGCTTCCAGCGGTGGCAGTGGAGGTACGGAGGGTTGTGGGCCAATCAAGAGTTCAAGCTTAGGAACAAAATCGATCAGCAACTGACCGTAATTGTCCACTGCCTGTAGAATACGCAGCCTCCAAACCTCCACCTGCAGCTTTGTTTCCATCAGCAGCTGACTAACCAACTCTTCTAAGACTTGATGCCAGATGCCATAAGGGAGTGAGGTATGTCGGGATTCGAATTTGCCTCTGGCGAAGAAACCATCCAAAGAGACTGTATTTGTAAGGGTCTCCTTCAGAAAGGTTGTTTTGCCGATACCACTCTCCCCGCTAATCCAAACCGTCTCTACGGCACCTTGTGATGCTCGTTGCAGTGCTTCCCTTAAGCTTTGTTGCTCAAGATGTCTTCCATAGAAGCGTCCTGATACCATCCAGCGCTCTGGGATATCCCAGCTTCCTAGTGGAAAAGGCTCAATATGCCCGGATTCTTCTAGACGGGATAGACATTCCTCAAGATCCGATTTAATGCCAAACGCGCTGGCATACCTCGCTTCAGGCATTTTCTCCATGCATTTACCAACAATATCAGAGACCGATAGAGGGATAGTGGGGAACCTGCGGTGCAGAGGCTCAGGTGTATCTGCAAGATGACGATATACAATATCAACAACATCATGCAGCTCAAAGGGGCGGCTGCCCGAGAGACATTCATACAGGATGATCCCCAGCGAATAAAAGTCAGAACGGTAATCCGGTTTGACTCCGGTTCGTCCCGTTTGTTCTGGAGCTATATAAGGAAGCAGAACATCGGGCCGGCCGCCTAACGGTGACAAAGGACTCGTGGTGTTTTCGGTAGAACACATTCTTATATCAATAAATTTCACTTCAAAAGTAATGGGATTGACGATTAGATGAGCGGGGGTTAGTTCATTTAGTGTTATTTTTTCACGATGAATTTGCATAAGACAATCAGCAATAGCTGTAGCGATTCGAATTAGCGCTGGAAGACCCAGTGAATTAACAGGCATACGCAGGATCTGCCCAAGGGTACTCCCCTCTATATCTTTTAAGAGAAGGACTGGTCGGTCCGCCATAATTTCCAGACTGTACGGCTCTATTGCACCACGACCGCAAAGTCGCTTAAGCATGTCATACTCATGACGAAAAGCATCGACCATGGCAGCTCCCGGATATTCTCCTATTGTTGTCTTAGCGATAACCCTTAGGCCGTCCTCTTGACGTAGGAGTCTGTATAACCTGATATCTGCGGTATTATCTATCAGATCTAAGGTTTGGTATCCTGGCAATTCAAACATCAACAGCACTCCCTAATTACAATTAGACAGAATACTCAATCTCACAAAGTAGTTAAAGCCATTATAACATCTGATCTTGCCGTTCTACTCATAAGACATTTCATATTTCGTTAATCCTATCGCGTTCGCGCACAATGCCGCCTGTGTCCGGTCAGTAACCTGCAGCTTCGCTAAAATCTGACTGACATGCTTCTTCACCGTAAATTCACTGATAAAAAGACGTGTGGCAATCACTCTATTGCAAGCACCTTGTCCAAGCTGAATCAGGACTTCCTTCTCTTTTGGTGTCAATTCATCTGTTGGACTGCCGGCGCTCATTCGCATCTTTTCTTCCATTAGACCAGGATCATAGTATTTTCTCCCTTTGTACACCAACTGGATAGCAAACAGTAATTCCTCCGGCAGTGCCTCTTTCAGAACATATCCGTCTACCAATACTTCTTCAGCCCTCAAAAAATCCTCTCTGCTCGCAGAGGAAGTCAACAGTATGAATTTACTAACAATGCCGCGGGTACGTGCTATCCTAATGACATCCAGTCCTGATTCATCAGCAAGTTTAAGATCAATGAGGACAATGTCTGGCTTTGTCTCTTCAATCACATCAAGTGCTTCCGGACCATTCGTAGCTTCACCGGCAAATTGCATATCCGATTGCATTGCAATGACAGATGCCAGCCCTCTTCTAACTAAAGGATGATCATCTACAATGATGATTTTCACAGAAACACCTCCCTCTAAACCGCATACATTATTTACTTCTTTGTATAAAAAGCTTCAATTGGAGTATTCATTTAAATTTGGCGCATTTCTGATTAAGTATAGTTAAAAGACTACACCGCTTATAGTGAGCGTTGTCATTTCTTTTGTCATATGACAAAATGGATATTTTTACATAAAAACCCCTCATTTAAAAACTGGCGAACCATGGTTATAGAGACCACAATCCGCCTGCTTTCTTGGGAATTTAATTATTATCAATAAAAGAAATGATTTGCACGAGATTACCTGCGACTTGGTAAGTTAACCCCAGCATGTAAGTTCCTTTCTCCTCGTTCGATAGGTCAATAGTGAACACATCCGGATTAGCAGCCCATTCCTTCATATCAAACACAATTTCTTTAGATGTTCTAGTGTTTCTTACCCCAGCTGAATTAGGGATCACTTTGCTGCCATCGAGCCCTTTCACCAGATTGGCCACTTCAACTACAGGTCCCTTAAATTCTCCTACCTCTACCATTTGTGGGTCGGCCAATAAGCTCGTTAGTTTAGTTAATCCTTGTAATGGGGAGAAATCTGTAATTTCATTTCCAGTAATATCAAGTGTCTCTAGGTTCTTCGCGTACTGCAAACCTCCCAAGGATCTGGCTCTTCTGGTTTCGCTGGTTAACGTTGTAAGGTTATACATATCACCTAATGTTAATTCTCCAGTTACGCCCAATGTAGTCTTGATCGAAGCACTTAAATACGGGTCCGCCACAGTAATCAGTTGCGTAAGATCTATTTGGACCAAACCTTCGGTTGCTTGTTGCAACGCTGCTACAGCTTCGTCTACTTCACTTTGCGTAACAGAAGAGTTAGCCAACACTGTCTCTGCTGTCGAGAGGCTGGACGTAAATGCCGCGATGCTCTCAGGTGTGAAGCCTTCTAGAGAAATTGCTTTAGCCGCTGCAATCGCCTGTTCGAGATCTCTAGTGAATAAGTGATCTCCATTCGCGAAATGTAGTTTGGCTCCACCCCATGTAGCATGGTCAGATCCGTTGCCATTTCCCCCGTCTGTGACGACTAATTTCAGTTCTTTTGCTTCATTAATATCCAATTCGATGAATTTCTGCGGATCTCTCGAACCCATGACCCCACTATCGAATTTCTTCTCTCCATCGACAAAAACCTCAAAGCTCACCGAACCAACAGAACCGTACATTTGTCTATCTACACCTACATAGGAAGTGAAATAGTCCGCGTTTTTGTCGCTTAGATTGTATACAATCGTCGAGTTAGAGTGCGCTCCAATTCCTCTTTCATAGGACACTAACTGATTGTTCTCATCTGTTAATCTCAGCGTATTTGCACTAATAGATTTATCCTTCAAAGGTGCAGTATAGCTGTTCTGAGTAGAATTCCAGTCGTAATCCGTCAGATACGTAAAGTCCGTCATGTCTACTACGGCTATAGTTCTAATCTTCGTGGTCGTATTTCCATCACTATCTGTTACTGTGTAAGTGATTGGATACTTTCCAGCCCGGTTGAATTTAACTTGCTCTTGGCCTGTGACCTTCACTTGAGCCGTCAAGTCACCGTCTTCCGAATCCATTGCGGAATAGCTTTCACTGATATCAATCGCTTGACCCACTTTGGTTGAGACAGATTTAGGTATGGTAAGCTCTGGTGTATTGTTCAAGATCATAAACTTCGCATCAGCAAAATCACCGTGATCTGAAGCATTTCCGTTACCTGCATTATCTAACACCAGCCTCAATTCACTTACACCCTTAACAGGTATCCGCGCAAGCTTGGCTTCTGTACCAAATTTCATCAGTCCGCTGTTATAAACCTCTGCCCCATCGGCAAAGATTTTGAAAATTACACTGGAGTTGCTTTGCTCAGGGATATTTCTGTCAACCCCTACATACGTTTCAAAATATTCATAGTTTACACCTGCCAGATTATACACGATTTCAGAGCTGGCATGGGTTCCTAAGCCCTTAGCGAACTCTTTGACCTCGCCATTTACCAGCAGCTTAATCGGATTGTTAGAGCTAGCCTTATCTTTTCGAACCACATTATAATCCGTTTTTGCCGATTGCCAATCTATATCACTCAGGTATTTACTAGCGCTGTATACAACAATCTTTCTGGCCTGCACAGCGGAGTTCCCATCTGAGTCTGTAACTGAAAACTCGACGTTGTAAGTCCCTGTTTTGCTTGATGTGAATCCATTTGAATGCACTTTAACGGCTCCAATTAAGTTACCATCTTCCGTATCAAAAGCTGTTACATCGCTCAACACATCAAATTCGCTGTTCAGCTTAACGAAGGTTGTCTCTTCCGGTACTGTAATGGTAGGTTTGCTTGAATTATTCGAGAACTTCGCATCCGCCCATACCGTATGGTCTGAAGCATTGCCATCCTTAGCATCTGTTGTAACCAGCTTCACCTCTCTTGCGCCAGTCACAGGGATTTTCACAAATTGATGTTCTGTTCCTGCCCGGAAAACATCACTCTCAAATTTCTGTTCTCCATCCACATACACTGCAAAAGTAGCCGAGGAAGGTTTCCCTTTCATGGCTTGATCAATCCCAATGTAGCTTTCAAAGAAGTCGTAACCCTTACCTTCAATATCGTAAACTACCTCAGAGTTGGCATGAACACCAATCCCTTTCGCGTACGTCGCAGCCAACCCTTGGCGAACAAGGGTTATGATTCCTCCGGAAACGGCTTTATCTTTCATTAATTCACCCCAGCCTACAACGACTGACTTGGCATTGAGATCGGAAATATAGGCGTAGTCGCTCGTTACCGTAACCTGTGTGGTTTTCGTTTCCGTAACCCCTTCGCTTTTCACTTCATATACAATTTCGTAGTTGCCTTTTTGCGTTACATCAACGTTATTGGCTTTCAGAGAGACATCTGCAGTAACATCGTTTCCTAGATAGTTAGCCGCTTTTACATAGCTCATCGGATCAAAGGTTTGATTAAGCTTTAAAGTGAGCTGATCTTCAACAGACAAGGCTGGCTTAAAGGCTTTAACCTGTACGGGCTTCAGTGGGTTCAGCTTTTTATCATAACCGACGATCTTGTACGTATAGTTGATACTCGCATCTACATTCTGATCCACAAATTGCTCAGTTCCTGTAAAACCAACTAACACATCATTTCTATACACTTCATATCCTAAAAAGTCTTGCTTAAGCTCTTTATCTATACTGAAACTTAACGTGTTCGTTCTATCCGTGGTGTTAGGTGTGATATTAACCTTAATGGCCAGATTTTTATCCGCCATTCCAGTTCCCTCATAATTAATCACCGAGTTATTTAAATACCATAACTTTTGCGGTGCCGGATACTTGGCTACTTTCGCTTTTGTCTCAGGATTCACAGTGAAGCCATGTCTGGCAAAATAGCTGCTTAAATCTAATCCCAGTACTTCGGAGGAGAACTCCACCAAATACTGCTGCTTGGAATTGTCACCGTTGGTAAGGGTGACCTTCCGCTCCCGATATAGCTTGGTCAGCTCTGTCCAGTATCCCGGATGTGCCAGCTCCAGCTGCCAATAGGCTCCGAGTTGTGCAAATAAGCCCTGCTGATTCATAACCACTTTATTTTCTTCGAGGACATATTTATAGATATCTGATTCATACGGTATACGATTATCTATCGAATTCGCTGCGACAGACATAAACATAGACACCATATTATTAGTTACTTCGCCATATTCCCGTTCACCCATAGCCAAGCGATGCCCAATTTCGTGATTCAGTCCCCAGCCCGGATAGGCTTTATTAAAATCACCTAACATGGTTCCTACTGTTCCAAGTTGGATCCCTGTATGATCTCCCGCTGCATACATCGCACCATAAGGCTGCATCAAGCGAATATTCTCACGAATTAGCTTGGCATCATGAATCTCGCTACTGCCATCCAAGCCATAGAAGGCAAAAATGCTCTTCATCCAGGTGTCATACCCAGTTACGGTGTCCAGCGGGTTATTTCCTTGCGTAATATATTTGTTGTACGCCTCCGTCGCCGTTCCTGTGAATATAACATGATCGCTGGCCATTTCTACCACATCTATGAGTTTACGATCTTGAACATTTGGATGAGCCGCTTTATCTTCGTCCAGTCTTTGTTTGTATGTGATTAAGAAGGTTTTGAATTGTTCTGGATCCGTGGTCTTGGTCATAAAAGGAATCTTTTCTAAACCTTCGAAGCGAATCAATGGCGCTTTCCCTTGTTCCTCAGCTGTATATGGATTGACGATATACACTGTACCGCCCTTAGTCACTTCATGTGCATAATAACTATTCGTAGCAAATTCAGGAACGGTTATAATGTTCTTACCTGGACGCAATTGCACACCTCTAGCCCAAACATTCCAAGCGGCCTCTTGTTGAGAAAAGACTAAAGAAGGTAGCTTATCGTTAGAAGCTGCGTCCACATAAACGTTGATCGTATCTCCAGGCATTGCAACGAGACCTGTAGGCTGGTTGTTCGTACCAAAACCAATTCTCAGGTTTTCCTGCGTATGCTTTTTCATATCTCCACGTTGTTCCGCCTCAATGATGGTACCTTCGGTTTGAACTTCACCATTCACTAGCTTCTTAGCTAAATCCAAAGAATCTTTCAGGATTGGATAGAGCGGATGTACTTTTGCCGCTTCTTCTAATTCGTTGATTGCTTCGACGCTATTATAAGCAGGCACAACCGCACTCATCGTTCCATCTGTGAAAATGCCATTTACAGCTTCGCTTACTTTATCTTCTGTATAAAATCTAAATTCAGCCGCAAAAGGTCTGTTGATATTAGCTTTTGTGAACTTAAATTTTAATCTTTTAAACTTCGTCGGTTCGAATTTAAATTCCAGAAAGTCATTGGTACTAATCGCGGTTCCGCTAGATACAAGTTGGAAGGTCTCTCCTTTACTCGTCTCTGATGCATAGATTTCAAAAGCCTCTGGAAATCCTTTGCGGTTATCTCTAGCCAAAAAAGCCACTCTGTCCAGCACTTCCGCTTGCGCTAGTTCAAACACGACTTCATTCGTGAAGCTTGCATCATTGTTTTTGTTCGTTTCCCAATGCGTAGTGGGCTGGTCATCCAGCATATATTCAGGCTTCGTACCTGAGTAGCTTCCACCGTTCACCGTTACTTTTGATACGTTTGCATTCGGCATTCTATAAGCTTGGCTATAGGCATTTTCATAGGTTGTTCCATACCCTTTTAGCTTCGAAACCTTGGCTGTCGTTGCCTCTACCTGATGGTTCTTCAAAAGGATCTTTGCATTCTCTATCTCTTCTTTAAACTGCGCATACAGTGGATGTGCCTGCACTTCATTCTCTAAAGCTGTTAATTTCTCTGCCGTATCAAAGGCAGTACTAACTTGGCTCAAGGTATCATCTGTAAACAAATTTTTCATTTTAGCAGAGACACTATCCTCTTTATAAAAAGAAAACTCAGCCGCACTCGCCCAATCTTGGTTCGCTTTTTTGAAGACAAATTTAAGTCTCTTAAAAGCCGTAGGTGCGAACTGAATCTCCACTACATCACCGGTTGAGCCTGTATATTCTCCAGAAGACACGAGCGTAAAATCACCCCATCGGTAGTGGAACCATAGATCTCAAATTCTTGAGCAAAACCTTTACCTTTCGCACCGGATTGCCTAGCCGCGTATACCATTCTATTTAATTCAGTGGACTCATTGAAAACAAACACAACCTCATTCGTAAACGTTGAACTATTCGGTTTGCCAGTCTCCCAATGCGTGCTCATATCCCCATCCATAGCCTTAGCTATAGGCGAGCCTGAGTAGTTGCCACCGTTATTTGTGATGGATTTAATATTTGCTGGATTCATTCTAAAAACCTCATTATAGGCATTTAGAGCATCCTTGCCGTACAGCTCAAACGGAATAACCGAAGCGTTGCTTAATAAGTTAACCTTACTTTGCGCCACTGTTTTTGTTACATTTACCTTGCTTGCCTCACTTGCTAAAGCATAACCTGCCTCACTCGAAAAACTGGCCAACATGGCCGCCGATGTAGCGATCGCAATCATTTTCTTCATCTCTTCTTACCCCCAGATGTCATATGAATCTCTCCAGTGCCCAAAAATGGGCACAAAAAAAACTACCCCAAAAGAGTAGCTTGATTGCGTATAAAGTCGCCTAAAAATTAAGACTTAATTTTTATTAAACCTTAACAAGCATAAACGCCTTCAGCGTCCTATAAGGACGGCAAGCGTTTAAGCGAGAAATATAAGATATTAAGTATAGGTGTATAACTTATACTTTCTTATATTTTAACAAAAAGCGTTACACACTCTTTGGCAGCTGGCTGACAATAGTTATGATAACCTTAGTCCCTTTAGCTTTGCGTCCCTACATTTCCATAGGTTTGCCTATGAAGTTTCGAATACATTCAAAGAGTAACATAAGCCTAGATCGGATCGCATGATTAATTGGTATGAAATGAATATAGGTAATTGCAATTAGTTTTTCTTATGTGATAGATATTATTTATCGACCATCCCGGAAGAGAAGGGCATCCTTTAGGACTGTAGGTCTACTTAACTCCCCGATCCAAACAACCGCCGGAACCAATTCCACACATCGCCCGTGATGGGAATTAATCCGAAACCATGTTCGCCAACTGCGATTACACCATATGCCCATTGTCCGATAGCTATGGCACCCCCAGCGATCCTGCCTATCGCTATCGCACCAAACGCCGTATCCCCTATGGCGATGGCCCCTAACGCTTTTTCCGCGATTGCGATCGCTCCTACAGCCACGCCTGCAATCGCAATCGCTCCCACTGCGAAGCCAAGCCAGCTAAGTGCTATTGCTCCGATCGCTAACCACATTCCCAGTGATATTGCTCCTAAGGATAATACGCCCACGCTTATCGCACCTATGGAAATCAAGCCGACAGCTACATCTCCAATAGCGATTAATCCAACGGCTGTCTTCACACGGGGTTTACCTCCACGACCATACGCTTGACCTGAGTATCGCCCTAGATTACTGCGAATACTGATGACCGGAAATGAGGGAGAAGGCCATTGATAATCAATCTCTCGTCCATCAAAGCCCCTAGAATCTGCCCAGCGCGTTACAAATTGATGCCATTTCATATCCATCCCGTCCCCCTTTTCAATTACCTAAATTATACAACCCCGGGGGTTGGCTGTACTCAGACTCTGACCTGAAATTCATCTCATCCTCTGGACGGATATATACTCATTAGGATTACTGTTTGGGAATAGGATCAGGCTTTCCAAATAAATAGCCCTGAAACAACTGATAACCACTCTGCTTAAGCCATTCAAAGTCCTCTCTAAACTCCACACCTTCTGCTAAAGGAACGGATTGGATTTCTAAAGCTTTTTCTAAAAATTGCTTTGCTATTTTCTGTTTGTTCAGATCGCTGGACACACCCTGAACATATTTCATATCCAGCTTCATGTAATGGGGTTTAAGCTCCAATAACATCTCGATCGTGCTGAAGCCCTCACCAACATCATCTAAAGCGTATTCAAATCCCCGATCCTTGTAATATGTCAAAATAGCTTTCAAATGAGCGAGATCATCCACTTTCTCCGTCTCAATAACTTCAAAGACAAAAAGAGAAGGATCGACGCCTAATTGATTGGCCAGTTCAACGGTTGATCTTAAGCAGAACTCTGGAGCGTAGATCGACGTTGGGATAAAATTAATAAACGTTTTTTTATTTAAGGGTGCAGCATATTTTACAGCCGTCATTCTACATAACCGGTCTAAAGCATATAAACGCCCTCGATTCCGTGCCGCCGCAAAAATCTCATTAGGATAGATAAGAGATCCGTCTTCTTTTTTAAATCTGGATAGGAGCTCGTATGCAAAAATCTCTTCCCTTACGTTAACAATCGGTTGGAAGTAGCAAGTAACAAGACCCTTAGTGATAACCTCATCAATCCACTCCATATCAAGTACAGTGGGTAATTCGGATAGAGGTCTCCATGTTTGGTCATCTATACGGAATTCAACCTGCTCCGACTCCATATGGTCATTACAGAAATCCAGAAAATCCCGCACCCCAGCCTCCTTAACTGTAATCACATTTTCTTCCACCTTATGTATCGTATTACTTCTACTCAAGTGATGAATAACCTCAGGTAAAACCCTAAGATTAAGCTCACCATGAGCCTTGATTTCAAAATTCAGATCTCTTACTACACAATGATTACAAGCCACATTCATAACCCCTTTAATAATCGATTCTCTGAATCCCGGAACGGCTCTTCTCAATCGAAATCCGTATACTCCAGTAAATACGCCGGGTCTAACACGGTGATCTGCTGATGTTGAATCTCAATAATCTTTTGCTCTTGCAGATCTTTAAGTACAAGGGTAGCCGTCTCCCTTAACGTTCCGATCATATCACGCGCTCTCGCATCATGAAATTTCATTTCATGTAATAACCGATTCGATAAAAATAAACGGTCCATTTGCAGCAGCATCAATTGCTCCTTAATCAACGGGTAATCGGCAAGCATCTGCTTAAAAGGCTCATGTTTAATCTCAAATAATACAGTATCATTCATAGCCACCGCAGACAGCACTCTTATATTGGAGGGATGGATCACTTCCAGATCGCCATAATCCCCGAATAGATAATGTAGGCATGATCCACATTCCATAGTTTTGTATGCCAACATACTGATAATAAATCATCATCCTGTTATATTCTATCGTAACGTTGTCACATAGGCTTGATGCCAATACGAATTACAAAGGAGATCCATTCATGAAATTCCGAATTCCCTTTTACAGCTTGAAGGGAACAGACATTTTAGAGCAATTAGAGCAAAGAGGATGTATCGTTTATAAATAACAAAAAAAGCCTCCAATTAAAGAAGCTTTTCACTCAAATCCATAATATGCGTAACGCGATTTCTCCCCTGTTCTTTAGAAACGTAAAGCGCTTGATCAGCTTTTTCCAGAAGAGTGATGTCTGTATCGGTTGCTTCAAAGGTAGCTATGCCAATGCTTACCGTAATGCTGCCAATCTCCCAAGTGGAGCTGGCTATGAATTGTCGTAAACTCTCAGCTATAGCCGTGGCATCCGATGAATCTGTATTAGGCAGCAGAAGGATAAACTCCTCACCACCATACCTAGCTACGATATCTTCTTTACGAGATTGGGACTTCAGGATACTCGCCAATTTCTCCAGGACATAATCACCCATCTGATGACCGTAGGTGTCATTCACATTTTTAAAGTGATCAATATCTAGAATACATAATGAAAAAGGCGCCTGATCACGGTGATACGCTGCAATCTGCTCTTCCAGCTTTTCTTGCAGGAATCTTCTATTCTTTAATCCAGTAAGCTTGTCTGTAGTAGATAGCTCTACTAAAACGGCATTCATCTCCAGCAACTCAGCTTGCTTTTGCTCGATTTCCAGGTGAATTTGTTTGAGCTTTGCAAGCGCCTGATCTTTTTCCCAATAAGCCTCTTCTATTTGCTTCTTCGCAGATCGTAGCTCTAGCTCATAATCAATACGTTTGCCCATCTGTACGAGAATACAATCAATGACCTCTACACCTTCACACTCAAGGCGTCTGCCATTTAACAAGTAAGGCACGGCTTGCCCCTTGCTGTCCTTCAAATTGATAAATAGCTCTTCTACATGTCCATTCAGATTGATAAAAGGATAGAAGTATGAATGAAAAATAAGCTTGTTTGCCGTAGACATGATAGATTCAAAATGTTTATTTACCAAATCAACCTGCTGATATCCCATCCCATCCAAAAAGGTTTGATTCACATCGAGGATCATTCCTTCATGGGTAATGGAAACATATCCGCATGGCGCATATTTTAACCGGTCATCCATTGTCTAAATATCCTTTCAACACCATAATCTTCTCCATCTCACCCAAGATACTCATTAATCAAAGTAATGGTCTCCTGGGGATGGCTAATATGTGGATAATGGCCCTTGGCCTCCATTAACCGGAACGTACTATTATTCATATGTCTATGTAAATATTCTCCTACTTCTATAGGAACGATACTATCATCCGAGCATTGCAATATGAGGGTAGGCACTGTCGCTTTAGGCAGATCTTCTCGATGATCCGAAAAAAATGTAACTTCCGCAAATTCTCTAGCGATAATAGGGTCGGCCGAAATAAAACTTCGTTCCAGCTGTTTAGTCAACATCGGGTCAGGGTTATTCATCGCAAGTGGAGCCATAAAGCTAGCCCAGCCCGCGAAATTCATCTCCATCATATCCAGAAGCTCAGTAATATCACTTTTTTCAAAGCCCCCGAAATAAGCATCTCCCTCATTTAAATAACGTGGGGAAGGTCCGATCATAATCATTTTATCAAAATAATCCGGCCGCTCGATTGAAGCAAGCAAACCGATCATAGAGCTAATAGAATGACCTATAAAAATAAGATCCTTGAGTTCAAATGTTTCGATGACATCTAGTACATCCTGTACATAACCATGGAGAGTATGATATTTATCCGATGTATAGGCGCTTAAATCTGAATGGCCTGAGCCTACATAATCAAATAGAACGATTCGATACTTTTTCTCAAATGATGGCGTGATAAACTGCCACATGCTTTGATCACACCCAAATCCATGCGCAAAAAGGATAGTTTTTTCTCCTGCTCCAATGACTTTTACATGATTCCGCACCATAACATCGTTCATTTCATATAACTCCTCTATAGTTAGCATTCTCTCTATTTTGCAGGGTTCCCCTGGAAATATCAAGCGTAGAAAAAACTCCGCTAGATTAATCTCTAGCGGAGTTTTATGTAGCCTCCCGTTTGGGTCATCATTTGGCAAAATGGTAGCGTGCTGGGGCACCCCTGCGTTCAATCCGATAACATTTTGCCCCAAAAAATTGGTTAGAGGACCCAGAAGACCTTAAATGCGCCATTATTCCACATTTGAATTGCTATCGGACTCCACTGCAGCTATTGGCGCGAAAACACAAAATATGGGCCGATTTATATGAAATAGCGTCTCTGGAGTCCGAATCCCTTCTCAAAAGGCTGAAAATTTGCGAATAACGTCATCTGTGTCCCTAAGACTCCGTGGATAAATTGTTGAGGCAGAGGTAGACAACCAACATTTAGAATGCAGAAGTCCAACCCGCATCAGCAGCGATGATAGCTCCGTTTACAAAACTGGAATCATCCGAAGCCAGGAATAACGCAACTTGTGCGATTTCTTCAGGTGTACCTACACGAGGGATCACAGCCTGTGTTAATTGCGTACGGCTCACGCCGAATTCATTTATATTTTTCATTGAAGCACTGATGTTTGTGGCAGTAGCTCCTGGTGCGATAGCATTACAACGAATCCCTTTGTTGGCATACATAAAAGCTGTGTTTTTCGTCAAGCCTACTACAGCATGTTTAGAGGCAGTATAAGTTGCTCCCGCATGGGCACCACTTACGCCACCTGTAGAAGCGGTATTAACGATAACCCCTTTTCCTTTTTCCAGAAAAATAGGCAGTGCTTTACGAGTGGACCGCATTACACTTTTGGTATTGATATCAAAGATAAGATCCCATCGTTCATCTGTAATATCACCAACTGGCTCAAAGCCATCCATAATCCCTGCGTTATTCACTAAAATATCTAGCGTGCCATATTCTTTTACAGCGGTATCAATCATGCTATCAATATCTCCAACCAGGGCAACATTTACTTTCAGTGCCTTAGCTACTCCACCGTTACTATTGATCCCTGCGGCTACTTGTTCAGCACCTTCTAGGTTCAGATCGGCTACAATCACTTTTGCCCCTTCTTTAGCGTACAACTCTGCGATAGATTTCCCCATACCCGATGCCGCCCCAGTAACCACTGCAACTCTGTCTTGAAGTTTCATGTTGGAAGTCTCCTTTACGTTTATCTATAATGTAAATATCAATATATAAAATCTCTTTAACGCTTAAAATTTATACTACTCAAGTTTAATCCTCTAAAATTTAACTATCAATATACAAATGAGACACCAAATGTTCATAAATATATATAACGTGGGATTCTGTTCAAATAGGATTAGAAAATAGACAGTTAGGTGGTCTTCTGTTGCTTAAAAATAATCGGAGAACTAGCAAATCGCGTAAAGAGCTTAAAAACGCATTGATATTACTCATGGAAAAAAAGAATTTCCGCACCATTACGATAACCGATATCGTTACCCTTGCCGATTTAAACCGCGGAACCTTCTATAAACATTATCAAACCAAAGAAGAACTTCTAAATGAGCTAATTGATGATGTGTTGGAGGATTTAATTAAGGCTTATAAAGAACCCTATCTTCATACCGATAAATTTATAGTTAGTGAGCTGACCACCTCGAGCATCAAGATTTTTGAACATGTGGTCTCTTACTCTAATTTTTATACCATCATTATAAATTCCAATGTTCTGCCAGGGTTCCAAAATAGGATTTGCGACCTCTTAAAGGAGCTCACCAAGCGGGACTTAGTCGCAGTTAATAACACTAATACCAATGTAAATATCGAATTGTTTTCCAGTTATACCGCCTATGCTCTATTTGGATTAATCATAGAGTGGGTAAAAGGCGGATTTAAATATACAGCTAACCATATGGCAGAGCAGCTGATTGAAATTCTGTCTTTTAATTCACATAATGTGATCATCAACACTTCAAATCAACCGATTAAACAGAATTCCATCCCTATTAACGGCGACTAATTTATCTCAAACTAAAAAAAGCCACTCCAAAATAATGCTGGAGTGGCTTTTGATATGCAATTTATAACCTAAGGTCTTCTGTTTCCACCACCACCGCCACCTGGACCTTGATTAGTGTTTGCGGTTGTTACTCCGGATTCATTTAGCCAAGTTACGCTGCTTGTAATTTCGAACGCTACTACTTTTGTTCCTCCTGTATATTCACCATCCGTATACAGTCCGTTCGCTTCACTACCGGTCGAGGTACCTCCCGAGTAGAGGGTGTAAGAACCGCCGTCCTTCAGATCCGGTGAACTAATCACCACCGTTTGATAGCTCTTCGAAGGAGCAAAGGTCAGGATCGAGTTGCCTTCGCTGTCCTCTAGATGAACCAATGTTCCAGCCTCCTGGGTCTGAGGGAAGGTCATGCTGACTGCATGTTGGCTAGAGGTGTCAGACGGTGCTTGTGCCATGCCCGAACTTCCCGCAGCCACCAAAGTTCCTCCACTCTGTTCAAAGCTACCGTCGAAATCAAGTGCACCGTTACCGCTATTGGTAGGTCCATTGACAATAACCGTGCCACCCGACATTGTGATGGAGCCGTTCGAATCCAGCCCGTCACCTGAAGCATCGACCGTTAGTGTTCCTCCACTAATCGTTAGCATATTGCTAGCAGAATCGCTGAATTGATCCTGCTCCTGAGGGCCGCCGCCTACAGTCGCCTCATCGTTACCTCCTGCTACATTCACTCCATCATCAGAAGCAACCACATGAGCTTCGCCACCGGAAATCTCGATGTTTGCTCCTTCAATCCCTTCGTAGCTCTTCGTAATATCAATTTTACCACCAGATATCGCCACCAAAGCATCCGCATGGATTCCATCGTCGCCAGTTTTGATGTTGAATTCTCCATCAGCTATAGCAATGTTACTGTTGCTGTGCACTGCATCATCAGCAGAATCGATGGTAAAGGTTCCGTTATTTAAGCTTATATCTCCTCCAGCCTTCAAGCCTTTAGTACTTGGTGTTTCAGATTCTGTAGTTGTTGTCGTTGTTGTCGTTGTTGTCGTTGTTGCCGTTGTTGCCGTTGTTGCCGTTGTTGATGCTTCCGTTGTTGGTATCTCCGGTTTTGTTTCTGGCATCGTCTCTGGTTTGGTTTCAGATGTTGAGGTTCCTGTTGTTCCTGGTGCTTGATCCCCTGTTCCCTGACCTCGGCCACCTCTCATGCCCATACCTTGCCCTTGATCACCTGTTTTCACTTCACCCTTCTCGTTGCCCCCACCCGTAACTAAGGTGTATGTTCCGCCATCTATTACAAGTGAAGTCTCAGCTTGAATTCCATCATTACCAGCCGTAATATCAAATGTTCCTGCTGCTATTGCTATGAAGCCTTTGTCCGTCTCAGTATCGTTGGTTGATTTCATTCCATCGCCTTCTGCCGTTATGCTGATATTTCCGTCTTGTACAGCGACAAGATCTTTACCTACAATCCCGTCATCGGCAGCCTTAATTTCAATAGTGCCACCCATAATTTTCAGATCGTCCTTGCTCG
Source organism: Paenibacillus sp. FSL L8-0708 (assembly GCF_038009325.1). Classification (NCBI taxonomy): domain Bacteria; kingdom Bacillati; phylum Bacillota; class Bacilli; order Caryophanales; family Paenibacillaceae; genus Paenibacillus; species Paenibacillus sp. FSL L8-0708. Next base: position 7,502,485 of record NZ_JBBPBC010000001.1, read on the forward strand.
TAATTCCGTCATTATAGTTAGCGTAAACAGATAGCTTCCCGGTCCCATTAATCGTTAAATCCGCTTTACTGAAGATAGCCGCACTCGGTTCATCTGTAGTTTCATCGGCATACACGTAAGTTGCTCCATCAGATACGGAGTTCTCCGTCCCGTCTTCCAAGGTAATGATCACTTTCCCCGCTTCTTTAATATCAATTGCTGCACTATCGCTGTTCGTGATGTTCACACCGTTCAGTACCAAGTGCACAGTACCTTCATCCTGATTATTAACTACAATCTGTCCATCACTCAGCTTACCAGACAGCACATAAGTTCCTGCTGCAGTAATTGTCACTGAGCCATCCTTAGACTCAGCCCCGGTGCCGTCAACAAGCGCACTTGTTCCAGCCAAAGCAATTTCCGTCGATTGGTCAGCCGTCCAAGTTGTATTAGAATCCTCTTCATCGAACGTCACCAGATCGGATAGTTTGGCGCTTGCCAGTTGCACTCCCGTGACAGCCCCGTTCTGAGTTATCGTTGTTGCCGAGGCTGCTGCTGTACCCGCGGCTTCAGACTGTGTTGTTGTGGAATTGGTGCTGCAAGCCGACATAAGTAATGCACACAATAGCAAGATTCCTACTTTACTTCCGGTTATATATTTATCCATTTTTCATCCATCCTTTCGTTATCTTAATAGTCATTAGCAGTTGGAGTCATGGTCAGAGACAGGTCTAAATTACCGTTCCGGGTACGAATCGCATCCAAAAATTCCTTCTGGTTCACAGCCTCACCCAGCGTTACAGCGTAGACCAGTTCATATAAACTGCCAAGCTCAGTCGTTCTAATCTTTTTAAGCTCATACCCAACGTTATATTTATTGAACACTTCAGCGAAGGCTTCCTCATATCCCAGACTCTCCGGGATGGTTACCTTTAATGTTTTTTGCGACGTTGTTCTTACGCCAAAGTTAGTCCGGTTAAGGATAAACATAAGAGCGCAAAGGATAAGGGTGAACAAGACTGCATATCCAAAGGAACCCACTCCACAGGCAAGTCCAGAAGCCATGGTGAACAGAACAAATGTGATATCCTTCGGATCGCCCGGCGCACTTCTAAACCGAATGATGGAGAACGCCCCGGCAAGACTGAAAGCTCTGGCAACATTACTGCCGATAAGCAAAATGATGATGGCCACAATTACGGGCAGTAGTACCATTGTTAGTGTGAAGCTTTGCGAATAGCCGCTGGCATTGGTCTTCATATAGGTGTAGCTAATGATCCCGCCAAGAGCAATAGCTATAAAAATAGTTAGCAGTGCGTTGGTAAACGTTAACTCTGTACTAGTTGCTACGGTAAATAATGAATCAAGCATAGAGGGCACTCTCCCGTTCTGTTTTACTGTTCTTCAGCATTTTTTTATATTCGTTGCCGTACTTGGAGAAGCTTGTACGGTACATTTGATGCTCTGAGAGCATTTTGGCCAGCCAGACCGGAATCGTGTTCTCAGCTTTTACTTCCATAAGCCACTGCCCCGGCTCCAGCAAGGGTTCGCCATGAACACCGTGCTCCATCTTCAGATCGTACCGGCGGCTGCGAATATTTGTATCGAATGTAATTCTTAGATCGCGATTGTTTTTACAGAACAACGCTTTTCGGTCATAAGACAGATACACCTTGGGCTGCAAATCATAGCGTGTCAGAAAATATTTGATCTCTTCAATCACCTGTTTATTCATGTAATCCTTGAATTCCGGTTCCATACCGGTGGCGACAAAATCATAAGCCTCGTTTAATTTGAGCGACGTTCTTCTTTTATTAACAAGACCAAATACCTTCTTTTTGATTTCCAGATACACCTTCGTATCTTGATTTGGAACACCGTATGCTCTTAAACGAAGCTTCTCTTTGTACTTGGGCTTCGCAAGACTGTTACGAATCAGGGTGTTGTGCTCCGTGTCATAATATAAGTTGGTTATGGAGTAAAACTCATGTTGCTTGTTGAAATCGTCTAGTTCCATGTATTCAAGCAATTGGTTATAAAATTTATAGTAGGCTTCGTTGTCCAACAAATATTTGTTCTCATAACGGTTGAATACCTCAATCGCCATATGTGATCAATCCTTTCTGTTTATCGTTGTCTCGTGTGCTTATGAATGTATCTTAGATCCCAAACCTTTAATGAATCTTAAATGGTTTTACAAATTATTGATTATCTTTTACATTCCCTTAACACAGGTGTAAGTCGTAACTGCGGTGAATGTTGGACTTCCGGCCGCTGTTGTCTGCAGATTTCTTGATTTCAAACTGCTGTTCGCAGTCACTTCTATCTCAACCTTCATTAAGGTTCAATAAAGGTAATCCTGATATAATGACCTCAATAACAAATACTGGTTCTATGTAGGGGATGGCAAAACCATGAGAATATTAATAGTAGAAGACGAGCTTCATCTCGCTGAGGCCTTAACTCAAATATTAAAAAAACATAATTATTCGGTGGATGCAGTCCATGACGGCAGGTCGGGTCTGGATTACGCACTAAGTGGAATCTATGATTTGCTGCTGCTCGACATCATGCTGCCTGAGATGGATGGGGTCAGCGTCCTCAAGACGCTGCGGAAAAAGGGGATACCCACTCCCGTTATCCTGCTTACCGCAAAGGGTGAAATTACAGATATGGTCACTGGGCTGGACTATGGGGCTGACGATTATATCGCCAAACCTTTTTCCTCGGAGATCTTATTGGCAAGAATAAGGGCTGTACTAAGACGTAAAGGCGAGGTGATACCAGATGATGCTTTAAAGTTCGGGGATATTGAACTGAATACATCCAATCTGAAGCTTACCGTGGGTGGCAAAGAGATCAAGCTCAATCTAAAGGAATGCGAGCTATTGGAGCTTCTGATCTTGAGGAAACAAGCTGTAACCTCCAAAGAACAAATTATTGAGAAGCTGTGGGGCTTTGATTCAGATGCTGAGCACAATAATGTAGAGGTGTATATTTCTTTTTTGAGAAAAAAACTGACCTTCTTAAATTCGACCGTACGCATTAGTACGATCAGAAACGTAGGGTATGTATTAGAGGTGACGACCTAATGTTCACGAAGCTCAGAAATCGGTTTCTTATTGTTAACTTAGTCACCATCTCGGTGATCATGCTTGTGGCCTTCATCTCCATATATGTAATTACGTACCGGGATGTCCAAAACGATATTCAGATGGATCTTCACAGAATCATGGAAAACTACAAGTCTCCCGGTGGTGACACAGGACGATTAGGCAATACCAAAGGAGGAGCCACGTTACCACGTGTGGATAATAAACGTACGGATAACGGAACACCTCCTCCAGAACGCTCAATCTCATTTATGCTGAAAATAGATACAGCGTCCAACCTTACGGGGAAAGATTCCAAATTTACTATGGACGATGAATTTTATAATACGGCTCTGCAAGAAGCACTAAGCGCCGGTAAAGATACCGGAAGGTTCACCTTGGATAGCAGCAAATGGATCTTCAACATCCAGCATACGAATGATGGGGCGATGCTTGTATTTCTGGACATCACTGCAGAGCAAAAAATCCTCACCAATCTAATCTATACCTTCTCTGTAGTTGGCTCAGTGATGCTGATTATCTTGTACTTCGCTAGCCGCTTTTTTGCTAATCGTTCAATTGCGCCGGTAAAGGAGGCTTTTGAGAAACAGAAACAATTTATTGCGGATGCTTCCCATGAGTTAAAGACGCCGTTGACTATTATTAACACCAATGCGGATGTTCTCCTGTCCAACAGTGATGACACCATTCACAATCAGTCCAAGTGGCTGCACTATATCAAATCGGAAACAGAAAGAATGACCAGCCTGACCAATGATCTGCTGTACCTGACCGAGATGGACGATTCCAGATCGAGAATGATTTATTCGAAATTCAATCTGAGCGACGTGGTTGAAAATATCATTTTAACGATGGAAGCTGTAATCTTTGAGAAGCATATCTCCCTTGAATATGATATCGAGCCTGATCTGACAGTGCTAGGCAATAGTGAACAGATCAAACAAGTGATCATGATTCTCTTGGACAATGCTGTAAAATATTCGAACCCTAAAGGTTCAGTCACCTTATCCCTTAAAAAACAGCATAATGACATGGTATTAGCGGTCACCAATACTGGGGAGGGCATTGCGCCGGAGCACTTAGCGAGCATCTTTGACCGATTCTACCGTACAAATGCTTCCCGGGCGCGTAAACAAGGGGGATATGGCCTAGGGCTGGCGATTGCCAAATCCATTATCGAGCAGCACAAAGGAAAAATTCATGCCAAAAGTTTCGTCGGCGAGTCCACCACGTTTTACGTACATCTTTCATAACTACCAAGTAAAAAAGACTCAGACCCTGTTATCTCAAAGGTTTGAGTCTTTTTATTTACTTTACACTTCGCCCCAATAAATTTCGGTATTATAATCAAAAAACACTTGCCCACCCTGATTATTTCGTTCAAAAATATTCCGCAGCTCGGCCATCATATTCTCATAGCTTGGATCTCCGGGGACCGGAGTGTAGGAAGACGATCGAAGCCGCCCGCTTAATCCCTCCAAATCAAATACCTGCTGATTGCTAAAATGCGCTACTTGCATCTGTCCTTTCTTGAAAAAGGAACTAAGGATCTCAGGAGTAATGTTCTTATGATTAACTTGAGTGTAGTTCGTCCCGAAGGACTGTAGCAGCTGCTCATATTCCTCCAGAAATGGGGTACCGTAAGTAAGCCGGGAATTCCATATCAGAACCACTTTTCCACCCGGTTTTAGAATCCGCTTGAATTCCAATTGCGTTGCGTCCCTATCAAACCAGTGAAACGCTTGGGCGCATACGATAAAGTCCATGGACTGGTCGGATAATTCTGTATGTTCAGCAGACCCCGGCGATACAGAGAAATGGTTAACCTTTGCGAAATTCTCTTCCGCAGCTCTACGCATTTCCGGATTGGGTTCAACGGCAGTCACACGACTCCCGCGCTCCAGAAGTAATGCTGAGAATATTCCTGTTCCTGCACCAATATCAGCAATATCACAATTGGGTTGGAGCCCAATAGTATTGTACAAATAATCAATGGCTTCTCCAGGATAGCTCGGCCGATATTTTACATACGAATCCACCCGATTAGAAAATATTTCTTTGCTATTCATCCTTCGTCTCCTCCTAGGCGCTCAGGTTCATAATCACTTAATTTACCTTGGTAAACCAATCGCAGCCGATCACTTTGGCGAAAATCATCCGGAGTAACGAGTGCAGGCAGCTTATTCCATAACTTAATGCCCGACCGCTCTAGAATTTCCGCTACAAATTGCGAACAAAAATAAGAGTTACTGAATTCGACAGGCTCCTTCAGGGCAATGCCAATTACGCCGAGAATATTATAGAGATACTTTTGACGGCTTCGGATAAAGACTTGCAAGACCCGCTCCATTTTCTCCACTTCGCGGGCTGTAACTTGAAGTTCATATAGGACACATGTTGTATTAGGGTATTTGCTGAACGTACCTGTCTTAATATCCTCCTTCACAAACCCTCCATTCAGGGGGTTGCTCGGATGCTTTCTGCCAAAGCTATACAGCTCGGAAAGCTCCCGATTAAAGGAGATCGAGGCATGATTATAGGGTGCTTTTGTATAGCCTTGAATGAGCTTCGTAAAAAGCGTCCCGGTATTCGTCAGTAATATAAAGACCGATGGATCTGCTGCCATTTACAATTTTCCCCTTATCAAGTTTGAGCGTTTCCTTCATAATAACATATGAACCCATTAATGGAATCTACTCTAGGACAAGTTGGTGATCAGTTATCGACCGCTCTTTATTAACTATAATTCTTATCTTTGCGGCCTTATCGGCCATTCATTTGATGTATGTAGTTATAGGGAAGCTACAGCCAAATAAGGATTATACGGGCATTGGCTTTCGTATCAAGACGTGGTGGGGAATGCTTTTTATCTTTTGCCTAGCTACCCTATTTAATCCCGTCGTCTCTCTGCTGTCTCTCATGGTGCTCTGCTTCTTTGCACTGAAAGAGTATTTCTCTATGATGAAATCACGAAAATCCGACCGCAGGCTATTTCTGTGGGCGTACTTATCCATTCCGTTGCAGTTCTACTGGATTTATATCGAGTGGTACGGAATGTTTATTGTCTTCATCCCGGTATATGTATTCTTGCTCCTGCCGCTGCCCAGAATGATTAATAAAGGCACGGTTGGTTTTATGCGTAGTGTCAGCTCCACCCAATGGGGGCTTATGCTGATGGTATTCGGACTTAGTCACTTGGCCTACTTTCAATTTGCTACACCGGAGTATGGAGCGGGGCTTGTGCTTTTTCTAGTAGTGCTAACGCAGCTCAATGATGTGGTCCACTATCTGGCATCACTCTATGTAGGAAAGCGGAAAATAGTTCCCACCGCCAATCCGTATTTGACTTGGGAGGGTTTCGCTTTTGCATTTGTCATCACGACAGGAGTTTCCTATCTAATCTATCCCTACCTGACGCCGCTCAACCCAATCTTCGGGTTATTGTCAGGCATGTTGATCAGCTTGAGCGGCTTCTTTGGCAGTTTAACGGTTTCCGTGTTAAAGCGGGATCTGCTAATCGGCGATGGCGATAAATTCGTGGCATTGAAGCAAAGCCATTTAAGCCGGATCGATAGCTTAACCTACACTTCACCGGTCTTTTTTCATGTCATTCGTTATTTTTTCGACTTCATGTAGATCATCTGATGGGGAGCTTGAATCAGCCCTTCCATGAATGATTATGCAGTATCTTCACCATTTGTTCTTGCTGGCTGGCGAACTGCTTATATCGATGTCCGTTGGCGCCCGAGGGGTGGGGAAATCCCCATAAGCAGCGTTGTTTATCAAGCTCACCTGCGGACACAAGGAGTTGAAGTATACTTTCCACTGTTTTTCCTAAGGGAATAATTAAGGCCCGGCTCAGTATGTTCAGCTCCTCACGCAAGGAAGATAATGCCTGCGCCCTGAGGAATGAATTTGAAAGTGGCTTGGGCTGGGCCCCACTATAATTTTTCTTATCCACGAACACGGGAAAACGCAATAAAGAGCTAGTGTGCAGGATCGTCTGCTGCTGAAATAGTTCTTCACAAGAGGTTAGGTTCAAGTGTTGATGCAGTTTAAGTGTATCTAACATATGAATTAACGTGTTCCGCATGGAGCCTGCGAATCTGGCCGCTTCCTTCGCTGTCCTACATACCTCTTCATCTGACAAACCAGCTTCCAGACTTATGATCGCTTCTTGTATCGCTATGCCCATTTGTGTGAACCCGGGCGTTAACCCTATAATGATCACCTTAGCAGAAGGATTAATGTACTCATTATGGGGGGCATAATACATTTCCACCTTGCCATTACGCTCCATTAGAAGCTTATCCACCTGCAGATCCTCTTTAGTTAGCACTGTACCCTTCGGGAGTGAGAGGATCGCCGATTTATACTGTTGCAGATAGGTAGAGAGGAGCATATTATCTGCCTCACATGTCTCTATTTGTTATCGAACCACTCACCAGTCGGCCTTCGTACCAGACGGCTTGGCGCTGCGCTCTTCGGGCAACTGCTTCAGCCGAACAGCTGGCATGCAGCAGCACAAAGCTAGCAGTGTCGCCAACCTTTGGCCATACCTGCTCGCCTTTTGAATCAAGGGGTGTTAATCCTCCTGTTATAAATCCGAGGGATTGAGATAATGCCAATTCATCATTGCAGCCGTACAACTCCGCGTAACGCCCTGCCTTCTCCAGTTGATCTCCATTTCCAAAAGGGGACCAGTGATCAGTAAGGCTATCCGTTGCCAGCTTCACTTTTACCCCTTGGCTGTGCAGCATCGGAAGTGGCATCATCATTCTTCCAATAGGCACTGTGGATGCAATAGTCATACCCAGTGATGCCATCCGTTTAGCTACCTCTTCTGCCTCTTGCTGCTGAGCTCCTGCGAACCAGAACGCATGACTGACCGTGACCTTTCCTTGCAAGCCAGCTTCTTCCGTCAGATCAGCTAACCGCGTCAGTGTTTTCTTTCCCGCTTCTTTTCCATCATGTAAATGAATATCAATGCCGGCATTACTCATCACTGCTAATTCCACCATCGTCTGGAGTGACTTCTCGATATCTCCATCCACCGTATAAGGATCTACTCCGCCTACAAAGGTTGCTCCCTCTGCCAGAGATTGTTTTACCAGCTGTACAGAATCCGAGCGCAGCAGGCCATGTTGCGGAAACGCCACAATTTCAGATGAAATTTTACCCGCGAATGCATTTAATGCTTGTACAGTCGCTTCTAATCGTTGCAAGCCGCTGACAGGCTCAATATTGCAATGGCTGCGCACATGTGTGGCACCAAACCCCTGAATAAGCGTCAGGATGCTCTCTGCTTGTTGTCTCGCCATGGGCAGCAGCTTAGGCAATAATACCTTCTCTTCCTCAATCCGTTCGAAAACACTGGACGCAGGCTTTACCGCTCTCCAAGGTCCATCGAAATATGTTTTATCTAAATGGATATGTGCTTCTTCGAAAGAAGGCAGCATCAACAACTCTTTACAGTCATATTTCGGGAGCTGGCTCTGAAGCTCGATGTCTGCTCCAACAACTTCTGAAATCTTATCCCCGTCAATACGGAGATGACAAACCTTCGTATTCGTACCCGCTACTTGCCCATCCTCAATAACATAACCTTGTTCTAATCTTATATTGGTTAACCAGTAAGAAGCATTCAACATGCTACCCCATCCTTTTCTCAACAATTTATATAGGTACGGACCGCTTTACTCTAAATGTTACCATAGCCCTTGCCATATAAAAAATGATTGGGAAATTTCAATAGCTACAGATCAATTTGACCCCGATGTTTGACTCTGGATCTAGCTTCTCTACTATAATTAACTTCCTTGTTCAGCAGTTCATCTATCCGCAGACACTTCAGACCCTTTTTATCCATTTCTTTTAAGACTTCTTCTAATCCAGTGATCATATTCAAGGGCGCTTCTTCATCTGCCCACGGTGTATCTCCGCTGTCGTGTAGAACAATGATTGAGCCTGGTTTTATTTTTTTTATTAAGGCATCCTTTAATTGCTCTGCACTCAGTGACGCTTTCCAATCTCCGACCATGACAGACCACAATACGATTCGATAAGATTCTCTTAGCAAAAAGAAATCCCCTAGATTAAGAAGCCCCCAAGGTGGGCGGTAAAAGATAGGCCGCTCTCCTGTAATTCGCTCAACAATGTCTGCTGTGCGATCTACTTGCTTCCGTCTATTGGTCCAGGGGAACTGGATCCAGTTGGGTGTATGAGTATAATTATGAATGCCGATTTGGTGTCCTTCTCTGTGCATACGCTCGATCAGTTCTGGATATTGCTGCGCCTTTTTGCCTAATACGAAGAAGGTCGCTTTTATGCCATGCTCTTTTAATAGATCTAGAAGTTCAGGTGTATAACAAGGATCCGGACCGTCATCGAACGTAAACGCAATTTCTTTCTCTGCACCTACCTCCGAGTGAACCCCCCATCCCAATATTCGGGTAAGCGCAAAAGGAACGATCATATAAAGAACAATCAAATCCACTGCTAAAATTATGAAGGCCCACATTAGGAAGCCGCCTCTGTCTTACGCGGGGCAAACCGCGCTTTCAAGGACTGCTTGCTAAGCACAAGCATCATGGGAGATAACTTCTCTGTGCTGTCCTCTACACGATGTTTCCCTTCCGGATGCAGCATGCGAAGTAAAAAACGAAGGTATATCCCGAACCAGTGCCGCTGCCATTTGGACTTGATAGGACGCTGCTCAAACCCTATTCCATGAATAATTCCCCGGTGAAGCAGTGTAATCCCGGTTAGCGCGTTTACTTTGCTTAGTTCCGGATTGCTGTCTAGATCACGACTGATCTCCTTCATAGCCTCGCGAAGCATGCGTGCCGTACGAATTCCGGCCCGATCTGCGCCAAGCGTACGTGTCAGCTGCACAATCTGGCGATTGTCCAAATGAAGCTCACCCACCCAATCTCCCGGAAGTATCCGTTGCCCATCTTGGCAGACCAAACTTTCTCCGTGATATTTCAACACTACCAACTTACATATCCCATATCTACGCACGGACTGACTACGAAATTTGGTGATGACAGCAAATATGTTCTCCCACATTATCCAAAGGGATTGTGAGAATAATTTTATAAATGGAACTGAGGTTACCATCATTTTTCCTTCTTCCTGTTTAAGTTTATCTTCTAGCAAAATCCTTCACTAAACGCCGCGTATACCTGCCGATCATCTTTACCAGACTGTTTCCGAGATAAGCACCTATCCATAGAGACACTGCACCTAACAACATGAAGAAAAGTGAGATGTTTAATGTTTTATTTTCAATCCCAAATAGCGATATAGAGGACACATCTAATAAATACAGGACAGGTGACAACAAGAGAATAATAGGGGTCAAGTAAAAAAGAGTGGCACAAATGAGACTGATCATGCCGATTCCAAACTGCAACATCAACCCTAAAATCGCTCTCCAGTTATGTTCATCCAGAAACTCTGCCTTAACCCTTTCCCACAAGCTGCCTTCTTCTTGAGATCGGGTTGGGAGCGTGCGAACCGAGATATCCGTATAGACTTTAGTTCGAATTCGCTCATGCTGTAAAAAAGTCTCGGTAGAACGCAAAACATAATAAAGGATCGGGATCCCCACTAAGGTGAAGGACATCGAAACTCCAAAGGTAATGCCCACCAAATAAAAACAAAAGTAAAATAGCCCTGTGGCAAAAGTAATTAATAAGAAACAAAAATTTCTCACATGTTTCCGGATTATTTGATTCATGCTTTTCTCTCCCTCTCTGCAATAAAAATTGTTCATTTCTAAGTAACACCTATGCTAGTGCTTTTGGTGTAAAATCGACCAGTGCCATAATGTCATATGACAAAAAAAACACCCTACTGCCTACTCCCACAAGGGAAAGCAAACAATAAGGTGCTTATCAATTTCAAATACTTCGGTCAGGATTAATCCGAAATGCCAAAAGCCTTCTCGACTGCCTCCTCACGGTTTCGTACCCCGAGCTTGGCATAGATGGTGGACGCGTAATTTCTCACCGTTCCATCGGACAGATATAGTTTAGCGGCAATAGATTTATAACGCATTCCCTTCGAGAGGCATTCTAGAATCTCCAGCTCACGCGGGGTCAGTCCATATTCATTACTCTTCTCTGTCGGTGGTGCCTCTGAAGCTGGATGCATCTCATAGTGATCAATTAATACATTCGTAATATCGGGTGTAATCATCTTTACGCCCCGATGTACAAGACGTATTCCTTCGAACAGCTCCTGCGGCTCGGTAGACTTTAGCAAGTAGCCATCTGCCCCGTTTTGCAGTGCTTCGACAGCCATATCTGCTTCTTGAAAAGTAGTCAGGATCAACACTCGTACCCCTGGCCACTTTTGCTTAATAAGCTTGGTCGCTTCCGCACCGTCCATGCCCGGCATATTTAAGTCCATCAGCACCACGTGAGGTTGTTCCTGCTCGCAGAAGCTTATCGCTTGTTCACCATTCTCAGCTAACCCATTGATCACAAAATCCGGCTCCTGCTCTAGAATAATTCGCAAGCTATCCCGGATATAGGGTTGATCATCTACCAGCAATAAACGAATCGTTTCCTCCTGTATCTCTTCAAGCCTTGGTAAACTGCAGGTCACTAAGGTCCCTTCCCCTGGCTTAGAGTAGAAATACACTTGTCCTTGCAAGTTGGAGGCACGCTCCTTCATCGCATTCACACCAAATCCTGCTTTTAAATCTCCAGTGCCTAATCCATTATCCTGCACATCCAGCCGAATCAGCTTCTCTTCATAATGTAAGCTGATGACAATTTCACTGGCCTGACCATGACGTACAGCGTTGGTTATCGACTCCTGCAAACATCTGTATAATGTCATTTGGGCCTGCTTAGATACTGTATACGGCTCTCCGAATGTTCTTAAGCGAATCTTAACCTTGGAGAAGGTCTGGAAATCATCCACTAATTTCTGCAGGGACTGCATTAGCGTCAATGAATCCTCCGAAGCGCCCACATGGTGCAAATATCGCCGAACATCATCCAAGCCATTGCGGGTTAACTTTAACAAGGCATCTATTTTGTGCTCCCCTTCAGAAGTATTCACCTCCGAACGTAAAGTCTCTAGCCCCATAATAATTGAAGTATAAGAATGCCCCACCGTATCATGCAGATCTTTGGATAAACGATCTCGTTCTTCCAGAAGTGTCATACGTTCAACTTGCGAGATGTACTGCTCTAAAACAGCATTTTGGTCCTTAATAATTCTGCCCTGCTTGTGGTTCACCACCAGTAAATGAAAAGCAAACCCAAGCGTATACACCAAACCCATGTTAACAATCATCGATACAGCATCCATTTGTTGTGACAATCTAGATAACATAATTGGAATCAAAATAACCGTGATCGGAGCTGTCCAACGATAGGACTTCTGTGCACTATTGCTGGCGATCATAAAAGCGATAGGCAGAAAAGTTACGTACGATTCAGGAAACAAAGCAGCCAAATATAAACAAAGCCCACCCGAAAAAAGGATCTCCGCTATCAGATAATACTTGTAATGCAGCTGCAAACAAAACCAAGGCACAGAAAAAGAGACCACGCCCCAAACAAACGCGATCCAGAAAGGAATCGTAAAATCCTCCGAAAGATAACACATGGTGACCAAAAAAGAAGTAGAAAAACAAATCCGAAACAGGAGGACGAGCCAATCGTACCAGAACCACTGTTTGACCAGATTAAACAAGGCATTTCCCCCTATATACTCTGCTGACTTAATCTTTATTATAGTGTAACCCCTTAAGGGCTCACTAGTTACAAAAAGTCATGAGTTGAAATGACATTTTTACTAATGGTGTAATTAGTGAATAGGTAGCCTTGTATACTTAGCATTAACGTAAAAAGGATGCCAACCCATTTAGGGAGGCATCCTTGATCAATCATATTCTTTAATACCAAGACTTAAAACTTAATTCTTGAAAATCCTTTGTCTGTCTTTACATATCCCACGCTATTCCCCACATAATTGAAATTAAAATTATCCTTCAGCCTGAAAGTATAATCTACTGCGAGCGTTTTAGGATTTAAAATATATGTTGCAGAACCAGGAAAGCTAAGCTCAATATTACCATCCTGTAATTGATATAACGAAACAAAAAATTCCGTCTCATCTTGTAGGGCTACTGTCTTAACCAATCCTTTTACATTATATAAGGACAGCTTACCATTGGCATAAATCCCATATACCTCTCCCAGGGATGATATGACAGCATTACCTGCGACATCTCTACCCCACAGCAATTTACCTTTAGAGCCAAAACCAAATAGTCGGTTCCCTGTTTTGGGAAGATTAGCCCGAATTAGTACGGTCCCATCGGTGAGCACCTCGTTGTAATCGACTTCTGTATACGAATCCGCAGGCAACTGGTATGTAAATACTGAATTTAGCGAAGAATCAAGAGCCTGGATTCGCGAGCCTTTCCCACTTCCGTAATTTGTTTGAATGAGGATACGATTCCCTTTCCCTGCTACCGTCCCTTTGTAAGTTACGTTTTTTATTTTAGTTCCATTTTTATTAATTAAGGTTAGGGACCCAGAATAATTACCGGAACCATCAAACTCTCCTCGGGATGCAAAGACTAAATTGCCGTTATCAAGTCTATACAAGTATCCCTCTGCTTGAGATAAATTCACCTTCCATTTCCGTTTCCCGTCAGCTCCCACCGCGTAGATTTGAGTTGCGTCAGGAGAAAGATTATCTGTAAAAGTTATGTATACCGTTCCATCTGGTGACACTAAATATTCTTTGGATTCACGAAACATCGATGTACCAGGGTCTGCAAAATTAACCGACCACTTCAGCTTTCCAGTCTGTGTGTCATATGATTTCAGCGTATCCACTAACCATATCTTAGTTTGAGTAGCATGCTCTTCTTTGGTGTGTAGATACACTGTGTTTAATTTAGTAACCTCCATAGGATTGCCTTCCACACTCTCCAGCTCTCCCACAACATTCAGCTGACTCCATTGGGCATTCGGTAATTTGGTTACTGCTGCTGCAGCTTCTACAGTGCCAGAGGTCACCGTACTTGTAGTCATCAACAAGAGAGCAACCAACCCTGTAAATATTCCTTTTTTCAAAAATATCAACCTTTCTTTCCATATATAGTATGCATTCTGTTACTTTACTACCTTTTCTAAGGGACAACAAGATTATATTAAGCAGCTTTTTAAATCAAAACACAGACTGTATGATAGTACATATTATTTGTCCATAAAATTGTAGTAGACCAATTGAACCAATAGGACAGCAAATTCTATAAAGTATGAACACTATCGGAGGAATAATAAACTATGTTAGCCGCACTACTTCATGGCATTGCACTGGCCTTTGGATTAATTCTTCCACTTGGCGCACAAAATGTCTTTGTATTTAACCAAGGGGCCTCGCAGCCACATTTTAAAAAAGCCATTCCCGTTATTGTTACAGCCGCTTTATGCGATACCCTGCTTATTTTATTAGCCGTATTAGGTGTTTCAGTCCTTGTGTTTGCCATCCCCGTTCTGCAGACCGCTTTATTTGCTGTAGGACTTTTATTTCTTTTGTATATGGGATGGTCTATCTGGAAAAGTACACCTACATCGTCAGCGCAAGACGCAACCCCTCTATCCTCTAAAAAACAAATCCTGTTCGCGCTGTCCGTTTCTTTATTAGATCCACATGCGATTTTGGATACTATTGGCGTCATCGGCACTAGCTCACTTAGTTACACAGGCGTAGACAAAGTTGTATTTGCTGGCGCGACTATCCTAGTGTCATGGATTTGGTTCTTTGGGCTGGCTGTAGCCGGAAAAACCGTAGGACAAATCGACTCCAGCGGCAAAATCATGCGGATTATTAATAAGATCTCCGCGATCATTATTTGGATTGTTGCTGCTTATATTGCCTTCAAGCTTTTTTAAATGGAGGAAAAAGAATGCTGTACACCAATTTGCCGTATAATTATGTCCAATTTACACCATAATGTACTAGAATTTTGACTTACGGCGCAGAATGAGGTACATTACAATTTGGACGAACAATTAACAAACCAAAATACTATAATGTTCGCATTTAGAGGTGTAAATTATGAAAGAAGTATTCGATTATGAAGATATTCAATTAATTCCTGCAAAATGTATCGTAAACAGCCGTTCGGAGTGTGATACATCAGTCACCCTCGGTGGGCATAAATTTAGATTGCCGGTGGTACCTGCCAACATGCAAACCATCATTGATGAGAAGATCGCTATCTCCTTGGCGCAAAATGGCTATTTCTACATTATGCATCGTTTTGAACCGGAGAAACGTACGTCTTTCATCAAAGACATGCACTCCCGTGAATTAATCGCATCCATCAGCGTCGGAGTTAAAGAAGAAGAGTATGATTTCGTCGAACAATTATCCAAAGAACAGCTGGTTCCGGAATTCATTACAATTGATATTGCACACGGCCATTCCGAAGCAGTTATTCGGATGATCAAACATATTAAACAATACCTGCCTGCTAGTTTTGTTATTGCAGGAAATGTAGGAACACCTGAAGGCGTTAGAGAATTAGAAAACGCTGGAGCTGATGCTACTAAAGTTGGGATTGGACCAGGGAAAGTATGTATCACTAAGATCAAAACTGGATTCGGTACAGGCGGCTGGCAGTTAGCTGCACTACGCTTGTGTGCCAAGGCTGCAAGCAAGCCAATTATTGCCGATGGAGGCATTCGCACACACGGTGATATCGCTAAATCCGTACGATTCGGCGCTTCTATGGTCATGATTGGTTCACTATTTGCCGGTCATGAGGAATCTCCGGGTGAAACCATTGAAATCGCTGGGAAGCTCTATAAAGAATACTTTGGCTCCGCTTCAGAATACCAAAAAGGTGAAAAGAAGAACGTCGAAGGTAAAAAAATTGCGGTTGAGCATAAAGGGGCTTTAGCAGAAACCCTAAGAGAAATGGAGCAGGATCTTCAATCCTCCATCTCTTATGCAGGTGGCAATAAATTAGAGGCTATCCGTAATGTGGATTACGTTATCGTTAAGAACTCCATTTTTAATGGAGATAAAGTCTATTAATTGAACAAACAGGTGAGCAGGATGACTTAGGTCAATCTTGCTCATCTTTTTTTATGAGAACGAGTTCTGCCGGTCTACTTTGGGGTAATGGTAAGAATAAACTCCTACTAGATCACAATAGAGAGGATTATCCTTATGCGGCAAGCTATGATTATTATTAACCCCTCCTCCGGCAAAGAAGAAGCCAGCCAATATGTCAGATATGCAACAAGAGTTCTAAGTGATCAAGACTACTCCGTTACGATCAAGGAGACGGCAAAAGAACTAGACGCCACTCGTTATTCCATCGCTGCTTGTGAGGAAGGTTATGATCTGGTGATCTCCATCGGCGGGGATGGCACGCTTCACGAGACCATTAATGGTCTTATCGATCAGGAACACCACCCAAAGTTAGGTGTGGTTCCTTTAGGAACGGCTAATGATTTCGCCCGTGCATTACAAATTCCACTGAATCCCGAAATAGCCATTCAAGCCCTTGCCTCCTCAAATTTAAAAACAGTAGATATCGGTCGCTTAAATGATCGCCTATTCGGCAACGTGGTTGCTGTAGGTTCAATTGCCGGAGCATTATCCTCTGTATCCTCCGAAGATAAAACCAAACTCGGCTCATTGGCATACTTAAAAGAAGGTCTTAAACAACTTACAAGCCCTACAGCCCACCCCCTTGTCATTCACCATGATGGACAAACGTGGCAAGGAGACTCCTTACTCTTTCTCGCCGTATTAACCAACTCAGTCGGCGGGTTCGAGAATCTAATACCGGATGCTGCGGTTGACGACGGTCTGCTTCATTGTTTTATTATTTTGGACCTCAGTATATTCAATACCATTACAGCCAGTATATCTTTACTGCTGGGTACCCTCAAGGATCATAAAGATGTTGTCTATTTCACAGCCCACAATGTAAGTGTAAGCTCTCCAGAAACCGTAAGAACCAATGTAGATGGCGAAGAAGGTCCAACTTTGCCTATTACGCTGAGTGTTCTCCCTCGTCATATCCAAGTCATTGTGCCAGAAGTGGACTAACAAACAAAAAGCAGTCCGGAACTCAAAAAGTTCCAGACTGCCCTTAATTTATGGATGCCCCGATCCATATCTTTCTACTAATCCAATGACTAAGAAGTTATTTCTATTCCACTACAATAAATTTTTTGCCTAATAACCACATTCCGCCGCTAATTCCTAAGAAATAAATAGGCATCGTCAGTAATGAACCATTATGAAGAGCGCTCATTCCCCACGTCGCCAAGCTAACAAGCAAATAATAGCCCAAGCTGAATATCGCACCTGCTGTTCCTACAACATCCTGAAATTGAACAAGAGCAAGACTTAGACAATTAGGTAAAGCAATCCCTGCACCCATTAATAGGACAAACAGCGTTATTAGAATACATACGATCACTATCATATCCGGCAGCGAGTCAAGACTGCTTGCGATTGTTAATAGCAAGGCTCCGCTCGCCATTACTAGACAGCCGATATGGATTATTTTTTCTGGGGCATAGAGGGTTAATAATCTTTTGGAGATCATTGCGCCTACAATCGACGCCAAAGCCACAATAATGCCGAGAAAACCATAGACTCCTGGTGAAATCTGAAAGTGTTCAATAAATATAAAAGGAGCTTCAGCATAATAGCTGAACAAGATTCCGTTAATGCCTCCAATTAGTAATCCAAACACCAATACACGTGGCAATGCGAGCATTTTTTTGACTATAGGCAGAATAGCCACCTTTTTTCTCATGGAAACATCAGTGGTTTCTGGCAGCTTCCAAAAAGCATACATAAATAACAACACACTCATCATTACTAATGTAAAGAAAACCGCTCGAAAACCAAAAGCTTGATCCACCCATCCGCCAATTAACGGACCTACTGCGGGAGTAAAAGCAATGACCGCCGAGATTTGGGCAAACATAACATGCCGTTTATTCCCGGAGACACTCTCACGAAGAATGGTTTGGGTAATAATCGAACCTGTTGCTGCTCCAAACGCTTGTATAAACCGGCTGACTAACAGCAGATGAATGGATTCTGAGTAAAAACACATCAAGCTTCCCATACCGTATACAAGAAGTCCAGCCAGCATGGAAGATCTCCGCCCGATGAAGTCAGACAACCAACCCCAGCTAAAAACTCCTAAAGCAAATCCAATAAAATATATACTTAACGTTAACTGTACAGAACTATTGGTGGCCCCAAGTGCTACTGCGATATCCGGTAACGATGGAGTGTAAATCGTCTCACTAATTTGCGGAAAAGCCACAAGAACAATCATTAAAAGTAACGATGGTGCTGCATATTTTTTCATCTTATTTTCGCCCTCCTACAAGCTTATATCCTCGAACAACTACAAGAATATGAGCCTAGCTAGGGAAATGGGGGAATCATTATGGCAAGACGACTATAGATCATCATGTTAGAAAATCACCTTTCATTGTTATGCTTTCATTTTTTTATAGGAGGGCTTACCCGAAAGATATCGGGCAAAGATTTGAGTTTCAATTATTCAACCAAAACATCATTATACACGGTAATAGAAAAGCTCTCAAACGAATCGCTTCGCCTGAGAGCTTATTTAGGTTAGGAATTTTGTTCTGATAATCCATGTATAGTTACGCCAACAGCGCTGGATTTCTTTTTGTCCTGAGAAGCATGTAGCTTTACCATCACAAATCTTGCAAACGGCTGTATCAATATACTTTCAGCGAACAGTGCAATTAGGAAATTTCTTGGCCAATTGGCTAAGAAGTGATTAAACGTTTGAGAACTCAACCCGTTTCCGATAATGTCTCCAATAAACGTCATACAAAATGACATTCCTAGTACGGTGAATAGGATACGGAATAGGATTTTGGCGTTGAAGCTATCTGTAGGTTGTGTGAATATAGCTGTCAGCTTTTCGGCAATACGGCCAATAACAACAGGCTCAATAATCATGACAATTACCCAAATGATCGGAAACACCTTAAGAATCGTTAAGGCAACCTCACCATTAAATTCTCCAACCCCTAAAATGATATTTATTGAAGACATAAACAGTACCGTCAGTGTAGAAATGATTGCACCATATAATGCCCCCTCCTTAGCGTTTCTTGGTAATCTTGCTTCTTGATTCATGATGTTCTTCCTTTCAATATTGTCGGTAATAGTTTGGCGATAGTTTTTAAGGGAGTTGTAGATTTTTGCGTTAGGCACAACATCATCGCCCCTTCGATCGAAGCCGTCATCCACAATGCCATCTCGAAGGCTGATTCCTGCGAATAACCTTCAGTTACAAGCTTATCGCAGTAAATTCGTTCCATGTTCTCATAGAGCAAGCTACATGCCTGGCGAACAGGTTCACTCACCGTAGCCATTTCACTGACAATACTGCTAAAGGTATATCCGGTAATCGTGCCCTCGGTTTCTAAGTTGTGAATCAACTTGTCGATCATGGATTGTATAGCTTCTAACGTCGATGGATGCTTTTTAAAAATATCCTCAATATCTATCGTAATTGCTTCATTTAAGCCCTTTAAACAAGCAATTAATAGTTCTTCTTTTCCATTTGGAAAATGATGATAAAGCGCTCCTTTGGTCACATTACAGGCTTTTAAAATTTCATTCACGCCTACATTTTTATATCCTTTTTGCTGAAAAAGAAGTGTAGCTGTATCAATCATTAGCGATTTTGTATCCACAATAACGTACTCCCCCTAACATACCAACCGGTCTGTTTGTTATTATAACAATATAAAGTTGATTAATGTAAGTCTTTTTTGCTTTTTTTCAAAAAATATTTCATTATTTTCATTTATAACTGAAAACAGGATATGATCTAGTAAGTCTAGAAGTTAATGTGGAGTTCAAAACATAATTGTCGTTATGAATAAAAAAGAATAGGGTGTATATATGAAAAAAAACGCCTTAGTAATTATGCTGATAAGCTTGATTACTTTAATCTTTATCGCAGCTTGTAATGGTAATCAGAAAAAAGATGACTTTTTGACGCCATACCTTACTCAAGAAAATAAATCTTTTTCAATCCTAATTTTATCGGAGAACGATCGTTTTTTTGAGCAAACTAAAGAGCTTGAGGATATTTACAAGGAAAATATGACTTCTATCAGCAAAGCAGGTGTTATCAAAAAAGATTCGAAAGAGGGGGACCGCTTAAAAGAGGATTTGAAGACCAACACTTACCCTTCATATATCCTATTGGACAATAAAAAAGTGCTGCTTGTAAGCGAAAATATTGAGCAGTTTAAAATAGAGTCAAAACAAATCATAGAAGAAATTCTCAACAAATAATGCATAGACATTTAAGTGCCTACAACAAAAAGGGCTCAGTTTCCTGAGCCCGCAAATACTTACCCTACTATGTTTTTATCTCTGAAGAATTGTCCCAACATTCCACGTTCTCCAGACCCACTATGCTATCTTTATAAAAGACAGGGTCCTTCCCTGCGCGCTTCTGGCGCTTATAATCCTGCAGGGCGGCAAAGGCAACCTTAGATAATAGAAGAATAGCGATCAAATTCACGATGACCATGAAGCCCATAAATAAATCAGCCAAATCCCATACCAATTGGACCTTAGCCACGGAGCCAAAAATAATCATCGCCAAGACGCTGTATCTATAGATCAGTAATACTTTTTTATTGGAGTTCAAAAATTCTATATTGGTCTCACCATAATAATAATTTCCGATTAACGTACTGAAAGCAAACAACAAAATCATGATCGCTAGGGATCCAGAAGCCCACGAACCAATATGTTCGCTTAATGCCGCTTGTGTCAGCTTAATTCCATCCAGCCCTGGCTGTTTATACGCATCCGATAACAAGATAATAAAAGCAGTACTAGAACAAATAAGTAACGTGTCTGTAAGTACACCCAGCGCTTGCATCAGCCCTTGTTTCACCGGATGACTAGTTGTTGCAGTTGCCGCAGCATTAGGAGCACTACCCATCCCCGCTTCATTGGAGAATAGTCCTCTTTTCACCCCTTGCAAAATAACTGCCCCAAAAGATCCCCCTGCGATTTGCTCAAATCCAAAAGCACTTTTCACAATAATCGCCAGAATCGCCGGTATTTCCGTAATATTAATTAACATAATAATAACAGCAGCCCCAATATAGATCCCTGCCATTACCACTACAATATATTCGGACATTCTAGCAATACGTTTAACCCCACCAAAGATAACAGCAGCAAATGCAGCAGCGACTACAAGTCCAAGAATCACCCGATTAGTGCCAAATGAATTCTCAAAGGCCACTGTAATCGTATTGGATTGAACTGCATTAAATACAAGACCAAAGGATAACGTGATCAGAACCGCAAATACCGCGCCCATCCAACGTTTTTTCAGGCCTTGCTCCATATAATAGGCGGGCCCCCCACGAAATCCAGTCTTGTCCTTCACTTTATACACCTGTGCCAGAGTACTTTCAATAAATCCGGACGCTGATCCAATAATAGCTATGACCCACATCCAAAAAACAGCCCCTGGTCCACCTATTGCTATAGCAATTGCGATCCCTGTAATATTCCCTGTCCCAACCCTTGCTGCCATACTGATACAGAAAGCCTGAAATGACGAAATGGAATCTTTTGACCTTTCATTGGACTCTTTAAGGACCCTAAACATTTCTTTAAACATGCTAAACTGAACAAACTTCGATCGAATGGTGAAATAAATTCCACAAACAATAAGCAGAACCACCAAAATCTTCGACCAAAGAAAGTCATTTGTTGCGCTAATCATACTGTCTAACATTTGTTGCATGTAAATCCGCCTCTCCATTGTGTCGATACCCAGTTGCTGAACCTTAAGTTACATAGTATTTTCAAATATAACAGCCCTTATTTCAAAAGCCAACAAAAAAAATTAGCCAGCAACAATAAAATGGTTCTGGCTAGTCAAATATATATTTGGCATTTAACATTTAGAATTGGAGACACAACTGTTCAGCCGTATTTCATTAATCCATCGGATGAAGCCTTGAACCACTTTACGGATTTTTAGTACCGAGTTAAAGAAGACTCTAATATTTGGGTCGTTCACCGGTTAGTCGTGAACCGACACTGTACCCTATAAAAATGGCAACCAATTCTTCTTCCGAAGATTTAGTTGCCATTGTATTAATTGATGATTAAAACAATAAGAAGATGCCAGTTCCCTAAGGACAACACGAGATAAAAGTTGAACTCACATATGAACTGCAAGTGGAACACTTGCCATCACAATAAGATCCACCAAAAGTAACACAGGTTACTGTTGCTGCAATCTCTGAGCATCTGTACGTTTGTCTATACTTTGAACGTCTTCCACTACACGGTGTATCATAACAATCTTCATATTCGCCGCATATCGGTCCCATCTTCTCACCTCCTTTCAAGATTATTATTTCACATTTAAATCAAATGGCTCTTTTTGAGCAGTGAACATAGCAGCATACACTCCTCTTGATTCCAACAGACTAGCATGATCTCCAAATTCTACAACTGCCCCTTTATCAAGAACAATTATTTTATCCGCTTTCTTACAATTGGCTAAACGATGAGTAATAATAATTGCTGTCTTCCCAGAGCACATCTCAAAAAAAAGATCGAACAGCTTTCTTTCAGATAAAGGGTCCATTGCAGATGTAGGTTCATCCAATAAGAATATATCCGCCTCTTTGATAAGTGATCTTGTCAGAGCCACTTTCTGCCACTGCCCTCCAGAAAGCTCGGTTCCATTTCCGTATACTCTTCCTAATAATGAATCTTTACCTGCAGATAATTGTTTAGAAATTATGTTGTAATCTTCGAATGTATTTTGCCTCTCCAATTTATTCAAATCATTCAACGAATTACTTCGATGAAACAACACATTTTCTACCAAAGTAAATTCATACTTAACATAATTTTGAAATAAAACAGTTAATTTACTCCACACCTTATTTGCATTTTTCTTAGTCACTTTTTTGTGGTCATAGAAAACAGAACCCGAAGTCGGCTCATAATAACCTATAAGACATTTCGCTAAAGTGCTTTTTCCTGATCCGTTTTCTCCTACGATTGCTACCGTTTCTCCAGCTTTTATACTGAATGATATATCTTTTAATACTGAATTAGCCTGTCCGGGATATTGAAAAGATAAATTCTTAACGGTAATTTCATCTTGCAAGTTTATTTCGTATTGATCAGAAGCTTCCTCTATATAATCTTTTTCCTTTGAGCAGAAAACAAAATCATAAAACTCTTCAACTACAAACGAGTTCCCATAGATAGACCCGGCGTCATTTACTAATGAAATGATTCCTGCCATGCTAGACGTAAACAAAGAGGAGTACGCAATATATTCACCGATTGTCATCCCATCATGAGTTCCAAAATAAATTAATCCAAAAAAATAAAATGTATTAAATAAATGGGTAAGGTTAGAAAATAGTCTTTTCTTTGATGTAACACTTTTAGTTAACTTATACTGGTCATTTGATGTTTTCCAATACAGCGATTTCCATTTATCCAGAAGAAACTGACCATGATTGTATATCTTCAATTCCTGTTGAGCTTCTCTATCCTTGAATAAATTAATTAGATACCCCGCTCTTCTCACGTCTAATGACTGTGCAAATCCTTGAAGATACTGATCTTTTGAGGCCTTAAGATAAATAAAGAGACTAGGAATAATCAAGATAACAAGAACAATTCCTAGGCTCCAATTAATTCTCACTAACAAAATTAAATAAGAGATTAAAATAAATACGTTTTTCAATAATCCCAATAATGAAACAAATGTACTTATACATTTTGATCCTAAACCACTGATTCTCTCAAGCAGGTTATAATTGTTAGTATCCTCAAAATAAATTACAGGTGTGTCCATTAACTTATGAGCCTTCATATCTTCTAAGTAGTAATCGGCATTTTGGTTAAGACGTTTAATGAGTAGCATTTTCCAATCAATAATAAAACTAGAAATAACCAATAATGAAATATTTAAACTAAAAAAGAAAATTAAGTTCTCAGTTAATTTTCCAAATTGGAACACATTGCTTATAGAATCAGTTAGTTTACTGATAATATAAATCTGTGCTGCCGGAATACAGCTTTCAATGAAAAAAAGAATACTAAGAATTAGAACTTTCTTTTTCTGATTTAAAGTGGCCTTATGAAAAAGGACGCAATGCTTATGAACATTTTGATATACATTATTCATTCCTATCCAGACCAATATAAAGTGGATATTCTGCAATGACTTGTCCATGTATGCACATTTTATATATGTAATTCCCCTCTTGGACTATAGGGTAATTCACTTGAATACTAGTATCTCCACCTGGAAACATGTATTGGGGTCTATAATTTTTTATGGGAAAGAGAGAAGAATTCATATCAATTTTCCCATCAGGTGCATAGACATCTAAATATCCCTCTTCTTCATACTCAGGAAACGGCAGCTGCAATTTAATTAAAACAAACGTTTTGATAGAGCAAGGTAGATATGAAACGTTAACTCTATTCAAAATATGTTCCATTGTATGAGAGCCAGTATCGTGACTATAAAAGCCAGAGGATGCTACAAATAGACTTGCCTTCACTGAATCCATATATTCCTCCACACCCTTTAGATAGTACTTTAATCAAAGTCATGTAAAAATCTTAATAATTCATCTATATTTTCCGTATACTGTTCTCTGATAACCTCACCTGCAGAGTTTACTTGCACACATGTAGGAGTATTAACAATGCCTAATTGAATATAAGGACTTGTATAAGATATTACTGGAAAATCAAAGCCCAACTCATTTATTAAAGTCTCATTATCTGCTTCTTCTCCATCGGTTACCAATATAAACTCACCGTTTAATTCAACTTGTGATAATTTGGGTATAACATCGACACAATGCAGGCAGCTGAAGGAAACCATACAATAAATTGTTTCCTTTGCTGGCAGAGGGATTTCTTCAAATATCTTTTCAAATCGTTTTTCCGCAGTTACTACTTCATCTTCTAAAAGAGTAGCTCTTTTCAAAACGTCTTTTAAAATCATCTCAAACCTCCTTATAAAAAAATTAATAATTTAAGAGGATCTTTCTGAGGGGCTGAGTCAAGATATCTAACATAAAATCCGCCCCACAGTTTTCAGCTTTTAAGATTTGCCCGAACTTATTAAGTGTAAATGCCTTTGGATAATTAAATATTAGTAATTCTTCTTTCATCCTCTGTTTACTAAGAGAGAATACACGAGCTCTATTTTGAAAATAAGAATTTAATTCCTTTACTGTATTTGCATCGACATTCATAAAAATCACTACATTAAGATTAGAGTGTTGGTTGATGTAGTCATCAATAACCTCCATAGCAACCTCGCAAGCTTTACATTCCATACTAAGAAAAACGGCAAGAATATGTTCATTGCGGATTAAATCAAGCAGTTTCCAGTCACTATTGTCAATATCAAAGTTCGATAAATAGTCTCCTACCTCAGGACTAAAGTTTCTAGGAGGCTTGAAAAGTGAATCTATCATTGATGTTTGCGTATTCATTAAATTTTCCTCCTAATTACGAGTAAATATTTTGTTCTTCAAGAGATTTATCTGCCAGAAAGGAGAATACTTTTTTTGTTTTTATTAAAATAACTGTTTGTTCTAGCGCTTCAATTAGGCGGTCGATATCTTCATCAGTAATTGACTCATGAAAGCTGAGTCTAATACTGCTGGAAGCTATAGCCTGATCATTGCAAATTGCCATTAGCACCCGACTTTCTTTACTCCCCTTAGAAGAACAAGCAGACTGTGACGATGCAATAATCCCCTTTTTGGCCAATATAGATAAAAAAATAGCTGAACTTGTAGCTGTATATGAAAAATTCAAAATATGGGGTGAACCTAAACCAGGACTTGGGCTATTGATGTGCAAACCGTCTATATTATGTAAAACTGAATAAACCCGTTTATATATCATTGTTAAAGAATTTAATCTCTCTTCTTGTTGGTTAACAGCTATCTTAATGGCTTCTTGCATACTCAGGACACCAGTAATGTTGGTTGTTCCTGGTCTAATACCAAATTCTTGATTTCCTCCAAACATAATAGGAGAGATATTGACATGTCCTTTCTTCATTAAAAGCCCCATCCCTTTTGGGCCTCCAATTTTATGTGCTGATATGGTATAAAGGTCTACGTATTCTAAAGAAATAGCTATTTTTCCAAATCCCTGTACTCCATCAACATGAAAATAAATGTGAGGATAATTTTTCAACAAATTCCCTATGTCTTCGATAGGTTGTATAGCACCTGTTTCATTATTTACTTGCATAATACTTACTAAAGCAGTGTTTTCTTTAATTGCTTCTTTCAAAGATTCAATATTCACCATTCCATTACAATCAACAGGTAAATAAGTTACGTCTACTCCCTGGTCATTTAAAAATTCTATACAACGTATAACAGAAGGATGTTCAATTTTAGTAGTGATGACATGGAGTCGTCTATTATTATTTTGTAATGCCCTTATAACACCAAATATAGCTAAGTTATTACTCTCAGTAGCTCCAGAAGTAAATATTAATTCAGAGGAATTCACACCTAATAAATTTGAAATAGAAATTCGTGCTTCATTAATTAGCTGCTCAATCTCTAAACCCATCATATGTGTCGAGGAAGGGTTTGCATAATATTCTAATGATGAACTCATTAAAACTTGTGAAACCATAGGATCAATTGGTGTAGAAGCACAATAATCAAAATACAGTGGAGTTAAGTTTATTTCTTCTGAGCCATTCTTTAAAATACCACTATTCAAACTAAATTCCTCCAATCCTATTATTTAAAATTAATTGTAATAATTTACTTTAATTCATATATATAAATATACATGCCATTTTTTGGTGAGTCAATCCAGGAATTACATCTATTTTTCACTTGCTTGGTTTTCAAATAACATGACTAAATTAAAATCATTATTCCATTCAGTAGCTTGAGGTTTTCACAAAAATTGGCCAGATCTCATAGTTACCGTACTGTGGACGTCCAATAACCGCTCAATGCTCCTCAATCTAGTACTTTATTTTTTCTATACACTGACTTCTGAATTTAAGCGAAACTAAATAACCAGTCACCGATTGATTTCCGGTGACTGGTTATTTTAAACTTATATAGTATTTTGATACCTCTCTAACAAAATGAGTAAGTCCTATGCAGTATGAATCAAATTTATGAATTTAGCATTTTTAGAGCTATATATTCGGCATTTAACATTGATGTTTTTTTTAAGAAGGACCTTTATGACGAGTCCAAATAATCATACAGCAGATATCTTTGAGGTATTAATTAGCCACAGCTTTAAAATATTGGTACACCTGATTTAACTTCTTATCATGTTTCCCTTTTGGACTCTCCATATTCCCAAATTCGAAAAACTTCACTTTCTTGATGCCACAATATTGAAATAGTGCTTTTCTCATCAGCACTTTATGGGAATTATTCAGCCAATATAAAGGATAAAGGGTCGGCCCCTTCATGCTGGAAATGCAAACCACAGACTTTCCTTTCAGCAGCCCTTCGGGGATGAGACCACCCTTTTCTCTGTAAGCGAAATTAGAAGCAAACATTTGGTCAATATAACCGAGCAACATCGCGGGAGGACGTCCCCACCAGATTGGATACACAAACACAATTTTATCGGCCTGACGAATCTGCTCCCGATACTTCTCGAGCTTGGGATCGATATGCATGTCTCTTCTACGTTTATTTTCATTAAATACCAGCACAGGATCAAATTGCTCTTCGTAAAGATCAAGGACCTCTATCTTCGTGATCTTTTGATTCTCATTACTTCCCTGAATGACTTTATTGAAAAAAGCATAACTTAAACTTTTATGATTCGGATGTGTATAGATGACTAAAACGTTCATTGCTCCACCTCTTTAATTATCATTTGATAACAAAATGGTATCACAACCGTTATTTAGTTGTCAAATGATAATTGTATTATGATAATTATTTTGTTAAGGTTTACAATAAGAGGTGATCCTTATGGACAAACAAGCGTTTTTTCAGAAAATTGTTACCTTTACGACAGCAGTCCATGAAGTAACATTTGACTTTACCAAAGATGTTAGACCGGAAGGCATTACTCCCGTTCAATATAGTATTCTGGAATATATTGCGGTTAGCCAGCCTGTTACCCTCAGCCAAATCAGCGATTGTAAGAATATCTCTATGCCGAATACCAGCCGTGAGCTGAAGAAATTAACAGAAAAAAACCTGTGTGAGAAGCTTGATGTCGCCGAGGACAGGCGTAAGCAAATGATCCGGTTGTCTGATGCTGGACAAGCGATGATGAACGAGGCTTTTGAACGGATCGGTGAACGTTTTCTAAACCGGATTAAAGAGGTTCCCCCAGAGGAATTAGCCGAGATTAACCATGCCCTCGATATCCTGCAATCTAAGGTGTTTAATACCCAGCAATGATCCGAGAAAAAGACAATAGAGCAGCGGTTCCCCATTAATGGGAGCACCGCTGCTCTGTGTTTTGGGTCGTTGGTTAGCTGACTCAAGAACGATTATTGGCTAGTTAAAGCCTGACGACTTCGAATCAGCCTCACCTTCAGCTAAATCGCCGAATCGTATTCGTCCACTGAGGCTTTCGGACCCAGATGACGTTATAGGCATGTTTTTAGCCTTTTGTGCGTAGTTTCGGACTCCAGCGACGCTATTCCTATGAATCGGGTTCATATTGGGTGTTTTTTATGCCAATAGCTGCTATACGGTCCGTTGGCATTCCAAATATGCGAAAAAGCTGCATTTAAGGTCAGCTGAGTCCGAAAGACGCTTCCCTAATAATCCCCTAATAGAAATAGGCACTCCTCTTAAGGAATGCCTTGATTGGATTATAAGTATTCTTAGCCAGCGAAACGGACTATTTCACCAGTCCGCTGATAAAGGTCTCAAAATTGTCAGCCAAACGTGTGATTTTGTATTTGTTATCCCGATCTACATGAATAACCTCAGGTTCGCCATCATTTCCGAATTCACGGTAATCCAGCATCACCACTTCATTCTCAGAAGGACAATCACAAATCACCACACCAACTTCAGGATAACGTCCATTTTCAATCACAGTCCGGCTGCCTGAAGCCCCACACAGCGACTTATTCTTATCTCGTCCAATTCCGAGGATACCAGAAATCGTAATAAATTCTCCTGTTCCCGGAATCGGATAACGATTGTTATGAGGAATTCCCCCATTATGTAACTTCATCATATCCACATAGGAAGCAGGCAGCTTGAAGACCAGCTCTTCTTGTACAGAAGTAATCAATGCATCTGAAGGCGGGTCAGAAATATATTCTGAGAACGCATACTCGCTGTCATCCCAGAAATTAGTGGCATCCAACGCTATTACAGGCTTCTTAGCAGGTTTGTTTACAGGCTTTTTCGCAGCTTTTTTAGCCAATTTACGTTTGATCCAGCCCAGAAACTCCAATGTGTCTTCATCATCAGGTTCCAGCTGATCGGCAATCGTAAACGCTTTTAAAGCTTCGTCATATCTTTTCAGATAATAATAAGAAACCCCGATACGGTAATGCCAGAGCGGGTCACCTTCACCCTCATCTTCAATGCTCAAATACTGCTCTAAAGCCTCTTCATATTGCCCGAGATTATTAAGCGCCCTGCCCAAATGACTAGTTAGAACATAATCTCTTTCCTCTTCAGGAATTTCCGTGATTGCATCCACGATTTCTTGAAATTCATCTTCCTCATGCCATTCATCCAATTTTGCCAATAACTCATCACTCATCATTAATACCTCCTATTAACGATCACTCAAAATACCTATTAGAAATTATACCATTTCTAACCTATGCCCAGCCAATAACGCATGTCCTAGCCCTATCAATCAAAAAGCAACTTCCCTTTTTGCTGTGAAAAACAGACCGCAGCGTTTATCTGCGGCCTGTTTTTCGTATACAGAAAACCATTTTAATTATGGTAACTATAATTGCTGCTTTCTATCCTGCCTTTACGACTGCATCCCGTTTTCGATCCTCTGCAGGAACTCTTCAGCGGCACTATAGCCAAGCTGCTTAAGGTACCAATTGTTCGCAGCCGCTTCGATCAGGCCAGCCACGTCACGGCCAGGCTGAAGCTGAATTTCAATATGCGGAATTTGCACGCCAAGATAGTCTGTGAACTGGGGTTCGATTTCGAGCTCATTATTCAAGGAATTCTCCCGCCATGGTGACAACTCGATGTCGAGTACAATTCGTGTCTCTTCCTGAAAAGCTCTACGCCCGTACTGCCGTACAACATTGATCAGACCAATACTGCGCAGCGCTAGGAATTCACGGGTCGTTTCATTATGCGTGCCGAGAAGCGTCGCCGGTCCCAGCTTCTTAAGCACAACTACATCATCGGCTACAAACCGATGGCCTCTTCTAATGAGCGTGTGAGCGGTTTCGCTTTTTCCGATCCCGGACTTGCCTCTCAATAGGACACCTATGCCAGACACGTTCACACACACTCCATGAATTGAAAGTTCTGGCGCCAGCGCCTTCACCAGATAAGTATCAATCTTTGCGATGAACTCTGACGTCGTCTCTTCCGTCCGAAGTAGTGGTATACCTTCTTGGTCGCAGAATAAAGTCAAATAGGGAATCTCCTGCTGACCCGTCGTCACAATAAAACATGGGGGATGATACTTAACGATATTGCCAATATGTAACTTGCGTTGCTCAACGCTTAGCTTTAGCAGATAATTGATTTCTTTACGGCCCAATACTTGTACTCGCTTCATGGGGAAAAAGTCGAAGTAACCCACGAACTCCAGGCCAGGTCTATGTGTCTTAGAGCGAGTGATCTCGCGGTCCATGCAGCTAGCACCCGCAAGCACTTCCAGCTTAAACGTTTCCGTAAGGCTTTGAACGGTAATCGATTTCAATGTTGTTCTCCTCCTGTGGCTACGTATTTTGAATACGTAATACGGTTACCGGGATATATTCAACGACGAATAGAATGATTCCTGCAAAAGAAATAGACAGATCATGAGATATTAACAACTATGTTCCTTCAAGAAAATTAATCAGGTATATCTCCGGTTGCGTGAGAAAATCTGCAAAACTACATAAATCCGCGTACGTCTGATGTTCCACGTCGTAACAGCCTATCAGGCCTTTTTTCTTCGGATTCCACATAAGCAGCAGATCAGAGTAATTATCTATATCGGCTGACAGACGGAGCAGCTTTTGCCGGCCGATTTTTATTTCAATGGTATCAGTTAATGTGAAAAAGTCGATATATCTAATTTCATATTCATTTTGTGTTAGCTCAAGACGCAGTTTTGTTCCAGTAAGAAAGCTAACCAATTCATCAGACAATTTATATTTTCTCAGCTCAAACTTCTTATTCTCGATATCATGAAATTCAGCCGGCTCTAACGATTTCAAAAAGTCAGCCAAAGCTGTATTCTTATTGCTCACAGCAATGGTGTAAGGGCGATCGCCATCTTTTTCCGCCAAGGTAACGTCTGCACCACGTTCAATCAAATATTGTACCATCGCTTGATTACCCATTCTTGTGGCAACCGTTAACGGAGTGGCTTGATAAGGATAGACCATATCGGAATTGTTGTAATTAATGTCCACCCCATGATCCAATAAATAAGCAACGGTCTTAAGGTCGTGATCTGACACTGCTTTGCGTAATACAGCCCCACCATGCTGCTTAATATCTAATCCTAGCTCATGTATGAGCGGGATATTGTTTTTGTTGCCATAGTAGGCCTGCGAATATGCACCTGACTTGACCTGATTAAGCTTGTCCAGTTTGGCCCCTTGTGCTGCAATATAGCGGACGATATCTTCTTTGCAATAGCGAACCGCGAGCAAAAAAGCCGGATTATTCTTCACATTCAGATTTACCCCGTGCTGTACCAGCAGCTTTATGACATCCATTCTCTCTGATATAAGCGCCAAATCTAACGGGGTTAACGTGGTATATTTGCTAAGGACGATGCCCTCTTCAATATCCCAGCCTGCTCTAATGGCAGCCTCTAATTCCGGAATATTTCCTTTGTAAATATGCATGGCCATTTGCGGCAGTTCCTCGAACTTCCCTATATCCTTCAGACGGATCATCTATTATCCACTCCTACTTCAAGTATTATGAAGAGTATAGAGAACCGTATAGTAAAAAACAATCCAAACTAAGGATGTTGTTCCAACAAGGAGGATTTATAATGTTCAGATCGGCAAGATTATTACTTCTATTTTTTATAATAAAAAGAAGCTCCGTAAATTCACGAAGCTCCTGTTTACGCAAATAATACTCTTTTACGTTCAATTCCCAATTACAAACACAGAAAGACGGTCTCAATTCCCTACAATATAGGACGAAAACCGCCTCCCGCGATCTCTGCAACATAAATTAGAAAAATGCTACTGCCTTTCCTGATCCACCAATTGCTGCTGTGCGAGACGAATCATTTCGCGGACCATCGATCCACCAATTTTACCGCCGATCTGGCCCACCGATTCTGTGCTCAAATGACCATTTTGACCGCGCTCCAAAGGGACACCCAGTTCTTTTGCAACTTCGTATTTCACATCATCAGGCCGCTCTGGATCTACATCATACCCCTCGCGCCGCATCACTTCCGCTTTAAAAATTTGCATTCCGCGGCTGGCTCCCGGCACTGCATATTTCCTGTTCCTTCTAGACATCCTTATCCCCTCCCAAACCTGTTTTAAATAACATGCCCGGAAAGCGGAACCTCCACCCTTATTGACTTGCCCCGATTATTTCCAAGCAGGGCGCCGTTGCAACGCGGCATTCGTAGCACGCAAGGTTAAAGCCCAAAATAAAATAGCCACAGCACTAACAGAAGCCCCGAGCCAACATACCCCGTTCCAGCCATAGTGAGAATATATTTGAGTGGAAGCAATCGATCCGGTAGCACTTCCAATGGAGTAAAAAACCATATACCCTGCGGTGAGCCGACTACGTGCCTCCATGCGCAAGGTAAGTATTATACTTTGATTGGTGACATGCACCGCCTGCACTGCCAAATCAAGCAGAACAATACCAATGACCAATGCCAACAGCGACTGCTCCGTAAAACTGATAAACCACCATGAAATCAACAATAGAAGTAAAGCTATGCCTGTCGTTCTCTGTCCATGACCCTGATCCGCTAGCTTTCCCGCCCGTGCAGCAGCTAATGCTCCCACAATTCCCGCCAGACCCAATGCCCCAATTGCAGTATGTGAAAGTGATAACGGCGGAGCACTAAGAGGCAAGACCACAGAAGTCCACAGAATACTGAAAGCAGTAAAAATCAGCAAAGCCAGAATAGCGCGGATACGCAATACTCTCTCTTGTACAAACAACATAAACACTGAGCTAAGCAGCTGAGCGTATGACAGTGTTTTTACCTCACGTTTCACATTTGGCAACACCCTAAATAATGTACACACCATACAAAGCATTAAAGCAGCAGAAAAAAGGTATACGGAACGCCAACCTGCAAGATCTGTAAGTATTCCTGAAATGGATCGCGCAAGAAGTATTCCAATCACAATTCCACTTGTGACCATGCCTACGACTCGCCCGCGTTCGGCAGGGGCAGCCATTGTCGCCGCGAACGCAACAAGCGTCTGCGTTACAACAGCGAGTAGTCCCACTGAGGCCATACCTACGAATAGTACCGTGCTGGAAGAGGCAGTACCCACGATAATCAAAGCCACCACAGATAATAACATCTGGCCGATAATCAGGCGGCGCTGATTCAGTAAATCTCCTAGTGGCACGAGTAGTAACAGCCCCACTGCATAAAAAATCTGCGTGATAGTAATAAGAATACCAATGGTTGAATAATCAATACCAAATTCTTTCGACAAATGATCAAGCAACGGTTGAGCAAAGTAGATGTTTGCAACCGACATCCCGCAGACAACGGCAAACAAAAGTGTCATATACCGAGGCATCGAGGAAGCATGAATAGAATCAGATGGCGTATGCGTCTCTTGTGACGAAAGCTTCTCTTTAGTCCCCTGCATTTTGGAAACACCCTTTCTCTGTTAAATTTAAATCGCAAACAAATTTCATACTGATCAGTATGTTATTATGCTCAGTAAATTTATCTTACAAAATGGTGTGTGTCAACATAAATATTTGATGCTACCGACTTTGATTTGACAATATAGACGACTAGTTCTAGTATTATAAAATACTGTTCGGTAATAAATCATTGAAATCAAATAAAACGAGGGGTGTTAATAATGGCTCGAACCCGCGAATTTGACGAGGAAAAAGCATTAGAATCAGCTATGGAGCTATTTTGGGAGAAGGGATATGAGGCTACTTCATTAAGCGATTTAACTTTCAGAATGGGCATTCAACGCCCCAGTATATACTCAGCTTTTGGAGACAAAAAAGAATTATTCGAAGCTGCGCTACGTAAATACACGATGTCCCATGCTTCCCGTGTCCGAGCCCAACTTCAAAGCAATCCATCCGCGAAAAAAGCCTTTCGTAGTTTTTTTGAAGATGTGGTGGCGGAGGAGTATGCAGGCAGTGTGAACCGAGGATGTTTTTGCATCAATACAATGGTCGAGCTGGCACCTCATGATGAGAAGTTCGAGATTCTTACAAGAGAACACCAAATGTATCTATCGGTTATATTTCAAGAAACTGTTGAACGCGGTATACAATCAGGTGAGCTTAAGGGTGGTGTAAATGCGAAGGCCTTGGCACAAGCACTAATCGTATCGCTAATAGGGCTTACTGTACTCTTGAAATCCCGCCCGGAGCGATCCTTTGTTGATAACGCAATAACAGTGATACTTACTTCGCTTGATTAAATTCAGAGTCTTGATTTAAGTCAATGCCCGACATAGTACTCCTAATTACAATGAAATAAAAGTCCTTTAGGAGGCTATCTTATGGCTATCTCAGAAAAAGACCTAACGAATCAGCGTAAGTCCGCTTTAACAGCTGGAATATCACTGATCGTCATGACCCTCGCCTCATTTTTTTCATATGGCTTTGTCCATGGGACTCTTGTTGTGCAAGGCGATGCCAGTGCCACATTTATTAACATCGTATCTTCCAACAACCTTTTCAAAGGGGAAATCTTGGGCTGGATCATCATTATGATTACTGACATTCTGGTCGCCTGGGCGTTTTATGTGTTTCTAGAACCCGTCAACCAAAATCTTTCATTACTCGGCGCATGGCTCCGTCTAACCTATTCCGCTATATTGGCAATCTCTATATTAACCTTGATATTTGTGCTGCTGCTCACGGGAAACACAAATGGCTTTTCCTCATTAACAATCGAACAAACTCAAGCATTTATGATGTTATTTCTGGATGCATTTCAATTCATTTGGTCTATGGGGCTGGTCGTTTTTGGCGGGCATTTGTTAATAGTGGGCTATGTGGCTTTAAAATCCGATGTCATTCCTGAAGTAATCAGCATCTTGCTGCTGCTTGCTTCAATAGGCTATATTATCATTCATCTAAGCAAAATGTTTCTCCCACAATATGAGGCGGTCATTACAACACTTAATTTTATTTTTACTATTCCTATGATTGTAGGAGAACTAGGCTTTGGGATATGGCTACTGCTTAGAGGTGGAAAAATCCCCAAAAGTGTATAACGATTTTGCTATTCATCACCGGAATGAACCCGCTTCTTAATTCTACTTAATGACTCTGGCGTAATCCCCAAATAACTGGCTAATTGATGTTGGGGGACACGGGTAAGTAAATGAGGTCTTTTTTGTAACAAGGCTTTGTAACGTTCTTCAGGATTGGAAGCAATAAAGGAAGTCAACTCATCCTGAACCTCACCCAAGTTTTCCTCTACCATTTTGCGTATCATGGTTTCCAGCTGAGCGTGTTTATGGAGCATATCCTGTTCCGCAATAAGATCACCAACCACCAATATGCTGTCTTCTAGGCAGGTTAAGGTGTACGCTGAGGGTCTACTCTCCTGATGCCGATTAAAAATCGAAACCGCTTGCTCTTCCGTATAAAAATTAGATGTGACTTCTTTGCCCGATTCATCTATCGAGGACTGCCTCACACATCCCTTTAACACAAAAAAACATTTTGAGGGAACGTCTCCTTGTCTAAGGAGTACCGTTCCCTTCTTGTATTCCTCAATAGGAATACCTTCAACAATATCCTGCTGTTCCACTTCGTTAAGAGATGTAAATTTACTCATAAACTTATACAATATGCTTCTCATTTATCTCTCCAATCTCATTGCACAACCTCATATAAAGATACCTCTAACGGCTGAATAAAGTGTGACCACTCACCTGTTGTGTACAGCAGAAGCCGATGCATCGCACGCGTACAGGCTGTATAAAAAAGCTTGCGTTCGCTTTCCCGATCATACGTCTGTGTGGAAGCATCATAAATCAGTACGGCGTCGAATTCAACCCCTTTCGCGAGATAAGCGGGAATTACTAAAATGCCCTTCTCAAAAGTGAGCGTCTCCTTCGTAATGAGCCGCAGAGCTTCGCATCCTTGTGACTTTAATTCTTCATAGGCCGCACGGCTTTCAGCTGCAGTCTTGGTAATCACGGCAATAGAGTCAAGCCCTTCAGCCATCAGCGCCGCGAGATCTTCTTTAATTCTTTTCGCCCGCTCTACATCGCTACTAGCGTTCACTAGGAACGGCTTCTTACCCTCTCTTTCAAAAGGTACGATCTCCTCATTAGGCAGCAACGCCTTCGTAAACTCCACAATCTGACGAGTTGAACGATAACTTCGAATTAGACGGATCAGGCACGTTTCATCTTCACCATAAAGCCGGATCAAAGGTGAATCCACCTCGTGCAAATTCGTTGCTTGAGGGAAAATCGCTTGGCCGAAATCGCCGAGCACAGTCATGCGCGCGCGGGGAAACAGCTGTTTGAGAAACGCGTATTGAAACGGCGAATAATCCTGGCCTTCATCGATAAACAGATGCCGAACTTCTGTGTTCATACGAGTACCCTCGACAAGTTCTTTTAAATACAGGAATGGAGTGGCATCCTCGCAAAAGAGTTCATCGCGGCTCAGCTTTTCCTTCGTTTGCTTACAGATTTCCTGCCACTGAGCAGGCACCTCAGTCTCGTTCGCCATTTGCCGATAACTGGCATCGGCACTAAACAACTGATCGTATAACCCAATCGTATCTATGAACTTAAACCGTTTGACATCGCGTCTCAGCGGTGTAAAGTGCTCCTTCACAATCATGCGGCGCAGCAGTTCTTCTTCCTGCAGACCAAAGTCAAAAACATTCTCTTCCCCTTGATCCTGATTAGGAAAATCCCCATAGTTCTCAAGATACTGAGTCGTAAAATCAAAGACGGCTTCCTCCCGCCGATACTTCTTAAGTATCTCACTGTAGGCTTCGGCATACTGATCGGTATCGAGGTAATCGAGTTCATCTTGAACCCAGAATGCCTCCTGTTCCTGACGCTCCAGCGAAGCCAACTGACGCAGTAGCCATTCACGCAATAAAACGATGCGGTTAGCCAAACGGATGGAGCTATCATAGCTGTAAAATTGCGATTTCATCTGCTCCGCAGTAATCAACTCGCGGTCCCGAAAACGGATACTATGAAACAACATCCCTTCCTTCCCTAACCACAACGCATAGTTTTGCAAAGCATGCAGAAAGGCTTCTGAAGCTTTATACTGCATTCCAGTTAGCCGTGCTTCATACTCTGGAGAAGCTTTGGACGTCAGTACATATTCAATCTGCTCGAACGGGTCCTCTAGACGAAGCGTAGATCCAAGCCAATAATCAATATACTCCTGAAAGGTTGTTTGCTGCATATTCTCCTCGCCAAGCTCGGGAAGCACCGTAGATACATAACTGTTAAACATCGGATTAGGCGAAAAAAGAACAATCTGATCCGCTTTGAGCCTATCGCGGTGTTTATATAGCAAATAGGCTACCCGTTGCAGCGCTGCGGATGTTTTTCCGCTGCCCGCCGCCCCCTGCACAATGAGCATACGGCTACTATCGTTGCGGATAATAGCGTTCTGTTCCTTCTGAATAGTCGCCACGATGCTCTTCATTTGTGAATCCGCACCCTTACCAAGCACCTGCTGAAGTAATTCATCACCGATCGTTAAGCTCGTATCGAACACGTTCTGAAGCTGACCCTGACGGATCTGGTATTGCCGCTTCAGCATCATCGTTCCTGAGATTTGTCCTCCCGGTGTATCGTAAGTGGCGGGGCCTGGCGAATGGTCATAATACATACTTGCAATAGGTGTCCGCCAGTCATATACCAGAAAGTTTACACCTTCTGCATCGATGAAAGACGCCACCCCGATATAGATTTGCTCACTGGAGTTCAACCCATCTTCTTGAAAGTCCATTCGTCCAAAATAGGGTGACGGCAGCAGCCGTTTCATGTTTTTATAACGCAGCAGCCGTTGGCGGTGGCTACGTTCCCGTTCAGACAACAACGCTTCTTGCTGTTTTATACTGTAAAAGGTCTCCTCGAAATCCTCATGTGTGCTCGTATTGACCGTAACTTCCTCCCAAAACTGCTTGCGGATGTCCGTCACCTGTTCACGTAATCCTGTCACTTCCGGTTCCAGCTCGCCAATCTTTGATTGCAATTCTTCCATGACCGAATCTAGCCGTTTCTGTTCTCCCTGCCAATCTTTTTCGTTTAACATTTTTACTAACACGCTCCTTTTCAAGGTTGTTATCAAGAAGCAAAAATACAAATTTGACAAACTGCCAATCCCCGTGGTATTATTAATGTATAAATAAGATATAATAAATCTGTCTAAAATACGCAGATTAACAGTGGTCTTCTCATAATATCACGTTATTTCATTGCGCGCAAATTATATATTAAGAAGAACCGGCAGCTCATGCCGGTTCTTCTTTTTTATTCCTTTCTGCAAAGAGTAGCCGTTCTCCCTAAGTATCCATTTCCCTAGCAAAAGGGTTGCTGCCTTTTGTTTCTGGTCTGCCTAACGGACCGAGGTGACTTTATTTACTGATTTTCAGCCTTTAAAGCAGACTTTCGGACTCCAGTGCAGCTATTCTTTATCCTGAGCCTCATTCTAGGCGTGTTTTAGGCTAATAGCGACTGTGGAGTCCGTTAGTATTCCAAAAGTGCGATAAAGCTGCCATTAGGGTCAACTGTGTCCGATAGCGGGTTCAACCGCGGATGACCAATTAAACAGGGAGACCTAACAGCCATTTGATGACTGTTAGGTCTCCCTTATTCCGTAGCTTATTTGTTTGCCAAGAAAGCATCGATTTGAGTTTGCAGTTCGGTTTGGATTTTATCAATGCCCGCGGATTTCAGTTGCTTGTTCAGATCTTCAAGACCTTTGTCGATATCTTTGATTACGCCGTATTCGAGCGGAATCGCATAACGGAGCATTACGTTACCAACGTTGGCAATTTCCGTTTTCACTTTGCTGTTATCGAATACGAAGGTTTCAAGCGCGTAGTGATAGACATTTGCTTCCCAGCCTTTAGCCAGATCGTTTGCTTCTTGCGGGAATGCTTCATTGTCACGGTTAAGTGGCGAGTTGAAGTTCCAGTTAGAGAAGCCAGTATAGTTCGGATTCTTTTCAAGGGCTTTATATTTGTCATCGCCAACCGCTTCGTAATGTACACCGCTAAGGCCGTACATCATTAGGTCGTGCAGTTCTTTATCATTTTGCATCAGAT
Organism: Paenibacillus sp. FSL L8-0708; assembly: GCF_038009325.1. Lineage (NCBI taxonomy): Bacteria > Bacillati > Bacillota > Bacilli > Caryophanales > Paenibacillaceae > Paenibacillus > Paenibacillus sp. FSL L8-0708. The sequence continues at coordinate 7,542,351 of NZ_JBBPBC010000001.1, forward strand.
CGAGGAACATCAAGGAACGTTCCACATTTCTGGAAGTAGCGTGGATCGAAGTACCGTTTTGGGTGGAAATCGCCACTGATTTCTTCTTGCCTTGGTTGATGTCAGCCAATGCTACTTCATAAGGGGAATTCTCTTGGCGCATCAAAGCCATAAGTGCTCCAAGTGTTCCGTTGTTGTGCGTAATCGATGCTGTTTTGCCTGCTTTAAAATCGGCCTGATGATCATTTTTACTGTTTAGAACGTTTTTTGACCATGCATTGTTATCAGCGAGATCTTTGTAATATACGAGTAGATCTTTAAACTCTTGCGTTTCATATACGTTAAATACTTGCCCTTTTTCATCCGTCAATTTGAAAGCAAACGGAAGGTCGAGATCAAACATATTCCATTCGTTTTGTTGCTTCAGCAATACACGGTCCAAATTATGATATTTCCAGTCTCCTGTTTCCGGGGTGAACGGTGTAATTCCTTTTTCGTTTTGTGCTATGGTTTTCAAGTAAGTGGCATACGCTTCTGGGCTGTTGATCTCCGGAAGATTGTATTTCTTACGCAAATCCTCGCGGTACAAAATCAGTTTTTCAACGGATTCCCCTCTGTTTTGCGGAACCATATACAGTTTGCCGTTTACCTTAGCTTGATCCCAGCTCACATCAGACATAGCTGCTAAAGTCTGCGGCATATATTGGGTAAGCAGCTCATCGGTCAATTCCAGGAATCCGCCTTTCAGCGCCTGGTCATTGTAACCAGCCCAGTTTGCCGAATAGATGAGGTCAAAATCCTCATTAGCTGCCAGCTTCAGCGGATATTTTTGCGCCCAGTCCGACCAATCCAGGAACTCGCCCTCTACAGTAGCATTGATTTTTTCTTTCAGCTTTTTATTAATCTCAGCAAAAACGCTATCATAGTCTATCGGTTTAGGGCCAACAAAAATCATTTTCAGCTTCACTTCTTTAGAGGTATCAAGGGTGTCTGAGGTAGTTGCAGGTTCTGAGGTGTTCGTAGTGTCGCTTCCTCCCTCTGACGCATTATTTGTAGCCTGTGCAGACGTATTAGCATTGTTATTGCCACCACCACATGCACTTAGAATCATTACGAAGGTTAAAACGAGCGCTAGCATCATCAATCTATTTCTCTTCAGCATCTCAAGCCTTCCCCCTTGTGTTTAATTATATTGATAAACCGAGTTTCCCCGGGTTCATCCTTTCACAGCACCAATCGTCAAACCTTGGACAAAATACCTCTGCACGAATGGATAAGCCAGCAAAATCGGGCCAGTGGCCACAACTGTCATCGCCATTTTCAAGCTCTCGGTTGGGATCGATGTCGTTACGACTGCCCCTGCACCCATCATCGCTTTGCGCATGCCATCCATATTGCCTAGCATTTTATACAAATAATATTGGAGCGGCATCAAGTTTTCATTCGATACAAACAGCAATGCATTGTACCAGTCATTCCAGTAGGCCAGCGCTAGAAACAAGCCAATGGTAGCTAACGCCGGCTTGGACAGCGGCAGGATTAGACGAGCATAGATCTTAAAGTCTCCTGCGCCGTCAATTTTTGCTGATTCTACAATCGCTTCCGGAATGCTTCCCATAAAAGACTTCATAACAATGATATAAAAGACATTGAGCATCATCGGAACCACTAAGGCCATCAGCGTATCCTTCATATGAAGGTAGTTGACCATAAGCAGATACCACGGAACCAAACCGCCGCTAAACAAAGTCGTAAAGAAAAAGAAAAATGAAAATTTATTGCGCCACTTAAAATCTTTTCGGGATAGCGCATAAGCAGTCATCGAAGTCAGAAACAAGCCAAGCACCGTGCCGAGTATAGTAACTCCTATTGTCACTATATAGGCTTGAATCATCTGTTCGGGATACTTAAACAAAATGCTGTAGGCCTCAGTTGAGAAGGCAGTCGGTATAAATTGATAACCATCCGTTAGGATTTTGGATTCTTCCGTAAAGGATGAAGATACGACAAGTATAAAAGGAAAAATACATAAAACTGAGAGAAAAATCAGGGATACATAACCAATACCTGAAAATATTTTACGATCAAGCTGCTTCATATCGTTACCTCCATTATGAAAGACTTAACTCCTGATACGATTAGAACAGAGCGCGGTCTTTGTCGTATTTACGGACAGCATAGTTCACTGACATGATCGTCGCGAAGCCAAGAACGGACTGGAAAACACCAGCTGCAGCTGACATGCCGATATCATTCGAAGTAATCAGTGACCTAAATACGAAAGTGTCGATAACGTCTGTCGAGGAGAACAACAAGCCGTTGTTGCCGATCATGTTATAGAACATCCCGAAATCACCACGGAAAATGTTCCCGACTGCCAGCAGCACCAGAATAATAATCGTTGGATACAAATTCGGAATGGTTACTTTCATAATTCGCTGAAAAATATTAGCCCCATCGATTTCGGCTGCTTCATACATTTCTGTATCTATCCCCGTAATCGCGGCCAAGTACATCACCGTTCCGTATCCAAGACTTTTCCAGGCAGAAACAAGAACCAGAATATACGGCCAATAGGAAGGTGTATTATAAATATCGACAGGCTGGAGTCCGATACCTCTGAGCAAAGCATTCACGGTGCCAATATCATAATTGAGCAGGTTATAAGCAATCGCTCCGACAACGACCCATGAGATAAAGTAAGGCAGGAACAACGCCGATTGTGTGATTTTGCGGAACCATTTACCACCGACCTCAAACAACATAATCGCTGCAAAAATTTGCAAACTGTTATTGACGACGATAAACGCAATGTTATATAGTGCTGTATTTCGTGTTACCCGCCAAGCATCACCTGATTCAAAGAAAAAGCGGAAGTTGTCGAGCCCGTTCCAGGCACTTCCAAAAATACCGCCCGCATAATCGTAATGCTTGAAGGCAATAATAATGCCCGCCATCGGGACATAGGCAAACAGAAGGAAAAAAGCAACCGCCGGAGCCAGCATCAGCAAGAGAACCCTATAATTCTTTAAATCGCTCCAAAATGTATGCCCTTTCATCTTTGCACCCCTCTCTTCTCTATATCTCTTATTATAAAAGGGCGAAGGCGCCTAGATAATTCAGCGAAACAACTAAACATAATACTAATTCAACGATTCGACAAAAAAAGGTTAGCCGGCAGACCAAAAACACCCGGCAGCGATTCTCCAATAACCGAAAAATCATCGCCGGGTTTTCATTTTCACCGCTTTTTTGTTAGATTTTATTTTTCTTCCGGTACTCTCCGGGCGACATGCCCATGCATTGCTTGAACTGTCTGTTGAAATAAATAATATTTTTATATCCGGCTTGTTCCGCAATCTCATACACTTTCTTAGTCGGATCTTCGAGCAGCTCACATACCCGTTTCATCCGTAATTCACTTAAAAAATCGCTGAATAAACTGTTGGTTTCAACCTTGAATAAATGACCGAGATAGTTAGGCGTAAAATCGAAATGGGCGGCCACTTCGTTCAGCGTTATTTTTTGATCTAATCTTTCTTTCACATATTCCGTGATTTCATCAATTAACTTCCGCTTTTGCCTTTGCCGTTTCAAATAAAGCAGCTCCGACAACTCAAAAAATCTTCTTCTCAGCCAAGAGAGAATATCATGCACCGTTTCAAACTGAAACAGCACAAAGGGATGATGTGAATCCCAATTCAAAATCTCGTATAGATGCTCGTTCATTTGCTGCAGATCGGCATGAAGCTTGGAGGTAATTCGAATAATGATATCGTAGATGTCATTTTTCTGGGAGAGCGGACTGTCCCCGGCAAACAGCTGCAGCAAACAATCATCAATGGTGGTAAGGTCGTAATCAAGCATCGCTTTAAGCATCCGGTCCACTATAACCTCTAAATCTGAGGCGATCTTTTCCTTCGGGCTCCATTCCGAGGCATCTTGGATGATTCTATTTTTCCCAACAATCCATTTAATACTTAAAGCAGCCTGAGCCTGCCGATAGGAATCATGCAGCTTACCCAGTTCTGTTGTGTACATCCCTCTTCCAATCGTAATTGAACAGGAAAACTCCTGATAGAATGACCGAATGAGCTCTTCCATCAAAGCGGTAAAATATTGTTCCTGAACCGCAGCAAGGATCACAAAATGATAGTCATAGGTTGTGATGACCATGCCTAAATTTTGATCTTGCGCGAACTTCCGGATAAAATGATTGGCTGTGCTGCTCCATAAACTCCGCTCTTCTTCCGTCCAAGTTTGGATTTTCCGTGCCATATCGTCAATCTCGACGATGGCAACCGCCGACGCGCCTTGTAAGTAAGACGTAAGAACGTTGTGAATATGCGTCTCCACCTGCCCCGGGGCAGTCTCATTAAACCAGCGCAGCAGCAGCTCCTGATTCACAAGCGTCAGTGTTTCCGATAAGGAAATATGCTGCTTCCTCTCCTTCTCAATCTTGGCGCAGAGTTCAGTCAGTGTCTTATTTAACTCTTCATCATCGACGGGTTTAAGCAAATAACCGGAGGCATTTAATTGAATGGCCTCTTTGGCATAGTTGAAATCCTGATGTCCGCTAATAAAAAGCAGATGGACCTCAGGGTTAATCTCCTTCGCTTTCCGGGCAAATTCCACGCCCGACATAATCGGCATGCGGATATCGGAGAGAATGATGTCAATGCGGTGCTGCTCCATCATTTTTAAAGCGGAAAAACCGCTAGTTGCCGTTCTCACGCTATGCAAAGGCAAATGATCACTGCCCGCCACCCGCCGTCTAAGCCATTCCAAATCGATCACTTCATCATCCACCAGCAGAACGTTGATCTCCATCGCCATACTATTTACTCCCCCATAACTTCCCGGATTTCCGCATTATCCACCGGTAAGATAATTTGAACGGTCGTTCCTGCCCCAAAGTAACTGCCGATATGAATGCCGAAATCATGGCCGTATCTCAGCTTGATTCGTTCCTCCACGTTTCTCAGTCCATAGCTGCTCGAATGGAATGAGCTTGAACGCATATTTCGCAGTGTCTCCGCCCGCATACCAATTCCGTTATCGATGACCTTGAGCTCGATGCGTTCACCCAGCCGTTTTCCGGTAATCCGGATCGCAATCGTCTCCCCAAACCAAGCATGCTTGAATATATTTTCTACAAATGGCTGCAAAATCAGCTTGATGATAGGAACCTGTAAAATATCAGGATCAATATCATAATAAACCTCAAACGCATCGGCATACTTTACCCTCTGAATTTCAAGGTACATCCTTACCTGCTCCAGCTCTTTTTCAAGAGAGATATAGACATGTCCTTCATTCAAGGTGAGGCGATAGAATTTAGAAAGACCTTGTACCATCTGTGTAACCTTCTCAACTTCGCCCAAATTGGCTAAGCTGCCAATGGTCGACAATGTATTGTACAAAAAATGCGGACTGATCTGAGCTTGAAGCACATCCAGTTCTGCTTGCTTTTTCTGAATCCCTTGCTCATAGACGTTCTGGATCAGGTCCTGGATACTAGTCGCCATCTGATTAAAACTATTAGCAATGTAGACAAATTCATCATTCCCGGCAAACCCAATTCTTTTATAAAAATTCCCTTCCTGAAACGACCGGACCAAATATACGATCCGTTTAATTTTTTTGCCTGATATGCGGGCAACGAGGAAGCCGATCACCGCCATGACTAAAAAGCTGATCAGACAAACCGTGGTGATCACCTTCTGCATTCGGCTAGCATCTTTATTCAAGTAGGCATGCGGCACCCGTACCTCGATAGCATAGTCAGACAACGGAATATCTTCACTAATGATCAGATAAGCATCTTGCTTCGCATGTTCATCGACAATACCTTGTTCATAAAGCGTTAATCCACTAACCCGATCCACTAGACGAAGGTCTATGCCCTGTTCAATCGGAAAGGTATCGAAATTGCCAAAAAGCTCGTCAATTCTCGCCGTGACGCGAATATAACCAATAATCGATGGGCCTCCCTTAGAAGAAACCAGCTTGCGGAAATACGAAATATTGCTTAGTTCACTGTCGCTGTCCGCCTGAAGCCACAAGCTGTCTTTGTTATTGGCAACAATCGACTTGAACCATTCCTTATCTTCAATAACCTGATCAGAAAGAATATAATAATCGCTTCTACCGATAGGTACAGACATATCATCACCGGGGATTTCAAGCATCGTCTCATTCGCGGTATAGAGCACAAGTCTCAAATTGTTCCCATACAATTGCAGAGGGGCTTTCATATAAGGAACGATATCATCCCTCATTTTGAGCATGTTTTCCAATGCATCTCCCCTAAACTGCAGAGCATTCTGAAAATTCGTATTGAGAAACAGCGAGTTAGTCATTCGTTTGATTTCATCTGTCTGATATTCGATATTGTTCCTCGTCTGCTTCAAAGCTGTCCGGACATTCGTTTCCGCCATTTCCGTTCTGGACTCTACGAGCATCGTATAAGCTATATAACCCACCAATACATCTGTCAGCAATACTAGAATGAGGTACGGTATCATCATCTTATAGGTGAACGGAATATACTTTTTACTGAATAAAAACCTCTCCATACCCATGCTCCCTTGTATCCGAGTTAATGCTAACGTTGTTTTCATCCATTCTACAATGGAATGAAAGCGGTTACTAGATATTGTGTTTGGAAAATGGGCTTTAGAGCAACACCCTGTTTTCCAATATATTTTTTAGACTGATATGAGATTTTGAAGGTCCAAACTTTATAAGGTTGTCTTGGAATTCAGCTAACTCCTCAATCGACGCGGTTTGCACCTTTATGAGGTAATTATATTCTCCGCTAATCCGATATAAATCGGTAACTTCCATAGCATATTTGCAAAAATCCGTAATCTCTTGGCAATGTTCTGTTTTTAATAGAATAAACGTAGTTGTGCCCCGATCCAGATCTCGTAGATTAAAAGCTGTATGATACCCAGAAATGATATTCCTTTCCTCCAACTTGATCATTCGTTCTTTAACAGAGGGTTGTGACATCGAAACCTCTTTACTGATTTGTGAAATGGACATTCGGGCATTGTACTGAAGTAATTGCATAATCTTTTTATCAATCTCATCCACAAGTTGTTCCATAGCAAGCGCCTCCTAAACCCATTTTATAAAATAAACTTATTCCACTAAAATACCTTAAATTTAATAACCATATTACTACAAAACACTTATCTTATATATATATCTCATATTTTAATACAACTATAATAAGTATATATTAAAGTTGGGAGCGATTATAAATGAGTGTAAAAGGCCTTGCACATGTAGCGATTCAAGCTAAAGACTATAAAGCAACTATTTCATTCTATATTGACGTTTTAGGATTCAAGCTAGGTCATCATTGGAGTCTGCCATCCTTTCAGATCAAAGAAGCCTCCATGCTGATTTCGCCTGACCGCAGAACCTGTATTGAGATTTTTGATAATGATGCAGTCATCGCCGCTCAAGGAAAAAAAGCCTTGTCTGATGAAGATATAGCGCACGGAGCGTTATTACACCTTGCCTTCTATGTAGATAATGTAGAGGAGATGTATCAAAAAGCCCTTGTACATGGGGCAAAGGCTTTTATAGCACCGGACTCTCTGTCTCTGGGCGAACCGCCTCTTCTAATAAAAAACGCGATCATTCATAGTCCCAATGGAGAAGTTATCGAATTTCTTGAAGAGGTTGATTTTGATATGTCCAGCAAAGTTCATGTAGAATAAACGCTAGGGAGGGTTATGAATTATAAAACATACCATTCTCAGTAAAAAGTCGCTTTTCCTCTTAATTTTTTTGATATTTCTTATAGGAACCTACTTTTTATTCTTTGGACTTCCGTGGAAGTCTCTGGCTTTAAAAAAGCAATTTGAAGTCTATTTAGAAGATAAATATCAACTCGATTTCCAGCTGGGTAAGATGGACTTTGATTTTATACATCGCACTTATCTTTCTTATGCCCATCCAGCAAATGATCCCACTCTGATTTTTTATGTAGGTCAAGATATTGAAAGCAAGGAAATTCAGGATCTTTATCCATATGAAGTTAATAAACGAAATGCTGGGAGAAAGTAAGAGAATTTGAAGCCAACTTCTAGCAGATGAAGAAGGAATGGTAGTATTGATCGTGATTCAAGCCATCGCTTGGCTCATCGCCTTCGCAGCCTTGTTATCCATGGTGTCGATTGTGCTGGTGAGCTGGAGAAACGGGATATCGCCGATGCCTACGTCAAAATCTGTACGCTCGGCTGTTGCCGTTGAGGTGAATCGGATTCCGGGATATAGCAGCATTGTGGAGGCGGGATCGGGTTGGGGAACACTTGGCATGGATGTTATTCGCCAATGTCCAGGCAAAAGGCTGACAGGCATTGAAAATTCCAGTATTCCCTTGTGGACATCCCAGCTGCTTGCTAGGTTCGGCACACGTATGCTGCGAGCAGACGAAAGCCAGAATCTGCTCCGCGGAAGGCTTCGTTATGTACGTGGGGATATTTATAGCAGCTCTTACGAGCATGCGGATATTGTTCTTTGTTACTTATTTCCCGGAGCGATGAAACGGCTGGGGGACAAGTTCAAGCGTGAGCTACTGCCGGGCGCGGTGGTCATTAGCATTTGTTTTGCCCTTCCAGGCATGCAGCCTGTCCGTACCATAACATGCACGGACACACTGCGTACCAAGGTATATGTATACACTTTTTAATTCAGGATTACCCCACTACTTCTTTTCAGACAAGGTGGTAATTCTGGATTTTTTTCAGTTTATCCACTTGAAGCTCCCCTTGCCAAAAACAATGAATTGCACGGACTTTATACTACTACCGAGGTAAGTGATTTGTGCAGGAGAATGAATTTTATCCTAAATATAACTTTTTGGATGTCTTCTCCATCTAATTATACAGAGGGCCCTCAAGGAGGAAAAATCATTTGCTGGAAAACGAACTGGATATCAAAAAAGCGCAGAAAGGCGACCACGAGGCGTTTACCCGTCTTTTCAGGCAACTGGAATCCCAGTTGTACAGATTAGCCAAAACCATTCTGCTAAAAGATGAAGATTGCGCGGATGCTCTTCAGGAAACAACACTGAAGGTGTATAAAGGGTTGGCCAACCTTAAACAGCCTAAGTTTTTTAAAACCTGGGTTATACGCATCCTGATTAATGAATGCAATCAGTTACTTCGTATGCGAGAACGAACTATAGCTGTGGCGGAAATTCCCGAGGAACCGGTCGTTTCCTATGTGCATTTTGAAGATTCAGGCAACGTAGACCTGCAAAGCTTCATTAATCAGTTGGACGAATCCCTGCGGCTTGCTATCGTGCTTTTTTATTATGACGATTTATCCATTAAGCAGATTGCAGATGTGCTCGACATCTCCGAGGGAGCGGTCAGGGCACGACTTCATCGCGCACGGAGATTGTTGTCCAAACAGATACATCCTGTGCGGGAGGAGGGTCTTGCTAATGAATAATAACAATTTAGAAAAGCAGATCAGGGAGCTAGGGAAAGCTAATATACAGGAGCTTCCTCCTTTACTACGATCACGGCAGGATTCGATTTATGCATCGCTGGCCACCATTGTCCAGGATCCTGTGGAAAAGGAAAAGAAAAAGCGGATATATCCAAAAATCACAGCTGCTGTGACTGCGGCGATATTGTTAAGTGTTATGCTAACGGCTATCTATCCGCCTACGTTGGCCAATGCGCTCAAGCAGCTTCCCTTGATAGGCGGTATTTTTGAACGGGCAGATGATATAGGGTTACAAGCGGCCCAGCGTCTGGGACTGACTTCCCGTCTAAACAGCAGTGATACCCATGAAGGGATCACCTTGTCTGCCGAAGAGGCTGTATTTGATGGCAGCCGGTTGGCATTCTCGGTGAAGCGTGAGGGAGAAAAACTGGAAGGTAAGCTAGCCGGAGTAACGATTGGAGCGGATGGGAAGCCTTTTTTAGCGAAAGGTGCAATAACCTCTGCAGAAGTATTGATCGACGGCGCTTCCCTGGAGCAATTTTCTGATGGTCTCTGGAAAGCTATGCCGTTTCTAAGCTGGATAGAAGGTGCGGAAAGCAACACAGCTATTTTTAGACTAGTGGATTCCTCGAATTCCGGAATCTCCAACAAACCTTTTCCTGATCGATTTGTATTGACCGTAACTCTTGGCTTAAACGGTATGGATGAACCGTTTGTTCTCCAAATTCCTGCGCGGAAGGCTACGATTAATAAAATTTCTACACCTGATATACGCGCACAAGTTGGAGGATGGAGTTTGATCCTGAAAAAGCTGGAATATAGTCCATTAACGACACGCCTGTCGCTCATGCTGGAACAGGATACAAACGAAGACCATGCAGCATTGAGTTTAGTGGGCTTTGAAGTAAAGGATCAACAAGGACAGGTGCTGAAAGATATTTCACAGAAAGTCCTCTCGACTTCCAATAGGTCACTTAATGTCGATTTGCTTACTGAGCCATTTGAGAAACACCCTAATATGCTCACAATCCGTGGCTATCTTTATGAGTTTGAGAACCCACAAAGTAAGAATGGAGCATTTAAAACAGACAGTTCTGGAAACCCAGTGAAGCATTATATTGACGGTCTAGAGATAAACGTGCTAGTTAAATAAAAATTAAGGAGCTTGATAATATCATGAAAAAAATGACTAAGAAGATGTCTGTAATTTTAAGTGCTGCTGTATGCCTAGGAGCGTTGGGAATGCCAGCTTTAACCCAAGCATCCAGTGCTCAACCCGCTGTTGAAGCTTCCCTGAATACAACAAAAATGGCCGATTCACACGATCAGCTTACTTTAAAGGGCAGTGCGCAGTTTGATGGTAACTATATTAAGATCGACCTGAGCCGTGAGGGATCGTTATTTTCAGGAATGCTCGCAGGAGTAACTTTAAATGATAAAGGTGAGCCCTATCTTGCAGAAGGTACTATTGTGGGAATAGACGCCAAGCTCACTCAACCAGGAGGCATGGATTTAAAAACACCTCGCTGGATCAGTGACGGTGATGCCAACAAGGCGGTTGTTGTATTGCAGACCGAATGGCTAACTGAGCAACAAAAGGCAAACCTGGCTTCCTCTGAATTGAGTATCCATGTGAAGCTTAACGGAATCGATGAACCGTATGTACTTAAATTTTCTCTCAAGCAAGCAGCATTAGTGCGTAACATTCAGCTGCCTGCTATAAAGAAAGACAACCAATTTGAAATCAAAACCACCCGTGTTGCTGCGGGAGAGACTTCTGTGCGTATCGCTTTAGCGATTAAGGGGGTTGCCACCCAAGCGCAGGCTTTAGGATATGACATTTATGATAATCTGGGAAATGAATTAGAATTTATTGCAAGGGATTCTGTTGCAGCAACTCAAAATACGGTTTCTGAAGATTTATTGTTCGAAGCACCTAGCTCAGCGGCAGAATATCTGATTATCAGACCGTATCAAGCCGTATTTGAAAAAGGCAACACCGGGGCTTATAAAGTAGATGCCAAAGGCAATGTAGTTAAAAATTATAACAAGCAACTGGAGATCAAAATCCCTCTAAAATAATCGTTAGCGCAGCAAACATAAACATATTTATCTAGGAAAAGGGGATTACCTCTCCGGCCGAAGGCTTGAGGTAATCCCCTTCTTTCAACGGAAAGAATGTTCCGTTTTACTGGTCATTTATAGATAAAAAGCGGATAGTAGCTGTTGTCCCCTTACCTTCAGAACTACTATAGTAAATTTCCCCGCCGTACTTTTCTACGATATTAAAGCAAATCATTAATCCTAAACCTGTTCCATTACTTTTTAATGAATAAAAAGGAGTCCCTAGCGACTTAACCTCAGCTTCCGACATCCCGCTTCCTTCATCGATGATTGTTATCTCAATAAAATTATTGTTCCTATTCGCCATAATAGAGACAGATCTACCAACATCCGAAGCCTCTAAAGCATTTTTTATTATATTAATAAGCAGCTGCTTAAATTCAATTTTATTAATAGAGATCTTGCAGTCTTCTTCTACATAGGTAACAATTTGATTATCAGATAACATTGCGTAGGAATGGAGCAATCCTGTGACACTCTCAATAACATCCTTCACATCTACTTTTTCTAGTTTTTGTTCTCCATTTGGCTTTGAAAGGGTTAGAAATTGCGAGATAATCTGTTCTACTGTGTTCAATTCATCAATCATTAATTTAAATTTTCTTTTCATAGGATCATCAAATGAAGGATCCTCATCAAAAAACTGTAAAAAACCTCTAACCACTGTCACTGGATTTCTAATTTCATGCGCAACGGCAGCTGTCAATTGTCCAACCATCTTTAAGCGCTCAGATTGCTGTAATTGTTCATAATAAAGCTGCTGTTTTTTCATCCGTTTAAATGATATTTGAAAAATGAAAAATAATAACACTTGAACCGCTATTATATTAATGAAATTCCCTAGAATATCATAATGTAAATATGTATATAGATCCCCTCTATCAATCAAGAGGATATAGCCAAATGTAATTACCATCAGTATTCCATTTATAATGAAGGAAAAATAGAACAATTTTAAATCAAAAAATAGAATAGAGAGTGCAGGAATAAGACAAATGAGGATATAGGTAGTCCAAGTTTGAGGATATAAAAAGAATAGCGTATAAAAATACGCAAATCCAAATAGAATGATAATCTTTCTAAAAGTATGTGTCTCATGCTTAGGGTAAATCCATAAACAAACCGTTAGAAACGCCACACATAAAAAATGAATGATATAACCAAAATCAATTCCATCTAACTCTAGAGTAGATAGTATTAATCCAGACATCATAAGAACGATGATCATTAACATTAATATGTAATAGGTTTTTCGATTCACCCGACTGTAGAACTCTCTCATGAATTCACCACTTTTAAATTGATTGTCGAAATAAGAATTATATCAGCTGAAATAGTAATAAACAATAACTGAAAAAAACTGTAAACTCAATACCCCATTTAATTTCTGAAACTAGTAATTATTGCTATAATTATTGTATTCACTTTAGTTCTGATATCTAAAGCATTAGGATGGTGTACCCTATGGTATTTGCATTTTTATTTATATTCGCTATGTACGCGGCAACTAACTATTACATTGCGAGAAAGATTTTTAAATGGTTACAACATATATTTTCACATATAAACGGGATCATATATGGAGTCATCTACAGCTTATGTGCGTTAACCATCATTATTAATTTACTATTGTCTTCTTCAGCTATGACGACCGATTCAAATATTGTTAATTTTATTGGTCAATTCGGGGACTATTGGATGGGTATCTACTTCTATTTGTTCTTGCTTTTGATCCTTTCAGATGTAATCTTACTAATTAGTAAATGGATCAAGGTCCTCCCTTCTCCTACACCAGCACGTGTTATTTTTCATACAAGGTTCATAGTATTAATTCTAGTCATAGGATTGGTGTCCTATGGGATTTATAATGCAAATCATTTAAAAGAAGTCACCTATCCGCTCCAAATACATAAAAACACTTCATTAGATCAGTTAAATATCGTCCTGATCAGCGACTTACATTTAGGCTACGTAAATGATGTAAAGTTTATTGAAGACGTTGTTGATCGTATTAATGGACTACAGCCGGATATGGTGTTGATGACAGGAGATATATTTAATGGTAACTACTATGCGCTCTCTAACCCTTCCAAAGGAATAGAGTTATTAAGTACTATTCAGTCAACCTATGGAGTTTATGCTTGTTTAGGTAACCATGATGCAGGACGCTCATACGATGAGATCGTGAACTTTATAGATAAGAGTAATATCAAACTTCTAAATGATGAGCATGTCGTTATTGATAATCAATTCGTTGTTGTTGGCAGAAGGGATTCATCACCGATTGGTAATCAAGGGAACCCCAGAGCAATGACTTCAGAAGTGATGAGTGACATTGATACAAATATGCCCGTTATCGTAATGGATCATCAACCAACCAATAGGATTGAATACGCAGATGACGTTGATTTGATACTTAGCGGACATACGCATCAAGGACAAGTATTCCCTGCAAATCTGATCACCAATGCTATGTTTACAGTAGATTATGGCCACTATCAGAAGAATCCTAACAGCCCTCACGTCATCGTTACATCTGGTGCAGGGACTTGGGGACCGCCATTACGAATTGGCACGAATAGTGAGATAGCACAAATCAAAGTTGATTTTAAATAGAGGATAATTTTAGACTGATTAAAAAACATGGAAGAATATCCCGATAGCATACATAAGTTCGAAAAAGAGCATCGACCTCATTAATGAGAAAATCCACCACCGTATACGGTGGTGGATTTCTATGTCTGCCTATCCAACTGTAATATCACCAAGCATCCTCACCGACTAATCATGCCGAATCTCCGTGTTAGTCCGAATACCTTCGAGACGTGCTCTTGGATCAGGCGTTATTCTTTCCCTCTTTCTTCTATTTATCGAATACAAAACAAATAATAATATAAACCATAGAGGCGTCAACAATAAGGCCGGACGAGTTTCATCAGCAAATAGCATAATTATGAGTATGATTGCAAACAAAGCTAGAACAACATAATTCACAAAGGGTGTAAACGGTGCTTTGAATTTTGATTTGGCCTGCAATTCCGGCTTCGTCTTTTTATATCGCAAATGGCAAATTAGAACGACGCCCCAAACCCAGATGAAACAAATGGCACTAATTGTTGTCACGATGCCAAAAGCCGTCTCCGGAATCAGCTTACTCAACAAAGCGCCTACAGATAAGACAAGTGTGGATATGAATAAAGCATTACTTGGTACATGATTTTTATTAAGCTTTGCAAAGTTGGCTGGAGCCTGGTCATTTCTGCTTAGATTGTATAGAATCCGGCTTGTTGAGAACATCCCGCTATTACAAGCGGACGCAGCTGAAGTTAATACAACGAAGTTAATAACCCCCGCGGCAATCGGAATCCCCACTAAACTAAATGTTTTAACAAAAGGGCTTTCTGCCGGGTTTAGTTCTGTCCAAGCGTTGATGCATAATAAGGCAATAATAGCACCCACATAGAAAAATAGAATTCGCAAAGGTATTTTATTAATCGCCGATGGGATAGTTTTTTCTGGATTGGAGGTCTCTGCTGCCGATACGCCCACCAATTCCACACCCACAAAAGCAAACACAACCATTTGAAATGAAAGCAGGAACCCTGAAATGCCGTTTGGAAATACTCCCCCATGTGCCCAAATATTACTGAGCGCAACGGTTCCGGTAGTTGTTTTGAATCCAATCACCAGTAAGACTACCCCGATAGCAATCAAAGCGAGAATAGTGATTACTTTAATTAAAGCAAACCAAAATTCCAATTCGCCAAAGCTTTTTACCGTTAATAAATTGAGTCCTAATAAAATAATTAAACAAATGACTGCGGGTATCCATTGCGGGATATCAAACCAATATTGTACATAGACCCCAACAGCTATAATATCGGCCATAGCCGTCATGATCCAACAAAACCAATAGGTCCATCCGGTTACAAACGCCGCCCGCGGTCCAAGATAGTCTTCGGCAATGTCTGTAAAAGATTGATAACCTGCTTTAGACAACAGAAGTTCTCCTAATGCCCTCATCACAAAAAAAATAGCGATACCCACGATTAAATAAGCAAAAATGATGGATGGTCCTGCCAGCTGTATAGCTTTACCTGATCCTAAAAATAATCCGGTACCGATGGTTCCACCAATCGCAATGAGCTGAACATGCCGATTCTCTAAATCTCTCTTTAATTCTTGTGCTGCCATTTCAAACTCCCCCTTATGTGAAAAAATATACAAGTGAAAATGATAACAAAAAAGAGATTGGATACGCTCCAATCTCTTAGGTCTAAGAATAATAAATAAAATACATTCCTTTATTCTGACGATGATCAGAATAACAAATGAATTATCTAGTACTCTTCTGTCCTTTTGCCTGAGATTGTGAACCCTTCGGCGCCGGGGGAATCCCCCACGGTCTCTCCAGAAGCTGCTCCTGCTATAGTGTGATCCATAGCAATCATAGCTTGCGAATTATTTAATTGTTATGCCGCTAACTTCATTTTTAATATTTTTCAATACTAATCATTGTCAAATATTTTGTCAATAACATTAATTACCGCTGGATTTAAACACATAATACGGATTTTTAATAAAAATGCGAGAAATTAATAGCCTAAACGAGGGTAAAATGCTCGTTTTTAAAAGCTTCTCCTCTAATTGCGATTTACTTTAAGACCCAAAAGATTACTATTTGGAGTACGTATTTCATTTAGATTTTGAAAGCGTTTTATTAGAGGAGTACAGGTAGCTTGTTATGCATGGCAACTAAGTGAGGGGGAATTTATTTGAGACAAAAAACAAGCAATAGGTTTATGAGCGCACTCAAAAAAGACGGGCTTCTTTATATGATGGCACTGCCCGGCATATTAGCGCTGTTGGCCTTTTCCTACTTGCCAATGGCAGGGTCGATTTTAGTGTTTAAGGAATATCGCTTTGACGGAGGTATTTTTAACAGCCCATGGGCAGATCCCATCTTTAAAAACTTTCAATTTTTCTTTAACAATTTTGATACTGCAATGCGGGCGACATTTAATACGATAATGTTCAATATTTTATTTTTTGTATTTGGCACCATCTTCGCGGTAGCGATTGCTATTATGCTCAATGAAATTTCTAGTCGCCGATTCGTCAAAGTTAATCAAAGCATTATGTTTTTTCCGTTTTTTATGTCTTGGATGGTTATTGGCTCCATTCTAAATGCAATTTTGAATAATGAAACAGGCTTTCTAAATCAGATTATTAAAAGCATCACCGGTTCAACTTATGATTTTTATGCTACGCCGTGGATTTGGATTCCGATTCTGGTCATTGTGGTGATTTGGCAAAGTACAGGTTATAACTCCATTATTTATTTTGGTGTGTTGACTGGCTTTGATTCCTCCATGTATGAAG
This sequence comes from Paenibacillus sp. FSL L8-0708, assembly GCF_038009325.1. Classification (NCBI taxonomy): domain Bacteria; kingdom Bacillati; phylum Bacillota; class Bacilli; order Caryophanales; family Paenibacillaceae; genus Paenibacillus; species Paenibacillus sp. FSL L8-0708. The sequence goes on from NZ_JBBPBC010000001.1 coordinate 7,559,313, forward strand.
CCGCCGAGGTAGATGGCGCCAGTAAACTTCAGCAAATTTTTAAAATTACAATTCCTATGCTTAAACCGACCATCATTATTTTGTTTCTATTATCGGTCGGCAATATGCTGCGCGGTAACCTAAATATGATTATCGGCTTGACGAATATGAACCCGATTTTGTTACCCTTCACGGATCTGATCGATGTATTTGTTTATCGCAGCGGCGTAAGAAATGGTGAGATGGCGTTTGCGTCGGCGATTTCGTTATATCAATCTGTTTTTGGCTTCTTCCTTGTTATTATCGCTAACAAGATTACAAGCTGGTACGACAAAGATTCCACATTATTTTAAGGGGGTGTCTATTTGAAACGATCAAATGCTGATAAGTTAACTAATATAGCCTTTTATGTCTGCTCAGCAATATTTGCACTATTCTGCTTGTTCCCGATTGTTTTAGCGATTTCCGGTTCACTGTCTGATGAAATGGCGATCACTATGCAAGGTTTTTCGATTATTCCACGTCATTTCTCATTGGATACTTACCGTTATGTATTTTCCAATCTTGATTTTATGATCTTAAAAGCCTACAAGATAACATTGTTTACGACAATATTTGGCACACTACTATCGGTGTCGATAACAGCATGCTTTGCCTACGTCATTTCCGTAAAAGATTTTAAGCACCGTAATAAACTGGCGTTCTTCGCTTACTTTACTCTGCTGTTTAACAGCGGTATGTTGCCGTGGTATTTAGTGACCACACAATTTTTCGGCCTGAAGGATTCGTTGGCAGCATTGATTTTGCCTTATTCAATAAATGTATTCAATATGTATCTGCTACGTAATTTCTTCAAGTCCATCCCACAAGAATTGCTGGAAAGTGCACAAATTGACGGCGCTGGTCATGGGCGGATTTTTATGCAAATGATGCTGCCGTTAGCCAAACCGGGGCTTGTTACGATCTCATTATTTTATGCACTGCAATATTGGAATGACTTCTATTTACCATTAATGCTCAATAATAACCCCGAGCTATATACGATGCAATACATCTTGTACAAAATGATGGCCAATATTCAATACCTTGCAGCCAATCCAAGTGGCACCATGGCAGGCCATGTTATTCTGCCCTCGCAAACGATTAAGATGGCAATTACCTGTATTGCGATTGGTCCGATTATCTTGCTGTATCCCTTTGTACAAAAGTACTTTGTTAAGGGCGTTACTGTTGGCGCTGTAAAAGGATAATAAGAAAAAACAATAGTAGTTAGGCCTATTTGAATTTTAGTAGGCTAAATATAAATTTGGGAGAGTGTTCTTATGGGCAAATCGAGAAAAGGGTTCACCTTACTGCTTGCATCTTTACTGCTGGCGGGACTTTTAAGCGGATGCGGCGGCAAGTCGCAAGGGGACGAAGCTGGTAGCAACAATAACAATAATGGCAGTGGCGATCAGCCGACCAAAGCAACGTTAGTGCTTTACGGGGAGCAGTCAAAACGTATGGCTGATTTTGCGAAAAATGAGTTTCATGACAAGGTTCTGCAAGCGATTAACGTCGATGTAAGTATTCAATATTTACCATGGACCGAGTATGCAACTGGTAAAACCGAGCTAATGCTATCATCCGGCGAAAAATTCGCCACATATACCGATACTGCATTTATGGCAAAATCCGTTGCCAAGGGCTATTACGCTGATTTGACTGAAGCTGCTGAAAAATATGCTGGCGATTTAAAAAAGAATACGGGCGGCGATGAAGCGTTTGACATCTGGAAGGTCAACGGAAAGCAATATGCATTACCTTTCGGCAATAAACCAAATGCTGGAGAAAATTATGTGATTATTGCACGAGAGGATCTGCTGCAAGAAGTCGGTATGACCGATTTGAAAACCGTTGAGGATGTTGAGCAATTTTACAAATTGGCAAAGCAAAAATATCCTGATATGATTGGCTCAGGACGCGGCTGGAGCTTGAATATCTTCAATGGCTCGATTAATTCGAACATTAATATTTATCAGCCGTATAGCTTTATTATGACCGATGGCAACAAGCCGGAAGATCCGACTGTCTACAGCTTTTATGAATCGGATGAATACAAACAAATGGCGGATATCGCCCGCAGATGGAATAAAGAAGGTCTTATCCCAAGCTACGCCTTGTCAAATCCTGCACAAGCAGATTCATCGTTTTTTGCAGGCAAAGCATTATTCGGCATGGGTGCAAGCTATCGCGTATTTGAGTATATGGATGCCATACGCAAAGCTAACCCTAATGCGGTGTTCAAAAACTACTATTTAGGTGATCCTGCGAAAAAACCACTAATGTCACGCGGCACATATTCTACAGCGTTTGCAGTTGGGGCTAATGTAAAGGGTGCTGAACTCGAGGGTTACGTGAAGTTAATTAACTTACTGCAAAGCAGTCAAGAATGGACAGACTTTATTCTGTATGGCGTTGAAGGCAAAGATTATAACCTAACTGCTGATGGACAGATTGAGTTTATTAATCAAGATACATTGTTCGACACTTGGTTGCCTGATAACATTCATTTCACAAGATTTAGAGATTATATTACTGAAGAACAAATCAGTACGTATCAAAATTGGAACGAAGGCTCGATACTACAAAAAGATATTGGCTTCTCCTTCAACATGGAGCCCGTTAAAACGGAATACGCTCAAATGCAAGCCGTAGAACAAGAATATATACAACCCATATCACAAGGTTTTAAAGACTATGACTCCAATATTGACACTGCCTTGAAAAAGCTGCGTGATGCCGGTTTAGAAAAATTTATTGCTGAATATCAAAAACAATTTAGTGAGTTCATTTCCAGCAAAAAAGCAACTAATTAAGCTTATATGACTATCGGAATAGCCTGATTCATCAACTCACAATTAGGCTATTCCTTCATAATTTCATATAAGGAGGGAATGAAGCTATTGAAGCTGTTGAATCCAGGCAAACAATTTGTAAGTAAATATGCCAATAGATGGCGCAAAAGCTTTAAGTTCAAAGTCTATATGAACTTTTTATCCATTTCTATTATTACTGTAATTATTATCAATGTTGCGGCCTTCCAATATTTTAATGTATATATGAAAAATCAAATTAACGACATGTTGCGAAATAAGCTGGAAAATATCAGTACCGTATACAACAGCAAACTAGATCAATACCGTCGCCTGACAGAGCTTATTAATAAAATGCCCAAATCTATTTCTTACATTTATGACTATGAAAACACCAGCGTATTGGACGCGATAGAGATAAGCAATAACTTACACCCGATTTTGAATGCGAACGAATCCGTCAACTCCATTTTCTTTTTTAATCAGGATGACATTATTTATGAACTGGATGACTACTATCTTAATCGAAATGAAAAACAAAATATTTTAAAGCAAGTACTGCAATCTAAGACGGATCGTTATCCTATTCCGATTACATTAGCAGATGGCAGCCAGCGACTCGTATTTTTTCAAACCTCGCGCACAGCCTTATACGGCACTAGTCAAAGTGGTATTATCATAGTCTCCAATACGGAAACATTACGTAAGAGCATTCTTTCCAGCTATGAAGATCAGTCTGACAGTATATTAATCGTAGATAATCAAACAAGCCAAATTATAACTGAACAAAACAATAATTATCCCATAGCACCAACTACACTAAATGAAATAGCGCATGCCACAGATGGCTATAACAGCTATTCATCAAAAAATAAGGGTAAAGATGAAGATATAGTAATTTCCTATGTAAATAATGGGCGTGAAGGATACAGTATCGTTTCCGTCATGGATTATCAAAGCAGTATTGAACAATTACTTAAGGCTAGAAATGCGATTATTATCTTTTCCATCTTCATTATTTTCATTGCGCTATTATTAAGTTATGTGTTCACTAATAAAGTTTACAAGCCAGTTAATCATATGCTGCTCAATATTTATACAGCCTTCAGAAACTCGGAGCAGGATGATGAAGAGGAGCAAGAACATGGAAATCATTATGATGAGATACAAACAGCATCACTGACAATATCGAAAGCGCTTTCTAAAATGAGTGCCTTGGAATCACGGCACAGCAGCAATGAATTTATAGATTTTCTTCAAAAGCGTAACTATAGTCAACAAAATGCAGACCCGCAACTGCCGCGAGAACTGAAAAGCCTGCAAGAAAAGCTAGGAGATCAAGGACATTATCGCGTTATCAGTGTAGAAGTTACTGCACCTTCTGCTCTAGATCTCGATTATAATCTCTTACTTCTTTTGCAAAATGTCGGGCAACAAATATGGAGCCAGGAAATAGATTATAAAGCCTATCCTATAAGCAGCAATCAGTTCATTCTAATTGTCAGCGAAGGGAGGTCGGGTATTTTACTAAACGATCTGCAAGTTGTGGCGCAATACGCTGAACAAATGATTCATAAGCTTGCCGAGAACTATAAAGTTCATATCACTATAGGCATTTCACAAATAGCATATAACTTGCAGCAATTACCGGATTCCTATGAACAAGCCCAACATTTGATAAGAAATAAATTGTTTTGCTACAAGCAGACGTACTTTATCTTTGACACCTTTACACCAAGTAGTCTATCCAAAGGGCAAGCGAATGAGTTGACACAGAAGATTTTGGAGCTAATTAAAAGCAACCAATTGCAAACGATCCCTCTTGAAAATATAGAAGCTTTACTTGAGCTTGTGAAAAATATTGAGTATGAAGCAGGTTTAAGTTATTTAGCCAATTTGCTTGCTGATGCTGCTATGCTAGCGCATAACTCCATAGTAGAAAATAAGGAATACCGTAGCATCTATCTGGATGTCTATGTGAAGCTGCAAAGCTGCAATAATATTGATGAGCTTAGTACCCTGCTAAAAACAATGCTCGACAGTGCTTGTTTAGAGTTAAAAACTTCCCGTTCATTAACGGTGCAAAACAACATTATGAAGGCGATCGAGTATATCCATGAGCATATTAACGATAATACGCTATCCATTGATGCCCTTGCTGAAAAATACAATATGAGCTCATCGTACTTTAGCAAACTGTTCAACAGCTATACGCAGAAGACCTTTCCAGATTATATAAATCAATTAAGACTGCAAAGAGCCGCAGCTCTACTGGTGGAGAAGAAAGATTTCAATATTAACGACATTGCCAGCGAAGTTGGCTTTAATAGTAGTTCTTATTTTGCTGCTGCCTTTAAGAAGAAATATGGGCTGTCACCGTCGCAATACAGGATCAATTATCTTGATGTTACTGCAGAATCAGCTGGAGAATGACACATAGAACACATGGCGGCGAACCATCTCCAAAAAAACCTAAAAAGGCACCCGAAGGGGCGCCTTTTAGGTTTGGAATACACGTTGTATTAGTGGCTTGTCAGCCAAGCCGCCAACTCTTCTGTCTGACTCAGAATAGCTATCGGGTCCCAGTAGCCGGAGCGATCGCTTGTCCAAAGAAATACGTGATCATTTTTGACTGCTGGCAGTGCGCCCCAGATCGGGTCGGCTTTAAGTTCATCCAGCTTTTTCGAGTCGGAGGTAAGAATAATATAGTCACCGGCATACTTTGGTAAGACCTCAGCAGAGAATGAAGCCCAGCCCGGATCGGCCATTTCGGCGGCGATATCCGCAGGAGGCTTAAATCCCAATCCATTATAGATTGGTTGTCCACCTTTGCCGAAGTCTGTTCCGACGGCCATCAAGCTGTTTTCAGACCATTCAATAATGGAAAATGTGCTATCTGCTGGCACAACCTTCAATACGCTCTCCTTGGCATTGGCCATACGGCTGTCATAGTCTGCAAGCCAGGTTTTGGCCTTATCTTCTTCACTAAGCAGCTCACCGAAATAAGCCACTTCCTCATGTACCGTTTTTAAGGAAGCGTATGGAATAACGACCGTAGGTGCGATTTTTGACATCTGCTCATTTAGCTCAGGATAGAAATCATCCATAATAATCAAATCGGGATTAAGCGACAGAATTTTCTCTACATTTCCATTTCCGTCCCCTATATTCTCAACGTCTTTCAAATACTCCTGAAAATATGGATTTTTAATATGATGTTCGGAGGTTCCGATGGGTGTAATGCCCAGCGCAATTAAGCTGCCGAGATATTCACCTGCAACAATTCTTTTGGGATGAAGGGGGATCTCCACCTCACCGTTAACCGTTTTAACGATTTTGGTCTTCGGCTGCTGTGAGGCAGCATTCTCCGTAGCACCGTTTGTACCACATGCGCTCAGTACCAAAATGAAACTTAACAGCAATACCGATGCCAGCGTAGGCCTTGAATGTTTAAACATGAATGAATCTCCCTCTTCATCAAAATGATACTGATAATCGTTATCAATATAATCAGTATAGTCAAATGATTCAAGGGCAACAATGGAGGATTCTATGTTTGTGGCAGGACTATCTTCTAGTTTGTTCTTTCTGGAATGCAATTCTCTATAGCTAATCGGGGAAACACCCTTATACTTTTTGAACAGCCTGCCCAAATAACTAGGATCTTGATAACCGACGCCCACTGCAATTTCTTTCAGCGTAGCATCTGTTTCCAGCAGAAGTGCCACCGCTTTTTCGATGCGCACCTTAATTAAGTAATCAATCGGGCTAAGTCCAGTACGGATTTTGAAGTAGGAAGATAAATGGGGGACGCTATAGTTCAGGCTTTCCGATAATGATTCCAGCGTAATGTTATCCGTATAATGTTCATGGATAATGTCGGCGATCCGGGCGGCCAGATCACGCTTAGTCGTATTAACACCGTGCACCGACATTTGATGGAGTAGCTCATACACAAACTGATGAAGTAAAGTGCGAACATGCAACCGCGCAAGCGGCTGCGGCTTCCCCCACTCCTTAAACATCTCGCTCACTATGCGATACAGCGCTACCGAATTGTCAGGCGTCATGCTGTACGAATGATCAAAGGATTTAGCGCCCTCGTATAGCGTAGCAATCTCTAAGGGTAGTGAGGGATGCATACTCACTTTATAATAAATGCTATAGTAATCCAGCCCCTCGCTGCCTGCGTCAATGTTGAGCACAGTTCCTTTGCCTACATGAAGCACTGTAAAGCGCTGTAAACGGTGAACTTGGCTTCCCAGGTTAACTGTAGCATTACCGTGAATCGACATAAGAAACAACCTTGAGGGGACGTAATAGGAAGGTATAGATTCGCCAGGTCTAAGGGTCATCCGACGAATATCAACTACTTTGCAATTCGCGTGATTCCATACAGCAATAAGGTCATTGATGTCCATGATTGACTAACACCTTACATGTTTTCGTTTGAAGCCGAGCTGCGATTTATCAACTGCCTTTTGAATATTAATTGAAGCATTCAAAATCTTGCTTTTTGCACTACCGGTATGGACTTCCACCGGGCCAACGTCCTTTGCAATCTCAACCGCTTTATCATGAAGCGGCAGATAGGATACGCCCACAGTGTAGATGAAATTGTTCATTGCGTATTTCGTTCGCTCAGGAGCATCATGAATCGTATTTTTAGCAAGCTCCAACATAGCGGCCAATTTTTCTGCGGAAAATTCACTGTCCGGGCGATTTCCGAGCAGCCAGCAGTAACAGTTCCAGCCCGCCGACATTTTCAGCTCTATCTCACTTGCAATCCATTTATCAGAAACCTCTTGCGCAATATCCGTCTCCGCCAACGTTACTGCCACCACAAAGTCCGATAGCATATAGAAATAAGCGCCAGCAATCCACCGCTCAAAATCCGACTCTGACATTGCTTTAGGCTCCGCGATCACCCCGGCAAAATACATAGCGTCGTAATTTCCCGTAGCATAAAGCTGCTCGGCCAAGGGTTGATTATGTTTTATTTTTCTGAAGATGGGCTTCATCTGGCCTGTGGCCACACCAAAAAGCGGTTCGTGCGCGCCATTGGATAGATATATTTTCTTGGTGCGTTCCTTGCCGAGAGCTTCAAGCTCTTGCATGACCGTTTCTAAATCCATTGTTCGCACTTCCTTTTTAGATTATTGGCTAGGGACTCAAACTTTACTTGAATATATCATAAAAGCCCTTATAAATACCTTCTTTTATACATCAAGGTAATTTGCCCCGCTATGTATTCAGCGCTATATTGGTTGCCATCCTTAATCCACCACATAATAATCCCCAGTAGTGAGGCTGCAATAATATCAACGGAGACTACCTCCTTAGTAAGGTCAATGTTCCTCGCGTTTCTTCGTTTTTCGACAGTACCTTTTAACAGGTTGGTCAAGTGTTTTTTGAAGCCTTTATGCTCAATCAATACAGCAAAAACTTTCCGGTATTCAAAAAAATAATTTAAAAAGGTGACCAGCTGCTCCTGTTCGTTGTTACTCTTCATTTGTAATAGGGGTTCAACCTTCATGGACAGGTCATCGAAGATTTCATGTACGATCTGGCGCAATAAATCGTTAATATCCTCATAATGCAAATAAAACGTTGCACGATTTAGTTCCGCGCGGTTGGCGATTTTTTGGACGGTCAATTGCGAAATCTCCACATTGTCGGCCAATAATGAAAAAACGGCGTTCTTAAGCATCTTTTTTGAGCGAATAGCTCGTGGGTCAACTCTTTTATGTTCAGTCATTTCATCCCTCTATTATCGTTTAAATGGCATTTCATCAACTAATTTGCCTATTCTGTCGATTAGTCGACATTTTCAATAAAATTGCAAATAGGAATACTATTTAAATCCTGATATGATTTATTTTATTGACACTATGTCGAAAAAGCAATGAAGAGAGGACTGCAACATGCAAGAAGACATTAAGAAAATAAATAAAGGGATCTTACTAACCATCTTAATCTTTGGTTGTTTCTTATCCACACTCAATCAGACGCTTTTAAATGTCGCCTTAAGTAGTCTGATGGATGTATTTGATGTAACGGCAACAACCGTACAATGGATTTCAACAGGATTTATGCTGATCAACGGGATTTTGATTCCGATTACGGCCTATTTAATGAAACGTTTTACAACACGGCAATTATTTATAAGTGCCATGTCATTTTTATTAATCGGTTCTATAATTTGTGCAGCAGCGCCGAGCTTTAGTCTACTCTTAATCGGACGAATGATCCAAGCTGCCGGTGCTGGCATTATAATGCCGCTCATGATGAGTGTTGTGCTGGCGATCTTCCCCGTTGAAAAACGTGGCAGCGCTATGGGACTGCTTGGACTGGCGATGATATTCGCTCCTGCTATTGGGCCAACGCTCGCGGGTTTTGTTGTCGAATACCACTCTTGGCGCTGGTTATTTATCGGGCTTATTCCACTTGTCCTCATTGTTATAGCGTTGGCACTCAAGTATTTAGTGAATGTATCTGAGACGTCTAAGTCGAAGCTTGATGTCATAAGTGTTCTTTTATCAACCGTCGGATTTGGCTTGATTTTATACGGCTTCAGTAGTGCAGGCAGTAAAGGCTGGGATGATGTAATCGTGATCCTGACCTTAGGGATTGGGGTCGTGGTAACAGCCGTATTCTGTCTTCGACAAATCAAATCGGATGATCCGCTGCTAAACCTGTCGGTCTTCAAAAATAAGGTTTTTACGATGACATCTCTTATTAACGTATTAATCACGATGATGATGTACGCAGATATGATCTTATTGCCTATTTATCTGCAGAATGGCCGCGGGTTTACAGCATTTGATGCAGGACTACTATTGTTGCCGGGCGCACTCGTAAATGCGTTCATGTCACCCGTCACCGGTAAACTATACGACCGTTTCGGTGCGAAGCCGCTGTTCATCATTGGTCTATTGTTTATTATTCCATCTATGTGGGCGGTAACAGATTTATCTGAATCAACTACGTATACGTATCTAATGATTCGTACTATTGGCCTGCGAATTGGATTAAGCTTCATTACTATGCCACTCAATACAGCCGGACTAAATGCGTTGCCCAAACAACTTGGCACTCATGGTACAGCTGTGAACAATACCGTTCGCCAAATTGCCGGGGCCATTGGTACTGCTGTCGTAATTACAATTTATACAGTGCAGGCAACAAGTCATGCAACTACAGTGATGCTGAACAATCCCTCCACTACTCCTGAGATTCTTAAATCCCTTACATCAATTCTTGGGGCAAGTGACGCCTACTACTTCATGATGATTTTATCCATTGCCGCATTTATTATAACCTTATTTATGCCCACGAAAAACAAGCTCATGATTGAAAAGAAAGCAAACCTAGTTAGCAAAGAAGAACCTCAGTTGTAACTAGTAATTGCAGAGTAAATGAAGAAAAGCCATTCCTTAGCGGAGTGGCTTTTGTTATGAATGGCTTGCTTTGGATCATTGGAGCACGTATTCCTACGAGCATCAATATTTTCTTATCCATATCAGTATCCCCCTCTCCATATCAAATGTGTAGACTCTATTATAAAAACGGAAAAATATTTAAACTTTACACATAAGTTAATATATGGTATTTTAATAGTGTTATTAAAAGGAATATTAATCCATAATAAGGAGCTGATTCCATTCATGAAATTATCTTTAAAAAAGAGATTGATGCTTGTTGGAACCTTTGTTTCAGTCTTTCTTTTTTCTTTTGTTTCCCAAGCATATGCGACTAATTTAATTGGCTACCCTACAGCTACACAAGCTAAGAATAATTGGTGCTGGGCTGCGACTAGCGTTACCATACTTCAATATTACGGAATCTCTGTAAGCCAATGTTCTTTTTATGATCATGTGAAGGGAACCTCCGGCTGTACAACAGACGAGAGTGAATCTTATGGAACTGTTCAAGAAGGCATTCATGATTATGGTGTCTCCAGTTGGAATCATACAGGAGCACTATCTTACAGCGATGTAAAAAACCAGATTGATAATGTTGGCAGTCCTATATATGTAAGCTGGAAATGGAATAGTGCTACCGGTGGCGGGCACGCAGTAGTTATCTATGGGTACGACACATATAGTGGAAATGATTGGATTCAACACATGAACCCGAGTGGGGGCACAAAAACCTCCATGTTATACACCAACGTTAAAGGTGGCTCCAGCTACGATAGAACCTGGAGATGGGGACTTCATGGCTTCAACAAATATATTTAAGGAGGGCTTCCCATTAAGAAAACGCTGCTTTTAACTGTAACTTCATTCGTTTTATTTCTGACTTTTTTCTCACCTGTATGGGCTCAGACCGTAACTGAAGATGTTGTTTCTTTTGCAAATACAGAAGGATTAACATTGATTAAAGAAGGGCTATCTAAAGATCCTGAAGGGTATGGTTACAACAATGAAGCAGAGATTAGTGAAATTACCGTAGGTCAAGGAATGCAGATTCATTTTATTGATGGCGCTAAGCTTAGGGCGGCTTCCGATAGTCTGATTGAAACGGCCACACCCCAAGACAACTGGGAGTTTCTTATTTTATCGGGCGGAATACCCAAATCTAAAATGATCATTCAAAAGGATTCAAACGGGTCCTATCAAGTTACTGAGTTTGGAGGAAATCCTAATACTTTGGCCTATGCTATTCATTCACTAGAAGCTGAGGGTGAAGTGAGTGAGCCTACACTTATCCGTGAGCGGGACGAATATATAGCTGCCTTCAAGAAAGACAATCAGGAACTAATCATCGCCCCACAACAAGCCTCATCAGCAGAAACAAAAGGACTAAGCAATATTTCGGAGCCTCAAGCACCCGGGCATTTAATTGATGTGTTACAAACGATGCAGAACGATTCTTCCGATGACGAGCAGGATGGGTCGGGAACCATTGCTTCCGCATATTATGCGGACGATAATAATCATCTGACAAGGTCTATCACCATTAGCGCCATTATTGCTCTAGTAGCGGTATTTGTGTTCTGGGCCTATCTCAGAAGACGTAAACAACCTAAATAAATGTAAAAATAAGTAGGCCGCCCTCCTTCATTGGATTGCGGCCTACTTTGATAGATAGTACCTCTAAAAAGCCTCCCTCTCCCCATATGATTAGGACATAAAGGCTGCCAAAGACCTCGTTAGCATAACACCATTTGTAATGGTATCTTGCGGCTAAACATCTCGTCCAGTACCCATGCCCCTTTTATACATTTTTTCTGCTTCAATAGGACTTTCTTTTGCCGTGATATGATACGGAATTACCCGATAAACTTGAACCGGACCGCCAAATACAGCCGATCTATACTTTTCCACATGCTGCTTGGACAAGGGGCGATTATAATAACCCGGTACGTATTTATTGATCAATTCCTGAAGTACATGTGTGGCTTCATCCAAATCTGAAATCGGTTCTGCTTGTCCAAAAATCATTACGCTCATATAAGCTGTATCCGTTTTGGCTGGTACCGGATCTGTAATAGTTCCGTATTCCTCACATACCGTAAAACATACCTCCGGATTATCACGCATGACCTGATTACGTCTTCCATCTCCAGCCCCATGAATATACAGTTTCCCTTCAGTCCATACATAATTAAGTGGCACAACATAAGGGAGGTTCCCATCAACCAACCCCAGATAACCTAATCTCGTTTGGTGAAGGAACCTTTCAATCTTCTCTTGATCTAGGCATTCCCTGGTCTTGTAACGAACCGAATTCATATCGAATCTCTCCTTTTATTTAAATTGCGGATACCAGCGTTGTTACGGTAGTATATCAATGAATGGATTGCATTAAAATATCCATAATTCGCTGTTTAGAGCAATCCATAATCAGCTTTTTATGATTGGAGTTTCTATTTGGAGGTATGTACGATGATGAAAGTAATTCGTAATGATAAGCGACCGATCTGGCAGCAATTGCTTGATCAAGCGATCCATAATATTACTAGCGGAGTCTGGGCACCAGGAGAACTACTGATTCCTACCCGCGAACTTGCGCACATCGTAGGTGTCTCCCGCTCAACTATACAGATCGTCTATGAGGAATTGTTAAGTCGGGGTTATACAGTTACCTCCCGCCGGGGAGGGACGCGAGTTAGTACATGGAAGCAAGTCGCTATATCAACGAAGGAAATAGAAACAGAGGGCCCCACACCTCCTTCACTCTCCTTGCTAGACTCAGCTGTTGATCAATTACATGACTGGTTCAGAGGTAAAGAACCGCTAGAAGTGGATATTGATTTCAGTCCCCATGAACCCTATTTGGATGAACAATTTCAAAAAAACTGGCGGCAATCGCTGCTCCAGGCATCCTCTGAAATGGATTTATCAAGCTGGGCTTACGGTAACTGCTACGGGTACACACCATTACGTGAGCAAATACAGCGTTATTTATCACTTGAACGGGGCATACATGTCCAAACCAATCAGATTCTGTTGACCTCAGGAGCTCAGCATAGTATTGACTTAATCGCACAGTCACTTTTAGCTGATGGGGACACTGTCTCAGTAGAAGATCCAGGTTTCCCAGCTGCTTGGATGGCAATGAAATACCGCCGTATGAATGTGGTACCCGTTCCTGTTGATGAGTATGGTCTAGTGGTTGAGCATATTCACCCGCAATCCAAACTGGTCTTTGCCACCCCTTCCCACCAGTGCGCAGTAGGGGTCGTTATGTCGGAGCCCCGCCGGCAACAATTGCTGCATAAGGCCGTTCAAGAACGATTTTGGATCATTGAAGACGATTATGATAGTGAATTTCGATATCGCGGGGAGCCGCTGCCAACGCTGTTTAGTCAGGCATCTAATAATACTTTGTATCTCATGAGTTTCTCTAAAATGATTGCACCAGGCATTCGTATTTCGGCTATTGTTGGATCAGTCGAGGCAATTGCTCAACTAGCGAAGGTGCAGGAGCTGACTTACCGTCATCTTCCGATTATGGATCAGCTAACACTAACCCACTTCATTAAAAATGGTCATTTTATGCGCCATATGCGAAGAGTCAGAAACGTATACCGGCGAAGACACGAGGTCATGGCAAAAGCTATTATGGCTAGCGGTTTAGGGGAGCGCTTCACGCTCAGTGGAGTAGAAACTGGATTACATATGTTATTAGAAGCTGAGGAAACATTCGACGAAGAAGCTGTGACAAAGTTAGCCCTACAACATGGAATACGTGTGTACCCTCTTGGGCCCTATTGTTTGGATAGCAAAAGAAAAGGATGGGTATTAGGGTTTGCAAAAATAGATGAGGCAGCAATTGAGCAGGGCATTCATCGTCTTGCGGAGCTGATCCTATAAAATCATCTCCGCAGCACTCACAAAATTTATTGAACAGTCCATAGACTATTTTAGATTTATGAAACCATTGCTTCCGCGTATTATCCGGACGATAATAATCACCTAACAAGGTCTATTACCATTAGCGCCATTATTGCTCTAGCAGCGGTATTTGTGATCTGGGCCTATCTCAGAAGACGTAAGCAACCTAAGTAAATGTAAAAAGAAATAGTCGCTCTTTTCATGAAGTGCGGCCTATTTTTCTCTCATCTACGGCTCCCGAGAAATATTCAAACACTGCACTCTAATACTATTAAAAACTTACCAAGAAACTACTAAAAGGCATGTTGATTACTACTTCCGGAGACTATTTTTTATATGAAGGAATCAATCCTGGATTGGCTCAAACAGACAATGTAGTATTTGAAATCCCAGAAGATATGACTGGCTTTCTTTTGAATGTCCAAACTGGGTTCTGGGGAACCGAACAAGGACAGATTGAATTGAAATAATACTATATGGATCGTAAACCACCAATGTAAGTTGGTGGTTTTTTGTTACTTTTTCGACGTAAAAATTCTACTTTATGATCAAAATAACCGTCAACGAAGTAACTGGTGCTTTAAAACGTAGTGGTTAAGATACTTGGCAGTTAACAACTGAATATTTAAAAATCAATGCAAAAGGCACTACCTTGAGGCAGTACCTTTTGCATTGTTAAGTGAAGAGATCTCCAATTTAGGGGGGGTTAATACTCCACACCGATTCAATCAGGTCGTATGTTACATAGCTTTTTCAGCCAGATCACTAACTAAATTTCTCATCCACTTACGGGAGTAAATCCGGGCGTAGCCGAAACCAAAGCGGACAACCTCCTCCAGCGAGATGACGAGATACACAAGGTAGACTGGTTGCTTCCAAATGTATGACAGCAACAGCCCGGATGGGACACCTATCAGCCACGTTGCGGTAGACTCCATGCCGAATACGAACTTGCTGTCTCCTCCGCTGTTTAGAATACCGCCGGCTATAATCATATTGGATACTTTGACCCAAAGAAATCCAGCAAACACGATAACGATATACATGCTCATTTGCTTAGCATCCTCGGAGATATTGAACGCAGAGACATACAGCTTCGAGCCTGCCGCAATGATAACCCCGACAATCAGAGAGATAATGATGCCTAGGCGAATGAACCTTTTCGCATGATCGAGTGCGATATCAGATTCATTCGCACCCAAACGGTTGCCAACCATTACCCCTGCTGCACTAGCCAGACCCGATAATAAACCGATGCAAAGACCCTGAAGTGGGAAGGTAATGGTCATTGCAGTCATTTCCATCGTCCCCATACGGCTATAAATGACCGCATATGCCGTTTCACCCAATACCCAAATCAATTCAGTCAGTAGCAGCGGATAGGTCGTTCCAAAAAACTTGCGAATGAGCGGTTTAGGAACGATGAATAAGTTCTTTAACCCGACAGCTCCCGGTAAACGATACCGGTACACGGCACCAATGATCAACAAGCATTCGAAGACCCTAGAGATAAGAGTAGCAATGGCAGCGCCCTTCAGACCAAGCGCAGGAGCACCGAAATGACCGTAAATAAGTACGTAATTCAGTATAATATTCAAGCCAACTGCAATTAGACTTACATACATCGGCCATTTGGCATGGCCAGTACTGCGTAAAATCGCGGAATACATCATCGTGAGCATGACAGGTACAAAACCGATCGACATTATCTGGAGAAAAATATAACCCTCATCTATTACATTCACGTCTGTAGTGAACAGGCTCAGAAAGAGCGGCGAATCGATGAAGACAGCCGCAGAGAACAGGAATGAGAACGCAAAGCCGGTGATCAGTCCGAGACCCAGTACTTGAGAGACGCTTTTGGAATCTTTATTTCCCCAAAACTGGGCTGCATATATGGATACACCCGTCGATAAACCGGCCAAGACAACCGCGATGATCCCGTATATTTTGGTCGACATCCCCACCGAGGCAATTGCCACATCTCCCAGCTGCCCAACCATCAATTGATCCGTCAAATTAAGCAATGCCATCAGCAAGCTTTGAAGCGTAACGGGCACAGCGATTTTATACACACTTTTGTAGAAATCTTCTTTCTCTGACATGTATCGTTCACAACCCCCATATTCTCGATTTTTCCAGAACTCATTGTCATTCGCAGTCTATGACTTAGTGTGAGGCTAGATCACCTTTTTGTAGCGCATGAGCGTGTAGTTATCTTTTGGTTGAATTTCTACAACCTTGAACTTTTTCGCAAAGCTCAATTGCTGATACCCGTCTCCATCCACTAAAGTAATGTTTGTGGAGCCGCCTATGATGATTGGAAGCTGCATTAGAATAATCTCATCGACGATATCCTGATTGAAAATATGCCAGTTTAAGAATCCGCCGCCTTCGACCAGCAGACTGGTAATCCCATAGTTCTCCTCCAACTGACGTTCAAGCTCCACAAAATCTACTTTATCCTCGCCGCAGATAAGGCACTCCTTTCCTCTTTGCCGGATCTGTTTGATTTTTTCTTCATCCCGTCCTTTCTCGGTCGTGACAATAATCGTCTTCCCTTGGTCCGAGAGTACATTGCAATCTAGCGGAATATCCAAGGTAGTTGTCGGAATGATACGAATTGGATTTTTATTTTCCTCATACCGATTAGTAAGGAAAGGATTGTCCGTCAAAATTGTATTTTTGCCGACCATAATTCCCTGCACCTTCCCCCGGAATAGATGAATAAATTCCATATCCTCACTGGAAAACAAAGAAAAAAGCTCTTTACTCGAATTACCAGCGCCCATAGTAAGCTTTCCATCAATAGAAATTTGGCTGAATATCGTTGTTTTCATTTGGCTCTCCCCATCTCTAATTAGCTTTTAAATGCGCCCCAAGAGGCTTGAATAGTCTGTTCTATTTTGTTCAATGCTTGTTCAGGATTGCTCAAGGGCAGCTCGATAAGACCCGCATTTAACGCCTCCCATACATGGATCATGAAGGGATAAGTCGGCATCGGCCGTGAATGATCTAGAAGCGATAAAATCATCTTTTTGTTAGGCGCAGCAGAGGCAGCTAGACGGTTCAGCACCTCTTCCTGAGCCGGAATCCGCTGTACACCCAGCGTCCACATCGATTGGCATTCGTCACTCAGCATAAAGCGCGTGAATGATAAAATATCTTCCCTCTCCTCGGACGTTAATGAATGATTAGGGTAGATCAGGCCGATAGAAGAAGACATGGATAACGATTGCCGCCCTTCGATGCTCGGAAGCTGGCAAACCGCAAGCCTATTGTTCATATGCTTATCTAGATGGTTATAAATCCACTCGCCACAAATAATGGCGCCGATCTTACCGTCAATGAACTGCTCAAGCAGTCCTGTGGAGCCGTCGAGACTAACGAGCACGCCTTGATCCATCTTGTCGCTAATAAACTGAAGCGCCTGCTTCATTTCAGAGGTGACGATATTCGGCTTTCCATTCTGTACAGGCCAGCCGCCGAAAGCTGTAAGGAACGGAATAAACCAATAGCCTTGCTGTAAGTCTGCTCCAATCGGTACGATACCTTGGGCGGATAACCTTTCTGCTGCCTCTTCGAACACGTCCCATGTCGTCGGCGCACTAGGGTAAATCGACGGGTTGTAATACACAACCAGATGATTGCCCCGCAATACCGGGATACCATACTGAACACCATTCATTTGCATCGTTGAAAGAGCACCCTCAGTCAGCGTATCGTCAAATAGCCCGCCCGGCACTTCGGAGTAAAGACCGTTCTCAACATAGGAGGACATGTCGGCAGGAACCATCGCCAGATGTGGACCTTGCTGGGTGTCCTTAATTTGGTTCAGGCGCGCAGTCAGCTCCTTAATATTCATGACTTGTGGCGTAATTTGTACCCCAAAGCGCTCAGTATACAGCTTACAAATTCCCTCCAGCACCTCAATCGAGGTATCTCCCGGACCATCAAACTCATGCCATACCACGACTTCCTTATTGTTCTTTTCCATTGCAGCCTCTCTCCCTTACCTAAATTGTCTATCATTGTTTACGAGCACTAAAGCCTGATTAGGCGCAAGCAGCAAGCAATCGAACGCCTGACCTACGCTGCTACCCGTTAAGGAACTATCCAGTGTTACCGTCATTGGGCATCGGCCAGGTACGGCAACCTTCAAATCAACTTGGCAGAAAGCAGCAGCACTCAAGTTAAAGCAGCACAGCAGCGTTTCATCTCCTTGCATATACCCATACAGAACAATACCTTCCGGGGATTGAGCCACGAAAAAGTTTTCCGGCTTCACTAGGTGGCGCCAATCTTTCTTGAGTTCACTTAGCTCTGCCAACAGCGGCAGCATCGGTGTAGGATTGGTCCAATTAATTTGCATAACGTTAAAAAAAGCTCGGGAAATCTCCTCTCCGTTCGTGTTATCTCCAAGACCACAGTTGAGCGGCTGCTCCTCATTCATTTCATACCCCGTCGTCACGTATGGAATTGCGTTCGGAAGAAATTGATTAAATACCGCGATCATCCGAGCAACCTCTACACCGCCACGGCTGGTGATCCGAGGAGTATCTGCTGTTTCTGCACAGGCAAACACATGTATATTCAACTCAGGCAGCTCTTCTAAGAATGAAACGAGATTCTCTTTAGTAATTTGTGTCATGACGTTCCACCCACTGCCAAGCATAATGTTATAGCCGGTGTTTGCCGCCTTCTTGTGGTTGCGATTGAACAAATCTTCGCTGATTAAGATCGCATTTGGATTCATCTCTTTAATCGTGTCAAAAATACGAGTCAACAACGGAATAGGAAGCACGTGTCCGATGTCGATGCGGAAGCCGTCAATCCCATATTTTTCGAGATTAACCCGTACTGCCTCCTCCAGAACATCCCACAGCTCCAGATTCGGCTGCTCTCCCGGGTAGTCATTACATTTAATCGTATCAAAAAGGACATATGGCGCCTGATCCGGACTTATAAGATGTCTCACTTGCGGAGAGAAATCCTTGTAGAGGCGTAAGAACGTAATGTCTGTCCAAATCGGCTGCACATCATTTATCCAATCCGAATGCGCTGGAGCAGTCGTTATCCCCATCTCTTGCTCCACCAAAGTTAATAGCTCATCTCCAGTTTTAGCAGCTTTCTCCTTTAAGTGCTGCCAAAGAATTGGATGGAGTTCATTGGGCGGTGGCGTGAACTTCCGCAGAAATACTGCTGTCTCCTGGCTGCGGTAGACCGTCTCCAATTTGTCCGGCGTACACTCCTCAAAAAATCCAAGCTGGGGAATCGCGGGCGGCGCAAAGCCTTCTAATTCGTCCATTTTGATCCAATACACCCATTCAGGATGCTCGGTAATGAACACACTGTTTTTCGCCGTCACACGGGGAATGAAATCAACAACAGTCTTAATATCAAGTAAATGACAAGCCTCTACCAAAGCGCTGAGCTCATCGTGGATCGTAAACTCCTCCATATCATCCAATAGGCTATCGTGCAGGTTCTCGTCCAAATGGAATAACGATTGCACTGCGTAAGGGGACCCAATATCCCCCTTCAGATTCAACTTGCTGTACTGGTTAACTGGAAGCATGTACAGAATATTGATGCCCATTTTCTTTAGCAGAGGCAGAAGAATAAAGAATCTTAAAAAAGTACCTGATTCAATTTTTCCGTCATGGTTGTAATCCCAAGCCGTAGAATAGCGAATAAGCGAAGAATAGATCGCGCTATCGTCCAGATTTATGCGTTCCTTAAGCAGATATCTCCACGAAAGCCTGTCCACATAATTCAAATGATCAGTCAAAAAATCATACGGGTGTACACAAATTTCACCCTCTTTTTCTAAGAGAACACGTTCATATTGGCACTCATTCCACACTGCGGGTATCCAAATTGGCTCTACCTCTTTGGCCTTTTGTGTAGACAAGTAATCTTGAATTAATCTGAATTTGCTATCATTGCTCATCAACAGTGCCACCTCTCATTGATTGTAGTCTTACGTTTAGGGAACAAAAACCGTCTTTACGGTTTCACTCCCAACCACCTTCAAAGAGTTCAATTCATAGCCGATTAACTCATCTATCGCTGCTTCATGCTGACTGAGCTTAACTTTTCTAGTTACTAGTTTCTCCATTTCAGGAGTTTCAGCGGCAAACCGCAAAGCTTCCTCGAACATGTAGCGGTATTCACCTGCTGCTATAATTTTTATTGCATGCTGCACGAATTTGGTAGGGGAAAAGGTGTAGCGATACTTCGCATTAATACCAAAAGGAACGATGCGGCCTCCACGTTCAATCCACTTTTCCGCCACTTCGAGTTGAGTGCCCACCGTATCGATAATCACATCAAACTTATGTCCCGCACAGATTTTGTCTACGGTAGCTTGATTTAATTGGGCAGGGGTTAGAGCAAAATCTGAGATCTCTCTGGCAAAAGCTAGCCGATAGGGATTAACTTCAGTCGCTACCGTGAGCGCAGATTTCGACTTGCTCACAATTTGGCTTAACAGTCCCATTGGACCCGATCCAAGAATGAGTACCTTGTCGTCTGCTGTGACATTAGCTTCTTTGAAATTGTGCAGTACACAGGCAAGCGGCTCAATCAAAACCCCCGTCTCCCAGCTCATATGATCGGGAAGACGGTGTGCAAACGTTTGTGCAGTTGAGTAAAAAAAAGTGAATGTCCCATTTCGATTCAAACCCGCAATAGGCATCCCATTTCCATCGATGCCCGTACAGAGGTGCGGCTGTTTCTTCAAGCAAAAATAGCATACATCACAGCTTTGATTCGGATCGATAACTACGCGGTCGCCTACCTTAACACGGTCAACGTTGCTGCCGATTTGGATTACAGTCCCTACTGCCTCATGACCCCGAATGACCCCTGGAACCCCCTCCTCTTTCCCAGTTATGACTGCTAAATCTGTTCCACATACACCTGTCATCTCAATCCGGATCTTGACTTCATCCGGTGCTGCAATCTGCGGCTCTTCCCATTCGCAGAGCTCCAGCTTATGATTGGATGTCCACACCAACGCTTCCATACTCATTCCCCTTTCTCTTTTTTGTTATCCATATTCGCCCAGAATATATCATAACTACCATGTAAAAGTAAGGTGAATGTTGTCGAAAAATGTTAATAATTACATTTTTATATAAACACTCACGAGTAAGCGCTTTAATTTTCTTTCGCTTATTATGCGGATTGCACTGTCTGAAACGGCAAGTTTAAGGGCCATCCCTTGTGGGATGACCCTTGAATACTATCGTGATCAATCGAGCACCGCACGGGAATAAATCCCACATCAACGTCTCCTATTTTGCAGCTTCCGCTTCCAGCCGTGTAATGACCTCTGAGCCGGCTTGATCTGTGAAGCTAAGCACCCCGTTTTCCTGAACGATCAGTCCTTCCCGTATTCGGCCATCCAGCCAATCGCTGATCCAGCCGGGAGCATACCCTCCTTGGCCGAACTCGCCGCCAAAAGCAATCATTTCTTCATATACATCCAGATATTGTTGACGGCTCGTATTTGGATAAGAGCTTGTGTATAGCCAGAACTGCACATCATACATCAGAGTAGAAAGCTCATCCGCATGAAAGGAGAAGTGTCCCTTCTCTTCAACGATTCGGGTACATACTTTACGGATCTTATGCTCAAGCTGATCTACTTCAGACACATGGCTGCACAGCTTCGCAAGCAATGGCGAGAATTGGCCTACGGCTACTTTGCGCAAATCCTCCTCTTTATCTTCTTCAGAGGTGTCGTATTCTTCATCACTCACCAGGCCGCGTATAAACGTCTCGAAGTCTGGGGCCAGAAACGTAATCTCATAATTATCTTCCTGATCCACATGAATCACCTCGGGTTCACCGTCCTTCCCGCAATTCCGGTAATCCAGCATCACGACATCATGACCTGCCGAAGGGCAATCGCAAATTACCACGCCAATGTCAGGGTATCCCCACTCCTCAATCATAAACGGACTGCCGAGATCGCCGCAGAGTGAATAGCTTTTCTCACGTCCGATGCCCATAATGCACGTAATCGCGATATGATCCTCAGCCCATGAGGTCGCATCCTCCGTAGGAAAACAGGTATTATAAGGCACTCCCCCATTGTGCTGCTTCATCAGACTGATATAAGAGGCAGGAAGCTTGTAACCTAGTTCTTCTTCTACAGAAGCAATCAGCTCATCCGTAGGCGGGGCCGAAACATATTCTTTTAGCGCATAATCGCTATCTTTCCAAAATTCGGAGAGGTCCATCCCTTCAAAAGGAGTTGCAGTCGTCCCCGAATCATTATGTTGCTCTCTGATTGCCTGTCTGGCTGCGGCGTGTTGTTCTTTGCGTAGCTTGCGCTGGCTGAATTTCAGAAACATGGCCGTATTCTCATCATCCGGATCGAGGTCATGGGCAATACCCAGCACTCTCACCGCTTCCTCATATCGATTCAAATAATAATAGGAATATCCCACACGAAAATACCACAGATAATCATTCTGTCCTTGTTCCGCAATCTTCGCGAAGTGTTCAAGGGCTTCTTCATAACGTTCCAAATTGTTATACGCTCTTGCCAGACTGCTGACCATCTCGTAATCTCTGTCCGCTGGAGGAATCTCCATCAGAGTGTCTACAATCTTCTGGTGTTCATCATCTTCATGCCACTGTGTCAGCTGTGCGATTAGTTCTTTGTCCATGGTCTACCTCCCCAAGCTTATAATCAAGTTACTAGAATATAGAGAAATATGGTTTTCCCTATTCTACCAGATGGGATGTAGGTATTGAAAATCGATAATAGAGCCTCACAAAGATTCTTAATTATGGGTACAGCCATATCCCAGAAACCGTCATCACCGCTGGCAGTGCAGCCTCGTCAACCGCTACATTGTCATACCAGCCGCCCACTGCAAGGTTCAGCACCAGATAAAATGACTCGTTAAAGGGCATAACCCCTGGCTCCAAGCAGCGCTCGGCAAAGCAATGTCCGTCTACCACCCATCGAATCGAACTGGCGGTCCATTCCAGTGCATAATCATGAAATTCATTAATGGTTCCGCTTTCAAAATGGTGTGAGAACTCCTCGACGATTTGATGTTCCCAATCCTTTCCGTAGTGCAGTGTTCCGGATATTTGCTGAGGCAAGCGGCCTTTGGCTTCCATGATATCAATCTCGCCGGAAGCTGGCCAAGGTCCGTAAGCCTGTTCCTGCGGAAGCAACCAGATGGCAGGCCAAACCCCTTGCCCCACCGGCAGCTTTGCACGCACAACTAACTTCCCATAGCAAAAGGAAAAATGGTCCTTTGTATCCAAACGAGCCGAGGTATATGCAAAATTGCGCCCATCCTTTCCAATGGATTCACTGCGTGCGCACAGATTTAAGCCAAATTCATCGATATACAGATTGCTGGAATGATCCGTGTAATACTGCTGCTCTCCGTTGCCCCAACCTGGGTCTATGGGATTACCTTCATTATCTAATAAGTCGTTGCCAAGGCGGATATTCCATAGCTTCAAATCGGCATTTCTATCTAAGAAATTCTGTTCCCATATAGGTTTATTCATCCTTTGCACACTCCCTTCATTTAATCACAGCATACTTAATTTTTGCGGCTGGTCAAACAAATCTAAAAAAATGGGATAGGGTCGATAATCATGGGCTTTTTTTCCTATGCGCTTTTTCATACGATGAAATAGAAAGGGGGCACGGAAAATGTTCCAATACAGAACGGAACAAATGAAAGCGCTTTTTAAGCAGTGGCAATTGCAAAGCATGGTTATCCCGGGAATCATCTGGATGTTTATCTTTTGTTATATCCCTATGTTTTGGCTCATTATTGCATTTATGGACTACAGCATCGCCAAACCCTTACTAGAATCACCGTTTGTCGGGCTGAAGCATTTTCAGGATTTTTTGACGGATGAGCGTTTTTGGCGTTCGATTCGCAATACTCTGGGGATGAGCAGCATCAAGCTGGTCCTGGGTTTTCCCATTCCTATCTTGTTTGCCTTGCTGCTGAATGAAATACGGAGTCTTCGATTTAAGCGAACGGTACAAACCATTTCGTACCTGCCGCACTTTATTGCCTGGACGATTTTTGGCGGCATTGCGCTCAATTGGCTGGGCGAGGGCGGTGTGATCAATCAGTTGATGATGGCGATCGGGCTCCAGGAACGCGAAATCCTGTTTAACAGCGACCCTAAGTACTTTTGGTGGATCACCTTTTTCACCGATACGTTAAAAGAAACCGGCTGGAGCGCCATTATCTACATAGCGGCAATATCCGGCATTGATCCGGGGCTGTACGAAGCGGCTGAGCTGGATGGCGCAAACCGGCGGCAGCGGATGTGGCATATCACCATTCAGAGCATACGCCCCACCATCGCTATTTTGTTCATCCTCGCTGTCAGCGGGATACTTGGCAGTAACTTTGAGCAGATCTTTATGTTGAAGAACAATATGAACATGAGGATGGCGGAAAGCCTAGACTTGTATATCTACAACATGGGGTTGGTCTCCGGGCGCCATTCCTTCTCAACAGCCGTCCTGTTCGCCCGCTCTATTGTGGCGCTAGGTTTGTTGTTTTTGGCCAATCACACATCCAAAAAACTAACCGGCGACAGCATTTTTTAGAAAGGAGAGGACAGAGGTATGGAAAGACGCAAAAGATTTCGGCAAATTGGAGTATTTGAGGTCTGCAACACCCTGCTGATGCTGGCGGTTTGCTTTTTAACACTGTACCCGATGTGGTTTGTATTCATTAACTCGCTTAATGCGCCGCAGCAGGCATCCCTGGGCACCGTCAACTGGTTTCCCAAAGAATTATCGCTGGCCAGCTATAGCGTTGTGTTCAATGATAAAACAATGATGAACGGTTTTTACATCACCACTCTGCGCACAGTGATCGGGACAGCAACGCATGTGTTGTTTACCGCCATTATTGCTTACGGAATGAGCAAGTCTAATCTAATCGGACGCAAGCTGTATCTTAAAATCGCATTGGTTACGATGCTGTTCTCAGGCGGGCTGATCCCTACATTTATTCTGATGACGAAGCTGGGATTATATGATAATTTTTGGATATTCATCATTCCCTCTATGTACACTTTTTTTAATATGGTCATTTTCATGAGCTTCTTCCGCACCATACCTGACAGCCTGGAGGAATCTGCGAAGGTAGACGGTGCTTCAGACTATGGTGTCCTGTTCAGAATCGTATTGCCCAATAGCATGGCTGTCATTGCGACTATATCGCTTTTTTCAGCCGTTTATCATTGGAATGATTATTACCAGGGGGTCATCTACATCCGTTCGCAGGAATTACTGCCACTACAGACCATGCTGTACAAAATCATTGCGGAGAATTCTATGTCCTTCATGCAACAGCAAGCTATGGCGCAATTCGGCGCAAGACTTCCCGGCAACTCTATTAAATTTGCATCCATGATGGTGGCCACACTGCCTATTCTGATAGTCTATCCTTTCATTCAACGCTATCTGGTCAAAGGTGTAATGATTGGCGCCATTAAGGGATAAGAGTGTGAGTGTCTAGAAACTGGTATACAAAAATTCAGAAGCAGCAAAGAAAGGATGATTATGTCATGAAACGCAATCTCATTAAGCCGGGGTTGACCCTCGTTCTGGCCGCAAGCCTGATGCTAGGCATAGCCGCGTGTTCCAATTCAGCGAATAGTGAAAATAAGCCAACACCACAGCCTACAGATAGTACACAGCCGCCGCAGAGTGAAGCAAAGCTCAATCCCGATGATCCGGCATGGAAGCTGGATACCAGCCCTGTTGATTTGACCTGGTTCGTAGGTGCTAACTGGTATGCCCACACTTGGGGAGACAGCTTGACCTCCAAGTACGTAACGGAAAAAACAGGCGTAAACATCAAGCTTGAGGTACCTTCCGGTGAAGCGAATGAGCATATTACCCTAATGATGACCTCGGGCAAGCTGCCAGACTTGATATCAATGGGTTCGTGGGAAACCGCTGTCAAAAAGCTGTGGGAAGGCGATCATGTCTACGCCTTAAATGAATTAGCTGACAAGTATGACCCTTACTTCTTCAAGGTGGCCGGGGACGGTACACTGAAGTGGTATCGTCAAGAAAATGGCAATACCTATGGCGTTCCGAATGATTCATATAGCCCCAACCTGATGCATGAAACTGGCATGACGGCCGCCAACCAGACTTTCCTGGTGCGAAAAGATTTGTATGAGGAGATGGGCAGCCCGGACCTTAGCACTCCAGAGGGCTTTCTGAACGCACTGCAACTGGTAAAGGATAAGTACTCCCAATATAAAGGCCAGCCCATCAGTCCCTTTTTTGCACAAGGGAACGTCCCTTACGGGATGACCGAATATCTGCAGAACCTACTGGCCGTACCGCATGAGAAAGACGGAAAAGTATACGACCGCATTACCGATCCCGATTATATTGCCTGGCTTAAAACCTTCCGTACGGCTTACGAGCGCGGGTTGATTAATGTGGATTTCCTGGTGGATTCCGATACTCAGGTAGAGGAAAAAACAAACAACGCCCGCTATTTCATGATGGTCCGCGAGTGGACCGGTATGTCGGCTGTCAATCCTATGCTGGCTGCTAGCGGCAACCCGGACTCTTACTACATCGCAGTCGATGGGCCAAAGAACAGCAAGGGCGATAACCCTAAGTTATTCCCTGGCAACATGGACGGCTGGATGGTGACGATGATTAGCAAATCAACCGAAAACCCTGAACGAGCCATCCGCTTTTTGACCTATCTGGCCAGCGAAGAAGGCCAGCGAGATTTGTTCCTTGGCAAGGAAGGCGAAACATGGGAGATGGTGGATAGCAAGCCGCAACTGAAGCCTGAAATGGTAAAATTACTCGACACTGATATTGAGAAGCTGGAGAAAGAATACGGCATCATGGATACCTATTGGATGATGCGAAACCCTGTAATCGTCAACCAGTGGAGACCGGAGAAATCTCCTGTCATTAAGCAAATGGAAGACTTCGCCAATAAGCAGGCCGATATTGATAGCGGTATCTATAAGGGCTTAGATCCACAGGGCGATTCTGATGTGTCGGTAGCCTGGTCCCGTATTTCGCAAAATTGGGAGGAAGTACTCCCTGAGCTAATTACGGCCAAGAATGAGGCTGAATTTGATAAAATCTTCGACAATTTCCTTGACCGCCGCGAGAATTACAACTTTGGCAAGGTGATGGAATACCGCCAGGCTGAACTGGATGTGCGAAAATCCAAAATGGTAGAGTAATAATGCCCGTATAAAGATTACTGCCGGCCACCGAAAGGTTGGCCGGTATTCCCTTTTTCGCTTCTTTTAACCATTTAACAAAACAGCCTAGTTACCTACCGGGCAGTTTGTAATATATGGTATATTACAAGGGTAGGAGGCTACTTAAATGAAGTATCTGCTGACTAAAATGAAGAAGCTGTACCGTAATTCCCGCATCTCCCAAAAATTGTTTTTGGCCTTTAGCATGATGATTGCCATCCCTGCGATTGTGGTATCCTTTTTATTTATCCGCACACAGGAAAGTCAGCTATACAAGGACGCTATGGCTACCGGCAGCAGCCATGTCTCAAGAATTAACGAACAGCTGCGCAGCAAAATGGGCATTATTGAGAACGCTTCCTCTACTGCGCTGAATCAAAAGGCATTTGTAGATTTCATTCACTCCAATATGCGCGGGGATGGCCTGCGTCTCGTAAAATTTAGACAAAATCAATTTGAGCAAATGCATAATATCATTCAAAGCTACGAGATGATCAGCGAGCTCAGTTTCTATATCGATAATCCAAACCTATTTGAGATTTGGCCTGAAATCTACCATTATGACAAGTTCTGGCCGAAGGACTATTGGGTGACACTTCGTGAGGAAGGCGGTGCGGCATACCGCTTATTTGCTTTTAAAGATGGGGAGCATACGCTATCCTATTACCGGCTGGTACGCCTTCAGGGGCAACAGCAGAAGCTCCCTACCATTATGGAAATCCGCGCCCAGCATAGCGTCTTTTTCAGTGACTTGCTTGAGGATAGCGGGGGGGATTTCTTTTCTGTAGTGATGGATGGAGCCGACTCTTCCCGATCGGTATACAATCCTGAGCATATTTTTTCTCAAAATGCCGGTGACGAATTGGATAAAATTCTAGGCAGCATTCACCAGCGGTTGGATGTGCTGCAGCAGAGCAGCCCCATTAAGGTAAAGGTAGGCGACCATACTTACTACGCGTTATATCGCTACATCGCCCCACTGAACGCCTATGTAGTGGATATTGCCTCTCATCAAGCGCTGATGAAAGGCCCACGAAGCTGGTACTTGCTCGTAGTAGCGATCACATTGTGTGTATTGCTGCTGATGTTACTGCTCGTTTCACATACCACTCGGCGCATTTTTCGCCGGCTCGACAGGGTGCTGGTTTCTATGCGCAAGGTGCGGCAAGGCCAACTGGATGCGAAAATTGATACCGGCCTGGATAAAAACGAAACCGGTGACGAAATCGACGAGGTGGCCGTCAGCTACAATAATATGTTGGACGAAATCAAACATCTGATGACCCAAGTGGTAGATAAACAGCTGATCGCCAAAAATGCACAACTGCACTCGCTGCATTCGCAGATCAATTCACACTTTTTATATAACGCGCTGGAATCCATCCGTATGCTCGCGGAGGTTCAGCGCCAGCCGGCTATCGCCGAAGCGTTGGTGTCTTTAGGCTCACAACTGCGATACAGTATGCAATGGCGCAGCGATACGGTTGCGCTTAGCGAAGAACTTGCCAACATACACAGTTATGTCCGATTCATAAACTTTATGGAGGGTGGCAGCATTGAGTTGACGGCGGATCTCCCGCAGGAGGTACTGCGTTATACAATCCCTAAGATGTGCATGCAGCCCATCGTCGAAAATGCCGTTCATCATGCAGCGCCCTCGGGCGGCAGCGTACGTATCCATATTACCGTATCGGTAGAAAATGAAAGCCTTCTGCTAATTGAGATACGAGATGATGGCGGAGGTGTTGACCCGGAAATGCTGTCCAGTCTGCAGGCTGTGCTACGGGGCGACTCAGATTCACCGATTGTTACCAGCAAAAACGGACTGGGCTTGGAGAACGTGCATAAGCGCATACAGCTTCATTATGGTAAGGACTGCGGTCTTTGGATTGACAGTGTGCAGGGCGCCTATACTTGTGTAACCATACGTTTGCCTTGGGAAAATGTGAATCTTGGAGGATGGTAGGGCATGATCAATATTCTAATTGTGGACGATCAAAAGCACATTCGTGATGGGCTGCAGGCGATGCTGCGCCAATTTCCGCTGCAGCTGGACAATATTTACTGTGCAGTAAACGGAATTGAGGCCTTGGGTATATTGAGTCAGCACAATATCCAACTGGTGATTACTGATATCAGGATGCCCGATATGGATGGACTGACGCTGATGGCGCAGAGCAAACAGAAGCACATCGAGGTAGATTATCTGATTATTAGCGGCTATAGTGATTTTGCCTATGCTCAAAAGGCCATCGAACTTGGAGCAAAGGGCTACCTGCTCAAACCTGTGAAACGTGAAGATCTGCAAACCGCAGTAGAACATGTAGCAAATGAGATAAAAACACGGCAGACGCTCTCGCGTAATATGGAGCATATCTCCCGCCGCGCCCGGGAGACAGACCGCAAGGAACTGAGTATGTTCATGCAGGGTGCAATGATTGATGAGGCGTGGGTTATCCAGACCCAGCAACAGAATCCAGAGTTGTGGAGTAATTACCGCCTATGTCTGCTGCGGGAGGAATTATGGATTAACCAACCGGGAGCCGACAGTAGCCACAGCATGGAATCCCTTGCCTACCGTGTGTATGGCAGACGAGGGTGTATATGCCTGCAACACCGCCCGTACCTGATTCTCGCGGTTGATGCGGCCGTAGATACGGGAGCCTTCCCGGCCGCCCTCAAAGCAGGACAGATAGATGCCATTACTGCCATGACCAGCCCGCAGCAAGGATTGAAGGAGTTGCCCCGCAGCTATACACAAGCGTTGGAGCTCTATCGCCACAGTTACCTGTTTCCAGAGAAGAGCTGCATCTTGCCAACACATATTGAGCGACTGGAGCAGCAGTGGGAGCTTCCCTATGAAGAGTTATATGTCCTGTTCCAGTTAATCGGCACCAAAAACAGCGGTACAATCACCCAAGGCATTTCTATGATATTTCACAAAGATACATTGCAACGCTATCACATCCAATACACACAGCAGCTATGCCGTGCCATTGTACAGATGCTGGAGGAATCTGTACGTGTGATCCGCCCGTACATGGGGGAAGAAGCGCTGGACATCGAATGTTTACGTAATCTATTCGATTATCCGGGTATTCGCGATTATATTCAGGCGCTGCAACAACAGCTGCTTCGGCTGAACCAATTTTATTATGAATATAAGTGCAGCTATCGCAACTCGCAAGATTTAAATGAAGCCATACGCTTTATACACGAAAGCTATCATAAACCCCTGGATCTCGCGATGGTATCGAATCACGTGTCGCTTAATTATGCCTACTTTTCTAACCTGTTCAAAAAAAATATCGGCAAAGGCTTTGCAGAATACTTGCGCGATGTGCGCCTGGATAAAGCCCGGCGGCTACTGGCCGAAACCGATCATAAAATTGTAGAGGTAGCCACCATGGTAGGGTATGAAAGCTACAAAAGTTTTACACGATCCTTTCGGGATGTCATGGATATGCAGCCCACAGAATATCGGCAAATGATGCGCCGGAAGCACGACAGCGGGGAAAAGTACCGTGACACAGCGCTATAAATAATCAAAAGCCAAAAAATTGGGTTAGAACAAAAATAATTGTACCTTTTAGCTGATTATTATATTCGATAGAATAGAGATGTCCCTAAATGTAAGCGGTTTCGTTTCTTCATTATTTTATTAAAGGAGGGCAAGTATGAAACGACTTTACAATACGGAGAGTGGTTTTAAGCAGAAGGTATTTAGTTTGTTCTTAGCAGTAGTACTGTTAGCTGGGGTTGGCCTATTGCCGACTTCAAAGGTGCAGGCAGCAGGAACCACAGTTACCTCTATGTCTTACTTTTCAGCAGCAGACGGTCCTGTCATCTCAAAATCAGGGGTTGGGCAAGCTAGCTATGGTTTCGTCATGCCTACATTTAATGGGGGCTCTGCCACCTGGAATGATGTTTCCGATGACGTCGGTGTAAAAGTAAAAGTTGCTGGAAACTGGGTGGATATTGACAATGCAGGCGGCTATACCTACAACCAAAACTGGGGACACTGGAGCGACGGTGGCTTGAATGGCTATTGGTTCACTCTCTCCGCAACAACGGAGATTCAGCTATTCTCCAAGGCTAATGGAGTTACACTTGATTACACCCTTGTATTTCAAAACATAAACAAAACGACCATTACTGCTATGGCCCCTACACAAGGGCCGCAGATTACAGCAGGATTTACAGGAAGTGCAGGCTTTACTTATCCTACCTTCAACAATGATCCGGCTGTTACCTATGAAGCCGTAGCTGAAGATCTGAAGGTATATGTAAAACCTGTAAGCAGCAGTACATGGATTGATATTGACAATAATGCAGCCAGCGGCTGGATCTACGATAACAACTTCGGACAATTCACCGAAGGCGGCGGCGGCTACTGGTTCACCGTAACAGAGTCTATCAACGTCAAGTTAGAATCGAAAACCTCAACGGCTAACGTCGTTTATACCCTCACCTTTAATAAACCTGTAAGAAATTCATATGTCTTAACTCCTTATGAGGGAACGACCTTTACCGCAGATGCAAAAGGTGTAATAGGTGTCCCGCTACCCAAAATTGATGGGGGCGCTCCAATAGGCACTGAGCTAGGAAATTACGTATACCAAATTAACATCAACGGACAATGGGTTGCTATGAGTGATTCCAGCCAGAGCGGATTTGTATACGCCGGCAATGGCTATAACAACATGTCTGATGCCAACCAGTGGGGCTATTGGGCTGACTACATCTATGGGCTTTGGTTCCAGCCCGTCCAAGAGGATGTGCAAATCCGTATTGGCTATCCATTAAATGGACAGGCGGGCGGAAGTGTCGGCAACAATTACGTCAACTATACCTTTATCGGTAATCCAGATGCCCCACGTCCAGATGTATCCGATCATGATGACATTGCCATCGGAACAGCAAACGACCCGGCGATAGAGGGCATGAATCTCATTTGGCAGGATGAATTTAACGGAACAGCACTCGATACGAGCAAATGGAGCTACGAACAAGGTTATTATATTACTGACGATCCGAATAGCTGGGGCTGGGGCAACGCGGAACTGCAGCACTATACAGACAGTACACAAAATGTATTTGTACAGGACGGAAAGCTGAATATCAGAGCTTTGAACGATTCAAAATCCTTTCCACAGGACCCAAGCCGGTATGCCCAGTACTCATCCGGCAAGATTAACACCAAAGATCACTTGTCCTTCCAGTACGGCAGAGTGGATATTCGTGCTAAGCTGCCTACAGGTAACGGCGTTTGGCCAGCACTTTGGATGCTTCCGGAAGATGCCGCTTATGGAGCGTGGGCCGCATCCGGAGAAATTGATATTATGGAAGCCAAAGGACGCTTGCCCGGCACGACCAGCGGGGCCATACACTTTGGCGGACAATGGCCTGTAAACAGATATATTGCT
Organism: Paenibacillus sp. FSL L8-0708; assembly: GCF_038009325.1. Lineage (NCBI taxonomy): Bacteria > Bacillati > Bacillota > Bacilli > Caryophanales > Paenibacillaceae > Paenibacillus > Paenibacillus sp. FSL L8-0708. Next base: position 7,592,190 of record NZ_JBBPBC010000001.1, read on the forward strand.
GGTGAATATCACTTCCCTGAAGGCCAGACCTTCGCCAATGATTATCATGTGTACTCCATGATCTGGGAAGAAGATAATATGAAATGGTATGTGGACGGCAAGTTCTTCTTTAAAGTCAGTAGAGATCAATGGTATTCCGTAGCTGCACCTAACAATCCGAATGCCCCATTCGATCAACCCTTCTACATCATTATGAATCTGGCAATCGGCGGGCACTTCGACAGCGGCCATACCCCAGATCCGTCCGATATTCCTGCAACAATGCAAGTGGATTATGTTCGTGTCTATAAAGAAGGCAACAGCGAGAATCCGGTAAACGTACCGGTTACCGGTATTTCTCTGAATCAAACTACTGCGCAGGTGGAAGTCGGACAGACTGTGCAGTTGAACGCCAATATTGCCCCGTCTAATGCAACCAATAAGCAGGTCACTTGGAACGTATCAGGTACCAGCGTCGCTTCCGTGAATCCGAACGGTCTCGTGACGGGACTCACTCCAGGCACAACAACCGTAACGGCTACAACAGCCGACGGCAATAAAACAGCCCTCTCCACCATCACTGTTGTACCGGCATCATCATCCGGTGTTATCATCGTCGGCGATGAGGTGCGGGGTCTGAAGAAAATAGGTGACGACCTGCTGTTCTATGTGAACGGCGCAACCTTTGCCGACTTACACTATAAGCTAAATAACGGTGGGCAGCTAAACGTAGCCATGACCCCGGCAGGAAACGGTAACTACACCTACCCTGTAAATCACCTGCAACACGGGGATACCATCGAGTACTCCTTCACCTATAATCCGGGACAAGGGGCCGTCGATTCCCCAACGCTCTCGTATATCCATGGGGTAACCCAAGGAACACCAGAATAAAGTAGTTGAACCCTAGGCAAAATGCAAACACGAATAGGCGAGGAGGAAGTATGACGCTTCCCTCTCGCCTATTTTGTTGTTTCTACCGTGCTGCAGGTCTTCTCGGTGGAAGCTCGGCTAGCTAGCCTCATGATTATGGGCCGTCGGTTCATCACCTGACGCTTTCCGCACCTTCGCTCGCTTGCCTAAATTAACGCGTCGAAATGACCCTCCGCGTCCACCGTCGCCGTCCGGGGATCAGTCAGGCCGATGCCTTTGAGGCCTCCCATTCCTTCATTTCCCCAAAGGGGGAGGTGATCCTGAAGCGGAGAAGCCGGCACAAAATTTACGGAGGTGCTGCTCCCGCTTTTCTGTACCAGTTGGGACTCCAGCAGCCGGATTTGCCGCTGCAGCTGCTCCCGGCGATAAGGCGTCTGCATCTCACTTCCTTGTGCCGCATTCACTTTATCCAGTTCCATCATCAGCCGGTTTCGCTGTTTCTCCAGAGAACTGACATCACTCTGTGTACCGCCGTAGGCCGCAATGGGCTGTACGGAGCTGATGCCTGATACTGTCTGTGCCGCCATGATCTTTCCCCCCGTTTCCTTGGCTCCCAATCCAAAATCAGCCAAATTTGAAAGTTCTAATCATCTTTATTACCCGGCAGGCCCCGTCATGACAACATCACAGCCTCAATTGGAAAATAATCGTCGTATAGTCTCAGTCGGCCGCTTGTTTCAACCCTACCAAAGACCCACCGAAGGCTGGCTAAAGTCCCTTCAGAGCTCCCTTACTCGTCCTTCAACCGCCGCTGATACAAAATGACAGACACTACTGTTAGCACAACCGTCCATACCAAATTAATGAGGAGTGGTTTCAATACATCGCCCGTCGTATAACCTGTATTGCTTAGACCCAGCAGATGCACAAGCTGACTGCTTGGCATGTAATCCAGCACTTTGAAGACCGGATAATCCTTCGCTAGTACTTCTCCCCACGGTGCCCCCATAAATATAAACGCCACAGGGAGTATAGATAATGAGGCTTCAAGCAACGTCTTGGAGAATAAGCCGCAGATCGTCCCAGCTGCAGTGTACAGAATAATCGAAAGAATGATTACTGCCACAAACGCCCATATATTAGCCGGCTCATAGCCAAATAATAATGTAGAAATAGCGAGAACAACAGTGGACATGACAAAGACCAAACTGCTTTTACCGATTAGTACATCCATGGTCGTAGCCGGTGTCATCATTAATGACCGTAAAGTGTTACGCTCCTTCTCTTCCGCAATCAAGCAGGCTTGTGCGAAACATGTTAGCAATACAAACGAACTATTAAAAAGAAAACCGCTGGCTCCAGGTAAAGACGCACCTGCCCTCTTGAAAATCAGAGCGATAATAATAGGAAAAATCAGCATAATGGACAGCGCGTAGTTACGTGAAAACTCTTTGTAATCCTTCACAAATATCGCCCGGGCACGTTTGTATGAGATACTCATAGTAGCTCACTTCCTGTCATTTTAATAAAAATATCACCTAGACTTGGTTCTTTCGTCTCTAACCGGTCAATTAGCCCCCGCTTCATCCAATCCGCGATTTGATCAGCCGTCCCCTCATCGATCGGGAGCTCGTAGGTTTCCCCATTGATTAAGTCCACACAAATTACGTTCTCCCGGTGCTGCCGCTTAAGTTCCTTTGGTGAGCCTATGGTTTGGATTTGTCCCTGATACAGAATCGCTACACGGTTGCATATCAATTCTGCTTCAGACATATCATGCGTAGTCAGAAAAATCGTTGTTCCTTTCTCATTTAAGTAGCGTAAGCCTTTATAAATATGTGCTGTGTTTACCGGATCTAGAGCTGAAGTAGGTTCATCCAGAAATAATAATTCCGGCTCATGGATAATCGCGCATGCCAGCATGGCACGCTGACGCATCCCTTTGGATAAGAGATGGGCTTTCTTTTTGCGCTCCCCGCTTAAGTTTACAAACTGCAGCACCTTGTCGACCGCAGATTTGGGAAGATCATATAACTTACGATACAGCTCCAGATTTTCCTCAATACTTAACCTCTCATATAGACCACTGTTATCCGTCAAAATGCCAAAACGCATCTTCTGAGCAGACTGCTGCATCATCTCCGCTGACTGATCAAATACACTTGCCTGTCCACTTGTCGGATTTAATTGTGCCGTTAAAATCTTGATTAATGTTGTTTTGCCTGAGCCACTCGGTCCAAGGAAACCAAAAATTTCACCCTTAGGAATTGAAAAAGAAACATCTGCTAACGCATCTTTTTCTCCAAATCTCTTACGGATACGTTCTACCCGGATAACATTCATTAACTCCACATCCTTAGTGTTGATGGCTTAAACATATACAGATTACATGCTTCCTGCCATCAAAACGCGCCGAAATGTAGCTGTAAGCGCCTGAATGGTACCCTTTAAATGTTAAGAAGAGCTTTTAATTCAGACAATTTTGAACGGGATAACGGAACCACGGCATCTTGACCTGTATTTAATCGCAAGCTGTAGCTATTTTTCGTCCATGTAATAATCTCTCTTACTTTTTGCAGATTAACAATATAGGATCGGTGACACCTAAAAAAACCGAAATTTAATAATCTCTGCTCGAGCTCGGTCAGCGTCAGCGCACAGTCATAATTTTCACCGCCCACATGAACAAGGATTGACCCCTCTACACTTTCTATAAAATCAATTTCAGGAGGATTAAATAAAATCACTTTGTCATTTCTTTTGGTAGAGATCTTCTGCAAGGTTATATTGGCCTCGTCTTGTTTCTGTACTTCCTGCTTATCCTCGTCGAAGTCCCGAATATCCAATGGATGAAATCCCGATTCGTTCAACCGATAAATGGCATCACAGGAAATAAGGGCATCCTCTAAATTCGAAGTTAAAATTAAAATCTGCTTTTCTTGTGAAAGATCATCAAGAATCCGTTTGAGTTGACGACAATCTTGCTCTTCCAAGTAAAAATAGGGTTCCTCCAGTACAAGTGTAGGCTGATACGCGAAAAATACACGCAGCAATGTCACATACATTCTTTTCGATGAGCTTAGATCCTTGATCTTTACCTTCCGTTCTTCCTTTAAAGCAAAATAATCTATCAACGAAGCGGCACGCTCATACCTCTCCGTTATTCTGATTAGAAAAGTGATTAGTTCCTCCACCGATAAACGCATATACTCGTTTTGCCCAGCCCGAAATAAATAATATTGGGAATGATCACCTAATTGATTCATTAAAAGCTGCTTTCGCTTCAAGTCCGTTATGATGCCAACCGATTGATTCGGTGTCATATTTAATTCGATCTTCGGTAGAAATAATTCCCCATTATAATAAATTGGTTGAAATTGCATGCCATCCTCCCGGTCAGTGCTGCTATAGGGTATACTTTTTCAATTTAGCTCCTGTTATTTCCTGCTCGATAAATACGATTTAGGTAATATTTAATGCAAATTTTAGTAGTCAAGGCATCTAGTTTACCGCATCTCTGGTGAGCAGGAATTCCCTCAACTTAAATTCCTCACTGAGATTTAATACATTTATTTTGAAAATTTCGGAAGAGTTTTGACTTTGTTACTAAATTTACATAATAAGTAGATTTAAAATTATAGAATAACATTGTTAATAAATGGGTTATTAGGGTATCTAAAGAATCAAGTGATGTCATTAGGTTTGGGTTAACAATTTTATCTAAAAGCATCTTTCTTCATTATTACGTCTTGATGGTTTCTGGGTACTTACAGATATCCTCGGAATTCCCAACCTGCATACTAGAAATTTTACATTGGTAAAACAAGGATTATTGGGATATGTATGTAGGAAACGACTTTTCCGCGAGAAATTCAGATTAAATATTATCAATATGAGCAGTACTTACAAGAAAGTGTTTTTAGCGTATTCCTCTTTATACTTAATTGTTTTTAGCATTGCTTTAATGTATATGTTACGTTTTATTTTTTCATTTACTTCCCTCTTTCATTCTTGGAACTGGACAAACTTCAAAGGCATTTTGATAGTGATTGTGATATTAATTCTTCAATTCACCATATTACTTATTAAAAAAATTAACAGAAAGAAGGAAAATTCAGTTGATTGTAGAACAACCGATTCTGGACATTCAAAATCTTAACAAAGAGTACGAATCCGAAGCCGGCATAATATCTGTTCTTACGGGAATAAATCTGAAGTTTTACAAAAGTGAGATTGTAAGCATTATGGGACCCAGCGGCAGCGGAAAATCAACCCTGCTTGGGATTATGGGATCCCTAGATAAGCCTAGTACAGGGAAAATCGCACTTGAGGGTAAGTCAATCGAATCTTTATCTGAAGAAAAACTTTCTGATTATCGCGCACAAAAAATCGGGTTTGTTTTTCAATCCTTCAATCTAATCTCTACAATGACCGCTCTTGAAAATGTAATGCTTCCCATGTTCTGCATCAAAGGCACCCGACATAGTGAAATACGTAAAAAAGCAGAAGAAATGTTGAAGCTTGTGGGGATGGGCGATCGGATGAAGCACCTGCCTAATCAACTATCCGGCGGACAACAGCAACGTGTCGCTATTGCAAGAGCTCTGATTATTAAGCCCTCTCTAGTCATTGCTGACGAGCCAACCGGCAATTTAGATCGTGATTCCGGACAGAAAGTTCTTGACCTTATCTTCCGCTTAAAAGAGCAAATGAGAATGACCTTCATTATTGCTACCCATGATCCAGAGGTTGCTTCAAAATCCGACCGAGTGATTTACATTAGAGATGGACGGGTTGAAACTGAGGATCCTTGTCTGAGTAAAGGAAGGTGAATATCTGATGATATGGCTGAGCTCTGCCGGGAGAAGTTTATTACGTAACAAATTAAGAACAATTTTCACTATATTGTCTCTCATTATTGGAAGTGCAAGTTTCTTTAGTATGTTCCTATTATCTGAATTGGCGCCACGTTCTATTGAGAATTCTGCCAAACTGCTATTAGGTGGGGATGTATTAGTCCAGTCCTACCTTAAGCCACTACAGAGCAATATAGTGAATGATATATTCCAAGACATGGGAGAAATCGACAGCCATTCATCTTCATATGTCGGACAGAGCATGGTGCAATCCAAAAATAAAACAACAAGCGTGATCTTGAAGGGAATTGATCCGAAGACTTACCCTTATTATGGGGAAAATCAATACCCTGGCATCCGTTCACTTCAAGCGAATGAGGTCCTTCTTGCTGATAATGCAGCAGATCGCCTATAGGTAAAGGTTGGAGAAAAAATTTGGTTGCCGAGCGCGTCTGATGGAAGTCTGCATGAGTACAAGGTAAAAGGATTAGTACTTAATGTTCAAGAGTCTTACGGAGATGCGGATATTTTTGGAGCTGCTTATCTTACCTTGAATGAAGCAGCTAATCTGTTAAACGCTCCAGCCGGAAGCACAAATGAAATTCTTATCCATTGGAAAGCGGGCACACCAAAGACTTCTTGGCAAGCAGAACTTGAGAAGCATCTGCCAAGTGCTACGCTAACGGACACGAAAGAGCGGACAGACGAAAGCTTGGCTCAAGCCAAGACCCTTCTTTTACTTTTACAATTGTTCAGTCTGCTTGCACTGGGAATCAGCGCTTTGACAGTTTCAAATACAATGAAGCAGGCAATAAGCACAAGAATGCGCGATATTGCAGTTATGAAGGCAATAGGTGTACGCTCTCGCTCAGTTGCCGGTACCTTTTTAACAGAAGGTATTCTTATCGGAACTATAGGAACTATTACTGGAATAGTAACAGGTCTTCTAGTGAGTACTTGGTTAACTTCTTACGTAGGTAAAATGTTAGCTATACCGTTGTCTTGGGAGTTTTCATGGAAAGTCACAATTGTTACCTTCGCAGTAGGAATGCTAATGGCACTGATATCAACATGGATTCCTCTAAAAGGAATGCTCATCGTCTCTCCTATGCAGCTATTGCTTGAAGGAAACCATCAGATCCCTTCTTATCGGGTACGCTTTTGGAAAAGAGGACTCTTATTATTACTGATTTCGCTAGTTGTAGCATTCTACTTACAAAAAACACTTTTTCTGGGTTCAACCGAATCCATTAGTTCTAGAGTCGTTCTATCTTTTTTAGGGATTCTACTGATTATTATATTGGTAAGTATATTTGTGAAGGTATGTTCATCTGCTTTCTCTTTCATTTTCAGAGTGGTTGGAAGCATGAGGAAACTCATCTCTCCTCGTTGGTTTATCCCTTTTCATAATTTATCATCTGGAAGAAAATGATACGGACTATTGGCTCTTATCTTGAGTGTTGGTGTTGCATCAGCAGTATCAAGCGAACTTTTCACTGATAACTTAACTCAGTCTGTCAGTCAACAGTTAGAGAACGAGGCCAAAGGAAATCTACTCATCACAAGCTCCTTAGTAGAGTCTGAAGCAGTCAAGGAAGCTTTTCAATCTCTCGATATTAAAAAGTGGACAGAGGGTGTCCAGATGAACGGTCTTTTAAGTTCAATTAACGGAAGTGAAGCAACTTCTCTTTTTCAGCAAAAGTCAGACGGGAATAAGTTCTTCGCTTCCAATAAATTGAGCATTGAAGGTGTTGACCCTTCACTTGCATCAAGGTCCTATTCCATTATTGGCGGACGTGACCTTATAGAAGATGATTCATCGCACAAGACCGCATTATTATTGGAAGATTATCAACAGTTGGGAATTAAGACAGGCGATACAGTTGAAGTTACAATGGGAGAAAAGAAGATTCCTTTCAAAATTGTTGGCTTTTTTGAATCAGGGTTCGTAAAAACAGTAGGTATGAGAACAACTAAAGATATATTGTCTAAATATGGGGCGCCTAACCGGGTAATGTTTTCTATTGACGGAGGGACCCGGACTACGGGTTTACTATCTGAATTAAACGGTTTACTTCCAGCATCCGCTATGGCATATTCAGTATCAAGTACAGCCTCCGAAAGCTTAAATTCAATGATACGTATGATAAGTGTATTCTTCTCTATAGTGACTTTATTTGCCTTCATTACAGCGATACTTACCATCGGGAATCAAATTGTGATAAGCCTTTTAAGAAAACGCAGAGAAATTGCAATCATCAAAGCAGTGGGAGTATCCAATGGTAAGACATTACGGTCAATCTTGTTAGAGAACTTTGTTTTATCCTTAGTCTCAGGAACTGCTGGTACAGGGATAGCTTTGTTGTTAACGACTGTAGCTCTAAAACTTATGTTCAAGTTACCTGTCCTGGTTGATGTTAAATGGGTGATTTATGGGATTGGCCTATGTGTTATAACCACACTCTCAGTGGCTTGGATAGCGGCGAGGCCTGCTCTGCTTACTAAACCTACGCAGCTCTTACAGACCAACCAGTTATGATCTAATAAGGCTCTAATGAATTGGTACTTAAATAGTTACTGTCCCTCTCTATTACGCAGAGAGGGATTTTTTTATACCTTGTCATAACTACGTTTGGTGTAAAAATACATTAATTTTTGATACGGTTCACAGTATTTTAATTGCCTCAATACAAAGCTCGATCCTCACTTCATTTCCGACTATAATTCCACCCGTTTCCAGAGGCGAGTTGAATTTCAATCCAAATTCATTACGATCAATACTGGCTGTTGAGTGAAATCCTACACGTTCCCGTCCGCGGGGGTCCTTGTTTAGTCCTTCAAAAACAGTATGAAAAGTAACAGATTGGGTTACTCCATGCAGAGTTAGATTGCCTGTAAGTTCATATTGCCGCTCACCAGCAAAGACACAGTTGGTGCTTTGAAATGCAATGGTTGGATACTTGGCAGCATGAAGGAAGTCGTCGCCCCTCAAATGTTCATCTCGTTGCGCTTGGCGAGTTGTGATACTATTTGCGTCTATGGAAGCCTGAATGCCCATGGTCGTTAACTCGTTGGGATCAAAACTTAAAATCGCCTGGAAACGCTCAAATACTCCTTTGATTTTATTAATCATTAAATGGGTCACCGAAAACTCGACGGAGCTGTGGTCCGGATCCACTTCCCATTTGATATTACTCATGAATAGATTCCACCTCTATAATAAGATTATGAGCAAGGTCACCCTATATCCAAAACAATGCGCTACTCGCTATACACCTAATATACAAAAACGCTACTGACAACGTTGTGTCAGTAGCGTTTTAGCATTTTTGCGGCTTCCTCGTAAATCCGATTTCAGAATGGTTCCCCATTGAATCCGTAATTCCTTTTACCCGAATATCCACCATCGCAATAAACATCGAACTGTGTGTGAACAGTCATAATCTGCAACTAGTCGAATCTTTGCAGCGATTCAAATAAACGCCTTAAGTTATTCAATAAGCTGTTTTTTTCCTCCAGAGTCCAGTCATCCAAAGCTTCATGCAAAATTCGTTCACGGGTGAGGCTAATCATTGCATTGATTTCCTCCCCGCTTTTCGTCAATTCAGACACACGAATGCGGGAATCTGAACTTGATGGATACGTATGAACCAACCCGGCATTTTCTAACTTATCGATTTGCCGGCTAACACTCGAATAGTTTTTACCCATCATTGCGGCCAAATCACCAACACTAGTCGGTTGGAGATGCACGATGCCCACAAAGACACGAAAGGTTGCTGCCTCCAAATTGACGCCAGCATTAGCAATCATCTTCTTATCGCGGTCTGGTCTATTGATAATGGAAACTAAATCGATCAGCGCTTTAAAAATATCGTTTTCCATTTTATTTCACCCTTACAACAGGACGAGGCATTAGCGGGGCATTCCAAGCCTCTTCAATATCTTCTAGAGCGAACTCTTTTGTGGTAATTTTTATCTTCCCCACGGCAGCCATTTCAAATACACCTCTAACAGCGGATAGCATATCAGCTTTGGAAACACTCTTATCTCCGCTACCTACGAGTTCGATTGTTGATGAGCGTAAAAGAGATGAAGGTAAATGAATGCTTTCTTGGCCAGATGAAGTTCCAATGCTTACAAAACGGGTTGAACGATCCGTTTTCGTCTTAGCAAGAGCTGACATGATGGCGAGTGCGCTGTCGCCCCAAAGATAATCCAATATAACATCAACACCTTCAGCAATAACTGGCATTAAGGCGTTTTCAAACATTTTTTGACCGTTGTCGGCTGTCATATCAAATGCAAGGCCCTCATCAGCTTCAAGTGCTTGCAACTTTGATTCGTTGCGTCCTGTTACAATGACCTTCTTGGCCCCCAGACCCTTAGCAATCTGAACTGCTAAACTACCGGATGTACCAGTAGCGCCATTAATCAATACAGTTTGACCGGATTTAAAATCAGCTCGAAATACCAATGCAGCCCATGACGACATAGCAGGGTTGGCGATAGCGGCAGCAGTGAGATCATCAATACCATCTGGTAAACGGACAGTCAGCTTTTCGTTGACAATTGTTTGCTCAGCCAAACTGCCATATGGTGCAGTAGGCAGCGCAAAGTAAACACGAGACCCATCTTTCAAAGTTCCTACACCGTCGATACCGGCTACAATTGGAAAGTTATCTTCAGAAGAATAGTGCATACCCATTGAACGGAACTTGCTAACTCGACTCAAGGCCGTTGCCGTAACGTTAATTATAACTAGCCCCTCTGTCCCAACGGGGGAATCAAAATGACCCATTACGGGAATCGTCCCCTTATCCTTTACGATTGCTGCCTTCATATTTACACCCTTCTTCCATCCCATATTATGTGCATATTGCACATAATAAAGTATAACATAAATTATGTGCAATATGCACATTTTATTCGGAATCCATCTCCATCTTGTCGGTCTCATGAAGTGGGATAAAATCGAGGCAGTTCTGGTAGATAACCCCCCCAATCATTGAGGGAATGCATCACATTAGCCTTAGAGTGGGTATCAGAGATAGCTCGTTGAACAGCCCATACACCGCGCAAGCCCATTAGCTTATTTCCAAAAAAAACGACTGGTCAGGTTCCCCTAATCCAGCCGTTTTTTGATTATTTTAATATTACATTATCGATTAGTATCAGTTGAACCATACCTAAGTCGAGCAGAGGGTTATGATAGCGATTTAATATTTCATCGTATAATTCTTCACATGCACTAAGATTTTACAATGATAAGCTTATAATGTATGCCTTATGACACTTTAGGAGGTAATATAATGAACAAGTACGACGAAGCCATGAAGCTGCTGGAAGAACAAGCGGGTAACAAGGACGCCCTGCTCTCTCTGTCTACCATCGCGCTGGAACCGGGGGCCAATGGCAAAAGCCGTCCCGCCGCCCGTATTGTGGACGCCTATTATGAGGACGGTGCGTTCTACACCGTCACTTATGCGACCTCAGGCAAGATGCAGCAGATCGCCCAAAACCCCGAAGTCGCCGTTTGTATCATCGTCGAAAACTTTACGGCCGATGGTATCGGTGAAAACCTGGGCTGGGTATGTGACGAGAAAAACGCGGAGATGATGACAAAGCTACGCACAATATTCGCCGAGTGGTATAACGAAGCCAATAACGACGAAGATCCTAACACATGCCTGCTGCGCATTCGCCTGACAAAAGGCCTGTGGAATGACGCCCATAAAGGGATCAGAAATGAGATTGATTTTATCAATAAGACGGCAAATTAAGTGGTCTATGTGGTTTCTATAATTGGATTAATGTGAGGTAGAAATTTGATAACAGACAATTTTAGCTCAAAGGGAGTGTCCGCAGACTCCCTTTTTTTCGCCGTTATTTATGATACGGTTCCCATAAACTTCTTATAATATTACACCGTATGTTGCGAGTTTGCAGGTCTCCGCCTGGAGTAAATACTGGTAGAGCAGATCTGTTTTGCTCATCTCCGCCTGCCGCTGTGTCTGTCTTGCCTTATCCAATTCACTGAGCGATAATCTGCCTTTTGTATATAGCAGGTTGGCGTCCTCGGCACGCTGGACAGCGCCTTGTTCCTCATCCATTGCGTCCTGCAATTGATAATATAACGCGGTCAGCTTTGCCTTCTGATCGGCCCATCTATTCTCCAGCCTAGACCATATGGCATCTCTTTGACTAACAGCATTAGACCAAAGCACCGTATAGTAGTGCTTCAACTCCGTTCCAGGGTCTGTTAGGCTGGTCAGGTTATCCTTGGCAAGCTTTATCTTCGCATCCGCTTCTTGAATTTCATAATTGCGAGATAAGTCTACAGTCTGCTCGTAATCAGTTAGTTGGGGAGTTGCAATTGTAATATTCTCAATCTCAATTGAGGTATTCAGGTCCAGCTTTAACTCTCGTGCCAACTGCGCCAACTGTGTTTTATAGCCTCTAACCTGAGAATCCAGCTTGCTTTGCTGAATACGCTGTTGCCGTTGCACCTGATCCCATTCACTCTTGGATGTCCTTCCAGCACGAAACAAGATCTGGGCATCCGAAGCTAGTGTGCTGGAATGAGCATACAAATTTTGTTGATAGGCGATTTGGGATGATAGAGCCGCTAATTGAATATATTGCTGTCTAACGGCATAGATTACAAGTTGTTGTGTCTTCTTGAGAGCAAGTTCTGCCAGTTCGTTATCATAGACCAAACTTCTAAGTTGAGCCTCGTAGGTTTGCAATTGCTTGTCTTTCACCTGCTGATTGTAGCTGCTTTGCATTTGGGACTGGAGCCCGATCCACTGGTTAATCGAACTATTAATGGCAATTTGCAACCCAATTGCTTGAAGAATCTGTTGCTGTTCCTCTTCACCTAATTGATTGAATTCCGGGATTTGCTGTAAAAAATCAGTTGTGTTTACTGGAAGATGACCCGGATTCACAGAAACGCTGCTAGACTCCAGTTCCTTTTTCTCCGAAGCTATATAAGCAGTATTAGCACTGCTCTCCGTAACCTTACCCTTAGCCTGCTGGATATCATCAATGTTTGTAAGAGCTATTTGAACCGCTTCCTCCATCGAAAGCTTCCTTACAGAAGACGACGAAATTGTATCATCTGCATAAGCAAATGGCACCCAGAGTACCAACCATAATCCTAGATATATAAAGATTAATTGAGTTTTTTTCAAGAATTCCATCCATGAACCCTCTCTATTCCTTGAGGTTGATCTTCTCCAGTACAAAGTCGAGAATGCGTTTGGAGTCGGTAATAATATAAGCCTCGGCGCTCATTCCCAGGCGGATTTCACCCTGTTCTCCTCGGCGATCGACTAAACTCTTGCCCGATAACGCTGCCTCCACTAGATAATAGCTGCGGCCGTCCTGCTGAACAACAGAATCACTGGCGATCGAGGTAACGGTTCCGTTCAAAGACCCATAACTCTGCTTGGGAAATGCAGCAAAATTAAAGTGGACCTTGTCACCGAGCTTAATCTGTCCTGCAGCGGAATTAGGAACGGCCAAGCTCATTTTATACATGGACTCGTTAGCCGGAATGATTGCAAGCAAGGCTTCGCCCGTCTGGATTACATCCCCTACGTTGACTTCTTTAAGAATGTTTAGCGTGCCGTCAATAGGGGCAAAAAGAATGCGGTTACTTTTCTCCAGCTTAAGTTGCTGAATGTTGTTTTGCAACAACTTCGAGTTGGCCTGCTCCTCTTCGATTGAGCTGCCGATCTGAACAATCCGGTCAGCCTTCAATTTATTCAGGGCTGTCTGCTCCACAGATCGTCCAAGTTCTTTACTGTTCTCCAAATCCTCAAGTTCTTGGATCAGCTTGTCCTGCTGCAATCGGGTTCCTTCCGCCTCTGAGTACCGGGCAGACGCTTGCCGGATCAGCGTTTCCAGATCGGTATGCAACTCTTTCAGCTGATTGCTCGCATCGGATACATTAGCGGCAATACCAGAAAGAGTCTCTTCTCTGAACTGCTCAACCTGAGCGGCCGACGTACCGGCCTCTCTCCACGCATTTTCAAGCTCTACCTGCGATACAAGCCTGTCGCCGAGTTCCTGCAAGCTATGATAGTCCGCTTCCTTTTCCTCAGCTACTTTCTTTAACTGTCCATACTTGGTCTCGTAAGCCGCATATTGTTGACTGTGTTTGCTATCGGCGGAAGCAGGCATGCTTCGATTCTCAGCTACAGAATACTGAAGAAGCTTCTCCTGCTCAAGCTCGGTTTGAAGCAATCCGAGCTTGCGTTTTAAATCGACTTGCTGCTCTGTAAGCTTGGATTGATTGACCTCCAGATCGTTCTTTAGCAACGCCTGTGAACCCATATTGTCATGAATGGCCGAGGCGATCTCTTGTGATGATGCAGACTGGCTCTGCTGAAGCCGCTGATTTTCCAGTAAAAATTGCTCTACCTCATCATAATATACCACTTCGTCCGGCAGTGTCTTCGAAAACTCGTTATGAAGCGAGGCTACACTATTCCGGTACCGCTTTAGCAGCGATAGCCTGCGATTGCTTTTCTCCAGCAGCCCGGTTTGAGAAGCCAATTGCAGATCCAGATCCTTGGTATCCATCGCTATCAGCTCTGTACCTTTTTGTACGGTCATTCCTTCTCTGACTTTAACAGCGGTCACTTTCCCCATTGATGCGGTCTGCACAGTGCTGACCTTCTCGTTAGGCCGAACTATTGCAGCCGCCTTAGAAGTTATGTCAATTTCTCCATAATAGGACCAGATGGCTGCCGCACCCAGCAACACTAGCAAAAAGAGCAAAAATCCTGATATAAAGGGATGTGTCTTAGCTTCAAGCAGTTCGCGGCTGTCCGTCATTTCGCTTAATTCAGTTAACTTAACCTGCACCATTTATCGTTCACCCGGTCTTCCCGCATACGCAAATTGCTCCTCATCCTCAGGCAGTTGATCCTTCCAAAGACTGTAGTATTTCCCTCTTTGGTTCTGTAACTGCTGATGACTTCCGGATTCGATGACATGTCCCTTCTCCATGACGTAAATCCGGTCGCATCGCATAATTGTGCTCAGCCTGTGGGCGATAATAACCATACTCATATCTTCCAGACAGTTAATTGTGTCCGAGACGGCTCGTTCTGTGGTAGAATCCAGATTGCTCGTAGCCTCATCCAGAATTAAAATATCCGGCTTCCGCAGCAGCGCTCGGGCAATGGCCAGCCGCTGTCTCTGGCCTCCCGACAGATTAGCACCGTTCTCTTCCAGCATGGTTTGATACCGAAGCGGGAATTGATTAACAAAATCATGTGCCTGAGCCATTTGACATGCTGCTGCAATCTCCTCCAAGGTATAATCTACTACAGCTCCCAGACATAAGTTCTCACGGATAGTTCCGCTGAAGAAAAAGGTATCCTGAGAGATGTAAGAGATCCGGTCCCGCAGACTGTCTAAATGAATATCTTTAATATTATAGTTTCCAATAAGAATATCGCCATTCTCATGCGAATAGAACTGCATCAGCAGCTTGATGAGGGTGGTCTTGCCTGATCCGCTCTCGCCGACCAAGGCAATCTTCTCCCCTTGATTGATCGTCAAATGAATATTATCTAGAATCAGAGCACGGGTTCCATAACGAAAAGAGACTCCTCTAAATTCAATATCCCCTTTTAAAACCGCAGGCCGCATCTTTTGCTCCTCATTCGCCTGTTTTTCCGCCTCAAGGTCTAGAATCTCGCTCAATCGGTCGGCTGCTACCATCGCCGTTTGAAGAGTCGGTTGCAAATTGATTAAATTCTGAATGGGTTCCAGAAAGTAAGCCAGCAATGAATTGTAAGCGATCAATTGTCCAATGGAGAGATTACCCTTAATGACTTGAATGGCGCCCACCCAAAGAATTATAACGCCTCCAATTAACTGAACAGTCGCCTTGAGCGAACCCTGAATATTATTAAAAAGTCCCAGCCGGAAAACGGATTTCAACAAGCTGACAAATTTACGTTCTGTTTCAAATCCTGATTGCCCTTCGGCGCGGTATGCTTTTACTGTCTCAATGCCTTCAATTGATTCTACAATATAAGAGGTCAACTGCGAGTTGTTCTCCATCTGCTCACGGTTCAGCCGATCAAAAGGCTTATGAAACCCCCATACCAGCAGGAGATAAAACGGGATCATTAATAAAGTGACACCGAATAATAATCCGCTTTGGGTATAGAGAATGGCTCCGCCGGCAATTACCATGATTGTATCAATCATTACGGTGAGCGTTGCGCTGGAGATAGCATCCCGAACCTTGGATGCATCCATCAGCCTTGAAATAATCTCACCGGTTTTACGTGCACCGAAAAAACTCATCGGCAGCTTCAGGACATGATGATAGTAACCGAGGATCAAGGAAATATCGAGCTTTTGGCTCAGCGTTAGAAGAATATGGTTCCGGAAGGCACTCAAAATCACTTTAAATATGTAAAGTGCAATTACTCCAATAGAAACAATATGTAGGGTCTTGGTGAGGCTATATGGGAGAATTTCGTCGATAAGTAGCTGAAAGTAAAATGCTGATAGAATCCCCAGGATGGTAAAGAGCATAGAAGACAAAAATATACCGCCCAACATGCGCCGCTGCGGTATCAATAGACCGAAGAAGCGGGAAAACAATCCCTTTGTTTGATCTCCTCTTTTAAATTGGGGAGTCGGTACCATCAATATGAGAACGCCGGTCCACATTTGAAAAAACTCATCAGGCTTGAGTCTGACAATTCCTTTACTCGGGTCAGCTAGTATAATCTCTGTTCGGGTAACCTTGTGAATCACTACATAGTGTAGGAGTGTACTGTCAACTACCACATGAGCAATTGCTGGCAGAGGAAATTCACCAAAAAAAGATTCCTGACTTCCCTTAACGGCCTTAACAGTAAAACCAAGCTGCTCAGCAGCTTTAACTAAACCGTAGGCACTTGTTCCCTGATTATCGGTGCCCGCTGCTTCCCGCACTCTGGAAATCGGAATTTTTAAACCGTACTGCTTGCAAATAGTAGCCAGACAGGCTGCGCCGCAGTCCTTGATATCATGTTGTTTAATGCAGATCAGTTTTTTAAACAGATAAACCCCCGCCTAGAGCAATAATATGATTTTTATGTAACTGGACTGTGTGGTAGTGGAGCTTTCCCGCTATTTGGATGCGAAGCCTGAGTTTGTTGGCACTCCCTAGTTTAACTTTTATTTCACACTATTATTTTTAATGTTTTTCATTTCTATTGTATAAGCAACAACTTGAATTATAAACGCAACTGAAATTACAATAAGCAATATCCCAACTACAGGCAATTTATTATTTAAGTAGTTGATTCCTGATGTAATAATACATAGTATAGAAAAGAGCAGAGAAACTCTTAAAGTTTTAATTTTTTTCGCCATTATATTCATCACCTCCTAAAACTTAGGATTTTAATCACTCACAGACTAATTAATGTTAAAAAAAATTTGTGCAAGAAGGCATCTTTACCTTCTTGCACACAAACATATTAAAAAGTTTATTTCCAGTTTGACGAAATACTGGCAATACCTCCACCAACAGCTCCTATTCCAATTGATATCGCTGCTGCTCCTGCAAATTTGCTTGCCATTGTAGGTTCAGGGACGGCTAAAGCTGCTATTCCTCCAACTATTCCAGCTACACCACTAACTACCTCAGCTACGCCACCAATTATTCCCCAAACACCGCCTGCATTTATTTCGGACAATGCAGATTCATTTAGTTCAAAAAAACCATGGGAAATAGAGAGTTCCATTTTTTACTCCTCCTTATTCAAATTATTTTTTTGTACCATAATCTAACATATATGCACCTGATGATACCATAGCAGCTGATGCACTAATACCTGCTGCTACTCCTATCACAGGCGTACCCACAACGCTACCGCCAATCCCCGCAAGTACGCCCACAAGAGGAGCAGCTCCAATAGCGATGGCTCCCGCTGCCCCTACAAGGGCTTGCCAAACACCTCCGCCATCTACAAACATCAATTCATCATTTGTTAACTCAATAAAATTATTATTCTTAAGAATCAGTGCGCTTGTCATTATTAATCCTCCTTTACTATTTTTACTTCATTTATGTATTTCAACTGTAATCCTGATACATAGACTAGTACTATGAAGCAAAAAATTACAGCTAAAATCGTCATTTATACGATTGATGGATTTACTCCTACATAAACATCCACAATCATATCATCCATGGATTGCCCCGGGTTTAAGTCAACAACATTTACATTATAAGCTGCTGTTATCGGTTGCAGTCCCTTCTCACTAATATACTGATTTAATTCGTTATATGTATTCTGTAACGTATTGGGATTGCCTTCATGTCTAGCATAAACTGCATTTATGAGGTGAAAGACATCTTTAAATTTATATTTACCATACAAATTTGCAGGCTTATCTATTGGAACCAAAATCTCTGTATCTAATAGTGGCTGTTCATTTGATTGCTCAATTGCAAAGGTAGCAGTTACAATGGGACCATTTTTTTTAAAACTGTTTTGCTCAAGGAATTCACCAATACTCATCATTTCCTGTTGTATTTCTTGTTGAGTCATTTTCTTTCTCAAAGACAACACATTCTCAATTTTAAATTCTTTTCCTATTTCTAATATTTTCATATGCAAATTTATTCTCCCTTCAATGAAGAATCGAGTTTTGGCAAGTCATCCAACCTATCGTTTGCCAATAAATCATCAAATTTAAGCAATATATAAAATTTCTGTATAATTGTCGTTGAACGAACACCGCTGTGGAGACATCATAATTAGATCAAAGCCTATCAGCCTTCTACCTTCTTCACTCGAAACCACATATAACTCTTTTTTCAACTTATAGAAACATTTTACTAACCTCTAGGTTTTTTGTTAACTACCCCAAAGGGTAGGTTTCTAGAGTCATGTAATTGCCCGGGTGAACTATACTGCTAAACGACGTCAAGCCAGGTTAACTCTTATCAATTCCAGAAAACATTACTTTCTTCACAAACTCAACCTGATGGTTAACCCCTACCTTCTCATAAATATGTTTCACATGAAAACGGACCGTTTCCTGAGAGATAGTAAGCATTTGGGCAATCGCTGAACGGCTGTGGCCTTCCAGCCAGCAATAAGCAACTTCCTTTTCCTTATTTGTCAAATGAAAGTCCTCGAAATTCCGATTGATTCGTTTCTTTTGCGCAATGGGATTCATCCAATCCAAACGCTCCTCTATATTGCGTACGATCTTCTCCACCAACAGTACTGCAAAGATCACATCTTCTACTGAATCAAAGGACATATTTAAATAACCGAGAACTTTCCCCTCTGATTGAATAGGGGTACAGATGGAGGACCACGAGAAAAACAACTCGAGGCTATGCTCTTCCCCTTTTACTACTGTAGTACTTCCAGATTCCATCGCTATAGAAATAGCATTGATTCCTAAATCCTTCATAGCAAAATGTGTTCCAGGTGCTATATAATGCTCCTTCAACTGATTCAATTGTTTAGAAGAAGCAAATAATTGCAGGCACATCCCTTCATCATCTGCCAATAGAAACAAATGAGGCGGGGCAACAGAGGTACTTATGCTTTCTAGTTCCGTTTGCGTCACATGTACCAAATTGCCGTGCTTCGCTAGTTTGCGGCTCAGTTCCCGCCCTGCTGTTTTGGTTCTGGGGGACACTGGGCTACGCTTTGACTCTTGAAAGACACGATCCCACTGTGTCTGTTCCCGCTTTGAATACTCTTGAATTGATATCCAAGATCTAGGGACAATTGGACTTTCACGAAACAAATTCATGTTGAACACTTCCCTAATTATGAAATGTTTTCTTCACCCATTCTTTCAGATTTTCCATTCCAGATTTTCTATAATTTTCATCCTCTCCCTATTTGCTCAGCCACCTCAGGCGTTCTAAACTCTTCCAGAATGACCCCAAATTACTCTACCGTGAAAAACCTTTATTGGGATATGATGGAAGTTACTAAAAAGCGTTTTTTTCACATTTATCTGCTATATTACAGATTTTATATAAATTACTACAACTATAGGAAATGAAATTGGCTAACGGCGAAAATCCAACTTTTTGCAATCCGACGAAGATTGTGTTATACGCTGACTCTAATACAGTCAAGCAACCGAGTCCAAATCCCCTGCGATTTATGGAACTATCCACGACTGCACAAAAAAACATCCCGTCAGCTTCCGGGCATTTTTGCCTACAGATTTTAGGAGGGGATAGTCTGGTAAGCCAGGTAAGATCATCTCATTTTTTAATTGGTTTACCGTAATGTATCCAAGCACAAAGTTCAACTCGACCACAAAATATACATTTCCATGTAAAACAACGCCACCCCCGACACAAGGGGTGGCTTCTTATGTGCTCGGCACTTTGGGGTTGCTCATTATGCTTAGCCAACTCAAAGCGAGAGAACGCCGCAATGATGTAAGACATACCAGGCAAATGAGAGCCGTGCGTGAACATAATAGATTGGAAAAATCGAAGTTTAATTCGCATAAAAAACGTCCTAATCATGGAAAATTACTAAAGTGGAATAGCAAGGTTGGATGCCCCTCGATTACCTTAAAATAATACGACTGCATGATTATATTGAATAGACCCGAGTTTAGCCCTAAAGAATTGGGCATGCAAAAGACTGGAAGAAAGCAATAAAAGGTCAGAAGTTTAAACATTATCCTGAGTCACTAAAGGCGAGATTGTGGGGTTCCCATATCAGCAGATGTAATGACAATCCACTTGTATTAGATACATTTAAAAAGGCCTTTGAAACGCATAAAGACGTGACTGGACTGATCGTTCACAGCGATCAGGGATACCAGTACACGTCCCATGCATACCACGACATGCTGCCACAGATTGGAGCCCAAATCAGCATGTCACGCCGAGGCATTTATTATGACAACGCCTCAATCGAGAGCCTCTTCTCTCATCTGAAAGTCAAAGCACTCTTTTGTGGCTCCCCTTTCGTGGGAGTTTCCATGAAGAGTTCAATACATAGGATTCGTTGTATAGATGTGTCCAATTTATACTAATGGATGTGGTACATAAAGTTCTTCTAAACTGGTAATTTCTTCAGGTGTCAATTTAACTGACAACGCCGAAACGGCATCTTCGAGATGGCTGGTCTTGGTCGAACCGATAATTGGGGCGGTGATCTCTTCTTTTTGCAGCAACCATGCAAGAGCAACTTGTGCGCGTGGAATTCCTTGGTTAGCAGCGACTTCCGCAACTCTCTCTGCTACTTTACGATCAGCTTCTTCCGTTTTAATAAACAACGTTTTAGCTATCTGGTCATTCTCGGATCGTGAGGTCTGATCATTCCAATCCCTAGTTAACCGGCCTGCAGCCAAAGGCAGGTAAGGAGTGACGCCAACTCCCTCGTCTCTGCAAAGGGGGAGCATTTCTCTTTCTTCTTCCCGGTAGAGCAGGTTTAATCTATTCTCCATAGAGACGAACCGTGTCCAACCGTTGCGCTCTGCAACATGCTGAGCTTTCGCAAACTGCCATGCCAGCATGGAAGATGCTCCGAGGTATCTGACCTTGCCCGCCTTAACTAAATCGTGAAGAGCCTCCATCGTCTCTTCAATCGGCGTATTTGGATCCCACCGATGGATCTGGTACACATCGACGTAATCTGTTCCGAGTCGTCTTAGACTGTTATCAATTTCGGTCATGATGGCCCTGCGGGAAAGTCCCATAGCATTCGGACCTTTGCGCATCGGAACAAATACCTTTGTAGCTATGACGACTTCGTCACGATGAGCGAAGTCCTTTAAGGCACGCCCGAGGATTTCTTCGCTTGTTCCGTCGGAATACATGTTGGCGGTACTGAAAAAGTTGATGCCCAATTCGAGTGCCCTTTTAATAATCAGTCTGCTTGGCTCCTCATCCAGAGACCATGGAGTATTGCCGCGTTCAGGTACGCCGAAACTCATGGTTCCAAGGCTTAACTTCGAAACCTCTAACCCGCTGCGTCCAAGCTTCACATATTCCATTTAATAACACACTCCTTATATATTTGTAGGGGAAGGCGTTACGCCTTTAGGTTTCGTGGATCTCTCGGTGATACGTCGCTCGTGATTACATTACCAAGGTAGCTGACGTCTCTCGTTTAAAAATTTGCCTGTCGGACCGTCCTTATCGAGGAGCGCAAGGCGCACGGTCGAGTTGATGCATCAACCTAAACACAATACCACTCCCTTAAGTTGACATATCAACCTATAAATACATAGTAACACCTTGTGGTTGATGCGTCAACCGTGATATTATATTCGTATGGATATAAACGAACTTAACGAAGATGAAATGCGGATATGGAATATGTGGAAAGGCTCCTTTAAACGAATCTTCGGTCGGGTTGTAAAAGAAATGTCTGAACACACAGGACTCTCAGAAGGTGATTTTGGAGTATTAGACCGGCTAGTCCAATTTGGCAATGGTAAGCTTCGCCAACAGGAATTAGCTGACTCGATGGACTGGGATAAGAGCCGACTATCACATCATCTAACGCGGATGGAAAAACGAGGTCTAGTTCTAAGAAAACCTCTAGACACAGATCGCGGTGTTCAAGTCATCATTACTTCCACCGGAAGGTCAGCCTTAGACGAAGCCCTTCCCATAGTCTCAAAGGCAATACGCAAGCATTTTCTAGATCTATTAACCGATCAAGACATTGAGTCGATTACTACACTTGCGGAAAGAACAACAACATCCTGATTACTGTTTTTGATGTAAGGAACCGGCCCCTTCCGCCAAAATAGCAGAGGGGGCATTTTCTTTCTTATCGGGCAGAGGGAAGATTCTCCGCAGGCATCCTTGTTATATGTTCCCCTTCCCGATCCGCCACGTGCTTGAACCCCGTTCTGACTATAATCCAAGTTTTTATCACTAAGACCACCAACCCAAAATGAAAGAAACTTGCCCCTACTTATGATACGGTTCACCGTAACATCTATAGAACGAAATTGAAGGCCTCACTGTTCCTTCATCCCTTAACTCTTTCGCTGTTCACTCCGCACTCTCCCCGCCCTGCGCCAATCTCTCCAAAAATCTTCTTTTACGATACAGCATCCGCGCGGCCTCGGCTGCCTCTTCCAGGGACACAAGGTAGAGCTGGGTTCAGAGATATCGTTAATTAATCTACACTACTATTCGATTTCTTCGTGATAGTTAACCTATCATGTTAGGACTACCTAAGCATCTTAACTAGAAGTTCGATGTTTTGGACCTAGTCTATCGTCCTTAAATTCGAAGGTTAATTCGATCCTAAGATTTCTACAACTAACCAATGTAGATTCAACGATAAGGGGATTTCTGCTGAAAAGCAGTCGCCTCTCCAAAAGACTTTTCCTTACTTCTGACACGTTCACTGCGATGGTTGAAGCGGCAAGTTTTAGAGCCGCCCGGTACTGGGCGGCTCTTTCTTGTTCTTTTATGTTAAGCTGAACGATTAGCAAGGAAGACAGCGTCATCCCTTTGGCTACCTACACAATCTCTTTATTAAAATGTCCTCTTGTGTCTGTTTCCTGATTAAAGACAGCATTATTCATAGAGCCATTTAATTTGCCTGACGCCATATTAATGACTTTCACAACCTGCTCTTTGGATTCAACTGTGAAGTTTAATCTGAGCGCCTCGATTCCTTTGATGTTTTGTAGCTCATCTAAAAGATTAAGCGTCTTCCCATTAAGGAGAGTCGTTGTACAATCATTATGGGAAATGATAGGGAACGTTCCGTGCTCATCTTTTAACTCATAGCTCTTCGTTTTGCAAATTCTGCATTGATTCATTTTTTTCATCGGACAATATTTTGTAAACATCAAAGGAACCTTGCCATATACAATCATTTCCAGTGCAGGATAGCCGTCATTTTCTTCATAATAGGCATTCCTTAAATCTTCAATTTGGCTCTTATTCAATTCATAAGATAAAGTGACTCGTTTTGCACCTAATTTATATAATTCATAGCAACTAGTAGCATTAACAACATTTAGAGAATAGTCCGTAACAAACGGATTCGTTTCTCTGTAGTGATAAATTCCGCCATATCCTCCGATTAGTAGCTGCCCTTCTTTTTCCTTATAACGATTCTGATTTCTTCTAACAACATTTTCATAATAGATTTCCTTAATTCCACAGCTCACGCAAGCATCATACTGCTCCTTAGTCGTTACAGAGGCCGTAAAGTATGGTTTTTCAGGGGCAAAACTTATTTTTTCTTTTGCTTCCAAAGCCTTGGTTCTTTTCTTCTGGCTGTTAAGCTTTAAGTCATATAAGCCCAGTACAATATCTCTTCTTGCTGCATTTAACAGTTTAGCTGGAATAAAAGCATTGCATTCCTCAAAATCCACATGATTAAGTTCGAATATCGTATCATTTAATCTTGAAAATTGCTTGATTACCTGGTCTTTTGTTGTTGGATTATTAATGGCTTCGCCTAGTATTTCCTCGCTTTCATATGAATAATGACAGCCTAAGCCCTCCGCATCTATGACAAGCTTTGAATCTGGACGTGCATATACTCTAATATCGAGGTTAAACCGCTTAAATTCTTTTTCCAGTGATGATTCTAATTCTTTGTTATAGAAATAATCCTTCGTTTTATATACTAAATCTCCCGTAGACATCTTTTCTTTGATTTTGATATAGCAGACATCATCTGCTTTGTTGATTAATTCGCCCTCTTTATCGTACAGTTTTGCAACCGTTAAATTAACATCTTCATTGTTGTGACTGATTCGAATGGTATCGTTCTGATTTAAAGGACGTGTAAGTGTTATTTCATACCTATCTTTAACAATCTTGCTAATTGTTCCAATTTCATAACCAAAGTGATTAGGTCTTAAAATGTTTGTAATATTTCTCCTATCTTCGTGAAACAAATATCCTTTAGTAAATGTTCGATTGAATGTTTTTTTCAGATTTTCTTTATCTACTTCGGTTATTTTATGATCTAAGGCCATGCGATATTTGGATACAACATTAGCAACATACGTAGGCACTTTCATTCGGCCTTCTATTTTTAAAGAATCGATTTCTTTTAAATCCTCGATATAGTCGATTGTGTTTAAGTCCTTGGTAGATAGAATATGGTTTTTCCCTAAAGATGTACCTGTTGTCTTATCCATGAGTTCATACTCCTTACGGCATGACCCCACACATCTTCCGCGATTTGCGCTTCGATTACCCATTAATCCTGACATTAGACAGTTTCCCGAGTAAGATACACATAAAGCACCGTGAACGAAAATTTCTAAAGGTATCTCAGCTTTTCTTTTGATCTCTTTTACTTTTTCAATCTCAACCTCACGGGACAGAACAACTCTTTTGGCACCAAGTTCTTTTAATAATAAAGTTCCGTCTAAATCGTCTATTCCCATTTGAGTTGAACAATGTGCTTCCATATCAAGAAAGTTTTTAACGATATAATCGAACGCAGTCAGATCCTGGACGATAATGCCATCCACACCGATTTTATTTAATTCGTGGATCTGCTCTTTCATCTCTTCAACTTCGTTTTCAAAAACGATGGTATTCATTGTAACATAGAGTTTAACGTCCCTCAGGTGCGCATACGTAACCGCCTCTTGTAACGATTCTAAATCAAAATTAGATGAGTATGCACGCGCACCAAATTTTTGCATTCCTAAGTATATGGCATCACAACCATTAGAAATTGCAGCTTTTAAAGCTTCCATATTTCCTGCTGGAGCTAGTAATTCAGTCATTTCTTCCTCCTTATGATCCATAAATAACGGCAATGCTAGTTTGTCCAAAGGTGTTCTTAAAAGTACATCGTCAGGTCTGCATGTTGTTGAAGAACGGTTAAAGGTCGTTTTCACGCTTTTGTTATTGCTTTTCTTAACAGCAGGTTTCCGCTTGCCGTACTGCGTTCTCTCTTCTTCTTAGTCCCCTGCTTCATCCCAGTTAAGATGGGTAATACGATAATAACTACTATAAATCCGATAAATGACGACATGGCCGCTCCCGTTTAAATTAATAAGATTATTAGAAAATTAAATTTCAGACTATTACCATTAATCATAAAATAAGAACTATACTTAAGCTGCAGCAAAACGCACAAGCCAATGGCTTGTGCGCTTGTTTTAAATGACCTCATTTGCTCTGAGGGACGTATCTCATAATAATTCTTTAAGTACATTTTTCGCCACGCGTATCTTCTCATCATTAGCGTCACGAAGCATACCTACAATATCCTGAATATCGCTCTCAGCTCCGCGCTGTCTATAACGGCAAGTTTTAAGGCCATCCTATAGTGGATGGCCTTATCTTGATTTATTCAACTACTATAGTAGTTCAGCAAAAGTATAAGCCAAAAGAGTGCTTCAGACCTACATGAAAAATTATAACTTTCTTGCCCATATAATAGCGCGATTTGTAGCTTCACCAATCGGCTCCGGAATTGGTTCAGCCGTATAATTTTGATAGGTATGCTCTATGGTAAACCCTGCATCTGATAGCCAATCGTAAACTTGCATTTGCGTAGGAATGTGCTTATACCAGCACTTGGTTATATTGATTTGCTCACCACTATTTGTGGTAAGCTCCCAATGACCAGTTCCGGTACAAATTTGGGTTATGGGGTCATACACGCTCCCATAACTAACGGTTCGACCATTCGTGCCCAATTCGTCTGTCCCTTTGAAATAGCTGCTCTCTTTCAACCTATTGAACCGGGCCGTTGGATTATTATGCAGGTCAAAATCCATATAAAGATGTCCACCCGTGCGAAGCGCCGCAGCAGCATTTTTAATAAGAGTCTTTTGTGCCTCTTTGTAATCAATTTCGCTTTCAATATTAATCAAAATATTACCTGCCATGACTACGAGATCAAAAGCAACGCCCCATACGGAAATTGCTGCATCAGCTTGGTAACAGCGTATATTTGCTAAGCCCGACATCCGGCGATAACAGTTCAGGAGCATATGTTCATCGACATCAAAGCCTGTAACGAAATGATTCGCCTTTGCAAGAGGGACACAGATCCTACCACCGCCGCAGGCGACTTCAAGTATATTTTGTGGTTGGTTGCCTGTTTGCTCTGTAAGTACTCTTAATAGAAAATCGACGTCATGTGTTTGGTTTTCGAACTTTTCATACATACTGGCATACCAATGTTTTGCGATAAAATCACTTTTCACAGATTTACCTCCAATTTTAAGGAGGGTTAAAGTATAGTCACCCTCCAAGAAATTATGCGGGCGGACAATTCTGTTGTATTAATCATCTGGCATCATCCTTTCAACATTTAACAGATAGCGGGAAAACAACAAAAAGTAATAAAACCTGTGTTTCTCCATGACTATAACTGAAAAAAAATTCACTATCAATGTAAAAATTCTTTATATCTATCCTCCCCGCCCAACAAGCTCTAACAGGCTCCTGGCGTTTCACCCCAAAAATTTCGCCCTACTTGTGATACGGTTCCCCCCGATTGATCTTCACCGCGCGATACACCTGCTCCACCAGCACCAGGCGCATGAGCTGATGAGGCAGCGTCATACGCCCGAAGCTCATGCGTTGCTGCGCGCGGCGCATGACCTCGTCGGAGAGCCCATGGCTCCCTCCGATGACGAACACGACATGGCTTGTCCCGTAGGTGCCGAGCCGGTCAATTTCTGCGGCAAGCTCTTCCGAGCTCCACAGCTTGCCGTCGATCGCGAGCGCAATGACATGCGCCTCGCTCTTAATCTGTGCGAGGATGCGTTCGCCCTCGCGTCCCTTCACCTGCACCACCTCTGCTTCGCTTAGAGAATCGGGTGCTTTTTCATCTGCCACCTCAATGACCTGAAACTTCAGGTATGGTGTCAGCCGTTTTGCATACTCCGCGATGCCATCGATCAAGTACTTTTCCTTCAATTTTCCTACGCCAATAATTTGAATAAGCATAAGTGCCTCCTGTCATAATCCTCTATAGAAATAGCAAAAGGACGCGCACTGGGCGTCCCTTGTAGTTTTAGTAAGTCCTTCTGTTCTATCACATATTTGTTGGAAAAGAAACGACAATTAAAACGGCCTACTCTTGCGCATTCTCTAAATGGCCTATTTTTTATGCAATCCCTGGATCTCCTAATCCCCAGTATTCCTAGATTGCCTGAATCTAGAATTTCATGTATTCCCCGTCCTCAGCAGGTTCAATCCCCCCTACTTACTCTCCCCCTGCTCCTCCATCACAAAATCCGGTTGCTCCCCAGCTTCATAAGCACTCAATATAGAGTCCAGCAAGCCTGGGAAACGTGCATTAAGATCCTCAGTCCGCAGGGACAACATGCGCTGTGTTCCTTGAACTCGTGTAAAAACAACCCCTGACTCGCGCAAAGTACGGGCATGGTGAGACATGGTGGATTTTGCGATAGGGACGTTGAAGCCGTTGCAAGCCTGTTCTCCATTTAAGTGAATATCCGATACGATATGTAAGCGAATCGGATCGCTGAGTGCATACAATACGGAGGCAAGCTGAATGTCCTTGCGGTCCGGATGAAATAGTATTTTCACGGATGATTATCCCCTTTTGTCGTACGATGAATGCGAAAAAAATATTGGTGTTCCTAATTGCATTTTATATCAACGCATGCTATATTTCAATTGTTCGTAAGTAATCGAACTATTAAACAATAATAAAAGGAGCGCTTCGCACATGACTTCTGTAAATAACCTCTCCGCGAATGCGGATCATGAAGCCTCCGTTCCGGAAGCGCCTCTTCCACGAGAAGGCCTACTGACCCTGCTGTTCAGTGTCGCTGTGGTTCTCGTCATCATGAATACGGCTATGTTCAATCTGGCGCTGCCTGATGTGACCGAAGCATTTGGGATTACGGCTGCGTCCGCTTCTTGGATTGTCACTGGGTATTCCATTATGTTCTCGATTGCCTCAATCACGTACAGCCGGCTTTCTGATTTTCTGCCGATTCGCCGTCTGTTGGTTATAGGCTTGTTGACGCTGGGCCTCGCGGCTGTTGCCGGCTTTTTCAGCACCAACTTTATCTTCCTGCTTATCGTTCGCATTCTCCAGGCCTCGGGCGCGGGCGCGGTAATGTCCTTATCTCTTGTCCTGTTTACCCGCTATATCCCGCAAGCCCGCCGCGGCAAAGCAATGGCGACAATTATGTCAGCCGTCTCGCTGGGTCTAGGGCTTGGGCCGGTCGCGGGCGGAGCCATCGTCGAATATCTCGGTTGGATTTGGTTATTCTCTGTAACGGCAGCTATTCTGCTTCTAGTGCCGCTGTTCCTTATTCTGCTGCCCAAAGAAGTACCCACCCGTGGCTCCTTTGATGTGCTTGGCGGGCTGTTCTTGGGCGTCGGCACGACCGGGCTGCTGCTGTTCCTGACCAGCGGGCTGTGGATTGCCTTGATCGCCGGAATTGTCGCCATTGCTTTATTTGTTGGCCGTATCCGCAGCACACCTGATCCATTCGTGATGCCGGAGCTTTTCCGTAACCGCTCATATCTCGTGTTGGCTCTGATCGGAGTTGCCTCCTACCTGTGCAGCTTTGCCACGTTATTCCTGCTGCCGCAGATTCTGACTCACCGTTTCGGCTTCAGCGCAAGCCATGCCGGGCTTGTGATCTTTCCGGGTTCGCTGCTCGCCATCTTTGTCTCCCGCTCCGTGGGACGAATCATTGACCGTTATGGCAATGCGGGGATTTTACGTTTTGCACCATTGCTCGTATTGACCGCTACCATCCTATTCGCTTTCTTTGCTGGGCGGTCATGGATTGCCGTCATGTTCATCTATATGATTATGAGTCTGGCCTTCACGACACTGTCCAGTAGTGTATCCAATGAAATCTCTCGGATTCTGCCTTCTTCGCAAATCGGCTCTGGGATGGGCCTGTTCCAGCTGCTGCAATTCTTTAGCGGCGCCTTCAGCGTAGCTATGGCCGCAAGCGCTCTGGAATGGCAGCGCGGACTGCCGCTTTCTGCAGCCTACTCCAATATCTACTGGGGACTCTCTATTGCAGCATTGATCGCCATCATCTCAGCTATTCTCTACCGCCGAGGCAACCGAAGTAGCTTGCTGACCGACATAGTAGATGCAGCAGATGCATAAGACCTAATCGGCTAACACATATATTATTTCATGCAAAAAAACACCCTGCGGCCCATTTTCGGGACTGCAAGGTGTTTTTAATAAATTTTAACAGTCCTTTAGACCACTAAATATTCCGCATTCTTCTCACATTCCGCACATTTGGCCGGCGGGTCCCAGTCCGAGAACTCGGTCTCCTTCAAGTCCACAATATCAGGTGCATCCTCATACTCGTCCACAAATTTGTCGATGGCTAACTCTACATGTTCTTTACATACTACATACATTCAACCAAGCATCCCTTTCTGTGCCGCTGCGGCCTAATACTCCTTCTATTGTTCTACCATACTTCCCACGAAAATGGAACTCCTATCTATCCATTCCAGCAATCTGTTCATCCATTGTCTATATTCTTACCCTACCAAAAAAAAAGATTCCTCCCACCCCAAACGGGCAAAAGGAATCTCTTCACTAATATCTCTCTAATTTCTATAAATGTTATCTGCAAACTCTCCATCCTACCCTAGAAACTCCACTGGACGATCCAGCTCATACAATCTGCGGTAACGTGGTTCTTTTTCCATCAGCTCTGCATGGGTTCCACGCATTTCTACCGAGCCATTTTCCATAAAAATCACTTCATCCATCTGCTCCGCACCAACCAAATGATGCGTTACCCAGATCAGAGATTTACCGTCCATAGCTTCAAACATCGTCTGCAAAAGATCACGCTCCGTGCTTGGGTCCAACCCTACGGTCGGTTCGTCAAGAATGACGACAGGTGTATTTTGCAGCAAAATACGAGCTAACGCTATCCGCTGGCGCTCTCCACCGGAGAAACGTTGCCCTGCTTCACGGACAAAGGTATTGTATCCATCTGGTAACGAGGAGATCAGCGTATCCATTTTGGCTAATGCTCCAGCTTCTTTAATCGCTTGTTCGGAAGCCTTCGGATCACCCATGCGAATATTGTTCGCTACCGTAGTATCAAATAAGTGTGGGCTTTGATTTAGCACCGCTATAATAGACGGAATGTTATCGCCATAGGCAGCAGCCGCGATTCCATTAATCATAGCCGAACCTGCAGAAGGTTGGATAACCCCTTGAATAGCCTTTAACAACGTCGATTTCCCTGCCCCGCTACGGCCGATGATGGCAATTTTTTTGCCTTGTGGGATGTCGAGGCTGAGATCACGAACCGACCAATTATCCTCTGATCCATAGCGGTAACCCACATTTTCGAGCTTGATATGAGCACTTTTTATGGCCTGAGGTAGAACATCGACTACAGATGCCTGTTCGGAAACTATATTCTGCTCTTCTCCGACCACTCCAGACAACCGCTCCAGCGAGTTACGGTACTGCGGGATTTTCTCCACCGCTTCGGATACTGGCAAAAAAGCATCTGCTACAGGAAAAACAACCAAGACAAACGCCGCAATCAACGTACCTGCAATAGCACCATCCGCATACTCCCCGGCGGCCCAATATAACATCGAAAGTACACCAACCCCAACGACTGCTTGCCCGATGAACGCACGTAGACGCGCCCAGCTGCGCAGCGCTGCATCAGTTTTGGCCACTTTTTTCTCATCTGCTTCATAGGTCTCCACGAACTGGCTTTGCCGTCCACTAATGACCCAATCGCCCATACCGAGAACGGCGTCCGTCAGCTTTTGATAGAGGCGATTACGCTCTACCTTCACTTCACGTTGACGTTTCTGGGTGAACAACAAAGATATAAGCGGCAATACCACGACCAACACCAAAATATACAAAGCCATTAATAACGCAAAACCGATATCAAAGGTGCCCAACGCAATCACTGCAACCCCGTAGATCAATAAAGCAATAACACTTGGAAATACGGTTCTCAGATATACATTTTGCAAATATTCGATGTCATCAGCTAACATCCCGAGAATATCCCCAGTACGGAAACGCGACGACAGGAACAAGGCCTGTGGCTCCAAAATATTGTACAGGCGCACACGCATTTTAGAAAGAATCCGTAAAATGGTGTCATGCCCAATCAGCCGTTCCACGTAGTGAATGACTGCCCGGCTTGTTCCGAACGTACGTACACCAACAATCGGCACGTAGATCATCAGGATATTTTCGACTGGTGTAGACGCTTTTGAGATCAGAAATCCTGAAGTATACATCAATGAAGAGGCAGTAAAAATCGTCAACGCCCCAAGCACAATAATTAGCACAAAACGCCAAAAATACGACGATACATAGGGAGCAAACCATCCTTCACGTTTCAATGGATTCCCTCCAATTGCGACCCAATCAACTCATAATACGCACCCTTGCGGGCAAGTAACTCCTGATGGGTACCGATTTCTGCCACTTGGCCTTGCTTCATTACTACAATAATGTCCATATCGAGCATCCAGTGCAGGCGATGGGTAGCCAGAAAGACCAGCTTTCCTTCAAAAAGGGGCACCATCGTCTCCTTCAGCTCATATTCCGTTTCAATATCCAGATGCGCCGTTGGCTCGTCTAGAAGCATAATCGGACGGCTGCTAAGCAGTGCCCGGGCTAATGCCACCCGTTGCTCCTGGCCACCGCTGAACGAACGGCCGCCGCCACCAATCATCTCATCTAAGCCATGCGGAAGAGTATCCACCAAACCCGATAAACCAGTAGCTTTCACTGCCGCGGCAACAGCCTCCATAGAAGCCTCAGGGTAATAAAAACGTATATTATCAGCTAACGTACCGCTAAAAATATACGGACGCTGCGGGATATACGAGGTCTGTTTTCGCCAAGCCTCATCCGTTAATGCACTAACCGTAGTACCGTTAACCGTGATACTTCCTGAAGTAGGGTGTAAGAAGCCCCCTAATATATCCACTAAAGTAGATTTACCGGCCCCGCTCTCTCCGATAATCCCAATTTTGCTAGCTCCTTTAAATTGCAGGTTCAGCGCATTCAGCGAAGAAAGCCCTGCTTCCTCATACTTCACGCTAACGTCATTTAATGTGAGCACGCTATTCTCATGCCAAGTGAATATTTGTTCCAATGTTTTTGCTGCAGAACTGACAGATAGATCACCGTTAGGGACGATTACTTCAGCCTTCACCTCATCTTGATCTATAATGCTCTTCATTGCTTCAGCGGCTTCTTTCCCATCCAAAGTAGCATGGAAATCTGAACCTACCAATCTGACAGGCAGGAAATATTCCGGAGCCAAGATTAGAATCGTTAAGCCCGTAACCAATGTCATTTGTTCATTTACAAGCCGCAAACCAAGACTTACCGCTACAGAAGCTACTGACAGCATAGTGAAGAAATCCAGGGCGAACGATGACAAAAAGGCCACTCGCAGCGTACGCATGGTCGCCGAGCGATAACGATCGCTGACAGTAGCAATGCTGTCGCTATGACTACGACTGCGTCCTAGAAATTTTAATGTTTCTAGCCCACGTAATGAGTCTACGAAATGATTAGATAATGTACGATACGATTTCAATTGCCGATCCATTTGCTTACGGGCCGTCATCCCAATCAAAATCATAAAAACAATAATAATCGGCATAGTTACCGTAAGAATAATCCCGCTCGTAGTGTCCATCGTAAAGACGTAAATAAGCACCAAGATCGGTGTAACAGACATCCCTACCATTCTAGGAATGATCGCTTCCAGATACGTGCGGAATTTAGTTACGCCTTCCAGCACTAGTGTAACAAGATCCCCGGTTCCACGCCCGCCCACCATTCTAGGGCCAAGCTGGAAGAGCTTGTCCATCATTTCCCTCCGCATAGTGCTGCCCGTTGCTTCCGCGAAGCGGTAAGAGACACGGCTCATCAGCATAGCACAAGCATGGCGCACAAGAAATGCAAGAAGGAACAATAGCGCAGTGCCCCATTGTTCCTTCAGAGGTTCTCCCGCAAATAGCGCAGAGATGACTTCTGCCAGCGATTTAGCCAGCAGAAGTATGGACAAGCTTTGCACCAGGGTAAGGAAGCCTACAATCAGAAAGACTGGCTTAACTCCTTTATACCCAAGCAAGTTTTTATCCATTAGTATTCAAGATGCTCCTTCTCGTGAACCCGTTTATGAAAGACAAAGTAACTCCAAATTTGATATCCCAATACGAACGGAAGGATAGTCAGTGCCACAATCGTCATTACCTTCAAAGAGTAATGGCCCGAAGCCGCATTGGTGATCGTCAAATTAAAAGCTTGATCAATTGAACTAATCATAACACGCGGGAACAATCCTACAAAGATAGAAGTTACCGAAAGCGCCATTACCGCTCCTGTCATTCCAAAAGCGTAGCCATCCTTCTTCTTCGTCATGAAGTAACCGGACAGTACAAAGGCGATAACTCCCAGGGCTACAATAATCATAAGAATCGTTCCACGTTGCTCGAAAATATCCGTCATATTATAAGTCATAATCACAAAAGCAGTAAATAAAGCTGCGAGTGGGATTAGCAATTTTTGAGCCAACTTGCGAGCGCGAACCTGTAGATCACCCACTGTACGCAGCGTTGTGAACATAAGACCATGCACCAGGCACAGAAGGACAACAGTAAGCCCTGCTACTACAGTGTACACATTCACGATATCTGTGAACCCTGCATACATTTGCATATCCCCATCAATAGGCAACCCTTTGATAAAGCTTGCAAATACTACTGCCAAGAGGAATGGTGGAAGGAAGCTGCCGATAAAGATACAAGCATCCCAAGTTCTTTTCCAAGCCAATGAATCACGTTTACCTCTGAATTCAAAAGCGACACCACGCGCTATCAAAGCTAATAAGGCAAATACAAAAGGAATATAGAATCCACTAAACAGCGTTGCATACCACTCCGGGAAAGCCGCAAACATTGCACCCGCAGCTGTGATAAGCCATACCTCATTCCCATCCCAGAAGGGTCCGATCGAGTTAATCAGAACACGGCGCTCTGTATCATTTTTAGCGAGAATTTGTGTTTCCATCCCTACGCCGAAATCGAAACCCTCCAGGAAGAAGAACCCTATAAACAGAACTGCAATCAGCACAAACCACAATTCATTAAGAGATATCATGGGAACCCTCCTCGTTATATGGATCATTCGAATCGCCGTGATCGTTATCCATCGCATAAGGACCTTTTTTAATCACTTTAATAAACAATCCGACCAACACTAATCCTAGAATTAAATAAATCGTTGTAAAAGAAATCACGGAGAACAGAACTTGACCACTTGTAATATTAGGCGACACACTGTCTTCCGTTGTCATCAGTCCGAATACCGTCCATGGCTGACGCCCGAATTCGGTCATAACCCAACCGGCTGTATTCGCAATCGGAGGAAGCAACAAGCCCCATAACATAAACCGCATAAACCAAGTGTTCGGACGGTCCATTTTTTTGCGCCACATTAAGTACATAGCGTACATTCCCAATACAATCATTAACGTTCCTGCTAGAACCATGATCCGGAAACTCCAGAATGTCGTACGTACAGGTGGAATATAGTCACCGGGGCCATAGGTTTGCTCATACTCCGCTTGCAGCTCAAGCATACCTTTAACTTCACCGGAAAATTTACTGTATGAAAGGAAACTCAGCATATAAGGAATTTGAAATTCTCCACTACTAATTTGATTCTTTGGATCAATGTTTGCCCATACGGTCCAAGGTGCCGGGTCACCACTCTTACCCCACAGTCCTTCGGAAGCTGCCATTTTCATTGGTTGAGTTTCAACCAAATATTGCGCTTGGGCGTGACCAGCAACAGCTACACCAATAGAAGAAATAATCCCTACGATGGCTGCAATCTGAAAAGACTTCTTAAAGAAAGAAACCTCTTGTTTCTTCAATATTTTATAAGCACTAATACCAGTTACAAGAAAAGCACCTGTTGCATAAGCAGCCAGTACGGTGTGTGGGAATTCAACCAGCAATTGTCCGTTCGTAATAAGCGCGAAGAAATCATTCATTTCTGCACGTCCATTATTTATCTCAAAACCCACAGGATGCTGCATAAAAGAGTTAGCCGCTAGAATCCAGAATGCAGATAACATCGTACCGAATGCTACCAGCCAGATGGACAGTAAATGTACTCGCTTGGACACCTTATCCCAGCCGAATATCCATATCCCAATAAAAGTAGACTCGAGGAAAAAGGCTGCCAATGCCTCAACTGCAAGTGGAGCCCCGAATACATCACCAACAAAACGTGAATAATCGGACCAGTTCATCCCGAACTGAAATTCCTGCAAGATTCCTGTAACTACCCCTACTGCAAAATTGATGAGGAATAGCTTTCCCCAGAACTGCGCCATTTTTTTGTACTCTTCATTACCTTTTCTAACGTACATTGTCTCCATGATTGCAATCAAGAGCGCTAGTCCGATTGATACCGGTACAAAGAAATAGTGGAATATTGTCGTCGACGCAAATTGTACACGCGACAGCATTACTGTATCCATATTTGTCCCTTCCTTCTCCCCTTTTCGTTAATTATATTCTGTCAAAAATTTAAACTTCTTTTTGTGATAAATGTCACATAAAGATAGTCATTTAACGGTGAAATTCAAATGATTTGTGACAAAGATCACAATTTAGCATAAAGAAAGCAAAAAAAATAAGACGGTTTACCCGTCTTGAGTGGTTCGTCGTTCTATTAAATGCTTGACTCATTTAGGTATTGGTTAGATGGAAATACCCTTCTTCAGCGATTTGAGATCGCCATTCGAATTAAGCAATTGGGGCAGCATCTTCGTGCTGCGAACCATTGGAGAGTCACATAGACGGCAAGAAGGCGCATGTTCAAATGCGAAATTATCCCTCATCCATCCGTTGCATCCCTCATTGGTACATGCCCAAATTGCGGTATTTTCTTCCGGTATTTCTTCCAAAGGTTTCTTCCGGTAGTTCATTGCCGTTCCTCCCATCCTGTAAGTCAATAGTGAGTAACTAGATATAAAAAGACCGTCCCAACTTTCACAAGCTGGGACGGTTTCTTCTATTATTACAGTTTTACAACGTTTTCGGCTTGTGGTCCACGGTTGCCTTGAACAACGTTGAATTCAACGCGTTGGCCTTCGTCCAAAGTTTTGAAGCCGTCGCCAGTGATTGCGCTGAAGTGAACGAATACGTCGCTTCCGCCTTCAACTTCGATAAATCCGAATCCTTTTTCTGCGTTGAACCATTTAACTGTACCTGTTTGCATGTGTGTTACCTCCACAAATTTAAATTAATATGTTCTTTTTATCTTCAAACAAAGAAAAAATTCACACATTGAAAAAGGTTGTATTACCAAATATGACAGCCCTTTTCAATGCGAGAATTAGGGACTAAATGTATGATTGATATCATATTACCACACCTGATTAGCAAAGGCAAGCAAGCATCCGAATATATCCGTTTTTGCCCTAATAAGTATTACCTTCCAATGTAAGGGCTGCCACTTAGTGTTTATTCCCTAAATAGATCCTTTTTTTGGCATAATTATCATGGTTTTAGAAAAATAGCTTTTCCAAAAACGTTACTTTTATCCGCTTTTTCAAGAAGGTACCCCCTCGGAATCGAAGGGGTAGTCCGCTCTACTTGTCGTAACTGCTATATCATTATATACCGACTTCCAGCATATTATTCCTGTGGTTTTTCAAGAAGTTTAACTGTTGCCTGTTTGGCCTCGCCGTTTCGATAGTAAGTAATTTTCAGATCATCACCGATCTTCGTATGATTATATAAGTACTTGCGAAGAGAAAGGGTAGATATGATTGATTGATCATTAAATTTGGTAATGACATCATTGAATTGCAGTCCAGCTTCCTTCGCAGGGCCAACGGCTTCTAGAACAACTACTCCATCCTTAACACTGTTCGGCAGGTTCAATTCATTGCGTTGATCTTCTGCTAGTGGAACGTACGGATTGTTCAAATCAACTGAATATACACCCAAGTACGAACGGGCAATATGTCCTTTTTCAGCCAGCTCATTAGCGATATCTATCACATGATTCGCAGGAATTGCAAAACCCAGACCCTCTACACCCGTATCTGAAATCTTCATTGTGTTAATTCCAATGACCTTGCCATCCAGATCCACTAATGCGCCGCCACTGTTTCCTTCATTAATCGCCGCATCGGTCTGTATCACTTCTTGTTCCCAGTCATATACTCCATCCTGATTAAGGGATACGGGAACCATCCGTTCAGTATAGCTAACAATCCCCGAGGTCAATGTATCACCAAGTCCTAGCGGATTACCGATAGCAATGACCGTTTCACCTAGACGAAGCTTAGAGGAATCACCGAGCTGCGCGATGGTATCGATTCCTTTGGCATCAATAGAGAGTACCGCAATGTCGCTTACTTTATCCGTTCCAACGAGTGTTGCCTTACGAGTCTCTCCGTTCACTGTAACCACTTCGAGATTACCGGAGTCTTCGATGACATGATTATTAGTAATGATAAATGCTTTATTCCCTGTCTTTTTATAGATCACTCCTGAGCCTAGTGCAGACTCATCCAGAATGTTTAATTCTTCATTATCTTCTTTATGATTGATAATACTTACTACTGCAGGGCGAACCGTGGCAGCAGCTTGAATAATCCGGTCAAATGGATCACTACTGCTTGGGGCAACATTTCCAGTTGCTACAACCGGCTTCTGAGCAGTCTCATGACTCATCTGGCCTGTAAACATACTGAATAACAAAACTGCCACCACAGCGCTGACTAAGGAGCAAACGGCGGATATTTGCCAGGTAGATAAACCCTTACGCGATCTGCGTACAGAATGTCTACGATTAGCAAACGATCCCTTTGATGCTTCATCCCCTCTGGACCGCGAAACTTTAGTTGAATAGAAATCATCATCAAACAATCCCACCGAAAATCTCCCCCTTCTATTGCCAAGCGTTCACTGTTGGTAAGACCTGAACCTATAGCAACCACGTCCGAACCAAACCTCTGTAACCATTAGACTCCAAATATCACTAAAAAGTTTCACTTTATCCATTAACCCCACAAGAGTTTCGATCAATCGTTAGATTATGATAATCTTTTAATATATCTTCTCTATTAGGAATATTTTGCAACTTAAAAGACTACAATAAAATAGAAGTGTCCCTAAAATTTTAGCATTGCTCATCACGCTTTTAATTGTATCACAGGCAACCTGTAATTCGTGATTTTCCTCAGCTAAAACACCTGCGAATTTTTTACAGTTTTCAGTTCTAATTACACTATATATTCACACTATTAAAGGAGGATTAATTATGAGTTCTTTTTCAACAAGTATGGATTTAGTCGAGTTTATCGGTAAGCTTGGTGACTTAAAGGATGAACACTACCACATGACCCTTGCCTTTAGCGCAATGATCGAATTGATGATTGAAAAAGGTCTAATCTCCCGCCAAGAATTAGATCGCAAGACCGCTGAACTTGATCAGCTTATGACTGGCTCAGCTTATCCCATGGCGTAGGTTGATCATAATACGTATCACACAGTCTGAACTCACTATCTTTGAAAAAACAGCCCCGATCCTCCATTGCGCCGCGTACCGACATTTTTGCCAAATCCATCATATTGTGATCCCGGCTTAAATGCGCCAAATA
This sequence comes from Paenibacillus sp. FSL L8-0708, assembly GCF_038009325.1. NCBI lineage: Bacteria > Bacillati > Bacillota > Bacilli > Caryophanales > Paenibacillaceae > Paenibacillus > Paenibacillus sp. FSL L8-0708. The sequence goes on from NZ_JBBPBC010000001.1 coordinate 7,631,552, forward strand.
GGTCCGTTTGGTCCGCCCTGTAAGAATTTCGCTAAGCGCAGCTCCAGCTGCCTCATTGGAAAGGTGACCCATGTCGCCTAGGATGCGCCGTTTCGTATTCCACGGATAACGTCCCATTCTCAGCAATTCGATATCATGATTCGCCTCCAGCACCAATACATCTGCATCTGAAATTGCATCTCTTACCTTATCACTAACATAGCCCAGGTCTGTAGCTACACATAACTTCTCTTTTCCATCATAAAAATTGTAACCCACTGGCTCCGCTGCATCATGAGAAATCGCAAAGGATTCTACTCGCATACTGCCGAAATCCTTGTGCTGGCCAGACTCCATGATCATACGGTTATACTCCGGTATTTTACCAATTCCCTTCTCGATAGCTCCCCAGGTATTGGTGTTCGCATAAATCGGAAGATCGTATTTACGGGCCATGGCCCCGAGTCCCTTGATATGATCGGAATGTTCGTGTGTAACTAGAATCCCGTCTATATCATTACCCGTTAGTTCACGCATGGCCAACAGCTCATCGATCCGCTTGGCACTAAAACCTGCGTCAATCATAAGTGTTGTCTCCCCGTTTCGTACCACCGTTACATTGCCGGTAGAACCACTGGACAGTACTGTAAATGAAATCCCCATTTTCCTTACTCCTTCTACTCTGTTGTCTTAGGACTGATGATGTCCGCACTAATAGCATCCACATAATAGGCATTGCCGTTCTCCAGCATAAACCGCCACATCGGCGAAGCTACCTGACTTTCCGAGTTGAACAGCTCACCGTAATATCCCAGCTCAATCTCCTTCACTACGGAATCTGCCGGGAAATACTTCTCTATCAAACTACTAAGTGCTTGCGATGCTGGAAGCACCTTCTGTTCTTTATCGCTGCTGCTTGTCCCTATTTCAATCTTCGGCCAGCGGTAAGCTACGATTTTTTGATCACTGTTAATCAACTCTAGCCTAACACGGAACAACGACCACTGATTTTGAACCAGCGGATGAAGAACGAACTTCCCAACCTCACTTTCCTGTGAATCAAAGCGATAATTGGAAATGTCAGGAATCTTATCTTCAAGCGCCTTGCTAAGCTCTGAGAAGGAAGAATAGATCAGCTTGCTGTCTATAGGTACATCTAATTTAATTGGTGGTTCAGTCTGTTCTTCAGCAGAATAACGATAAGTAATGTTAGGAAGCTGCGGGGTAGAAGCCGGAATGGGACACAATACACGAATCCCTTTCTGCTCCATTACGGCTTGGGTCTCAGCAGACAGGGAAGTAAAATCAAGATTAGCACTAACCTGATCGCGTAAATCGACCCACAGCTGGTAACATAGCAGCAGATTCAGACCTAAAAAGGCGCAAATCAGTACATTTTTAGCTCTTCCCCAATCCATACCCGAACCTCCTAAATGTTATATGAACCACTTGCCCATTAATTCAAAGTAAGCACGCTGCCATCACTAAGTGTAACTTTCCAGACAGGTATCAGCTCCAGATGATCTTCCTTCACCTCAGGCACATAAGCAGGCGTTAAATCCTTCACTGCCGAAGTTTTACTGACCAGAGACAACCTATACTCCAGATCCGCACCTCCAGATAGCTCCACTACCTTTTTTACGGCCTTACTTTCATCTATATAGATTAGAGAACGTTCATAAGAGGATACTGTTCCCTGCTGCAGTTCCAGATTTATTACACCATACTGTAATGATGAATGGCTCATTATCGGATAGGAGCCGTACGGGTAGGAGCCATAATATTGTTGAAAAGAGACCTTTCTCTCCTGTCTGCCTTCCTCTGTAGCCTCCAAACGGTAAGTCCCATTCCATCCGCCATGCTGGTTCACAAATTCTACAGCTTCCAAAGCATCCTTGGCAGGGGTACTTTCTCCAGCTGGAAGAGCCGCAGGGTCGCTATAGCTCATCCAGTTCTTACCCTGGTCCACCTGAAGGCTTCGTTTGCTGTCCGTATAAATCTCCGAGCCGTTTTTCTCCCGGATATATCTAGTACTTCCAACATCGAAGAAAAGATTACTCTGCATTTGCTCTATGGTGTACATCCCGGAAGGCATGTCTACCTGAACCAGAGAAATCTTACTGTCTGGCACATAATAATCCCCGCTTACGGTCTTGTAAGGCGTCCAATTCTTACCGAAATCAACATGCTGCTGCACATCCTGAACCGTTAAATCCGCTTTTGCCGCTTCGTATATGATGTCGCCTCTCGTACTGAAGAAAATAGCATGGGCCTTGGAATCGTTCTTAATGTTATAGATCCAAATGCGATCGATGCTTTCTCCTTCAAAAAGGGAATCTGGCGATAACTGCATCACCCGCTGCAATAACGTTACCGGAATGCCCGCTCCGAACGAAAGCTCAATCCCAGGATTCTCATTGCGGATCTTATCCCAATCATAATCCTGTACCGAGTGCCGCTGAAAGCTTTCAAAGCCACGACCTTTTAAGCGATTCATGATCAAGCTATAGAACGTAGAGTCCGGATAAAAAAGCGTATGCTTGCCTTCCCCCATATGGATGATCATTTTGTCAGGGTATAACAGGTTCTCTACCTTCTCTTCCGGACCCATATTATCTGTCTTCACATACAGGTTCTCAGAAAGCACCGCAGAATCAGCACCAGGCAATCGGTAGATCAAATAATAGCTTTCAACCAGGCTTCCGAGCACGAGCAAGGCTAGAATGCATGATTTGATTCGTTCCTTCACGCCTCACTCCCCCTTTGCTCGTTCAAAGGCAGGGTAAAGGTTACCTTTGAACCTTCATTTAGCTCGGATTGCAGGGAAATGGAGCCTCCATGTGCCTTCACAATTTCCCGGGCAATGGAAAGGCCAAGTCCAGTGCCTCCCATGTTCCGCGAACGTGCCTTATCCACGCGATAAAATCGTTCGAAGATCCGCTCGATATCTTTTTTCGGAATCCCTATCCCCGAATCACGTACAGAAATGGAGAGCATTCCATCCTCATTCTTCAACGCTTCCAATTCAATTGTACCGCCTTCTGGCGTATATTTTAGCGCATTGGAGACCAAATTCCCCAAGACCTGGTCGATTTGATCACGATCAAGCCACGCCGTAGTAACATCTTTGCGGACCCTTGTACTGATATCGATACGCTTTTGCCGAATCTGAAAAGAAAAACGATCCGCCACATCCTCCAGCATCTCGGTAATATCCGTCTGCTGAATTCGAAGAAGAGCTTCCTTGGAATCCAGACGGGAAAGATGCAGTAAATCCGTAACCAGACGAATCATCCGTTCCGTTTCGTTGCGAATCACCCCAACAAACCGAACCGCCAGCTGCGGATCTTCAAGTGCTCCATCATCCAGTGCTTCAACATAGCTTTTAATAGTGGTAAGTGGTGTTCTTAGCTCATGCGAAACGTTCGCCACGAACTCCCGGCGTGATTCCTCCAGATTCTCCTGTTCGGTGACATCCTGCAACACAGCAATTGTGCCGGCAATGCCACCCTCACGACGATGAATCGGAGTAAACGTCACTCTTACGATATTAGAATCTTCTCCACCCATATGGGTCAGATGAAGCATTGCAGATTGGGCATTACCTTTAGCCAGAGATCCGCTTTGTTCGTAATCTAAGCCCAACAGTTTATCTAGAGGAGCACCTTCCGGCAACGGACCTTCATTTCCGAGCATCAATGCTGCCCGCCGATTCATCAGAATCACTACTCCGTTCTCATCTGTAGCCACAACACCATCACTCATGTTCGTCAGAATAGAGGTAAGCTTCTCCTTCTCCTCTTCATTCTGCGAGAGTGCTTCCCGCAATCTACCGGTCATATAATTGAACGCCTGACTGAGTTGTCCAATTTCATCATTGCCCAATACGGGCATTTTACGATTGAATCGGCCTTCAGCGACCGCCGTAGCATGCCTCGTCATTTCCTTAATAGGCTGCGTGATAGTGTGCGCCAGAATGACGCATAAAACAACCGTTAACGCTAGAGCTAACAGCAAACCCGAGATAAATACACTATTGATCCGGCCCATCGTGGCGTATAGATCCTTCATGTCAGCAGCAATATAGATTGCGCCCACTACCTTGTCCCCCGAGAGCACAGGCTTAGCCACAACCTTTTTCCGCACATTATCATCCGCAATAATATATTCCTCGTTATCACTGATGCCCTGCAAGGCCCGATTCACAACTGTCTGGGTGTTACGCTGCCCGACATAGTCATTCTGCGAGGGAACAGAAGTGGTGATGATTTTGCCGCTGGCATCCAGTACCTGAATCTCGGCCCCGTTAATGTACAGATTATTGACCATCCCGCGCAGACTTTCCACAGCCGTTTCCTCATCAGCCGTTCCAGCCTCACTACCAAATTTATCAGCAGTCAGGATAGACAACATCTCAGCACGTGCTTTAAGGTCCTTGGTGAAATTATCTGTTAACGAGTTCTTCATCGAGCTCACAAAATAAACCCCGATCAACTGCATAGCTATCAGAATCAGCAACACGTAAATAATAATAAGTTTTGCCTGAATTGTCCGGATAAAGGACCGCCACTTCATCACAGTCCTCCATTTTTAGGGCTATGCATCAAATAGCCAAGTCCACGCCGAGTATAAATATATTCGGGCTTGCTGGGGTTCTCCTCAATTTTCTCTCTTAGACGACGGATCGTCACGTCAACGGTCCGCACATCACCGAAATACTCAAATCCCCACACTGCCTGCAGCAAATGCTCCCGAGTCATCACCTTACCGGCATGTTTGATCATATAGTAGAGTAGCTCATATTCACGATGGGTCAAGTCAAGCGGCTCCCCGCCCTTATAGACCATATACATATCTGTATCTATAAACAGATCAAAATGATAAATGCCCTGCTTATTCTCTGCTGGTTCACTCGCCATCCCCTGTGGTGACGGTTTATGCTGTCTCCGCATCTGGGCTTTAACTCGGGCCAGCAATTCACGTGTACTAAAAGGTTTGGTCACATAGTCATCAGCACCAAGCTCCAGGCCAAGTACCTTATCAATCTCTCCGTCCTTGGCTGTAAGCATAATGATAGGAATGTCCAAGTGCGCAGAACGCACCTCGCGGCAGACGTCCATGCCATCTTTGCCGGGCAGCATAAGATCAAGCAGCATAAGATCGGGCCTTTTGGACAATGCCAGCTCCACTGCGCTGTTGCCATCAAAAGCACAAATAACCTCGTAGCCTTCTTTTTCTAAATTAAATTTCAATATATCAGCAATAGGCTGTTCATCATCTACTACCAGAATCGTTCCCATCTGCATGTCCCAGCTTCACCTTCCTATCCTTACTTAATGATCATTCCTTTATTTTAACATACCTGTCTAACCGTCACATCCTACGAAATAAGCAATCCCCCTGCCCAGCAAAAAGAAACGGCTTTGCCGTCACTCGTAGATTAAAAAAAATAAAAACCGCCCGATTAAAATCGAGCAGTTAAAGGATTAAGTATGAATTATTGCAAATACTTCATTGGATTTACAGCAGTGCCATTCTTCCGAATCTCAAAATGCAGATGTGTACCCGTCGAACGTCCGGTGCTGCCCATTACGCCAATCTTGCCACCCTGCTCCAAGCGTTGGCCTGTAGAAACCGAGATGCTTTTTAAATGACCATAATAGGTCTGGTATCCGTTGCGATGATCCACAATAACTACATTCCCGTATCCATTCTGCACCCCTGCAAAGATTACGGTCCCGGCATCAGAAGCTTTTATATTCCGATTGCTAGATACCATATCAATACCCTTATGGGCACGGCTCCAACGCTCACCGAAGCTACTTGTCAGTGTCGCCCCGCTTACCGGCCAACTGAACATGCCTGTTCCTTCACCAACAACCTTCGTTCCCCGATAAACAACTTCTGGCAGCGAGGCTTTTATAACGGTCTGGCCTAACCATTCTTCTTGAACAACCGTGCCATTTTCCTTTGTTACCCGATACTCCATTTCTTTAAGTCCAGTTTGTCCTGGACGAACCACTTTGCTTTTGCCTGCCGCTAGCTGATCGCTCGAACGCACAACCACTTCCGGCTCAGTCACTATCTGCTCAGTCACTTTTTCCACAGTTACTACTGTAACATCTGGTTGGGGTACCTTCAGCTTCAGTGTATCTCCAATCTTCAACGTCAGCTCTTTCACGTTAGGGTTGTTACTATAAATCTCTTTTTGGGTGATTTCAAACCGTTTGGCAATCCCCGAAATCGTATCACCCTCTTGAACGGTATAAAGAAGAGGCGCCTCTTTACCTTCAGTAAGTGTCTGGACCGCTGCCTCCACATCCAACACTTTATTAGGATCTGCTTTGATAGGAACGATAGAAATATCTTCACTAATCTCTACCGACTCTACTTGCTCTGGAGCCTTCGCTTTTGCAGCAGATGAGCTGGAAGCAGCCGTTCTTGTTAGCTTACTAGCCGTCGTTGCTACTTCTGCTTGTGGGACATAATGATTTTTTACTCCTTCGAGCACAGCATTAGCAGTTTCCTGATCCTTAACTATGCCAACGGCCTTGCCATCTACCATCAATTGCACGCCTACCGCATAAGCTTTCAGCATTCCATCTAGTTTAGTAAGTGTCGCCTCACTATCAACTTCTGGCTTGTATGCCTTCTGCTCTTCTATTGTTATGCCCTCTGTTTGCAGCACCATGGTTGAATTCGGATATTTCTCCTGATATTCTCGTTGTTTCTTCTCGTATAGCTGGTTAAGCTGCGTCTGATCGGTAAGTCTTCCGACTTCTTCACCCTTCACCAACACTTGATAATAGGTAACCGTGTTAGCGGCTACATACTTTTTCTCTGCTCCAACCAACACCGTAGCTAGAAGCACAAGGCCGACAGATCCCAAAATCCAAGCACGCCGAAATCTGCGAGTACCTTTCTCTTGTTGAAAGTGTTTGGAGTCGTGATCGAAATTGTGGCTCTGTTGAACATTCGCCTCGGATTCTGCTGGATGTCCATCCTGCAGCTTGCTCATCCGACGCATGAACTTAAATCCCTTCATGAAACTCTCCCTTTCAGTCCGCTTTTACTTCCGACAAAAGCGGCCAAGCTAATTGTACGACCTCGATTATATAGATTACGTCCATGTAAATTTCTGCGTATACTAGTGCTTAATTCCTGCTTCTAATGAACCTATAAAAAGGTTGTTAAGGAGGTTACAAAAATTTAACCTCTTGAGGTCCTTGTTTACTGTACCATAGCTTAGAGAAAAATTTCAACTTTAGACATGACAAAAAACCCGCCAAATACGCGGGTTTTTTGCGCAAATATGAAATTTTAACCTTTTTCTTGTGTCTATAAAGTGACAATTATAAAAGCTATTGCGTAGATTCTGTAGTTGGTGTAAGCATTTTCATTATGCTCTCATATTCGTCTGCATCAACATATTTTGCAATTACCTGTTGCAGCTCTTTAACCTCATCTTCTGTTAATCCATCCTCCATCGCTGTTGAAATTTTTGCCATCTCATCCTGGGGTAGTTTGGACATCAAAATATTGAATATATTTACCTTCTCTTCCGATGGAAGATTATCTTTGAAGTCACTGAGTGCCTCAGGTGTCATTACTAATTGTTGGTCACCAACACTTCCACTTCCGTTATCAGTTGAACTTTCGGTTGTAACTTGCCCCATAACTGGTAAGGCATCAGTTGGAGTATTATCATCTACGGGCTCGCCCTTGCCTTTAGCTGGCGAATCCGTGCTTTTGTCGGTCTCCTTGCTAACTGTACTCCCTGTGGTTACTTCTTTATTGGCTGTATCCGAGTTAGATTTGTTATCCATGCCAATGATGCTCCGAATCATTCCTCCAAATCCCGGACCGGGAGTATTCACTTTAATATCGAAGCTAGCCAATACCGACTTAATATAAGCATTTACAACCACGCCCGTTGTTAGAATTGAAAGAGTGCTGGCAAGTACCACAATCAGACATACGCTAAGTGCACGCTTCACGATCTTCATCTTCATTTCTCCTCTCACCTATGTTCAAGCCTATCTGGTAGATCATGTACATGTTCTTCTATACATCCAGTATTGACTAGAACCGGCCTTGGGAAACATCTAGGCATAAATCTAGGCCTCAAAAGAGAGAGTGATAGTCCTCAGAACAAAAAAAAGAGCCTCTAACGAGACTCCTTAGTATAACTAGGTTTTAGATATAAATTGGCAATACTTGATTCGTCTGCTCACGGTTACGACCCACTGAGAAGATAGCAATCGGAATACCTGTAAGCTCAGATACACGTTCAACATATCTGCGTGTATTTGCTGGAAGATCATCCAACGTTTTTGCAGAAGTAATATCTTCACTCCAGCCTGGAAGCTCCTCATATACCGCTTCACATTCTGCCAGCATTTTGAGGCTAGCAGGGTAATGAGTAATTACCTCACCACGGTATTTGTAGCCTGTGCAGATCTTCACAGTCTCAAGTCCGCTAAGTACATCCAGCGAGTTAAGAGATAGCCCTGTGATTCCACTCACACGACGAGCGTGACTCACAACTACACTGTCGAACCAGCCTACACGGCGTGCACGTCCGGTAACTGTGCCATATTCATGACCTGTTTCACGGATATAATCACCTGTTGCATCATTCAGCTCTGTAGGGAACGGGCCATCTCCAACACGAGTGGTATAGGCTTTTGCAACCCCAATAACCTGTTTGATTTTGGACGGTCCCACACCAGAACCTATGCACACTCCACCGGCAGATGGGTTGGATGAAGTAACAAACGGATACGTACCTTGATCGATATCAAGCATTACTCCTTGCGCACCTTCAAACAACACTTTGCGATCCGCATCAATGGCATCATTAAGAATAACAGAGGTGTCTGTTACATAATTACGCAGCACTTCTGCATATTCCAGGTATTGAGTCAGAATCTCTTCTACGTTAAGAGCTTCGGCACCATAGACCTGTGTAATCACTTGGTTCTTCTCTTGCATCAAGGGGCGGAGTCTCAGTTCGAATTCCTCAGCGTCCATCAAGTCAGCAATACGGATACCGTTGCGTGCTGCCTTATCCATATAACAAGGACCGATACCTTTACGTGTAGTACCAATCTTGTTCGGACCCTTACGGTCTTCTTCGAGAGCATCCAGCACCATATGGTATGGCATAATGACATGAGCACGATCACTGATCACTAAGTTCTTAGTATCAAAACCGTTCTCATGAATATAATTAATTTCTTGGATCAAGGCAGCCGGATTAATAACCATTCCGTTACCAATTACACAAGTTTTCTCTTTATAAAATACACCCGAAGGGATCAAGCTGAGCTTAAACTTCTCACCGTCAATCAGAATCGTGTGACCGGCATTATTGCCCCCTTGATAACGGGCGACCACATCTGCACTTTCCGCTAGAAAGTCAGTGATTTTCCCTTTACCTTCGTCTCCCCATTGTGTTCCCACGACGACTACCGTTGACATGTTCATTCCTCCGTAGGTGCTACTTAGCACCATTATTTTTCATAATATGGACCCTATACGTCATTCTTATGTACGTGGCCCTCCGGACGCCAAGCAGATTTAACCCGCTAAAGGACAATTCTCAGTGTAACAGCGGTTTTTTTCAAAGTCAAATAAAACGAACGATTACACAAAGAAATGTGCAATCGTTCGGGAATTATACATGTCAGGTTTAACCAGCAAATGGTTCCGCATGTGCTCGCTCGTAGTTAACGAACTTGTTGAAATTTTTAAGAAAGACCAGTTCTACCGTGCCTACGGGACCATTACGCTGTTTAGCTATAATGATCTCAATAATATTCTTCTTCTCCGTATCCGCATTGTAATAATCATCACGATACAGAAACGCAACAATATCGGCATCCTGCTCGATAGAACCCGATTCACGCAAGTCACTCATCATTGGACGTTTATCCTGGCGCTGCTCTACACCCCGGCTTAACTGCGACAGGGCAATAACCGGCACATCCAACTCACGGGCAATCTGCTTCAGTGTACGAGATATATCCGATACTTCCTGCTGACGGTTCTCTCCGCCTTTACCGCGGCCCTGAATGAGCTGCAAGTAGTCGATGACGATCATGCCAAGTCCTTTTTCCTTCTTCAGTCTCCGGCACTTTGCACGAATATCGGTTACCGTGATACCTGGTGTATCGTCGATATAAATCTCCGCTTCAGATAGAGACTGAATACCCATCGTCAGCTTGGACCAATCATCATCACTCTTGAAGTCACCGGTACGCATAATATTGGCATCTAAGTTGGCTTCAGCACAAATCATCCGCTGTACCAGCTGTGGCGCTGACATTTCCAGACTGAATATCGCAACAGTTTCTTTAGCACGTACTGCCACGTTCTGTGCAATATTCAGGGCGAATGCAGTCTTACCAACAGATGGACGAGCCGCAACAATGATCAGATCGTTACGTTGGAATCCGTTAGTCATATGATCTAAATCCACAAATCCGGTTGGGATACCTGAGGTACCCCCCTTATTTTGATGAAGCAACTCAACCTTGTCGAACACTTCCATCAAGACATCGCGGATCGCAATAAATCCACTGCCGCTCCGCCGGTTGGAGATTTCAAGAATGCGCCGCTCTGCATCACTCAGCATATCGGCTACATCTTCACCGCCAGTATAACCTTCGCTCACAATTTGCGTGGCTGTGCGAATCAAACGGCGCAGCATGGCTTTCTCTTCGATAATCTGGGCGTAGTATTCTACGTTAGCAGCAGTAGGCACGGCATGCGCCAGCTTAGCTAAGTAGCTAACACCACCAATATCTTCAAGCTCTCCTTTGTCCTGCAGTCTGGACGTAAGTGTAACAAGATCAATCGGCTGGCTCTCTTCTCCGAGCTGCACCATCGCCTCAAAAATCATTTGATGCGCTTTATCGTAGAAGTCTTCGGTATTCACCCGTTCCATTGCAGTAATGAGCGCTTCATCCTGCAACAGAACCGCACCAATTACCGCCTGCTCGGCTTCAAGATTCTGCGGGGGAACCCGATCGAAAAAGAGATCTCCACCCATGTTACTCCTCCGTTACCTCAACCTTAAGTGTGGCCTTTACTTCAGTATGCAATTTTACGCTTACTTGAAATACTCCTATATGGCGAATTGGCTCACCTAATTCAATCTTGCGCTTATCAATAGTAATTCCTTTGGTGGAAGCCAGTGTCTCAGCAATCTGTTTGCTTGTAATAGCACCGAATAAACGTCCGCCTTCACCTGATTTTGCTTTCATTGTCAGTGTTAGCTCGTCAAGCTTCTTACCCAATTGCTGTGCTTCTTCTTTTTCGTTATCTTTACGGCGTTGTTCAGCAGCCGCTTGATTCTCCAGCGTCTTCACGTTACCTTCCGTTGCCGGACGAACCAATCCACGTGGCAATAAGAAGTTAGAAGCATAACCTTCGGATACCTCTTTAACCTGACCTTTTTTACCTTGACCCTTAACATCTTTTATGAATATGACCTTCATTCGAATAACCCCTCTTTCGATTCGATTTCAGCCAGCACCTGCAGTAATCTGGCTTCTGCTTCTTTACATGTTCCTTCAAGCTGTACCGCGGCATTGGACAGATGCCCTCCGCCGCCTAATTTCTCCATCACGACCTGTACATTCATACGTCCTAGTGATCGGGCACTAATGCCAATCAGGCCGTCAGGCCGCTCGCTGATGACGAATGAAGCGACTACGTTGGTCATCCCAAGCAGCGTGTCCGCAGTCTGAGCAATAAGAAGCTGCGGAATTTTCATGCCTGGTGCCGTAACTACGAGCGCGATTTGGTCATACACCATCCGCGCATGTTTGATAATTTCGGCTTTGGAAATATACTCCTGTAAATCCTCCTTGAGCATGCGCTGAATAAGTACAGTATCGGCACCATTCCGGCGCAGGAAGCCTGCGGCCTCAAAGGTACGCGACCCCGTATGAAGCGCAAAATGCTTCGTATCCACCGTGATCCCCGCTAACAACATTGTAGCATCCAGCGGACTGATCTTTACCTTCTCATGAATATACTGAAGCAGCTCTGTCACCAGCTCACAAGTCGATGAAGCGTATGGCTCCAAATACACCAATACAGCATCGTTAATGAACTCTTCACCTCTGCGGTGATGATCCACCACTACGATTCTGCTGGCATATTGCACTAGCCGCGGCTCCATCGTCATAGACGCCTTGTGTGTATCCACAACAATAAGCAGGGTATGCTCTGTCATGATCTGTAGGGATTGCTCCGTTGTGATGAATGACTTATACAATTCATCATCCTTACGAATCTGCTCCATCATGTTAGTTATCGATGGATTAGGAGTCTCCATCACAATGCTAGCCTCTACATTATACATCTGCGCAGCCCTTAACAGGCCGATTGCAGCACCTACAGCGTCGATATCCGGTGTCCGATGACCGAGGATCAGCACACGATCGCTCTCCTGCATCAGATCCCGCAAAGCATGCGCAATGACCCGCGCCCGCACTCGGGTACGCTTCTCAGCAGCATTACTCTTGCCGCCGTAGAAGGATAACCGTTGGCCTGCTTTTACAGCCGCCTGATCACCACCTCGGCCAAGCGCCATATCTAGACTGGATTGGGCCAATGCCCCTAATTCACTTGCAGAGTCTGCGCCAAAGGCCAGACCAATACTCAGTGTCATGGGTACCTTAAGATCAGCAGTCATTTCTCTGACTTCATCTAGAATCACGAAGCGGCTCTCTTCCAACGCTTGCAGGCTACGATGATTAAGCAGCATTAGATAACGTTCCGAGGACAACCGCCGCAGATAAACCTCAAACTGCTTACTCCATTCAGTGATTTCACTCGTCACCTTAGCAATCAGCGAGGTTCGCTGTTGATCATCCATTCCTTGAGCAGATTCATCCAGGTTATCCATCATCACTATGCCGATCGCCAGCTTCTCATCCTCATACCGCTCACGTAACACCACAAGCTCAGTGATATCATACAAGTAAAGAATACGCTCACTCGGAATAATGACAGCTTGATAAAATCGTTCATCCACGGTGATCTCAAGGCGGGTGTCATGGAGCACACCCTCTTTGGCGACCTCCCGTTTACCCGCTGCAGCACCTGTGAAAAAAGACTGCATATCAGGCAATAATTCTTGCAGTGATTCCCCAACTAAAGACTTGCGTGCGAAAATATCGCCGGCATAGCGGTTATTCCATTCCACCGTTCGATCCTCGCTAAACAGAATGATTCCAAGCGGCAGCATGCTGACTGCTTCGCCCTCTACCCGCTTAATGCGGAAAGATAGCCCATTAATATATTCCACCAGATTACGGCGGAACGAGATCTCCGCTTTCAACATATAGAAGCATAAAGTACCTGACAGAAACAGGCCGGCCACCCCAAGCGCCCAGTTATAAACACTGACAATTATAATAAGGACCAACAGCAGCATGAACGCCCATACGGTATGATAGCCGTGCCAGCGTCTTTGCAGAAATTTAGGCATGAACTCTCACCCTATCGTTTCGATTTGGTCACATACTCCCGCAGTGGGAACGCAAGATCAATAATACCAATAATGCGCAGCGGCGGCAGTAAAATAACCGGTATCGCTAACAAAACGGCAGACATCTTGTTCCATTTGCGTTCATGCGCCAGGAAGAAGAAAAATCCGATGGCCTGAATCATAAAGCCAATTCGCAGCAATGGCAGAAGATTGGCAGAAATCATGAGGATGAAATTGTTCTCCGACCCTGAGAAGAAGAGCTGTAGAACAACACCAATCAGATAGTACCAAATAAACGATCTCGAAAGTCTCCATTCACGTGCAGGCTTCATCTTAGGTACTGCATAATTCATACTGTTCAGAATCGGGCGGGCAATAGAATGCGTAATCACAGCAATCATGAAGGAGCTTACGATTAGAGTCATAGGGATCATTTGAACCGTCATATGACTTATCTTGTTTACATCCTCAGTTGAAAATCCAATATCAGTGAGCAGAGGATTAGTAGTTCCGAGCTCAGACAGAGGTGAATTAACCATTTGCAATACATCGTTCACATAGGTAGACAGGTCAAAATTAAATAATGCCGTACCCAGCAGCAAAAGCAGCAGGAACTGTGCAAGAATCGTAACCGTACCTGCGATCACAGTAGACATGGCCGGGGCATGTCTTTTATACCAACGCCCCATAACCAGAGCCGGTATTAAGAAATACGCAGCTATCAACAGATAAATTGGTGTAATCAAGCCTACAATCAGCAACACCGGCAATACATGCAGTACAAATTGTCTCGTGTTCAGTGTAGTAAACAACACTACTGCCGGAACAATCATAAACAGGGTAGTGATGATGAGGAGTGGAGTCGTTAAACTAAGCAGCAAAAGTAAGTATGCTACGCTCCAAGCCACAGATGACCAGCGAAATTTCAACAGTATTCACCTCTTACGCATATGTTCTTCTAAAGCAGATATATCTTGGTACCAATCTTCCAGTTGATGCCCTTCCTGCTTGTGCTTTCTAAGCTTCTCCAGTAGCAAGTCATCTAAAGAACGATAAGGAATCCCTAGTCTGCGGCCCAAAATATAAGAGCTCATAATCAAGCTAGCCAGACTGTCACCGACACGGGTAGTACTGCCTTCCCATAACGCTTTAAATAACCTTGAAACTTGATCAATCACTTCGGTTTTCAGCCATTCAATTACCTTGGCGCGCTTGGCTACATCCAGATCCTTCGGCACATTGGACACGTCTCTCTACCTCCGGCAAAAAGCTTTATTCTCCATTATAGCATAAAAAATTCGGTGTCACACTGGACGCCCCGCGCCCCTTAAGTATGCTTCAATCCATGCTGACTATGCCTCTTTTTGGAGAGGAGCTTTCTTTAAAAAAGACCCGCATTCCGTTATCGCCGGAAATACAGGCCTTGTTCCGATAGCTTCTATAACCGCGAATACACTGGGACTATAATGATTCCTGTGATTGTCTTGTTACAAATTTCTCGCAATATTCTATGACTTGACTCCGGCGAACAATTCCAATAAACCGGTTCATATCATCGACCACAGGTACAAAGTTCTGCACCTTAGCCAAATTAATTAGATCTTCCATATCCGCATCAATTGAGACCGGCTTGTTATTCATACGTAATGGAACGTCCTTCAGCAAAAATTTTGAAGCGTTCTCAAACGAAACCTTACCCTCCGACTCTTTCATGTACCAGAGCAGATCACCTTCCGTTACCGTGCCGGCATACTCTCCATTACGGTTAAGAATCGGGACTGCTGTATAGCGGTGAAACTCCATCCTCTCAAGCGTTTGGCGCAGCGTAGAATCGAGCGTTACGCAGGCCACCTCCTGTTTCGGAAGTAAAAAAAATGCAATATTCATCTCTTGATCCTCCTCAAAGAGTTCCGAAGGAATTACGGTTCTTTAACTTCCTTTTACTGCCATGCCAATGTGATTATACGTAGCAGCTAAATAATAGTTCCAACTCATTATAACATGAAGACAGTAAGCAGCAGCCATGAGAATGTTTATGGCTGCTGCAATTTATTTATATGAGTTTAGCTTTCCAATTAGAATTACTGCGTAACTGCTGTTGCTTTGGGCTCGAGTGCATTACTTGCTTTTCCCGGCTCAATCAGTTGGTCTACAGGTGTTCCTGCATTCATCCAATTATCAATCAACGCCTTAGCTTCGCGCAAATCCTCTTCATCAACGATATCATAATAAAGTCCGTCAATACGTTTTCCTTCGCCCATTACCGTAAAGCTTGAGATATCCATATCTTTGCCGCCCATAAATTTCTTGGCCAGACTAATGATCATTGAAGGCTCAATATCGGTCTTAAAATTATCGCCCATAATATCCAGCAGCTTAGGAATATTGCCGATTTGGCTGATCGATAACATTTTATTAGCTACGACATCAATAAAAACCTGTTGGCGTTTGGTCCGGTTAAAGTCACTATCTTCACGGTAGCGTGTATAGTTGAGTGCTTCTTGACCGTTATAATTCGACTTTCCACCCTCGATCGTAAACTTTTCATGGTCCTTACCCTTGTTTACAATATCCTTCTTGATTGGCAGCGGAACGCCTCCAATAGCATCAACGGCATCCTTGAGCCCTTGAAAGTTAATGGTGGCATAATACTGAATATCATGCTCCAGCAGTGCTTCCAGAGTATCCTTAGCCATTTGCTGCCCACCAAAAGCATAAGCATGGGTAATCTTATCTTTTTTATTATCGTTATGCCCAATAATCTCGGTATACGTATCACGTGGAATAGAAATAAGCAGAATTTTGTAATCCTCAGGGCGAACAACAGCATACATCATAGTGTCTGAACGTGCGGTTTCATTGTCGCGTTGATCAGTCCCGAGCAGCATCAGCGAGAATGGATCGCTTTTGTATACAACCGGCTCTGGCTTAACCTTATTCTCATCCTTAAGTGGCTGGTAAGATTCTTCTTTCAGCTTACTTTCTACCCGATCGGACAAAAAGAGGTCAAAGGCTAATATGGCCAAAGAATTCCGAAAGAGAAAGCCTCCCGCTATAACAACGACGAGAACAATTAGCGCAATGTATCTTTTCTTTATTTTTTTCATCTTTGATTCCTTCTTTATTGTAGAATAATTACACATACCATATATTTACAATGCCTCCTGATCGTTCACAGGCAGTCATGGTTTTATTTCTCTCGGCGGCGAATTTACTGTCCCTTATTCCATTATCTTATTGTCCCCCCTTTCAGGAAATTCGGGTCATTCTAAATTATAGAAAAAAGTTTTTTTGCGTTTCAAAAATAATATGGGATAAAACAATATTTCTATTGTAATCACTAAATGGATAAAAAGAAACAACAAATACCGACATGAATAGGGAAAAAGCACCATACCAAGTAATAATTACTGGTATGATGCTCCAAATTTAACTTCGAATTCCAAGGGCATGTATAATATGTTTTACCCGTTCTCCATAATGTAAACCGCGGAAAAACCCATAATCGAACAATTTAGCAGCACCCTCAAATCGGCTGCCATAGGTCTCTGCCCCCATAACGACCGCAATAAGCCGGTGCCCCTCTCGCTGGGCTGATCCCGCAATACAATATCCCGTCTGGCTATCATATCCAGTCTTCAACCCATCTGCTCCATCGTATGCGTAAGCGCCGCCCATACCTGGAAGCATAAGGTTGCTATTACTAACATATAACCCTTTATCCTTTAATTGCATCTGTGTACGACCGGAAATATTCAGTACATCAGGATGATTATGGATTAGCGCAGCTGCCAATTTGGCTGTATCCCTCGCTGTCATCATCGTCTGGCCACCGATATGCGTAGGCTGACGAATGATACCAAGATCCTTGCTCGACAATCCAGAGGCGTTGGTAAATACAGTATTAGGAGATAAACCTAAACTACGTGCTCTATCATTCATCATAAGTACAAAAGAATCCTCTGATCCTGCCATATATTCTGCCAATGCAACTGCAGCATCATTAGCAGAATAGATGGTGATGCCTTCGAATAGCTCCCTTACTGTATAGAAATCTCCTCGTTTTAATGAGAGACTCATACCTCCCATTTGACTGGCGTAAGCACTAATAGGGACTCTATCCTCCCACCTAAGGGTTCCAGAGGTTATGTGATCCAGCACAATCATTTCAGTCATTAATTTAGACACACTGGCCGGTGGCATAGGCACATCGCCGTTGATATTAACCCATATGTCTCCACTATCCATATCTAGCAGCACTGCTGAACCCGCGTCAATATCCGGTTTAAAGCCCAGCTCGATAGGCCTCCACACCGTAATTAAGACAACGACTATCAAAGCTGCACCAGCCCATATCAATATCCGTCTCTTCATCGTTGTCATCCTCCATAATATATATGACGAATGAAACAGCAATTTGATTTCACTTTTTGCGTAATTTTTTTTATTTTTTTTAATTTAGTCCTTTATCCACCATTTATTAGGCTCAATTATGGAGCCCAAAGAGTCAACACGCACACCTTGTAGACGTTTATTGACAGCAGTAATGCTTTCTCTTTCTGCAAAAAAGATCATTGGAACCTCTTCATTCACTAGCTTCTGCCATTCATAATAGATTTGTTGTCGATAATCTCTATCATATGCCTTCATACTTGTGCCATCGCGAATCAATTCTTCATTCCGCTCCGAGGACCAACGTGGGTAGTTCCACAAATCATTCTCCCTCCAGAGACCTGAAGGATCAGGATCATTAGCTAATCCCCATACCCCGTTAAACAACTCAATGGACGGATCATCAGCCTCTACTGCTTCATAGAAGGTATTGAGCTCTTTTAACGCCCCACCATTAAGCTGCACATCGAGTCCCACATTTCGCCAATCCTCCAGAATAGCAGCAGTTCGTAACTCCGCTGAATGACTGCCTAGCATAGAATCATAATGAATAACTAACTTTTCTCCTTTTTGATCCTCACGCAGCCCATCTCCATCAACATCTACAAAACCAGCCTCATCAAGCAGCTGCTTCGCTTTTTCCGGATCATAGGGATACGTGTTAATCTGACTGTCAGGGATCTTCGCCCAGCTTGCACTGGAAACCGGAGTTTCTATAGGCTTGCCTAACCCATGAGAAAATGATTGAATGATCCCCTCCCGATCAAGTGCATAATACATCGCCTGACGTAATCTTTTATCCGCAAATTTAGGGTTATCCATTACGATTTTTTCAGCTTCACTATCCCAATACCCAAATTTAAACCCTATATACTCATAAGCAAGCTCATTTGATTGTAAAATATTAATATTATCGAGTTCGCTCAGCTTTTCATAAGTATCTCGTGGGGCATTCTCTATATCAATTACGCCTTGTTCAAACAGGCTGATGATTTCCTTGTCATCAAATACCTTATACAACACACCATCCAATAAAGCCTTACCTTTATAGTATTGATCAAAGCGCTTCATCTCGACCCGCTGGCCAGGTTCAATAAGGCTCACCTCAAAGGGGCCAATCCCAATCGGATTTTTTCGCATCTGATCACTCTCAGGCATATCCTTAACAGCGACTCCAGTATAATATTTTTTATTCATCGGATACGGCCATAGATTATCAATCGTATTTACGCGGGCAGCTGTCATTGTTATTTTCAAAGTATAAGGATCTATAACCTTAAGACCTGTTATATTCTTCGCCTCACCTTTATGATAGGCTTCTGCACCTTGAATCATTTCCACACTATAATAACGCGATCCGGTGTAGTCTGGACTAGCAATAGTCTCCATCGCAAATTTCCAGTCCTCTACGGTCAGTTCATCTCCATTATGCCAACGGATTCCCGGTTTAATTTTAAAGGTAAATATTCTATGATCCTCGGACTCCTGCCAAGTGGCGATATTAGGAACCGTTGATAAATCATCATCTATCGTAAACATGGCCTCAGTAATAAACTCCAGCACATGAAAGTCATCTTCACCTTCATAAAAAGCAGGCTCAAAGAAGCCCATAAACGGCGATGAGTATCCATAAGTAACTACTCCGCCAGTCTGTGGCTTTTCGACCACCTCATTGTGATGTAAAGATAATGAATTACTGCTGGTACCTGCTCTGCTGCATGCTGACAATACAGTAGTCATCACGAGCATTGTTAACAAGAACCCGCATATCTTCTTATTCTTCATGTGTTCCTTCCCTTCTCTAGTTGAACGTATATCTACATATAAGCTATGGAATAAATATTTACTGTAACAAAGTTTTAGAATGGTTACAATAACTTCTAAGCTTTAGGCCTATACTCCTGCTTGAATTTACGCATTTTTCATAGTATTTATAAAAAAAGAGGGACCTACCTCATAGGCAGATCCTTCTATTACATTATTCTTCATCCTTATGCGTAATTCTCAGGCCTTCGACATGCTTACGCTGCATCAATTTCCGCTTTTTACGGGTATCCTTGCTCTCAAAAATTATATCAAAGTCATATTCCTCAGGATATAGCTCATCTTTGGATAGATATGGCTTTAAACGTTTATGATTAACCCGCATTTTTTGCTTCTGGATCATCACTCCGACCATTCCTAAGTGATCTTTTTTCTCATAAACAATGCCTATTCGCCCCAGTGAAGTTACAAGAACGGCATCACCAATTTCATATTGGGTCTGCTTCTCCTTATCGCTCAGTGATTCCGCAGACTTTTCTTCTTTTTCAAAATCCTCTATAACAGGTGCAGTCTTCCCTTTCTCTCCCTCTTTGCTAAAAAGACTTGCCCATGCCGACCCATCACCTTTCTGCAGCCTTTGCTGCTGCGCCTCAACGATCTCCCACGATCGCTTGATAACGTTATCCTGGATACCCAGCTTTTTGGCAATTTGCAGAGCGTAACTCTCCCCCGCTTCTCCGATAGTCAGACGATACAACGGCCGCAGCGTTTCTTTGTCGAATTCCATTCGTGCATTTTGAAAACCGGCTGTCGCAGCGGCAAAGGCTTTTAGCTCATTAAAATGGGTTGTGACGATAATATTGGCCCCTTTACGGCTCAGCTCTTCCAGAATGGCGATTGAGAGGGCGATTCCTTCACCAGGGTCTGTACCTGCCGCCAGCTCGTCAATGAGCAGCAGCACCCCTTTAGAGGCATCTCTCAGCATTCCCTCAATACTCTTCATTTGTGCCGAAAATGTACTGAGTGATTGGGCCAAACTTTGTCCGTCTCCGATTACACTGATCACATCCGTAAAGACCGTAAACTCACTCCCCTCCTCGACCGGAATCAACAACCCGGATTGAGCCATGAGGGTCAGCAGCCCGAGGGTCTTGAGCACCACCGTTTTCCCGCCTGTATTTGGACCTGTAATGATTAGGGACTTATATCCCTTCCCTATCTCCAGGCTAATTGGAATCATGCCCTGCAGCATGGGATGTCTGCCTCCGTTCATCCTTAGAAAACCCCTATCATTTAGAGTAACCTCAGATGCTCCCAGCGTTCGTGCATATTTTGCTTTGGCAAAAATAAAATCATAGGTACCTGTAACCTCGATATTTAGGCGAAGTGCAGTTTGTTCCTGTTCTACCATGCTGGTCAGCATACTGAGGATCACAGCTTCTTCACGCGCCTCTTCTCCTAATAACAGATCAAGCTCAATCTGCATGGAGGCAATCTCATCTGGTTCGATGAACACCGTCTGTCCACTTGTGGATTGATCGAGTACCGATCCCTTTATTTGCTTATGATACTCCCGCTTTACGGGGATAACATATCGTCCACCACGCTGGCTATAAATATTCTCTTGCAAAATCGATTGATGGCGCGTCATGATCCCGTCAATTTTTTTATGAAGACGTTCTTTAGCTACGCCAATCCGTTTACGAACCCGCTCTAACCCCTTACTAGCTCCATCATCAATCGCCCCAAAGCGGATACAACGATCAATTGCTTCCCGCACATGATTTAATTCCAGCAGCGAGGAAGCATAAGCAGCAATCCGGGGAGCACTTTGCTCTTTAGAAGCCATATATTTGCGCAATTGACTACAGCTCTTTAGAAATGTAGCCACTGCAGTGAAGTCTTGCTCACTGTACAAATATCCAGTCCCCATTAGTGACATGATCCACTCAATCCCCTCCAATGAAGGAATCGGTACACTGGACCCCCGCTCGAGCAGCTCTTTAGCTTCAGACGTTTCCTCCATCGCTCTTTGAATCGAAGGTAAATAGGTCATAGGCATAAGCTCTTCTACAGTTTTCTTTCCTACATAAGATACCGCATGACGGCTAAGCTCGGTTTTAATAATTTCGTATTCCAACGTGTTTAGACTTTGTAAATTCACAGCAAATCCTCCTTATTGATCTAACTTTTTTTGGAACTAAATCTCCCTAACGCAAAAAGGACAAAGAATGCCACTATGGCAGTCCTTGCCCTTCTTTTTATGCTATTGTTCTCTGGCGTTTTAAGGTCCCCATAAAAGCCAGGGTGGCCGAAAAACAAAAAAACCGTGCTCTAAGAGCACGGTTAATTACAAAGAGAACAATAGCCGTAAAGAGGCCATATGACGCTTCGTGTGTTCTTAACTAAATCATCCACCGTTAGGAACAACAGACCTCTGCGCGAAACGAACTCAAATAGAGCACGTAAACGCCAAAAGACGAGCCTGCTAAAGCCTTCCTAATCCAGTGTTATGAAATTGCTAGTTAAGAACGGTCACCAACATCAATATTTCCCCTTTTGTTATAGGATAGCTGTAATTTAACACATTCCAGATGGACGTCAACGTAATCCACACGCTGGTTTTTCACAACAAAAAAGCAGCCGGTTTCCCGACTGCTTCTATAAAACGTCCTATTCCGTTGTGTAAGGAAGCAACGCGATTTGACGCGAGCGTTTTACAGCAATGGTAAGAGCGCGTTGGTATTTTGCACTTGTACCTGTTACACGACGTGGCAAAATCTTTCCACGTTCGCTGATGAACTTCTTAAGAAGTTCAGTATCTTTATAATCAATGTGAGTAATCTTGTTCACAGTGAAAAAGCAAACTTTTTTACGCTTGTTGCGTCCACCACGACGTGCTGGTCTTTTGTCGTTGTCAGCGCCTTCTCTTGGTTTAAAAGCCATATTCTTTTCAGTCCTTCCTAATTAAAATGGCAAATCATCATCCGATATATCAATCGGTTTACCATCGCCCGAAAAAGGATCTTGAGTATTGTTGTTACGCGAGAAATTATTGTTGTTATTTCCGCGTCCAGCGTTACCACCGCCACCATATGCTGGCTCTTCAGGCATACTACTTGCACCACTTGAAGTATTTCCACCTTCACGGCTCTGTGAAGATTCCAGGAAACGAACATTATCAGCAATAACTTCAGTTACGTATACACGTTTACCTTCGTTATTCTCATAGTTCCGCACTTGGATGCGTCCTTCCACTGCTGTCAGACGACCTTTGCGCAAATAATTGGCACAGGTTTCTGCTAGCTGTCTCCAGGTAACAACCGGGATGAAGTCTGCCTCACGTTCACCGTTCTGGCCCGTAAAGTTACGATCTACGGCAAGCGTAAATTGAGTTACGGCAACACCAGCGGGAGTATAACGAAGTTCCGGGTCACGGGTCAACCGTCCGATCAAAATGATACGGTTCAACAATTCTGGTCCCCTCCTTTAGAGCGATTCATTACAAAGCTTGTCAAGATCTTAAGCAACGTCGTTCGTAATGAGATAACGAATAACTTCGTCAGAAATCTTCATAAGACGTTCTAATTCAGTAACTACTGCAGGTTCTGCATTGAAGTTAACCAAAACATAAACGCCATCACGGAATTTCTTGATCTCATACGCAAGACGGCGTTTACCTTGCACTTCGTGCTTTGTAATTTCCCCGCCATTGGAGATGATGCCTTGGAATTTATCGACTGCTGCTTGAACAGCTTCTTGTTCAATGTCAGGACGAATAATGTACATCACTTCATATTTGCGCATAATTTTCACCTCCTTATGGTCTGAGGCCCCTAATCACGTCAGGAGCAAGGAACGAGCACAAACATAGACTCGCACCTGATTAATATACCAAAACGAGCAGCAGAGTGCAAGCAATATTAATACCGGACAACCCTCCACCCTCTTTTTACATGAAAAAAACCCTACCTGCGCACAATAATCAGTGAATTCATCTGCACTTAAGGAAGGAGCGATAATGATGGGCGAAAAGACAGAATATGAAAAAGGCGACAAGGCCCCCAATCCAGGCATGTATACAGAGGTAGGTGAAGCGCGAAGCTTCCATACCGAAATTCAGAATCCACAGCATATTAAAATGGAAAAAGGGGACACCTTCCCCGAGACCAGTAACAAAAATCGGAAGTGGAAAAAGGTTGAAAAAGCACGTGTACATTAAATAAAAATAAATGTGTATAAAAAAAACGACATTACACATACTATACTCAGGCAGTACAAAAGAGAGGTGTGGTTCCGTTGGCCGTCGTAGACGAACACAATCACAGGATATCTGATTCAGCATCTATTGTTAGCTGGGAATAGTAGTGGGTTATTGTCTAAAAAGCAGTAACCTCAGCAACGCCTAAATCACTTTAGTCGCTATATACAGAGAAATTCCAACATCATTGATGTACTGCCTCTTGAAGAAGGACCCGAAAGGGCCCTTCTTTTTGCATGTTATGATCTTTTGCAAACAGCTCAGTGGACACAAAAAAACCTCCGTTACTGGAACGAAGGATTCATTAAAATGTTATATTATGCTGAAGTGGCGGAGAGGGTGGGATTCGAACCCACGCACGCTGTGACACGCCTAACTGATTTCGAGTCACGTATTTGCCCGCTAATGGCGGAAAAGCCCGCAACATCAACGTATAGTTTACGCTCACATACCGGACTGATTCCGATACTACTACGTTTATTCGATTATCTACCTATTATAATAGCATACGGAATCCGCGTAGACAAACGTAAATATGACCCCCGGATAAAAATTTTATTGTCGGACTCTATATACGGCAGATGAGCCGGTTTAGACGTGGGGCCTTGGGGAAATTCGTACGGTGACGCGCTAAAGTATGCATCTTTATACACTATCGTACCTAGCTGATTACTAATTACGTAGGTATGCGCAGACAAAAAGAAAAGCCCGCAAACCCTTATACATCAAGGATTCGCGGGCTCATGCGTACGCCGACCGTAGCCGATACGCTTTATACATACGTTTATTAGGCGTATATACATCGTTTTATGCAGCGGTTTATGCAGCGGTCGACCCCCGAGTTAGCGCGAGGGCAGGCGTCCGGAGCGGCGTGCAGGTAAATCGCGTTATTAGTCCGAATTAGTCGGCGTATGTCTCTACGCTACCACGTCCTCATCACCGTTAACCAGTGCATCCAACTCGCTAATATCCTTACGGATCTCATCATCAGTCTTACGCTTCTCTTCGACCTGACTACGCGCATCCTCTATGATGGTCCGATCGGAGAGTAATCCGTATCTGCGCATGTACAAGTCGAGCGCCTTAACGCTTGGAATCCCGTTGGCTCCACCGCGAATCGAACGCATGAGAGCGACGTAAACTTCCGATCTCATTCCGTCGAGCTGACGTTCGGTTAAGTGATTAACGTAAGCTGTGAACATCTCATTACGTTTCCACTCGAACAGCGTTGAGCGCGCGATGCCGAGTTCATCCGCCAACTCCTGCATAGTACGCTTCTTGCCACCCTCTTCCGTTAACTCTCCCCATTCGTTAATCACCAGTAGTTGTGCTGCCCGTTGTTGTTGCGGAGTTAATTGCGCCTCTAACACTTTACCTTTTCTCGCGTTACTCATATTAATCGTCCTCCTCTTTCGTAGGTATTAGCGTCATGGCTTCGTCAATAGCGGCCTGTAACGCGTCTGGATCGGATAGTAAGCGCTCCTTCTCAGCGCGCGGCCATACGCCAGTTTCCGTATAATAACCATGGCTATCGTTACAAATCCCGCTTTCCCTCGTCATATAACCAATTGCGTAATGTATCCGGCGCATAGCATCGTTAGTATCAAAGTCCGCTACCTCTCCGTTATCTATTGCGCTATTCATCCGCTCAATAATGCTGAACGCTCCTTGTACGCCCCACGAATGGAAAGCGCTAAAGGTTCCGCGTGAACAACTAAGAAGCCGCCCATACTCCGCATACTTTTCGAGCCTGCTCGTATCAATCCGCGCTGTTTGTCCTTGCGCCAGGATGGACGCGAGTTTAACCGCGATCGCCCTAAACGGTTGCAGGCGGTCGATTAGCGCTAATGATAGCGGAATATCAACGACTCTCGGACGCGGCAACGGATCGACCGATAAACCTTGTTCGATGCGTATCGCGCGTACCCTCTCCGTTAACTGAGCGATATCAATCCGTAATTCTTCGTTAGTTAATGCCATTACGTATCCCCTTTCGTTGTTTAGATTTCCGGATGGCGTCCGTCGAATATCGTCTTGCCGCGTTTATAGTTGGCGAGGCGCGGTATGTGCGATGGCGGGGTAAATCTCATTGTTGTGAATAATTTCGTCAATGGTCATCCTCCTTTGCTATAATTAGTTTGTAGGGGGGCGATTTATAAATGGGTAATAAACAAAACGGAAAGTATACTGAAGATCTAACTTATGAGGATAAAGAAAAAGTCATAGTTGCGATTATCGCAAATCTCTCATATTGCGAGTACGCACTCATCTCGATTACAAACTCCGAAGTGATACACGAGTATCAAATAGGACTCAGTTTCTCATTGGCGATGTCTAGTCTTTACGAGGCGTTAAATATTTTCAGTTCTATAAAAGGATGCATTGCTGAGACTGTTCAAGAAAACCCACACTTAATTGACTCTTGGAGATCACTAACCTCTAAGAGTACAAATAAATTTAAGAAAGAAATCTTGCAGACTGTTCGTAACAAGTCCTCTTTTCATGTTGACCCTGATACTGTTGGGTCGTTGCTGTCAACAAACACCTACCTTAAATCCCTTAACTTATGGGATAAATACGAAGGTAATGACCCTGAGTGGTCATCTCCACTTGCGAGGGATTTGATTAATTTCCATCTAATTTCCGTAGTTGATAAAGCAAATGATAAAAGCTGGGCCTTTACTTTCGAACAGACTTACAAGAATTTAACTAACTTCGTAAAAGAACTGTCAGATATTTGGTTAGTTAAAAACAATCAGATAAGTATCAGTAGTTAAGCCCATATAGGCTTATTCCGTACTTTCTCCGCCCACTCTACGCAATGCTAACCGCCATCTCCAACTAGCGTACGATTAGCGCTGCTCTCATTAGTCGGGAGTGGTGCTTTCATCCGCACTCCCTTCCACCTGCGCCAACGCTATGCCGATATCGTTATCGAGCGCGCGGAGTATATCGAGCTCACGTCCCGGATTGACCGCCAGTATATCCGTAATCATCTCGGTAAGGTCAGCGGCTGCGTTTGCAACATCCACCGTAAATTCGATTAAGCATCGTTTTTCCATAAAATAACGTCCCCTTTCGTAATTAAAAAGACCACCCGAAGGTGGCCGTAATGTTGAGCGTATGGTAGTTCACCGTGAACCTAACCCCGTACGTATGTTATTCGCCGAGCTGCGCCTTGATATCCGCGAGATCTGCTGATGCTTCGGCACGTCTCGCTTTTAGGTCTTCGATGAACTTCTTCGCAGATTCTTGTTGGTCTGGAGTTTCCATCAAATAGAAATTAGCATCTTCTTTAGCAATTGCGTCATCGAACAGCTTAACTCTGCTTTCTAGCGCTGTGACTCTTTCCTTAAGTTTGGCTGTGTCTACACTTGCCTCTAGCGTGGCTACTGGTTCAGCAACCGTCGTACCTGTCTCCGCTACTGCCTCTTTACTTCCCATCGTTATCGTTTTCCCCTTTACGGTCAGACTCGCGCCCGTCGCCTCACTAACCGCACGAACAGGCGCATAAGCTGACCCGTTTATTATTACAGCGTCTGCTATCTTCGTTCCGTCTTCTTTCTGTATCGTAAACAAGCCGGTTACTTTCGCACCGATAAGCGATGAGCTGGCCGCGTACCCGATTGAACTTCCAAGTAAAAGTGCAGCGGCTATAACTCCGATAATCTTCTTTTTCATGCGTGAGCCTCCTAAATATAGTAATTACCGTAAGTATATCTAAGAGGCTGCAGACATGAAAGATAAATTAAGAGACTCCGAATGTACCGCCGCCGCTATTCAGGTTATCCGGATTGCCGTGGTTGTGATTTGGAATCGTAACGCTGTGTGAGTGATTTGCATTCGCTTTGCTGGCAAGGGCTGCGTAAACAGCATCGAGGTCAGACGCAGTGAGAACACGATCACCGGGCGCATTCGATCCAATATAAACACCGCCGGCTCCCGGTTGCATCAAAATTCGATCGCCCTTTAGGAACAAATCAAGGCTTGTATCAATACGAATGTCGTTACCGGCTCGTATTTTCAACTCTTTTGTGCCGCCAGCGAAAGAGATAAATGCCTCATAGATGCTTGGGTCTACGAACTCAATACGCCGGTCAGTAGTGCTACCTGCCAACCCCATAAACAAGTTATTTCCGATTCTCGCGTCTCGCGTCACATCAATATCCGTATTAGACCGTATACTACCCCCGATAATAGACGCGCCCGTAATCGTTCCGCCTTCAATCTCGTTACCGATAATCTTACTGGCGCGGATAACCGACGAAATAACATCGCTCTGACTGACTTCGCCCGTAAGCTTAATCGACCGCGCTACTACATCGCCTTGATGGTTCACGCGAAAGGGTGCGGAGTTGAAATCGTCGTGACCGGCGCTTATCCCGTTCGTGTTGATCTTAGTGACGTCGTTTCCACTACCGATTACCATTGATACGAAATTACCTAGTTGGCCGGACACCACCTCGGCATTAACCAGTTCCGCACGGAGGCGCTTCAACTCCTCACTCACAATCCGCTCAGTCAAGCGCTTAAGCCCGCGCTTTTCCTTAATCCGCGTATGCATGAACGGTTTCACGGTACCTCTGTCGATCTCATAAACCGTCAGCTCTCCGCCTATTCCCTCGTATGAAATCTCGTCAAACGCGTGCTGGAACGTCTGTATAACGTTCATGGAGTCGCTAAACTTCGTCATTGCGGCCGTAGCGGATTCATTTACCTTAATGCCGCCGGACCATATCGCGAAGTTAGTGGGATTGTCGAGGATACGCGCAGTAAGCTCAAATCCATTGTGCGGTTCAAGTCCGTATACGACGGTTCTGTCTTGCTCATACTTACAAACGAGAATAGTCAGGAATAGCTCGACGCCTACCTCGAACGTCTCCCCGCGCTCCAACAAATAAGCGTCGTGCTGCTGAATAGCGATCTCCTGCAGTCGCTCCATTGACCGATCAGAAATGCTGTGGAACTCGCGCATAACCCTATCAGCCAACTCAGCCCGTCCCGAGCAAAAAATAACCGAATCGTCCACTACCCATAACTTTTGTCCGTTTTCGTGCCACCTGTAAGTAACCCCGCCGATATTCGTTGAAACCGCGCTATCTGAGCCAATCCATAAGCGGTCGTAAGTTTGCAATACAACAACACTGCTCAATATTATTCCCCCTTTGAAATAAAACAGAGCCGACGAAATTAAGCGTCAGCCCTTCCGTGATTATTTGGTTATTCCGCTGCTGCTGCCGCGTCAGCTTCCGCCTTTTCCTTAGCAGCTTTAGCCTCGGCTTGCTTTCTGAAAACTTCGGTCCAAATCGCCTCTTCTTCCGGTGTCAGCTTGGTTGAGTTGGTGTAATTGCTTTGTGTTGCCGGTTTAGGTGCGGCCGGCCGCTCGTCCTCATGACTTGCGAAGTATGAATCGGTATCATTCACGTAATCACCGTATTCACGGCCGAGCGTATCACGTGCCGCGTCACTTACAAGGTCAATGAAGAATTTCGACGTTTCCATTTCGTTAATGGATTCGAGTGTATCCCGCGCTGATCGTACGTCTGCGGATTCAAACTTGGACGCCAGCCCCTCGAATGTCTGCGCCAGTTCATGGCGGGTTTTTGCGTTCTCAGAAGGCGGTGTCTGCGCGATGATCGGTCCGGCCAAGTCCGCAAATTGTTCGTGCAGAATACTCGCACAATACGGATCGCTAACCTGCGTAATGAACTCTGTGAGTTTAGCGGCGGCGGTCTTCGCGTTCATTGAGAGTAACAGCTCCGTCTTAACCTTGCGGAGTGATGCCTCGAAACGTTCAAGCGTGGTGGCGTCCGGTTTCTTGATCTTCGCGTAAATCTCGGCCTCGGCGTGAGTTTTGGCGTCCTTTAGGTGCGCGAGATACTGCAGCCGACGAACGTGCGCCTGTTTCATCAAGTCTGTCCCGTGTTTCTTTTTGGCCGCTGTCGTACGGTTGTAGCGACCGTCTGCCGAGAGGTCACTGTCGCCAGCAATAGCGTTAATTTCCGTGCGTACTTTATCTTGAAACTCCCGGTAAAATCGCGTGTTATCGTGTTTCAATTCGTGTGCCTTTTGGATACTGTCTTTTGCTTTTTGATAGCTCATTAATAAATCCCCCTATTTTTATAGTTTGTTTTATGTTCAGCCTGCCAGCTTGACATAAGACGCGTTAGCCCGATCGTGCTTGTCTTCGCCGAGTTCAAAAATGACGGGATCACCAGGCATGAAATATAGCGCGTCATGGTCTGGAGCAGCGCTAATATGAAAGAAAACGTCTCCTTGTCCGCGTACGCCTATAAATCCATAATTCTTTTCAACGTTAAATTTTTTCACTACGCCATGAAGTCGCGGGCTCCCTTTGGGCTTGCGCTCCTTCTTAGGCGCTACAGGACTCTTGCAGATGGACGGGCCGATCATAGAAAGAGATTCGCCAGTCTCAGGGCCTCCGGTATGGGTTGCTGAATTAATGAACATTAGTTAATCTTCCTCTCTGTGTTTAATTGGTTTTGCCTGACGCCATAGCGTAGGCGCCCACCGCCGTATTACCCTATCGGGGTAACTGGACCCGTAAAGGATTTCGCGCTGCTTACCGGTCTCCTCATCCAATAGTCGAACGATTCTACGGTGGTATCCTGTCGGTGTTATCGAGATTACGCGGATGTCCTTCCCCACGGCGGCTGACCTCCCCCGAATATTTCAAGCGCTTGTAATATCGCGTGTCTAACCTGTGCCTTCGTGATTCCGTATAACTTCGTAGGTGACTCCGCTTTGCATACCATGATCGCGAGACGTTCGATGAGCCGGCACGTCTTCACAACGTCCATTTTCCGGTATGTATCGACGTTAACCTCGCGGCCTACGAAATAGACAATCTCGTCTAAAAGTTCCTCCGTTGCTAAACTATCAACAACGTACTCGCTGAATTTGAGCGGGCGCTTTGCTCCGTACTCAATCGCGTAGTCTTCCACCGCCGCCAGCCTCCCTCACGTAAAATAGGCGCATATTCGGTACTCTTTCCCCTTCGTATGCTTGATTTAAGGCACGCAAACAAGCTCGACGATACATTGTTCGTCCAGACAGTAGGAGCGCTAATATCACGCAATATTTACGATAAAGAGACACCGAATAAATGACGCGCCGATCGTTTACGTGTGGAAGGGATGCGGTATTGCCTAGCGATAATCTCTCCGTCCTCTTGATACGTTGCCATAACGGTAAAGTCCGGATAGGATCGGCGTATCTTCGCCCATACTGTGCGGTCCTCTGTGTAAGCGGCTAGGTTATTGGAGTCGAGCCTCCATATTGCGTTTTCCATTACGTTTCTTCCATTCAGCGGCCTAGCAGTTTGCCATGGATTTGTTGCCTGCGTAAAGCCCTTGGCGTTTAACGTCCGCCTGTACGACGTTTATTCTATACGTTCAAACTATCAGATAGCTTAGCGCGTCTAATCAACTCGGACGCCTCTGGATCATCACCGTAGAGCTGACCAATACGGATACGAACGCGATCGGATACGGGGCTCGTACCGCTTTCGACCGCGCTTAACCATTGTGCACTGATTCCGATTTGAGCTGCGAAATCTACTTGCGTCATTCCCTTGCCGATGCGTATCGCTTTAATTGCAAAACCGTTCATATAACTTTTCCCCCTTTCGCATTGTATTTATATTAATTCTAGTATCTAATTAAATAAAAATTGTGTGTTTGACGGTCTACTATCCGTCTATATAGCATTGGAAAACGGTGCGATTACGCAGACCGTTTCCTCATAAGATTCAGCGCATTATCCCGCGCAACTTGGCAAACGGACATGTCCCGCCGCTTTAAATGCGCCACCACATCACACACCTTCATGCGCCCATACTGTGGACTATGTGAGTAAAACGCGTTCCCACAGACTGCGCACAATCGAATCCTCCGCATGTCGAGGCGCATGATAGCCTCCCGTACGTCCACAGGCGTCCGTCTCTTCGCTGAATCCCTCCGGTTCCATGCGCTGCCGTCCGCGTATCGTTGCACGAAGTCCGCTGAGTTGCGTTGTATATCAGCTAATTCTGTGCGTAGCTCGTCCGCCGTCATATTCGGGCATGGCTCAAATAGCGCGTCCTCCACCGGCTTACTCTTGTTAAACGTATCCTCGTAGACCGTGCCGGGCTCGTAGTCTTCTCCGCGTTCCGTCCGTAAAAGAGACTCGCGCGCCGTTCGTTTCACCTCTTCACGGAACTCACGCTCCGGACCATGTACGGGATACTCCGCCGACCTCTCAGCTATTTCGTCGATGTTCATTATGTAATCCGCGAGGATATCGCCAATACTGAATAGCTCGGCTGATTTTCGTAGGAGCGCCGGATGCCTCATAGTTAACGTCCAATACCGCGCGCGATCGCATCCAGCGGCCTCTAGTTCGTCCGTTAGTTTATGCACCAGTTCGGAGCGCCAAGCAGTGGGAGCGTCCTTGTTGTCGATAATGAACGCTTTGACCTTATCGTATATTTCTTGACGTGTAATCATGCGGCTTCCTCCTTAAAGGTAATGGGCAAGGTCTTCCATTCAGGCGGCTAACGCTGGCTGTGTACAGTCTTACTCATTGGCGTGCTCCTCGTACGGGTCAAGCGCATCGTAGACGGCTTTGGCGCCTGCTTTGGTCGGTAGTCTGCGCAATACTTCCAAAATATTGTCATCTACCAGTACCGTAAATCCCTCCGCGTAGATAACTGTACTTCCTTTCGCTTTGTCCGTGTATACTATAAACCCATCTTCTGATCCGTACGCGTAGCAGGCATTCAACCGGTCTAGCTCGCTGAAAATTAAATCCTCTAATTTTTTCATGCGTGCGTTCCTCTCCTCTTCAAGTTGTTTAATGTGTTCCTTTATTAGAAGCTGTCCACCCAACATTATCGCCGTTCCGCGTGTTAATCGCCGCTTAGCCTCCGGATAGTCAATATCCCCAACCTCCACCGCTAATACATATCGGGCGATCGCTTCCCGTTCCCATTTCGTAGGCTTCCTTTTCAACGTGTCAAACTGCGCGAGTGCTTCCGTTAACGTTTCGCTGTTCATTCGTAACCGCCTCCGATTATATGTTCCTTCTTTGTGTATCCCCATACGCTCAAGGATCGGGCAGTATGTGTGCGGTGCTTTGCGTTTCCTCCCTTTCAAGTATCCCTATCATGCGGCATCCTCCTCAATCCGTAGTCTCTTGATATAAAAGGTCCTTTCCCGATATACTCCAAGCGCATTCGTGGCTTCTATCACGTCCCCGTCTGCCTGCAGACTCGCGAAGGTATTTCGGTGTATTCCGAGACTCTCGTATATTTCCTTTGACTTAATACGACTACCGGGCGCCATTGAGCGGAAGAACTCTATAAGGTTGCTCACGTTTTTACTCGGCCCTTTAAGCTGCCGGCGTGGAATGAACTCCCGGCGATGCGCTCCCGGAAAGTTTCCGATAATCTTACCGAGAACCTGCTCGTCCCGGTGAAACAAGTACACACTAACCGGATAATCACTTGAGCGCGGGCGGATACGGTGTACGTCCTGTATGCGTTCTGTCACCAGCTCCCCGACCTTAAACGATTCGACGCGGGTATCCCTATAGTGAACTCCGGTCATATCAACCCAGCTTTCATATGAGAGTAGTTCATCATAAATCGCGCTCGCTACCTGCGGGTAATATGCCTCTCCCTTTAGTAGCCAGCCGAGGAACACTGCCGCGTCACAGTCTTTGTAATCGTTCGAGGCTCGCCCACTATCGAAATGCTTAGTCACTACGCGGCCAGCCTGAATATCCTCGGCTAAATAACCTTCAAGCTGCGGCAAATGTTCTTTATAGAAAACAACCATCGTCTTTCGGTGCTTATCGGCGATCTCGCGGACCATGCCGGCGACTTCTTCAAATGACTGGTGATGATTCTCAAAAAAGGACTTCGATAGGTTCTCTCCTGTGCAAACGTGGAATTGCACATTGCTGTAGGCGTGTGGGTTAGGAGCCTCCATTACCACAAAATTACCAGCCGCATAATACGGGTCGGTCGCTGCGGTCGCGTCCAGAATGAACGGACGGAAGGCTGTCCACTCGTAGTAAACGCGATGAGAAACAGTAACCACCGGTGTGATGTTTCGGCGCAAATATATCATTCCTCCGTACCTCACTGTCCCTTCAAACGTTGCTAACGCTTCAAAGTCTGCCCCTTCGTAGTGGTCAGCCCATAATCTACGGAGAGAGTCCGGCAAAACATAGTCAAAGTCTATCGGAGGCATTCGGTCACGGCCTTCGCATTCTTCGAGATTAGAACGCAGCTTCTGCGCATAACTCAGGAACTCGCGGAAATCCCTATTAATTCCCCTGCGCGCTGACGAACCCTTTCTTTGATTCGGCTGATGCGTAATGACTCGGACATCCTCAATAAGGCGGTTAATGTCTTCTACCGATACGGAGTGTGTCCGCGTCAAGACTGGACGCTCGTCGATTACAAGGAGGCGGCGGGGCCTACGCTGTTCATCCCGATCGTAAAACGAAGAGAAGCGGTCGAGCACGCGCATACTCGACTGCCGCGCAAACATCTCCGCTGTCATGACGACAACGGGATAATACGCCTGGCGACTGAATTGACGACGGTGTGACTCGTAGGACATGACGGATGGATCGTACCCGCGAATAGCGAACGCTCTCCGGTAACGAACGCCTACCCGGCCGGGCTCCTCCACATCGTTTCTGTTGATAGCGTTGGTCAGCGCTTCGACCTCGTCTTTCTTCTGTTTGACGATGATTGCGCCGAAATGCGGGTCAGTCGCGGCCATATGACGGAGATAAACTTCCAGCAGCGTAGACTTACCAAATCCGCACTCTGCCGCAAATACTACGGGATTATCTATATCATCCGGCGCATTCCAAGCGTCCACCATTCCCGATGCAAACGCTAAATCTCCGTCACTGACGGCATGTCCGTGAGCTAGTAACAGCGCCTTGAAACCGTCTGTCACTTCGTTTATTTGCGAGGTTAATATAGGTGTACTACCGGTAATTAACTCCTTACTCATCCGCGTTCCTCCGTTTCTTTTGATCTGCCAACATGAGCGCGCCTCTTGATTAGGCGTCATGATCTTACCCGATAAGCTTGTTGCGCAGTTAATGATTGGGCGATGTTCCCTATATATTCGGATACGCCG
Organism: Paenibacillus sp. FSL L8-0708; assembly: GCF_038009325.1. Taxonomy (NCBI): domain Bacteria; kingdom Bacillati; phylum Bacillota; class Bacilli; order Caryophanales; family Paenibacillaceae; genus Paenibacillus; species Paenibacillus sp. FSL L8-0708. The sequence goes on from NZ_JBBPBC010000001.1 coordinate 7,666,620, forward strand.
GTTTTAGGCGGAGCCGGGGCAAGGGGCGATATTATCCCCGCTGTCCAGCACTTAAAGGTCAAAGGCTGACGCGACCACAAACTGGTCACGCCCGACTCACTATCGTTCGCCGAATATGTCTGTATACTCGAAATTGCACATTTATATGTTAAGTAGTTCTTATAGAGTTTTTGTGCATTTTTCGCAAAAGGTCAACCCCTAGCTCGCGTTTTCTAATTGGTGACGCGCCGTGTACTTCTCCATATCAAGCGGCTCGTACATGTCTTCGCCTAATAAGTCGTACTGTATAAATAGAGCGTCGAGGTCCTCCACAATATGCTCGATTACATCGTCTACGCTCGCTTTATCATGAAGGAGATAATCGAAATAAGTGTCGAGAACACCGTCTCGTGAGTAGTACATGGTATCGCCTGGAATCCCGTAGTTGCTCAGCAGCGCGTGGAAAGGGTCTGAGTCTAGTATCTCGATATCATCACCGCCGAACTTAAACACTGTGCGCAGCTTCGCTGAGAAGTCGCTTACCTCCTTCAACGTTTCCAGCAGAATCTTAATTAACGGGATTTCGCATTCCTCGATCTTCTTTAACATGTAACTTCCTCCTCGTATTGTGGTTTAAGCTGCCGCATTACAGGGCTACACATACTCTCTTAACTAGAATCCTTTGCCTGTAATGCTTAGTATCTCGTCCAGTTCTGTTTTGACCTCATGGTGCATCCTCTCAGTAGCTTGATTTGTGGGTTGACCAGCAGCCGTTAATCTGCTTACACTCATAGCGTCAACAATCCGAAGGAACGACACAAGGTCAGGCTCAATTTGATAAAGGTTAAAGATTTCACGTACAATTTGATAGGTCTGGAACGGGGACAACAACTCCCCACAGTGCAGGAACCACTTACCTGCGTAGTCCTCGCCGTAGTGCAGTACGCTAACCCACGTCTGAACCTTGCCCTTTCCTGTATAGATAACCTCTTCACGGACGACCATGTTATTTCGCACCATGTCCTCGTTATAAAATGCCAGACCACGGTCGTCCGCTACTTCCATAGCACTAACTTTCAGTTTTGCATAAAGAAGCGCTACCCCCGAAAGCGTCTCTTTTCCCTCAGATGCTCGTGCATAGTTGATAACCTGTAACTTTGTCATTGTCGATCGTCTCCCTTATTAGTTGATAGTTAAGCGGCCCCATTCCGAAGCCGCACCGTTTTCGACTTCTATACTACGTACAGCTCCGCCACTTCTCCCCCAACGATTTGTGGTTCTACCTCTTTGAGAAGCGCGTCGACGAAGTTAAAGGCTTGAGTTCCATTCTTAAAGTAAATAGCAATTTTTCCGCTGCTTAACGGGACGATACGCAGCGCCGGAATTGCCTTAGTGTGATCAAGTTGCGGCTCCCAGCTCTCCCGCTCACGGGCATCCATTAGCGAACGAATGAACGCGCGACCTCCTTGATCATTTTTCACATAGACCGCTGTCTGCCCGTTATTGAGTGATTTAATTGTAAACATTATTAATCGTCTCCCTTATCGTTTGTATTTTTATAGTTAAGCGGATAACCGCTATCTATCTCCTTCAACGCTGCCCGAATCCTTTTCGCACACTTTCGAGCGCCTTACGTGGTATTATCTACGGCACTTTTGTACTACGTACACTATTACGGAAACTTTTACGTCGGCTCAACGCCTTACGTAGATAAAGACACCACGCACTCCTTTTTCGCACACTTACACGGAAATTATTTCGACGGGTCAGCGCCTTACGCTTATAGAGACGTAGTGAATATGAGCGCAACACACTTGCGGCCTCAAGAACCGTCGAACTGCGATCCGCACACCGCTGCCACTATTAAATACACCGTCCACTTCCCCTTCTGCACAGTTTTCGCGAAATTTACTTCCTGATACCCTATAAGTCGCAGCGGAAACGGCATCCGCACACCGCCCGTAAAAATAAAGACGACGCACTAGCGGCACCGACACGCCTCGAAGTTAAATTCCGTCATACACTTTGACGACGCTCGAACGCTTCACGCACACTTTCAGCGAAATTTTCCTCCTATCTTATTAATCGTAGTCTACGCAACCTCCCGCACCATTTACGGTATTATTTACAGCGCAGAGTCCTTTCGCACACTTCGGAGAAAATTGCGCCCTTACTGTACTTGGTGCCGCAGACTACCGTTTCGCACACTCCACGCGAAAATAAATATCGAGCATACTGTATTACTACCGCTAAAGCGCTGTTCCGCACACTTTCGATTAATACAACGTTGGCCGATCGCAGAACGTACACACTCTACGTTAATATCCGTAATGACTTCGGCCTCGCGCATCTTCTCCGGAAAATAATCTGCCTACACTATACATACGGACAATGATTCCGCAGATTGGGACATTGATTCTCTCCTTTACTGTATATAGGGACATAAACTTTTGGAATTGGGACAAGCGCTATACGATAATATATAAAAGCTACAGACGCTCCCGCACCACTCAATTAATATAAGGACAGATTTTTGATGGATTGGGACATGCACTCCATAATAATCCTCGCGGACCTGCCCGTAGCCCGCGAAGGCCCGATCGCAACTATTGAGACGTAGAAGCGACCGGTATACTTACCGCCTGTATTTGGCGCTACATGCGGTGTTATACGAATTTATTGAATGCACGCTAGTATATAATCAACCGTGGACATACTGGCGAGATCATGCACCGTAAGTGTGCCGTTCACGTTAATATCGTAGAGGTGGCCTTCTTTTCCGTCACATACGCGCAGCTCTCCGTCAATATCTTCTACCCGCTCGACCATTACGTAGGTTTTATCGCAGAAGTTATCGACGGTAATCGCGATTGAGCTCCCGATTAGTAGCGCATCATACGTTTCGGCTGACGTCTCGCCCACAACGTCGAGGTCCTTTATATACTTCGTTACTGTTGCGAAAGTCATCGTCTACCCCTCCAATGCCGCAATTAATACGTCTAACTCATTCTCTGCGGTATAAATTTTATGTAACCCTTTAACGCTGATCGGACTTTCAAAGTGGATTCCTGTCCAACTATCCCCGTCGATCTTTGTAATTATCGTGCACTCCGCCTCAATATCGAGAATAACGACCAAATTGTCCTTAATCACGATTGTGTCGCAACCATCAAATCTAATCTTCTTCATAAATAGTCCCCCTTAAATTTGAGTTAATAGTTGTAATGCGATCAAATTCCCTCTACGCGTCCTTACATATAACCTTCCTTCGATTAGTAGGCCAGCTCGATACACCTTTCCCTACCTCCTTTTTTGCGCATAACAAATAAGCAGAAAGTTGTGGATTTTTCTGGAATTTCATAGTATACTACTTTTTGTAATACTGTACGCCTATGCGTACAACATTTGATTTGATTATACTGTACGCTTGTACGTACAGTCAATACTAAATTTAGGAGTGTTTGATATGGCGATAAAAGTTAAAGTGGTATTGGGAGATCTATTAGCAGAAAGAGGTATGTCCCTCAATGAATTGTCGCTAAAGTCCGACGTACGTCGTGCAGCAATCTCGGAGCTCGTAAACGGAAAACGGGAGAATATAAACTTTGAACACATCGCGAAAATTGCGGAGGCACTAGGAACGTCTGATATAAGTAAGATAATTACCTTAATAGAAACAACTGACGAACATTAATACATAGATTTAACGTAGAAATCACCGCAAATTAGCCGTTCTACCATCGTACCCTAGCGCTAATACTCCCGAAGGGCTAGACGCGTTAATTCAAGGGCTTACGCAAGCAGATCGTGCGGTATAGGTACCATAAAACGCAAATAAGCGCCCGACCCCGTTATGATCCGGAGCCGAGCGCTAGACTTTTATTAATAAACATATACAACATACTTGTTGTAACGTTACGCTAAAAAGCGTAGAATAAAGATATCTAAGATAAGAATTCGCAATTGTCGCGAGACATGCGGCTTCAAATTTTTTAAATGTTTATCACAGAAAAGTAGCTTAACTCTTGGTCGGGGCGAGCTACTTTTTTGTTTGTCTTAAAGCTTGTATTGAAATGATAAGTGCCATCATTGCGATAGTGTATTCTCCAAAATCTATTATTAACGACAAGGATTCATAAGTGCTCATTTTATCCGCTCCATTGCCGCATATCTCGCTAAAAACATTATATCACATGTGGATAATGTTGGTGTAGTTGCACACTCCAATCTGTGGACCGTCTGTGGATAACTCAACCGCCTGCGGCACTCCGCTTATACCGCAGCGCCTTCCATTCCGCCAGTGCCTCCGTATAGGCATCGTGAAATAGACCCACCGGAGAATATACGCTCTCTTTTGGCTGTCCTGTCCGCATGTCTACCGCCTTTGCGAAGTACCTATCCGCAGCTAATTCGATTATGTCCGGCTCTAAGCGGCCGCTAAACCTCCGCGTCAGCATTTGGTATATATCCGCGAAGTAGTGATCGTAAAGAGACGCCGTATCGTTGAGCGGAAGTTTACGCAGTGCTTTTGATAATGTTTGTAGGACTGCTTCATCATTTTCCGTAGCGCCCTTATTTATTTCTCTCTTAAAGTCTTTATTACTTAAATCATTAATAACTTGTATCTGATTATCCGCTTTCGGTTCGTCCATATCGGGAATATCCGTATGTGGGAAATCCGGCTCTGGATCATCAACTATCGGGCGCTCATAAATAATCGTCTCCATACCGGTAATACGATTAGATGCATCGCGCGTTTGCTTCCGTTCAACATAACCGACAGCCTCTAGTTCCTTAATAGCGCTGTAGACCGCATCACGTCCGTCTGTAGAGCGTTTTACGAGATCGCCAATATAAACCTGCCAGTTCGACGGTTTTGATAAGAGATATCCGAGCAGCCCCTTCGCTTTCCAAGACAGCCGATCGTCCGATAAGAAATACGGATCTAGTATCGTGTAGCTACTATCGCGCTTAGAGACGCGAACAATTCCACCTGATGGTTTCATATTACACGCCTCCTTTACGGCCAGTTATGCGCAATAGAGGACTAAAGCGGCGGTGTTCATCCGCGATACTGCCTTCGCTAATCTGAACGTATTTACGTGTAGTAGCTATATCCGCGTGTCCCATGATTTTCTGCAGGTGGAAAATGGACATGCCGTTCTCAGCCGCCATCGTTGCGAAATTATGACGTAGGATATGCGGCGATACGGAACGCCCGAGCTTCGCCTTTTCCGCGTACTTATCGAACGACTTCTGTATCGTCTTCTCGCTTAGCGGCTCCCCGTAATTAGTTGTAAATACGTGCGTTGTATCGAAGTGTTGCGCGGATTCCGTTATCAATTGCTTAAGTAGCCGCAGCGTCTCCGTTGATAGAGGTAATATACGCGATTTTCGGTTCTTGTTCTTTGATGCCGGTAGCGCTATATGCTTCTTTACGAAATCTACCTCCGCCTTCTCTAGCGAGCATATTTCGTTTAAACGCAATCCAACGTCTAAAATTAACGTCATGATTATAGCGTCTCTCCATTGCGCCCACTGCTTCTGATCCGGAGCCTTCATGAACCGTCTGAGTTCGTCCTCAGTCAGCGGCATTACCGTATCGACGTCCTGGCGCATTAGTGAAACGTTTCTAGCGGGGTTAACGTTGATTACGCCCTCTTCGTATAATACGGAGAAGAATGTCCGCAGAACGCGTATACGGACGTTTACAGAGGCCGGAGATATCCCGCGACGCTCCCGATCAAAATCCGACTTAAACGGATGCCCTCCGTAATACTCCTTTTCATCCGAACACCATAGGATATAACCGCGCAGCATGTCCGTCGTTACATCTTGAATCGAAATCTCCCCGTAACGCTCCGTAATCCATTCCGTTAAATACTGCATGTTCTGTATGTATCCGCTGATCGTACGCTCCTTTAGATTGTTAGCGCGCTTAATCTTAATAACGAAGTCGACCGCTTCTTCTATTGTATATGACGGCAACCCTACGTCTGCCATCGGCGTGCGCCCCGTTAATGTCCGTCTACCGGTACGTTTATCCATACAAAAAAGCCCCCTACGTCATATTAACGTAGAGAGCATCGTGTAATCAGTAAGGTACTTCGGAATCATCTAGCGTTGTGTACCGCATAGTTTCCGTACACATATCGTACTGAAACCGTTGATACTAGCGTGTTTTTAAGGAATACGGAGAGGGTGGGATTCGAACCCACGCACGCTGTGACACGCCTAACTGATTTCGAGTCAGCCCCCTTGGGCCTCTTGGGTACCTCTCCGCAGCAAAAATAATTGTATCATGCAGACATGCCATTTGCAAGCTTAATTATTGTCTGTATTTCCCTCTGCAGAACGCAGTACCTTCTTCATATTCTTCTCGAATTTCGCCCGGGGAATCAGAACACTATGCTGACATCCTGTACACTTAATGCGGATATCCATCCCCATACGAATGATCTCCATCTCATTAGAACCGCAAGGGTGCTGTTTCTTCATCTGTACAATATCTCCAAGCTGAAAAACTTTACGTTCCACTACCCTTCCCCCTTTTTCCCCTCTTGTGTAGCTGCGATTTGGCGTCTTGATCCAGTGTCAGGCGTATCCGATACTTCCTGCTCATTTTCTGTTTTTGCCAGTTCAATTTCAGCCTTTGCTTCTTCTTCTTCTGCCTTCAAACGCGCTTCCTCTTCGGCTTGAGCAGCTTGGGCCTGCTCTAGACTGCTTAGTTTCTCTAGTGCCTGCTTAATATCATTCTGAATCTGTCTCTCCGCAACCTCTTTTGCATTAGGTAAACAGCTAGCCGCTATACGAATTACATATTCCGAAGTACTCATGGACTGTATACCGAGCACATTAGGATAAGCAAGAACATTAGAGTTACGCTCTTCTATTCCTTTTAGCGCTTCTCCAATCAAACCTAGCGTGGCCTCCAAGCTCCGCTCCATTTTTACAGGAACATCAACTACAGCCAATGCATTCGAGAGAGAATAATTGGTCACGTTCGTGATTAATCCATTCGGGATAATAAATACTTCTCCAGTTGTGCTTAACAGTCTGGTTGTTCGCAGTCCAATTAATTCTACCGTTCCTTTATAGGTCCCCGTTTGAATTACATCACCCACTGCAAATTGATCCTCTAAAATAATAAAGAAACCTGTAATAACATCCTTCACCAAACTTTGTGCCCCAAAACCCACTGCTAAACCAAGCACACCCGCTCCAGCCAACAATGGTGCCAAATCGAAGTGGAACTCAGAAAGCACGAGCATGATCATCACAAAATTACAGATAACTGTCACTACATTTTTCATCAATTCCCCAACCGTAGTAAACCTTCGTGTGTTGGACAGAAGTCTGCCACCGGTTTTACGCTCAAGCGAACGATCAATAATATTAGAAACAATTTTAATAATAACCCGGGTTAAGAGAAAAATAACAAGAATCCGTAGACCCGCAAATAATACATCCGCCCACATATCAGCATCGGTAAACCAATTCCACACCTTATCTTTAAAGCGAATGGCATCTTTTAATGTATCCGCACCGGGTGTATCAGCCTCCAGTATCCACATATTCATCGCATGTACTCCTCCCTACCCCTAAATCAGTATGTAGTTCTCGTTGTGTTTTCCGTAGATGCCGCGTATTTCTATTTCCTGCTCAACTATAATTCTTTTTACCTCTTCCAGCGCATTTTGAAAAAACTGAATTGAAATTGCACAGCCTGCGGTGATCTCCTTCGGAGTTGGAAATATATCAATTTCTATTTCAGCATACTCAAGCAGCATTTCAGCACGAAGCGCCTGCTGGGTGGAGTCAAACGCTATTAACATCTCATCCTGCATATACGTCAAGCCTCTCCATAGGTTTATCGTCCTATCTCTTGCTGCTGGAGTATAAAACCCCTCTTCTATCCATATACTAGATACCAACAAATAGAATCACCCTTAGAAAGGAAGATGGTATGAACTCCTCATCCAAGGCTACAGCAGCGCAAGAAACGTCCTGTTTAAAAATATCACATACAGATCCCGATATCTATTCCGCAATTACTCATCGGCTACTTTTTCACTTTTCACGCACGCGTCCAGAGACTCAAATTATCGTCATCTGTGTAGGCACTGATCGCTCCACCGGAGATTCTCTCGGTCCTCTTGTTGGTACTGCATTATCCCGTTTTCATAGTCCATTGTTTCATTTATACGGTACCCTTGAAGAACCGGTTCATGCCGTCAATCTTGAAGAGACTTTGTCTCTAATTAATGAAAAATATAATAACCCGTTTGTCATCGGAATAGATGCCTGCTTAGGTCACTCTACTAGTGTTGGCTGCATCCAAGTCGTTGAAGGTCCCCTCAGACCAGGAGCTGGCGTAAATAAACAATTGCCGCCGGTTGGAGATATCCATTTGACTGGAATCGTTAATGTCGGCGGCTTTATGGAGTATTTCGTATTGCAGAATACACGGCTAAGTCTAGTCATGCGCTTATCTGATATTATCGCTACAAGTCTATATTCTGCTTTAAAACAATGGAACCTGCATGCTACTTCTGCTGCAACGCGAGAGTTATAACTTCTTTTTCTTCAGGCGATAAGGCATATTGTGATTCCCCATTTTGCATAGGCTTGGAGTAAATATATGAGTTCTCACGATTATGAAGGCTGGTTAATACAATGCCACTGCTATTGTCATCCAGAATAGCCACCGAGAAGCTCAAATCATTACCACGTTCACCGAAGGCATTATAACGCTTCAGAGCGATATTTGACTTCATGCCGCGGATTTTGACTTGGGTAGCTTCTATCAACGCTTTTTGCTCACGTTGTTCTTCTTCCAGCATGTCGCTTTGGTTCTTCAGATCAACCAGAAGGCCTTCCAGATCCTCCACACCGCTTCCTGCCATCATGGCCTCATATTTGCGCCGTATAGTCCGCAGCTTAGCTCCCTGAGCGATTACAGTCACTATCAGTACTAGCATAATTACTACGAAACCAAACACAAACCACTGCAACTGTTCATTAATTAATTGATTCATTTCAGACATGAATGGACCATCCTTTTTATTTATCTGCTGCGGGCATCAGCCATATAACTCATCCATAGCAGCTAGCATTCTGCTTATATTATGCTCTGTTGTATCTACGCCTACACTCGCCCGAACAGCACCACTTTCTAGTGTATCAACAGCCTTATGTGCCAGTGGGGTACAATGCATACCCGCTCTGACGGCTATTTTATACTCACGATCTAGACGGTGGGCTATATTCGCCGATTCTTCCCCATCCACTACAAACGACACAATTCCAGTTCTCGGAGCCCCTAATGTGGGCCCTAATAGTTTAATGTTTGGAATATGGGACAAGCCCTCCATCAGCAGTTGAGTCAGCTTCCACTCTCTTTCGTGGATAACGTTTGTCCCTATCGATTTTACCTTTTGAACACCGGCTAGTAAACCAGCAATTCCTACCGCATTTTGCGTTCCCGCTTCATACCGATCTGGGCGAATAGAGGGTTGTTCACTATTCTCAGATTGACTGCCTGTCCCTCCATGCATTAAGGGCTCGAGATCCAATTCAGGTGATATATAGAGCCCACCAGTCCCTTGTGGTCCAAGCAACCCTTTATGCCCAGGAAAAGCTAATAAGTCAATATTCATTTTTTTCACATCAATATCAAGCGAGCCTGCACTTTGAGCAGCATCCACTAGAAATATAGCACCCTTTGCTTTAGCTAGATCCCCGATTTCACCAATGGGAAGTATACTACCTAGTAAGTTGGAGCTATGATTACAAATTACCATTTTAGTGTTCGGTCGAAACGCCTTGTCCAATTCGTACAAATCCAATTGACCCGCTCGATCCACCTTCAGATAATCAACACTTATCCCTAGTGACTTACGTAAATATTCCAAAGGTCTCCGCACAGAATTGTGTTCAGTCATTGTAGAGATTACATGATCCCCTGCTTTGAGCGTACCTCTAATCGCCATATTTAATGCCATCGTAGTGTTTTGGGTAAACGCTATGTCTTGTGCATTAGAAACCCCAAACAACTCCGCCAGCAAACTCCGGGCTCTCACCAACACCCGTCCGCTTCCCATGGCCAACGAATAATTTCCTCTGCCAGCATTTGCTCCCGACTGCAAAGCATTCATCATCGCAGCTGCCACCTCTGGAGGTTTAGGCCAGGACGTAGCCGCATGATCCAAATATACGAAGTCTTCCATAACCCCGCTCCTCGTCTCATACTCTTTTTCATTAAGAAGAAACAACGTTGTCGCCCTTTATTGATAATAACCTTATCTGTAGAAAATATAAGGATAATATTCAGCTGCACTTTATACATCCTTATATTTTGAAAAAACATACCCCTACTCATCCGATTACGGATAGCTCAGGATATGTTCTTGGCATAGATACCCATTTAGTTACCCAATAATTCTAACAATCTTTCTAAGTCCTGCGCACTGTAGTAATTCAGTTCAATCTTCCCTTTTTCCTTACCTTGTTTTATCTTAACCGTTGTTTTAAACCGTTCACGTAATACTTCCTCTACATTATCAATATAGGGATCACGTTTAACAACTTTAATCTTTGTACCGTTCGTTGGCTTTCGATCCAGATTTTTCACTGTTTCTTCAAGCTCTCTTACGCTCCATTGCTGTTCCACGCATTGTTCAGCCAATTGTTTAATAACTTCCGGATCTTTCAGGGCAACAATAGCTCGTGCATGTCCCATAGACATTGTTCCACGTGAAACATATTCTTTTACTTCTTCCGGTAAAGTAAGCAATCTTAGGAAGTTAGCGATGTGTGATCTGGACTTTCCAACTTTAAGTGATAGCTCTTCTTGTGTGAGTGAAAATTGATCCATCAAACCTTGATAAGCAACTGCGATTTCCATTGCATTTAAATTTTCACGTTGCAAGTTCTCAATCAGGGCGATCTCCATGACCTGTTGATCACTTAGATTTCTTACGACTGCTGGAATCGTAGGTTTACCACAATATTGCGAAGCCCGGAATCTGCGTTCCCCGGCAATGATTTCATACCCCTTCAAAACACTCCGTACAATGATCGGTTGAATCACGCCATGTTGTCTGATGGACTCAGCCAATTCCTGGATTGCTTCTTCATTGAAATCCTTGCGTGGTTGATAAGGGTTAGCCCGTAATTGAGCTAATGGGATTTCTACTACCTTATCATCTTCATTAATAGATAAAGAAGGAATCAGAGCATCCAGACCTTTTCCTAAACGTTTACTCATAAGAAATCACTTCCTTTGCCAACTCTAAATACACTTCTGCTCCCTTTGAGCGAGGATCATAAGTAATAATGGATTGTCCATGAGACGGTGCCTCACTTAAGCGGACATTCCGAGGAATGATAGTTCTGTAAACTTTTTCCTGAAAATACTTTTTAACCTCTTCGATGACTTGGATCCCTAGATTCGTACGGGCATCCAACATAGTTAATAGTACTCCCTCTATTTTTAAATGCGGATTAAGATTTTTTTGTACTAGACGCACGGTGTTTAAAAGCTGACTCAACCCTTCGAGCGCATAATATTCACATTGAATCGGAATGATTACCGAATCAGCAGCTGTAAGGGAATTGATCGTCAAAATCCCAAGGGATGGAGGACAATCAATGATGATGTAGTCATAATTATTTTTAACCGCATTTAGGGCTTTTTTCAATTTCAACTCTCTGGAAATCGTTGATACTAATTCGATCTCCGCCCCCGCTAATTGAATGGTCGCCGGGATGATGTGCAGTCCTTCATTTTGAGTTTCAAGTATCGTTTCTAGAGGATTTACTTCATTAATGAGAATGTCATATATACAATTCGCTACGTCCGCCTTGTTGATGCCAACGCCGCTGGTAGTGTTACCTTGAGGATCGATATCAACTAGAAGCACTCTTTTTCCTAATGTAGCCATACCGGCACCTAGGTTCACAGAGGATGTTGTTTTACCGACACCGCCTTTTTGATTTGCTATGGCAATAATCTTGGACACTAATTTCACCTCGAATAGTTAGGAAGAATCTTCTCGTAGATCGCAAGTACAAACGGCCAAACTATGTTACTTTATATGAGCTAAAACTCTAAAATGCAGGACTGAGCAATACATCCTGGTTTAAGTCACACAAAAGGCGGCCAATCACTTTAAGGCCGCCTTCAGCTTTTGAAACAATTTATCTTTTGGGGATCTGGATTACAATCTCGTAATGGTCACCACGGTCATTTTCTGACGTTTTGATTTCCATACCTGAGCCTGACACCATATCAATAGATTGACGAATTGTATTAAGAGCTAGACGAACATCCTTGGTATAGGAGACCCGTTTTGACTTTTTAGTTTGCGAAACTTGTTTATAGAAAGCAATACGAGCTTCCGTCTGTTTAACATTTAATCCTTTTGCAATAATCTCTGCCAAAACTTTTAATTGCATTTCCACACTATCCAGTGATAAGAGTGAACGCGCATGTCTTTCGGAAATCTGACGTTCCATCAACGCTGTCTTAACCTCTTCAGGTAAGTGGAGTAAACGAATCTTATTCGCAATAGTCGACTGACTCTTGCCTAAGCGTTGTGCTAAGCTTTCTTGTGTTAATTGATGAAGATCAATTAACTTCTGATAAGCGACAGCTTCTTCTATGGAGGTCAAACCTTCACGCTGTAGATTTTCTATGAGCGCAATAGATGCTGCCTGAGAATCATTGAACTCACGGACAATAGCAGGGATCGTCTCTAAACCAAGCTTTTTAACTGCCCGCCAGCGCCGTTCACCTGCGATGATCTCATATATGGAATCTCGCATACGTACAACAATAGGCTGAATGACACCATGAGTTTTAATTGTCTGACATAACTCATCAATTTTGTCATCATCGAATATAGTCCGTGGTTGGTAAGGACTGCTAACGACCTCATGAACTGGTATTTGTTTGATTTCTTCTCCGCTGCTCCGCTCGTTAAACCCAAATAGCTTGGTAAATTGTTCTTTCATTCCGTTCATAACCACCTAATTTCGTTATAGTACGATCTTCTTGACCTTCTTCACGGAAAGCATATCGTACAGCAATCTAAAACATTCTGATATTATGGAATTACCTGTAATGAACAGGCATCATAATCTCTCCTTCTTTCGAACAAGAGTACAGAGAAGGAGTTATATACAAAATTAAAGTCTACTATGCTATTCTATCACTTTTCTCCACATAATCATATTCTCCGTAAAGACCTATTTTTCCTGCATTTTTACAGGTGCAACAACCAAATCAGCTTATAAATCTAATTTTTATCTAATTTGATATTTATCGATTTTTGTTATCATCATCTTCATAAAAAAAGAGCATTCCCTTTGTTCAAAGAGAATGCTCCTAAAGGAACTTTGAGTATCGGCAATGTTTCACGTGAAACATTATTTTATCAATGGCATTTTGGCAGGAATTCCCGCTTTTCTTGGGTATTTAGCTGGTGTTGCTCCTGTCTTCCGGATCATAACAATATGTCGATCCGACTCCTCCACTGGTAAGCTGAACGACTCCACTTTGCTGAGTTCAGCACGAAGCTCTTTTAAGCTGTACTTAGCTTCGCTTAATTCCTCTGAAGGATCGCTGCCCTTCATTGCAGCGAACACCCCATCTTTGCGTGTGAAGGGAAGACAAAATTCATTCAATAAAGACAGTCTTGCTACCGCACGTGCTGTAACCAAATCATAGGCATCACGATGAGTGAACTTGCGCGCGACATCCTCTGCCCGCCCATGGATCAATTGTACATCAGTTAATCCCAATGTCGTACTTACATGCTGCAGAAATGAAATTCGTTTATTGAGCGAATCAACAATCGTTAGCTTCAAATGAGGAAAACATATTTTAAGTGGGATTCCTGGAAACCCAGCTCCTGAACCGATATCTGCGAGATTGGTGATCTCGTTAATATCAAGGAAAAAAGCTAATGAAATAGAATCATAGAAATGCTTCGTATATACCTGCTCTCGCTCGGTTATACCCGTGAGATTCATTTTTTCATTCCAGGTTACGAGTTCCTTATAATACAGATCAAATTGTGCTAACTGTTCTGCTGTAAGGGATATGCCTCGTTCCTGTAATAGTTGTGTGAATTGAACTTCCGTATTATCCATAGCTTATCCTTTCGCCGCGGTTACCCGGTTGTAATGCTCAAGATATACAAGAAGAATGGAAATATCAGCAGGTGTAACTCCCGCAATCCGAGAAGCCTGCCCGATAGAGATCGGGTGAATCTTAGTCAGCTTCTGCCGCGCTTCCATCGCTAATCCATGGATTTCATTATAATTAATGTCATCTGGAATTTTTTTCTTCTCCATCTTTTGCAGGCGCTCCACATGTTGAAGTTGTTTTTCTATATATCCGGCATATTTAATTTGGATTTCTACTTGCTCCTTCATTTCTGCATCCAGCATCTCTGGTGATGGTGATACTTGATCAACAAAACTATATACAAGCTCTGGGCGCCGCATCAGAACAAGCAAATTACTGCCATCTACAATAGGTGCCGATTCATATTGCGCTAGTACTTGGTTTACATCAACAGGTTTAACCTTTGTTTCTTGCAGACGAACAATTTCACGCTCCACCCGTTCTTTCTTATCTGTGAAGTTATCGAAACGCTCCTGTGTGATCAAACCAATGTCATAACCGATAGGTGTAAGTCTTAGATCTGCATTGTCATGGCGAAGCAACAAACGATATTCTGCACGTGAAGTAAGCAGACGGTAAGGTTCATTCGTTCCCTTAGTCACGAGATCATCAATGAGTACACCAATGTATCCCTGTGAACGATCTAGGATTACGGGTTCTTTGTCTTGCACTTTGCGTGCTGCATTAATTCCAGCCATAACCCCTTGGCCTGCTGCTTCCTCATAACCGGAAGTGCCATTGATTTGTCCAGCAGTGAATAGACCTGGAAGACGTTTGGTTTCAAGAGATGGCCATAGCTGTGTAGGAACCATTGCATCATATTCAATAGCATAGCCGTTACGCATCATCTCTACCTTTTCCATACCAGGAATGGAACGTAAGATAGCTAGCTGGACATCCTCAGGAAGACTAGTGGACAGACCTTGTACATAGTATTCCGATGTATTTTTTCCCTCTGGCTCTAAAAAGATCTGATGCTTAGATTTATCACTGAATCTTACGACCTTATCTTCTATAGAAGGGCAATAACGTGGGCCAGTTCCTTCGATAATACCTGTGAACATCGGCGCACGATGAAGGTTATCATTAATAATCTGATGAGTAACCTCAGAGGTATACGTTAACCAACAAGGAAGCTGTTCGTTATCGGATGATTTCGTTTCGAACGAAAAGAATTTCGGTTCATCGTCCCCTGGTTGAATTTCTGTCTTAGAGAAATCGATCGTATCACGATGTACACGTGGTGGAGTACCTGTTTTAAAACGCACCAATTCAAACCCAAGCTCCCGTAAGTTCTCAGAAAGCTTCACGGATGGCTGTTGATTGTTAGGTCCACTTTCATATGTTAGCTCACCCATAATCACTTTACCACGCAGGTAAGTACCTGTTGTCAGGATAACAGTCTTACTATGGTATTCGGTTCCGGTCTTCGTAACTACACCTACACAACGTCCATCCTCAACGATTAAACGCTCAACCATCCCTTGACGAAGTGTCAAATTAGGCGTTTTCTCCATAGTTTCCTTCATTGTATGTTGATAAAGAAATTTATCAGCTTGTGCACGTAAAGCATGTACTGCTGGTCCTTTACCTGTATTCAGCATACGCAGTTGAATGAATGTCTTATCTATATTGCGGCCCATTTCTCCGCCAAGCGCATCAATTTCACGCACTACATGTCCTTTGGCAGGTCCGCCTATGGACGGATTGCAGGGCATGAATGCAACCATATCCAGGTTAATTGTGATCATTAACGTACTGCAACCCATCCGGGCTGCAGCCAGTGCTGCTTCACAGCCAGCATGACCAGCGCCAATGACGATAACGTCATAGTTGCCTCCATCATAACTCATGTCCTGTTTCCCCCTTGAAATTATATTAAATCGTGAATCTTATTTTCCTAAACAAAATTGTGAGAATATTTGGTCTAACAAAGAGTCAGCTGCAGTATCGCCAATTATTTCCCCAAGCTGTTCCCATGCGAGCCGTACATCGATTTGAATCATATCAATCGGTATATACTGTTCTGCAGCATCGTATGCGTCTTGAAGTGATTTATAGGCTTTTTTGAGCAGGGCTATATGTCTCACATTACTCACATATGTCAAGTCACCCGATTCCAGCTTTCCACCAAAAAAGAGTGTCGAAATGGCATCTTCAAGTTTGTCTAGACCTTCCTCTTCCAGAACGGACATCGGTACAATGTTAGACTCTTCAAAAAATGAGAGCAACTTATCCTTATCCAGTTTGGGCGGTAAGTCCATTTTATTCATGATTACTAGGCACTGTCTACCGTGGATTTGTTCCATCAATGCCAATTCATCCTCATGCAGCTCTTCATTAGCATTCAGCACAAGTAGAATCAGGTCGGCGTCACTAACTGCCGCTTTGGAGCGCTCCACCCCAATTCTCTCAACAACATCCATCGTTTCACGAATTCCCGCTGTATCGAGCAGCTTAAGCGGTATATTATTTATCGTTATAAATTCTTCTATTACATCACGTGTTGTTCCTGGAATATCTGTTACAATCGCTTTGTTATCACGCGCTAATGCGTTTAGCAATGATGATTTACCAACGTTCGGACGTCCGACAATAGCTGTCGTAATCCCTTCACGAAGTATTTTTCCTTCATTAGATGTCTTAAGCAGCTTTGTTATTCCCTCCATAACCTCACTGCTTTTATCTTTAATAAATTCAGCTGTCATGGATTCTACATCATGTTCTGGATAATCTATATTCACTTCAATATGAGCCAGCATCTCAATAAGTGTATGGCGTAAAGCATGAATTCGATCCGATAAGGATCCGCTAACCTGTTTTAAAGCTACAGAAAAAGCCCGGTCAGACTTAGAGCGAATCAAATCAATAACAGCCTCAGCCTGCGATAAATCGATACGTCCGCCCAAGAAAGCACGCTTGGTGAACTCCCCCGGCTCGGCTAACCTTATCTCCTGCTGCAGAAGTAAGTCCATCACTCTTCTTACAGAAATTACACCGCCATGAGCACTGATCTCTACTACATCCTCTGTCGTAAAAGAACGTGGTCCTTTCATAACGGTTACCAACACTTCTTCCATCTTCTCTCCGTTATCAGGACTGACGATATGTCCGTAATGAACGGTATGCGATTCCGCTTCAGTTAATGGAACTCGGCTACGAAATAATGGTGCCACTTGGGAAATAGCCTGTGGGCCACTTACCCGAATAATAGCAATTCCTCCCTCGCCTAATGCCGTCGATACGGCAGCAATGGTGTCACTAAGCATGCTGTTTTTCACCCCAAAACTTATATTTTTTGAATAGAAACGTTCTTTTATTTTTAAAAAAACAATGACCCCTTACATTGGTCAAGGAGTCATTGCATCCATATAGTCTTTACTTCAAGGTTATAACGACGCGGCGATTTGGCTCTTCGCCTTTACTGAGGGTACTCACTTGCCGGTGATCCTGTAACCTGGAGTGGATAATCTTGCGCTCCTGAGGAGACATTGGCTCCAATACAACCTCTTTACGAGTGCGAATTACACGTCCGGCTAAACGATCAGCCAGCTCTTCAAGCGTTTTTTTACGGCGCTCACGGAAGTTCTCTGCATCTAACACAAGCCGTATAAAACTGTCGGAATAACGGTTAGCTACAATATTAGCCAAATACTGTAGAGCATCGAGAGTTTGTCCTCTTCTGCCAATTAACAGTCCCAAATCTGGACCGGAAATTTGCAGAATCGTGGATTCCTTGGTGTGGACGATTTCTACCTCCACTTCGAGCCCCATGCTCTTAGCGACATCCACAATGAAATGAACGGCTTCTTGGTAAGCTTCCTCCACCGGTTGTCCGGAATCTTGGCGTGGCACACCGCCGATGGCCTCCTGTTTGCTCTCTCTTGCTGACTGTTGAGGCAGTGACGGAGCACTCGCCGCTGATGCCGGTGCGGCTTCGGCTATCAAGGTTAGTTCAACCTTGGCACCTTTCGCACCGATCAATCCCAGGAATCCTCTTGATGGCTGCTCAAGTACGTTGACCGTTACCCGGTCCTTTTGAACTCCAAGCTGGGTTAGTCCCCGTTCTACAGCTTCTTCAATGGTTTTCCCTGTTGCGACGACTTTGCTCATTTTGACTTTTTGGCTCCCTTCGATGACTTGTTGCCGCCTTTGCTCTTCGGAGCAGGACTGGAGTCATCTGTACTTTTTACAGCACTTGCGATTGCCAATTTGTGTTTATCGTTGTTGCGGTATAAGAAGTAGTTCTGAATAATAGTGTAAAGGTTACTGTACACCCAGTATAATGGCAAGGCTGCAGGGAAGTTGTACGACATAACGAAGATCAGAACTGGATAGATCATCATCATGAACTGCATTGGCCCTTGTTGTTGCACTGGGTTCATTTTGGTCATCATTCTAGTTTGAATAAATGTTGTTAATGCTGCTAGTACTGGCAAGATAAACAGATGATCCGGTTTACCAAGCTCCAGCCACAAGAAGGTATGCTCCCGTAGATGTGGATTATAGTAGATCGAGTTGTAGAGAGCGATAAAGATAGGCATTTGTACGATCAGCGGTAAACAACCCGCCATTGGGTTAACCTTATTTTCTTGGAACAAACGCATTGTTTCTTGCTGCACCTTTTCAGGTGTGTCTTTATATTTTTTCTGGATCTTTTGGAGTTCCGGTTGAATGGCTTGCATTGCACGCGAGCTCTTCACCTGTTTAATAGTAAGCGGAAGAATCAACGTGCGGACAATAATAACCATCACAAGTACGGCTAAACCATATTCTCCGTTAAACCAATCTGCAAACTTGTCCAAGGCAATGGCGAAATAATACACTACATTACTTTGCCAGAAGCCTCCATTCTTCAAATCCTCCGTAGTGTGCGTGACAGCAGCCGACGGAGCGCATCCCGACAGAACAGCTAACGACAACACCATTACCGTGATGAGGAGAAACCATTTTCCTCGTCTAGTCTTCATTAGAGACACTTCAAAACCCCTCTCTTAAACATTCCATTCCACCGTAAATCATACCATAATTATGAATACAAATAAACAAGCCTCTTAAGCACCCTTTATTTGCGGGAAGCCTTGAGTAGCTTGGCTTTACGAAGCACATGCAGCACACTTTTTTCGAGCTCTGCATACTCCATGGAAAGCGCTCCTTTTCTTACGATAAACACCATGTCTAAGCCACCTGCAATCTCAGGTTCATGGTGACGGACGATTTCCTTAACTAATCTTCTCATACGGTTACGGACAACCGCGTTTCCGACCTTTTTGCTAACAGACACACCTACTCTAAATCGCTCTACCTCTTTTTTGCCAAACCAATACACTACAAATTGATGATTCGCAAATGACTTCCCATGGCGGTATACACGACTGAAGTCGGCACGGTTTCGTAAACGTAACTTTTTGTGCACGGGAATCTCCTTCATAAAAATCCGGTTTAAGTGTCCCTCCGAATTTTTTCTTCTAATAGTATAGGCATTAGCAAGCAGCCATAAACGACTACATTTGCTGTGCTGAAATTAAGCTTCTATATATAGTAGGAAAAATAATTTCAACTTCTCACAAAATATTTCTCAATATACGTTAAATAGCCCCGCAAAGTGTAGCTAGCGCATTAAGCGAGATCCTAGACTTTTGCAGAGCAATAATAATAAAAAGCAGTAAAAAAAGACCACCGCAGTGGTCCCTTAGTGGCCTAACTTACGCACTCAAAACTTTTCTGCCTTTCAAGCGGCGAGCTGCCAGCACTTTACGGCCGTTTTTCGTGCTCATTCTTTTACGGAAACCGTGAACCTTACTACGTTTGCTCACATTTGGTCTAAATGTCGGTCTCATAATTGCACCTCCCTTACAGGAACTTAATTACTGTCATATAAGCAGAAACGGACTAAGCCGTCCTTATAGTAGGGACAGTATCTACAAGAATTATCATTTTTATATATCGAGACATATCCTTACAGAAAACACCTTTATATATTTAAACATATTTTATGAGCAAAAGTCAACCTAGTAACCGGCTTGTTCCTCCCCCTCAAGCTCAGGTTTTTATCCACAACTCTCCCCAGGAAAAAAGTAATCCACAAGATATGACAGTTATCCACCTGTGATCAAAAAATAAAGTCGACTACTCACAGTTGAGCACAACCTGTGTATAAAATTATCGAACCTTTGGCGTAAAGTGTCGAACCGTAAACAAATTATCAACAATATGTAGTGGTGTTCCTAATAATTGTACACAAGTGCTTGAATTTGTGGATAAAATAGCCCTGCTCATTGAAAAACAAGGGGCGTTTTGCTATGATGGTATTACTTTTGAATGTGAATAGATTTGTTTGTTCTCTTAATTATCAACAAGCTGTGGATAAAGTTGTGAACAAATCAAATTTATCCATATTTTTTTGTCTCTTCATATTGCCTACTGGGGATAAATATCAGCACCAACCTATTTTCTTCGACATTTCCACTTCATGGCTGATGCCACATTTGGAAGATTTAAAGGAGTGACAGTCT